>NZ_CP126263.1:0-3777357 GCF_003234335.2 Curtobacterium sp. MCLR17_054 | reverse complement strand
GTCGCGCTCGTCTCCAGGGGTCGTGTCGTGCGTTCGCTGCCGGACGAGGGTGCGTCCTGCGTGGTCGGACATGCCGTGGCGTCCTCGGCGACCGCACTCGGGACCAGGTCGTCGCCGGCGGATCGTCGGTGGCTCCGGGGGCTTCGTTGACGCCTCGTTGCCGCGGAGGTTCCCACAGGGTTGTCCACAGTGTTGTCCACGACCACCTCGAGCCGTCCGACAGGAGTACTTCCCTGTGGTACCGGCCATCGGGGCGATCGATCACACCACTGTAAAGGACCGGACCGAGTCCCACCGAACGGAAGTTGTCCCCAATGTGGAGAATGGGCTCGAGCGACGGCAGAACCGACGGCACCGACGCAAGCGGTCCGGGCGGGTTTGACCTGCTCGCCGCTGTCACGTACCGTTAACCAGTTGACTGCGGCCCTTTGGTCGCGCCCATCTGCGTCGTTCGACACCCGGACGGCTACACATACGTGACGGCTCGCCGCGAGCAGCCGTGTGGAGAACATCATGAGCAAGCGCACCTTCCAGCCGAACAACCGCCGCCGCGCCAAGAAGCACGGCTTCCGCCTCCGCATGCGGACGCGTGCCGGCCGCGCCATCCTGTCGGCGCGCCGCGCCAAGGGCCGTACCGAGCTCTCGGCCTGATCAGGCTCATCGCCTGATCCGGTCCTCGGTCTGACCCCGGCGTCGCAGTGTTGGCCAGCGCCAACCGCATCGTGCGCGGGGATGACTACCGGAACGTCGTGCGTCGTGGTCGCAAGAGCGCCACGGCGCACGTCGTCGTGTCCGTGGTCCGTCAGCCGGCAGACCGCAACGGACCGACGCGGTTCGGCTTCATCGTCGCGAAGACGGTGGGGAACGCCGTGACACGGAACCTGATCAGGCGGCGGCTCAAGGCGATCGCGCACGAACTGCTCGCCGAGACCCCCCAGGGCTTCGACGTGGTGGTCCGTGTACTGCCAGCCGCATCGCAGGCCGGATGGCCTACCCTGCTCGAAGACGTCACGCGCTCCTTCGCGCGCGGGGTGGAGAAGGCAGCATGAACCGCACTCTGTGGACCCGGCTTGCCTGGGTCATCGCGTTGCTCCCACGCAACGCGTGCGTCGTCGTGCTCCGGGCCTACCGTGCGGTGATCTCCCCGCTGTACGGCAACGTCTGCCGCTACCACCCGTCGTGCTCCCGGTACGCCCTCGACGCGATCCAGCAGTACGGCGTCGTCCGCGGATCCGCCATGGGCGCCTGGCGCATCGCCCGTTGCAACCCCTGGGCTGCTGGTGGCATCGACGACGTCAAGGAACGCCGTCACCCGTTCGTCGTCAACCGGTTCGGGTTCGTCCTCGCGCCGATCCCGCAGCAGCCGCACCCCGCGGTCGGAACGGCCCGGCCGGTCCTGCTCCCCCAGCGCACTCGAAAGGCGTAGCCGTCCCCATGGACATCATCGGATTCGTCCTCTGGCCGCTCAAATGGGTGGTCTCGGCCATCCTCGTCGGCTTCCACTGGATCTTCGAGAGCATCGGCATGGACCCGAACGAGGGCATCACGTGGGTGCTCTCGATCATCTTCCTGACGTTCGTGGTGCGCGCAGCGCTGATCCCGATCTTCGTTCGGCAGATCAAGTCGCAGCGCCGCATGCTCGAGGTCGCGCCGCAGCTCAAGAAGATCCAGGACAAGTACAAGGGCAAGAAGGACCAGTTCTCGCGTGAGGCCATGAGCCGCGAGACGATGGCGCTCTACAAGGAGACCGGGACCAACCCGCTCAGCTCCTGCCTGCCGCTGCTGCTGCAGATGCCGATCTTCTTCTCGCTGTACTCGGTGCTGCACGAGGCCCAGATCAACAAGACGGGCATCGGCCTGCTGACGAACGACCTCGCGGGGTCGTTCGGCAACGCGGCCCTGTTCGGCGCTCCGCTGCACGAGACCTTCACGAACGCCTCCGGGTGGGAGGTCCGTGCGATCGCGGGCTTCATGATCATCGTGATGACGGCGTCGCAGTTCATCACGCAGCTGCAGCTCGTCGCCAAGAACATGTCGCCGGAGACCAAGGAGTCTCCGATGTACCGCCAGCAGAAGATGATGCTGTACATCCTCCCGCTGGTCTTCGTGATCTCGGGTCTGAGCTTCCCCCTCGGCGTCATGTTCTACTGGCTGGCCTCGAACCTCTGGACGATGGCGCAGCAGTACTTCGTCATCCGCAGCATGCCGACCCCCGGCTCCGAGGCCGCTCTGGCTCGTGAAGCCCGCCTGGCCAAGAAGGCACAGCGTCGCGGAACGGCCACCCCGGTGCTCGCCGAGGCCGGTGCCGGCGCCGGTGCGACGGAGATCGAGCCCGTGCGCGTCACCACCCAGCGTCAGCAGCCGGTCGGCAAGCAGCGCCAGAAGAAGAACGGGAAGAAGTAAGTGACCGAGCAGGACACCGCAGGCGCCGTCGAGACGACGGACACGGAGACCGAGGATGCCCGCGACGAAGCGGACATCGCAGCGGACTACATCGAGGAACTCCTCGACATCTGCGACCTCGACGGCGACATCGAGATCGAGGAACGCGCCGGTCGCGTGTACCTGTCGGTCACCGATGACGGCGAGGCACTCCGCGTGCTGTCGAAGCCCGACACCGTGACGGCGCTGCAGGAGCTCACACGGATCGCTGTGCAGGCGGAGACCGGCGAGTTCAGCCGGCTCATCCTCGACGTCGGTGGCTCGCGGGATGCCCGTGCTGACGAGCTGCAGCGGCTCGTGGACACCGCTGTCGAGCGCATCGAAGCCGGGTCGTCGTCGGCTGCGCTCCCCCCGATGTCGTCGTACGAGCGCAAGCTCGTCCACGACCTGGTCGCTGAGAAGGGCTTCCACTCGGAGTCCGAGGGTGAGGGTCGGGACCGCCACACGGTCGTCACCCGATGACGGACGCACCCGTCCCGAACGACGCAGCACCGGTGCTCGAGGCTGAGCCCGCGGCGGCTGCAGCACTCTTCGGTGACCAGATCGAGGTTGCGCGCTCGTTCACCAACGAGCTTGCGCGGCGGGGTGAGGAGCTGGGCCTGATCGGACCGCTCGAGCTGCCCCGCCTGTGGACGCGACACATCCTCAATTCGGCGTTGCTCGCACCCCTCCTGGAGGCCCGGGGTCGCGTTGCCGACGTCGGTTCCGGTGCAGGGTTGCCGGGTCTCGTGCTCGCGATCGCCCGTCCGGACGTCGAGTTCGTCCTCATCGAGCCGATGGAGCGCCGGACGGATTGGCTTCGCGCTGAGTCTGACCGGCTTGGCTTGCAGAACGTCACGGTGCTCCGCGGCCGTGCTGAGGACGTAGCCGACGACGTCGTGGTTGACCAGGTCACCGCACGCGCCGTGAGTGCCCTGTCGAAGCTCATCCCCCTCACCGTGCCGCTGGTCCGCTCCGGCGGCCAGCTCATCCTGATGAAGGGTGCGCGGGTCGACGAAGAGATCGAGAAGGCCCGCAAGGTCATCCTTCGGAAGCGCCTCTCTGATGTCGAGGTGCTCGAGCTCGGAGAAGGTGTGGTCGACGAGACCACCCGCGTCTTCCGGGCTACAGTTGACTGACGCTGCGGCTCGGGCCGGGTCATCCGGCCGCCAGTGGCTCCGCGTTCCACGTGAAACATCGAACCGGGGAAGAGGCACTCGTTGAGTTCATCGACCGACTACGACGCGTCGACACCGCTCGCTCGCGAGATCGCCGACCTGAACCGTCGCCGGCGCGCGATCGCCACGCAGCAGTTTCCACTCCCTTCTGAGACACGGATCATCACCGTCTCGAACCAGAAGGGTGGCGTCGGCAAGACGACCACGACCGTTAACCTGGCAGCGGGTCTCGCCCATGGCGGCGCTCGTGTGCTCGTCATCGACCTGGACCCGCAGGGCAATGCCTCGACCGCGCTTGGCGTCGATCACCAGGCCGAGGTCGCGAGCATCTACGACGTGATCGTCGACGAGGCACCGATGGCCGACACCGTGCAGGCCTCCCCCGAGTCGGACACCCTCTGGTGTGTGCCGGCCACCATTCACCTCGCCGGCGCCGAGATCGAGCTCGTGTCACTCGTGGCACGTGAGCAGCGTCTCCGGACCGCGCTCGACATGTACCTGCAGTCGCTGGACGAGCCGTACCACTACGTCTTCATCGACTGCCCGCCGTCTCTGGGCCTGTTGACGATCAACGCCTTCGTTGCCGCGCAGGAGGTACTGATCCCGATCCAGTGCGAGTACTACGCGCTCGAAGGACTGAGCCAGCTGCTGCGGAACATCGAGTTGATCGAGCGACACTTGAACCCGAACCTCCGGGTCTCCACGATCCTGCTGACCATGTACGACGGCCGCACGAACCTGGCGAACCAGGTGGCGAACGACGTCCGGGAGCACTTCGGTGACCAGGTCCTCAAGGCGATGATCCCCCGTTCCGTCCGCGTGAGCGAAGCACCGAGCTACGGCCAGAGCGTCGTCGCCTACGACGTGAACTCCACCGGGTCGCTGTCCTACCTGGAAGCGGCCGCCGAGATCGCAGCACGAGGAGCGAAGCACTGATGGCACCGAAGCGAACCGGACTCGGACGAGGCATCGGCGCCCTGATCCCGACGGCGACCGATCAGCAGGACCGTCCCGTCGACGTGTTCTTCCCGACCGGTGGCTCGCCGGCATCCGCTCCGACCGCGGACGAGCTGGTGGCCGTGCCGGGAGCTCGACTCGCCAACCTCAATCCGCTCGACGTGATCCCGAACGCGCAGCAGCCGCGGAAGGAGTTCCGCGAGGAGGAGCTCCAGGAGCTGGTGCACTCGATCCGCGAGATCGGCGTGCTGCAGCCCATCGTCGTCCGGCCCATCCCCGGCGCGACGGGTACCGAGCCCCAGTACGAGCTCATCATGGGTGAGCGCCGTCTGCGGGCCACGAAGGAACTCGGCCTGAACACGATCCCCGCGATCGTGAAGGACACCCCCGACGACGCGATGCTGCGCGACGCGCTGCTGGAGAACCTCCACCGGGCGCAGCTCAACCCCCTGGAAGAGGCATCGGCGTACCAGCAGCTCCTCGCGGACTTCGGGATCACCCAGGAACAGCTCGGGCAGCGGATCGGTCGATCGCGCCCGCAGATCACGAACACGATCCGACTCCTGCGGCTCCCCTCCCCCGTGCAGCGGCGAGTGGCCGCAGGCGTGCTCTCTGCCGGACATGCTCGTGCCATCCTCGCCGCTCCAGACGCCGAGGCGATGGAGTACCTGGCCGAGAAGATCGTCAACGAGGACCTGTCCGTCCGTGCTGCTGAGGCGATCGCGCAGCAGCTCTCCGCGAAGACGCCGCCGGCGAAGCTGAAGACCGAACCGTCGAAGCGTCAGGCGCACTTCAACGATCTCGCTGAACGGCTCGGAGACCGCCTCAACACGCGCGTGAAGATCGCGGTCGGTGCTCGCAAGAGTTCCGTCACGATCGACTTCGCGAACGGCGACGACCTCAATCGGATCCTCGGTGAGCTCGGGGTAGAGGACCTCGAGGGCTGAACCAGGCCGTATGCGGCGCTGCGCGGCGCTGTGAGCCCCTGGACGGTCGGGCTGCGGTTGCTGGACCACGGACTTCTGCTGAGCGGTCTTGCGGCAATACAGCGCTTGGGACGACGCCTTCCTCGGACGCGATCGGACTCAGGTGAGTTGGTGGTGTCGTGACCACCATCGGCTCGCCCATCATGCCAGCGATCCGAGGGACGTTCTTCCGAGCGGTCGATTCGAGGTTTCGTGAGTTCGCTCTCGAAGGATCGCGTTCCGCCAGCCGCTACTGCAGAGCGGACGATCCGACGCGCTACCTCGGATTGCCAGTTGAGGGAGTCGAAGCTTCGTTGCTTGCGAACAAGGGCGTGCGGCAGCGAAACGTGGAGATTGACGTCAAGGCCTCTCCGGTCGTCTGTTCGCGGTTCGGGCGCCCCGGGGCCCGCCCAACGCGCCGGGCGCCAACACCAGCGCTGAGTGAGGATCCTCATGGCGAGATGTTCCACGTGGAACACCTCGACTCACGAAGCAGGGAAGTCGCTCGATGCCGTCGTTCCACGTGGAACATCTCGGCCCGTTCGAGGGGCAGGTAAAGAACACGTGCCGGTGTTCCACGTGGAACATCGGCTGCAGAGTCAGGCGCGGTGGTCCCGGATGGCCTGCTCGGCGAGCTCGGCGTAGGTCCAGCCGAGGTCGAACCCGGACGCGGACAGCGCCTGCGGCAGCAGCGACGTCTCAGTGAGCCCGGGAAGCACGTTGGCCTCGAGGAACCAGGGCGTCCCGGCCCCGTCGATGATCAGGTCGACGCGGGACAGATGCCGGAGTCCCAGAGCTACGTGCGCGGCAACCGCAGCCTCCGAGGCTGCTCCGGCGAACTCGTCGGACAGTCGTGCGGGGGTGTAGAAGGTCGTCTCCCCCGCGTTGTAGCGCGCTTCGAAGCCGTAGATACCGTTGCGCGGCACGATCTCCACGGCGGAGAGCGCCACGGGGCCGTCTCCGGTGTCGATGATCCCCACGGCGACCTCGGTGCCACGGATGAGCTGCTCGACCACGACGTCGTCGCAGTACGTGTACGCCGTCACCATGGCCCGGGGCAGGTCCTTGACGTCATCGACGAGGGTCACGCCCTGTGCACTTCCGCCGCGCGCCGGCTTCACGGCGAGCGGTACCGGGTGCTCGGTCGCGATGGCCTCGAGGACACCGACAGCGCCGAGCTCGCGGAACACGTCGTGGGAGAGCGTCACCGAACGAGGGGTACGGACGCCGGCGCGGGCGACCAGGGCTGACGCCGTGGGCTTGTCCCATGCCAGCCGGGCCGACGTCGAACGTGAGCCGACGAACGGGATGTCCACGGCCTCCAGGATGCCCCGCAGGGCCCCGTCCTCACCGGAGGCGCCGTGCAGGGCCGGCCACACGACGTCCGGGCGTGAATCGGTGAGAGCCGGCAAGAGCATCGCGTCGGCGTCGCGCAGGTCCACCTGCCAGCCGTAGCCGGTCAGCGAGTCGGCGACCCGACGACCGGAGCGGAGGGAGACATCGCGTTCGTGTGAGATGCCTCCGGCGACGACGACGACGTGACGACGGGTGAGCTCGGCCATGCGGGGTCCTCCGGTGTGGAACTGCGGTGCTGTGCGATCAGCACTGAGGAAAAGCGCTGATCAGGAGATGTTCGGGGGCGGTGCGCTGACGGACGACGTCTCGCGGACCACGGTGTTCGGGCGGGTCGTCGGGCCGAACGTCTCGATGAGTTCGAGTTCGTCGTTGACGACGTTGGCCAGACGCTTGACGCCCACCCGGATCTGCTCCGGGGTCGGGTAGCAGAACGACAGGCGGATGTGTCCGCCTCCGCGCCCGTCGGCGTAGAAGGCCGTGCCGGGCGTGTAGGCCACGAGCTCCTTGACCGCACGCGGCAGCATGCCCTTGGAGTCGAGCGACTCGGGCAGGGTCAGCCACACGAAGAAGCCACCGTTCGGCTTCGTCCAGGAGAGGTCGGGCAGGAACTCCCCCAGTGCGGACAGCATGGCGTCACGGCGCTCGGCGTAGATGCCCCGGAAGGTGTCGACCTGACCCTTCCAGTCCGCGGCGTCGAGGTACGCGTTCACGACGTACTGGCCGAAGGAGTTCGGCGCGAGCACGGCCGACTCGTTGGCGAGCACGAGCTTCTCGCGGATGGCGTGCGGCGCGAGTGCCCAGCCGACGCGGAAGCCCGGTGCGAGGGTCTTCGAGAAGGAGCCGAGGTACACCACGCCCTCTTCGTCGATCGAGCGGATCGCCTGCGGCGCGGGCTCGTCGAACCAGAGGAGCCCGTACGGGTTGTCCTCGAGCACGAGGATGTTGTTCGACCGGCAGATGTCGAGCACCTCGATGCGGCGCTCGCGGCTCATCGTGACGCCGGCCGGGTTGTGGAAGTTCGGGATCGTGTAGAGGAACTTGATCCGCTTGCCCTGGGTGCGGAGGTTCGCGATCGCCTCCCGCAGCGCTTCGGGGACGAGACCGAGCTCGTCCGTCGTCACGTGCACCGTCTCGGCCTGGTACGACCGGAAGACCCCGATCGCGCCGACGTACGACGGCGACTCGGCGAGCACGACGTCACCCGGATCGATGAAGAGCCGTGTGACGAGGTCGAGGGCGTGCTGCGAGCCCGTGGTGACCACGACGTCCTCGGCGCTGGCACGGATGCCCTCGAGGCTCATGACGTCCACGATGTGCTCGCGGAGGGACCGCAGGCCCTGTCCGCCGCCGTACTGGAGCGCCATGGCGGAGTGCTCGTTCATGACACGGTCCAGGGAGCCCGTGACGAGCTCTCTGGGGAGCGCGGAGACGAACGGCATGCCGCCGGCCAGCGAGACCACTTCGGGGCGCGAGGCGACGGCGAACAGGGCTCGGACCTCGGAGGCGCTCAGCCCGGCGGTGCGCTGGGCGTAGGAGTCGTACCAGGGGTCGAGGCTGTTGCCGTTCGTCATCGAGTGCTCCGTTCAGTGGGACATTCCCGCCACACTACGACATCGGCCCGGGGAACCAGGGTTCCGCGACGGGGCCGATCGTCATCCGGTGGCTCCGGACGAGAACGGCCCCGCTCTCCGGGGAGAGCGGGGCCGTTCGGGTGGGGCGACCTACGCGAGGAACTCGGCGAGGTCGGCCTCGAGCGCGGGCTTCGGCTTGGCGCCGATGACGGTCTTGACGACCTCACCGCCCTTGAAGACCTTCATCGCCGGGATCGACGTGATCTGGTAGTTCATGGCCGACTGGGGGTTGTCGTCCACGTTGAGCTTCACGATCTCGATCTTGCCGGCGTGCTCTTCGGCGATCTGGTCGAGGATCGGCGAGACCGCGCGACACGGGCCACACCACTCGGCCCAGAAGTCGACGAGGATCGTCTTGTCGGACTTGAGGACCTCGTCCGAGAAGGTGGCGTCGGTGACAGCCTTGGCGTTGGACATGTGTGCTCCTTCGAGAAGTCGTTCAGGGGGTACAACGGCGATGCCGTCGTGGTATTCCGAGGCGGGTCAGGCCCGGGCGGCGATGACGTCGACCATGGCGGGCTCGGTCGGGGCGACGCCCTCGGCCTCGTCCGTCAGTGCGTCGTCGAGCTCGGCGAGGTACTTCTCGGCGTCGAGCGCGGCGACTGTGCCCGAACCGGCAGCCGTGATGGCCTGGCGGTAGGACGGGTCGATGACGTCACCGGCGGCGAAGACACCCGGCAGGTTGGTCTTCGACGAACGGCCCTGGACGGCGATCGTGCCCTCGGGCGCGATGTCGATCTGGCCGTGGATCAGGTGGGTGCGCGGGTCGTTGCCGATCGCGATGAACAGGCCGTCCAGTGCGAGCTCGGACTCCTCGCCCGTCACGGTGTCCTTGAGCGTGACGCCCTCGACCGCGGAGTCACCCGTGATGCCGGTGACTTCCTTGTTCCACGCGAACTCGATCTTCGGGTCGTTCATCGCGCGGTCCTGCATGATCTTCGACGCACGCAGGGAGTCCTTGCGGTGGATGACCGTCACCTTGTCGGCGAAGCGGGTGAGGAACGTTGCCTCTTCCATCGCGGAGTCTCCACCGCCGACGACGGCGATGTTCTTCTGGCGGAAGAAGAAGCCGTCGCAGGTCGCGCACCACGAGACACCGTGGCCGGACAGGCGCTCTTCGTCGGGGAGCCCGAGGTGACGGTAGGCCGAGCCGGTGGCGTAGATGACCGCGAGGGCCTCGTACGTCTCGCCGGAGCCGACGGTGACCTTCTTGACCTTGCCGGTGAGGTCGACGGAGACGGCGTCGTCGTACAGGACCTCGGCACCGAACTTCTCGGCCTGTTCCTGCATCTTGATCATGAGGTCGGGGCCCTGGATCCCCTCGGGGAAGCCCGGGAAGTTCTCGACCTCGGTCGTCTTGGTGAGTTCACCGCCCGTCTCGACACTGGAGGCGACGATGAGCGGCTTGAGCTCTGCGCGCGCTGCGTAGATGCCGGCGGTGAACCCGGCCGGGCCGGAACCGATGATGATGAGCTGGCGCATGCCTGATTGCCCTTCCGTTGCGTCTGACCGGGTCAACCCATCGTACCGGCGAGGCATTCCACACGCCCCGTGAGCGTGTGGTGCCCGGCAGGGATCAGCGGCCGAGCTTGCTCCGGAGCATCCGGACGGCGTTGCCGATCTCACCGTTCTTCGCGACGACGAGGGCTCCGAAGTACACGGCTGCCATCACCGCGCCGGCGAGGACGAGGGTGATGGCCGCTCCGGTGAAGTCGGCCATCGCGAAGCCGCTCGCCGAGAACGACCCGAAGAAGTTCACGACGAGGAGTCCCACGACGCCCGCGATGAGCGCGGCGATGACGAACTGCACGTGCGAACGGGTGACCACGGGTCCTTCGATGCCACCGAGCCGCTTGCGGACGAGCACCAGGGCGACGATCGTCTGCGCGGTGCCCGCGAGGGTGGTGCACGCTGCGATGGCGACACCGATCGCCTCGTTCGGGAGCGTGCTGACCGCGAGGGCACCGATCACGAACAGCACCGACTGGACGCACTGCATGAGGAACGGCGTCCGGTGGTCGTGCATCGCCCAGAAGACGCGCTGGATGATGAACAACATGCTGAAGAGCACGAGCCCCGGCATGTAGGCCAGCAGGACCGCGCCGATCGACAGCGCCCCGTCGAAGGTGTTGGAGAACATGCGTCCGAACGGCACGGCGACGACCATCAGCGCGATCGATGCGAAGACGGTGAACAGTCCGACGATCCGCAGCGAGAGCGACAGGTTCTTCCGCACGGCGTCGAGGTCGCCGCGTTCCGCGTCGTGGCTCATCCGTGTGAAGTACGCCGTCGCGATGGAGACCGTGATGATCGAGTGCGGCAGCATGAAGAGCAGCCAGGCGTTCTGCAGCACCGCGTTGCCCGCGGCACCCGAACCCAGCGATGCGACGCGCGACTGCACGATGCCGGCCAGCTGGGTGACGAGGATCATCGCGAAGAGCCACCCGGCCGCCGTGCCCGTCGACTTCAGGCCGACGCCACGCCAGCGGAAGTCAGGTCGGAAGCTCAGGCCCGCCCGGCGCCAGAAGAACGGCAGGAAGGCGGCCTGAGCGAGCACGCCCAGGGTCGCACTGCCGGCGAGGACGGCGATCTTGAGCGGAGTCCAGTCGTCGACGCCGGAGTTCGCGGCCCTGCCACCGAACATGGCGATGAAGACGACGAGCCCGGCGATCGAGATGACGTTGTTGATGAGCGGCGCCCAGGTGAACGGGCCGAACACCTGCTTGGCGTTCAGGACCTCGCCGAGCAGGGAGTACATGGCGTAGAAGAGGATCTGCGGCAGGCACCAGAACGCGAACGCCACCGCGAGGTCGATCTGACCGGGCGTGAACCCCTTGCCCTCGCCTGACGCGGTCTGCGCGTACACCTGCACGAGCAGTGGGGCGATCAGGGTCGCGACGACGGCGATGACGATGAACAGGGATCCGCCGAGCGTCACGATCTTGTTGACGTAGGCCGTGCCACCGTCGGTGTGCTGCTTCATCGCACGCACGATCTGTGGGATGAGCACGGCGGACAACAGGCCACCCGCGATCAGCGCGTAGATGTTGTTCGGGAGCTGGTTGGACACCGCGAACGCATCCGCCGCCGGCGATTGCGTCTGCCCGATCGCGTACGCCAGCACGAAGGTCTTCGCGAAGCCGAGGATGCGCGACAGCATCGTGCCGGCGGCCAGCATCGCGCTCGCCCGGCCGAGGCTGCGCTCGGCGACCGGCTCGGCGTCGACGTCGGGCTGGGGCTGGCTGGTGCTGATGGTCGGCTCCTCGGGGTCGCGGTCGTCCGCGACGGTGCTGCGTGCGGCGTCGGACGGGAGGCGCGGCTCGGCCCCGGCGCGCACGATGGCGTCCCGCAGGGGGCCCTGGTCCACCGCCGTGGTTGTCTCTGCAGCCGGCGCTGCAGCCGGGGCCGCGGCCGCCGCTCCGGTGGCCGTGCCGGCCGTGGACGCGGCCACGCTGGGTGTGGAAGCTGCTCCGGAGCGGTGATCCGTGCCTCCAGGCCGGGTGGCGGACACCTGCGCGCCCCCGACCGTCGGCTGGACCGCCAGGGGACGGTTCGGGTCGTCGTCGTCCTCGTCGTCGAGCTCGCCGTTGCGGCGGCGGATGCGCTTGCGGATGCTGCGGAAGATGCCGAAGCCGAAGATGCCGATCAGCGCGATCGCGGCGGCCGCGGTGATGACCGTCTCCCACTGCGCCTGCACGTTCAGCTCGACCGTCGCGGGCTGGGCCACGGCGACGCCGGTCGGGCTCGAGAGCGACATCGTCAACTCCACCTTGCCGTTCGCGACCGACTGCACGGGGACGGTCGCACGGGTGGAGGAATCGGGCTGGATCTCGACGACGATGTCGTTGCGGACCACACGCAGCGCCGAGTTGGACGGCTGCACGGACAGGTGCACCGTGACCGGGTAGGCGGAGCTGTTGCGGATCGACACCGGCAGGGAGGACCGGTCGCCGAGCAGGGTGAGGCTGCTCGAGTCGACGATGCCGACCTCGGTGGTGCTCTTCGCCCAGGCGGCCGTTCGGGCCTCCACCGCGGCGGCGAGGCCCTGGTCGTCGTCACGCCACGCGTTCGAGGCGAGCGCGAGCAGACGGAGCCGGGCCGGGGCGGTCAGCTGGTTCGGGTCGCCGAGGATCGTCGCGAACGCGGAGAGCCCCTGTTCCCCCCGCACGAGTCGCTGCAGCTGGTCGATGCGGGCCTCGCCGGTGGACGCGCTGGCGAGCGTGAGCGACCCGGCGACGGCCTTCGAGGCGGTGGAGAGGTCGGCCGGGGCGACCCAGGCGGTGCTCTCGAGGGCGTCCAGCGCCTGGCTGAGCCGGGTGGAGTCGGACGGCCACTCGCGCCCGAGGGTCAGCAGGATCGGCCCCGTGGCGGTGGCGGCACGGGCCGAGGTGGCCAGCGTCGCGGTGAGCTCGGACATCGTCGACGACCAGGTCTGCCGGTCGGTGGCGGCGGCGGCTCGGCGGAGCATCGACGACATCGACTGGTCGGAGACGAGCACGTGGTCGTCGCCGATCTTCTCGGACGCGGTGATGGTGGTGTCCGCGCCGGCCGAGGTGTTGCCGCTCGAGACGATGGTGGTCTTCGTGCCGGCACGCTCGAGGGCGGGCAGGTCGGCGGAGGACACGGTGCCCTCGGTCGGCCAGGCGATCGAGTCCATCGAGTACGGGAAGTCGAGCAGGGACTCCGTGGTCGGCAGCGTCTCCTGCGCCTGGTCGGCACCGTCGTCGGTCGTGGTGCCGCTCGAGGCCTCGGTGGGGGCCGGCGACGAGGTCTGCCCCGGTGTTGCCGTCGGAGTCGGTGCCGGGGTCTCGGCGCCGGGGAAGTTCTCGGACTTGACGGACTGGTCGAGGGAGATCGGCGACAGGATGCCGTCGGACCCGGCCTGGCGCAGGCCGGTGACGTCGGCGTCGGCGTAGGGCAGCGCGAAGGTCTCGTTGCGCAGTGCTTCGAGACGCTGCAGCCAGGTGATCGCGCTCGACGGGGCGTTGTCGCCGAGGATCCGGATCGAGGCGATGATCCGCGGATCCACCGCCACGGCGACGTTGTGGTCCTCGGCGGCGTCGAGCTGCTGCGTGAGCGTGCCGTCGACCGAGGTCGCAGCAGCGAGCACGGGCGCGGTGAGGATGCCGTCGGTCGACTTCGGCACGGTGATCGGCATCGCGACGGAAACGCTGACCGGGGCCTGTTCGAAGTCCGGGTACCAGGTGATCGCAGAGCGGTCGACAGCGAAGGCGTCGCCCGCCGTGTACTCGGCCGCGATGCGGCGGGCGCCGAACGAGGAGTACCCGCCGAGCGCCACGTTGCCGGAGACGATCTCGACCGAGTCGATGGTGATCGAACGGTGCGCCGGGATCGCCGGGATGTCCACGGAGTCCATCGGGGCGCCGAGGTAACCGGTTGTGGTGGTGTCGCTGAGCCAGCTCGCCAGGACGTCGCGCGTGCTCACCGAGCGGAAGATGTCGAACTCCGCGGTGCCGGCCGGCAGTGCCGCGTCGGTGTCGTTCGTGACGGTGACCGACAGGGTGAGGTCCTGGTCGCGCTGGACGACGCCACGGTTCGCGGGGGCGATCGAGATGGTCGCCTTGCCCGCGTCTGCGGCGGCCGGATCGGCGACGTGGCTCTTGGCTGTGGACACCGTGGCGGCCGAGGCGTGATCGGTGGCGACGGGCGCGACGACCAGGCCGAGCGCGACGAGGGTCGACGCGGCTGCGGCGAGCGTGGTGCGGAGCATCTGCATACGGGGAGCGGGCCACGGGGTCGGTTCGGGCCGAGCACGAGTGTATGAGGCGCGACCATGAACAGGTCCCGTGCGCGCGCGGCTTGTGGAGAACTCGGGGCCTCGATCTGGGAGGATGAGCACCGTCATGCAGTCCGTTGCCCAGGCCGTCGAACGACTCGACGCACTCGCCACCACCGAGCCCGTCGACCTCCTCGCTCGGGCCTTCGCCGACGCCGGACACGAACTCGCCCTCGTCGGCGGCCCCGTCCGTGACGCGTTCCTCGGCCGTCCGGTGACCGATCTGGACTTCACCACCGACGCCCGGCCGGACGACATCCTGCGGATCGTCGAGCCCATTGCGAGTGCCACCTGGGACGTCGGTCGTCAGTTCGGCACCATTGCCGCGCGGGTCGCCGGCGAGCAGGTCGAGATCACCACGTACCGCAGCGACGTCTACGACGGCGAGACCCGCAAGCCCGAGGTCGCGTTCGGCGACACCATCGAGGACGACCTGCTCCGTCGCGACTTCACGGTCAACGCGATGGCCCTGCGGCTGCCGGACCGCGAGCTCGTCGATGTGCACGGTGGCGTCGAGGACCTGCTCGCCGCACGGCTCCGGACGCCCCAGACCGCGGTCGTCTCGTTCCGCGACGACCCCCTGCGGATGATGCGCGCGGCACGGTTCACGTCCCAGCTCGGCTTCACCGTCGACGACGACGTGCGGGCCGCGATGCAGGACCTCGTCGCGTCGATCGACATCGTGTCCGCCGAACGGGTCCGCGACGAACTCGTCAAACTGCTCAACACGGACGACCCGGTACCCGGCCTCCGGCTGCTCGTCGACACCGGCCTCGCCGAGCGGTTCCTGCCCGAGCTGCCCGAGATGCGGCTCGAGGTCGACGAGCACCACCACCACAAGGACGTCTACGAGCACTCCCTCACCGTGCTCGAGCAGGCCATCGGGTACGAGGCCGAGCGGCACGCCGGGGATCCCCCGGACACCGTGCTCCGGCTCGCGGCGCTGCTGCACGACATCGGCAAGCCCGCGACGCGCAAGCTCGAGCCCGGCGGCGCCGTGAGCTTCCACCACCACGACCTGGTCGGTTCGAAGATGGCGAAGAAGCGACTCCGCGCGCTCCGCTTCGACAACGACACCATCGCCGCGGTGTCCCGCCTGATCGAGCTGCACCTGCGCTTCTTCGGGTACACCGAGGGCGCCTGGACCGACTCCGCCGTCCGCCGCTACGTCCGTGACGCCGGACCCCAGCTCGAACGGCTGCACGAGCTCACTCGATCGGACGTCACCACCCGCAACCGCCGCAAGGCCGACCGGCTGGCGTTCGCCTACGACGACCTCGAGGACCGCATCGAGGTCCTGTCCAAGCAGGAGGAACTGGAGTCGATCCGTCCGGACCTGACCGGCGACGACATCATGCGGATCCTCGACATCCCGCCGGGGCGTGCCGTGGGCGAGGCCTACCGGTTCCTGCTCGAGGCCCGGATGGACGAAGGACCCCTCGGACCGGAGACGGCCGAGGAGCGCCTGCGCGAGTGGTGGAGCACCCGAGGCGACGCCGACGCCTGAGACGCGACCGCCTGACGGGCGGGACCGCTCTCCACAGGCCGGTGGCGCGCCTCCAGGCAGTCCGGTAGGCTACCCAGGTTGCCCCTCGCGCACCTGCGTGGTCTGGGGCACATGCATCAACCCTCCTGCCCCGGGAACCGCCCGGGGCCGCTGAGACCAGAGGAGGTGGGTTCCGCATGCACCAGTACGAACTGATGGCGATCCTCGACCCCGAGATCGATGAGCGCACCGTCGCTCCCAGCCTGGACAAGTTCCTGGCCGTGATCCGCAACGCGGGTGGCACCGTCGACAACGTGGACGTCTGGGGCCGTCGCCGGCTCGCTTACGAGATCGCGAAGAAGTCCGAGGGCATCTACGCCGTCGTCGACTTCACGTCGTCGCCCGAGGCCGCCAAGGAGCTCGACCGTCAGCTCGGTCTCTCCGAGGCCGTGCTCCGCACGAAGGTCCTCCGCGCTGAAGAGGGCATCGCGCAGGTCGCCGCCCAGAAGCAGCGTGACGAGGCTCGCGCGGCCCGCAAGGCCGCCAACGCCTCCGCAACCGCGACCGCGAGCGCCGAGTAACCCGTGGCCGGCGAAACCGTCATCACGGTGGTGGGCAACCTCACCGCGGACCCCGAGCTGCGCTACACGCAGAACGGGCTCGCCGTGGCGAACTTCACCATCGCGTCGACCCCTCGCACGTTCGACCGTCAGGCGAACGAGTGGAAGGACGGCGATGCGCTGTTCCTCCGCGCGAGTGTGTGGCGCGAGTTCGCCGAGCACGTGGCGGGGTCGCTGACGAAGGGCTCGCGCGTCATCGCGCAGGGTCGTCTGCGTCAGCGTTCCTACCAGGACCGTGAGGGCCAGCAGCGCACGAGCATCGAGCTCGAGGTCGACGAGATCGGCCCGTCGCTCCGCTACGCGACCGCACAGATCACCCGCGCAGCGGGTGGCAGTGGCGGCGGTCGTGGCCAGGTCGGCGGTGGCGGCAGCGCCCCCGCGGGCAACGGCGGCGGCAACTGGAACAACAACGGTGGCGGTCAGTCGGACGCGCCCTGGTCTCCCCAGGGCGGCCAGCAGGGTGGCGGCAACGCACAGTCGAACGACGTGTGGAGCACCCCCGGCGGCAACTTCGACGACGAGACCCCGTTCTGATCCTCAGCGTTCCGACGGACACACAACTTTTCTTCTAAGGACAAATCACTATGGCTGGAAAGAGCACCGGCGACCGCCGGAAGCCTCGCGGCAAGGGCGGCAAGAACGCTGCTCCCGCGAAGTCGATCAAGGTCGGCGTCATCGACTACAAGGACGTTGCGACCCTTCGCAAGTTCATCTCGGAGCGTGGAAAGATCCGCGCCCGTCGCATCACCGGCGTCTCCGTCCAGGAGCAGCGCCTCATCGCCCGTGCCGTGAAGAACGCCCGTGAGATGGCGCTCCTCCCCTACGCCGGCTCCGGCCGCTGATCGGAGGTCGACACATGTCGAAGCTCATCCTCACCCACGAGGTCTCCGGCCTCGGTTCCGCTGGTGACGTCGTCGACGTCAAGAACGGCTACGCCCGCAACTACCTCATCCCCCAGGGCTTCGCTGTCGCGTGGTCCAAGGGCGGCGAGAAGCAGGTCGAGTCGATCCGTGCCGCGCGTACCGCGCGCGAGCTCGCCACCATCGAAGAGGCACAGGACCTCAAGATGAAGCTCGAGAACGCGACCATCACCCTGTCGGTCAAGGCCGGCAAGGACGGTCGTCTGTTCGGCTCCGTCCGTCCGGGCGACGTCGCTGACGCCGTCCAGGCGCAGGGCGTCGGCTCGCTCGACAAGCGCAAGGTCGAGGTCCCCGCGACCATCAAGACCGTCGGTGACCACGAGGCCACCGTGCGCCTGCGCGAGGACATCACTGCCGTGATCTCGCTCAAGGTCGTCGCTGCCAAGTAGCACTGACGTTCCGCTCCACGACGGGCGGGTCTCCTCCGGGAGGCCCGCCCGTCGTTGCGTTCCGGGGGCGGTCGCGCGGCTTGTCCTACGGCTGTCGCCGACATGGTCACGGGCCTGGAGGCGCGGCTCGACTCGGGCTGGCTGGTTACGGTTCAGACGGGGTCGCGCTGGCTGGGAACAGGCCGAGAACTCTGCCCACAGGAGGGGTCCTTGTCAAGTCGTTTTACACAGTGGAAACGTGTCAAATCGGAACCTTCAAGGGGTACTTGAACCCCACTTTTCCACACACCGTGTGCAACAGAAAAGCCCAGGTCAAGTAGTCGAAAGTGTGTTCGTACGGGTCTTTTTCCACAGGCCCGTCCACAGTTCTCCACACAGCGCTCCGGCGTGTTCCGCAGGCTCTCCACAGAGTTATCCACAGGGCCGTTTGTTGGGGATAACTCTGGGGCCGTACGTTGGCCCAGCGACTCGGGGATGTCGGTTGCCGGGGGTAGAAACAGGGGTGCGGGTTCCGGCCGGTGGGTGCTGTCCCGCCGATCCAGGTCCGTGTCGTCAACAGAGGAGAGCGTGTGTCGATCGCACATCTTGAGCCCGCACCGCAGGACTACGCGGAGCGCGGTATGGAACGCACCCCGCCGCACGACATGCTCGCGGAGCAGTCGACCATCGGTGGCATGCTCCTGTCGAAGGACGCCGTCGCCGACGTCATCGAGACCGCCCGTGGCGTGGACTTCTACGTCCCCAAGCACGAGGTCATCTTCGACGCGATCCTGTCGCTCTACTCGCACGGTGAACCCACCGACGTCATCGCCGTCACCGACGAGCTGACCAAGACCGGGCTGCTGTCCCGCGCCGGCGGCGCCGAGTACCTGCACAGCGTCACGAGCATGGTGCCGACCGCCGCGAACGCCGGCTACTACGCCGGCATCGTCGCCGAGAAGGCGGTGCTCCGCCGCCTGGTGGACGCCGGCACCCGCATCGTCCAGATGGGCTACGCGTCCGAGGGTGAGGTCACCGACCTCGTCAACAGTGCGCAGGCCGAGGTCTACAACGTCGCCGGAGGTGTCCAGACCGAGGACTACGTCCCGCTGACCGACGCCATCTCCGCCGCGCTCGACGAGATCGAGGCCGCCAAGGGCCGCGACGGCCAGATGACCGGCGTGCCGACCGGGTTCGCGCAGCTCGACGGCCTGACGAACGGCTTCCACCCCGGACAGCTCATCATCGTCGCCGCCCGACCGGCCCTCGGTAAGTCGACCCTGGCGCTCGACCTGTGCCGCGCCGCCGCGATCAAGCACGACCAGACCGCCGCGTTCTTCTCGCTCGAGATGGGTCGTGCCGAGATCGCGATGCGTCTGCTCTCCGCCGAGACCAGCGTGCCGCTGCAGAACATGCGCAAGGGCACCGTGGACTCCCGCGACTGGACCACCATCGCGCAGACCCGTGGTCGCATCAACGACGCCCCGTTCTTCATCGACGACTCCCCCAACATGACGCTCGTCGAGATCCGCGCCAAGTGCCGTCGACTCAAGCAGCAGCACAACCTGAAGCTCGTGGTCATCGACTACCTGCAGCTGATGACCTCGGGCAAGAAGGTCGAGAGCCGCCAGCAGGAGGTCTCCGAGTTCTCGCGTGCCCTGAAGCTGATGGCGAAGGAGCTCCAGGTCCCGGTCATCGCCCTGTCGCAGCTGAACCGTGGTCCGGAGCAGCGTGCCGACAAGAAGCCGGCGATCTCCGACCTCCGTGAGTCCGGCTCCATCGAGCAGGACGCTGACATGGTCATCCTGCTGCACCGCGAGTCGGCGTACGAGAAGGACAACCCGCGTCAGGGTGAGGCGGACCTGATCGTGGCGAAGCACCGCAACGGACCGACGGACACCATCACCGTGGCGTTCCACGGGATGTTCTCGCGGTTCGTCGACATGCCGCAGTAGGCGCATGGGCGCGCGACGCCTCGCCAACGTCGCATCGACTAGCGGGCGATCGTGAGGGCCCCGTTGTCCTCACGGATGCGGCCGTCCTTCGGCACCCACACGCGCAGGCCGTCGAGCCTGCCCGTGGTGAAGGACGAGGCGTCATCCTGCAGCAGCGTGGTCACGGCCTCCGGTGCGGGGAGCCGCTGGTCGCGGCCGACGACGATGGCGACGTAGGGGCCGCGGTCGAGTCGGTTGGTGCCGTGGTTGCCGACGTACGGCTGGAAGAGCGTGGGAGTCGCCGACACGAACAGGATCCGACCGTCGGGCACATCGTGTTCCTCGAGGTACCCGGGCAACAGCGCGATCCCGGTCGGGTGCGCCCGCGCGACGGCCTGACTCACCCGGAACGAGGGGACGACGAGCGTCGCGACGAGGACCAGCACGACCGGGACGGTCAGGGCCCTCGGGGGGACGGTGGCGAGGCGTGCGAAGCCGATGGCGGCGAGGACCAGCAGGAACGGCATCCACGCGGTGTAGTAGGTCGGCAGCGCGATCTTCGCGACGACGACGTAGAACCCGACGAGCAGCACCAGGGATGCGCCGACGTACGCGACCAGGCGGTCCGCCCGCACCACCAGGGCAGCGAGCACACCGATCGCGAGGACGACGAGCATCCCCTTGCCGGTGCCGTCGAGCAAGAACCGGAAGCTCGCCCACCACGGTGCGAACGTGTAGATCTGCCCGTCGATCGTGATCGGGTGCCCGTTGGTGTTCTGCCCCTCCTGGAACGCGACCATGTACTGGATCGCCGAACGGATGCCCATCGGGACGTACAGGGCGACGAACGTCACCGTGAAGGCGGCGACCCACAGCGCGCCGCCCACGAGGCCCTTCCGCCAGGCCTTGAACAGGACCGGGAGCAGCAGGAACGCCGGGAGCAGCACGATGGTCGACAGCTTGGACGTGACCGAGGCAGCCATGAGCACGCCGGACACGGGAGCGAGCCACCAGGCCCGCTCGCTGCGGATCCACCACCACGCGGCGACGATCGCGAACACGGCGAAGGCCGTCATCACCGGGTCGAGCAGGGCGAGCCGGTCGACGCGGGCACCCGCACCACCACGTGGAGTCAGCCACCACAGCGACGCCGCCAGCAGGGCACCCCAGTACCCGATCTCGCGACGCAGCCACAGGTACAGGACCACGCCGACCGCGAAGGTGAGCACGCAGACGAGGCCCCGCGGGCCGATCGGACCCTGCCCGGTGAGGAGCTGCACGAGCCCGAACAGGTACTTGGCCGTCGGCGGGTGTTCACGGTTCGCGGTGAAGTCGCCGTGGACGTACTGCCACCCGCTCTGCAGGTAGATGTTCTCGTCACCGGTGATGTTCGAGCCGGCCAGGTTCCAAAAGCACTGGTAGAGCGCGGCGATCAGGACGAGGGAGGCGATCGTCAGGCGGAGGCGGAGGCGGAGGTCGCCGGCGAACCCGGACACTCGTGATGGCACCAGACGAACCTACTGGCCCTCCGACCGTCTTCGGCGTCGACGTGTTAGGTTGTGCACAACCTAATGGAGCGCAACGTGAAACTCACCAGCTGGATCGACCTCGTCACCGGTGGCCTGCTCGCCGGGCACGGCATCGCCACGGTTCGCCGCACCCCGCTGCGCGCTCGAGCCCAGCAGATGCAGCGACGTGGATTCGAGCCGGGCGCCCCACACGCACTCGGCATCCCAGCCCTGGAAGTCCTGTCCGGGCTCGGACTCGCCACCGCAGCGGTCCGCCGTGCCCCGGGGAGCGACCTGGTCGGCACCGGCTCCGCCGTCGCGGCGACGGCCCTCGGTGGGACCCGGTTCGTGATCGACCGCGAAGACGGCTCGGTGACGAGCACGACCGGCGGTGCTGCCGCACTCACACTCGCCGGCGTGCTGCGGCTGCTCACCTCGACCCGCGGCCGTCCGGTCGCCCGGATCCTCACGCTCGGTTCCGCCGCTGCCGCGATCAGCTTCGAGGCCGCACGCCGACGCCGCGTCCTCAGCAGCCGCTGACCTCGGCCCCCCACTCCACCAAACCCCACCACGACCGTGAAAGGCACCACCCCGATGGCAACCCGCACCCCCGCAGTCCGCTCCACCCGCCCCCGGACCATCGTCCGCATCCTGTTCGGCGCGATGCTCACCTGGGCCGGCATCAGCCACCTGACGGTGGCGCGCGAGGAGTTCCAGGCGCAGGTGCCGAAGTTCGTGCCGCTGCCGACGGACGTCACGGTGATCGCCTCCGGTGTGGTGGAGATCTCCCTCGGGGCTGCGCTGATGCTCCTGGCTCGGCGTCAGGTGACGGTCGGTTGGGTCGTCGCGGTGTTCTTCCTCGCGGTCTTCCCCGGCAACATCGCGCAGTGGATGCACCACCGCGACGGGTTCGGCCTGGACACCGACACCAAGCGATTCGTCCGCCTGCTGTTCCAGCCCGTGCTCATCGCGGTCTCGCTGTGGGCGACGAACGCGCTGCGCAAGCGCCGCTGAACCGGTCTGCGCGAGCGCCACTGACCGACGCTGCACTCGCGCGACCGTGACCATGGGGCAGAATCGGCCCCATGAGCGGGGACGACATGGACCAGCCGCGCGTGGTCGCGGTGAGCAAGGACGGCGAGCACCGGTTCAGCAAGCCGTTGGTCGACGCGGTGACGCTCGTGGCGGGGTGGGGCATCGAGGGTGATGCCCACGCCGGCACGACCGTGCAGCACCGCTCCCGGGTCGCGCGTGACCCGTCGCAGCCGAACCTCCGCCAGGTCCACCTGCTGCACGCCGAGCTGTTCGACGAGGTCGCCGAAGCCGGGTTCAGCGTCGAACCGGGACAGATGGGCGAGAACGTCACGACCAGTGGCATCGACCTGCTCGGGCTGCCCGAGGGTGCAGTGCTGCACCTCGGCGACGACGCCTCCGTGCAGGTCACGGGCCTGCGGAACCCGTGCCAGCAGATCAACGGCTTCGAGCCGGGGCTCCTCCGTGCCGTGTTGGGGCGGGCCGAGGACGGCACGGTCGAGCGCAAGGGCGGGGTGATGAGCGTCGTGCTCACCGGCGGCACGGTCCGGCCGGGCGACCGCATCCGGGTCGAGCTCCCCGACGGTGAACGACGACCCCTCCAGCCCGTCTGATGACGCAGCGCGTGCGACGCGTCCTGGTACTCGGCGGAACCGGTTGGCTCGGGCGAACGATCGTCGACGAGCTGTTGGCCGAGGGTGCCGACGTCACCTGCCTCGCCCGGGGCACGACCGGCAACGTTCCCGAGGGAGCGCGCTTCGTCCAGGCGGATCGAGCCCTGGCCGGCGCCTACGAACAGGCCACCGGGAACTGGGACGAGGTCATCGAGCTCGCCAGCGCCCCCGAACTCGTCGCCCCGGCGCTCGACGCCCTCGCCGACCGAGCCGCGCACTGGACCCTGGTGTCCACGGTCTCGGTGTACGCGGACAACGACGAACCGGGCGCTGACGAGTCCGCCCGGCTGGTGGAGCCGAAGGACCCGTCCGAGTACGCCGACGCGAAGGTCCTCGCCGAGCGCATGACGCGGCTCCGGCTCGGGTCACGGCTGCTCATCGCACGCCCGGGGTTGATCGTCGGCCCCGGCGACCCGAGTGACCGGTTCGGGTACTGGCCCGCACGCCTCGACCGCGGTGGGCCGGTGCTGGTGCCGACGTCGGCGGAGCGGTTCGTCCAGGTGATCGACGTCGCGGACCTCGCTGCCTGGCTCGTCCGGGCCGGGCGCGACGGGTTCGTCGGCACGGTCAACGCGGTGGGCGCTCCGGTGCCGATGCAGGACTTCTTCCGGTGTGTGGCGGAGGTCACCGGGTTCGATGACGAGCTGGTCGCGGTCGACGACGACGTCCTGCTCGCGCACGACGTGGCCTACTGGGCCGGACCGCGATCACTCCCCCTGTGGATCCCGGTGTCGGAGGGCGGGTTCGCGCAGCGCTCCACCGTGGCCTTCAGGGACGCCGGCGGAGTGACCCGACCCCTCCGGGACACCGTCGTGCTCGTGCTCGAGGACGAGCGCGCCCGCGGGACGGCTCGGGAACGCCGTGCCGGCCTCACCTCGACGGAGGAACGGGCGATCCCCACCAGGTAGACGCGCGGTCCCCGCGAGCGAGATCAGGACGCGGCGGCAGCCTGTTCGTACAGACTCGTCGCCAGGTCGTTCAGTACCTCGTGCAGTTCGCCCTTGTGCGCCCCGTCGACGGCCCGGAGCATCGCTGTGTACCGCTCCTGGTAGTCCGACACGACGACATGCCCCGGGGGCAGCAGCCGCAGCAGTGAGCCGCGGCGATCCGCCGGGTTCGGTGCGCGCTCGAGCAGGCCGGCGGTGCTCATCCGGTCGATCATGTTCGTCACCGCGCCCGAGGTCAGCCCCAGGTACCCGGCGACCTCGGTCGGCGTGGAGTACCCGGTGTCACTGATGAGGACCAGGGCGCGGAGGGCGTTCTCGTGCACGCCCGCACGAGCGCTCAGCTGACTCACCAGGCTCGCGTTCGCACGTACGACGGCGGTGAACGCGGCCATGAGATCGGCCGCGTCGTCGTCGTTCGGTACTGCTGCCACGAGGGCCTTCTTCCGTGTCGGGGACCGGGGGACAAGGAGCGTCCCCCGCACTGGGGTAAGTATACGAGTGGTCAACTTGGTGAAGCAGTGACTATCTTAACCATTGAAGCAAAACAGCCCGAACGCCTTGCTTCCCCCAACTTCCTGCAACCACCACCGAACGAAGAGGTACCCCGTGTCCACCAAGCTCCGCACCTCCGCACTGAAGCGGATCCGCTTCGCCCCCGTGGCGCTCCTCGCGGGTATCTTCGCCGCCGTCCTGCTCTCCCTCTCGCTCACCGGCACCCTCTCCGGGTTCGCCGCGAGCATCACCAACAGCAGCAACACCGCCGGCAGCGGCACGCTGATCATGCAGGAGCAGAACGCCGGCGCGACCGTCACCTGCCTCAGCACCGACGGCGGCTCGGTCTCGACGAACTCGGCGACCTGCTCGACGATCAACAAGTTCGGCGGCAGCACGACGATGACCCCGGGCAACACGGTCAACACCGCGATCTCGATCAAGAACACCGGCACCGCGAACGCCAGCACCTTCACGCTGAACCCGGGCGCCACGTGCACCCAGTCGGCGAACGGCTCGGCCAACGGCACCGCGACCGACCTCTGCGCCAAGATGAACCTCGTCGTCACCTCCGGTTCGACCACCGTGTTCAGCGGCACCCTCGCCAGCTTCAAGGGTGCGGCGGCGTCGGCCTTCACGATGCCGCAGGCCCCGGCCGCCGGTGCGAGCGTCCCGTTCAACTTCGCGGTGACCCTGGACTCCTCGGCCGGCAACACCTACCAGGGCCTCGCCGCCTCGGTCCCGATGACCTGGACCTTCACGGCCTGATCCGACCCCCATCACCCTTCCCCCAGACCGGCGACGCTCGGCCGACCCCCCTCCGGCCGAGCGTCGCCACCCCAGCAAGAACCCGACCCGACCCCGGAGCAGAGCCCATGAGCCAGACCGCAGCGATCCCGCTCAGCGGCATGCTCGACCGCCCGGTCCTCCGCGGCCGTCAGGTCACCCGCTCCGAGACGGTCCTCGCCTGGTCGGTCGCCGCGATCGCCGCACTGCTCCTCACCGCCGCCGTCCTGTTCCTCTCCGCCGGCGGCCGCTGGTTCGTCGTCGAGACCCCCTCGATGGGCGAAGCCGCCCCGGTCGGCACCCTCGTGCTCGACCTGCCGGTGGACGTCGCCACGCTCAGCGTCGGCGACATCATCTCGTTCGAGACCTCCGCCAACCCGGACGTCGTCTACACGCACCGCATCGTCTCGATCGACGCGGACGGCGGCATCCTCACCCGCGGTGACGTCAACGGCGCGACCGACCCGTGGACGCTCACCCAGGCCGACGTGATCGGGACCCCCGCGCTCCTGGTCCCGCGCATCGGCTGGCTGCTCCGCGCCGCCCCGATCCTGCTCATCGGCACGCTGATCATCCTGACCCTGACCAGCGCGTTCACCGACCGGGTGACCCGCACGTGCCTGCGGATCGCGGGCAGCGCCCTCACCGTCTCGTACGCGGCGTTCGTGTTCAAGCCGTTCGTCAACGTGACGACGATCACGAACACCTCGAGCCCGACCGGCGTCGAGGCCACCGTGATCTCGTCGGGGATCTTCCCGGTCCGCGTCGACGCCCACGGCGGCAACAGCGTCCACCTGGTCGACGGCGAGATGGGCCGGGTCGTCATCCACGAGCTGACGAAGAACGGGCACTACCAGCTCATGTCGAACATCGACCTCGACCCCCTGGGTTGGGTCGCCCTGATCGCCGTGTGCCTCGTGCCGCTCGTGGCGTGCCTGGCGGTCGGCCGCGTCGAGGCGGTGCGTCCCTCGTGATCCTCCGTCGACTGCGCGACGGTCGCGTCGTCGCCGTCCTCCTCGTGGTCGCCCTGGCCGTCGTCGTCCTGCTGAACCAGTTCGCCCCGACCCGCTCGGCCTACACC
Organism: Curtobacterium sp. MCLR17_054; assembly: GCF_003234335.2. Taxonomy (NCBI): domain Bacteria; kingdom Bacillati; phylum Actinomycetota; class Actinomycetes; order Micrococcales; family Microbacteriaceae; genus Curtobacterium; species Curtobacterium sp. MCLR17_054. Next base: position 3,751,204 of record NZ_CP126263.1, on the reverse strand, counting down.
GCACGCGTGACCAACAGTGCGAACACGGCCGCGACCGCCCCGTACTTCACGTGCACGGGTGCCGTCGGCGCGGACACCGCGAACGCCCTGTTCGCCTACCGCCTGACCGAGGCCTCGGGTTCGCGGACGGCCACCGACTGGTCGGGCCGCGGCGCGAACGGCACCTACCAGGGCACCATGACCGCGACCACGCCGAGCCCGAACGCCTGCCCGCGTGACAGCGGGAGCGCCTACGCGCTCAACGGCTCGACGAGCTACGTCTCCACCCCGCGCTCGTACGCCAACCCCACGACCTTCAGCGAGGAGGTCTGGTTCCGCACCACGGTCGCCGGCGGCATGCTCATCGGCTTCGGCAGCAGCCAGACCGGAGCGTCGAGCCAGCACGACCGGAAGCTCTACCTGACCACGACCGGCCAGCTCGCGTTCGGTTCCTACAACGGCGCCACCCAGGTCATCACGTCGCCGGCGGCTGTCAACGACGGCGCCTGGCACCACACGGTGGCGACGATGTCGCCCACCAACGGCATGCGCCTGTACGTCGACGGCACGCTCGTCGCGTCGAACGCGGCCTTCAAGAGCCCCGAGAACTTCACCGGGTACTTCCGGGTCGGCTACGACGTCGTCAGCGGGTGGCCGGGTTCCACGAACAACCCGTACTTCACCGGGTCGATGCGGTACGCCGCCGTCTACGGCACCGAACTGACGGCCAGCCAGGTGGCCGCGCACGCGGCCGCCGGTTCCTGACGCACTGGCTGACGGCCTGGAGGCGCACCGCGGCGCCGCCACGGGCCTCCAGTCCGTCCCCTGGTCACGTCGAGAACGTGGGCCGGGTTCGCGGACCGGGCCCACCAACCCGCGGATTCGGGGCGACGAATCCCGCTGATCAGGCCTTTTCGTGCCCCAGACCGTGCCAGGATCGTCAGGTCCTGAGACGTCGGAGTCTCCATCCGACCGTCTCGAAAGGCGCCACCCCCATGTCGTTCTGGGCCCTCTTCCTCATCGCGCTCGGCGTCTCCGCAGACGCCTTCGCCGTCGCCCTCGGCAAGGGCCTGCACATGAAGCGCTTCGACGTGCGGCACGCGATCGTGATCGCGCTGACGTTCGGGGTGTTCCAGGCGGTGATGCCGTTGCTCGGCTGGCTGCTCGGGTCGGCGTTCGCGCAGTACATCGCGGCCTTCGACCACTGGGTCGCGTTCGGGCTGCTCGCGCTGATCGGCGGGAAGATGCTGTGGGAGGCGTTCTCGAAGCACGAGGACACCGAGCAGGACACCGACCGGCTGCCGGTCCGCGAGCTCCTCGTACTGGCGGTCGCGACCAGCATCGACGCCCTGGCGGTGGGCGTCACCCTGGCGTTCCTGCCCGTGTCGATCGGCGGCGCGGTGCTGCTCATCGGGATCACCACCGCGGTGCTGTCGTTCGTCGGGGTCCTGGTCGGTCGCCGTGTCGGTGCCCGCTTCGGCAAGCCGGCGGAGATCGCGGGTGGCGTCGTCCTGATCCTGATCGGTCTGAACATCGTGCTGGAGCACACCGGCGTCATCGGCTGAGGCCACGGTCGGAACCGACACCGGACAGACCGGAGGCCCGTGGCGAGCTGCCACGGGCCTCCGTTCTGGTGCTGGTGGGTGTCAGTAACTGCCCAGGCTGCCCGCCGGAGCGTTCGCGACGACAGCGATCCCGAAGATGATCCAGATGATGCCGAACACGAGCGACAGGGCGCTGATGATGATGCCGGCGAGGGCCAGGCCGCGGCCGCGCTCCCCGGTCTTCTTGATCTGCGAGAGCGCGATGATCGACACCACGAGGCCGGCGATGTTCACCACGAAGGCCAGGACGAACCCGACGATCGCCATGACGTTGAAGCGGTCGGACGACGGCTGCATCGGAGCGCCGTAGGGCTGCCCGCCGGCGGCGTAGGGGTTCGGGTTCTGCTGGTTGTACTGGGGCGTGCCGTCACTCATGGCGCCGCGTCCTCTCTGATCAGGGGGATGTCTACACAGGAAACGTACAGGACCAGCGGGCCAGACGGGGCGGTGGGATCAGGCAGGACCGACCCCGTCAGATGTCGAGCACCCCGTCCACCGCGCCCGCTCGGTCGGCGATGTGCCCGCTGTCGATGTCCTCGTCCAGGTGCACGCCGACGTAGGTCCAGTCCTCCACGTGCCCGGCATCGTCGAACACCCGGTAGCGCCGACGGAGCCGCAGGTACGGCACGGCGCGGTGCTCGAACGACACGACGACCTCGGTCGCCGGCCACTCGCCCTCGACGGTGACCTCGACGGCTCGGTAGTCGCTCGCCGACCGCCGGGGTTCGGGGTGGTCGCGGGTCCACAGGATGCCGGGCTGGTCGAGCGCCTCGAACACGCCCACAAGGTCCGCGACCGCGCGCTCCCGTGCGGCAGCGTCCAGGTCGTGCAACGGCCAGCGCGCGCCCTCGACGTCGGTCAGGTCGAACTGCTCCGTCCACGGAGCGCGGGCTGCTTCCAGACGCTCCTGTTCGTCCTCCCACGACGTCTCGTCCTCGTCGCTCGCGGCACGGGACGGCAGGTCATCGGTGGTGACGACGCTGGGCAGGCCGGCAGCGACGTCGAGGTCGACCTCCCGAGCGTCGTAGTGGTAGGTCAATCCGCCCGTCGGATCGGGTGTGCGCCGGGGTCCGGTGGGCATGTACCGGACGGTGAGCACCGTGCCCGCCCGGCGGACCTCCTCAGCCAGGTGGTCGACAGTGATCGTCGTCCGGCTGCCGTCGGTCCGGACGAGCACGAGCTCGATCGGCGGGGTCGGCAGGGGTGGCGCGGGATCGGCCGGTGGTCCCGACCGGCGAGGGAAGTCGTCCTCGTCGTCGGCGTCGGATCCGGCACTCCAGAAGTAGCGGGGGCGGACGTCGTCATCGTCGTCGTCCAGCAGCTCGGGGTCGTCGTCCTCCGGCTCCTCGCCGGCCGCCAGCGTCGCCGCCCACTCCTCCGGCGACGGCCAGAACGGCTCCGACGGCGCCCACGGCAGGGTCTCCGGGTCGACGCCGTCGAGCGGGTCGTCCGAGTCCTCGTCGTCCTCGACCGCCTCGTCGTCCTCCGGATCCTCGAGGCCCTCGTCCTCGTCCTCACCCATCCACATCGACGCGTCACGCGGGTCGCCGATCCACAGCCCCTCGACGTCCGCCCCGAGCACGCGTCGATCCCCGAGATCGACGGCACACGTCACCCCGGTCGGCGTGACGTGCACGGCGGTCCGGGACATCTCGTCGAGGTCGTCGCCCACCTCCTCGCGCGATCCGTAGACGACCCAGGCACCTGTCGCGGTCCCGAGGACCCCGACCTCGTCGACCGCACCGTCCGGCAACGGAGCGTCCGGCCACGTCATCCACCGCACGTCGTCGCCCGTGACGACCGCCGCGACCGGTCGTGTGGCGTCCGGCACGATCGTCGCGTCACCGACGCCGACGGCGTCGATGGGCTCGAGGAAGCTGCTCATGCAGCGACCGTACCGCGGCCCTGTGGCCGGCCCGTGAACGGCCGGGAGGCCCGTGGCGGGCCCGCACCGCGCCTCCCGTCCGCCCGTTGCCGGTACACCTGCCGGACCCGCCGCAGCGGTCGGGCGCATGATGGGCGGATGGCACGCATCCTCGTCACCGGATCCACCGACGGCCTCGGGCGGGGAACCGCCGACTCGCTGCTCCGCAGCGGGCACGTCGTCGTCCACGCGCGCAACACGGCCCGCGCCGAGGCGGTCGCCGACCTGGTGGAGCGCGGCGCCGAACTCGTCGTCGCCGACCTGGCGGACCGCGACGCCGTGATCGCCACCGCCCGGGAACTCGACGCCGGCACCCCGCTCGACGCCGTCGTGCACAACGCCGGCGTGATCTCGGGCCGTTCCCTGGTGCCCGTCAACGTCGTGGCGCCGTACCTGTTCACCGCGTTGCTGCGCTCGCCGGAGCGGCACGTGTACCTGAGCAGCGGGATGCACCGGGGCGGCCGCCCGCGCCTGGACACCGTCGACTGGACCGGCGCGTCGGAGACGAACTCGTACTCCGACACGAAGCTGTTCGTGACGGCGCTCGCCGCCGAGGTGCCGCTCCGACGCCCGGGCGTGCTGAGCAACGCTGTCGACCCGGGCTGGGTGGCGACCAAGATGGGCGGGGCCGGCGCTCCGGACGACTTCGAGCTCGGACACCGCACGCAGGAGACGCTCGCGACCGACCCAGACCAAACCGTGACAGGCGGTTACTGGTTCCACGGGGAGCGGCAGGAACCGCACCCGGCGGTCGCGGACCAGCGGTTCCGCACCGCACTGCTCGACGCGCTCGGCGAGGCCACCGGCATCGCGCTCTGAGTCGCTGACGGAACCGCCGCGACCGGTCGGGTGCTCCTGCGAAGGCGTTCGTGGCGTCCGGACGAGGATGGCGTCGAGACGACGAACGGAGGACCCGGTGACCCTCGGCCTGCACAACGGATCGAGTGGGTGGCAGCGCGTGCGACGGCACGGCCTGCTCCTCGCGAACGTCGCCGTCTTCGTCGTGTGCTTCGTCGGCATGGTGTTCGCCGGGTGGCGGGTGTCCGCGGCAGACGCGCTGCAGCACGGCGAGGCGGCCGTGTCGCTCTGGGGCTTCCTGACGAGCGGCGACTTCGCCGAGGCGACCTTCGAGAACTGGGAGAGCGAGTTCCTGCAGATGGGCGCGTACATCGTGTTCACGGTGTTCCTGTTCCAGAAGGGGTCGAGCGAGTCCGAGCCCCTGGACGAACAGAGCCCGCAGGACGAGGACCCCCGGGAGCACGCCGACGACCCGAAGGCTCCGTGGCCGGTGCGCCGGGGCGGGATCGTGCTCGTGCTGTACGAGAACTCCCTGCTGATCCTGTTCGCGGTGCTGTTCCTCGGCAGTGTCGTCGGGCACGTGATCGGAGGCGCTGCGGCCTACAACGAGGAGCAGCTCGAGCACGGCGACAGCGTGGTCTCGGCGTGGGGCTACCTGGGCACGAGCCAGTTCTGGTTCGAGTCGATGCAGAACTGGCAGTCGGAGTTCCTGGTCATCTCGGTGATGGTGATCGCCACCGTGTCACTGCGGCAACGAGGGTCGAGCCAGTCGAAGCCCGTGGCCGCACCGACGGAGCAGACCGGCGCCTGAGCCCGCGGAGACCGGACGGGAGGCCCGTGGCGGGCCCGCCACGGGCCTCCCGTCCGGTCCGCACCACGCTGGTGCGGTAGGTTCCTGCCGAACGCAGTCCGCACGTGAGAGGGGGCGCCCGATGGCGCAGGGGCACCGCTCTCCGCCCACGATGAGCGACGTCGCCGCCGTGGCGGGTGTCTCGAAGAAGACCGTCTCGAACGTGTTGTCCGGCTACGAACACGTCTCCGTCCGCACCCGTGACCGCGTGATGGCCGCCGTCGACGAGCTCGGCTACGAACTCAACGTCTCGGCCCGGAACTTCCGCGCCGGACGCTCCAAGGTGCTCGGGCTCGCGGTGCCGGAACTGCGGCAGGCGTACTTCGCCGAACTCGCCGACGCCGTCATCCGCGCTGCCGGAGCCGTGGGCTACACGGTGCTCATCGAGCAGACCGCGAGCGGCGTGCGCGAGGCGGACGCGATCACCCGGATGCGCGAGCACTCCATCGACGGCATCATCTACAGCCCGCTGACCGTCCGGCCGAGCGATGCCGCCGCGCTCGAGGTGAAGTTCCCCCTGGTCGTGCTCGGTGAGCCGATCCCGGACGCCCCCGTGCCGTTCATCGCGATGTCGAACGCGGACGCGCTGCGGGACGCGACCGCGCATCTGCTCGACGCCGGTCGTCGGTCGATCGCGTTCATCGGCTCCGACCCGTCGGGACCCGTGCGCACGGCGCAGGAGCGACTGCGGGGCTACCGCGAGGCACTCCTCGACGCCGGCGTGCCGTTCGCGCCCGAGCGGGTGGTGCCGACCGCGCTGTGGCACCGGGCCGAGGGTGCGGCGGCTGCGCGGCAGCTCCTCGACGCCGGCGTGCCGGTCGACGGGATCGTCTGCTGCAACGACGCGCTGGCGCTCGGGGCGATGAGTGCCCTGCAGCTCGCGGGCCGGACCGTGCCGGACGACGTCGCGGTCGTCGGGTTCGACGACATCGAGGAGTCGGCGTACTCGACCCCGGCGCTGACCACGGTGTCGGCCGACCTGGACCGCGTCGCGGCGACGGCGGTCGGGGTGCTCGTCGCCCAGCTCGAGGAGGGCGCCCCGGCGACACCGGGGGTGCTGCGCTCCCCGCACGCACTCGTCGTCCGCGCGTCGTCCGGACCGTTGCGTCCGGTTGCTGCCTGACCCGTTGACCACGGGTGCTCCCCAACCCCTTGACCGGGCGGTCGAGCACCGGCTACTGTCCACATTTACACCGGTGTAAATCCGGCATGGACGAGGTCCGCACACCGACGTGCCGGACGGATGGCAGGTTTTCGATGAAGAAGCACATCGCGGTCGTCGCGCTCGCAGCAGCGGCGTCGCTCTCCCTCGCCGGGTGCGCCGGCTCCCCCGGATCGTCGGGTGACGGCGGCCACGTCGACCTGACGTTCTGGCACGGCTACACCGAGGCCGACGGCAAGGTCCTGGACGGCATCGTCAAGGACTTCAACGCCTCGCAGGACAAGGTCACCATCACGACCCAGACGAAGACCTGGGCCGTGATCGACGACACGATGCTCCCCGCGCTGTCCGCGAAGAAGGGCCCGGACCTCGTCGCGATGACCTCCGACCGGCTGCCGGTCTACGCGCAGAAGAAGGCGCTGGTCGACCTCAGCGACTTCTACGCCGACGACGCCAACAACACCGGGGACCTGAAGGAACAGGCCGTCGCGATGGAGCGGGTCGACGGCAAGGAGTACGGCGTGCCGAGCGGGTTCGTCCCGCTCTCCGTGATCTACAACAAGAAGCTGTTCGCAGCGGCCGGCATCGACTCCTTCCCGACCACCTGGGACGAGTGGGTCGCCGACGCGAAGAAGCTCACGAAGGACGAGAACGGCGACGGCACCCCCGAGCAGTACGGGCTCGTGCTGCCGGACCACCAGACCGTCGGCAACGGCATCTGGCCGAGCCTGTTCGCCGGCAACGGCGGATCGATCACGAACGAGGCGGGCACGAAGTCCACCATCGACTCCGCCGCGAACGCCGAGACGCTCGAGTACTGGGCGAAGGCGGTGCGCGACGACAAGATCTCGCCGACCGGTGTCGACGGCATCGCCGCGGACAAGCTCTTCACGGCCGGCAAGACCGCCATGGAGATCGGCGGCCCCTGGATGGCCGGTGTCGCCGAGGCGTCGGACATCGACTACGGCATCGCCGCGATCCCGGCGGGCCCCGAAGCACAGGTGGCCTCGGCCATCGGCATCTCGCTCGGTGTGACGGCCCAGACCGACGACGCGAAGCAGGCCGCGGCCGAGCGGTTCCTGCGCTACTTCAACGAGCAGTCCGTCGCGACGAAGTGGGCCCTCGGGTCCGGCTGGCCGCCGCTCCGCACCGACGTCACCGCCGCGGACGTCGACGAGAACCCGACCGTCGCGACGCTCACCGGGCTGCCGGGCACCACGATCCCGCTCCTGCCCGGCGTGGTCGACAGCGCCGACGTGCTCACCGCCGTGGACACCGCGACCCAGAAGGCGATGGCGGGCGGGGACCCCGGATCGCTCCTCGCCACCGCCGACGCCGACGTGCAGTCGGCCCTGAAGTAGCAACAGCGGCCCTCGGAGGACCCTCGTGACCACGCAGCAACTCGGCCGACGCCGTCGGTACCGACCACCGGGCCAGCTCGGCGGACGATCGCCCCTGAACGGCACGTTCCGCCGCCGCGCCACCATCGTCGGGTTCCTCGCACCCGCGATCGTCATCCTCGGGGCGTTCGTGCTCTGGCCGATGCTCTCGGCGCTCCAGCTGTCGTTCACCGACGCCAGCGGGTTCGGCGACCCGTCGTTCATCGGGTTCGCGAACTACGTCCGGGTCTTCACCGACCCCGACGTCCTGCGGTCCATCGGCAACACCGCGCTGTACTCGGTGCTCTTCACCCCCGTCGCGATCGTCGTCGCCCTGGTGCTCGCCCTCGTGCTGAACCACCCGGCCCTGCCGTTCCGCGGGTTCTTCCGGTCGGCGCTGTTCCTGCCGTTCATCGTGTCGCTGGCCGTCGCCGCGTTCGCGTGGTCGTACCTGCTCGACCCGCAGATCGGCCTGCTGAACCACTGGCTGCAGCTCGTCGGCATCCGGCTCGGCAACGTGCTGCAGGACCCGACGCTCGCGATGCCCACCGTGGTGCTCGTGGCCGTGTGGAAGAACTTCGGCTTCTACGTGGTGATCTTCCTGGCCGGGCTGCAGGAGATCCCCACGAGCCTGTACGAGGCAGCGCAGCTCGACGGCGCGAACGGCCGCCAGCGGTTCGCGAACGTCACCTTCCCGATGCTGAGCAACACGATGGCGTTCGTCGTGATCGTCGCCCTCATCGCCGCACTGCAGGCGTTCGACCAGATCTACGTCCTGACCGGCGGCGGTCCGTACCGGTCGACCGAGACGATCGTCATGCAGATCTACCAGTCCGGCTTCAAGGACCTCGACCTCGGGTTCGCGAGCGCCCTGGCGTACGTGCTCCTCATCGCGACCCTGCTGCTCAGCCTCGTGCAGTTCCTGTTCTTCGGGAAGCGCGGAGAGGACACCGCATCATGACCGCGCTCCCCCGTCCCGCGACCGTCGTCCGACGCAGCACCGTGGCCCGTCGACAGCCGTCGATGCGGTGGCTCGGCTTCGCAGCCGTGGCCGTCGTGACCCTGGCGGTGCTGCTCCCCGTGCTCGTGATCGTGTTCACGGCGTTCAAACCGGCGAGCGAGGTCAACGCCTACCCGCCGACGCTGTTCCCGCACACCTGGACGCTCGACAACTTCCGGGCGATCTTCACGCAGCTGCCGTTCGGGCGGCTCATCCTGAACAGCTTCGCCTTCGCCGGCGGTGTCACGGTGTTCGCGCTGGCGTTCGACGCGCTCGCCGCCTACGCCCTGGCACGGCTCGACTTCCGGGGCAGCAAGGTGCTGCTCATCGTGATCGTCGCCAGCCTGATGATCCCGTTCCAGGCAACGCTCATCCCGATCTACCAACTGGTGTCCGACCTCGGGTGGGTGAACACGTTCGCGGGTCTCATCGCGCCGCGGGCGGCCGACGCCTTCGGGATCTTCTTCCTGCGGCAGTTCTTCGTGTCGCTCCCCCGCGACCTGGACAACGCGGCGCGGATCGACGGGGCCTCGGAGTGGCGGATCTTCCGGAGCGTCGTCCTGCCGAACGCCGTCCCCGCCCTGCTCACCCTCGGCATCTTCACCTTCGTCAACAACTGGAACGACCTGCTCTGGCCGCTGGTGTTCACCACCGACCAGGACATGGGGACCATCACGTCCGGCCTCACCCTGCTGACCGGACCCGGCGGGATCATCCCGCAGGGCGTGATGATGGCGGGCGCCCTGATCGCCGTGCTGCCCCTCGCCGTCATGTTCCTGCTCGTGCAACGCCGCTTCATCGAGAGCGTCGCCAGCACCGGGCTCAAGTGACGACGACACCGCACGAGCCCGGAGCGGCCGTGCCCACCACGAAACGAGACACCATGCACTGGTCCGACGACGGCAGGCTGCACTTCGCCCTGGGCATCGAGGACACCTTCGTCCCGCAGGCCCGACCGGGTGAACGGCCCATCGACGAGTACGAGCTGACCGACCACTACCGGCAGTACGCCGCCGACCTCGGGCTGGCGGTCGACGTCGGCGCCGAGCTCCTGCGCTGGGGCGTCCCCTGGTACCGGGTCGCCCCCGAGCCCGGCGTCTGGGACTGGTCGTGGGTGGACGGCGTCATGGCGCGCTTCCGCGAGACCGGCCTGCGCCCCGTCATCGACCTGCTGCACTACGGCACACCGCTCTGGCTCGACGGGCAGTTCGCCCACCCCGACTACCCGGCGCACGTCACCGAGTACGCCGCCCGGTTCGCGGCGCGGTACGGCGACGTCGCCACCGACTACACGCCCGTCAACGAGCCCGTCATCCACGCCCTGTTCTCGGGTGAGTACGGGTACTGGCCCCCGTACCTGACCGGCGCCGAGGGGTCGGCCCGGATCGCGTCCGCCCTGGCCAGGGGGTTCGTCTCGACGCAGCACGCGATCACCCGCGAACTCGGAGACGCCGCCACCTTCGTGCACGTCGACGCCGGCATCCGGTACGTGGGCGACGTCGACGCCCCGGAACACCGCGACACGGTCGCGCGCCTGCGCGCCCAGACGTTCCTGGTCGAGGACCTGGTCACCGGTGGCGTCGACGACGCGCACCCCCTGGTCGGACGGCTGCGTTCGGGGGGCGTCACCGACGCCGACCTCGACTGGTTCCGGCAGCACGCGGTCCGGCCCGACGTGATGGGCGTCAACTACTACCCGCTGCACTCCACCGAGGTGTTCGAGGCGGGGGTGCACCACGGCGGCGGGTTCGCCGACCCGCGGCCCTACGAGGACACGGGCGTCGAGGGGCTCCGCGACGTGCTCACCACCTACGCCGAGCGCTACGGCGCCCCGGTCATGCTCACGGAGACGTGCGTCACCGGTTCGGTCGAGGAGCGCATCGGCTGGCTGGACGCCTCGGTCACGGCCGTGCGGGAGCTCCGTGACGAGGGCGTGCCGGTCGTCGGCTACACCTGGTGGCCGCTGTTCGACATGTACGAGTGGACCTGGCGGCACACGGACGCCCCACGCCAGGAGCACCTGCTCACGATGGGCCTCTTCGACCTCGTCGAGGACGGCGCGGGCGGCCTCGACCGTCGCCGCAACCCGGTCGCCGACGCGTTCGCTGCGCACACGCGACAGGAACGGGCCGTGGCAGCGGCCCTGTCCGCGACCCCGTGACGGACGGGAGGCCCGTGGCGGAACCGCCACGGGCCTCCAGACCGTCAGGTGCCGCGTCTCAGGCCGCGACCGGCTCCGCAGGTCGGTCACGCAGTGCCGGGCAGTGCTCGGCGGTGGGGTGTTCGGTGATCGCGATGACCTGGTCGAGGCGCCCCCGGACCGCCTCGAGCTCGGCCAGCTGCGCGGTGATCCGGTCCCGCTCGGCGATGAGGAGCGCGAACGACTCCGGCGTCGACTCCCCACGGTCGACGCAGGGCAGCAGCTGCACGATCGTGCGGCTCGCGAGCCCGGCGGCGAACAGCTGCTGCACGAGCTGGACCCGCTCGACGGCGGCGTCCGTGTAGACCCGCTGCCCGCTCGCGGTGCGCGACGCGGTGAGCAGCCCCTGCTCCTCGTAGTACCGCAGCGAGCGGACGCTGACGCCGGTCTCTGCTGCGAGGTCACCGATGCGCATGGTGCTCCGATCCGGGCTTGCCCCTGACATGGATGTGAGGTCTTAGCGTAGCCGAGCCGCCGCGGGAGACACCCGCGCGGCAGGAGGAGACACCATGGACATCGCTGGATCGGTCGCACTCGTCACCGGCTCGAATCGCGGCATCGGACGCCGCTTCGCTCTGGAGCTGCTGGAGCGCGGTGCGTCGAAGGTCTACGCGACCGCACGCCGCCCCGAACTCGTCGACGTCGAGGGCGTCGTCGCGCTGCCCCTCGACATCACCGACCAGGCCTCGGTCGACGCGGTGGCCGCCGCCGCGGGCGACGTGACGCTGCTCGTGAACAACGCCGGCATCTCGACGCAGGGCTCCCTGGTGACCGACGACCTGACCATCGTCCGGAAGGCCATGGACACGCACTTCTGGGGCAGCCTGTCGATGATCCGCGCCTTCGCACCGGTGATCGAGCGGAACGGCGGCGGCGCGATCGTCAACGTGCTGTCGGCCCTGTCGTGGTTCGCGGCGCCCGGCGCGGGTGGCTACGCCGCGGCGAAGGCGGCCGAGTGGAACATGACGAACGCCGTCCGCCTGGAGCTCGCCGACCGGGGCATCAGCGTGCAGGGACTCCACCTCGGTGCGGCCGACACCGACATGATGGGCGACTACGACGGCCCGAAGACGGACCCGACGGACGTGGCCCGTGCGGCACTCGACGGTGTGGAGCGTGGCGTGGCCGAGGTGCTCGTCGACGACTGGAGCCGGATGGTGAAGGCGTCGCTCGCCGATGCACCGGAGCCCTTCTACGCGCAGATGGCCTGAGCGCCGCCCCTGACTGGGGGCGTGTCCCCGCAGCGCAGTCCTGGACCCGCTGCGTGGTCATCGGCGAGCATGGACCCCGATCAGGAGCGGGGGGCACGTCGCCTGCCGCTGGAAGGGAACCATGCGTCCTGTCAGGAACGCGCTGAGCACCGGGGCGATCGTCGCGATCCTCGCCGGCCTCACCATCACCGCAGCACCCGCCCAGGCGGCGACCCCGGGGGCCGGCGCGAGCTGCGCCCCCGGGACCCTGTCCGTGCAGACGCTCGAGAGCGGCTGCACGGCGGCCTCCGGGACGGTCGTGACGCCCGACGGCCGCACCTTCGCGCTCCCCGCGCCGGGTGAGAGCGTCATGGCGAGCAGCTCGGCCGCCCCCGGGGCGCCCGAGCTCGCCGACGTCCTCATCGCGAACAACGGCTCCGCCGGTGTCGCCGTCCGCGTCGACGAGGCCTGGACCGGTTCGGCCCCCGCCGTCCAGCAGGAGCGTGCGCAGAGCCAGGCCGCGACGGCACAGGCCGCTCCCGCCGCGACGACCGCTGCGACCACGAAGTGCACGAGCACGGCGTACAAGGCGTCCGGCTACACCTGGCCGAGCACGGTCAAGTGGTACTACAACCAGACCGACCAGAAGTCGACGTACGCCAAGGACGCCCTGCGCAAGGGGGCGAACGCCTGGAACGGCACGATCTCGGCGTGTGACCGCACCGTCACGTCGACGGCGAAGAACGACTACCTGCGCCTCGCCACCCAGAAGCCCAACCTCACCGACCAGGGCGGCTGCTCGCGGAACAACGGCTACAACGTGATGGGCTGGGGCAAGCTCCCGACCGGCACCCTCGGTGTCACGTGCGTCTGGTTCGACGGCAACGGCAACGCCCGCGAGGCCGACCAGCGCTACGCCACCGGCTTCAAGTGGAGCTCGACGGCCACCTGCTCGGGCGCGCGCTTCGACACCCAGGTCGTCGCCACGCACGAGTGGGGTCACCTGTACGGCCTCGACCACGTGAAGACCGGCACCGGCCAGGTCATGGAGCCGTCCGGCGGCTACTGCGAGCTCGACGGCCGCACGCTGGGCCGTGGCGACATGACGGGGATCTCGACGCTCTACTGAGCTCGACGTTCTGCAGACACACGAACGGGGTCGTGGCGGAGAACCGCCGCGACCCCGTTCGTCTGTGGGTCTCGCTCAGGCCGCGTCGGCGCGGTCGGTCTCGGTCAGGCCGCGTCGGCGCGCAGGAACTCCGCCACCGGGGTGGACCCCGTGTTGAACCGGAACGTGTTGCCGGCCGTGCCGGGGTTCTCGACCACGTCGGCGACCACGTGCGCCACGTCACCGCGCGGCACCTGGGTCGACGAGCCGTCCCAGTCGACGGAGCCGGTCGGCTCGTCGTCGGTCAGGGTGCTCGGGGCGACGATCGTCCACTGCAGCCCCGAGTCGCGGAGCACGGCGTCGGCGATCATCTTCGACTGCGCGTACGCGAAGAAGTCCTGGTCCTGCGGGACGCCGTGGTCGAGCTGCGAGCCCGAGAACGACACCATCACGTAGCGGTCGACGCCGGCCTGCTTCGCCCCCTGGATCGACAGCACCGCAGCGTCACGGTCGATGGCCCAGGTCCGGTCGACGGACCCGCCACCGGCACCGGCCGACCACACCACCGCGTCGTGCCCGCGGACGAGTTCGGCGAAGTCGTTCAGGGACTGCTGCTGGATGTCCGCGACGAGCGGTTCGCCGCCGTGGGCTCGGATCTCGTCGGACTGGTCGGCGTTCCGGATGACGGACGTGACCGTGTGTCCGCGCTCGGACAGGATGCGGGTGGCGAGGAGTGCGACCTTGCCGTGGCCGCCGAAGACGATGACGTTGCTCATGGGCAGGACGCTACTCGGGGCGGCTCCGTACCCGGGGAACGCCCGGGGAACGCTCGACGTCCGCCCGTCGCCCGCGATGCTCGGAACACCCGAGGTCACCGTGCGTACCGTCAGGGGCAACACGACAGGAGTCACGATGAGCAAGCAGCACGAGCAGCACACCCTGGTCCGCACCCTGGTCCTCGGCATCATGAGCGGCGGCCGGAGCGCCACCCCGCTCGCCGTCCTCGCACTGAACCACGACCGGTCCTCGCTGAAGGGTTCGTGGCAGCAGTGGAAGGTCTTCAGCACCCCGGTCGGCCGTGGGCTGCTCGTGGCCTCCGCCATCGGTGAGCTCATCGGCGACAAGCTGCCGAAGACCCCGAACCGCATCGCCCCGTCCGCACTGCTCGGACGGATCGCGTCCGGCGCCCTCGCCGGTGCCGCCCTCGGCACCACCGGCAAGCGCGACCTGCGCATCGAGGGCGCGATCCTCGGTGGCGTCGGTGCCCTCGTCGGCAGCTTCGTCGGCTGGGGTGCGCGCAAGGCCCTCGGGGGTGCGGGCCTGCCAGACCCCGTCGTCGCGCTCGCCGAGGACGCCGCGACCATCGCCGGTTCCGTGAAGGTCATCACCGCCGACTGAGCGTGGCGCTCGTGCGCGGCGCTCGTGGGCGCCGCGCTCGCCGCGGGCGCGTTTCGTGAGCAGGAACGGTCGGGTCGCACCGCCGCACCCGACCATTCCTGCTCACGATGCGCACGCCTCGGCCTACGGTGGCCCCCATGCACATCGTCGTCATCGGAGCCACCGGCCACATCGGCTCGTTCCTCGTCCCCCGTCTCGTCCGCTCGGGTCACCGGGTCGTCGCCGTCACCCGCGGCACGAGCACCCCCTACGCCGACGCCCCGGAGTGGCAGCAGGTCGAGCGGATCACCGCCGACCGCGAGCAGGAGGACCGCGACGGCACCTTCGGCAGCCGCATCGCCGCGCTCGGTGCCGACGCCGTCGTCGACCTCGTCTGCTTCACCGAGTCCTCAGCCGCAGCGCTGGTCGACGCGCTCCGCGGCACCGGCACGCACCTGGTGCACTGCGGCTCGATCTGGCGCGCCGGCGTCTCGCACGTGCTGCCGATCACCGAGCAGAACGCGACCCCGCCGTTCGGCGACTACGGCGTCCAGAAGGACGCCATCGCCCGGATGCTCAAGGAAGAAACCGTATCAGGCGGTTTGGTCACGACGTCGCTGCACCCCGGTCACATCAGTGGTCCGGGCTGGACGCCGATCGGTCCGCTCGGCAACCTCGACACCTCGGTGCTGACGAAGCTGTCCACCGGCGAACCGCTCGAGGTCCCCGGTCTCGGTGCCGAGACGATGGCCCACGTACACGCCGACGACGTCGCGCAGGCGTTCCAGCTCGCGGTCGAGCACCGCGATGCGGCGGCTGGCGAGGACTTCTTCGTCACGGCTCCGACGGCGCTCACCGCGCGCGGGTACGCCCACCTGGCAGCGTCGTGGTTCGGCCAGGAGGCCCGGCTCGACCCCGTCACGTGGGACCGGTTCCGCGAGACCACGGCTCCAGAGCACGCTGACGCCAGCTGGGAGCACCTGTCCCGCAGCCAGGTCTTCAGCACCGAGAAGGCGAGTCGTCTGCTCGGCTACGCGCCGGCGTTCACCGCCGAGGAGACCGTCCTGGACGCCGTGCGCTGGCTCGTCGACCACGGCGAGCTCGAGGTCGCGAACCCCCTGGTCCGCTGAGCCCCGTGGTCAGGCCCGCTCCGGCTCGACCACGAGCCCACGGTTCCGGTGCACGACCCAGACCGTCGCGGCGAACCCGGTCAGCACCGCGCCACCGATCGTGACCGCCGTCCAGCCCCCGGCGTTCCACAGCACCGACGCCAGCGCGGAGCCGATCGCTCCGCCGATGAAGTTCGAGGTGACGAAGGCCGTGTTGAGCCGGCTCCGCGCGGCCGGGTCCACCGAGAAGAGCCGGGTCTGGTTGAGCACGTTCGCGGCCTGCACGGCGACGTCGAGCAGCAGCACGGCGAGCAGCACCACGACGATCGAGTGCGCACCGATCCCGGCGACGACCAGGGAGACGAGCAGGAGCGCGATCGCTCCCCCGGTGACGGGTACCGACAGCCCGCGGTCGTGCAGTCGCCCCACCCGCTGCGCCGCCACGGCACCCGCGAGCCCCACCAGGCCGACCAGTCCGATGCTGCTGGTGGAGAAGTCGTAGGGGTCGCTGCTCAGCAGGAACGTCAGGGCGGTCCAGAACATCGTGAACACGGCGAACACCGACGAGCTGATCACGAGCGTGACCTGCACGGTCCGGTGGGTCCGGACGGCACGGAACACCGACAGGATGAGCTGCGGGTACGCCACCCCGCCGCGGGCCTCGAGCTCGGGGATGGCCCGCCGCAGCAGCACGGCGAGGACCACCGCGACGACGGCAGCGAGCACGTAGATCGCACGCCACCCGAACGCGTCCGCGACCAGGCCGCTGATCGTCCGCGACACGAGGATGCCGGTGAGCACCCCGGACGCGATCGTGCCGACCACGCGTCCGCGCTGCGCGGGGTCGGCGAGGTCCCCGGCAAGCGGGATGAGGAGCTGCCCCGCGACCGTGGTCAGCCCGACCAGTGCCAGGGCGACCAGGAGCGTCGCGAAGGTCGGAGCGATCGCGGCGAGCAGCAGCGCGACGGCGGAGGCGACGAGCACCCAGGGGATCAGGCGCCGGCGGTCGAGGACGTCCCCGAGCGGCACGACGAGCAGGATGCCGAGGGCGTAGCCGACCTGGGTCAGCGTGACGAGCAGCCCGGCGAGCGACGCCGAGGTGCCGAGCGACGATGCGATGTCGTCGAGCAGCGGCTGCGACCAGTACAGGTTGCCGACCGCCGCTCCCCCGGCGACGGCGAACAGCAGGGTCCGGCCCGTCGACATCGAGTGGTCCGTGCTCATGCTGCGGGTGCTCCCTCGTTCACGGCGGCCAGGGCGTTCAACGTGCGCGGGTAGCCGATGAGCGGGACGAGCACGGTCAGGACGTCCAGCATCTGCTGGCGGGTGTTCCCGACGTTCAGGTTGCCGGCCACGTGCCCCTGCACCTGGGCGTCGGCCCCGCCGAGCGCCGCGAGCAGCGCGAAGGTCAGGAGTTCACGGGTGGGCAGCGACAGCCCGTCCCGGCCGACGGTGTCCCCGAAGCAGTTGACGGACAGGAACCGCTGGAAGTGCACGGCGTCCGCGGGGGCGTTCTCGTACATCGCGTCGACGCGGTCCGCACCGACGACGGAGCCCTGCACCGCTCGGCCGCGCTCGAGTCGGTCCGCCGGGGTCGTCGTCGACTGTCCGGCCAACGGCAGGGTGACCCCGCGGGCGACCAGCACGGCGTTGGTGATCGTCAGGAAGTCGCCGACGCGTGCGGAACCGACGTAGGCCACGGCCTGGTAGACGATCTCCTTCGCCTCGGTGGGCGAGAGCGGGCCGTCGAGGGCCTCGTCCAGCAGGTCGCGGAACGCCGTCGGCGCCCCGGCCGCGATCGTCGCACCGAGCTGGACGACCACGCGGTCGTGCTCGCTGAGTGATGCGTTCCGCAGGGTCTCGTCCACGAAGTCGGCGTGGTACCGGGCGAACTCGGGGTCGGTGTCGGCGAAGGTCATGTCCTCGACGCTAGGGCCGACCGCAGGACCGTGACAGGTGCTGTCCTCCCCCCTCAGCCGTCACCGTCGCCGGAACAGCTCCCCCAGGTGCCACGGCCCGGGCGCGAGCCGCACCGCTGCCTCGGCTCGGACCCGTTCCTCGAGTTCACGGTCGCGGGTGAGCTCGTGGATCTCCTGCTCGGCACGCCACCGGAACCGCAGTCGGCCGAGGAACCCGGTCGGCGGAGCCGGGACGACGGTCTCGACGGACTCGGTCTCGTTCACGCGTCCTCCCCGGCAGCAGCGGCAGCAGCACCAGCGACGGAAGCAGCACCGGCGACGGAAGCGGTCGACGCAGCCGCCGCACTCGTCGCACCGGTCGCGCTCGTCGCCGCGAGGTTCGCCAGCAGTTGCAGCCGTTCCTCGGACGCCGACCCGGGCTCGGTGCCGTACACGACCATGGTCAGCCCCGAGTCCGTGACGAGCTCCATCGTCTCGTAGCTCATGTCGATGTCGCCCACGTCCGGGTGGTGCACGCGCTTCACACCGCTCCGGTGCCGCATCACGTCGTGGGCGGCCCATCGCCGCCGGAACTCGTCACTGCGGGTGGAGAGCTCCCCGATCAGGTCGGTCAGTCCCTTGTCGTACGGCGAGCGGGCCGCCTCGGCGCGCAGGGCGGCGACCACGTCGCCGGCGACCGAGTCCCAGTCTGGCCAGAACTGCTGACCGCGCGGGTCGAGGAACGCGAAACGCGCGGTGTTCGGAGTGCCGGAGGGCGACAGGAACAGCGGCGAGTAGACCGCGCGGGCGAGCGCGTTGCCGGCGAGGAAGTCGAACCGGCCGTTGCGGACCCAGGCCGGGGCGCTGATCGAGTCGA
The DNA here is from genome assembly GCF_003234335.2 of Curtobacterium sp. MCLR17_054. Taxonomy (NCBI): domain Bacteria; kingdom Bacillati; phylum Actinomycetota; class Actinomycetes; order Micrococcales; family Microbacteriaceae; genus Curtobacterium; species Curtobacterium sp. MCLR17_054. The sequence continues at coordinate 3,732,749 of NZ_CP126263.1, read as the reverse complement.
GCACCCGCTGCACGTTCGGCCGGACCTTCGACGTCGGGATTGTCCGGCGTGAGGCACCCGAAGCGTTCTGCAGGCGGGCCAGGTCGAACAGGTGCGCGTGCTCGGCATCGTCGAGACGCAGCGCACGGGACAACGACTCGAGGACGCTCTCGGAGACCCCGGTCAGGTTCCCGCGCTCGAGGCGGACGTAGTAGTCGACGCTCATCCCCGCGACCAGTGCGAGCTCTTCGCGCCGCAGTCCCTTGACGCGGCGGACCCCACCGAAGTCGGGCAGACCGACCTGCTGCGGCGTGACGCGCTCGCGCCGTGTGCGGAGGAAGTCGCGCACTTCGCTTCTGGTGTCCATGCGTCCACGGTACGGCCGACCGGGTGCCGGAAGCAGGGGTTGCTGGTACCCGTCAGCAGGGATCGGCCCGGACCCGGACGGGACGGACACGAGCCGGTTCGACCGGGTGATCCCGGAGGTCTGACGCGACCACGAGCGGCCGGGAGGCGCGGTGCGGGCCCGCCCCGTCCCTCCCGGCAGATGCGGTGGTCGCGACCACCGCATCAGGCGAGCTGGCGCGCCCGCTCCGCGATGCCCTCGGTCGCCGCCCACGACGCCAGCACCCGCAGGGCGTCGGCCGTGGGGCTGCCCGGGGTCGCCGGGTAGATCGTGAGCGCGAGCCCCGGGTCCTCGGCGAGTTCGAGCGTCTGGAAGTGCAGTTCGAGCGGCCCCACGACGCTGTGCCGGAACGACTTCACGCCGGCGTAGTGGCGTCGGACGTCGTGCGCTGCCCAGAGCTCGCGGAAGTCGTCGCTCCGCATCGACAGCTCGCCGATCAGCGCGGCGAGGTCCTTGTCGTTCGGCGTCCGGCCCGCTTCGCGGCGCAGGATCGCGACGTTCGTGTGCGCGGCCCGCTGCCAGTCCTGGTAGAAGTTCCGCGCCTGCGGGTCGAGGAAGATGAAGCGCGAGAAGTTCATCGGCCGCGCCGGTGCCGCGACCAGGTCCGAGTGCATCGCGAAGCCGAGAGCGTTCGCGGCGACGATGTCCTGCCGGTTGTTGATGATCATCGCCGGGGCGTCCGTGACGACGTCGAGCAGGTACTGCAGCTCGGGTCGGACGGCAGCGACGGGCACGACACGACCGGCGCGACGCGGGGTCTCGTTCTGGTGCTGCGACAGGTCGCGCAGGTGCTCCTGCTCGGCGGGGTCGAGCTGCAGGGCCCGGCCGATGGCGTCGAGCACGCTGTCCGAGACCCCCTGCAGGTTCCCGCGCTCGAGCCGCGTGTAGTAGTCGATGCTGACGCCGGCCAGGCGTGCGACCTCTTCGCGACGCAGCCCGGTGACGCGGCGCCGTGTGCCGAAGGTCTCGACGCCGGCCTGCTCGGGTGTGATGCGGGCGCGACGGCTGGAGAGGAAGTCGCGCGCTTCGTCGCGGTGGTTCATGCCGTCACGGTACTTCGCCCCGTCCGGCGCGAGCGAGGGGCTGCGGGAACCCCTTTCACGTGCGCGTGAACGGGACGGAGACGATCCGGTCGTCCCCGCTCGACGGTGTCCCGCGGCCGTCGGTGTTGTTCGTGACGAACCAGAGCGTGTCCGACGGGCCCTCGAGCACCGTCCGGATGCGGCCGAAGTCACCCGCGAAGTACTCGGTCGCCGTGCCGGGGTCGTCGGCCGGGACCGCACGGAGCACCTCGCCCCGCAGGTTCGCGACGAACACCGTGTCGTCGACGACGGCGAGGCCGCTCGGTGACGCCTCGTCGGTGGACCACTGCTGCACGGGGTCGACGAAGCCCTGGTCCTCGCCGCCGGTGCCCTCGACCTCGGGCCAACCGTAGTTCGACCCGGGCTCGATCACGTTGAGCTCGTCGTTCGTGTTCTCGCCGAACTCCGACGCGAACATCGTGCCGTCCGACGACCACCCCATGCCCTGCACGTTGCGGTGCCCGAGGCTCCACACCGGCGAGCCGTCGATCGGGTTGTCGGCGGGGACGTCGCCGTCCGGGGTGAGCCGCAGGATCTTGCCCGCGAGCGACTCCTCGTCCTGCGCGTCCGTGCTCGCGCCGGCGTCCCCGACGCTCGCGTAGAGCATGTCGTCGGGCCCGAACGCGATCCGGCCGCCGTCGTGGAACGTGTTCTTCGGCAGCCCGTCGATGATCGTCGTCGCCTCGCCGAGCCCCCACGACCCGGTGCTCCCCGTCAGCTCGTACCGCTGGATCCGGTTGCCGTCGTCGGCCGTGGAGTAGACGAACAGGTCGTCGTCGTGCAGCGCGAGCCCGAGCAGTCCGCCCTCGCCGCCGTGGCTGACACCGTCGACCGTGCCGACCTGGCGGGTGGTGCCGTCGGACCGCAGCTCGAGCACCCGGGCCGAGTCGCGCTCGCTGACCAGCGCGTCGCCGTCGTCACCCGTCAGGACCACCGACCAGGGGGCCTCCAGGCCGGTGACCACGTCGGTGGTGTCACCGTCGAGCGCCACCTGCCCGGCCGACAGGTCGGCGGGCGCGGTCGCGCGCGCCGACGGCGAGCCGCCCCGGTCGGATCCGTCCCGCTCTGCTCCGTCGCCGCTCGTGCAGGCGGTGAGCGCCAGCGCGGTGACGGCGGCGAGGCCGGCCACCGACCAGAGGCGGCGGCTGCGGGGTGTTCCGGCGGGTGTGTCCACGATGATCCTCCCGGGGTCGTGGGTCGATCACACACGCTGCGTTCGGGAAACCCCTGAGGGGGTCTGTCGGCACCTCCCGACGGTGCGTACGGCGGCCTACCGTCGTCGGCATGCAGATCGAACCGAAGCAGCCGACCGTCAAGAACCCGCCCGAGCAGTTCACCGGCGACGTGCACCTCGACGCAATCGCCTCGCCGAAGGAGCCCGGTCAGACGATGACCGTCGCCAAGGTCCGGTTCCTGCCCGGCGCCCGCACCGCCTGGCACTCGCACGCCAAGGGGCAGACCCTGCACGTCACCGAGGGCGTCGCGCGGATGGGCACCCGGGACGGCCGCGTCATCGAGGTGCAGGCTGGACAGACCGTCTACACGCCGGCCGGCGAGGAACACTGGCACGGCGCGACCCCCACCGACTACATGGAACACCTCGCGATGCTCGAGGCCGCCGACGACCCGGCGACGACCACCACCTGGCTCGAGCACGTGAGCGACGAGGAGTACACCGCATGACCACCATCGCCATCGTCGGGGCCGGCAAGGGCCTCGGCCTCGCCGTCGCCGAGCGCTTCGCCCGTGAGGGCTTCGCCGTCGCTCTGATCTCCCGCAACCAGGACCGGCTGGACGGCCTCGCCGCGGAGCTGCGTGAGCGCGGCCACACCGCAGCCGGGTTCGCCGCGAACGTCCGTGACGGGGACTCCCTGCGCACCGCACTCGAGCGCGCCACCGAGCAGCTCGGCCCCATCGAGGTGCTGCAGTACAGCCCGCTCCCCGCCAAGGAGTACATGCGCCCCGTGCTCGAGACCACGGCGGACGACCTGGTCGGCCCGATCGAGTTCTCGGTCTACGGCTCGGTCAACGCCGTCCGCCAGGTGCTGCCCGGCATGCGCGCGATCGGCCACGGCACGATCCTGTTCGTCAACGGCGGCAGCGCGGTCCGACCGGGAGCCCGCGTCACCGGCACGTCCGTCGCCTTCGCCGCCGAGAGCGCCTACGCGCAGCTGCTGCACGACGCCGTCCGCGACGAGGACGTCCACGTCGGCCAGCTCATCATCCCGTTCGGCATCGACGACGGGCAGCCCGAGCACTCCGGGGAGTCCATCGCCGACCGCCTGTGGGCGATCCACACGGAGCGCGGCGACTTCCGCACCTACGCGGAGGCGCTGCCCGAGCTCGCGTGAGCGCGGCGCTCGCCGCTTCGTGAGCAGGAATGGTCGGGTCCGGCACAGCGACCCGACCATTCCTGCTCACCATGTGACGGACGGGAGGCCCGTGGCGACGCCGCCACGGGCCTCCCGTCCGTCACTCCGGCAAGTGCACCTTCGCGAGATCCATCGACGCGTCTCGCCAGGAGCGCGCGCGAGCGGTGCTCATCACCGCGACGTGCGGTTCTGCCCAGTCGGTGATCGCCGGCCCGCGCATCAGTCGACCGGTGTGCGCGATCACGTCTCGGAGTGCGGCCTCGGTCAGCTCGGCCGCGAACGCCTCGCCCCCGGGCACCCCCGCGAGTTCGGTGAGGTAGGCATCCCCGAATCGTTCCGCCGCCGCCGCGCGCAGATAGGGGCTGTCGAGGCGCTCGTACCAGCGCCGGACGAACGCGTCGTACGGAGCCATGTCCACCGCGAAGCCGCCCGAGGCGAAGAGCAGGTCGGCGACCCGGTCGGGAGTCAGCCCCTGAGCTTCGGCGACCGCGGCTTCGATCGCTCCGGCATCGACGAGCCGTGCAATTTCGCTCATCTCACCCATCCGTTGCTGATGTGGCCACTCAAGGACGTCCGCACTGTGATCGTTCGGTTGTTGTGACGCCAAACGTAGTCAATGTGCTTCCGAGTCTTCGTTGCCGGTCACTTCGTGAGCAGAAGACGTCGAGTCCGAGCAGCCGACTCGACATCTTCTGCTGACCAAGCGAAGCCTCACGCAGCGCGCGGCTCAGGCAGCGCACGCGTCAGTGCGCCCGTCGCACCGCCACCCGCCGCCGACCCCGCGAGGTCAGCCAGGCCCCGGCCGTCACCACGAGGGGTAGGCCGATCGCGAGCAGGGCCAGCACCGGCCAGTCCGGCACGAACTTCATGTGGTTCACGCCGACGGGGCTCTCGGTGAAGCGCAGGGTCAGGGCGCGGATGGGCAGGAGTCCGAGGAGCGTCCCGATCACCGAGCCGACCGTGGCCAGGATCGCCGCCTGCCAGGTCGACACCCCTCGGCGCAGGCGCGGTGCGGCACCGATGGCGTCGAGCACCTCGTCGTCCCGCCGGCCGTCGGACCGTGCGAGTCCGATCGCCACCGCCGTCGCACCGATCGTGACGGCCGCGGCCAGTGCGAGCACGATCGCCCGGATGATCGCCTCGTTGTCGGTGGGGCCGGCTTCGTACATGAACGACGGGCCGCTCCACAGTGCACGGTCGTCGCCGCCGAAGCTCTGCCACGCCGAGCTCAGCTCGTCCGCCTGGGCCGGGTCGAGGTCGTGGGGCAGCGTCGTGACGAGCATGCCGTCGACCACGGGCACGCCGTACTGCTCGGCGGTCGCCTTCGTCATGAAGACGCCGACCTGGATCCGCGGGGTCTGCACGTCGAGCACGGCGGGGATCGAGACGCTGGCCGCCGGTCGGCTCCCCTCGGTGATGGGCTCGCTCTCCCACGTCCGGTCGTGGAAGGTGTCGACGCGGACCGCACCGTCGTGGGCGTACTCGGGCCAGAGCGACACGGCCCGACCGCCCTCGAGTGCGCTCCGGACGGCGGCGGACGGCCGGTGCCCGGTGAGCACGGCGTAGTCGTCCACGGTCCCGGTCCAGATGTGCGGGCTCGACACGCTCGCCGTGTCCAGGTAGTACGAGCAGCTCCTGGTGTCGTTCACCGGGCAGTCGTACGCGCTCCAGCGGTGCGGGATCGTGACGGTCGAGGGGGTGTCGCCCGGCTGCTCCTGCGCGACACCGAGCACCCGGATGCGGTCCTGGTCGAAGACCCCGGACACCACCTTCGCGGCGTGGGCCGTCAGTTCTGCGTCGTGGCGACCGGTACTGCCGCCGTCCTTCGTCTCGGTCTGCACCTCGGCCGTCGCGACCCCGACCGCCGTCGTGTACTCGTACCCACGGACGTACTGGGCGTGGCTCGACGCACTCCACGTGATCACGACGGAGGCCACGAACACGACGCTCATCACGCTCGACAGCACGGGTACCGTGCGGACCGGGTTGCGGCGGGCGTCGCGGGCGGCGAGCCGGGCGGACAGACCGGCCCGCGAGGTGAGCCGGGTGATCAGGGCGAGCAGCCACGGTGAGCAGATGGCGATGCCGAGCTGCATCAGGCACGGCCCGATCGCGACGCCGGCACCGACGACGTACGCCCACCGGTCCTGCTGCACCGGACGGTCGTTGAGCATGAGCACCCCGACACCGCACGCCAACGTCATCACGGCGCCGAGGACCACGAGCAGCGGCCCCCAGATGCGACGACGACGGCGGGCCGGACGGCTGACGGGCACCGGCCGGAGCGAGCCCCGCAGTGCTGCGAGCACGTTGATCCGGGTGGCCGACCGAGCGGCGACGAGTGCGGAGACGAGTCCGGCGAGCACGCCGGCCACGGCGATCGACAGCAGCAGGAGCGGCGGCACGTGCAACCCGGGGAACGACGCCACGTTGCCGTTGTCGATCAGTCGGTAGGCGAGCACGCCGATCCCGGTGCCGGCGGCGACCCCGAGGACCGCGCCGACGAGGCCGAGCACCACGCCCGACCCGGCGACGATCGTGCGGACGAACCGCTTGTCCCCGCCGACGCTCGTGACGATGGCGTACGAGCGGGTGTCCGCCCGGGTGCCGACCAGGAACGCGGCCCCGGCGAGCAGGGCGACCTCGAACATCGCGAAGACGCCGAGCAGTCCCATCGCCCCGAGGTACCAGCCGAGCGACGAGCCCAGCTGCCCACCGGGGAGCCGGGCGTCGGGCGGGTCGAGCACGACCGGACGCGACTGCACGATGATGCCGTGCGCGTTGAGCTGCCGGATCTCCGACCACGTCGGGGCGTCCGACGGCAGGTACACGGTGACGTCGGTGAGCCCGACGTCGTCGGTGGTGTCGGTCGTCGAGAGCGTCGTGCCCCAGGGCAGGAACACGCCCTGCGAACCCGGGTCCGTCCCCAGGTCGGTCATGGTGCCGGTGATCGTGAAGCGCTTGGTGACCGGGTCGGTCAGGTCCACCGTGTCGCCGATGTGCGCCCCGAGGCGGTCGAGCGTCGCCGGCGTGACCATGAGCTCACTGCGCGTGGTCGGCCTGGAACCGTCGAGCACGTGCCAGTGGCCCTCGAGCGACGGGTCCCAGACGCTGCCCTCGACCGCGGTCAGGCCGACGGGACCCTTCGGCCCCTGGACCACGACGGGTGTGCCGCCGACCGGGATCGACAGCGCGCCGTCGGGCACGTGGGCCAGGACGTTCGTGAACGGGGAGTCCTCGTCCGACTTCGTGACGGGGCTGTTCCGCTTCGAGTCCGTGGACTGCCACTGGACGGGGTCCTGCACCATGCCGGGCAGGTCCGGGCCGGACACCCGCATCTGCGCCGATGCCTGGCCGAGGTCGTAGTCGAGCCGCTCGGTTGCGGTGGCCTGTGTGGACTGCACCACGACGGCGACCGCGGCGAACCCGGCGGTGGGGATCCCGATGAGCGCGATGATCAGTGCCGCACGGCCCGCCTTCGCGAACGCCAGTCGACGCCCCAGACGGAGCGCCGGTCTCAGGGCGAACGGCGTCCGGCCGGTCCCGGCACGCCGACCCCGGCTCACGAGGCGGTCCGGTCCGTCAGCGCGGCCTCGACGCCCGAGTACACGGTCTCGTCGACCACCCGACCGTCGCGCAGGAACACGATCCGGTCCGCCCAGGCCGCGTGCCGGGCGTCGTGGGTCACCAGGAGGGCGCCGGCTCCGGCGTCGACGTGCCGACGGAGCATGCGGAGCACGACCTCGCCGGTCTGCGAGTCGAGGGCTCCGGTCGGCTCGTCGGCGAGCACGAGCCGGCGCTCGCCGACCACGCCGCGGGCGATCGCGACGCGCTGCTGCTGCCCGCCGGACAGGTCGTCCGGGTAGGCGTCGGCGCGGTGCGACAGCTCGACGTTGTCCAGCGCGAGCTCCGCGGCACGGCGGGCCTGCGAGGCCTTCCACCCGTCGAGCTCGAGCGGCAGTGCCACGTTCTCGACCGCGGTCAGCGAGGGGATCAGGTTGAAGTCCTGGAACACGAACCCGATGAGCCGGCGCCGCCTCGACCGCGGTCAGCGAGGGGATCAGGTTGAAGTCCTGGAACACGAACCCGATGAGCCGGCGCCGCAGCGCTGCGAGCTCCTTGGCTGGGCGGTCGGACACGAAGGCGCCGTCGATCAGCACCTCTCCGCTCGTCGGTGGCAGCAGGGTGCCGGCGCAGGCGAGCAGCGTCGACTTGCCCGAGCCCGAGGTCCCCATCACAGCGACCATCTCGCCGCGCTCGACCCGCAGGTCGATGCCGGCCAGGGCGGTGACGGCCTTCGCGCCGGAGCCGTAGTGCACGCTCACGGCGTCGAGCTGCAGGAGCGGTGCGGCGGTCACCGTGCGCTCCGGGGAGCGGAAGCAGCAGCGGCAGCGTCGGCACTGGCAGGCGCCGCCGGGTGCTCGTCCGGCCGGTACCGCGCGACGCTCGACTCCACGTGGTCGAGCCAGCGCACCTCGGCCTCCGCCTGGAACACCATCGACTCGAGCACGAGCGACCACGCCAGGTCCGTCGACGGGTCGGTCGTCCGCTTCAGCCGCGTCAGGTCCTGCAGGTTCCGGATCGCGGCACCGCGCTGCACCTGCACCAGCCGGGCGACGTCGACCCCGGGCACGGTCACGGCGAGGGCGAACTTGATCGCCAGCTCGTCGCGGCCGCGCTTGGCCGGCACGGGCTCGCTGAACCAGCGGGCCACCTCGGCCCGACCCGCGTCGGTCGCCGTGTAGACGACGTGTCCGTCGTCGTCGGCGTCGCCGCGGGCCACGAGGCCGTCGCGTTCCAGGCGGTCCAGGGTCGTGTAGACCTGGCCGATGTTCAGCGGCCAGCTCCCGCCGGTGCGGTGCTCGAACTCCCCCCGGAGCTGGTACCCGTAGCCGGGTCCCCCCACCAGCAGCGCGAGTACGCCCATCCGAACGCTCATGACACTTCCCCTGTCTCGGGCCACCGTGGCCATACTGAGTATGCACATACCCGGTATGCGTGCGCAAGCACGGATCGGTACAGGGCGGAAAACGGACGGGAGGCGCGGTGCCAGCTGGCACCGCGCCTCCCGTCCGACCGGTCGTCGCGTTCGCGACTCGCGGTCGGGTTCTCAGGGTCAGTGACCCAGCTTCGCCAGCTCCTCGAACTCGTCGTCGGTCAGCTCGACGGTGGCACCCGCGAGGTTGTCCTCCAGGTGCGCGACGCTCGACGTGCCGGGGATCGGCAGCATCACCGGGGAGCGCTTGAGCAGCCAGGCGAGCGCGAGCTGCGCCGGGGTGGCACCCTTGCGCTCGGCGATCTCGGTGAGCGGCGAGTCCTCGCCGGTCAGGCCACCCGTGGCCAGGGGGAACCACGGGATGAAGCCGATGCCCTGCTCCTCGGACCAGTCGAGCAGCTCCTCGGCGTCACGCTTCTGCAGGTTGTAGAGGTTCTGCACGGAGACGATCGTGGCGATCTCCTGCGCGGCCTTGACCTCGTCGACGGAGACCTCGGACAGGCCGATGTGACGGATCTTGCCCTCGTCCTGCAGCTTCTTCAGCTCGCCGACCTGGTCCTCGAGCGGGACCTTCGGGTCGATGCGGTGCAGCTGGAAGAGGTCGATGCGCTCGAGGCCCAGGCGGCGGAGGCTCATCTCCGCCTCTTGCCGGAGGTACTCCGGGCGGCCGACGGGCGGCCAGACGTTCGGGCCGGTGCGGGTGAGGCCGGCCTTCGTGGCGATGACGACGTCGTCGCCGTAGGGGTGCAGGGCCTCCTTGAGGAGCTCCTCGGCGACGTAGGGGCCGTACGAGTCGGCGGTGTCGAAGAAGTTCACGCCGAGCTCGACGGCACGCTTGAGGACGCGGATCGCCTCGTCGTGGTCCTTCGGCGGTCCCCAGACGCCGGGGCCGGTGAGCTGCATGGTGCCGTAGCCGAGCCGGTTGACCTCGAGGTCGCCGCCGATGCGGAAGGTGCCGGAGGACGCGGCCGGACGGTTCGTGGTGTCAGTGCCTGTGGTCATGTCCCCGGTCTACGCCCGGTGCGTTGCCGGTCCCTGAGTCGGTGTCCCCCGACCGCTTTCCGGGTTCGCAGGGTCTACGGACGGGTGGGCCGCGGGTACGGGGTCTCGCCGCGTTCGAGTCCGCCGACGAGCTTGGCGAGCCGGTTCGTTCGCACCGTGGCGTTCGGGGCGGTGGTGATGCGGTGCAGCACGGCGTACCGGTTCGTGGCGTCGAGCTCGGCGAACAGGGCGGCGGCTGCGGGGGCGGCGTCGAGCGCGGCCTGCAGGTCCTCGGGCACCGTGGCCGTTGCCGAGCCGGCGTAGGCGCGGTCCCACCGGCCGTCGCCCTTGGCGCGCTCGATCTCGGCGTGCCCGCGCTCCCGCATCCGGCCCTCGGCGATGAGTGCCGCGACCAGGCCGAGGTTCCGCTGCGACCACAGCGAAGCCTTCCGGCGCGGGGTGAACCGCTGGCGGTAGGTGGTGTCGTCGCGCCCGCGCCGCTGCCCGTCGATCCACCCGGAGCAGAGCGCCTCGTCGAGGGCCGTGTCGTAGGTCAGCGTCGTCGGCTCCGTGACGCCCTTCTTCGCGAGGACGAGCCACACGCCGTCGGGTTCGTGCTCGTGGTCGTCGAGCCAGGCACGCCACGCGGCGACGTCCGGCAGCACCAGGTCGACGATGTCCATGCGGTCATCGTAGGACCGGCCGGCCGCGCGGGTCAGGCCGAGCTGCTGCTGATCCGGGTCGCGCTCGCCCAGTCGTGCACCCAGTCGGGCACGGTCAGGTCGCGGTCCGCGCCGCCCGCCGCTTCGAGCAGGTCCGCGGTCGGCACCGTCCCGCCGGAACGTCGCAGGAACCGGGCCTGCACCACGGCGCGGGCCATCACGGCACCCTGTCGCACGAACGTCTGCTCCAGGTACACGGCACGGTCGTCGACCCCGAGCACGTGGGTGCGGAGCTCGAACCGCTGCCCGAGCGTCAACGACCGCTTGTACGTGATCGTCTGCGCCGAGACGACGGGGTACCAGCCGTGCTCGCCCAGTGCGGCCCAGTACCCGGAGCGGAGCATCAGGTCGAGCCGACCGAGGTCGAGCATCGACAGGTACTTGCCGTTGTTGACGTGGCGCAGCGGGTCGAGGTCGGTGGGAGCGACCCGGAACGGCGTCCGGACCTCGTCCCAGAGCGACGCCCGGCGGCGTCCACCGACCCGAGCGCGCAGACGGGTGCGCAGCTGCAGCAGGAGCAGTCGGAAGTACAGGTTCACGGGTCGATCACACCAGTGCGCGGAGTACTCGTGCGAGCACCTTGGAGGAACCTCACGAAGCGCGGGCAGCTCGGGTCACCGCGATCCGCTGCTTCGCACAACCGCCGGAGCGGCCGGGTGGGTCAGCCGGAGAACATCCCGCTGGCGGCGCTGCCACCCGGGTGCGCGGTCTTCGACACGCCTTCGGCCGTCGATCGAGCGGCGTCGGCCTCGACCATGGCACGTGACCCGGCCGTGGGGTCGGAGAAGTCCTCGAGGTCCGCGAGCGCTCGCCGCCGACGGCGGTTCTGCACCTCGAGCACGATCAGCAGGGCGCCGAGCACGACGACCACGGCGATGACGATCCAGATGATGACCACGACACTCCCCCGAGCCCGGGGCGTCTGCCCCGTCCCTCGCAGCGTAGCGGTGCGGAGGCGGGTACAGCCAGTGCCTCCCGCCGCCAGGGGGACCGGGAGTAGACCTGCAGCATGCAGACACGCAAGCTCGCAGACCTCGAGGTCGGACCGATCGGCCTCGGAACCATGGGCATGAGCGCCTTCTACACGGGCGCCGGCACCGACGACGACGAGTCGATCCGCACCATCCACCGCGCGATCGACCTCGGCGTCACCCTGTTCGACACCGCCGAGGCGTACGGCCCCTACACGAACGAGGAACTCCTGCGCCGTGCGCTCGAGGGCCGTCGCGACGACGTCGTCATCGCGACCAAGTTCGGCCTGTACCGCCACGAGGCCGGTGAGGAGACCCCGACGCAGCAGCGCGGTCTCTCCAGCCAGCCCGAGTCCGTGCGCGAGGCCCTCGAAGGATCCCTCCGTCGCCTCGGCACGGACCACATCGACCTCTACTACCAGCACCGCGTCGACCCGGCTGTCCCGATCGAGGACGTCATCGGCCAGCTCGCCGGCTTCGTGCAGGAGGGCAAGATCCGGCACATCGGACTGTCCGAGGCCGGTGCCGAGACCATCCGCAAGGCCCACGCCGTCCACCCGATCACCGCGCTGCAGAGCGAGTACTCGCTGTGGACGCGGGACCCCGAGGGCGACGTGCTCGACACCCTGCGCGAGCTCGGCATCGGCCTGGTGCCGTACTCGCCGCTCGGCCGCGGGTTCCTGACGGGTGCCATCACGAAGCCGTCCGACCTGGACTCCGACGACTTCCGCCTGGCGAACCCGCGCTTCCAGCAGGAGGCGTTCGAGCAGAACATGCGCATCGTCGACGCGGTCAAGGACATCGCGACCGAGGCCGGCGCCACCCCGGCGCAGGTGTCGCTCGCCTGGCTGCTCGCCCAGGGCGACGACATCGTCCCGATCCCCGGCACGAAGCGGGTCTCCCGCCTCGAGGAGAACGTCGGCGCAGCCGACCTGACCCTCACGGCGGACCAGCTGTCGCGCCTGTCGGCGCTGCCGGTCCCGACCGGTGACCGCTACCCCGACATGTCGACCATCGGTCGGTAGACGCGACCGGTTGACGGCCTGGAGGCCCGGTGCCAGCTGGCACCGGGCCTCCAGGCCGTCGTCAGTCGCGTTTGCGGACGCGAGACGCCGGCGTCAGCGCGAGACGCCTCCGAATCCGGCGGCGTCTCGCTGACTCGGGGGCGTCCTTCGAGGACGCCGGCGTCTCAGACCTCGGCGGCGAAGGACGCGGCCCGGACCTGCAGGTCCTCGATGCGCCGGAGGCGCGCGGCCTCGACGTCGTAGCCCTCGTAGGCGGACGGCGGCAGCTTCCGGACGTTCCGCGAGCACTGGAAGTCCTGGCACACCAGGGTGCCGACGGTGTTGCCGTTCCGTCCGGCCGGCCCGGATCGCTTGGCGCTGTAGAACGCGACGTCGTTCGGCAGCTTGACGTCCTGGCACCACGAGCACTGGGCACGGGAGCGGGGCGAGGCCTCGGCCTGCCGGAACAGGATGCCGATCAGGTCGCCGTCCAGGGTCGGCACGACGGCGTACGCACGCCGCCCGATCTTCGGGTCGCGCCAGCCGAGGTAGTCGAGCGCGTCCCAGTCGAGCGTCTCGAAGTCGGCGGGCAGCGTGAGGTCGGACACCTCCTTGCGCGAGGCGTTGACGAAGGACGTGCGGAGGGTCTTCTCCACGATGGGGAGCATGGGTGATCGCTTTCGTGCAGGCCCGGGGTGTGCGGACGCACACCGCACCGGGCGGAGGAGGTCAGGGTTCGACGAGGTCGGCCGCACCCGAGGGCACGACCGAGGGCCTCACGCCCTGATGCCGGCGATACGGGCGCCGACCACCTCCTGGAAGCTCACCCGACCAGCCTACGACCGGGTGTCAACCCCGGCCCGGTCTGCCCGCGATCGGTTCGGCGTCGCCGTGACCAGGACGACCGAGCCCTCGTACGTCGGGCGGATCCGCAACGACCCGTGCCGCCGGTCCCACTCCCCCGACTCCAGCGCGGTCCGGAGCGCGGCCACCGACCGCCGGACGGTGAACTCGTCGACGAGGCCCCACGCCGGGTCCGCCTGGCGCACGCCGGGGTCGAGCAGACGCTCGGGGCGCGCGTAGTACGCCTCGGCGAACCCGTCGACGCACGTGAACGGGATCGGCAACGGGGTGCTCGTCACGGTGTCGTCGCCCAGTGCGTCGGCGATCCGCGGCAGTGCCGGATGGCGACGGGCGTCGGCCGACAGCACCTCGGGCGCGTACTCGGCGAGCCAGGTTCGCTCGATGCGGTCGGGGTCGAACGTCAGGACCACGATCGGGCCCCGGGTGACCCGACGCACCTCGGCGAGCCCGCGTTCGAGGTCGTCCCACTCGTGCAGCGAGAAGGTCGTCATCGCGGCGTCGAAGGTGGCGTCGGCGAAGGGCAGGTCTCCGGCGGGTTCCACGGCGGTCACGTCGCGGTCGGTCGGTGCGTAGGAAACAGCGCCGGCCCCGACGTCGAGCACGGCCCGGGCGTCTCCGAGGGCCTTCGCGACCGCGCGGGCGAACGCGGGTTCGGGCCGGCGGTGCTGCCGGTGGTCCGCGTCCCCGGCTGAGCCGTCCGTGGTCCTCGTCACGTCTCCACCCTACGAACCCGCGCTGCTATGTTCGACGGATGCTCGCAGACAGTGGTCTCGGATTCGTCGTCGTCCTCTACGCCCTGTTCGTGCTGGCGCTCGCCGTGCTGGCCGTCGCCCTCATCGTGCTCGTGTTCGCCGCGATCCGTGTGCTGCGGTTGTCGGCGACGGAGCGGCAGCTGCGCATCGAGCGGATGCGCTCGCCGGAGCTGTTCGACGGCGACGTGCCGCCCCAGGCCTGACGTTCCGACCACGGCGCTGACGCACCTGCCCGTCGGCGGGCCGGGTCAGTCGACCGACTCGGACTCGGACTCCGACTCGCGCATGGCCGCGTACTGCTCGGCCCGCTCCGTCGCTGCCCAGCTGCCGAGCAGCGCGAGCGACCGCTCGGACTCGCTGCCCGGTTCGGCCGAGTACGAGAACAGCGTCAGGCCGGGGTCGGCGACCAGGTCGAGCGCCTCGTAGGACAGCCGCAGCTCCCCCACGATCGGGTGGTCGATGCGCTTCTTGCCGGTGCGCTGCATCCGGACGTCGTGGGCGGCCCACCAGCCGCGGAACTCCTCGCTCCGGGTGGAGAGCTCACCGACGAGCGTGATGAGCCCCGGCTCGCAGGGGTTCGACACCGCGGCGGTCCGGAGCACGGCCACGGCGTCCTTCGCGGTCTGGGCCCAGTCGGGGAAGAAGTCGCGGGCGGCCGGGTCGAGGAAGGTGAAGCGAGCGGTGTTCACCGGGCGTCCGGGGCCGGCGAAGAGCGGTGCGTAGAGCGCACGGCCGAGCTCGTTCGTCGCGACGACGTCCCCGCGCTCGTTCCGCACCCAGGCCGGCGCGCCGGTGATGGCGTCGAGCAGCCGCTGCACGCCGGGGCGCACGCGGGTCGGCACGTTCCGGTGCATGACCTTCGCGCCGGAGTTCGCCAGGCGCGTGAGGTCCCACAGGTGCGCGCGCTCGTCCTCGTCGAGCTGCAGGGCGCTCGCCAGGCCCTCGAGCACGCTGTCCGAGACGCCCTTGAGCGAGCCGCGTTCGAGTCGCGTGTAGTAGTCGACGCTCACGCCGGCGAGCATGGCGACCTCGTGCCGACGCAGCCCGGGCACGCGTCGGACGCCACCGCCGAACGACGGCATGCCGACCTGCTCGGGGGTGAGCCGCGCCCGCCTGGAGGACAGGAAGTCGCGGATCTCGTTGCGCACGTCGATACCCATGCGACGAGCGTACGTGCCCGGGCCGTGCGTCCGGCAGGCACGGGCGGTACCCGGCAGCCGGTCAGGGCGCGGCGGGGCCGCCGGCCGTCGCTGACTGGTCACGACACGTCGCGTGCCGTGCGCCGTCCCGTCGCAACCTGTCGGCTGGTGGCGCCGCAGGCGACGGCCTGTGACCGCTCGTCGGCGTCTGGCGGGGTGTTGCGACCGCCTGGAGCAGACGGGAGGCGCGGGGCGGCCCCGCCACGCGCCTCCCGTCCGCCGTCTGGTCGCGTTCCGTTGCGTGACCGGCCGTGCCCGACCGGTCGCGACACGTCGCGTGCCGCCCGCCGGGTGGTCGCGACCTGTCGGCTGGTGGCGCCGTAGACGACGGCCTGTGACCGCTCGCCGGCGTCCCGCGGGGTGTTGCGACCGCCTGCCGCCACGGGCTTCCCCCCCCCGCTCCGTCAGCCGGTCAGGGCGCGGCGTCGGCCCCGATGCGCACGCGGGCGACGCGGTGACCGTCCATGGCGGTCACCTCCAGGCGGTGTCCGCCGGCCAGGACGACGTCACCGACCTCGGGGACGCGGTCCAGCTGCACCTGCACGAGACCACCCACGGTCTCGTAGTCGCCGTCCGGCAGGACCGGACCGCCGTCCGCGGCCAGGTCCTCGAGCACCGTGGCCCCGTCGACGCCGTCGTGCGCCAGCATCGACTCGTCGTACTCGGTGGAGTCCCACTCGTCGCGGATGCGGCCGACGAGGTCCTCGAGCAGCGCCTCGAGCGTGACCATGCCCGCGCTGCCGCCGTACTCGTCGACCACCAGGGCGATCTGGTGGCCGTCGGTGCGCATGTCCGCGATCGCGCTCGACAGCGACTTCGTCTCGGGCAGGGCGAGCACCGGCCGGACGAGCGTGGCGACCGGTGCCGCGGGGTCGACCGGACGCAGCAGGTCACGGAGGTGCACGAAGCCCTGGACCTCGTCGCGCCCGCCGGAGGTCACGAGGTACCGGGTGTGCCCGGCCGCGATGGCCTGGTCGGTGGCCTCGGCGACGGAGAGGCCGGCATCCAGCGTCGAGACGTCGTACCAGGGGCGCATCGACTCGCGCAGGATGCGGTCACCGGCGTCCAGGGCGCTGCGGGCGATCCGGCGTCCCTGCTCGTCGACGCCGGTGTGCTCGTCGACCAGGCCGCGGAGTTCCTCGGTGCTCATCGACTCGCTGCGGGCGTTCGGGTCGCCGCCGAGCAGTCGCACGACGGTGTCGGTGGACTTCGAGAGCAGCCAGATCACCGGCCGCATGAGCACCGCGAAGCGCTCCAGGGTCGGGGCGACGGCCATCGAGAAGCCCTCGGCACGCTGCAGGGCGAGGCGCTTCGGCACGAGCTCGCCGAACACGAGCGACAGGTACGCGATGACGAGGGTCATCAGCACCAGCGCGACGGCTTCGGCCGTGCCCTGCTCGAGGCCGAGCCCCTGGAACAGCGGCGCGACGTCGGGTGCGATCGAGGACGCACCGTACGCGGCGGAGAAGAACCCGGCGACGGTCACGCCGATCTGCACGGCGGACAGGAACCGGTTCGGGTCACGGCCGAGCTCGGCGACCCGCATCCCGCGGGGGCCGCGGCGTTCGAGCTGCTGCAGCTGGGATTCGCGGAGCGAGACGAGTGCGATCTCGGCGGCCGCGAAGACCCCGCCGACGAGCACGAAGAGGATGACGAGCCCGAAGGCGATCCAGGTGTCGGCGCCCATCAGCGGGCAGCCGCCTCGGATCGACGACGGGCGGGCGGTCTGTGGGGATCGTCCATGCCTGTGAGTCTGCACAGGCCGACTGGGACATCACCGTGCTGCCGCTCGACAGCGGCTGTGGATCCCCCGTCGCGACGGGGAGCGGTCGGTGCGGGGCGCGGTCGCTACAGCGTGAGCGAGCGACCGATGCGGGCCTCGAGCCACGCCTTCGGGTCGATCGGCGTGACGCCGTCCATCAGGACCTCGAGGTGCAGGTGGGCACCGGTCGAGACGCCGGACGACCCGACGAGCCCGATGAACTGGCCGGCCGCGACGGTGTCGCCGACCTTGAGCGGCGAGGAGCCGGGGATCATGTGGCCGTAGAGCGTGGAGACCTGACGGCCATCGACCACGTGGTCGATGATGACCGCGTTGCCGTACGAGAAGTACGTGCCCGAGACCCGGACTTTGCCCGCGGCGACGGCGCCGATCGGCGTGCCCATGCCCGGGGTGAAGTCGAGGCCCTGGTGCAGCGACGAGCACGCGCCGCACGGTGCCGAGCGGTACCCGAAGCCGGAGCTCATCTGCACCGGGCCGGGGAACGGCGAGCGGACCGCGCCGCCGAACGAGACGGCGCCGCCCGCGGTCGCCGCGGTGTCGGCGGAACCAGCGGTCTTCGCGGTGACGGTCGAGCCGCCGCCGACGGTGAACCCGTCACGGTCGAACCCGGCGGCCGTGACCGCCTGGGTCACCGCGTAGTCCTGGGTGCGCACGACGGGCGCGATGGTCGAGGTGGCCATCGAGGTGCCGGCGCTCGCGTGGGCGGGCATCGCCGAGGCGGCGAACATCGCGATGGCGGCGGCGGCGCTGGTGAGCGTGATGCGTCCGGCGCGGGCCGACCGGGAGGCCCGGGGTGCGCTGGCGACACGGGTCACCTTGGGTGCGGGGCGACGGACGACCCGCTGGATGCGGTCGTCGACGTGCTCGGTGGTGGCGCGTGCGGCTGCGGAGCGGCGGCCGGCCGCCTCGGTGGCCGAGGACGCGGTCGCGAGGACGACGGCCTGCACGGGCTTGGCGACCTTCGCGGCCTTCGCGGCCTTCGGCGCCTTGGCGACCTTCGCTGCCTTGGCGACCTTCGCTGCCTTGGCCGGCTTCTCGGGCTTGGCGGCCTTCGCGACCGGCGCCGTCTTGCTGCGACGCTGCGGTCCGCGGGCTGCTGCGCGCTCGGCCTCGAGGGCGGCGCGACGGGACAGGTGCACCACCGGGGTCTCCGGGTGCTGGTCGAGTTCGGGTGCAGTCGTCATGGCCGCCCACCATTCTGCACGACTCTGTCGCTTTGTACAGGCCCTTTCGTGATCTTTTCGTTACCGAGTGCGCTGGGAGGGCCCTGATCACCACGGGCGGAAGCGTCCCCCGGGCCCTCCGCATCGGTACGGTCAGGGGAAAGCGACGGAAGGACCCGCACCATGGCCCGATCGCCGCGTGAGCGGTACGGAACGGTCGACCTGGCGTCGGCCGACGTCGTGCTGGCCGGTACCCAGGAACTCCTGCCCGTGCTCCGGGCCGCGGCCGTGCGCGCCGGGATCGACGCCGCGCGGATGCGGGTCATCGGGGTCGACGACCTGCCGGACCCCGAGGAGACGTGGGACGCGGCGTTGGCCGTCATCGCGATCCGTCGCCCCGGTGACGACCCCGCGTTCCACCGGGCGCAGGCGGCTGCCGAGCTCATCGCGCCGATGCTCGCGCCGCACGCTGTCCGCATCGTCGTCACGGTGTCCGGGCTGACCCGGCTCGCGCCGAAGCTCGAGCGCACCCTGACGTCCGAGGTCCTGCACCAGATCGATGCCGCGTCGGCGTCGTCCGGGTTCCGCCGGCCCTTCCGGCCCCTGCGCATGCGGCTCGGGCTCGCCGGGCTCCGTGCCGCCGGCGTCCGGGTGTTCCGCGTCTCGATCGGCGACTGAGGCTCAGGCTCCGTCGGGTCCGGGGCCCTGCGCGGCGCTCGCCTGCACCGACGGGTGTGGAGGAGCGGCGTGCGCGACGACGGAGACACTGCCGACGGCGAGCACGAGCGCCAGCGCTCCGGCGGTGCAGGCCGTCCCGATCCGCCGCAACCGCGACCGGCTGCCACGTTGACGCGGTGCGAACCGCTTCGTGCTCCGTCGGGGTTCGGGGCCGACGAGCCAGGGGCCGGAGCCGTCGGGGTCGTACGAGAACGGGCCGGAGCCGTCCGGCGCGTAGCGGTAGGGGCCGCTGCCGTCCGAGGCGTAGGCGGACCGCAGGTCCTCCGCGGTCCAGCCGAAGTCGTCCGGGGTCTGCCGTGTGGTGGTCATGCGCGCTCTCCCTCGCTCTGGTGCTGCGGAAGACCAGTCCACGCACCGTTCCTATGTGTCGACAGTGCGCCTCCAGGATGTCGGCCGAGCATCTGCCGCGCGGAAGCGGAGGCCATGTATCTTGATGTCGAGACATCCTGCGCCACGAGTACCGTGGACGTACCGACGGTCGAACAAGGGAGTACCCGCCAGCATGGCCAAGATCATCTACACCCTCACGGACGAGGCGCCGTTCCTCGCCACCCACTCCTTCCTCCCGGTCATCCAGGCCTTCGCCGGCACCGCGGGTGTCGACGTCGAGACCCGCGACATCTCGCTCGCCGGCCGGATCATCGCCCAGTTCCCTGAGCGGCTCACCGACGAGCAGCGCCTGGACGACGCCCTCGCCGAACTCGGCGACCTGGCGAAGACCCCCGAGGCGAACATCATCAAGCTGCCGAACATCTCGGCGTCGATCCCCCAGCTCAAGGTCGCGATCAAGGAACTGCAGGCGCAGGGCTACGACCTGCCCGACTACCCGGACGAGGCCACGACCGACGAGCAGCGCGACGTCCGCGCCCGCTACGGCCGTGTCCAGGGCAGCGCCGTCAACCCGGTGCTGCGCGAGGGCAACTCCGACCGCCGCGCACCCCTGTCCGTCAAGAACTACGCCCGCAAGCACCCGCACCGCATGGGCGCCTGGTCGCGTGACTCGAAGACGAACGTCACCACCATGGGCGTCGACGACTTCCGGTCGAACGAGAAGTCCTGGATCGCCCCCGCCGACGACGTCCTGACGATCACCTTCGTGGCCGAGGACGGCAGCGAGCAGGTCCTCAAGCAGTCGATCCCCGTCCTGCAGGGCGAGGTGGTGGACGGCACCGTGCTGCACGTGGCCGCACTCGAGTCGTTCCTGCGCAAGCAGATCGAGCGCGCCGCCGCCGAGGACATCCTGTTCTCCGTGCACCTCAAGGCCACGATGATGAAGATCTCCGACCCGATCATCTTCGGTCACGTCATCAAGGCGTTCTTCCCGTCGGTGTTCGAGCGATACGGCGCCGACCTCGCCGCCGCGGGCCTGACCCCGAACGACGGCCTCGGCTCGATCCTCGCCGGCCTCGGTGCGCTGCCGAACGGCGCCGAGATCGAGCGTGCCTTCAAGCAGGGCATCGCCGACGGCCCCGAGCTCGCCATGGTCGACTCGGACAAGGGCATCACGAACCTGCACGTGCCGAGCGACGTCATCGTCGACGCATCGATGCCCGCGATGATCCGCACCTCGGGCCACATGTGGGGCCCGGACGGCGACGAGCACGACACCCTCGCCGTCATCCCCGACTCGAGCTACGCCGGCATCTACCAGGCCGTGCTCGACGACTGCCGCGCCCACGGCGCCTTCGACCCGTCGACGATGGGTTCCGTGCCCAACGTCGGCCTGATGGCGCAGAAGGCCGAGGAGTACGGCTCGCACGACAAGACCTTCGAGCTCCCCGGTGCCGGTGTGGTCCGTGTCACGACCGCCTCGGGCGACGTCGTCATCGAGCACGACGTCGAGCCCGGTGACATCTGGCGCGCCTGCCAGACCAAGGACGTCGCCATCCGCGACTGGGTGAAGCTCGCCGTCACCCGCGCCCGTGCCTCCGCGACGCCCGCCGTGTTCTGGCTCGACGAGACCCGTGCGCACGACGCGAACCTCATCGGACTCGTTCGCCAGTACCTCGGCGAGCACGACACCGAGGGCCTGCAGATCGAGATCCTCGCGCCCGAAGACGCCATGCGCTTCTCGCTCGAGCGCATCCGCCGCGGCGAGGACACCATCTCGGTCACCGGCAACGTCCTGCGCGACTACCTGACCGACCTGTTCCCGATCATGGAGCTCGGCACCTCGGCGAAGATGCTCTCCGTCGTCCCGCTGCTGGGCGGTGGCGGCCTGTTCGAGACCGGTGCCGGCGGTTCCGCGCCGAAGCACGTGCAGCAGCTCGTGCAGCAGAACTACCTGCGCTGGGACAGCCTGGGCGAGTTCCTCGCACTGGCGGTCAGCCTCGAGCACCTCGCCGGTGTGACGGGCAACGAGCGGGCGAAGATCCTGGGCGAGACCCTCGACCGAGCCACCGGGACGTTCCTGGAGCAGGACAAGTCCCCGGGTCGGAAGCTCGGCTCGATCGACAACCGCGGCAGCCACTTCTACCTGGCGAAGTACTGGGCCGAGGAGCTCGCGGCGCAGACCCAGGACACCGAGCTCGCGGCGTCGTTCGCGGACCTCGCGGCGAAGCTCGGTGAGCAGGAGCACACGATCGTCGACGAGCTCGTCTCGGTGCAGGGTCACCCGGCCGACATCGGCGGCTACTACCGTCCCGACGACGCCAAGACGAGCGCAGTCATGCGTCCGTCCGCCACGTTGAACGCGGCGCTGGCAGCGCTCTAGCAGCGACCAGCGTCCGTGGTCGCGACCACAGCCGCGTCGAGTGAGCAGAAGACGTCGGGTCCCGCTTGCGAACCCGACGTCTTCTGCTCACTCGTTGATCAGACGCGTGGCGCTCGTCGCGTCAACTGCGGGACGGCACGGGCGGGCCGGCGGCGAGCAGCCCGGTGAAGACCAGGGCGACGGCCACGACCCCGATGCCCGCGGCCACGGCGGGCCAACGCACCACGAAGAACAGCAGGCGGTCCCAGAAACCCGAGTGGGCGTCCGGCGAGCGTCGCCAGGAGCCCTCGAGCATGCCGCGGCGGGCGACCGCGACCTCGAACGGCACCGTGGCGTACGGCACGACGGCACTGGCCCAGCCGAGCACGAGCGCACCGAACGACCACCGCTGGTTCACCGCCACGACCGTCGTGACCACCAGGTACGCCAGGAACACGAAGCCGTGCACCCCACCCCCGATGCGGACGCCCCAGTCGCCGGCGTCCAGGCCGTACTTGAGCACCATCCCGAGGATGAGCAGGGTCCAGGTCACGAGTTCGGCGACCGCGGCGGCGCGGAACAGGGAGCGCGGAGTCATGGCCTCCATGGTGGCGGACCCGGTTGACAGACAGCAGGGCGCCCCGGATCGTCCGACCCGGGGCGCCCTGCAGGTCCGCTCAGTGCCGCACGACCACCGTCTGCCCGAGGCGGTTCACACCCGCGCTCGCGTCC
Source organism: Curtobacterium sp. MCLR17_054 (assembly GCF_003234335.2). Classification (NCBI taxonomy): domain Bacteria; kingdom Bacillati; phylum Actinomycetota; class Actinomycetes; order Micrococcales; family Microbacteriaceae; genus Curtobacterium; species Curtobacterium sp. MCLR17_054. Next base: position 3,710,313 of record NZ_CP126263.1, on the reverse strand, counting down.
CACGTGCCGGTGTTCGCCGTCTGGATCGCGAAGGCCGGGTTCGCCGCCACCGAGGCCTCCGGCGCGGGCAGGGCGAGTGCGATGCTCCAGCGCCCGTTCGGCACGTCGGCCAGCGACGCCCGGACGGTCACGGTCCGTCCCGGCTGCCAGGACGACGCGTCGGCGGCCACGGGCACGGTCACCCGGCGATCGCCGTCGGTCAGGACGAGCTGCACCGGGCGGCTGTTGTACGGCGCCGCCCAGCCGTCGTTCCGGATCGACACCGCCACCGACGGCTTCGCGCCAGAGGTGGCGGTGCTCGACGTCATCGTGAAGCGGTAGCCGAGCTTCTTCGCGGCGTCGGTCATGCCGTCCGCGCCCCAGGTCGCCAGGACGTCCTTGTTGTAGTCGAGGTTGAGGTAGCTGTAGTGGTACTTCGCCATCTCGGCCGAGGCGGACGGGTACTCGGACCGCGGCGCGTTCACGGCGCAGGTCTCACCACCGACGGGGACGTACCGCGACTCCGCCGCCAGGTAGTCCTGGTCGAGCGACAGCGGGTTGCTCAGGAACGTGCCGAAGTCGTCCGGCGAGGCGAGGAAGCAGTCGTTGTGGTGCCCGATGCGCGACGCTGCCGACCCGTCGTGCGCCTGCTCCGGGGTGAGTGCCCCGGCCGTGCCGGACGGCGTGCGGAGTGCGTCCTGCTTCATCTGCATCGTGCGGACCTGGACCGAGCGGCTGGAGGGCAGGGCGGCGAGTTCGGCCTGCAGGACCTGTCGTCGGGCGTCCTTGTCGGCCTCGGTCAGCACGCCCGGGTTCGCCGGGTCGCTCGCGAAGTGGTCGGTGTAGTAGCCCTCGCCCCACAGCCCGATGAATCCCCCCTGCAGGGTCGGGATGACGTCGGCGTTCCGGCGGAGCGTCGGGGTGAGCTGCTCGATGTGCGCGAGCACGGTCGGCAGGTCGGCGTCACCGTAGGGCGCCGAGTACGGGTACGAGCCACCCTGGACGTACGCGAACCGGGTGATCACACCCACGCCGGCTGCGCGCGCGGTGTCGTAGTCGTGCTGCACGAGCGCGAGCCAGGCCGGGCTGAGTTGCCGCTGCTGGACGAACGCCTCCATGTAGAACACCCGGACGACCTGCGTGACGCCCTCGGCCCGGTAGCCCCGGAGGGTCGCGGCGTCGAGCGGCGTGTACCCGGTGCCGTCGGCGCGGTAGTGCGTCTCGGTGGTGTGGTCGAACCCGCGCGAGGGGTTCGGGATGACCGCGTCGCTCGCCGTGTAGGTCACGGTCGAGGTGGTCGCGGTCCGTGTCGGGTGGTGGCCGGTGGGTGATGCCCACGCGGTGGTCGGTACGGCGAGTGCGAGTGCCGCCGCGAGTGCGACGGTGGTGATGGTGCGGTGCTGCATCGGACGAGCCCCTGTCCTCGGCGCGGACGGTGATCGGCGCCCCCTGGCGCTGCCGTCCTGCGCGAATGTGATCTGAAGGTAGGGCAAACGATCAGAAAACGCCAGTGAATGCGCGAACCGAGCACGGGTAGCGTTGCCTGCATGTCGCCGTCGACCGAGAACCGTCCCCTGAACATCGTCGTCTGGAACGAGAACGTGCACGAGACCCGCGGTGACGCGACGGTCATCGGGCACTACCCCGACGGCATGCACACCGTGATCGCCGAGGCGCTCCGGCAGCTGCAGCCCGGGGCCGACGTCTCCACCGCCACCCTGCAGGAACCCGACCACGGCATCACCGCCGAACGACTGGCCACCACGGACGTGCTGTTCTGGTGGGGCCACGCCGCCCACGACGAGGTGAGCGACGCCGTCGTCGACCTGGTCGTCGACGCCGTGCACGCCGGCATGGGCCTGGTGGTGCTGCACTCCGGCCACTACTCCAAGCCGTTCAAGCGCCTGATGGGCACGACCTGCTCGCTGAAGTGGCGGAACGACGGCGAGCGCGAACTCGTCTGGACCGTCGCGCCCGAGCACCCGATCGCCGCCGGGGTCCCGCATCCGATCGTCATCGACCGGCAGGAGATGTACGGCGAGTACTTCGACATCCCGCGCCCCGACGAAGAGGTGTTCCTGTCGACCTTTGCGGGCGGCGAGGTCTTCCGTTCCGGCGTCGCCTACCGCCGGGGGCTCGGCAAGGTCTTCTACTTCTCGCCCGGCGACCAGGAGTACCCCGTCTACCACCACCCGGACATCCAGCGCGTGCTGTCGAACGCCGCCGCCTGGGCCGCCCCGATGTCCGAGCGCCGCGAGCTGACGGCTGACCCCCACCCACGGGACTGGTTCCTGACGGACGATGGGGGTAGACAGGCCGGGTGACCAACCATCTCGACGGTGCGCACAGGCGCACCGCGGTGATCGAGGCGCTCGCCATCTTGGGATCAGGACCCGAGGAGCGCTTCGACCGCATCACCCGCATGGCCCACGAGGCGTTCGACGTCCCGTTGACCTTCCTCAACCTCGTCCACCACGACCTCGTCACCACGCAGTCGACCTTCGGCTGGCACCAGGGGTCGAGTGTCCCCGCCAGCGAGCAGTTCTGCGCGTCGACGGTGCTCACCCGCGAACCGATGGTGATCCCGGACGCGTCGCTCGACGCCCGGTTCGCGCACACGGCGGCGGTGGCTGAGCACGGCATCCGGTTCTACGCGGGCGCACCGTTGACCATGGTCGACGGCACCCGGGTGGGCACGCTGTGCCTGATGGACGCGGTGCCGCGCACGTTCTCGCCGGACGACGTCGCCCTGCTCGGGGACCTGGCCCGGTGGGCGGAGCGCGAGCTCGGCGTCGCCATCGACCGCGGGCGGGTCCGTCGGGTGCTCGACGGCCTGGTGCCGGACCCGGTCGCGGTGCCGGGGTACGACCTCGACGTCCTGGTGGCCCAGCACGACGACGGCGGGGGTGACGTCGCCGACTGGCGCGTCGCACCGGACGGTGCCCTGCACGTCACCGTCGGCCGGGTGAGCGCGGCCGGCCCGGCGTCGGGCCTGCTCGCCGCGGCGGTCCGCGGTGCCGTGGCAGCACGGACCGGCTCGGCCATGTCGGACGCGATCGTCGGCCTGGAGGCGCAGGTCACCGCCGACCTGTCGGCTGCGGACGCCGTCGGCTCGCTCTTCCACCTGCGGCTCGACCCGACGTCGGGTCACGTCGACTTCGGCGACGCCGGCCACGGCCTCGCCGTGCTCGTCCCCGCCGACGGCCCGGCTCGCGTCCTGCACCCGCTCGACCTGCCGCTCGGGCTGCAACCGGAGTCGATCCCCCGGTCGCCCGGCGCGCTCGACCTGGAACCCGGGGACCGGCTGGCGATCTGCACCCAGGGCGTCCTGTCGCTGGAGGGGCTCCGGCACCTGGACGACCTCGCTGCGCTGGTGCGCTCGGCTCCGGACGGGGCCACCGTGGTCGAAGGGGTGCGCACGGCGGTCCCCACGGACGCCGTGGTCGACGTCACGCTGGTGGTGCTCACGCGACACTGACCGTACGTGCCGCGCCACCCGGTCGTGCGGCGCCACCTGATCGTGCCGCGTGCGTCAGGAGCGGAAGCGGTCCGTCCGCGGGCGCGGGGTGCCGGTCAGCGAGACCACGAGCAGCGTCGCGAGCAGGGCGAACCCGGCGAGCTCGATGCCCAGGCCGGCGAGCTGCCAGTACGCGCTGCCGACGTGCTGCGGCTGCGTGATCGACTCCGGCCACCACGACTGGATGAGTGGGAACGAGCCCGGGAACGGGTCGAGGCCGAACACGACGAGCCCGCCGAGCAGCATCACCACGCCGAGGCCGGCCATCGCCCCACGGGACCGACGGAGCATGTGCACCACGAGGGCCGCACCCATGCCGGCGAGCCCGACGACGGCGATCAGGAACGCGAGCACCACGATGGTCTGCGGCGCGAGCGCGACCCAGTCCAGCACCGCGATCGGCAGCAGCAGCCACCGACCCGTCCGTGCCCAGCGCGCAGGGTTCCGCCATCCGTCCATGGCGACCGACCGTAGGGCACCCGGCCGAACGCCTGCCGAATGCGGCCAGTGGACCCCGGCGGCAGCGAGCGCTGACTACGATCGGACCCCATGGCGCAGGACCGACCGACCCGGCAGCAGCGGTCGCTCGCGACCCGCACGGCGATCATCGAGGGCGCGGCCGCGGAGTTCGACGAACGCGGGTACGTCGGTGCCTCGATGGACGGCATCGCCGAACGCATCGGGATGACCAAGGGTGCGCTGTACTTCCACTTCACGTCGAAGGCCGACATGGCCGGGGCCGTCGTCGCCGAGCAGCACGCGATCTCGCGCCGCTACGGCGAGGCCGCGGTGGCGCGGGGCACCACTCCGCTCGAATCGATCATGTGGCTGTGCCAGGGGCTCGCGGTCCAGATGACGTCCGAGGTCGTCGTGAGCGCCGGGGTGCGCCTGTCGACCGACGTGGCCGCGAGCGACGTCGCCCGGCAGGACCCGTACACCGACTGGACCACGGTGGTCGCCGACTTCGCGCGGCAGGCCGTCGACGCGGGCGAGATCGACCCGCGGTGGGACCCGGACCTGGTCGGCCGGGTCGTCGTCCGCGCCTACACCGGCGTGCAGACCGTCTCGGACGTGATGACCCGCCGGGCCGACCTGTTCGCGGGCCTGCGGGAACTCTGGACGGTCCTGCTGGACGCGTTCGTCACCGAACGGCTGCATCCGGAGATCCCGCGGCTCGTCGCACTCATCGCTCCGGAGTGACGCGGGTCCCCCCAGGGAAACACCCACGTCACCTCGCCTCTGAGACTAGCGAGAAGGGGGTCGCGCCACCGGCCCCAGTTCGCGGGCGTGTGTCCGGCGGCCCACTAGCCTGACGCGGTGCCCACACCCGCTGCCGAGGTCGACGTCGACGTCCCGCTCGTCCGGGCCCTGCTGCACGACCAGCACCCTGACCTGGCCGGGCTCCCGCTCGAGGTCGTCGCGAACGGCTGGGACAACGTCGTGCTGCGTCTGGGCGACGACCTGGCCGTCCGGGTCCCCCGTCGGGAGCTGGCCGCACGGCTCGTCGAACACGAACAGCGCTGGTTGCCGGACATCGCCGCCCGGGTCGGATCGGTCGTCCCGGTGCCGGCCCCGGTGCGCACCGGACGCCCCGCCCTCGGCTACCCGTGGTCGTGGAGCATCGTGCCGTGGTTGCCCGGCACGGCGATCGGTGAACGGGCGGCCGGGGTCCCCGTCGCCGAGGCGCTCGCCGCGTTCGTCGTACTCCTGCACGTCCCGGCCCCGGACGACGCCCCGGCGAACCCGTTCCGTGCGGTGCCGCTCGCGTCGCGGAGCGACGCCGTGCTGACGCGACTCGACGAGCACGGCGTGCACCGGGCCGGAGAGCTGGCCACGCTGTGGCGGACCGCAGCGGCCGCGCCCGCGCACACCGGGCCTCCCGTCTGGGTGCACGGCGACCTGCACCCCTTCAACCTGCTCGTCGACTCGTCGGACGGAGCCGACCGCCTGTCGGCCGTGGTCGACTTCGGGGACGTCACCGCGGGCGACCCGGCCGTCGACCTCGCCACCGCCTGGCTGACGCTCGACGTACCGGGGCGTTCCGTGTTCCGGGCGCGCGTCGCGGCCCCGGACGCCACCTGGCTGCGCGCCCGCGGGTGGGTGGTCGCGCTCGCGTCCGCGCTGGCGACCGCCGACGAACGCGCCTTCCGGAGCGTCGCGCGACGGAGCATCGACGCGGTGCTGGACGACTGAGTCCCCGCGGGGCTATCGTGACCGCACCATCCGTGCACAGCCGATCGGAGGGGCCGCCATGACCCTCGAGCTCCGCGTCCAGCACGACGTCGCCACCGACGCCTCCCCCGCCCCCGTCCGACCCGAGCGACGCGGTCTCCGCGGCCTGCTCGACCGTCTCTCGGACCGCCGCGCCGCCGCCCGCGCGCGACGGGTCGACGACCGGGTCCGCGAACTCGGGGAACTCGTCCACCTGCTCTCCGATGCCCGCGCGGTCGTGGAACGCGGGTAGGTCCAGCACGCCTGGTTCGCCTACCTCGACGAGCACGGCCGCGAGCGCAAGGCCTCCAGTGCCGCCGCGATGGACGTGCAGGGCCGGCCGCTGGTCGGCGCCTGCCTGGTCGGCGCGGTCGTGTCCGCCGCCGGCGGGCCGCACGCGGTGCACGCGCCCCGGGTGCAGCACGCGCTCGACGTCGTGTGGCACGCCCTCGCCCGCGACGAGGGCGAGCCCGTGCTGTGGTGCCCCGCGCCGGACATCCGGATGGGGCGGGTGCGCGACCTGACGAGCTGGAACGACGCCCCGGCACGCACCGGCACCGAGGTCGCCGGGCTGCTGCTGACGGCCGAACGGGTCGCCGTGCAGGAGTCGACGCGCCTGCAGGAGCTCCGGGTGGCACGATCGGGGGCATGAGCGACGTCGAAGCGGTCCCCGAGGTGCACCCCGCGAGCACCAGCACCCTGGCCGCGAGCGGCAACGCCCTGCTGTCGGACGAAGGGGCCACGCGGTACCCCGCCGGTGCGGCGGCGGACGGCGCGGACGCCGCTGCCGCCGACGCCGCGGTGAAGCGGACGCTGCACCGGTACCTGCAGAAGCACCGCGCGGCCCTGCTGGCCAAGCTCGACGGGCTGGCCGAGCGCCAGGCACGCTGGCCCGTGACGCCGACGGGCACGAACGTCCTCGGGCTCGTGAAGCACGTCGCCGGGGTCCAGGCCGGCTACTTCGGCGAGGTGTTCGGGCGGCCGTTGCCGGACCAGCCCGCCTGGCTCGAGTCGGAGGACGGCGAGGACATGTACGCCTCGCTCGACGAGACCATCGCCGACATCGTGGCCTTCCACCACCGGAGTGCCGCCCACGCCGACGCCACGATCGAGGCGCTCGACCTCACCGCCACCGGGACCGTGCCGTGGTGGCCGGAGGGGCACCGGGACGTCACCCTGCACCGGATCCTGGTGCACATGGCGTACGAGACCGCCCGGCACGCGGGTCACGCCGACATCGTGCGCGAGATGCTCGACGGCCTGGCCGGCGACGGCGACGGCAACCTGGCCGACAAGTCCCCGGAGGAATGGGTCCGGTGGCGTGAGCAGCTCGTCGACATCGCGGAGCGAGCGGGGTTGCGCGGCCTGGGCGCATAGCCGAGCAGGCAGACCGATCGTTACCGTTCTCCCAGGCTCGGCGTGGTGAACCACACCTGACCTGGGGTTATTCTCCTCGCAACCGCAAGGGAAACCGTCGTCTCGGTGGGGTTGCGTTGTACAACCGGTCCAGCTGCTGCGTAGCTTTGGCCGAGCTCGTGCCCCGATCTGTGGGCAGTTCAGCCGACCGGAAGGGGAGCGCCCACCCGTGTTCCAGTACGTCGTGGAGCGATGGAACCAGATCTGGTTCGCATCGTGGCAGCACTTCTCACTGGTCGTCCAGTGCGTCGTCCTCGCCACGGTCATCGCCGTGGTGCTCGCCACACTCGTCTACCGCAGCCCGCGCCTGACCGCGTTCGCGAACGGGGTCTCGGCCATCGGCCTGACCCTGCCGTCGTTCGCCGTCATCGGCCTGCTCATCGTCCCGCTCGGCTTCGGTGTCCTGCCGTCGGTCGTGACGGTCGTCTTCTTCGCCGCCCTGCCGATCCTGCGCAACGCGGTCGTCGGTCTCGCCGAGATCCCGCCTGCCGTCGTCGAGTCGGCTCGTGGCATCGGCATGAGCCGGTTCCGCACCCTGCTGCAGGTCGAGCTGCCGATGGCGTGGCCGATCATCCTGAGCGGTGTCCGCGTGGCCGCGCAGATGGTGATGGGCATCGCCGCCATCGCCGCGTACGCGCTCGGCCCCGGGCTCGGCGGCTTCATCTTCTCGGGGCTGTCCCGCCTCGGCGGCGCCAACGCCCTGTTCTCCGTCGTGGTCGGGGTGGTCGGCGTCGTCCTGCTCGCCCTGGTCCTCGACCTGCTCCTCATCGGCCTCGGCCGCCTGACCATCTCGAGAGGTATCCGTGTCCAGCACTGACTCCGCCACCACCACCGCGCCCGACGGGGACGTCACCGGGCGCAGCATCCTGCTCGACGAGGTCACCAAGCGGTACCCCGGGCAGTCGAAGCCCGCCGTCGACGGCATCACGCTCGAGATCCCGGCCGGCAAGATCGTCATGCTCGTCGGCCCGTCCGGCTGCGGCAAGACGACGACCCTCAAGATGATCAACCGTCTGATCGAGCCCACCCAGGGGCGGATCGTCGTCGGCGACGACGACGTCACGGGCATCGACGGCGACGAGCTCCGCCGCCGCATGGGTTACGTGATCCAGGCCGGCGGGCTCTTCCCGCACATGACGGTCGCGGCGAACATCGCGATCGTGCCGAAGATGCTCGGCTGGTCGAAGGAGAAGATCGCGGCGCGCGTCGACGAGCTGCTCGACCTGGTCTCGCTCGACCCCGACACCTACCGCGACCGGTTCCCCCGCGAACTCTCCGGTGGGCAGCAGCAGCGCGTCGGTGTGGCCCGTGCGCTCGCCGCGGACCCGCCCGTCCTGCTCATGGACGAGCCGTTCGGTGCGGTCGACCCGATCACCCGCCAGCGTCTGCAGGACGAGCTCCTGCGCATCCAGGAGGAACTGCACAAGACGATCGTCATCGTCACGCACGACTTCGACGAGGCCGTGAAGCTCGGCGACTGGATCGTCATCTTCACCGAGGGTGCGCACATCGTGCAGTACGACACCCCGGAGCGGATCCTGGCCGAGCCGGCGAACGAGTTCGTCGAGAACTTCATCGGCTCCGGCGCCGGCCTGAAGCAGCTCACGCTGAACCGCGTGCGCGACGTCGAGGTCGAGTCGGCCGTGACGTGCTCGCCCGGCGAAGAGGTCAAGGCCGTGCTGCAGCGGATGAACGAGGCCGGCGGGCACCAGCACGCCGTCGTCGTCGACCACCGCCAGCGCCCGATCGGGTGGCCGTCGCGCCGCCAGCTCGAGCGCCTCGACCGCATCCCCGACGGCGTCGAGCCCGGCCTGCCCGTCGTGGGCGAGGCCGCGACCCTCAACGACGCGCTCGACACCATGCTCGTCTCGAGCGCCGGCGCCGCGCTCGTCACCGGTCGTCGTGACGCGTTCCGCGGGGTCATCACCGTCGAGACCGTGATGGAGGCGATCACCCGCTCCCGCGCGACCGCCGCAGGCGACCAGGCCTACACGCCGGTCGGCACGAACACGAACCCGATCGAGACCATGCCGTCGTCACCGGTGTCGGCCATGCCCACCGGAGAAGACCTGTGAGCGCAGTCGCCGCTGCCGGCCCCGCCACCGGTGCACGCACCTCGTGGAAGGGCCTGCTGTTCCAGCCGATCGCGATCCTGGTCGTCCTGGCCGGCTTCGCGGTGTGGCTCGCGACGGCGGACCTGACCCCGACGGAGCGCACGACGCTCAACCCGGCGGACATCCTGGCCCTGACCGGTCAGCACCTCGTGCTGACCCTGCAGTCGACGGTCCTGGTGCTCGTGATCGGCATCCCGCTGGGCGTCGTGCTCACCCGCGGGCCGCTGCGCCGGGCGAGCCCGTACGTGCTCGCCGTCGCGAACTTCGGGCAGGCGGCACCGGCCGTCGGCCTCATCGTGCTGCTCGCCGCCTGGCTCGGCCTGAACAGCTCGTCCGCCGTCATCGCGCTCGTGCTCTACGCGATCCTGCCGGTGCTCCGGAACACCATGATCGGCGTGCAGAGCGTCGACGACCGCCTGGTCGAGGCCGGTCGCGGCATGGGCATGAGCGCCTTCAGCGTGCTGATGCGCGTCGAACTGCCGCTCGCGGTGCCCGTGATGCTCTCGGGCATCCGCACCGCCCTCGTGCTGCTCGTCGGCACGGCGAGCCTGGCGACCTTCGTCGGTGCGGGCGGACTCGGTCTGCTCATCACGACGGGCGTGACGCTGTTCCTGCCGAAGGTGCTCGTCTCGGGGGCCCTGCTCGTCGCCCTGCTCGCCCTCTCCATCGACTGGCTCGGCCGCGTGGTCGAGACGGTCGCACGACCGAAGGGACTCCGATGACCCGCCGCACCCGCAGCACCCGCCGCACCCGCACCCGGGTCGGAGCCGCCGCGTTCGTCGCCGGTGCCACCGCCCTCGTCCTGACCGGGTGCGGCCTGCAGCCCGCCACGTCGTTCGTGCCCGAGGCCGGCGCCGGCTCCATCCAGCGCATCGACGACCTGCCGGCCGGCGCCCACATCACCGTGACGTCGAAGAACTTCACCGAGCAGCTCGTGCTCGGCAAGATCGCCGTGCTCGCCGCCAAGGCCGCCGGGTTCGACGTCACCGACGAGACGAACGTGCCCGGCAGCGTCGCGGTCCGTGAGCTGATGACCTCGCACGCGGCCGACTTCACGTACGAGTACACCGGCACCGCCTGGCTGACCTTCATGGGTCACACGAAGGGGATCCCGGACAAGACCGAGCAGTGGACGGCGGTGAAGAAGGAGGACGCCGGCAACGGGCTGACCTGGCTCGAGCCGGCGCCGATGAACAACACCTACGCGTTCGCCGTCCGCAACGAGGCCGTCAAGGAGCTCGGGGACGTCAAGACGCTCTCCGACATCACGAAGCTGCCGGTCGACCAGCGCACGTTCTGCGTGGAGTCGGAGTTCAACTCCCGTGCCGACGGCTTCAAGCCGATGCTCAAGAAGTACGGCTTGGAGCTCGGCGGTTCGGGGTCGAACGGTGTGCCGAGCAGCAACGTCAGCATCCTCGACACCGGCACGGTCTACACGGCCACCGACCGGGGCAAGTGCAACTTCGGTGAGGTCTTCACCACCGACGGCCGCATCAAGTCGCTCGGGCTGACGGTGCTCGAGGACGACAAGGGGTTCTTCCCGGCGTACAACGTCGCGCCCGTCATCGACTCGAAGACACTCAAGGAGTACCCGCAGCTCGAGGGGATCTACGACCAGATCTCACCGAAGCTCACGGACGCGGTGCTGCAGGAGCTGAACCGTCAGGTCGACGTCGAGGGGCGTGAGCCAGCCGACGTCGCCTTCGACTGGATGGTGAAGGAGGGCTTCATCACGAAGCCCTGACCGTTCTCGACGTGCCCACCGACGGACGGGAGGCGCGGTGCCAGCTGGCACCACGCCTCCCGTCCGTTCGTGGTCGCGTCTCAGGCCGCGGCGATGCGCGCAGCCGTGTCGCGGATCGACGCGACCACCGCGGCCCGCACCTGCTCCGGGTCGGAACCCTCGTGCCGAGCGGCACTGCGCAGGCCCGTCATGCACATGCCGAGCAGCATCTCGGCCGCCTGCGGTGTCGCGGCCTCGGGGCCCCAGGCCGGGTCGCGCTCGAGGATCGTGCGCACCGCGCCGGTCATCGCCTCGGCGACCGTGGTCATCCGCGCGACCTGCCGACGCATCAGCTGCGGGAACCGCACGATGACGGCCTTGCGCTCGAGCCGCTCGTGCTCGTCGCCGAACGACGACCCGAACACCAGGAACGCCAGGTCCACCACGGCCTGCGCCGCCGGCTCCCCCGCGACGGCGGCCAGGTGCGCCTCGAGGGTGGCGGGTTCGAGGTCGAGCTCGGTGTGCCCGAGGACCGCGTCCTCCTTGCTCTCGAAGTAGTTGAAGAACGTCCGCGGGGAGACGTCGGCCCGCGCGGCGATCTGCTCGATCGTGGTGCCGTCGACGCCCTGCTCGAGGGCCAGGGACCGAGCCGCCTCGGCGATGCGGTTGCGGGTCTCGATGCGCTTGCGGTCACGGAGACCGAGTTCTGACGGCGTCGCGGAGTCGGGCATGGCCCGACTGTAACCGGAACGTCACATGATCTACAGCAAACGCAAACTTGCAGTCGTGCATCGGACACTACGGTGAACCCATGACCACTCCCGTGCTCGAGGCCCGTGACCTCGCCAGGACCTACGGCCGCGGCGCGACGCGGTTCGACGCGCTCAAGGGGGTGTCGCTGGCGGTGCACCAGGGCGAGAGCCTGGCGATCGTCGGCAAGTCCGGCTCCGGCAAGTCGACGCTGATGCACCTGCTCGCACTGCTCGACAAGCCGTCGGCCGGACAGGTGCTGCTCGACGGCACCGACGCGGCGACGCTCGGTGCCCGCCAGGTCAACCGCACCCGGAACAGCACCTTCGGGTTCGTGTTCCAGCAGTTCTTCCTGACGCCGAAGACCTCGGTGCTCGACAACGTCGTGCTCCCGCTCAAGATCGCCGGCGTCTCCGGAGCCGAGCGGAAGCGCCGGGGCATGGCGGCGCTCGACGCCCTCGGGCTGGCCGACAAGGCCAAGAACGACGCCAACGACCTGTCCGGCGGCCAGAAGCAGCGCGTGGTCATCGCCCGGGCGCTGGTCGGCGAGCCGAGCGTGATCTTCGCCGACGAGCCGACCGGCAACCTCGACACGAACACCGGGCAGGTGGTCGAGGACATGCTGTTCGGGCTGCAGCGCGAGCGGGGGATCACGCTCGTCGTGGTCACGCACGACGAAGAGCTCGCCGCGCGCTGCGACCGCAGCGTCAACGTCCGCGACGGCCTGATCGTCGGCGGACCCGACGACGCGGTCGACGCGTCTGCCACGCACGGAAGGCACTCCGCATGAACTTCCTCGACCTCCTGCGCACCGCGGTCTCGAACACCTTCCGCTCGAAGCTGCGCACGACCCTGACCGTCATCGCGATCTTCATCGGCGCCTTCACGATCACGCTCACCTCGGCCATCGGCACGGGCGTCAGCAACTACATCGACAGCCAGGTCTCCTCGATCGGCGACACCGGTTCGCTGACCATCACGAAGGCGGTCGACAGCACCTCGACCGACAGCGGCCCGGCGAAGTACGACCCCGAGGCGTCCGGTCAGAGCGTCGACCGCGGGCCCGCGTCGTTCTCGTACCTGTCGCAGTCCGACGTCGACGCGATCGAGAAGACGGACGGCATCAAGAGCCTCCGCCCCGCGATCGCCCTCGCACCGAAGTACGCCGAGTACGACGACCAGGGCAAGTACGTCGTGTCGCTCACGGCCAACGCCGGCGAGCTCGACGCCGACCTGGCGAGCGGCAAGCAGCTCGACGACGAGACCGACGCCAACCAGGTGATGCTGCCGACCGACTACCTGAAGAACATGGGTCTCGGCAGTGCCTCGGCCGCCGTCGGCAAGGAGCTCACGATCGCCGTCGACGACTACCAGGGCAAGGAGCACACGCTCACCGCCACCGTCGTCGGGGTGCAGAACGAGTCGCTGTTCGGCAGCGGTGCCGGGGCGAACGCCGCACTGACCGACGCCATGCAGGCCGCGCAGGAGATCGGCAAGCCCGACTCGATCGCGACGTCCTATGCCAGCGCCACCGCGACGCTCGACGCCGACGCCTCCGTCACCACGGTCAAGAAGTCCCTGGCCGACGACGGGTTCCTCGGCCAGACCATCCAGGACCAGCTCGGCCAGTTCCAGACCGTCATCAGCGGCATCGTCGGGGTCCTGAACGCCTTCGCCGTGATCGCGCTCGTCGCCGCCGGCTTCGGCATCATCAACACCCTGCTCATGAGCGTGCAGGAGCGCACGCGCGAGATCGGCCTGATGAAGGCGATGGGCATGGGTGGCGGCAAGGTCTACACGCTGTTCTCGCTCGAGGCGGTGTTCATCGGGTTCCTCGGCAGCGCCATCGGCGCCGGGGTCGCGATCCTGCTCGGCACCGGGATCTCGAACGTCCTGGCGGGCACGCTCCTCAAGGACCTGCCGGGGCTGCAGATCATGCAGTTCGCGCCGGGGTCCGTCGCCACGATCATCCTCGTCGTGATGTTCATCGCGTTCCTGGCGGGCACCCTGCCGGCACGACGAGCCGCACGGCAGAACCCGATCGAGGCGCTCCGGTACGAGTGACAGGCAGGGCTGCCTAGTGTCGGGGCGGTGACGACGTTCGGACGCGACCTCGGTGACGGCTACACGCTGACGCTGCGCGACCTGACGACGGTCGACCAGGTGCTCGCACTCGTGCACGCCAACACCGATCGTCTGCGGGCCGCCGAGCCCTGGGCCTGGGACCCCCAGACCCGCGAGGCCATCGCCCTGCACACCGAGCGGCTGCTCGGCCAGTTCGCGATGGACCGCGCGCTGCCCTGCGTCATCCGCGCGGACGACCGCATCGTCGGGGTGGCCTCGCTGACGTTCGACCCGTACCTGGGCCAGGCATCGCTCGGCTACTGGGTGGACGCCGGACAGGAGGGCCGTGGTGTCGTCCGGCGCGCGGCCACCGTGCTGATCGGGGTCGCCCGGGCGCGCGGGTCCGCACGGATGGAGATCCGGACGGCGGTCGACAACGCGCGGAGCCGGGGGCTCGCCGAGCGGCTCGGCTTCGTGCACGAGGGCACCCTGCGCGGGGCGCTGCCCCTCGGGCCCGAGCGTGTCGACGTGGCGGTGTACGGCCTGCTGCTCTGACGCCCGTCGCCGTCGTGCAGGCCGACCGACACCGGTCGCCGGTATCGTCGGAGCATGGCCTTGTTCGGACGACGCAACCACGACGTGCGCGATCGACCCATCAGCCAGGTCGAACTGAAGCGGGCGGTCGACGAGGGCTTCCTCATCGCGAAGGCCGCCGTCACCATCGCGGTGGCCAACCGCATCATCACGAACGCCCTGCGTGACCAGGGGTACTTCGACCACGCGCTCATCGCCGAGGCCACGCGCGAGGAACTCCACCGCATGGCCGAGGAACAGCGGGGCGACGCCGCACGCATGCGGGAGATCCGCTCCACCTCGAGCAAGCAGAAGGGCCGTTCCCGCCACCAGCACGACTACCGGCGGGGCGACGACCTGAAGCTCCGGATGCGCGAGGCCACGTACGAGCAGCTCGCCACCATGCTCGACAAGCGGCGCGACGACCAGCACTTCGTCGACGGGATCGTGCTCGCCGCGCGGGCCCGCGCCTGGGACGACATCGGCACCACCGTCGTCGGACGCCTCGGGTGGGCCCAGCGCCCGGCGGACGACTACGAGATCGGCCGTGACGACCGGCTGCAGCAGATGCTCGACGAGGACTTCGCCGAGTTGCTCGCTGAGCACCCCGTCGGATCGACCCCGGTCGACGCCGACGAACCCGACGACGCCGACGGTGACCAGGACGAGTCGGACCCGGCTGATCCCGACACCTCGCGCACCTGACCGACACCACACGCAGTCACGAGTCCCTAGGCTCGGTGCATGGTTGATGCGGTGGTCGTCGGAGCGGGACCGAACGGGCTCGCGGCAGCGGTGACGCTCGCACGCGCCGGACTGTCGGTCGAGGTCGTCGAACGGAACGACACGATCGGCGGCGGCGCCCGCACGGCCGAGCTCACCCTGCCCGGCTTCCTGCACGACGTCTGCTCCGCCGTGCACCCGATGGCCCTGCAGTCCGAGTTCTTCCGGCTGTTCCGGATGGAGGAGCGCATCGAACTCCGCCTGCCCGAGGTGCAGTACGGCCACCCGCTCGACGGCGGCCGCGCCGGCATCGCCTACCAGGACCTCGACCGCACCGCCGCCGAGCTCGGGGTGGACGGGCCGGCCTTCAAGCAGCTGATGGCCCCGCTGGCGGAGAACGCCGACCAGGTCGCCGACTTCGCGACTGACGCGCTGCTGCACGTGCCGCGGCACCCCCTGACGGTCCTGCGCTTCGGCCTGCGGGCGCTCGAGCAGGGCACCGCCGCGTGGAACCTGCGCTTCCGCGGCGAGGCCGCCCCGGCGATGGTGTCCGGCGTCGCCGCGCACTCGATCCAGCACCTGCCGTCCCTGTCCACCGCGGCGGCTGCCCTGTCGCTCGGCTCGTACGCGCACGCCCGCGGCTGGCCGGTGCCGATCGGTGGCAGCCAGGCGATCGTGGACGCGCTCGCCGCGGACCTCGTCGCGCACGGCGGCCGCATCGTCACCGGGCAGGAGGTCCGGTCGCTCGGTGACCTCACCCCGGCGAAGGCGGTGCTGTTCGACACCAGCGTGCCGGGCATGCTCCGGATCGCGGGCAAGCAGATCCCGACCCCGAAGCGCGGTGCACTTCGACGCTTCCGGTTCGGCAACGCCGCGGCGAAGGTCGACTTCGCGCTGTCCGACCCGGTGCCGTGGACCAACGAGTCGCTGCGGAAGGCCGGGACCGTGCACATCGGCGGGACCCGCCAGGAGATCGCGGAGGCCGAACGTGCCGTCGCGAACGGGCAGCACGCCGAGCGCCCGTACGTGCTCGGTGCGGAGCCGACCGTGGTGGACCCGACCCGCGCCCCGAAGGGCAAGCACGTCTTCTGGGCCTACGCGCACGTCCCCGCGGGGTCGGATGTCGACCCGACCGAGGCCGTCACCCGCCAGATCGAGCGGTTCGCGCCGGGGTTCCGCGACACGATCCTGTCGTCGGGCTCCCGCACCGCCGTGCAGATGGGCGAGTACAACCCGAACTACGTCGGTGGCGACATCGCCGCCGGTGCCGCGAGCTTCTGGCAGCTCGTCAAGCGCCCCGTCCTGTCCAGCGACCCGTGGCGGATGGGCGGCGGCATGTACCTGTGCTCCGAGTCCTCCGCGCCCGGCCCCGGCGTGCACGGCATGGCCGGGTGGCACGCGGCGAAGAGCGCACTCCGGCACACCTTCGGCCTGCCGGAGGACGTCGACCTCACCCCGGAAGGCTGATCACCATGGCGAAGAACGTCCGCATCCTGCACTGCCGCCCCGAAGCCGTCTTCGACGTGCTCGGCGACGGGTGGCTCTACACGACCTGGGTGGTCGGGGCCTCGCGCATGCGCAAGGAGGAGTCCGGCTGGCCGCAGGTCGGTACCCACCTGCACCACTCGTTCGGCGCGTGGCCGATCGTCATCAACGACGTCACGACGTCGCTGGTGTGGGAGCCGCCGCACCGCATGGTCATCCAGCCGAAGGGCTGGCCCATCGGCGAGGCCCGCGTCGAGCTGACCGTCGAACCGCACCGGCACGGCAGCAAGGTCACGATCACCGAGAACGCGGTGGACGGGCCGGGTTCGTACGTGCCCGACTTCCTCATGCAGCCGCTCATCTGGATCCGCAACCGCGAGACCCTCCGCCGCCTCGAGTGGGTGGCCGTCGGGCGTGCGGCGAACGCCTGAGACGTCCCACGAGACGGACGGGAGGCCCGTGGCGGCGCCGCCCCGGGCCTCCCGTCCGCCCTGTGGGCGCGTCGACTACTCGGCGCGCGAGAACTCGCTGGCCCGCGCCACCTGGTCGTCGGTCAGGGCGACGCCCGTGTACCGCTCGAACTGGCGCGCCGCCTGCAGGGCGATGACCTCGGCGCCGGTGATGACGTGCTTGCCGGCGTCCCGGCCTGCCCGTACGAGCGGAGTCTCCGACGGGAACGCGACCACGTCGAAGACGGTGTGCGCCGCCTCGATCCGTTCCGGCGCGAAGGCGAGTGCGTCCTGCTGGTCGCCGCGCATGCCGAGCGGGGTGACGTTGACGACCAGGTCGGTCTCCCCCGCTTCCCGCTCGTCGGCGACCCACTCGTAGCCGTACTGCGACGCCAGGGCCGGTCCGGTCCGCTCGTTGCGGGCGACGACCGTCAGCCGGTCGAAGCCGGCGCCGCGGAACGCCGCCGTGACGGCCTTGGCCATGCCGCCCGAGCCGCGGAGCAGCACCCGCGAGGCCGGGTCGACCTGGTGCGACCCGAGCAGGGCGGCGATCGCCTCGTAGTCGGTGTTCGACGCGGTGAGCACGCCGTCGTCGTTCACGACCGTGTTGACCGACTGGATCGCGGCGGCGGAGTCCTCGATGTGGTCGACCAGCGGGATGATCGCCTCCTTGAAGGGCATCGACACCGAGCAACCGCGGATCCCGAGCGCACGGATGCCGGCGACGGCGCCGGGCAGATCGGTCGTGGTGAACGCCTTGTACAGGAAGTTGAGGCCGAGCTCGTCGTACAGGAAGTTGTGGAACCGGGTGCCGATGTTGCTCGGGCGCGCGGCCAGCGACATGCAGACCTGCATGTCCTTGTTCAGGATGGGCATGCCCCCAGTCTCGCACCCTCTCCCTTTCGCGTTCTCGCAGGGATGGAGCGGTCCACGCAGACCGGGTGCGGCGCGCCGGGGTAGCGTCGGTGCCGATGACTGAGATCCCGGAGACCATGCGCGCTGTCCGCTTCGACGAGTGGGGTGACCGATCGGTCCTGCACGTCGCCGAGGTGCCCGTTCCCGAGGTGACGCCCGGGCGGGTGCTCGTCCGCGTCCGCGCCGCAGGCATCAACCCCGGTGAGTCGGCCATCCGCCAGGGTGCGTTCGGCGGCGACCTGCCGTCCGGGCAGGGCACCGACTTCGCCGGCATCGTGGTGGCCGTCGGGGCCGAGGTGGACGGCGTCGACGAGGGCGAAGAGGTCATCGGCTGGTCGTGGGACCGCGCCAGCCAGGCCGAGTACGTCTGCGTGCCGGCCGTCCAGGTCGTCCAGAAGCCACGCCTGCTCGACTGGACCGTGGCGGGTGGCCTCGACGTCATCGCGACCACCGCGGCCGCAGCCGTGCGTGCGGTCGACCCGCGTCCGGGCGAGACCGTCGTCGTGTCCGGCGCCGCCGGTGGGGTCGGTGGCTTCGTCACCCAGCTGCTCGCGAACGAGGGCATCGACGTCATCGCCGTCGCCTCCGAGGCGAACCACGAGTGGCTCCGTTCCAAGCGTGCACGGCCGGTCGCGTACGGCGACGGCCTGCAGGAGCGCATCACCGAACTCGCGACGAACGGCATCGACGCCGTGATCGACACCCACGGTGCCGAGTACGTCCGGCTCGGCATCGCCCTCGGGGTGCCGGTCGACCGCATCGAGACGATCATCGCGTTCGACGAGGCCGCCGAGGTCGGGGCGAAGGCCTCGGGCAGCGCGGACACCGCCGACCCGGAGATCCTCGGGGCGCTCGCCCTCGAGGTGGCGAACGGCGCCATCGAGGTGCCGATCGCCGCGACCTACCCGCTCGATCGTGTGCAGGACGCTTTCGAGGAGCTCGAGCAGGGCCACACCCGCGGCAAGATCGTCCTCATCCCCTGATCCCGGGGCCGCTCAGGGCCGGTCCGGGGGTTTCCCCCACCACGCTCGGGGTGCGTCCCGGATGCGCTCGACCGGCGGGGTTGCGTAGCGTCGTCGGTATGAGCACACTCTCCCGTCCCCGCAACGGTCGTCTGCTGGCCGGCGTCTGCGCCGGTCTCGCCGATCGCTTCAACCTGTCCCGCACCCTGGTCCGGGTGGTCTGGGTCATCCTGAGCTTCTTCCCCGGGCCGCTGTGGATCGCGTACGTCGTGCTGTGGTTCGTGATGCCGCCCGAGGGTGGTCGGCGGCGCTGAGCACCGGTCCGTCCGGACGGGTTAGTGTGGCGGCGTGCCGGTCTCCGTCTTCGATCTGTTCAGCGTCGGTGTCGGCCCCTCGAGCTCGCACACGGTCGGCCCGATGCGGGCCGGTGCCGAGTTCGCAACCCTCGTCCGTGGCCTGCCCGTCGCGTCCGTGGTGGTCGACCTGTACGGGTCCCTCGCGTCGACCGGGCAGGGTCACGGCACCCTCGGTGCCGTCGTCGCCGGGCTCATGGGGTCACACCCGGAGACCGTCGACCCCGATGCCATGGTCCTCGCGCTCGACGCCGTGGAACGCGACGGTGTCCTGCGCCTCGATGGCGGTGCGAGCGTGCCGTTCCGCCTCGCCGACATCGTCCTGCACCCCCTGACGATGCTGCCCCGGCACCCGAACGCCATGCGGCTGCGTGCCCGTGACGCCGACGGGACCGACCTGGCCGACGAGACGTACTACTCGATCGGTGGCGGGTTCATCGCACGGGACGAGGCGGCGGAGCCCGCGGCCGACGCATCCGCTGCCGTCGCCGGTGCCGCGATCCCGGTCGACGACGCCGTGCCGTACCCGTTCTCGAGCGGCGCGGAGCTGCTCGCCGCGTGTGCCGGTTCCGGCCTGCCGATCAGCGGCGTCGCCCTGGCGAACGAGGCAGTCACGCGGACGGACGCCGAGATCCGGTCCGGACTGCTGGGCATCCACGGCGTGATGGAGTCGTGCGTCGACCGATCCGTCCGCCGGGGCGGGTGCCTGCCCGGGGGACTCGACGTCCGCCGTCGCGCGGCCACCTGGCACGAGCAGCTCACCCGCGAGGACCCCGACCACGACCCGCTCTTCGCGATGGAGTGGGTGAACCTCGTCGCCATGGCGGTCAACGAGGAGAACGCCACCGGAGGCCGCGTCGTCACCGCCCCGACGAACGGCGCAGCCGGCATCATCCCCGCGGTCCTGTACTACGCGCTCACCTACGTGCCCACGGTCGCCGACGCCCCCGCCGCCGAACGGGACGACGCCGTCGTGCGGTTCCTGCTCACCGCCGGGGCGATCGGGTCGATCTACAAGGAACGGGCGTCGATCTCCGGTGCCGAGGTCGGCTGCCAGGGCGAGGTCGGTTCGGCGGCGTCGATGGCGGCTGCAGGGCTCGCCGAGGTCCTCGGGGGCACGCCGGAGCAGGTCGAGAACGCCGCCGAGATCGCGATGGAGCACAACCTCGGGCTGACCTGCGACCCGATCGGCGGCCTGGTGCAGATCCCGTGCATCGAGCGGAACGCGATCGCGGCGAACAAGGCGATCAACGCCGCCCGGATGGCCCTGCGCGGGGATGGGGTGCACCACGTGTCGCTCGACCAGGTCGTCGAGACGATGCGGCAGACCGGGGCGGACATGTCGTCGAAGTACAAGGAGACCGCGATGGGCGGGCTCGCGGTGAACGTCCCGCTCTGCTGAGCGCCAGCTCGCGCCCGTTTGCGCCCGCTCGCGCGTCAGGCGTGCAGGAGCGTCAGCAGCCGTGCCGTCTCGGTGGCGATGGCGTCCCGGCCCGCCGACACGTACTTGCGCGGGTCGACGACGTCCGGCCGCTCGTCGAGCACGGTGCGGAGCGCACGGGTGAACAGGCCGTTCAGGTGCGTCGAGATGTTGATCTTCGTCATCCCCGCGTGTACAGCGCCACGGAGTTCGTCGTCGGACAGGCCCGAGGACCCGTGCAGCACGAGCGGCACCGGAACCGCGGCACGGAGGCGCTCGACCAGGTCACGGTCCACCGACGCCTCGCGGGTCTGCATCGCGTGCGAGGTCCCCACCGCGACCGCCAGGGCATCGACCCCGGTGTCAGCCACGAACGCGGCTGCGTCGGTCGGATCGGTGCGGACGCCGGGTGCGTGCACGCCGTCCTTGCCGCCGACCTCGCCGAGCTCGGCCTCGATCGCGACGCCCGCGGCGTGACACCGAGCGGCGAGCTCGCGGGTCGCGGCCACGTTGGCGGCGAAGTCCAGGTGTGAACCGTCGTACATGACCGAGTCGACGCCCAGCTCGACGCCGGCCGCCACCAGCTCCGGGTCCTCGATGTGGTCGAGGTGCACGAGGACCTCGACGTCGGCGGCGCGTGCGACCGTCTGGGTCGCGGTCGTGATCGGTGCGAGGCCGCCGTGGTACCGGACGCAGTTCTCGCTGATCTGCAGGATCACCGGCAGACCGGCCAGCTCGGCGCCGGAGACGATCGCCTCGGCGTGCTCGAGCAGCACGACGTTGAACGCACCGACCCCGCGGCGTGCCGTGCGGGCGGTGTCGAGCAGGCCGGTGAGGGCGAGGTCGTTGATCATGCGGGGGTCCTCGTTCGGTCGTGGGCGGGAGCGGGCGGGGTGGACAGGAAGCGGTGGACGTCTGCCGGGTCGACCGCGCCAGCCACCGGCTGGAGGACGGCGGCCGCCCCGTGTGCGGCGGCGGACCGCATGGCTCGGAGCAGGGTGGCGTCGTCGGGGGCCGGGACGCTGCCGTCGGGCGCGGAGAGGCCAGCACCGACGAGGACATCGACCAGGACACCGACGAGTCCGGCGGTGGCTGCGTCGCCGGCGCCGGTGGGGTTACCCGAGACCCCGGGGACCGCTGGCACCTCGAGCACGTGCTCGGTGGTGTGGGCGGCGATGCCGTCGGAGCCGCGAGAGACCACGACGACCGTCGCGCCGAGTCCGAGGAGCCGGAGTGCCCCCGAGCGCTCGTCGTCGGCGCCCGTGGCCTCGAGCAGTTCCTCGCGGTTGGGCTTGCAGACCGTCGCGCCGGCCGACGCGGCAGCCAGCAGCGCGGTGCCTGAGCAGTCGACCACGGAGAGCACACCGCGGCGGCGGGCGGCGGTGACCCAGCGGGCGACGACCGCGGGGTCGGTGTCGCGGGGCAGGGAGCCCGACACGACCAGGGCAGCGGCGGGCGGGGCACCGGCGGCACCGCGGGTACTGGCGGCACCGGTGGCATCGCTGGCATCGCCGCCGAGCAGTGTCTCGACCGCGGTGGTGACGGTGTCCCACTCGTCGGGGCTGAGCACGGGGCCGGGCTCGCCGAACATGGTCGGGTGCGCGAGGTCGTCCACCACCGTGACGGTCGTGCGGGTCTCACCACGGACGGCGACGTCGGTGTGGACGAGCCCGAGGTCGTCGAGGGCATGGGCGATCCAGTGCCCGCCGTCGCCGCCGAGGGGCAGCACGGCGTGGGTCGGGACACCGGTGGCTGCGAGGACCCGCCCGACGTTCAGGCCCTTGCCGCCGGGACGCCGCTGGACCTCGAGCACGCGCTGGGTCTCGCCGATGCGCTGTTCGGCGACCCGGTAGGTCACGTCGACGGCCGGGTTCGGGGTGACGACGAGGATCACGCGACCACCGCCGTCGGCAGGGCTCGGACGCTGCCGCGCTCCGGGTCGAGCACGACCAGGTCGGCGGGGGCGCCCACGCTGAGCGGGGCCGGAGCCCCGAGCAGGCGTGCCGCACGCCCCGCGGACGCCGCGACGACCTCGGGCAGGTCGGTCCCGGCGTCGAGCAGGCGGCGGACGGCGTCGGCGACCGTGATCGTGCTGCCCGCCAGCGACGAACCGTCGGCGAGCACGGCGAGCCCGTCGCGGACGGTCACCGCCGATCCGGCCACCGTGTACGCGCCGTCGGGGCAGCCGGTCGCCGCCATGGCGTCGGAGACCAGGACCATCCGGCCCGGAGCGCTGCGCTGGACGATGTCGACGGCGACCGGGTCCAAGTGGTGGCCGTCGACGATGCACTCGAGCAGAACACGGTCGTCGGAGAGCGCGACCCCGACCGGCCCTGGCGCACGGTGGTGCAGCGGGGGCATCCCGTTGAACAGGTGGGTGGCGAGCGAGGCCCCGGCGTCGACCGCGCGGCGGGTCTGCTCGGCGGTGGCGTCGGTGTGGCCGATGGCAACGACGACCCCGGCGTCGACGAAGCGGGCGACGGCGTCGAGTGCACCCGGCAGCTCCGGCGCGAGCGTGACGATCCGCAGGGCGCCACCCGCGGCGTCGCAGTAGGCGTCGACCTCGGCGGGGTCCGGGGCGTGCAGCAGGTCGACGCGGTGCGCCCCGCGACGGGCGGGCGCGAGCCACGGCCCCTCCAGGTGCAGCCCGGCGAGCGTGCCGTCCGCGACGAGCGGCCGGAGCCGGGTGAGGGCCGCCACGGTGTCCGCGCGCCCGCCCGTGGCGATGGACCCGACCAGGGTGGTCGTGCCCCGTGACCGGTGGTGCCCAGCGGCGGCGCGGGCGTCCTCGGCGGAGCACCCGGCGAAGTCGTGCCCGAGCGCCCCGTGGGCGTGCAGGTCGACGAACCCGGGCACGACCGCGCCGTCGACGGTGACGGCGGTGCCCGTGCGCATCGGGGCCCCGGTGCCGGTCGCCAGCACGGTGTCATCGTCACCGATGACGAGCCAGCCGTCGTGCAGGTCCGCCTGGGCCGTGACGATGCGATGAGCTCGGACGAGGGTCGTCACAGCAGGACTCCGGTCTCGGTCTCGAGCAGCGCGCGTGCGAGGATCCCCGCTCCGATGGCGCCGGCTGCGTCGCCGTGCCGGGCGGGGACGACGACGGGGACACGGACGCCCTGCAGGCGCTCCGTGACGGCGTCGCGCAGCGGGTCGAGCAGCAGCGGCCCCGACTCGGCGAGTCCCCCGCCGACGATGATGGTGTGGACCCCGGCGACCGCGGTCGTCCAGGCGAGCGCGTCGGCCAGGACCGCGACGCAGTCGTCCCAGACCGCACGGGCTGCGGGGTCGCCCTGGCGGACCAGGAGCATGGCGGCGTGAGCGGACGGCGCGCCGGAACGACGTGCGACTCCCCCGGCGGACGCGATCTCCTCGACGCGGTGTCCCGCGTGCGGACCGGTCTGGATGCGGACCTGCCCGATCTCCCCCGCCCAGCCACCGCCGGACACGACGACGCCGTCGACCACCAGGGCGCTCGCGAGCCCGGTGCCGACCGGCACGAACGAGACCGACCCCCGCGAGAGCGCCGGGTCACCGGCCCGGACCTCGGCCAGGGCGCCGGCGCGGACGTCGTGGCCGAAGGCGAGCGGCACGTCGATCCCGTGACGCAGGAGCTCGGCACGGACGAGGTCACGCACCGGGACGTCGCGCCACCCGAGGTTGACGGACAGGTCCACGGTGCCGCGGGTCTCGTCGACGACGCCGGGGGTCACCACCCCGATGGCTCCGAGCGGCGCCCGTCGGGTGGCCTGTGCGGCCAGTTCGGCGACGACGGCGGCGAGGCGCTCGGCGCCCGGGTCGTCGCGCGGCGTCGGTACCCGGGTCTCGTCGAGGACGAGTCCGTCGGCCGTCGTCAGCCGGGTCTTGATGCCCGTGCCGCCGACGTCGACCCCGAGCACCGCGCCTGCGCCACCCATCAGGTGAGGATGACCGACCGGGTGAGCGACCGGGGGTTGTCCGGGTCGAGCCCGCGTCCCTCGGCCAGGGCGACGGCGAACCGGTGCACCACGACGAGTCCGGCGATCGGGTCGAGGTCGTGCTGGACGAAGCGGGCGCCGGTGGCGGCGACCTCGTCGGCCAGGCCCTCGGGTGCCGTGCCGAGCGACCAGACGAGCCGGCCGGGCTGGGCGATCGCGATGGGACCGTGCCGGTAGTCCATCGCCGGGTAGGACTCAGCCCAGAACTGCGCGGCCTCACGCGTCTTGAGCGCGGCTTCGAACGTCAGGCCGACTGCGGCCCCACGACCGACGAACGAGACCTGCTCGGCGTCGAGCAGGTCGTCGATCGGCACCGTCAGCGCGGTCTCGGCCTGGGCTGCGAGCGCGTCGACGTCGTCACCGATGGACGCCCGCAGCAGTGCGAGCGTCGTGGTGGCGAAGCGGGTCTGGACGACCGAGCGCTCGTCGGCGAAGGGCAGGGCGACCACCTGGTCGGCGACGGCCGCGGCAGGGCTGTCGGCGACGGCCGTGATCAGGACGGTCCGCTGCGACGGCAGGGCCTGCAGCAGGTCGACGATCTCGGTCGTCGTGCCCGAGCGGCTGATCATGAGCACGCGGTCGTACTCGCGGGACGCGGGGTACTCGGATCCGGCGAAGGCATCGGTCACACCGAGGCCCGCCTGCTCACGGGCGACGGCGTAGCTCATGGCGATGAACCAGCTCGTGCCGCAGCCGATCACGGCCACGCGTTCGCCCGGCTGGGGGAGCGCGTCGGCGAAGGTCGGCAGGAGCGCGGCGGCTGCACGCCAGGTCTCCGGCTGCGAGGCCAGTTCAGCGCTCACGAAGGTGTCGGTCATGGGAGCCTTCCGGGTCCGGATCGATCCGGGTGATCGATGATCAGGAAGCGTAGCGAGCGATCGTGCGCAAGGGAAGGGGAAAACGTCATTTCCGATCACCGGGGGACGGTGGTGACGCCGTAGGATGACCGTCATGACCCCCCAACAGCGGCTGAACGCCCTGCTCGAACTGGTGAGCGAACGCGGCAACGTGTCGATCGCCGAGATCGGGGAGCTGCTCGGGATCTCCGCCGCGACGGCTCGCCGTGACCTCGCGACCCTCGCCGACCAGCGGCTCGTCACGCGCACGCACGGGGGCGCGGCAGCGCTCGGGGCCGGGTACGAGCTCCCGCTGCAGTACAAGATCGCCCGGCAGGCCGAGGCGAAGACGGCGATCGCCCGCGCGGCCGCCCGACTGGTGCAGCCGGGGGAGACCGTCGGCCTCAACGGCGGGACGACCACGACCGAGGTCGCGCGTGAACTCGGCAAGAGCGAGCGGTTCATCCGCGCCGACGGCGAGTTCGGCATCACGATCGTGACGAACGCGCTGAACGTCGGGTACGAGCTGTCCGTCCGCGCCAACGTGAAGATCGTGGTCACCGGTGGAGTGGCGCGGCGGCAGTCCTACGAGCTCGTCGGGCCGCTCGTCCGGGACACCCTCGACGAGTTCGCCCTCGACCTCGTGGTGCTCGGCGTCGACGGTCTCACCGGCCAGTACGGCGCGACCACCATGCACGAGGGCGAGGCCGAGGTCAGCCGCCACTTCGCCTCGGTCGGACGACGCGTCGTCGTGGTCGCCGACTCGACCAAGATCGAACGGTCGACCTTCGCCCGGATCTGCCCGCTCGACCGCATCGACGTCCTGGTCACCGACCAGCCGGTGCCTGCCTCGTTCGCCGCTGACCTGGCCAGCGCCGGCGTGGAGCTCGTCGTCGCCGACTGAGCACCCCCTGCGGCCACCCCGGAACGGTCCGGACGTTTCGATCGTGTAAAACCCTCCCCGGCACGGATGCGTGAGCGATCCGTGAGCGCCTATTGTGCATTCATGATCGATTCGGCATCATGGGCGTCACATTCACGCAAGGGAGCGATGAGCATGGGCGCTGACAACGCAGGACTCCGCGTCGCGGTGATCGGGATGGGCCAGCGGTCCGCCATCGCGCGCCACGTGGCCGAGGCAACCGCCGACGACCCGTCGCTGCAGGCCCGGGTCGTGGCCGTCGCCGACGTCACCGCGGCCGGCCGGGACCGCGGGCACGACGAGTACCCGGACGCCCTGGTGGTCGAACACCACCGTGACCTCACCGGTCACGTCGACGCGGCCATCGTCACCACGCCGGACTGGACCCACGCCGAGATCGCGATCGACCTGCTCCGCGCGGGCATCGCCGTCTACCTCGAGAAGCCGCTGGCCATCACGGTCGAGGACGCCGACGCCGTCCTGAACACCGCGGCGGAGACCCGGACGCCGCTGTACGTCGGGCACAACTTCCGGCACGCCGCCGTCGTCCGCCTGATGCGCGAGATCGTCGACCGCGGCGAGATCGGTCAGGTCAAGGCCGTCTGGTGCCGGCACTTCGTCGGCAACGGTGGCGACTACTACTTCAAGGACTGGCACGCCGACCGCAGCAAGGTGAACTCCCTGCTCCTGCAGAAGGCGAGCCACGACCTCGACGTCATCCACGCGCTCGGCGGGGGCGACACCGCCCGGGTCGTCGGGATGGGTTCGCTGTCGGTCTACGGTGACGTCACCGACCGGCGCGACCGCAGCGGCGAGCTCATGGGGGACTGGTTCTCCCACGACAACTGGCCGCCGCTCGCCCAGACCGGGCTGAACCCCGTCGTCGACGTCGAGGACGTCTCGATGGTGATGATGACGCTCGACAACGGGGTGCAGGCCAGCTACGAGCAGTGCCACTTCACCCCGGACTACTGGCGGAACTACACCGTCATCGGCACCGAGGGACGCCTCGAGAACATCGGCGACACCGGTGGTGGCGTCGTGAAGGTCTGGACGCACCGCCGGGGCTGGGACACCGCGGGGGACCGCGAGTACCCGATCGACGGCGTCGAGGACGGGCACGCCGACGCCGACCTGCTCACCATGACCGAGTTCCTGCGGTCCGTCGCGTTCGACGAACCGTCGGAGCTGTCCCCGATCGCGGCCCGTGCCGCGGTCGCCGCCGGCGCGCTGGCCACGCGCTCGCTCCGCAACGGGTCCGTCCCCATCGACGTCCCGCCCCTGCCGGCCGAGACCATCGCGCACTTCACGTCGAACGCCCCGCACTCCACCCCCTCCACCCCGCATCCCGCCCAGACCGTCGGCTCCTGACGGCCGTGCGAAAGGACACCCCGATGACCGCACACATCCCCACCCGAGGAACCGGCGTGCGCCGCGTCCTCCTCGGCGCCGTCGCCGCACTCGGCGCGGCAGCGCTCCTGGCCGGCTGCTCCTCGTCGTCCGGCGCGTCCGGCTCCGGCGGCGACTACGAGGCCGCGCCGAAGGACACCAAGGCGTCCCTGACCTACGCCGTCTGGGACGAGAACCAGGTCAAGGCCATCAAGGCCAACCTGAAGGGCTTCAACGAGGAGTACCCGGACATCAAGGTGAGCGTCGACGTCACGCCGTTCGCCAACTACTGGACGAAGCTGCAGACCCAGGGCTCGAGCAACACCCTGCCCGACCTGTTCTGGATGAACGGCCCGAACTTCCAGCTGTACGCGGCCAACGGCAAGCTCGCGCCGATCACCGGCGAGGTCGAGTCGGGTGACATCGACGCGTCGAAGTACTCGAGCGCACTCAACGACCTGTACACGTACGACGACACCCAGTACGGCGTGCCGAAGGACTTCGACACCATCGGCGTCTGGGTCAACAAGTCGCTGTTCGAGCAGGCCGGCTTGGACCTGCCGTCCAAGGACTGGACCTGGGACGACTTCCAGCAGACCGGCGCCGAGCTGTCCGAGAAGCTCAAGTCGAAGGGCGCCTACGGGGCGGCCGGCGGCATGGACGGCCAGACGACGTACTACAACACGATCCTGCAGGCCGGGGGATCGGTCGTGAACGCGGACGGCACCGAGTCCGAGTACGCCACGAAGGCCTCCGAGGACGGCCTGCAGTTCTGGACCGACCTGATCGACTCGGGGGCATCGCCCTCGATCAAGCAGCTCACCGACACCACGGCCGACCAGTGGTTCACCTCGGGCAAGCTCGCGATGTACCAGGGCGGCAGCTGGTTCCGCTCCGCGCTGACCGGCACCGAGCTCGAGAAGGACGTCGTCGCCTACCCGCTGCCCAAGGGCAAGGAGCAGGCGACCGTCATCCACGGTGTCTCGAACGTCGTGTCCGAGGCGAGCAAGGACAAGGCAGCCGCCCAGGCGCTGCAGGTCTACCTCGCGGGCAAGACGGCCCAGCAGCAGCAGGGCGACATGGGCGCGGTCATCCCGGCGTACGAGGGCACGCAGAGCGCCTTCACGAAGACGATGCCCGACGCCGACCTGCAGGTGTTCCTCGACGCGGTGGACTACGCGAAGCCGCTGCCGGTGTCGAAGAACACCGCCGCCTGGAACACCCTCGAGACCACCCTGCTGCCGAGCGCCTTCGACGGGTCGAAGCCCGTCGACCAGGTGGCAGAGGACCTCGCACAGAAGATGGACGCCGCCCTCGCCAAGGAAAAGTAGGACCCGCGCGTGACGATCAACACCGAGCGGCCCCCGGCCGCAGCCACCCCCGCCCGGACGACACGTTCGTCCGGGCGGGGCGCCCCCGCTCAGCGAGCCGACGGCGGCCGAGCGCCACGACGGACCGACGGCTGGTGGCCGTGGCTCTTCGTGCTCCCGTTGCTCGTCGGCGTCGGCACCTTCTACATCTGGCCGATCATCCAGACGTTCTGGTACTCGTTCACCAGCTGGGGCGTCTTCGGCGGTGCCACGTTCACCGGCGTCGCCAACTACGTCCGGCTCGTCGGTGACCCGCAGCTGTACCAGTCGCTGCTCAACACGGTGATCTACACCGTGATCGTCCTCGCCGGGATCCCGATCGCGGTGTGGCTCGCCAGCCTGCTGAACACCCCGGGGCTGCGGTTCGCGCAGTTCTACCGGGTGCTCTTCTTCCTGCCGTACGTCGCCATGCCCGCGGCGATCGCCCTGGTCTGGCGGATCATGTACAACGGCGACTACGGCATCGTGAACTGGTTCCTCGGGAACTTCGGCATCGACGGCCCGTACTGGATCTCGACCCCCGGCTTCGCGCTGATCGCGGTGAGCCTGGTCGGCCTCTGGTCGTCCCTCGGGTTCTCGATGATCATCCTCGGCGCCGGGCTCAAGGACATCCCGCCGGAGCTCTACGAGGCCGCGGAGCTCGACGGCGCGAGCCGGTGGCGGCAGTTCCGGTCGGTGACCGTGCCGTTGCTCAGCCCGAGCATCTTCTTCGTGGTGATCGTCACGACGATCTCGAGCTTCCAGCTGTTCGACCTGCTGTACGCGATCCTCGGCAGCACCAACCCGGTGATCCCGAAGACGATGTCGCTCGTCTTCTACTTCTACAGCGCCGGGTTCATCGACAACGACAAGGGCTTCGCGGCCGCGATCGCGATGGTGATCTTCCTGCTCATCGGCATCGTCACGCTCGTGCAGTTCCGCGTCCAACGGAAGTGGGTGCAGGGATGACCGCCACCGTCACACCGCCTCGGACCGCGCGTCGGCCCGGCCGTCGCGGCGGCAGCCACTGGTGGATCCACGTCGTGCTCGGCATCGGCGGGTTCGCGATGGCCTTCCCGTTCCTGTGGCAGATCATCATGTCGCTGTCGACGAACGCGCAGGTGCAGTCCGTCACGCCGGTCTTCTGGCCGGGGGAGCTGCAGTGGCAGAACTACGCGCAGGTGTTCGAACGCCTGCCGTTCCTCAGCCAGCTCGGCACGTCGGTGTACGTCACGATCATCCGCACGATCGCGCAGATCGTCCTGTGCACGCTCGCCGGGTACGCCTTCGCCCGGATGCGGTTCCGCGGCCGGGCGGCACTGCTCGCGATCGTGCTGTCGATCCTGCTCGTGCCCTCGCAGGTCTACCTGATCTCGCAGTACCAGATCGTGCAGGGGCTCGGCTGGCTCGACACCCTGATGGGGATCGTCGCACCCGGGCTGTTCAGCGCCTTCGGCACGTTCCTGATGCGGACCGCGTTCCTGAACATGCCGCCCGAGCTCGAAGAGGCAGCGCGGATGGACGGTGCGAACCCGTTCCAGACGTTCTGGCGGATCATGCTGCCCCTGGCCCGTCCCTCGATCAGCGTGCTCGCGATCACGACCGTGCTGTGGTCGTGGAACGAGCTGCTCTGGCCGCTCGTGGTCTCCACCCGCGCCGAGGACATGCCGCTCGCAGCCGGCCTCGCGACGCTGTCGAGTGACCGCACGATCGACTACCCGGTGCTGATGGCCGCCAGCCTGATGGCGATGGCGCCGGTGCTCATCATGTTCGTCGTGCTGCAGCGTCGGGTAATGGACGGGCTCGCGTCGTCCGGTCTGAAGTGACCACCGCGACCCCCGGCCTGGAGGCCCGCCCCGCGTCCGTCGCGGTCCTCGCCGCCGCCGTGGGGTCACCGGACGACTCGGCGACGGTGGCGGCTGCACTGGCCGCCACCGTCGCCGACGCCGGGCCCGCGGAGCGGGACGCGCTGCTGGTCGCGGCGCTCCGCGCCGCGGTGCCGGACAGCGCCGACGCGCTCGCGGAGCGGGGCCTCCCGCGCGCGCTCGCCGAGGCCTCCGTCGCCGACGTCGACCGCAAGCTCGCACGCTACGGGCTGCACGGCACCGGGGTGGAGTGGCTCGTCGCCGTGGTGACCGGGCGCGTGGTGGCCGTGGGGCGCCTCCAGTTCGAACTCGGCGACCACCTGGCGGACGGCACGCTGGCCTGGGGCGTGCACGTGCCGGAGACCGGGCCGCTCGACCCGGTGGCCTGCGACCGCTCGTTCGCCCGCGCACCCGAGGTCCTGCGCGGCCTCGCACCGCAGCTCGCTGCCGATCGGTGGCAGTGCCGCTCCTGGATGCTCGACCCGGGACTGCCCGCCGCGCTCGGTCCCGATGCCAACCTCGTGCGCTTCGCCCGGCGCTTCCGTCTCGTCCCGCCGGGCGAGCGCGACGCGACCGAGGGGGACGCCAGCGTCGCGAAGTTCGTCTTCGGGGTGCCGCTGGCGACCGCGCGGTCCGCGGCGCCGTCCGGTCGGTTGCGCGCGGCCGTGCTCGACCGGTGGGCGAGCGGTGGGCACTGGACCGAGCGGACCGGCACGGCACCGGTCGCGTGACCGCCCGCAGCCGCGGCCGCGTACCGTGCACGGCATGACGAAGCCCGACCACGACCACCTCGACGACGGCGTCGACATGACGTTCGAGGAACGCCGACAGGACACGTTCCGCCGCATGTCCGGATCCGACGAGCACGACGCCGATCCGCGGGTCGAGGTCTCCCGTGCCGAGGACGGTGACGTCCGCATCGACGTCGCCGACACCGCGGCGGTCCGACCCGGCGAGTGACACCCGTTCCGGCCCTGGTCCGCCGGGGTCGGTGGGGCACGGCATGATCGTGTCGTGCACCTCGTCCTCCGCCGCGTCGACGGCGGCGTCCTCGCGACGCCCCTGACCGACGCGGGGACCGCCGGGGGCGAGCCGATCCGCCTGGACGAGCCGGGCCTCCCGGCCTTCGTCGCGGCCCACGACGCACCGGGCGTGCGCTGGGTGTGGGACGACACCGCGCGCTGGTACCCGGCCGTGCTCGCTGCAGGTGGGCGGGTCGGTCGCTGCGTCGACCTGCGCCTCGGTCGTCGTGTCCTGCGGGCCGCGCTCGCGGCACGGGGATCCGCGCTCGCCGCTGCGCCGGCAGATGCCCTGGACGCCCCGGTCGCGGAAGCCCGCATGGTCCGGCCGACGCAGGCCCAGCTCTTCGACGACGCCCTGTTCACCGCCTCCGCGCCCGACGACGAGGTCGACCCGGTGGCGGAGTTCCGCTCCCAGCTCGCCGCGGTGGCGGGGTCGAGCGCTCCCGGTGCCCTCCGCCTGCTGCTCACCGCGGAGTCGGCCGGTGCGCTCGTGGCGGCCGAGATGCTGCACGCGGGGCTGCCGTGGCGTGCCGACGTGCACGAGCGGCTGCTCGAGGACGCCCTCGGGCCGCGCGTGCCCTACGGGGTGCGGCCGCGACGTCTCGAGGAGATCGCCGCCGTCGTGCGCGAGCGCCTCGACGACCCCGGTCTCAACCCGGACTCGCCCGCCGACGTCCTGAAGTCGCTGCGCCGGGCAGGCCTGATGGTCACGAGCACGCGGAAGTGGGAGCTGCAGGAGATCGAGCACCCCGTCATCGAGCCGCTGCTCGAGTACAAGCGCCTGGCGCGACTGCTCACCGCCAACGGCTGGACCTGGCTCGACGACTGGATCCGCGACGGCCGGTTCCACCCGAAGTACGTCGTCGGCGGTGTCGTCACCGGTCGTTGGGCGGCCGACGGCGGGGGAGCGATGCAGTTGCCGAAGGGCATCCGCGGGGCCGTCATCGCCGACCCCGGGTGGAAGCTCGTCGTGGCGGACGCCGCGCAGCTGGAGCCACGTGTGCTCGCCGCGATGTCCGGCGACCGGGCGATGGCCGCGGCCGGCGACGGGCGCGACCTGTACGACGGCGTGGTGGCGTCGGGGGCGGTCGAGACCCGGCAGCAGGCCAAGGTGGCGATGCTCGGTGCGATGTACGGGGCGACCCAGGGCGAGGGCGGTCGGCTCGTGCCACGCCTGGTCCGGGCGTTCCCGCAGGCGCTCGACATGGTGGAACGGGCGGCCCGTGCGGGGGAGCGCGGCGAACCCGTGACGACGCTGCTCGGGCGGACGTCACCGGTGCCCGAGGACTCGTGGTTCGAGGCCCGGAACCAGGCCTACACGGTCGAGGGGACCCCGGCGATGCAGCGTGCGGTCGAGTCCCGCGCCCGGAGCTGGGGACGGTTCACCCGGAACTTCGTGGTGCAGGGGACCGCGGCCGAGTGGGCACTCGCGTGGATGGGTTCCCTGCGGTCGCGGCTGATCGCGCGCTTCCCCGGAGCCGTGACGGACGGGCCGCACCTGGTGTTCTTCGTGCACGACGAGATCGTGGTGCACGCTCCGGCGGAGCACGCCGAGTGGGTGGCGCAGCAGATCCGGGAGGCCGCGGTCGATGCCGGACGGCTGCTGTTCCAGGACTTTCCGGTGACGTTCCCGCTGTCGGTCGGGGTGGTGGGGGCGTACTCGGAGGCGAAGGACTGAGGCGGCCGGGGCTCACGTGCCGCCGAGTTGTGCCACTGAAACACGTATGTCAGTGTTCCAGCAGCAGCTGTTGTCCGGTGCTCTCCCTCCGAGTGCCCAGAAACGATCGGACGGATCGATGCGTGTCCTCTCCTGGCAACGGTTCGACATCGGGTTGCGGCTCATCCTCTGCAGCGGCCCTGTGCTGATCTGCGTGTTCTCCCTGGCCGAGTTCCCGGAAGTGAGCGGCTGGTGGATGCTGGGCATCGGGACCGCGTCGATCGTGCTGATGCTCAGCACCCCGGCGGTCGCCATCATCGCGACCCGTAACGCCCTCTGGCTCGTTGCGGCGCCGTTCTGGGGCGTCCGGGTCAAGATCGACGACGTCGCGTCGGTGGCGAGCGCGGACGTGCGACCGATGGAGGACTTCGGTGGGTGGGGCATCAAGGGCAGGAGCCGCCGCGGTGGTCTGCTCCTGGCAGCGGACGGCCAGCGCGCCGTGCGCATTGCTCGACTGAACGGACAGGTCTTCCTCGCCACCTCGGATGATGCCGACGGTGTGGCCAGCGCGATCGGTCGTGTGGTCGCTCGGCGCTCGTAGCCAGGCGGCCGGGACGGCT
Source organism: Curtobacterium sp. MCLR17_054 (assembly GCF_003234335.2). Taxonomy (NCBI): domain Bacteria; kingdom Bacillati; phylum Actinomycetota; class Actinomycetes; order Micrococcales; family Microbacteriaceae; genus Curtobacterium; species Curtobacterium sp. MCLR17_054. The sequence continues at coordinate 3,676,022 of NZ_CP126263.1, read as the reverse complement.
CCCGGCGGCTTCGGGCAGTGTGGACGGATGCACACCGAACGCGGGGACGCCGCCGACCGCACCGTCGGCGAAGTCGACCTGACCCGTTGGCGCTCCCGGGCGGGCCGCAGTGTCGCCGGTGCGTGGACCGCGCTCGGCAAGCGCTTCGGCGCCATGCCCGTCCTGCTGCTGACCCTCGCCATCGGCCTGGGCGTCGCCGTCCTCGCCACGTGGATCGCCTCCGAGGTCTACGACGCCGTGCGGGAAGCCGACGACGTCGCGGTGCTCGACCGACCCGTCCTCGACTGGGCGCTCACACTCCGATCACCCACGGCGGACACGCTCGTCACCTGGTGGACCGACATCGCCGGCACGATCGGGATGCCGATCGTCGCGCTCGGATTCCTGGTCGGCTTCACGATCCAGCGCCGTGCGTGGACGCCACTGGTACTCCTGGTCGCCGCGAGCGGTGGTTCGTTGCTCATGACGATCGCGGGCAAGGACCTGATCGGTCGCGCCCGTCCGCCGCTGTCCGACGCGGTGCCGCCGTACGAGACGTCGCCGTCGTTCCCGTCGGGCCACACGCTCAACTCCACGGTGATCGTGGGCACGATCGTGTACCTCCTGCTCCTGCGGCAGTCGCGCGTCGTCACCCGGGTGTGGACGATCGTCGTCGGCACCCTGTTCGTGCTGTCGGTGGGGGCGTCGCGGGTGTTCCTCGGGCACCACTGGGTGACCGACGTGCTGGCGGCGTGGGCGCTCGGACTCGCCTGGCTCGCCCTCGTGATCACGGCGCACCGGTTGTACCTGACGGCGCTCCACCACGGTGCCGAGCCCGCGCCGGACGTCGACCGCATCACTTCGTGAGCAGAAGACGTCGGGTCGCTCGCCCGCACCCGACATCTTCTGCTCACGAAGTCGCCGGGCCCCCCGAACGGCAGAGCGCCGTCAGCCGCGACCGGTAGGTTGCCGGGCATGGAAGAACGGGTCTTCGGCGGCAGGTACCGCGTCACGGGCACGCTCGGACACGGTGGCATGGCGTCCGTGTACCGGGCGGTCGACGAGCAACTCGGTCGCGAGGTCGCGGTCAAGGTGTTCCGCATCGGCCCCGTCGACCGCGGTGAGCGCGCCCGCGCCGAGGCGGAGATCCAGACGCTCGCGACGCTGCGCGCCCCCGAGCTCGTCACGCTCTACGACGCCGCTCTCGACGACGTCGACGGCGACTCGTACCTCGTCATGGAACTCGTGCCGGGCAGTGACCTGGCGACCCGTCTGCGCGAGGGCCCGCTCGACCCCGCGACCGCTGCCCGCCTGGGTGCCCAGGTCGCCGACGGCCTGGCCGCCGTGCACGCGCAGGGGATCGTCCACCGTGACGTGAAGCCCGCGAACGTCCTGCTCGAGAGCGACGGCCGGCACGTCAAGCTCGCCGACTTCGGGATCGCCCTGCTCCGTGACGCCTCACGCGTGACGGGGACGGGGACCGTGATGGGGACGGCGGCGTACCTGGCCCCGGAGCAGGTCCTGGCGAAGGAGATCACCGGCAAGGCCGACGTCTACTCGCTCGGGCTCGTGCTGCTCGAGTGCATGACCGGCCGCCAGCCGTTCCCGGGCAGCGCGGTCGAGTCGGCCACCGCCCGGCTCACCCGTTCGCCCGAGATCGACCGGCAGCTGCCCACGGCCTGGCGCACCCTGCTGCACGTGATGACCGCGCAGGACCCGGCGGAGCGACCGACGGCTGCCGAGGCGGCCGAGCGCCTGCGAGCGCTGGGCCGCGACGAGCCGACGAACGCCACGCAGCTGCTGCCCGGCACGCCCGGTGCGGTGACGTCCGCGGCCGCCGGTGCGGCTGGTGCCGCGGTCGGCGCCGGTGCCGCCGCAGCGGCGAACGCCGACGACCGGACGCAGGCGATGCCGGCGAGCGAACTGCCGAACGGCGGCGCGCGTCCGGGCGACGACGCCACCCGCGTCCTCGACACCCAGCGTCCGAACGCCGCCGACGACGTCTCGACGACCGTCCTCGGCGCCCAGGCGAACGGCCGCGGCGCATCGGGCCCGAGCGGTCCGACACCGCCACCGGTCATGCCCCGACCGGTCCGGGGAGACCGGCCGGACGACCAGCCGGAGAAGAAGAAGCGCGGACCGCTCATCGCCGCGATCATCGTGATCGTCCTGGTGCTGATCGGCATCGGGGTCGCGGTGTTCGCCCTCAACGGCGACGACGACGGCACCCCGGCCCCGACGGACACCACCTCGACCGCGCCGACCGAGCAGCAGCCGTCCGAGGACCCGGGCGAGGAACAGCAGCCGAGCGAACCCGCCGAGCAGCAGCCATCCCAGGAGCAGCAGCAGCCGTCGCAGCCCGCCGAGGAACCCAGCGAAGAGCCGAGCGAACCGACCGAGCCGGAGCAGCCCACCCAGGACCCGCCCGTCGGTCCGGAGCCGAGCACCCCGGCCTCGAACCCGGTGCAGGAGCCGCAGGACGGTACGGGCGCGGCCGACACCGGCGCGGCCGACACCGGCGCGGTCGACACCACGTCGGACACCGCCCCCGGCAAGTCCGGCAGCGCACCGGGACACAACAAGGACTGACGACCAGCACTGACGACGAGCACTGACGACGAGCACTGACACGCCGGGGTTTTCGTCCAGTCCCTGGAGCAAATAGGCTCGTTCCGTGCGAGAACTGCAACGGAGCGGTGGCCCGACGACGGCCGTGGCCGCTCGGAACGGCGTCGGCTTCGGTTCAGCAGAGGCCTGGCTCGTCGAACGACCAGCGGGAGCGTCCGTGGCCGAGGCGATCGTCCCCGGCTTCACCGGACGCACCATCGCCACCGGCGACGAGCTCTCCTGGGTCTGGTTCCCCGAGCGGACCCTGCCCGACGGGGCGTCGGAACCGACCGAAGCAGACCTGCCGCACTTCTGGGACGCCACGGCCTTCGCCGTCGACGTCGTCTTCACCGACGGCTCGCGGCTGCGTGACCACGCCGGGGTCCGCGACCAGTACGGCGACGCGGTCACCCCGGACGCGCAGGATGCGGCCCGCAAGCAGTGGGTGGACCAGTGGAACCGTCGCGCGGTCGACCTCACGCCGTTCGCGGGGCTGGTCGTCGACCGCCTGGAGGCCCGGCTCGGCTCCGACACGTCGGCTGCGGCCACCGACGGCGAACGTCCCGCACTGCGCGGCTGGCTCGACGCCGTCCGGATCGGTCCCGCGCGTCCGGCCCCGACGACCCCGCTCGGCCACGTCCGGACGACCCGTGGCACCCAGGCATCCTCCCGGTTCTCCCGCGGCAACAACGCCCCGCTCGTCGGCGTCCCGCACGGAGGCGTGTTCGGCCTGCCGATGACGGACGCCTCGAGCAACCGCTGGCCGTACGCGTACCAGGAGCACGACCGGCTCGACGACCAGGGGCGACTCCGTCCGGCGATCCAGGCCTTCGCGACGAGTCACATCCCGTCGCCGTGGATGGGCGACCGCGGGGTGTTCCAGGTGATGCCCTCGCCACTCGACACCCCCGATGTCGACCGGTCCGCCCGCGCGCTCGGGTTCGACCACGAGGACGAGCAGGACGGCCCGCACCGCTACCGGGTCGCCCTCGAGCACGGTGTGACGGCCGAGCTGACCGCGGGGGAGTTCGCCCTCGGGTTCCGGTTCACCGGCACCCGCAGCGTCGTGCTCGACCACCACGGCCGGGTGTCCGACGTCTCCGTGACGATCACCGACGGCACCGCCGTGGTCGAGGCCGTCCTCGACGACCGCCCCGGCACCCCGCCGCACCACGTGCACCTGCGGGTCGCGGGGATCACCGCCGACCACACGACGATCGGCGAGCACGAGCTGCGCGGCTGGCTGTCCGTGGGGCAGGCTGGGGCCACGGACGGCCCGGTCGACGTCCTGCTCGGCATCTCGACCGTCTCGATCGAGGACGCCCGCGCGAACCTCGACGCCGCCGGCTCGTTCGACGCCATGTGCTCCCGTGCCGAGGCGCTGTGGACCGAGAAGCTCGCGACGCTGTCCTTCGACGGCGCGACCCCCGACCAGCTGACGAGCCTGTACTCCGGCCTGTACCGGCTGTTCCTCTACCCGAACCGCGCCGGGGAGACCGCCCTGACCGGCACCCCGCGGCACCGCTCCCCGTACGGCGACGTGCTGGCGGACCCGATCCGCGACGAGCCCGGGCCGGAGATCGTCGAGGGTCCGTTCACCACCACGAACGGCTTCTGGGACACCTACCGCACGGCCTGGCCGCTCCTCGGACTCCTGACCCCCGAGACCGCTGGCGAGCTCGCGCAGGGCTTCGTCGAGCACCACCACGACGGCGGGTGGACGCCCCGCTGGAGTGCCCCCGGCGCCGAGGACTGCATGACCGGAACCACGAGCGACACCGTCTTCGCCGACCTCGCGGTGAAGGGCGTGCGCGGCTTCGACCTGGCCGAGGCGTACCGGAGCGCGGTGCGGAACGCGACCGTCCCGCCGCGTGACGAGCGCGTCGGACGCAAGGGGAGCCTCCCGGGCGCCTTCCGCGGCCACGTCGACACGGCGACCCACGAGGGGATGTCGTGGACCCTGGACGCGGCCATCAACGACTGGGGTCTGGCCGTCATGGCGGGCCTGCTCGCGTCACGGGCGCGGACGCCCGCCGACCTGTCCCGTTACGAGGCCGAGGCCGAGTGGTTCGCCTGCCGTTCCCTGCAGTACCGGCACGTCTTCGACTCCGAGCGCGGGTTCTTCATCGGCCGCGACCCGGACGGCTCGTGGCGGGTCGGCACCGAGTTCGACCCGCGCGACTGGGGCGACGACTACACGGAGACGAACGCGTGGGGCACCGCGTTCACGGCGCCGCACGACGGCGCCGGCGTCGTCGACCTGCACGGCGGGCCGGAGCGGTTCGATGCCGCTCTCGACGCGTTCTTCGCGACCCCCGAGACCGGCGCGTTGGCGCGCTCCGGCTCGTACGGCTTCCCGATCCACGAGATGACCGAGGCCCGCGACGTCCGGATGGGCATGCTTGGGCTGTCGAACCAGCCCGCGCACCACATCCCCTTCTTCCCGATGTTCACCGGGCGGCACGACGACGCGCACCGCATCGTCCGCGAGTCGCTCGAGCGCCTGTTCGTCGGGTCCGACCTCGGCCAGGGGTACCCCGGCGACGAGGACAACGGCGAGATGAGCGCCTGGTACGTCTTCGCGACCATCGGCCTGTACCCGCTCGCGCCGTCGACCGGTACCTACGTGCTCGTGCCGCCGTCGGTCCGCAGGACGGTGCTGCGACAGCCTGGAGGAACGGAGACGGTCATCGAGATCGCCGCCGGCTCCGCAGGCCGGTACGTCGCGTCGGTGACGGTCGACGGCTCGCCCTGGACCTCGGTCACCATCCCGCACAGCGTGGTCGTGGCCGCGTCGCGGATCGAGTTCACCCTGTCAGACGAACCGCAGGGCTGGGCGTCGGACACCCGCCCCGTCTCGGCCTCCGACGTGCACGGCTACCGGGACGCCCCGGTGGACGTCCTGCCCGTCGGTGCCTCGGCGCTCACCGACGACACCGGCCGCACCGTCACGGCGCTCGCCGCGGGGGAGTCCGTGTCCTTCGACGTGTCGTGCCCCGCCGCCTCGTTGTACACCGTGACGGTGGCATCGCCGGGGTCCTACTCGTGGCAGGTCGGCCTCGACGACGCCGTCACCGCGGTCGACGGTGCCGAGTTCTCGTGGGTCGGCCAGACCCGGGTGTTCCGCATCCTCGGCGGCGGTTCGTCGTTCACGTTCACCGCCGGCACCGACCTGACGCTGACGCAGCTCGAGCTCATCGCGGCCGACGGACAGCGTTGACCCGGCGTTCACCGAGCGGGAGCATGCTCGCCCCATGTCGATGAGCGCACCGTTCGATCCCGAACAGCAGGGCCGATCCATCCCCGTGGACGGCAGTGACGAGTCCGAACTCGAGATGGAGGAGGACCGCGGCGCCGACGTCGGGGACGACTCCGCCGACCCGAGCGTCTCGCCCGTCAGTCACCACGACGAGGACGAGGCCGGCGGCGGCCCGGTGTTCCGGCGTCCGCACGCCGGTGAGCGGCTGCACCCGGACGACCTCTGACCGTTCCGGGGGTCCTCCGGGGTTTCTTGGGCGATTGCCAAGCGGCTCGGGCATGCTCGTGCGCATGTCGATCGCGAACTCGTGGGACCCGTCCGGTGGCCGTGCAATCCCGGAGGACCAGGTCCGTCAGGACGGGCTCGAACTCGACGAGGACCCGGCGATGCTCGGGATCTCGTTCGACGTCGTGGGTGGTGCCTCCGCCGACCCCGCCGGGGTGTCCCCGGTCGACGTGAACGTGCCGACGCCGAGGTCTGCTGGTTCCGCCTCCGACGACTAGCGCGCCCCTGGTCGAATCGGGCGTACCTGGTCGAATCGGGCATACCTGGTCGAATCTTTTCACCAGGTACGCCCCAAAGCACCTTGCATCGCACGCGTTCTGGGAAAGAACGTCAGCGCGCGGAAGGGTCGGGGACCCGGTACTTGAACCCGACGTGCGAGCCGGTGAAGCCGAGACGCTCGTAGAACCGGTGCGCATCGGTCCGTGCAGCGTCCGAGGTGAGCTGCACGAGCGGGGTCCCGAGGGCCGGCGCCGCGACGTCGGTCACCCAGCGCATCAGCGCACTCCCGATGCCGCCGGAGCGCAGCGCACTGCTGACCCGCACCGCCTCGACGAGCAGCCGGGTGGCACCACGACGAGCCATCCCGGGGATCCGGGTGAGTTGCAGCGTCCCGACGAGCCGCCCGTCGGCGTCCTCGGCGACGAGCAGCGCGTTCGCCGGGTCGTCCACGATCGACCGGAGTGCCTGGGCGTACTGCGGACGGTCCTCCGGCGCGGCGACGTCACCCCGTGCGGCGCTGATCGGGTCGTCGGACAACAGCGCCATGAGCGCATCGAGGTCCTCGTCCACCGCGTTCCGCAGCGTCAGTTCGCCGGAGCGTGTGGTCAGGCGGACGGGCAGGGCGAGATCGTGGAGCACGACCCCACCCTGCCCGACCCGACCGGGCCGTTCCTGCTCAGGGAACGGTGTGTCCAGCCGCGGTGAAGATCCGGTACCACTCCTCGCGCGACAGCTCGACGTCCGAGCCGGCTGCCGAGTCCCGCACACGCTGCGGGTTCGTGGTGCCGAGGACGACCTGGAAGTGCGCGGGGTGGCGGGTGATCCACGCGACCGCGATGCCGGTCGGGGTGACACCGTGCGCCGCTGCGACCTCCTCGAGCACGTCGTTCAGCTCGGCGTACTGCTCACGGTCGCCCAGGAAGACGCCGTCGAAGAAGCCCTTCTGGAACGGCGACCACGCCTGGAGCGTGACGTCGTTGATGCGCGAGTAGTTGAGGATGTCGTTGTCGCGGTCGACCGACTGCTCGAGGCCGCCCATGTTCGCGGTCAGGCCCTGCGAGATGACGTTGGCGTGGGTGATGCTCAGCTGCACCTGGTTGAACGCGAGCGGCGGGCGGACGTGCTTCTTGAGCAGGTCGACCTGGCCGGGGGTGTGGTTCGAGACGCCGAAGTGGTGCACCTTGCCGGCGGCGTGCAGCTCGTCGAAGGCCTTCGCGACCTCTTCCGGCTCGACCAGGGCGTCGGGGCGGTGCAGCAGCAGGACGTCGACGTACTCGGTCTGCAGCGCCTCGAGCGACTCGTGCACGGACTCGAGGATGTGCTCGTACGAGAAGTCGAAGTACGCGCCCTTCGGCGTCGGCCGGATGCCGACCTTGGTCTGCAGCACGATCTCGGCGCGTTCCGCGGGCGTCAGCGTGACGGCGGCGCCGAACCGCTCCTCGCAGCCGTGCCATTCGCCGTAGACCACGGCATGGTCGAACATGTTCACGCCCGCATCGCGCGAGGCGCTGTAGAGCGAACGGATGTCCTCGTCGCTCATGTCGTTGATCCGCATCAGTCCGACGACGACGTCGGAGGCGGTGAGGTCTGTCTGTGGCAACTCCAGTGTCTTCACGCCGTCGATCCTGCCAGCCGGTCCCCGGTGCAGGCAGGCCCTGCCAGTACCTCAGGCGCGTTCGGGCAGCAGGACGGCGAGCACCTCGGAGCCGTCCGTCCACGTCCCGGTCAGCGTCTCGCCCTCGGGCAGGGTCGTACCGACGACCCGAGCGATGACGATCGTGCCGTGGTCGGTCGCGATCGACGTCAGGGCGTCCGCAGTGGTCGCTCGCACCGAGGCGACACTGGGGGAGTCGGGTGCGGAGCCGCTCCCGCTGGCCCAGGCGTCCTTCGGCCGCGGTCCGGCACCGTTGGCCATCTCGAGCGAGGCTTCGTGCCCGCCGGTCACGATCGCCCGGCGCAGCACGTCGGCATGGACCGGATCACCCACGGCGTCGTAGACCCACCGTCGCCCGAGCACGGAGTGGTCCATCTCGGTGACCAGGAACGCGTCGGCGCCGGGCAGTGGTGCGTCCCGGTAGGTCAGTGGCGCCTGCAGGACCCGGCCGTCGTCGGTGCGGACGAGGAGCACCTCGACGCCGACCTCGCCAGCGGGGTCGTCGAACCGGAACTGCCCGACGACCTGGAGCGGCGATCCCGCGACGACGCCGCTCCACGCCTGGTCGGGGAGCCAGGCGGCGAGCGCCTCGGCCTTGGAGGGGCGGAGCGTTGCCTGCTCGATGACTGCCATGAGCCGACCGTACTGCTGCGCAGCACCGTGCCGTCGGCGCACCTCGGGGTCAGTGGACGGAGAACCCGCCGTCCACCGCGATGGACTGCCCGGTGACGTAGGCCGACCCGGGTCCGGCGAGGAACACCGCCGCCGCGGCGAAGTCCGACGCCAGCCCGTTCCGGCCGACCAGCGTCCGCGCGGCGAGGGCCGCGACCGTCGCCGGGTCGGACCCGAGTCGCTCGTTGAGCGGGGTGCGCACGAAACCGGGGACGAGGACGTTGGAGGTGACCCCCTGCGCGGACCAGGCCTCTGCCTGGGACCGGGCCAGCGCCTCCAGGCCGGCCTTGGAGACCCCGTACGCGCCGCTGGCGGCGAAGGGGCGGTGGGCCTGCTGTGAACTGATCGACACGATCCTTCCGTACCCACGGACCGCCATCCCGGGTGCGAGCCGCTGCCCGAGCACGAACGGCGCGTCGAGGTTGACGGCCATCGTGGCGTCCCAGGTGGCCTCGTCGAGTTCGGGCATCGGCGGCCGCAGGTTGATCCCGGCGGAGTTCACCAGCACGTCGACGTCCCCGGCGGCGTCCGCGAGTGCGTGTGCGCCAGCGCGGGAGGAGAGGTCCGCGACGATGCCGTCAGCCGAGCGGCCCGCCTGGCGGATGCCGGCGACGGTTGCGTCGATGGTCGCGGGCGTCCGGGCGGCGACGAGGACGTGGGCACCCGCGTCGGCGAGTGCGGTGGCGATCGCTCGGCCGATGCCGGAGCTGCCTCCCGTCACGAGTGCGGTGCGGCCGTCGAGGCCGAAGAGCTGCTGCAGCGACATCCGGTCAGGGTACCGAGGCCCGTACGCTGGGCCGGTGCGTGACGACCTGCTGCCGATGCTCGCCTGCCCCGTGTGCGCCGAGCCCCTCGGCCGCGTCGACGGCGGCCAGGTCGGGTGCCCGAACGGTCACCGGTTCGACGAGGCGAAGCAGGGCCACCTGACGCTCCTGCCCGCGAAGCGGCGCGCACTCACCGCGGACACCCCGGAGATGGTGGACGCGCGGCTGCGGTTCCTGGGGCGCGGCCACTACGCGCCCGTCGAGCGGGCGCTCGCCGCGATCGTCGCGGACGCGCCCGCGCCCGGCATCGTGCTCGACGTCGGTTCGGGCCCAGGGACCTACCTGGCGCATGCGCTGCGCGCGGCGGACGGGAGGCTCGGGGTCGCGTTGGACTTGTCGGCCGTCGCGATCCGGCGTGCGGCACGCGCCCACGAGCGCGCGGGGGCCGTCGTCGGGGACGTGACCGAGCGCCTCCCGGTCGTCGACGGCGCTGCCGCCGTCCTGCTCGACGTCTTCGCACCCCGCAACCAGACCGAGTACGCCCGCGTCCTGCACGCCGACGGCGTGCTCGCGGTGGTGACCCCGCGGGCCGGCCACCTGGCGGAGCTCGCCGAGGCGACGATCAGCGTGGACCCGGAGAAGGAGCGCCGGCTGCACGACTCCCTGGCGCCGTCGTTCGCGCTGCGGTCCTCCGAGGACCTGACGTGGACCATGGAGTTGTCGGCGGAGGACGTCCACGACGTGGTGCACATGGGGCCGAGCCACCACCACGTCGCGGCGGACACGGTGTTCGAGCCGGCGACGGTGACGGCCGCGGTCACCGTGTCGACGTGGACGCCGACGCGCTGACCGCGACCCTCAGGACGGATCAGTCGCCAGCGGGGGCGACGTCGAGCTGCCAGACCACGCCGAACCGGTCGCGCAGCTGCCCGGCCAATGGTGCCCAGGCCGAGGGTTCCAGAGGCTGCCGGACCTCGGCGCCGTCGGACAGTACGGCCCAGTACCGCTCGATCTCGGCCGTGTCGTCGCCGTGCACGAACACGTAGAAGGCGTTCGATCCCTGGTCGTAGGGCTGCCCGGGCCAGACGTCGAAGGCCATGACGCGGAAGCCGGCGGCCGTGGCGACCTGACCGAAGACGATCCGGTCCGCCCAGGCCGGGTCGTCCAGGGCGCCCATCTGGCCGTAGGTGGCGGCGGTGACCTCGCCGCCGAAGACCGATGCGTAGAAGTCGAGCGCCGCGCGGGCGTCGCCGTCGAAGTTGAGGTGGGTTGTCGTCTCGATGCTCATGGGACGAGGATGACGGGCAATGCGGTCAGATCGTGTCCGCTTCTCGGACGAAGATGGACGCCATGGCCGGACCCTCCGCACGGATGCTCGCGCTGCTCTCCCTGCTCCAGGTGCACCGCGACTGGCCGGGGGACGAGCTCGCCGGGCGGCTCGACGTCAGTCCGCGCACCGTCCGCCGCGACGTTGATCGGCTCCGCGGGCTCGGGTACCGGGTCGAGGCGCTCCGTGGCCCGGCCGGCGGCTACCGGCTCGAGGCCGGCTCCGACCTGCCCCCGCTGCTCTTCGACGACGACCAGGCTGTGGCGATCGCCCTGGCGCTCGCCGTGGCACCGGCATCGGGGGCGGACGTCGCGGAGTCGGCGGCCCGCGCCCTGGCGACCGTCCGGCAGGTGATGCCCGCGCGGCTGCGGTCCCGGGTCGACGCGGTGCAGGCCGTGACCGCGACGAGCCGGACCACCACCGACCCGGAGGTCCTGGTGGCGGTGAGCGAGGCCGTCCACCTGCAGGAGGTCTTCCGCTTCGGGTACGGCGAGGACGAGACCCCGTACCGGGTGGAACCGCACGCCGTCGTCGCCCGGAACGGCCGCTGGTACCTGCTCGACTGGGATGCCGATCGCGACGACTGGCGCACGCACCGCATCGACCGGATCACGCCGCGGATGCGCACCCGCGTCCCCTTCACGCCACGTCCGATCCCGGGTGGCGATGCGGCCGCGTTCGTGTCCGCGCGGTTCAAGGGTTCGGCGGTCGACGACGTGTGGCCGTGCACCGGTTCGGTGACCACGACGGCGGACGATGCGCGGCGGATCGCACCGTACCTGCCCGAGGACGCCGTGGTCGAGCAGCTCGAGGACGACCGGGCGCGCGTCACCCTCGGATCGTGGTCGTGGGACGGGCTCGCGGGAGTGGTGTCAGGACTTGCGGTCGACTTCGTCGTCGCGAGTCCGGACGAGCTCGTCGAGGCCGTGGCAGGCCTCGCTGACCGGTTGCGCGCGGCCGGCACGCGTGGCCCAGCGTGATCAGTGGCGACCTCTCCAGATCGCGTGGTCCAGCCAACCGGCGCCGACACCCATCGACGAGAGATCGAGGTGCTCGTTGCTCGGGAAGGCCCCGAGGAGAGCGGCCACGCGCTCGGCCCAGTCGTGGTCGGACGGGATCGACCTGAGCAGGTAGGCCATAACCGCCAAGGTGTTGTAGACGCCGAACTGCTTCGGCGCATCGGTTCCCGAGAGATGTGCGAGGAGCGGTACCGCACCGGAACTCGGGCGTTTCGGGACCACGACCAACTTCCGGTTGAACAGACGCGCATGGTGTGCTGCGACGTTCCGGACGTAGTTGACCGAGGCGAGCCAGCTCAGCATCGTCTTCTTGGTCGGGACGCCGAACTCTCCGGCGATCCGGGTGGCGACGTCGTTCCGGAGACCGCCGTACAGCCGAGCGAGGTGTCCCAGCTCGAGGATTTCGGTGAGTGCCCAGATGGGCATCCGGTCGTCGTACTTGGCGCGGAAGTGGGCAACGAACGACTCATCCGAGGAATCCTGCCGTTCGCGGACGCGCTGCAGCCAAGCAGTGTGCGGGCTGGAGCCATCGGACGCATCGGCCCGGTGTGCGGTGAAGGCATCGGTGAAGAGTGATCCGTCTTCGTGAGCGAAGGGGGCGTGCTCTCCGAGGACGTGGCCGACCTGGGTCCGAACGGCCACCTCGATCCGCTCGACACCTTCGATCACCAGGAGCCGGAGACTCCGATCGAAGGCGATGAGTGCTTCTGCTGCGGCGAGTTCCGTCCCTGGTCGGTACCGGTCCTGGACCTCGATGTGCCGACGGCCGCCGTCGTCGATCTCGAACGAGGATTCACGGAAGGGGTAGAGGTACCCGGTGAGGCGGTAGTAGCCGACTTCGCGCAGCACCGAGCTCGCGACACCCCGATCACCGATGCAGACTCCCTTGGAAGCCAGCTTCTCGATCTGCTCACCGATCGAGAGCCACGGCTTCACGTACTCCATGCGCCCCCCGAGACAAGAAAATCGGCCCGAGCCGTGAGGCGAGCGGGCCGATCGTGATACCGAAACCCTACCAGGATCCGCGTCACGGGATCGAGCGCTCTCCACAGGCGTTAGGAGCGTGCATGCGTCCGCCAGGGCGGCGTCAGGGATCCGTTAGGAGCGGCCTGGAGGCGCGGCGCAGGATCCAGCATCGGTTCGGCACCACTCGTGGTGCCGGTCCGCGTCACCCGGCGCGGACACCGCAGATCTTCTGGAGTCCCTCGTGTTCGACGTGTTCGTCGTCGCCGGTGTCCTCGCCGTGTTCGGCGTGGTGGCACTGATCGCCAAGGGGGTGGAACGGCTGTGATCGGCATCACCATCGCGGCCGCCGTCCTCGGCATCGCCGCAGTCGTGTACCTCGTCTGGGCGCTCGTGCGTCCGGAGCGCTTCTAGTGGGCGCCGCGGACGTCTGGGCGGGCATCGCCCAGGTCGCCACCCTCGTCCTGCTGCTCGTCGTCGCGTACCGCCCGCTCGGCGACTGGATGGCGAAGGTCTTCACGCCCGTCCGCCACAACCGGGTCGAGCGCGGGGTCTACCGGCTGATCGGGGTCGACCCGGACGCCGAGCAGTCGTGGCCCGTGTACCTGCGCGGCGTGCTGCTCTTCAGCGTCGCCGGGCTCCTGCTCGTCTACCTGCTGCAGCGCATCCAGGTCGTCCTGCCCGGCGACCTCGGGCTGCCCGGCGTCGGACCCTCGCTCGCGTTCAACACCGCGGCGTCGTTCGTGTCGAACACGAACTGGCAGTCGTACTCGCCCGAGGTCACCCTCGGCTACACGGTGCAGATGGCCGGCCTGGCGGTGCAGAACTTCCTGTCCGCAGCCGTCGGCCTGGCGGTCGCCGTGGCCCTGGTGCGCGGGTTCGCCCGTCGCAAGTCGGGCACGCTCGGCAACGTGTGGGTGGACATCGTCCGCGGGCTCGGCCGACTGCTGCTGCCCGGGGCGTTCGTCTTCGCGATCGTCCTCGTCGCCGGCGGGGTCGTCCAGTCGTGGGGGAGCGGCACCGACGTCACCACGCTCATCGGTGGCACGCAGCACATCCCGGACGGGTTCGTCGCGTCGCAGGAGGCGATCAAGGAGCTCGGCACGAACGGTGGCGGCTACTTCAACGCGAACTCGGCGCACCCGTTCGAGAACCCGCAGGCGTGGACGAACCTCGTCGAGATCTTCCTGATGCTCGTCATCCCGTTCTCGCTCCCACGCACGTTCGGGCGCCTGGTCGGCGACGACCGCCAGGGGTACGCGATCCTCGCCGTGATGGGCGCGATCTTCCTCGTCTCGCTGTCGGTCATGTCGATCGCCGAGCTCGGCGGCGGCGGTGTCGCCACACACGCTGCCGGGGCCGCGATGGAGGGCAAGGAGAGCCGCTTCGGCATCCTCGGTTCGACGCTCTTCTCGACCGCGACCACCTCGACGTCCACCGGTGCGGTCAACGCGATGCACGACAGCTACACCCCGATCGGCGGGATGATGGCGCTCGTCAACATGATGCTCGGCGAGGTCACCCCCGGCGGCGTCGGATCCGGCCTGTACGGCATGCTCGTGCTCGCCGTGATCACGGTGTTCATCGGCGGCCTGCTCGTCGGTCGCACCCCGGAGTACCTCGGCAAGAAGATCCGCGCCAAGGAGATGACCTTCGCGGCGCTGTACATCCTCGTCACGCCGACGCTCGTGCTCCTGGCCACCGGGCTCTCGCTCGTGATCCCCGGGGTCCGCGAACAGGTGCTCGGGACGTCGATCTTCAACCCCGGCAACCACGGGCTGACCGAGCTGCTCTACGCCTTCACCTCGGGTGCGAACAACAACGGCTCGGCCTTCGGCGGGCTCACCGCGAACACCACCTGGATGAACTCCTCGCTCGGCGTCGTGATGCTGCTCGGCCGCTTCGTGCCGATGGTGTTCGTCCTGGCGCTCGCCGGGTCCCTCGCCGCGCAGGACCGGGTGCCGGAGACCGCCGGCACGCTGCCCACCCACCGCCCGCTGTTCATCGGGCTGCTCGGCGGCGTCGCCGTCATCGTCACCGCACTCACCTACTTCCCGGTGCTCGCACTGGGTCCGCTCGCAGAAGGACTGTCATGACCACCCCCGTGACCACGGAGTCGGAACCGCGCCCCGCCGTGGAACCGGCCACCCGCTCGTCCGCATTCGGCCCCCGCCAACTGGTGGCGGGCCTCCCGGGCGCCCTGCGGAAACTCGATCCGCGACTCATGTGGCGGAACCCCGTCATGTTCATCGTCGAGGTCGGCGCAGCGCTGACGACGGCGGCTGCCGTCGTCGAGCCGTCCGCGTTCACCATCGCCATCGCCGTGTGGCTCTGGCTCACCGCCGTCTTCGCCAACCTGGCGGAGTCGGTGGCCGAGGGTCGCGGCAAGGCGCAGGCCGACACCCTGCGGAAGACCCGCTCGACCACGAGCGCCCGCCGGGTGCTCGGGTACGCGACGACCGACGCGGCCGCGACCGGCAACGAGACCGAGGAGGTCGCGTCCGTCGACCTGGCCAAGGGCGACGTGGTCGTGGTCGTTGCCGGCGAGGTCATCCCCGGCGACGGTGACGTCATCGACGGCATCGCGTCGGTCGACGAGTCGGCCGTCACGGGTGAGTCCGCACCGGTCATCCGCGAGTCCGGCGGTGACCGCAGCGCCGTCACCGGCGGCACCCGGGTGCTGTCGGACCGGATCGTGGTGCGCATCACCTCGACGCCGGGCGAGACCTTCATCGACCGGATGATCCGCCTGGTCGAGGGTGCGGCACGGCAGAAGACGCCGAACGAGATCGCGCTGAACATCCTGCTCGCCTCGTTGTCGATCGTCTTCGTGATCGTCTGCCTGACGATGCAGCCCATCGCGGGACTCGTCGGCGCGACGGTCAGCGTGCCGGTGCTCATCGCCCTGCTCGTCTGCCTCATCCCGACCACCATCGGGGCCCTGCTCTCCGCGATCGGCATCGCCGGCATGGACCGGCTCGTGCAGCACAACGTGCTGGCGATGTCGGGCCGCGCGGTCGAGGCCGCCGGTGACATCACGACGCTGCTGCTCGACAAGACCGGGACGATCACCTACGGCAACCGTCGGGCATCCCGTGTGGTGCCGGTGCCGGGCGTGAGCGAGGCTTCGCTGATGGAAGCGGCAGCCCTGTCGAGCGCTGCGGACTCGACCCCTGAGGGACGTTCGATCGTCGACCTGGCGCGCGAAGACGGCGCCGCCGTCGGCCTGCCGGACGGCGCTGTCGAGGTGCCGTTCACGGCGCAGACGCGCATGTCCGGTCTCGACCTGCCCGACGGGTCGCAGATCCGGAAGGGCGCTGCTGCGGCAGTGCTCGCCTGGGCGGACACCACCGAAGCCGGTGTGGTGTCGGCCATCGACGCGACCGTCGCGGAGATCTCCGACCAGGGCGGCACCCCGCTCGTCGTCGGGCGTCGCTCCTCGACCGGTGCGGTCACGCTGCTCGGTGTCGTGCACCTGAAGGACGTCGTCAAGGACGGCATGGCGTCGCGGTTCGCCGAGCTCCGGTCGATGGGCATCCGCACGGTGATGATCACCGGCGACAACCCCCGTACCGCGGCCGCCATCGCCCACGAGGCCGGCGTCGACGACTTCCTCGCCGAGGCCACCCCGGAGGACAAGCTCGCCTACATCAAGCGCGAGCAGGAGGGCGGCAACCTCGTCGCCATGACCGGTGACGGCACCAACGACGCCCCGGCCCTGGCCCAGGCGGACGTCGGCGTCGCGATGAACACCGGCACGACGGCGGCGAAGGAGGCGGGCAACATGGTCGACCTCGACTCCGACCCGACCAAGCTCATCGACGTCGTCCGCATCGGTAAGCAGCTGCTCATCACCCGCGGTGCCCTGACCACCTTCTCCATCGCCAACGACGTCGCGAAGTACTTCGCGATCATCCCGGCGATGTTCCAGGCGGCGTTCCCCGGGCTCGCGGCGCTCAACATCATGGGGCTGCACAGCCCGTCGTCGGCGATCCTGTCGGCTGTCATCTTCAACGCGCTCGTCATCGTGGCGCTCATCCCGCTGTCCCTGCGTGGCGTCAAGTACCGCGCGGCCGCAGCGTCGTCGATCCTCGGCCGCAACCTGCTCGTCTACGGGCTGGGCGGCGTGGTCGTCCCCTTCATCGGCATCAAACTGATCGACCTCGTGGTCGGTCTCATCCCGGGGTTCTAGTCATGGCATCTGCACGTTCCACCTTCCGTTCCGCCGGTGTGGCCATCCGCCTCACCCTCGTCGCCACCGTCGTCCTGGGCGTCGGCTACCCGCTCGCCGTCTGGGGAGTCGGCCAGGCGGCGTTCCACGACCAGGCCAACGGTTCGATGGTCACGGACTCGTCCGGCAAGGTCGTCGGTTCCTCGTTGATCGGGCAGTCGTTCACCGGCAAGCAGGCCGACCGTTGGTTCCAGTCGCGGCCGTCCGCCGCCGGGGACGGCTACGACGCGGGGGCGTCCTCCGGCTCGAACCTCGGGCCGAACAACGCCGACCTGCTCAAGGCCGTCGAGGAGCGTCGTGCGGCGCTGGCGAAGGCCGACGGGGTCTCCGCCGCGCAGGTGCCGGCGGACGCGGTCACGGCGTCGGGTTCGGGGCTCGACCCGGACATCAGCCCGGAGTACGCGTCGCAGCAGGTCACGCGGGTGGCCTCGGCGCGAGGCCTGTCGGTTGCTGACGTGCGGGCGCTCGTGGCCGAGCACACCGAGTCGCGGCAGCTCGGGTTCCTCGGTGAGCCCGTCGTGAACGTGTTGTCGCTGAACCTGGCGCTGGCGAAGGCGTCCTGAGCGTGGGTGTCCCCTCCGCAAAACACCGGTGCTCGCGCGTCGAACACCCGCAATCCGCGGTGCGACAGGTGAACACCGGTGTTTTGCGGAGACCGACCCCCGGACGCGAGAGGATGAGCACGTGAAGCGCGGGAAGCTGCGGGTCCTGCTCGGTGCGGCGCCCGGTGTCGGCAAGACCTACACGATGCTCGAAGAGGGGCGTCGGCTGCTCGACGAGGGTCGCGACGTGGTCGTCGCCGTCGTCGAGACGCACGAGCGCGCCGCCACCGCAGCACTGGTGAACGGGCTCGAGGTCGTGCCCCGCCGCACCGTCTCGCACCGCGGTGTCGACCTGGACGACCTCGACCTCGACGCCGTCATCGCCCGGGCACCCGAGGTCGCGCTGGTCGACGAACTCGCGCACACGAACGCCCCGGGGAGCGCGAACGAGAAGCGCTGGCAGGACGTGGAGGCACTGCGGGACGCCGGCATCGACGTCATCTCGACCGTCAACGTGCAGCACATGCAGTCCCTCGGCGACGTGGTCCGCGAGATCACCGGCACCGTGCAGCGCGAGACCGTCCCCGACGCCGTGGTGCGCGCGGCCGATCAGATCGAGGTCGTCGACCTGGCCCCGGCAGCGCTGCGCGAACGGCTCTCCGACGGGCTCGTGTACCCGGCGGCCCGGATCGACGCCGCGCTGTCGAACTACTTCCGCCTCGGCAACCTCACCGCACTGCGCGAGATCGCCCTGCTCTGGCTCGCCGACGAGGTCGACGACGCGCTCAAGGCCTACCGCGCCGAGCACGGCATCGAGCACCGGTGGGAGACCCGGGAGCGCGTGCTCGTCGCCCTGACCGGCGGCCCCGAGGGCGAGACCCTGTTGCGCCGCGGCGCCCGCATCGCCGCCCGCAGTGCCGGCGGTGAACTCGCCGCCGTGCACGTGACGACGAACGACGGCCTGCGCGTCCGGCACCCCGGCGCGCTCGGCAAGCAGCGGACCCTGCTCGAGCAGCTCGGTGGGACGTACCACCAGGTCGTCGGCGACGACGTGCCGAGCACGCTGGTGCGGTTCGCGCGGTCGATCGACGCCACCCAGATCGTGATCGGGGTCAGCCGCCGCAGTCGGCTCGCGGCCGCCATGACCGGCCCGGGGATCGGCAACACCGTGATCCGCGAGTCCGGCGACATCGACGTGCACGTCGTCACGCACGAGCGAGCCGGCGGCGGGATCACCCTGCCGAAGCTCGGCGGCAGCCTGTCGCGCGGCCGGGTGGTCGCCGCGTTCGTCCTGTCGGTCCTGGTCGGGCCGCTGCTCACGTGGGTGCTGTCGATCGGCAGTGATCCGGACGCCATCACGGTGGACGTACTGGCGTACCAGCTGCTCGTCCTCGTCGTGGCGCTCGTGGGTGGGATGTGGCCGGCGGTGTTCACGGCCGTGCTGTCCGGGCTGAGCCTCGACTACTTCTTCGTGCAACCCCTCTACATGGTCACCGTCCAGCAGCCGTGGCACCTGTTCGCCCTGGTCATGTACGTGATCAGTGCGGTGCTGGTCAGCTTCGTGGTCGACCGGTCCGCTCGCCGTTCACGTGCCGCCCGTCGAGCCTCGGCCGAGTCCGGGCTCCTGATGGGCATCGCCGGCAGCGTGCTCCGCGGCGACGACGCCCTGCAGGCACTGCTCGACCGCACACGAGAGGCGTTCGGCTTCGCCGGCGTCCGGATCCGCCAGGGCGACGAGGTGCCGGCGACCTCCGGCGAGTTCGGTGCGACGCCGGACGCGTCGACGACGCTGGCGTCCGGCGCCGTGCTCGAGTTCGCCGGTGCGCCCGACGACCCGACCCAGCGCCGGCTGCTGCGGGTCGTCGAGCAGCAGCTCGACGCCGCCGTCGAGCACCGGGAGCTGACACGCACCGCCGTCGGCGCCGAGCGCATCGCCGCCGCCGACCGGGTCCGGAGCGCGCTGCTCGCGGCCGTCGGGCACGACGTTCGCCGACCCATCGCCGCGGCCTCCGCCGCCGTGCAGACGCTGCGTGCGCCCGACATCGACCTGTCACGGGCCGACCGGGAGGCGCTGCTCGCGACCGCCGACGAGAGCCTCGGTCAGCTGGCGGTGCTGTTGGCAGACCTGTTGGACGTCAGCCGCGTGCAGGCCGGAGTCCTCGCGGTCACCCCGGCGGCGATCGCGCTCGAGACGGTGGTCGCCCCCGCACTCGACGAGCTGGAGCTCGGCCCCGACGACGTCGACCTCGACCTGCCCGCGGACCTGCCGCCGGTGCTCGCCGACCCGGTCCTGCTGCAGCGCGTCGTCGTGAACCTGCTCGCCAACGCCGCCCGGTACGCACCGGACGGCACCCACGTCCGGGTCGCCGCCAGCGCCTTCGCCGGCGGGGTCGAACTCCGCGTCGCCGACCACGGCCCCGGGATCCCCGAGGACCGCCGCGACGAGGTGTTCCAGCCGTTCCAGCGGCTCGGTGACACCGACAACGAGACCGGCCTCGGGCTCGGGCTGGCCCTGGCGCGCGGGTTCACCGAGGGCATGGGCGGCACGATCGAGGTCGACGACACCCCGGGCGGTGGGCTCACCGTCGTGGTGCGGCTGCCGATCGCCGGGCACGTGGGAGTGGAGATCCGATGAAGGTCCTGATCGCTGACGACGACGCGCAGCTCGTCCGCGCGCTCTCGGTGACGCTCTCGGCGCGTGGGTACGACGTCGTCACGGCTCGGGACGGGCGCGAGGCGATCGACGCCGTCATCACCGAGCGCCCCGACCTGGTGCTGCTCGACCTCGGCATGCCCCGGCTCGACGGCATCGGCGTGCTCGAGGGCGTCCGGGCCTGGTCGCAGGTGCCGGTCCTCGTGCTCTCCGGGCGCACCGACTCGTCCGACAAGGTCGACGCGCTCGACGCCGGTGCCGACGACTACGTGACGAAGCCGTTCCAGATGGACGAGCTCCTCGCCCGGCTGCGGGCTCTCGGACGGCGGCGGGTGGTGGCGTCGGAGGAGACCCCGACGATCGCGATCGGACCGCTGCTCGTGGACCTCGTCGCGAAGCAGGTCACCCCGGCCGAGGGTCCGGCGATCCGCCTGACGCCCACCGAGTGGCGCCTGCTCGAGGTCCTGGTCACGAACCCCGACCGTCTGATGACCCGCGAGATGCTGTTGACCGAGGTCTGGGGGCCGACGCACGGCAACGACTCCGGGTACCTGCGCCTGTACATGGCGCAGCTGCGGCGGAAGCTCGAGCCCGACCCCGCGCACCCGCGCTACCTGGTGACGGAGTCCGGCATGGGGTACCGCTTCGCCCCCGGAGCGTAGGGGACCGCCGCTGTCGGGGAACTGGCGGGAAGCTGTCGTGTCGGTGGCGGGTCCCTGTCGTGGTGTGCCGTTCCGCGGTTCCCTACTGTTCAGGACATGAACGAGATGCGGATCGGTGAACTCCGACGACTGCGGGGCTGGACCCAGGAACGACTGGCCGAGACGAGCGGCATCGCCGTGCGGACGGTGCAACGGATGGAGAGCGGCAACGACGCGAGCCTCGAGTCGCTGTCCGCGGTGGCCACGGCCCTCGAGGTCCCCGTGCGCGACCTGTTCGCCACCGAGGAGCCGGCGTCGCTCGACCCCGGGGTGCGCGGTCTCGACGAGCGCGCCGAGCGGGAGCAGGCGCAGCGCGACGCGGCTTCGCGCGGCTGGCAGTACCTGTACTCCGGCGTCGGCATCGTCGTGACGCTCGGCACCCTGGCACTGATCGGTTCGCGCATCTGGCCGGGGGCCGCGATCTTCGTCATCCCCATCTACTGGGCGGGTGGACGGCTGCTCTCGCAGTTCTTGATGGCGACCGTCGTCGAGCCCGCGCTCGACCGTCGGTACCCGTTGTCGCGGTCTCGTCGGGACGCCTCGTCGCGGTCCCGTCGGTTCACGCCCGGGAACTGAACGCCGCGAGCTCGGCCCGGGTCCGGGCGCCGTGCTTCCGGAGCAGGTTCGCCACGTGGTACTTCACGGTGTTGACGCTGATGCCGAGTCCCTCGGCGATCTCCCGGTTGCCCACACCGGTCGCCACGAGCCGCAGGACGTCGCGCTCCCGCGGGGTCAGGTCGCCGTCGTCGACCGCGTCCACCTCGGCCGGCCGCGGGTCGAGCGGCAGTGAGATGTCGAGCACGGACCCCCAGCCGGGCGTGCTCGCGACCTGCACCCGCCCGTCGAGCGTGACGACCCGCTCCGCGATCGGCCGCATGGCGTCGTCGTGCACGTCGAGCGTGCCGGAGCCGTCGTCGCGGAGCTGCATGAGCAGGTTCCGGCCGTCGCAGTCCCACTGGATGCGCACCCGCTTCGCCGCACCGTCGTCGACCAGGGCGAGCACCGCGGTCCGGACGATCGCCCGGGCCGCGTGGGCGACGTCACCGGGGAGCGCACGGCCGGTGGCCGGCGGCTCGACGAACTGCACGTCGAGGTCCCCGAAGCGCACGAGCGGCCGCAGGTCGGCGCGCAACCGCGAGAACGCGCCGGTGACGGGTTCGAGCAGGGTGCTCCGCTGCTGATCGGTCACGGTGCGCAGGTCGACGAGGGCGGCCGAGGCGATCTCGACGGCCTCGGCCCTGGCGGCCGCGTCGGTGACCCGCGACGACCGGAGCACGGCGAGGACGGACTCCAGGGTCAGCGCGTGCCGATCGGCCTGCTCGGCGACCGTGCGGGCGTGCTCGGCGGCCGCGAGCCGGATGGCGGAGCCGCCCCGGGCCTCCAGGGTGTCGACCGATGCGTCCATGGACGCGACGGTACCCGTCCCACCCGAGCGGACGGGCCCACCCGATGGGATGGGGTCCCTGCCGGGGCGGGTAGCGGCGTGCCGAGGCGCGCGACGGAAGGATCGAGGGCATGGCAGCAACCACCGTCTCCGCAGCGCTCGACCTGGTCGTCCGCGAGGTCGGCGACCTGGCGACCCGCCTCGACGATGCCCCGGCCCAGCGCGCACTCGACCTGATCGAGGGCGCCGACCGGGTGTTCGTCCACGGCGCCGGTCGCTCCGGACTCGCCCTCCGCATGACCGCGATGCGCCTCATGCACCTCGGCCTCGACGCGCACGTCGTCGGCGAGGTCACCACCCCGGCCATCCGACCGGGCGACCTGCTCCTCGTCGCGAGCGGCTCCGGCACGACCACCGGCATCGTGCAGGCCGCACGCACCGCGCACGAGGTCGGCGCATCCGTCGTGGCGCTCTCGACCACCGACGACTCCCCGCTCTCCGAGCTGGCGGACGTCACGATCGTGCTGCCCGCCGCGACGAAGACCGACCGCTCCGGCACCGCCTCGGCCCAGTACGCCGGTGGCCTCTTCGAACAGGCGGTCGCCCTGGTGGGCGACGCCGTGTTCCACGCCCTGTGGACCCGAGGCGGGCAGTCCGCCGACGACCTCTGGCCCCGTCACGCCAACCTCGAATGAAAGGCACACCCATGCAGCTCCAGTTCGCCATGGACACCCTGACCACCGAAGCCGCCCTCGAGCTCGCCGCCGCGGCCGCGCCGCACGTCGACGTCCTCGAGCTCGGCACGCCCCTGATCAAGAGCGCCGGCCTGTCCGCCGTCACCGCGATCAAGGAAGCACACCCGGACAAGATCGTGTTCGCCGACCTCAAGACCATGGACGCCGGTGAGCTCGAGGCCGACATCGCCTTCTCGGCCGGTGCCGACCTGGTCACCGTCCTCGGTGTCGCCGGCGACTCGACGATCGTCGGCGCCGTCAAGGCCGCGAAGAAGCACGGCAAGGGCATCGTCGTCGACCTGATCGGCGTCTCCGACAAGGCCGCCCGTGCCCGCGAGGTCGTCGCACTCGGCGCCGAGTTCGTCGAGGTCCACGCCGGGCTCGACGAGCAGGCGGAAGAGGGCTTCACGTTCTCGACCCTGCTCGACGCCGGCAAGGACTCGGGTGTCCCGTTCTCGATCGCGGGCGGCGTGAACGCGTCCTCGGTCGCCTCGGTGCAGGAGGCCGGTGCCCGCATCGCCGTCGCCGGCAGCGCGATCTACAGCGCCTCGGACGTCGGCGCAGCAGCCGCCGAGATCCGCGCCGCCATCAAGTAGCGCGTCCCGGTCGCCCTCCTCGGGCGACGGTCAACGAGTGAGCAGAAGACGTCGAGTGCGACCACCGCACCCGACGTCTTCTGCTCACTGGCTCCCGCCCCTGCGGTCACACCCCGCCCCGCGGTAGCGTCGGGCCGTGGGGATCGAACTGCGCCGCGCGACCGCCGACGACTGGGAAGCCTGGCGACCAGTGCGCCTCCGCGCGCTCGCCGATGCCCCGCACGCCTTCGGCTCGACGCTGCAGGACTGGGCGAACGCACCCGAACACCGGTGGCGCACCCGCCTGTCGATCCCGGGAGCGCTCGACCTGCTCGCAGTCGACACCGCTGCCGAGGTTCCCGGCACGGTCGTCGGGATGGCCAGCGGGATCCCACCCACCGGCCCCGACGGCCCCGCCGAGCTCATCTCGATGTGGGTCGACCCGGCAGCGCGCGGCCGCGGTGTTGCCCGCGCCCTCATCGACGCGATCGCCGTGTGGGCGGCGACCTCCGGAGCCACCGAACTCGAACTCTCGGTGCTGCCCGACAACGCCGTCGCCCGCCGCGCCTACGAGCGAGTCGGCTTCAGCGCCCGCGACGAACCCGGCGATCCGTTGCCCGACGGTCGGACCGAGGTCCGGATGCGCCGTACGGTGGCCACATGAACCGAGCGCTGCGCTGGACCACCTGGATCGTCGCCGTCGTCGTGCTGATCGCGGTGGTGTTCCTCGTCTGGGCGCACATCGTCATGCAGGGCACCCGCAGCGCCGCCCTGCAGGTCTGGCGCGACGACCGGATCGCGGTCCGGGACGCCGGTGACTCGGTGGTGATGACCCCGACCGGCCAGGCCGACGGGGTCGGGATCGTCTTCATCCCCGGCGCGAAGGTCGATCCGTACGCCTACATGGCCACGTTCCGGCAGGTGGTCGCCAACGGCACGACGGTGGTCATCACGAAGCCGACGCTGAACCTCGCGTTCTTCGACACCCGGCCGCTCGCCACGTTCGAGGCCCACGCGCCCTCGGTCACACGCTGGGGGGTCGGCGGGCACTCCCTCGGCGGGGTCCGCGCGTGCCAGCTCGCCCAGGACGCCGACGGCCTGCTGCTGCTCGGCAGCTACTGCGCGAACGACATCAGCCGCTCCTACATCGACGTGCTGAGCGTCTCCGGTTCGCGTGACGGCTTGTCGACCCCGGCCAAGGTCGACGCCGCGCGGGACAAGCTGCCGTCGACCGCCACCATGACCGAGATCCAGGGGTCGAACCACGCCGACTTCGGTGCCTACGGCGACCAGCCGGGCGACCGCACGGCGACCATCAGCCGTGCTGATGCCCGCCAGCAGATCGCGGACGCGATCGAGGCCTGGGTGCGCGACCTGCGCTGATCACGCGGGCGGACCGGCGGACGCACCACGGGCCTCCAGACGGTCTGCCTGGAGGCCCGTGGTGCGTGACGTCAGTGGATCACGCCCGCCTCGTGGTCGCGTCCGGAACGGCGCCCGGTGAACCGGGCGACGAAGTACAGGACCACGCCGACGGCGAGCAGGATCGCGGCGTAGAGCCAGACCTGACCGCTCTGCTGCGTCAGCAGCAGGATGCACGACAGCACCCCGAGCACCGGGACGAACGTCCAGACCCGGAAGTGGTCGTGCTCGACGTGGTCGCGGCGGAGCACCAGGACGGCGACGTTCGTGCTGATGAACACGAAGAGCAGCAGGAGCACGACGGTCTCGGCCAGCACGCCCACGTCGCCCACCAGGGTCAGGAGCATCGCGACGACCGTGGTGGCGACGATGGCGGTCCACGGGGTCTTCCGGTTCGGCAGGACCTTCGCGAGCAGGGCGGGCAGGAGCCGCTGCTCGGCCATGCCGTAGGTCACGCGGCTCGACATGATCATCGTGAGCAGTGCGCCGTTCGCGACGGCGACCAGGGCGATGAGGCTGAAGACCCAGTCCGGGATCGGGACGCCGGTGGCGGAGACGACCGCGAGCAGCGGGCCGCTGGACTCGGACAGCTCCGACGCGGGCAGGGCGATCGCGCTGGCGAGGGCGACGAGGACGTAGACGACACCGGCCGTGGCGAGGGCACCGAACAGGGCCTTCGGGTAGACGCGGCGGGGGTCGCGGACCTCCTCCGCGATGTTGGCGGACGTCTCGAAGCCGACGAACGAGTAGTAGGCGACGATCGCGGCGCTCAGGGTCGCCAGGGCCGGGTTCGCCTCGGACGGGAACGCGCCGATCCGGGAGACGTCACCGCCGCCACCGCCGAGCATCACGGCCACGACCACGATCACGATGACCAGGCCGGAGACCTCGATGATCGTCATCACGACGTTGCTCTTGAGCGAGTCGGAGATGCCGCGGGCGTTCAGGCAGGCGATCAGGGCGAGGAAGACGATCGCGGTGGGCACGGGCGGCAGGTCGACGAACGTGCCGAGGTAGTCGCCGGCGAAGGCGAGCGACAGACCGGCGGCGCTCGTGACGCCGGCGGCGAGCATGCTGAACCCGACCAGGAACGAGACGATCGGCGCCTTGTAGGCGCGTTCGGCGAAGACCGCGGCACCGCCGGCCTTCGGGTACTTCGTCACGAGTTCGGCGTAGGAGCCCGCGGTGAGCAGGGCCAGCAGGAGCGCGAGCACCAGTGGTGCCCAGAGCGCACCGCCGACGTCCTTCGCCAGCGTCCCCATCAGGGCGTAGATGCCGGCACCGAGCACGTCGCCGAGGATGAAGAGGAACAGCAGCGGGCCGGTGATCGCCTGGCGGAGCTTCGACTGCGTGCCGTCGTGGGGTGCGGCCGTGGTGTCGCTGGTCATGGTGGTGCCTTTCGTCCGGGTCAGCGTGCCGGGGCGTGTCTCAGAGGCCTCACAGGTGCGCCGTGGCGGGGGTCCTCCCTGCACAGCGGAGCGGCCGGTGAACTCGCTCCACAGGGTGCGGCGCGTCGGAACGTCCGGACTGGAGCGGTCCTAGACTCGTCGCGAGCCATTCGTCCACCACCAGTCCCCGGAGGACCGCAGATGACGACGCAGGACCAGCGCACGCCCGCGCGACTCAGTGACCAGCGCGCGCTCCTGTTCGACCTCGACGGCGTGCTCACCCCCACCGCCGACGTGCACATGCGCGCGTGGAGCCGACTCTTCACGCCGTACCTCGAAGCACACGGGGTCGCGCCGTACACCGAGCAGGACTACTTCACCTCCATCGACGGCAAGCCCCGCTACGACGGCGTGCGCTCGCTGCTCGAGTCGCGCGGCATCGACCTGCCGCAGGGCACCCCGGACGACGCACCCGACACCGACACGGTGTGCGGGCTCGGCAACCGGAAGAACGCGGAGTTCACCGCCGAGCTCGACGAGCACGGCGTCGAGCCCTACCCGGGGTCGCTCCGGTTCCTGACCGCCGCGATCGCCGCAGGCATGTCCGTCGCGGTCGTCTCGAGCTCGGCGAACGCCACGTCGGTGCTCCGGACGGCGGGCATCCTCGACCGGTTCCCCGTCGTCGTCGACGGGCTCGTCGCGCGTCAGGACGGCCTGACCGGCAAGCCGGCGCCCGACACCTACCTCGACGCGGCGACCCGGTTCGGGCTCACTGCCGCCGAGTGCGTCGTGGTCGAGGACGCCACCAGCGGGGTCGAAGCCGGCCGCAACGGTTCGTTCGGTCTCGTCGTCGGTGTCGACCGCGGTGCCGGGGCGGACGCCCTGCGCGAGCACGGTGCCGACGTCGTCGTGTCCGACCTCGACGAACTCATCGACCAGCTGCCCGCACCGGCCACCAGCACGACGTAGGCCACCCGGCCGGACGCTCCCTGGCTGCCGGCCGCACCGACGCACCCATCTCCCTCCCTTCCCACGGAGCAGCATGAACCCCATCACCTCGGACCCCCTCGACCGCGTTCGCTACCCGATCGACGAGTGGGCCCTCGTCGAGACCGAGTACACCCCCGACGAGCAGGGCGTCGCCGAGACGAACTTCGCCGTCGGCAACGGGTACCTCGGCCTGCGAGGCAACCTCGACGAAGGCCGTGGCGGCGTGCAGTACGGCACGTACATCAACGGGTTCCACGAGACCTGGCCGATCCGGCATGCGGAAGACGCCTTCGGCTTCGCGAAGACCGGGCAGACGATCATCAACGCGCCGGACGCCAAGGTCATCCGCCTCTACGTCGACGACGAGCCGCTCGTGCTGGCCGAGGCCGACATCCTCCGGCACACCCGTCGGCTGGAGTTCCGCGGCGGCTACCTGTTCCGCGAGACCGAGTGGTCGACGCCGTCCGGCAAGCGGGTGCTCATCCGAGCACGTCGACTCGTGTCGTTCACCGACCGGCACCTCGCCGTCATCGACTACGAGGTCACCGTGCTCGACGCGGACGCCTCGATCCTGCTGTCCAGCCAGATCCTCAACCGCCAGGACGTGCAGGACGAGTACCACGCCGGCATGCGGGCCGCGGCGAACGCCTTCGACCCCCGCAAGGCCGAGTCGTTCACCGAGCGGGTGCTCGTGCCGAAGCTCAAGCGCAGCACCGGCGGCCGCTCGGTCCTCGGGTACCAGGCGTCCAGCTCCGGCATGACGATCTGCGTCGGCGTCGAGCACCACATCGAGACCGAGAACAGCTGGGACGAGTCGTCGTCGATCGAGGACGACCTGGCGAAGCACGTCTACCGGGTGCAGGCCCGCGCCGGGCAGCCCATCCGGCTCGTGAAGCACGTGGTCTACCACACCTCCCGCGGGGTGCCCGTGCGCGAGCTCGCCGACCGGTGCGACCGCACGCTCGACCGCGCGCACGCCGAGAACGTCGACGAGACCTTCGCGAAGCAGCGCGACTGGCTCGACGACTACTGGGCCCGCAGCGACGTCGAGATCGCCGGTCAGCCCGCGATCCAGCAGGCCGTCCGCTGGAACCTCTTCCAGCTCGCGCAGGCCACCGCCCGCACCGACGGCCACGGCATCGCCGCGAAGGGCGTCACCGGCTCCGGCTACGGCGGCCACTACTTCTGGGACATGGAGATCTACGTCCTGCCGTTCCTGTCGTACACGGCGCCGATCGTCGCGCGGAACGCCCTGCGCTTCCGCTACAACATGCTCGACGCGGCGCGGGCTCGGGCCCGCGAGCTGAACCAGCGCGGCGCCCTGTTCCCGTGGCGGACGATCAACGGTGAAGAGTCCAGCGCGTACTACGCCGCCGGCACCGCGCAGTACCACATCGACGCCGACATCTCGCATGCGCTCATGCAGTACGTGCGGGCCTCGGGCGACCGCGAGTTCCTGAAGCGCGGCGCCATCGACGTGCTCGTGGAGACCGCCCGGCTCTGGGCCGACCTCGGGTTCTGGCGGTCCAACGGTGACAAGAAGTTCCACATCGACGGCGTGACCGGGCCGGACGAGTACACGACCGTCGTCGACGACAACCTCTACACGAACGTCATGGCGCGGGCGAACCTGTGGTTCGCCGTCAACGCCTGCCGCGAGCTCGCCGCCGACGACGCCGAAGAGTACGACCGCATGGTGCGCCGGACCGGTCTGCAGCCGGACGAGCTCGTCGAGTGGGAGCACGCTGCCGAGTCGATGGAGATCCCGTTCGATCCGCACCGCGGCATCCACCCGCAGGACGCCCAGTTCCTCGACAAGGAACTCTGGGACCTCGAGAACACCCCCGAGTCCAAGCGTCCGCTGCTGCTCCACTACCACCCGCTGGTCATCTACCGGTTCCAGGTGCTGAAGCAGGCCGACGTCGTGCTCGCACTGTTCCTGCAGGGGCACGAGTTCACGGCGGCCGAGAAGCGTCGCGACTTCGACTACTACGACGCACTCACCACCGGTGACTCGACGCTGTCCGCGGTCGTGCAGTCGATCATGGCGGCCGAGGTCGGGTACCACGACCTCGCCGACCAGTACTTCCAGACCGCGCTCTACGTCGACCTGGCGGACCTGCACGGCAACACCTCGGACGGCGTGCACATCGCGTCGACCGGTGGCATCTGGGGTGCGCTCGTCAACGGCTTCGGCGGCATGCGCGACCACGGCGGCCGGATGAGCTTCAACCCGCGGCTGCCGAAGCACTGGGACCGTCTGTCCTACCGTCTGACGGTGCGCGGATCGCGGGTCCGGGTCGACCTCGAGCAGGAAGCCATGACGCTCACGGTCGAGACCGGTTCGGGCTTCACGGTGTGGGTGCACAACCAGCAGTGGGACATCGAGGCGGGGGAGCCCACCGTGGTGCCGCTGCCGCACCACGGGCCGCGGATGTCCGGGCACGCCCCGACCACGAGCGACATCCAGGGCACGCTGCGGGCGGACGGCTCGGTCATCACCGCGTCGATCCCGACGATCTCCCTGGAGCGCGACTTCGACCTCGACGACTCGACCGGCTGACGCCAGTTCCTGCGCTGCACTGCCCTGCGCCGCAGTCGCACGTCGCCCCGGTTCCGCCTCGCGGAGCCGGGGCGACGTGTGTTCCCGGGCGTTCCCGGCGCCTCCGAGCGCGTCCAGCCGGCCCGGGGCACCGTGGTCTGCCGTGCCCCTCGGGTCGATGGCGTCTCCCCGGGCACGGTTCGTGCAACGAGAGGAGACATCATGGGCAACCGGTTCGAGGGCAAGGTCGCGATCGTCACGGGCGCAGGGTCCGGCATCGGTGAGGCGACGGCGCGGGCGTTCATCGACGAGGGCGCGTCGGTCGTGCTGACCGACAGCGTCGAGGAGAAGGTCCGCGCGGTGGGTGACTCCCTGCCGACGCACCGGGTCGTCGCCCTGCACGCCGACGTGGCGAGTCCGGAGGACTGGGAGACCGTCGTCTCGGCGGCGATCGACCGCTTCGACCGGCTCGACGTCCTGGTGAACAACGCCGGGACCTTCAGCTCGGGCGACATCACCGACATCAGCACGGCTGAGTGGCGCCGGGTCATCGAGACCGACCTGTCCGGTGTGTTCTACGGCACCCGGGCGGCCCTGCCGTTCCTGCGCGAGACGAAGGGGTCGATCGTCAACACGTCGTCGGTCTCCGGTGAGGACGCCGACTGGCGGATGAGCCCCTACAACGCGGCGAAGGGTGGCGTGACGAACTTCACCAAGGCCGCTGCCCTCGACAACGGGCAGTTCGGCGTGCGCGTGAACGCCGTCGCTCCGGGACTCATCTGGACCGACCTGACCCAGGAGCAGGCGGAGGACGAGGCCCTGCAGTCGAAGTTCACCGAGCGCATCGCCCTCGGCCGCGGAGGTCGCTCTGCCGAGGTCGCCGAGGCGATCCTGTTCCTGGCCAGCGACGCGGCCTCGTTCATCACGGGTGCGGTCCTGCCGGTGGACGGCGGCACGATGGCGAGCAACGGGCAGCCGCCGCAGGCCTGAGCCACCCCGGCCCCGGCGGCACCGTCAGCTGGCGACGAGCTCGACCTTGAACCGCTCGGCGTCCTCGAGGAAGGCCGCGTGGTGCTCCGGGCCACCGGCGAACGGGTGTCGGTCCTCGTACAGGCGTGCCCAGCCGTGACCGGGAGCCTCGGCCCAGAGTCGCTCCACCGTCTCGGCAGTACCGGCGTGGAACGCCAGGTGGCTGAGCCCCGGTCGGCGGCGGTCGTGATCGCCGTCCAGCGGTGCCGATTCGAGGACGACGTACAACGGGCCGAGCCGCCAGCTCCGGCCGTGCTCCCAGCGCTGGAACGGCTCGTAGCCGAGTTCTCCGAGCAGCCAGCTCCAGGCGCCGACGGCGGTGTCGAGGTCGGCGGTGCGGAGCTCGACGTGGTGCAGCGTGCCGAGCGTCACAGGAGCTTCCGCAGGGTGTTCGTGTTGCGGGTCGTCGTCGTGCGCTTGACGCGTGCGGCGCCGGCCCGCTTGGCGAACAGGGTGTCGGTGCTCGAGCCCTTCGGGCAGGACCAGTAGACGACCCCGTTCCCGCGGGCGACCTGCTCGACCGAGTCGTCGATTTCGAGGTCCGCGACCAAGGCGTCGAGCGCACCGTCGTCGGACCCGAACACGACGTAGTCGTGCCGTTCGTCGGCACGCGCGAAGGGGAACCCGTCGACCACCGCCGCGAGGGCGTCGTGCCGGACGAGCACGATCCAGGCGTCGTACCCGAACCGGTCGCGCAGCCCCTGCTCGATCGACGTCTTGAGCTGCTCGGCGGGCACGTCGGCGGAGAACACGACGTTGCCCGAGGCGAGCACAGTGCGGACGTCGTCGAACCCGAGCCCTCGGAAGAGCTCCGCGAGTTCAGCGCTCCGGATCGTGATGCCGTTCACGTTGACCCCGCGCAGCAGCGCCACCCACCTGTCCATGTCCGGACGGTAGCGGTCCGGGCCGCTCACGTCCACGTCCGGGCCACGCCCCAACCGGCACCCTGCGGCACGATGTCGACCACCAGGGCCTCACCGTCGTCGTCGCTGGTCGCCTGGAACCGCCAGCCCACGGTTCGCTCGGGCGCATGGGTGATCGCGGTGGGCAGCTCGGCGCGCGTCACGGTCAGCCGGGTGGGGGTGTCGCTCACCCGCCAGCGCCGTCCGGCCCACACCAGCCGGGTCGGCGTGCCCTCGGCCCACCACACCGTGGCGGCCGTGTCGGTGATCATCATCGGGTCTCCTCGTTCGAACGTGTGTTCGAATGGTAGGTGTCGACCTCCGACGTCGCAACTGACCGTTGCGTTCAGAACACGTTCTGAATAGGCTCGATCCATGACGCTCGTCGCTCCGCTCCGATCCCGACGGTCGGTGCAGTCCTCTGACCTCTCCCGCCACGCCAAGCAGGTGTTCGCTGCCGCCGAGGAAGCCCCGCTCGAGGTCACCCGTCGCGACGGGAAGCCCCTCGTCCTCACCACGAAGGAACGATCCGACGACGACGACGCAGTGCTCGACATCGCGGCGCAGCTCATCGCCGCGGTGACGCTCAACGAGCAACTGCCACTCCACGATCGGCTGGCGATCCCGTACCCGTGGATCAAGCTCCTCAGCGCCGCAGACCAGCAGCGCTTCGCCCGGGAGATCGTCGACGTCGCCCGTGGCTCGTTCTCGCTCCGGCAGCCGCGCAGACTCCTGCTCGAGATGCAGGCGTGGCGCAACAGTGCCGAGGCGATCGCCGCGGGCTGGGACACCGGAGAGCCGGAGATCCTCGCCGAGCCGATCCGCGTCGAGAAGCCCTGACGCGGTGGCGGGTCGGCGCGGCGGGGTCCCCCGGCCGATCCGTTCGACGGAGTACACGATCGTCTTCGGGACACGTGGCGCGGAACAGGGGTGGCGCGACGTGGTGGCGGTGCAGCGGAACGCAGTCGCTGCCGCGTGGGATCGGCTGACCACGGATCCGTTGACCGAGGACCTGTCCTGCCACGCCCTGCGCGGGGAACTCGGTGTGGTTCGACACTCTGGCCGGGAGTGGACGCGTCGTCAGTTCGAGCTGAAGCGCGGCGCCCGGATCTGGTTCACGGTCGACGTGGATGACCGGGTGGTGTGCATCACCGACGTGCACACCCACCACCCCAACCAGACGAAGTGACTGCGCTCGGCCTCGGCAGTCGTCGTGTAGACGGGACCCATGACGAACGACGCACAGGGCCCCGACGCGCAGCACCAGGTTCCCGAGGGGGTGTCCGAGGCCACGGTCGAGGCGCTCGGCAGCCTGTCCGCCGCGGTCGAGGTCATCGAGCACGCCCGTGGCCTGCTCTACGGGTTCCACCGACTGACCGGCACCGCTGACCTGAACCTCGGTGAGGCGGTCGAGCAGCTGCGGAAGGCCGGGCACACCGAACTCGCCGAGCGCATCGACACGGAACTCGTGGGCCGCAACGTCATCGCGGGCCGCTGGACGTTCCAGATCGTCGAGGACTACGACGACGGCTACTACGCCCTCGCCAAGGAGCTCGAGCGCACCGCGCGCGACGAGCTCGTGCAGGGCCGTCGCCACCTGTTCGAGGCGGGCATGAAGGAAGACCGTCGCACCCAGGACCAGCGCCACCACGAGGCGACGCCGAGCGACCTGCCGGACTGAGCACGGGCCTCCAGGCCTGCGGAAGACGCCGGCGTCCTGCGGAAGACGCCCCGGAAACATCGAGACGCCGCCGGATTCGGCGGCGTCTCGATGACACGACGGCGTCTTGCGCCAGGTCCAGCCAGACCCGGATCAGCAGGCCCAGCAGGAACGTCTCAACCGACGCCGAGCAGCGCCTCCAGCGGCCCCCGCGCGAAGTACAGCAGGAAGCCCGCGGCCACGACGTAGAGCAGCCACGAGACCTCGCGGCCACGGCCGGACAGCAGCTTGATGAGCACCCAGCTGATGAAGCCGGCGCCGATGCCGTTCGCGATCGAGTACGTCAGCGGCATGACGACGATCGTCAGGAACGCCGGCAGGGCCGAGCCGAAGTCCGACCACGAGATGTCCGCGACCTGCGCGACCATGAGCGCACCGACGACGACGAGCCCGGCGGCGGCGACTTCGAGCGGGACGACCTGGGTGAGCGGCGTGAGGAACATCGACGCCAGGAACAGCAGTCCGGTGACGACCGACGCCATGCCGGTGCGGGCACCTTCGCCGATGCCGGAGGCCGAGTCGATGAAGACGGTGTTCGACGACACCGACGCGCCGCCACCGGCGATCGCGCCGACGCCCTCGACGACGAGCGCCGACTTCAGGCGGGGGAACGTGCCGTCCGGCTTCGCGACACCGGCCGCCTTGGCCAGACCGGTCATGGTGCCCATGGCGTCGAAGAAGTTCGTGAAGACGAGGGTGAAGACGAGCATCGACGCGGCGAGCGGGCCGATGCGGGTGAAGGCGCCGAAGACGTCGGCGTGGCCGACGAGCGACAGGTCCGGCACGGCGAACAGCGCGCTCGGCAGGCCGGGGGCGTTGAGGTTCCAGCCGGTCTTCGAGTCGACCGAGGTCGGCACCTGGAAGATCGCCTGCAGGATGATCGCGATGATCGTGGTCGCGACGATGCCGATGAGCAGCGCACCCTTGACCCGGCGGGCCATGAGCGTGCCGATGATGATCAGGCCGATGAGGAACACGATGGTCGGCAGGGCGCCGACGGAGCCGTCCTCGCCGAGCTGCAGCGGCGGCGAGGCGAGCCCGGAGGACCGCACGAAGCCGGAGTCGACGAGCCCGATGAACGCGATGAACAGGCCGATGCCGACGGTGATCGCGGCCTTGAGCTGTGCGGGGACGGCGGTGAAGATCATCGTCCGGATGCCGGTCAACGCGAGGATCACGATGATCACACCGTTGATGACGACCAGGCCCATCGCCTCGGCCCAGGTGACCTGGTGCACGACGCTGACGGCGAGGAACGAGTTGATCCCGAGCCCCGCGGCGATGCCGAACGGCAGGTTCGCGATGATGCCCATCACGATGGTCATGACGCCGGCGACGAGACCGGTCGCCGCGGCCACCTGAGCGTTCTCGAGCCATCCGCCGCTGACGTCCTTGGCGGCCTGGTCGGCGCTGAACCCGCCGAGGATGAGGGGGTTCAGGATGACGATGTACGCCATCGTCACGAACGAGACGAGGCCACCGCGGACCTCGCGGGGGATCGACGATCCGCGTTGCGTGATGGAGAAGAATCGATCGAGGCCGGTCGCGAAGCGGTTCCGGGGCGTGGTGTCGGTCTGCGGGGCGCTCACCACGAGAGTTTAAAGGACGCTGGGTTTCGGGCGTGTCACACCGGTCTCACAGG
This sequence comes from Curtobacterium sp. MCLR17_054, assembly GCF_003234335.2. Lineage (NCBI taxonomy): Bacteria > Bacillati > Actinomycetota > Actinomycetes > Micrococcales > Microbacteriaceae > Curtobacterium > Curtobacterium sp. MCLR17_054. The sequence continues at coordinate 3,640,819 of NZ_CP126263.1, read as the reverse complement.
TTGTGACCGCCGGGAGGCCCGTTCTACGCGGTTCGCGCACCTCGCGCTGGGCGTCTGCCCGCGTTCTCCGGCCATGGCTGGTGTTGGATGAGCGGGTGACGTCACCCATGGACCGCGCCCGTGTGCAGGCCGCCGTCCGCGAGCTGCTGCTCGCCATCGGCGAGGATCCCGACCGCCCGGAACTCACCCGCACCCCCGCCCGGGTCGCCGACTCGTACGCCGAGTTCTTCTCCGGGATCGGCACCGACGCGGTCGCCATCGCCCGGGACGGCACCGTGCACGCCGATGACGGCGAACGCGGTCGGCTCGTCATCGTGCGCGACGTGAAGTTCCGCTCCGTCTGCGAGCACCACCTGCTGCCGTTCCTCGGGGTCGCGCACCTGGCGTACGCGCCGGGTGACCGCCTCATCGGGCTCGGCACGCTGGCGCGGGTGCTCGACGCGGTGGCTTCCCGCCCGCAGCTGCAGGAGCGGCTCGGCGAACAGGTCGCCGCGACCATCGCCGAGGGGCTCGGCGCCGAGGGCGTCCTGGTGGTCCTCGACGCCCAGCACCAGTGCGTCACGACGCGTGGGGAGCGCCAGACCGGTTCGACGACCGTGACGGTGGCGGCGACCGGTTCGTTGGCCGACACCGCGGGACGGGCCGAGGCGATCGCGCTCATCGGCGCGGGGCGTGGGACCGAGGCCGGGCACGACGAGCGTGCCGGGGCGGACGCATGACGGGCCTCCTGGACGGCGCGGCCGGACCCGGCGTGGCCGGACCCGGCTGGGTCGTGCCGGACCTGCGCCACCCGGTCCGGACGTTCGGCCGCCGCACCATCGACTTCGACCACCGGATCGCCGTGATGGCGATCGTGAACCGCACCCCCGACTCGTTCCACGACCGCGGCGCCACCTTCGAGCTCGACCAGGCCGTCGCCGCCTCGGTCCGTGCCGCCGAACAGGGCGCCGACTGGGTCGACATCGGCGGCGTGAAGTTCGCCCCCGGTCCGGAACTGCCCGCCTCCGACGAGATCGACCGCGTCGTGCCCGTCGTCGAGCAGCTCGCCCAGCAGTCCGACGTCGTCATCAGCGTCGACACCTTCCGCCCGGAGGTCGCCGCAGCGGCGATCGCAGCCGGGGCGACCGTCGTCAACGACACCACCGGCCTGTCCGACCCCCGGATGGCCGCCGTGGTCGCCGACTCCGAGGCCACCGTCGTCATCACACACTCGCTCGCGGAACCCCGTCGTCCGCTGCCCGCACCCCCGCAGTACGGCGACATCGCGGGCGAGGTCGTCGCGTTCCTGCGCGAACGGGTCGACCGAGCGCTCGCCGCGGGCATCCCCGAGTCGCGGATCATCGTCGACCCGGGCCACGACCTGCACAAGAACACCGTGCACACCCTCGAGCTCACCCGTCGGCTGCCCGAGGTCGTCGCGCTCGGCTACCCGGTCCTCGCCGCGGTGTCGAACAAGGACTTCGTGGGGGAGTCGCTCGGACGCCCCCGCGGTGAACGGCTCTCCGGATCGCTCGCCGTCGCGACCGTGAGTGCGATGCTCGGTGCCCGGATCGTCCGGATGCACGACGTCGCCGAGAGCGTCGACGCGATGCGCATGGTCGAGGCCACGCTCGGATGGCGCACCCCCGTGGAATCGAGGCACAACACGTGAACGTCCTGCCCCCGTCGATCGCGGACCTGTCCGACGACGACCTGCTCGACCTCTACACCGCCGACGCCGGGGCCCCCTGGCTCCGCGTGAACTTCGTCGCGACGCTCGACGGTTCGGCCTCGGCTGCCGGGGTGTCCGGGTCGCTCGGCGGCGACGACGACCTGCGCGTCTTCGACCTGCTCCGGCGGGTGGCCGACGTCGTGCTCGTCGCCGCCGGCACCGTCCGTGACGAGGGCTACGGGCCGATGGTCCTGCACGACGCCGACGTCGCCTGGCGTCGGGCGCACGGCAAGCCGGACCACCCCGTGTTCGCGATCGTCACCGGCTCGCTGTCGCTCGACCCGGGGTCTCGGGTGTTCACCGAGGCGCCGGTGCGCCCGATCGTCCTGACGTCGGCGACGGCGGCTGCGTCGTCGAAGGCCCAGACACTCGCCGAGGTCGCCGACGTCGTGCCCTGCAGTGCGGACGACGAGCCGGACTCGGTGGACGCCGGGCGGATCCGAGGCGTGTTGGCCGACCGTGGCCTCGGGATGATCCACTGCGAGGGCGGGCCGTCGTTCCTCGGGGCGCTCATCGCCGCGGACGCCGTCGACGAGCTGACCCTGACGATCGACCCGTCGCTCGAGGGCGGGGAGGGGCCGCGCATCGCCCGTGGGTCGTCGCCGGAGCTCCGGCGGATGCGACCGGCGCACGTGCTGCTCGGCGCCGGCGGTGTGCTGCTCACCCGGTACGTCCGGGCGCGCTGACACCGGTCGCGCGCGGACCGCGGGACGGCGGGACCGCGGACCGCGGGACGGTCGGGCCCGTGGGCTAGGGTCGGGCGCGTGATCGACATCGTGGCGTCCGGGGTCCTCTTCGACATGGACGGGACCCTCGTCGACTCGACCGCGGTGGTCGAGGCGACCTGGACCCGGTTCGGCCACGCGAACGGCATCGACCCCGACGAGATCCTCGCGTTCTCGCACGGGCGGCAGGCGATCGACACCCTGCGGCGCTTCCTCCCCGATCTGCCCCTGGCCGAGCAGCAGCGGATCGCGGCCGAGCTCGTCGCCGAGGAGACCGCGAGCACCGAGGGCATCCTCGAGATCCCCGGCGCCGTCGCCTTCGTGCAGCGACTCGTCGAACTCGGCGTCCCGGTGGCCCTCGTCACGAGCGCACCGCGTGACCTCGCCGCGGGCCGGATGGCGGCCGCCGGGTTCGCCGTGCCCGAGGCCTTCGTGCCCTCGGAGGACGTCGAGCACGGCAAGCCCCACCCCGACGGCTACCTGCGCGGAGCTGCCCTGCTCGGCGTCGACCCGACCGACTGCGTGGCGTTCGAGGACGCCCCGGCCGGGCTGGAGTCCGCCATCGCCTCCGGCGCGACCACGGTCGTCGTCGGTCCGCTCGAGCACCCGGTGACGGCCGGCCTGCACCGGGTCCACGGGTACGACGGTCTGACCGTCGAGCGCGACGGCGAGGCCTTCCGCATCCGCGGCTGAGCGCGGCGCCCGGCCTGCGCGCCCGCCGGTCTGCCGTCGGTCAGGACACCCCGCCCTGTCCGCGCCGAGTGGTCAGGAACCGTCGGCTGCGCCGCCGCCAGGCGACACTTCGTGACCGCTCGGCGGACGTGAGCGGGGGGTTGCGACCGCCCGAGTGGCGGCCTGGAGGCCCGTGGCGGGCTCGCACCGTGCCTCCAGGCCGACTGTGGCGCGTCCACGGCGCCTCGGCGGCCGGTCAGGACACCCCGCCCGGCCTGCGCCGAGTGGTCAGGAACCGTCGGCTGCGCCGCCGCCAGCCGACACTTCGCGACCACCCGGCGGACGTGAGCGGGGTGTTGCGACCGCCCGACCGGACCCCCGAGCCGCCCCTGGAGGCCTGCTCAGCCGACCTCGACGACCCTCGGGTGTGCGGCCGGAACGACCGGGCCGCGGAAGGAGCGGATCATGGCAACCCTCGACGGCAAGAAGGTCCTCGTCATCACGACGAACTACGGCGTGGAGCAGGACGAGATCGTCGTCCCCACCGAGCAGCTGCGTGAGCGCGGTGCCTCGGTGACCGTGGCGGCGAAGGAGACCGGCACGATCCAGACGCTGGTCGGCGACAAGGACCCCGGGCAGACGCTCGAGCCGGACACCACCATCGCCGGTGTCGACGCGAAGGACTTCGACGCCCTCGTGATCCCCGGCGGCACGATCAACGCCGACACGCTGCGCCAGGAGTCCCGCGCGGCGACGCTCGTGCAGGCCTTCGCCGAGGCGAGCAAGCCGGTCGCGGCGATCTGCCACGGCCCGTGGACCCTCGTCGAGGCGGGTGTGCTGTCGGGCAAGACCGTCACGTCGTTCCCGTCGCTGCAGACCGACCTGCGCAACGCCGGAGCCGAGTGGGTCGACCAGGAGGTCCAGGTCGACGGCGGCTTCATCACCTCCCGCACCCCGGACGACCTGCCGGCGTTCGTCGATGCGATCGAGAGCGCCCTCACCGCCTGAGCACTGTGCCGCAGGGCGGTCGCCCCGCCCGGCGGTGGCGTCAGCCGAGCGCGACGGGGCGGGCCGTGCGGAGCACCGCGGGTCCGAGGGTGAGCACACCGTCGGACTCCGGATCGCACCGCACACCGCCCCGGCCGCGCATCGCCCGGAACGCCCCGGGGGCCACCTCGTGGTCCATCCAGGCGCAGGGGTTCGCCGCGCGGTAGCCACGGAACCGGACGGCACGACCGAGGTCGTCGCCGCCGTCACCACCGGGAAGCACGCTCTCCAACGAGAACGGCTCGCCCCGCAGCGCCTCGACGTCGGCACCGCGGAGGAACACGTTCCGCCGGGTCGCAGCGGGGTCGACGGTTGCCCCGATCGCCTCGCCGACGGCCTCGAGACCCTCCATGCCGATCACCGTGACCGAGGCGTGCACGTGCGCCCGGGCCGCGAAGTACCGGTCGCCGACGATGCCCAGCCCGGACCGGAGCTCGATCCGGTCGCGTGACTCGTCCGGATCGTCCGCGCCCACCGGCAGCGCGCCGTCGGCGGGGCGTCCCTCGTACCGGTGCCGCGGCGAGACGAGCAGCAGCGCGACCTCGACCTCGGTCCGGAACGGCAGGTCGTCGAGACCGGCCACGTCGTCTGCGGAAGTCACCCGGCCAACGCTAGCCGGGCCTCCCGGCCGTGCGCTGCTCCGTCCGATTCCCGCCAGTCGACGTCGGCGGCGCATGTCAGGCTGAGCCCATGACCACCCCGGACACCGGCGTACAGCCCGACGCGCTGCACGCCGAACGGCACCGCGCCGTCGCGTCGCGCGACGCGCGTTTCGACGGCCAGTTCGTCACCGCCGTGCACTCCACCGGCATCTACTGCCGCCCCAGCTGCCCGGCCCGCACGCCGAAGGTCTCGGGCGTCACCTTCTACCGCACGAGCGCCGCAGCGCACCTCGCCGGCTTCCGCGCCTGCAAGCGCTGCCTGCCCGAGGCGACCCCCGGCAGCCCCGAGTGGGACCTGCGCGAGGACGTCGCCGGCCGGGCGATGCGACTCGTCCTCGACGGTGTCGTCGAGCGCGACGGCGTCCCCGGGCTCGCCACGCGCGTGGGCTACTCGGAGCGGCAGCTCAACCGCATCATGACGGCCGAGCTGGGCGCCGGGCCGAAGGCGCTCAGTCGGGCGCACCGGGCGCAGACCGCGCGGACCCTGCTCACCTCGTCCGACCTGCCCGTCGCCGACGTCGCGTTCGCCGCGGGCTTCGCCAGCGTCCGGCAGTTCAACGACACCGTGCGCGAGGTCTTCGCCGTCACCCCGACGGAGCTCCGCGCACGCCGGTCCGGGCGAGGCGACGGTGCCACGGACGGCGGCGACGGCGCACTGCACGTCCACCTGCCGGCCCGGGCGCCGTTCGACGCGCAGGGCCTGCTCGACTGGCACGCGCTGCACGCCCTGCCGGGCACGGAGCAGGTGGACACCGACCCCACGGGCCGGGTCACGTCGTACGGGCGGCTGGTCGACCTGCCTGGAGGCCCGGGCTGGTTCAGCGCGTCGGCCGCCGTCCCCGACGTGGCCGGGCGGGGCACCGGGATCGACCTGCGCGTGCGGGTCACCGACCTCTCCGACCTGCCCGCGCTCGTGGCGCGGGTGCGTGCGCTGTTCGACCTCGACGCCGACCCGGTCGCCGTCGACGCCGTCCTCGGAGCCGTGCCCGAGCTCGCCGGACCCGTCGGACGGGTGCCGGGTCTCCGGCTCCCCGGCGCGGTGGACGCGCACGAGATCGTGTTCCGCACCCTGATCGGGCAGCAGGTCTCGGTGGCCGCGGCGCGCACCGCGCAGACCCGGCTCGTGGCCGCACTCGGCGCGACGGTGCCCGACGCCATCCGGCCCGGCGGGCTGCTGTTCCCGTCCGCGGTGGCGATCGTCGAACGCGGGCACGAGGTGCTGCGCGGCCCCGCCGTCCGCGTCGACACGATCCTGCGGGTGGCTGCGGCGCTCGCCGACGGGTCCCTGGTGGTGGACGGTGGGCAGTCCCTCGGTGACCTGCGCGACGGACTCCTCGCGGTGAAGGGCATCGGGCCGTGGACCGCCGACTACGTCGCGCTGCGGGTCCGGCACCACCCGGACATCTTCCTCCACAGCGACCTCGCTGTGCGGAACGGTGCACAGGAACTCGGGCTGCCCGGAACGGCGCGCGAGCTCTCCCTATGGTCGGAGCAGGTGGCCCCCTGGCGGAGCTACCTCACGATGCACTGCTGGCGACCGATCATCGACCGCGCGATGACCGCGACCGCCGGCGCCCGTGCAGCCCGTGCCCCCGAGGACCCCCGGAAGGACGACCGATGACCGACGCAACCATCCAGACCCTGGACACCCCTGACGGGGCGTTCACCGTGCTCGAAGACGCCGAGGGCAGGGTCCTCGCGTCCGGGTGGACCGACTCCGACGAGCGGATCCTCGCCCGTCTGGCCGACCGCCACCGCCCCGACCGGGTGCTCGACGGCGTGGTCGCCTCGGCCGACGCGGTCGACGCCTTCTACTCGGGCGAGGTCGAGCACGCCATGCAGGTGCCCGTGCGCCAGTTCGGCACGGAGCTCTTCACCGAGGGGTGGCGCCAGCTCCGCCGGATCCCCGCCGGCGGCACCCTGACCTACACCGGGTTCGCGGCTGCGATGGGCCGGCCCGACGCCGTGCGGGCGGCGGCGAGCGTGTGCGCCCGGAACGCCCCGGCGCTCTTCGTCCCGTGCCATCGGGTGTTGCGCTCGGACGGCACGCTCGGGGGCTTCGCGTGGGGGCTCGACGTCAAGCGGTCCCTGCTCGAACGGGAGTCGGTCGGCACCACGGCACTCGTCTGACTTGTACAAAACGCCCTAGAATGTACAGGTGAGCGAAGTGTCGATCTCCGAAGCCCGTGGCCGCCTGGCGTCGATCATCGACGACGCCCGGCACGAACCCGTCTACCTGACCCGGCGCAACAAGCGCGTCGCCGCAGTGGTCGACGCGGCCGTCCTCGACCGGTTGCTCGAGGCGGCGGAGGACCTGGACGACCTGGTCGCCTACGACGAAGCCGTCGCCGAGAGTGCCCGCATCGGTGGCGAGAACGTCAAGTGGGACGACCTCAAGCGCGAACTCGGCCTCGGGTGACGTACTCGGTCGAGGTCATCCCGGCCGCGCAACGCGTCATCCGCAAGCTCCCGCTCGACGGGCGGCGGCGGATCGAGGGGCTCCTCGCGATCCTCGCCGAGCACCCCCGGCCGCCCGCCGCACGCAAGCTCGTGAACCGGCCCGGGTGGCGGGTCCGCTCGGGGGACTACCGGCTGATCTACCGGATCGACGACGGCAAGCTCGTCGTGGTGGTCGTCGACGCCGGGCACCGGCGCGAGGTCTACCGGGACCGCTGATCGTCCGGCGCTCGAGCGGCGGGGTTCTGCCCCTGGAAGCGGGGGGAGACACGGACTCCCACGCCTGCGACACTCGGAGGACCGGTAATCCGCACGGTCCCCTCCGAGGCCCGACGCATCGCCGTCGACAGCTCGCAAAGGACCCCATGCTCCCTCCAGTCGACCGAACGGTCGTCTCCTCCGACGGCACCACCATCGCCGTCTCCGAGGCAGGGGACGGGCCGGCGGTCGTCGTCGTGGGCGGTGCCTTCGACCACCGCGGGACCCCGTACCTCGACCGCGTGGTCGCCGGGCTCGGCTCGACGCACCGCGTGGTGACCTACGACCGCCGTGGCCGTGGTGCCAGCGGTGACTCCACGTCGTGGGCGATCGAGCGCGAGGTCGACGACCTGCGTGCCGTCGTCGAGAGCATCGGCGCACCGACCACCGCCGTCGGCATCTGCGTCGGCGCCGGTGTCGTCCTGCACGGGCTCGCCACCGGACTGCCGGTCGACGGCGCCGTCCTGTGGGAACCGCCGTACCGCGCCTCCGTCGACCCGCACGCCGACGACGTCGTGTTCGCCGACCTGCTCGACGAGCACGTCGGTGCTGGCCGCCGGGCCCAGGCCGTCCGCGGGTTCCTGACCCAGGTGCTCGGGGTTCCGATGGGCCAGATCACGGCCCTGCGGCTCAAGGGATCGCTCTGGCGCTCCCTGGTCGTCGACGCCCACGTGCTCAGCCGCGAGGTCCGCGTGCTGAACGGCCTCGCCGTGCCCGAGCGGGTCGCCGCCGCGGTCGGCGTACCGGTGCTCGTCGGCGCCGGTGGCGACGGACTCGAGTGGATGCGACGTGCGGCCCGCGCCCTCGTCGACGCCGTCCCGGGCTCGGAGTACGCCGAGGTTCCCGGGCAGGGACACGTCCCCGCCCCGGCGGCCCTCGGAACCCTGATCGACCGCGTCCGGAGCCGGATCGTCTCGCCCAGCAGCTGACTGCGAGAGGATGGGCTGGTGAACGCACCCCGCCTCGGTCTCCTGCTCGACGTCGACGGGCCCATCGCCAGCCCGGTCTCCCGCACCATCGCGATCCCGAGCATCGTCGCGGACCTCGTCGCGCTCGCCGCCGAGGGCATCCCGATCGTCTTCAACACCGGCCGCAGCGACGCCTTCATCCGCTCCGAGGTCGTCGGCCCGCTACTCGCCGGTGGCCTCGCCGAGGGTGGCCGCGTCCACGCCGTCTGCGAGAAGGGTGCCGTGTGGTGCTCGATCGGTCCGCAGTACGACGGCGGCATGGGCGAACTGACGGTCGCCGAGGACCTCGCGCTGCCGCGGGACTACGCCGACGAGATGCGCGAGCTGGTCCGCGACGAGTACGCCGACCTGGTGTTCTTCGACGAGACGAAGCGCGCCATGGTGTCGATCGAGCAGCGCGTCGAGGTGCCGAACGCCACCTACCTGGCCCGCCAGCCGGACTTCGACGCGAAGGCCATGGCCGCACTCGAGCGTCGCGGGCTCGGTGTCCGCCGCCTCGACGACGTCCGACCCGACGCCGACGGCGCCGTGCAGTGGCGCATCGACCCGACGATCATCTCGACCGACGTCGAGTCCGACCGCAGCGGCAAGGACCTGGGGGCCGAGCGCTCGCTCGAGCTCCTCGGGCAGGACGGCGAGCTCCCGGTCACCTGGCGCACCGTGGGAGACTCCCGCAGCGACTACGCCATGGCGGACTGGCTGCACGCCCACGGCCACGAGGTTGCGCACGTCGACGTCCGTCCCGCCGACGGGGTGCCGGCCACGCCGTACCCGGTGCTCACCGCGCCCGACGGCGTGATCCACGACGAGGCCGGAGCCCGGTTCCTGGCGGACTGGCGCGCGGGCCGCTGACGCGAGCACAACCGCATCCCGCTGACGCGGCCGCAACCGCGCCCCGCTGACGCGAGCGCGGCCTGGGATGCACCCGTCTGCCGGCCGAGCGGTGCGTGGCGGGCCGCCGCCGCGCCTCCCGGCCGTCGCCGGACCGAGCCACCGTCCGGGCGGACGCTTTGCGTGACACAGTGGTACACCAGTACCCTTCCGAGGTCCGCCGCCAGCCGATGACGGGATCCACCCCATGGCAACGAAGCTCCGCATCAAGTCGATCGAGGCCTCCCTGGCCGACTCCGAGGAGCAGGGCAGGTCCCTGAAACGCTCCCTGAAGACGTTCGACATCGCCGCGATGGGGATCGCGGTCGCCGTCGGCGCCGGCATCTTCTCGGTCGGCGCGAACGCCGCCGCGAACTTCGCCGGGCCCGGCGTCATCATCTCCTTCCTGCTCGCCGCCGTCACGTGCGGCCTGGCGATCATGTGCTACGCCGAGTTCGCGTCGACGATCCCCGTCGCCGGCTCCGCGTACACGTTCACCTACGCCACGATGGGTGAGCTGCTCGCCTGGATCGTGGGCTGGGACCTCATCCTCGAGACCCTCACCGCCAGCGCCGTGATCGCGAAGTACTGGGGCATCTACCTCAGCGAAGCGTTCAAGGTGTTCGGCGTCGACCTGCCCAGCACGATCCAGCTCGGTCCGATCCCGTTCACCTGGGGGCCGGTGCTCATCGTCGGGATCTTCACGGTGCTCCTCGCCTTCGGCACGCGCCTGTCGTCGCGGGTGTCGGCGGTCATCACCGTCATCAAGGTCGCGATCGTCGTGTTCGTCATCGTCGCCGGTGCGTTCTTCGTCAAGGCCGCCAACTTCACCCCGTTCATCCCGCCGGCCGAGCCCGCCAAGGGTGCCGAGGGCAGCGTCTGGACCCAGTCCCTCGTGTCGTGGTTCACCGGTGCCGAGCCCGCCCAGTACGGCGTCTTCGGCCTGCTCGCCGCGGCGTCCCTGGTGTTCTTCGCCTTCATCGGCTTCGACGTCGTCGCCACGAGCGCGGAGGAGACCGAGAATCCGCAGAAGACCCTGCCGCGCGGCATCTTCATCGGCCTCGGCATCGTGACCCTGCTCTACGTCGGCGTCAGCATCGTCATCACCGGCATGGTCTCGTACCAGCGCCTGGCCGAGGAGGACACACCGTCCCTGGCGTCGGCGTTCAACATCGTCGGGCTGCCGTGGGCCGCCGGCATCATCGCCATCGGCTCCCTGATCGGTCTGACCACCGTCGTCATGGTGCTGCTGCTCGGCCTGTCCCGCATCGTCTTCTCGATGAGCCGCGACGGCCTGCTGCCCCGCTGGTTCTCGAAGACCAACCCGAAGACGCAGACCCCGGTGCGCGTGCAGGTCGTCGCCGGTGTCGTCGTGGCGCTGCTGGCAGGGTTCACGGCGGTCGACAAGCTCGAGGGCATGATCAACATCGGCACGCTGTCCGCGTTCGTCCTGGTGTCGATCGGCATCGTCGTGCTGCGTCGTTCGCGCCCCGACGCCCCGCGGGCCTTCCGGGTGCCGTGGTCGCCCGTGCTGCCGATCATCTCGGCGGTGCTGTGCTTCTGGCTGATGCTGAACCTCGAGGTCGAGACCTGGCTCCGGTTCATCATCTGGCTGGTCATCGGCTTCGTCATCTACTTCGGCTACAGCCGTCGCCACAGCCGCGTCGGCCAGCGCATGCAGTAGGGCGGTTCCGCCTCACCGGAACCAGGTTCCGGACACAGCACCGCGCGGTCGCGTGGTGCTGTGTCCGTTTCGCGGTGCGCCACGCGCGCCGCCGCCGCTACGCGCCGACGAGCAGCAGCACGCCGAACGCGAGCATCACGACGGCGACCAGGCCGTCGAACACCCGCCAGGTCAGCGGCTTCTCGAACAGCGGCCGCAGCAGGCGTCCGCCGAACCCGAGGGCCCCGAACCACAGGCAGCTCGCTGCGACGGCACCGATCGTCCAGAGCCACCGGTCGTCCGCGCCCTGCTGGTTGGCCACCGACCCGAGGAACACCAGCGTGTCCAGGTAGACGTGCGGGTTCGCCCACGTGAAGACGAGCATGGTCAGCACGGCCGTCCGCATGGTCACCACCTGGCCGGGAGGCGCGGTGCGCGTCCGCCCCGCCGCCACCGTCGTGCCGGTGGTCGCGTCCACCCCCGCGCCCGCGTCCGTGCTGGCGCCCACCACACCGTCGTCGGCTGCCTCGTCGGCGACCCGCATCGCGTCCCCTGAGGGCCGCAGCGCACGCCGCGCCGCCAGCACCCCGTACGTGAGCAGGAACGCGGCACCGACGAACCGGATCACCAGGAGCGCCACGGGGAACCGCTCGACCACGGCGCCGACCCCGAGCACCCCGGCGACGATGAGCAGCGCATCCGAGACCGCGCACACCACGACCGCCGCGGCCACCACCCGGAGTCCTGCGCTGACCGCGAGCCGGAGCAGGTACGTGTTCTGCACACCGATCGCGACGATCAGTGCGAGGCCGGTGCCGAGGCCGGAGAGCAGGGGCAGGAGCGAGGTCACGATCTGACGCTAGGGCCGGGTGCCGGTGTAGTACAGCTCACGTTCCTGCACCCCCGTAAGCTCAGCTGCATGACCCGGTTCCAGCGCGAGCACCTCGAGACGCTGCTCGCCGCCGTCGACCACGGCACGCTCGACGCGGCGGCCCGTGCGCTGGCGATCACCCCGTCGGCGGTCTCGCAGCGGATCAAGTCGATGGAGCAGCAGGTCGGCCGGGTCCTGCTCCAGCGCACCACCCCGGTGCGCCCGACCGCGGACGGCGCAGTCGTGCTCCGGCACGCACGGCAGGTCCGGCTGCTCGACGAGGAGACCTCCCGAGCCCTCGGCGGTGGATCGTCGGTGGTGCCGTCGATCCCGCTGGCCGTGAACGCCGACTCGCTCGGCACCTGGTTCCTCGACGCCCTCGCCCTCGTGCGGGCCGACACCGAGGTGGTCTTCGACCTGCACCGCGAGGACCAGGACCGCACCGCCGAGCTGCTCCGCGCCGGCACGGTGATGGGTGCCGTGACGGCCGAGGCGGATCCGGTGCAGGGCTGCTCGTCGGTGCCACTCGGCATCGACCGGTACCGGGCCGTGGCGTCCCCGGCGTTCGTCGCCCGCTACCTCGGCGACACCGGCACCGAGCGGCGGATGCTCCGGCGGCTCGACGAGGTCCCGCTCGTCGACTACGACCGCGACGACGACCTGCAGCAGGGGTACCTGCGACAGGTCCTCGGCCACGCTCCCGGCGGCCCGCGTCACTTCGTCCCGACCTCCGCCGACTTCGCCCGCGCGGTCACGCTCGGGTTCGGGTGGGGGCTGCTGCCCGAGGCACAGTGCCTCGAGGCGATCGACAGCGGCGTCCTGGTCGAGCTGGCCCCGGGTCGGCACGCCGACGTAGCGCTGTGGTGGCAGCGCTGGAACCTGGCGTCACCCCTGCTCGAACGGGTCACCGACGCCGTCCGTGCGACCGCGTCGTCGCGACTGCACCCCGCGCGTCAGGTCTGACAGCGCGGACACCAGTATGTGTCGCGCAGGGTGAGTTCCGAGTCGCCGAGTTCGCCGTGCCGGATCGGTGTCCCGCACCGCAGACACGGCTTGCCGGCACGGCCGTAGACCCAGAACCGTCGCCCGGGGCGGTCGACGCCGGTCGTGACGCGGGCGCTGCGGTCGCGGTTCGCCAGGATCAGTCGGCTCGCGAGCGTGATCGTCCGCGCCGGGTCCGGCACCTGGCCGACCGGACGCGTGGGCAGCACGCCACGCAGGAAGCAGAGTTCGTTCCGGTACACGTTGCCGAGTCCGGCGAGCACCCGCTGGTCGAGCAGCGCCAGCCCGACCGGGCGTTCGGGGTCCTTGGTCAGGTTGGCGAGCGCCAGGTCGGCGTCCCAGTCTGGGCCGAGCAGGTCCGGCCCCAGGTGTCCGACGACCTCGGACTCCTGGTCGCGCGGCACGACCTCGAGCACTCCGAGGGCGAAGCCGACGGTGGAGACCCCCTCGGCGTCCAGGATCGCCCGGGCCTGGTGCGCGGGGCGTCGCCAGCGGTCACCGGGCGCGTAGACGTCCCACCGGCCCTCCATCTTCAGGTGCGAGTGCACGGTCAGGTCGCCGATGCGGTGCAGCAGGTGCTTGCCGCGGGGGACGACCTCGTCGACGGTGCGGCCGACCAGGTCGAGCGTCGCGAACGCGGGGACCCGGAAGTCGCTCTTCGTCAGGACCTTGCCCGCCAGCGCGGTGTGCAGGCGGCGGGCAGCCCGGTAGACGGTGTCGCCTTCAGGCACGGGTCACCTCCGGCAGGTGGTCGCTGCACTGCCGGGAGGCGCGGCTCGCCTCACACACGGAGCCGCAGCCCCTGCGGGGTCGCCGTGAACCCCGCGGCCCGGAGCGCGCCACCGAGCGGCGTCTCCAGCACGAAGTCCCCGTCGACCCGCTCGACCGAGAGCTTCCGCAGCCCGGTCCGGACGATGCCGGCGATCGAGGCCGCCGCGGCAGCGAGGTCGGCGGCATCGTCGGTGAAGGTCAGCACCGACTTGCCACCGCGCTCCACGTACACGGTGAGCTTGCCGTCGACGGTCGTGACGAGGGCACCCGCCTTGCGCCCGGGCCGGTGACCCCGGGTGGCCTTCGCGCCGCTTGCCGCATCGTTCGCGCCGGTGCTCTCCACACCGGCTGCGACGGCATCGTCCGGAACCGCGGGATCGGCGTCGCCCGTCGGCCACGGCAGCGAGGCCCCGAACGGGTTCGCCGGGTCGGTCGCGGCGAGCGTGAGCGCCTCGCGCTTCCGGTCCGGGTCGTCGCGCTCGTCGTCGCCGAGTTCGCGGGCGTAGGTCCGCAGCCGGTCGACGGTCGGGCCGGTGGCGAACTGCGCCGCGCCGAGTCCCTCGACGAAGTACCCGCGACGAGCCCGGCCGGACTCCTCGAACCGCGAGAGCACCCGGTACACCCCGGCGAAGCCGCCGCGGACACCTTCGACCTGCACGGCACCGCGGGTGACGACGCCGTAGCGTTCGAGCAGCTGTTCGGCGGTCGCCGCGGCCCGCACGGTCGAGTCGGACTTGGCCAGCGGCAGGAGCGACCAGCGACCCCCGACGGACGGCGGCCCGGACTGCGTCGGCATCGTCGGACGCCGTCGGCCACGATAGGCCCGAGCCCGCGGAGCACTCGAGCTCTTCGCCTTGCCACCGAGCATCGAGCGCAGCGGGGCGAACGTGTCGTTCGTGATCTGCCCGGCCCAGACCAGGTCCCACAGCGCGGTGGTGAGCGCCTGGTCGTCGCTGCTGCCCACGGCCTGGCCGAGCTGCCGGAAGAAGTACGCGCCGCCGCCGGCCAGGGCGCCGAGCACGTCCCGCTGCAGTTCGGTCGTCTCGTCACCGGAGGGCTCGGCGAGCGTCGTCGCCGCGGTGTCGGCCAGGTGCAGGCGCACCCATCCGTCGTTGCCCGGCAGGGTGCCCCCGCCGGACCACAGGACCTCGCCGGTGGCGGTGAGTTCGTCGAGCATGCTCGTCGAGTAGTCGGTGACGCGCGACGGCAGTACCAGGGTCTCCCAGGCGCTGGCGGGCAGGGCGACCCCGGCGAGCTGGTCGATCACCTGCAGGACGCCGTCGACGCCACGGAGCCCGCCGCGGGTCCCCGGTGTCTGCACGTGCTGCCACGCGGGCAGGAAGCGGGCGAGGGTGTCCGGCGAGACCGGTTCGACCTCGTGCCGCAGCGCTGCGAGTGACTTCGTGCGGATCCGTCGCAGGACCTCGGCGTCGCACCACTCGGCACCCTGGCGGTCGGGTCGGAACTCGCCCTCCACCACCCGGCGGTCGGCGACGAGTCGGCGCAGGGTGTCCTGCACGACGGCGATGCCCAGCCCGAGGCGACCGGCGGCCTCCTGCGCGGAGAACGGCCCGTGCGACCGGGCGTAGCGGCCGATCAGGTCACCGAGGGGGTCGGCCACGGGCTCGACGAACGCCGTGGGCACACCGATCGGCAGCGGGACCCCGAGGGCGTCCCGCAGACGGGCGGCGTCCTCGATCACGGCCCAGCGCGTCGCCCCGGCGTGCGAGAACGACAGCACTCGGCGGTCCCGCTCCAACACCTGGAGCGTGCTGCGCAGTTCGGCGGTGGCCGCTGGACGGTCGGCGGTGTCGGCGAGCCAACTCCGGTCGACCGCTTCGTCGAGGTCGAGCGCGCCGACGAGCCGCAGCACGTCCACGAGCCCCTCGGCGTCACGGGCACGGCGGTCCGGCGACAGCCGCTGCAGGTCGCGCTCCACCGAGGTGATGACCGCCGGGTCGAGCAGCTCACGCAGCTCCGCACGGCCGAGCAGCTCGCCGAGCAGGGTCGAGTCGAGCGACAGGGCCGCTGCCCGGCGTTCGGCGAGCGGGGTGTCCCCCTCGTACATGAAGGCCGCGACGTACCCGAACAGGATCGAGCGGGCGAACGGCGACGGCTGCTCGGTCTCCGTCTCGACCAGGCGGATCCGACGTCCGGCGATGTCGTCGGCGATCCCGAGCAGCGCGGGCACGTCGTAGACGTCCTGCAGCACCTCGCGCACGGTCTCGAGCACGATCGGGAACGTCGGGTACTTCTGCGCGACCTCGAGCAGCTGCGAGGCCCGCTGCCGCTGCTGCCAGAGCGGCGACCGCTGCCCGGGGTTCCGTCGGGGCAGCAGCAGGGCGCGCGCCGCACACTCACGGAACCGCGCGGCGAACAGCGCCGAGCCCCCGACCTCGTCGGTGACCAGGGCCTCGAGGTCGTCGCGCTCGAACACGAACAGGTCGGCACCCGGCGGTTCGGCGTCGGTCTCCGGGATGCGGACGACGATGCCGTCGTCGGCCGCCATCGCGTCACCGTCGATGCCGTGCCGTTCGCGCAGCCGTGCGGCGACCGCCAGGGCCCACGGCGCGTGCACCTGCATGCCGTAGGGCGAGTGCAGGATGAGCCGCCAGTCCCCGAGCTCGTCGCGGAACCGCTCGATGACGAGCGTGGTGTCGTTCGGCACGTGACCGGTGGCCGCGCGCTGGTCGCGCAGGAAGGTCAGCAGGTTGGTGATCGCGCGCTCGTCCAGTCCACCGGCGGCGACGCGGGCGCGTGCGTCGTCGTCCGAGGCGCCCTCGACCTCGCGCACGAACGCACCGGTCGCCCGCCCGAGCTCGGCGGGCCGGCCGATGCCGTCGCCCTTCCAGAACGGCACGCGTCCGGGCTGCCCGAACGCCGGGCTCACGACGACGCGGTCGTGGGTGATCTCCTCGATCCGCCAGCTCGTCGCACCGAGGGCGAAGACGTCGCCCACGCGCGACTCGTAGACCATCTCCTCGTCGAGCTCGCCGACGCGGGACGCCTTCTCGCCGACCATGAAGACGCCGAACATGCCGCGGTCGGGGATCGTCCCGCCGCTCGTCACCGCGAGGCGCTGCGCACCGGGGCGCCCGGTCAGGGTGCCGTGCACGCGGTCCCAGACCAGCCGTGGCCGGAGTTCGGCGAACTCGTCGCTCGGGTACCGGCCCGTGACCAGGTCGAGCGTCGCCTCGAACGCCGATCGGGGCAGGCCGCTGAACGGGGCGCTCCGCCGCACGAGCTCGAACCAGTGCTCGACGTCGAGTGTGTCGATCGCCCCGGCCGCCACGGTGTGCTGCGCCAGGACGTCGAGCGGGTTCGCCGGCACCGAGATCGACTCGATCTGGCCCGTGACCATCCGCTCGACCGTGACCGCGCTGTTGACCAGGTCGGCGCGGTGCTTCGGGAACAGCACGCCGCGGGAGATCTCGCCCACCTGGTGGCCGGCACGACCGACGCGCTGCAGGCCGCTCGCGACCGAGGGCGGCGCCTCGACCTGGACGACCAGGTCGACCTCGCCCATGTCGATGCCGAGCTCGAGTGAACTCGTCGCGACGACGCACCGCAGCCGACCGGACTTCAGGTCGTCCTCGATGATCGCGCGCTGGTCCTTCGACACCGAGCCGTGGTGTGCGCGGGCGAGCACCGGGACGGAGGCGTCCGAGCCCCCGCCGCCGGTCTGCCCGGACCCGCCGATCAGCTGCGCCGGCGGGCGCTTGGCCCCCTGGGGTGCGACGGCGTGCGCCGAGGTGCGGGCCGGTGACTGCGGTCGGCCCTGCGCCACGGGCAGGCCGTCGTCGTCCGGGGACGCACCCGCCGGCACCAGCACGCCGTCACCGGCGGCGGCGAGCACGCGTTCCTCGTGGATCTCGTTGAGCCGAGCCGTGAGTCGTTCGGCCAGCCGCCGCGAGTTCGCGAACACGATGGTCGAGCGGTGTTCCTCGATCAGGTCGACGACACGTTCTTCGACGTGCGGCCAGATCGACCCGTTCGTCGGCGACTCGGACGCGTCCGCACCCACCGGCGGCGCCCCGAGCTCGGTCATGTCGTCGACGGGCACGACGACCCGCAGGTCGAAGGTCTTCTGCGCGGGCGGCGCGATGATCGTCACCGGTGCACGGCCGCCGAGGAACCGGGCGACCTCTTCCGGTGGGCGGACGGTCGCGGACAGCCCGATGCGCTGCACGGGCTTGTCGAGCAGGTCGTCGAGGCGCTCGAGCGACACGGCCAGGTGTGCGCCGCGCTTGGTCGAGGCGACCGCGTGGACCTCGTCCACGATGACGGTGTCGACGTTCACCAGGGTCTCGCGCGCCTGCGAGGTGAGCATCAGGTAGAGCGACTCGGGCGTGGTGATGAGGATGTCCGGCGGCTGGCGCAGGAGCTTCTGCCGGTCGGACGACGGGGTGTCACCGCTGCGCACCCCGACCGTGACGTCGGGCGGTTCGGTGCCGAGGCGGCGTGCGGTCTGGGTGATGCCGACGAGCGGGCTCCGCAGGTTGCGCTCGACGTCGACGCCCAGGGCCTTGAGCGGCGAGACGTAGAGCACGCGCGTGCGCTGCTTCGCCGGTGGACGGTCCGTCGCGCTGATGAGCCGGTCGATCGACCACAGGAACGACGCCAGGGTCTTGCCGGAGCCGGTCGGGGCGATCACGAGTGCGTGCTGCCCGGTCGAGATGGCGTCCCACGCCCCGGCCTGCGCCGGTGTCGGTGCATCGAAGGCGCCGCGGAACCACTCGGTGGTCGCGGGGGAGAAGCGCTCGAAGACGTCCGTCATGGTCCGTCCCATCCTGCCCGCCACCACCGACAGCAGGCCGAGCGCACGTCCCCCTTGACAAAGCGATAGTTACCGATCTATCGTAAACACATCGCGATACGACGAAGACGATCAGGTCAGACCGGTCGCGAGCCGACTCAGCACGACGAAAGGACTCCTCATGCGCCCCTCGTATGACGACAACAGCAACACGTCCTCCCGCGACCAGCGCGGGTTCGGCCCGCGCGGCCCCCGCTTCGGCGGCGCGCGGCAGCACCACGGCGCCGGCTTCCCCGGCCGTGACCGCGGTGACCACGACCACGGCGGCCGCGGCTTCGGTGGCCGCGGGTTCGGCCCCGGCTTCGGCCCGGGCATGGGCTTCGGCCCCGGTTTCGGCGGGCCCGGTTTCGGCCGCGAACGCCGTCGCCGCGGTGACGTCCGTCTCGCGATCCTCGGTCTGCTGGCCGAGGGCCCGCAGAACGGGTACGCCGTGATCAAGACCATCGCCGAGCGCACCGGCGGCGCCTGGAAGCCGAGCCCCGGCTCGGTCTACCCGACGCTCCAGCAGCTCGTCGACGAAGACCTCGTGGTCTCGTCGGGCGACGGCCGCAAGACGCTCTTCGAGCTCACCGACGCCGGCAAGGCCGAGACCGAGGCCAAGGCCGACGAGATCGCTGCGGCACTCGACGGGGCCCCGGGCATCCCGGACGCCCAGCGCGAGTTCTTCGAGGCACTCCGGAAGACCATGGGCGTCCTGCAGATGTACCGCAGCACCGCGACCGAGGAACAGGCCAAGGCCGCCACGGCCAAGGTGGACCAGCTCCGCAAGGACCTGCTCCAGATCCTGGCCGACTGACGGACGTCACCCATGACGGACAGGAGGCCCGGTGCCAGCTGGCACCGGGCCTCCAGTCCGTCGTCGTGCGCCTACACCGCGCCGACGAAGGCGGCCACGTCCGCCAGCTCCGCCGTCGACACGGCGTGCGGCAGGCCCGCGTAGGAACGGTCGGTCACGTCGGTGTGCGCTGCGGCCCACGCCTGCGTCCGGGCGGTGGCCTCGGGCGGGATCACCGGGTCGAGGTCACCGTGCCCCAGGAACACCCGCGGCCGCACGGCCGACACGGCCTCGTCGCGGGAGTCCGTGACGCCCGGCACGACGAACCCCGACAGCGACACGGCGAACGCGAACGCCGCGGGCCGGGCGCGCAGCAGCTGGAGCGCCATCGAGCCGCCCTGCGAGAACCCGAGCAGCCCGATCCGCGGGTGGTCGGCGGCGACGGAGTCGATCCAGTCGAGCACCTCGGCGGTCGCGGCGTCCACCGCCTCGGGCGCGGGGGAGCCGGGCGTGCCGAGCGGGTACCAGCTGAAGCCGGGCCCCCACGGCATCGGCGCGCGGAGTGACGCGACCGTCCACGCGGGCGGCAGCGCGGGGGCGAGGCCGAGCAGGTCGTGCTCGTTCGACCCGACCCCGTGCATCGCCACGAGCAGGGGTGTGCTCCGCCTGTCCGAGGTACTCCGGGTCCACTGCACCAGGTCCGCATCGATCATGTGGACAACGCTAACCATCCCCAACTCCCGCGCCTTCCGCCGAACTCGCCGCCGTCCCTGGTAGACACGGTGCATGTCCTCGCTGCGCACCCCCGATCCCGACTCCGGCTGGCTGTCCGACGAGGAGCTCGCGAACGTCCGCCGTCGTCTGCCGATCTGTTACGTCGAGGCGGTCCCTGTCCGCACCGACGGCCTCGGCGTCGTGACCGAGGTCGGCGTGCTGCTGCGTGTCTCCCCGAGCGGTTCGATCGCCCGCACCCTGGTGTCCGGTCGGGTGATGTTCGGCGAGTCGATCCGCACCGCGCTGTTCCGCCACCTCGAGAAGGACCTCGGGCCGATGGCGTTCCCGCAGCTGCCCTCGAGTCCGACGCCGTTCACCGTGGCCGAGTACTTCCCGCTGCCCGGCGCCTCGGTGTACACCGACGAGCGGCAGCACGCGATCTCGCTGGCGTACGTCGTCCCCGTCACGGGGACGTGCGAGCCCCGGCAGGACGCCCTCGAGCTCACGTGGATGACCCCGATGGAAGCCGCGTCCGACGCCGTCGCCGACGAGATGGAAGGCGGCCGTGGCGCACTGCTGCGGGCTGGTCTGGCATCGGTCGGCGCCCTCCACTAGTCCGACCGGGGCGTCCGCGCCCGGCGCACGACGAAGCCCCCGGATCCGATCGGATCCGGGGGCTTCGCAGCGCGGTTGCGAACCGGCTTCAGTGCTTGTCGTCCTTGAAGCTGTCGGCGACGCCGTGCGCGGCGTCCTTGACGTCGGTGACGCCCTGCTTTGCCGAGGCCTTGCCCTGGTCGGTCTGGCCTTCGGCCTTCAAGCGGTCGTTACCGGTCGCGTTGCCGGCGGCTTCCTTGACCTTGCCTGCCGCCTTCTCAGCGGCGTTCTTGATGTCATCGATGCCAGCCATAGGCACTCCTTCCAGAAGCGGACGTGTTCCCCGTCAGCCGCTTGCGCGGCATCCGGTGAAGCAGACCGTACGCCCGGTGGAGTACCCCACCCCCAGCCCCCGCCAAGGTTCGCCAGCGCAGGCACGCAAAACACCGGTGTTCACGGATCACACCCCGGGATGCGGGGGTTCGAAACGTGGACACCGGTGTCTTGCGGGCATCGACGCGCTCAGGCCGACGGGGTCAGGCCGAGCAGGTCAGACCGCGTGGGTCAGCCCGCGCAGGTCAGTGGCGGTCGGCAGCGCCGGCCGGACGGGAGGCGCGGCGCGAGCCACCACGACGGTTGCCGCCCGACTCGTTGCCGGACCGACCCGCGGCGTAGCCGCCCTCGGACGACCAGACGGCCGACGAGCCGCCGCGCACGACGTCGCTGCTGCCCGAGCGGCGGTTGCCGCCGCTGCGGCGGCCACCGGTCGAACCGGCGGCCGCGGCACCGGAGCGCCCGGCGCCCTCGGAACGTGCGCCACGGGCCGGACGGCCCTGACGGCCCCCGGCCGAACCGGCGGACTCGCCAGCCGAGCCGGAGCGCGCGGGCTGCGCCGCGCCTCCAGACCGACCGCCGCGACCACGGCGACGACCGCCGCCGTCACCGGCGGACTCGGCCGAGCGCTGCTTGGGCTGACGCTGCTGGGTGGGCTGCTCCTCGGCCACGTGGCGGATCGGAGCGACCTCGCCGACGAGCGCGGTGACGGCCGGGGAGGTCGCCGAGACGTGCTGCGGCGTGACCTTGATCGCGGCTGCACGCATCATCTGCGCAACGTCGCGACGCTCGGCGGGCATCGTCACGGTGACGACGTCACCGGACGAACCTGCACGCGCCGTGCGTCCAGAGCGGTGCAGGTAGGCCTTGTGCTCGGTGGGCGGGTCGACGTGCACGACGAGCTCGACGTTGTCGACGTGCACACCGCGGGCGGCGACGTCGGTGGCGACGAGCACGAGGGCCTCACCGGAGGAGAACTTCGCGAGGTTGCGCTCACGGGCGCCCTGCGACAGGTTGCCCTGCAGGTCGACGGCCGGGATCCCCTGGCTGCTGAGCTGCTTGGCGAGGCGCTTGGCGTGGTGCTTCGTGCGCATGAAGAGGATGCGGCGACCGTTGCCCGAGGCGAGGGCGCTCACGAGGTGCTTCTTCGCGTCGGCGTCGGCGACCTCGAACAGGTGGTGGGTCATCGCCTCGACGGGGCTGTTCGCCTCGTCGACGGAGTGCATCACCGGGTTGTGCAGGAACTTCTTGACGAGCTTGTCCACGCCGTTGTCGAGCGTGGCGGAGAACAGCAGTCGCTGCCCGTTCTCCGGCGTCGCCTGCATGATCTTGGTGACGCCGGGCAGGAAGCCCATGTCGGCCATGTGGTCGGCCTCGTCGAGGACGGTGACCTCGATGTCGCCCAGGTTCACGTGACCCTGCTGCATCAGGTCGGCGAGGCGACCCGGGCAGGCGACCACGACGTCGACGCCGCCGCGCAGGGCGTCGACCTGACGACCCTGACCGACGCCACCGAAGATGGTCGTGGTGTTGAGGCCCATGGCCTTGGCGAGCGGGGCGAGGGCGACGTCGATCTGCGTCGCGAGCTCACGCGTCGGTGCGAGCACCAGGGCGCGAGGGCGACCGGCGCGGCGCTTGCGGCCGCTGGCGGCGAGGCGGGCGACGAGCGGGATCGCGAAGGCGATGGTCTTGCCGGAGCCGGTGCGGCCGCGGCCGAGGACGTCCTTGCCCTGCAGGGAGTCCGGGAGGGTGTCCGCCTGGATGGGGAACGCCATGTCCTTGCCCTGGTCGGCGAGGACGGAGACCATCGGCGCGGGGACGCCGAGGTCGGAGAAACGGATGTCTTCGGTGGTCATGGTGACCTTTCGAGCCGGAGCAGTCCGGCTGTGGGCGCGCTCTGAGGCAGCGCGCGGGCGGGATGCGCCAACGGATGTGGCTGGCGCAGTCGCCGCAGCAGAGAAGCCTGGGCACCTTCGTGAGGTGCTCGATCATCGACCAGAGTCCGGAGACAGGTGGTCGGGAGTTCGGGGCGTCCGTACGACGCACGAGGCGATCGGCGCCTCGAGTACGACCAGCATAGCGTGCACATCCCCGGAACAGCGAGGGCGGGGTCGTTCGCCCTGCGCGTGCGAGGATTCCGGGGTGCGCATGCGATCCGTCCTGTTGACCACCGCGATGGCCCTGGTGGCCGTCCTCGGCACCGCCGGCTGCGCCGAGGCCGCCACGACCAGCGCGGCCGGGAGCTACCGCAACCTGCCGACCTCGGGCCGCGTGGACTACCAGCTCGGCGGTGGGTACACCCCGCCCTCCGGCGTGACGATCGTCGAGCGCGACAGCACCGACCGCCCCGCGAAGGGCAAGTACAACATCTGCTACGTCAACGGGTTCCAGACGCAGCCCGAGGCCGCCCGCACGTGGAAGAAGTCGTACCCGTCGGCGATCCTCCGCGACCGCGCGGGCAAGCCGGTCTCCGACCCGGGGTGGCCGGACGAGATGCTCCTCGACACCCGGACCGCGGCCAAGCGTGCCCTGATCACGAAGGTGCTCGCGAAGACCGTCGCCCGCTGCGGTGACCGCGGGTTCGACGCCGTGGAGTTCGACAACCTCGACTCGTGGACCCGGAGCGGCAAGCGGCTCACCCGTGCCGGCAACCTGGCGCTCGCGAAGTCGCTCGTCGCCAAGGGGCACCGGCACGGCCTGGCCGTCGGGCAGAAGAACACGCCGCAGCTCGGGGCGTCCGGCCGGAAGCAGACCGGGTTCGACTTCGTCGTCGCCGAGGAGTGCGTGCAGTACCGGGAGTGCGCTGCGTACACGAAGGCCTACGGCGGGCGGGTCATCGACGTGGAGTACTCGGACACCCTCGAGCGCTCGTGGGGGTCGGTCTGCGGGCTGAAGAGCCGTCCGGCCATGACGATCCTGCGCGACCGCGACCTGGTGACCCCGAAGGACGACGCGTACGTGTACGAGCACTGCTGAGCGCTCGGGACGTTCCTTCCCAGAACGCCTGCGATGCCTGGTCGGATCGGGCGTACCGGGTCAGAACTTCCGACCGGGTACGCCCGGAACGACCAGGTACGCCCGGAAGCGCCAGCCCCGCCAGCGCAGCCACCCGCGCCCGCTACGCCGGCCAGGCCTCGCGCAACGCGGTGGCCGCCTGGTCCGCCGACAGCCCCGCCGAGCGCGCCGCGGCGGCCAGGGCACGAGCGGCCTCGGCCACGGCGTCCGGCACCGCCGCTGGCCGCACCACCCGGGTACCGGCGCCCCGCGCGGTGTGCACGAGCCCGGCCTCCTCGAGCAGCTGGTAGGCCTTCGCGACGGTGCCGGCGGCGAGCCCGAGCTCGTCCGCCAGCCCACGGACGCTCGGCAGCCGTTCGCCGTCCACCAGGTACCCGGCGGTGATCTGTGCGGCGATCTGCGATCGGACCTGCTCGAACGGCGGCACGCGGCCACCGACGTCGAGGGCGACGAGTCCTGTCATGCGTTCCACCCTAGAAGTCGTACTGCTCGCCGACGGGGATCGGGACCGGCACGGTGTTGCCCGGAGGCGCGAGCGGGCACGCCCACGCCGGGTCGTACGCGCACGACGGGTTGTAGGCGAAGTTGAAGTCGAGCACGAGCGACCCGAGGTCGTCGCCGCCCAGGTCCGAGCCCTTGATGGTGTCGAGCAGGTAGCGCCCGCCGCCGTAGGTGCCGCGGGCCTTGCCGGCGCTGGCGTCCTTGACGGGGACGAACACCCCGCCCGCGTAGCCACCGTGCTTCCAGACGTCGAGCGTGCCCACACCGGGGACCCGCACGAGGCCGAGCCGGTCGAAGTGGACGACGCCGTCGGTGCCGGTCTCGAAGTCGAACTCGGCGGGCTCCGTGGCCTCGATGCGGACCTGGAACCGCCACGCCGGGTCGTAGTCCGGCACCGGCAGCGACTCGAAGTCGCGAGCGTCCTCGTCGAGCAGCGGCGAGGCGGGGTGCTCCGCGAACATCGCGTCACGGGTCTCGCGCCAGAGCGCGTGCGCCGTCTGGGGGTCCGGGGTGGCGCGGACGCGGCGGTACAGGTCGAACGTCATCCGCCGCCAATCCGTCGTCGCCAGCACGCTGCGCACGCGGTCGTCGGTCGTCGGCTCCTGGGGGCGCGTCTGGCTCACGTGGTCGAGGCTACGCCCGCTCCGCGGTGGACGGGAGGCCCGACCCGCGTCGCGTCACTCGCCGTCGGTCCGCCAGGTGGGCGCGAGGGCGCGCATCCGGAACGCCCGCCACTGCCAGATGACCCACATGCCGGGCCACAGGGCGAGCCCGAGGACGGCCGGTCGCATCCGGTAGGTCAGGCGGTCGAGCAGCAGGGTCCGGCCACCCGGCGCGGGGACGACGGCCATCCGGTGCGACATCGTCATCCGCCCGAACAACCCGGACGTGCCGCCGCCGTTGTCTCGCTGCACGGGGACTCCCCGGACCTCGTACAGGTCGAGGTCGACGTGCGTGTCGCCGCTCGGCACCAGTCCGAAGGCGTCCGCGGTGATCGGGTGCGGGTGCCCCGGCTCCCAGCGCTCCGGGAACCCCTGGGGATCACGCGAGCGGTACGCCAGGAACGGCTTCGTCACCGCCACCATCACGGAGGGGGACAGCAGGGCATCGCGCACGGCGTCGACCGGCGCGTCGAGGACGATCCTGAGGCCGACGTGCATGGCGGTGACGCTACGCCCGCGGGCTGGACGGTGCGCCGTGGCCCGCTGGGCGACGACGCAGGCGCGACGCCTCAGGCGTGCCGGGCCGACCGGCGGCGGGACCCCTCGGCGCGGTCGTGCCGCCGGAGCCGCTCGGCCAGCGAGAGCCGCACGGCCGGCCACTCCGACGCGATCACCGAGAACACCACGGTGTCGCGCAGCGTGCCGTCACGGCCGATCGCGTGGTTCCGGAGCACGCCGTCCTGCTTGGCGCCGAGGCCCGCGATGGCCGCCCGGGACTGCAGGTTGTGCCAGTGGGTGCGGAACTCGACCGCGATGCACTGCCAGGCCTCGAACGCGTGCGACAGCATGAGCAGCTTCGACTCGGTGTTGATCCCCGAGCGCTGCGCGGACCGGGCCAGGAACGTGCTGCCGATCTCGACGTGGCGGTTGCCCGGGTCGATGTTCATGAAGGTCGTCGCACCCACCACCCGTCCGGTCGGGCGGTCCCGCACGGCGAAGGGCACCATGCGTCCGGCCTCGTGCTCGGCGAGCCGCCGGTCGATCTCGGCCTCGACCTGTGCCGGGGCGGGCACGGAGGTGTACCAGGTGCGCCACAGATCGCCGTCCGCGACCGCCGCCCGCAGGTCTTCCGCGTGCTCCTGCCCG
Source organism: Curtobacterium sp. MCLR17_054 (assembly GCF_003234335.2). Lineage (NCBI taxonomy): Bacteria > Bacillati > Actinomycetota > Actinomycetes > Micrococcales > Microbacteriaceae > Curtobacterium > Curtobacterium sp. MCLR17_054. The sequence goes on along the minus strand of NZ_CP126263.1, from coordinate 3,614,586 downwards.
AGGGGCTCGAGCGTCACACGGTCGCCGGTCAGGGTGGGTACGGGGGCGATCTCCATGACCATGCATCCTAGGGTTGGCGACCCTGGTGGAACCCGGTCGGACGGCGACCCTGTGGAGAAGGACAGCATCGCCCGGGCGGCTATCGTGACGGACGTGGCAGAACGCACCCAGGAGAAGTACCAGGTCCGGTTCGCGTGGGGTCCCGGAGGTGCGGCACGGATCGTCCACGGCACCCACCTGCTCGTCTGGGTCGACGCCCTGCCGCCGACCCCCGACGCCGCAGCACAGCGGCGCGCGCTGCGGAACGTGACCGCCCAGCTGCCGCAGGGGCCGGAGGTCGTGCTCGGCCACCTCGGCAACGCGGCGGCGGTCGCGGAACGCGTGACGGGCCTCCAGGCCGCACGCGGTGACCGGTGCGTCGTCGCGATCGTGGCCGCCGGGCTGCACCACTCCGCAGTCCTCGACGACGCGGCCGAGGCGGCGGGGGAGTCCGTCGACGTGGCCGACGCACCCGACTTCGCCGTCGAGGACCTGCTCGCCGCCGGAGCCGTCGTCGACGCGCTCACCGAGGTCGGCATCGACCACACCTCACCCGAGGCCGCTGCGGCCTGCGCGGCGTACACGGGGCTGCGCCGTGCCGTGCGGCACCTGGTCAGCGCGTCCGAGGGAGCCGCCGTCCTGAGTCGTGACGACGTGCACGCGGCGCTCGCTGCGGGCCCCGACCTGCCCGTCCTGCGGGAATCGGGGGAGCGCGCGTAGCGTTCGCCCCGTCACGGAACCAGCGAGCGAAGGAGCAACGCCATGAAGGCAGTCGTGGGCGACACGGTGATCGCGGAGGCCCCCGAAGAGGACCTCATCAAGATCGAGGGCAACTGGTACTTCCCGCCGTCGAGCGTGAAGACCGAGCTCTTCACCGAGAGCCCCACCCAGTACCACTGCCCGTGGAAGGGCGACACCCAGTACTTCACGGTGAACGTCGACGGACAGGCGCTGCAGGACCGCGCGTGGTCGTACCCGACGCCGATCCCGTCGTCGTTCGAGCGCGTCGGCAAGGACTACTCGGGCTACGTCGCGTTCTGGAAGGACGTCCAGGTCGTCGACTGACGACCGGTCGCCCCCTGACCGGCTGCGATTCAGCCGGTCAGGGTGAGCACGACCAGCGCGACGTTGAGCGCCACGATGACCGCCGCGATCACCCACGCCACCACGCGGGTGGTCGCGGCGTTCACGTCGGTCCCCATCACGCTCCGTCGCGAGGTGTAGACCACCAGGGGCACGATCGCGAAGGCGATGCCGAAGCTCAGCACCACCTGGCTGACCACGAGCAGCATCGTCGCGTCGATGTTCAGTGCGAGCAGCACGATCGCCGGCACCAGGGTGATCGCGCGCCGGGCCACGAGCGGGATCCGCACGTGCAGCAGCCCCTGCATGATCTCCGCGCCGGCCATGCAGCCCACCGAGGTCGAGGCCAGGCCGGACGCGAGCAGGCCCACGGCGAAGAGCACCCCGACGACCGGGCCGACGTTCTCGGCGATGGCGCGCTGCGCACCGGGGATGGAGTCGGTGCCCTCGACGCCCGGCAGGGTGGCCGCGGCGAGGACGAGCATCGCGATGTTCACCCCACCCGCGACGATCAGCGCGAGCCCGACGTCCCACCGGGTCGCGACGAGCACCCGGCGACGCTCCGGCCCGGCGGGGACGTCCCCGTGGCGGTCCCGGGCGAGCGCCGAGTGCAGGTACACCGCGTGCGGCATCACGGTGGCGCCGAGCATCGAGGCCGCCAGCAGCACCGACCCGGAGCCCTCGAACCGCGGCACGAGCCCGGCGACCAGGTCGGCCGGAGACACCCGGGCGAACAGCAGTCCGGCACAGAAGCCCACCGTCAGGATCGCGAGCATCGCCGTCACCACGGTCTCGAACAGGCGCGTGCCCCGGCGGCTGTGCAGGGTCAGCAGGAGCATCGAGACGAGCCCGGTGATGATCCCGCCGACCACGAGCGGCAGACCGAAGAGCAGGTAGAGCGCCAGCGCGCCGCCGATGACCTCGGCGATGTCGGTCGCGGCGGCGACGATCTCGGCCTGGCCCCAGAACAGCAGGCGCGGGGTGCGCCGCATCCGCAGGCCGAGGTGCTCGGGCAGCGACTTGCCCGTCACCACCCCGAGCTTGGCGGACAGGTACTGCACCACCACGGCGCTGGCGTTCGCGGCCACGAGCACCCAGAGCAGCAGGTACCCGTACTCGGCGCCGGCGGTCAGGTTGGCGGCGACGTTGCCCGGGTCGACGTACGCGATGGCCGCGACGAAGGCCGGTCCGAGCAGGGTGAGCCCGGCTGCGCGGCGACGCGGGGCACCGGATGGATGCTCGTCGAGCCGGGGGCTGGCAGTGTCGGTCATGCACCGATCCTGCCAGAGAATTCGGCGTCCCGAATCTTTTTCTTCGACGGGTCGTTGTGCTCGCCGGTCGCCGCGCGCGCGTGCGTGCGTCGGGTGGTCAAGACCTGTCGGCTGGGAGGCCGCCAGCCGACGGTTGGTGACCGCTCGGCGCGGGTGCGCGGGGTGTCGTGACCGCTCGTGCTCAGCTCGTGGTCACTCCGCGGCGCGGCGAGCGCGGTGCGCCCGGACCTTCGCCCGGTTGCCGCACCGCTGCATCGAGCACCAGCGTCGGGTCCCACCGCGCGACGAGTCGTAGAACACCAGGCCGCAGTCCTCGGCCGAGCAGCGGCTCAGCCGCGTCGGCCGGCCGTGGGCCTCGACGTCGTCGAAGCCGACCTCGGTGAAGAGCGCGACGGCGTCGCGCGCGACGCTCGACAGGGCCTGCGCCAGGCGGACCCGGTTGGCTCCGGCACGGCGTCGGCCACCCGGGAGGCTCGGGGGCACGTCCGGCAGGGCGGCGAACAGGTTGACGGTGTCGATGTCGTCGGGCGCGGGGCGCGTGCGGCCGGCCCCGGCACGCAGGCCCGCCGCCACGGCGGTGCGTTCCGCGGCGGTGCTCGCCGGCGCGGGGGCGGCGGCCACGGCGAGCCGGGCGATCGCGGCACGCAGGGCCCGGGCGTCCTGCAGCTCGCGGGCGCTGGCACCGACGTCGATCGGCTCGGTGTGCTCGCTGAGCCACTCGTCCAGGTCGGCCGGGCTCGCGAGCAGTTCCCCGAGCTGCGACCGCGGTCGGCGTCCGGTGGGGTCGTCGGCGAAGCCACCCGTGTGCGCGAAGTCGAGCGCGATCCGTCCGGCGTCGAAGAACCAGGAGGAACCGGCGTCCGTGCGGATGTGCTGCCCCGTGTGCATCCGCCCAGGCTAACGGGTTACCGGCGCGCCTCCGTGCGTCGGGACCCTCATGCGGTAGTCGACGCCATCGAGGCCGCGTCGTCGTCGGCGGTCCGGCGCCGCCAGGTGATGACGTTCCGGGCATCGAAGCGCCGGGAACAGCGGGCGCAGGCCAGGGGACGGGTGGGCGTGCGGTACCGGAAGTGCTCGTGCCCCGCGGGGCAGGTGCCGATCCAGGGGGCGAGCTCGCTGGCGATCGGCCCGTCGTGCAGCCGGGAGCCGGTGTACCCGATCGCCGCAGCCGTGCGCTTCCACTTCGGTCCGTGTGCCGCCCGGGCGCCGGCGAGTGCGTGCGCGACCTCGTGCAGCAGGACCTGCTCGACGTCGTCGTCGGAGAACCGGGTGGCCAGGTGACGGCTCACCGTGATCCGCTTCCGCGCGAAGTCGCACTGCCCGGCGCGGGTCTTGGCGTGGTCGAAGCCGAACGCCCACGTGCCGGCACCGAGGTGTTCGGCGATGAGCGCTTCGGCACGGAGCCGGACGGTCTCGAGCGCGGTCACTGCTCGGCGCGAGGGTCGGCCTGGCCCTTCTTCGCTGCCCGGGCCGCGATCCGGCCCCAGATGTCGTCGGCCTCGGTCCGTGCGGCGTCGGGCGCACCGAGCACGCGGCGGCGGATCGGCGGAACCTGCTTCACCGGCTCGGCGACGCGGGTGGTGGGTTCCTCGTCCTCGGCACGGCGGGCGGCGACCTCGCGGGCGGTCCGTGGCTTGTCGGACGGTTCCGCCGGGTTGGTGATCGAGGCCCGCATGGCGGCCTCGACCGCGGTGCGCAACGCGTCGGTGCGCTCGGACGGCGCCCCCGCTTGCCGGAAGGCCTGGTACGCCCGCGAGAGTGCGGCGCGGGCCTCGTCGAATCGGTCGTTCTCGAACAGCGACCAGCCCTCGATCTCGGCTGCGGCGCCCTCGAGTTCGGGCCACTCCTCGGTGGCGGCGGTGTCGCGGGCCATGGCGGCCTCGGTGGCGGCGCGGTCGTGCCGCCCGAGGTCGTGCAGGACGTGCGCACGACGGATCCGCGCGGCGACCTTGTCCTGGCGCTCCCCGGTGAACATTGCGAGGCGGAACACCTCTTCCGCGATGACGAGCGACTCGTCCAGACGACCGAGCAGGCGGAGGAGTTCGGCGCGTTCGGCGAGGGCGTCGGTGCTGCGGCTCTGGCCGAGGTCACGGAGCCGCTGGTGCACGGCGTCGACGTCGACCGCGGGTCGCAGGCTGATGGGCGCGAAGGTGCTGCCCGGGCTGACTCCGGCCGTCACGGGAGCCGCGTGGCGCGGTTCACGGGAACGGTCGGACAGGTCGGGCTGCTGGCGGTCGTCGGGCGGGAGGGACATCGGTTCGAGGGTAGCCGCGGTCTCCCGGGAGCGGTCGGTGCGACGCGCTCAGGTTGCGCGGGTGCGGCCGTGCACGCGTGCCGCCCGGGACGACGAACGGCCCGCCGTGCCGGAGCACGACGGGCCGTTCCGAGTGGTCGATCAGGAGTTGGCGGCCACCGCGGCGGCAGCGGCTACGCCGACGTAGGTGACCAGCGTCGCGATCGTGGCCACGACGGCCAGGATGATCGCGAAGATGCCCCAGCCGCGACCACGCTTGGTCACGGCGGCGATGATGCCCTGCACGAGCGCCCAGAGCCCGAGGATCGCGGCGACGCCGGCGATCACCGCACCGACACCGATCTGCGAGATGACGGCCGGGTCGTTCATGAGCTGACGCTGCAGCTCCTGCTGGTCCGGGGTGGCACCGCTGCTCGGTACGAGGTTGTTGATCGCGTCGCTGTTGGCGAGCGCCGACCCCATCACGTACCCGCCGATGACGCCGATGACGAGCGCGGCGAGTCCGAGGAAGAACGCCACGACACCGAGGGTCTTCTTCTTGGGCTTCGGCTCGTCGTGGCTCTGCCAGGCCGGGGCACCGGCGTGCGCGGGCGCGGCGGCGTACGGCTGCTGGTCGTGGTGCTGGTCGTGGCGCTGCTGGTCGTTCCAGCTCGGCGTGCTCGACGGCTGGCCGTACTGCTGCTGGCCCTGCCCGTACTGCTCGCCGTACTGCGGGGTCGAGGTCGGCGCCGGGTCCACCCGCTCGCCGTACCGCGGGGCATCGGCGTCGGGCTGCTGCTGCGGGGCGTCGCCCCAGCGCGGCGCCTGGCCGTCGCCCGTCCGGTCCTGGTCGTTCCGGTCGTCGTTCGTCATCAGGGTTCCCATCGCTCGGTCGCGCACCTGCGCGGTCGTCCAGACCATCCTGACAGCCGGACCCGCCGAGTGCCCGAAGTCCGTCCCCGGCGGTGCCGCGCGGGCATCAGCCCCCGAACACGCTCCGGTTCGGCTCCGGCGACGCGACCGCCGTCTGGTCGGTGACGATCGGCGCCCCGGCGATGAACGCCCTGAGCTCCGCACCGTGCACGACCTTCGCCGGCATCGGGTCGGACGAGTACCGCCTCGGCATGTCCGCCACCGGCAGGTCGGTCGGCGACCCGAGCAGCACGATGTTCCCGAACCGCCGGCCCTTGAGCATGCCGGTGTCCGCGACCGCGGCGACCGACGGCAGCACCGACTGCAGCGTCGAGGCCTGCCCGCGGGCGAACGCCAACCCGGCGCCGTCGGCCACGTTCACCGCGACGATGCCCGTCGGCGACAGGAACACGGCGACCTCACGGTAGAACTCGACACTCGTCACGTGGGCGGGGATCTGAGAACCGCCGAAGACGTCCACCACCGCCAGGTCCACGGTGCCGCGGAGTCCGGCGGGCAGCTTGCCGAGGACCTCCCGGGCGTCGCCGTACCGCACCCGGATCGAGGCGCCGCGGGGGAACGGCAGGGCCTCGCGCACGTGCTCGACCAGGTCGCGCTCGAGCTCGATCACCTGCTGCCGCGAACCCGGACGGGTCACCGCGACGTAGCGGGGCAGGGTGAGGGCACCGGCGCCCAGGTGCAGTGCCGTGATCGGGCCGTCCGGCAGCAGGTCGATCGCGTGCCCGATCCGCCGGATGTACTCGAACGCCAGGTGGGTCGGGTCCTCGAGGTCCACGTGCGACTGCGGGGTGCCGTCCACCACCAGGGTGAAGGACCCCGGTCGGTGCCGGTCCGGCTCCACCACCGAGTACCCCGCACCGATCCGGAACCCGTCGAACGCATCAGCCATGCCGTCAATGGAACACCACCGCGATCACCACCCGCGTCCCCACCCCTGGTTGGTGTGCCCGCGGAGCGCCCGGAACGAGGCTGATGGGACCGGTCGGAACACTCCGCCGGACCACCTCGAAAGGCACACCATGTCGGTCCAGCTCCTCGCGAACGTGCTCATCGGCCTCGCCCTCGTCGCCTTCCTGGCGTACCGGCAGGCGACCTGGCGGTCCCTCGACCCGGCGCGCATCTGGCGGGGACCGCTCGTGATGGCGATCGTCGGTGTGGTCGTCCTCGCACAGACCACGGCGACCGTCACCACCACCGACGTCGTGTTCCTCGGCCTCGAGGCCCTGCTCACCGTCGCCGTCGGCCTCGCGATGGGGGCCATGACCCGGTTCCGCACGGTCACGACGCCGGACGACAAGGGCCGTACGCTGCAGTCCCGCACCGGGTGGCTCGGCGCCGCGCTCTGGATCGTCCTGATCGCCGCCCGCGTCGGGCTCGACGTCCTCGGCGGCCACCTCGGTGCGCACCTGCTCACCTCGACCGGCACGATCCTGCTCGTGCTCGCCCTGAACCGTGCAGCCCGTGCCCTGGTCGTCGACCAGCGCATCCCCCGCGGCGGCGACCGGTCGGCGGCCGCCCGCCGCGGCATGATGGTGCGGTGAGCCTGCCGACCGACCCGGACCGGACCGACCCCGCCGGGGTCCGGTCCGCCTCGGTGCTCTCCTGGGGACTCAACGCCGTCGGGATCGCCGTGGTCGCGTTCTGGTTCGTCCGGAACGGCCTCCTGCTGCACCACCCCGCGTGGGTCTGGGCCGTCGGGGCCGTGGCGCTCGCCGCCTGGGCCGTCCGCGAAGCGACACGCACGCCCCGCGTCCTCGTCGCCGCAGCCGGCGTGATGATCGCAGCCGGATCGCTCACCGTGGCGCCGACCGACTCGCTGCTGGTGGTCCCGGTGATCGTCGGGCTCGTCATCCTCGGCGCGGACCTGCGTCTGCCGGTCTGGACGGCCGCGGTCGCCGCGCTCGCCGCCGTCGTGGTGGTGGCCGTCACCGCGACGCTCGAGCAGACGTCGGTGCAGTTCGTCCTCGGCGTGAGCGGCGGGCTGCTGCTCGGCGTGCTCGTCGGCTTCAGCCGTCGGCAGGTCCGGATCACGACGGCGCAGGCTCGCGAGACCGAGCGGCAGCAGCAGCGCGCACGGCTCCTCGCCGACCGGTCGCGGGCGTCCCGGGACATCCACGACGTCCTCGCCCACTCGCTCGGCGGTCTGGTGCTGCAGCTCGACGCGGTCGAGGCCCTGCTCGAGGCCGGTCGCGTCGACGAGGCCACCCGCCGAGCCGGCGAGGCTCGCGCGCTGGCCGCGGACGGCCTGGCCGAGGCGCGGCGTGCGGTGCACGCGCTCCGCGACGAACCGCAGCCCGGCCAGCCGGAGCCGACCCGTGCCTCCAGTCCGTCCGCCGACCACGGGTCGGGCCTGACGGCCCTGCTCGACGCGCACCGTTCGTTCGGCGGCGAGGTCGTCGTGCAGGGTGACGCGACCCTCGCGGTCCTCGACGACGCCCACCGTGCCGCCGTGGTCCAGGTCGTCCGGGAGGCCCTCAGCAACGCCCGCAGGCATGCTCCCGGCCGCCCCGTGTCCCTGTCCGTGATCCGGGACGGCGACGCCGTGGACGTCGTCGTGGCCAACCCGCTGCCGAGCGGCGGGCAGGGGGTGCTCGGGATGCGCGAGCGGTTCGCGGAACTCGGCAGCGAGGCCACGGTGGAGGCCGAGCGTTCCGACGACGAGTTCGTCGTCGCCATGCACCTGCCCGTCGACGGCACGCGCGACGCGGACGCTACGGTCGCCGCCGAGGACGACCGCTCGTGACCATCCGGGTGCTCGTGGTCGACGACCAGGCCATCGTCCGCGACGGCCTGGTGACGGTGCTGTCGCTCGTGCCCGACCTGCAGGTCGTCGGGCAGGCGGCCGACGGTGCCGAGGCGATCGCCGCCGTCGACCGGCACGTGCCCGACGTCGTCCTGATGGACCTGCGGATGCCGGGGGTCGACGGGCCGACGGCCACCGCGCGGATCGTCGCCGAGCACCCCGGGGTCGCGGTCCTGGTGCTGACGACCTACGCCGACGACGACTCCATCGTCACCGCGCTGCGGGCGGGAGCTCGCGGCTACCTGACGAAGGACGCCGGACGGGCGGAGATCGCGACCGCGGTGCGGGCGGTGGCCGCCGGGCAGTCGACCTTCGACGCGACCGTGGGGGCGCGGCTGGTGGCGCGCCTCGCCGGTGGTGCAAGTGCCGGTGTCGCTGCTGGTTCCGCTGCGCCTGCGTCACCCGATCCCGGTCCGTCGCTCGGTGCTCGGTTCCCGGACCTCACCCCGCGCGAAGTGGACGTCCTCGAGCGGATCGCGGACGGCCGGACGAACCCGCAGATCGCCGCCGAGCTGTTCCTGACGGTGCCCACCGTGAAGTCGTACGTGAACCAGGTGTTCGCGAAGCTCGGGGTCCGGACCCGGGCCGAGGCCGTCGCCCGCGTCCTGCGCTGACCACCCGCAGCACCCCGTCGTCCCCGGGCGACGCACTGCGGACACGTGAATGCGTACACATGGACGACCAGCGGACGCCAAGACTCGTTGCGTACCGTTGACGTCTGTCGTCACGACGCCAGAGCGTCGATGCGTGTGTGCCCCACACTCCACGCGTCCGCCCGGACACCGTGACCACGACGTGCCCGTGAGCGCCCCCACCGCTCGAGCGTGCGCGCCGTCGGCGTGCTGCTGCGCGCCACCCCTCCGGCCACCCGCGCGCGCTGGCCGTCGAACGCACCGCACCCGATGACGAGTGCACCACTGCTGATCCGCCGCAGGAGACCTCCGTCATGACCGCCGACACCATGAGCGTGCCCACCGCACGCCTCACCACACCGGACACCCACCGGTCCGGGACCCGACCCACCCGGGTGATCCGGGCCTCCCGGCCGTCCCGTGCAGCCCATCCGTCCCGCGCCGCCCTGCCGTTCCGCGCCGCCCTGCCGTTCCACGCCGACCGCGAGACGGCACCCACCTGGATGCGGGTCGTCGGCACGGCGCTGCTCCTCGGCGGTGCCGGCCTGTCCGCCGCCGTGCTCGGCTGGCCCGGGGACGCGCCGGAGGTCGCCCTGCTGGTGCCGGCCCTGCTCGCCGTCACCCTCGGGTCGCTGCTCCTGCTCGCGCGTGCCGGGTTCACCGTCACCGAGCGGCACGTGACCCTGCACTTCCGTCCGCTCCCGCCGCGGCGCATCCCGCGCCGGCGGATCACCGACGTGCGCCTGGTCGAGGCGGACGCGGCCACCTACGGCGGTGTCGGCCTGCGGATCCGTCGTGGCGAGCGTGCGCTCATCCTCACGCCGGGGCTCGGGATCGAGCTCACGGACGACCGGGGCCGGGTCACGTTCGTCCGCACGCGTCGACCGGAGGACGCGATCCGTGCGCTGGCCGGACTGCCGGGCGGGCCGGGAGGCGCGGATCGCGTCGAGCGCGAGCGTCTCGGTTGATCAGGGGCTCGGCTGAGCACGGACCCGGCTGAGGACGGGAATGGAAGCGGCGTGTGGCGGCTTATACACGCCACTGCCGAATCCGGTCAAGCCGGGACTGGACAGCGCGCCACGGAGCGAACTATGATGACAGTTCGCGCTCCCTGGCATCCGTGTCGTCATATTGCGGTCGACGCAGAGTTCTGAGACAGAAACTCATCTCGCCCTGGTGCAGCCGGACCCGTATATGGCGGCGGGTACCGCTCACGGAGATCATCCCACACGTGCACCGACGTTCCGCGTCAAGGCACGCGTCGGCGTGGTCGCAGGGCTTGCATCTCAGGGTTCGCCGAGCGATCAATCCACTCACCTACACACTGCTCGTCAGTGTCGGCCCGACGGGGCCTACCGGAGGTCACACCCTTGGCTGCTGCGCCCAACGCATCCACCAACCCCAAGAACGGTCGCAACCACTCGCGACTCTCGTTCGCCAAGATCACGGACACCCTCACGGTTCCTGATCTGCTCGCACTCCAGACGGAGAGCTTCGACTGGCTCGTCGGCAACGACGTCTGGAAGGCCCGCCTCGCCGAAGGGCAGGAGCAGGGTCGTACCGACCTCGCGCTGCACTCGGGGCTCGAGGAGATCTTCGAGGAGATCTCCCCGATCGAGGACCTCGGCGAGACCATGCAGCTCTCGTTCACCGCGCCGGAGCTCGAAGACCCGAAGTACTCGATCGACGACTGCAAGGAGCGCGGCAAGACCTACGCCGCTCCGCTGTACGTCAACGCCGAGTTCATGAACCACATGACGGGTGAGATCAAGACGCAGACGGTCTTCATGGGCGACTTCCCGCTCATGACCGAACGCGGCACGTTCATCATCAACGGCACCGAGCGCGTCGTCGTGTCGCAGCTCGTCCGTTCGCCCGGCGTGTACTTCGAGCGCCAGCAGGAGAAGACCTCCGACAAGGACATCTACTCGGCGCGGATCATCCCGTCGCGTGGCGCCTGGCTCGAGTTCGAGATCGACAAGCGCGACCAGGTGGGCGTGCGCATCGACCGCAAGCGCAAGCAGTCCGTGACCGTCTTCCTCAAGGCCCTCGGCCTGACGAGCGAAGAGATCATGGACGAGTTCCAGGGCTTCGCGTCGATCGAGTCGACCCTCGAGAAGGACGCCGTCCTCACGAAGGAAGAGGCGCTCAAGGACATCTACCGCAAGCTCCGTCCCGGCGAGCAGGTCGCTGCCGAGGCCGCGCGTGCGCTCCTCGACAACTTCTACTTCAACCCGAAGCGCTACGACCTGGCGAAGGTCGGCCGCTACAAGGTCAACCGCAAGCTCGGCATGGACGCCCCGCTGTCCGACTCGGTGCTCACCGTCAAGGACATCGTCGCGACGATCAAGTACCTGGTGTCGCTGCACGCTGAGCGCACCACGATCGACGGCGTCCGTGACGGCGAGCCGGTGCAGCTGCGCCTCGACGTGGACGACATCGACCACTTCGGCAACCGTCGCATCCGCGCCGTCGGCGAGCTCATCCAGAACCAGGTCCGCACGGGTCTGTCCCGCATGGAGCGCGTCGTCCGCGAGCGCATGACCACGCAGGACATCGAGGCGATCACCCCCCAGACGCTCATCAACGTGCGTCCGGTCGTCGCCGCGATCAAGGAGTTCTTCGGAACGTCCCAGCTGTCGCAGTTCATGGACCAGAACAACCCGCTCGCGGGCCTGACGCACAAGCGTCGTCTCTCGGCCCTCGGCCCGGGTGGTCTGTCCCGTGAGCGTGCCGGCGTCGAGGTCCGTGACGTCCACCCGTCGCACTACGGCCGCATGTGCCCGATCGAGACCCCGGAAGGCCCGAACATCGGCCTGATCGGTTCGCTCGCGTCCTTCGGTCGGATCAACTCCTTCGGCTTCATCGAGACCCCGTACCGTCGCGTCGTCAACGGCGAGGTCACGAAGACCATCGACTACCTCACCGCTTCGGAAGAGGACGACTTCGTCGTCGCGCAGGCCAACGCCCCGCTGACGAACGACTTCCACTTCGCCGACGACAAGGTGCTCGTCCGCAAGAAGGGTGGCGAGGTCGAACTCGTCGCCAAGGACGAGGTCGACTACATGGACGTCTCCCCGCGCCAGATGGTGTCGGTCGCGACGTCGCTCATCCCGTTCCTCGAGCACGACGACGCGAACCGCGCCCTGATGGGTGCGAACATGCAGCGTCAGGCCGTCCCGCTGCTCCGTTCCGAGTCGCCGCTCGTCGGTACCGGTATGGAGGGCTACACGGCCATCGACGCCGGCGACGTCGTCACCGCCGACAAGGCCGGTGTCGTCTCCGAGGTCTCGGCCGACGCCGTCACCCTGCAGCTCGACGAGGGCGGCACGCAGACCTACTACCTGCGCAAGTTCGACCGCTCCAACCAGGGCACGAGCTACAACCACCGCGTCATCGTCTCCGCAGGCGAGCGCGTGGAGCAGGGCGAGGTCATCGCCGACGGTCCCGCGACGGAGAACGGCGAGCTCGCGCTCGGCAAGAACCTCCTCGTCGCGTTCATGCCGTGGGAGGGCTACAACTACGAGGACGCGATGATCCTGTCGCAGAACCTCATCAAGGACGACACGCTCTCCTCGATCCACATCGAGGAGTACGAGGTCGACGCCCGCGACACCAAGCTCGGCAAGGAGGAGATCACCCGTGACCTCCCCAACGTCAGCCCGGACCTGCTGGCCGACCTCGACGAGCGCGGCATCATCCGCATCGGTGCCGAGGTCCGCCCCGGCGACATCCTCGTCGGCAAGGTCACGCCGAAGGGCGAGACCGAGCTGAGCGCCGAGGAGCGTCTGCTCCGTGCCATCTTCAACGAGAAGTCGCGCGAAGTCCGCGACACCTCGCTCAAGGTGCCCCACGGTGAAGAGGGCACGATCATCGGTGTCAAGGTGTTCGACTCGCAGGACGGTGACGACGAACTCGGCTCTGGTGTCAACCAGCGCGTGGTCGTCTACATCGCCCAGAAGCGCAAGATCACCGCGGGTGACAAGCTCGCCGGTCGTCACGGCAACAAGGGCGTCATCTCGACCATCCTCCCGGTCGAGGACATGCCGTTCCTCGCCGACGGCACCCCCGTCGACATCGTCCTCAACCCGCTCGGCGTCCCCGGCCGCATGAACTTCGGCCAGGTGCTCGAGATCCACCTCGGGTGGCTCGCCAAGCAGGGCTGGAACGTCGAGGGCATCCAGGACTGGGCCGAGAACCTGCCGGAGGCAGCGCACAGCGCCGAGCCCGGCACCAAGGTCGCCACCCCGGTGTTCGACGGTGCGTACGAGCGCGAGATCGAGGGCCTCCTCGACTCGACCCTCCCGAACCGCGACGGCGAGCGCCTGATCGGCTCGTCCGGCAAGGCGCAGCTCTTCGACGGCCGCTCCGGCGAGCCGTTCCCGGAGCCCGTCTCGGTCGGCTACATGTACATCCTCAAGCTGCACCACCTGGTCGACGACAAGATCCACGCGCGTTCGACCGGTCCGTACTCGATGATCACGCAGCAGCCGCTGGGTGGTAAGGCGCAGTTCGGTGGACAGCGATTCGGTGAGATGGAGGTGTGGGCGCTCGAAGCGTACGGTGCCGCCTACGCCCTCCAGGAGCTCCTGACGATCAAGTCCGACGACATCCTCGGCCGCGTGAAGGTCTACGAGGCGATCGTCAAGGGCGAGAACATCCAGGAACCCGGCATCCCCGAGTCCTTCAAGGTCCTCATGAAGGAGATGCAGTCGCTCTGCCTGAACGTCGAGGTCCTCTCGGCTGACGGCCAGGCGGTCAGCCTGCGCGACAACGATGACGAGGTCTTCCGCGCTGCGGAGGAGCTGGGCATCAACATCTCCTCGCGGTTCGAGTCGTCCTCTGTCGACGACATCTGATCCCGCCCGTACATCGAAGCCTGAATCAGCAAGAGAGAAGAACATTGCTCGAAGCAACTTCCTTTGACGCCATTCGGATCGGCCTCGCGACCGCCGAGGACATCCGTCAGTGGTCGTACGGCGAGGTCAAGAAGCCGGAGACCATCAACTACCGCACCCTGAAGCCCGAGAAGGACGGTCTGTTCGGCGAGCAGATCTTCGGTCCTTCCCGCGACTGGGAGTGCGCCTGCGGCAAGTACAAGCGTGTCCGGTTCAAGGGCATCGTCTGCGAGCGCTGCGGCGTCGAGGTCACCAAGTCCTCGGTCCGTCGTGAGCGCATGGGCCACATCGAGCTCGCTGCCCCCGTCACGCACATCTGGTACTTCAAGGGCGTCCCGTCGCGCCTCGGGTACCTCCTCGACATGGCGCCGAAGGACCTCGAGAAGGTCATCTACTTCGCGGCGTACATGATCATCGACATCGATGAAGAGGGCCGTCACGCGGACATGCCGGGTCTCGAGAACGAGATGCGTCTCGAGATCAAGACCCTCGAGGGCCAGCGCGACTCGATCATCGCCGACCGCCTCAAGAAGCTCGAGGACGACCTCGCAGCCCTTGAGGAAGAGGGTGCCAAGGCCGACGTCAAGCGCCGCACCAAGGACACCGCCGAGAAGGAGATGTCCCAGGTCCGCAAGTCGTTCGACGAGGACATCACCCGTCTCGAGCGTGTGTGGGAGGACTTCCGCAACCTCAAGGTGGGCGACCTCAAGCCCGAGGACGCCGTCTTCCACGAGCTCCAGGACCGGTTCGGGATCTACTTCGACGCCTACATGGGCGCCGAGGCGATCAAGCTCCGGCTCGAGGCGTTCGACCTGGCCGCCGAGGCCGAGGCACTGCGTCTGCAGATCGCCGAGGGCAAGGGCCAGAAGAAGATCCGCGCGATCAAGCGTCTGCGCGTCGTCAGCTCCTTCCTCGCCACCGGCAACTCGCCGGCCGCGATGGTGCTCGGCGTCGTGCCGGTCATCCCGCCGGAGCTGCGCCCGATGGTGCAGCTCGACGGTGGCCGTTTCGCCACGTCGGACCTCAACGACCTCTACCGTCGTGTGATCAACCGCAACAACCGTCTCCGCCGCCTGCTCGACCTCGGTGCCCCCGAGATCATCGTGAACAACGAGAAGCGCATGCTGCAGGAAGCCGTTGACGCGCTGTTCGACAACGGTCGTCGTGGTCGTCCGGTCACGGGTACCGGCAACCGTGCCCTGAAGTCCCTGAGCGACATGCTCAAGGGCAAGCAGGGTCGTTTCCGCCAGAACCTGCTCGGCAAGCGCGTCGACTACTCGGGCCGTTCGGTCATCATCGTCGGCCCGCAGCTGAAGCTGCACCAGTGCGGTCTGCCCAAGCAGATGGCGCTCGAGCTCTTCAAGCCGTTCGTGATCAAGCGCCTCATCGACCTGTCGCACGCGCAGAACATCAAGTCGGCCAAGCGCATGGTCGAGCGTTCGCGTCCGCAGGTGTGGGACGTGCTCGAGGAGATCATCCGCGAGCGCCCCGTCCTGCTGAACCGTGCGCCGACGCTGCACCGTCTGGGCATCCAGGCGTTCGAGCCGCAGCTCGTCGAGGGCAAGGCCATCCAGCTCCACCCGCTCGTGTGTGCTGCGTTCAACGCGGACTTCGACGGTGACCAGATGGCCGTGCACCTGCCGCTGTCGGTCGAGGCCCAGGCCGAGGCCCGCATCCTGATGCTCGCCTCGAACAACATCCTGAAGCCGTCCGACGGCCGTCCGGTGACCCTGCCTGCACAGGACATGATCATCGGTCTGCACCACCTGACGACCGTCCGCGAGGGCGCCGTCGGTGAAGGCCGTGCGTTCTCCTCGGTCGCCGAGGCGATCCTGGCCAACGACCAGCACACGCTGCACCTCAACGCGATGGCGAAGATCCGCATGACGGGTGTCCACTTCGCCGAGGGTGAAGCTCCCGAGGGCTACGAGCAGGGCGACACCGTGCTGCTCGAGACGACCCTGGGCCGTGCGCTCTTCAACGAGACCCTCCCGGCGAACTACCCGTTCGTCCAGAAGGTCACCGACAAGGGCGTGCTCTCCGCGATCGTCAACGACCTCGCCGAGCGCTACTCCAAGACCGAGACGGCCGCTGCGCTGGACCGGATCAAGGACGCCGGCTTCTACTGGGGCACCCGCTCCGGTGTGACCGTCGCCCTGTCGGACGTCGTGACGCCTCCTCGCAAGAAGGAGATCATCGCGGGCTACGAGATCCAGGCCGCCAAGGTGCAGGGCGAGTTCGACAAGGGTCTGATCACCGACTCCGAGCGTCGCGCCGACCTGATCAAGATCTGGACCGAGGCCACGAACGAGATCGCGCAGGAGATGCGCGACAACTTCCCGGTCGACAACACCATCAACCGCATGGTGTCGTCCGGTGCTCGTGGTAACTGGCTCCAGGTCCGCAACATCGCCGGTATGCGTGGTCTGGTGAACAACCCGAAGGGCGAGATCATCGCCCGCCCGATCATCAACTCGTACCGCGAGGGCCTGACCGTGGCGGAGTACTTCATCGCCACCCACGGTGCTCGTAAGGGTCTTGCCGACACCGCGCTCCGTACCGCGGACTCCGGGTACCTCACCCGTCGTCTCGTGGACGTCTCGCAGGACGTCATCATCCGCGAGGACGACTGCGGCACGACGCGTGGCCTCGAGCTGCCGATCGCGACCGTGGACGCCGACGGCAAGCTCGTCCGCGACCCGCGCGTCGAGAACACCGTGTACTCCCGCACCCTGGCCACCGAGGCCGTGGACGCACAGGGCACGGTCGTGGCAGAGGCTCGCGAGGACGTCGGTGACGTGCTCCTCGAAAAGCTGCTGGCAGCCGGTGTCGAGAGCATCAAGGTGCGCTCGGTCCTGACCTGCGAGTCGGCCGTCGGTGTCTGCGCGAAGTGCTACGGCCGTTCGCTCGCCACCGGCAACCTGGTCGACATCGGTGAGGCAGTCGGCATCATCGCCGCGCAGTCCATCGGTGAGCCCGGTACCCAGCTGACGATGCGTACCTTCCACACGGGTGGTTCGGCCTCGGCCGACGACATCACCCAGGGTCTGCCGCGTGTCACGGAGCTCTTCGAGGCGCGTACCCCCAAGGGCGCGTCCCCGATCGCCGAGGCCCCCGGCCGCGTCGTGGTCGAGGACACGGACAAGGGTCGTCGGATCATCCTCACGCCGGACAACGGCGACGAGCCGTTCATCTACCCGGTGCTCAAGCGTGCGACGCTCCTCATCGAGGACAACCAGCACGTCGAGCTCGGCGAGCAGTTCATCGCCGGCACCGTCGACCCGAAGGAAGTCCTCCGGGTCAAGGGTGTCCGAGAGGTCCAGAAGCACCTGGTCAACGGTGTGCAGGACGTCTACGGCTCGCAGGGTGTGCCGATCCACGACAAGCACATCGAGGTCATCGTCCGCCAGATGCTCCGCAAGGTCACCGTCGTCGACCACGGCGACACCGACCTGCTGCCGGGTGAGCTCGTCGACCGGTCGCGCTACAACGCGCTGAACCGTGCGGCGCTGCAGGAGGGTCGCAAGACCGCCTCGGCTCGCCAGGAGGTCATGGGCATCACGAAGGCGTCCCTCGCGACCGAGTCGTGGCTGTCCGCCGCTTCCTTCCAGGAGACCACCCGCGTGCTCACGCAGGCGGCCATGGAGGGCAAGCAGGACCACCTCGTCGGCCTCAAGGAGAACGTCATCATCGGTAAGCTCATCCCCGCCGGGACGGGCCTCAGCCGGTACCGTGACGTGGACGTGAACGCGACCGAAGAGGCGAAGGCGGAGCGGTACCCCAACCGCATCTTCGCTGACGACTCGTCGTTCTCGGACGCCGACCTGAGCTTCGTCGACTTCGACAGCTTCTCGTCGGACGACTTCACGCCGGGCACGTACAACTGAGCCTGATGTGATCTCACGAAGGCCCCGTCTCCGCAAGGAGGCGGGGCCTTCGTCGTGTCGTCACCACGTGACGGCCTGGAGGCGCGGTGCGGGGCCGCCACGGGCCTCCCGTCCGCCGTGGGGTCGCGTCTAGAGCGCGCGGCCCGCGCCGTTGTCGCGTCCGGAACCGCGTCCGGTCTCGTCGACCAGCGAGAACAGGCTCAGCACGTTGCCGTCGGGGTCGCGGACGTCGAACCAGTCGACCGCCCCGTCGACGCACTCGACGGGGCCGATGTCGATACCGAGCGCGCCGATGCGTGCGTGCTGCGCGGCGACGTCGTCGACGCCGAAGCGGATGCTGACCGGGTTCTCCTCGGCCTGTTCGTCGACGTAGAGCTGGATCCAGATGCCGCCGACCTCGTACTCGGCCACGCCGTCCTCGGGTTCGAGGTCCGGCTCGGTGCGCTCGAAGACCGCGCCGTACCAGAGGCAGGACGCCTCGATGTCGCTGACGGGCAACCCCACGGTCACGCTCGTGATGTCCATGTCTCATCATGTGCCCGGGTGGGGGCGCACGTCGAGAGGGATTCCGCGGCGCCGCGCTGTCCGGCCCGCGTCGGACGGCGCCCTCGTTCCTCCACACCCCCGTGCGACGCCGACGTTCTCCACGGACTGCTCGCCATGGCTCCGGGACCGGTGCGGGGTCCGGGAGGCTGGCGGACATGCACCCTCCGACGACCACCGCGAACCGGCCGAGGCGTCCCCCGGACCGGGGCCGAACCGGTCGTGGACCCCAGTTCTGGGTGCAGCCGGACCCCCTCCGCCCCCTCTTTCTGGGACTGCGGTCGGCGAGGGCCCCAGAAGTAGCGTGGTCGGGCGCCACATCCCTGGTGGCGCATCACCCGACGACGTCTCGCCGTGCGCGAGTCCAAGGAGGCACGGGACTCATGGCGACCCTGTCCGAGATCCTCATCCTGAACGGCGCCCTGCCCATCGAGCACCTCGATGCGATGACGGGTGACGAGGACCTCGACGAGCGCGCCATCCGCGGCCTGGTCGACCAGGGCGTCGTGAGCGAGGCCCAGTTCATCACCGCCCGGGCCGCGTCGAACAACTCGCGCACCGTCCCGCTGAGCGACTACCCCGTCGACGGCACCGCGGTGTCGATCCTGCCGGCGGCCCTGTGCCGGCGCCACGGTGTGCTCGGCGTCGGGTTCGAGGGCGACCTGCTCATCCTCGCGATGGTGAACCCCACGAACGTGCTCGCCATCGACGACGCCCGGACGGCATCCGGTCGCGCGATCAAGCCACTGCAGGTCGAGGAGCGTGACCTCGTCGCTGCCCTCGACCGGTACCTGCGCGCCGACGACGAGCTGAACGACCTGACGTCGTCGCTCGAAGAAGAAGCGTCGACGACCTCGAAGGCGCAGGTCGACATCGCCGACGGCGCCCTCGACGACGTCCCGATCGTCCGGTTCGTGAACCTGCTCGTGTCGCAGGCCATCCAGGACCACGCGTCCGACATCCACATCGAGCCCGGCGAGCACGAGGTCCGGATCCGGTACCGCATCGACGGCGTGCTGCACGAGATGGCGCCGGCGCCGAAGAACATCCAGAACGGCGTGATCAGCCGCCTGAAGATCATGAGCGACATCGACATCGCCGAGCGTCGCAAGCCGCAGGACGGCCGCATGTCCGTGCGGCACGGCGGCCGGCAGATCGACCTCCGTGTCGCGACGCTGCCCACCGTGTGGGGCGAGAAGGTCGTCATGCGGATCCTCGACAACACGAACACCTCGCTGACCCTCAAGGACCTCAACCTCCTCGAGCAGAACTTCCAGGCGTACCAGCGGTCCTACTCGAAGCCGTACGGCATGATCCTGGTCACCGGTCCCACCGGTTCGGGCAAGTCGACGACGCTGTACACGACCCTCAACGCCGTGGCGAAGCCCGAGATCAACGTCATCACGGTGGAGGACCCGGTCGAGTACCGGATGGCCGGCATCAACCAGGTGCAGGTCAACCCGAAGGCCGGCCTGACGTTCGCCTCCGCGCTCCGCTCGATCCTCCGCTCCGACCCCGACGTCGTGCTGCTCGGTGAGATCCGCGACCACGAGACCGCCCAGATCGCGATCGAGGCGTCGCTGACCGGGCACCTCGTGCTCTCGACCCTGCACACCAACGACGCCCCGTCGGCCGTGACCCGTCTGACCGAGATGGACATCGAGCCGTTCCTGGTCGGGTCCGCCCTCGACTCCGTCGTCGCCCAGCGACTCGCCCGTCGGCTGTGCGACCGGTGCAAGGCGCCCGCCGTGTACGAGATCGAGCAGCTCCGGGCGCTCGGGTTCCTGGCCCCCGGCGACGAGATGCCCGCGTTCTTCGCCCCGGTCGGCTGCGCCGTCTGCTCGAACACCGGTTACCGCGGCCGCATCGCCCTGCACGAGGTCATGACCGTGACCGAGGAGATCGAGCGGCTCGCCGTCGGTCGTGCCTCGAGCGCGGAGATCAGCCGCGTCGCCCAGCAGCAGGGCATGCTCACGCTCCGCCAGGACGGCTTCGAGAAGGTCAAGCTCGGCATGACGAGCGTCGACGAGATCCTGCGCGTCGTCGCGTGACCGGGGAACAGGAAGAGCAGATGACCGACTCCGTGTACGACATCACCATGCCCGGCGACGAGCCGGTCGCCGGATGGCACCCCGGCACCCCGGGCGCCGAGGTCGGCTCCCGCCGTGCCGCGCGTCTGGCCGCCGCCGCCGCTCCGCCCGAGCAGGTCTACGACCTGACGGACGACTCGGCGGTGTGGCCCGCGCCCACCGGCACGGCCGTGGCGAGCCCGGTTGCCGGGCCCGTGGGCGTTCCGGTCGCCGCTCCCGTGGCGCAGTCCGCCACTGCTCCGGCGACGCCGCCCGCCGCGGTGCCGTCGTCGACGGCCACCTACGGGTACGCCGAGCCGGCGACCCAGCAGCTGCCGGCCATCGCCTCCAGCGGCGCGCACCAAGCCGCACCGCCGGCACCTGCTCCGGCCCCCGCCGCGGCCTCGGCGGGTGACATCGACTTCGCCCGGCACGCACGCGAGGTCGCCGACCCCGACCTCATCACCGCACTCGCACAGGTCGTCTACCAGGGGGCCTCCGACCTGCACGTCACGGCCGACGCCCCGCCCACCGTCCGCGTCGACGGCTCGCTCCGGCCGGCCGTGCCCGGAGGCGCGTGGTCGCGCGGCAAGGTCATCGCGGCACTCAAGACGCTGCTGTCCGTCGAACAGGCCGGGCAGTTCGACCACGACCAGGAGCTCGACTTCGCGTACTCGCTGTCGCCGGAGTACCGCTTCCGCGTGAACTACTACCAGCAGCGCGGCAACTGGGGCGCCGCGTTCCGCATCATCCCCACCAGGATCAAGACGCTCAAGCAGCTCGGCATCCCCGCGCACGTCGGTGACTTCGCCGGCCTGCCCCGTGGCCTGGTCCTCGTCACCGGCCCGACCGGCTCGGGCAAGTCGACCACCCTCGCCGCGCTCATCGACCTGGTCAACGAGAGCCGTGCCGACCACATCGTGACGGTCGAGGACCCGATCGAGTTCATGCACGACCACAAGCGGTCGATCATCAACCAGCGCGAGGTCGGCGCCGACACCCACTCCTTCGCCTCCGCGCTCAAGCACGTGCTGCGGCAGGACCCCGACGTCATCCTGATCGGTGAGCTCCGCGACCTCGAGACCATCTCCGTCGCGCTCACCGCCGCCGAGACCGGTCACCTGGTGTTCGCCACCCTGCACACGCAGAGCGCACCGGGCACGATCGACCGCGTCATCGACGTCTTCCCACCGCACCAGCAGGGGCAGATCCGCACCCAGCTCGCGGCCACCCTGCAGGGTGTCGTCTGCCAGACCCTCGTCCCGAAGGCCAACGGCGTCGGCCGGGTCGTCGCCACCGAGATCATGACGATCACCCCGGCCATCGGCAACCTCATCCGCGAGGGCAAGACGTACCAGATCACCTCCGCCATGCAGGCCGGCCGTGACCTCGGCATGCACACCATGGACCAGGACCTCGCCGAACTGGTCAACGTCGGCACGATCTCGCGCAAGGCCGCGATGGAGAAGGTGCACGACGAAGAGGGCTTCGACCGGCTCGTCCAGCGCGTCGAGTCCCCGTCCGACTCCTCGGCCGCCGCGATCGCCGCCAGCGGCATCGACTTCGGCGACAAGTTCTCCGGAGGCTACTGATGTCACTCGCGTTCGACTACCGCGGGCGTGACGGCGCCGGCAAGCTCGTCAAGGGCCGCCTCGACGCCGCGTCGGAAGGGGCCGTCGTCCAGCGTCTCCGGGGGATGGGCGTCTCACCGATCGCCATCACCGAGGCCAAGGCCGGCACCGGGCTCCAGACCGAGATCAAGATCCCCGGGTTCGAGAAGGGCGTCGGCCTCAAGGACCTCGCGATCATGTCGCGACAGGCCTCGACGATGCTCACCTCCGGGCTCTCGCTGCTGCGGACCCTGACGATCCTGTCCGACCAGACCGAGAACAAGAAGCTCAAGGACATCCTCGGCAAGGTCCGCGACGACGTCGAGCGCGGCGTCTCGTTCTCCGACGCCGTCGCGAAGTACCCGGTCGACTTCCCGCCGATCATGATCAACATGATCCGTGCGGGGGAGACCGGCGGGTTCCTCGACCAGGCCATGGACTCCATCGCGACGAACTTCGAGAAGGAGCACAAGCTCCGCTCGACGATCAAGTCGGCGATGACCTATCCGGTGGTCGTGCTGTGCATGTCACTTGCCGCCGTCGTGATCATGCTCATCTTCATCGTCCCGATCTTCCAGGACATGTTCTCGTCGCTCGGTGGGCAGCTCCCGTTGCCGACGCAGGTCCTGGTGACCCTGTCACACGCGATGCGTTGGCTCGCGCCGGTCCTCGCGGTCGCCGTGATCGTCGGCTGGCTGTGGTTCCGGGCGAACAAGAACACCGATCGCTTCCGGAGCTTCCGCGACCCGATCATGCTCCGCCTGCCGGTGTTCGGCGGACTGACCCGCAAGATCGTCATCGCGCGGTTCGCGCGGAACTTCTCGAACATGATCGGCGCTGGCGTGCCGATTCTGCAGGCATTGTCGATCGTCGGTCAGGTGTCGAACAACTTCGTCGTCCAGAAAGCACTCGAGCGGGTTGCGGAAGACGTCCGGAAAGGCGAATCAATTGCGGCGCCGTTGGCCCGGGAAAGCATTTTCCCGGCAATGGTCTCGCAAATGGTCGCCGTCGGCGAGGACGCCGGTTCGCTGGAGATCATGCTCGAGAAGATCGCGGTCTTCTACGACTCTGAAGTCGAGTCGACGACCGAGTCGCTGACTGCCCTGATCGAGCCGCTCCTCATCGCATTCCTCGGTGTCGTCGTGGGCGGCATGATCATCGCGCTCTACCTGCCGATCTTCCAGATCACGTCGTTGGTGAAGTAAGGGTCGCCCCTCGTGTGGGGGTGAAGCGCGAGGGGAGACCCCCGTTACTGGGGGCAATTCGGAGGGCTCGGACCCCCCGTTCTCGGGATTCCACCCCGAATCGCCGCTGAATACTCTTGTCAGCGGCGGCGGAGCACTCCCCGGCACATTCTCCCATCGCATTCCCCCAAGAACGGAACCACCATGTACTTCGCTCTCATGGGCAAGCTCGACGCTCGCCGCAAGGGTCTCCTCGAGGACAAGGAGAAGGGCTTCACGCTCATCGAGCTCCTCGTCGTCGTCATCATCATCGGCATCCTCGCCGCCATCGCCATCCCGGTGTACCTGAACGTGCAGAACAACGCGAAGGACTCGGCCGTGAAGAGCGACCTCGCGAACGCGAAGACCGCGGTCATCGCGTACCAGACGGAAAGCGGCAAGCTCCCGGACGGCAGCACCACCGGACAGAAGCTGGTCGCTGACACCACCGAGCTCGGCAAGTACGGGCTGACGGTCAGCGACAACACCAAGGACCTGAAGTACGGCACCACCCCCGCGAGCGGCGCCACGACGTTCTGCATCCAGGAGACGTCGGCCACGGGCAAGACCTTCCGCATCACCGAGTCGACCTCGGTCGTCGAGAAGGCCTGCGGCGCCGCGTAGTCCGCACCAGGAGGGCGACCTGTCGGTTGGCAGGTCGCCCTTCGTTTGCTCACACGACGAGGAGGAGGTGACCATGTTCCAGCGACTGCACGACCGGCTGTACCGGCACGACGCCGAAGCCGGCTTCTCGATCATCGAGGTGATGGTCGCCATGATGGTGTTCGCGGTCATGTCGATCGGGATCGCCTACGGCATCGCGAACAGCCTCCAGCTCACGCAGACCAACCGCGGACGCGAGACCGCGGTCGCCCTCGCCTCGCAGGACATCGACACCCTCCGCCAGACCGCGGCTGCTTCCACCGGGGGGATCTTCCGGGTCCTCAGCAAGTCCGGTCCGGACAACACGAAGACCATCGGCGGCGTCGAGTACGCGATCGACCGGAAGGTCAGTTGGGTGCAGAGCGACGGCGCGACCGGCGCGTGCGGGACCTCGAACGGCAAGCTCGCCTACAAGAGCGTCGTCGAGACCGTGACCTGGCCGAACCTGCGCGGCGGTTCCAGCACCACGTCGGTTTCGTCAGCGATCGCGCCGAGTGACGCGGTCACCGACCCCGGGTACGGCACCGTGATCATCTCGGTCACCACCGCTTCAGGAGCGCCCTACGAGGGTGTCGGGATCACCATCACCCCCGTCGGTGGCGGTGGCGGTGCAGCGCTGACGGCAGCGGTCCTCCCAACCGACGCGCAGGGCTGCTCGTACGCGGTGAACGTGTCGCAGGGCGACTACGCGGTCTCTGCGCGCGTCGACGGCGGCATCGACACGAACCAGCAGCAGCCGTCCGTGCAGTCGCCGATCTCGGTGACCGCCGGCGCGAGCTCGCCCGTCCCGTTCGTGTACGACCAGTCGAGCCAGCTGACCCTGCAGTACGCAGCCGGCTCCAAGGCGATGATCCCGACCAACATGCCCACGACGCTGTCGAGTACGGCCGGCGGGCTGGACGTCGTCAAGCCGTGGGACCTGGCCAGCACCTCGCTCACCGTCACCTCGAGTTCACAGCCGTCGGTGCCGGTGTTCCCGTTCGCCTCGGGCTACACCGTCTACGCCGGCCCGTACTCCAACAGCACCGGGAGTGCGACCAGCTGCCTCAGTCCCAACCCCTCGTCCTGGTCGACACCGAACGCCGCCAACGCGATCGGCGTGAGCCCGCCGTCGGTCGCCACTGCTCCCGGGAAGCCTTCGTCGGCCTCCGTGATGATGGGCGTCGCGACCGTCACCGGTGTGAAGGACCGTTACGTCACTGCCGTCTCGTCGGCGAACCCGGCCGCCGGCGACCCCGGCTGCGCCGCCGGCATGACGATGAGGTTCCCGGTCTCGACCGGGGACACCGCGACCATCGCCCTGCCCTTCGGCACGTGGACGCTCTACTCCGGGACGACGTTCGGGTCGACGACGAAGAATGAGATCGCGTCGAAGGCTTCGAACGTGAAACCCGTGACCAACGGCATGGTGAACCAGAAGACCGCGCTGGTGCTCATCAACTACGACAACACCCTGACCCTCGACCCCCGCGGGCAGACGTCGTGATGCGGGCCCTCCGACGCCTCCATCGCGAGCAGGCGGGGATCTCGCTGTCCGAACTGCTCGTCGCGGTCAGCGTGTCGATGATCATCCTCGTCGCGGTGGGCGGGTTCTTCACCGCCACCCTGCGCGCCGGGGTGACGAACACGTCCTCCGACCAGAACGCTCGGACGGCGTCGATCGCGATGAACTCGATCACGCGCTACGTGCACGCCGCGAGTCTGTTGCCGAAGTCGGACGGCACGTACGCCGCTGCGGTCACCCGGGCGGCCCCGACGCAGGTGGTGTTCTACGCGTACATCAACCTCGACGGCAACAGCACCGACAAACCCGTGCAGATCCGCTACTCGCTGAACGACGCGAAACGCCTCGTCGTGGACCAGTGGGACGGCACGGCGACGAACGGCTTCTACTCCTTTCCTGCGACGACCCAGACCCCGGCGCGGAGCCTGGTGGTGGGTGGTCCGATCGCCTCGCCGACGAGCGACGGTGTCGCGCTGTTCTCCTACCTCGGAGCCGACGGCAAGACGCTCGCGGCCCAGCCGGACGGAACACTGGCGACCACGCAGTTGGGCAACGTGCGAGCCGTCCGCGTGAACCTGGAACTCGGTTCCACCACCGCCGGTGCGAGCGGCAACACCCACGTGCAGAACACCCTGTACCTCTTCAACGTCGTCTACGGCACCAGCATCGGAGCAGGTTCATCATGATCCGTCGCATCAGCGCGGTCCTCGCGCGCGCCCAGCGCGACGAGCGCGGCATGGTCCTCGGCAACGTGCTCATCTTCGGCACCGTCATGATGCTGCTCGTCGCGACGATGATCGCCGTCTCGACCTCGGGCGCGGTCAAGGCTGCTTCGGACCGCAACTTCCAGAATGCGATGGCGGCCGCGTACGCGGGGCTCGCCGACTACCAGTCGAAGCTCTCGAACGACAACGGCTACGCGCTCTACGGCAACGCGAACGCCCAGTTCAGCAAGTCGAGCGGGTCGACCTTCGTCAACGCCGACAAGAACATCGCGTTCAGCAACTCCGGCTCGGACTGGGCACCGGTCGTCGGCTCGAGCGACCAGTGGTTCCGCTACGAGGTCGACAACTCCGACTACTCCGGCAAGGGCGTCCTGCGGGTCCGTGTCACCGGCAAGGCCGGGGGAAGCGTCCGGTCGCTCGTGGCCAACCTCAAGGGCGACGGGTTCATCAACTACCTCTACTTCACCAACTACGAGTCCTCGAACCCCGCGCTCACCGGGGCCAACTGCACGACCGCCTACCAGTGGCAATCGGTCGCCGGGAAGTGCGCGGCGGTGCAGTTCGCCGGCACCGACACCCTGAACGGGCCGATCCGGACCAACGACGTCTTCACCTCGGCGTGCTCGACGGTGTTCAACGGGTCGGTCGAACAGCACGACACGACCGTGAAACCGTCGAGCGGCACCTGCGCGGGGATGTTCAACGGCGGTGCGGCGACCGCGGTTCCGTACCTCGGTCTGCCCGCGCTGAACACGAACATGTCGCAGGAGACGCGGACCGACCTGCCCACGACGGTTCCGCGGCCAGGCTGCCTGTACACCGGACCGACCCGCGTGAAGTTCCTCGGGAACGGCAGGATGACCGTGTGGTCGCCGTGGTCACGGGCCACGCAGATCAAGGTCAACAGTTCGAGCGGGGCGGTCCTCGGCGCGGACGACCCGGCAAAGGCCGCAGCGCTGTGCGGGGCGATCTCGGATCTGCAAGGTTCCGCCGGTGCCACCATCCCGACCCTCCCCTCGAACCTGATGTACGTGCAGGACATCCCGTCTGCGTCGAACAACGTGAACGCGTGGGGTGCGACCTTCCCGTCGAAGTACACGAACACGTACTGCACGACCACGGTCACCGTGCGGTCGAACGGTTCGGCGACCAACACGAGCAACCAGCCGTTCAGCAACGGGCAGGGGTTCCCGGCCGCAGGCGAGTGGATCAACGGGGGATCGTCGGGTTCCTCGTACCAGACGGGTTCGGCGTCCGACACGTACAGCTGCACGGCGGGAGACGTCTTCGTCAGCGGGGCGTTCAGCGGGGCGATGACGATTGCCGCGTCCGGCACCGTGTGGGTCACCGACGACATCACCTACGTCAGCGCCACCAACGACGTACTCGGGCTCGTCGGCCAGAACGCCGTCGAGATCTCCAACCCTGCCCGATGCACCTCGTACCCGACCACCTACCAGTGGGGTGTCGGATACGTGGCGGACACCTCACGCTGCAACAGCTCGGGCGTGGGCCTGCTGAGCCGGTCTCCGGGTGAGTCGATCACCGTGTCGGCGGCGATCGCGAGCAACGCGGGCACGTTCTGGAACCAGAACTACGACATCGGCTCGAAGCTCGGCACCCTCAAGGTCATCGGTTCGATCGCGCAGAACTGGCGCGGGGCGGTCGCGACGACCGGCAACACCGGGTTCTCGAAGAACTACGTCTACGACCAGCGCCTGTTGACGACGGCACCCCCGAAGTTCCTGCAGCCGGTGTCGACCTCGTACGGGGTCACGACGCAGGTCGAGGTCCAGACCGCGTACACCGCAGGCGGTTCGTGCGCGACCACGACCGGTGGTGCGTGCCGATGAGCGGTCTCCAGGTGCTCGGGCCCGTCCTCCCCGGACTCTCCGCCGTGTTCGGACTGCTCATCGGCTCGTTCCTCAACGTCGTGGTGCACCGCGTGCCGGCGGGCCAGTCCGTGGTCTCACCACCGAGCGCATGTCCGACGTGCGAGCACACGATCCGACGCCGCGACAACGTCCCGGTGCTCTCCTGGCTGGTCCTGCGCGGACGCTGCCGTGACTGTTCCGCGCCGATTTCCGCGCGGTACCCCGCCGTCGAGTTCACCACCGCGGTCCTGTTCGGACTCACCGCCTTCGTGGTCGCGGGTCGCTCGCCTGCGGGGACGACCCGGGACACCATGGCGCAGGTCGTGGTCCTCGTCGCGTTGCTGTACTTGATGGCGATCAGCGTCGCACTCACCCTGATCGACGTCGCCACCCACACGCTCCCGAACGCGATCGTCTACCCGTCCGGGATGGTCCTCGCGGTGCTCCTCGTCGTCGCGAGTGCTGCCGACGGCGACTGGTCCGCTCTCGGTCGTGCGGCGATCGGTGCCCTCGGGTCCGGTGCCCTCTACCTCGGTCTCGCGCTGGCGGTCCCCGGCGGCATGGGTCTCGGTGACGTCAAACTGGCCGTGGTCCTCGGCCTCGTCCTCGCGTACCTCGGATGGGGACCCCTCGCAGTGGGTGCTTTCGGTGCGTTCCTGGTGGGCGGTACCGTCGCGATCGCGCTCCTCCTCGCCGGCCGTGCACGTTGGCGCGGCGGGCTGCCGTTCGGGCCGTCGATGCTGGTGGGGGCATGGCTCGGGATCGTCTTCGGGGACCTCCTCTGGACCGGGTACCTCCAGGTCCTCGGGGTCGCTTGAGCGACCACCACTCCATCTCCAACGAAAGCAGCATCATGGGCAAGAGCATCGTGGGCCTCGACATCGCGGGGTCGTCGATCCGCGCGGTCGAGGTCGTCGACGCCGACAAGGCACAACCGACGGTGGTGCGCTTCGCGGAGGTCCCCACTCCGCCGGACGCGGTGAGCCGCGGTGAGGTCCTCGAACCGAACACCGTCGCGGCCACCCTCCGCGAGCTGTGGTCGACGGGACGGTTCCGCTCGAAGGACGTCGTCCTGGGGATGGGGAACCAACGGGTGCTCTCCCGCGACCTCACGGTGCCACTCGCCCCGATGGCGCAGATCCGCGAGAGCCTCCCGTTCCAGGTGCAGGAGATGCTCCCGGTGCCGGTCGGCGACGCGATCCTCGACTTCTACCCGGTGTCCGAGGGGGAGAGCGAGAACGGCCCCGTCGTCCACGGGCTCCTGATCGCAGCCATCAAGGACGCCGTGCTCGCGAACGTCAAAGCGGTGCAGCTCGCCGGACTCAACCCGATCGGGGTCGACATGATCCCGTTCGCGCTCACCCGTGTCCTGCTCGGGCGCCAGGGGGTCCCGGGGACCGCGGCGGTGGTGCAGCTCGGCGCGGACACCACGAGCGTGGTCATCGCGACCGACGGGATCCCGCAGTTCGTCCGGATCATCCCGATGGGGGGCAACGACATCTCCCGCGCGCTGGTCGGGACCCTCGACATCACCTTCGACGAGGCCGAGGCAGTGAAACGCCACCTCGGGCTCGGTGGATCGGCACGGACTCCGGACGACGCCCGTGCCATCGCGGTGATCACGGCCTCGGTCCACGAACTCACGTCGAGCTTGCGGAACACGATCAACTACTTCGTCAACACCCGGCCGTCGGAACCCGTGACCCGGGTCGTGCTGACCGGTGGCGGGACCCGGCTGCAGGGCATGCGGGAGGCGCTCGCGGAGCAGACGCGCCTACCGGTCACGCTTGGCGCCGCGTTCGACGGTGTCGGACTCGCACGATCGATCCCGGCCGGCGATGTCGCCGATCACGTCGATGCGATCACGGTCGCCTTCGGGTTGGCAGTAGGGAGCAGAGCAGCATGACCGTCACAGAAGTGCGACCCGTCGATGCGGTCGGTGCGGCACGACCGGAGCGTCCCCGGCGGAGTGCTCGCGGCGCGCAGGTGTCGATAGCCGGTCGAGAACCCCGCGTCGATCTCCTGCCCTCCGAGGTCCACGTCGAGCGTCGGGAGCGGGGCGTCGCGCGACGTGCGTGGCTCGGTGTCCTCATCACGGCGGCCGTCGCGGCACTCGGCGTCGGCGCAGCGGCGGTCCACCAGCTGGACACCGCATCGTCACTGACCGCGGCGCAGGCCGAGACGGCGTCGTTGCTGCAGCAGCAGCAACGTTTCTCCGACGTCCGGCAGGTCGAACAGGACAGCCAGCTCCTGGAGGCGGCACGAACCGTCGGAGGGTCGACGGAGATCGACTGGAACGGCACGCTGTCGCAACTCAAGAACGTGCTGCCGGCCGGCGTCACCATCACCTCGATGACCATCGACTCCGCTGACGTCACGACGGCGTTCGCACAGTCGGCGGTCCCGCTCGAGAAGGCCCGTGTCGCATCGATGCAGCTGACCGTGTCGAGTCCGACCATCCCCTCGGTACCCGACTGGACCGCTCGTCTGTCGCAGCTCAAGGGCTACGCAGACTCCACCATCACGTCGGTCGCGTTGCAGGAGGACTCCGGCGGGTACACCGCGACGGTCCAGGTCCACCTCGGCGAACGGGCGTTCGACGGCGAGTACACCCAGGAGCAGTCGAAGTGAACCGCAACCGCCTCTCGCTCGTCGTCGCGCTCGTCGCGATCGGAGCCGTGCTCGCCGGGGCGTGGTTCCTCGGGGTGCAGCCGCAGCTCGCCCAGGCTGCGGACAACTCCTCGCAGCAGACGGACATCGACGCCACGAACGCCCGGAACCAGGCCGAGCTCGCTCGGCTCCAAAAGGCGAGCGACGCACTCGCCGAGACGAAGACGAAGCTGGACGCGCTCCGCGCCTCGGTACCGTCGACGCCGTCGACGGAGGCCCTCCTCCGGGAGCTGAACGGCGCTGCGACCGCCGCTGGCGTCACGGTGACCTCGATAACCGTCGGAGACGCGAAGGCCTACGAGCCGGTAGCCGGCCAGGCCCCCGAGGAGCCGGCCGCCTCGGCGAGTGCCACGCCGAGCGCCGAACCGACCCCGACGGCGCCGACTGCCCGGACAGACGCTGCGATCAACGGATCGAACTTCGTCGTCATCCCGGTGACCGTGGCGGTACAGGGCTCGTACGACCAGGCGCTCGCCTTCACGAAGGCGGTGCAGTCCGGGCAGCGGCTGTTCCTGGTCACCGGCATCGCCTCGACGAGTTCCGACTCGGGAGCGAGCCCGATGGACGCGCAGGCGTGGTCGCTCTCCGGATCGGTCTACGTCCTCGCCGAGTCGGACACGGCCGCGAAAGGCTGACCCGACCCCCGCGGACTGGGGTCGGCCGCGCCACGCCGACCCCACTTCCGCGACACCCGTCGTTGTGATTACGATGCACCAGACGCCGTGATCGCGGCTGCTCATCCCCTCTCGAACGGTCGGCTCGAACCGGCCGTTCCTCGTCGTGCCCGGAGTCGCGCGTGTTGGTCGGAATCGTGGAATTCCTGGGTTGGTTCGGTGCAGTAACCGTTCTAGCCGGTTACATCTTGTTCTCCACCGGCAAGATCCCGAACGGCCCGCTCTACCAGCTGTTCAACCTCGTCGGCGGCCTCGCGGTGGCCATCAACGTCGCCGCGCACCACGCCGTCCCCTCGACCATCGTCAACGGGATCTGGGCGATCGTCGCCGTCGTCGTCCTGGTGAAGATGGGCCGAGCGCGCCGCGCGGCGAAGCGCGACGGATCCGTGTCCACCGAGCCGCCGGTCCTGCACGCTGAACCGGCCGCGACCACGGGGGTGCTGCCGGTCATCGGCCCGGCGCTGCGTGACCACGAGCCGGAGGGCAGCGCCGAGGCGGACGCCGCCACGGGCCTCCAGTCCGACGTCCCGACGGACGAGACGGACGAGACGGACGAGACGGCCGCGACGATGCCGGATTCCGCGCCCGCGCCCGCCCCCATGACGGAGACCGTCCCGATCATCACGGCGACGATCGCGCTCGCCCTGGTCGCCGCAGCGCAGGAGCAGTCCGACCGGGCGGACCGTCGCGAACACGCGGACGACACGGACCACGCCGAACCCGCTCGCTGACCAGCCGGTCGACGATACGATCGGCGCATGTCCCGGTGGTTGATCGCGACGATGACGTCCGTCCTCTTCATCGCGCTCGTGATTGCCGTCACGGGCTTCGAAGCCCTGCTCGCCGACGTCGAGGTCATCTCGCAGCCCGACGCCACCCCGTACCTCGGGCCCGCGATGGTGGTCGGTGGCGCGGTGGTGGTCTTCCTCGCGACCGCGGCCGGCGTGCGCGACGGCAACCCCGGGGTCACCGCGCTGGTGGCCGCAGCGACGGTCTACCTGGTCATGCTCGGCGTCGGAGCCGTGGGCTACGCGCTCGTCCGTTCGGACGCGACGGAGCTCCTCGTCTTCCCCGCGGGGTACGCCCTCGGGCCGTTCGTGGTCGGGTCCGTCGTGGTGGCGCTCCTGTCGGTGCTCGGCGGGATCACGATGGCTCGCCACCAGGCACGGACCGATGGCGGCTCGGGCGCGGCCGGGACGGCACGTCTGGACGGGCCTGACGAGCGCTCCGGGCACAACCGGACGAACGCGGGCGAGGAACCCGCCGGACGGTAGTGTTCGCAGGGCACGACGCACACGCAACGGGGGAACGATGAGCGACCAGCACGCGCAGGATCCGGTCCAGCAGGGCGGCTGGGGTGCCGTCCCGCCGGTGGCCTCGATCCGTGGGACCGACGGAATGTCCGAGGCAGCGGCCCAGGGGTTCGGTCCGGGTCCCGGCGCAGGAGCCCCCGGATTCCCCGGGATGCCCGGGATGCCCGGGATGCCCGGGGTGCCCGGACCGGTGCCGCAGCGTCCTCGCCGGAAGCTCCGCCGCGGTCAGCTCATCGGCATCATCTCGGGCGGCACGGCGGTCGTCCTGCTGCTCGTCGCCGGTGTCGTCGGGTACTCGGTCGGTTCCTCTTCGCACTCAGCGGACCGCCCGGTGCGGGCGTTCCTCGACGACCTGACGGCCGGACGCGTGGCCGACGCCCTCGACGACGCGGGCATCGAACGCGAGAAGACCGACGTGCTGCTCGGCGAAGCCGCCTACGCGAAGGCGTCGGACAAGGTCACCGGCTACCGCGTCGCCGCGACGCGCACGGACGGCGACACCGCGACGGTCCGCGCGTACCTGCGCCAGGGCGGGCAGGACGTCGCTGCGACCTTCACGCTGGACAAGACCGGGACGGACTGGGGTGTGTTCCCGATCTGGGAGCTGCAGGCCCCCGAGCTCGGATCGGTCGCCGTCGCCGTGCGGGGGCCGTCCGGTGCGGCGGTCACCGTCGCCGGCCGGAACGTGGAGACCGCGAAGGACGGCACGGTGAGCCTCCGAGCACTGCCCGGCACGTACGACGTCGCCTTCGACGGCGGCAAGTGGACCACGGCCCGAGGGGGAACGGCGAGCGTCAGCGGGTTCGGGCGGTCGACCTCGAACCCGGTGCAGATGACCACGACCCTGACCGCCGCCGGGCAGCAGGCCGCCAAGCGGGCGGTGGACGACTGGGTGGACGGCTGCATCGCCTCCACCGACGCCGCCCCCGCCGGGTGCAGCTTCTACGCGTACGGGCAGAACCCCGCGTACACGTACTCGAACCAGAAGTGGACGCTCGAGACGCGGCCGACGGTCCGGGTCGGCAGCTGGACGACGAACGGCTGGTTGATCACGACGACGGCGCCCGGCCGGGCGAAGTACACGGCCGACATCTCGGGTGCTGCCGGCACCGGAACGGCCTCCGCGGGGCCGCTCAACGTGAACGCGAGCGGGTACGTCACGGGCTTCTCGAGCGACGGCGCCACGTTCCGCTCGGCAGTGGGCAACGGGTCGTCCGACACCGGCTCATGACGGTGTCGGTTCCCGGGGTGACCCGGATTGATTTCGTCCCGTTACGCGGGTAGTCTCTACCGGGTGTGCGCCCTCGGGCGCGCCCGAAAAGTCCGGCGAGCGGGATCGCCCAGCCGGACCACTCCGTCCCCCACTCGAACACCCGCCGTCCGGCGGTGCTCAGCGTGGGACGAGGAAGCCGGCGGAACGCGCCGGCCAGAGAGCACGAGCGAAGAACCAGGAGAACAGTTGCCTACTATTCAGCAGCTGGTTCGCAAGGGTCGTACGCCGAAGGTCACCAAGACCAAGGCGCCCGCCCTGAAGGCGAACCCCCAGCAGCGTGGTGTGTGCACCCGCGTCTACACCACCACCCCCAAGAAGCCGAACTCGGCACTGCGCAAGGTCGCTCGTGTCAAGCTCTCGAACGGCACCGAGGTCACGGCCTACATCCCCGGTGAGGGCCACAACCTCCAGGAGCACTCGATGGTGCTCGTCCGCGGCGGTCGTGTGAAGGACCTCCCGGGTGTGCGGTACAAGATCATCCGTGGCGCCCTGGACACCCAGGCAGTCAAGAACCGTAAGCAGGCTCGTAGCCGCTACGGCGCGAAGAAGGGTTGAGTTAGATGCCTCGTAAGGGTCCCGCCCCCAAGCGTCCCGTCGTCGCCGACCCGGTCTACGGTGCGCCGATCGTCAGCCAGCTCGTCAACAAGATCCTGCTCGACGGCAAGAAGGGCCTCGCCGAGCGCATCGTCTACGGTGCACTCGAGGGCGTTTCCGCCAAGAACCAGCAGGACGCCGTCGTGACGCTGAAGAAGGCGCTCGACAACGTCCGTCCGACCCTCGAGGTCCGTAGCCGCCGCGTCGGTGGCTCGACCTACCAGGTCCCGGTCGAGGTCAAGCCGCACCGCGCGAACACCCTCGCGCTCCGTTGGCTCACCTCGTACGCCAAGGCCCGTCGCGAGAAGACGATGACCGAGCGTCTCATGAACGAGATCCTCGACGCGTCGAACGGTCTCGGTGCCGCGGTCAAGCGCCGCGAGGACACGCACAAGATGGCCGAGTCGAACAAGGCCTTCGCCCACTACCGCTGGTAGTCCCGGCACCGTCCGGGCGCCGGTGGCCAAGAACCCCGGCGCCCGGACGGCCGCCAACCTCTCCTACAACTCTTCCGGAGGAACCCTGTGGCACAGGACGTGCTCACCGACCTGAACAAGGTCCGCAACATCGGCATCATGGCGCACATCGATGCCGGCAAGACCACGACGACCGAGCGCATCCTGTTCTACACGGGCATCACGCACAAGATCGGTGAGGTCCACGACGGCGCTGCCACGATGGACTGGATGGCGCAGGAGCAGGAGCGCGGCATCACGATCACGTCGGCCGCGACGACCTGCTTCTGGGACAACAACCAGATCAACATCATCGACACCCCCGGTCACGTGGACTTCACGGTCGAGGTGGAGCGCTCGCTCCGCGTCCTCGACGGTGCGGTCGCCGTCTTCGACGGCAAGGAGGGCGTCGAGCCCCAGTCCGAGACCGTCTGGCGTCAGGCCGACAAGTACGACGTCCCGCGCATCTGCTTCGTCAACAAGATGGACAAGCTGGGCGCCGACTTCTACTACACCGTCGACACCATCGTGAACCGCCTCGGCGCGGAGCCGCTCGTGCTCCAGCTGCCGATCGGTTCCGAGAGCTCGTTCGAAGGCGTCGTCGACCTCGTCCAGATGCGTGCACTCACCTGGCGCGGCGACGCCAAGGGTGACGTCGCGATGGGCGCGAAGTACGAGATCGAAGAGATCCCGGCCGACCTGCAGGACCGCGCCGCCGAGTACCGCGAGAAGCTCATCGAGCGCGTGGCCGAGGCGGACGACGTCCTCATGGAGCGCTACCTCGAGGGCGACACCGACTTCTCGGTCGCCGAGATCAAGGCAGCCATCCGTGCCCTCACGGTCAGCAGCACGCTCTACCCGGTCCTCTGCGGTTCCGCGTTCAAGAACCGTGGTGTCCAGCCGATGCTCGACGCCGTCATCGACTACCTCCCGTCCCCGCTCGACGTGCCGCCGATGATCGGCCACGACGTCAAGGACGAGGAGAAGGAGATCATCCGCAAGCCCGACGCGTCGGAGCCGTTCTCGGCCCTCGCGTTCAAGGTCGCGGTGCACCCGTTCTTCGGTCGTCTGACCTACGTGCGCGTCTACTCCGGCTCGATCGAGTCCGGTGCCCAGGTCATCAACTCGACCAAGGGCAAGAAGGAGCGCATCGGCAAGATCTTCCAGATGCACTCCAACAAGGAGAACCCGGTCGCCAACGTGACCGCTGGCCACATCTACGCGGTCATCGGCCTCAAGGACACCACCACCGGTGACACCCTGTGCGACCCGACCAACCAGGTCGTCCTCGAGTCGATGACGTTCCCGGAGCCGGTCATCGAGGTCGCCATCGAGCCGAACACGAAGGCCGACCAGGAGAAGCTCTCCACGGCCATCCAGAAGCTCGCCGAAGAGGACCCGACGTTCCGCGTCGAGCTCAACGCCGAGACCGGTCAGACGACGATCAAGGGCATGGGCGAGCTCCACCTCGACATCCTCGTCGACCGCATGAAGCGTGAGTTCCACGTCGAGGCGAGCGTCGGCAAGCCCCAGGTGGCTTACCGCGAGACGCTCACCAAGATCGTCGAGCGCTACGACTACACCCACAAGAAGCAGACCGGTGGTTCCGGCCAGTTCGCGAAGGTGCAGATCGCGCTCGAGCCGATGGAGGTCACGAGCGAGAAGGTCTACGAGTTCGTCAACGCGACCTCCGGTGGCCGTGTCCCGCGCGAGTACATCCCGTCGGTCGACGCCGGTATCCAGGACGCCATGCAGGTCGGCATCCTCGCGGGCTACCCGACGGTCGGCGTGAAGGCCATCCTCAAGGACGGCGCGGCGCACGACGTCGACTCGTCCGAGATGGCGTTCAAGATCGCCGGCTCGATCGCCTACAAGGAAGCGGCTCGCAAGGCCGGTCCGGCGATCCTCGAGCCGATCATGGCCGTCGAGGTCCGTACTCCTGAGGAGTACATGGGCGACGTCATCGGTGACCTGAACTCCCGTCGTGGCCAGATCGCCTCGATGGAGGACGCCTCGGGCGTCAAGGTGGTCCGCGCGAGCGTGCCGCTGTCCGAGATGTTCGGCTACGTCGGCGACCTGCGGTCGAAGACCTCTGGTCGTGCGGTCTACTCGATGACCTTCGAGACCTACAGCCAGGTCCCGGCCAAGGTCGCCGAGGAGATCATCGCGAAGAACGCGGGGGAGTAGCGCTCAGCGCTTCTCCACAGGCGGGGGCGCCCGGCGACGGGCCCCTCGCCACCAAGTAAAGTACAGACACACACCGCGCACCAACGGTCCCGAGCCCATCCAGGGCCGGCCGGGGGTGACGCTTCCGAGTCCTGAGGAGGACCCACAGTGGCCAAGGCCAAGTTCGAGCGCACCAAGCCGCACGTCAACATCGGAACCATCGGTCACGTCGACCACGGCAAGACCACGCTCACGGCGGCGATCACCAAGGTTCTGCACGACCAGTACCCGGACCTCAACGAGGCCCGCGACTTCGCGCAGATCGACAACGCTCCCGAGGAGCGCCAGCGCGGCATCACGATCAACATCTCGCACGTCGAGTACCAGACCGAGAAGCGTCACTACGCGCACGTCGACGCCCCCGGTCACGCCGACTACGTGAAGAACATGATCACGGGTGCGGCACAGATGGACGGCGCGATCCTCGTGGTCGCCGCCACCGACGGCCCGATGCCCCAGACGCGTGAGCACGTCCTGCTCGCCCGCCAGGTCGGCGTCCCCTACATCGTCGTCGCACTGAACAAGTCCGACATGGTGGACGACGAGGAGATCCTGGAGCTCGTCGAGCTCGAGGTCCGCGAGCTCCTCGGCTCGCAGCAGTTCGACGAGGACGCCCCCGTCGTGCAGGTCTCGGCGCTCAAGGCGCTCGAGGGCGACGAGAAGTGGGTCAAGTCGGTCCAGGACCTCATGGCCCAGGTCGACGAGCACGTGCCGGACCCGGTGCGCGCCACCGACCAGCCGTTCCTGATGCCGATCGAGGACGTCTTCACGATCACCGGTCGTGGCACGGTCGTCACCGGTCGCGTCGAGCGTGGCACGCTCAACCTGAACGCCGAGGTCGAGATCGTCGGCATCCGCGCGACGCAGAAGACCACGGTCACGGGCATCGAGATGTTCCGCAAGCTGCTCGACCAGGCGGTCGCCGGTGACAACACCGGTCTGCTCATCCGTGGCCTCAAGCGCGAGGACGTGGAGCGCGGCCAGGTCGTCGTGAAGCCGGGTTCGGTCACGCCGCACACCGAGTTCCAGGCGAACGCGTACATCCTGACCAAGGACGAGGGTGGGCGTCACAACCCGTTCTACGCGAACTACCGCCCGCAGTTCTACTTCCGCACCACGGACGTCACCGGCGTCATCACGCTGCCCGAGGGCACCGAGATGGTCATGCCCGGCGACACCGTCGCCATGACGGTCGAGCTGATCCAGCCGATCGCCATGGAAGAGGGCCTCCGTTTCGCCATCCGTGAGGGTGGTCGTACGGTCGGTGCCGGTACGGTCGAGAAGATCATCAAGTAACTCCGGTTCCTTGCGACAGCGGGGTCGGGCCTTCGGGTCCGGCCCCGCTTCGTCGTGTCCGGTCACTGACGGGCCGTAGAGGGCACCGGACAGGAGGCCCGGGGCGGCGCCCGCCACGGGCCTCCTGTCCGCCCCGTGACCCGTCACAGGCGTCACGGAGTTGGCTCGACCGCGTGACCCGCCTCCGCAGATCCGCGACCTCCGGTCGCGGCTACCACCGCGTCCGTTCCGGACGCGGTTTCTCGTTCCGTGACCCCGACGGCAACACCGTGACCGATCCGGAGGAGCGCCGTCGGCTCGAGGAGTTCGTGATCCCGCCGGCGTGGGACGACGTCTGGATCTCCCCGTACGCGAACGGCCACATCCTGGCTACGGGCACGGACGGTGCTGGGCGCCGCCAGTACATGTACCACCCGTCCTGGCGTGAACGGATGGACCGGATCAAGTACGACCGTGCGCTGGCACTGGCGGAGTCCCTGCCGGTCGCCCGCCGCGGTGTCACGCAGGACCTCCGTCGCCCCGAGCCGGACCGCCGCCGTGCGCTGGCCGCAGCGTTCCGCATGCTCGACCAGGGGTCCCTCCGGGTCGGGTCCGAGCGGTACGCCACCGAGCACGGCAGTCGGGGGCTGTCCACGCTGCTGTGCGCGCACGCCCACGTGTCGGGCGACGACATCGAGCTCGACTTCCCCGGCAAGAGCGGGCAAGAGTGGTCGTCGTCGATCCACGACCACGACCTGGCGCGGGTCATCGCCGGCATGAAGCGTCGCGGGCCCAACGCGCGGTTGCTCTCGTTCCGCGAGCGTCGCGGTGCGGAGTGGGAGCCGCTCTCCGCCGAGGACATCAACGCGTACGTGAAGGAACGCGCGGGCGACGAGTTCACCGCGAAGGACTTCCGGACCCTGCACGGCACGGTCGCGGCCGCGGTCGACCTGGCGAAGACCGGGCCGCAGTCGTCCCAGGCCAAGCGGAAGAAGGCCGTCTCGCACGCCGTGAAGGCCGCCAGCGACGAGCTCGGCAACACCCCGACGGTGTGCCGACAGAGCTACATCGACCCCCGGTTGCTCGACGCGTACGACCACGGGGAGACCATCGACCCGAACCGCCTGGCGTCCGCCGAGGCCGAGGTCCGGGCACTGCTCTACCGACAATGACCCGGGGGCCGTCCGGATGACGTAGCGTTGGTCGACGTGCCGGACCACCCCCACACGGCACGGAAGGACCCACAACAGTCGTGACCGACGAGTGCATCCACGGATTCCCCACCGAGCTCTGCGACATCTGCGCACCCCGGCAGCGCGAGGCGTCGGAGATCCCAGCCACCCCGGCCCCCCGCCGGACCCGCATCACCACCAACCTGCGCGTCGACCCGCCGGCCTCCGGGCCCGGGACGTCGCTCCGGTCGCCGACGTCGCTCCGTTCGTCGTCCGCCGACCTGCCCGAAGCACGTGAGTTCGCAGCGCTCCGCGCCCACCACGTCACCCACATCGACAACCTCGACGGCATCGTCGGTGCCGGCGCGATCCTGGCGTCCGACAAGGCCGAGCCGGTCGTGGACGTCAGTTCCGCCGACACCCGCGCCGCCCGCGCCGAGGCCGAGGCGCCCGACGGCTCCTCGATCGCCGGCCACGTGCCGTTCACGCTGTCACCCGACGCCACCCGCTGGGACGAGCTCCGTACGGGCGCCGAGGGCGAGCGCTGGTCGGACGCCGCCCGCCGCACCCGGGCGATCGACTACGTCGTGCTCGTCGTGCCGGTCTCCGCGTTCGGTGCCTCGGTGATCGTCGCCGACCAGGACGCCGACGCCGACGACGTCCGGTTCGCCGTCGGTCCCGACGCCGGCACGAACCTGATCCGTCGCACCGACTTCACGGACCCGGAGATGCACGGCCTCGAGCTGCTCGCCGGACCGAGCGTGCCGTTCACGTCGGTCGCGGTCATCGGCGTGCCGAACGACAAGGCTCGGCAGACCGTCCGCGCCGTGCTCGCCGACCACGGTGGACACGCTCCTCGAGTGGCCGTGTTCCCGCCGTGGTTCGTGCCCCCGGTGACCGCCGAGTGACGGTCTCCTGACCCGTGTCGACGCACCCTCCGGACCCCGTCCGGAGGGTGCGTCGCGTTGCGAGGCCGAGCCGGGCCTCCAGGCCGTCCGATCCGCGTGGATCCGGGCAAGCGAGCCGGCGGGACACGCCCGGTAATTCGCGACACGCCCGGGTTGCACGTGGGCCGGGGCTATGCGAGACTTGTCCGGTTCCGAATTCCCCGTGGGTGTACGCCCACAGGATCACTGCTCTGGCAGTGCACAACCCCCTTGTTCAGCAGGGCTGGGTTGGGCCGCAGGCAGCAGAACACGACTCCCCGAAGGGTGACGGACGCGGTGTACCACTGCTGCGCCCGGAGCACGAGGCAGTCGATTGCCCACGCTGGACGGCCACGGTCGCCCGCGAGGTTGACAGGTGAACAGCGGTCATCCCCAGTGGATGCGGCCGGTTGGTTCAGGAAAACAGCACGGTCCGCAGGAATGCGGAACCGAGCGGCGTCAGGCGGCCAGAGGGTGCGCGGCGCAGAGAGGACAAGAGACACATGGCGGGACAGAAGATCCGCATCCGGCTCAAGTCGTATGACCACGAGGTCATCGACACGTCGGCCCGGAAGATCGTCGACACGGTGACCCGTGCCGGTGCAACCGTGGTCGGCCCGGTGCCGCTCCCCACCGAGAAGAACGTGATCGCAGTGATCCGTTCCCCTCACAAGTACAAGGACTCGCGCGAGCACTTCGAGAAGCGCACGCACAAGCGGGTCATCGACATCGTCGACCCGACGCCGAAGGCCGTGGACTCGCTCATGCGACTCGACCTGCCGGCAGACGTCAACATCGAGATCAAGCTGTAAGGGGGCTGACCAATGGCGAACTCAACCAAGACCGTCAAGGGCCTCCTCGGCAAGAAGCTCGGGATGACCCAGGTGTGGGACGAGAACAACAAGTTCATCCCCGTCACCGTCATCGAGGTCGGCCCGAACGTGGTCACCCAGATCCGCAACGCTGAGCGCGACGGCTACGAGGCGATCCAGATCGCCGCCGGCGCCATCGACCCGCGCAAGGTCAACAAGCCGGCCGCTGGCCACTTCGAGGCCGCTGGCGTGACCCCGCGTCGCACCCTCACCGAGATCCGTACCAACGACTCCGCTGAGTACACGCTCGGCCAGGAGCTCACCGTGGACGGCACGTTCACGGCGGGCCAGAAGGTCGACGTCGTCGGTACCTCCAAGGGCAAGGGCTTCGCCGGTGTCATGAAGCGCCACGGCTTCCACGGCGTCGGCGCCTCGCACGGTGCGCACCGCAACCACCGCAAGCCCGGCTCGATCGGTGCTTCCTCGACCCCGTCGCGCGTCTTCAAGGGCATGCGCATGGCTGGTCGTATGGGTGGCGACCGCGTGACCGTCCTCAACCTCACGGTGCACGCCGTCGACGCCGAGAAGGGTCTGCTGCTCGTCAAGGGCGCCGTCCCCGGTGCTCGTGGCCGCTCCGTCTTCGTCCGCACCGCCGTGAAGGGTAAGTGATCATGGCCACCACGACCGCAACCACGATCGACGTCCTCGACGCATCGGGTGCCAAGTCCGGCACCGTCGAGCTCCCCGCAGCTCTCTTCGACGTCGAGACCAACGTCCCGCTGATCCACCAGGTCGTCACCGCGCAGCTCGCAGCCGCGCGTCAGGGCACCCACAAGACCAAGAACCGTGGCGAAGTCCGCGGTGCCGGTCGCAAGCCGTTCAAGCAGAAGGGCACCGGCCGCGCCCGTCAGGGTTCCGTCCGTGCTCCGGAGCACACCGGCGGTGGCGTCGTCCACGGACCGACCCCGCGCGACTACTCGCAGCGCACCCCGAAGAAGATGATCGCCGCTGCTCTGCTCGGCTCGCTCTCGGACCGCGCCCGCGGTGGCCGCATCTCCGCTGTGGAGGGCTTCGTCGCGGCTGAACTGCCGTCGACCAAGACCGCCCGCACGCTCCTCGAGAAGGTCGCGCCCGTCAAGAACGTGCTCGTCGTGCTCGAGACGGACGACGAGCTGACGCTCAAGTCGATCCGCAACCTGTCGAACGTCCACGCGCTCTCGTACGGCCAGCTCAACGCCTACGACGTGCTGCGTTCGGACGCCGTCGTCTTCAGCAAGAGCGCCCTCGACGCCTTCATCGCGTCGAAGACCGCGAAGGAGATCACCGCATGAGCGGCTTCAACAAGGACCCGCGCGACGTCATCATCTCGCCGGTCGTCTCGGAGAAGAGCTACGCGCTCATCGACCAGGGCAAGTACACGTTCATCGTGGACCCCCGCTCGAACAAGACCGAGATCAAGCTCGCCATCGAGAAGATCTTCGACGTCAAGGTCGCGAGCATCAACACGCTGAACCGCCCGGGCAAGACCCGTCGCACCAAGTTCGGTCTCGGCAAGCGCAAGGACACCAAGCGCGCCATCGTGACGCTCAAGTCCGGTTCGATCGACATCTTCACGGCTGTCGGCTGAGGACCAGAGGGATAAATCATGGCTATTCGTAACTACAAGCCGACGACCCCCGGTCGTCGCGGCTCGTCGGTCGCCGACTTCGCTGAGATCACCCGTTCGACTCCGGAGAAGTCACTGCTTCGTCCGCTGCCGAAGACCGGTGGTCGCAACAGCTCCGGCCGTATCACCACGCGTCACATCGGTGGTGGCCACAAGCGCCAGTACCGCGTGATCGACTTCCGTCGCTCCGACAAGGACGGCGTCGACGCCAAGGTCGCTCACATCGAGTACGACCCCAACCGCACTGCGCGCATCGCGCTCCTGCACTACGTGGACGGCACGAAGCGGTACATCATCGCGCCGAACAAGCTGAAGCAGGGCGACGTCATCGAGCAGGGCCCCGGCGCCGACATCAAGCCCGGCAACAACCTGCCGCTGCGCAACATCCCCGTGGGTACCGTCGTGCACGCCATCGAGCTCCGCCCCGGTGGCGGCGCCAAGATGGCCCGCTCCGCCGGCGCCTCGGTGCGTCTCGTCGCCAAGGACGGCCCCTACGCGCAGCTCCGTCTGCCGTCGGGCGAGGTCCGCAACGTCGACGCACGCTGCCGCGCCACGATCGGCGAGGTCGGCAACGCCGAGCAGTCGAACATCAACTGGGGCAAGGCCGGCCGCATGCGCTGGAAGGGCGTCCGCCCGACCGTCCGTGGTGTCGCCATGAACCCGGTCGACCACCCGCACGGTGGTGGTGAGGGCAAGACGTCCGGTGGTCGTCA
Organism: Curtobacterium sp. MCLR17_054; assembly: GCF_003234335.2. Classification (NCBI taxonomy): domain Bacteria; kingdom Bacillati; phylum Actinomycetota; class Actinomycetes; order Micrococcales; family Microbacteriaceae; genus Curtobacterium; species Curtobacterium sp. MCLR17_054. The sequence continues at coordinate 3,570,827 of NZ_CP126263.1, read as the reverse complement.
CCCGGTCAGCCCCTGGGGCCAGTCCGAGGGCCGTACGCGCAAGCCGAACAAGCCGAGCGACAAGCTCATCGTCCGTCGCCGTAACGCCGGCAAGAAGCGCAAGTAGGAGTTCAGAAGATGCCACGCAGTCTGAAGAAGGGCCCCTTCGTCGACGAGCACCTGCTCCGCAAGGTCGTCACGCAGAACGAGGCCAACACCAAGAACGTGATCCGTACGTGGTCGCGTCGGTCGATGATCGTCCCGAACATGCTCGGGCACACGATCGCCGTCCACGACGGCCGCAAGCACATCCCGGTGTTCGTCACCGAGTCGATGGTCGGTCACAAGCTCGGCGAGTTCGCGCCGACCCGCACCTTCCGTGGTCACGTGAAGGACGACAAGAAGGGCCGTCGCCGCTGAGGCGGCGACGCAGAGGAGGAACGAAATGGTGGAGTCGATCGCACGCGTGCGACACATCCGCGTCACGCCTCAGAAGGCCCGTCGCGTCATCGAGCTGATCCGCGGCAAGCAGGCCCACGAGGCCCTCGCCATCCTGAAGTTCGCCCCCCAGGGCGCTTCGGAGCCCGTGTACAAGCTGGTCGCCTCGGCGATCGCGAACGCACGGGTCAAGGCGGACTCGACGAACAGCTTCCTCGACGAGCGCGACCTCTACGTGAGCCGCGTCTTCGTCGACGAGGGCACGACCCTGAAGCGGTTCCAGCCGCGCGCCCAGGGCCGCGCCTTCCGCATCAACAAGCGCACCAGCCACATCACGGTCGTCCTCGCGACGCCCGACGAGGCCGAGGTTGCCGCGACGAGCAAGAAGGCGAGCAAGTAATGGGCCAGAAGGTCAACCCGTACGGCTTCCGTCTCGGGATCACGACGGACCACGTCTCGCACTGGTTCACCGACAGCAAGAAGGCCGGTCAGCGTTACGCCGACTACGTGGCCGAGGACATCAAGGTGCGCGAGTACCTGAAGAAGACCCTCGACCGCGCCGGCGTCGCACGCATCGAGCTCGAGCGCACCCGTGACCGTGTCCGCGTGGACATCCACACGGCTCGTCCGGGCATCGTCATCGGCCGCCGCGGCGCCGAGGCGGAGCGCGTTCGCGGTGAGCTCGAGAAGCTCACCAAGAAGCAGATCCAGCTGAACATCCTCGAGGTCAAGAACCCCGAGACCGAGGCCCAGCTCGTCGCGCAGGGCATCGCCGAGCAGCTCTCCGCTCGTGTCGCGTTCCGTCGCGCCATGCGCAAGGGCCTGCAGGGTGCACAGCGCGCCGGCGCCAAGGGTGTCCGCATCCAGGTGTCGGGTCGTCTCGGCGGCGCCGAGATGTCGCGTTCGGAGTTCTACCGCGAAGGCCGTGTGCCGCTGCACACCCTCCGCGCGAACATCGACTACGGCTTCTACGAGGCCCGGACCACGTTCGGCCGCATCGGCGTGAAGGTCTGGATCTACAAGGGCGACATCACGAACAAGGAGCTCGCTCGCGAGCAGGCGAACCAGCGTTCGTCGCGCCCGGAGCGTCGTGGCGGCCCGCGCGGTGAGCGTGGCGACCGTGGCGGCGACCGTCGTGGCGGCGACCGCGGTGACCGTCGTCCGCAGCAGGCCCCGCAGGACGCGCCTGCCGGCGCAGGAGTTGAGGCGTAACCATGCTTATTCCCCGTCGAGTCAAGCACCGCAAGCAGCACCACCCGAAGCGTTCGGGTCAGGCCACCGGTGGTACCAAGGTCAGCTTCGGCGACTACGGCATCCAGGCCCTCACCCCGGCGTACGTGACCAACCGTCAGATCGAGTCCGCTCGTATCGCCATGACGCGTCACATCAAGCGTGGTGGCAAGGTCTGGATCAACATCTACCCGGACCGTCCGCTGACCAAGAAGCCCGCCGAGACCCGCATGGGTTCCGGTAAGGGTTCGCCCGAGTGGTGGGTCGCGAACGTGAAGCCGGGCCGGGTGCTCTTCGAGCTCTCCGGCGTCAGCGAGGAGATCGCCCGTGAGGCGTTGACTCGTGCAATCCACAAGCTGCCCCTCAAGGCACGCATCATCAAGCGCGAGGAGGGCGACGCATAATGGCGATCGGTTCCAAGGAGCTCCGTCCGACGGAGCTCGACACGTTCGAGAACGAGCGTCTCGCTGACGAGCTGAAGAAGGCCAAGGAGGAACTCTTCAACCTCCGCTTCCAGTCGGCCACCGGCCAGCTGGAGAGCCACGGTCGTCTCCGTGCCGTCAAGCGCGACATCGCCCGCATCTACACCGTCCTCCGCGAGCGCGAGCTCGGCATCCGTGCCACTCCCGCGCCCGTCGAGACCGCCCCCAAGGCCAAGAAGACGACGAAGAAGGCTGACAAGCCGGCCGAGTCGACCGAGGCCGAGACCGCCGAGGAGAAGTAATGGCGAACGAAGAGAAGAACTCCGCCGCCCTCACTCGCGGCTACCGCAAGACGCGTCGCGGCTACGTGACGAGCGACAAGATGGACAAGACCATCGTGGTCGAGGTCGAGGACCGCGTGAAGCACGCGCTCTACGGCAAGATCATCCGTCGTACGTCCAAGGTGAAGGCCCACGACGAGCTCGGCACCGCTGGTGTCGGCGACCTCGTCGTGATCAGCGAGACCCGTCCCCTCAGCGCCTCCAAGCGCTGGCGCCTGGTCGAGATCCTCGAGAAGGCCAAGTAGGCCTCGGCCTGCTTCGGAATAGGAGACAGCAGTGATTCAGCAGGAATCCCGCCTGAAGGTCGCCGACAACACGGGTGCCAAGGAGATCTTGACCATCCGCGTGCTCGGTGGCTCGGGTCGTCGCTACGCCGGCCTCGGTGACGTCATCGTCGCCACGGTGAAGGACGCCATCCCCGGCGGCAACGTGAAGAAGGGTGACGTCGTCAAGGCAGTCATCGTTCGCACCAAGAAGGAGACCCGTCGTCAGGACGGCTCCTACATCAAGTTCGACGAGAACGCGGCAGTGATCCTCAAGGCCGACGGCGACCCGCGCGGTACGCGCATCTTCGGTCCGGTCGGTCGCGAGCTCCGTGACAAGAAGTTCATGAAGATCATCTCGCTCGCGCCGGAGGTGCTGTAAGCCATGGCGAACATCAAGAAGGGTGACCTCGTCCAGGTCATCACGGGCGCGACGCAGGAGCGTGGCGGCGACCGTGGCAAGCAGGGCAAGGTCATCGAGGTCCTCAAGGACAAGAACCGCGTCGTCGTCGAGGGCGTGAACTTCGTCACGAAGCACGTCCGCGTCGGTCAGACGCAGCGTGGTTCGAAGACCGGTGGCATCGAGCAGCACGAAGCCTCGATCCACGTCTCGAACGTCGCACTCGTCGACCCGAAGACGAAGAAGCCGACGCGTGTCGGCTTCCGCACCGAAGAGGTGGAGAAGGACGGCGTCAAGAAGACCGTCCGTGTCCGCTACGCGAAGAAGTCTGGTGAGAAGCTCTGATGACTGACACGACTGCTGCGCCCGCTGGCAAGATCCAGCCGCGCCTCAAGCAGAAGTACCTGGCCGAGATCAAGACGGCCCTCACCGAGCAGTTCGGTTACGCGAACGTCAACCAGGTCCCCGGCCTGGTCAAGGTCGTCGTGAACACCGGTGTCGGCGAGGCCGCTCGTGACTCCAAGATCATCGAGGGGGCCATCAAGGACCTCACGGCGATCACGGGTCAGAAGCCCCAGGTCAACATCGCCCGCAAGTCCATCGCACAGTTCAAGCTGCGCGAGGGTCAGGCCATCGGCGCGCACGTCACCCTCCGTGGTGACCGCGCGTGGGAGTTCCTGGACCGCCTGGTGACGCTCGCACTGCCCCGCATCCGCGACTTCCGCGGTCTCAGCGACAAGCAGTTCGACGGCAACGGCAACTACACGTTCGGTCTCACGGAGCAGTCCGTGTTCCACGAGATCGACCAGGACCGCATCGACCGTGTCCGCGGCTTCGACATCACTGTCGTCACCACCGCGAAGACGGACGACGAGGGACGCGCGCTGCTCCGCCAGCTCGGCTTCCCGTTCCGCTCCAACGAGCAGACGGTCTAAACTACTTCGGGCGGTGCGGGCCGGAGGATTCACGTCCTCCGGCCCGCACGCACGAACACACCGATCTCGGGGAACCGCCCCGGGATCACTCGATCGCTCAGGTCGGCATTCGTGGAACGGGTGTCGAAACCAGGCGAGAAATGGACGAACATCATGACGATGACCGATCCGGTCGCAGACATGCTGACCAGATTGCGGAACGCGAACTCCGCGCACCACGACGCAGTCGCGCTCCCGAGCTCCAAGCTCAAGAAGAACATCGCCGACATCCTCAAGCGTGAGGGCTACATCAGCGAGTGGAAGGTGGAGGACGCCCGAGTCGGGCAGACCCTCACCATCGACCTGAAGTACGGCCCCGAGCGCGAGCGTTCGATCGCCGGCATCAAGCGCGTCTCGAAGCCGGGCCTCCGGGTCTACGCGAAGTCGACGGAGATCCCCCAGGTCCTCGGTGGCCTCGGCGTGGCGATCCTCTCGACCTCCTCCGGCCTCCTGACCGACCGCGAAGCCGAGCAGAAGGGCGTGGGTGGGGAAGTCCTCGCCTACGTGTGGTGATCGACAATGTCACGAATCGGACGTCTCCCCATCGACATCCCCGCCGGCGTCACCGTCTCCGTTGACGGTCAGAACGTGGCGGTCAAGGGCCCGAAGGGCGAGCTCGCGCTCGTCATCGCTGAGCCCATCCAGGCCAAGGTCGAGGAGAACCAGGTCCTCGTCACCCGTCCGGACGACGAGCGCGAGTCGCGTTCGCTCCACGGACTGACCCGGACCCTCATCGCCAACAACATCATCGGCGTGACCCAGGGCTACACCAAGGGCCTCGAGGTGGTCGGTACGGGTTACCGTGTCGCGGCCAAGGGCTCGAACCTCGAGTTCGCCCTCGGGTACTCCCACTCGATCACGGTCGAGCCGCCGGCGGGCATCAGCTTCGCGGTGGAGGGCAACAACAAGGTCACCGTCGCCGGTATCGACAAGCAGGCTGTCGGCGAGGTCGCCGCGAACATCCGGAAGCTCCGGAAGCCCGAGCCCTACAAGGGCAAGGGTGTCCGTTACGCCGGCGAGAACGTGCGCCGCAAGGCCGGAAAGTCAGGTAAGTGATCATGGGACTCCTCAAGACACGAGGCAAGAGCAAGGCGGCCGCCAAGGCGCGTCGTCACAACCGTCTCCGCAAGAAGATCACCGGCACCGAGGCTCGTCCCCGTCTCGCCGTCACCCGCTCGTCGCGTCACGTGTTCGTGCAGGTCATCGACGACTCGAAGGGTCACACCCTCGCAAGCGCCTCGACGATGGAGGCAGACCTCCGCTCGTTCGACGGCGACAAGACCGCCAAGGCCCGTCGCGTCGGTGAGCTCCTCGCCGAGCGCGCGAAGTCGGCTGGCGTCGAGGCCGTGGTCTTCGACCGCGGTGGCAGCAAGTACGCCGGTCGCGTCGCCGCGATCGCCGATGGTGCCCGTGAAGGAGGGCTGAACCTGTGAGCGACAACGCGAACACCAACGAAGACGCCAAGACCGAGGCCGTCGAGGCCACGGAGACCGAGGCTGTCGAGACCACGGAGACCACCGAGGCGAGCACGGAGGCCACGGCCACCGACGCAACCGCCGAGGCGACCACCGAGGGCGCCAAGACCGGCAAGGAGGCGGAGGCACCTGCCGTCGCCGAGCGTCCGGTCGAGACCGCCGCGGGCTCCGCGTCGAACAACCGCGACTCCGCTGACAACCGTGGCCGTCGTGGTGGCGGTCGTGACCGTCAGCAGGGCCGCGACCGCAACAACCGCGGTGGCGACAGCCAGTTCCTCGAGCGCGTGGTGACCATCAACCGCGTCTCGAAGGTCGTCAAGGGTGGTCGTCGCTTCAGCTTCACGGCGCTCGTCGTCGTCGGTGACGGCAACGGCCTCGTGGGCGTCGGCTACGGCAAGGCCAAGGAGGTCCCCACGGCGATCTCCAAGGGTGTCGAAGAGGCGAAGAAGAACTTCTTCCGCGTCCCCCGCGTCGGCAACACGATCCCGCACCCGGTGCAGGGTGAAGCCGCCGCTGGCGTCGTCCTCCTGCGTCCGGCCGGCCCCGGTACCGGTGTCATCGCCGGTGGTCCGGTCCGCGCCGTGCTCGAGTGCGCCGGCATCCACGACGTCCTGAGCAAGTCGCTCGGCTCGTCGAACACCATCAACATCGTGCACGCGACCGTCGAGGCCCTGAAGCAGCTCGAGGAGCCCCGCGCCGTCGCGAGCCGTCGTGGCCTCGACGTCGAGCGGGTCGTCCCGGCCCGTCTGCTCCAGGCCGAGGCCGCAGCCCTGCGTGCCGCGACCGAGAAGGCAGGTGCGTGATGGCGATGCTGAAGATCACGCAGATCAAGTCCGTTATCAGCGAGAAGCAGTACCAGCGCGACACCCTGCGCAGCCTGGGCCTCAAGCGCATCGGCCGTTCGGTCGAGCGTGAGGACAACTCCCAGAACCGCGGGTACATCGCGACGGTGGCGCACCTCGTGAAGGTCGAGGAGGTCGACGCATGAGCGACGAGAAGAACGAGCGCGTGCAGGTGCTGAAGCTGCACCACCTCCGTCCTGCAGAGGGCGCCAAGAAGGACCGCACCCGTGTTGGTCGCGGTGAGGGCTCGAAGGGCAAGACCGCTGGGCGTGGTACCAAGGGCACGAAGGCCCGTTACCAGGTCCGGGTCGGCTTCGAGGGTGGGCAGATGCCGCTGCACATGCGCACCCCGAAGCTCCGCGGGTTCAAGAACCCGTTCCGGGTCGAGTACCAGGTCGTGAACCTGGACAAGATCTCGGAGCTCTACCCCGATGGTGGCGACGTCACCGTTGCGGGCCTGGTCGCCAAGGGCGCCGTCCGCAAGAACGAGAAGGTCAAGGTTCTCGGTCAGGGTGACATCACCGTGAAGATCACGGTCACGGTCGACAAGGTCTCGGCGTCCGCCGCCGAGAAGATCGTGGCTGCTGGCGGCACCGTCTCCCAGTAACCCCCGTCGGCGGCCCGTGCGTTTGCGCACGGGCCGCCGTTACGGTTTCCTTGACAGTGGCCGGCATCCGCCAGCCGGGTCGGCCCTGCCGACCGAAACCGGTCCGGCCGCGATCGACGGCCCCGGTCCCACAAGTTCGGAGTCATCGTGTTCAGAGCGGTCGCGCGCATCATGCGCACCCCTGATCTTCGCAAGAAGATCGGCTTCACCCTCGCGATCATCGCGCTGTTCCGTCTCGGGTCGTACATCCCGGCACCGTTCGTCGACTACGCCGCCGTGCAGAGCTGTCTCGCCAGCGCGTCGTCCTCCGGCGGTCTCTACGACCTCATCAACCTCTTCTCCGGCGGCGCGCTGCTGAAGCTCTCGGTCTTCGCGCTCGGCATCATGCCGTACATCACGTCGTCGATCATCGTGCAGCTGCTGCGTGTGGTCATCCCGCACTTCGACACCCTCTACAAGGAGGGCCAGTCGGGCCAGGCCAAGCTGACGCAGTACACGCGCTACCTCACGATCGCGCTCGGTGTCCTGCAGTCCACGACCCTGATCACGGTCGCCCGCTCCGGCGCCCTGTTCGGCACCAACGCCTCCGCGTCCTGCACGTCGATCATCTCGAACGACAGCTGGTACGCCATCATGCTGATGGTCGTCACGCTGACCGCCGGTACCGGCCTCATCATGTGGATGGGCGAGCTCGTCACCGAGCGCGGCATCGGCAACGGCATGTCGCTCCTGATCTTCACGTCGATCGCGGCGCAGTTCCCGTCGGCGCTCTGGGCGATCGAGCAGTCGCAGTCGTTCGAGCTCTTCCTGTTCGTGATCCTGGTCGGACTCGTGATCATGATGGCCGTCGTGTTCGTCGAGCAGTCACAGCGGCGGATCCCTGTGCAGTACGCCAAGCGCATGGTCGGGCGGCGGACGTACGGCGGCAACAACACCTACATCCCGATCAAGGTGAACATGGCCGGCGTCGTGCCCGTCATCTTCGCCTCGTCGCTGCTGTACCTGCCGGCCCTGATCGCGCAGTTCAACCAGCCCTCGGACGGTTCCGAGCCGGCCGCGTGGGTGACCTGGATCCAGAACAACCTGACCTCGGGTGACAACTGGTTCTACATGGTCCTGTACTTCCTGCTCATCGTCGGGTTCACGTACTTCTACGTGGCGATCACCTTCAACCCCGAAGAGGTCGCCGACAACATGAAGAAGTACGGCGGGTTCATCCCCGGCATCCGTGCCGGTCGTCCGACCGCCGAGTACCTCGACTACGTCCTCACCCGGGTGACGCTGCCCGGCTCGCTCTACCTCGGTCTCATCGCGCTCATCCCGCTGGCAGCACTGGCGCTGTTCGGCGCGAACCAGAACTTCCCGTTCGGTGGCGCGAGCATCCTCATCATCGTGGGTGTCGGTCTCGAGACCGTGAAGCAGATCGACTCGCAGCTGCAGCAGCGTCACTACGAAGGGCTTCTCCGTTGAGCGCACGTCTCATCATCGTCGGACCTCCCGGAGCCGGGAAGGGCACCCAGGCCGGCCGCATCGCCGACTCCTTCGGGATCCCCGCGATCTCGACCGGGGACATCTTCCGCAAGAACGTGGCAGAGGGCACGCCCCTCGGTGTGCAGGCGAAGGCGATCATGGACGCCGGCGACTACGTGCCGGACTCCCTGACGAACGAGCTCGTGAAGTCCCGCCTGCAGGAGCCCGATGCCGAGCACGGCTTCCTGCTGGACGGCTACCCGCGCACGGTCGGTCAGGTCGAGTACCTCGACGCACTGCTCGCTGAGCAGGGCACCGGGATCGACGCCGTCGTGCAGCTCGTCGCCGACCAGGACGAGCTCGTCGGTCGCCTGCTCAAGCGCGCCGAGGACCAGGGCCGCAGCGACGACAACGAGGAGACGATCCGTCGTCGCCAGCAGGTCTACGCCGAGCAGACGGCGCCCATCGTGGCGGCGTACGGCGAGCGTGGCCTCGTCGTCGACGTCGACGGCCTCGGCGCCATCGACGAGGTCGGCGACCGCATCCAGACGGCACTGGCGGGCCGCGGGCTCTCCGCGACCGTCTGACCAGCGTGGTGCGGTTCAAGAAGCCCTCGATCTACAAGACCCCGGACGAGCTCCGGGCGATGGTCCGGCCGGGTCTGCTGACCGCCGAGGCGCTCGACGCCGTCCGTGCAGCGATCCGCCCCGGGATCACCACCGGTGAACTCGATGCGATCGCCGAGCGCACCATCCGGGACGGCGGTGGAGTCCCGAACTTCCAGCTCGTGCCCGGCTACCGCCACACGCTGTGCGTGTCGGTGAACGACGAGATCGTGCACGGGATCCCCGGTGAGCGCGTGCTCGCGCCCGGCGACATCGTGTCGGTGGACGCCGGCGCCGAGGTCGACGGCTGGAACGGCGACAGCGCGTTCACGACCGTCGTGCCCGGCGGCGACGCTGCGGTCACCGCAGCCCGTCAGACGCTCTGCGACACGACCGAGCGGTCGCTCTGGCACGGCATCTCCGCGCTCGCCCACGCGAAGAACCTGCACGAGGTCGGCTCCGCCGTGGAGGACGCGATCGACGAGACCGGTGCGTGGGGCATCGTCGAGGACTACACCGGCCACGGCATCGGCCGGTCGATGCACGAGGAACCGCCGGTCTTCAACTACCGCGTCCGTGGCGCCGGCCCTGCCGTCAAGCCGGGGCTGGTGGTCGCCATCGAGCCGATGGTCACGGCCGGCGCCATCAACAGCTCGACGGACGACGACGAGTGGACGGTCCGGACGCTCGACGGCTCGGACGCCGCGCACTGGGAGCACAGCGTCGCGGTGCACGCGGCCGGCATCTGGGTGCTCACGGCCGCCGACGGCGGCGCTCGGGGCCTGGCCCCGCTGGGTGTGACGCCCGTCCCGATCCCGTAGGACGGGCCTCCAGTCCGCACGCGGTGCCCACGCTGGGTGTCTCCGTACGATGCGACGGCCGGGAGGCCCGGCTGGCGTCCGCCGCGTCGAAGACGTCGCGTGGACCCACCCGACCACCGCCGGGCGCACGCGCCGTGGCGTCGCGTCAGTTGCCGACGGAGCAGGTCTCCTCGGAGGCGCTCTGCCCGGTGATCGACGAGGGCAGCGGCGTCGCCGACGCGGTCGGCGTCCGCGTGGCGGTCGCGCTCGACGTCGCCGACGGTGTGCCGGCGGACGACGAGGTCCCGGACGAACCCGAGGTGCCGGACGACCCTGAGGAGCCGGACGACCCGGTGCTGCTCGACGTCCCGCCGCTCGACGGCGACTCCTCGGAGGCGCGACCGGTGCTCGAGTCGCTCAGCGACGACCGGACGTCGTTCTGCAGCGCCACGTTCAGTGTGTGGGCCGTCTCCTGGTCGACGATCACGCGGGCGCTGTCGGCGGGGTCGTCGGCCACCGGGTACTGCACGAAGAGCATGTTGGCCGTGCTCATCCCGCGCAGGGCTGCCGCGAGCTTGACGAGGGTGCCGGTCTGGGCCAGGCCGTCGGACAGCGTCATGTTGGACAGGGCGGCGCCGGCCAGCTTGTAGAGCGTGATCGGGTTCGAGAGCGTGCCGTCCGAGGTGACCTTGCGGAGGAGCGCCGACAGGAACACCTGCTGCGAGCTGATGCGGGCGAGGTCGCTGCCGTCGCCGACCCCGTGGCGGGTGCGCAGGAAGGCCAGGGCGTCCGAGCCCTCGAGGGAGTGCGAGCCCGTCGTGAGGTGCAGGCCGGTGAACGTGTCGTCGATCGGCTCGGCGACGCAGACGTCCACACCGCCGAGGGCGTTCGACATCTCGATCACGCCGTCGAACGTGATGAGCCCGGCGTAGGGGATGCTCAGGCCGGTCAGGTTCTCGACCGTGTCCACGACGCAGGAGACACCGCCGTTGCCGAGCGCGGTGTTGAACATCGCCGAGGTGGAAGCCGGGTAGGTCGTGCCGGTCGCGGGGTTCGTGCAGGCCGGGATGGGGACCATCAGGTCGCGGGGGAAGCTGACCGCGGTGAGCTGCTGGTGGTCCGCCGAGATGTGGATGAGCATCGTGACGTCGTTGCGGGCGCCCTCGACGTCCTCGTCGGAGTCGAACTGGCCGACCCGGGTGTCGCTCCCGATGAGCAGGATGTTCGCCCCGCCCTTGATCGCCGAGATGTCCGCCGTCTTCGCGGTGCTCTGGTCGTCGGTGCTCAGCGCGACGGTCTGCGGCGCGGTGGCGAGCTGTGCCCCGGCGATCGCGGCGACGCTCGTGCCGCTGACGAGCAGGACGGCGACGGCGGACGCGACGACGGTGACGAACGTGCCCCAACCCCGGCGACGGGCCTGCTTGCCGTGGCTGGCGAAGGGGCGTCGGATGGCGTCGGGCACGTGTTCTCCGTTCGGTGGTCCGGCGCGAGCTGCGGGTGCGACGGACGTGGCTGCGGAGCAAAACTACGGTTCGCGCGCATGTGTGCGCCCGGAGCGCGCCGTCAAACCACTGTGCAACGCTCAGGCACGGCCCCGGAAGCCCCAGACGTGGGGTGTTCCGCGTCCCCACTTGGCAATTGCGGGTTTACCACATAAGATCGATCTTTGGTGTGTCATGCCCTCTCGGGTGTGGCGACCGACCCGCAGACCGGTTCGGGGATCACACCTGTTCCACAACCAAGCGACAGTGAGGCTATGGCCAAGAAAGACGGCGTCATCGAGATCGAAGGCTCGGTGCTCGAAGCTCTGCCCAACGCGATGTTCCGCGTTGAGCTGACGAACGGACACAAGGTCCTCGCGCACATCTCCGGGAAGATGCGCCAGCACTACATCCGCATCCTCCCCGAGGACCGCGTGATCGTGGAGCTGAGCCCGTACGACCTGACCCGCGGCCGGATCGTCTACCGCTACAAGTGATCCGCGAGCTGGAAAGGAACGGCACGGCAATCCTGCCGAGCACGAAGCCAGCGAGCACGAGGAAAGAACCATGAAGGTCAACCCCAGCGTCAAGCCCATCTGCGAACACTGCCGTGTGATTCGCCGCAAGGGCCGCGTCATGGTGATCTGCAAGAGCAACCCGCGTCACAAGCAGCGCCAGGGCTAGTCCCGGGCGCGTGACCGGCGCCGACGGTGTCCATCGGACACCAGGCTGCTCGAGCACGACCCACAACTGAAGATCGACAACGCAGTACCAGAACCCGGTCGCACGACGACCGGGGGACACCTCGGGGCGGAGGCCCGAGCACCGGTACTGCGCCACACCTCCATCGACAACAGGAGCAGCCATCACATGGCACGTCTAGCAGGCGTCGACATCCCGCGCGAGAAGCGCGTGGAGATCGCACTCACGTACATCTACGGCGTCGGCCGTACCCGCGCCGTCCAGGCACTGACGGAGACCGGTATCTCCGGTGACATCCGCGTCAAGGACCTGACCGACGACCAGCTCGTCGCCCTCCGTGACTTCATCGAGGGCAACTTCAAGGTCGAGGGTGACCTCCGCCGTGAGGTCGCCGCCGACATCCGCCGCAAGGTCGAGATCGGCAGCTACGAGGGTCTTCGCCACCGTCGTGGTCTCCCGGTGCGCGGTCAGCGCACCAAGACCAACGCTCGTACCCGCAAGGGACCGAAGCGCACCGTGGCAGGCAAGAAGAAGGCTCGATAGGAGACCCCGATGGCTACCCCCAAGACTGCCGCGCGCAAGCCGCGCCGCAAGGAGAAGAAGAACGTCGCTGTGGGCCAGGCTCACATCAAGAGCACGTTCAACAACACGATCGTCAGCATCACCGACCCGTCGGGTGCCGTCCTCAGCTGGGCGTCCTCGGGTGCCGTGGGCTTCAAGGGTTCGCGCAAGTCGACGCCGTTCGCGGCGCAGCTCGCTGCCGAGTCCGCTGCGCGTCAGGCGCAGGAGCACGGCGTCAAGAAGGTCGACGTCTTCGTGAAGGGCCCGGGTTCGGGTCGCGAGACCGCGATCCGCTCCCTCCAGGCCGCTGGCCTCGAGGTCGGCTCGATCAACGACGTCACGCCGCAGGCGCACAACGGGTGCCGCCCGCCCAAGCGCCGTCGCGTCTGACGCGAGGAGCAACCGGCCGCGCCCTGCTCGTCCCCTGACCGGATCCGTTCCGGCGAGGGCGGGCAGGGCCCGCGGCCATTCCTGGTCGTTCGATCGCGCACGTGTGTGCGCGTGATCACAACTCAACAGACCCGTCGGGGCCCATGCGGCCCCGTCGTACCGCCAAGTGTCATATAGCGGACACTTCGCCGAAAGGAATCCCACAGTGCTCATTGCACAGCGCCCCACCCTGACCGAGGAGCCGATCTCCGAGCACCGCTCGCGCTTCGTCATCGAGCCGCTCGAGCCGGGCTTCGGTTACACCCTCGGCAACTCGCTGCGCCGCACGCTCCTCTCCTCGATCCCCGGCGCGGCTGTCACCAGCATCCGCATCGACGGCGTCCTCCACGAGTTCAGCACCGTTCCCGGTGTCAAGGAAGACGTCACCGAGATCATCCTCAACATCAAGAGCCTGGTCGTCTCCAGCGAGCACGACGAGCCCATCACGGCGTACCTGCGTAAGCAGGGTGCCGGTCAGGTCACCGCGGCGGACATCTCCGCTCCGGCCGGCGTCGAGATCCACAACCCGGAACTCGTCATCGCGACCCTGAACGACACCGCGCGCTTCGAGCTCGAGCTCACGATCGAGCGTGGCCGTGGCTACGTCTCGGCGACGCAGAACCGTTCCGAGTTCAGCGAAGCCGGTCAGATCCCGATCGACTCGATCTACTCGCCCGTCCTGAAGGTCACCTACCGCGTCGAGGCGACGCGTGCCGGTGAGCGCACGGACTTCGACCGCCTGGTCGTCGACGTCGAAGCGAAGCCGGCCATCACGCCGCGCGACGCCATCGCGTCGGCCGGTCGCACGCTGGTCGAGCTGTTCGGGCTCGCTCGCGAGCTCAACACGGCGGCAGAGGGCATCGAGATCGGCCCCGCGCCGGTCGACGCCGTGCTCTCGAACGAACTGCAGACCCCGATCGAGGACCTCGACCTGTCGGTCCGCAGCTACAACTGCCTGAAGCGGGAGGGCATCAACACGGTGTCCGAGCTCGTCGCCCTGTCGGAGACGCAGCTCATGAACATCCGCAACTTCGGTCAGAAGTCGGTGGACGAGGTCAAGGACAAGCTCACCGAGCTCGGCCTGTCCCTCAAGGACACCGTCCCCGGATTCGACGGCGCCCACTTCTACAGCGGGTACGACGAGGACGAGTCCAACAACTGACCTCGCGCTCACGCGCAAGCGCGCTGACACCGCGCGCACCACTTTCACCACTGGAGAACTGACATGCCGAAGCCCACCAAGGGCCCCCGCCTCGGTGGCGGTCCCGCCCACGAGCGCCTGCTCCTGAGCAACCTCGCCAACGCCCTCTTCACGCACGGTCGCATCACGACCACCGAGACGAAGGCCAAGCGCCTCCGTCCGGTCGCCGAGCGTCTCATCACGTTCGCGAAGCGCGGCGACCTGCACGCGCGTCGTCGTGTGATCAGCATCCTGCGCGACAAGTCCGTCGTGCACACGCTGTTCACCGAGATCGCCCCCCAGGTCGAGGACCGCCAGGGCGGTTACACCCGCATCACGAAGCTCGGCTTCCGCAAGGGCGACAACGCCCCGCTGGCGTCGATCGAGCTCGTCCTCGAGCCCGTCTCGAGCACGCCCGCTCCGGTCAAGCGCAACTCGGCTCCGGCCGCTGCTGCCGCCCCGGTCGACGAGCCCGCCGCCGACGAGACCACCGAGGAGGCCCCGGTCGAAGAGACCGAGACCACCGAGGAGTCCGCCCCGGTCGAGACCGAGTCCGAGACCGAGGCTGCTGCCGAGGTCGAGGCCGACGCCGCCGAGAAGTCGGACGACGCCGACACCAAGTAGTCCGGTGCCCTCCGGGGCGCTGCACCACCACGAGGAAGCCCCCGCGACCCAGGTCGCGGGGGCTTCCTCGCGTCCGAGGCTGGTCGTGCACACCGACTGCTCGGCGTACCGTCACGGGCCGGGTGCGACGGAAGGAAGTCATGGCGTTCCAGCACGTTGCGGGTCTGGGGACGAGGGTCTGGCGGTGGAGCCGGACCTCGGGCACACAGCCGCGCCTGCTGCACGCCGGCAAGGCCGCCGCTGCTGCAGTCATCGCCTGGCTCGTGGCGCAGCACATCCCGGGCGTCGCGGCCGAGTACCCGTACTACGCACCACTCGGCGCCGTCGTCGCGATGCAGACCACGGTGTTCGCGGGCATCCGGAGCGGCGTGCAGACCCTGGTCGGGATCGCCCTCGGCATCCTCATCGCCGCGTTCACGATGTGGGTCGGCGACCCCGGCTTCCTCGCGATCGCGCTGGCGGTCGGCGTCGGGGTGCTCGTCGGCGGGTTCCGCGTGCTGGGCGAGGGCAGCTCGTGGGTGTCCACCGCGGCGCTCTTCGTCCTGCTCGTCGGCGGCGCGCACGCCGAGGGCTACTCGCTCGGGTACCTGGTGCAGATGGCCGTGGGCGTCGTGGTCGGGCTGCTGGTCAACTTCCTGGTGTTCCCGCCGCTGCACTTCTGGGACGCCGAACACCGCATCGACGCGGTGAACGGCGTGCTGGCGGACCACCTCGACGGGCTGGCAGCCGTGCTCGAGGAGGGCAAGCGCGACGAGAAGGCGTGGGACCACCAGCAGGACCGCCTGGACCGTGCGATCGCGGACGTCCGGTCACGGGTGGCGATCGCGCACGAGAGCCGTCGGCTCAACCCCCGCGGTGCCCTGCGCGGGTCGCGAGCACGGCTCCAGAAGGACGGCGGACGTTTCCGCGCACTGGAGCGGGTCGCCTGGTACACGACCGACCTCACCGAGCTCGTCGCACGCTCCGGCCCGGTGTCCGAGGGCGTCGGGCGTCCCGACCCCGCGTTCGCCACCCCCATCGCCGAGGCACTGCGGAAGATCGCCAGCACGATCCGCGGCGACTCCCCGGAGGACCAGGCCGAAGAGGCCATCGCACGACTCGAGAGCGCGCTCGACGCATCGCGCGAGAACCCCTCGCACGTCGCGGTCACCTCGGCCGCGCTCGTCGCCCTGCGCGGGATCGTCGAGTCCGAGCGACGCGCCACCGACGACCTCGACACCCGGACCGGTCCGTCGGCGTTCGGCCGTCCGCGCGGCTGAGCGGGTACGGGCGGCCGCCGTCCGGCAGACCGAGCGCGGGCCGGGAGGCACGGATCACCCCCGCTACGGTGGTCACGTGGACGAGACGGTCGGCTTCCAGGACCCCGACAGCACGGGCGACGTGCGGCTCCGGCTGGACATCGCCTACGACGGGGCGGCGTTCTCCGGGTGGGCCCGGCAGCCCGGGCTCCGGACCGTCCAGGGCGCCCTCGAGGCCGCACTCGCCACCGTCTTCACCCGCTGGGGCGAACCGCCGTTGCTCACCGTCGCCGGACGCACCGACGCCGGGGTGCACGCCACCGGGCAGGTCGCGCACCTGGACCTGTCGGCGGAACAGTGGGCAGCGCTCACCGCCAAGCGCGGGACGGGCCGGTCACCGCTCGACGGGCTGCTCAAGCGGGTCAACGGCATCGCGGCACCCGAGGGGGACGTCGTCGTGACCGGTGCCTCGGTGGCGCCCGCGGGGTTCGACGCCCGGTTCTCCCCGCTCTGGCGCCGGTACGAGTACCGGATCGCGGACGCCGACGCCCCGCGCGATCCACGTCGTCGTGGGCACACGGTCTGGCACGCGGCGCGGCTCGATCCGGCAGCGATGGAGCGCGGTGCGCTGACGTTACTCGGGCTGCACGACTTCGCGACGTTCTGCAAGCCGCGCGAGGGGGCGACGACCATCCGGACGTTGCAGCAGTTCCGCTGGGACCGCGAGCCGGACGGCGTGCTGGTGGCGCGCCTCCAGGCCGACGCCTTCTGCCACTCGATGGTGCGGGCCATGGTCGGCGCGACCATCGCCGTCGGCGAGGGCCGCTTCGGCCCCGACCGCCTCGAGGAACTGCGCGCCGCCGAGGAACGCACGAGCGCCTTCAAGACGGCGCCGGCGAAGGGACTGACCCTGACCGAGGTGGGCTACCCGGCGGACGCGGAGCTCGCGGAGCGGGCGGAGCAGACCCGGGCCCGACGGTCGGTGGACGGTACCGTCGAGGGATGAGCCCGCGCGAACCCCGTTCCGTCGTGTCCGTCGCCCCCGGAGTCGTCTTCGTCGAGGGCCCCGTGTCCAACTGGGTGGTGCTGGCGGAGGAGGACGGCGTCGCGCTGATCGATGCCGGCTACCCGGCCGACACCGACCTCGTGTTCGACACCGTGCGAGCCGCCGGGCACGACCCGGCCGACCTCCGTCGCGTCTACGTGACGCACGGACACGTCGACCACATCGGGGGCATCCCCGGGATCCTCGAGCGGTACCCCGACGTCGAGGTGCTCGCCCACGCCGACGAGCTCGCCAACGTGCGCGGACCGGAGCGGCAGCAGGTCACCCCGGCGGAGATCGGCGGCCGGCTCGCCAGCCCCCGCGTGCTCGCCTGGCTGGCGCGGGCGATCCGCTCCGACGCCCTGCGACCCACGACCGTGCCGTCCGCTCGCGCGTTCACCGGTGCGGACTTCGCGGGTCGGGCGATCGCACCGTTCCCGGCCGTCGGCCACACCGACGGCTCGACGGCCTACCTGCTGCCCGCGGCGGACGCGATCGTCACGGGCGACGCGGTCGTCAGTCGGCACGACACCCAGCCGGGGTCGTGGGCCCCGCGGCCGCGGATGATCACGCCGTTCTTCACCGCCGACCAGGACCGCGCGCTCGAGTCGGCACGGGCGCTGCCGTTCCCGGCGCTCGTGCTGCCGGGACACGGACCGGCCGTCCGACGCGTGGGCGGGACCTGGCTGCCGATTGGCTGATGCCGCCGATCGGCTGATGTTGCCGAACGCAATCATTTACCTCGACGCAACCTGAACGACCCCGCAGGTCGGTAGCGTGCGGGCATGGCCAACACCCTCGGGCGCACTCTGCTGTGCGCCACGGCGGCCGCGACGCTCCTCGCGGCCCCACTCGTCACCGTCACCGCAGCGACCGCGAACCCCGAGGGGACCGACCTCGTCATCGAGGAGGCCTACCTGAAGGCGGGGAGCAAGGGCGCGTTCTACAACGAGAAGTTCGTCGAGATCGGCAACCCGACCGACGCCGCCGTGTCGCTCGACGGCTGGTCGCTGCAGTACCGGTCCGCCACGGGCACCGGCACGTTCTCGGCCAGTGCACTCCAGGGCACCGTGCCGGCGAAGGGCACGTTCCTGGTGTCGATGGCGGGCAACGGCGGGGCCACCCCGGCCGGCGAGGACCTGCCCGCCGCCGACGACACCGCGACGCTCAACCCCTCGGGCACCACGGGCACGCTCGTGCTGTCCGACGCCACGGCACCCCTGGCGCTCGCCGCCGGACCCGTCACCACCGGCACCGACGGCGTGGTCGACCTGCTCGGCTACGGCGCCTCGAACACGTTCGAGTCGGCCGTGCGCACCGTGACCGGGGACAACTCCGTCCCGAACGGTCTGGTCCGTCAGGGCACCACGGACACCGACGTCAACGGTGCGGACTTCTCCGTGACGACGACGCTCACCCCGCGGAACGCCGCGGGCGAGACGACGGCACCGACCGAGCCCACGGACCCGACCGACCCGGGTGACGGCGGGACCCCCGCGCCCGGCACCCCCGCCGAGACGGTGACCATCGCCCAGCTGCAGGGCACCACAAGCACCTCGCCGTACGCCGGCAAGAACGTCACGACCGACGGCGTCGTCACCGCGGTCTACGGCACCGGCGGCTTCAACGGCTACACGATCCAGACCCCCGGCACCGGCGGCGCCATCGACCTCGGCGCCCACACCGCGTCCGACGCGGTGTTCGTCTTCTCGTCCGCCACCGCCGGCCTGGTGCACGAGGGCGACCACGTCCGGGTCACCGGTGCCGTGTCCGAGTACTTCGGCCTGACCGAGCTCACGGTGTCAGGCGCCTCGTCGCTGCAGCAGCTCGACGACACCGTCGCGGCACCGCAGCCCGCCGCGGTCGCGTTCCCGTCGTCCGACGCCCAGCGCGAGTCGCTCGAGAGCATGCTCGTCGCTCCGCAGGGGGCGTACACCGTCGCCGACAACTACACGACGAACCAGTACGGCGAGGTCGTGCTCGCCAGCGGCACGAAGCGCCTGGTCCAGCCGACCGAGGTCGGCCGACCGGGCAGCGCCGAGGCGAAGGCCGTCGAGGCCGACAACGCCGCGCGCAAGGTCACGCTCGACGACGGTGCGAGCACCAACTTCCTGACCCAGGCGAACCAGGGCATCCCGGTGTCGTGGCTCACCCAGGGCCCGGTCACGGTCGGGGCCGCCGCCACCTTCACCGAGCCGGTCGTCCTCGACTACCGCAACAACGGGTGGAAGTTCCAGCCGACCGCGCCGATCACGGGTGCGACCCCGGCCGCCGACCTGCCGGCGTCGTTCTCGAAGGTGCGCCAGTCGGCACCGCAGGACGTCGGTGGCGACCTGAAGCTCGCCGGCTTCAACGTGCTCAACTACTTCCCGACCACGGGCGACGAGCTCACCGGCTGCAAGTACTACACGGACCGTGCCGGTGACCCCGTCACGGTGAACTCGGGCTGCGACGCCCGCGGTGCCGCCGAGCAGGAGGACTTCCTGCGCCAGCAGGTCAAGATCGTGAAGGCCATCAACGGCCTGGACGCCGACGTCGTCTCGCTCGAGGAGATCGAGAACTCCGTCCGCTTCGGTCAGGACCGCGACGCCGCCGTGGCCACCCTGGTCGACGCGCTCAACGCCGCCACCGGCCAGGACACCTGGGCCTACGCGAAGTCCCCGGCCGTCGTGCCCGCGAGCGAGGACGTCATCCGCCTCGCCCTCATCTACAAGAAGGACCGCGTCGAGCCCGTCGGCGAGTCGACGATCCTGCTCGACGACGCGTTCACGAACGCCCGCCAGCCCGTCGCGGACGCGTTCCGCCCGGTCGGCGGCACCGCGGACGACGACTTCCTGGTGATCGCGAACCACTTCAAGTCCAAGGGCTCCGGCACCGGCGAGAACGCCGACCAGGGCGACGGGCAGGGGGCCTCGAACGCCGACCGCGTCGAGCAGGCGAAGGCCCTCGTGACCTTCTCCACCGACATGCAGGAGCAGTACGGCACCGACAAGGTGTTCATGCTCGGCGACTTCAACGCCTACAGCAAGGAGGACCCGGTGGTCGTCCTCGACGAGGCCGGCTACACCGACCTCGGCCCGGCGCTCGACAGCACCGAGTACTCGTACGTGTTCTCCGGCCTGAGCGGCTCGCTCGACCACGTGTTCGCGTCGGAGGCCGCGCTCGAGACGGTCACGGGCGTGGACATCTGGAACATCAACTCGGTCGAGTCGGTGGGCCTGGAGTACAGCCGCTACAACTACAACGCGACGAACCTGTACACCGACGACGTGTACCGGGCGAGCGATCACGACCCGATCCTGGTCGGGTTCGACCTCGACGCCGCGGGCACCGACCCGGGCACGGACCCGACGCCGGTGCCGACCCCGACCCCGACTCCGACGCCGACCCCGGTGCCGAACCCGACGCCGACGCCGACCCCGACGCCGGTGCCGCCGGTCGACGGGATCACCCCGCCGGTTGTTCCGGTGGCGCCGTCGGAGTCGCTGTTGACGGAGGCGAACCGTGGCGGGGTGTCGGCTCCGGCGTCGGCTCGTGCGGGGGAGACGATCACGGTGACGGTCGGGACTGCTTCTGCCGGTGACACGGTGAACGTGTGGTTGTTCTCGGAGCCGACGCTGGTCGGCACGGCTGTGGTCGCTGCTGACGGGACGGTTCGGGTGACGATCCCGGCGGACACGGTGGCTGGTGCGCATCGTCTGGCGGTGACGGCTGCTGACGGGAGTCTGATCGGGTGGACCCCGATAACGATCACCACGGATGGGCAGCTCGCGTTCACGGGTGCTGCGGGCCTCGGTGCCGGTGCGCTGGTGGCGTTCCTGCTGCTCGCGGTGGGCGCGGGCGTGCTGATCGTGCGTCGCCGCAGGACCGCGGCCGCTGCGGAGTAGTCCCCACGCCCCACGGGCGCACTTGGTGAGCAGGAACGGTCGGGTTCGCACAGCGGACCCGACCGTTTCTGCTCACCATGCGCGGTGGGCGCGACCGCGCGGCGGACTGGAGGCGCGGTGCGGGGCCGCCCCGCGCCTCCAGGCCGCCAGTCGGCCGCGTTTGACCGACGTACCCCGCGTCGGCTAGGCTCTCACCTTGGTCTGTGCGCCCCGCGCGCGGACAGTCAGATGAGCCCTCCAACCGAGGTGTTCCCCGTGCTTCTGCCCGTGGAACTCCCGACCGGAGTGGGATTCACGGACTCCTCACCTCGACACGAAAGCAGCACTCCTGTGACTCGCACGTTCTCACCGAAGCCGGCAGACGTCCAGCACGACTGGATCGTCATCGACGCCACCGACGTCGTCCTCGGCCGTCTCGCCACCCACGCCGCGGCGCTCCTGCGCGGCAAGCACAAGGCCACCTTCGCCCAGCACATGGACATGGGTGACTTCGTCATCATCGTGAACGCCGACAAGGTCGCCCTGACCGGTTCGAAGCTCGCGAAGAAGGTCTACTACCGTCACTCGGGTTACCCGGGCGGCCTGACGGCGACCTCCTACCCGGAGATGCTCGAGAAGCACCCCACCCGCGCCGTCGAGAAGGCGATCCGCGGCATGCTGCCGAAGAACACCCTCGGCCGCGAGCAGCTCAAGAAGCTGAAGGTCTACGCCGGCGCGGAGCACCCGCACGCCGCGCAGCAGCCCAAGCCGTACATCTTCGACCAGGTCGCACAGTAGTTCCGGCCACGACGACTTCAAGGACACAGAAAACTCATGGCTCAGATCGCTGATTCCCTCGACCAGACCCCGGAGAGCTTCACCACGGAGAGCGCACCCGCCGCTGCCGAGGCCGCTCCCCGTCAGATCCTCAACGTCTCCGGCGGTGCCGTCGGGCGCCGCAAGGAGGCCATCGCGCGCGTCCGGCTCGTCCCGGGCTCCGGCACGTTCGTCGTGAACGGCCGCACGCTCGAGGACTACTTCCCGAACAAGCTGCACCAGCAGCTCATCAACGACCCCTTCAAGGTGCTCGAGCTCCTCGGCTCGTACGACGTCGTCGCCCGCATCACCGGTGGCGGCCCCTCGGGTCAGGCCGGCGCGCTCCGCCTCGCCATCGCCCGCACCCTGAACGAGATCGACCGCGAGAACAACCGCGCGGCCCTCAAGAAGGCCGGCTTCCTCACCCGTGACGCCCGCGTCATCGAGCGCAAGAAGGCCGGTCTCAAGAAGGCCCGCAAGGCTTCGCAGTTCTCGAAGCGCTAGTCGTCACCGGCTGAAGATCGCAATGCCGCGTCTGTTCGGTACCGACGGGGTTCGTGGTCTCGCCAACGGCGAGCTGACGGCCGCGCTCGCACTGGGTCTTGCCCAGGCGAGCGCGGCCGTCCTCACACACGGACACCATGCCGACGCCCGCCGGGCGTCGGGTCGACCGCGCCCGCGCGCGGTCCTCGCGCGTGACCCGCGCGTCTCCGGCGAGTTCCTCGGTGCCGCCGTCGCGGCCGGGCTCGCCTCGGCCGGCGTCGACGTGCTCGACGCCGGGGTCATCCCCACCCCCGCCGCGGCGTTCCTCGTCGCGGACATCGACGCCGACTTCGGCGTGATGATCTCCGCATCGCACAACCCCGCTCCCGACAACGGGATCAAGTTCTTCGCCACGGGTGGCCGCAAGCTGCCGGACGAGGTCGAGGACCGCATCGAAGCGGCCATGCACGACCACTCCGCACCCACCCCCACCGGCATCGACGTCGGGCGCATCTCGCGGTTCGCCGACGCCGAGGACCGCTACGTGGTGCACCTGCTCGGCACGCTGCCGCACCGGCTCGACGGCATCCACGTCGTGCTCGACTGCGCCAACGGTGCCGCCGCCGGCGTCTCGCCCGAGGTCTTCGTCAACGCGGGTGCCCGCGTGACGCTCATCGGCGCCGACCCCGACGGCTGGAACATCAACGACGGCGTCGGTTCGACCCACATCGACAACCTCGCCCGCGCGGTGCTCGAGCACGGTGCCGACGTCGGCATCGCGCACGACGGGGACGCGGACCGCTGCCTGGCGGTCGACGCCGCGGGCAACGCGATCGACGGTGACCAGATCATGGCGATCCTCGCGCTGTCCCTGCAGGAGCGCGGACGGCTGAAGGACGACACCCTCGTCGCGACGGTCATGTCGAACCTCGGGCTGAAGCGCGCCATGGCCGACGCGGGCATCACCGTGATCGAGGCCGGCGTGGGCGACCGCTACGTGCTCGAGAAGATGACCGAGGGCGATTACTCCATCGGTGGCGAGCAGTCCGGCCACATCATCTTCAACGAGTTCGCCACCACGGGTGACGGCATCCTGACCGGGCTGCACCTGGTCGCCGAGATGGCGCGCACGGGCAAGACCTTGCAGGAGCTCGCCTCGTGCATGACGGTGTTCCCGCAGGTGCTGCTCAACGTCCGGGGCGTCGATCGTCACGGGCTCGCCGACCAGGGCGTGCAGGACGCCATCGCCGCCGCCAGTGAGGCGCTCGGGGACAGCGGCCGTGTGCTGCTCCGTCCGTCGGGCACCGAGCCGGTCGTTCGCGTCATGGTCGAGGCCGCTTCGCAGGACGATGCCCAGCGCATCGCCGAGGAGCTCGCCGCCGTCGTGCAGGACCGCCTGGCGCTCGACGCCGCGTAGGGTCCCCTCCGCAAGACACCGGTGTTCGCCGGTTGAACACGCGCAGAACGCGGTTCAGCTCGCGAACACCGGTGTTTTGCGCTGCCCTGCTGGCTGCGCTGCCCCCCAGCTCAGATCTTGCGGAGCAGGACCGAGTTCACCTTGTGGTTCGCGCCCTTCTTCAGCACCAGCGTGGCGCGGGAGCGCGTGGGCAGCACGTTCTCGATCAGGTTCGGCT
Organism: Curtobacterium sp. MCLR17_054; assembly: GCF_003234335.2. Lineage (NCBI taxonomy): Bacteria > Bacillati > Actinomycetota > Actinomycetes > Micrococcales > Microbacteriaceae > Curtobacterium > Curtobacterium sp. MCLR17_054. Next base: position 3,546,922 of record NZ_CP126263.1, on the reverse strand, counting down.
CGTTGATCGCCCGCCAGACCTCGGTCGCCGTGCGGACCGCGTCCTCACGCGAGAGCGAGGCGAACCGGTGGAAGAACGAGTCGGGGCTCGAGAACGCCTCTTCCTGCAGGGCGAGGAACCGGTCGACGTACCAGGACTCGATGTCCTTCGTCTTCGCGTCCACGTAGATCGTGAAGTCGAACAGGTCGGACAGCGCGAGCCGCCCGTGCACCGGGGGCGCCAACACGTTGAGGCCCTCGACGATGAGCACGTCGGGCTGCCGGACGACGATCTCGGCATCGGGCACGATGTCGTAGACCAGGTGCGAGTAGTACGGCGCGCGGACCTCGGTCGCCCCGCTCTTCACCTGGCTCACGAAGCGCAGCAGGGAACGGCGGTCGTACGACTCCGGGAAGCCCTTGCGGTCCATGATCCCGCGGCGCTCGAGCTCGGCGTTCGGGTACAGGAAGCCGTCGGTCGTCACGAGCTCGACCCGAGGGGTGTCCGGCCAGCGTTTCGTCAGCTCGCGCAGCAGGCGGGCGACGGTGGACTTGCCGACCGCGACGGAGCCCGCGACGCCGATGACGAACGGCGTACGTCCGGCGCGCTCCCCGAGGAACCGGCTCGTCTCGGCGTGCAGGTTGCGCGCACCTGCGGCGTAGAGCGTGAGCAGGCGGGACAGCGGCAGGTAGACCTCCTGCACCTCCTGCATGTCCAACCGGTCGCCGAGACCACGCAGCTGCACGACCTCGGTCTCGGTGAGCGACAGGTGCTCCTTCGGGGCGAGCTGGGACCACTCGTCACGCGGGATCTCCACGAACGGGGTCGGGTGCGCGACGGCGGTCTCCGAGAACGGCATGGGATCGAGCGTACAGACGGGAGGCCCGGGGCACGTGAGCCGACCGGCTCGCGCGCCCCGGGCCTCCAGTCCATTGCTCGGTGCGCGTCCGCAGGACGCGATGCGTCAGGCGGGGAGGGCCGCCTCGATGGCGGCGACGACCTCGGGGGCGTCCGGCTTCGTGGTGGGGCGGAAGCGCGTGACGGTGCCGTCGGGGGCGACGAGGAACTTCTCGAAGTTCCAGGCGACCCGGCCGGCCTTGCCGTCGGCGTCCGGGGTCTCCTTGAGGGCCTGGTAGAGCGGGTGGGCGCTCTTGCCGTTGACCTTGACCTTCTCGGACATCGGGAACGTGACGCCCCAGGTGGTGGAGCAGTACTCGTCGATCGCCTCGGACGAGCCGAGCTCCTGCAGGAACTGGTTGCTCGGGAAGCCCAGCACCGTGAACCCGCGGGGGCCGTACTGCTTCTGCAGGGCCTCGAGCTGCTCGTACTGCGGGGCGAGGCCGCACCGGGAGGCGACGTTCACGACCAGTACGGCCTTGTCGGCGTAGGCGCCGAACGTGGTGTCCTCGCCGTGCAGCGTGGTGATGGCGATGTCGTCGAAGCGTCCCATGGCCGAAACGTTATCCCCACCCCCGGGACTTCGCAGGGTGGGCGTCCAGGCAGACCGTAGGATCGGTTCCATGTGTGGAATCGTCGGCTACGTCGGCAGCAACAGCAGCCAGGACGTCCTCCTCGGTGGCCTCCGTCGCCTCGAGTACCGCGGCTACGACTCGGCGGGCATCGCCGTCGTCGACCCAGCCGGAGACCTCGTGTCGGCCAAGAAGGCCGGCAAGCTCCAGGCCCTGGTCGACGAGCTCGAGTCGTCGCCGATCCCGGACGGCACGACGGGCATCGGGCACACGCGCTGGGCGACCCACGGTGGCCCGACCGACGGCAACGCCCACCCGCACCTGGCCGACGGCGACAAGCTCGCCCTCATCCACAACGGCATCATCGAGAACTTCTCCGAGCTCCGCGCCGAACTGCAGGCCGAGGGCATCGAGTTCCGCAGCGAGACCGACTCCGAGGTCGCCGCGCACCTGGTCGGACGCGCCTTCCGCGACACCGGTGACCTGACCGCCGCCATGCAGCAGGCCGTGCAGCGGCTCGAAGGGGCCTTCACGCTCCTCGTCGTGCACGCCGACCAGCCCGGCGTCGTCGTCGGTGCCCGTCGCAACTCGCCCCTGGTGGTCGGGCTCGGCGACGGTGAGAACTTCATGGGCTCGGACGTCGCCGCCTTCGTCGCCTACACGCAGCGCGCGCTGTCGATCGGGCAGGACGAGATCGCCACGATCCGCCCCGACGGCGTCGACGTCATCCACTTCGACGGCACCCCGGCCACGCCGAGCGAGTTCGAGGTCAACTGGGACGCCTCCGCCGCCGACAAGGGCGGCTGGAGCTCGTTCATGGCGAAGGAGATCAGCGAGGAGCCCGAGGCCGTCGCGAAGACGATCCTCGGTCGCGTCCACGACGGCGCCGTCACGCTGACCGACCTCGACCCGATCGCCGAGCGCCTGGCGACCGTCGACCGCGTCATCGTGATCGCCTGCGGTACCGCCGCCTACGCCGGCATCCTCGGCAAGTACGCCATCGAGCAGTGGGCCCGCATCCCGGTCGAGGTCGAGCTCGCGCACGAGTTCCGCTACCGCGACCCGGTGCTGAACGAGCGCACCCTGGTCGTCTCGATCAGCCAGTCCGGCGAGACCATGGACACGCTCATGGCCGTCAAGTACGCCCGCGAGCAGGGCGCGCAGGTCCTGTCGATCTGCAACACCCAGGGCGCCACGATCCCGCGTGAGTCCGACGCCGTGATCTACACGCACGCCGGGCCCGAGGTCGCCGTCGCGTCGACCAAGGCCTTCATCGCCCAGGGCGTCGCGCTCTACCTGCTCGGGCTGCACCTGGCGACGCTGCGCGGCACGCTCACCACCGAGCAGATCGCCGAGCAGGTGGCCGAGCTCGAGGGGCTCGCCCCGAAGCTGCAGCAGACCATCGAGGACGCCGCCGGCATCAAGGATCTGGCGCGCTGGATGGCGGACACCCGGAGCGTGCTGTTCCTCGGTCGCCACGTCGGCTACCCGATCGCGCTCGAGGGGGCCCTCAAGCTCAAGGAGCTCGCGTACATCCACGCCGAGGGCTTCGCCGCCGGTGAGCTCAAGCACGGCCCGATCGCCCTGATCGAGCCGGGCCAGATCGTCTTCGTCATCGTGCCCTCGCCGCGCGACCCCCGATCGCTGCACCCGAAGGTCGTCTCGAACATCCAGGAGATCCGCGCCCGCGGTGCCCGGGTGATCGCGATCGCCGAAGAGGGCGACGCAGCGGTGCTGCCGTTCGCCGACGAGGTCCTGCGGATCCCGCTGGCGACCCCGCTGTTCGAGCCGCTGCTCGCCGTGGCACCGCTGCACATGTTCGGCATGGAGCTCGCCGCGGCCAAGGGCCTCGACGTCGACCAGCCACGCAACCTCGCGAAGTCGGTCACCGTCGAGTAGTCGCGACGGTGATCATCGGGATCGGGGTCGACGTGGTCGACCTGGAGCGGTTCGAACGGGTGCTGGAGCGCACACCGGCGATGCGGGCGCGGCTGTTCACGCCGTCCGAGCAGGTCCGTGACGGCGAACCCCGGCCGATCGCGTCCCTCGCTGCGCGGTTCGCGGCGAAGGAAGCCCTGATCAAGGCCTTCGGGTCGAGTGCCGGGCTCAGCTGGCAGGACCTCGAGGTCGTGTCCGACGACCAGCGGAACCCGTCGCTCACCCTGCACCAGGGCGCCCGGCAGGTGGCGGACGCGCGTGGCGTGACGAGCGTGCACCTGTCGCTCTCGCATGATGGAGGGATCGCGACCGCGTTCGTGGTCCTGGAAGGAACAGACGTGGTCCTGGAAGGAACGGTCCGGTGAGTGCGTTCACCGGCATCACCGTCGATCGCGGAGCCCTGATCGAGAACTACGCGACGATCGCCGACCGGGTCGCACCGGCCGGGGTCATCGCCGTCGTCAAGGCGAACGCCTACGGCCACGGGGCCCTCGACGCCGCGCAGGCCTTCGTGGACGCCGGAGCCGAGTGGCTTGGGGTCGCCGACATCGACGAGGCCGTCGCGCTCCGTCAGGGCGGCATCGACGAGGGGGTCCGGATCCTCGCGTGGCTGCACGCCCCCGACGAGGACTTCCGTCGCGCCGCGCAGTTCGACGTCACGCCCGCGGTGTCGAGCGTCGAGCAGCTCTCCGCAGCAGCCGACTCCGACGTCCGCGCCGTGCACCTGTGCGTCGACACCGGCCTCAGCCGCAACGGTGCGGTCGAATCCGAGTGGGCCGAGCTCTTCGCGACCGCCGGCGCCCTGGCCCGCGGCGGCAACCGCACCCGGGTCGAGGGGCTCATGTCCCACCTGTCGAACGCGTCGCGCACCGACGACCTCGACCAGGACGCCGCACTGCAGCGGGCGCTGGACGGCCTCGCCGCGAACGGCATCGTGCCGGACGTGGTGCACCTCGCCGCGAGCGCCGCGAGCATCGCCGTGCCGGAGACCCGCCACGACCTGTCCCGCGTCGGGCTCGCCCTGTACGGGCTGAGCCCCTTCGACGGTCGCACCTCGGCCGACCTGGGGCTGCGCCCCGCGATGCGCGTCACCGCCGCCGTGCTCCGCACCGTGCCGGTCGCCGCGGGCGACGGCGTCTCCTACGGCTACACGTGGCGCGCCGAGACGGACACCCGTCTCGCCGTGATCGGCCTCGGCTACGCGGACGGCTTCGACCGCGACTTCGGCAACCGGGTCTCGGTGCGGATCGGCGACCGGACGTTCCCGGTGGTCGGACGTGTCGCGATGAACGCCATGCACGTCGACATCGGCGATGCCGACGTCCAGGTCGGTGACGAGGCGGTGCTGTGGGGCGACCCCGCGAACGGCGACCCCGCCGTCGAGGACTGGGCCGACGCCATCGGCACGATCAACTACGAGGTGGTCGCCCGGATCGGCCGCAGCGTGGAACGGAGGACGACGTGAGCTCCGCACCGCTGCGTCAGGCGCGCATCGACCTCGACGCCTACCGGGCCAACCTCGACCGTGTCCGCGAGTGGATGGACCCGGTCGCCGTGATGGCGATCATGAAGGCCGACGCCTACGGGCACGGCCTCGAGCCGATCGCGCTCGCCGCCGTCGACGCCGGCATCCGCTGGATCGGCGTGCTGACGGTGCCCGCGGCCCTGCGGCTGCGCTCGATCGGCGTCGGCGAGGACGTCCACCTGTTCACCTGGCAGCACGACCCCGACCTGGACTTCCGTGACGCCATCGACTCGGCCGTCGACCTCGGCGTCTCGAACGTCGCCGAGCTGCAGCGCATCATTGACGCCGTCGACCAGCGCCCGGCCCGGGTGCACCTCGGCGTCGACTCCGGCCTGCACCGCGACGGCGCGACCCCGGCGGACTGGCCGGCGCTCGTCGAGCTCGCCCGGGACGCCCAGCGGAACGGCCGCATCGAGGTCGTCGCCGCGTACACGCACCTGGCCGAGGCGTCCGACCACGAGGACAGCGCCGCGGTCGCCGTGTTCGACGCCGCGATCGAGATCGCCGAGGACCTCGGGCTCGACGTCCCGATGGAGCACGTCGCCGCGTCGCTCGCGGGGCTGGAGCGCAAGGAGTTCCGCAAGGACATGGTCCGGATGGGCGCGAACCTGTTCGGCATCCCCGGAGCCGACGGGGTCTCGGCGGCCGACCTCGGACTCGAGCCGGTGATGACCCTGACCGCGTCGGTCGCGAAGACGAAGCGCGTCCCCGTCGACACCGGCGTCTCCTACGACTACACGTACCGCACGGCGACCGAGACGACCCTGGCGCTCGTGCCCGTCGGGTACGCCGACGGCGTCCCGCGTCTGGCGCAGGGCCGCATCGAGGTCGCGATCCGCGGAAAGCACTACCCGATCGCCGGCCGCGTCGCGATGGACCAGTTCCTGGTGGACGTCGGCGAGGACGACGTGCAGACCGGCGACACCGTCGTGCTGTTCGGCACCGGCGAGCACGACGAGATGACCGTGCTCGAGTGGGGCGCAGCGCTCGAGACCATCGGCGAGGAGATCGTCTGCCGGATCGGCAGCCGTGTGCCCCGGTTCTACGAGGGCCACGACATCGAGGGACGGGTCGGGGAGTACCTGCGGGGCGAGCGGCCGTGACCGAGTTGCCGCACGTCCTGCTCGACACCACCGTCGGCGGCACCGAGGCGATGGGGGAGCTCGGGGCCCGGTTGGCCGCGGTGCTGCGCGCGGGGGACCTCGTCGTGCTGACCGGGCCGCTCGGTGCCGGCAAGACGACCCTGACGCGCGGGCTCGGCGCTGCACTCGGCGCGCGCGGCCAGGTGTCGAGCCCGACCTTCGTCCTCGCCCGGACGCACCCGACGACCGCCGGCCCCGACCTGGTGCACGTCGACGCCTACCGTCTGTCCGACCCGGTCGAGCTGGACGACCTCGACCTCGACTGGGACGCCGCCATCGTCGTCGTCGAGTGGGGTCGCGGCATGGTCGACGGCATCAGCGACAGCGTGCTCGACGTCGAGATCACCCGGGCCACCGGCGCCGACGCGGCCGACCACGGTGTCGACGACGACCTCGATCCGGACGACGTGCCCGACGAGCCGCGCCGGGTCGTCGTCACCGCGACGGGGCCGCGCTGGACGGGCGTCGACCTCTGACCCTGCAGCGCGTGGACACCGGTGCGGTCGACGACCTCCGCACCTTCCTCGTCGGTGCCGACCTGACCGTCGCCGGGCTCGACCGTGCTGGCCACGACCGTGCCGGTCTCGAGCCGACCGTCCGGCTGTGGGTCGACCGTGCCGAGGACGGCCGTGTGGTCGGCAGCACCGGGTACGAGACGAGCGCCGACGGCGTCCACGTGCTCGTCCGCAGCGTGGCGGTCGCGCCGCAGCTCCGGGGGCTCGGCCACGGCACCCGGCTCGCGCGCTTCGCCGTCGACCACGCCGCGGTCACGGGCGCGCGACGGGCGTGGCTGTTCTCGCGGCGCTCCGGTCCGTTCTGGCAGTCGCTCGGGTTCACCCTCGCCGACCGCGACGACCTGGCGGCCGCCCTGGCCGCCACCCACCAGGTTCGGTCGTTCCGGCGGACCGGGCAGCTCGCGCGCGAGGTCGCCTGGTCCCTCGACCTGACCGCGGTGTGAGCCGGCGCGGCCGGGCGACAGCGGGTGTCCCGGTACCACCCAGCCGGCTCCGGGAGGATGCGGTGTGCCGACGCTCATCGTGACCGCCCACCCGGACCCCGACTCCCTCACCCACCACCTCGCGGCTCGCCTGCGGGACGCCCTGCCCGCGGGGACGGTGGAGACCGCCGACCTGGCGGCCGAGGGGTTCGACCCGCGCTTCACCCTCGCCGACCGGCAGACCTACCGGACCGGCACGGACGCGCTGGCCGACGTCGTCGCGGAGCAGCAGCGCATCGACCGCGCCACCGACCTCGTCCTCGTGTTCCCGGTCTGGTGGTGGTCCGTGCCCGCGGTGCTCAAGGGGTGGATCGACCGCGTGTTCGTGAACGGCTGGGCGTTCGACGTCGACCCGGACGGCGGCATCCGTCGGGCGCTCGAACGGCTCACTGTCCACCTGGTGCCGATCGCGGGCGACGACGCCGGCGTGTACGAACGGCACGGGTACGCCGAGGCGCTCCGGACGCAGGTCGAGCACGGCATTGTCGACTTCTGCGGTGCCCGGCGGGGCGCCACCGTGTTCGTGCACGACTCCGAGACCGAGGACGCCGAGGCCCGCGAGCGCGCGGTCGCCGCGGCGGTGGAGGGTGTCCGTCGGGCGGTCGTCGACCGTGCCCCGGCCGGCGACCGGTAGCCTCGCAGCAGATTTGGTCAGCGCGAACGGGGGAACCATGCGCATCGTCCTCGACACCGGCGGCTTCAGCGACGTGGAGGTCGGCACGGTGGACCGTGACGACACCGAGTTGGTGTTCCGGTCGCCCGCAGGAGCGGTCGTGGCACGCCATCCGGTGACCGCCGTCGTCTGCCTGGAGGTCCGGGCGACCGGCCCGCGGTCAGCGTCGGCGCCGGTGCCAGCCGTCGCCACGACGTCCGGAGCGGACGACCCGTCGTCCCCGCTGGTGGTCCGGGCTGCACCGACCGGCAACCCGCAGGTCGACGCTGCTCGGCTCGACCGGCCCGCCGCCTACGCGCCGTGGACGCAGCAGGAGGACACCGGGCTCGAGGCAATGACGGCCGCGGGGATGTCCGTGGCGGACGTTGCGATCGTCCTGCGTCGCCAGGACGGCGGTGTGCGGTCCCGGCTGCGGCACCTTCGAGGAGCAGCGGACGAGGCCGCGACGGGTACGGGCGCGACGTCGCCCACCAGCACGGTCCGTTTCGACTAGCCGCGGCCCCCTGACTTGCATGACGGATCGAACGTCCCCGCGTCCCGACGTGCAGGTGCTTGGAAGTTCGATCTGAAGTTATAGGGCAGAGGGCACTTTGCTTATGATGAGGAGATGCGCCGAGAAGACTTCCGATCAGAACGCTTCGGCACACTCGCCACGCGTCCGTTGTCCGAGTGGCCGCACGCCTACTTCTTGCCCGCGCCGTTACCACGTGAGCTCGTCCTCGAGCCGATGACGAACGCCGCAGTGTCCCGCGCGGACATCGCGATCGGTCGGCTCGCCGGGCTCGGGCAGCTCATCCAGGAACCAGAACTCCTGCTCGGCCCGTCCATGGCGCAGGAGGCGCTGGCGAGTTCGCGCATCGAGGGGACCCAGGCGTCACTGAGCGATGTGCTCAGCGTCGAGAACGACGACGAGATCCTCGACGAGGATCTCCGCGAGGTGGACAACTACCTCCGGGCCGCCCGCGAGGGAGTGGCGCTCCTCGCAGATCTCCCCATCACCCAACGGTTCATCTGTTCGCTCCACGAGACCCTGATGCGGGAGGTCCGTGGAGACGAGAAGTCGCCCGGTGAGCTTCGTCGCTCACCAGTGTGGATCGGATCTCCGAACGCTCGACCGGAGACTGCCCGGTTCATCCCGCCGCACCAGGACCACCTTCCCGAGACCCTTGACGACTGGGAGCGTTTCGTCAATGCACCACTGGACTCGATGTCGGTCACGGTGAAGTGCGCCCTGATGCACTACCAGTTCGAGACGATCCACCCGTTCCTCGACGGCAATGGTCGGATCGGGCGCCTCCTGATCGGGTTCTCGCTGATCGCAGACGGCATCCTGCCAGCGCCGATCTTGCACATCTCGGGGTACTTCGAACAACACCGAACCGAGTACTACGAGCGGTTGCAGGCCGTTCGGGAGCGCGGAGAGGTCAACGAGTGGATCCAGTTCTTCGCCGAGGCGGTGACCGTCCGAGCGAATGACAGCGCCGAGCGGATCCGGAAGCTCGTGGAGATCCGCGAGCGATACCGCCTCGCTGCGCGGACGGAGCGTTCGGCGCTCCCCGGGCTCGTCGACGTGATCTTCAAGAACCCCGTCCTCACGGTGGCGTCGGTCCGGAGGGCGCTCGGCGTCTCACAGCCGACGGCATCCGCGTTGCTCCGTCGAGCCGAGGAGTACGGCTGGCTCCGGTCGCTCGGGCGAGCGGGCAGAGGCGGTCGCGAGCGCTGGCGTGCCGACGAGATCTGGAACGCGGTCGCTGGCAGCCTCGACGAGGACTGACTCCTTGCCCCGCCCCGCCTACGATGGACGGGTGCTGCTCGCGATCGACACCTCCGCCGGGACCTCCGTCGCCGTCGTCGACCCGGCCACCGGCCGGGCCCTCGCGACCCGCGACACCGAGGACAGCCGCCGGCACGCCGAGGTGATCGGCCCGTTCCTCGCCGAGACCCTCGCCGAGGCCGGCATCACCGGAGCCGACGTCACCGGCGTCGTCGCCGGCATGGGACCCGGCCCCTTCACCGGCCTGCGGGTCGGCATCGCTGCCGCCCGCACCTTCGCCGCAGCCCGCGGCGTCCCCGTCCTGCCCCTCGTCAGCCACGACGCCGTCGCCCTCGACCAGCGCGATTCGGGCGCCGCCGGTCCGTTCGTCGTCCTCACGGACGCCCGCCGCCGCGAGGTCTACTGGAGCGCCTACGACGCCGACGGCGTCCGCGTGGCCGGCCCCGGACTCGCCAAGCCCGCCGATCTCGACGACGCGATCCGCGCCTCCCGGCCCGCAGCGGTGGGCTGGGACCGCGTGACGGTCGCGTCCATCCCGGCCTGGAGGCTCGGCTCGCTCGCCGCGGACCGGATCGCGTCCGGTGCGGCGTTCGACCAGGACACGCCCCTGTACCTGCGCGACCCCGACGTCACGGTGCCGGGTGCGCCGAAGCGGGTGAAGCAGTGACCCTGCCGGACGGGCTCCGCCTGCGGCGAGCACACCCGCAGGACCTCGACGACATCATGTGGCTCGAGCACGTCTCGTTCCCGACGGACGCCTGGTCAGCGTCGCAGATGTCCGGCGAGCTGTACTCACCGCACGGGTACTACGTCGTGATCGAGACGGCCGACGACACGTCCGCGCCGGTGGTCGTCGGGTACGCCGGGCTCTCGTCGCTCGCGGGCAACCCGGTCGCCGACGTGCAGACCATCGCCGTCGCCGCGGACCAGCGCGGCAAGGGGCTCGGGCGGGTCCTGTTCACGGAGCTGCTCGACGAGGCGCGGCGCCGCGGTGTGCGCGAGGTGTTCCTCGAGGTGCGCGCGGACAACCCCGTCGCGCAGGCGATGTACACGGCGTTCGGGTTCGAGCACATCGCGACCCGGCCGCGCTACTACCAACCGGACGGCGTCGACGCGTGGGTGATGCGGGCGGAACTGCCCGGCCCGGACGCCGAGCGGTCTTCCGACGTCGGACCCATCGGACAGGAGGCCCTCGGTGAGCGCGACTGAACCACTGGTGCTCGGCATCGAGACGAGCTGCGACGAGACGGGCGTCGGCATCGTGCGGGGGAGCACCCTGCTGGCGAACGTGATCGCCTCGAGCATGGACGAGCACGCGCGCTACGGCGGGGTCGTGCCCGAGGTCGCCGCACGGGCCCACCTCGAGGCGATGACCCCGACGCTGCACGAGGCGCTCGAGCGTGCCGGCGTCACCCTCGACGAACTCGACGCCGTCGCGGTGACCGCCGGGCCGGGCCTGGCGGGGGCGCTCATGGTCGGGGTGGGCGCGGCGAAGGCGCTCGCCGTGGCCACGGGCAAGCCCCTGTACGGCGTGAACCACCTGGTCGGGCACGTCGGCGCCGACGTGCTGCGCGAGGACGGCAGCGAGATCGAGCTGCCGACGATCGCGCTGCTGGTCTCCGGTGGCCACACGTCACTGCTGCTGGTTCGGGACCTGGTCGGCGACGTCGAACTGCTCGGCGAGACGATCGACGACGCGGCGGGCGAGGCGTTCGACAAGGTCGCGCGGCTGCTCGGGCTGCCCTACCCCGGCGGCCCGCAGATCGACCGTGCGGCGGCCGACGGCGACCCGACGGCGATCCGGTTCCCCCGGGGACTGACGCTGCCGAAGGACATGGCCGCGCACCGCTACGACTTCTCGTTCTCGGGGCTCAAGACCGCCGTCGCACGGTGGGTCGAGCGCTGCCGTGACGAGGGCCGCGAGGTGCCGGTGGCCGACGTCGCCGCGAGCTTCCGCGAAGCCGTCGTCGACGTCCTGCTGACCAAGGCCCTGAACGCGTGCCGTGACACCGGCGTCGACCGGCTGCTGCTCGGTGGCGGGGTCGTCGCGAACGCCCGACTGCGACAGGTCGCCGAGGAGCGCTGCGCGGCCGCGGGCGTGCGGCTCCGGATCCCGCCGTTCGACCTGTGCACGGACAACGGCGCGATGATCGCCGCCGTCGGTGCCCGACTCGTGGCCGAGGGGCACGCGCCGAGCGACCTCGGCATCGCGGCGGACTCGACCCTGCCGGTGACGACCGTCCAGGTCTGACCAGTTCGGCCCCGGTCCTTCTTCGGGAGCCTGTGGGAGGATTCACACGGGCGTCGGAGAGACCGGACGCCCGAGAGGGGTGGACGGTGTCCGATCAGAACGAGTGGCCGAAGCCGGGCGAGACGCCGAACGGCCCGGCGAACGGACAGCCCGACGGCACGCCCGCCCCGGATGCCCCGCAGGCTCCTGACGCACCGCAGGCGCCGTCGGCCCCGGAGGCACCCCAGAACCCGTACGGCCAGCAGCAGGACCCGTACGCGGCGCCGCAGCAGCAGAACCCGTACGGCGCTCCGCAGCAGCCGCAGAACCCGTACGGTCAGCAGCAGCAGCAGTCGAACCCGTACGGGCAGCAGCAGCAGCAGTCAAACCCGTACGGTCAGCAGCAGAATCCGTACGCGGCACCGCAGGCCTCGTCGAACCCGTACGCGGCCCCGCAGCAGCAGAACCCCTACGCGGCACAGCAGCAGCATGCGTACGGCGCCCCGCAGAACCCGTACGGCCAGCAGCAGAACCCGTACGCGCAGCAGCAGCAGCAGCAGCAGCCCTACGCGTCGAACCCGTACACGTACCAGCCCTACGCGCAGCGCCCGAAGACGAACGTCTTGTCGATCCTGTCGATCGTCTTCGCGTTCGGCGGCATCATCATCTGGCCGATCATCATCCTGACGAGCCCGGCCGGCGCGATCATGGGTCACATCGCCCTCGGCAAGATCAAGCAGACCGGTGAGGGTGGCCGCGGCCTGGCGCTCGCCGGCATCATCGGTGGCTGGATCCTGACGGGCCTGTTCATCCTGATCGTCGCCCTGGTGTGGATCTCGATCGCGAACGCGTCGGACTACTCCGACTACTCCGACTACAGCTCGAACTCCGGCGCCTTCGTCAGCTGACGCAGCCGCTGACGCTGACGCTGCCGCTGGCGCGCTCGCAGCACCGCACGCGGCCCCCGGCCGTCAGCCGACCGTGTCGGTGAGCCGCTCGCACAGGATCGCCGTGTGGCGTCCCTCCAGGCGGGTGAGCACGAGCGTGACGCGACCCGATCCGCGCAACCGCAGCCGCTTGCGGAACTGCGCCGGGTCGACGTCGACGCCGCGCTTCTTGATCTCGACGGTGCCGATGCCGTCGGCGGCGAGCCGTGCGGCCAGTCGCTTGACGTCGAGCGGCATCGTGTCGAGCACCCGGAAACCCTGCGCGAAGGGGGTCGTGACGGCGCGGTCGGACGTGACGTAGGCGATGCCCTCGGACAGCATGTGCCCGTCGAGGCCTCGTGCCAGGTCGCCGATCAGCCGTGCGCGGATCACGGCTCCGTCGGGCTCGTACAGGTAGGCGCCGAGCGGTCCGACCTCGGCGTCGTCGGCGTCGGCCGCTCCGGTCATCTCGGAGATGCCGTGCGCGCCGATGACGGTCGCAGCGCGGCGGATCCCGGGGCGCGCGAGGGGGCCGAACCACAGGGCGAGCTCCACGACCTCGCGGTCGACGGAGGTCCACTGCGCCTCGGCGGTGTCCGGGATCAGGTCGCGGTCGATGCCCGGTCCGAGCTTCACGCCGGTCGGCGTCGTCGTCGCCGCGGCGAACACGGTGTCGAGCGAGGGGGACCAGTCGTCGGGGTCGGCGAGGCGGCGGGTGTCCGAGTGCCCGGAGGTGCGGCGTGCGGGGTCCATCCACACGCCGTCCACCGCGGACAGGTCGAAGGACGCGGCATCGCCGAGCTCCACCCGCGCGTTCGGCCACACCGCGAGGTTGTGGGTCGCGACGGCCGCCGTCACCTCGTCACGGTCGACGGCGGTGACGTCGAGGTCGAGTGCCGCCATCGCCATGGCGTCCCCGCCGATGCCGCAGCCGAGGTCCGCGACACGGGTCAGCCCGGCCGCGGCGAAGCGTCCGGCGTGCTGGGCCGCGACCTGCAGCCGGGTGGCCTGCTCGAGTCCGGCCTCGGTGAAGAGCATGCGGGAGGCGAAGTCGCCGAACTTGCCGCGGGCCTTCAGCCGCAGTTTCGCCTGGGTCAGCACCGCGGCGACCAGTCGGGGATCGTGTCCCTCGGCGCGCAGCCGGGACACCACGCGGACGATCTCGCCGCCGTCGGAGACGCCCGGGGTACGGTCGAGCAGGGCCATCCCGTCGGGGGTCAGCAGTGCGGTGAGTTCGGCGGCGTCCATGCGTCGATCCTCGCAGGTGCTGCGTGTTCTCCGGATGTGCTGGCACTCGGATTGACCGAGTGCCAGAGGCCCCCTAGAGTTGGCGTTGGCACTCTCCTGTGCGAAGTGCCAACCCGGTTTTCATCTGTACCGAGTCCGTACCGAGAAAGAAGAGGTCACCGTGGCCGTCAGCATCAAGCCGCTCGAGGATCGCATCGTCATCCGCCAGGTCGAGGCGGAGCAGACCACCGCTTCCGGTCTGGTCATCCCCGACACCGCGAAGGAGAAGCCCCAGGAGGGCGAGGTCGTCGCCGTGGGTCCGGGTCGGATCGACGACAACGGCAACCGCGTCCCGCTCGACGTCGCCGTGGGTGACAAGGTCATCTACTCCAAGTACGGCGGAACCGAGGTCAAGTACTCGGGCGAGGACCTGCTGGTCCTGTCGGCCCGCGATGTCCTCGCGGTCATCGTTCACTGAGTCGAGTACTCACCGCGGACGCCCCGTCCGGCCTTCGGGCCGACGGGGCGTTCGTGCGTCCGGGGCCGGTCACCCGGGTGCGCCGGTCCTGATCAGCCCGCGCACCCCGCCTGGAGGCCCGGTGCGCGTCCCACGCGTCGGCGGTCGTTCCTAGGATGGTTCCGTGAGTGAACCGAGTCCGGCGCGACCCGTCCGCAGCGAGGCATCCGTCGGCGTGGTGCAGGCGATCGTGGCGTACGGGCTCTGGGGACTGATGCCCCTGCTCTTCGCGGCCATGGCCCCCGCGGCGGCGTTCGAGATCGTGTCGTGGCGGATCGTCTTCGGCCTGGTGTTCTGCGCGGTGGCGATCGCGGTGACCCGGTCGTGGCTCCGCACCCGGACCCTGATGGCCCAGCGCCGGGTGATGCTCGTCATGGGGCTCGCCGCCGTCCTGATCCTGGTCAACTGGACCGTCTACGTCCTCGCGACGACCTCCGGCCACACCGTCGAGGCCGCGCTCGGCTACTTCATCAACCCGCTCGTCACCATCGCGCTCGGCGTCGTGGTCCTGCGCGAACGCCTGCGTCCGGCGCAGTGGGCGGCCGTCGGGCTGAGCGTCGTGGCGGTCGTCGTCATCGCGATCGGCTACGGGCAGATGCCGTGGATCTCGCTGGCCCTGGCGTTCTCGTTCGGACTGTACGGCCTGGTGAAGAAGCGGGTCGGCGGCACCGTGGACGCCCTGAGCGGCCTGACGATCGAGACCGTGTGGCTGCTGCCGATCGCCGTCGTGGCGCTGGTGGTGCTCGGTGTGACCGGGCTCGGTGGCGGTGTGACGTTCACGAGCGAGGGCTGGGGGCACGCGGTGATCACGGTGCTGACCGGGCCGGCGACCGCGGTGCCGCTGCTGCTCTTCGCGTCGTCGGCACGCCGGGTGAGCCTGTCGACGCTCGGGCTGACCCAGTACCTGGCGCCCGTGATGCAGCTGCTCGTCGGGGTGCTCGTGCAGCACGAGGAGATGTCGGCCGGACGCTGGTTCGGCTTCGGCATCGTGTGGCTCGCGCTCGTGGTGCTGACGGCGGACTCGTTCGCCGCCGCGCGGGCGTCCCGTCGCCGGGCGCTCGCACCCACCCCGGCCGAACCGGTCTGACGGACGCGCCACGGGCCTCCAGGCCGCGCGTCGGTCCGTCCTGCTGCGGCGACGGACCCTGCCCTGCCGCGCATCCCGGTCACCGACGCGAAAGCGACAGGCCCCCACGGAAGTTCCGTGGGGGCCTGTCGCTTTCGCGAGCGGTGCTGGGCTGAGCCCTACTTCTTCACCGCACCCTGGATGGCGCTCTGGTAGACGGGCTTGTTGTCGCCGTCGAACTTGTAGATGCCGATGTAGGCGGCCGACGGGTCGTTGTTCTCGTCGAACGGACCGATGCCGGACGGGCCGGTGTAGTGGATGTCCTTGCCGTCGTCCAGGAGCGTCTTGCACTCCTTGAACGTCGCGCACTCGGTGCCGCCGTCAGCACCCGACACCGCAGCCATGTTGGCCTGGATCGTGCCGGAGTCGGTGCCCTTGCCCTTCACCGCGGCGAGGGCGGCGAGGATGGTGGCGTCGTAGGACTCCGCCGCGTACGAGTAGTCGGCGAGCGTCTTGCCCGACGAGTCCTTGTAGAACGCAGCGAGCTGCTTCTTGAAGTCGTCCTTCGGCGAGGCACCGGGGATGGTGCCCTGGGCGCCGGTCAGGGTGCCCTTGTCGAAGTCCTTCGAGTAGTCCGCCGTGTTGCCGTCGGACATGTAGATCTTCGCCTCGTTGCCCTGCGAGACGAGCTCCGGGATGATCGACTTCGTCTCGTCGAAGGCGAGGACGACGATCGCGTCGGGCTTCGCGGCCAGGGCCGCGGTCACCTCGGACGAGAACGTGGTCTGGCCGGGTGGGAACTCCTGGCCCTCACCCTTGCCGCCGTAGACGACCTGGCCACCCGACGCCTCGACCGCAGCCTGCACCGAGTTGCGCAGGCCGGTGCCGTACGTGTCGTTGAAGACCAGGAAGGCGACCTTCGCGTTGCCGTCACCGGTCACGAGCTGGCCGAGCGCGGAACCCTGCACCGAGTCCGGCGGTGCGGTCCGGTAGTAGTACGACGAGTAGCCGGAGAGGTCGGTCGCGGTGTTCGCGGGCGAGATCTCGACGATGCAGTTGCTCGTCAGCTGGTCGATGACGTTCAGCGTCACGGACGAGGACTCGGCACCGATCGCGACCGGCACCTTCGCGTTGACGAGCTTCGTCGCGGCGGAGCTCGACACGGTCATGTCGTTGCTGTCACCGGAGTCGGTCGCCGGGTCGATCGTGACGTCCTTGTCGAGGACGCCGCCCGCGGCGTTGATGTCCTTGACGGCCAGGCCGACACCGGACTCCGCCGGCGGGTTGAGGTAGGCCAGCGAACCGGTCAGGGGCAGGATCGTGCCGATCTTCAGCGCGTCCGTGCCGGGGGTGTCCGGGGCCTTGCAGCTGGCGGCGGGATCCTTCTTCGCATCGCTCGACGCCGAGCTCGAGGGGGAAGCACTGCCGGTGGTGGAACACGCGGCGAGGAGGACGGCTGCTGCGCCCGCCAACGCCAGTGCCGCGGTGGCACGGGTGGTTCTGATCATCCGTGGAGCCCTTTCTCTGCGCGGAGGCTGTGCCGCTTCGGGTGAATGCGACGCCTCCACTGGATGTCGAGAAAGGTAGGGTCCGTGTGTTTCGCCCGTGTGACGGGGCGGTACGCAAAGGTGTTTCGTTACCGAGCCGTGACGTTCCTGTGCGCAGGGACAGGGATCGGCGCAGGAGCGACGGTGCCGTCGTGGCGACCCGACCTGCGCCAGGCGGATGGTCCGGCAGGGCGCCCGGGAGGCCCGGCGTACGTTCCGCCGCATGAGCGACTTCCAGCCCACCACAGCCATCGTCACCGGCTCCGAATCCGGGATCGGCCGTGCGACCGCCGTCGCACTCGCCGAAGCCGGCATGGACGTCGGCATCACCTACCTGTCCGAACCCGACCGTGCCGAGGAGACCGCGGAGGAGGTCCGGAAGACCGGCCGTCGTGCCTTCGTCGAGCAGATCGACGTCTCCGACCTCGCCGGGGCGGCAGCCGTCGTCGACCGCCTCGTCTCGCAGCTGGGCGGCGTCGACGTCTTCGTGGCCGACGCCGGCACCGGCGACAACGCCCCGTTCCTCGAGATGACCCTCGACCAGTGGCGCCACACCGTGTCGACCGACCTCGACGGGGCCTTCGTCACGATGCAGGCCGCCGCGAAGCACATGGTGCAGGCCGGCGCCGGCGGCCGGATCATCGGCATCACGAGCGTGCACGAACACCAGCCCCGCTACGGCTCGAGCGCCTACGACGCCGCGAAGCACGGGCTCGGCGGCCTGCTGAAGACCATGGCGATCGAGCTCGCCGAACACGGCATCACCGTGAACGCCGTCGCCCCCGGCGAGATCGCCACCCGGATGACCGGCGCCGAGGACGAGGACCCGCACACCATCGACCGCCCCGGTGTGCCGCTCGGCCGTCCGGGCAACGCGTGGGAGATCGCGGCCGCCGTGGCGTTCCTGGCCTCGCGTGCGTCGTCCTACATCACCGGGGTGTCCCTGCCGGTGGACGGCGGGATGCTGCAGATGGGCCCGCACGGCGGCTCGCACATCACGTCGAACGACTGGCGTTCGGCCTGACGCGTCCGCGTACGAACGCCAGACGCCCCCGCTCCGTCCGGAGCGGGGGCGTCTGGTCGAGTGCTGCTAGCTGCGGTAGTTCGGCGCCTCGACGACCATCTGGACGTCGTGCGGGTGGGACTCCTTGAGCCCCGCCGCCGTGATGCGGACGAACTTGCCACGGGCCTTCAGCTCGGGGATCGTGCGACCGCCGACGTAGAACATCGACTGCCGCAGCCCACCGGTGAGCTGGTAGACGACGTTGCCGACCGAGCCGCGGTAGGGCACCTGGCCCTCGATGCCCTCGGGGATGAGCTTGTCGTCGTTCGGCACGTCCGCCTGGAAGTAGCGGTCCTTCGAGTACGAGGTCTTCTTGCCACGGGTCTGCAGGGCCCCGAGGGACCCCATGCCGCGGTAGGCCTTGAACTGCTTGCCGCCCACGAACACCAGGTCACCGGGGGACTCGTCGGTGCCGGCGAGCAGCGAGCCGAGCATGACGGTGTCGGCACCGGCCACCAGGGCCTTCGCGATGTCGCCCGAGTACTGCAGGCCACCGTCGGCGATGATCGGCACACCGGCTTCACGTGCGGCGAGGGAGGCCTCGTACACGGCGGTCACCTGCGGCACACCGACACCGGCGACGACGCGCGTGGTGCAGATGGAGCCCGGTCCGACACCGACCTTGACGGCGTCCACACCGGCGTCGATGAGCGCCTGGGCGCCCGCGCGGGTGGCGACGTTGCCGCCGATGACGTCGATCGCGTCGAACGTCGGGTCGGCCTTGAGGCGGCGGACCATGTCGAGCACACCTTCGCTCTCGCCGTTGGCGGTGTCGACGACGAGCACGTCGACGCCGGCGTCACGCAGGGCCTCGGCACGCTGCCAGGCGTCGCCGAAGAAGCCGATCGCGGCACCGACGCGGAGCCGGCCCTCGTCGTCCTTCGTGGCGTCCGGGTACTGCTCGCTCTTGTCGAAGTCCTTGACGGTGATGAGGCCGCGGAGCTTGCCGTCGGCGTCGACCAGCGGCAGCTTCTCGATCTTGTGCTGCGCGAAGATGGCGATCGCCTCTTCGGGGTCGATGCCCTCCATCGCGGTGATCAGCGGGGCCTTCGTCATCACGTCGCGCACGTACGTGGTGGCCTGCTCGAACGTGGCCACGAAGCGCATGTCGCGGTTCGTGATGATGCCGACGAGGGTGCCGTCCTGCTCGACGACCGGCAGGCCGGAGACGCGGAACTGGCCGCAGAGCGCGTCGACCTCGGCCACGGTGGCGTCCGGGGTGGTCGTCACCGGGTTGGTGATCATGCCCGACTCGGAGCGCTTGACCTTGTCGACATAGGCAGCCTGGTCCTCGATGGACAGGTTGCGGTGCAGGATCCCGATGCCGCCCTGGCGCGCCATGGCGATGGCCATGCGGGCTTCGGTGACGGTGTCCATCGCGGCGGAGAGCAGCGGGACGTTGACGGAGATCCGCTTGGTGAGCCGTGACGCCGTGGACGCCTCGCTCGGGATGACGTCGGTGTGCCCGGGCAGCAGCATGACGTCGTCGTACGTGAGTCCGATGAATCCGAACGGATCCGGCTGGTCCATGGGTCCCCTTCGTGGGCGAGTGAAGTGTCGAGACACCGGGAACACGACGACGGGTTCCGGATAGGACATGGTAACGCGAGCGGCTGTCGCCGCATTCCGCCTGGAGGCACGGATCGCGCCCGCCTCGGAGCATTCCTCCACAACGTCACAGTTCGGGTACGAATCACACAGGGAACGTGTTGGAAACACGGGTGTCACAAAATCCCCATAGGTTCCTCGTCATCCGAACGAGAGGCTCTTCCGTGGGATCCATCACTCCTCCGGGACGGGCGCAGCCGCGCCTGTTCCGCCTCCGCCACGCACGACGACGACCGGTCCTGGCGGCCGTGCTCGTCGCCGCGTTCCTGGCGACCTTCCTGATCGACTGGGCGGTCACCCTGCCGGCCTTCAGTGCCACCTCGGCACCGGCCACCAGCCAGGCGTGCACCGTCAGCCCCGACAACGGGTGCATCCAGGGCACGATCACCGACTCCGAGCGTGAACCGGCCGAGGGCGTCGACGTCGACGTGACCGGCCCGAGCGGCTTCGACCAGACGGCCACGACCAACGGCGACGGCCGCTGGTCCGTCAGCGTCGACACGGCCGGCGAGTACACGGTGAGCGTCGACCAGGGCACCCTGCCGAAGGGTCAGTACCTGACGAACGCCGCCGACGCCGATCGCAAGGTGCAGGCCACCCTGAACGCCAACGTCGGGCAGATCTTCCAGCTGTCCGACCAGAAGGGCGCCACGACCTCGACGGACTCGTCGGGCGTGAGCATCCAGCGGGCCTGGCAGCAGTTCGCCTCGGGTCTCCGGCTCGGGCTGCTCATCGCACTGGCGTCGATCGGGCTCTCGCTCATCTACGGCACGACGGGGCTGTCGAGCTTCTCGCACGGTGAGCAGGTCACCCTCGGCGGTCTGCTGGCGTACGTGTTCGCCAACCAGCTCGGCTGGAACATCTGGGTCACCGGGATCGTCGTCACGCTGTTGTGCGCCGCGACCGGGTACCTGCAGGACGCCGCGATCTGGCGCCCACTCCGGCGACGGCGCATCAGCCTCACGCAGCTCATGATCGTGACGATCGGTCTGTCGATCGCCGCCCAGTACGCGTTCCAGTACTTCTTCGGTGCCTCGACGGTCCGCATCCAGCAGGGCAACCCGGAGACCGTGCGGTTCGCCGGCGTCACCCTGACGGTGCAGTCCTACGTCGCCATGGGGATCGCGCTCGTGGTCCTCGTCGCGACCGGGCTCTTCCTGGCGAAGACCCGCTTCGGCCGGGCGACCCGCGCCGTGTCGGACAACCCGGCGCTCGCCGCGGCCTCCGGCATCGACGTCGACCGGGTGATCCGCTTCGTGTGGACGCTCGCCGCCGGCCTCGCGGGACTCTCCGGTGTGATGCTCGGACTCGTCCTGAACGGCGTGAACTGGCAGACCGGGCTCCAGCTGCTCCTGCTCATGTTCGCCTCGGTCACGCTCGGTGGCCTCGGCACCGCGTACGGCGCCCTGGTCGGCTCGATGATCATCGGCGTCGTCGTGGAGCTCACGAACCTGGTGCTCCCCGGTGACTTCAAGTACGCCACCGCCCTCGTCATCCTCATCCTCATCCTGCTGTTCCGGCCGCAGGGCATCTTCGGCCGCGCCGAGCGGATCGGCTAAGGGAGCACGCGCATGGACTACATCCTCAACCTGCTGTCCTCGCTCACCCAGGAGGCACTCGCCCCGACCACGGCGGCGTTCGCGCTGGCCGCGATCGGCCTGAACGTGCACTTCGGGCTCACCGGCCTCGTGAACATGGGCCAGGCGGCGTTCCTGCTGCTCGGCGCCTACGGCTTCGCGATCTCGATCACCAACGGACTGCCGTTCGTGATGGCGGTCCTCATCGCCCTGCTCGTCGCGATCGTGTTCGCGATCATCCTCGGCATCCCGACCCTGCGGTTGCGCGGCGACTACCTGGCGATCGTCACGATCTCCGGCGCCGAGATCATCCGCATGGTGGGCCGCTCGAGCCTGCTCACCTCGACCACGGGTGGCTCGAACGGCATCACCGGGTCGAGCTACCGCGACCCGTTCACCGCCCTCAGCCCGCTGCCCGACGGCACCACCACGATCCTGTGGTTCACGTACGCGAACAACGGCGTCAACGGCTGGTGGATCCGCATCGCGGCGTGGGCCATGGTCGCCCTGTTCACCCTGGTGCTCTTCCTGCTCATGCGCAGCCCGTGGGGCCGCGTGGTGAAGGCCATCCGCGAGGACGAGGACGCCGTCCGCTCGCTCGGCAAGAACGTCTACTCGTACAAGATGCAGGCGCTCGTGTTCGGTGGGGCGCTCGGTGCGATCGCGGGCATCATCTACGTGCTGCCGAGTTCGGTGCAACCGGACGCCATGGGCCGCTCGATGACGTTCTTCATCTGGACGGCGCTCATCCTCGGTGGTGCGGCGACGGTGTTCGGACCGGTGCTCGGAGCCGTGCTCTTCTTCGTCGTCCGGCTCTTCATCCGCACGCTGGCCGGCGACTTCATCCCCGACTCGATCATGAACGCGCAGCAGGCCGAGCAGTTCTCGTACGTGCTCGTCGGCGTCGCGCTCATGCTGCTCATCGTGTTCCGTCCACAGGGGTTGCTCGGCAACAAGAAGGAGCTGACGTTCAGTGTCTGAGACCTACGGCCACCCCAAGGCCGACCCGATCCTCACCGTCGACGACGTCACCCGCCGCTTCGGGGGCATGACCGCCGTGGACGTCGACCACCTCGAGGTCCAGCGCGGCTCCATCACGGCTCTCATCGGCCCGAACGGCGCCGGCAAGACCACGTTCTTCAACCTGCTCACCGGGTTCGACAAGCCGAGCCCGGGTGCGAAGACGCAGTTCAACGGCGCCACGCTGCAGAAGACGAGCGCGACGCACATCGCGAACAAGGGCATGGTCCGCACCTTCCAGCTGACCAAGGCGCTGTCGCGGCTCACCGTGATGCAGAACATGCTCCTCGGTGCCCGCGACCAGCCCGGCGAGAACTTCTTCGCCGCCCTGGTCAAGCCGGTGTGGGCGAAGCGGGAGCGCGAGATCACGGCCAAGGCCGAGGACCTCCTCGCCCGGTTCAAGCTCGACACCAAGGCAGACGACTACGCCGGTTCGTTGTCCGGCGGGCAGCGCAAGCTGCTCGAGATGGCGCGGGCGCTGATGTCCGACCCGACGATGATCATGCTCGACGAGCCGATGGCCGGCGTGAACCCCGCGCTCACCCAGTCGCTCCTCGGGCACATCCAGTCCCTGCGCGACGACGGCATGACCGTGCTGTTCGTCGAGCACGACATGCACATGGTCCGGCACATCTCGGACTGGGTGGTCGTGATGGCCGAGGGCAAGGTCGTGGCCGAGGGCCCGGCGGACACGGTGATGGACGACCAGGCCGTGATCGACGCCTACCTCGGTGCGCACCACGACACCGACCTGGGTGACGACTCGCTCCTCACCGAGGAGACCTTCGAGGAACTGGCGGAGGAAGTCGCCGAAGAGGACGCAGCAGAGGAGACGACCCGATGACGGACGCAACGGACCCCACGAACGCGAGCAGTGCCTCCAGTCCGTCTCCGGCGGCCACGCTGGAACGCGAGCCGGTGCTCAGCGCGAAGAACCTCGTCGCCGGCTACCTGCCGGGCGTGAACATCCTGAACGGCTGCGACCTGGACTGCTACCCGGGCGAGCTCATCGGCATCATCGGGCCGAACGGTGCGGGCAAGTCGACGCTCCTGAAGGCGCTGTTCGGGCTCGTGTCCATCCGCGAGGGATCGGTGACCCTGCAGGGGGACGACATCACGAACCTCAAGGCGAACAAGCTCGTGCAGGCCGGTGTCGGCTTCGTGCCGCAGACGAACAACGTGTTCCCCTCGCTGTCCATCGAGGAGAACCTGCAGATGGGGCTGTACCTGCGGCCCCGGAAGTTCGCCGAGCGGCTCGAGGTCATCTACGACCTGTTCCCGGTCCTCGCGCAGCGGCGGAACCAGCGGGCCGGATCGCTCTCGGGCGGTGAGCGGCAGTCCGTCGCGATGGCCCGTGCGCTGATGATGGACCCGAAGGTGCTGCTGCTCGACGAGCCGAGCGCCGGACTGTCCCCCGTGCGCCAGGACGAGACGTTCCTGCGGACCCGCCGGATCAACAAGGCCGGTGTGTCGATCATCATGGTGGAGCAGAACGCGCGACGCTGTCTGCAGATCTGCGATCGTGGGTACGTGCTCGACCAGGGGAAGAACGCGTACTCGGGCACCGGGAAGGAACTCGCTGACGACCCCAAGGTCATCGAGCTCTACCTGGGGACGCTCGCCAAGGACGTCGACGCACAGCGCTAGCGCTGTCGTCGGCTACGGGTACCGCTGTGGGGGTGGTATCCGTGACGGGTGGGGCCGTGCGTGGTCGCTTCGCGCCGCACGGCCCCGCTCCTGTACCCGGCCAGGAGGCGCTACTCGCCCCTGGTTGCATGGCTGTGGTCGCATGACGCCGTCGTGTTCCGTCGACGCCGCGGTCCCGTCGAGACGCCTCGGAATTCGGCGGCGTCTCGACGGCGTGGCGGTGTCCTGCGCTGACGACGGCGTCTTCGGCTGACGACGGCGTCGCCCGTTGCACCCGGCCAGGAGGCGCGGCTCGCCCCGCGCGGGTCGGTATCGTTCCGCGGGTGCGCACCTCCGGACCCCTCGTGCTCGACGCCCTCGTCTGGCTCGTGTTCATCGCGCTCTTCGTCGGGGCGGCGCTGCTCGTCAAGGTCGCGGCCGTGCTGCTCGTCGTCCTCGTGGTGCTCGCGCTCCTGCTCGGCTTCGTGCTGCGGGCGCTCCGGAAGCGCCGACGGGCCCCGCGGCGTCCGCGCTGACGGCTGCGCCCGCACCGTCCGGCCCGTGCACGCCGCAGAGCCCGCCCGGTAGGCTGTCCGAGTGAGCGAAGTCGAGATCGGTGCAGGCAAGCGCGGACGTCGGGCGTACGCGTTCGACGACATCGCGGTGGTCCCCTCCAGGCGGACGCGTGACCCGCGCGACGTCAGCGTGCAGTGGTCGATCGACGCGTTCACGTTCGCGTCGCCGATCCTCTCGGCGCCGATGGACTCCGTGTCCTCGCCGGCGACGGTCATCCAGATGGGCAAGCTCGGCATCCTCGGTGTGCTCGACCTCGAAGGTCTGTGGACCCGCTACGAGGACCCGACCCCGTACTACGACGAGATCAAGTCGCTCACCGACGGCAACGTCACGAAGCGCATGCAGGAGATCTACTCCGAGCCGATCAAGGCCGAGCTGATCACCGCACGCCTGGCCGAGATCCGCGCGGCCGGGGTGCCGGTCGCCGGTTCGCTCAGCCCGCAGCGCACCCAGGAGTTCTCGAAGACGGTCGTCGACGCCGGTGTCGACCTGTTCGTCATCCGCGGCACCACGGTCTCCGCCGAGCACGTCTCCCAGACCGAGGAACCCCTCAACCTCAAGAAGTTCATCTACGAGCTCGACGTCCCGGTGATCGTGGGCGGTGCCTCGACGTACACGTCGGCGCTGCACCTCATGCGCACCGGTGCCGCCGGTGTGCTCGTCGGCTTCGGCGGCGGCGCAGCGTCGACCACCCGCGCCGCGCTCGGCATCCACGCCCCGATGGCCACCGCCGTCGCGGACGTCGCCGGTGCCCGTCGTGACTACCTCGACGAGTCGGGCGGCCGGTACGTGCACGTCATCGCCGACGGCGGGCTCGACACCGCGGGCGACATCGTCAAGGCCATCGCCGTTGGTGCCGACGCCGTCATGCTCGGCACCGCGCTCGCCCGCGCGACCGAGGCCCCGGGTGGCGGCTACCACTGGGGTGCCGAGGCGCACCACCCCGAGCTGCCCCGCGGCCGCCGGGTCGAGGTGGGCACGATCGCCCCGCTCGAGAACGTCCTGAACGGTCCGACGCCGACCCACGACGGCCGCGCGAACCTGGTCGGTGCCCTCCGCCGCTCGATGGCGACGACCGGATACTCCGACGCCAAGGAGTTCCAGCGAGTAGAAGTGGTCGTGGCGCCGTACCACCAGTGACGGTGGCACCCGGGCACGACCCCGGGTGACGCCACGGCGCCGACCGTGACCCGGAGGCGACGATGGCCAAGTCCAGCACGACGAAGCAGACCAGCACGGCCGGACGTCCGCGTGACGTCGCGCCCGGCGTGGGGTTCGACCCCGCGGCGAAGCTCGGGCCGGACGAACGTGCGGCCGCGATCGAGACGCTGAAGACCAAGGAGCTCGACGTCCTGGTCGTCGGCGGCGGGATCGTCGGTGCTGGCAGTGCGCTCGATGCCGTGACCCGCGGCCTGAGCGTCGGCATCGTCGAGGCCCGTGACTGGGGCTCGGGGACGTCGAGCCGTTCGTCGAAGCTCGTGCACGGCGGCATCCGCTACCTGGAGCAGCTCAACTTCGCACTCGTCCGCGAGGCCCTCATCGAACGCGGCCTGCTGCTGCAGCGCATCGCTCCGCACCTGGTGAAGCCCGTGCGCTTCCTCTACCCGCTCAACCACCGGGTCTGGGAGCGCTTCTACATCGGGATCGGCATGGCGATGTACGACGTGTTCAGCTGGTCCGGTGGCCGTCCGCCCGGCGTCCCGCACCACCGGCACCTCAGCCGGAAGCAGGTGCTCAGGAACATGCCCGGGCTCAAGAAGGACGCCTTCGTCGGCGGCATGACGTACTACGACGCCCAGGTCGACGACGCCCGCTACGTCGCGTCCCTCGTGCGCACCGCCGCCTCGTACGGCGCCGAGGCAGCGAGTCGCGTCCGCATCGAGGGGTTCATCAAGGTCGGGGAGCGCGTGGTCGGCGCGCAGGCCCACGACATCCAGACCGGTGAACGGTTCGAGATCCGCGCGAAGCAGGTCGTCAACGCCACCGGGGTCTGGACCGACGACACCCAGGCGATGATCGGCACCCGCGGCCAGTTCAAGGTGCGGGCGTCGAAGGGCGTCCACCTCGTCATCCCCCGTGACCGGTTCCAGTCGAACACGGGCATGATCCTGCGCACCGAGAAGAGCGTGCTCTTCGTCATCCCGTGGGGCCGGCACTGGCTCGTCGGCACGACCGACACCGACTGGTACCTCGACAAGGCGCACCCGGCAGCGACCGCGGCGGACATCGACTACATCCTCGAGCACGTCAACAAGGTGCTCGCCGTCCCGCTCACCCGCGAGGACGTCGAGGGCGTCTACGCCGGACTCCGCCCGCTGCTGGCGGGGGAGTCCGACCAGACCTCGCAGCTCAGCCGCGAGCACGTCGTCGCGCACACCGTGCCCGGGCTCGTCGTGGTCGCCGGCGGCAAGTGGACCACCTACCGGGTGATGGGCAAGGACGCCATCGACGAGGCCGTCGCGGCCATGGACGGCAGGATCCCGGAGTCGACGACCGAGGACATCCCGCTCCTCGGCGCCGAGGGCTACCCGGCCGCGTGGAACCGACGCGCCCGCACCGCACGGAGCTTCAACGTGCACAAGGTCCGCATCGAGCACCTGCTCAACCGGTACGGGACCCTCGCGACCGAGGTGCTGCAGCTCGTCGAGCAGGACCCCGCGCTCGCCGAACCGCTTCCGGGGGCCGACGACTACATCGGCGCCGAGGTCGTCTACGCCGCCTCGCACGAGGGCGCCCTGCACCTGGAGGACGTCCTCGCCCGTCGTACCCGCATCTCCATCGAGGCCTGGGACCGCGGCGAGTCAGCAGCGCCCGTCGCCGCGAAGCTCATGGCGGACGTGCTCGGGTGGGACCAGGAGACGACCGAGCACGAGGTCGCGAACTACCTGAAGCGCGT
Source organism: Curtobacterium sp. MCLR17_054 (assembly GCF_003234335.2). Taxonomy (NCBI): domain Bacteria; kingdom Bacillati; phylum Actinomycetota; class Actinomycetes; order Micrococcales; family Microbacteriaceae; genus Curtobacterium; species Curtobacterium sp. MCLR17_054. The sequence goes on along the minus strand of NZ_CP126263.1, from coordinate 3,519,546 downwards.
CGCCGCCGAACGGGAGTCGCAGCTGCAGCCCGACGACGAGAGCGCGGACCGCGTACGGCTCGAGGCCCCGGACATCGCGTTCGGCTTCGACGAGGACGACGTGGTCGTGGGCGGCGGCCGTTCGGACGGCGCCGAGGGCGCGAAGGCGTCCGACGAGCAGGTCGTCGGCGAAAAGACGAGCGAGCCGGAGTAGCGAGCCGGAGTAGCGAGGCCAGCAGACGCCGTCGTGTCGCCGAGACGCCGGCGTCTGCGGGTTGAACAGGACGCCGTCGTGTCGTGTTGACGCCGTCTGGTCGTCGAGACGCCGCCGGATCCGGCGGCGTCTCGGTGTCGACGAGGCGTCTCGACAAGACGACGGCGTCTTGCGGAGTCCACCCGTGCCTCCAGACCGGAAGGACGGAAGACCGGACTGGAGGCCCGTGGTGCGTCCGTCAGGCGGCGTGCGCCCGCAGGGCGGCGCGGCGCACGTGCGCCGCCTGGCCGACCACGAGCACCACCGGGATCCCGATCAGCGCGACGAGGCTCGTCACGTAGAGCACGCCCGACCAGATCGTGTGGGCACCGCCGCCGACCCCGTAGGCGTCCGCGACGTCCATGCCGAGGGCGATCGCCGCCACGAACGACATCGGCGTCCCCATCACGACGACGGCGAGCAGCACTGCCGCGATGACGTGCGCCCTCGCCCGGGTGATGAGCAGCAGCACCGACAGCCCCGCGGCGAACAGGACACCGACGACGGCGATCCCGATGACGGTCGCGATGTCCACTCCGACCGCGAAGCCCTGCTCCGAGAGCTCGGCGTGGATCTCCGCCAGGGTCGCACCGGGGACCGCGGCGAGCGGGTCCAACACCAGTGCGTTCACCGCCAGCAGTGCTGCGTACAGCGCGACGACCAGCACCCCGACGACGGCCACGACGATCCGTGTTCTCCCCATCCACAGAACAGTAGCGGGAGGAATGCGCGGGGTCACCGGGTGGTTAGCATGGGGGTACTCGAAGAGGGAGCCATCATGGTCGACGTCCATCGCGTCAAACTCCCCGGAGTCGGCGTGCTGCACAGCTTCTACACCGACGACGGTGGCAAGTGCGGTGTCATCACGCACCGGTCGGGGCACTCCGACCTCATCTCGTTCGCCGACGTCTCCGACGGCGCGGACAAGTCCGAGAAGGTCTCGCTGCGTCTCAGCGAAGACGAAGCGCACACGCTCGCCGAACTCCTCGGCGGCACCCGGATCACCGAGGGCCTCGACAAGCTCGACGAGATCCCCGGGCTGTCCATCGACTGGTTCTCCGTCGACTACGACGACGCCATCGCGGGCAAGCCCCTCGGTGACCTGCACGACTCGGGGTTCATCGGCCTGACCGTCGTCGCCGTGGTCCGTGGCGACAGCGCCAACCCGGCGCCCTCGTCGGACTTCGTCGTCTTCCCCGGAGACACGATCGTCGTCGCCGGATCCCCCGAGAAGGTCGCCAAGGCGTTCTCCTTCTACCGCAGCGGAGAGCTTGCGGCCGCCTCGGCCGAGGCCCCGCGGAAGAGCTAGCGCATGCACCTGGGTGGTGAGCTGCTCACCATCGGTGTGCTCTTCGTCATCGCCTACGTCCTGGGACGGCTCGGCAAGACCATCGGTCTGCCGGCCATCCCGATCTACATGGTGGTCGGACTCGTCGCGAGTCCGAACACGCCGTGGTTCGGGCTGAGCGTCGAGTCCCACACGATCGAGCTCATCGCGACGTTCGGGCTCATCCTGCTGCTGTTCAACCTCGGGCTCGAGTTCGACCAAGAGGAGTTCTACGGCAACGCCGGCAAGCTCCTGGTGTCCGGCGGCACCTACGTCGTCATCAACATGGGCGTCGGGTTCGCCTTCGGGTTCTCGCTCGGCTGGGGCACCCGCGAAGCCCTGATCATCGCCGGCATGACGGCGACGTCCTCGAGCGCCATCGTGACGAAGCTCCTCATCGAGCTCCGGCGCCTGGCGAACGACGAGACCCCGATGATCCTCGGCGTCACCGTGATCGAGGACGTCTTCATCGCCGTCTACCTGGCGATCGTCTCCGTCGTGCTGTCCGGCGACACCAACGTCTGGGCCGTCGTCGGCAAGTTGGCACTCGCGTTCGGGTTCCTCATCGTGATGTTCACGCTCGCGCGCTTCGCGGGCAAGTGGGTGTCGAAGATCTTCGCCACCCGTGACGACGAGCTGTTCACGGTGCTGTTCTTCGGACTCGCGGTCATGTTCGGCGGCATCGGCGACCTGCTCGGCGTGACCGACGCCATCGGTGCCTTCGTCATCGGCCTGCTCTGCGGAGCGACCCGGTACCGCGACCGCATCGAACAGCTCGCCCTGCCGATGCGCGACGTCTTCGCCGCGTTCTTCTTCGTCAACTTCGGGCTCGGCCTCGACCTGTCGACCTTCGGCGAGGTGCTCTGGCCCGTCCTCGGTGCCATCGGCATGACGGTCGTGCTCAACGCGGTCGCCGGCCAGATCGTCGCGCGGATGAACGGCTTCAACGTCCAGCAGGGCATCAACACCGCCGTCATCCTGGTGAACCGTGGCGAGTTCGCGCTGATCCTCGCGACCCTGTCGGCTGCCGCCGGGCTGGAGGCGCGGATCACCGCCTTCGCGGGCCTCTACGTCCTCTGCATGGCCGTCCTCGGGCCGCTGCTCGCGGTGAACTCGGACCGGATCGGCCGCCTCGTGGTGCGTCCGGGCCGGCTCATCCGCCTGCGCGGACGCCTGGGCGGCCGACGTGCCGTCGCCGCCGCAGCCGCTGCCGAGAGCGCCGAAGCGGCCGAGGCCGAGGCGGACGCGACCGCCGCGGCGCGGAAGGCCGAGCGGGACCGCCAGTTCGCCGAGGAGTTCGCGCTCGTCGAGGCGGCTGGCAGGGACGAGCGAGACAATGAGGGGTCCGACCCGACGTCCGCCCCCGTGACGTCGCCGGTCGAGATCCCCGCCGAGCGCCCCGAGCGCCCGGTCCGACAGCGCGATCCGGAGTACTGATACAGATGTGGGCCGTTGCCCGACGACCGAGGTGGATCGCGCTGCTGTTGCTGGCGCTCGTGCTGGCGGCGGTGTTCGCCGGGCTGGGCAAGTGGCAGCTGGAGCGGTCGATCGCCAACGGCAAGCCCCTGCCGGCAACCACCGAGACCCGCCGCACGCTCGAGGCGGTCACCACCCCCGAGCGCCCCGTCAGCGAGAGTCTCGCCGGGCAGAAGGTCACCGTCACCGGTACCTTCGTCGCCGACGACACCACCGTCCTGACCGGCCGCACCGGGGGTGGGAAGTACCAGACCGTCGGTCACCTGGTGGACTCGGATGGTGGGGCGAGCCTCCCGGTCGTCATCGGGTGGTCCGACCAGCGGCCGGCCGCCGTCGCCGGGGGCGAGCGCCTGGCGGACGGCCAGACGCTCACGATCCAGGGTCGCTACTACCCGGCGGAGTCGCCCGACCAGGACGCCTACAAGAAGGGCGAGTACTCCGCAGTCGCCCCCGCCCGGTTCGTGAACACCTGGCAGGCCTTCGACGACCGCATGTACCTCGGGTACGTCGTCGCCGACGGCACGACCGCGAAGGCCGCCGACCTCGGCACCATCGCCGACCGTGCACCGTCGCGCGAGGTCCAGTTCGACTGGCTCAACCTCTTCTACGCGATCGAGTGGGTCGTCTTCGCCGGCTTCGCCGTGTTCCTCTGGTACCGGTTCGTGAAGGACGCCTGGGAGCGCGAGCAGGAAGAGGAGCGCGAGGCAGCCCTCGCCACCGAAGTCGACGCGCTCCGACGGTAGGATTGCCGGCATGGCCCTGACCGTCCGAACCCGTGACATCCCCAAGATCCCGGGGGCGGTGAAGTGGTACCGCGTCTCGGCGTACATCACCGGTGTGCTGCTGCTCGCCCTGGTGGTCGAGGTCATCATCAAGTACACGCCGCTGCAGCTCGAGATGCAGCTCGGCAACGGTCCGTTCTTCGTGCCCAACGGCACGGCGGGCGAGACCCCGGGCACGTTCAACCTGTCGATCGCGATCCTCATCGCCCACGGCTGGCTGTACGTGCTCTACCTCTTCACGGACTTCCGTCTGTGGAGCATCATGCGCTGGAGGCCGTCGCGCTTCCTGCTCATCGCCCTCGGGGGCATCATCCCGTTCATGTCCTTCGTGGTCGAACACCGCATGCAGCAGCGGGCCATGGACACCTACCACGAGCTGATCGCTGCCCAGCAGCGTGAGAAGGAGGCCGCTCGGTGAGCGAGACCGAACAGCGTCCCGTCCTCGTCGTCGACTTCGGGGCCCAGTACGCGCAGCTCATCGCGCGTCGGGTCCGTGAAGCGAACGTCTACAGCGAGATCGTGCCGCACTCCATCACCGCGGACGAGGTCCGCGCCAAGGACCCGGCGGCCATCGTGCTGTCCGGTGGTCCGTCGTCCGTGTACGAAGAAGGCGCGCCGTCCCTCGACGGTGACATCCTCGACCTCGGCGTCCCCGTGCTCGGCATCTGCTACGGCTTCCAGGCCATGGCGACCGCCCTCGGCGGCGAGGTCGCGAACACCGGTCTGCGCGAGTACGGCGCCACCGACGTGACGCTCGCCCCCGGCACCAGCACCCTGCTCGGCGACCAGCCGGCGGACCAGGTGACGTGGATGTCGCACGGCGACTCCGTGGCCAAGGCACCGGCCGGGTTCGAGGTGCTCGCCTCGAGCGCATCGACGCCCGTCGCGGCGTTCGCGTCCGACGAGCGCAAGCTCTACGGCGTGCAGTGGCACCCCGAGGTCAAGCACTCCGTGTACGGCCAGGCCGTGCTCGAGAACTTCCTGCACCGTGCCGCGGGCCTGCCCGGCGACTGGAACTCCAGCAACGTCATCGAGGAGCAGGTCGCCCGCATCCGCGAGCAGGTCGGTTCCGCGCGGGTCATCGCCGGGCTCTCCGGTGGTGTGGACTCCGCCGTCGCCGCAGCCCTGGTGCACAAGGCCGTCGGCGACCAGCTGACCTGCGTCTTCGTCGACCACGGGCTCCTGCGTGCCGACGAGCGGAAGCAGGTGGAAGAGGACTACGTCGCCTCCACCGGCGTCCGGCTCATCACGATCGACGCCGAGCAGCAGTTCCTCGACGCCCTCGCCGGCGTGAGCGACCCCGAGCAGAAGCGCAAGATCATCGGGCGCGAGTTCATCCGCACGTTCGAGGGTGCAGCCGAGGCACTCGTGCTCGAGGCCCAGGCGTCCGACTCCGATGCCGAGGTCAAGTTCCTCGTGCAGGGCACGCTCTACCCCGACGTCGTCGAGTCCGGCGGCGGAGCGGGTACCGCCAACATCAAGTCGCACCACAACGTCGGCGGCCTGCCCGAGGACATGACGTTCGAGCTCGTCGAACCGCTGCGCACCCTGTTCAAGGACGAGGTCCGCGCGGTCGGCCGCGAGCTCGGGCTGCCCGAGGTCATCGTCGGTCGTCAGCCGTTCCCCGGCCCGGGCCTGGGCATCCGCATCGTCGGCGAGGTCACGAAGGAGCGGCTCGAACTGCTCCGCGCGGCCGACAAGATCGCCCGCGAAGAGCTCACCGCGGCTGGCCTCGACCAGGAGATCTGGCAGTGCCCGGTCGTACTGCTCGCCGACGTCCGCTCCGTGGGCGTGCAGGGCGACGGCCGGACCTACGGACACCCGATCGTGCTCCGTCCGGTCTCGTCCGAGGACGCCATGACCGCCGACTGGACGCGTCTGCCGTACGACACCCTCGCGAAGATCTCGAACCGCATCACGAACGAGGTGCCCGACGTCAACCGGGTCGTGCTCGACGTCACGTCGAAGCCGCCGGGGACGATCGAGTGGGAGTAGGGCTCCCCTGAGCCACGAAGGCCCGGTACGCGTCACGCGTGCCGGGCCTTCGCGCGTCCGGTGGCGGTGCCTGGGTCGGTGCCGGAGTCGCACGAACTGCCGTCGGCCGGGACGTGTGACGGCAGTTCGCGCGACCCGGGCGCTGCGCGTGCGGCGTGTTGTGCGACCTCGGGCGGCTGGAGTCGTGGGCGTGGGCGCTCCCGGGGCCGTCGAGTGGTCACGACACCCCGCGGGCCCGGCGCCGAGGGGTCACGAACTGTCGGCTGGCCCCGGCCCGGACGACACTTCGTGACCACTCGGCGGGTGACCGGCGGGGTGTTGTGACCACTGGGGCCGCTGCCGCTCGCGCGTCCACCGGCCCGGGAACGACGAAGGGCCCCGGCAGCGCCGGGGCCCTTCGCGTGTGCGGTGGTACTAGTTGCGCGAGCTGCTCGCGAGGATGGCGAGGATGCGCAGGATCTCGAGGTACAGCCAGACGATCGTCACGATCAGGCCGAACGCCGCGGTCCAGGCGTAGATGCGGGGAGCACCACGACGGACACCGGTCTGGATCTGGTCGAAGTCGAGGATCAGCGAGTACGCCGCCATGACCACGACGAGGATGCCGATGATCACGCCGAGCGGGATTCCGAAGATCGTGATCCCGAGGGCACCGAACGCGGTGTCCGTCACTCCGGTCCACATCAGGACCAGGTTGATGAGCGAGAACACCATGTACCCGACCATCGCGACGAGGAAGAAGCGCGTGGCCTTCGGCGTGGCGCGGACCTTGCCCGATGCGAAGAGCGCGAGCGTCACGGCGAAGACACCGAGCGTCCCGAACACCGCCTGGGTGACGATGCCACCCCACATCGAGTTGTACGCGCCGGAGATGCCACCGACGAACAGACCCTGGACGAACGAGTACGTCAGGATCAGGCCCGGTGACGGCTTCTTCTTGAACGTGTTCACGAGGCCGAGCACGAGGCCGACGACCGCCGCGACGATCCAGACGGCCGGGGGCAGGTTCCAACCGGCCACCGCGCCGACGACGAGCACGCCGAACGCGAGCAGCGTCTTGACGATGGTGTCTTCGTACGACATGCGGTCGGTGTCCACCGGGGACGCAGTCGGACGGTCGTACATGTACTGCAGCTGCTCGGGGGTCATGCCGCCCTGGGCCTGCTGCGGGGTCTGTCCCCAGCCGGCCTGCTGCTGACCAGCACCGCGCCCGCCCCAGGTGTTTGCCCCCTGTGCGTTGAAGGCGGGGGACTGGTCGAAACCGGGCTTGAAGGCCATGGTGTCCTCTTCCTAGGAGATTCGAGTCCTCTCAGCCTAGGGGCGCTCGGTCGCGGAAGGCTGAGGATTCGCGGCGAGCGGACGCGGGCCCAGCGGGCCCCGTCGAGGGAAGCCTAGGGTCGCCCGCTGCACGCGCGCCCCGAGGACGTCGAGAGTCCGCCGTCGAGCCAGCCGAGCCCGTCGAGCGCGCCCGTCCCGACGGCAGCGCCGGGTAGAGCCAGGTGACGAGCGCGACCGAGATCGTCATGAGCAGGAACCACGCCACGATCTTCGTCGGTGCCACCGGCTGCCACACCGCGAGCTGCGCCGGGTAGCTCCACGCCCCGGCCCAGGTCGCGACGTTCTCCGCCGCCCAGATGAACACCGCGACGAGTCCCATCGCGACGAGCACGGGCATCCGCAGCGTCGCCCGGTGGATCCGCACGTGCATGGTCGTGCGGGCGAAGAGCAGCAGCACGAGCGCGAGCAGCACGTACCGGGCGTCGGCGACGAAGTGGTGGCCGAAGAAGTTCAGGTAGATCCCGCCCGCCACGACCGCCAGCAGCCACTGCCGCGGGTACCGGTCGAACCGCAGGTCGAACAGCCGGTAGACCCGCACCATGTACGACCCGACGGCGCCGTACATGAACCCCGAGAACAGCGGCACCCCGGCGACGACGAACAGCCCACCCGGCTCGTAGGTCCACGAGCCCATGTGGGTCTTGAACACCTCCATCACCGTGCCGACGACGTGGAACAGCAGGACGACCCGGAGCTCCCGCACGGTCTCGAGCCCGAACACGAGCATCCCGACCTGCAGCAGCACGGCCGCGATCGTCAGGACGTCGTTCCGCATCGCCGCGGGCACCGTCAGGTGCACCACCGCCATGGTCGCGAGCAGCAGCGCCCCGAACGCGCACGCCCAGGCCTGCTTCGCGCCGAACACCAGGAACTCGGTGACGAACACCCGGACGGGTCGGTGCGGCTGGTGCCCGGCGTCGAGCAGACGGCGTGCGGCCCGGTCGATCCGGGCCTCGACGGCGGTGGAGAGCGAACGGACGGTCATGCGGCGATGGTCGGCGTCGTCGCTGTAAACGACGGGCCTCGGAGCGCCGGGTGTGTCCCGCGACACAGGTGCCCCGCTGGTCACCCGCGGCAAGTAGGGTCGCGCCATGACCCTCGTGATCGCCCACCGCGGTGCGTCCGGCTACCGTCCCGAGCACTCGCGGAGCGCGTACGAGCTCGCGATCGAACTCGGCGCCGACGCGATCGAACCGGACCTGGTGCCCACGAAGGACGGCGTGCTGGTGCTCCGGCACGAGAACGAGGTCTCGGGCACCACGGACGTCGCCGACCACCCCGAGTTCCGGCACCTGCGCACGACGAAGACCGTCGACGGCCAGACCCTGACCGGCTGGTTCACCGAGGACTTCACGTGGGCCGAGCTGCAGACGCTCCGCACCCGCGAGCGCCTGCCGGTGCTGCGTCCGGGATCCGCCGAGCACGACGGTGCGCAACCGATCCTGCGGCTCGTCGACCTGCTTGCGATCCTCGACGCGGCGCCCCGCCCGGTCGGGCTCGTCGCCGAGGTGAAGCACGCCGCGTCCTTCGACCGCGCCGGGTTCCCGATGGGTGCACTCGTCGACGCCGCGCTCGGCGAGGCCGGGTGGCGGCAGGACGAGCGGCTCACGGTGGAGAGCTTCGAGAAGGGCGTGCTGCGCGACCTGCGCGAGCGGGGGACCGGTGGTCGGCTCGTGTACCTCCAGGAGGCCCGTGGCAGCGCCGCGGACGAGGTCGCGTCCCACGGGTCGCTCGCCCCCACCTACGCCGCCGAGCGCTCCGAGGACGCGCTCGCGTCGTTCGCGACCGAGTTCCACGGCATCAGTGTCGACCTCGGCACCCTGATGGCCGGTGTCGACAGCGTCGCACTCGACGACCCGACGCCGGTGCGCAGCGCGATCGTCGAACGCGCCCATGCCGCCGGGCTCGCGGTGTACACGTGGACCCTCCGGCCGGAGAACCGGTTCCTGCCGTCGCCGCTGCGTCGTGGTGGCGACGTCGCGGCGTTCGGCGACTGGGAGCGGTGGTTCACGTCCGTGATCCGCACCGGACTCGACGGGGTGTTCGCCGACCACCCCGACCTGGCGGTGCTCGCCCGGTCCGCTGTCGGAGGTCCCGCCTAGACTGTCCCGGACATGACGATCGTGCTCGACCCCTTCGAATCGACGCCCGAACCGGGCGCCGGTGCCCGCGCGTACGAAGACCCGTTCACCGCGGGTCTGAACCCCCAGCAGAAGGAAGCCGTCGAGTACCGCGGCGAGTCCCTGCTGATCGTGGCCGGTGCCGGTTCCGGCAAGACGAGCGTGCTCACCCGCCGCATCGCGCTGCTGCTCGCCAACCGCGAAGCCTGGCCGTCGCAGATCCTGGCGATCACGTTCACGAACAAGGCCGCGGCCGAGATGCGCGAGCGCGTCCGGGCCCTGGTCGGTGGCGAGGCCGAGGGGATGTGGATCTCCACGTTCCACTCGGCGTGCGTGCGCATCCTGCGGCGCGAAGCCGAGCGGTTCGGGTTCCCGCAGTCGTTCACGATCTACGACTCCGCCGACTCCAAGGCGCTGCTGAAGCGGATCATCAAGGAGCTCGAGGCCGACTCCCTCGGGCTGACCGTCGGCGCCGCGGCGTCGAAGATCTCGAAGCTCAAGAACGAGCTGCAGGACATCGACACCTACGCGCGCAACATCAACGTGAACGACCCGCAAGAGGTCATGTTCACCGAGGTGTTCCGGCGCTACACGAACGAACTCCGCCGGGCGAACGCGTTCGACTTCGACGACCTCATCGGGCAGACGGTGTTCCTGTTCCGGGCATTCCCGGACGTCGCCGCCCTGTACCAGCGCCGCTTCCGGTACATCCTGGTCGACGAGTACCAGGACACGAACCACGCCCAGTACGCCCTGATCCGTGAGCTCACCCGCCCGGTTCCGGTCGAACAGGTCGACAAGCTCGAGGACTCCGGCCAGCACGTCGCCCGGATGCGGGAGACCGACGGGTCGATCGCCCCCGCGTCCCTGACGGTGGTCGGCGACTCCGACCAGTCCATCTACGCCTTCCGCGGGGCGGACATCCGCAACATCGTCGAGTTCGAGCGGGACTTCCCGAACTCCAAGACGATCCTGCTCGAGCAGAACTACCGCTCGACCCAGAACATCCTCGACGCGGCGAACGCCGTCATCGCGAACAACTTCGACCGCCAGGCGAAGAGCCTGTTCACCGACGTCGGCGCCGGCGAGAAGATCGTCGGCTTCACCGGGTACACCGGCCACGACGAGGCGCAGTTCGTCGCCGACGAGATCCAGCGCCTGCGTGAAGACGGCATGGACTACCGCGACATGGCGGTGTTCTACCGGACCAACTCGCAGACCCGTGCACTGGAGGAGATCTTCATCCGTGCGGCGATCCCGTACCGGGTGCTCGGCGGCACGAAGTTCTACGAGCGTGCGGAGATCAAGGACGCCATGGCGTACCTGATCACGGTCGCCAACCCGGCCGACCCGATGGCGCTGCGCCGCATCCTCAACGTGCCCAAGCGCGGCATCGGCTCGGTCACCGAGACCACGCTGCAGCGCTACGCCGACGAGCACGAGACCACGATGCGCGACGCCCTGCGGCACGCGGGCGAGCTCGGGTTCGGGCCGAAGGTGCGGAACGCCATCACCGAGTTCGCGGCGCTGCTCGACGCCGTGTCCGAGAAGGCCCCGACGCAGCCGGTGGTCGACACCCTGACGCAGCTGCTCGACGGCTCCGGACTGCTCGACAACCTGCGGAAGTCGCCCGACGCGCAGGACGCCGCCCGCGCCGACAACATCGACGAGCTCGTGGCCGTGACGCGTGAGTTCCAGAAGAACAACCCCGAGGGCACGCTGTCGGACTTCCTGACCGAGGTCTCGCTGGTCGCCGCGGCGGACGAGCTCGACGACTCCTCGGGCACGGTCTCACTGATGACCCTGCACACCGCGAAGGGCCTGGAGTACGACGCGGTGTTCCTGACCGGCGTCGAGGAGGACCTGCTCCCGCACCGGATGTCCGCCAACGAACCCGGCGGTCCGTCGGAAGAGCGCCGGCTGTTCTACGTGGGCATCACCCGCGCCAAGAAGGTCCTGTTCCTGTCCCTCGCGATGACCCGCGCCCAGTTCGGTGACGTCAACGTGGCGATGCCCTCGCGCTTCCTGCAGGAGATCCCCGAGGGGCTCATCGAGTGGAAGCAGTCCCCGGGCATGGCGAACAGCCGCGGTGGCACGCAGCCCCGTGCCCTGAACGCCAAGCGCGACGGCGGCTTCGGCGGCGGTGGCGGCGGCGGCGGTGGCTACCGCGGTGGTGGTGGCTGGGGCGGCGGCTCGTACGACCGCGCAGCGGCTGCCTCGAAGACCCGTCCGAAGACCGAGTGGGCGAACCGGGTGTCCGGGCAGGTGCGCGACAACGGCGACATGGAACTCGTCGCCGGTGACCGCATCAAGCACGTCGACTTCGGCGAGGGCACGGTGTCCGCGGTGACGGGGCAGGGTGCCAAGCGCATCGCCGAGATCGCGTTCGACTCCGCGGGCCGCAAGAAGCTCCTCATCAAGATCGCCCCGATCGAGAAGCTGTAGGAGCCCTCACCGGTCCACACCGAACCGGCAGCCGCGGCCGGTCTGGAGTTCACGGAACGGACCCGGGGCGTTCCCCCGCGATCCGTACGGTGCGGTGCTGTGCAGAACAGCCCTGACGACCGCGACGACGCCAACGACCACGCCGGAGAGCGCAGCAAGCGCATCCCGGTCTCCCGCCGGGGCTTCCTGGTCGGGTCCGGACTCGCCGGTGCCGCCGGTCTCGTGGCGTCGAACGGCTTCGGCAGCGCCCCGGCCGTCGCCGATTCGCTGACCGCGGCACCCGCTGCGGCTCCGGCAGCGCTCGGCGGATCGGCGGCGGCCGCGCAGGCAGCCGTGGTGCGCGGCCACACCGGACGGTGGCGCCCGGACACGACCTCGCCACGCTTCACCGTCGCGGTGATGCCGGACACGCAGTACATGTTCGACGGTGCCGCGGTCGACCAGGCGCCGATGCGCGCCTCGCTCGAGTACGTCGTCCGCGAGCAGGCCCGGCACAACACGGTGTTCCTCGTCCACCTCGGCGACCTGACCCAGAACGGTGCGGCGTCCGAGATGCGCGCATCCGGTGCGGTCTTCGACGTGCTCGACCGAGCCGGGGCGCCCTACAGCGTGCTCGCCGGCAACCACGACGTCGACTCGTCGACCGACGACCAGCGCGGCCGCACCCCGTACCTCGACGTGTTCGGTCCGCAGCGGTTCCGGAAGGCTCCTGGCTGGATCGGTTCGAGCCCCGACGGCTACAACACCGCCCACCGGTTCACCGCGGCCGGCCGCGAGTGGGTCGTCCTGGCACTCGACTGGCGGACGAGCGCGAGCGGGCTCGCCTGGGCCAGCTCCGTGCTCGCCGCCCGGCCGCACGCTCCGGTCATCCTCACGACGCACGCCCTCGTCGACTCGGACGCCAGCGGCGGGGCGGCGTTCGACCCCTACGGGCAGCAGCTCTGGGACTCCTTCATCACGAAGCACGACCAGGTCTTCCTGACGCTCAACGGGCACTACTGGGGGCCGGGACGCACGACGGTGAAGAACGCCGTGGGGCACGACGTCGCACTCCACCTGACCAACTACCAGAACCGCTACTACGGCGGGGCGGCCATGATCCGGCTGTACCACGTCGACCTCGAGCGGAACGTCATCGACGTCGAGACGCTGTCGCCCTTCCTGCTCGCCGGCGGACTCGGCGACGCGAACGAGCTCGCAGCCCAGGAGGTCAACCTCAGTGGCGACGTCGACCGCTTCACCATGGCGGTGGACTTCGACGCGCGCTTCGCGGGGTTCGCGCCGGTCGCACCACGGGCCTCCCGGCCGGCGGCACGCATGCTGGTGCCGGGGACGCTGGCGTACTGGCGGTTCGACGGCAACCCGGACGGGGCGGCGCTCGCGCCGACGACGCGGGTGCGCGACCAGAGCGGCAAGGGCAACGACCTGGTGGTCGCCCGGCGGACCGGTGCCGTCGCAGGGGCGCTGCGCTGGACGGCGGCGCACCACCCCGACCAGCCGGGCGCCGGCAGCCTCGCACTGCAGGGCGGCAAGACCGGCGGCGACCACCTGCAGACCGTCGACACGGCACCGCTCAACCGGACCCACTTCCCCCACGGCTACACGGTCGAGGCGTTCTTCGCGCTGCCGACCACGTTCGACCCGAGCACGAACGGGTTCAGTGCCGTGCTGTCGCAGTACTCGAGCGCCGGCCAGGTGGGGAAGGCGACCGGAGCCGACGGTGACCCGGACGAACCCGCGATGACGCTGAGCCTGTCGGGGGACCGCGAACTGCAGTGGTGCGTGTACCCGACGAGCCAGGACGGATCGCTGACGAACTGGGGGCACGAGTTGCCGCTCGGCGCCTGGTGGCACGTGGCCGTGGTGAACGACGGGACGCACACCGTGCTCTACGTGGACGGGTGCCCGGTCGTGCGGAACCCGTCCACCCCGAACCGCGGTCTCAGCACGATCGGCAAGCCGTGGCTGCTCGGTGGGTACCGCTACGGCGACAAGCTCGACAACGTGTTCGTCGGGTCGATCGGCGACGTGCGCGTCGTCGGCCGGGCCCTGCAGCCGAGCGAGTTCATGAACGCCTGACGTCCGGCGGCGGACGCCTGACCCGCGCGGTGGGTGGGGGCTCGGGCTGCCCGGCAGACGTGCGTCTGACACGCCCGGCCGTTCGGCGCGCCCCTCGTTCGGGTGGCACGATCACGCTTTGTGAGGTTAGCCTTACCTAACGTGACACCTCCCATCGAACTCCTGACCACCGCCACCGCCGAGCGCTACCGCTCCGCCGTGACGTCCACGGTGGACCGTCTGGCCGACCGCTTCGCCGCCGCCGACCGTCCGACGACCGACACCGCTCCCGAGGTCCTCCGGGCCCGGGTGCAGGACGTCGACCTCGACGCCGAACCCCTCGGGACGGACCGCGCACTCGCCGAACTCGACGAGCTGTTCGTCCGCGAGGCCGTCTGGTTCCACGACCCGGCGTACCTCGCGCACCTGAACTGCCCGGTCGCGCTGCCCGCGGTCGCCGCCGAATCGGTCCTGGCCGCCGTGAACCCGTCGGTCGACACCTGGGACCAGTCCCGCATCGGCACCGAGATCGAGCGGCACGTCGTCGCCTGGCTCGCCGGTCGGATCGGGTTCGCCGCGGGGGACGGCATCTTCACCTCGGGCGGCTCGCAGTCGAACCTGCAGGCCCTGCTGCTGGCGCGCGAGGCCCTCGGCAGCAGCGGCACCGTGTTCACGACCGCGGAGACCCACTTCAGCATCGCGAAGTCGGCGCGACTGCTCGGGCTCGAGGCCGTGGTCGCCGTCGCCACCGACCACGCCGGCCGGATGGTGCCCGCCGCCCTCGCCGAGGCGATCGCCGCCGCCCGCGCAGCCGGGCAGACGCCGATGGCCGTCGTCGCCACCGCCGGCACCACCGACCGCGGGGTCATCGACCCGCTCGAGTCGATCGCGGACGTCTGTGATCTGGAGGGAGTGTGGCTGCACGTCGACGCCGCGTACGGCTGCGGGCTGCTCGTGTCCCCGACCCGCCGGCACCTGCTCGACGGCGTCGAACGGGCCCGGAGCGTGACCGCCGACCTGCACAAGTCGTTCTTCCAGCCGGTGTCGTCGAGCGCCCTGCTCGTGCAGCGCCCGGAGGACCTGCGCCGCACCGCCTGGTACGCCGACTACCTGAACCCGGAGGACGCCGCCGAGCCGAACCAGGTCGACAAGTCGTTGCAGACCACCCGCCGGTTCGACGCCCTGAAGCTCTGGGCCACGCTGCGGGCGACCGGTGCCGACGCGATCGGTGCCGCGTTCGACGCCGTCATCGACCTCGCCGCGGCCACCCACCGGATCGTCGAGGAGCACCCGGACCTGGTGCTCGTCGCGCCGACGCAGCTGAGCACGGTGCTGTTCCGCTGGCAGCCCGCCGGCATGACCGACGAGGCCGCCGACGCGCTGGTCGCCCCGATCCGCTCGGCCCTGCTCGCCGAGGGCCGGGTGCTCATCGCCAAGACGGTCATCGACGGCCGGCCGTGCAACAAGCTCACACTGCTCAACCCGGAGACGACGCCGGAGCAGATGCGCGCGTCGCTGGAGCACGTCGTCGCGACGGCCGCCCGGGTGCGCGCCGCCACCACCGAGACCGAGGGAGCGAACCGATGAACCGCGATGAGCAGCCCGTGCACGACGTCGTCGGCATCGGCATCGGCCCGTTCAACCTCGGCCTCGCCTGCCTGACCGACCCGATCGCCGACCTCGACGCGGTGTTCCTCGACGCCGCCGACGGCTTCGCCTGGCACCACGGCATGATGCTCGACGACGCCACCATCCAGGTGCCGTTCCTCGCCGACCTGGTGACGATGGCCGACCCGACCTCGCCGTTCTCGTTCCTCGCGTGGCTCAAGGAGACCGGCCGCCTGTACCCGTTCTACATCCGCGAGGACTTCCACCCCCTGCGCAGCGAGTACGACGCCTACTGCCGCTGGGCCGCCGACCGGCTCGACACCCTGCGGTGGGGCCGCCGGGTGACCACCGTCGAGCACGACCCGGTCACCGACACGTTCACGGTGCACGCCGAGACCGATCAGGGTCCCGAGACGTACCGCGCACACCACGTCGTCGTGGGGATCGGCACCGAGCCGTCCGTCCCCGCCCCGCTGCGTGGGATCGGCGGGCCGGCCGTGCACTCCGCCGAGTTCCTGCCGAACCGCGACGCCCTGCGCGAGGCCGGGTCGATCGCCGTCGTCGGCAGCGGGCAGTCCGCCGCCGAGGTCTACCGCGAACTGCTCGAGGACATCCGGCAGGACGGCTACCGCCTCGACTGGATCACGCGGTCGCCCCGGTTCTTCCCGATGGAGGACACCAAGCTCACCCTCGAGATGACGAGCCCGGAGTACACGGACCACTTCCACGGGCTACCCGAAGCCGTCCGCGATCGCCTGGGGCGGGAACAGCGCGGCCTGTACAAGGGCATCAGCGCGGACCTGGTCGACGACCTGTACGACCAGCTCTACCGGATCAGCGCGCGCGGCCCCGTCCCGACGACGCTCCGGACCGAGACGAGCGTCGTCGACGCCGCCTGGCTCGCCGACCGCGGCACGTACCGGCTGACGCTCCGCCACGAACAGCTCGACCAGACGTACGAGCACGAGGTCGAGCAGCTGGTGCTGGCCACCGGGTACACCCCGCGGGTCCCGCGGTTCCTCGACCCGGTCGAGCACCTCGTCGCCCGCGACTCCCGCGGGCGCCTGGCCGTCGCCCGCGACCACCACGTCGACACCCTGGGCGGACGCATCTGGGTGCAGAACGCCGAGGAGCACACGCACGGCCTGACCGCGCCCGACCTCGGCATGGGTGCGTGGCGGAACGCGTCGATCATCCGGTCCGTCACGGGTCGCCCCGTGTACGGCCTGGAGGCCCGGATCGCCTTCCAGGAGTTCGGCCTGCCCGCCTCGGGGCCGTCAACAGCAGCGCCGTCCACCGCCCACCCCGGCGCGGCGGAGCGCGCGCCGGCCCGGCCCGCGACCGAGCGCGCGGAGGTCTCCGCATGAGCACGACCGTGACCACCACGGCGCCGGACGCGACCGCGCCTGGGGGAGCCGAGCCGGGCCTCCTGACCGTCGAACCCGTGGACCCGGAACGCGACGCCGCCGTCGTGCAGTCGTGGCTCGCCCACCCGGCGTCGTCGTGGTGGGAGATGGGCGACCTCGACGTGGACCGCGTGCGCGCCTACCTGGCCGGCGTGCAGGCGGACCCCGCGCAGGCAGCGTGGCTCGGCCGCCGGAACGGAGAGCCGTGCTTCCTGGCGGAGACCTACGACCCCTCCGCCGTCCTGCTCACCGACGTGTGGGCGGCCGAACCCGGCGACGTCGGCATGCACCTGCTCGTCGCGCCGGCGCCCGCTGACCGTCGTGTGCACGGCCTGACCAGCGCGGTGATGCGTGCCGTCGTCGAGCACTGCCGGGACGCCCTCGGCGCGCGCCGGGTCGTCGTCGAACCGGACGTGCGGAACACCGCCGTGCAGGCGAAGAACGCCGAGGTCGGGTTCCGCGCCCTGCGACAGGTGGACGTCGACGGCAAGCGGGCCCTGCTGTCGGTGCTCGACACCGATCGCATCGGCGTTCCCGATGACGACGGGCCGGCCGCGCACCTGCGGCCCGAGCACCTGGAGCCCGCCGAACGGCACCTCGTCGCGAAGACGATCGCGGAGTTCACCCACGAACGGCTGATCGCTCCCGTGCCGGACGGGGACGGGTGGCGGCTCGAGGCGGGGGAGTCGACCTACCGGTTCCGGGCGCGGCAGCACGTGCTCGAGCTCTGGTCGATGGACGAGGCCTCGCTGACGCGGACCCGTGCGGGGGCGCCGGCGCCGCTCAGCGCGCAGGAGCTCGTGCTCGAACTGCACGAGGCGCTCGCGATCCCCGACGAGTTGCTCGGCACGTACCTGGAGGAGATCGCGTCGACGCTGGCGAGTGCGGCGGCGAAGCACCGGCGGGGCGGACCGTCGGCTGGGCAGCTGGCGCGGGGGCGGGGCGGGGCCGGGTCCGCCGGGTCGGCCGAGGCGTCCAGATCGTCCGGTTCGTCCGGTTCCGTCGAGGACGTCGTCGCGTCGTTCCAGGACGTCGAGGCGGCGATGACCGAGGGGCATCCGGCGTTCGTCGCCGCCAACGGCCGGATCGGGTTCGGGCTCGACGAGTACCGGGCGTTCGCGCCCGAGTCCGGCGGCCGGTTCCGGTACCGGTGGCTCGCCGCCCGACGCGAGCACACGCACCTGGCGCTCGCCGCGGACCGGACCGAACAGGCGCACTGGGAGTCCGAGCTGTCGGCGGCGGTCGTGGCCGGGTTCCGTGCCACGCTGGAGCGTCGCGGGCTCGACCCCGACGACTACGTCTGGCTGCCCGTGCACCCGTGGCAGTGGCAGCACCGGATCGCCGTGACCTTCGCACCCGACCTGGGCCGACAGGACCTGGTCGACCTGGGCGAGGGACCCGACGAGTACCAGCCGCAGCAGTCCATCCGCACCGCGTTCAACCGCACCGAGCCGGCACGCTCGTACGTGAAGACGGCGCTCGCCGTGCAGAACATGGGGTTCCTGCGGGGGATGTCGCCCGCGTACATGCGGAACACCCCGGCCGTGAACGACTGGGTCGAGTCGATCGTCTCCGCCGACCCCACGCTCGCCGCCGCCGGGTTCTCGGTGCTCCGGGAGCACGCCGCCATCGGCTACACGGGCGACGCTTACCACCGGGTCGACGTGTCCTCGCCGCAGCGCAAGATGCTCGCGGCGCTGTGGCGGGAGAGTCCGCTGCCACGGGTGGCGGACGGCGAGCGACTGCTGACGATGGCGGCGCTGCTGCACCGCGACGCCTCAGGGAACGCTGTGGTCTCGGCGCTGATCGAGGCATCCGGTCTGCCCGCCGACGTCTGGGTCCGGCGCTGGCTCGACGCCTACCTGCTGCCCGTCGTGCACTGCCTGACGGTGCACGACCTGGTGTTCATGCCGCACGGCGAGAACCTGGTGCTCGTCGTGCGCGACGGCGTCGTGGTCCGCGCCGTGATGAAGGACATCGGCGAGGAGGCCGCGGTGCTCGGTCGGCACGACGACCGCCCCGTACCCGCCGACATCGACCGGATCGTGCACCCGGTGTCCGACGACGAGGCCGCGCTCGCGGTGTTCACCGACGTGTTCGACGGGGTGCTGCGGTTCGTCGCCGCGATCCTCGACGACGACGGGGTGCTGCCGGAGTCCCGCTTCTGGCAGGTCGTGGGGGAGTGCATCGACGCCCACGCCGCCGCGCACCCGGACCGCCGGCGTCCCCTGGACCTGCGGGTGCCGACGTTCGAGCACTCGTGCCTGAACCGGTTGCAGCTGCGGAACACCCTGTCGATGGTGGACCTGGCGGACCAGTCGGCGTCGCTCATCCGGGCGGGGGCGATGGTGAACCCGATCGGCCGGTAGGGGCGCGCGGCGTGAGCGAGACTGGTCCGATGGAGACCGGTGCTGGCACGGGTGTGGGGGCGATCTCGGTTGCGATCGAGGACGTCGCCGAGGCACGCTGCGTCCTCGCTCGAGCGTCGCAACGTGCCGAACGCGTCGCGGGCATCGGATGGGTGCTCGGCGTCCTGGGGTCCATCGTCGGGGTCTCCGGCATCGATCGCATCCCCACGGTCGATCCCGAGGCTGGACTGTGGGTCGTGACCCTTGCGGCGATCGGCCTCGTGGTGATCGGGTACCTCGCCGCCTACTGGATCACCCGGAACCCACGGGCGGAACGGTCCGCCGCCGTCGATGCCGCAGCAGAGCGCATGATCGCGGCAGCGCGCGCCGGGGGATTCCCGGAGGTCGATCCGAAGAGCGTCCGGCGCGCGTTGCGCGAGGACGACAACGGGCCCGCGCCGTGGTTCGATCCCAAACTCGGGCCGCACTCGTGGCCGGTGTGGCGGATCGGTACCGTCGACCCAGCGGAGAGCCACTTCGTCATCGCGGAACGATCGAACGATGCTCGATCGCTCACGGTCCGAGTTGAACCCGCTCAGCCGACGTGGTGGTCCAGGGACTGAACGCCGGCCGTCGGCCTCAGGGCTGGAGGCGTGTGGCCGTCCAGGCGCCCTCGGCGAGTGCGTACTGCAGTCGTCGGTGCATGCGGTCACGGCTGCCGTGCCAGAACTCCACGATGTCGGGCTCGAGCCGCCAGGCAACCC
This sequence comes from Curtobacterium sp. MCLR17_054, assembly GCF_003234335.2. Classification (NCBI taxonomy): domain Bacteria; kingdom Bacillati; phylum Actinomycetota; class Actinomycetes; order Micrococcales; family Microbacteriaceae; genus Curtobacterium; species Curtobacterium sp. MCLR17_054. The sequence continues at coordinate 3,499,647 of NZ_CP126263.1, read as the reverse complement.
ATCGTGCAGGTCGCGGGACGTCCTCGCCGGAGTCGTCGAGCAGGTCGTTCGCGTCGTCGATCAGGTCCTGCAGGGTGCGGGGCTCGAGCACGGCGGACTGATCGGCGATGGCCGTCGCGGCGCGTGACTTCGGGGAGCGGTCCGCGAACAGGGCGTCGGACTCGGCGTCCGACAGCCGGACGACGTGGCCTTCGAACCGGAGCTGCTGCATCGTCTCGCGCCAGTACGCCTGCAGGGCTGCGTGCGGGTTCTCGGCGAGCTGCCGGCCCTTCGGGCTGTCCTCTGACGTCCCGAAGACCAGTCCGCCCGCCTCGATGCGCTTCACGTCGACGGTGCGAGCGGACACGCGGCCGTCGGCACCGGCCGTGGCGAGGGTCATCGAGAGCGGCTCGGAGACCTCCCGGTCCTTCGCTGCGGACAGCCACTCGCGAGCGAGGTCGAGCGGAGACGCTGGCGGGTTGTCGAACTCGGGCAGGTGCAGGGAGTCGTCACCGGAGAGCGGGGCAGAGGACATGTACCCACCCAACCGTGCGCGGGGGCTCGGTGTTCAGGGAGTCACGGACGGTCGTCGCCGGCACCCGGTCAGGCGTCGGGGAACTTCGCTGCGACGAACGCGCGTTGCGCCTGCACGGTGCCGAGGTGTTCGTCGGCCGGGGCGAACACGTCGACGAGGTCCTTGAACCGAGGCCGACGACCGCGGCGGAGTCGGTACGCCCGCATGCCACCGCCCTGCTGTCGCGCCATCCCACTCGGCCACACGTCGACGCGGGCCCCCTGCACGCCCAGGAGCCAGCCCTCGTCGTCGAGCGCCTCGCGCACCAGGCTCAGTGCCTCGAAGGCGTCGTACGCCGTGGCCGTGTGCTGTGCGCCCAGCAGCAACACGGTCACGGTGTAGCGCACCTGATGGTCGGGGTTCGTCAGGTCCATCTCGACGATCACGGTCGCCGGCGCGCTCGTGCCGTTCCTGTGAGCGGTTCGTTCGTAGGTCGTCATGTCACGCACCGAGCCGCAGCGAGACCACGGCGCGCACCGTCTTCCGTCCCGAGCACCCACAAGCCGAGATCGACAATCCGTCTCCAGCTTGCGCGTCGTCGGCGCTCGAACGTGGAGGGCGTCAAGCGCTCACCTCGGCGGCCACGAGATCACGGGCGGCCTTGCGCCAGATTCGCGGAACTTCGTCCAGGTCCTCGACGACCGTTATCTCCGGGTGTGGCCTCCGCCCCAGCGCCGTGGTCGCCCGCGCCCGCCACTCGTCAGGATCGCGGTCGATCACCAGGTTCAGCGTTGGACGGGAAGCAGACTCGAACAACCGCCAGGCCGACTGCGGTCGTGCCGTGTCGCGGACGATCTCGGCCCAGATCCCCTGGACCGCTGTGATCGGCAGTGCATGAACTGCGCGGGTCGGGATCGGCAGGAGCCCATGATGACGAATGGGTCTGTCCACGACTGGGAGCCCCTCGAAGCGATCAGCTGCTGCGTCGACTTGGACGATGTACCGACCGCCGGTCTCATCGTCGATGAGTGATTGACGGCTCACCTGCCGAGTGGACGTGCCCCGCCCAGCGGGCCGATCGCCTGCGATGGAGTAGGCGAACTCCACCATGACGCCCCGGTCGTACGGTTCGGTGACGCGCTCGCCGCTTGAGTCCACTGCGAGGTGGAGCGTGTCGGGGACAGCTACCGCGGGGATACGTTCCAAGATCAGTGATCCGTGTAGAACGGGCGCGTTTCGCTTTGCATCGACTCCGTCAATTCGTAGGTCGTCATGTCACTCACCGAGCCGCAGGGCATGGACGAAGGGGATGCCCGGGTGCACGAGCGCGCCTCCTGGGGTCGTGCTCGGCTGAGCACAATGTCGACGACCAGTCGTCCGTCGTCGGCGAACTCTCGATTCACGGCATGCCCCACCACGAGCACGTTCGGCAGGCACTCGCGGATCATCTGGCACTCCCCGCGATCGGTCGAGGACCTGCTGTCGCGCGTGGCGGTGCACGATGGGTATCGATGCGCATCGGCATCGGCATCGGCATCGGCATCAGCAACGGGACTTGCGGTCACGATTCGCCGCTCAGGAGCAGGGCGTTGAACGGGCTTCCGGGGAGATCGAGGTCGGCCCCTGGCCCGATTCTCACCAGCATTCCGGAATCGGGGTCGCTCACATGATTACGAGGTGTCGCGGAGTAAACGTTCCGCCCGAACGTCGGGAAGCGAACTCGCGGCGCAACGTCTTCGAATCGAGCTCTCCCATCCAGACGAGCCCCGTATCCAACATGCAGGTGACCAAGAGTGTCGACGTACTCGACTCGCTGGAAGGTCCGCGGCACCTGGGCAGTATCGCTGGGGGAAGACAAGACATCCGCCAAGCGAGCAAGTACTAGGCAGAGGGCGATCCGGGACGCAAGTGGGCCGGCCGGGATCTCGCGGACGAGGTCGTGCGTGAAGGGGAGATCGGTAGTGTCGCCCGAGTTCTTGACATGGACCGGGGTACTGGTGGTGATCTCCGCAGGTAGTTCGGCGTGTCGCGCGAAAGGAACGTAGGGCGGGAGCGGTGCTTCGCGGAGGTTACCGTCGTCATCGCGCCAGGATGTCTGGAGGTCGTCAGGGATGTCTTCTTCCCCAACGACGACGAGTGATCGGTCGTACAGGCTCCAGTAGGTATCGCAAGCCACGCAGCGGAAGTACTCACTCTGCTGCACCCGACTCACCCCGATGGAGAGCTCGACGCGGCCGTGACGTTGCGTCGCCGCGGTGCAGACGGAGCACCCTGGCTCGATGAGTCCGGCCGCTGGCCTCAACCCAGCCGCCGGATGTAGTCAGCAATGGAGGTAGGCAGGAATTCCATGCCGAGTTCGAACGTCCGAGGATTCAGGACGACGCCGAACTCGGGGCGCAGTCGGCGGAAAAGCTCCCCGCCCGTCATGAGCAAGAAGTAGCCGGCCTTCTCCCCGACCTCACCGATCCGGCTTGGATCGGAGAACGCCGCCACCATCGGGGTTCCGTCACGGTCGAACAGCACGGGTGCGAGATCCTCGAAACCCTTGGCGGGAGTCGCTGACGACACCGCAATCGGCGTGTTCCATACCGCGTCCGCCACGACAAACTGGTCCGCTCGCCCGGCCCGTCCCTCAAGGATCAGCTGTTCCAACCGGTTGCGGGGTTCTACCTGGGCAGCTTCATCCAAAGCGGCGGACCACCATTCGTTCTCCGTTGTCCATGAGCTGGAACACCTCAGACCCTGCCGGAACTGGGCGACCACCGTCGATCACGAACTCGCGTGTCTCGTTGATCATGTGCCCTTCCTCGAACGCCACGGCGGTGTGCCCCCCGGGCGTGTAGTTGAGGTTCCCACCAGCATCCGCTGCCGAAGGGAGCCGGGGGGAGGTTCCTTCCAGAGGGAACCGAATCCCGTACACAGGCTCATTGTGCATCACAGCCTGGCGTACAGAGGGGGCCAAGCCTGTCTGCACCATGGCATCGATGGGGTTGTGCACGTACTGCAGAGCGTCCTCTTCCGGCATGAGGAAGAAAGGCCCGCCGGGAGCGCCGATGGTGCTGTCGCCGGCTTCGTAGTAGGCGTGGTAGCTCGTTGCGTCGAAGTAGGAGTGCCCCATCCCCTCGACTGACGCACGCTCGCGCTCGCCCTTCTGGAACGCCTGAGTCATGCGCTCGATCACGACGGATGCCTTGGTCTTCAGCGCCGTGTTCAGACCTCGGATGCCCGTGATCGCTCTCTGCCCCGCTCCGACGACGCGCGCAGCAGTGTTGGAGAGTGCTGCGAGCTTGGTCGCTCCCTCAGCAAGACGCGCGGTTCGAGCTGCAGCGGCGACCGCGCCGCCTGCGGGGACGCAGTCGAGCAGGGAGAACGCAAGGTCCCACCCGTCGGCTTCGCCCTTGCTCATCTTGTACAACGTGTCCGCCAACACCACGAGCGCGATCGCCGCGATGATCAACGTCCACGGCCCCGGGATGATCATCGCGATGATCCCACCCACCGCCACAACGACCTTCGCCACCGACACGATGGTCTCCCACGCCTCGGACCCGAAGATCTTGTCCCACGTGGACTGCTTCCCGAGGCCCGCGTCCGCTGCTTCACCGATCTTCGTCGCGGTCCGCTGCTCCGCGTCCTGCCAATCACCCTTCGCATCCGCCACGAGCCGCTTCGCCGCATCGATCCGCGACTGCGCCGCCGAGATGTCCCCCTGCGCCGAGCTCACGGACCCCTGCGCGACGGACGCGTTGTCGGACGCTGCCCGCAACTGCGCCGGCGAGGGAACATCCACCCCGTCCGGCACGTCGGAACCCGCCGGGTACTTGTCGGCGACCTTCGACAGGTCCTTCGACGCGGACTCGTAGTGCGACAACGTCGACTGCGCATCCGCCAACCGGTCCTGCGCCGCGGCGAGGTCCCCGGTGGCGTCCTTCGCGTCCGCCAACGCACCATCAGCCCGGTACTGGGTGTCATCGACCGTGTCAGCCCACCCCGACAACGCCGTCGCGGCGAGTTCGTACGAATCGACGAGCTTCGTCAGGTCCGACGGGGTGTCCTCGATCGCGTCGACGAACACATCAGCGGCCTCCCCCTCCCAGTCGGTCAGCCACCCGGAGCCCTTCACCGACTTCAGCCGCGTCGAGGCGTCATCGGCCGCGTCGGAGATGCGCTGGTACTCCCGCGCCATCATCCGCAACGTCGACGGATCACCCTTGACCGGATCATCACCCTGATCGACAACGTCCCACCCCGACGGCCGCCCCATGACTACTGCGCCCTCGAGGCAGCGGGTCCGCCGCCGCCGTTCTCGTCGTTGACCTGCAGGGCCTGTGCCAGCTGCTCGTCGGTCTCGGTGTAGGTCTCGATGGACGAGCTCAGCATGTCCGCCAACGCCTTCGTCGACTCGCTGATCTTGTCCCGCTTGTCGCCCCAGCGGTGGTCGAAGTCGTGCAGAGCGTTCTGCACCGTCCCCGAACCGATCTCGTCGTCGGACGCGTCGACACGCTTGTGCGCCTGCTCGAGCGTGCTGTGCACGGTCGTCAGGTCGTTCTGGAGCTCCCCGAGCCCCATCAGGTCAACCAGCAGTTTGCCTGCCACGGAACAATCCCTCCCCGATCACGAACCGGCGCCGTCAGGACGGCGCCACAGGAACCGCGACGACCCCGTGCCCCACGCGATCGCGGGGCACGGGGTCGACGACGGTGTCAGCCCTTGAGGCCGGAGGCCAGCGACTCGTCCGTCTCGGACAGGGTCTGCGAGGCCTTGGAGAGGAACGTGGAGAGGCCTTCGAGCCCCTGGACCGTCTGGGTCACGCCACGGTTGAACTCGTCGTAGGACTCGCCGAACGCGACCGACGACTTGTCGGTGACGTAGCCGTCCGAGATGAGCTGCTGGATCTTGCGCTGCAGTGCCGACAGACGGTCTTCGATGTCTGCCTGGCCCGCCTTGAGGTCGGAGGCTGCTGCCTCGAGGTCTGCGTACGAGACGTTGATGTTCGCCACGGTGTGACTCCCTTTCCCCGGAGTTTCGTTTGTCCCCCCAACGGGGCGTGTTGCAGGGGACACTACCATCGTCCTGCGACACGAAGTCAACGCTACGGGGGAATGCCATGACCTTCACGTTCACGATGGTCGACCGCGAGAGCGGCCAGACCGCGAACGTCTACGTGGACGGCGACGACTCCCGGGCGGTGCGCGAGCTGGTGGCCGAGGCCGAGCGCCTCATCGCCACGGACGTCGTCGCCTCCGGCCGGACCCCCGTGTACTTCGTCGGGGAACAGCCGCTCGACCTCTCGGCGTCGGTCGCCGAGTCGGGCGTCCGCGAGGGCGTGGTGGTGCGCCGGAGCCTCGAACAGGTGCCGCCGCCGCCGCTCCGCCCGCTGACCGACGCCGAGGTCCGGATCGTGTCCGGGCTGCACGCGGGGACGATCGTGCGGGTCAGCACCGGCACGGTGACCATCGGTACGTCGCCGTCCGCGCACGTGCGGGTACCGGTGAGCACCACGGACGAGGTCGAGGCCGAGGCGTCGGGGTCCGACACGGTGCCGGAGATCGCCCTGCTCGTCACGGTGACGGCCGACGGCGCGAAGGTGCGCCCGGCGAACGGCTACTCCGGGGCGCTGCTGGACGGCGAGCCGGTCACCGAGGAGACCGACTGGCCCGAGACCGCACAGCTCGCGGTCGGCGGGGTCCTGCTCGGCTTCGGCCGCGCCCCGAACCGCGGCGCCCACCTGTCCCTGGCGGACGACGGCATGTCGCTCGAGTACAACCGGCCGCCGCGCATCCTGCCGCCGGACGAGCACACCCGCTACCAGCTGCCCCCGCCGCCGACCGAGCCCCCGGCCCGGGCGCTCCCCATCCTGATGGCGCTGGCGCCGATGGGCATGGCGGTCATGTTCGTGTCGACCACCGGTCGCTGGATCTACCTGCTCATCGCCCTGCTGTCGCCGATCCTGATGATCATCACGGGCCTCCAGGGCCGCCGGCAGGGCAAGAAGACGTACCGACAACGCGTCGTGGAGTACGAGGACACCAAGGCGCGGATCGAGGCGGACGCGACCGAGAGCCTCCAGTCCGAACGTGCACGCTGGATCGCGAGCGCGCCGGACCCCGCCGCCGTCTACGAGACGGCGGTCACGCCCCTGCCGCGCCTGTGGGAGCGACGCCGGACGGACCCGGACCACCTGCTGGTCCGCGTCGGCACGGCGACGCAGCGCTCAGAGGTGACCATCGAGGACCCGGAGCAGCTGTCCCACAAGCGGACCGTCGCGTGGGACGCGACGGACGTGCCGGTGCGCATCCGCCTGGCCGAGCGCGGCGTGATCGGCATCGCCGGTCCGGACGACGACGCCCGACGACTCGCGAACTGGGTGGTCGCGCAGCTCGCGACGCTGCAGAGTCCGAAGGACGTCACCTTCACGCTGCTCACCGACACCACGCGCACGTCGCTGTGGGAGTGGATGTCCTGGCTGCCGCACGTCCGCCGCGACGGTGCGGACCAGCCGATGACGAGCATCGCCTCGAACGCCGCGTCGACCGCGCGGGCGATCGCCGAGCTCGCCGCGATCATCGACGCCCGCAAGGAAGCCGGGATCGGCAAGAAGACCCCGCCGGCCGACGAGATCGTCGTCGTGATGGACGGCGCGCGCCGGCTCCGCGCGATGCCCTCGCTCGTGCAGGTGCTCAAGGAGGGGCCGTCGGTCGGGGTGTTCAGCATCTGCCTCGACCTGGACGAGCGGCTCCTGCCCGAGGAGTGCGACGCCGTGGTGGTCGTCCGCGACGACCGGGTGCGGGTCACCCAGCAGCGCAGTGAGCGCATCGACGACGCACGCCCCGACCTGGTCGACCAGGACTGGCTCGAGTGGGTCGCCCGGTCGCTGTCGCCGATCGTCGACGCCAGCCCGGACGTGCAGGACGGCGCCATCCCGTCGTCCGCCCGGCTGCTCGACGTGCTCCAGCTCGAACCGCCGACGTCCGAGGCCGTGCAGGCACGCTGGCTGCTCGGAGGCCGCAGTACCACCGCCGTGGTGGGGGCGTCGATCGACGGGCCGTTCGCGATCGACCTGCGGAACGACGGCCCGCACGGCCTGGTCGCCGGGACCACCGGTTCCGGCAAGTCCGAGCTGCTGCAGACGATCGTGGCGTCCCTCGCCGTGGCGAACCGTCCGGACGAGATGAACTTCGTGCTCGTCGACTACAAGGGCGGTGCGGCCTTCAAGGACTGCGTCGACCTTCCGCACACGGTCGGCATGGTCACCGACCTCGACACGCACCAGGTCGAGCGCGCGCTCGAGTCGCTCGGCGCCGAGCTCCGCACCCGCGAGCACGCCCTCGCCGAGGTCGGGGCGAAGGACCTGGAGGACTACCAGGACCTCCAGGCCAAGCGCGCGGCGAACGGGGACACGATCCCGAGCCTGCCGCGGCTGCTCATCGTCATCGACGAGTTCGCCTCGCTCGCCCGCGAGCTGCCCGACTTCGTCAAGGGCCTGGTGAACATCGCCCAGCGCGGTCGTTCGCTCGGCATCCACCTGATCCTCGCCACGCAGCGACCGGGCGGTGTCGTGTCGCCCGAGATCCGCGCGAACACGAACCTCCGGATCGCGCTGCGCGTCACCGACCAGTCGGAGAGCCAGGACGTCATCGGCGCGAACGACGCCGCGCGGATCGCGAAGTCGACCCCGGGACGCGCCTACGTGCGGCTCGGCGCTGCCTCGCTGCTGCCGTTCCAGTCCGGTCGTGTGGGTGGGCGCCGGCCCGGCTCGGACGACCAGGAGGCCCGCCCCGCCCTGGTCCGCGAGCTCACGTTCGCCTCGTACAGCGATCCAGCCCCCCGCCCGGCTGCCGTCGAGGCCGCGGCCAGCGACGTGGAGGTCACCGACCTGAGCGTCCTCGTCGCGTCGATCGACGACGCCACCCGCGCCCTCGGCACCCCCGAGCAGCGGAAGCCCTGGTTGCCGCCGCTCGGCGAGGTCGTCGGGCTCGACGACGTCGAGGCGACCGGCACCGGCGACCTGGCACCGCTGGCGGTCGCCTGGGGCGTCGAGGACCACCCGGGTGACCAGCGGCAGCGCCCGGCGGTGTTCGACCTCGACGCGGACGGTCACCTTTTCGTCATCGGCTCGCCGCGCTCGGGTCGCAGCCAGACGCTCCGCACCCTGGCGGGGGCGATGGCCCTGCGGCTCGGCGTCGGCGACGTGCACATGTACGGGATCGACTGCGGCAACGGTGCGCTGTTGGCCCTCGGGGCGCTGCCGCACTGCGGTGCCGTGGTGCAGCGGCACGAACCCGACCGGGTCTCGCGGCTGCTCGGCATCCTGCTCCGCACGGTGCAGGAGCGCCAGGCCGCCTTCGCCGCCGGCGGGTACTCGTCGATCGCCGAACAGCGGACCGACGCGGGCACCGTGCCGATGCCGCACATCGTCGTGTTCCTCGACCAGTGGGAGAGCTTCATGGCGACCCTGGCGGACGCCGAGAACGGTGCGCTGCACGACGCCGTCCAGACCCTGCTGCGCGAGGGCGTCGGCGTCGGCGTGCACCTGGTCGTCTCCGGCGACCGCACCCTGACGTCCGGCCGGATGTCGAGCCAGGTGGAGCGGAAGCTGCTGCTCGCCCTGGCCGACCGTGGCGACTACAACTACGAGGGCATCAACGGCAAGAAGCTGCCGGAGTCGATCCCACCCGGGCGCGGGTTCCGCAACGCCACGGCGACGGAGACCCAGGTCGCCGTGTTGCCCGGCGGCCTCGGGGGCCGCGACCAGGCCGCCGCGCTGCGGGGCATCGGTGACGAGGTCCGTGCGCACGTGCCGGCGGACGCGCCGAAGCCGTTCCGGATCGACGTGCTCCCGCGCTCCATCACCTTCGCGGACGCCGTGCGGTACCTGCCGTCGGCCGAGGCATCGGTCGGCCGGGTCGCACTCGGTGTCGGCGGCGACGAGCTCCGGCTGTTCACGCACGACTTCGTGCAGGACACCCCGGTCTTCATCGTCGGCGGCAGCCCCCGCTCGGGCAAGAGCACCGCGCTCGTCGCGATGGCCCGCCACGTGCTGTCGGCGGGTGGGTCGGTCGTCGCGGTGACACCGCGGGAGTCCCCGCTCCGAGCACTCGACGGAGCCCCTCGCGTCACGGTCGTGACCGACGGCGCCATCGGGGCCGAGGGGCTGTCCGCCGCGATCGACACCGGCTCGGACGGCTTCACGCTCGTGCTGGTCGACGATGCCGAGGCTCTGAAGGAGTCGCCGGCCGAACCGGTGTTCCGGGCGATCATGGACTCCGACCGGGGTCGTTCGGTCGGGCTCGTCCTGGCCGGTGACGTCGAGGGCGTGGCGAGCGGGTTCCGCGGCTGGCAGGTCGACGCGAAGAAGGCCCGTCGGGGCATGCTCCTCGCGCCGCTCAGCACCGTCGACGGCGACCTGATCGGCACGAAGCTGTCGAAGAGCCTGGTGACCCAGGACCGCGTCGCGGGTCGGGCGCTGCTGAACGACGCCGACCAGGCGCTCCGACTCGTGCAGGTACCGGCGGGCGACTAGCGCCGGCCGCGGGGGCGCCGGCCTCGGGGGTGGAGCCGGAGCCTGCGCAGCCCGGAGCCTGGCCGGTCCGGGGCCTGCTCAGCCCAGCGGCGTCTCGCTGACGAGTCCGACGGCGGGTTCGGCGCGGAGCGTGTGCCCGCCGAACACCACGGTGTCGCCGGGCTGCACGGTCGTGCGCTGCGACGGCACGAGCATCGCCGCGGGGAACCCCGGACGCTGCAGCTCGACGCCGTTCGCCGACGCGGTGTCGAGCACCCAGAGGGAGCCCTCGGCGCCGAACCCGAACTCCAGGTGGGTGCGGCTGAGCAGCCGCTCCGGGTCCTCCAGAGCGATCATGTGGGCGTGTCCGCCGTCCGGGTGGGCGCTCGCGGGGTCACGGCCGATCAGCCCGCCGCCCGACACGGTCACCCGCTGGGCGCCGTCGAGGACGAGCACGGCAGCCGCTGCCTGGCGGGCGGGGGCGGCGTCACGACGGGCGGTGGTTCCGCCGGACGATCCGAGCGGTCGGCCGGGCAGCTGCGCCACGGTCGCCCGGACCCGGTCGGCACTCGCACGCGGAGCCGGGGGCGGTGTGGTGACCGACCGGGCGAGCTCGCCGCGCTGGGCCATCTGTGCCAGGTCACGCTCGCCGACCCGCTCGACGACGGGTTCGACGACCTTGCGCTTCTTCCGGAACGGCCAGAGGCGCATCAGGACGCCTCGCTGCCGACCGCGGCGGAGTCGATGAGCTCGAAGGTGTCGGTCACGGTCTCGAACAGTTCGTACAGGGGCTCGGCCAGGTCGGTCGCGGGCGACGAGACGCTGACCAGGGCGACCTGGTCGCCGGCGGGCACGAACGTCTGCATGAGCACGACGTCGAACGACCCGCGGCCGTCCGGTGCCTGCACCGTCGAGACACCCCAGACGCGCGGCACCCGGCCGACGCGGGGGACCTCGTGCACGTCGACGTGCATGCCGTCGTCGTCACCGCCGAGTGCTGCGACGTGGTCGGTGAGCGCGGCGAGCGGGTCGCCGCCGGCCTCGGGCGCGGGCAGGACCGTCACGGTGAGGGCACCGGAGACGATGCCGTCCTCGCTCGGCTCGGCGAACGCGGCGCAGTACCGCGCGCCGCTGTCCCACGCCGAGCGGGCGAACCGGCGGAGCACCCGGACGATCTCGGTGCGGTGGTCCCACAGTTCCCGGTGGTCCTCGATGCGTTCCTGCACGAGGGCGCTGATCCGGTCGTCGCGGCGTTCCGGTTCGACCGGGAGCTCGAACCAGGACCGCGGGACCGTGATGGCGAAGTGGTCGACCGACATGCCCGCTACCGTACCGTGGCGTGTCGCCTCGCGGTCCGCCGCATCGCCCACAGCAGCAGCGGCCCCGGCAGCCGCAGCAGGGCCCCCGGCACCAGCGCCCGCACCCCGGCCACCACCCGGACGGTGCGCCGGAAGCGCCGTTCCTCCCGCGGCCCCCACGCGAAGCCGTACGCCGTGCGCACCCGTTCCGGCAGCATCCCCACTGTCACGATGCGGACGAGGGGCATCGCCGCCCGCACCCACAGCGGCGCGAACCGCGGGTGCAGCAGGTCTCGGACGACCCCGCGGGCCTCGTCGGTGACCTCGAGCCCCTCCAGCGTCCGCTGCCAGTACCGGTCGAACGCCGCCACCGAGGTCGGCCAACGCTCCGGCGGCACCCGCAGCGCGGTCGCGATCGGGGCGTAGGCGGCGAGGACCTGCTCGGCGCGGGCCGCGGAGACGCGTGTGCCGAACAGGTCGTGCGCCCGTCGGGCGGAGTCGAACAGGGTCGCGGCCACCCAGAGCTGCCGGTCGACGTCATCGGCGCCGGCGACGGGCCGGTGCGCGCGGTTGACGAAGCCCGCTGCGGTCGCCGAGTCGGTGTCGGTGCCGATGACGACGGCGTAGACGAACATCAGGGTGTGGGCGAGCCGCTGCTGGGGTCGCCGGGCGAAGTCCGAGTGCCGCCGGACACCGGCCGCGACGACCGGGTCGGCGATCTGCAGCAGGATGGCGCGGCCGCCCGCGGCCACGGGCGTGCTGTCGGCGAGGAACCGACGCAGGTGACGGTCGTGGACGCGCCCAGCAGGCGGACGGGAGGCACGGTGCGGGTCGTGTGTCGCGCCTCCAGGCCGTGGGGTGGTCACGCCGCACCCCGTCGGCGTCGCGCCCGCAGGACGGGCCGGAGGTCCACGGCGATCGCCGCCAGGAGTGCGACCGCGCCGACGACCAGGGCGACCAGTGCGGACGAGGCGTCGACGGGCGCGTCACCGGTCAGGGCGAGGAGCGTCGCGACGAGCCAGATCGCGGGGAGCGGCCAGAGGCGGGTCGGTGATCCGGTGACGACCGCACCGACGACGCCGACGACGAGGAGCGGGACCCAGCGGCCACCGGGCTCCGAGCGGGCGGCGAGGTGTGCCGCGGCGGCGACCAGCAGCATCGCCGCGACCGCCAGCAGCCGCGCTGCCGAGGGCATGCTGCGGACGCTGGAGCGGACTCGTCGGAACACGGCCCGATGCTACCGAGCCGTGTTCCGGGGGAGCCTGGGCTCAGAGCGGCTTCGTGCCGAGGTCGTTGCCGAGGTCGGCGCGGTCCTCGTCCTGCTCGTTCTCGTGCTCCCACAGGTCGGGCGAGCCCTCGCGCGGGGACCCGCCGGTCGGACCGTCGTCGGAGCCGTCACCGGGCTGCGGCTCCACCGTCTCGCCGGCGACCGCGTCGTTCGTCACCGTCTCGAGGGACTCCTCGGCCTCGTCCACCTCGTACGGGCCGACGTGCTCACGGTCGATGTCGTCGTCGCGACGCTGCTGGGACTCGAAGTCGTCGACGGGGCTGATGCCGGGGTCGCTCATGGTGGTTCCTTTCCGTTGCGGGCTTCCTGCCTACCCGCCGGCGCTTGGCGGCCGTCCGGTTTCGTGTCGTGTTCACCCGGGCGTCACCTTCCGGTCACACCGCCACGGCAGCATCGCCGATGCTCGGGGGAGTGGAGCGCGGTCGCCGACGGGTGGTCGAGCGACCGCGCCTTCCTCGCCCGGGTCGTCCGGGCCCGTCCGCTGGCCGCCGGTGAGCTTCGTCCGTGCCGCTGTCAGACGCGTTCGAGCAGGTCGCGTTGCTCGACGTCGGCGAGTGCGAGGGTGCGGTAGCCGGCGGACTCGAAGAACACCGTGATGCGGTCCGCTTCCGTGCTCATCACCACGCCCGTGCCCCACTCGGCGTGCTCGACGCGCGCGTCCGGCGGCCACGCTTCGTCGTTCGCACCGTCGGCGACGTGGGCAGAGGCCTCGCGGGCCGTGCCGGACGAGCAGGTGTCGCAGTTGCCGCACGGCTCCGGCAGCTCGTCGCCGAAGTAGCCGAGCAGGAACTGCCGGCGGCACCCGGTCGTCTCGGCGAGCTGGCGCATCATCGCGATGCGGGACTCCTCGACCCGTTCCCGTTCGGCAGCACGGTCGGCAGTGGCACGTGCCGCACGGTCGGCGTCCTGCGGGCCGTCGGGCACCCGGGAGACACCGTCCACGTCGTCGCGCAGAGCACCGGCGTCGAGCAGGGCGTTGAGTGCTCGACCGGCGGTGCGGGCCGACAGGCCGGCGGCCTCCACCAGTGCGGAGCGGGCGATCGGACCGGTCGCCGGGACGGCGTCGAACACGGCCCGGACCGAGGCAGGCCGCGGCGAGCCGGACGCGAAGAACGTGCGCAGGCCGAAGTCCTCGGCGCGGTAGTGCAGGGTGGCGCCGGCCGGTTCGGCATCCCGCCCGGCCCGCCCGATCTCCTGGTAGTAGGCGTCGATCGACTCGGGGACGTCGGCGTGCACGACGTACCGGACGTCGGGCTTGTCGATGCCCATGCCGAAGGCACTCGTCGCGACCACCACGTCGACGTCGCCGTCCAGGAACCCCGTGTGCACGGCCTCGCGCTCCGCCACCCGCATGCCGGCGTGGTACGGCTGCGCACGACGACCGCGGGCGGCGAGGGCGTCGGCGTACTCCGTCGTCGCCGCGCGGGTGGCGACGTAGACGACGGTTGGCCCGTCGAGCTCGGCGACCTGGTCGACCACGGCCTGGCGCTTCTCGGCGTCCTCGGCGTGCCGGACCACCTCGAGCCGGATGCCGGGACGGTCGAACCCCGAGGCGAGCACGAACGGGTCGCGCATGCCGAGCCGCTCGACGATGTCGTCCCGCACCGGAGCGGAGCCCGTCGCGGTCAGGGCGAGCACCGGTGGGCGGCCCAGGCGCTCCGCGACCTCGCCGAGCGCCAGGTAGTCGGGTCGGAAGTCGTGGCCCCACGACGAGATGCAGTGCGCCTCGTCGACGGCGACCAGCGCGACCCCGGCGTCACGGAGGCGCTCGAGCACGTCGTCCTTCACCAGCTGTTCGGGGGCCAGGAACACGTAGCCGACCTCGCCCGCGGCGACGGCGTCCCACGCGTCGGCGACGTCCCGTGCCTTCTTCGTGGCGTTCAGGGCGACGGCTCGGGGGGCGTCGGGATGGTGCTCGAGCCCGACCACCTGGTCCTCCTGCAGCGCCACAAGCGGGGAGACGACCACGACGAGGCCGTCCAGCCCGAGGCCGGCGACCTGGTAGATCGCGGACTTCCCCGATCCGGTGGGCATGACTGCCAGGGCGTCGCGGTGTTCGAGCACCGCGTCGATGACGGACTCCTGGTCGGGGCGGAGCTTCCAGCCGAAGACCTCGGTGGCGCGGGTACGGAGTTCGGGTTGCACCGATCCACAGTGCCGAGCGGGAGCTCGGGCCCGTCCCAGCGGTGCGCGCAGCGGCTCATGCGCGTCGGAGCGGACCGGGGCCTGGCATCCATGCACCGGCCGTCCACCGAGCAGCGCTAGGCTGCGTGGCGGCCGTTGTCTCGACATCGAGCGACCCTCGATGTGGAGTGCGCGACCGGGAAACCGATGCCGATCGCACGAACCGTGCGGGAAGAAGAACAGCGTGGATCTTTTCGAGTATCAGGCCAGGGACCTCTTCGAGTCCTACGGCGTCCCCGTGTTGCAGGGGATCATCGCCGACACCCCCGAGCAGGCGAAGGCGGCGGCCGAGAAGATCGGTGGCGTCGTGGTCGTCAAGGCGCAGGTGAAGGTCGGCGGTCGCGGCAAGGCCGGCGGCGTGAAGGTCGCGAAGACCCCGGACGAGGCGTTCGAACACGCGCAGGCCATCCTCGGCCTCGACATCAAGGGCCACACCGTCCAGCGCGTCATGGTCGCCCAGGGTGCCGACATCGCCGAGGAGTTCTACTTCTCCGTGCTGCTCGACCGGGCCAACCGCTCCTACCTCTCGCTCACCAGCGTCGAGGGCGGCATGGAGATCGAGCAGCTCGCCGTCGAGAAGCCCGAGGCACTCGCCCGGGTCGAGGTCGACCCGCTGACCGGGATCGACAAGGCCGCCGCGCTCGAGATCGCCGCGCAGGCGAACTTCCCATCGGAGCTGCAGGACGCCGTCGCCGACGTCTTCGTCAAGCTCTACGACGTCTACAAGGGCGAGGACGCGACCCTCGTCGAGGTGAACCCCCTCGTCCGCACCGGCGACGGCCAGATCCTGGCACTCGACGGCAAGGTCTCGCTCGACGAGAACGCCGACTTCCGCCACGAGGGCCACAAGGACCTCGAGGACACCGCCAGCGAGGACCCGCTCGAGGCCAAGGCGAAGGCCCATGGCCTGAACTACGTCAAGCTCGACGGCCAGGTCGGCGTCATCGGCAACGGCGCGGGGCTCGTCATGTCGACGCTCGACGTCGTCGCCTACGCCGGTGAGCGCCACGGCGGCGTGAAGCCCGCCAACTTCCTCGACATCGGCGGCGGCGCCTCGGCCGAGGTCATGGCCAACGGCCTCGACGTCATCCTCGGCGACCCGCAGGTGAAGAGCGTCTTCGTGAACGTCTTCGGCGGCATCACCGCCTGTGACGCCGTCGCGAACGGCATCGTCGCCGCGCTCGGCATCCTCGGCGACGCGGCCACCAAGCCGCTCGTCGTGCGCCTCGACGGCAACAACGTGGAAGAGGGTCGCCGGATCCTGGCGGAGGCAGCGCACCCGCTCGTCACCGTCGCCGCGACCATGGACGATGCGGCCGAGAAGGCCGCCGAACTCGCCGCCGCAGCGGCCTGAAGGGACTGACCATGTCGATCTTCCTCAACAAGGACTCCAAGGTCATCGTCCAGGGCATCACCGGTGGCGAGGGCACGAAGCACACCGCCCTGATGCTCAAGGCCGGCACGAACGTCGTCGGCGGCGTGAACGCCCGCAAGGCCGGCACCACCGTCACCCACGGCGACGTGTCGCTGCCGGTCTTCGGCTCGGTGCGCGAGGCCATCGACACCACCGGTGCCGACGTCTCGATCGTCTTCGTCCCGCCGGCGTTCGCGAAGGACGCGGTCATGGAGGCCATCGACGCCGAGATCCCGCTCGTCGTCGTCATCACCGAGGGCATCCCCGTGCAGGACTCGGCCGAGTTCTGGGCGCACGCCAAGGCGAAGGGCGGAACGACCCGGATCATCGGGCCGAACTGCCCGGGCATCATCACCCCGGGGGAGTCCCTCGTCGGCATCACCCCGGCGACGATCACCGGCAAGGGCCCGATCGGGCTCGTCTCGAAGTCCGGCACCCTGACCTACCAGATGATGTACGAGCTCCGAGACCTCGGCTTCTCGACCGCCATCGGCATCGGCGGCGACCCGGTCATCGGCACGACGCACATCGATGCGCTCGCCGCGTTCGAGGCCGACCCCGAGACCGAGGCCATCGTGATGATCGGTGAGATCGGTGGCGACGCCGAAGAGCGTGCGGCCGAGTTCATCAAGGCGCACGTCACGAAGCCCGTCGTCGGCTACGTCGCGGGCTTCACGGCCCCCGAGGGCAAGACGATGGGGCACGCCGGCGCGATCGTGTCCGGTTCGGCCGGGACCGCCGAGGCGAAGAAGCAGGCACTCGAGGCCGCCGGCGTCAAGGTCGGCAAGACGCCGTCCGAGACCGCCGCGCTGCTGCGCGAGGTCGTCGCCGCTCGCTAGCGGCCAGCCCGTTCCGCAAAACACCGGTGTTCGTCGGTTGAACCGCGTCCTGCGCGTGTTCGTCCTGCGAACACCGGTGTTTTGCGCCGGCAGCCGCGCGGCTCCGGGGCGGCCGCGCGAGGGGCACGTATCCTCGCTGCGATGAACCGCCTGGGAACCGCTCTGCTCGCCGCGATCGAGGCGGTCGTGACGGTCGGCGTCGGCATCGGGATCGCCCTCGTGCCCCTGACGCTGCTCTGGGGGTTCGAGTACGGCCTGCAGGTCGACTGGGACGTGTTCTGGAAGGCCACCGGCAGCGTCTGGCTCGTCGGGCACGGCGTCGACGTCTCGTTCCTGCTCGGATCAGCACTCGCCAAGAGCACCGGGGTCAGCGGCGCAGCCGACCCCATCCACGTGACCCTGGCGGCCCTCGGGTTCGCGGTCGTGACGGCCTGGCTCGGCGCCCGCGCCGGACGTCGGTTCGCGGAGACCGAGCACCGCACCACCGGGCTGCTGGTCGGGACCGCCGTCGTCGCGCTCCTCGGTCTGGCCGTCGCACTGTCGTCGACCTCGGCTGCCACCCGCCCCACGCTCTGGCAGGCCGTGGTGCTGCCGGCGCTCTGGTTCGGGATCCCTGCACTCGCCGCTTCCGAGGTCTGCCGTCGTCGCCGTGACCTGCCCGCCGACGCCGGCACCCAGCGGGTCATCGACCTGGTCGACCGCATCCCCGCCGTCTGGCGGACCGTCGCCGGGTTCGGCCTGCGCGCCGGGACCGCCGCGACCGCCGTGGTCGTCGGGGTTGCCGCGCTGCTGGTCGGTCTACTCCTCTTCACCTCGTTCGCCGAGGTCATCACCCTGTACGAGCAGTCGCACGCCGGGGTCATCGGCGGCGTCGCACTCACCGTCGGACAGCTCGCCTTCCTGCCGGACTTCGTCGGGTGGGCGACCTCGTGGCTGATCGGCCCCGGGTTCGCCATCGGCACCGGGTCGAGCGTGTCCCCGATCGCCACGACCCTGGGCCCGATCCCCGGGCTGCCGGTCTTCGGCGCGCTGCCGACCTCTGGTCACACCTTCGGGCTCGTCTGGATCCTCGTGCCGGTCATCGCCGGGTTCGCGATCGGCGGCTCGATGCGGCCGCGGTTGGTGCGGGCCCTGGGCGCCGCCGACTCCGCGCTGCACCGTGCGATCGGCGGTGTCGTCGCGGGACTCGTGGCCGGGGTGCTCACGGGGCTCATCGCCTGGGTGTCCTCCGGTTCGTTCGGCCCCGGGCGCCTGGCCGACGTCGGCCCGAACGCCCTCGCGGTCGGCGGGTTCGCCGCACTCGAGGTCGGCCTGCCGGCGATCATCGCCCTCGCCGCGGGCAGTGACCTGGTCCGGCTGCCGGACCGCGGATGGACGCGAGAGCGCTGGACCGAGGCCGACGAACCCGACGATGCCCACGACGCGGAGCGCGCCGGGGTCGACGTCGGCGAGGGGTCCCTGCTCGCCGCGCTCGACCAGGCCGGCGCCGGGCGCACCACCGACGTGCACCGCTTCGTGGTCGAGGAGTCCCACGACGGGTCGACCGCTGCACGGCCCCGTGCGACGACCGAACACGTGACCGAACCGGTCAGCAGCGAGCCCGCCTCCGCGCCCGCACGGCCCGCCTCCGCACCCGCACGACCCGCCTCCGCACCCGCGCCCGTCGCACCGCGTGCCGGCGACACCGACCACGACGTCGAGCTCCCCGACTGGGCGAAGACCGACGCGGTGGCCGCCGACCGCCTGGCCGCTGAGCCCGACCCGGAGCGCCGCGGTGCCGGACGAGCAGCGCTGGGTGGCCTCCGCGACCGCCTGGCCGGCGCGGCCGAAGGGGTCCGAGGTCGAGCCGGTGCACTCCGCGACCGCGTGACCGGCTCCGACGCCGAGCCGGATCGACCCAGCCCCGAGCGGACCGCAGCCCCCGCACCCGCGTCCACACCCACCCCGGTGCCGACCGACGCCCAGCCCGCGTTCCCGTGGAGCACCGAGGAGTTCGTGGCCGGCCGCGATGACGTCGACGAGACCGCCGAGGCGGACCGCGTGGACGTCGCGCCCGACACCAGGGCGCCCGCCTCGAAGCCGGCGGAGCCGTCCCGCCCGGCGAAGTGGGACGTCACCGACCAGATCCCCGAGGACGAGCTGCCCTGGTGGCGGCAGCCGAAGGACGACCGGTAACAGCGCCCGTCGCGTGCGTGCCTGCCGGTAGGGTTGGTGCCGTGCTCGAACTGGTCGTCCTGATCTCCGGTACCGGGTCGAACCTCCGAGCCCTGCTCGAAGCGACCTTCGACGCCGAGTACCCCGCCCGTGTCGTCGCCATCGGTGCCGACCGTGACGCCGAGGGTCTCGGCCTGGGCGAGGAGTTCTCGATCCCGACCTTCACGGTGCCCTTCACCCGCTACGACTCCCGCGCCGAGTGGGGCCAGGCCCTGGCAGAGCAGATCCGCCCGTGGTCGCCCGACCTGCTCGTCCTCTCCGGCCTGATGCGCCTGCTGCCCCCGGCCGTGGTGTCCGAGTTCGCCCCGGGGATCATCAACACCCACCCGGCGTACCTGCCCGAGTTCCCCGGCGCCCACGGCGTGCGGGACGCCCTGGCCGCCGGGGTCACCGAGACCGGTGCGAGCGTCATCGCGGTCGACGACGGCGTCGACACGGGTCCGATCCTCGCGCAGGAGCGCATCCCGGTGCTGCCGGGGGACACCGAGTCGACGCTGCACGACCGCATCAAGCCGGTCGAGCGCCGCCTGCTCATCCAGACCATCCTCGACATCGCCAACGGCACCACCGACCTGAAGGGCACCCCGAGCGCATGAGCGTGCACGCAGCCGACCCCAGCCTCTACCGCGACCGTGACGTGGTCCCGGTCCGCCGTGCACTCATCTCGGTGAGCGACAAGTCCGGCCTGCTCGAGCTCGCCGGCGCACTGGCCGACTCCGGGGTCGAGATCGTGTCGACCGGCTCCACCGCCCAGACCATCCGCGACGCGGGCTACGCCGTCACCGACGTCGCGAGCGTCACCGGGTTCCCGGAGTCCCTCGACGGTCGCGTGAAGACGCTGCACCCGTCGGTGCACGCCGGCCTGCTCGCCGACCTGCGGCTCGAGTCGCACGAGCAGCAGCTCGCCGACCTCGACATCGCGCCGTTCGAGCTCGTCGTCGTGAACCTCTACCCGTTCGTCGAGACCGTTGCGTCGGGTGCCGACACCGCGACCGTGGTCGAGAACGTCGACATCGGCGGCCCCGCGATGGTCCGCGCCTCGGCGAAGAACCACCCGAACGTGGCGATCGTCGTGTCCCCGGCGTCCTACCCCGAGGTCGTCGAGGCCGTCCGTGCCGGCGGCACGACGCTCGAGCTCCGGAAGCGCCTCGCCGCCCAGGCCTTCGCGCACACCGCCGCCTACGACACCGCGGTGGCGTCCTACTTCGCGAGCGACGTCGTCACCGCCGCTGCGGCCCCGACGACCGCCGGCGACATCCGGACCCCCGGTGCGTTCGACGAGCACCTGACGGTCGAGGCCGAGCTGTCCGCGACCCTGCGCTACGGCGAGAACGCGCACCAGGCCGCGGCGCTCTACACGACGTCGGACGGCACCGGCATCGCGCAGGCGACGCAGCTGCACGGCAAGGAGATGTCGTACAACAACTACGTCGACGCCGACGCAGCGGTCCGTGCGGCCTTCGACTTCGACGAGCCCGCCGTCGCGATCATCAAGCACGCCAACCCGTGCGGCATCGCGATCGCCCCGGCCGATTCCGCCGACCCGATCGCCTCGGCCCACGCCGCCGCGCACGCCTGCGACCCGCTCTCGGCGTTCGGTGGGGTCATCGCCGCGAACCGCCCTGTCACCGTGGCCATGGCCGAGACCGTGAAGGACATCTTCACCGAGGTCGTCGTCGCCCCCGGGTTCGACCCCGAGGCGCTCGAGATCCTGTCGCGCAAGAAGAACATCCGCCTGCTCACGCTCCCGGCCGACTTCGCGCTCGCCGACCGCGAGGTCAAGCAGATCTCCGGCGGGTTCCTGGTGCAGGACGCCGACCGCTTCACGGGCTTCGACCAGTCCACGTGGACCCTCGTCGCCGGCGAGCCCGCCGACGAGCAGACCCTCGCCGACCTGGCCTTCGCGTGGAAGGCGAGCCGTTCGGTCAAGTCGAACGCCATCCTGCTGGCGAACCAGGGCGCGAGCGTCGGTGTCGGCATGGGCCAGGTCAACCGGGTCGACTCCTGCCACCTCGCGGTGAACCGTGCCGGTGACCGTGCGACCGGCAGCGTCGCGGCGTCGGACGCGTTCTTCCCGTTCGCCGACGGCCTGCAGGTGCTGCTCGACGCCGGTGTCCGTGCGGTGGCGCAGCCCGGTGGCAGCGTCCGCGACGACGAGGTCATCGCCGCGGCGAAGGCCGCCGGCGTCACGATGTACTTCACGAGCGAGCGCCACTTCTTCCACTGATGTGAACAATCGGTGGCGAACCATTGCGCGCCGTGAGTCACTGTGAATAGTCTGTAAGGCTCCGCGGCAGGCAGCCGACGATCCCTCGGGACCGGCGGCACCGCGGACACAACGGTGACGAAGACGACGACTGGAGTGACGATGGACAACATGACCGGAACCGTGGCGACGGCCGCCCGTGCAGGTCTCGTGTCCGTCGTGGGGACCACTCCCGCACGGCGATCCCTGATCGCACCGCGGCCCCGCGCCGCGGCCGCCGTCTAGTCGGGCCGTTCCCACGGCCCCGCGACGCAGCACCACCGGCGTCCGCGAACCACCCGCCTGAACCCGGGGGACGACTGTCCCTCGGTGCCTCCGGCCCGACCGACGTCACGCGAGTGACGGCGGAGACGCGACCACGCGCCCGGCCGATGATCACCACGCAACGCCACACCGAGCCTCCAGGCCGAAGCCGCGCGACGCGAGCAAGCAAGCAGCAAGCAAGCAGCAAGCAGCAAGCAGCAAGCAAGCAAGCAAGCAAGCAGCGAGCAAGCACCGCGCAGCGCGACCCGGGGACCCGGCAGACGCATGAGGACGCAACGCATGTCCAAGTCGCCCACCACGGCGCGCCCGTCCACCTTCCGCGCGATCGCGCGGATCTACCCCTACGTGAAGCCCTACCAGGGGCGCCTCATCGGCGGCATGGCCGCAGCGATGGGAGCCTCCCTGGTGGCGCTCGCAATCCCCTACGTGCTGCAGTGGCTCGTCGACGGTCCGCTGTCGTCGCGCGACTCGGCACAGATCTGGCCCGCCGGGCTCGGGGTGCTCGCCCTCGGTGTGCTCGAGGCGTTCTTCATCGCCTCGCGCCGCCGGCTGGTGATGCGCCCCTCGACCCGCATCGAGACCAGCATGCGCAACTCGCTCTACGCGAAGCTGCAGGACCTGCCGGTCGCGTTCCACGACCGCTGGGAGTCCGGGCAGCTGCTCTCCCGTTCCGTGTCGGACCTGTCGCTGATCCGGCGCTGGCTGGCCTTCGGGGTCGTCCTGCTCGTCGTCAACATCGTGACGATCGTCGTCGGCTTCGTCGTGCTGTTCACCTTCGGGTGGATCCTCGGGCTGATCTTCCTGATCGCCTCGATCCCGCTGTGGATCAACGGCCTGCTGTTCGAGCGCCGGTACTCCGCCGTCGCACGACGCAGCCAGGACCAGGTCGGTGACCTCGCCACGAGCGTCGAGCAGTCGGTGCACGGCATCCGCGTGCTCAAGGCGTTCGGTCGCGGCGGCGCGAAGCTCGAGGAGTTCAGCGAGCAGGCCGAGGCCCTGCGCGGCACCGAGATCAAGAAGGCGAAGGCCATCGCGGGCATCTGGCTGTGGCTGCTGCTCGTGCCGGACGTCGCGTTCGCGCTGTGCCTGCTCGCCGGTATCTGGCTGGCGTCGCAGGGGCAGCTCAGCGTCGGGCAGCTGTTCGCGTTCTTCGCGACGGCGACGGTGCTGCGGTTCCCGATCGAGTCGATCGGCTTCCTACTCTCGATGACGTTCGACACCCGCACGGCGGTCGACCGCTTCTTCGAGGTCATGGACTCCGAGAACACCATCACGGACCCGGAGCACCCGAAGACGATCGCGGAGCCGCACGGTGCCCTGTCGTTCAACGGCGTGCACTTCCGGTACCAGGACTCCGCACCGCAGTACCCGGACCTGATCAACGGCGTCGAACTGCAGCTGCAGCCGGGCGAGACCATGGCGCTCGTCGGGCTCACCGGCTGCGGCAAGACGACACTGCTCTCGCTCGTGCCGCGTCTGTACGACGTGACCGGCGGTTCGGTGACGATCGACGGGGTCGACATCCGCGACCTCACCCGCGAAGAGCTGCGCCGGCACGTCGGCGTCGCGTTCGAGGACGCCACCCTGTTCTCGTCGACCGTGCGTGAGAACGTGCTGCTCGGTCGACCGGACGTGCAGGGTGCCGAGGCCGAAGCGCTCATGCGCGAGGCGCTCGACATCGCGCAGGCGTCCTTCGTGGACGACCTGCCCGACGGCGTCGACACCCGGGTCGGCGAAGAGGGGCTGTCGCTGTCCGGTGGGCAGCGCCAGCGCCTGGCGCTCGCCCGCGCGATCGCCGCACGGCCGTCGGTGCTCGTGCTCGACGACCCGCTGTCGGCGCTCGACGTCGACACCGAGGCGCGGGTCGAGGCGGGCCTGCGACGCGTGCTCGCCGACACCACGTCGCTCATCGTGGCGCACCGTCCGTCGACGGTGACGCTGGCCGACCGGGTCGCCCTGATGGAGAACGGCGTCGTCACGGCCGTCGGGACCCACCACGACCTGATGGCCACCAACGAGCACTACCGCTACGTCATCTCGTCGCTCGACGACGACGACGCGACCGCACGACAGGAGGCGATGGCATGAGCCAGCAGACCGACCAGAACCTGCCGGGAGGAACGGCGTCCGTCCCGCAGGAAGCTCCGGACGAGCAGGCTGCCGCCCCCGTCACCGCCTCGATCACCACCATGGGCGTGCGCGGCGAGGAGCGTGAGGACTTCACGAAGGCCGAGAGCAAGCGCCTGCGGCGCCGGTCCCTCGCCCTGCTCGGGTCCCTCGCCGCACCGCTGAAGCTCCGGCTGGTGCTGCTCGGGATCGTGGTCGTGGTCTCGACCGCCGGCACCGTCGCGGGTCCGGCGCTCATCGCGTGGGGCATCGACAACGCCCTGCCCGCGGTGATGGACCAGAACGACTGGGTGCCGGCGTTCGGGGTCGTCGCGACGTACATCGTGGTGGCCGTCCTCGGCGCGGTGCTCACCGCCTGGTACACGGTGCTCGCGGCACGGATCAGCCAGGCGATCCTGTTCGACCTCCGCAAGCGGGTGTTCCTGCACACGCAGCGGCTCTCGCTCGAGTTCCACGAGACCTACACGTCGGGCCGGATCATCTCGCGCCAGACGAGTGACCTCGACTCGATCCGCGAGCTGCTCGACTCCGGGTTGAACCAGCTCATCCAGGGCGTGCTGTACATGGCGTTCACCGCCGTGGCCCTGGTGCTGCTCGACCCGACGTCCGGGCTCGTGCTCGCGGTGTCGCTCGTGCCGCTCTGGTTCCTGATCCGCTGGTTCCAGACGAACTCGCAGACACTGTTCCGCTCCACCCGTGTCACCTCGGCGCGCGTCATCGTGCACTTCGTCGAGACGATGACGGGCATCCGCGCGGTGCAGGCGTTCCGCAAGGAGTCCCGCAACCGTGACGAGTACGGCGGCTACGTCGAGGACTACCGGGTGGCGAACACGAAGGTGTTCAACCTGTTCGGGACCTTCGACCCGGTGCTCGTGCTCATCGGCAACGCCACGCTCGCCGCGGTCGTCATCGTCGGTGGTTTCCGGATCGTCGGCGGGACGCTCGAGGTCGGTGCGCTGCTCGCGGTCGCGCTGTACGCCAAGCGCTTCTTCGACCCGGCGCAGGAACTCGCGATGTTCTACAACGGGTACCAGTCGGCCTCGGCGGCGATGGAGAAGATCTCCGGTGTCCTCGAGGAACGGCCGAGCGTGCCGGACCCCGTGAAGCCCACCCGCCTGGCGGACGCCACCGGGAAGATGGACTTCGACGACGTCGTCTTCGCCTACAACAAGGGCAAGGTCGTGCTGCCGGAGTTCGACCTGCACATCCCGTCGGGGCAGACCATCGCCCTCGTCGGGTCCACCGGTGCCGGCAAGTCGACGCTCGCCAAGCTCATGGCGCGCTTCTACGACCCGACCCAGGGCTCGGTCAAGCTCGACGGTGTGGACCTGCGCGACCTCGACACGAAGGACATGCGCCGCGCGATCGTCATGGTCACGCAGGAGGCCTACCTGTTCTCCGGCACCGTCGCGGACAACATCGCGCTCGGCAAGCCCGGTGCGTCGCGTGAGGAGATCGAGGCGTCGGCCAAGGCCGTCGGCGCGCACGAGTTCATCATGGCGCTGCCCGACGGGTACGACACCGACGTGAACAAGCGCGGCGGTCGTGTCTCGGCGGGTCAGCGGCAGCTGCTCTCGTTCGCGCGGGCCTTCATCGCGGACCCGAAGGTGCTCATCCTCGACGAGGCCACGGCGTCGCTCGACATCCCGTCGGAGCGACTCGTGCAGGAGGGCCTGGAGACCCTGCTCGCCGACCGCACCGCGGTGATCATCGCGCACCGGCTGTCCACCGTCGCGATCGCCCACCGGGTGCTCGTGATGGAGCACGGCCGGATCGTCGAGGACGGCACCCCCGCCGACCTCATCGCCGGCACCGGGCGGTTCGCCCAGCTGCACGCGGCCTGGCGCGACTCGCTCGTCTAGGCCCCGAACGGGCTGCACCACGTGGTTGGCTTGCTCCATGAGCAACGACAGCGTGGTGCAGCCCGGCGGCGTCGCCCTGCACGACCCCTTCTACGGTGCCCCCTTCACCGAGGCCGTCCGACGGTTCTGGCGGAAGTACACCGTGTTCACCGGACGGGCATCGCGCGCCGAGTTCTGGTGGTGGTGGCTGACGTCGTTCGCGATCGGGCTCGTGCTGCAGCTCGTGCCGCAGGTGTTCACGCCGGACACCCCGGTGCTCGAGAACCCCGTCGGCTCGTACCTGTTCATGCTGTGGGTGCTCGCGACGCTCATCGGGTCGCTCGCGCTCGGCGCCCGACGGCTGCACGACGCCAACCTGTCCGGGTTCTGGCAGTTCCTGCACGTGCTGCCGGGCCTCGGCTCACTCATCGTGTACGTGCTGTGCCTCCTGCCCGCGAACCCGAAGGGTGCGCGCTTCGACCGCTGACGGCCGAACCAGGGCGGACCCCGGCGGGCCGACCTGCGCGGACCGGGGATCAGAACGGGTCGTCCGCGTCCGTGGCGGGTGACCAGCGCGCACGACGCATGTCGAGCCTCCAGGCCGTCGTCCCCTGCACGAGCGGCGTCCCCTCGACGCGGTAGTGCTCGAGCGCACGGGCCTCGTGGTGCAGCGGCGGGTGCCCACCCGCGCGCACCACGCGCCACCACGGCAGGTCGGCGCCCTCGTGCGCCATCACCTTGCCGACGGCACGCGACGCCCGCGACCCGAGGGCTGCGGCGACGTCGCCGTACGTCATGACGTGACCCGGCGGGATCATCCGCACCACCTCGGCGACGGCTGCGCCGAAGTCGACGGGGGCGTCGTCGGATGCCACGTCGTCGGAGGGCACGTCCTACGGGGAGTGCTAGAGCGTCAGGACCGCGAAGTGGTCGCCGTACTGGGTCTCGCGCACGACCTCGAAGCCCACGGCGCGGAAGAACGCCTCGGGGCTGTCGTCGCCGCCCGGCTCGTACACGACCGTCAGCCGCTCGAACCCGCGGCTGCGTGCCTCGTCCGCCAGACCGTGCACGGCGAAGCGACCGACGCCCCGGCCCTGCGCGCTCGCCGCCACGTTGACGCGCCAGATGCAGCTCCGCAGCTCTTCCTGCGCGTTGTCGGCGTCGAACGAACCGATGATCAGGCCGAGGACCTCGTCGTCGTCGAGGACGACACGGGTCCACGCGGAGCTCGGCTTGACGTCGGACTCGGCGACCCCGTAGGTGGTCGGCTGCACGAACTGTTCCTGGCCCGGCTTGAGCGTCAGGGAGTTGGCCGCGGCAGCGGTCTTCGCGGAGAGTTCTTCCAGGCGCAGGTCGGACATGCGGCCAGGCTAACGGTGCAGACCCTGCGGAAGCCAGTGACGACGGCAGACCGAGACCGCACCGTTGCCGCGGCGGAACCGGGCGGCCGACCGGCGTGTGGTGCTCACGGCATGACGTCACCCGAGTTCGGGCCGAGCGTCTGCCCGGTGTACAGGTCACCCGCTGGCGACGACGCGAGCAGCAGGGCGGTCGGAGCGACCTCGGCGGGGACCCCGAAACGTCCGATCGGGAGCTCGGCGGCCTTGTCCGTCCGCCACTGCGCCGTCATCCGGTCCGTCATCGGGGACACGATCGGGCCGGGTGCGATCGCGTTGACGAGCACGCCTCGTCCGCTCCACTCGATCGCGGCGCTCTTCGTCAGCGCGATGACGCCGGCCTTCGCGGCCGCGTAGTGCGCGACCTCGGAGCCGCCCTTGATCGCCAGCTGGGAGGCGAGGTTGATGATGCGCCCGTGCCCGTCGCGGAGCATCCGCCGACCGACTGCTCGCATCACCAGGAAGACCCCGGTCAGGTCGATCGCCATGACGCGCGCCCAGTCAGCGGTGGTGAGCTCCTCGAGCGGGGCCTGCGTGAGCACGCCGGCGGCGTTCACCAGGACCTGGATCCCGCCGGACTCCTCGTCGACCGATGCCACGGCGGCCTCGACCCCGTCTTCGTCCGTGACGTCGAGCACGATGGTGCGGACGCCCAGCCGCTCGGCGAGGTCCGCCAGGCCGTCGGCGTCGAGGTCCGCGGCGACGACCCGCGCTCCGGCGGCGACGAAGGTCTCCACGATCGCGAGACCGATGCCGCTCGCGCCACCCGTCACCAGGGCGGTCGTCCCGGTGAGGTCGAACACCGTCCCGTCGGGCATCAGTCGGCCATCAAGATGGTCAGGCCGCCGTCGACGACGAGTTCCTGCCCGGTGACGTAGCGCGCCTCGTGGCTGAGCAGGAACCGGATGGCCGCGGCGGCTTCGTCGGCGTGGCCGACACGACCCCACGGGATCCGCGCACCCGCGGCGGCGAGGCCCGCCGGGCCGAGCGAGTTCTGGGCGTCCGAGGACTGCGGCGTCTCGATGAGCCCCGGGACGATGGTGTTCACCCGGATCCCGCGCGGCGCCAGCTCGGCTGCCGCACTCCGGGCGAGGCCGATCACTGCAGCCTTGCACGCGGCGTAGTGGCTGTGTGCGACCCAGCCGTACACGCCGCCCGCGATCGAGGACACGGCCACCATCGACCCGCCCCGGTCGAGGTGCCGGGCACCGGCCCGGAGCGTGCGCATCACACCGTGCAGGTCCACCTGCAGGATGTCGTCCCACGCCGCGTCGGTCATGGTGTCGAGCGGCTGCCGACGGAGGACCCCCGCTCCCGCCACCACGTGGTCGACGCGACCCCAGCGGTCGACGGCCGCCTGGAACACGGCGTCGACGTCCGCGGTGCTGCGGACGTCCGCGGTGACCGTCAGCGCACTGCCCCCGGCCGCCTCGACGGCGTCGACGACGGGTGCGGGATCGTGCGGGTCACCCGCGAAGACGGGGATGACGATGTTCGCGCCGTACTCGGCGAGCTGCACCGCGAGGGCCGCGCCGATCCCGCTCGCGGCGCCGGTGATGACGACTACGCTCCCCGAGAACTCGGAGTACACGCCGGTCGGTGTCGTGGCGCTCAATGGTCGATCACCGCCACGCGCTTCGTCCCGAGCATGATCAGACCGGAGAGGACCATGCCGCCCGCACCGACGATGAGGGCGGCCGGGCCGAGCCCGATGCTCCCGGCGACGAGGGCCGTCAGCACAGCCGAGCCGATGATGGTGCCGGGCTGGCCCATCGCGGTGACGAACGCGGACCCGGTGGCGCGGCAGCTCGAGTCGAAGCACTCCGCCTGCAGGAAGAGCAGCGACGCGTACGGTCCGAGCAGGAAGAACAGCGTCAGCATGTACGTGACCAGGACGTAGCCGAAGTCGTCCGGACCGAGCACGAAGAGGGTCCAGCAGACACCCGCGAGCACCCAGCCCACGACGATCGTGGTCTTGCGGCCGATGATGTCGCCGAGCCAGCCGTGGAACAGGTAGCCGGCGGCGCCGACCACGTTCGACAGCACGATGATGAGCAGCGACATGCTCGCGTCGACACCCTTGACGCCCTCGAGCATCGTCGTCCCGAGCACGCTCGTGGTGGTGATGCCGAAGTAGTTCACGATCCACGCGATCGAGAGCACGACGGTGTTGCGTGCGTACCGTCGGCCGAAGATCGCCCGCAGCGGGTTCGGCCCCTCGTCGACGATGCCGAAGCGGGCGGCGACCTCGGTGGCTTCCTCGGCGCGACCGGACTTCCGCAGCTGCCGCAGGTACGTGTTCAGACGGTGCTGCGGCGTCTCCTTGATGCCCTTGCGCAGGAACAGGACGAACAGCGCCGGAACGGTGGCGATGAGGAACGCGAGCCGCCAGGACTCCTGTCCGAACAGCCCGTTGATGCCGGCGATGAACGCGGCCGCGAGGAGCGCGCCGATCGGCCACCCGGTCTGGACGAGGCTGTAGAAGAAGCCGCGACGCTTCTTGACGCCCTCGAGCTCGGTGAGCGCGAAGACCTCGTTGAGGTAGGTGGAGTTGACCGACTGCTCGGCCATCCCGAAGCCGCTCAGGGCCCGGAAGCCGACGAGCGAGGCGACCCCCGTCGACGCCGCCGTCAGCAGCGACGACAGGGCCGCGCCACCGATCGTGATCATCATGCCGCGGCGCCGGCCGAGTCGGTCCACGAACAGACCGACGAGGACGACGACGACGAAGACACCGACGCTCACGAGGGTGTTCGCCAGCAGGGCGGTCTGTTCGTTCCACCCGAAGTCCTCGGCGATGCGGGGGAGGAGCGTGCCGAACATGATGAAGTCGTAGACGGCGAGCGTCCAGGCGAAGAACGCCAGGGTCGCGCCGCGCTTGGTCTCCTTCGGCCCGATCGTCGGGAACGTCCCGGTGGCGAGCTCGAGGTCCTCGGGCTCGTGGATGGTCGTGGTGGACATGGTCTTCCTCTCGGTACGGCGGTGCGGCGCTGCGACGGTGTCGCGGCGCGGGCTGACGGGCGGAGGCGGAGCGTGGGTGCGGTCAGGGGTGGCCGGTCGGGGGAGAGCCCCGGCCGTGGGCGGCGAACGCCGCGTGGATGCGGTCGTCCGGGGCGTCGAGGGCGAGCAGCGCGGCCAGCAGGAGACGCGCCTTGAGCCCGTCGAGGTTGCCGGCGGGGACGAGTCCGGCGCCGAGCAGGTCGATCTCGCCGCCCGCGAAGCCGTACGTCGTCGTGAGCGTCGCACCGGCGCCGGTCCGCGACGCCAGCACGACCGGCATCTGCGCGGCGAGTGCGCGGACGGCGTCGATCGTGCGCTCGGCGACGTGCCCGCCGCCGAAGCCCTCGATGACCGCGCCGCGGTACCCGAGTCCGTCCAGGGTCGACAGGACCCGGCCGTCGTCGGCGAGGGTGACCCGGTGCAGGGCCACCGGAGGCAGCGGTGCGACGCGTGTGGTGAGCGCGGGCGCTCGGGACGCCGGAGCGTGGAAGACGGGCGAGCCCTCGGTGACCCGTCCGAGCGGACCGGAACCCGGTGAGGCGAAGGCACCGGTCGACGAGGTGTGCGTCTTGCGGACCGTCCCGGCGGCGTGCACCTCGTCGTCGAGCACGACGAGGACGCCACGTCCCACTGCTGCCGGTGCCGCGGCCACGCACACGGCCGCCAACAGGTTCGCCGGACCGTCCGCGCCGGGCGAGGAGGCGTGGCGCATCGCTCCGGTCACCACGAGGGGCTCGGGGCGGTCCCAGGCGAGGTCGAGCAGGTACGCGGTCTCCTCGATGGTGTCCGTGCCCTGCGACAGCACGACGCCCGAGGCTCCGGAGCCGACGGCGTCCCGCGCGGCATCGAGCGCTCGCTGCACGTCGTCGAAGTCGAGCGAGGGCGAGGGCACCATGCCGAGCTGGCGGGCCTCGACCCGTGCGACCTGCGCGATGGCCGGCACACCGGCGAGGAGGTCGCGGGCTGCGATCCGCGGGACGGCGCCGCAGTCGCGCGGATCGCCCGAGGTGACACTCGCGATGGTCCCGCCGAGGGCGAGGTACACGATCCGGGGGAGCGCGGGGTCCGTCACGGCAGGGTGTCCCTTCGTCGATCGACCGCGCGGGCGAGGCTGCGGTGTTCCCAGTCGGTGTCGTCACGCGGGTCGGCCCTGCGGACGCGGGTGGCGACGGCCGACCAGTCCGTGCGCCCGGCGCCGACCTGTTCGACCGCGTCCAGGACCCCGTCGACGCCCTGGGCCACGACGCGCTTGCCGGTCGGCCCGACGATCACGAGCCGCACGGTGCCCGGGACCTCGTGGACGCGGATCCGATCGTCCGCGAAGAGCCGGGTCGCCCAGGCGGCCAGCCGGAGCTGCGCCCGCTTGCGCGCCGCGGGGGTGTCCTCGACACCGGCGGCGTACCAGTCACGGTGCCCGCCGTTGCCGCCACATCCGCCGCACATCAGTACTCGCGTGGGCGCTCGGGCTGCGCGAACGGGAAGCGGACGCGGAAGTCGTCGGCGATCTCGTTCATCGTGACGAACCGGACGCCCTCGTGGCCCCCGATGTACTCGATGAGCCGCTCGATCATGAGCAGGACCTGCGGCCGGCCGGAGACGTCGGGGTGGATCGTGATCGGGAAGACGGCGTAGTCGAGTTCGCGGTACACCCAGTCGAACTGGTCCTTCCACATCTGCTCGACGTCGCGCGGGTTGACGAAGCCGTGGCTGTTCGGGCTCGACTTGATGAACATCATCGGGGGCAGGTCGTCGACGTACCAGTTCGCCGCGATCTCGACGAGGTCGATCTCGCTCCCGTGGACGAGCGGCGTCATCCACGTGTGCGGGTCCTGCGAGTAGTCGATCGGTGTCCACTGGTCGCCGACGATCGAGTAGTAGGGGACGAAGTCCTTGTGCTGCTGACTGTGGTCGTAGCTGAACCCGAACTTCTCCAGGAGCGTCGGCGTGTAGCTGCTCAGTTCCCACCACGGCGCGACGTAGCCCGTCGGCTGCTGACCCGTGAGTCGCGTGATCAGCTCGACCGAGCGCTCCATCACCGCGTCCTCCTGCGCCTCGGTCATCGCCACGGGGTTCTCGTGGCTGTACCCGTGCGCACCGATCTCGTGGCCGGCGTCGAACAGGGCCTTGCACTGGTCCGGGAAGGTCTCGAGCGAGTGGCCGGGGATGAACCAGGTCGCCGCGATGTCGGCGCGGTCGAACACCTTCTGCAGACGGGGGACGCCGGTCCGTCCGGCGAAGATCCCGCGCTGGATGTCCGAGGGGGAATCCGCCCCTCCGTAGGAGCCGAGCCAGCCTGCGACCGCGTCGATGTCGACGCCGAAGGACACGAAGATCTCTTTCACCATGGGACACCGTCTCTCGTCATTGCTGCAATTCGTGCAATCGTTTGCATTGACCGGAATCCTGACAGTCGACTGTTTCGATCGACGTCCGCCCGTGTAACCAGTGTGTTTCGGCTCGTCCGGGCTGTCGTCGGGCGAGGTGCCTGCAAACGTTCGCGCCGTCCGGTGTGACGACGATCTGTCACCTAGACTCGACGGATGGGCAGTACGAGCGACGACCCGGCCGGACACGGTCAGCAGGATCGTCGTGGTGACGTGAACCTCCAGGCCATCGCTGCGCTCGCCGGCGTGCACATCTCGACGGCGTCCCGCGTGCTCCGACAGGCGGAGCCGACCAAGGGGTGGAGCGCCTCGGCGCAGCGGGTGATCGCGGCGGCGGCCGAGCTCGGGTACCGCCCCAACCGACTCGCAGCATCGCTCCGGACCCGGCGGTCGAACACCATCGGCGTCGTGATGCCACGGCTCGCCGACACGGTCATCGCGACGATCTGCCAGTCCGTCGAGTCGGCCGCCCGATCTGCCGGGTACCAGCTGTTGCTCACGACGCCCCCGGACGACATGGGCGCGCAACTGGACGCGGTCGACTTCCTGCTCTCCCGACAGGTCGACGGCCTCATCGTCAGCTCGCTCCACCTGTCGTCCCCGAACCCTCGGCTGATGGACCTCCCCGTGCCGGTCATCGCGACGAACCGGCACCCCGGGGACTGGATGCCCGCCGTGGTCGGTGACGACGTCGAGGGCGGCCGGATGGCCACGGAACACCTGCTCGCGCTGGGGCACCGCCGCATCGGCGTCATCGCGGGTCCGCGCCACGCCAGCACCGCCGTGGAGCGGGTGGCCGGGTTCCGCCTGGCGCACGAGCAGCGCGACCTCGCCGTGGACGACGCGCTCGTCGTCCACAGCGACTTCGAGGTCGAGGGAGGTGTGGTCGGCGCGCACACGCTGCTCTCGCTGTCGGACCCGCCGACCGCGATCTTCGCCGTCAACGACACCGCGGCGATCGGCGTGATGGGCGCCGCGCGGCAACGCGGCCTCCGCGTGCCCGACGACCTGTCGATCGTCGGCTACAACGACATCTCGGTCGTGGCGCAGCTGCCCACGCCCATGACGACCGTGCACTCACCGACCGCGCTGATGGGCACCGTGGCCGTCGAGCGGCTGCTCGCGGCGATCGGCGACGGGGCACTGCAGGGAGCGACGCTCCCGGTCTCGCTCGTGGTGCGGTCGTCGACCGGACGTCCGGCGGGCTGATCCAGGACAGGGCGCTCTGACCGGACCACGCGAGCGGGTGCCCGAGCGGCGTCGCGGTATGGTCGCGGCATGGCAGAGCATCGACGCGGAGCGAACCTCCCGTCGATCGGCGGGTTCAACCGCACCGTGGTCCTGGACGCCGTCCGCCGATCGCCCGACGGCCTGAGTCGCGTCGAACTCGCCGCCCGCACCGGCCTGAGCGCGCAGACCGTGTCGAACGTCACCCGGTTCCTGATCGAGGCCGGCATGATCGTCGAGTCCGGCACCGTCGTGTCCGGCCGCGGCAAGCCCCGCACCATCCTGCGGCTCGAACCGGGCAGCCGGTACGCGGTCGGCGTGCACGTCGACCCGGCCGTCGTCACCTACGTGCTGCTCGACCTCGCCGGCACCGTCGTCGCCGCGTCCACGACCTCGACCCCCACCGCCGACGACCCGTCCGAGGTGGTGCGCACCATCGCCTCGGCCGTCGACGGGCTCGTCGCCGACGCCGGGGTGGCCGTCGACAGCGTGCTCGGCGTCGGGATCGCGAGCCCCGGACCCATCGACGTCGAGGCCGGCATCGTGGTCGACCCGCCGTTCCTGCCCCGGTGGCGGGACGTGCCGCTGCGCGATGCGCTCGCCGAGGCCACCGGCTACCCGGTCCTGCTCGAGAAGGACGTCACGGCAGCCGCGGTCGGCGAGATGTTCCTGGCGGGGGAGTCCTCGGCCCGGAACTTCGCGTTCGTGTACTTCGGCACCGGGTTCGGCGTCGGGCTCGTCGTCGACCACGAACCCGTGCGCGGGGTGGGGTCGAACGCGGGTGACGCCGGGCACATCATGGTCGACCAGGGGTCGCTCGCGGGCACCCCGGACGGCTCGGGCACGCGCGGCGAGGTCGGTGCAGCCGTCGCGCCGGACCGGCTGGTGCGGGTCGCGCGGTCGCGGGGGCTCGCGTTGTCCGGCGGGGCGGGTGCTGGTGCGGATGCTGGTGCGGATGCCGGGGGCACCGCCGACGCCGCCGACGCCGCCGATGTCGACGCCGTGAACGCCGCGTGGGACGAGCTCGCCGCGGCCATCGCGGCCGGGGACGACACCGCCGTCACGCTCGCGGCCGATGCCGGCACCGTCATGGGCAACGCCGTCGTCCTCATCGTGAACCTGCTCGACATCGACCGCGTGGTGTTCGGCGGCCCGTTCTGGTCACGCATCGCGAGCGCTGCCCTGCCGGCCGCGCGGACCGCCATCGTCGGGTCGCCGCTGCTCGTGCCGAAGCACGCCGTGCAGGTGGTGGAGAGCGACCGCGGTGCCGACGTCGCCGCCGTGGGTGCCGCCTGCCTGGTGCTCGACGCCGCGCTCTCGCCGCGGGCCAGCACCCTGCTCATCCGGCGCTGACGGCACGGCGCCGTCGCCCGGCGGTCTGCCCGGCCGGAGCACTCCGCCCCGGCCCGCTACGCTGCGATCCGACGCAGCCGCCAGGTGTGCGGGATCGGCGGGGGACACATGACGGACAGCACGGCCAGCGCGGACACCACGGACAGCGCGAACGACACGGACGGCACGATGGACCCGCGGTGGGCGAGGGTGCGCCCGCTCGTGTTCCGGACGATCATCGGCGCGGTCGTCGCCGCGGGCCTGGTCGGCATCGCCGCGGTGCTCCTCGGCGACTTCGGACGGGTCGCGGTGCAGCTGCTCCTGACGATCGTCGTGGTCGTCGTCTTCGCGCTGCTGTCCTGGTACGACGCCGACGTCTCGTCCAGGCGGTCCGGGATCTTCGCGTTCGCGAGCATCGCCACGTCGATGTACCTGCTCGTCGCCGGTCTGTACAAGGTGTGGATCGTGCCGACGGGCGTCTCCGGTGACGGCATCTGGTTCGTCCTGGAGCACTTCTGGCACTGGATCTGGCTCGTCGGCGTCGCCCGGGTGGCACTCCTGCACGTCCACCTGCTCCTCGTGATCCACCGGCGCTACCCGACGCCCGTCCTGCAGGTCGTCGCGAAGGCCACCGTCGGCGTCATCGCCCTGCTCGCACTGCTGCTCTCGATCCCGCTGCTCGCGCCGGACGTCGACTACGCCCGCGGCTACTGGCGGCTCGTCTGGGTGGTGGTGATCCTCGACCTGCTCGGAACCGTCGTGGTGCCCCTCAGCAACGCCCTGTTCCGTCCGCGAGCCACGCTGCCGTCGGCGACGTGGCCGGTGCCCGAGCAGCAGCCGGCGTGGAGCGCGACGCCGACGCCCGCCGCTCCCGCACCGGCACCCGATGTGCCGCTGCCGCCCGCTCCCGCGCCGTCGCCCACTCCCACACCCGAACCCGAACACGAAACGGTCGTCGCGTCCGACGGGCGTCGCTACGCGTCCCGTCCGTCGGCCTCCCGCGCCCTGGCCTGGCCCCGCTACGTCGACGGCACGCCCCTGCCCGCGCTGCCCGACGGGACGCCCGACTTCTCGGAGGTCACCGAGCGCTGACACCTCGAGCAACGAGTGTGCAGAAGACGTCGGGTTCGCAGTGCGGACCCGACGTCTTCTGCGCACCGGATGCGGTGAGCGCGACCGCAGGCCGGACGGGAGGCGCGGTGCGGGCCCGCACCGCGCCTCCCGTCCGCGCGCCGCGCGTCCAGGGCGCCGGGCGCGACCCGGGACACCGCCCGTTCACCCCGCGGCCACCGGCCGGTCGCGTGGATGCTGAACAGTCGTGCAGGTCTTCGCCCGCTCGCTCCCCCGAGAAGGACCCTGCATGCGCGCTCCCACCCTGCGCCCGCCCACCCTGCGCCCGCCAACACTCCGCATCGGCGCCGCCGTCGCGACCGCCCTGGTCGTCGCCGCCGGTGTCGTCACCGCCAGCCCGGCCCTCGCGGCCGTCGGTGACGACGACCCGGCAGTCGGCGCCGTCGCGGCGAACGGCCTCGTCGTCAACGAGGTCGAGTCGAACGGCGACGACACCGACTGGGTCGAGCTCAAGAACACCTCGGGCACCGCGATCGACCTGACCGGGTACGCGTTCCTCGACTCCGACAACTCGCACGACGCGTACGTGCTGCCCAGCGGCTCGACGATCGCCGCCGGCGGGTACTTCGTCGTCGACCAGCTGTCCGCGACCGCCCCCGGCTTCGACTTCGGGCTCGGCGGTGCGGACACCGCGCGCCTGTACGACCCCGCCGGCGACCTGGTGCTCCGGTACGCCTGGACGACCCACGCGGGTGTCACCTACGGCCGCTGCGCCGACGGTGTCGGGCCGCTCGTGGACACCACGGCCTCGACGAAGGGCACGGCGAACGACTGCTCCTCACCCGTGCGCATCAACGAGGTCGAGTCGCAGGACGGCACCCCCGGCGACTGGGTGGAGCTGACCAACACCGGCAGCACCACCGTCGACCTGGGCGGGTACGTGCTGCGCGACAGCGAGGACGACCACGCGTACACGATCCCCGCGGGCACGACCGTCGCGGCCGGGGGCTTCACCGTCCTCGACGAGGCGGCGTTCGGCTTCGGACTCGGCAAGGCGGACTCCGCGCGGCTGTTCGACACCCGCGGTGCGGTCGTCGACTCGACCTCGTGGACGGCGCACGCCGCCACCACGTACGGCCGCAACCCCGACGGCACCGGCGACTTCGCCGAGACGGCAGCACCCACGAAGGGCGCGGCAAACCGGTTCGCCGGCGTCGTCACCGCCGAGGCCTGGCCCGGCGGCCCGGACGAGACCGTCCTCGACGACGAGGGCACCTTCACCGGTGACCTGAGCGGCCTCGACTGGACGACCTCGGGGAGCTCGCGGGACGGGCAGCTCTGGGCCGTGCAGAACGGCGACGGCCTGCTCTACCACCTGACCTCGGACAGCGCGGGCGGCTGGGCGCCGTCGAACGCCGCGGGCACCGACCTGCGCTACGCCGACGGCACGGGCACCCCGGACGCCGAGGGCGTGACCGTCACGAGCGACGACCCCGGCGCCGTCTACGTGTCGACCGAGCGCAACAACGACGTGTCGAGCACGAGCCGCCCGTCGGTCCTGCGCTACGCCACGACCGACGGCTCCGAGGGCACCCTGCGGGCCACGGACGAGTGGAACCTCGCCGCGGACTTCCCCGGGCTCGGCGCGAACGCCGGGCTCGAGGGCGTCACCTGGATCCCGGACACCTGGCTCACCACGCACGGCTTTACCGACGAGCGCACCGGCGCCGCCTACGCACCGTCGCGCTACGCCGGACACGGCGAGGGGCTGTTCTTCGTCGGGGTCGAGGGCACCGCGAGCGTGTACGCCTACGCCCTGATGGACGACGGGGCCTCGGCGCGGGTCGCCACGATCGCGACCTCGCTCGCCGTCGTCGCCGACGTGCAGTTCGACCCGACGCTCGACGCGCTCTGGGTGGTCTGCGACGAGGTCTGCTCGGGTCGGACCGCGCTGTACGAGGTGACCGACGGGGCCTTCGCCGCTTCGACGCTGTACGAGGCGCCGTCGGCCGCCGACCGCACCCTCGCCAACGAGGGCTTCGCGATCTCGGGCGTCTGCACGGACGGGGAGCGCGCGACCTTCTACGCCGACGACAACGACACGGACGGGTTCTCGCTCCGTACGGGGACGTACCCGTGCGAGGGCGGCGACACCGACCCGGGCACGGAGCCCACGCCGACGCCGACGCCGACGCCGACCCCGACCCCGACCCCGGGTGGGACGCCCACCGCGGGTCCGACCCCGGGTCCCTCGGCTGCCCCGGTTGCTCCGGTGGCGCCGTCGGAGTCGTTGTTGACGGAGGGGAACCGTGGTGGGTTGTCGGCTCCGGCGACCGCTCGTGCGGGGGAGACGATCACGGTGACGGTCGGCACCGCGTCTGCCGGTGACGTCGTGAACGTGTGGTTGTTCTCGGAGCCGACCCTGATCGGCACGGCTGTGGTCGCTGCTGACGGGACGGTTCGTGTGACGATCCCGGCGGACACGGTGGCTGGTACGCACCGCCTGGCGGTGACGGCTGCTGACGGGAGCTTGATCGGGTGGACCCCGATCACGATCACCGTGGATGGGCAGCTCGCGTTCACGGGTGCTGCGGGGCTCGGTGCCGGTGCGCTGGTGGCGTTCCTGCTGCTCGCGGCGGGTGCGGGCGTGCTGATCGTGCGTCGCCGACGTCGGACTGCGGCTGCGGCTGCGGAGTAGTCCCCACGCCCCACGGGCGCACTTCGTGAGCAGGAATGGTCGGGTTCGCACAGCGGACCCGACCATTGCTGCTCACGATGCGCGGTGGGCGCGACCGCGCGACGGCCTGGAGGCGCGGTGCGGGGCCGCCCCGCGCCTCCAGGCCGGTGGGTGCGTGCGTTCAGTGCTCGGTGCCGTGCATGGTCTGGGTGTCGTCCTGACCGGGGATGGCGTCCTTCGTGGTCCAGCCGTACCAGCGGCCGTCGATCTCGGTGACCGCGCGGCCGTCGCCGCAGGTGACGAGGCCCTTGGTCGGGAGCTCCTCGGGCAGGAAGTCGGCGGTCATCGCCGTGCCGCCGTACGACTCGTCGAGCGGGGTGCAGTCGTCCACGTCGACGCCGTCCTTCGACGCGAACCCGATGACGTACCCGGGCTGCGAGACGTGGAGGCGCACGTCGATGTCCTTCGCGTCCTCCGGCACCCACTTCGGCATGAAGAAGGCCAGGTCCTCGGACTCCCCGGAGCGCGGGGCGTCGGAGTACGCGTCGAAGTGCCTCTGCGGGGTCTTGTTCGGCACGATGTCCTGGATCGCGCTGCAGCCGGCGGTCAGCAGCAGGGCGGACACCGCGGCGGTGGAGGCGAGGGCGATCCGGAGGGTGCGGCGGGCGGTGGTGGGGCGCGTGTCGGTGCTCATGGATCCAGTCTCACGACGGAGGCGACGCTGAAACATCACGTGCGCACCCGGAAGTGGTCGGGGGTTACCCCCACCCGGGCACCGCAGCACGTCTGGCCTGCCGAGGAGTACTCAGGAGCGCCCAGGTCGCCCCGGTAAGCAGGTTCGGTGCACCAGACGCAGCAGCCACCGGTCGGAGTCCCCTGGCACCAGGCCACCTTCCCCGCCTCGTTCTCGCGGTTCTGGCGGGGGTACGTCGTGTTCCGCGGTCGTGCCGCTCGTGCCGAGTTCTGGTGGTGGGCGCTGTGGTGGGCGATCATCTCCGCGGCGATCAACATCGTGTACGGCATCGGACTCGTCACGACGCCGCCGCCGATGCCGAGCCCGGAGGAAGCGCGCGTCCTCGACCAGGCGATGCAGTCCTTCAACCCGTTCCCGGTCTGGTGGTTCCTGCTCACGTCGATGCCCGTCTTCGCCCAGATCGCACTGGGGGTCTTCGTGGTCGTCGGGCTCGCGTCGCTGCTGCCCTGGATCGCCATCGCGATGCGGCGGCTCCACGACACGAACCGCTCCGGGTGGTGGGTCCTGCTCTCCTTCGTGCCCGCCGGCTACATCGTGCTCGCCGTGTTCCTCGCGCTGCCCTCGGAGCCACCCGCGGCGCCGCAGCAGTCCGGGCCACCCGTCGGTGATCGGCCCGCGCACCCGGTCGTGACGCCGCAGTAGCGTCGGGGCATGCAGCAGGAGATCCTCCGGTACACCGCGTTCGCCGCCGAGCCGGGCGGTGGCAACCCCGCCGGGCTCGTGCTCGACGCAGCCGGGCTGTCCGACGACCAGATGCTCGCGATTGCCGGGCAGGTCGGGTACCCCGAGACCGCCTTCGTCGTGGGTGCGACGTCGACCGGGCCGCGGGTCCGCTACTTCTCGCCGAGCGCCGAGGTGCCGTTCTGCGGGCACGCCACCGTCGCCCTGGCCGTCGCGCTGGCCGAGCGCGAGGGGCCGGGCCGCCGGGTGTTCACGACCCTGGCCGGCGAGGTCGCGCTCGACGCCACCCTGGGTGCGGACGGCTCGGTGCAGGTCGCGATGACGAGCGTCGAGCCGGCGACACGGGACATCGACCCGGCTCTGCTGGCGCGGCTGTTCGACCTGCTCGAGCTCTCGGCCGCGGACATCGCTCCGGGGTTCCCGGTGCTGGAGTCCTTCGCCGGCAACTGGCACCCGGTGCTCGTGCTACACGACCGCGAGCTGTTCCACCAGTTCCGGTTCGCGCCGGGGCCCCTGGCCGAGCTCAAACGCGAGGCCGGATGGGCGGGGACGGTCACGGTGCTGCACCGCACCGGCGACCGGGAGTACGAGGCGCGCAACCTGTTCCCCGCCGGGCGCATCACCGAGGACCCGGCGACGGGATCGGCAGCGGCGTCCACCGGGGCGTACCTGCGGCAGATCGGTGCAGTGCAGCCGGGCGACCGCATCACGATCCGGCAGGGGCGACACGTCGGGCGTCCGAGTCTGCTGCTCGTGGGCGTGCCCGAGGCCGGCGGGATCACGGTGACGGGGAGCGCGACCCCGATCTCCTGACGGACGTTCCTTCCCAGAACGCACGCGATGGGAAGCGGAATCGGGCGTACCTGGTCGAAACTTCCGACCCGGTACGCCCGATTCCGCCCGGTACGCCCGATTCGACCCGGTACGCCCGAATCCACTCCGTACGCCCGTTTCCGCTCGGTACGCCCGAATCGGCCCGAGAAACTCCTTGACAGGTTTAAGTCAATACGGTGGACTAATCCTGCGCGCGGGCGATGGTGCCCGCGGACATCACCCGTGCAAAGGAGCACCGATGAAACGCACCCGCATCATCGCCGGACTCGCAGCTGTGGCCGTGGCCGCAGTCGGTCTGGCTGGCTGCTCGAGCTCGGGGTCCGCCTCGAGCGACACGATCAAGATCGCGTACCAGAAGTTCGGTGCCTTCCAGCAGCTCGACGCCCAGATGAAGGTCGTCAAGAAGCAGTACGAGAAGGACAACCCCGGCAAGAAGGTCACCCTCGTGCCCATCCAGGCACAGGGCAACGACTACTACACGAAGCTCGCGCTCATGAACAAGGCGCCGGCCACCGCCCCGGACGTCATGTACGAGGACACGTTCCTCGTCAAGGCCGATGCCGAGGCGGGCTACCTGCTGCCACTCGACAAGTACACGGACAAGTGGGACGAGTGGGACCAGTTCTTCGACAACGCCAAGCAGGCCGGGCAGGGTGACGACGGCAAGATCTACGGCGTCCCGATGGGCACCGACACCCGAGCCCTCTGGTACAACAAGGACATCTTCAAGAAGGCCGGGCTCGACGTCCCGTGGAAGCCGAAGACGTGGGACGACGTGCTCGCGGCGGCGAAGACCATCAAGGAGAAGCAGCCCGACGTCATCCCGTTCAACATCTACTCGGGCAAGGCGCAGGGCGAAGCCTCGACCATGCAGGGCTTCGAGATGCTCCTGTACGGCGCCGACGGCTCCGGCAACACCCTGTACAAGGACAAGAAGTGGGTCACCGGCTCGAAGCAGTTCGAGGACTCGCTCAAGTTCGTGAAGGACGTCTACCAGGGCGGCCTCGGCCCGACACCGCAGCAGGCGCTCGACACGAACGTCGGCACGACCATCGCCCAGACGTGGCTGCCGAAGGGCAAGCTCGCGATCGACCTGGACGGTTCGTGGCAGTCCGGCACGTGGCTCAAGTCCGGCACCGCGCCGTGGCCCGAGTGGAACGACGTGATGGGCCAGGCACCCATGCCGACCCAGAACGGGCAGGCTCCCGGCTACAACTCGATGTCCGGCGGCTGGACCCTGGCGGTCGGCGCGAAGTCGAAGAACCCGCAGGCGGCGTTCGACTTCATCACGAGCTTCCTCGACAAGGACGGTTCGCTGAAGTACGACACCGAGAACAGCCAGATCGCCGTCCGGAAGGACGTCGCGGACGACCCGGCCTACACGGCGGCGAACCCGACGTTCAAGTTCTTCTCGGGGCTGGTGGAGAACACCAACTTCCGCCCGGCGACGAGTGACTACTCGCAGGTGTCCAACGCGATCCAGGTCGCGATGGAAGCGGTCATGACCGGTCAGCAGTCGCCGAAGGACGCGGCTGCCGCCTACGACAAGGCCGTCACGCAGGTGGTCGGCAAGGAGAACACCGTCTCCGCTGGTTGACGGACGTCACCCACTGACGGACTGGAGGCGCGGGGCGGTCCCGCACCGCGCCTCCCGTCCGCTCTTCCCCACCTTCGGAACCCCTCCGCACCCGGAAGGCACCCATCGTGTCCAGCACCCCCCTCGCGCCGACGCTGTCGGCGCCCGGTGCGCCGAAGCGCACCGATCCACCCGTGCCGCGCAAGCGGCGACCACTGCGGAACGTCGGACGAGCGGTTCCGCTCCTGCCCGCCCTGGTCCTCCTCGTCATCTTCCTGCTCGGCCCCGTCATCTCGTCGTTCTACGGGTCGTTCACCAACTCGGCCCTGACCGGTGCCAGCGCGGCCGACCAGCAGTTCGTCGGCTTCCAGAACTACGTCGAGCTGTTCCAGGACCCGGACTTCCCGAAGTCCGTCATCCTGACGGTCGTCTTCCTGCTGGCCTCGGCCGTGGTGGGACAGAACGTGCTCGGCCTCGGACTGGCCCTGCTGATGCGCTCGGCGAACAAGGCCGTCCGGGCGATCGTCGGCACCTTCGTGGTGGCCGCGTGGGTCCTGCCCGAGATCGTGGCGTCGTTCGCGGCGTACGCGTTCTTCAACGACGAGGGGACGCTCAACACGTTCCTCGCGTCGATCGGGATCACCGGCGCGAACTGGCTCTACACGTACCCGATGCTCGCCGTGATCCTGGCGAACATCTGGCGCGGCACCGCGTTCTCGATGCTCGTCTACTCGGCCGCCGTGCAGGAGGTCCCCGAGGAGATCACCGAGTCCGCCGAGGTCGACGGAGCCACCGGCTGGCAGCGGCTCGTCTACATCACGCTCCCGGTGATCCGCCGGAGCATCTCGACGAACCTCATGCTCACGACGCTGCAGACCCTGTCGGTCTTCACGCTGATCTTCGTGATGACCGGCGGCGGCCCGGGCACGAACTCGTCGACCCTGCCGATCCTGGCGTACCAGGAGGCGTTCAAGTTCTCGCAGCTCGGCTTCGGGACGGCGATCGCGACCATCCTGCTCGTGGTGGGGGCGGTCTTCTCGATCATCTACATCCGGGCCCTCAAGCCGGAGGTGGACTGATGGCCATGACAGCCCCGTCCCTCGACCAGACCACGACCCGCTCGGTGACCGC
Source organism: Curtobacterium sp. MCLR17_054 (assembly GCF_003234335.2). Taxonomy (NCBI): domain Bacteria; kingdom Bacillati; phylum Actinomycetota; class Actinomycetes; order Micrococcales; family Microbacteriaceae; genus Curtobacterium; species Curtobacterium sp. MCLR17_054. Next base: position 3,455,853 of record NZ_CP126263.1, on the reverse strand, counting down.
ACCGGGGTCGATGCACATGACGTCCCCGCGCGGCCGCACCATGCGGTGGGTGTCGAACGTCGTGCTGCTCGTCATCGCGGTGTGCTTCGCGGTGCCGCTGCTCTGGCTCGTGCTCGCCTCGTTCGACACCCAGGCGTCGCTGTCGGTGAAGCTGCCCTCGCAGTTCACGCTCGACAACTTCGCGAAGGTGCTCACCCCCGAGCTGTCGTTCATCCCGCTCGCGAACAGCCTGCTGCTCTCCGGCGGCACCGCGGTCGTCACGGTGGTGTTCGCGCTGCTCGCCGCGTACCCGCTGTCCCGGTACAAGATGCGCGTCAACAAGCCGTTCCTGTACAGCATCCTGTTCGGTACCGGCCTGCCGATCACCGCGATGATGGTGCCCGTCTACGCACTGTTCGTTTCGCTCAACCTGATCGACAACGTGTGGGGCTGCATCTTCTTCCTCGCCGCCACGTCGCTGCCGATGGCGATCTGGATGGCGAAGAACTTCATGGACTCGGTGCCGATCTCGCTCGAAGAGGCGGCGTGGACCGACGGTGCCTCGATGCTCACCACGCTGACCCGCATCGTGATCCCGCTCATGCGTCCGGGCATCGCGGTCGTGTTCATCTTCGTGTTCATCCAGGCGTGGGGGAACTTCTTCGTCCCGTTCGTCCTGCTGCTCTCGCCCGAGAAGGTGCCCGCCGCGGTGAGCATCTTCAACTTCTTCGGGCAGAACGGGGCGGTGGCGTACGGCCAGCTCGCCGCGTTCTCGATCGTCTACTCCGTGCCCGTCATCGCCCTCTACGTGATCGTGTCCCGAGGCCTCGGCGGCGGCAACGCCCTCGCCGGCGGCATCAAGGGCTGATCCGCCGGTCCACGCCGGCACACTCTCGAAAGGAAGCACATGCACCAGGACGAACCGCTCGTCGAGGCCCGGATCGCCCGCCTCGTGCGCGACCGTGTCGACCCCGCCGTCCTCCGTCGCTCGGCGCCGGTGACGATCGAGGCGTGGGAGGTGCCGGGCGAACCGGTGCCGTTCGACGCCGCCGTGGGCGAGACGTACACACCGTTCACGGTGGGGTCGCACTGGGGCGGACGCCCGTGGGGCACGACGTGGTTCCGGGTGACCGGTACCGTGCCGGCGGACTTCGGCACCGCGCCGGGGACCACGGCCGAGCTCCTCGTCGACCTGGGGTTCACCAAGCGGCAGCCCGGGTTCCAGGCCGAGGGACTCGCGTTCCGCGCCGACGGCTCCACGATCAAGGCGATCGAGCCGCGGAACGACACCGTGCCGCTCGAGGTCGGCCCGGGGGAGTCCTTCGAGCTCTGGATCGAGGCCGGGGCGAACCCGGACATCGGCGGCGACTCGTTCCAGGGTGCGACGCCGCTCGGCTCGCGCTCCACCGCCGGTGACGACCCGATCTACCGCCTGAAGGCCCTTGAGGTCGTCGAGCGCGACGACACCGTGTGGGAACTGCAGCAGGACCTCTGGGTGCTGCGCGGGCTGATGGCCGAGCTCCCCACCGACGGCACCCGCGGCGCCGACATCCTGCGGGCACTCGAACGCGCCGCCGATGCACTCGACCCGGACGACGTCGCCGGCACCGCCGCGGACGCCCGGCAGGTCCTGGCGCCCGTGCTCGCCGTCCCCGCCAGCCCCGCCGCCCACCGCGCGATCGCCGTCGGGCACGCCCACATCGACTCCGCCTGGCTGTGGCCCGTGCGCGAGACGAAGCGCAAGTGCGCCAGGACGTTCTCGAACGTGCTCGACCTGATGGACCGCGACCCCGACTTCACCTTCGCCTGCTCGTCCGCGCAGCAGTACGCGTGGATCCGCGACGAGTACCCGTCCATCTGGACCCGCATCAAGCAGCGGGTCGCCGAAGGGCGGTGGATCCCGGTCGGCGGCATGTGGGTCGAGTCGGACACCAACCTGCCCGGCGGTGAGGCCCTGGCCCGCCAGTTCGTCGCCGGCAAGCGCTTCTTCCTCGAGGAGTTCGGCATCGACACCCCCGAGGCCTGGCTCCCCGACTCGTTCGGCTACTCGGGCGCCCTGCCGCAGATCGTCCGCGCCGCCGGGTCGAAGTGGTTCGTCACGCAGAAGCCGTCGTGGAACGAGACGAACGTCATCCCGCACACCTCGTTCCACTGGGAGGGCATCGACGGCTCGCGCGTCCTGACGCACCTGCCCCCGGCCGACACCTACAACTCCGACGTCTCGCCCGCCGACCTGCGCCGCGGCGAACGGAACAACAAGGAACGCGGCACCGCGAACACCTCGATGCTGCTGTACGGCTTCGGCGACGGCGGTGGCGGTCCCACCCGCGAGATGGTCGGCGCCGCACACCGCCAGCACGACCTCGACGGTTCGCCCCACGTCACGCTCGGCACGCCGGCGCAGGTGTTCGAGCAGCTCGAAGCCGAGCTACCGACACCCGGGGTCTGGTCGGGGGAGATGTACCTCGAGTTCCACCGCGGCACCTACACGTCGCAGATCCGCACGAAGCAGGGCAACCGCCGCTCCGAGCACCTGCTCCGCGAGGCCGAGCTCTGGGCAGCGACGGCGGCGGTCCGGCTCGGCAGCGAGTACCCGTACGCCGAACTCGAGGACGCCTGGCACACCGTCCTGCTGCAGCAGTTCCACGACATCCTGCCCGGGTCCTCGATCGCGTGGGTGTACGAGAACGCCGAGGAGCAGTACGCCCGGGTCGCCGAGGTGCTCGAGGGGCTGATCGGGAGCGCGACGACGGCACTCGCCGGCGCAGCCGACGACGCCGCGTCGGTCGTGCGCTTCAACGCCTCGCCGGTCGCGGCGGGGGACGTGACCGCCCTGGCAGGTTCGGTCGTCCACGCGCCGCGACCCGTGCCTCCCGTCCGGAGCGGCGACCGCTTCGTCTTCGACACCGGCGTCGTCACCGCGACCATCGACGCTGCCGGCCACGTCGTCTCGTTCGTCGACCACGCCACCGGACGCGACGCGATCGCACCAGGCGCTGCGGCGGCGGAGTACACGGTCTTCCGGGACACCCCGAACCAGTGGGAGGCGTGGGACATCGACCGCGCCTACCAGCGCAACGGCACGGTGCTGTCGGCGTCGTCGGTCGCGATCGCGGGCGACGAGCTCGTCGTCGAACGGTCCTTCGGGTCGTCGACGCTCACCACGCGCTACTCCGCCGTGCAGGGCGAACCGGAGCTGACCGTCGAGACCGAGGTCGACTGGCACGAGCACCAGAAGCTGCTGAAGCTCGCGTTCCCGATCGACGTGCTCGCGTCGTCGGCCTCGAGCGAGATCCAGTTCGGGCACATCGACCGGCCGACGCACCAGAACACCTCGTGGGACCACGCCCGCTTCGAGACCTCGGCACACCGCTGGGTGCACGTCGCGGAGCCCGGGTTCGGCGTCGCGGTGGCGAACGACTCGACCTACGGCCACGACATCACGCGCGAGACCCGGCCGGACGGCGGGATCACCACGCTCGTGCGGGAGTCGCTGCTGCGCGGGCCGACGTTCCCGGACCCGAACGCCGACCAGGGGCACCACGTGTTCCGGACGGTGCTGCGGATCGGGGCCTCGGTACTCGACGCCGCCGACTCCGGGTACCGGCTGAACCTGCCGGTGCGGAGCGTGCCCGGGTCGGCCGAGGTCGCGCCGCTCGTCACGGTGTCGTCGCCGCAGGTGTTCGTCGAGGCCGTCAAGCTCGCCGAGGACCGCTCCGGAGACGTCGTCGTGCGCCTGTACGAGGGGCTCGGGGGCCGGGCGACGGACGTCGGGGTCGCCTTCGGGTTCGACGTCGCGTCGGTGTCGCAGGTCGACCTGCTCGAACGGCCGCTGGAGCGTTCGTGGTCGGCTGGGGAGCCGGTCGTGCTGACCCTGCGTCCGTTCGAGATCGTGACGCTGCGCGTGCGTCGGGCCTGAGGCAGCGGGCCCGGCGTTCGGTCGGGGAGAGACCGCGGCGCCGGACGGGACACGGGTGCGTTCCGTCCGGCGCCGTGTTGCGTGTGGGTGGGGTGCGGGTGCGGGTGGGGTGCGGGCGCGGGCCGGGCCGGGTGGAATCGGGCGTAGCTGGTCGAATCGGGCGTACCTGGTCGGAACTTTCGGCCAGGTATGCCCGATTCCATTTGGCATCGCGGCCGTTCTGGGAAGGAACGTCTCCCCTCCACAACCGCCCAGGCCTGGAGGCCCGTCCACAGTTCCCGACATCGGCCTCCGGAACGGATGGCCGGTCCGGCATCGTCACGTGCATGAACGAGTCGCTGCCCATCCTCCGAGCCTCCGCCATGCACGAGGCCGGCCTCGACGCCACCACCCTGCGCCGCCGAACCCGGACCCAGGGTGTCGGCCGCCTGGTCCGGGTCGGGCCGAACGCCTTCGTCGACGGTGCCGCGTGGGACGCCGCCGGGCCTCGTCAGCGGTACGTCACCCGGGTCTTCGCGCGGCTCGGGCGCCTCGGCACGCGGGCGACGGCCTCGCACCTGTCCGCGGCGGCACTGCACGGCCTCCCAGCGCTCGGCGGGTGGGACGTCCCGGTGCATGCGACGGTGCCGGAGTCGATGTACCGGGGCCGGAGCGCCGAGCTGGTCCTGCACACGAGACCCGTCGGTCGGGGCGAACGGGCCACGGTCGGTGCGATCGCGGTCACCTCCGTCCCCCGGACCGTCGTCGACGTGGCGATGACCGGCGACCTGCGGGCGGGCGTCGTCATCGCGGACGCCGCACTGCGACGTGGGTTCGACGACGCCGATCTCCGACGAGCGGTTCCTCCGAAGGCCCGCGCCCGAGCCCTGGCGCAGCAGGTGCTCGACCTGGCCGACGGGCGCTCCGGGTCACCGGCCGAGTCGCTCGCTCGGGTCGTGTTCCGGGAGCTCGGGCTTCCGGACCCGGTGCTGCAGCAGGAGTTCGCCGTCGGCGGACGTCGGTCCGCAGTGGACTTCTGGTTCCCCGACCACGGGGTCATCGTCGAGATCGACGGACGGGCCAAGTACTCGCAGGAGCGCTACCTGGGCGGCCGGAGTCCGACCGAGGTGTTCCTCGACGAGAAGCGGCGGCACGGTCGCTTGCTCACCGTGCCGGGTGTGCGGACGATCATCCGGCTCGAGTGGCGAGACCTGTTCGACCTCGATGCGCTGGCGCTGCGACTCCGGGCGGCGGGGCTCCCGTGCGCGGTCCGACCGGTCCGGAGCGCTCGGCTCCGTACGGGGTGACCGCCCGGCGCCGCGCGGGGCGACCGTCCGGCGCCGCCCGGCGCCGCGCGGGGTGATCGTCCGGCACCGGTGAACCGGCACAGCACGCGCTGGCTAGCGTGGCGGCATGGCAGTGCAGGAGATCTGGCTCGTCCGTCACGGCGAATCGGTCGCGAACGTCGCGGCGGCTCGGGCCGAAGCCGCGGGCGACGACGTGATCGACGTCGAGTTCCGGGACGCCGACGTCCCGCTCAGCCGGCTCGGCACCGATCAGTCCCGTGCCCTCGGCCAGGAGCTCGCCGACCGCGGGATCGACGACGTCCCCGTCGCGCTGTGGGTGTCGCCGTACCTCCGTGCGCAGCAGACCATCGCGATCGCGCTCGAGGCAGCCGGCATCACCGAACCCGAGAAGCGGGTGGACGAGCGGCTGCGCGACCGTGAACTCGGCGTCCTCGACCTACTGACCCTGCAGGGCGTCCGCAACCGGTACCCGGACGAGGAACGCCGGCGGCAGTGGCTCGGCAAGTACTACCACCGGCCGGCGGGCGGGGAGTCGTGGGCGGACGTGATGCTCCGGCTCCGGTCGCTCCTCGGCGATGTCGAGCGGGTCGACGGCGCCGAGCGCCTGGTGATCGCCGCGCACGACGCCGTGGTGATGCTCGCCGTCGCGGTGTGCCTCGACCTCGACGAGCCGGCGCTCATGGAGTTCGCCCGGACCCACGCCGTCGCGAACGCCTCTCTCACCCGACTCCGTCGTGACGATGCCGGATCGCCGTGGGTGCTCGAGGAGTTCTCCTCCATCGGACACCTGGACGACGACGAGGTCACCGAGCACACCGGCCGGAAGGACGACGAACATGTCCACTGAACCCGTCACCCCGAACTTCCTGCGGGACTGGCCACTGCCCGAACCCGGTGCCGGCAAGTACGGCCGCGGGCAGGTGCTCATCGTCGGCGGCGCTGCTCGGACCCCCGGTGCGGCGATGCTCTCCGCGCTCGCCGCACTCCGCGTCGGCGCCGGTCGCCTCACCCTGGCGGTCGGCCGGAGCGTCGCGAACGAGGTCGCCGTCGCGGTGCCCGAGTCCGGGGTCGAACCCCTCGACGAGGACCAGGACGGACACATCGCCGTCGGTGCGATCGAGGGCATCGCGGACAGCGCCTCGAGCGCCGATGCCGTGCTGGTCGGGCCGGGGCTCGACGAGCCGGACGGTTCGCGTGACCTCGTGGCCGGGCTCGCCGACGTCGTCGGTCCGCAGACCACCGTCGTGCTCGACGCCTTCGCCCTCGGTGTGGCTGCCGACGTGCGGGACCGCCTCGAACCGCTGCGTGGACGGCTCGTGATGACGCCGAACTCCGGCGAGGCCGAACGCCTGCTCGGGCGGGAGTGCAGCGACGACGACGTGGCCGACGCCGTGGCGATCGCGAACCGCTTCGGAGCGGTCGTGGCCCTCGGCGACGCCATCGCCACACCGCAGGGTCGAGCGTGGCTCAAGGGCACCGGCTCCGGCGGTCTCGGCACGAGCGGCAGTGGGGACGTGCTGTCCGGTGCGGTCACCGGCCTGCTCGCCCGCGGCGCCGATCCGGCGCAGGCCGTGGCGTGGGCGTCCTACGTGCACGCTGCCGCAGGCGACCGGCTCGCGGTGCAGGTCGGACCGCTCGGGTACCTGGCGAGCGAACTCGTCACCGAGATCCCGCGGGTCCTGGTCGAGCTCGGGGCCTGAGCGCGCCCGTTCTTTCCCAGAACGCCCGCGATACCTAGCGTTTTCGGGCATACCTGCCGAGAACTTCCGACCAGGTACGCCCGAATCGACCAGGTACGCCCGGAACCACCAGGCCGCCCGACCCCGCCCGAGCCCGCCGCGCCGCCCGCACCCCTACCCCCGCAGCGACTCCACGGCCTTCTCGATCCGCCGGGCCCGGGTCTCCGGGGCCTTCGCCTGCGTGACCGGGTCGGCGAGTGCGCGCTGCCGTGAGTTCGACAGGGTGTCGAACGCCGCACGAACGCCGGCCCCCTGCAGCGCGGCGGCCAGGTCCTCCGGCAGGTCGACGGTCCGGGGCAGGGTGTCGACCTCGAGCGAGACCTCGACGGTGTCCCCGGCGGCGATCCCGGCGGCCGCACGGTGCGAGGCCGACAGCGGCACCAGGAACTGCCCGTCCATGACCCCGACGGTGGAGCGGTAGGTGTAGCCCCGGTCGATCGTGACGACCACGGCGGGGCGCTTGCCGGATCCGAGCGCCTCGATGACGGACTCCGGGACGGGGAGTCCGGTCGCCGTCTTCCGCGCTTGCAGGACCGTCGTCGTGAACCGCATCCGTGCCTCCAGGCCTGGTCTGGGCGCGACCCTGCGCCCAGAACGAGCAAAGCGTACAGCCGCACCCGCTGTTCCGCCGTCGTTCACCACCGGAGCACGGGCCGGAAACCGGCCGCGTCCACGATCGAGCAGAACCCGGACACCCGGTCCCCGCAGCACCTTCCCCCACCCGAAAGGCCCACCCGTGCAGCACAAGCGCACCCTGGCCGGCATCGCCCTGGCCGCCGCCGCAGTCGTCACCCTCGCCGGATGCTCCTCGACGAGCTCCGCCAGCACGAGCAAGGGCGACGCCGACTGGAAGACCACCACCAGCGCCGAGTCCGCCGGCGGCATGGACGCCCTGGTCAAGGCTGCCAAGGCCGAGGGCCAGCTCAACGTCATCACGCTCCCGCCGACGTGGGCCAACTACGGCAAGATCATCGACGGCTTCACCAAGAAGTACGGCATCAAGATCAACTCCGCGAACCCGAACGGCTCGAGCGCCGACGAGGTCGCCGCGGTCAAGTCGCAGAAGGGCCAGTCCACCGCCCCCGACGTGCTCGACCTCGGGAACGCCGTGCTGCAGGAGAACCTCGACCTGTTCGCCGACTACAAGGTCGCGAACTGGGACGACATCCCCACGAACCTGAAGGACGAGGACGGCGCCTGGACGCGCGACTACACCGGCCTGATGTCGATCGGGTACGACTCGTCGAAGATCTCCGACGCCCCGAAGGACATGACGGACCTGCTCGGCTCCGAGTACAAGGGCAAGGTCTCGATCGGGGGCGACCCGACGCAGGCGAACCAGGCCGCGTCCGCGGTGTACCTGGCGGCGCTGGAGAACGGCGGCTCGGCCGACGACATCACCAAGGGCGTCGACTTCTTCGGCAAGCTCAAGCAGGCCGGCAACTTCCAGAACGTGCTGCCGACGCAGGCCACCGTCGCCTCGGGTGAGACCCCGGTCGTCGTCCAGTGGTCGTACAACAACCTGGCCTGGGGCCCGGCGGCGGGCGCGAGTGGCAACAAGGACTGGAAGACCGTCGTCCCGAAGGGGCAGGCGCTCGGCTCGTACTACTCGCAGGCCATCAACAAGGACGCCCCGCACCCCGCGGCCGCCCGCCTGTGGGAGGAGTACATCGCCAGCCCCGAGGTCCAGAACCTGTACCTGCAGGCCGGCGCCTTCCCGTCCACCCTCGCCGCGCTGACGAAGTCGGGCAAGGTCGACCAGGACGCCCTCGACGCCGCCGGTGGCGCACCGAAGGACTACGTCGAGCTGACCGACGCGCAGGTCGCCGACGCCGCCAAGGTGCTCAAGGCCAAGTGGTCCTCGACGATGGGGTCCTGAGCAGCATGACCACCGCATCGGCAGACGCGCCCGCGGCGAGCGGCGCAGCCGCGACCGACGCCGCACCGGCGACGAGCGCGACGAGCCCCGTGCGCCCGACGTCCGCACGCGCGTCCGCCGATGCCGTCCGACGCGGTGCCGGACCCCGTGTCCGGCGCCGCGTCGGCCTCGCCTGGCTGGGGCTGACGCCCTTCGCTGCCTACGTCCTGCTGTTCCTCGCGGTCCCCGCCGTGATCGCGATCGGCAGCGGCTTCTTCGACGGCTCCGGAGCGTTCACGTTCGCGAACCTCGCGGCCTTCGCCGACCCGTCCGTGCTGCGGGCGTTCGGCGGGTCGTTCGGCCTGTCCGCCGCCTCCGCGGTCATCGGTGCCGTGCTCGGTGCGGTCGTCTGCTGGGCGCTCTCGGCACTGCGGCCGGACGGACTGGTCCGGTCGATGATCGACTCGGCGGCGAGCGTCCTCGCCCAGTTCGGCGGCGTCATGCTCGCGTTCGCGTTCATCGCCACGATCGGCGTGCAGGGCCTCGTCACGACGTGGTTGGTGACGGTCTTCCACGTCGACCTCAACGCGGACGGCGCCTTCCTGTACACGGTGCCCGGGCTCGTGATCCCCTACGTCTACTTCCAGGTGCCGCTCATGGTCCTCACGTTCATGCCCGCACTCGAGGGCGTCAAGACCCAGTGGGGCGAGGCCGCCGCGACCCTCGGCGCCTCGCGCCTGACGTACTGGCGCCGGATCGCGTTGCCGGTCCTGGCACCGGCGTTCTGGGGGTCGCTCCTGCTGCTCTTTGCGAACGGCTTCTCGTCGTTCGCCACTGCCGCGGCCCTGATCTCGCAGGGCGGCATCGTGCCGCTGACGATCCGCACGCAGCTCACCAGCGAGACGCTCGCCGGCCTGCAGAACGTCGCCGGGGTGCTCGCCTTCGGCATGGTCGTCGTGATGGCGGTCGTGATGGGCGCGTACTCGCTGCTGCAGCGCCGTGCCGCGAGGTGGCAGCGATGAGCGCGGCGGCCCCGGTCCGTCCGGTCCGCCCGGCGAAGCCGGTTCGGCTCGGAGGCCCGTCCCGCGTCCGCCGCTTCGGCACGGCCCCGTCCCGTGGTGCGGCAGCGATCGTGCTCACCGTGATCGGGCTCCTGTTCGCCGTGCCGCTGGTCGCCCTGCTGCAGTTCACCTTCCGGCAGGGCACCGACGGCGGGCTCACCTTCGCGCACTGGGCGGCGATCGGTGACCCGGCCAACGCGTTCACCTACCAGCCGGTGTTCGACGGGCTCGGGGCGTCGCTGCTCATCGCCATGATCACCGTCGGGATCGTGCTGCTCGTGCTGCTGCCCGCCCAGATCATCACCGCGCTCCGCTACCCCAGGCTCCGGAGCGTCCTGGAGTTCGTCTGCATCGTGCCGATCACCGTGCCGGTCGTGGTGCTCGTCGTCGGGTTCATCCCCGTGTACCAGGTCGTCTCGCAGGTCTTCGGGTCCGGCTCCTGGACGCTGGCGTTCGCGATCGGGATCATCACGCTGCCCTTCGCGTTCCGCCCGATCGCCGCCGCCATCACCGCGACGGACCTGATCGTCCTGTCCGAGGCGGCCCGGTCGCTCGGTGCCTCGTGGTGGACCGTCACCTGGCGCGTGCTCCTGCCGAACCTGCGCCGGGGCATCACTGCCGCGTGCTTCCTCACGATCACCGTGGTCCTCGGCGAGTACACCCTGGCCGCGTTCCTCTCCCGCAGCACGTTCCAGACCGGGCTCGTGCTCGTGCAGGGGACCGACCCGTACGTCGCCGCGATCTTCTCGGTCGCCGCGCTCGCGTTCGGCTTCGTGCTGCTCGTCCTCATCGGCCGCATCGGGACCCGTCGCCCGGGCCGCGTCCGCCGCACCCGCACCACCCGTCGTCCCCGCCTCGAGGAGTCCGCATGACCGTCACCGCTCCGGCAGCCCCGGCGTCCCTCGCCACCACCGGTGCCGTCGTCGAACTCCACGCCGTCGAGAAGCACTACGGCGCACACCGTGCACTCGCGGGACTGTCCCTCCGTGTCGAGCCGGGGGAGTTCGTGTCACTGCTCGGCCCATCCGGTTGCGGCAAGACGACGGCGCTCCGCGCGCTGGCGGGCCTCGAGGCCATCGACGCCGGCTCGATCCGCATCGACGGGCAGGACGTCGCCGACACCCCGGTCAACAAGCGCGACATCGGCATGGTCTTCCAGCAGTACTCGCTGTTCCCGCACATGACGGTCCGGCAGAACGTCGCCTTCGGCCTCGAGATGCGCCGGGTCCCCGCCGCCGAGCGCAAGAGCCGCGTGGTCGAGGCCCTCGACATGGTCCGCCTCGGCGAGTTCGCCGAGCGGTACCCGCACCAGCTCTCCGGCGGGCAGCAGCAGCGCGTCGCCCTGGCCCGTGCCCTGGTCACCCGCCCCCGGGTGCTCCTGCTCGACGAGCCGCTGTCGGCCCTCGACGCGAAGGTCCGGGTGTCGCTGCGCGACGAGATCCGCCGCATCCAGAGCGACCTCGGCATCACCACCGTGTTCGTGACGCACGACCAAGAGGAGGCGCTCGCCGTCTCCGACCGGATCGCCGTGATGCAGGCGGGCGACATCGAGCAGGTCGGCACGCCCGAGGAGCTCTACCGCACCCCGTCGTCGGCGTTCACGGCGGACTTCGTCGGCCAGTCGAACCGGCTGCAGGGCGATCTGCGCGGGGGCGACGTCTTCGTGTACGGGTTCCGGGTGCCGGCGCTCGACTCCTCGGCTCCGGACGGGCCGGTGCTCGCCTACGTCCGGCCGGAGGACATCGCCTTCGCCCCGGAGGGCATCACCGGCACCGTCGTCACCTCGAGCTTCCTCGGCTCGATCCGCCGGACCACCGTCCGCCTGGACGACGACACCGTCGTGACCGTCCAGCACGAGGTCGGCGACCGCCGGGCCACCGGCGACCCCGTCGCCGTGCGCCTGCTCGGCGCACCGGTCGCGGTCGCGCCGCTCGCGTAGCTCCCCCCGCGAAAGCGACAGATCGCGCTCGCGACCGCGCTCACCGTCGCGAAAGCGACAGATGGGCGCGGATGCTTCGCGGACTTCTGTCGCTTTGGCGGGGTGGGCGCGACCGACGGCGGACGGGAGGCCCGTGGCGGCCTGGCACCGCGCCTCCAGACCGGTGGGGTCAGCGCTGGAAGCGCGCCTCGCGCTCGTCCGCCAGTCCGGCCTCGACGCGCGCCCGCATGTTCTCCGACATGTCGGGCAGGGCGTCGAGCCGAGCCCAGAACGCCTCGGTGTTCTCGCCGTCGGCGGGGTTCGGCGTCCCGGAGACGTACCGGCAGGCGAAGACGAGGTCGAGGTACTGCGACCGGTCGCCGTTCGGGTAGGTCATCTCGGGCAGCACCTGCACCCAGGCCAGGCGTTCGGCGACGGCGACGACGTCGGCTTCTTCCAGGACCTCGCGTTCGGCGGCGACGGCGGGTTCCTCGCCCGGGTCGACGATCCCGGTGACCGGGGTGTACGCGCCCGTGTCGGCCCGCCGGACCACGAGCAGTTCGCGATCGGCGCCGGAGCCGCGGGTCACGATGGCGCTCACGCCCGACAGCCAGAGCGGTGCCGTGCCGATCTTCTCGCGCAGGGACAGGACGAAGTCGGGGGTCGGCATGCCTCCACGCTACCCATGCGACCCCTGTCGCAGACTGGTCATGACCAGTAGGCTTGCCGTGTGGAGATCATCATCCTGCCCACGCCGGACGAGGTCGGTCGCGTCGCCGCGGCCAAGATCGCGTCCGTCGTCGCCAAGAAGCCGTCCGCCGTCATCGGTCTCGCCACCGGATCCAGCCCGCAGGGCATCTACACCGACCTGCAGCGCCGGGTGCAGGCGGGCGAGATCTCGTTCGCCGAGGCCCGTGGGTTCGCCCTCGACGAGTACGTCGGCATCCCGCTCGAGCACCCCGAGTCGTACGCGGCCGTGATCGCCCGCGACGTCGTGGCGCCGCTCGGCTTCGACGCCTCGCGCGTGCGGGTGCCGGACGGCCGTGCCGCCGACCTGGAGTTCGCGGCCAAGGAGTACGACGCCGCGATCCGTGCCGCGGGCGGGATCGACGTGCAGATCCTCGGCATCGGGGCCAACGGCCACATCGGGTTCAACGAGCCGACGTCGTCGTTCGCCTCGCGTACCCGCATCAAGACCCTCGCGCCGTCGACCCGTGACGCGAACGCGCGCTTCTTCGACTCGCCCGAGCAGGTCCCGACGCACTGCATGACGCAGGGGCTCGGCACCATCCTCGAGGCCCGCGAGCTCGTCCTCGTCGCCCAGGGCCCGTCGAAGGCGGCCGCTGTCGCCGCTGCGATCGAGGGGCCGCTCAGCTCCTTCGTGCCCGGTTCGGCCCTGCAGCTGCACGAGCACGCGACCGTCGTCGTCGACGAGGAAGCCGCCGCCGGGCTGCAGCTCGCCGACTACTACCGCTACACGTACGCGAACAAGCCGGCCTGGCAGCGGTTCGAGTAGGCGTCTGGCTCGGGGTCAGGCCCTGGCCGCTGCGGCGAGGCGGCTGAGCCCCTCGTCGAGGGTCTCCGCCGAGCACCCGAAGTTCAGCCGCGCGAAGCCCCGGCCCTGCCGTCCGAACGCCGGGCCGGAGCCGAGCGCCACCTTCGCCCGGTCGACGAGCTCCGCCGCGGGGTCGTCGCCCCACGGCAGCGCGCGCAGGTCGAGCCACGCCAGGTACGACGCCTGCGGCTGCCGGTACTCGGCGCCGGGCAGCACGTCGCCGATCCGCTCGGCCAGGGTGCGCCGGTTCGCCGCGAGCTCGGTGAGCAGTGACGCCAGCCACGGCTCGCCCTCGCTGAAGGCGGCGACGCTCGCCGTGTAGCCGAGGATGCCGGTGCGCTCGACGACCTCGGTCGGCAGTCCGTCGAACCAGGCGCGGGCCCGCTCCGAGGCGCCGATCATCATCGCGCACTTCGTGCCGGCGAGGTTCCAGGCCTTGCTCGCACTCGTCAGGGCGACGCCGAGCGACGCGGCCTCGGGGCAGGACTCCAGGAACGGCGTGAACACCGCGTCGGCGTGCACGAGCGGCGCGTGGATCTCGTCGGACACCACGACGGCGCCCCACTCGGCGGCCAGCTTCGCGAGTGCGACGAGCGACTCGCGGTCGTGCACCAGGCCGAGGGGGTTGTGCGGGTTGCAGAGCAGCACCGTGCGGGCTCCGTCGGCGAACGCCTGTGCGATGCCGTCCAGGTCCATCCGCCAGCCGGCCGTGGTGTCGAAGGGGTCGGCCGGGCCTGCGGGGGCGAGCAGCGGGACCTCGGTGACGGTGCCGCCGGCCTCGGACACGTACTCCCAGAACGGCGGGTACACGGGCGGCATGATGACGACCTGGTCGCCCGGCTCGATGACCCGGCGCAGCACCTCGACCGCCGCGACCGACACGTCCGTGGTGGTGCGGACCAGGTCGGGGTCGACCCGCCATGCCCACCGGCTCTCGGCGAAGTCGGCGAACGCCTCGGGCAGGGCCCGTCCGTGCCCGACGTACCCGGTGTCGCCGTTCGTCACCGCGGTGACCAGGGCGTCGCGGATCGGTTCGGCGAGCATGCTGTCCATCTCGGCGACGAACATGGGGAGCACGTCCGGCGGGTAGGCCGTGTACTTCTCGCTCGTGCGGGACCGGTACGCATCGAAGACGGACACCATGACGCTCATGCGCCCATCCTGACAGCGAGGCACGCGGGGCGCGAGGGTGGGCGCCGGGCAGGGCCGGGCCCGTCGCCGAACCCGACGTGAACAGCGGGAGAGCGGTCGGTGACGCGGGCGGCGTCCCCCGTCCGAGGGGGCTAGCGTCACCGATGTGAACCGATCTCGCGTGCACCGTCGCCCGCTCGTCCGTCCGCTCCCGCTCGCCGCGGTGGCCACGATCGCCGCACTGCTGGGCACGGCGATCGTCGCCGCGCCGGCCGTGGCCACGCCCTCGACGCAGCCCGGACGGACCGTCAGCGATCCCGCGCGGTACGTCGACCCGTTCATCGGCACGAGCAACAACGGCAACACCTGGCCGGGTGCCACGGCGCCGTTCGGCATGCTGCAGTGGAGTCCCACGGGCACCGCGGGTGACCAGACGTCGACCCCGGTCGCGAACGGCTACTCGTACGACGTGAACCGGCTGCGCGGCTTCAGCCTGACGCACCTGAACGGTGCCGGGTGTGCTCCCGGGGCTGCCGGTGACGTGCCGATCATGCCGGTCACGACCCCGGTCACGACCTCGCCGTCGGCCGATTCGAAGGACGCCGTCTACGCCGCCGGGTACTCCCACGACCAGGAGTCCGCGAGCCCCGGCCGCTACGGCGTCACGCTCGACAACGGCGTCCGCACCGACCTGGCCGTGACCACCCGTGCCGGCGTCGGCGCGTTCACGTTCCCGGCCGGAAAGGACGCCAACCTGCTCTTCCGCACGTCGAACTCGATCAACGGCAGTGAGGCCGCGATCACCCGCGTCGACCCCCGCACCCGCACGGTCAGCGGCAGCGTCCTGACCGGCGGCTTCTGCAGCCGCCGCGCGAACGGCGGCGGCGCCACCAACCCGGACCGCCGCAGCTACTACCGCCTCTACTTCACCGCGACCTTCGACACGGCGTTCGCGAGCACCGGCACCTGGAAGGACGGCACGGTCCAGCCTGGAGGCACGTCCTCCTCCGGTGGGGAGGGCTACCTGACCGGCGCCGACCGCGCCGGACGCGGCTCCGGCGCGTGGGTCGGGTTCGATGCGCGTCGCGGAGCGACGGTGCAGGCGAAGATCGGCATCTCGTACGTGAGCGCGGCCGGGGCGGCCGCGAACCGTGACGGCGAGGTGACCAAGCGCTCGACCGTCGCCAGCGTGGCGGCCGGCACACGGGCCTCCTGGAACCGTGAACTGTCGCGCCTGCGCGTCGGGGGCGGTACAGCGGACCGCACCACCCAGCTCTACACGTCGGTCTACCACGCACTCATGCAGCCGAACACGCTGAACGACCGCGATGGGCGCTACCTGGGCCCGGACCTGCGCGTGCACCGGATGGACCGCGGACACCGGGCCGTCTACGGCACGTACTCCGGGTGGGACCAGTACCGGGCGCAGATCCAGCTGCTGGCGCTGCTGCGGCCGGACGTCGCCGGGGACATGGCGCAGTCGATGCTGCGGTTCGCCGAGCAGAACGGCGGGGTGTGGGACCGGTGGCTGCACCTCGGAGCGCCGACGCACGTGATGACCGGCGACCCCTCGGCCGCGACGCTCGCCACCTGGTACGCCATGGGCGTCCGGAACTTCGACGTCCGGGCCGCCTACGCCTCGCTCAAGCGCCAGGCGACGGTCGAGAACGCGGACGCCGAGAGCGACATCGGGTGCCCGGGGCAGTGCCTGGCGCAGCGGCCCGCACTCGACGAGTACCTGGAGCGGCAGTACGCAGCGAACGACGACTGCTCCTGCTGGGGTGGTGCGGCCGAGACCCTCGAGGACTCGATCTCCGACAGCGCGCTCGGGTACTGGGCGGGTTCCCTGGGGCTGCGCTCCGACGCACGGATGTTCGCCGAGCGGGGGACCTACTGGAAGAACACCTTCAACGCCGCCGTCGGCTACCAGGCTGCTCGTCAGGCCGACGGATCGTGGACGCCCGACTGGTCGCCCTCGACCGGCACCGGGTTCGCGCAGGGCACCAGCGCGCAGTACACCTGGCTCGTGCCGCAGGACGTGCAGGGACTGTCGAGCGCGCTCGGCGGTGACGACGCCACGACCGCTCGGCTCGACGAGTTCTTCCACGACAGCACCGGTGCGTTCGCGGTGACCGGTGGCGACGCCACGAAGTTCGACCCGACGAACGAGCCCGACATCCACACGCCGTGGATGTACAACGCCCTCGGCAAGCCCTGGAAGACGCAGGAGACCGTGCGGCAGGTCGTGGACGACGCCTACTCGACCGGCCCCGGCGGCCTGCCGGGCAACGACGACCTCGGCACGATGAGCGCCTGGTACGTCTTCGCCTCGATCGGCCTGTTCCCGCAGACGCCCGGGCGAGCGGAGATGCTCATCGGCAGCCCGACGTTCAGCACGGTCGACATCCGGCGGTCGAGCGGCGAGCGGATCGTCATCCGGTCCTCGGGGACCGAGCCGTACGTGCACGGCGCCCGGTTGAACGGGTGGACGCACGAGCGGTCCTGGGTGCCGGCGTCCTTCGTGACGCGGGGCGGCACGTTGTCCCTGCGGGTCGGGGACACGGCGGACACGTCGTGGGCGAGTGGCCAGCGGGGGCGCCCGGTCGACCGCTGAACACCGCTTGACACACCGTACTTCAGCGGTGATATGTTGACCTCCTCGGGGAGCACGAGGGGGCACCATGGGGGATCTGACGGTCGACCTGCCGACGATGCAGGCGGTCGCACGAGCGGCGGGGCAGGCGGTCACCGACCTCCGCTCTGAGCGCCCGTTGTCCGGCTCGGACGGCGGTGCGTTCGGCTCGGGGGCGGTCGAGTCCGCGTTCGTCGCGTCGGCCAGGGCGCACGACGCGATGATCCGGTCCCTCGGTGACGACGCGGACACGCTGCGCGAGTACGTGACCGCCGCCGCCGAAGCGGTCCTGCGTGCGGATGCCGAGCTCGCCCGGCGGGTCCGGTGAGCGCGGACCCCGTCGCGGGCGACCCGGACGGCATCCATCGGATCGCCCGTCGGCACGACGACCACTCGGACGCGGTCCGTGACGGCGCCCGGCACGTGCTCGTCGCCGCGGAGCACGCGGCGTCCGGCTGGGCAGGGCGGGCGCAACAGCGGTTCCTCGTGACGGCGGCGGCGATGCCGGCGAGTGCCCAGCGCGTCGCGGCGCGGCTGGACGCGGCTTCCGCCGCACTCGCCACCTACGCGCGCCAGGTGCGGGAGATCCAGGACGACGCCGCGAGCCTGCAGACGACCCGGCGGAACACCGCGGACGACATCGCGGCCAACGAGCGGGCGATCCGCGATGCCACCGTGGTGGCGTCCGGACCGGATGCGGTCGAGTCGGACCGTGCGCTCCTGCAGCAGCTGGAGCGCAGCGGCGAGTGGTTGGCAGCGCTGGACGCTCGGCTGACGGCGCAGTGGGACGAGCTCGTCGCCCGCCGAGCCGCAGCCGACCGAGCGGCGGCCTCCGCGCTCGAGGACCGGTCGGTGCTCGGCAAGCTGGTCTCCGCGACGGTCGTGTCCGCGATGAGTGACGGGCAGTTCCTCACCTGGCTCGGCACCCTCGACCCGGAGACCGTCGCCGCGCTCGGTGACGACGCACGGGTCGCCGAGCGGCTCGCCGGACTCGACCCTGCGCAGGTGGCCGGGTGGTGGCAGGCGATGTCGGGCGTCGACGGTGTGCCGTCCGCGCTCCAGCGGGCGTTCGTCGCGGCGATGCCGGCGGTCATCGGCAACCTGAACGGTGTCGCCTCCTGGGCGCGGGCACGGGCGAACACGACGATGTTGGCTGACCGGCTCGCACACGCGTGGAAGCAGGTCCGCCACTGGCGTGGGCGGCACGACGCCGCCCGGAACCCGGCCGAAGCGGCGACGGCACGGGAGCAGCTGCTCGTCTGGGAACGGCAGCGCGACGCCTACCGGAACATCCAGGACACCCTCGCCACGACACCGGTCTCGCTGGTGGCACTCGTCGACGACCGTCCCCCGCTCGCACAGATCGTCGCGGGTGACCTCGACCGTGCCAGGCACGTCAGCGTCATCGTGCCGGGCATGAACACCGCGACGTACCAGGACGGCACGGTGCAGGACTACAGCGCGATCGCCCGCGGGATGCGTCGTGAGGAAGCTCGTGTGGCTGGCATCCGCCGCAGTGACATCGCCGTCGTGTCCTGGATCGGCTACCACCCGCCGATGGCCGACGACCCGTCCTTCCGGACCGTCCTGGCGGACGACCGAGCGCGAGCGGGCGCCGAGCGACTCGTCGCCGACCTCGACGGGTTCCACGCGGCGCGAGCGGCCGCCGGGCGGGACGCCGACCTGACCGTCATGGGGCACTCCTACGGCACGACCGTGGCGACCATCGCCCTGACCAAGACCCACGCCGACCACGTGGTGCTGCTCGGCTCGGCCGGCGTGACGGACGCCGTACCGAACGCGTCCGCGCTGCACGTGCCCGAGGGGCAGGTCTTCGCCAGCCAGGGCGCGAAGGACGGCTGGGCCGTCACCGGGCAGAACCTGTCCGGTCGGCGTGACCCGACCGAGTCGACGTGGGACGCGCACGCGTTCAGCTCCGAGACCGAGGGCCGAGGGTCGGACACCCTGCACGGCGTCACCCGCCACGGGCCGTACGACGGCGATGACGACGACGGCCGGTACTCGTACTTCGACGACGGGACCACCGCCCAGCACAACGCTGCACGAGCGGCGATGGGACACGGGGACGAGATCCCGGAGCGAGGCGGCCCCTTCGACCGGATGCGGCAGCAGACCAAGGACGACTGGCTCATGTACGGCTGGCAGACCGGGGGCACCGGTGACCCCACGCTCTGAACCGTGGGGCGTTGCACTCGCCGGAGTCCTGGTGGTCACCGCACTCCTGACCGGGTGCACCGGTGCCGCCCCGGACTCCCCGATGCAGAAGGACACGTCGATGAACGTCGAACAGTCGCACCAGGACGTCCTGGACATCTTCGCCGCCGTGCGCTCGGTCGTCGGGCAGGACGGTTGGGGTGACGAGGACCCCGGGTGGAACCTCTGCGGAAGTGATGGCGAGGACGCTGGGCAGTACACCTACGCGAGCACTCGGCGGCTCCCGCTTCCTGGTACAGCGGATCAGGTTGCCGAGGGGGTCACACGGGCCCTCGCGGCGATCGGGTACGAGGGTGCGCGTGTTCAGCACGACACGGAACTCACGCCGGAGCGGACGGTCATCAGCTACCCGAAGGGGTACCTCGGTGGGACAGCGGCAGACGGGTTCGCCATCTTCTTCCAGGCGTTCGATTCGTACGCGGACTTGTCCATCGACGGCCACTGCGTCCCCGGCCGGGCCCCACGGTTCGGTGAGCCGCTCAACCCCCGCCCGACCGACCTGCCGTGACGTGTCCGAGCGAGCCGTCTGCGCCGTGCGCGCTTCAGCGCAGCTCGCGCCCGCCGCCCCAGACGCGCTCGACCTCGAGCGACGGCGTCAGCGCCACAATGTCGGCGGCGAACCCCGGCGCCAGCCGACCCAGACGGTCGCCGAGCCCCAGCGCGCCGGCCGGCACGCTCGTCAGCGCCGCCACGGCCTCGGGCAGGGTCCGCCCGGCGAGCGAGACCGCGTTGCGGAGCGCCACGTCCTGCGTCAGCGTCGACCCCGCGATGGTCTCCGTCCCCGCCACGTGTGCAACGCCGTCGGTCACCGTGACGTCGAGCGACCCGAGCCGGTACGAGCCGTCCGCAGCGCCGGCGGCACCCATCGCATCGGTGATCAGCGCCACCCGACCCGGCGTCGCTCGGAAGAGCGTGTCCGCCACGACCGGGTGCACGTGCACGGCGTCCAGGATGAGCTCGAGCGTCACGCGGTCGTCCGCCACGGCGGCCCCGATCGGCCCCGGTGCGCGGTGGTGCAGCCCGGGCATCGCGTTGCAGGCGTGGGTCAGGATCGTCGCGCCGGCGTCGAACGCGGCCCGCGCCTGGTCGTACGTGCCGACCGTGTGGCCGACGGCGACCGTGACGCCGGCGTCGACGAAGCGGCGGACGGCGTCGAGCGCTCCGGGCAGCTCGGGCGCGATCGTGACCTGGCGGATGACACCCTCGCCCGCTTCGAGCAGGGCGTCGACCGCGGCGGGGGTCGGCTCGATCAGGAACGACTCGTTGTGGGCGCCCTTGTTGTGCGGGGACAGGAACGGCCCCTCCAGGTGCACACCGAGCACGAGCGGGTCGGTCGCCATCACGGCGCGGACGCGGGCCAGCGACGCCGCGAGCGCGGGGACCGGATTCGCGACGAGCGACAGGACGGAGCGGGTCGTGCCGTGCGAACGGTGCATCGCGAGCGAACGGTCGAACGAGTCGTCCTCGTACGCCTCGGTCGCCCCACCGTGCCCGTGCAGGTCCACGAAGCCGGGCGTCAGGACCGCGTCGCCCAGGTCGACGACCCGGTCGGCCACGGGGGCCTCGGGGCCGGAGCCGGTCGCGTGGATCGTGTCGCCGACGACCAGGACCCAGCCGTCGGCCGTGGTGCCGGCCGCGTCGACGACGCGGGCTGCGCGGACCAGCGTGCGCTGGGCCTCCTGGCCGGTCTGGAGGCCCGTGGTGCTCATGCGGTCTCCTTGCGGAACGCGATCACGCCGCTCAGGGCGGCGATCACGATGAAGACGATGCCGACGACCGGGTGGCCGATGGAGATCCAGGTCGCGCCTGCGGCGACGACCAGGGCGACCTCGACGATGGTCTTGCCGACGATGTCGGTCTCGATCGGGGAGCGCGGCGACCGGAAGAAGTACCAGACGACCGCGGCGAACAGCGGAGCCCCGACCATGAACAGGTAGCCGGGGAGCGGGAGCTGCCACGACCAGTAGCCCCAGAAGGCCAGGGACAGCAGGCCGAACGCCATCACGGCGATCCGCAGGATCATCCAGGCCTCGAACCGCCGTCGCGGCTGCCGGACGGCTGCCGGGTCGGGGACCGATTCCCAGTCGACGGGGGACTGCGGGGCGTTGGTCATGGTGCTGCCTACTTGAAGATGATGGTGCGGGCGCCGTCGAGCAGGACGCGGTCCTCCGCGATCCAGCGCACCGCCTGGGTGAGCGTGCGGGACTCCTCGTCCTGCCCGATGGACACCAGCTCGGCCGGTTCCTTGGTGTGGTCGACGCGGACGACGTTCTGCTCGATGATCGGGCCCTCGTCGAGGTCGCTCGTCACGAAGTGCGCGGTCGCACCGATGAGCTTCACCCCGCGGGCATGCGCCTGCCGGTACGGGTTCGCGCCCTTGAAGCCGGGCAGGAACGAGTGGTGGATGTTGACGGCACGCCCCTCGAGTGCGGCGCAGAGTTCGGGCGACAGGATCTGCATGTAGCGGGCGAGGACCACGAGCTCGATGTCGTGCTCCTCCACCGCCTGCAGCACGCGCCGCTCCATCTGTTCCTTCGACTCGGCGTCGGTGACCGGGCGGTGCTCGAACGGCACGGAGTAGAACGCGGCGAGCTCGGACAGGTCCGCGTGGTTCGACAGCACGAGCGGGACCTCGATGGGCAGCTGTCCACCGCGCCGCCGGTAGAGCAGGTCGTTCAGGCAGTGGCCCGCCTTCGACACGAGCACGAGGGTGCGCAGCGGACGACCGACGACGTCGAGCTGGACGCGGGCGTCGTAGCGGGCGGCGACGGGGGCGAGTGCTGCCTCGAAGGCGGCGCGGTCCACCGGCGCCATCACCTGCAGGCGCATGAAGAACGTGTTCGTGTCGGCGCTGGAGAACTGCTGCGACTCGGTGATGTTGCCCTGGGCGGCGACGATCGCTCCGGAGACGGCGTGCACGATCCCGGGCTGGTCGTCGCAGACGAGCGTCAGGGTCCAGTGCGTGGGGGTCGGGTCGGTCACCGGATCAGGGTACCGGCCGCGGGGAAGGTGCTTCGTGAGCAGGAATGGTCGAGTGCGCCACGGCGACTCGACCATTTGTGCTCACGAAGCGTCAGGCGGCGGGCGCAGCGGCGGTGCCGCGCCCGGCGTCAGCGCCGGCGCGCGAGCAGACGACGGACGAAGTAGACCTCCATGCACAGGGCCAGGACCGTCGCCACGATGCCGATGCCGACGTACGCGGAGCCCCGGTCGGCGTTGACGATCGCCGCGATCGGGATGCCGATGCAGAGGATGCCGCAGATCACCACGTTCCAGATCGCGCCTGCCTTGGTGTCGCTGCTGAACCCGCCGCCGTTCGCCATGCCCGCGACGCTACCGGTCCGCGGGTGGCGAGGTGCTCCAGGACGTCCGGAGGCCGCCGAGTGAGCAGAAGACGTCGGGTGCGGGGGTGCGACCCGTCATCTTCTGCTCACTCGGCGTCGGGTGCGAGTGCGGGCGCGGGCGCGGGCGCAGCGGCGGCGGCGCGCCCGGCGTCGGCGTCCCGCAGGCGACGGTCGGCCAGGGTCAGCACCGTCAAGAGCACCGCGACGCCGAGGATCACCCACGCCAGCACGTGCAGGTCCGGCGTCGTCGGGGCCTGGCCGAACACGCCACCGATGAGCGAGGACGCCGCGATCGCCCCGATGTACACCGCAGTGCGGGACAGCCCGGCCGCGGTGCCGATGTACTCCGCGGGGACGAGCCGGTACAGCGCCGCCTGGTTCGACACCGACGCCAGGGCCTGCGGCACCCCGAACAGCGCCGGGGTCAGGGCGAGCAGGACGACGGGCGACCCGGTGTGCAGGAAGAGCAGGAGCACACCGCCCAGGATCGGCACCAGTGCGGCGACGACGAGCGGCCCGCGGATCGCGGTCTTCCGTGCGACCACGAACGAGGCCACCCCGGCGACGATCGCGGCCGGCAGCTGGATGTACCCGGCGACGTCGCTCGGGTAGCCCGCGACGTCCTGCACCCACTGCGAGAACCCGTAGGTCATCGTGTAGGCGAGCAGGTACGTCAGGAACAGGCGGCCGTACGTCCGGGACAACGCGCCGTTCCGGGCCAGCAGCCGCACGTCGACGAACGGTCGCACGGCCCGGAGCTCCCACGCCACCAGGGCGACGAGCAGCACGACGGCCACCGCGAGCAGCCACCACAGCCCGGCGGACAGGTCGAGCAGGAAGACGAGCAGCGCCGAGACGGTCCCGGTCATCAGCACCATGCCGAGCGGGTCGAGCGCCTGCAGCACCGGTAACTCGGCGTCGTCGCGCGGACGCAGTCGGTCGGACGGCAGCCAGAGCGTCGCCACGACGATGCCGAACACCGCGAGCGGCACGTTCACCAGGAAGATCGCGTGCCAGCCGAACGCGGCGATGAGCGCCCCGCCGAGCGGTGGGCCGGCGGCGGCGGACACGAGCGACGTGATCGACAGCGCCCCGAGCACGAGCGGCGGCGTGGGCTTCCCGATCCGGACGGAGTGCTGTCGGAGGGTGGTGAGCGCCGCCGGGTACGCCGACGACGTCCCGATGCCGATGAGCACCCGGGCGAACACGGCCCCGCCGAACCCGGTCAGGACCTCGGGCACCACCCCGGCGATCCCGACGATGACGAGCCCGGTCAGGAACACCTTCTTCGGGCCGAACCGGTCGGCGAGCTTGCCCATCGTGGGCTGCGCGATCGCACTCGCCAGGTACAGGGCCGCGACGAGCCAGATCGCCTGCGCCGCACCGATGCCCAGGTCGCGGGAGATCGGGGTGAGGGCGACGGACACCATCGTGGTGTTGATCGGGTTGAGCAGGGGCCCGACGAGCACCGGGATGAGGAGCTTCGGGCCGAAGCCGCTGCCCGTGGTCGTGTCGGGGGTCGTGGTGGTGGTGGACGTGAGGACGCTTCTTCCGGTTGCAGGGCTGGGCGAGGGGTGCGGGTCAGGGATCGACGATCGGCCCGAGCAGGTCCATCGCCCGCGCGACGACGCGGCGGTCCGTCTCGGGCAGGGTCGCGAGCCGCTCAGCGAGCTCGTGGTTCCGCGCGGCCCAGGCGGTCTGGCGGGCGTCCCGACCGGCCGCCGTCGCGCTGACGATCGCCCGTCGGCCGTCCGTCGGGTCGGCCTGCCGCTCGGCCAGGCCGAGGTCGACCAGGGCCTGGACGGTCGCGCCCATCGACTGCGGTCGGACACCCTCGGCTCGCGCCAGGTCGGCGATGGTGGCCGGCCCGTGCCGCAGCAGGCGTCCGAGGGCGGCGGTCTGCGACGCCGTGACGTCGTCCGACTTCGAGGCCAGCAACGACCGCCGCAGTCGTCCGTGCATCGTCAGCACGGCGTCGGCCAGGTCGGTCGGGTCGGTCTCCGGTGCGTCGGTCACGCCCGGAGGCTAGTCCGTCACCAGCGCACCTTGCAAGTTTGCCTTCTGATATCGCTCAGGGAACGGCGGAACCGTCATCGCCCGCGTCCGGCTCGAGCAGCGGGAGCAGGGTCGCCGAGACCGGTTCCGCACCGTCGCCGAACCACGCGTTGCTCGCCCGGACGATCGGGTGGGCGCGTGCCAGCAGTGCCTCGCCCTGGTCGGTCAGCCGCATCCGGGAGGCCCGTCCCCGGCCCGGTGCGGCGCCCCGCTCCACGAGTCCCCGCGTCGAGAGCCCCCCGACGAGCGTCGTCATGCTCTGCGGTCGGACGCCGACCGCCCGCGCCAAGTCGGCCTGGCTGAGCTCGCCGGCCGCTGCGAGCTGGATGAGCGCCCCGAACTCCACGGGTGTCAACCCGAGCGGCGCCAGCTCGGCCGCGAGTCGGCGGGAGAGCGTCCGTGCGGCCCGGATCACCGTCCACGCCACGATGCCGTCGACGTCGTCGCGCGGGGCTGGGAGTTCCTGGGGCACGGGGCGATCGTACCGGCGTACGTTCTGGTATCAGGAAACTGATACCAGAATGGGTCAGCGGGACGAGGAGCAGACATGGGCGAGATCGTGGCGGTCACCGGCGTGACCGGGGACGTCGGGGGCAAGACTGCGGAGCTGCTGCGGGCGGCCGGGGTGACGGTGCGTGCCGTGGTCCGACGGCCCGAACAGGTCGACGCGCTCCGGGCGCGGGGCATCGACGGACGTCTGGCCGACCTGGACGACGAGGACGCGCTCACCGCGGCGCTCGAGGGGGTCGACCGGTTCTTCCTCGTGACGCCGGTCAGCCAGCGGCAGCGCGAGCAGGGCACCACCGGGGTCCGTGCGGCGCAGCGTGCAGGGATCGGCCGGATCGTGCAGCTGTCGGGCGGGGACGCCGCCGAGCACTCCCCGATGTCGTGGGCGAGCGCCGCCTGGCACATCGACCGGCTGGTGCGCGAGAGCGGGCTGGCGTGGACGATCCTGCACCCCTCGTCGTTCATGACGAACGTGCAGCCCTCGGCCCCGGCGATCCGACGGGGGTGGTTCCCGCACACCACGGGCCGCGGGGTGATCGGCTGGATCGACACCGAGGACATCGCCCGGACCGCCGCCCGGGTGCTGACGGAGGACGGCCACGACGGCACCGAACCGGTGCTCACCGGCCCGGACCTGCTCGATGCGCGGGGTGTCGCCGCCGCGCTCGCCACCGGGCTCGGCCGACCCGTGCGCGCCCTGCACCTGCCGAGCCGGGTCTACGCCGGCGTGCTGCGCGTGAGCGGCGTGCCCGCGTGGCAGGCCGAGGGGCTCCGGCAGCAGTTCGGCCGGGTCGTCCGCCGCGGTCTCGACGGCGTCGACGTGATGAGCGACGACGTCCGGCGCATCACCGGCACCGCACCCCGGAGCCTGACCGACTGGGCGCGAGCCCACCGCGACGACCTGCTGGGGTGACCCGCCGCACCGGAGGTGATCCGGGCCTCCAGGCCGTGGCCGTCAGCGCGACGTGAGCGTGACGACCAAGTGTTCCTGCACGTAGCCGAGCCAGTCGTAGACGTCGCGCAGGCCGACGCCCGCGTCGGCCTCGACGGAGCGCTCCTCGTCGTCGGCGTCCTCGATGCCCAGCCGGTCAGCGATCGTCAGCCGCAGGTCGGTGAGGGTGCGGAGCCACGCCTGCTCGTCCTCGGCGTCGAGCGAACCATCGCGGGTACCCGTCAGCCAGTCGTGCACGATCGAGGCGTTCGTCGTCTTCTGCGTGAGCAGGTCGGACTGCGTGTACTTCCGGAACTCCGCGCTCGCCGCGTCGTCGCCGGGGTAGGCGTCCGGGAACATCCGCTCGCTGATCGGGTCGGTGGACAGGTCACCGCCGAGCACCTGCTGCAGCTGCTCGGTGAGCGAGGCGAGCAGGTCGCGCTCGCCGGAGGACAGGCCGAGGTGGACGCCGTCGGCGCGGCGGACGAACGGGATCACGCTTCGGGGGCCTTGTCGACGGTCGCCTGCAGCCCGTAGCCGTGCATGGACTGCACGTGGGCCTCCATCGACTCACGCGGGCCGGTCGCCACGATCGCCCGGCCGTCGTCGTTGACCTGGTGCATGAGCCGCTCGGCCTGCTCGCGTGAGAACCCGAAGTGCCGCTGGAAGACGTAGGTGACGTACGACATCAGGTTCACCGGGTCGTCCCACACCACCGTGACCCACGGGGTGTCCGCCCGCGCACTGGTCCGTTCGTCCACGTCGGGCGAGAGCAGCGTCATGCATCCAGGGTGACACAGGGTGCGGTGGCTCGGTACGATCGTCAGGTCGCGACTGGCGTTGGATGGGTCACCATCGGGGAGCGACAAAGACACGGTGCGCGGCCGTACGCCTGGGCTGCACCGACCGACCGTCCGAGTGCGACCAGCTGGTCGTCCGCACACCGTAGGAGTCCCGTGTCCATTGCCGATCTGCCCCCGTTCGTCTCCGACTCGGCCGAGGTGGCCGAGCAGGCCGCCGCACGCGCCGCCTTCAACGCCCCGCTCACCGAGGTCGATCCCGAGATCGCCGCCGTCCTGCAGCAGGAGCTCGGCCGCCAGCGCGACACCCTCGAGATGATCGCGTCCGAGAACTTCGTGCCGCGTGCCGTGCTCGAGTCGCAGGGTTCCGTGCTCACCAACAAGTACGCCGAGGGCTACCCGGGCAAGCGCTACTACGGCGGCTGCGAGTACGTCGACGTCGCCGAGCAGCTCGCCATCGACCGTGCCAAGGCGCTCTTCGGTGCCGAGTACGCGAACGTGCAGCCGCACTCCGGTGCCACGGCCAACGCCGCCGTCCTGCACGCCATCGCCTCGGCCGGCGACACCATCCTCGGCCTCGAGCTCGCGCACGGTGGTCACCTGACCCACGGCATGAAGCTCAACTTCTCGGGCCGCATCTACAACGCCGTGGCGTACGGCGTCGACCCCGAGACCTTCGAGGTCGACTACGACGACATCCGCGCCAAGGCCATCGAGCACCAGCCGAAGGTCCTGATCGCCGGGTGGTCCGCCTACCCGCGCCAGCTCGACTTCGCGAAGTTCCGCGAGATCGCGGACGAGGTCGGCGCGAAGCTCTGGGTCGACATGGCGCACTTCGCCGGCCTCGTCGCCGCCGGGCTGCACCCGTCCCCGGTGCCGCACGCCCACGTCGTCTCGTCGACGGTCCACAAGACCCTCGGTGGCCCCCGCTCGGGCATCATCCTGTCGAACGACGAGACCCTGTTCAAGAAGCTGAACTCCGCGGTCTTCCCGGGCCAGCAGGGCGGCCCGCTCATGCACGTGATCGCCGCGAAGGCCACCGCGTTCCTGCTCGCCGGCACCCCGGAGTTCAAGGACCGTCAGGAGCGCACCATCCGCGGCGCCCAGGCCCTCGCCGCCCGTCTGACCGCCGACGACGCCAAGGCCGCGGGCATCGACGTGCTCACCGGCGGCACCGACGTGCACCTGGTGCTCGTCGACCTGCGCGCGTCCGAGGTCGACGGCAAGCAGGCCGAAGACCTGCTGCACGAGGTCGGCATCACCGTGAACCGCAACTCCGTGCCGTTCGACCCGCGCCCGCCGATGGTCACCTCGGGTGTCCGCATCGGCACCTCGGCGCTGGCGACCCGCGGCTTCGGCGACGCCGAGTTCACCGAGGTGGCCGACATCATCGCGCTGACCCTCATGCCGAACCCGGACGTCGCAGCGCTCTCGGCGCGGGTGAAGGTCCTGACCGACGCGTTCCCGCTCTACGCGTGAGCGGTTCGGTCAGCGCGGCGCTCCCGCGCGAGCTCTGGGCCGGTGAAGGGAGTGCCGTCCGCATCGACGGCACGGCCCTCGCCGCCCGGACGCTCGACGAACTCCGGGGCCGGATCGACCGCCTGCACGAGCACGGCATCCGTCCGGGTCTCGGCACGATCATGGTCGGCTCGAACCCCGGCTCGATGTCCTACGTCGCGGGCAAGCACCGCGACTCGGCGTCGATCGGGCTCGACTCGCACCGCATCGACCTGCCCGAGACGGCGTCCGCTGCCGACATCCGGGCCGCGATCCTGCAGATGAACGACGACCCCCGGGTCACCGCGTTCATCGTGCAGCTCCCGCTGCCGCAGGGCATCGACCCGACGCCGATGCTCGAGCTGATGGACCCGTCGAAGGACGCCGACGGCCTGCACCCGACGAACCTCGGCGAGCTCGTGCTCGCCGTGCCCGGTGGTGCCGGCACGATCGACGCACCGCTGCCGTGCACCCCGCGGGGCATCGTCGCGATGCTCGACGCGTACGAGATCCCGATCCGTGGCGCGCACGTCACGATCATCGGCCAGGGGCTGACCGTCGGACGGCCGCTCGGCCTGCTGCTCACGCGGCTCGAGGCGACCGCGACCCTGACGCACTCGCTGACCGCCGACGTCGCCGCGGAGTGCCGTCGCGCCGACATCATCGTCGCCGCGGCCGGGGTCGCCGGGCTCGTCAAGCCGGACTGGGTCCAGCCCGGAGCCGCCGTCATCGACGTGGGGATCACCCGCGTGGTCAACGAGGAGACCGGCAAGGCGAAGCTGCACGGCGACGTCGACCCCGCGGTCGCGTCGGTCGCGGGCTTCCTGTCGCCCACCCCCGGTGGCGTCGGGCCGATGACCCGCGCGATGCTCATGAAGAACGTCGTCGAGGCCGCCGAGCGCCAGCTGAAGTAGCGCGCGGTCGCGCGCGGCGTGCGCTCGCGTGACGCTCGCGTGCTGGTCGCGTCGCGATGGTGTGCAGCAATGGTCGGGTGGCGTCATCGCACCCGACCATTGCTGCTCACGAAGTGCACTCCGCCGGTGCTACGGTCGCGGCATGGGGGACGAACGACTGCAGACGACGCCGGTGATGCGAGCCCGGCCCGAGCCGTCGCAACTGACCAAGGACGCCCGGTGGCTGATCGTCATCGTGGCGATCTGCGTGCTGTTCCAGGCTCCCGGGTCGACCTGGGCGACGACCTTCGTGCACGCCGGCCAGGAGTACACGTTCACGTCGGGCCCCTGGTCCGGATGGACGCTCGCGACGGTGGGGTTCGCGGTCGCCGGGTTCGTCGTCGCGATCGCCCGCCGAGGTGCAGCCCGGTTCGACGAGCACACCGTGATGGGCCTGACCCTGGCCGCCGTGCTCGGGACCACCGCCCTGGTGTGGTTGCTCATGCCGGCGCAGACCGCGTGGGTGGAGTGGGCCGTGGAGCACGGTCGGACGCACCCGTTCGTGCTCGGGAACGTGGTGGAGTACGTCCGGTACGCGGACTACCTCGGCTGAGTCGGCGCGGGCGCGGCCGGGCGCTGCCGTTCTTTCGCGCTGAGCGACAGTCCACGGGCTGATCGCCGCGTGAACTGTCGCTGATCGCGAAACGTCGAGCGCGCGAGCGGCTCAGCGCGAAACGTCGAGCGGCGGAGCGCCGTCAGTCGCGCCGGGCGCCCTGCGCGGCGTGCACCGTGAACACGTTCGGCTCGCGGAACCCGGCGTCGGCGAAGGCGACGGTGACGGCGGCGGCGATCGCCCCGCGTGACTCCTGGTCGACCAGCGCGATCGCCGCACCGCCGAACCCACCACCGGTCATGCGCGCACCGACGGCACCCTGCTCGACCGCGGTCGCGACGGCCAGGTCGAGCTCCGGCACGGAGATCTCGAAGTCGTCGCGCATCGACTCGTGCGACGCGACGAGCAGGGAACCGATCGCCCGGGGGCCCTGTTCGCGCAGTGTGCGGACGGTGTCGAGGACGCGCTGGTCCTCGGTCACGATGTGCCGTACGCGGCGGAAGGTCTCGTCGTCCAGAAGCTCCTGCGCACGAGGCAGGTCCTCGACGCTGACGTCACGCAGTGCCTCGACACCGAGCACCCGCGCACCCTTCTCGCA
Organism: Curtobacterium sp. MCLR17_054; assembly: GCF_003234335.2. Classification (NCBI taxonomy): domain Bacteria; kingdom Bacillati; phylum Actinomycetota; class Actinomycetes; order Micrococcales; family Microbacteriaceae; genus Curtobacterium; species Curtobacterium sp. MCLR17_054. The sequence continues at coordinate 3,425,302 of NZ_CP126263.1, read as the reverse complement.
CGAGGCCCGACGAGCCGCGTAGCCACCGGTCGCGTGGGCGTGCTCGACGCGTGTGTCGATCACCAGGACCTCGAGCCCGTTCGCCTCGAGCGCCAGGTCGACGACGGCGGTGTCGAGCGTGCGGCAGTCGAGGAACACGACGGCGTCCTGCTCGCCGAGCAGCGAGGCGGACTGGTCCATGATCCCGGTGGGGGCACCGACGGCGTGGTTCTCCGAGTACTGCCCGACGCGCGCCAGGGTCTTCCGGTCGAGGCCGAGTTCCCACAGGTCGTTGAACGCCAGCGCGACACCGCACTCGATCGCCGCACTGGACGACAGGCCGGCACCGACCGGGACGTCGGACTCGATGAAGACGTCGAACCCGGTCTTGTCGCCCAGATCGGCTCCGGCCTGCTCGCGCAGGGCCCAGGCGATGCCGAAGACGTACGCCGACCAGCCGCCCATCGCCTCGGGCGACAGGTCGTCGAGGGACAGCGCCACCGGCTCGCTCGTGGCGTCGAAGGCGGAGGCGACGCGGATCGTCCGGTCGTCGCGCTGCGCGATGGAGGCGGTGGTGCGACGGTCGATCGCGAAGGGCAGCACGTAGCCGTCGTTGTAGTCGGTGTGCTCGCCGATCAGGTTGACGCGACCCGGGGCGGAGTACCGCACCGTCGGCTCGTACCCGTAGACCTGCTGGAACGTCATGCGCGCTCGACTCCCTGTCGGATGAACTCGGCCGCCTTCTCGGGCACGAGGTCCCCGATCCAGGCGCCCATGGCGGCTTCGCTGCCGGCCAGGAACTTCAACTTGTCCGCCGCACGTCGCGGCGAGGTGATCTGCAGCATCAGCCGCACGGTGTCGCGGGCGGTGTGCACCGGGGCCTGGTGCCACGCGGCGATGTACGGCGTCGGGTCGCCGTAGAGCGCGTCGAGCCCGCGGGTGAGCCGGAGGTGCATGTGGGCCAGCTCGTCCTTCTCGGCGTCGGTCAGGCCGGCGAAGTCGGGGACGTGGCGGTGCGGCAGCATGTGGATCTCGATGGGCCAGCGCGCGGCGAACGGGACGAAGGCGGTGAAGTGCTCGCCAGCGAGGACGACCCGCTCGGAACCCCGCTCGTTCGCGAGGTGCTGCTCGAACAGGTCCGGACCGAACCGTTCGATGCTCGCGAGCAGGCGCTGGGTGCGCGGCGTGATGTACGGGTACGAGTAGATCTGCCCGTGCGGGTGGTGCAGCGTGACGCCGATCGCCTCGCCCCGGTTCTCGAAGGGGAACACCTGCTGGACGCCCGGCATCGCGGAGAGTGCGGCGGTGCGGTCGGCCCAGGCTTCGACGACGGTGCGGGCACGCGACTCGGAGATGGAGGCGAAGGACCCGGACGTCTCGGGCGAGAAGCACACGACCTCGCACCGGCCGACCGAGCGGAGCTGGCGGTTCAGGCCGACGTCGCTCAGGGACTCGAGAGACTCGGGGGCGTCGTCGGCTTCGAGCAGCGGGCCGAACGACGGCGAGCGGTTCTCGAACACGGCGACGTCGTAGCGGCTCGGGATCTCGGACGGGTTGGCCGGGCTCTGTGGTGCGAGCGGGTCCTGGTCGGCCGGCGGCAGGAACACCCGGTTCTGCCGGGACGCCGCGATCGAAACCCACTCGCCCGTCAGGACGTCCTGCCGCATCCGCGCCGTCTCGGGCCGCGGGTCGAGCACGCGCTCGTCGATGCTGCGTTCTGCGGGCAGCGTCGAGTCGGCGTCGTCGAAGTAGAAGAGGTCGCGGCCGTCCGCGAGCTTCGTCACGCGCTTGGTGATCACCGGAACAGCCTAGCGCCGATCCGAAGCGTTGCGAAAGACATCGGAAGCAAGCGAAACTGTGCACATGACGGACGCCGACCTCTCCTTCCTCGCCGGCGCGCTGCCCGCGCCCCTGCGGCAGGACCGCATCGTCGCGATCGTCGACGGCGCCCCCGGCATGGTCCGGACGGCCGCGTTGGCCGCGTCCCTCGGCACCAGCGAGGTGACGGTCCGCCAGGACCTCGCCGTCCTCGACCAGGAGGCCCGGATCCGGCGGGTGCACGGAGGCGCGGTCCGCCTCGGGGCCGGGTCCACCGAGCGCCCCTTCGAGGAGACCGCCGTCGAGCACCAGGTGGCCAAGGCCGCCATCGGCCGTGCGGCCGCTGCGCTGGTCCGCCCGGGGGAGTGCGTCGTCCTCGACGTCGGCACCACGCCGGCCGCCGTCGCCGAGGCCCTCGTGGCGCGCACCGAGCTCACCGGCGTCACGGTCGTCACGAACTCCCTCACCACGGCGCTCGCGCTCGAGCGAGCCGTCCCGCGCTTCACCGTGATCGTCACCGGCGGCACCCTCCGGCCCCTGCAGCACTCGCTCGTCGCGCCCTTCAACGGCGCGGTCCTGCCGATGATCGCCGCGGACCTCGTGTTCCTCGGCGGGACCGGACTCGACGTCGACCACGGCCTGACGAACGTGAACCTGCCCGAGACCGAGGCCAAGCGGATGCTCGCGGCGACGGCCCGGCGTACGGTCGTGGTCGCGGACGGGTCGAAGTTCGGCCGGGCCCACATCGGGGTCGTCCGCGCGCTCGAGGACATCGACGTCGTCGTCACCGCCGAGGCCGACGCCGCCGCGGTCGCCACGATCCGGGCGGCCGGGGCCCAGGTGATCGTCGCCGACGGCGAGCAGCACACCGAACCAGCCGGAAGGAAGAACACCCCATGACCGCAGCACCCACGGGTGGCCAGTACCGCCTCCACCACGCCGGACCCGACGGGGTCGTCGAAGCCGTGGTCACCGAGGTCGCCGCGGGCATCCGCGAACTCCGCGTCGCCGGCTTCGACATCACCGAGCCGTTCCCCGTGACCGAGCAGCCGCCGGGGGCGAACGGCATCGTCCTGGCGCCCTGGCCGAACCGCGTCGCCGGTGGTGTGTGGGAGCTCGACGGCAAGCGGCAGCAGCTCGACGTCTCGGAGCCGAAGTACGGCAACGCGTCGCACGGACTGCTCCGGTTCGCCCCGTACCGGGTGGTCTCGCAGACCGAGACGTCGATCCAGCAGGAAGCGACGATCCACCCGCAGCACGGGTGGCCCTTCACCCTCGAGACGCGCGTGCTGCACGAACTCGTCGACGACGGCATCCGTGTCACGCACGAGGTCACGAACCGCTCGGGCGTCCGCGCACCCTTCGCCGTCGGCGCGCACCCGTACCTGCGTGCCGGTGACACCCCCGCCGACGACCTGGTCGTCACGCTCGACGCCGCGACCGCCTTCACCGTCGACGAGCAGAAGGTCCCGAACGGTTCGGTGCCGGTCGAGGGCACGCCGTACGACCTGCGCCAGGGGCGACGTGCCGGGGACTCGGACCTCGACACCGCCTACAAGGACGTCACCCCTGACGCCGACGGGATCCGCCGCACGACGATGCACGGGCCGGAGGGCGACGGGGTCGAGCTCTGGCAGGACGCCTCGTTCCCCTACGTGCAGGTCTTCACCTCGCGCGAGTACCCGCGGGGCGACGGGAAGGGCCTCGCCGTCGCGGTCGAACCGATGACGGCGCCCGCCAATGCCCTGAACTCGGGCGAGGGCCTGCGTTGGCTCGAGCCGGACGAGACCTGGACCGGGTCGTGGGGGATCCGCCGCGTCTGGTCTTGAGGACTCCGGTCGGCGCCACCACCGACACGAAGAAGGCCCCGCCGGGTGTCCGGCGGGGCCTTCTGTGTTCGTGTCGGACGCCGGGCGTCAGCCGCGGCGCATCCGAAGTGCCTCGACCGCGAGGGACTCGGTCGCGTACCGGCCGACCTCGTGCGCCCACGCCGGGTCGTCGCCACGGAGCGCGATGAAGTCCTTGCGCTGCCGGCAGACGTAGCCGAGCACGGCGGTGGCCGTCGCGACCTCGATGAAGTCCTTGCGGATGTGGCGGGTCGTGACCTGGGCGTTGCGGCGGAGCGTGTCGAGCAGGAGCTCGTTGCTCATCGTCGTGTTGGTCGCTGCTGCGAGCTCGACGATGCGGCGCGCGTCACCGGTGGTGCTGGTCTGCGTGGCTTCGATGGGCTCGATCACGGTGTACCCCGTTCGTTCGTGGTGGTGCTGTGCTGCAGGATCCGGTGATCGGATCCGGGAACGACACTATCGGCGGCAGCCCAACAATCCGCTGAGGGCGGGCTGTGGTGGGCAGGGGATCTCCCATGAGCCCGCTGGGGACGGGTTGTACCCCGTTCAGGAGCAGACGGCGCCGCTCAGACGCAGCGGGCGCTGCCGACGGGTGCGCCGAGGGCGTCGAGGGACTCGCCGACGCGGTCCGCCAGGTACTGGTAGCCGGCGTCGTTCGGGTGGCCGCCGTCGACGGCGGAGTACCCCGGACTGTTGCTCGACGTGAACCACCTGCCGGCGAGGGCGTCAACGTAGGGGACACCGGCGGCGGCGGCACCCGCGGAGACCGACGCGGCGACCCCGACGGTCGAGTTCGCCCACGGGAGCGGTGCTGACGGGCCGAGCGCGACGACGACGGCATCCGGCCAGGTCTGCTGCGCCGTGCGGAGAGTCCGCTCCACCGTGGCGCGGAGGGTGTCCGAGTCGACGAGCCAGTCGTTCTGGCTTCCCTGCACGATCACGAGCTGGGGGTCGAACGAGGCGTGCCGCTCGAGGCGTGGCCCGTACGTGTAGTGCGACGAACCGGTCCGACCGGTGTCGACGTAGCCCGTGCCCGGGTACCCGTCGATCTTGGCCGTCCACCCACGGTCCTCGCTGAGGTCCTGTGCCCAGCCGCGGAGTCCGCTGGCCGAGCCCCGACCCGAGGTGTACGAGTCACCCACGATCAGGACGCGTGACCCGGGTTCGATCGCCGCGGCGACGCGGTCGGCCGAGACGCCGGGGGCAGCGACGGCCGAGGCCGAGGTCGACGAGGACACCGGCTGGCAGGCACTCGAGACGCTCGGCAGGATCAGCAGGAGTCCGGAGACCCCGAGTGCCATCGCGCCGAGGGCGAGTGCCGGCACCAGCTTCCGGCGGCGTCGGCGCATCGTCGCCGGGCCGGTGGGGGTGCCCGGCCGTTCGCGCTGCGATCGTCGGCCCATCGAGGACATTCTAGACAGGAGCTAATGGGTGGGCCCCGTGGGGCTCGAACCCACGACCCTCGGATGAAAAGCCGGCGTTCAGGAAGGTGTGGGCCCCGTGGGGCTCGAACCCACGACCCTCGGATTAAAAGTCCGGTGCTCTACCAACTGAGCTAGAGGCCCTCACCCGCAAGGCTAGCGGGTGAGGGCCTCCGAGACGGAACCGTCTGACCGGGTCAGCCCCGGCGTCCGGTGAGCGTCCGCAGCAGCCACGCGATGACCGCGATGATCAGCAGCACGATGCCGACGTAGAGCAGGAACTTGAGGCTCGCAGCGAAACCGCCGACGAACAGCAGGATGACTGCGATCACAGCCAGGATGATGAGCAGGGCGTTCATGGATGGTCCTCTCCTTCACGTGCAGGGAGGAGCGCCTCCCTGCCGCAACACGGTACGCGTGGCGCAGCGGTTGCGTTCTGGGCGAACGGGACGCGGGCGTGTCACCGACCGCGCCTACACTGCTGCGGTGCCTCGCGATCACCACCGTCCAGTCCACTTCACCGACGCCGAGTTCGCCGCCATCCAGGGCGGTGAGGACCCGGCGCTCGTGAACCGTGTCGCGCACGAGACCGCGAACGCCCTGCTGCACCGGGTGCGCGAGGACCCGGACCCCGCCGTGGTCGAGCGGCTCGTCACCTACACCGACGTGCACGGCATCGACGCCATCGCGGAACTGTGGGCGCGGGTCGGGGCACACACCCTGCCGGGGGCGCTCTGGCGGGTGTACCTGGTGCGGATCGTCATCCGACAGAACCCGGAGGAGATCGCGTACCTGTTCGAGCGGGGCACGGCGCAGATCGGCACGATCGACCAGGCGGTCGCGGGTGCCGAGGAACCGACGGGGCCGGCGGAGATCCTGACGCTCGCCGACCGCATCCTGCACGGCCTGTACACGGGCGACCTCGCGGTGGCGCTCGACCGCGGGGCGTCGTTCTGCCGTCTGACCGCCGCCGGCGCGACCGCCGTGGCGGACGAGTCCGACCTGGTGGCGTCCGAGCGCGCGAGCGAACTCACGACGCGGGCGCTCCGCCTGACGGAGCTGGCGGCCGACCTGACCGAGGCTGCGGCGCTCTGGCGCCGCGACAGCCTGGACTGAGCGAGCGGCGGGGCGGACCCGCACCGGGCCTCCAGGCCAGGGCCGCGCAGCAGCGCGATGACGCGCCAGGCCAAGGGCCGCGCAGCAGAAAACCCGGACGCGACCGCGTCCGGGCACAAAAAGACCGGGCCGCAGAAGCGCCTCTCGGCGCGAGGCCGCTCGAAGCGGCGAATTTTGGAGCCCGGGGCTTGCTGCGGCCCGGCGAGACCAAGTCTACGAGACGTCGGCTGATCACTCGACCCTGTTCACTCATGGTGGACAGAACCGGCCCCGGGCGTGCCCGCGCGCACCCCGGTGCAGGCCCGCCGCGCCCATCCCGCCGAGAAATCCCGACCCCCATCCAATCCACAGCGGGGACCGCACCGAATCATCTGCGTGACGGACGGAATGCCCGTCACGAAGCGAGAGGCCCGGTGTGACCCGGACCGGCACCGCCGGTCAATTCCCTGTGGGTCACGCCGGCCCCTCGTCTCGACCGCCCATGCGGAGGCTTCGTGCTACCCGCCTGGTCAACGAAAGCAACCGAGAGGAGGGAAACCTGCAATGCTTGCCCTCGTGGATAGCGACACCGAACGCTGGAGCTCGTCAGAGCCAGCTCAGGCATCGCCGGACGACCTCCTCGCCCGGGTCGCCGCCGGTGACCAAGCCGCCTTCGCGGACCTCTACGACGCACTCTCCGGTCGGGTCCTCGGTCTGATCACGCGCCTCCTCCGGGACCGCGCGCAGTCGGAAGAGGTCACGCAGGAGGTCTTCCTGGAGGTCTGGCAGCAGGCCACCCGCTTCGACCGGAAGCGTGGGACGGCCGCCAGCTGGGTCCTCACCATGGCCCACCGCCGAGCGGTCGACCGGGTCCGTGCCTCGCAGTCGTCGCACGACCGCGACACCAAGATCGGCATCCGCGACCTCGAGGCCGGTTTCGACCAGGTCTCCGAGTCCGTCGAGATCCGCATCGAGCACGAGCGCGTCGGCCGAGCGCTGGCGAAGCTCACCGAGTTCCAGCGGCAGGCCGTGCAACTCGCGTACTACGGCGGCTACTCGCACAGCGAGATGGCCGAACACCTCGGTGTCCCCATCGGCACCGTCAAGACCCGTCTCCGTGACGGGATGATCCGACTCCGAGACGAGATGGGGGTGACCTCATGACCGAACGCCACGACGACCCCGCACTGATGACGGGTTCCCACGCACTCGACGCGCTGTCCGACGACGAGCGCGCGCTCCTCGAGGACGCCCTCCGGACGTCCCCCGAGCTGCAGGCCGAGAACGACTCCCTGCGCGAGACCGCGCTGCAGCTCGCCTACGCCGTCGCACCGATCGAGCCCCCCGCGTCGCTGAAGGCGTCGCTGCTGGCCCGGATCGCGACGACCCCCCAGGCCGCGCCCCTCGCCGACACGACGGTCGATCAGGCCCCGGCCGCCGAGACCACCTCCGTCCAGGAGGCCCGTCCCGAGCCCGCCAGGCACGTCGCCTCGATCGCCGACGGCCCCACCGCCGGTGGCCGGGCATCGTCGGAGGCTCGCCGCCGCTGGTTCCAGCGTCCGGCGGTCATGCTGACGGCTGCAGCTGCCGTCGCCGCGGTCTTCTTCGGCGGACTCGGCGTCGGGTCGATCTTCGACCCGAACGGCTCCGGCACCGGCACCACGCAGGCCTCGAGCGGCCTCGACCGCATCTACGCCGCCTCGGACTTCCAGCGCACGACGACCAAGGTCGCGGGCGGCGGTTCGGCGACGGTCGTGTGGTCGAACGACCTCGGCAAGTCCGCGGTGATCCTCGACGGTGTCGAGCAGGCGCCGAAGGGCAAGACGTACGAGCTCTGGTACATCGGCTCCGAGGAGCAGGGCGGCACCATCAAGTCGGCCGGCCTGGTCGACGGTGCGGCTGACGGTGTGCACTCCGCCGTGCTCAAGGGCGCGATGTCCGAGGGCGCGACGATCGGGATGACGGTCGAGCCCGAGGGCGGTTCCGAGCAGCCGACCACCTCGCCGATCATGGCGGTCCCCACCACCACGGCCTGACGCATTCCGGAAGGTGCCCGTGCAGTCGATGCGCGGGCACCTTTCGTCGTTCCACGAGTCGATCGACGCGCGGACTGTCGGAACATGCGCACGCAACGTCTGCGTGCGCATCGAGCGACGAACCACGAGTCGATCGACGCGTGGATCGTCGGAACATGCGCACGTCCCGCGGGTTGCCGTCGCACCCGGCGCAACCACGAAGGCCCGGTGCGCGTCCGTGGCGGACGTGCACCGGGCCTCCAGGCCGTCCGTCAGTGCGACGGACGGATGCCGATCAACCGAAGCGGCCCGAGACGTAGTCCTCGGTGGCCTGCACGGACGGGTTCGAGAACATCGTCGCGGTGTCGTCGAACTCGATGAGCTTGCCGGGGGCGCCGGTGCCGGCGATGTTGAAGAACGCCGTCTTGTCGCTGACGCGCGACGCCTGCTGCATGTTGTGGGTCACGATCACGATCGTGAACTCCTTCTTGAGCTCCTCGATCAGGTCCTCGATGGCGAGGGTCGAGATCGGGTCGAGGGCCGAGCAGGGCTCGTCCATCAGGAGCACGTCCGGCTCGACCGCGATCGCGCGGGCGATGCAGAGACGCTGCTGCTGCCCACCGGACAGACCCATGCCGGGCTTGTCGAGGCGGTCCTTGACCTCGTTCCACAGGTTCGCACCCTGCAGCGAGCGCTCGACGATGTCGTCGGCCTCGGAGCGGGAGACGCGCTTGTTGTTGAGCTTCACGCCCGCCAGCACGTTGTCGCGGATCGACATCGTGGGGAACGGGTTCGGACGCTGGAAGACCATGCCGACCTGACGACGGACGAGCACGGGGTCGACGCCGGCGCCGTACAGGTCGTCGCCGTCGATCTTGACCGAGCCCTCGACCCATGCGCCGGGGATGACCTCGTGCATGCGGTTCAGGGTGCGGAGGAAGGTGGACTTGCCGCAGCCCGACGGGCCGATGAAGGCCGTGACGGTGCGGGGCTCGATGGTGATGTCGACACCCTCGACCGCCTTGAACTTCGAGTAGTAGACGTTGAGGCCGTCGACCTCGATGCGCTTGGACACGTTGATCCTTCTGGGTGGGTGGTGTCGCTGGTTCCGCGGGGGCGGAGGGTCAGCGGCTGAGCTTGGGGGCGAAGAGACGGGTGATGAACCGAGCGAGCAGGTTCAGCAGCATCACGATCAGGATGAGCACGAGGGCCGCGGTCCAGGCCCGGTCGACGAACGGCACCGGGTTGGCGCCCTGCTGCGAGTACTGCGTGTACGCGTACACCGGCAGGGTCATCATCGGGTCACGGAACAGGTTGTAGTTCATGCTCGCGGTGAAGCCGGCCGTGACGAGCAGCGGGGCGGTCTCACCGATGACGCGGGCGATCGAGAGCATGACGCCGGTGGTGATGCCGGCGAGGCTGGTGGGGAGCACGACCTTGAGGATCGTGAGGTACTTCGGCACCCCGAGGGCGTACGAGGCCTCGCGGAGTTCCATCGGGACGATCTTCAGCACCTCTTCGGTGGAGCGCACGACGATCGGGATCATCAGCACCGACAGGGCGACGGAGCCGACCAGGCCGAATCGGGCACCCGGGCCGAGGAACAGCGCGAAGAGCGCGTAGGCGAACAGACCGGCGACGATCGACGGGATGCCCGTCATGACGTCGACGAAGAACGTGATGCCCTTCGCCAGTGCGCCGCGCCCGTACTCGACCAGGTAGATCGAGGTGAGCAGGCCGATCGGCACCGAGATGAGCGCCGCGAACAGCGTGATCTCGAGCGTGCCGATGAGGGCGTGGACTGCGCCGCCGCCCTCGGAGATGACCCCGCGCATCGAGTACGAGAAGAAGTTCGCGTCGAAGCGGGCGACGCCCTTGGCGATGACCGTCCAGAGCAGCGACACCAGCGGCAGGACCGCGATGACGAACGCCGTGATGACGAGCGAGGTGACCAGGCGGTCGACCGCCTTGCGGCCACCCTCGACGATGCGCGAGATGACGACGATGAGGACGTCGAACAGGACCGTGCCGAGGAAGATCGCGGCGACGACGTTGAAGTCCTTGACGGCGCCACCCGCGTTGAGCAGGGCGAAGACCAGGACGAGGGCGACCCAGCTGCCGACGAGGAGCAGCCACGGGACGGAGGCGTGCAGCTTGCCGTTGGCGTAGACGTTGCCGGCGGTGCCGGTCTGACGGAGCGCGAGGGACATCGGGTGCGACCTCTCAGCTGACTCGGCTGCGGACGATGTACCGCGCGAGCATGTTGATGACCAGGGTGATGACGAAGAGGATCAGACCCGACGCGATGAGGGCGTTCAGGGCCGTGCCGGATGCCTCGGCGAACTGCAGGGCGATGTTCGCGGCGATCGTCGAGGGGTTCTGCGACGTCAGCATCTGGAACGTGACGTTCGTCGAGACCGACAGCACCAGCGCGATCGCCATCGTCTCGCCGAGTGCACGACCGAGGCCGAGCATGATCGCGGAGACGATGCCGGACTTCGCGAACGGCAGGACCGACAGGCGGATCATCTCCCAGCGGGTCGCGCCGAGGGCCAGGGCCGCTTCCTCGTTGAGGGTCGGGGCCTGCAGGAAGATCTCACGCATGACCGCGGTCATGATCGGGATCGCCATGACGGCGAGGACGATCGACGCGGTCAGGATCGTGCGACCGGTGCCGGACACCTGGCCGGAGAACAGCGGGAACCAGCCGATGTACTCGTTCAGGAACACGTAGAACGGCTTCACCAGGGGCGCCAGCACGGCGATGCCCCAGAGGCCGTAGACGACCGACGGCACCGCGGCCAGCAGGTCGATGACGTAGCCGAGGACCGGCGCGAGTCGACGCGGCGCGAAGTGCGAGATGAAGAGGGCGATCCCGAGGGACAGCGGCACGGCGATCACGAGCGCGATGAGCGCGGACCAGACGGTGCCGAAGACCAGGGGGCCGACGAAGTCCCAGAAGTTCGTGGCCTTGCCCGGCAGCTCGCCGACCTTGGCGGAGAAGGCCGGGATGCTCTGCCAGACGAGGAACGCTGCGACGAGCACGAGCACGAAGAGGATGAGGCCGCCGGCGATGACCGAGGCGGCGGAGAAGACGCGGTCGCCGACACGGACGACGGGCTTCGGCTTGGTCGGGGTGACGGTGGCCCCTGGCTGGGCCGGTGCGGTCGTCATGGGGTACTCCTGTCGGAGGAACGCCGGGGGAGGCGACGGGTTCTGGGGTGGTGGTGCGCGTCCGGGTGGTGTCCTGGACGGCTGAGTGCCCGGACGCCGGTCGTGTGGGTGGGACCGGCGTCCGGGCGCTCAAGGGGCCTTACTTGATGGAAGCGACCGCGTCCTTGGCCTTCGACGCGAGGTCGGAGGAGAGGGCGGCCGACTTGGCCTCCTTGGCAGCGGCGTCCTGAGCGGCGCTCGAGACGACGTAGTCGAGGTAGCCCTTCACGAGCTCGGCCTTGTCGGCGTCCTTGTACTCCTGGCACGCGATGGCGTAGGAGACGAGGACCAGCGGCCAGGCGCCGTCAGCGGTGTCCTTGCGGTCGATGTCGATCGCGAGGTCGTTGTCCTCACGGCCGGTCGCGATCTTCGAGTCGGCGACGACCTGCGCGGCACCGTCGGCCGAGATCTCGGTCGCCTTGTCGCCGACCATCAGCTTCGCGCGGTCGAGGTCGCCGGCACCGGAGTCGTCGATGTAGGTGATGGCGTTGGTGGCGTTGCCCATCGCGGAGGCGACACCGGAGGTGCCCTTCGCGCTGTCACCGACCGAGTACGGGAAGGTCTGGCTGGGCTCTTCGGTCCAGACGTCCGAGGCGTTCGCGGAGACGTACTCCGAGAAGTTCTGCGTGGTGCCCGAGTCGTCGGAGCGGTGGACGACCGTGATGTCGGCGTCCGGCAGCTTCGCGTCCTTGTTCAGGTCGGCGATCTCGGAGTCGTCCCACTTGGTGATCTTGCCCGAGAAGATGCCCGCGATGGTCTTCGCGTCGAGGGTCAGGTCGCTGACGCCGTCGACCTTGTACGCGATGGCGATCGGGGAGATGTAGACGGGGATGTCGATGCCCTTGGTGTCCGCCTTGCAGGACTCGAACTTGCCCGAGAGCTCCTCGTCCTTCAGCGCGGCGTCGGAGCCGGCGAAGTCCGCGGCACCCGACATGAAGTTCTCGCGACCAGCGCCCGAGCCGTCCGGGGTGTAGTTCACGGTGACGCCCGAGGCCTCGTTCTGGAAACCGGCGGCCCAGGTGGCCTGCGCGGTCTGCTGTGCGGACGAGCCCGAGCCGGTCAGGGTGCCGGAGAGCTTCGAGTAGTCGCTGCCGCTGGTGGAGGAGGACTCGGTGCTGCCCGCGTCCTCGTTTGCCGCGCACGAGGAGAGCACGACTGCGCCGGCGATCGCGATTGCTGCGATCGAACCGATTCGCTTGATGTTCACAGGGGTCCCTTCGGGAATGGAATGCAGTGGGACCACTGCGGTCCCTGGGCCGGTGCCGACCCGGGAGCGACTGTAGGGACGCGAGGTGACCGCAATCACCCCCGCTGGTGAACGGGAGGTGAACGAGGGGTTGTCCACGTCGGGGCGGCGTGCGCCGATCCCGCGCAGGGAGCAGGATCGGGGGCACTGTGCGCTCGTTCGGAAGATGCGCACGCATGATCGCGGACGAGCGGTCGGGAGGCCCGGATCGGGTTCCCGGGCGCGGCGCGGCCCCGTCGTGTGGCCGGGTGCCGGGCGTCTGCGCTGCGGCCCGGTGGCGCTGCGGCCCGGTGGCGCTGCGGTCCGGCGGCACTGCGGTGCGGCGGCGCTGTGGTCCGCCGGCGCTGCGGTGCGGCGGTGGCCGGCTACGCCGGGATCGTGTTGCGGTGCGTCTCGACCGCGACGAGGGTGTCCCCGGCGATGTGCATGACGGAGAAGTCCCCGACCGACAGCATCGCGGCGCGGCGCAGGTCGAAGCGGCCGGAGTCGTCGGCGGTCGCGGTGGCGATCCGCGCGATGATGTCGGGCAGCACCGGGCCGTGCGAGCACAACACGGCGGTCTTGCCCTTGTCGAGCCGACGCCGGACGACGCCCTTGACGTCGGCGGCGCCGCGGTCGTGGGCGTCCTGGCTGATGTCTGCGGTGCTCGAGACCCCGAGCTTCGTCGCGGCGGACAGCGGTTCGACGGTCGCGAGGCACCGCGCCGCCGTGCTGCTCACGATCTTCTTCGGGCCGAACGCCGCGACCGGTGCGGCGGCTGCCTTGGCCTGTGAACGGCCGACGGGCAGCAGTGGACGGGTGGCGTCGGGGCCGTCCCAGTCCGAGCCGGGCACCGTCTTCGCGTGGCGCAGGGTGATCAGGGCGAACGTGCGGTGCTGTCCGGCGGCGGCGCGTTCGGCGAACCGGTCGAGGATCGCGACGTCCCGCTCGTACGTCAGGCGGTTGCGGGCGTCGTCGATGGTGACCCACTCGAGCGCCGCGACCTCGTGGTTCGGCTCGAATGCCCCGGCGCGGGCGTACTCCTTGGCCGAGACCCGGGCCGCCCAGTAGTGCACGACCTTGTCGCGGCCGTTCGGCAGCACGTACTCGGCGGTGCCGAGCGGTGCGCCGAGGTGGACGCGGTACCCGGTCTCCTCGTCGATCTCGCGCACGGCGGTCGTCGGGACGGCCTCGCCCGGGTCCACCTTGCCCTTGGGCAGGGAGACGTCCTTGTGGTGGTCGCGGTGGATGAGCAGCACGAGGGGTGTGCCGTCCTGTTCGCGCCAGACGACCGCACCCGCAGCGACGACGGGGCCCGAGGGACCGCCGCTCACCGAGTCGAGCGCTTCCGGGCCGAGATCTTCCGCATGGTCACATTCTGCACGTCCTCGAGCGGACGGCCCGCATCGTCCGTGGAGTGCCGTGTCCACTCGCCGTCGGACTCCAGGTGCCACGAGCTGGCGGTGTCGGCCATCGCCAGGTCGAACATCTCCTGGACCTCGTTGATGTGGTCCGGGGCGACCAGCCGCACGAGCGCCTCGACGCGTCGGTCGAGGTTGCGGTGCATCATGTCGGCGCTGCCGATGAACACCGCGGGGTCGCCGTCGTTGTGGAACGCGAACGCACGGGAGTGCTCGAGGTAGCGCCCGACGATGCTCCGCACGCGGATGGTGTCGCTGACACCTTCCATGCCCGGCTTGAGCGAGCAGATGCCGCGCACCCACACGTCGATCGGCACCCCGGCCTGGCTCGCCAGGTACAGCGCGTCGATGATCTGCTCGTCGACCATCGAGTTGACCTTGATCCGGATGCCCGAGGGCTTGCCGGCACGGGCGTTGGCGGCCTCGGTCTGGATGCGCTTGAGCAGGCCCTTCCGCAGGTGCAGCGGTGCCACGAGCAGGCGCTTGAACTTCTTCTCGATGGCGTAGCCGGACAGCTCGTTGAACAGGCGGGTGAGGTCCTTGCCCACCGTGTCGTCCGAGGTGAAGAGCCCCATGTCCTCGTAGATGCGCGAGGTCTTCGGGTTGTAGTTGCCCGTGCCGATGTGGCTGTAGTGCTTGAGTGTCCCGCCCTCTTGCCGGATGACGAGCACCAGCTTCGAGTGCGTCTTCAGCCCGACCAGGCCGTAGACGACGTGCACGCCGGCCTTCTCGAGCTTCCGGGCCCAGGTGATGTTGTTCTGCTCGTCGAAGCGGGCCTTGATCTCGACCAGGGCGAGGACCTGCTTGCCGGCGGCCGCTGCGTCGATGAGCGCTTCGACGATGGGGCTGTCGCCGGAGGTGCGGTACAGGGTCTGCTTGATCGCCAGCACGTTCGGGTCGGCCGCAGCCTGCTCGAGGAACGCCTGCACGCTCGTGGCGAAGGACTCGTAGGGGTGGTGGACCAGGACGTCGTTCGCCTTGATCGCGCGGAACAGGTCGGGCTTCGTGTTCGGTTCACCCGGCTGGAACTGCACCGGGGTGGTCGGCACGTGCTTCGGGTAGTGCAGGTCCGGACGGTTGATCTTGGAGATCTCGAACAGTCCGCCGAGGTCGAGCGGCGACGGCAGCCGGAAGACCTCTTCCTCGGTGATGTCGAGCTCACGCACGAGCAGGTCGAGGGTCACCGGGTCCATGTCCTCGGTGATCTCGAGGCGGATCGGCGGACCGAACCGGCGGCGCAGGAGCTCGCGCTCGAGGGCCTGGATGAGGTTCTCGGCCTCGTCCTCCTCGATCTCGACGTCCTCGTTGCGAGTGACCCGGAACACGTGGTGCTCGAGGACCTCCATCCCCGGGAACAGGTCGTCGAGGTGGTTCGCGATGAGGTCTTCGAGCGGGATGAAGCGCATCCGGCCGGAGTTGTCGTCGGGGAGCTTGATGAAGCGCGAGAAGTTCTGCGGCACCTTGAGGCGCGCGAACTCCTGGCGCTGCGACTTCGGGTTGCGGACCCGCACCGCCAGGTTGAGCGAGAGCCCGGAGATGTAGGGGAACGGGTGCGCCGGGTCGACGGCCAGGGGCATGAGCACCGGGAAGATCTGCTCGTTGAAGTACTCCCGCATCCGCTGCCGGTCGGCCTCGTCGAGGTCGGACCAGTGCTCGATGTGGATGCCCGCGGCGTCGAGGTCGGGCTTGAGCGACCCGATGAAGGCCTGGGCGTGCCGGTCCTGCAGCTCGTGGGCCTTCTTCGCGATGTCCCGCAGGACGTCGCTGGGAGCACGGCCGACGTTGGTCGGGACGGCGATGCCGGTGTCGATGCGGCGCTTCAGGCCGGCGACGCGGACCATGAAGAACTCGTCGAGGTTGGACGCGAAGATCGCCAGGAAGTTCGCCCGCTCGAGCAGGGGCTGCGTGCGGTCTTCACCCAGCTCGAGCACGCGCTGGTTGAACCGGAGCCAGCTGAGCTCGCGGTCGAAGTAGCGGTCCGTCGGCAGCGACTCGTGCTCGATCTCGACGACCTCGTCGAAGTCGTCGAGGTCGGGTGCGACGGATTCGCCGTCGAGCTGCGGTTCGGTGTCCATCCCCACATCCTGCCACCCGGCCCCTGCCACCGGAGGGGCCTCGGTGGACGCTGTGGAAACCGGCGGTGAACCGTTCGGTTGTGCAGGAACGGCCGCGACGGACCGAGGTGCTGCGCTCAGCGCGCGAAGACCTGCACGAACGCGCCCCACTGCGCCGGCGCCCGCTGCTCGAGCCACGCGCAGAACTCGGGGTAGGCGGCATCGATGGACAGGACACTGATCACCCCGCGCTGGCCGTGCACCTTGACGTCCAGGCCGCCGAAGCGGTTCGTCGTGGGCCGGATGTGCTTGATGGCAGCGGGGTCGACGGTCCGGGCGGCACGGAACATCGGCGTGACGACCAGCTGCGAGTCGTACGCCTCGACCCGGCGCCGCTTCTGCCCGACGCCCAGGTAGACGAACAGCAGCCCGAACAGCCCGATGCCGAGACCGCCGAGGAGCATCCCGATCGCCTCGGGGTCGTCGAGCAGGGCGAGTGCGGCCAGCAGGAAGAACCCGCCGACCACGATGAAGACGATCCCGATGATCCGGAGCAGCAGGTAGTTCCACCGGCGAGCGCGGACGGTGAAGAGCACGCCGTACGCCTCGTCCCCGACGACCGCCGACGGGGGGCGCTTCCGGTCGCTCTGGCGGACGAGTGCGGTGACGACGGCGGGGATGGCGACCATCGCGGCCATCGCGAGGAACACCGGCGACGGGTTGAAGTTCACCGGCGTGCCCCCGACCGTGCGTGCGGACGTCGTCGTTCGATGGGCGATCCGCCCTGGTCCCCCTGGATCATGGGCGCAGCGTATCAGTGACCTGAGATTTGCTCCGGCGCCGCGTACTGCACGTCGATCGCGTGCTGGGTGAACCCCGAGCGCCGGTACAGCGCCAGCGCCGGCTCGTTGTCCCCCTCGACGTACAGTGCGGCGGCGGTCAGGCCGCGGCCGCGCAGCCGAGCGGTGCCCGCACGCATGAGCACACCGCCGAGTCGCTGCCCCTGCAGGTCGGGCCGCACGGCGACGGCGTAGAACTCGCCGATGCCGTCCTCGACCTTGAGCCAGCACGAGCCGGCGAGCTGCCCGGAGGCGTCGCGGAGCAGCAGCAGGTCCTCGCCGGAGAACCAGTCGTCGGCCTCGCGGGCGTGCAGGTCGTCGAGCGTCATCCGCCCCTGCTCGGGGTGGTGGGCGAAGGCGGCGGCGTTCAGCGTGAGCCAGTCGGTCTCGTCGTCGGTGCCGGGGCGGAACGCCGACAGCGAGTAGCCGTCGGGCAGCGCCACGTCGGCATCAGCGTCGGCGGCGACGTCCACATCGGAGTCGGCGACGGGCGCTCGGAGCTGCAGCAGCGTGCGGATCGCGCGCCAGCCGAACCGGTCGGCCAGCGCTCGCGCTGCCGGGTGGTCCCCGTGCGCCCACGCGAGCCGCGGAGCGGTCCCGCCGCCCAGCGCGAGTGCCTGCGTCACCAGGGCCGTGCCGATGCCCTGGCCACGGGCCTCCTGGGCGACGACGAGTTCCAGCTCGCCGTCACGGACCACGGCGACCCCGTGGTCGACGGTCAGGACGGTCGCGCGCCCGGCTCGGACGTCCACCAGGGTCTGGTCGGAGAACGGGGGAGCCTCGCCGGGGGCGACGAAGCTGTCGAGGTCGGGCAGCACTACTGCCCCATCAGGCGCTCGGCCTCGTCGTCGTAGACGTTGAAGCGGTACCCGACGTTGCGGACGGTGCCGATGAGCGACTCGAGGTCGCCGAGCTTGGCGCGCAGTCGTCGGACGTGCACGTCGACCGTGCGGGTGCCACCGAAGTAGTCGTACCCCCAGACCTCGCTGAGCAGCTGCTCGCGGGTGAAGACGCGTGACGGGTGGGTGGCGAAGAAGCGCAGGAGCTCGAACTCCTTGAACGTCAGGTCGAGCGGCCGGCCGCGCACCTTGGCGGAGTAGCTGGCCTCGTCGATGACGACACCGGACGCCTGGATCTTCGAGCTCGTCTGGCCCTTCGCCGCACGACCGGCCGACAGCCGGATGCGGGCGTCGATCTCGGCCGGGCCCGCGCTCTCGAGCACGACGTCGTCGACGTTCCAGTCGCTGTTCACCGCGGTCAGCCCGCCCTCGGTGACGACGAGCACGATCGGCGTGGTCGACCCCGACGAGGCGAGGATCTTGCACAGGGCCTTCGCGCTGACCAGGTCGGTGCGGGCGTCCACGAACATCAGGTCGCTCTGCGGGGCGTTGACCAGCTGTGCGGCCTCGGCCGGCACGTGGCGGATCCGGTGGCTCAGGAGGCCCAGGCTCGGCAGGACGTCTCCGGGCGCGGTCGAGGTGAGTACCAGGAGCTGTGCCACAGGACCTCCGGAGGTGGATGACGTCGTGGAGACATCCTAGTGATGCTCGGGAAGGACTCATCCGGCCGGACGGATTGCGCGTCATCCCGCACCGCACGGTGCGTGCGCTCCGCACGTCCCTGCCATGATGGAGCGCGTGACCGAGCCCGTGTACCCCACCGACCAGCGTCGCCTGCGGCTGACGTCCGTCCTGCCGGTCTGGGTGCTGGCGGTCGTCGGGGCCGTGCTCGTGCTGACCGTGGCCGAGCGCGACGCCTTCGCCTGGCTGCTGCTCGTCTTCGTCGCCTGCGTGATGGTCAGCTTCGTGCTGCAGCTCATCACCGCCACGAAGGACGGTCTGGTCGAACGGATCAGCATCGCTTCGTCCGGGGCGTTCGTCGTGGTCCTCGTCACCGCGGTGGTGCTCCTGGCGCGTTGAGCCGAGCCGCGTAGACTCCGAGCATGGATTCGCTGCTTGCGCTCGAGCTCTTCTACGTCGGCCTCCTCGGCCTGGCGTCGCTCGCGATCGCGTTCATCTCGGTGGTCGTCGTCGTGAAGTTGTTCAAGGGCCAGCGTTGATCGAGCTGCCCGAGGGCCTCGCCCCCGAACTGGTCCCGCTGTCGTGGCTGGTCGGCGTGTGGGAGGGCACCGGCGTGGTCGAGTACCCGGTCGGTGACGACGACGAGGTCCGGAACTACGAGTTCGGCCAGCGCGTCAGCTTCAGCCACGACGGCCTGCCGTACCTGAACTACTCGTCGACCACGTGGCTGCTCGACGACGACCACACCCCGCTCGCCGCCGAGATGGGCTACTGGCGGATCGACCGTCCGACCGAGCCGGGCGACCGCGGCCCCGCGATGCTCCTGGGCGACGGGCCCACGCCCTTCAGCACGGTCGAGAGCGTCGAGGCACTCCGCAACACCACGGACGGCTTCGACGTCGAGGCCGCGATCATCCACCCGACGGGCGTCAACGAGCTCTACGTCGGCCGGGTGCTGAAGGGCCGGATCGACCTGTCGACCGACGCCGTGCTGCGCTCGCCGAACGCGAAGGACTACTCCGCCGCGACCCGCCTGTACGGACTGGTCGAGGGCAAGCTCTTCTGGGCGTGGGACATCGCCGCGCTCGGTCGCGAACTCACCTCGCACGCCTCGGGGCAGCTCGCGAAGGTCGACTGATGTCGGTGTTCGCCGCGCGGGACGGCTTCGTCGCGGCCGACTCCGTCGCCGCGCACTTCGGCAACCCGATCGGGGAGCAGCGCCTGCTGACCCGGGGGCGTGCCGTCGTCGAGCTCGGACTCGGTGTCGTCACCGTCTCCGGACCGGACCGGTTGTCGTGGCTCAACTCGATCACCTCGCAGCAGCTCACCGGGTTGCCGACCGGCGTCAGCACCGAGACGCTCGTGCTCGACCAGGCCGGACGCGTCGAGCACGCGGCCCGCGTCGTCGACGACGGTGCGACGGTCTGGCTGCTCACCGAGCGCGCTGACGCTGCGCCGCTCGCCGGGTGGCTCGACTCGATGCGCTTCATGCTCCGGGTCGAGGTCGCTGACCGCTCCGCCGACTTCGTCACCCTCGGCTGGTTCGGGGCGGACGCCCCGTTCGCGTCCGTCGAGTTGCCGGAACCGCCCGTCGCCGAGTGGGTCGACCCGTGGGGCGCCGTCACGCCGGGCGGATGGGGCTACGCCGACCAGGAGGCCCACCCCGGCTCCGACTGGACCCTCCGCATCGCCGTGGTCACCCCCGGCACCGCGACCGCGATCGCCGCGTCCGACGTGCCCGTCGCGGGGCTGCTCGCGTACGAGGCGCTGCGGATCGCCGCCTGGCGCCCGACCCTGTCCGACGTCGACGAGCGGACGATCCCGCACGAGCTCGACTGGCTGCGTTCCGCCGTGCACCTGTCGAAGGGCTGCTACCGCGGGCAGGAGACCGTCGCCAAGGTCCACAACCTCGGGCACCCGCCGCGTCGGGCCGTGCTGCTGCACCTCGACGGGTCCGATGGCGTGCTGCCGGCGCCCGGCACCCCGGTGCTGCTCGACGACAAGCAGGTCGGTCGGCTGTCGGCGTCGGCGATCCACCACGAGCTCGGTCCGATCGGGCTCGCGGTGGTGAAGCGCTCCCTCGACCCCACCGCGACCCTGCGGCTCGAGGCCGACGACGTCGTGGTGACCGCGGCGCAGGAGACCATCGTCCCGCCCGAGGCCGGTGCGACGGCGAACGTCCCGCGCCTGCCCCGGCTCGGAGCCGTCAAGCGCTCCTAGCTCCCCGTTGGCGGTCGCAAAACACCGGTGTTCGCCGGTCGCACCGCGGTTTGCGGGTGTTCGGAGCGCGAACACCGGTGTCTTGCGTCGCAGCGTCAGGCGGGCTCGACGGCCGACCACGGGACGCTGAGCTCGCCGAGCCGCCAGCGCGTCACCCCGTGCAGCACCGGCCAGCCGCGGTCACGCATCCCGCGCACCGTGGCGATCCACCGCTGCCGGGGCCCGTACGTGCCGAGCGGAGCCGCGACCGCCCACGACAGGTCGAGGTCGCGCAAGAACGCGTGCACCCGCTCGCCGGGCACGTTGCGGTGGATCAGGGCCTTGGGCAGCCGCTCGGCGACGATCGAGGGTACGTCGAGCCCGGCGAGCCGGAGCGAGACCGTGAAGGTCTGCGGCGCGACGTCGTCGAGTGTCACCCACGATGCGACCCGGCCGACCTCGTTGCAGGTCCCCTCGACGAGCGCACCGCCGGGCTGCAGCCGGTCCTGCATGATCCGCCACGACCCGACCACCGCGGACTCGTCGTACTGCCGCAGCACGTTGAACGCCCGGATGACGGCGGGCCGGCGCTGCCCGGGCGTCGGGGTCTCGAAGCCACCCAGGCGGAACGTCACGCCGTCGCGGGTGCCTGCGTTCGCGAGCGCGACCCGCGAGGGCTCGATCTCGATGCCGGTCACCTCGACGTCGGGTCGGACGGCGGCCAGCCGGTCGCGCAGTTCGAGCGTGGTGGTCGGTGAGGCTCCGTAGCCGACGTCGGCGACGAGCGGGTCGTCCGTCCGGCGCAGCACCGGCAGGGTCGCGATCCACCGGTCGACGCGGCGGAGCCGGTTGTACCCGGTCGTCCCGCGCGTCACGTTCCCGATGGGCATGCGTCAAGGGTACGGGGCCGGTACCGCTCGGTAGACTCGGAGGCATGACCTCCACGCTCGTCCTGCTCCGTCACGGCAACAGTGACTGGAACCAGAAGAACCTGTTCACCGGTTGGGTCGACGTCCGGCTCAGCGAGCTGGGCGAGAAGGAGGCGAAGCGCGCCGGCGACCTCATCGCCGAGTCCGGCATCGTCCCCGACGTCCTGTACACCTCGCTCCTGACCCGTGCGATCCAGACGGCGGACATCGCGCTGCTGCAGGCCGACCTGGCCTGGCTGCCGGTGAAGCGCGACTGGCGCCTCAACGAGCGCCACTACGGCGACCTGCAGGGCAAGGACAAGGCCCAGACCCTGGCCGAGTACGGCGAGCAGCAGTTCATGGAGTGGCGCCGCTCGTTCGACGTCCCGCCGCCCCCCATCGCCGACGACGCCGAGTGGTCGCAGTTCGGTGACCGCCGCTACGCCGAGCTCGGCGACCGGCTGCCCCGCACCGAGTCACTCAAGCTCGTGATCGACCGTCTGCTGCCCTACTGGGAGTCCGACATCACGAAGGACCTCGCCGCCGGCAAGACCGTGCTGGTGACGGCCCACGGCAACTCGCTGCGTGCGCTCGTGAAGCACCTCGACGGCATCTCCGACGACGACATCGCCGGACTGAACATCCCGACGGGCATCCCGCTGGTGTACGAGCTCGACGACGACTTCACGCCGACGAAGCCCGCGTACTACCTGGACCCCGTGGCCGCCGCAGCCGGCGCCGCCGCCGTGGCCGCCCAGGGCGCCAAGAAGTAGCACCCACGCACGAACGCCCCGTCCGGCATCCGGGCGGGGCGTTCATGCGTGTGGGGGGCTTCGCGAAGGCGACAGTGGGTCGCGAACGTTCCGCCGACTCCTGTCGCTCTGCCAGGAGGAACGGATCGCCCCGTCGACGACCTGTCGCTTCGGCAGCGCGGTCGGCTCGACGAGCCGTGGCTGGTCAGACGAAGTGCGACGCGATCTCCTGCACCAGGGCGCCGACGTCGTAGGGCTTCGTCGTGTCGACCCGGATCACCGGCACGCCGGGCAGCCCGACGGGCCGGGCATCGTCGCCGTGCTCGTCCCAGAAGGCCAGCACGTCGGCCAGGTCCCCGTGCACCTCGTGCCGCACCGGCACGGTGCCCGGCTCGTACCGGTCGCGCAGCCGCTCCTCGGCGGTGGCGCGGTCCGTGTCGCACCACACCTCGACGGCGCGAGGCGACCCGGCGGACGCGAGTCCGGCCTCCAGGAGGTCGCGGTCTCGGGACGGCAGCCAGACGGCGTCGAGGACGACGCCGTTCTCGACGGCCCGCGCCATGGACCACATCGTGTCCATCGCGATGCCGCCGAGCGGGCGCGAGGCGATCATCGGGCCGACGACGTCGGCGAGGGGCTCCTTGATGCGGTCCTTCGACAGGAACGGGCAGCCGAGCACCTCGGCGAGTGCCGTGCCGATGCTGCTCTTGCCGGAACCGGGCATGCCGTTGACGATGATCGCGACCTGGGCCATGCCACGATCCTCGCAGACCGATCGGGCCGGGTCAGACCGCCGCGGTCGAGGTGGACGCGCCGGTCCAGTCGCCGGTCGCCAGGTACTCGACCTTCTTGGCGATCGAGACCGCGTGGTCGGCGAAGCGCTCGTGGTAGCGGGAGGCCAGGGTGGCGTCGACGGTGTCGATCGGCCCGCCCTTCCAGGCCTCGCCGAGCACGAAGTCGAAGACGCTGGCGTGCAGCTCGTCGACGGCGTCGTCCTCGTCGCGGATCTCGGCCGACAGCGCGATGTCCTCGGTGGCGAGCAGCCGCGTGAGCTTCTGCGCCATCGCGACGTCGTGCCGGCCCATCTCCTTGAAGGTGCTGCGCAGGCCCTTCGGCACGACCTTCTCGGGGAAGCGCTGGCGGGCGAGCTGCGCGATGTGCTCGGCCATGTCGCCCATGCGCTCGAGCGAGGAGCTGACGCGCAGGGCGGTGACGACGACGCGCAGGTCGCGGGCGACCGGTGCCTGGCGGGCGAGGATGTCGATCGCGATCTCGTCGAGGCTGTTCGCGGCGAGGTCGATCTTCTCGTCGTCGGCGATCACCTCTTCGGCGAGGGCGACGTCGGAGTCGCTGAAGGCCTGCGTGGCTCGGGTGATGGCGGACTCGACGAGCCCGGCGATCTCGGTTAGTCGCTCCTGGACGTCTTGGAGTTCCTGCTGGAAGACTTCGCGCATGGGGGAGTACCTCTCTCTGCGTACCGGACGAGTGTCGTCAGCCCAGGTGAACGAACGGTGACGCGGGGCTGAACGCTTCGCGTTCTGGCCTTCCGCAGACGGTGAACGGTACCGGAACCCCGCATGACCATCCCTACACTGGCGGCATGGACAACGCGTGGCTCGTGCCACTGTCGATGCTCCTCGGCGGGGTCTTCGGCGCGGGCGTCGTGGTGCTGATCATCACCGCCGAGCGGACGGCACGTGCTGCCGACGTGGCGGAGCGGACCCTGCCGGACGGCGTCGCAGCGGTCATCGCGACGATGCACAACCCGGCGGTCGTCATCGACCCGTCGAACACCGTCGTCGCGGCATCCCCCCAGGCCCTCACGGCGGGGCTCGTCGTGCGCCGACGCCTGGTGCACCACGAACTGCTCGAGCTCATCGACCGGGTGCGCAAGAGCGGGGAGATGGGGTCGGAGGACCTCGAGCTGCCCCGCGGCCGCCACGGGGAGCTCATCGGCTACCTCAGCTTCCGTGCCGCCCAGCTCGGCAACCGGTACGTCCTGCTCACGGCGGACGACCTGACCGAGAGCCGGCGCATCGACGAGGTCCGCCGCGACTTCGTCGCCAACATCTCGCACGAGCTGAAGACGCCGATCGGCGCCATCGGTCTGCTGTCCGAGACCCTCGTCCTCGCCGCCGACGACCCCGTGCACGTGAAGAAGTTCGCCGCGCAGCTCATCACCGAGTCCGAGCGGCTCGGAGCGCTGACGAAGGACATCATCGAGCTGTCCCGGCTGCAGTCCGTCGACGCGCTCGAGAACAGCGAGGAGACCGGCATCGACAAGATCGTGCAGGCCGCCATCGACGCGAACGAGGTCGTCGCCCGCGCCCGCTCGATCGAGATCATCCGTGCCAAGAAGTCGAAGCTGCGGGTGATGGGCGACCGCGGGCTCCTGCAGGTCGCGGTGTCGAACCTCATCGCCAACGCGGTGAAGTACTCGCCGGACAACACCCGCGTCGGCGTGGGCGTCCGGTCCTCGAAGGGCTTCGTCGAGATCGCCATCACCGACCAGGGCGTCGGCATCCCCGAGGCCGACCTCGACCGCGTCTTCGAACGGTTCTACCGTGTCGATCCCGCACGGTCGCGCGCCACCGGGGGCACCGGCCTCGGGCTCGCGATCGTCAAGCACGTCGTCAGCAACCACGGTGGTGACGTGCGCGTCTGGTCGCAGCCCGGCAAGGGCTCGACCTTCACCATCCGTCTGCCCGAGGCAGATCCCGAACTGACCACAGCACTCGAAGAGCAACTGGAAGAGCAGCCATCGTGACCAAGATCCTCATCGTCGACGACGAGCCGGCCCTGAGCGAGCCCCTGGAGTTCCTGCTGCAGCGTGAGGGGTACGAGACCTCCGTCGCTGCCGACGGCGTGACCGCGCTGTCGAAGTTCGACGCGGAGAACCCCGACCTGGTGCTCCTCGACCTCATGCTGCCGGGCCTGAGCGGCACCGAGGTGTGCCGGCAGATCCGGACCCGGTCGAACGCACCGATCATCATGCTGACCGCGAAGGACTCGGAGGTGGACATCGTCGTCGGGCTCGAGCTCGGCGCCGACGACTACGTGACGAAGCCGTACTCGACCCGGGAGCTGCTGGCCCGGATCCGTGCCGTGCTCCGTCGCCGGACCGAGGACGACCCGGCGGACAGCGGCATCCTGCAGGTCGGCGGCATCCGGATGGACGTCGAGCGGCACACGGTGTCGGTCGACGGGTCCGAGACCCCGATGCCGCTCAAGGAGTTCGAGCTCCTCGAGCTGCTGCTCCGGAACGCCGGCCGTGTGCTGACCCGCGGGCAGCTCATCGACCGCGTGTGGGGTTCCGACTACTTCGGCGACACCAAGACCCTCGACGTGCACATCAAGCGCATCCGCTCGAAGATCGAGCGGGTCCCGTCGACCCCCGAGATCCTGGTGACGGTCCGCGGTCTCGGATACCGCATCGAGGCCTGAGACGGACGGACAGGAGGCCCGGTGCGAGTCCCTGGGACTCGCACCGGGCCTCCTGTGCGAACGGTCCGGGCGCGGTGTCAGCCGCGCCCGTCGGCGTCAGTTGGTGCCGTTGTCGCCCTCGGACGAATCCGTCTGCGAGTCGGTCGGCTGCGTGCCGGGCACGGCCTCGCCGGTCGACTGTGCGCCGCTCTCGGACGGGGACGTCGAGGTGGGCGTCGGGGTCGGGCTCGGCGCGAGGGTCTGGTACTCCTCCTGCGAGCTCGTCAGCACCGGCACGTTGGCCGAGGTGCCCTCGGCGTCGGGGTAGCTGAAGTAGACCTTCACGAGCGAACCGGGCTTGGCGTCCGCGTTGTCGAAGACGATCGGCTCGGCGTCACCGGCGGTGGTGCCCTGCGTGGTGTCGCCCTCTTGCACGCTCGACTCGTCGTCGCTGCCCGCACCCGCGGCCATGGCGAGGTCGACGTGGGTGTTGGCCGGCACGTCGACGGTCTGGGTGTCGCCGCCGATCTCGATCGAGACGGTGTAGTCGTCCTGGTCGTCGTTGTTCACCAGCGTGCCGATGAAGCGGGCGCTCTCACCGTCGTCCGAGATCAGGAGGGCGTTCCGCACGTCGACCTTGCCGGTCGAGACGTCCACGCCGTCGGTGATCTGCTTGATGTCGACGGTGTGGGCCGGCGACATGAACTCGCACCCGGTGGCGCCGAGCGCGATGGTTGCCGCAACGGCGACGGACACGAGTACCCGAGGTCGCAAGAGATTCCTCCGTAAGTCACGATGGAGACCGGGCGGTCCCCGCGCCCATCCTAGCGATCACCGGGAGGGGTGAGCGTTGAGGGTCCCCTTACCGGAACGGCCCTTGTGGTAAACTGGATGTCTGGGAACGGAGCCTGATACATGCAATTCGAGGTCGGCGAGACCGTCGTCTACCCCCATCACGGGGCGGCAACCATCTCTGAAGTCAAGACTCGCGTCATCAAGGGCGAGGAAAAGGTCTACCTGAAACTGCGGGTGACGCAGGGTGACCTGACGATCGAGGTCCCGGCGGACAACGTCGACCTGGTCGGCGTCCGCGACGTGATCGGCAAGGAAGGACTCGACAAGGTGTTCGAGGTCCTCCGGGCGCCGTTCACGGAAGAGCCCACCAACTGGTCACGCCGCTACAAGGCGAACCTCGAGAAGCTCGCTTCCGGTGACGTCATCAAGGTGTCCGAGGTCGTCCGCGACCTCTGGCGGCGCGATCAGGACCGCGGGCTCTCCGCGGGTGAGAAGCGGATGCTGGCCAAGGCCCGGCAGATCCTCATCTCCGAGCTCGCGCTGGCCGAGAAGACCGACGAGGACAAGGCATCGACCGTCCTCGACGAGGTCCTGGCTTCCTGAGCCTGACGACAGCGCACTGAACGCGACAGCACGAACGACGACCGCACGGTTCCCCGAAGGGGTGGACCGGGCGGTCGTCGTCGTTGCGGCCGGCTCCGGCACCCGGCTCGGCATCGGGACCGCGAAGGCGTTCGTGCCGGTGGCCGGTGCGCTGATGCTCGCGCGGGCGCTCGAACCCCTGTTCGCCTTGCCGTCGCCGACGCTTGTCGTCGTGGTCGCACCGGCGTCGCACCTGGACGAGTGCCGGCAGGTGGTCGGTTCGGTCGCGGGTGCTGCGGTCGCGTACACGGCCGTCGTCGCCGGAGGCACGGATCGCCACGGTTCGGTCGAGGCCGGCCTGGCCGTCCTGCCGGACTCCGTCACCACGGTGCTCGTGCACGACGCGGCGCGGTGCCTCACGCCCGCGGCACAGTTCTCGCGGGTGTTCGACGCCGTCGCCGCCGGTGACGGTGCGGGCGTCGTGCCGGCACTCCCCGTCACGGACACGGTCAAGCGGGTCGACGGTGACGTCGTCGTCGAGACCGTCGACCGTGCGGCGCTCGTCGGGGTGCAGACGCCGCAGGGCTTCCCGCTCGCGGCACTGCGGCAGGCCTACGCGGTGTCGTCGCAGTCCGAGACGGACGACGCCGGGGTGTTCCAGGCAGTCGGGGGCACCGTGCGGTTCGTGCCGGGTGACGCCGACGCCTTCAAGATCACGACGCCGTGGGACCTCGGCCGGGCCGAGTCGATCGTGCGGGCGCGGACCGAAGCTGGTGCTGGTGCTGGTGCTGGTGCTGGTGCTGCGGCTGGTGCCGGTGCGGCGGGTGCCAGCCAGGCTGACGCCGTCGTGGTCCGACTCGGGCTCGGGGTCGACGTGCACGCCTTCGACGACGCCTCGCCCTGCCGCGTCGGGCTGCTCGACTTCCCCGGCGAACCCGGCCTCTCCGGGCACAGCGACGGTGACGCTGTGGCGCACGCGGTGTGCGACGCCCTGCTCTCCGCCGGGGGCCTCGGCGACATCGGCGGACGCTTCGGCACCGCTGACCCGCAGTACGCCGGCGCCACGGGCGACGTGTTCGTGCGCGGCGCGGTCGCGCTGCTCGCCGACGCCGGGCTCGTGCCGGTGTCCGTCACCGTGCAGGTCATCGGCAACCGGCCGCGCATCGGCCGCCGCCGCGACGAGATGCAGGACGCCCTGTCCGCGGTCGTCGGTGCGCCCGTCGCCGTGTCCGGCACGACGACCGACGGGCTCGGGTTCACCGGCCGTGGCGAGGGGCTCGCGGCGATCGCCACGGCACTCGTGCGTCCCTCCTGAAACCGCGGCCCCGCGCCGATTAGGGTTGAGGCGTGACCGTTCGCCTCTACGACTCCCGCGCCGCAGCCGTCGTCGACCTCGTGCCCCTGGTCGACGGACACGTGAGCGTCTACGTCTGTGGTCCGACGGTGCAGTCGTCGCCGCACATCGGGCACCTGCGGTCCGCGCTCGTCTACGACATCTGGCGTCGGTGGCTCACCCACCGCGGGTACCGGGTGACCCTGGTGCGCAACGTCACCGACATCGACGACAAGGTCCTCGACCTGGCGGCAGGCACCGACGAGGAGTGGTTCGCCCGCGCCTACCGGGTCGAGCTCGAGTTCACGGCCGCGTACAACGCCCTCGGCATCCTGCCCCCGACGTACGAGCCCCGCGCCACCGCGAGCGTGCCGCAGATGCACGAGATCATCCAGCGCCTGATCGACCGCGGGCACGCCTACGCCGCCGACGACGGCTCGGGCGACGTCTACTTCGACACCGGCAGCTGGGCCGACTACGGGGTGCTCACCCGGCAGCGGCGCGAGGACATGGTCGAGGCCGCCGACGCCGATCCGCGTGGCAAGCGCGACGCCCGTGACTTCGCGCTCTGGAAGGGTGCGAAGCCCGGCGAGCCGTCGACGGCCAACTGGGACTCCCCGTGGGGCGCAGGCCGCCCGGGCTGGCACATCGAGTGCTCGGCGATGTCGCGCCGGTACCTCGGCCCCGCGTTCGACATCCACGGCGGCGGGCTCGATCTGCGCTTCCCGCACCACGAGAACGAGCTGGCGCAGTCCACGGCCGCCGGGGACCCGTTCGCGTCGTACTGGCTGCACAACGGCCTGGTGACGGTCGAGGGCCAGAAGATGTCGAAGTCGCTCGGCAACTCGATCTTCGCGGCGGACTTCCTCGGATCCGCCCGTCCCGCCGTCGTCCGCTACTTCCTCGGTGCCGCCCACTACCGCTCGTCGATCGACCACCACGAGGGCTCACTGACCGAGGCCGAGGCGGCGTACGACCGCATCGCCGGGTTCCTCGAGCGCGCCGAGACCCGGCTCGAGGGCGTCCACCTCGCCGACGCCCCGGTCGTGCCCGAGGCCTTCGCCGCGGCGATGGACGACGACCTCTCCGTGCCCCAGGCCCTGGCCGTGCTGCACGAGACCGTGCGCACCGGCAACGCTGCACTGGACGCCGACGATGCGGAAACGCTCGGGACCGCGTACCATCAGGTGGCTGCGATGGTGGAGGTGCTCGGCATCGACCCGCGAGCCGACCACTGGTCGGGCGGCGGCCACGACACCTCGGCAGGCCCGCTCGCCGCCCTCGTCGAACGCCTCGTGCAGGAGCGCGCGGACGCCAGGGCAGCACGGGACTTCACCGCGGCCGACCGCGTGCGCGACGACCTCGCCGCCGCGGGCATCACGATCGAGGACACGCCGTCCGGAACACGCTGGAGCATCGCCTGAACACGGCAGTGCCGAACAGGAGCTACGCATGAAGAACGTCTCGGGAAGCAAGAAGGGTCGGCCCGGCGCCGTCCGCACCGGTCGCAAGGGCAACAAGCAGGTCGGCTCCGGCGGACAGGGCGCCCAGGCGCTCGAGGGTCGCAAGCCGACCCCGAAGGCCGAGGACCGCCCGTACCACCCCGCCGGCAAGCGCAAGGCCGCGAAGGACCGCTTCGAGGCGGCCAAGGGCCGTCACGGTTCCTCGAGCACCCCGCAGGGTCGCACGGGCCGTCCGCCGGCACGCAAGACCGACGACTCCGAGCTGGTGACCGGGCGCAACTCCGTGCTCGAGGCCCTGCGCACGAAGACCCCGTCGTCGACGCTCTACATCGCGTCGCGCATCGAGGTCGACGACCGCGTGAAGGAGATCCTCGCGCTCGCCAACCACCGCGGCGTGCCGATCATCGAGCTCATGCGTCCCGAGCTCGACCGCATCACCGGACACGACAGCGTGCACCAGGGCGTCGCCCTCAAGGTGCCGGCGTACCAGTACGCCGTGTCCGAGGACATCGTCGAGCAGGCCTTCTCGCGTGACCAGGTCCCGCTGCTCGTCGCACTCGACGGCATCACCGACCCCCGCAACCTCGGCGCGATCATCCGCTCGACCGCGGCGTTCGGCGGACACGGCGTCATCGTGCCGCAGCGTCGTTCGGTCGGCGTGACGGCGTCGGCGTGGAAGACCTCGGCCGGTGCCGCGGCACGCACCCCCGTCGCGATGGCCCCGAACCTCACGCAGACCCTGAAGTCGCTCAAGTCGATGGGCCTGTTCGTCCTCGGCCTGGACGGCGACGGTGACGTGGAGCTCGACGGCCTCGAGCTTGCCGACCGTCCGATCGTGATCGTCGTCGGTTCCGAGGGCAAGGGCCTGTCGCGCCTGGTCACCGAGACCTGCGACGCGATCGTGTCGATCCCGATCTCGAGCGCCACCGAGTCCCTGAACGCCGGTATCGCCGCGAGCGTCACCCTGTGGGAGGTCGCGCGGCGCCGTCGCACCGCGTAGCCCCAGCACTTCGTGTGCAGGAATGGTCGCCTCCCCGAGCGGGAGGCGACCATTCCTGCTCACGGTGGCAGGCGGGGTTGGGCGTGACGGCCTGGAGGCCCGGCGCCGGTCTCCGGGACGCGGGCCGGGCCTCCAGGCGGTCGCGTTGCCGACCCCCGAACGGTCAGGACGCGTTGGCTGGTGCCCGCCGTGCGGTCACGAGTCGTCGCTGCGCGACGCCGCAATCGACGGTCTGCGACCGGTCGGCGCCCACCCGGCGGGGTGTCGTGACCGAGCGGGGACCGCGTCAGACCGTGGCGCGCCAGTCGTCGACGTCGTCGGACTCGTCGTCGTCGTCCAGCACCGGGATCGGCACGGTGATCGACGAGGTCGGCGGGTTGATGAGCAGGCGCTCGTCGCGACGGTGTCGGAGCACGTCGTTGATGTAGGCGGTCGTGGCCTCGGGCAGCGAGACGGAACGCTCCTCTTGCTGGGACATGAACCAGCGGTGCTCGAGCAGCTCGTGGAACACCTCGGCGGGTTCGAGCCGACCGCGCAGGTCACGGGGGATCGAGCGGACGACGGGCTCGAAGACCCGTGAGACCCACTCGTGCGCCACCATCTCCTCGTCGAGTTCGTCACGGCCGTTGCGGGCACGGTACGAGTCGAGGTCGTTGAGCAGGCGCCGCGCCTGGTTCTCGCCGGCGTCGAGCCCGGTGAGGCGCAGCAGTCGGCGCTGGTGGTGCCCGGCATCGACGACCTTCGGCTGGATCCGGACCTGCGAGCCACCCTCGGTCGTGTGGATCGACAGTTCCTCGATGTCGAAGCCGAGCTCGTTCAGGCGCTCGACGCGGTCGTTGATGCGCCAGCGTTCCTTGATGTCGAACTGCTCGGTGCCGGTGAGCTCGGTCCAGAGCGTCCGGTACTGGGCGACGATGCGGTTCGACACGTCCACGGGGTCGGCGTTCTCGTCCAGTCGACCGCCGGCCTCGAGGTCGAGCAGCTCGCCGGCGATGTTCACCCGGGCGACCTCGAGGTCGTTCTCGCGCTGACCGTTCGACAGCCCGCCGGGGTAGAGCTTGCCGGTCTCGGCGTCGACCAGGTACGCGGCGAAGGCTCCGGCGTCGCGCCGGAACAACGTGTTCGACAGGGACACGTCGCCCCAGTAGAAGCCGATGACGTGCAGGCGGACGAGCAGCAGCGCGAGGGCGTCGACCAGACGGGTGGCGGTCTCCGGGCGCAGCGTCTGCGAGTAGAGCGCGCGGTAGGGCAGCGAGAACCGCAGGTGGCGGGTCACCAGCACGGGGTGCAGTGGTTCACCGTCGGCGTCGACGCGGTTCGTGATGACCGCGACCGGGTCCACGCACGGCACGTCCATCCGCTGCAGGGTCCGGAGCATCTCGTACTCGGACCGGGCGACCTCTTCGCCGGTCTCCTTCACCGCGGCGACGTACCCGCTCAGGTGCACGAACCGCACGAGGTGCCGCGAGATGCCCTTCGGCAGCGCGACGATCGTGTCGTCGGGCCAGTCGGCGAGCGGCAGGTCCCACGGCAGGTCGAGCAGGCCGGGGTCGACGGTGGCGGCGGTGATGGACATCGAGTCGGGCACGGTGGTTCCTCTGGTGTCGGGGACAGCCGAGAGCCCGCGTCCGCCCTTGTGAGGCGGGCACGGGCTCTCGGGGGAGTGCGCTGGTTACGCGCTGACGACGGCCTTGTCGTCGAGGCGGTCGCCCGACTCGGTGTCGAAGGCGTGGACGTGGCCCTGCTTCGGCGTGATGACGATCGTGTCACCGATCGACGGGTGTGCACGACCGTCGACACGGGCGACGATGTCGGCGCGCTGGCCGTTCACGTCCGCGTGACCGTAGAGGTAACCGTCGGCGCCGAGCTCCTCGACGACGTCGACCGTGACGGGCAGGCCCTCGCCGGACTGCGAGACGATGACGTCCTCGGGGCGGATGCCGACCGTGATCTGTGCGGCACGGGCGTTCGACAGGGTGTCGCGGTCGATCGCGTGGTTGAGCGTGCCGAACTTGATGCCGCCCTCGATGACGTCGGCGGGCAGCAGGTTCATGGCCGGCGAACCGATGAAGCCGGCGACGAACACGTTGTTCGGCTTCTCGTACAGGTCGCGCGGGGTGCCGACCTGCTGCAGGATGCCGTCCTTGAGCACCGCGATGCGGTCACCCATGGTGAGGGCCTCGGTCTGGTCGTGCGTGACGTAGACCGTGGTGACGCCGAGACGACGCTGCAGCGACGCGATCTGCGTGCGGGTCTGGACGCGGAGCTTGGCGTCGAGGTTCGACAGCGGCTCGTCCATGAGGAACACCTGCGGCTGACGGACGATCGCACGGCCCATCGCGACGCGCTGACGCTGACCACCGGAGAGCGCCTTCGGCTTGCGGCCGAGGTAGTCCTCGAGGTCGAGGAGCTTGGCGGCTTCCTGCACGCGGGTGGCGCGCTCTTCCTTGCCGACGCCGGCGATCTTGAGCGCGAAGCCCATGTTCTCGGCGACGGTCATGTGCGGGTACAGCGCGTAGTTCTGGAACACCATCGCGATGTCGCGGTCCTTCGGCGGGACGTCCGTGACGTCGCGGTCGCCGATGCGGATCTGACCGGAGTTGACCTCTTCGAGGCCGGCCAGCATGCGGAGCGAGGTGGACTTGCCGCAGCCCGAGGGGCCGACGAGGACGAGGAACTCGCCGTCGGCGACGTCCAGGTCGAGGGAGTCGACCGCGGGACGGTTGCCTCCGGGGTAGAGACGGGTTGCCTTGTCATAGGTGACGGACGCCATGAGCGTTCGGTCCTTCCTTCACCGGCAGGTACGTGCCGGACGATCCGAGTGAAGCGGTGTGCCCGTACGGGCCCCGGACAGTCGCCGTCGACTGTCGAGGTTCATACAACACGAGTTCACCCGGGTGCGCCAGTGTTTTCCCCCTTGGTCGGCGGCTTCCCAGAGCGCCCCACTACAATCGCCGGGTCCGTCCGCCGAGCAGGGGAACGCCGAGCGGACACCGATCAGGAGGACGACGCACCGATGAACAACCGCCCCGAGGGTGCCGCCCGCGCCGCGCGGAACGAGCGCCGTGAAGCCGCCCGCCAGCGAGCCCAGCGTGCCCGGACCCAGCAGAAGCGACGCCAGCGTGGTGTCCGGCTCGGCCTGCAGATCGGGCTCGGGGTCGTGCTCCTCGCCGCCGCGACGATCGTCACGCTCGTGCTGGTCGACTCCGTGAAGCCCGCCGGCCCGGGCCCGTCGACCATGTCGCAGGGCGGGATCACCATCGGGCAGGGTCTGAAGCCCGTCGCGGCGTCCGCGTCCGGATCGGCCTCCGCGTCGCCGAGCAGTGCCGCGACCGAGGGGGCCGGCACCGTCCGGATCACCCTGTACGTCGACTACCTCTGCCCGGGCTGCGGCCAGTTCGAGCAGGCGAACGGCGACTACATCAAGGACCTCGTCGACTCCGGTGCGGCCACGGTCGACATCCACCCGGTCGCGGTCCTGTCGAACCGCTCGCAGGGCACGAAGTACTCGCTCCGCGCCGCGAACGCCGCCGCCTGCGTCGCCGAGCACTCCCCGAACCAGTTCTACGCGGTGAACCAGGCGCTCTTCGCGAAGCAGCCGGACGAGGGCACCCCTGGTCTGACCGACGCGGAGCTCACCGACGTCGTCACGGGCGTGCAGGGGCTGCAGGAACGGAGCGCCGTCCGGAGCTGCATCGCCGACCAGGACTACGCCAAGTGGGTGGACGAGCAGACGACGGCGGTGTCGGACGGCACGATCCCCGGGTCGACGCTCAAGGAGTTCCCCGGCACGCCGCTCGTGCTCGTGAACGGGCAGCGGTACGAGCTGACCTCCCCGGTCACGAACGACGACTTCCGCACCTTCGTGGTGACGGCCGCCGGGGCGACCGACGCCACCCCGACGCCCACGCCGAGCGCGACCCCCACGCCCACGCCGACCAAGCGCTGACGGCCGGACGAGCGCTGACGTCTGAACGAGCGCTGACGCGCTGACCACGGACGGGAGGCCCGGTGCCAGCTGGCACCGGGCCTCCCGTGGTTCGACGGTGCGGCTACAGGGCCGAACCCGGGATGCTCAGGGTGTCGCAGCTCGTCGCGCCCTGCTGGTAGCCCCGCAGGAACCAGCGCTGTCGCTGCTCGCTCGACCCGTGCGTGAACGAGTCCGGGTCGACGCGGCCGGTCGCGCGCTCCTGGATGCTGTCGTCGCCCACGGCGCTCGCCGCCGACAGGGCGTCGGTGATCTGGGAGCGGGTGATCGGTTCGAAGAACGTCTCGCCGTTCGCGTCCTTCGTCGTGGCGGCGTCGCCGACCCAGGCCCCGGCGTAGCAGTCAGCCTGCAGCTCGACGCGGACGCTGCCCGACGACGCCCCTGTGCCGGAGCGGTCGGTGTTCGCGAACGACCCCTGCAGCTGCTGGATGTGGTGCGCCCACTCGTGCGCGACGACGTACATCTGCGCGAGCGGACCGCCGGACGAGCCGTACTGCGACTGCAGGTCGTCGTAGAACGCGGTGTCCAGGAAGACCGCACGGTCCGGTGGGCAGTAGAACGGGCCGGTCGCGGCCGAGGCCTGCCCGCACGAGGTGTCGGTGGAGTCCTGGAACAGGAAGAACTCCGGTGCCGTGTACGAGATGCCGAGCGACCGCGCCTCGGACGTCCAGTAGGCGTCGAGCGACTCGGCCGCGCCCTCCATCCGGCACTCGACGCGCAGGTTGGCGTCGCGCCCGGTCCGGCACTCGGGGGCGGCGTCGACGGACTCGCCCCCCTGCTGGATCGTCGTCAGGCCGTTGCCGCCGCCGACGATCCCGCTCACGTCGACGCCGGTGAACTGCAGGATCAGGAACACCACGATGGCGCCGACGCCCACGGCGCCTCCGCCGATCGCCGTGGTGCGACCCCGCCGCTTGACCTTGCCGCCCCGGAGTTGCGAGTCGTCGTTGAACGTCATGGTCCCGAACCTACCGATCAGCACCTCCCGATCAGCGGCCGCGCGTACCGTCGGCGGCGTCGGCCACCCCGACACCTGTCGTACACCTGTCGTACAACCGGAAGGAACCGCACGATGGCCACTCCCATCAGCACCGTGATGAGCCCCGCCCGCTACGTCCAGGGCAAGGACGCGATCACCCGCGTCGGCGAGTTCATCGCCCCGATCGGCAAGCGGCCCCTGATCGTCGCCGACGACGTGGTCTGGGGCATCGTCGAGACCGCCGTCTCCGAGAGCTTCCGGTCCGCCGACCTGGCCGTGGAGCGTGTCGGGTTCGGCCGCTTCGCCACCCCCGAGGCCGTCGACGAGCTCGTCGAGCAGATCCGTGCGACGGACGCCGACGTCATCGTGGGGGTCGGTGGAGGCTCCGCGATCGACGCCGCGAAGGCCGCTGGGCACCTCGCCGGCATCCGGTGGGCCAGCGTGCCGACGGCTGCGTCCACCGACGCCCCGACCTCGGCGCTCGCCGTCATCTACACCGCCGAGGGCGAGTTCATCGAGTACCGCTTCTTCCCGCACAACCCGGACCTGGTGCTCATCGACACCAGGCTCGTCGCCAACGCGCCGGTGCAGTTCCTGGTCGCGGGCATCGGCGACGCGCTGGCGACCTGGGTCGAGGCCCGTGCCGCGAAGCGCGCCAACGCCGACACCATGGCCGGCGGCCTGCAGACCCAGACCGGCGTCGCGCTCGCCGAGCTGTCGTGGAAGCTCCTGCACGAGAACGCCCTGCAGGCCATCGAGGCCGTCAAGGCCAAGGTCGTCACCCCGGCGCTCGAGAAGGTCGTCGAGGCGAACACGCTGCTGTCGGGCCTGGGCTTCGAGTCCGGTGGGCTCGCCGCCGCCCACGCGATCCACAACGGGCTGACCGCGGCTCCGCAGGCGCACGGCCTGGCCCACGGGCAGAAGGTGAACATCGGGACGATCGCCCAGCTGGTGCTCGAGGGTGCCCCGGCCGAGGAGATCGAGGACTTCGTCGTCTTCACCACGAAGGTCGGCCTGCCGAACACCCTGACCGAGATCGGCCTGACGGTCGACGACCGCGACGTGCTGCGCGCCGTGGCCGAGGCCGCGACGGTGGAGGGCGAGACCATCCACAACATGCCGTTCCCGGTGACGCCGGAGCTCGTGGTCGACGCCCTGGTCGCGATCGAGGGCATCGCACGCAGCGTCCGCGCCGAGCACGGTCTGCCGGAGCCCGTGCTGTACGAGCACCACTGACGTTCGAGCAGCACTGACGTTCGAGCAGCACTGACGGGCGAGGGGTCAGGTGCGGATCAGCGGCTCCATCGTCGCCAGATCCGCACCGATCCCGACGTCGACGAGTTCGATCCGGCCGGCGAGGGTGGCGGCGGGTCCGGTCAACAGGCCGGCCTTCACACCGCCGAAGGTGACGGTGACGTCGGCGTGCAGGACGTGGTCATCCGCGACGCCGCCGGTGTCCACGTCGATGCCGCTCGGCACGTCCACCGCGACCACGAACGGCGCACGCTGGTCGCGGGCGAGCTCACGGATGGCGTCCACGACCTCCCGCGCGGGGGACCGCAGTGCGTTCGCGCCGTGCACCCCGATGCCGAGGATGCCGTCGAGCACCAGGTCTGCCTCGAGTGCGGCCTCGGTCGCGACGTCCGCCAGGCGTTCGCCGTCGCTCCGGCCGGCGGCTCGCAGGATGTCCGCCGCCCCGCCCGCGTTCGGTCCCGAGGCGCCGGACGGGCCGTCCAGCAGACGCGCGCCGGCGTCCAGCGCCGCTGCCAGGCCGGCCTCGTGGACACGGGAGCCGACGCGCAGGACCGCCACGTGCCTCCCGGCCGCTGCCAGGCGAGCGCCCGCGAACAGGGCGTCACCGCCGTTGTCGCCGCTGCCGGCGAGCACGAGGACGGATCCCGGCCCGTCGACCGGCCGCACGGCCGGGTCGTCCAGCAGGTCGCCCACGATGCGCGCGAGCCCGTCGGCGGCCCGTTGCATCAGGGGTTCCCCCGCGTCGAGGTGGGGGCGTTCCGCCGCCCGGATCTGATCGCCGCCGTAGCCGTCCATGGCCACCACACTGCCCCGATACGCTTGAGAGGACATGTCACTCGTCCCCGAAGCGCCCCGCCCCCGGTTCGTGATGTCGCCCGACGGGCTGCGACTCGCGACCTACGACTTCGGCGACCCCGACGCCCCGGCCGTCATCGCGGTGCACGGCTTCGCCTCCGGTGCGGTGCTCAACTGGCACGCCTCGGGCTGGACGCGGCACCTGGTCCGTGCCGGGTACCGGGTCCTGGCGCTCGACCAGCGCGGGCACGGCGCGAGCGCGAAGCCGCACGACCCCGGTGCGTACTCGATGGACCTGCTCGTCGCCGACGTCACCACGGTCATCGACACGTACCTGCTCGACGACGTCGCGTTCCTCGGGTACTCGCTCGGCGCCCGCGTCGGCTGGCACACCGCCGAACGGCTGCCCGGCCGGATCTCACGTGCGGTGTTCGGCGGGATCCCGGACGCCGACCCGATGCGTCGCGTCCGCGTCGACCAGGCGAAGGCGTACATCGCCGACGGCACCCCCATCGAGGACCGCGTCACGAACGGCTACCTCACGATGGCGGGCAACGTCGAGGGCAACGACCTCGGCGCGCTCGTGGCCATGGTCGAGGGGATGCGGAACAGCATCGAGCCGACCCCGGAGAACGCCCCGGCGCAGCCGCTCCTGATCGCCGCCGGCAGCGAGGACGGCATCCGCGACAGCGCGGTCCGGCTCGCCGAGGCCGCGCCGGACGCCACCTTCTTCGAGATCCCCGGGCGCAACCACTTCAACGCCCCGACCTCGCGGCCGTTCCGCGAAGCAGCGCTGCGGTTCCTGTCCGCCCCGCGCTGAGGGGTACTCGTGGGTCCCCTCGGTCGGACGGCACCGGGCGTACCGTCCCCGCCATGGACTACAGACTCCTCGGCAACAGCGGGACATCGGTGTCGACGCTGACCCTCGGCACCATGACGTTCGGCAGCGAAGCCGACGAACCCACCTCACACGCCATCCTCGACGCCTTCGTGGCCGCCGGTGGCACGCTCGTCGACACGGCGGACGTCTACTCCGGCAACGAGTCCGAGCGGATCATCGGCCGCTGGCTCGCAGCACACCCCACCGAGGCCGCGCAGGTCGTCCTCGCCACCAAGGGCCGGTTCCCGCAGGGCGACGGCCCGAACGACCTCGGCCTGTCCCGACGACACCTGCGCGTGGCCCTCGACGCCTCGCTCGAGCGGCTCGGCGTCGACCACATCGACCTGTACCAGATGCACGCGTGGGACGCCCTGACCCCCATCGACGAGACCCTGCGGTTCCTCGACGACGCCGTGGCCGCCGGCAAGATCGGCTCCTACGGGTTCTCGAACTACCTCGGCTACCAGGTCACCAAGGCCGTCTACGAGGCGAAGGCCCACGGCTGGGCGCCACCCGTCACCCTGCAGCCGCAGTACAACCTGCTCGTCCGCGACATCGAGCACGAGGTCGTGCCCGCCTGCCTCGACGCCGGCATCGGCCTGCTGCCCTGGTCGCCCCTGGCCGGCGGCTGGCTCTCCGGCAAGTACCAGCGCGACGAGGCCCCGACCGGCGCGACCCGCCTGGGCGAGAACCCGCAGCGCGGCATGGAGGCCTGGGAAGCCCGCAACGGTGACGAGCGCACGTGGGAGGTGCTCGACGCCGTCTCCGAGGTGGCCGACGCCCACGACGCGTCGAAGTCGCAGGTCGCACTCGCCTGGCTGCTGGCCCGTCCCGCGGTCACGAGCGTGATCCTCGGCGTCCGCACCCTGTCGCAGCTCGAGGACAACCTCGGTGCCGCGGACCTGGTGCTCACCGACGACGAGCTCGACCGGCTGACCGACGCCAGCGCGCCCCGCATCGACGACTACCCCTACGGCACGGCCGGCGTCGCGCAGCGGGAGCGGAAGATCACCGGCGGGCGCTGAGCGGACAGGACCCCGGCGCGTTCGTGCACATCGTGCGGATTTCCGCGGATGTGGGGTCAGGGTGTGGACGCGCGGGTCGGTGAGGTGTCATCCTCGTCGCACGACCGGCTGGTTACCGCGTCCAGCGCCCGGAACGCCCCCTGATCCGCGTTCCGTGTGCCGATGCCCCGGGCGAGACTTCGCCCGGGGCATCGCTTCATCAAGGGCAGTGCGTCGCACCCCCTCCACACCTTCTGTACGGCAGTATTCCACCGTGCTGCTCTGCTTCGTCGACGAATCCTTCAAGCCGGACCTCTACGGCTTCGGCGCCGTGATGGCGGACGCGGCACAGACCCGCTGGCTCACGCATCGCATGCACGAGATCGTCGCGGCGCTCGAGGAGTACGGCGTCGAGGCGCAGGCCGAGATCCACGCCCATCCGATCTTCCACGGGAAGGGCGCTTGGAGCGCCGTCCCGCCACGCGTGCGCGTGAAGGTGTTCCTCGACGTGGTCGAAGCCGTCGTGACTTCCGGAGCAACCGTGCTGCTCCGAGGGTGCCGCCCCGGGCGGTTGCGTCGGTACCAGGACGCGCGGGGCTTCCGTGATCGGCACTCGCCGGAACAGGTGGCCTTCCAGCACCTCCTGCAGCGGGTCGACGGGAAGGCCGGTGAGATGGGTGTGCACGCGCTCGTCATCGCGGACGAACGGTCGGATCGAGACCGGCACCGTGAGCGCTTCGCGGTGTACCAGGCCTACGGGACTCCCGGAACGTACATGCAGACCCGGCTCGAACGGTTGCTCGACACCGTTCACTTCGCGCCGAGTCACCACTCACGCATGCTGCAGGTCGCCGATCTCCTGGCGTTCGTCTGGGTGCGCTCGCGGACGGTGGAGGAACGGGATCCGCGGCAGGCGCGTGTCCTCGCCGCGCTCGTCGACGACATCGAACGGTGCGCGTACCAGCCCGGCGTCTGGCCCTGAAACTGGTCGACCGGCACCAGGGCCCCGGACGCACGACAGCCCCGCTCGAGGCGGGGCTGAAGGCGGTGCGGGCGGCGAACGAGTCGCGGCCTGCGCATGCAGTATATGGGGCCGGCAGCGGGACTTGAACCCGCAACCCCCGTATTACAAGTACGGTGCGCTACCAATTGCGCCATGCCGGCTGACGCCGCTCATCTTACCGGTGAGGGCGTCCGGGGCTCACTCGCCCGACTTCTCCGAGAAGTTCAGCGAGATCGAGTTCATGCAGTACCGGTCACCCGTGGGGGTGCCGAACCCGTCCGGGAACACGTGACCCAGGTGCGAACCGCAGTTCGCGCACCGGACCTCGGTGCGGGCCATGCCGAGGGAGTTGTCCTCGATGAGCTGCACGGCGTCCGGGTTCACCGACTCGTAGAACGACGGCCAGCCGCAGCCGGAGTCGAACTTCGTGCCGCTCTTGAACAGCTCCGCGTTGCAGGCCGCACAGGTGTAGACGCCGGCGCGCTCCTCGTCGAGGAGTTCACCGGTCCACGGTCGTTCGGTCCCCGCCTGGCGGAGGACGGCGTACTGGTCCGGGGAGAGCTCCTCGCGCCACTGGGCGTCGGACTTGTCGACGTTGTATGCCATTGGTTCCTCCTGCTTCCGGCCGGGCTGTTCCGGGCACTCCCGACCACTTCACTAAACTCGCCACGATGTCCGAGCATTCCGTGCACCACGCCCGCTGGACCCGTCTGACGACGGACGAACTGTACGGCATCGTCGTCCTGCGCAACCGCGTGTTCGCGCTCGAGCAGCGGGTCACCGCCGAGGACTTCGACGGCCGTGACCGCGAGCCCGACACCGAGCACTGGTGGTTCGGCACGGACACCGATGCGGTTGGGTACCTGCGGCTCATCCGCCCGGCAGCCGACGAGGTCCACCCCGACGGCGCAGCGTCGCCGGCGTGGGTGATCGGCCGGGTCGCGACCGACCCCGGGCACCGTGGACAGGGGATCGCCGGCCGGCTCGTCGCCGCCGTCCTCGACGAACACGGACACGACCCGTTCGTCCTGCACGCCCAGGAGTACGTCGCCGCCCTGTACGAGCGGTACGGCTTCGTGCGGTTCGGGGAGCCGTACGACGAGGCCGGCATCCGACACGTCGGCATGCACCGGCCCGGACGCTGATGGACACCCGCGCCCGGTACGACGCGTACGCCGACCGCATCCAGGCGGTCTCGCCGTCGTACGCGGCCTGGGCACGGTCGCTCGACGACTCCCTCGTCGCGCTCCTCGCCGAGGTCCCCGAGCAGCAGCGGCAGCCGGAACTGTTCTTCGCGGTCGCGCGACGGCTGGGCGCGGACCCGTCGGACCCGGGTGCGCTGCGCGCGCTCGGCCTGGAGGCCCGCCCCGCGCTGGTCGCGGCCCTCGCCTCCGCCACGGTGCAGGCCAACGACCCGCAGCGGCTCGCCCCGGTCGTCCCGCTGTTCGCGGCACTCGCCGAACGGTCCGCGCGGCCGCTCGGCCTGGTCGACGCCGGGGCCGCCGCCGGACTGTGCTCGATCCCGGACCGGGTGACCCTGGAGTACCGGACGTCGGAGTCCCGGGTGCCGGCGGAACGCGCCCCGGTGCTGTCGTCGCGCCCCGACTCCTCGGGGCGCGACGACCACGGCGGGGCGCGCGGCGAGCTCGTCCGGATGCACACGGCGGTCGACGAACCCGCGGTCCGTCTCGTCGCGGACGTCTCCGGGGTCCTTCCGGCTCCGGCGAGCAGGCCGATCCGGATCGGCGCCCGGGTGGCCCTCGACCCGAACCCGATCGACCTGTCGGTCCCCGGTGCGTTCGACCGGCTGGTCGAGGCCGTCCCGCCCGAGGCGTCGGACCGGACCGCCCTGATGCGCGCGGCGGCGTCCGCGACGCTCACCGTGCCTCCCGTCCGGATCCGGGGCGCGCTGCCCGGCGACCTCGACCGTGCACTGGACGCCCTGCCGGACGACGTCGAACCGGTCGTCCTGACCACCGGGACCCTGGTCTACGTGCCGGGCGCGGACCGGCAACGGTTCGTCGACGGGATCCGAGCGCGAGGCGTGCACTGGATCGCCCTCGAACGCACCGGGATCCTGCGCGGGGTGGCGGCGACGCTGCCCGACGACGTTGACGCGGCGGATCCGGACTCGTTCGCGACGGTCTCGCTCGACGGGGTCGCGGTGGCCATCTCCGACCCGTTCGGTCGGCGTGTGCGCTGGTTCCGCGCGCCGAACCTGTGACCGGTGTTCGCGACAGTCCAGCGCCGTGCCAGGGTCCGGATCGACTCCACCCCTACGATGTGCGAGACCCGTTACCCGACCGTGATCGGAACCGCAGTGACCAGCCCCACCGACGAACGCAGCGTCGACGAGCTCCGTGCTGACGAGCTGCGTGCTGACCAGCTCGGTGCTGACCAGCTCAGTGAGCTCGCGAAGCACGTGCTGACGTTCGAGCAGGACCGGGCACGGCACGACCGCACGAAGGAAGCGGAGATCCGGGTCGAGTTCGAGATGTCGGCGGCGCGCTACTACCAGGTGCTGAACCGCGTGATCGACTCGCCCGCGGCACTCGCGTACGACCCGCAGCTCGTCAGCCGGCTGCAGCGGCTCCGTCACGCGCGCACCAGCGCCCGGGCGACGCGCAGCTTCGTCGCGCCCGGTGCGGCTCCCGAAGGACGTGAAGAGGAACGATGAGCACGAGATTCCCCCGAGACCGGTTCGACGACGTCGCCGACGGCCCGCGGGTCGGTGCGCACCGCGGTGCCCAGCGTCGCGGCCGTGGCTGGATCGCCTTCGCCTGGGCGGCGCTCGCCACCGGCGTGCTCGTCGGCATCGGCGTGCTCGTCCTCGCGCTGCTGAACGGCAGCTACTCGTTCAACAGCTCGGATTCCCCCTCGGCCTCCACGTCGGCGTCCGCCACCGCGAAGCCCTCGGCGACGTCCAAGCCGTCCGCGTCCTCGTCGGCCGGTTCGGGCTCCGCAGGGTCGGGGTCGGGCAGTGCTGCGGCCGCGACGCCGGCGCAGCAGGGCACCACCACCGTCGTCGTCCTGAACGGCACGACCACCACGGGCCTCGCCAGCCGAGCGAGCGCGGCGCTGACCGGCGCCGGCTGGCAGGTCGCCTCCACCGGTGACGCCGGCACGACGGGCTCCACGTCGACGATCGTCTACTACCAGCAGGCGTCGCAGGCGGCGGTCGCGCAGGGCATCGCGAAGCAGCTCGGCGTCACGGCCGTGCAGCAGTCGGCGGCGTTCCCGAACGCCGACGTGAGCGTCGTCCTCGGCGCCGACTACACCGGCTGATCGGTCGTTCTGCGGGCCGTCGCGCCGCGTTTTCCGCGCATTGTGTGACGGCCGTGTTTCGAGCACGTTGATTTCTGACGGAATCGACGTGAAACAACGTCACACCTCTTGCCTGATCGGACGGGTTCGGTCAGAGTCCCATGCAGACGACGATCACGTCGTTCCGCACTGCAGTACCAGGGAGCAAGAGATCATGGCCAACGGAACCGTGAAGTGGTTCAACGCTGAAAAGGGCTTCGGCTTCATCACCGTGGATGGAGGGGGCCAGGACGTGTTCGTGCACTACTCGGC
The DNA here is from genome assembly GCF_003234335.2 of Curtobacterium sp. MCLR17_054. NCBI lineage: Bacteria > Bacillati > Actinomycetota > Actinomycetes > Micrococcales > Microbacteriaceae > Curtobacterium > Curtobacterium sp. MCLR17_054. Next base: position 3,380,921 of record NZ_CP126263.1, on the reverse strand, counting down.
CATCGACATGTCGGGTTACAAGGTCCTCGAGGAGGGCCAGGCCGTCGTCTTCGACGTCGGCACCGGGTCGAAGGGCCCGCAGGCAGAGTCCGTCCGCCCCGCCTGAGCAGCACCACTTCCAGAACGCGCCGTCCCGTCAGGGGCGGCGCGTTCGTCGTGTGCGGGGACGGTGACCGGTGCCGGGAGCGCGACCGCGGCGGTGGTGCGGGGTCCACCGGACGCGACGTGTCCTGGGAAGTCGTCACGAGCCTCCCGACTGTGTTGCACTCACACCCGGCGAGTGCCAGAATCGGCGTTGGCACTCGCTCACGCTGAGTGCCAGCACGACCCCCAAGACGACGTCCGGGAGGGACGAAAAACCACATGGCTAAGATCATTGCTTTCGACGAGGAGGCCCGCCGTGGCCTCGAGCGCGGCCTGAACCAGCTGGCCGACGCCGTGAAGGTGACGCTCGGCCCGCGCGGCCGCAACGTCGTCCTCGAGAAGAAGTGGGGCGCCCCCACGATCACGAACGACGGTGTCTCCATCGCCAAGGAGATCGAGCTCGACGACCCGTACGAGAAGATCGGTGCGGAGCTCGTCAAGGAGGTCGCCAAGAAGACCGACGACGTCGCCGGTGACGGAACGACCACCGCGACCGTCCTCGCCCAGGCGCTCGTCCGCGAAGGCCTCCGCAACGTCGCCGCCGGTGCCGACCCCGTGTCGCTCAAGCGCGGCATCGAGAAGGCCGTCGCCGCCGTCTCCGACCAGCTCCTCGCCAACGCGAAGGACATCGAGACCAAGGACCAGATCGCCGCGACCGCGTCGATCTCGGCCGCTGACCCGACCATCGGCGCGCTCATCGCCGAGGCCATCGACAAGGTCGGCAAGGAAGGCGTCGTCACCGTCGAGGAGTCGAACACCTTCGGCACCGAGCTCGAGCTCACCGAGGGCATGCGCTTCGACAAGGGCTACCTGTCGCAGTACTTCGTCACCGACCCCGAGCGTCAGGAAGCCGTCTTCGAGGACGCCTACATCCTGATCGTCAACTCGAAGATCTCGAACATCAAGGACCTCCTGCCGGTCGTCGACAAGGTGATCCAGGCGGGCAAGCAGCTCCTGATCATCGCCGAGGACGTCGACGGCGAGGCCCTGGCCACGCTCGTCGTGAACAAGATCCGCGGCATCTTCAAGTCCGTCGCCGTCAAGGCTCCGGGCTTCGGCGACCGCCGCAAGGCCATGCTGCAGGACATCGCGATCCTGACCGGTGGCCAGGTCATCTCGGAAGAGGTCGGCCTCAAGCTCGAGAACGCGACGCTCGACCTGCTCGGTCGTGCCCGCAAGGTCGTCATCACCAAGGACGAGACCACGATCGTCGAGGGTGCCGGCGACGCCGAGCAGATCGCCGGCCGTGTCCGCCAGATCCGTGCCGAGATCGAGGCGACCGACTCCGACTACGACCGCGAGAAGCTCCAGGAGCGCCTCGCGAAGCTCGCCGGTGGCGTCGCCGTCATCAAGGCGGGTGCCGCGACCGAGGTCGAGCTCAAGGAGCGCAAGCACCGCATCGAGGATGCCGTCCGCAACGCGAAGGCTGCCGTCGAAGAGGGCATCGTCGCCGGTGGTGGCGTCGCCCTCATCCAGGCCGGTGCCGTCGCACTCGAGGCCCTCGAGCTCGAGGGTGACGAGGCGACCGGTGCGAACATCGTCCGCGTGGCCATCGACGCGCCGCTCAAGCAGATCGCGCTGAACGCCGGTCTCGAGCCGGGCGTCGTCGCCGCCAAGGTCCGCGAGCTCGAGTCGGGTTGGGGCCTCAACGCCGCGACCGGCGAGTACGTCGACCTGATCGCTGCTGGCATCATCGACCCCGCCAAGGTCACGCGTTCGGCGCTGCAGAACGCTGCGTCGATCGCCGGTCTGTTCCTGACCACCGAGGTCGTCGTCGCCGAGAAGCCCGAGCGCACCCCTGCTGCTCCGGCTGGCGACCCGACGGGTGGCATGGACTTCTAAGTCCGCCTGACGGAAGGGCCCCGCACGCTGCGCGTGTGGGGCCCTTTTGTGTGTGCGGTCGGGCCGGTTGGGCCGAGATTGCACGAACTGCCGCTTCGCGGAGGCCGTCCCGGCAGTTTGTGCGACCACGGCGTGCTGGAGACGGCATGTTGCGCGATCAGCATGAAGCGCACAGGAGGCCCGGCACCGGTCGTTCTCCACAGATGTGTTCCCGAGGGGGTCGCGCGGGCAGCCGGGTCGCGACACTCGGGACATGCCGAAGCCTCGTCCGCTCCCTGAGACGCTCGACTCCGCCGGCTTCCTGGTCCGTGACGCCATCGGGTTCGGCGTCGATCCGGGTCGTCTCCGTCGACGTGATCTCGTCCGTCCCGTGCATGGCGTCCGGTCGACCGACGCCACGATGTCGATCGTCGCGGCAGTCGGCCTGGTGCTCCGTCCGGACCAGTACCTGAGCCACACGACGGCCGCCGCGCTGTGGGGAGCACCGCTCCCGCACGGTGCCGAAGTCCCCGTCCACGTCACGACCGACGGAACCGGCCCGGTGATGCGACGTCCACAGGTCAAAGGACACCGTCGCCGGTCCGGAGCTACCAGCTGCGAGCGGCAGGGGATGCGGCTCAGCACTCCAGAGCTTGCGTGGCGGGAGTGCGCCGGTCTGCTCAGCGTGCAGCAACTCGTCGCGGTGGGCGATTTCCTGGTGGGCAAGAGCGGACTCTGCACGATCGACACGCTCGCCAAGAGCATCGTGCCCGGATCTCGGTGGATCGCGGTCGCTCGTGCCGCGATCGCGCGGGTGCGCGTCGGTGCCGAGTCACCGATGGAGACCTGGCTTCGGCTCGCCGTGGTGGACGCGGGCTTCCCCGAGCCGGAACTGCAGGTCGAGGTGTCGGATCACCACGGCCGGTTCCTCGGACGCGTGGACATGGCCTGGCCGGAACGTCGGATCGCGTTGGAGTACGACGGCGATCACCACCGCGAGCAGGATGTCTTCCAGTACGACCAGCGGCGTGACAACGGTATGGCGGTCAACGGCTGGCTCGTCCTGCATGCGACGCGGGCTGATGCCGCTCGCCCTGCTGTGCTGTTCGAGCGTCTGCGCTGTTCGAGCGTCTGCGCCAGGCCTTCGTCTCGCGCTCGTCGTGACGTCGGCGGGTTGTCCCTCCGAAGGGTCCGACGCTTGCTTGCGGCGGTCGCACAACACGCCGTGCGTTCGTCACCCAGGTCGCACGTTGCGCCGTGAGAGCGCGGGATGGGCGGCAGTTAGCGCTACCTCGCGCAGCGGCCGGCCCGCGCGGGTCAGGCGGCGAAGTCGCGGGGGAGCAGGGGGAGCCAGACGCGGAAGGTGGCGCCGCCGCCCTCGGTGTCGAAGACCTCGACGGAGCCGTGGTGCGCCGCGACGATGCCGGACACGATGGCGAGCCCGAGGCCCGAGCCGCCGGTGTCACGGGCGCGGGAGGTGTCCGCACGCCAGAAGCGCTGGAAGATCTTCTCGCGCAGCTGCGGCGGGATGCCCTCACCGTGGTCGATCACGTCGAGGTGTGCCATGCCGCGCTCGTTGTCCACGCCGATGCCGATCTCGATCGGGTCGTCGTTCGCCGTGAACCGCATGGCGTTGCCCATCAGGTTCGTGACGATCTGGCGGATCTTGTTCTCCTCCGCCAGGACGATCGGCGGCCGCTTCGGCAGCACGACCGTGGGCAGCGGGGTGGTCTCGTCCGTCGGGGCGGCACCGGCGTCGATGTTCATGGCGCGGGTCCGACGGGCCCGCAGACGCGCGATGGTCTGGCGCGAGAACGCGATCGGCCCGGTGGTGTTCGCCGAGGTGGGCGACACGGGCGGTGCTTCGCCGGAGTCCGGAGAGCCGATGGACGACGACGCCGACGCCGACGGGCGGACGGCCTGGGGCACGCTCTCGCCGGTCAGGGAGTCCTCGACGAGGACCTGGATCTCGCGGTCGGGGTTGGAGGCCATCGTGTCGAGCGCCGAGTCGCGGGCGATGGCGACGAGGTCGACCGGGCCGAGCTCGAGGGGCTTCGACTCGTCGATGCGGGCGAGCTGCAGCAGGTCCTGCACGAGCAGGCCCATCCGCTGCGCTTCCTTCTCGATGCGCTCCATCGCCTGGGCGACGTCCTCTTCCTTGCGCAGGGCACCCATCCGGTACAGCTCGGCGTACCCGCGCAGGGACACCAGCGGCGTGCGGAGCTCGTGCGAGGCGTCCCCGACGAACCGGCGCATCTGGGCGATGGTGCGCTCGCGGTCCTCGAACGCGGAGTCGATCCGCTCGAGCATGACGTTGAGGGAGCGGTTGAGTCGGCCGACCTCGGTGTTCGGGGTGTCGGCCTCGAGGCGCTGGTTGAAGTCACCCGCGGCGAACCGTGCGGCAGTGTCCTCGACGTCGCGCAGCGGGTCGAAGGTCGCGGTGACGAGCAGCCGGGTGAGCATGGCGCCGAGCAGGATGACCGAGGCACCGAACCCGAGGAAGATCGCGGTGAACTTGCCGATCGTCTCGTCGGTACCGGCACTGGAGACCGCGATGAGCACGTAGCCGGTCTCGGTGGTGCCGTCGGACTGGTTCTGCAGCGACGCCGGGATGATCTGCGCACGCCACTCGTGGTTGTGCTGGCTGTCGTAGAGCGAGATGCGCTGGTTCGCCTGCGATGCCTCGACCAGGGTGGCTTCGCGGACGTCGGGCCGGCTCGACGCCTTCGTCTGGCAGATCCGGTCGCCGTCGGCGTCGTACGCGGCGACGTAGGCGCTCTGTGACACCACCACGGACAGCTTGCAGTACTGCTCGCCGTCGCTGATGTTCTGGCCCTCGAGCTGCTCGGTCGTCTGCTTGACCGTGTTGTCGAGCTGCTGCATGAGGTAGGTGGACAGCACGGTCATCGTGCCGAGTCCGGCGACGAGCAACCCGAGCGCGACGAGCAGCACCGTGATCCCGGTGATCTTGGTGCGCAGGGAGATCCCGTCCCACCAGTGGTTCATTCGCGTGTGCATGCTGCCCCAACGATAGACAGCGGCCGCCCGGTGAAACCGGACGACCGCCGTGAAGTCGAGCCCCGAGGGACTCCTGCTCCTAGGAAGCCTTGGACGCCTTCAACATGTAGCCGAAGCCGCGCTTGGTCTGGATGATCGGCTCTGCGGAGTACTGGTCGAGCTTGCGGCGCAGGTACGAGATGTAGCTCTCGACGATGCCCGCGTCACCGTTGAAGTCGTACTCCCACACGTGGTCGAGGATCTGCGCCTTCGACAGCACGCGGTTCGGGTTGAGCATCAGGTAGCGGAGCAGCTTGAACTCGGTGGGCGAGAGCTCGATCTGGGCGTCGCCGATCGTGACCTCGTGCGTGTCCTGGTCCATCGTGAGCTCGCCGGCGCGGATGATCGCGTCTTCCTCGTCGTTCATGGTGCGACGGAGGATGGCCTTGATGCGGGCGACGATCTCGTCGAGCGAGAACGGCTTGGTGACGTAGTCGTCGCCGCCGACGGTGAGGCCGGTGATCTTGTCCTCGGTGTCGTCCTTCGCCGTCAGGAACAGGATCGGCGAGGTGTAGCCCGAGGAACGCAGGCGCTTGGTGACACCGAAGCCGTTCATGTCGGGCAGCATCACGTCGAGGATGATGAGGTCCGGCTCTTCTTCCAGCACGGCGGAGATCGCCTGTGCTCCGTTGCCCACCGCACGCACGGCGAAGCCGGCGAAGCGCAACGAGGTCGTCAGGAGGTCGCGGATGTTCGGCTCGTCGTCGACGATCAGGATCTTGGGGCCATCGCTCATGGTCTTATCTTCTGACTGTTCCCTCGGGGTTTCCTGAAAGCGGTTCGTACGTCAGCCCACGGGCGTCTGGACCTGGTCAGCATCGAGGATCGTGTACGAGTACCCCTGCTCCGCCAGGAACCGCTGCCGGTTCTGCGCGAAGTCCTGGTCGACGGTGTCCCGGGCCACGAGCGTGTAGAACGACGCGGGCAGGCCGTCCTTGTTCGGGCGGAGGAGCCGGCCGAGCCGCTGCGCCTCTTCCTGCCGGGATCCGAACGAGCCGGAGACCTGGATGGCGACGGTCGCGTCGGGCAGGTCGATCGAGAAGTTCGCGACCTTCGAGACGACGAGCACGTCGACCTCGCCGGACCGGAACGCGTCGTACAGCCGCTCCCGTTCGTCGACCGGGGTCGCCCCCGTGATCTCCGCGGCGTCGAGCGACGCGGCCAGTTCGTCGAGCTGGTCGATGTACTGCCCGATCACCAGGATCTGCTCACCACGGTGCTTCTCGATGAGTTCCCGCACCACCGGGGTCTTGGCCGGGGACGTCGCGGCGAGCCGGTAGCGCTCGTCGTCGCTCGACGCCGCGTACTCCAGGCGGTCCTGGTGCGGCAGGTCGATGCGGACCTCGTAGCAGGAGGCCGGCGAGATGTAGCCCTGCGCCTCGATCTCCTTCCACGGGGCGTCGTACCGCTTCGGCCCGATGAGCGAGAAGACGTCGCCCTCGCGGCCGTCCTCGCGCACGAGCGTCGCGGTGAGGCCCAGGCGTCGGCGGGCCTGCAGGTCGGCGGTCAGCTTGAACACCGGTGCGGGCAGCAGGTGCACCTCGTCGTAGACGATGAGGCCCCAGTCGAGGGCGTCGAGGAGCGACAGGTGCGTGTACTCGCCCTTCCGGCGGGCGGTGAGGATCTGGTAGGTCGCGATCGTGACCGGCCGGATCTCCTTGACACTGCCCGAGTACTCGCCGATGTCCTCCGGCGTCAGGGTCGTGCGCTTGAGGAGTTCGGTGCGCCACTGCCGCGCCGAGACGGTGTTCGTCACGAGGATGAGCGTGGTCGCCTTGACGGTCGCCATCGCACCAGCGCCGACGAGTGTCTTGCCCGCGCCACAGGGCAGCACGACGACGCCGGAGCCCTGGGCGAAGAACGTGTCGACGGCCTGCTCCTGGTACGGCCGCATGTGCCACTCGGCGGTGTCCAGGTCGATCGGGTGCGGCTGGCCCGGGGTGTAGCCCGCCAGGTCCTCCGCCGGCCAGCCGAGCTTCACGAGCTCCTGCTTGATCTGCCCCCGCGCCCACGGCTGCAGCTCGACCTCGGTCGAGGACCGCATGTCGCCGAGCAACGGCTTGATGCGCTTCGACCGGATGACCTCGGCCAGCACCGACGGGTCCTCGGCGGTGAGGAGCAGGAGCGGCAGCCGCTCGAGTTCCTCGGTGGGGGAGTTCGCGATCACGGGCGCGTCGGGTCGTTCCTCGCGACGGATCACGAGTCGTCCGTAGCGCGAGACCGTGTCGCGGATGTCGACCGTGACGCTCTGCGGCACGGGGAACTTCGCGAAGCGTTCCAGGGTGTCGATCATCGCCTCGGCGTCGTGGCCCGCGGCGCGCGCGTTCCAGAGTCCGAGGCGGGTGATCCGGTAGGTGTGCACGTGCTCGGGAGCGCGTTCGAGCTCGGCGAAGGCCGCGAGCTCGTGGCGTGCGTCCTCGGCGTCGGGGTGCGCGACCTCGAGGAGCACGGTGCGGTCGCTCTGCACGATCAGCGGTCCGTTCATGACCTGCCAGCCTAGCCGTCGGCACCTGCGTGCGGGGGACCGCGCGGCTCAGGCGTCGCTCTCGACCGACACGACGAGCGAGAGCGGCAGGGTGCGTTCGACGTCGACGGCCGTGTCCCGCCCGCGGACGCGCCCGGCCGCGACCGAGGTCGGCACGATCGAGAACGGCCGCTCCGAGCCGTCCGGCATCCGGACGGTCACACGGATCGGCGTGCGTCCGCGCACGGCCAGGTCGATCTGCCGACCGAGCCACTCCTGCTCCGGCTCCGCGTCGCCGCGCTGCGTCGTCAGGCGGAGCCGTTCGACGAGTGCGTGCGCCGACTGCTCCGGCGAGCGTCCGGTGGGGCTGCGCCGGCCGGGAGGCCCGTGGTGCGCCTCGGGGCGGGCTGCGGTCGTCAGGACGGCCGGGTAGCGCTGGTCCTCGAGTGCGGTGTGCACGACGTGCGGCGGGTAGCGCGTGGTCAGCGTCGTCAGGTCGGGCCGCTCCCACGCGAGCTGCCGGAGCTCGGCGTCCACCCCGACGAGGTCGAGCTGGTCGGCGGTGCCGCGGACCTCGGTCCCGACGCCGCCCGGCCCCCGGTCGACGACGATGCTGCCGTCGCGTCCGGCCACCTGGTCGATCAGGTAGGCGAGGGGCTGCGGGATCCCGGTGGCCGACAGTCGTCCGAGCAGGGACAGCAAGTCGTCGCGGGAGTGTCCGGCCCGGAACGCCGCGCGCAGGGTGTCCTCGGAGATGCGGTAGCGGGCCGCGAGGCCTGGTGCCTCGAGCACGGCGACGGTGCGCAGGGCGTCGTCGTCCACCGGCGCGAGCGGCCCCGGTGCGATGACGGTGAGGTCGTGCTGCAGGTAGACCCGCTCGACGGTGCCCGGCAGGTCGTCGGCGGCCTGCTCGGCGTCGCCGTCGAGGAGCGCCCGACCGGTGCTCGTCACGATGCCGTCGACCGCCAGGCCGAGCGACGCCGCGGTGCCGGCGACGTCGAGCAGCAGGGCGTCGAGCCAGCGGGACCCCGCCGGGTACGCCCACCGACCGAGCGGCACGAGGTCGCGCAGGTCCCCGTCGGCCAGGTCGAGCACCTGGTGCACGGCGGGCGGGAGCGTGTCCGACCACGCGGCCACCAGAGACACCCAGCGCTCCGGCCAGCTCGCGAGCAACCACGCGTGCCCGGCGTCGGTGACGATCCAGCGTCCGGTGTCGGGGTCGGCGAACCCGATGCCGTCGAGCAGCGCCAGACGACCGGCGACGAGCTCGGCATCGGTGCCGATGCGCTCGGCCAGGGTGCGGGCGAGCGGCATGCCGATCCCGCCCTTGACGAGTTCGCGGACCGCGCCGGCGTCGACCGCCCGCAGCAGCTCGGCGAGCACCGTCATCGTCGCGAACGCCTGCTCCGCGCCGATGGTGCGCGCACGCTCGAGTGCCGCGGCGTCGAGAGCGGGAGCAGCGGGGCGGACCTGCTCCGGGCCTCCCGGCTGCTCGTCGAGCGAGGTGAGGTCGGGGTGGGCGGCCACGCGTGCGGCGACCGCGTCGTCGACGGCGCCGTCCTCGTCGGCGAGGCCGAGCTCGATCGCGGGGCCGAGCGCGTCGACGGCGCCGCCGTCGCGCAGCGCCAGGATCGTGGCGCGCGGCAGGTGCTCGACGGCGGCGTCCACGGCGTCGTCGCCCCGGAGCGCCTCGGCGAGGTCGAAGAAGTCGGTGATGCGCTGCGGGCCGGTCTCGGCGAGTGCAGCGGTCGGGAGTCGCCTCGCCGCGACGAGGCGCTCGAGCGCATCGTCCGGCATCGCCCGGAGTCGGGCGGCGAGGTCGGCGGTGGTCGTCATCGTCCGGTGCCAGCGTCCGGGGCGGACGTCAGCGAGCCGTCCGGTTCGCTCGTGCGCGACGTGTCCAGGTGATGCCGAGGAGCGTGAAGACCAGCACCATGGCGATCGGGAAGCCGTAGAGCGGGATCGCCATGACCACCGGCCACGGCATCGCACCCTGGGCGCTGGGAGCGGTGAGCCACATGATGATCATCGCGACGAAGCAGAGCAAGCCGAGGATGATGATCCCACCGATCATGAACGCCAGAGCGCGTTCGGTACGATTGAACGTCACCGGGGGTTCTGCGGAGTCCTGCGGGTTCCCGGTTGATCGGGTCGGCTTGGCCATCGACCCAGGATATCCGACGCACCACGGCCGTACCACGACCTCGAGGAGTCCACGCATGCCCACCGGCAAGGTCAAGTTCTACGACGACGACAAGGGCTTCGGCTTCATCACCGGAGACGACGGCGACCAGGTGTTCCTGCACGCGTCCTCGCTGCCCGACGGCGTCGTGACCGTCAAGGCCGGCACGCGGCTCGAGTACGGCGTCGTCCAGGGCAAGAAGGGGTCGCAGGCGTTGTCCGTGCGGCTGCTCGAGCCCCAGCCGTCGCTGTCGCGGATGACCCGTCGCTCCGCGGACGACATGGCCGTGATCGTCGAGGACCTGGTGAAGGAACTCGACCGGATCAGCGGAGACCTCCGCCACGGCCGCTACCCGAAGAACGGCGATCGCATCGCCGCCATCCTGCGGCACGTCGCAGACCAGTTGGAGGCGTGACCCCATGACCGAGTCCGAGACAGCAGGGGCCGAGACGGCTCCCGACGCAGCGTCCACCGACGTAGCGTCCGTCGACGCAGCGTCCATCAACTACACCGACCTGGCGCGCGAGGCGTTGCTCGAGGTCACCCCGGAGTCGACCGTCGGCGCACCGGTCGGCACGGTGGACGAAGGGGACGGCGTCGTGTCCGTCCTGTTCGCCAACCGGCTGCCCGGCTACCCCGGGTGGCGCTGGACCGTCAGCGTTGCGAAGATCGGCGACGACGAACCCACCGTGCTCGAGGTCGAGTTGATGCCCGGGGACGGCTCGCTCGTCGCGCCCGAGTGGGTGCCGTGGTCCGAGCGACTGGCCGAGTACCGGGCCGCGCAGGAGCACGAGGGCGAGGACGCGTCGGACGAGGACTCGGACGACGAGGACTCGGACGACGAGGACTACGACGACGACGAAGACGACGACGAGTCGGACGACGACGAGGACTCGGACGAGGACGACGACTACGACGACTCGGATGACGACGAGTCGGACGACGATGACGACGACGATGACGACGAGTTCGACGCCGACGAGGACGACCTCGACGAGTCGGACGACGACGACATCGAGGGCGTGGACGTCGATGCGCTCGCCGATGTGAGCGACACCGACACCGAGGACGAGGCCCCGCAGCCGCCCCGTCGCCGCCGTGCCCGCCGCGTGCAGCCGTTCGAGCCCGACGCCGATCTCGAGGTCGACCAGCTCGACGCCGGCGAGGCCGACCCGGGCTTCCACCGCGCCTGACCCACCCGGACCGACGAACGGGCCCGGCGCCACCGATCGGGTGGTGCCGGGCCCGTCCTCGTTCCGGCGGGTGTCCCCGACGTCAGCGCAGGGCGTCGATCGTGAAGTCGATCGCGCGCACGAGCTTCGCGACGTCGTCCGGGTCGATCGCGGTGAACGTCGCGACGCGCAGCTGGTTGCGGCCGAGCTTCCGGTACGGCTCGGTGTCGACGATGCCGTTCGCACGAAGGGTCGCGGCCACGGCCTTGGCGTCGATCGAGTCGTCGAGGTCGATCGTGGCGACGACCTGCGACCGAGCGGCGGGGTCGGAGACGAACGGGGTCGCGGAGTCACTGGCCTCGGCCCAGTCGTAGATCGTCGACGACGAGGTCTTCGTGCGGAGGTCAGCCCACGCCAGGCCGCCGGACTCGTTCATCCACCGCACCTGCTCGTCGAGGAGCAGCAGCGTGGAGATCGCCGGCGTGTTCAGGGTCTGGTTCAGGCGCGAGTTGTCGACGGCGTTCTTGAGCGACAGGAACTCCGGGATGTACCGGTCGGAGGCGGCGATCCGCTCGATCCGCTCGATCGCGGCGGGGGAGAGCAGCGCGAGCCAGAGCCCGCCGTCCGAGGCGAAGTTCTTCTGCGGGGCGAAGTAGTAGACGTCGGTGGCGCTGACGTCGAACAGGGCGCCACCGGCGGCGCTGGTCGCGTCGACGACGGTGAGGGCGCCGGCGTCACCGGTCGCGCGGACGACCGGAGCCATGACGCCCGTCGAGGTCTCGTTGTGCGGGTAGGCGTAGACGTCCACGCCCTCCACCGGCTCGAGTGCGGCGAGGGAGCCACCCGGCGCCTCGACGACGTGCGGCGCCTCGAGCCACGGGGCGGCTGCGGCCTTGGCGAACTTCGACCCGAACTCGCCGAAGGACAGGTTCTCGGCACGGCGCTCGATGAGGCCGAACGCGGCGGCGTCCCAGAACGCGGTCGAGCCGCCGTTGCCGAGGACGACCTCGTAGCCCTCGGGGATCTGGAACAGGTCGGCGAGACCGGAGCGGACGCTGCCGACCAGGTCCTTCACGGGCTTCTGACGGTGCGAGGTGCCGAGGATCGTGGCGCCGCGCGTCACGAGGGACTCGAGCTGGGCGCCGCGGATCTTCGACGGACCGCAGCCGAAGCGACCGTCGGTGGGGAGGAGTTCGGCCGGGATGACGATGTCTGCCATGCACCGATCCTACCGACGACGATCCGCCTGCCCGAGCCCGTGTACCGGCCGGACGGGGAGGGTTCGACCCACCCGTCCACCGCGTCGGATGACCCTTTCTCACGTGCACCCGGGCGCCGGTCGGTGTTCGTCGGTGCGAACAAGTAGTGTGGTCGGCGCTGGGCCCAGACATGAGAGGCGGACCGTGACCGATCTCGTCGACACCACGGAGATGTACCTTCGCACCATCCTCGACCTCGAGGAAGAGGCGATCGTGCCGCTGCGCGCGCGCATCTCCGAGCGCCTCGGACACTCGGGCCCGACGGTCTCGCAGACCATCGCCCGCATGGAGCGCGACGGCCTGGTCGTCGTCTCCGGCGACCGGCACCTGGAGCTCACCGACGAGGGCCGTTCCCGTGCCACGCACGTGATGCGCAAGCACCGTCTGGCCGAACGCCTGCTGGCCGACGTCATCGGACTCGACTGGGCCTTCGTGCACGACGAGGCCTGCCGTTGGGAGCACGTCATGAGCGAGCAGGTCGAGGTCCGCCTGCTCGAGATGCTCGGCAACCCGACGGAATCCCCCTACGGCAACCCCATTCCCGGGCTCGCCGAGATCGGTGGCCCCGCGGCCGCCGGGTTCCTCGACGGCGTCCAGAACATCGTCGCCGCGACCGAGGGCACCGACGCCGTCACGACCGGGGTCGTCCGACGCCTGGGCGAGCCCGTGCAGTTCGAACCGGAACTCCTGCACCAGCTCCGCACCGCCGGGGTCATGCCCGGGCGCATGGCGAGCGTGCAGCGTGCGGGCGCCTACGTCGCGGTCCGCGTCGAGGGTGAGGACTCGGGCATCGAGCTGCCGATCGAGGTCGCGCAGCACGTCTACATCGAACGCGGCTGACCGTTCCTGGTCGTTCCTGAGAGTCTTTACCGTTTCGTTACCTGCGGGGCGTTTGGTCTCGACTCGGTAACGACGCTTCCGTACACTCGTCCGAGTCGCCGCGCTGCCCCTGAGCCGGAGACCCGTGGCAGGACGTCTCGAACCCGTCTCCTGCCTCGATCGGAAACGATGACGAACGGATGGGGTTGCACACCGCCGGACACCCACGGCGGCGTGATGACGAGACGTTGGAGACACACCTCTTGACGCAGACCGGTACCGCCGCGGACGACCAGACGCCCGCGAACCCGACGAACACCGAGAACGCCACCACCGCCCCGCTCACCCGGCGGGCCGTGCGCGAGACCGAGGGCCGCCCGGTCCGCAAGGTCGTGCCGGTGCGCTCCGCCCCGCTGCCCGGTGGTCGTCGTGCCGCGCAGGCCGCCGCAGCCGCGAGCACCGCGAAGGCCAGCTCCTCGTCGCGCAAGCGCAAGTTCCTCGCGCCGGTCGTCCTCACCGTGGCCGCCGGCATGTTCGGTACGGTCGCGGTCGCCCCGGCCTTCGCCGCGACGACCTCGAGCAACTCGACCGCCGTCGCCGACGCCCAGCGTCAGGTCCGGGCCACGCAGAGCCAGGAGCTGTCGGTCTCCGACGCCGTGGCGCTCGCCGACACGAGCCGTGACGGCTTCGGCGCGACGTCCACCGCGACGCTCGACGCCGAGAAGGCCGCAAAGCAGGCTGCCGCGGACCAGGCCGCCGCAGCGAAGGAAGCCGCCGAGCAGGCCGAGCAGACCCAGACGGCCCGCGCAGCGACCGCGAAGCAGTACTCCTCGTACACTGGGCCCACCGCCGCCGAGTACGCGGCCAGCTCGTCTGCCGCCGACACCCCGTTCTCGCTGCCGGCCGTGGTCGCCACGGGCAAGCAGTACATCGGCACCCCGTACGTCTTCGGTGGCGCGGACCCGTCGGGCTTCGACTGCTCCGGCTTCATCATGTTCGTGTACGCCCAGTACGGCATCAACCTCGCGCACTCCGTGCCGCTGCAGGACCAGGCTGGCACGACGATCCCCGAGTCCGAGGCGCAGCCCGGTGACGTCGTCATCTTCAACAACGAGGCGCACGACGGCTTCTACATGGGGAACGGCATGATCATGGACGCCCCGAAGCCCGGTGGCACCGTGCAGATCCGCCCGATCTGGACCAGCGACTACCACATCGTCCGTTTCGGCATCTAGCGACCACTGCCCCTCCGGCGTGTGAACTTCACCGGAACCGGCCCGCGCACCCTCGTGCCGGGCCGGTTTCTGGGTTAACCTGACGCTGCACCGGTCCGCACCGGCGCGAACAGGAGACCCTCATGTCGATGTTCCGCACGACCCGCACCATGGGTCGGCGCGCGCGTGTCGACATATGGTCGAGCACAGCCTGCGTGCACGAGCACGCCCCTGCATGACGAGAGCACTGCCCATCCGGGTGGTGCTCTTCGTGGTTCCAGGGGTGTGAACAGGTCGTCCTCACCCGTTCGCGTCGTCGGTCCGACGCACCCGCAGCGCCTGGAAGCCGTCCAGGCACGTCGGAAGGGAACCCATGCGCACTCTCGTCCTCAACGCCGGTTACGAGCCCCTCGCGGTGATCTCGTTCCGACGAGCCCTCGTGCTGGTCATGAACCAGAAGGCCGCCATCGTCGCCGCCGACGTCGAACACCCGGTCACCGGGTCGACGTCGAGCTACGACCGTCCGTCCGTCATCATCCTCACCCGCTACGTGCGCATCCCGCACTCCAGGCTCGTGCCGGTGTCCCGTCGCGGTGTGCTGCGTCGGGACGGCAACCACTGTGCCTACTGCGGCCGGCACGCCACCACCATCGACCACGTGCAGCCACGGTCGCGCGGTGGGCAGGACTCGTGGGAGAACCTCGTCGCCTGCTGCCTGGCCTGCAACAACACCAAGGGCGACCGCACCCCGCAGGAGATGGGGTGGCGCCTCCGCTTCCCGCCGAAGGTGCCGCACGGGTCCTCGTGGGTCGTGCGCGGCATCGAGCGTCCGCAGGCGGAGTGGGACGAGTACCTCGTGGCCGCGTAGCGGCCGTCGGTCCGCACCACGAGACGGCCTGGAGGCCCGTGGCGACGCCGCCACGGGCCTCCAGTCCGACGGTCGCACCGCGACTCCCGGCACCGCCGCGGGCGTCCTCGCCTGTCCGGACAGGTGCCCGCCGAGTTCACGCGCCGTCCACGCGGCGTGCACCGGGACGGAACCCCGCCCCACCGCTGACCTGCGACAGTTGCGGCATCCGCACCGGACCGGCACTCCGGGCCGCCCGAAAGGTCTTCATGCCCCGCTCCACACACACCGCACTCGACGCTGAGACGGACCACCAGCCGCTGACCGAACGGTACGACGTCGTCGTGGTCGGCGCGGGCATCGTCGGGCTCGGCATGGCCTACGAGGCGCTCCTGCAGGGCGCCCGGGTCGCGGTGGTCGATCGTGCAGGCGCGGTCGTGGGGGCGAGCGTCCGGAACTTCGGTCACGCCTGCGTCACCCCGCAGACCGGCGAGGCGGCCGGGTACGCCCAGGAAGCACGCCGCCGCTGGCTCGCACTCGCGCAGCTCGCCGGGTTCACGGCGCGGGAACGCGGTGCCCACGTCGTCGCCCGTCGTCCCGAGGAGCTGGCGGTGCTCGAGGAGTACCGCGACTCCGGCGCGGACCTGCGGCTGGCCGACGCGGCCGAGATCGCAGCGGCGGTGCCGGTCGATCCCGCCACGGCCCTCGGCGGCGCGCACCTCGCGCACGACCTGCAGGTCGACCCCCGGGAGGCGGCACCCGCGATCGCGCGCTGGCTCGCCGGGCAGGGGGTCACCTTCCACTGGCGCACCCCCGCGCTCGAGGTCACCACCGGCGCCGTCCGCACCGGCCGCGGCATCGTGGAGGGGACCCGGATCGTCGTCTGCACCAACCACGACCTCGACCAGCTCTTCCCGGAGCTCGCCGAGTCGATCGGCCTGGTCCGCTGCCGGCTCCACATGCTGCGTGCGACGATCCCCCTCGCCTTCCCGCTCGCCACACCGCTGCTGACCGGGTGGTCGCTGCTCCGCTACTCGGGGTTCGCCGCGATGCCCGGAGCGGGTGCCCTGCGGGACCGGCTCGCCGCGGACCTGCCCGAGGGGATCCGCTGGGACCTCAACCAGATGTACACGTCACCGCCGGACGGCAGCGTCATCGTCGGGGACACCCACGAGCGCGGGGTCGACGCGCCGCCGTTCCAGGACGAGGACGGCTTCCGGCTGCTCGTCACCGAGACCGAGCGGCTGTTCGGTGCGCCGGTCTCGGTGGTCGACCGGTGGCAGGGCGTCTACGCATCGGCGCCGGGGCGGGAGTTCCTCATCGACCAGCCGGTCCCCGGGGTCGACGTCGTGACGGTCACCACGGGCATCGGCATGACGACCGGCCTCGGCATCGCGCCGACGGTCCTCGGCTGAGGGAGACCGTCAGTCGCGGAGCACCCGGCCACGCGGCGAACGGTGCGACCCCGGCGGCCTCTGTCACCAGTGAGGTCGTCGCGCGGTCGTCACGCCCTGGCGGCGGCGTCGTCGACCTCGGCGAGCACCGACGGCAGCTCGGCGACCGAGTCGAGGACGTGGGTGTGCGCGACCGTCGCGAAGTCCACGTCCTGATGCGTGCCGGTCCGCACGCCCGCCACGACGGAGGCGCCGGCGCGGTGTCCCGTGAGCAGGTCGGCGACGGTGTCCCCGACGACTGCCACGTCACGGACGTCGTCGGTGCCGGTCCGGAGCACGGCGGCGAGCACCATGTCCGGGTACGGGCGCCCGCGTCCGGCGTCGGCGGGCGAGAGCGCGAGGTCGATCAGCGGCCGCCAGCCGAGCAGGTCGAGCACCGCGTCGCGCGTCGCCGGCGAGAAACCGGTGGTCAGCGCGATCCGTCGCCCCGCTGCGCGGAGGGCGACGAGCGTCTCGACGGCGCCGTCCACCGGCCGCACGCCGCGGTCGAGGGTCATTGCGTAGGCGCGCTCGAAGGCGGTGTTCGCTGCCTCGGCGCGGACACCGTCACCGTCGAACAGCGCCGTGAACACGGCGATCTTCGACTGGCCCATGGTGTCGACCGCGTACTGCACGGCGCGGTCGTGCTCGGTGCTCCCGCGCTCCAGGCCGACGTCGGTGAGCGCGGTGCGGAAGGCGTCGAGGACGACGCCGCCGTCGTCGACGGTGGTTCCTGCCATGTCGAGGCAGACGAGCGAGATCATGGGACTCCTGGGTACGTGCCGTCGCGCCGGGACCGGCGCGGTCCGACCAGCGTCGACGCACCCCGTTGCGGGCAGAGGATGCGCGGGTGTCCGCCAGGTGAACGCCGCCGGGAGGCTCGTCACTGCCTGTGCGGACAGGCAGTCGGTCCGCCAGGGGGAGCGGCTCCAGTCCGCCCTCGCCGATCTGCGTCGGTGGCGCTGAGTAGCGTCGGCTGCATGGGCGAGACACCGCACATCGACGACGCGACCATCGACGACCTGCGCGCGCGGCTCCGTGCCACGCGCTGGCCGGACGCGCCCGCCGGGGTCGGCTGGTCGCTCGGCGTGGACCTCGATGTCCTGCGCCCGCTCGTCGAGTACTGGGCCGACGGGTTCGACTTCGACGCGCACCGTGCCGAGCTCGCCGCGCTGCCCTCGCGCCGTGTCGTCGTGGACGGCATCGGCATCCACGTCCTGCACGCCCGTGCTCCGCAGCCCGACGCCCTGCCGGTCCTGCTCGCGCACGGCTGGCCGGACTCCGGCTGGCGGTACCGCAAGGTGCTGCCGATGCTCGTCGCCGCCGGGTACGACGTCGTCGTGCCGGACATGCCCGGCTACGGCTTCTCGGATGCACCGCCGCAGGTCCTCGACGCCCGGCAGGTGGCCGGCATGTGGGCGACGCTGATGACGGACCTCGGGTACGAGCGGTTCGCCGTGTCCGGCGGCGACATCGGCACACACGTCGCCCGCTACCTGGCACTCGACCACCCCGACCGGGTCGTCGCCGTGCACCGCATCGACGGCGGGCTCGCCTGGCCGGGCCTCGACCCGTCGACGTTGTCCGCCGCCGAGCGGGAGTTCGTCGCCGCGACCGATCGGTGGCGCACCGCCGAGGGCGCGTACGCGATGCTGCACCGGACGAAGCCGCAGACCGCCGCCGTGGGGCTGAACGACTCACCCGCTGGTCTCGCGGCCTGGATCGTCGAGAAGCTCCGGGCGTGGAGCGACTGTGACGGGGACCTGTGGTCGGTCTACACGCGGGACGAGGTCCTGGCGCTGCTGACCGAGTACTGGGCCACCGCCACGATCGGCTCGGCGATGCGGATGTACCACGCGAACGCGGCGATCCCGGCGGAGCAGCTGGAACGACGGGTCGAGGTGCCGTCCGGGTTCTCGATCTTCCCCGGCGACATCGTGCGGGCGCCGCGGGAGTGGCTCGAGCGCACCACGAACCTCGTGTTCCGCCACGAACTCGACCGCGGCGGGCACTTCGCGCCGTTCGAGCAGCCCGACCTGTTCGTCGACGAACTGCACGCGTTCCTGCAGGGCTTCCGCCGCTAGAGTGGTCGGGCCAGCCTCTGTAGCTCAATGGAAGAGCAGTTCCGTCCTAAGGAAACGGTTGGGGGTTCGAGTCCCTCCAGGGGCACACCAGCAGGTTGAAGGGGTTCGAGTCCCTGCCACGCGTTGGTGCCGCTCAGTGCCTCGGTGTCGCGAGGTTGGCGGCGTTCACGAGGAACGAGGTCCGGGTCGCGATCGCGTACTTCACCGCAACGCTCAACCCGGTCGGATCGATCGAGAACGCGTCGAGGTCGGACTCCGCGATCCCGGTGAGCGACGCGATGTTCGCGACCGTCAGCCCGGAGACCTGCGTGAGACTCTCGAGGATGCCGCGGACGCGGTCGTCGTCCGGCACGCTCCGAGCAGCGGCCAGCATGGCTGCGAGGACGGCGAGCCGCTGCGATTCGTCGGGAGTCAGCCCGGTCCCGAGGGCGGTCAGACCCTGGTGCTCGATCCCTGGGCCGTCCAGGTACGCGGAGAGCGTGGAGTCCGAGATCCCGGTCATCTGGGCGATCGTGTCGAGCGCGACGGAACGGTGCTCGATCAGCGCGCGGAGTTCCGCCCGGACGTCGAGGGCTTCGGCAGTCATCTCGTTCCCTTCCTCGGTCGCATGAGTCTCTGCACCATGGTGCATCAGCCAGCAGGCTGGGCCGGCGGGTCCTCCGGCATCGGGTGTTCCGCCTGCCAGAGCGCGTCGACCTGGCCGAACTCCCGCGGGTAGCACTGGGTGTCGAACACCTCGAGGCCCTCGGCAGGCGTGGAGTACAGGTACCAGGGGCCCGTGCCCATCGGTCGGCTCGTCCAGGACCCGTTCGCGAACCACGAGAGCGGCACGTCGTCCATCGGGTGTCCCGCCTGGGTCAGGCAGGCCTCGAGCCGGTTGAAGGCGGCGCGGTACTCGTCGAGGGCGATCCGGCCGTCCCGGATCTCGGCTCGCTGCTGGGCAGAGGGTTCCGCGATCGGCGCGGACTCGACCCACGAGGCCCAGACGGCGTAGCGGGCGGAGCCGCCGCCCGTCACGCTGATGGTCGCCGCCGAGTGTCCGGAACCGGGCGCTGGGGACAGGCTCCAATGCTCACCGCTCACCCCGCCGGTCGTGCCCGGGGTGCAGCGGGTGGGCCCGTCGATGGTCGTCCCGTCGATGGCCACGGTGAAGGTCCCCGGGTCGAGGCACTTCCACGTGAGCGTCACCCGGTCGGCGTCCGCGGGGCGGGTGCCGAGCGAGAACGAACCATCGCCCTGCGTGGCCGCGAAGGCCGGAGTCCCGAGGATCGTGGCGTGGTTCGCTTCCTCGACCATGTAGCGCGTCGAGGTCGCAAGGGTGCTCTCCAGCGCGGCGTCCGGGTCGTTCGACGGGAGGGCGGCCGCGGTGATCCCGCCCGTGACGGCCGATCCCGCCAGGAACGCCGCCGCGATCGTGAGGACCGTGCCGCGGGTCGGTCGGCGACGTCGACGGAGCGGCGCTCCGGTGGCGCTGGTGGCGTCGACCTCTGCGACGAGTGCGTCGCGCATCGCTGCGAGACGAGGGGAGATCTGGTCGTGGTTCACAGTGTGCCTCCGAGGGGTTCCGCTGTCGCCGAGTACTGCTTGTGGAGCCGCGCCTTCGCACGGTGGAGCCGGGACTTGACGGTGCCGGGCGGGACGCCGAGGACGGTCGCGGCCTCACGCTCGCTCAGCCCCTCGAGCACGCAGAGGGACAGGACCCGCTGGTCTGCGATCGGGAGACCACGGAGCGCGGTCACGGCCTCTGCGTCGGTGAAGGAGTCCGCTGGGTCAGGTGCCGGATCGTCGACCGGGAACCTGCCGAGGAACGAGCGGTGGCGCCGAGACGACCGCGTCAGGTTGTGCGCCGTGTTGGTCGCCGTGACGAGGAGCCACGGCAGCATCGAGTCGTCGACGAAACGGACGTGGTCCCGCTTCCGCCAGGCTTCGAGGAACACCACGGCGACCACGTCGTCGGCGTCGTCAGGCGTCGGGACGAGCGCTCGGACGTGACGACGCAGTCGCGCCGCGTGCCGGTCGAAGAGCCGACCGACCGCACGGCCGTCCCCGGCGACGCCCAGGGCCCAGTCGGACCGGTCCCCCGTGATCTGGTTCATGCCCTGTATTGTCCGGTCGCCCTGGATCGGTTCCGGGTTGTGGCAGGTCAGTTCTCCACAACCGTCGCCCCGGACGGTAGTCGAGCCCGCTGGCCCCGTACGATTGACCCCGTGTCCAAGGTCCTGAGCAGTCTCCCCGTCGGCGAACGAGTCGGCATCGCGTTCTCAGGGGGTCTCGACACCTCCTGCGCCGTTGCCTGGATGCGCGAGAAGGGAGCGATCCCCTGCACGTACACGGCCGACATCGGCCAGTACGACGAGCCGGACATCGACGCCGTCCCGAGCCGCGCCCACGAGTACGGCGCCGAGATCGCCCGACTGGTCGACGCGAAGAGCGCCCTGGTCGAAGAGGGCCTGGTCGCCCTGCAGACCGGCGCGTTCCACATCCGCTCCGGCGGCAAGACGTACTTCAACACGACGCCGCTCGGCCGCGCGGTGACGGGCACGATGCTCGTCCGCGCGATGAAGGAAGACGGCGTCGACATCTGGGGCGACGGCTCCACCTACAAGGGAAACGACATCGAGCGGTTCTACCGCTACGGCCTGATGGCCAACCCGCGCCTGCGCGTCTACAAGCCGTGGCTCGACTCCGAGTTCGTCGAGGAGCTCGGCGGCCGCAAGGAGATGAGCGAGTGGCTCGTCGCCCGCGGGTTCCCGTACCGCGACTCCACCGAGAAGGCGTACTCGACCGACGCGAACATCTGGGGTGCGACGCACGAGGCGAAGAGCCTCGAAGAGCTGTCGAGCGGCCTGGACATCGTCGAGCCGATCATGGGTGTCGCCGCCTGGCGTGACGACGTCGAGGTCGCGACCGAGATCGTCAGCGTCCGGTTCGAAGCCGGTCGACCGGTCGCGATCAACGGCGTCGAGTACACGGACGCGGTGGCCCTGGTCTACGAGGCGAACGCCATCGGTGGCCGCCACGGCCTGGGTGCGTCCGACCAGATCGAGAACCGCATCATCGAAGCGAAGAGCCGCGGCATCTACGAGGCTCCGGGCATGGCGCTGCTGCACATCGCCTACGAGCGCCTGCTCAACGCGATCCACAACGAGGACACGGTCGCGTCGTACCACAACGAGGGTCGCCGTCTCGGTCGCCTGATGTACGAGGGCCGCTGGCTCGACCCGCAGTCCCTCATGCTCCGCGAGTCGCTGCAGCGCTGGGTCGCCTCCGCCGTCACCGGCGAGGTCACGCTGCGCCTGCGTCGCGGTGACGACTACACGATCCTCGACACCACGGGCCCCGCGCTGTCGTACCACCCGGACAAGCTGTCGATGGAGCGCGTCGGCGACGCCGCCTTCGGACCGGACGACCGCATCGGCCAGCTCACCATGCGCAACCTCGACATCGCGGACTCCCGTTCGCGGCTCGAGCAGTACGCGGCCGCGGGCCTCATCGGTGGCGCGACGGCCGAGCTCGTCGGCGAGCTCGAGGCGGGCGAGGCCGAGGAGATCCTCGGCGGTGCGATCGTCGCCTCCGACGCCGAGGACGCGATGGGTCGTCGCACGGACCTCGCGTCCGAGGGCGCGGCCTTCGACTCCGGCACCGACTGATCGAGCGGACCCGCGCCCTGGGCGCGACCCCCTGATGACGGGAGGCCCGGTGCCAGCTGGCACCGGGCCTCCCGTCCGTCGTCGTGACGTCTCAAGCCGCGCTGCTCGCGAGCAGCAGCTCGAGCTGCTCGACGACCAGGTCGGGCCGGGTGATGAAGGGATGGTGCCCGCTGGGGACGTCGACGCTCCGCGTCGCCCATGCCGCGTGCGCTCGCTGGAGGCCGACGGTGGTGCTCCGGTCCTCGATGCAGACCAGGTAGGTCGAGTCGACGCCCTGCCAGCCCGCCGCGGTGGTCGGCGTGACGAACGCGGCAGCGGACTGGGCGGTGACGCGGTCCCACGCAGCTCGCTGCACCTCCGGGTCGGCGTCCTGCAGGAACCGCGCGCCGAACGACGAGGCGTCGTACCCGACCACTGCCAGGGCTCCGTCCCCGGCATCACCGATCGCCACCGGATCGGGCTCGTCCGACATGATCCCGGCCTGGGCCGATCCGACGTCGGGCAGGTAGGACGACGCGTACACCAGGTGCTCGACGGCATCGTGCGGGCCGGCCTCGGCGATGACCGTGCCACCGTACGAGTGCCCGACGACGATCGCTCCGTCGCTGCGGTCGAGTGCGGCCCGGAGTGCTGCCGCGTCCTCGACGAGACCGCCTTCGGGGCGGCCGGACGGGCCCTCGCCGCAGGACGGCAGTGCCACCGATCGACTGCGGACACCGGTGCGGTCGAACAACAGGTCGGCGGTGGGTTGCCACCACCAGTCGCCGTCGCGGACGAGCGCGCCGTGGACGAAGAGGATCTCCATGCGCCGACGCTACAGCGCACCCGCCTCGCCGGTCCGCCGCGTCGGTCAGCCGCGAAACGCATCCGCCTCGACGGCGCTCCGGCGCGACCGTATCGTTGCGGTACCGGGTCAGTCATCAGGGACTCGTCGTCACGATGCTCCTCACGATCTGTGAGGTCTGGCACAGCGGGTCGACCCGGACGGATCCGAGATGCGCATCATCTCGACGAAGGGCTGGTCGCCATGACCGCCACCATCCAGAACGCCTGGCACCGCCACGGCCTCCGCTCGCCCGAAGACCTCGCCGCCCTCGTCGCCGAACGCCTCGAAGGAACCGGCCACCAGCTCGTCAGCGTCAGCGAAGCGCGCTACGAGCCCACCTACGCGGACTTCCTCGGCGAGCAGCTCTGACCCCCAGCGGGCTGCCGCTCGACCGTCGGTAGAGTCTGCGCATGCGCACAGCTCGAACCACGGCGGCGGCACTGGCGATCGTCGCGGCGGGACTGCTGACGCTCGTCGGTGTCCAGCCCGCGTCGGCCCACTCGGCCCTGACCAGCAGTACCCCGGCGGACGGGGCGGTCGTCACCGAACCGCTCGAGACCGTCGACCTGACCTTCTCCGAGGCACCGCTCGCCGGCCTCGACGCCGGACTCCGGATCCAGGTGACGGACGCCTCCGGTGCCGACGTCGCCACGGGTGACGTGACGGTCTCCGGAACGACCATGCGCCGCGCGGTCGACCTCGACCAGGGCCGCTACACGGTGCTCTGGCGGTACGTGTCGCCGGACGGCCACCCGATCGAGGGCGAGCTCGCGTTCGAGTACCGGGCCGCAGCGCCCGTGTCGACCCCGAGCGCGAGCGTCACCCCGACCCCGACGGCGAGCACCGCTCCGACGTCGAGTGCCACCGCGACGGCCACCGGAGCCTCGGACGGTGCTCCGTCCTCGTCGCCGGGCATCGCGCCGGGCGTGTGGATCGGCCTCGGCACCGGGGCCGTCCTGGTGGCCGGTGCGGTCGTCGTGTTGCTGCTGCGGCGCGGTCGTAGCGCATAGCGCGCGCGGCGCGCGCAGCGCCAGCCCACTTCGTGAGCAGGAATGGTCGGGTCGCACGCGCGCACCCGACCATTCCTGCTCACGAAGCGCACACACGCACGCACGCAGCGCACGCACGCACGCACGAAGCGCACACACGCAGCGCACGCGGCGCACGGAACGCGACCACGGGACGGACGGGAGGCCCGGTGCCGGACCGGCACCGGGCCTCCCGTCCGCACGTGGTGCGTGACGCCGGGGGCGACGCGCCTCACGCCACGGGGGCGGCCTCCAGCGCGGCGTCGGCGCGTGCCGCGCTGCCCTCGGCCAGGCCTCGGGCGATGCGGCCCCGCGTCGCCAGCCAGAGGACGACCGCGGCGACGAACACGATGCCCTCGGTGACGGTGAGTGCCCAGATGATCCCGGCGAGCCCGAACCACACGTTGCCGGCGATCACGATCGGGATGAACAGCACGCCCTGCGCCATCGACAGCACCATCGCGGGCATGACCATCCCGGTCGCCTGGAACAGCGAGGTGAGCAGCCCCGTGAACCCGTTGACGACGGCGGCGACGAGCTGTGCCGTCAGGATCGTCATGCCGATCGCGAGCACCGAGTGGTCACCGGAGAAGATCGTGAAGACCTGCTCGCGGAACACGAACACGGTGCCGGAGAAGACGAGCACGATGCTGCCGACGGTCAGGGCCGCGGCGCGCAGGCCGGAACGCAGTCGAGCTGCGTCACCAGCGCCGAACGCGTAAGCGAGCAGCGGCAGCACGCCGATGGTCACGCCCATCACCAGGAACTCCGGCACCTGGGCGATGCGGACCGCGACGCCCATCGCTGCCAGCGGGTCGTCACCGTAGGCGGCGGCGAGGTTGTTGAGGACGAGTGTGGTGACGATGAGGAACGCGGACTGCAGCAGCTCGCCGACGCCGATGCCGAACACGGGCTTCAGGACGTCCGCACGCAGGGTGAACCACTTCGGCGCGAAGCTGACGTTCTCGCTGTTCCGCTGCAGCCAGGTCACCCAGTAGGCGATCGAGACCACGTTGGCCAGGCCCACCGCGAGTGCGGCGCCGCCGACACCCCAGTGCAGCCCCAGGATGAACAGGACGTCGAACACCAGGTTGCCGACCGTGGACAGGACCAGGCCGATCATCGCCTGCCTCGCGGCGCCCTCCGAGCGGACGATCTGCTCGAGCGCGAAGGACGCGGCGAGGACGGGGACGAACGCGAGCATCACGGCGACGTACTTGCTCGTGGCGGGTACGGCTGCCGCGTCGGCACCGAGGACGGCGACGAGCGGGCGGAGCAGCAGGAGTCCGACGACGCCGAGCACGGCGCCGGTCACGACGGCTCCCCAGAGGGCGAACGAGGCGACGTGCTTGATGTCCCGCGCCTTGTCGGGATCGTGTTCCGAGGCGCCGAGCAGCCGGGACATCAACGCGCTGCCGCCGACGCCGAACACCCCGCCCACGGCCATCACGAGGCCGAGCAGCGGCGTGCCGAAGGTGATCGCGGCGAGCAGGGACGTGTCGTGCTGGGCGCCGATGAAGCCCGCGTTGATGACGTTGTACAGGGCGCTGACGACCATCGCGGCGGCCATCGGCACGCACAGGTGCACCAGGGCTCGGGCGATCGGGGCAGCGGAGAGGTACCAGCGGTTCGTCGCCGCAGCGGTGGTGGTGGAGGACATGACGGTTCCCTTCCGGGCATGGCGGTGGGCGCGCCGACGGACGCCGGCACGGCAGGGGGGAGCGCGCGACCGAGGGGGTCGCGGGATCGCAGGGTCGCGGGTCGGGAAGGCGCGGGATCGCGGGGTCGCGGGTCGGGAAGGCGCGGGATCGCGGGGTCGCGAGGGCGCGCCGGCGGATCCGGCCGGGAGGCGCGTGGTGCGTGGAGCGGGTCGGTGCGGTGGCGCGGGTGGTGCGGTGGTTCGGCTAGCGGGTCGGCGGCGCGAGTTCCGCGGTCACCTTCTGCAGCAGCCGCCGCAGGGTGGCGCGTTCGTCCTCGTCGAGGGGTGCGAGCAGGGAGTCGTCGAGGGCGACCATCGCGTCGGTGAACCCGGCGATGAGGTCGATGCCCGCCTGGGTGGCGTGCACCGTCTTCGTCCGCCCGTTCGTGGCGTCCGGTCGTCGTTCGATCAGGCCACGCCGCTCGAGCCCCTGCAGGAGACTCGAGACGCTGGCCGCGCTGGTCCGGGTGGCCTCGGCGACGTCCCGCTGGATGGCGCCGGGGTGTTCCTGCAGGTACCCGAGCACGAAGGACTGCTCGTGGGTGAGGTCGCGTTCACGGACCCACTCCTCGGCGCCCTTGCGCTGTGCCCATCCGATCCACCGCATGAGCTGGAGCGGTGTCGTGAAGTCCGGTGCCTGCATGATCAGGACTCTAACTGTTAGCCATCGAACTGTCAACGAAGGCAGTCCGAGTCGTGACCCCACAACGGGGGCGTCGAGTGCTGCTCGCATCCTGGTACCTTCCACAGCAAGCGGCCTCACCAGCCGCCCTCAGCCCGTTCGACGGGCCCCACATCCCCTGGCTCACCACCGGGGTCGGATCAGCGGCGGAGACCCCGTCGGGGGAGGAGGCACCGTGCCACACCACGGACCACCCACCGCGATCCCGGCGCGACGGGTTCGTCGCGCCTGACCAGGACGGGCGCCGGCGGGTACCGGCGTCCGCCTCACCGGGTCCGCGACGCGTTCGGGTCGTCGCGGATCCCCGGGGCGGTGGTGATCGGGTCACCGCCGCCCCGGGACCTCCCGGTCGATCCGATCGACGTCTTCGGGAACCCGCCGGTCCACGGAGCCGGATCGGCGTGATACTGGGGTGGTGCGTGAACTCCAAGCCGCCATCGCAGCGGACCTCAACGTCCAGCCGACCATCGACCCGGAGCAGGAGGTCGCCCGTCGTGTCGGGTTCCTGCGCGACTACCTGCTGACGACCGGGGCGAAGGGGTACCTCCTCGCCATCAGCGGCGGGCAGGACTCCACCCTGGCCGGCCGTCTGACCCAGCTCGCGGTCGAGTCGCTCCGCGCCGAGGGGCACCCCGCCGAGTTCACGACCGTGCGCATGCCCTACCGCGTGCAGGCTGACGAGGACGACGCCCAGCTCGCCCTGCAGTTCATCGCGGCCGACCCGGGCGTCACCGTGAACATCGAGCACGGGGTCGACGGGGTCATGCAGGACACCGCGGCCTCGGGCGTCGAGCTGAGCGACTTCGTCAAGGGCAACGTCAAGGCGCGCATGCGCATGGTCGCCCAGTACGCGATCGCCGGGCAGCGCGGCCTGCTGGTGGTCGGCACGGACCACGCTGCCGAGGCCGTCACGGGCTTCTTCACCAAGTACGGCGACGGCGGCGTCGACCTCACCCCGCTCACCGGGCTCTCGAAGAGCCAGGGGCGGCAGCTGCTCGAGCACCTCGGAGCACCGGCCCGCCTGTACGAGAAGGCGCCCACCGCCGACCTGCTCGACGAGCTGCCCGGGCAGACCGACGAGGCAAACCTCGGACTCACCTACGCCGAGATCGACGCCTACCTGCAGGGCCACGACGTGCCGGTCGAGGTCGCCGAGGCGATCGAGTCGCGCTACCGCGCGACCGAGCACAAGCGCCAGGTGCCGGCGACGCCCTTCGACGACTGGTGGCGTGCGGGCGCGTAGGCGCTGACGCAACCCCGGCCTGGAGGCGCGGTGCAGGTGATCCTGCACCGCACCTCCCGTCTGTTGTCCCCAACCCTCCCCAGCGCGGCCCCGCTGTCCGCGCGCGCTCCTAGGATGGGAGCCAACGGAACAACAGATGCGGAATCCAGGCTGGCGCCTGGTCCGGAGGGGGAGTCATGGAAGTCCTGTTCGCGCTCGGAGCCGTCCCGCTGATCATCGTGGGGATCATCGTCCTCGCCGTGATCGCGCTGATCTACGCCAAGGTCGTGTACCGCAACGCCGGTGCCGACGAAGCGCTCATCATCACCGGCAAGCGCTCCCGCAAGGTCAAGAACGCCGACGGCACTGAGACCGTCGAGTCCGGCATCAAGGTCGTGCTCGGCGCCGGCGTGCTCGTCCGCCCCTTCTTCGAGAAGGTCGCGAAGCTGTCGCTCAGCTCGCGTGCGATCGACATCAACGTCAACGCGCAGGACTCCCGCGGCGTCACCATCGACGTCGAGGCCGTGGCGCTCGTCAAGGTGGGCGAGGCCGACGCGTCCATCCGGGCGGCAGCGCAGCGGTTCCTCGGCCAGGAGAAGAAGATCGACGACTTCGCGCGCGAGGTCCTGTCCGGCTCGCTCCGTGCCTCGATCGGCGCGACCGACGTCTCGACGATCATCCGGAACCGCGACCAGCTCACCGTCGCGGTCCTCACCGTCGCGCAGGACGCCCTGCACAGCCAGGGGCTCGACGTCGACTCGTTCGAGATCAAGGGCATCTCGGACCGCAACGAGTACATCAGCGACCTCGGCCGTGCCGAGCGTGCACGCGTGCGGCTCGAGGCCGAGAACGCCGAGGCCCAGGCGGACCGTGAGGCTCGAGAGGCCCGCGCCACCGCCGACCAGGCGATCGCCGAGGCCGAGAACACCCTGGCCATCCGCCGTGCCGCGCTGCAGCTCGACGCCGACCGTGCGTCCGCCGAAGCCGCTGCCGCCGGCCCGCTCGCCCAGGCGCGTGCGTCCCAGGGCGTCGTCGAGCAGGAGCAGATCACCGCGCAGAAGCGTGCCGAGCTGCGCCGTGCCGAGCTCGAGTCCGAGGTCTCCGCCGTCGCCGAGGCCCAGGCGCGCAAGACCCGCGTCGAGGCCGAAGCCGCTGCTGGGGCCCAGGTCGAGACCGCCCGCGCCCAGGCCGAGGCCCGCCGGATCTCCGCCGAGGCCGTCGCGGCCGAGGCGAAGGCCGAGGCGGACGCCCGCAAGCTCGCCGCCGACGCCTCGCGCGCCGAGGGCGAAGCCGCCGCCGACGCGATCCGTGCGAAGGGTCAGGCCGAGGCCGATGCGACCAAGGCGCAGGCCGACGCGCTCGCCCAGCACTCCGAGGCCGTCCTGCGGGTCAAGGCCATCGAGACACTGCCGAGTATCGCCCGCGAGCTCGCTGCTCCGATGAGCAACATCGACACGCTCACCGTGGTGTCCTCCGACGGCGCCGGTGCACTGTCGAAGAGCGTCGTCAGCCAGTTCAGCGAGGTCGATGCGCTGCTCGGTGCCACCGCGGGGTTCACCCTGAGCGACATCGTGAAGAGCACCACGACGGGTCAGGCGGCTGCCCGTGCCGTCGTGCGCGAGCAGTCCGTGCCACAGGTCGAACCGGCCGAGTAACCGAGCGGGTGCCTGCAGCGGGCGCGACGGGGGATCAGCCCTCGTCGCGCCCGTTCTCGTTCTGCGGGTCGCGCTGCTGAGCACCTGCGTCCTCACGCTCGTCCGCGAGCCGCTGCTGCCACACGACACTGCGGGCCGCACCCTCGAGCACGTCGTCGACGCTGCGACCGCTCTGGGCGGCGAGGGCACCGCTGAGTCCGGCGGTCAGGGTGCCGCCTGCAGCGGCGAGTCGCTCGACGACCTCCTCCTGCCGCGGGGTCAGGGGCTCGTCGACCAGCTCGTCGATCGTGTCGCGGATGTTCTGCTCGCTCGCGTCCAGCGCCGCCTCGTCGCCGGACTGCAGGGCTGCTGCTTCTCCGACGACGACGAGACCGAGGCGCGCGGCGTCGTCTTCGGGACGCGGGGTGCGGTGCTCATCAGTCATGCGGTGGACCGTACGCTCCGGTGCGCTGCGCTCCCTGGACAGACGCGTCCCCCGGGCGTGCGGGCGCGCTGTCAGGCGGCCCAGCGCCGGAGCAACCAGTCAGCGGCGGCCGCGCCCTCGCGACGCTGGAAGTCGCGGATCGTGGGCATGTTCGGCGGCGCCGGGGGCAGGGCGTGCTCGAAGAACAGCCCGGCGAGCCCGGCCAGCACGGCGTCGATCGTGGTGGCGGGTACCCCGGCGAAGACCGGGTGCGTGGCGAGGTGGTGTTCGACGTCGGCGTCCTCACCGCGGACGAGCGTGTCGAGCAGGTAGGTCAGCGGGTCGAGCCAGTGCGCGCCCACGCTCGCCCAGGGCCAGTCGACCACCCAGACGAGCCCGGCGTCGTCGACGAGCAGGTTGTCAGCGCGGCAGTCGGCGTGCACGAGGTGTTCGCCGTCGACGAGTGCCGCTGCCCCGGATGCCGCGCGGGCGATCGCGGGGCCGGCGTCGAGGACGTGCGAGGGGACGACCTCGGCGACGCGGGCGGCGACCGCGTCGTCGGCCAGCATCCGGTCCCAGGCGCCGAACTCACCGCGCAGGTCCTCGGCGATGCGGGGGAGCGTCGCCAGTCCACCGGTCGCGGGCGGCAGCGTGTGGAGTGCGTCGAGCACGGCCGTCGTGTCCGAGCCGTCGAGGCGCCGGCCCGGGTGCTGGCCCGCGACGTCATCGAGCACGAGCGTGACCCAGTCGTCGCCGTCGACCGTGGCGTGCAACGCGTCGAGCAGCCGTGGCGCCTGCACGGTGGTCGGCAGCTGGGCCATGACCGCGGCCTCGCGGCGGTGCAGCTCGAGGGCTGCCTCGTTGCGCGAGCGCGACACGGTCTTCACGAACGCCCGTCGTCCGGCCGCGGTCGTCACCCGGTCGGCGCTGCCGGGAGACCACCCGCTCGCCTGGGACTCGGCGGTCACGACCGGACCGCCCAGCACCCCCTCCACCTGCTGCCGCAGCGTCGTCGGTACGTCGGTCCAGGTGGTTCGCCCCATGCGCCGACGTTACCTGAGAACCCGTACACGAACGTGCACGCTCGGCAACTTTGCGTTGGCAGCAAAGGTGCTGGCGGTGTAAAGTTGCAGAGCCTGCAAGGTTGACACCCGTTCGGGGTCCCGACCAGGCCGACGACCACCACGCCACATCCCCTGTGAGGAACTCCGCATGTCCACTGCCACCGCACCCGTCGAGGTGTCGCGCGGACGACAGGACTCCCCGGCGAGCACGCCGGGCAAGCCGATCATGTCGCACCGCCAGATCCTGCTCGTCATCTACGGCCTGATGGCGGGCATGTTCCTGTCGTCCCTCGACCAGACCATCGTCGGCACCGCGATCCGCACGATCGGCGACGACCTGCACGGCCTCGACCAGCAGGCCTGGGTCACGACGGCCTACCTGATCGCGTCGACCATCACCACGCCGATCTACGGCAAGCTCTCCGACGTCTTCGGCCGTCGCCCGCTCTACATCTTCGGCATCGCGGTCTTCATCCTCGGGTCGCTGCTCTCGACCCTGTCGACGTCGATGACCATGCTGGCCGCCTTCCGCGCGTTCCAGGGCATCGGTGCGGGTGCGCTGATGTCGCTGCCGCTGGCGATCATGGGCGACATCCTCGCGCCCCGTGAGCGCGCGAAGTACCAGGGCTACTTCCTCGCGGTGTTCGGCATCTCGTCCGTGATCGGCCCGCTGATCGGCGGCCTGTTCGCCGGTGCGAGCTCGATCGTCGGCATCACCGGGTGGCGCTGGGTCTTCCTGATCAACGTGCCGATCGGCGTCGCCGCGCTCCTCATGGTGATCGCGTTCCTGCACCTGCCGAAGTTCGGCGAGGCCAAGGCCAAGCCGCGCATCGACTGGTGGGGTGCGACCTCGGTCATCGTCACGCTCGCGCCGCTGCTCCTCGTCGCGGAGCAGGGCCGCACGTGGGGCTGGGGTTCGGCCAGCGCGATCGCCTGCTACGTCATCGGTGCGCTCGGCCTCGTCGCCTTCCTGGTGATCGAGACCCGCATGCAGGACGACGCGATCATCCCGCTCAAGCTCTTCCGCTCGAGCACGTTCTCGATGGCGACCATCCTGGGCTTCCTGGTCGGCTTCGCGATGTTCGGCGCGATGCTCACCATCCCGCTCTACCTGCAGATCGTCACCGGCCTGACGCCGACCGAGTCCGGGTTCGCGACGCTGCCGATGATCGGTGGCCTGATGATCGCCTCGATCGCCTCCGGGCAGATCGTGGCCCGCACCGGCCGGTACCGGATCTTCCCGGTCATCGGCACGGCCCTGGTGTCGCTCGGCTACGTCGTCCTGACCTTCATGACGATCGACAAGCCGCTGTGGTTCCTGATGATCGGCATGTTCCTGATCGGTCTCGGGCTCGGCCAGCTCATGCAGAGCATCACCCTGGCATCGCAGAACTCGGTGCAGCCGCGCGACATGGGTGTGGCGACCTCGTCCGCCACGTTCTTCCGTCAGATCGGTGGCACGCTCGGCACCGCCGTCCTGCTGTCCGTCCTGTTCTCGCTCATGCCGACGAACATCCTGCACGCCACTGCGGACGAGTCGAACCTGAAGCCCGCCCTCAGCGCGGCGCTCGACCCGGAGATCGCCAGCGCGAAGGCGAACCAGGGCGTCATGGACCAGATCTGGAACCCGATCGTCACCCCGCTCCAGCAGCAGGTGCAGTCCGGCCTCGACACCGCCACCGACCAGGTGACCCAGGCCACCGCCGGGGCTCCCGACGCCGTGCAGCAGCAGGCGCTCACCGCCGCCGCCGACAAGGCGCACGCCAGTGTGCAGGACGGCCGGCTCGTCGTCGACTGGTCGGACTCGGGGCAGCGCACCTACTGGGTGGACCAGCTCGCACCGGAACTGTCGAAGCAGATCGACAAGGGCGCGAACGACTCGAGCGACTCGAACGCCGAGACGAGCGACACGTCGTACCTCAACGGTGCGGACTCGGCCCTGACCCGGCCGTTCATGTCCGGGTTCAACGCCTCGGCCGTGACCGTCTACTGGGTCAGCTTCGCGGTGATCCTGCTCGCGTTCGTCCTGAGCTTCTTCTTCAAGGCGCCGCCGCTCCGCAAGAGCTCGGCCCTGCAGGAGCAGGCGGACGACGCCGGCACCGCCGACGACCTCGAGGCGCAGGCCGTGCGGGCCGCGGACACGATGGGCTCGCCCACCGCCCCGGTCACCGGTTCGATCCCCGTCCAGGGCGGTCGGTCGCAGGTCTGAGTCACGCCGGGCCTCCCCGTCACACGACGCGGAGGCCCGGCGTCGCACGGACCCGAGAGCAGGACGGAGCGCAGCACGTGCACCAGCCCACCACCACCGAGGACCTCGTCGCGAGCGACTGCGGCCTACGGGAGCGCAAGAAGCAGCAGACCCGGTCCGCCATCCACCGGTCGGCACTCGCCCTGGTCACCGACCACGGGCTCGCCGGGGTGACCGTCGAGCAGATCTGCGCGGACGCCGGGGTCTCCCCGCGGACGTTCTTCAACTACTTCCCGTCGAAGGCCGAAGCAGCCCTCGGACTGCCGGCGACGACGGTCCCGGACGCGGCGCGCGCTGCGTTCCTCGGTTCCACGGGTCCGCTCGTGGCCGACCTCTGCGACCTCGTCACGCACACGGTCACCCTGCCGCAGGACCGCCGGCGCATGAAGGAGCTCGTCCGAGCCCGCCCCGAGATGGTCCCGGCGATGATGCAGTGGATGGCGCACGCGCGGCAGACCGTGCTGGCGGTCGCTGCCGAGCGCGTCGACGAGGACACCGCGCGGACCGCGACCACCCTCGTGATGGCCGCCGTGATCGAGTCCGCCCACCGGTCGGCGGACGGCTCGCGCGACGAGCTCGCTGCGCGGCTGCGCGCGGTCGTCGCCGAGATGGGGCGGCTCGCCACCGCCTGACCAGCGTGACCATCGCGTCGCCCCCGGCGCGGGGCGACCACGGCCTGGAGGCGCGGTGTGGGCCGGACCCGCACCGCGCCTCCAGGCCGTTGTCGCGTCCACACCGTCGATCGCGCAGTCATCGGACGGTTGGGCGACCACTTTCGCCATAACCGCAAGAACAAGGCTCTTGACGCACGAGACATCGGATGTTTTGATTGCACCGTTCGGTCGACGGAGACCGGACGGCAGGAGACACAGATGAGCCGCATCACCGGTCTGCACGTGCACGACATCCGGTTCCCGACCTCGCGAGAGCACGACGGGTCCGACGCCATGAATCCCGCACCCGACTACTCCGCTGCCTACGTCGAGCTCACCACCGACGCGCTCGACGGCCTGGTCGGCACCGGCTTCGTCTTCACCATCGGCCGCGGCAACGAGGTGCAGGAGTCGGCGATCGCAGCCCTCCGTGGGCACGTCGTCGGCGCCGATGCCGAGGCGGTCCTGGCCGACATGGGCGGCACCTGGCGCGCGATGGTGCACGACTCGCAGCTGCGGTGGCTCGGCCCGGAGAAAGGCGTCATGCACATGGCGATCGGCGCCGTGGTGAACGCCCTTTGGGACCTGCGTGCGAAGCGTGCGGGGCAGCCGCTGTGGGCCCTGCTCGCCGACCTGCGCCCCGAGGAGCTCGTCGACCTGGTGGACTTCCGGTACCTGACCGACGCGATCACCCCGGCCGAGGCGCTCGAACTGTTCCGCGCCGCCGAACCGATGCGTGCCGAACGTCGAGCGCGCCTGGAGCGTGAGGGCTACCGCGCCTACACGACGACCCCGGGCTGGCTCGGCTACGACGACGAGAAGCTCGCGCGGCTGTGCCGGGAAGCCGTGGACGACGGGTTCACCCAGATCAAGCTGAAGGTCGGCGGCGACGTCGACGAGGACGTCCGACGGATGGGCATCGCCCGCGCCACCGTCGGCCCGGACGTCCGGATCGCGATCGACGCGAACCAGCGCTGGGACGTCGACGAGGCCGTGGCGTGGATCGACCGGCTCCGCCCCTTCGACGTCGCGTGGGTCGAGGAGCCGACGAGCCCGGACGACATCCTCGCCCACGCCGAGATCGCCCGGCGCATCGCCCCGATCCCGGTCGCGACGGGGGAGCACATGGCGAACCGGGTGATCGCGAAGCAGCTGATCCAGGCCGGGTCGATGTCGGTGCTGCAGATCGACGCCACCCGGGTCGCCGGGGTGAACGAGAACCTGGCGATCCTGCTCCTCGCCGCCAAGTACGGCGTCCGTGTGTGCCCACACGCCGGCGGCGTCGGCCTGTGCGAGGCGGTGCAGCACCTGTCGATGTTCGACGCGGTCGCCCTGACCGGTGACCTCGACACCCGGTGCATCGAGTTCGTCGACCACCTGCACGAGCACTTCGTGACACCGGTCGACGTCCACGACGGCCGCTACTGGCCGCCGACCACGCCCGGCGCCGGCACCGAGATGCTCGCCGACACCCTGACCACCCACGCGTTCCCGGACGGCCCGGTCTGGGCCGAGTCCGATCCCGATCGGGTCCCGGACGCCGTCCGGGTCGCCTGAACACCCCACCGCACACCCCATCACCACGACGAAGTGGAGACACCGATGCAACGACGACGCACCGCCGGGCTGGCGGCAGCAGCAGCTGCCGTGCTCGTGCTCACCGGCTGTTCCGCTGGCAGCAACGCCAGCGACGGCCAGTCGAAGGACTCCCTCACCTGGGCCATGTGGATCGCCGGGAAGGAGGACAAGGCCGCGTGGCAGAAGGTCGCCGACACGGTCAAGACCGACGACGACGTGGACGTCTCGATCCAGGGCTCACCCTTCAACGACTACTGGACCAAGCTCCGCACCCAGCTGTCCACCGGCACCGCACCCTGCATCGTGAGCATCCAGTCGCTCCGCGCCGCGAACTACACGGACGTGCTCGTGCCGATCGACGACATGGCGAAGCAGGCCGACCTCGACCTGGGTGAGTACGACCAGACCGGGCTCGACGGCATGAAGGTCGACGGCAAGCTCTACGGACTGCCGTACGACACCGGCCCCATGGTCATGTTCTACAACAAGGACATCTTCGAGAAGGCGGGCGTCGACGAGCCGAAGCCGGGCTGGACGGTCGACGAGTTCGAGGACGCCGCGAAGCAGCTCAAGGCCGCGGGCACGCCGATCTGGGGCACGAGCGTGGAGGACATCCCCCTGGAGTCGATGATCCTCGGCTACAACGGCGGCCGGGTGATCGATGCCGACGGCACGCTCGACGCCTCGAACGCGGAGTTCGCCGAGGGGCTCGACTGGATCGGCGGTCTGGTGAAGGACGGCTACGCCACGCAGGCGAGCACCGACGGTTCCACCGACGACAACGCGTTCGTGTCCGGTGACGTGGCGATGTACAGCGACGGCCCCTGGTCGATCATCAGCCAGAAGGCCAAGGTCAAGTTCGACCTGGGCATCACGACGATCCCCTCGGGAACGGACGGCCCCAGCTCGTTCGCCGCCGGGTCGGGCTTCGGCATCTCGAAGCAGTGCAAGTACCCCGAGCAGGCGTTCAAGGCCATCACCACGATGACGAACGAGGCCACGCTCACCTCGCTCGCCGAGCAGGGTCGCGCCTTCCCGGCACGCACCGCGGCGCAGCAGGCCTGGTACGACAACGCCGGCATCGACGGGGTCGAGGACGCCCTGAAGACCGGACTCGAGAACGCCACCCCGTTGCCCGGCAACAAGCAGAGCGACCAGCTCAACCAGCTCTTCGCGCAGTACGCCCTGCAGGCGGTGAACGGACAGACCTCCGGCAAGGAGACGATGTCGTCCATCGCGAGCCAGCTCGGCTCGCAGTGACGGGCGTCACCCCCTGACGGACGGGCGCGGCCCGCTTCGAGCGACGCGAAGCGTTGCGCGGGCCGCGCCGACGGAGCCTGCGGAGTCGGAGGTCGACCCCGCCACGGGCCTCCCGTCCGATCCCCACCCTGACCAGGACCGCGCGAACGACGAGGAGGTCGTCGCATGACCACCATCCAGGACCCACCCGCCGAGGCGGCGCTGCCCGCCCCCGCGGTCGCGGTCGCGACCGGCGCAGCCCCGCGCCGGAAGGACAGCGGCGCCGACGCCGAGCTCGGCCGCCGCTCCTGGTGGGGCGCCGCCTTCGCCGCTCCGCACTCGATCGGCCTCGTCGTGTTCACGGCGTTCCCGATCCTCGCGTCGCTCGTCGTGAGCTTCATGAACTGGCCGATGCTCGGCGAACGCTCGTGGGCCGGCCTGTCGAACTACGCGCAGCTCTTCTCCGACCCGATCTTCCGCACCGTGACGCTGAACACCGTGCTGTTCGTCGTGCTCTACGTGCCGCTCAACCTGGTCGTGTCCCTCGGACTCGCGGCCTGGCTCACGCCGAAGATCCGCCACCGGCACGTCTTCCGCGTGCTGTTCTTCATCCCGACCATCACGCCGATCGTCGCGAACGTCGTCGTCTGGCGGATGCTGTACCAGCCGGGCGGTGCCATCGACGCGACGCTGCAGTCGACCGTCGGCGTGAACGCCCCGAACTTCCTGGCCGACGACAACTGGGCCATGCTCGCCGTCGTCGCGATGAGCGTCTGGCAGGGGTTCGGCTACAACATGCTGATCTTCTCGGCGGCGCTCGACTCGGTGCCGGAGAACCAGATCGAGGCTGCGCAGCTCGACGGGGCGAACGCCTGGCAGATGTTCTGGCGGATCAAGTTCCCGCTCATCTCGCCGTCGATCTTCTTCGCGACGATGATGACCCTGATCACCTCGTTCCAGGTGTTCGTGCAGCCGTTCGTCCTGACGAAGGGCGGCCCCGGCACCGCCACCGAGACCCTGGTGCAGTACATCTACAACACGGGGTTCCAGACCCAGCAGCTCGGACTCGCATCGGCCGGGGCGTGGGTGCTGTTCGTCATCATCCTCGGCATCACGGCCATCCAGTTCCTCGGACAGAAGCGGTGGGTGCACTATGAGTGAGCTGACCTCGTCCAACCGGACGATCAACCCGCGGGCGCTGCCCCGCACGCACCGGCAGACCGGCCGGGTGCGCCACATGGTGGGCTACGTGCTGCTCTGCCTGGTGGCCCTGCTGTTCGTCTCGCCGCTCATCTACATGGTGGCGACGAGCCTGAAGCCGTCGACCGACGTGTTCACGACCCCGCCGACGCTCTGGGGCTCGTCCATTGAATGGGGCAACTACGCACAGGCGTTCACGTACCTGCCGTTCGCCCGGTTCATCCTGAACGGCGTCTTCGTCGCCGCGGCCGGCACGGCGATCAACGTCGCCGTCGCGGTGCTGTCCGGCTACGCGTTCTCGCGACTGCGGTGGCGCGGCCGGAACACGGTGTTCGTCCTGTTCCTGGCGACGCTGATGATCCCGCAGGACGTCCTCGTCATCCCGATGTACGTGATGATGCAGGGCTTCGGGTGGGTCGACACGTTCCAGGCACTCATCATCCCGTGGGCGTTCACGGCACTCGGCGCGTTCCTGGTGCGGCAGTTCTTCCTCACCGTGCCGCAGGAGCTCGACGACGCCGCCCGGGTGGACGGAGCCGGAGCGATCCGGACGTTCTTCTCGGTGATGCTCCCGCTGGCCCGACCGACGATGGCGGTCCTCGCCGTGTTCTCGTTCATCGCGTACTGGAACTCGTTCCTCTGGCCGCTCGTCATCGTCAACGACGTCGAGGCCCGTGGCACCATCCCGCTCGGCCTGCAGCAGTTCTTCGGGCAGCAGGGCTCCGAGTGGAACCTCGTGATGGCGGCGTCGGTGATCTCGATGCTGCCCACGGTGGTCCTGCTGATCCTGCTCCAGAAGCACCTCGTCAAGGGGATCGTCACCAGCGGTCTCGGCGGTCGGTGACCCCGCCGACCGTCACCCTCTCGTCCTCCACTGAAAGGAACACTGGCCTCATGACCATCACCGCACCTGCCGAGCCGCAGACCGCGACCGACTCCGCGGGGTTCCCCGCGTGGTTCTCCCACGACCGGTTCGGCATGTTCATCCACTGGGGGCTGTACGCCCTGCCCGCACGGCACGAGTGGGTGAAGAACCGCGAACGGATCACCGACGAGGACTACCAGAAGTACTTCGACCACTTCGACCCGGACCTGTTCGACGCCGCGGACTGGGCACGTCGGGCACGGCAGGCGGGGATGAAGTACGTCGTCCTCACCACGAAGCACCACGAGGGCTTCTGCCTGTGGGACACCGCCCTGACCGACTACAAGTCCACGAACACCCCGTTCGGTCGCGACATCGTGCGCGAGTTCGTCGACGCCGTCCGTGCCGAAGGGCTGCGGGTCGGCTTCTACCACTCGCTCATCGACTGGCACCACCCGGACTTCACCGTCGACGGCGTGCACCCCCGGCGCGACGACTCGCCGGAGGAGATCGAGGCGTTCAACGAGGGCCGCGACATGTCGCGCTACCGCGAGTACCTCCACGGTCAGGTCGAGGAGCTGCTCACCGACTACGGGCAGATCGACTACCTGTTCTACGACTTCTCGTACCGGGACAACGACCACGAGGACATCT
Source organism: Curtobacterium sp. MCLR17_054 (assembly GCF_003234335.2). Lineage (NCBI taxonomy): Bacteria > Bacillati > Actinomycetota > Actinomycetes > Micrococcales > Microbacteriaceae > Curtobacterium > Curtobacterium sp. MCLR17_054. The sequence continues at coordinate 3,341,759 of NZ_CP126263.1, read as the reverse complement.
GGGGCGGCAAGGGCCGGGACGAGTGGGGGTCCGAGGAGCTCATGGCGCTGACGAAGCGGCTGCAGCCCGGCATCATCGTGAACGACCGGCTCGACATCCCCGGTGACCTGGTCACCCCCGAGCAGTACCAGCCCGACAAGCCGATGGAGGTCGACGGCGTCCCGGTGCCGTGGGAGGCCTGCCAGACGCTGAACGGCTCGTGGGGCTACGACCGCGACAACCTGAACCTGAAGCCGGTCGACCTGCTCGTCCGCATGCTCGTCGACGGCGTCTCGAACAACGGGAACATGCTGCTCAACATCGGCCCGACCGGTCGCGGCGAGTTCGACGGGGTCTCGCGGCAGACACTCGACGGCATCGGGACGTGGATGCACCAGCACGCTCGCTCGGTGTACGGGGCGGGGCCGTCGCGGTTCGTCGCCCCGCGGAACACCGTCTACACGCAGAACGGCAACCGCCTGTACCTGCACCTGTTCGCGTGGCCGTTCGAGCACGTGCACCTGCCCGACCTCGCCGGCCGGGTGGCGTACGCGCAGCTGCTCAACGACGCATCGGAGATCCACTTCCGCGAGATCCCGCCGGGCACCCGGGCGCAGAACACCGGGCTCGGCGGCCAGCCCGCCGGCACGCTCACCCTGACGCTGCCGATCGTGCGGCCCGACGTCGCCGTGCCCGTCGTCGAGCTGTTCCTGCGCGACTGATGCAGCGGATCCTGACGCGGACACGACTGCGGGCCGGGAACGAGGCGGCGTACGACACCGTGCACGCCTCGATCCCGCCCGCGCTCGCGGCGCGACTGCGCGAGGCCGGCGTGCACGACTGGACGATCTGGCGGGACGGGCTCGACCTGGTCCACCTGATCGAGGTCGAGGACCACCGGGCGATGCGCCGGGCGCTCGCCGACGACCCGGTCAACGCCGAGTGGCAGGAGACGATCAACCCGCTGCTCGAGGCGGACGACGACTACTCGGGCGACGACGACGGGGTCCCACGGGTCTGGTCGCTGGCGGACCAGGTGCACCACGCGGATCAGGTGGACCCGTGACCGATCTCGACCTCGACCGTGGCCCGTTCTGGTTCGGCGGGGCCGGCATCGGCAACCTGCTCCGTCCGGTGTCCGACGACGACGCCCGCGCCACGGTCGACGCCGCGTGGGACGCCGGGGTGCGCGGGTTCGACACCGCCCCGCACTACGGCCTGGGCCTGTCCGAACGGCGGCTCGGGGCGGCGCTCGCCGGACGGCCCCGGCAGGAGTTCCTCGTGTCGACGAAGGTCGGGCGGGTGCTCGTGCCCGGGCGCGGTGACGGCGACGACCTGGCGTCCGGGGGTTTCGCGGTGCCGGACGACACCGTGCGGCAGTGGGACCCGTCGCCGTCGGGCGTGCGGCGCTCGCTCGACGAGTCGCTCGGCCGCCTCGGGCTCGACCACGTCGACGTCGCCTACCTGCACGACCCGGACGTGTACTCACTCACCGACGGTCTGACCCAGGCGCTGCCGACGCTCGCCGAGCTCCGCGACGAGGGCGTCGTGCGGGCGGTCGGCGTCGGGTCGAACTCCGTCGAGGCGCTGTCGGCGGCCGTCGACACCGGGCTCTGCGACGTCGTCATGCTCGCCGGGCGGTACACCCTGCTCGAGCAACCGGCGGCGGCGCTCGTCGACCGGTGCGCGTCGCTGGGCGTCGCGGTCGTGGCGGTCGGCGTCTACAACTCGGGGCTGCTCGGGCAGGAGCGCCCTTCGGCGGGTGCGACCTACGACTACGCCGAGGCCTCCGCGCAGCTGCTCGCGCGGGCGAATTCCGTCGCCGACGTCTGCGAGCGCCACGGGGTCACGCTGCCCGAGGCCGCGCTGGCGTTCCCGCGTCGGGCCCCGGCGGTCGCGGCGATCGCGCTCGGGGTGCAGTCCGCCGACCAGGTGCGCTCGAATGTCGCCCGGGCCGCCGCCGTCGTGCCCGAGGCGCTCTGGGACGACCTGCGTGCAGCGGGCCTGCTCGCGATGTGACGCCACGTACGACGAAAGTCACCCCGAACCACGCGTCTGCGTGGTTCGGGGTGACTTCGGTGGTGCGCCGGTCGGACCGGCAGCGTGGTGCCTAGCGGCGCGAACCGCGGCCGGCGACGCGCGTGTAGATGAACAGCACGATGATGGCGCCGATGATCGAGCCGATGATGCCGGCGGGCTGGAAGAAGCCGTCGTTCCCGTCGTGGTTGAAGATCAGGTAGCCGAGGAACCCGCCGACGAACGAGCCGACGATGCCCAGGACGATCGTCATGAGGATGCCGATGTTCTGCTTGCCGGGGATGATGAGCCGGGCGAGAGCGCCGGCGATGAGTCCGATGATGATCAAGCTGATGATGAGACCGAGCACGGTGTCCTCCTCGTGGGTGCGGTTGCCGCGGCATGGTTGCCGGAGTCAGGGCCGAGGACCGACACAACTCCGAGGTTCCTGGGAGGATTGTCGGGTTCAGTCGAGGGAGCGCCGCAACCAGCGCTCGACACCTTCGACGTGGGACACGACGAGGGCCTGCACGAGCTGCGGATCCCGGCGCCGGATGGCGTCGACGATGGCCGCGTGCTCGTCGAGCGTGCGCTGCACCGACCCGTTCTGCGTCAGCCCGCGCCACACCCGCACCCGCACCGTCTTGCTCGACAGGGCGTCGAGCAGCCCGGACAGGTACTGGTTGCCGCCGATGCCCGCGATGGTCGAGTGGAACAGCAGGTCGTGGGCGACGAGGTCCTCGACGCCGGTGTCCTCGCCGACGGACTGCATCAGGGTCGCGAGCTCGTCGATCTGCTGCTCCGTGGCACGGGCCGTCGCCAGGACGGCGGACGCCGGTTCCAGGATGCGGCGCACCTCGAGCAGGTCGACGAGCGACCGGTCGTGGTGCATGTCGACGACGAACGACACCGCCTCGAGCAGGACGCCCGGTTCGAGCGACGTCACGTAGGTGCCGTCGCCCCGTCGGACGTCGAGCACGCGGATCAGCTCGAGCGCCTTCACCGCTTCACGGAGGCTGTTGCGCGACAGCCCGAGCGACTCGCTCAGTTCCTTCTCGGGCGGGAGGCGCTGGCCGGGTTGGAGCTCGCCGCTCACGATCATCTGCTGGATGCGTGCGATCGCATCGTCGGTCAACGACGCCACGTCACCACCTCCTGTGGACCCGGCCGCGTGCGCGACGGGACGTCCCGACGATACCCGGGACGGGCCTCCAGGCCGGTGCGGCGGAGCCGCGGGACGACCATCAGGCCGGCCGCAGCCGGAGCGCCTGCATCCCGCCGTCGACCGCCAGCTCGACGCCCGTCGTCGACCGGGCGAGCGGGCTCGTCAGGTAGGCGACCGCCTCGGCGACCTCCGCCGCCTGCACCAGACGTCCGTGCGGCTGGCGTGCCTCGAGCGCGGCGCGTTCGGCGGCCGGGTCATCCGCGGACGACAGGAGTCGCGCGATCCACGGGGTGTCGGCGGTGCCGGGGTTGACGGCGTTGACGCGGATGCCCTCGCGGACGTGGTCGGCGGCCATCGCGCGGGTGAGTGCGGAGATCGCCCCCTTCGTGGCGGAGTAGAGCGCCCGCTGGGGCAGCCCGGCGGTGGCCGCGACGGAGCACGTGTTGACGATGCTCGCGCTGCCCGACGCTCGGAGGTGGGGGAGTGCGGCGCGGGACAGGCGCACGGCGCCGAGCACGTTGACCTCGTACACGCGGCGCCACTCGTCGTCGGAGTTGTCCTCGACCGTCCCCTGGGCACCGATGCCGGCGTTGTTCACGAGCACGTCGAGACCGCCGAGCTGGTCGACGGCCGACGCGACGGCGGCACGGACGGACTCGTCGGACGACACGTCGCAGGTGACGGAGACGAGTCCGTCGGCGGCGGACGGTTGCAGGTCGAGCACGGCGACCGCTGCGCTGCGCTCCTGCAGCGCGGCCGCGATGGCCGCGCCAATGCCGGAGGCGCCGCCGGTGACGATCGCGCGGAGACCCGCGTGGGTGCTGGGCATCCCGGTCGCGGTGGTGCCGGTCATCAGGCTGCTCCCACTGTCTGGCGCTGCGAGCCGAGCCCGTCGGCGGTGAGCTCGACCACGTCGCCGGGCTGCAGGTACGGCGCGTGTCCGGCCAGGGCGACCCCGGCCGGGGTGCCCGTGCTGATGACGTCGCCGGGGTACAGCACCATGAACTGCGACAGGTACCGGACGATCTCGACGGGTCGGAAGATCATGTCCGCCGTGGTGCCGTCCTGCCGCACCTCGCCGTTGACGGTGAGCCGGAGTGCGAGCGCCGCCGGGTCGACCTGGTCGGGGGTGACCAGCCACGGGCCGAGCGGGTTGAACGTCTCGCAGGACTTCCCCTTGTCCCACTGCCCGCCGCGCTCGAGCTGGAATGCCCGTTCGGAGACGTCGTTGGCGATGGCGTAGCCGGCGATGCAGGCGCTCGCGGCCTCGTCGGAGTCGCAGTAGCGGGCGGTCTGCCCGATGACGACGGCGAGTTCGATCTCCCAGTCGGTCTTCTCGCTGCCGCGGGGGATCAGGACCTCGTCGTCCGGGCCGATCACCGTCATCGGGTCCTTCATGAACACGATCGGCTCGGTCGGGATCTCGGCGCCGGTCTCGGCGGCGTGGTCGCGGTAGTTCAGGCCGATGCAGACGACCTTGCCGGGACGGGCCACCGGTGCACCGCGGCGGAGACCCTCGGCGTCGGGCAGCGCTCGGAGGTCCCCGGCGCTCCTCGCGTGCCGGACGCGGGCGACCGGGTCGGACGCCAGGAAGGCCCCGCCGATGTCGGTCGTGATCGGGCGGAGGTCGAGGACCTCGCCGTCGGTGTCGACCGCGACGGGGATCTCGCCGCCCGCGGGGCCGAGTCGTGCGAACTGCATCGTTCCTCGCTCTCCGGCTGCACCGGCGCAACCAGAGACATCCTATGTCTGCTCCGGGTTGCCGACAAGGTCGTCGGTGCTGAGGGTCCTCCCATGCAGGTACGTGCGCTCCGCCGTCCCGCTCAGCACCGACTGCCGTTCGTCCGCGGTCAGGTCGGCCAGCGCGTCGGTGGTCCGCCGCACCACGTCGTCGTAGGTCGTGGCGAGCGTCGAGACGGGCCAGTCCGACCCGAACAGCGACCGATCGGGGCCGAACCGCTCGACCACGGCACGCACGTACCGGTCGACGGGCTGCCGTCGCCACTCCGGTCCGGCCTCGGTGAACAGTCCGGACACCTTGCAGGCCACGTTCGGACGCGTAGCGAAGTCGTCGATCCGGGCCGCCCACCCGGGGTCCCCGCCCGCGATGTCGGGTTTGCCGGCGTGGTCGAGGACGAACGATCCCTCGGGCACGGCGTCGAGCAGCGCGAGGGCGGCGCGGTGCTCACGCGCTCGGACGAGCACGTCGAACACCAGGCCGGCGGCGGCCACCGCACGGACCCCGCGGACGACCTCGGGCCGGGCGAGCCAGTCCGGGTCCGGTTCGTCGTGCGCCTGGTGGCGGATGCCGACCAGGCGGGTGCTGGCCGGCCGATTGCCCACCAGCTGGCTGCTGGCCGGCCGATTGCCCGCCAGCCGGCTGCTGGCCGGCCGATTGCCCGCCAGCTGGCTGCTGGCCGGCCGGTCTCCGCCGGACCCCGCGATCAGTGCGGCGATCCGGTCGACGACGTCCGGGGCGGTCAGGTCCACCCAGCCGACGACCCCGGCGACCGGCTCGGGCTGCTCGAGGAGCCAGGCGGTCTCGCCGGGGTCGTGCACGGCCTGCACGACGATCGTCCGGGTGACGTCGGTGCTCCGGGCGGCGGCGCGGAGGTCGTCCACGTCGAACCGGCGGCGGATCGGAGCGACCGAGTCGTCCATCCAGGGGTACGGCCGGTCGGCGGGATCCCAGAGGTGGTGGTGAGCGTCGATGATCACGCGCTCATGATGCCCGATTCATCCGATGTCCGCTCGGGGTGCCGGTGCGGCGACCGCTCGCGCTCAGCGACACCTCACGCGCCACAGTGCCCGTGAGGTGTCGTTGGGCGCGTGAAGTCGCAACCGCCAACGCCGATCAGACGACGCCGGAGGCCTCCAGCTCGGCCCGCAGCTCGGCGTCCGACGGCTCGACGAAGTGCTTGCCGTTGGGCAGCACCACGACGGGGATGTTCTTCCGGCCGCTGATCGCCTCGGCACGGTCGGCCGCGGACAGGTCCTGCTCCACGTCGACGTACTCGTAGTCCACGCCGAGGGTGTCGAGCAGCGCCTTGGACCGACGGCAGTCGCGGCACCAGTCGGCGCCGAACATGGTCACGCGGTCGGGGGCAGTCGTCGCATCGCTCATGTGCAGAGAGTACGTCGGAGTGCCCCCGGGCATTCCCGGAGCGCCGCCGGACCCGCGCCCCGCTCGCCCTACGATTGGCACATGCCGCCAGCACCCGATCCCGCGACGCTGGCCTGGGCCTCGGCGGCCGTCCGGCGCTTCGCCGCCGCGACCAACCTGCTCATCGCCGCCCGACGGTTCCGCATCGTCGGCGGTGACGCCCGGGATGCCGCGGCACTGCGGCACCTGCTGACCGCACTCGGCGCGCACGAGGCCGATCAGTCGGACCAGCAGCACCCGTCCGACCTCGTCGACCAGCTCTGGTGCCTCGGCACGCCCGAGGAGTCGACCCCCGCCGTCGAGCAGGCCGCCGACCGCCCGCGCGGCACCACCCTGGTCGTCATCGACGCCGGTCGGCACATGCCCGCCGTCGACGAGGACGCCTTCGGTCCCGTCACATCCGCCCGCCCCGGCGTCCTCGCCGTCCCGATGCTCTCCGACGACGTCTTCCTCGTCTCCACCGGCCGCGACCCCGAGGACGACCCCGCGGCGGACGCGCGCCTGCGCTGGGCACGACGGTCGATGCCGGTCGCCCGGTCGGTCGCCGCGGAACTCCGCGACGGTGGGCTCCTGCGCGGTACGCGCATCGGCGTCGCGATGTTCCTCGAGCCCAAGACGGCGGTGCTGAGCCTGCTGCTCCGTGACGCCGGTGCCGAGGTCGTCGTCTACGCCCACGCCGACGAGACCGACGACGCCGTCGCCGACGCACTGCGGTCCGCCGGCCTGACGGTGTTCGCGAGCAGCACGGCGACGCTCCCCGAGCAGAAGCAGCTGGCCCTCGCGATGCTCGACACCGCGCCGCACATCCTGCTCGACGACGGCTCGCACGTCATCCGGCTCGCCCACCAGGAACGCCCGGACCTGCTGCCGACGATGCTCGGAGCGGCCGAGGAGACCACGAGCGGCCTGCGGCCCCTGCGTGTGCTGGCAGCGCGCGGCGAGCTCGGCATCCCGGTGGTCGCGGTGAACGACGCCCGCACCAAGACGTTCTTCGACAACCGGTACGGCACCGGGCAGTCGACGGTGTTCGCGGTGCTCGACCTGGTCGACGGGCTCGCGTCCGGCACACACCGGGTGATCCCGGGAGGCGCGGCGGTCGTCGCCGGGTTCGGGCACGTCGGCGAAGGGGTCGCCCTGGTGCTCACAGCCCTCGGGTTCCGGGTGACGGTCGCCGAGACCGACCCGGTCCGCGCCCTGCAGGCGCGGTTCGCCGGGTACGCCGTGGCCCCGCTCGTCGAGGCGGTGTGTGACGCCGACCTCGTGATGAGCGCCACCGGGGTGTCGCACACCATCGACCTCGAGGTGCTCCGTGCCTGCGCGGACGGTGCGGTCCTCGCCGTCGCCGGCGGGGTCGACCAGGAGATCGCCATCGACGACGCGCTCGCCGCCGGGGCCCGGCGCCAGGACGTGGGGCCGAAGGCCGAGCGGTTCGTGTTCCCCGGGGTCGACGGTGGGCCGATCGTGCTCGACGACGGTGGCTGCATCAACATCACCGCGGCCGAGGGCAACCCGGTCGAGATCATGGACCTGTCGTTCGCCGTGCAGCTCGGCGCCGTCCGGATGCTCCTGGAACGCGGCGACGAGCTGGAGCGTGCCGTCGTGCCGATCGACCCCGCGGTCGACGACGTGACCGCCCGCGCGGCGCTCGCCGCGTTCGGGAGCCGACCCCTGCCTCCCGGCCTCCCCGCCGAGCACCCGGCGGACCGCGAGCCGTACGTCCGGACGCACCGTTTCGGAGACCCGGCGTGAGCGCCCGACAGCACCCGGTCACGGTGCACTCGGCGCGCGTCGTCGTCCCGATGACGGCGCCACCGATCGCGGACGGCGCGGTCGCCGTGCAGGACGGCCGGATCCTGCACGTCGGCGACCGGTCGTGGGTCATCGACCAGCTCACCGGGTCCGACGCGACCTTCACCGAGCGGCAGTGGCGTGGCGCGCTCCTGCCCGGACTCGTGAACGCGCACTCGCACCTCCAGTACACCGGCATGGCCAGTGTCGGCCAACGGCAGTACAGCGGATTCGAGGACTGGGCCGCAGCGTTCAACGTCGACTACGCCGAACCGCACGACTGGCGGGCCGAAGCCGCGGACGGTGCACGGGCGTCGATCCTGGCCGGCGTCACGAGCATCGCGGACATCGTCACCGACATCGAGGCCTCGACCGCGCTGCAGGACGCCGGGCTCGGCGGCATCGCGTACTGGGAGGTGATGGACTGGGAGAACGACGCTTGGCAGTCGCACGGTCGCGACCAGGTGCTCGACGAACTCGACCGGATCCCCACGACGCCCGGTGCCGGCCTGTCCCCGCACGCGCCGTACTCGCTCGAGGTCGCCCCGCTGCTCGAGCTCCCCGACATCGTGCGGCAGCGCGGTCTGCGACTGCACCTGCACCTCGGTGAAGCGGCATTCGAGGGGGAGCGCACCGCCCTCGGTCCGGTCCCCGGGCTCGACGGGGTCGACGGCGTCGGCCACGGGAACGACTGGCACCTGGCGAACGTGCCGTCGTTCCGGGCGCTGCGAGCCCTGGGCTTCGGTGCCAGCGCGACCGCGTTCGTCGACCGCCTCGGCGTGCTCGGGCCGGACTGCCACATCGCCCACGGGGTGTACATGACCGCCGCCGACCGGGCCCTCCTGCGTGCCCGGGGCACCGCCGTCGCACTGTGCCCGCGGTCGAACGCCGTCATCGGCCTCGACCCGCCGCCCGTCGCCGACTACCTGCGCGAGGGCAGCCCGATCGCGATCGGTACCGACTCCCTGTCGTCGTCGCCGTCCCTCGACCTGATGGCCGACGTCACCGCGCTCCACCGCATCGCTCGTGCCCAGGGCTACGGGCACCGTGACCTGCACGAGCGGCTGCTCGCGGCGGCGACCCTCGGTGGTGCGCACGCGATGGGGCTGGCCGTCGGACCGGACCGCATCGGGCACCTCGCCGTCGGGGCGCGCGCCGACCTGGCGGTCTTCGACGTCGACGCCCGGACCGTGCCGGACGCGCTCGCCGAGCTCGTCGAGGACGGCGCCGGGCGGGCGGCCGCCACCGTGATCCGCGGGGTCGTCCGCGCCGCAGCGGGCGTCGTCACCGAGCCGGCTTCCCCGCACATGGACATCCCCGCACCGCACCAGGAGGAACGATGACCGAGTCCGCACCCCACCCCGGAATGGCCGCACGCCGAACCGTCACCGGTGAGCTGATCGAGTGGCTCGACGTGCCGAAGCGCGCGATCGCCCTCGGCATGGAACCGCACCCCGAGGGCGGCTGGTACGTCCGCACCTGGACCTCGCCGGCGACGGTCACCACCCCCGCGGGGGACCGTCCCGCCGCCACCCTGATCCACTTCCTGCTGCCCCCGGGCGAGGCCTCCGCCTGGCACCGGGTCACGAGCGACGAGATCTGGATGTGGCACGGGCCGGACACCGTCGACCTGCAGCTCGGCGGTGACGGCGACGTCCCCGAGCCCGGCGCGACGATCACCCTCGGCCCGGACGCCGGACGCGACCGGGTGAACGACGCGCAGGCGTTCGTGCGCGGCGGGGTGTGGCAGCGGACGATCCCGGGCGACGGCGAGGTGCTGCTGAGCTGCCTGGTGTCGCCGGGCTTCTCGTTCGACGACTTCACGATGGCCGACTGACGTACCACGGCTTCGGATCGAGGTCGATGACGCGATCTGCCGGCGGTACGGCGTCGATGAAGCTGCACGAACGGCGGGAATCACGTTGCAAGAAGCCGCGACGATTCTTAAAATGACTGAGACCGGTGATGAAGACGCAGAACGCGAGGCGTCCAAAAGGGCTACGAATAGATGACGTACACTCATGCCCCGAAGAATCTTTCGCGACCAAGCCGTCTCTAAAGACCACTCGAGTCACAGAGCGCCTGAAGATACATACATGCCAAAAGCAAACAATGCCGTTTGACCTGGGATTTCGCGTCTGACCCCCAAATGGGTACCAGGCCGCCCTACTCAGCTTTCCCATATGCTGCGCGAGATAACAGCAACTCGTGCTGTTCGATGACTTGAGGGGTCTCGTGCGCACATTGCTGCACGCTCCGCGTTCGAGGAAGCGCAGCATTGCTGCTGCCACGCTCGGCGCGCTCGCGCTTGTTAGTTCACTGCTTGTCGCCGTACCGGCGCAAGCGCTCAATGACACCGGCACCGGCGGTGTGTTCACGCCCGCGACCGGACGCATCCTGGACACTGCGAAGGGCACCGGTGGGTTCAATACGCCGATGGAGGCGGGCAAGTACCGCACCATCAAGGTGGCGGGTCTTGCGGGGTTCCGGATGACGGTTCCGTGGGTGCGGTGTCGCTGAACGCCACGGTCGGCACGGCACCCGGTTACGGCACTCTGTTTGGCCGCCCAAACGCGGACACGTCGCGGACGTCGATGCTGATCTACAACGGCAACAGCGGCGAGTACGTCTCCAACACTGCCACCGTCGCAGTCGGCGCTGATGGCACGATCCAGATCATGGCTGAGACTTCGGCGCGGGTGATCCTGGACGTGCAGGGCTACTACACCGCGAACACCGACGGTACCGCCGCTGGCGGGTTCGTCCCGGTTGCGGGGAAGCGGTTCGTCGACACACGTTCCGGGCTCGGCGCCCCGAAGGCGTCGATCGCACCCGGGAAGAGCGTCGACATCCAGGTCACCGGTGCGAACGATGTCCCGGCTGGTGCGTCGGGTGCTGTGGTGAACCTGATCGCGATCAACTCCACCAATTCCGAAGGCAACCTCACCCCGTACGCCACGGGCGGCACGAAGCCGCAGAACTCGCTGCACTACACACCCTCTGCCACCACGTCGATCCAGGCGCAGGTGGCGCTGTCGGCTGACGGGAAGATGACGATCGCGAACTCCTCGTCCACGGTCAACCTCGTCATCGACCTGCAGGGCTACTTCACCGCCGCCGGCCAGACCGGTGCAGTCTTCACCCCCGGGACGGGACGTGCATACAACTCTCGGGCGACCGGGAACACGATCCTGGCGAAGAACGAGACCAGGTCGATCCAGATCGCCGGCACGGCTGGCGTGCCGGTGATGGGCTCCGGCATCACCGCGGTCGTGCTGACCCTCATCGTCTCCCACAGCGGCAGCGACGGACGCGCAGCAATATGGGCCGACGGCACAACCAAGCCGGACACCACAGCGATCAACTTCCAGGCTGACGAGATTCGCACCAACACGGTCACCGTCCCCCTCGGCGACAACGGCAAGATCAGCCTCAACAACGTCGCCGACGCCACTGACTACGTAATCGACGTGCAGGGCTGGTACGCCGACCCCACGGCGCCGACCATCGCGTGCCCGGCTGGTTATGCCTCTGGGACGTGGGTGGACACCTTGCCCGCCGCGGCGATTACATGCACGGTTACCGCTGCTCCGGCTGCTGACAGCGACACAATTCTGGTGGCGACGATCGACGGCGACCCCTTGGACACCATGGCGGTGAGCACCGCGGCCCCCACGTCGCTGAGTGTCACCATTCCTTCGAAGGCTGGCTGGCACGAGATCGATGCAGCAATAGCTACCGGCTCGGATGATTTGAATACACAAACCTTTACTCTTGGGTTGAACGACGGTCAGCCATCCTCGGTTCTAGCTTCCATTCAGGCAGCTTCTCCGGAGTCATTCACTGACGTAACTGCGGGAACCACAACCTCGTCGGGGGCGGTTGCGGTCAACTCCACCGGCGCCGTCGATGTGACCGTGCCAACTCATGCAACCGGGACGATCGATCTGACAACGAAAGACATCTCGGGTGCGGACGTTGACACGCTCCTGACTGCCTTGCCTTTTGCGGGATCAGCGTCAGACGCTCGAGTCGAGGCCGGCGGAATCGTCAGCTACGACAACGGGAATGGCTCATTCACTGTCCCGATTGTTCACGGCGATGGCACCGTCCAGATCAACACTGTGCTCACTTCCGTGTCAGCCCCCTCAAGCTTCAGCTACCCGCTCACGCCCCCAACAGGAGCAACTGTGTCCCTGTCATCCGACGGCTCGGTGACGATCAGCGACTCCAACAACGCCGTCATCGGGCATATCGACGTCCCCTGGGCGAAAGATGCTCGTGGCGTAGCCGTGCCAACGCATTTCACGCTTGCCGGCAACACCCTCACGCAAACCGTTGACCTGAGTTCCCCAGCCATCACCTACCCGGTCGTAGCAGATCCAGGAGTGGTCGCAACGGCAAAGGCCATCGCGGGCTGCCTTCTCGAAATTGCTCCGCTCTTCTTCGGCGGAGCAGAAATCGTCAAAGCGTTTGCAAAGGCGCAGAAGTTCATTAAGGCTTCCAAGTCGATTCTGAAGGCCTACGCAAGGGTCGGCGGAACGATGAAGAGTCTCATCAAGCTGGTGAAGCAATACGTTAAGGATCGAGGTTCGATGACCAAGGCGCAAATTAATGCGCTCGGCTCTTTCGTGACTGCAACCGGCCATTTTATCTGGGATACAATCGGCTTCCCGACTTGCTACGATCTCATCCGCGGCAAATTCTAATCACTTCAAATCGATGACGACTGAAAGAGCGAAACATGGAATGTGAGCCCAAGGTGCTTGGTGGTATTTCTGCACATGCCTGGTCGCGTGCAATTTATGCAGCCTTCGGGGTTGCACTGTTTCTCATCGTCATTGGCGCCGTCTCAATTGGTGTCAATGCCGTGAGTAGGAATAGCGGTATCGGCGATGTTGCTCTCATCGTCGGTGAGACGTGCGCATGGGGAATTTTTTTTAGCGTTCTGGCTGTGGTGCCGCTGATCATCGCTATGAATCTTCGCGTACGACGTGAGCGCAAGCACGGATACGCGACCATTCGGACCGAGAGCGACGTCCCGATTCGCGAAAAGCGCTAGTCACACGGCCCGCATCATCCTGAGGCCCCTTCAGTGCAGTTACCTCATTACCACCGCCGGGTGGCCGATCGCTCCGCGGCCGACTACCTGGTGACGGAAATCACGGGCGTGGACCGCGCGGACGCGACGACGTGGGACTCGGGGACGAGAGGCGGCGCGACGTGTCCCGGAGGTCGCTCGGTGCGCTGACCGTCGTGGCATCCGGGGTCTTCGCGGTCGTCATCGACAAGGAAGCCCCGGCCGATGGAATACCGGCCCGAGGACCGAGCGGGGGCTTACCTGCTCCAGCGTCTCCGGATCCGGTCCGACCAGCCCGGCAAGCCGATCCTCCTGGTGCACGACGTGGGCGACGACGCGACGGTCCGCGGGGTCCATCGGCGCTTCCGTCGGCACAGCCTCGCGCCAGGGGCGAAGACCGGCGGTGTCTGTGACGAGACGATGTGGGACGAGCTGCGACCCGTCTGGCGCACCGAGGTGACGAACGCACGGCGCGACGCCGTCGTCGTCTGGCCGTGACGGCGTTCGGGGGTGTCCAGGAAACAGAAAGGGGGCGCCCCGTGCTGGGACGCCCCTTGATCTCAGACCTCAGCCGAGCATGCGCCCGGTTCAGCCCGCGTCGTCAGACTACCAGCCCGGTCCCGACCCGTCGACTGGTGTGTGACACGAGACCAGGTCACCGTGACGCCCAGAGTCGCGTTGGTATCCCACTGCGAAGTACACTTCGACCTGCCCCCACCCCCCTCGCACGAAGGCCCGACCGTGACCCGTCACCTCCGCTTCACCCTCGCCGTCGCCACCGCCGCGGTCGCCGCCCTCGCCCTGTCGGCCTGCTCCGCCGGGGGCAGCAGCAACGCCGACGGCACCGTGACCGACGGCAAGCTCACGATCGCCACCGGTGACCCGGCGTACTCGCCCTGGGTCGAGGACAACAAGCCGCAGTCCGGCAAGGGCTTCGAGTCCGCCGTGGCCTACGCGGTCGCGAAGGAGATGGGCTACGGCAAGTCCGACGTCGTGTGGAAGCGCAGCACCTTCGACAGCGCCATCGCGCCGGGCCCGAAGGACTGGGACCTCAACGTCCAGCAGTTCTCGATCGACGCGAAGCGCAAGAAGGCCGTCGACATGTCGAGCGCCTACTACACGACGACCCAGGCGGTCGTGACGACGTCCGGGTCGAAGGCCGCCGGCGACACCACGATCGCCGCGCTCAAGCAGGATGCGATCGGCGTCGCGACCGGTTCGACGAGCATCGCGAGCGTCAAGGACGTCCTCGGTGTCACGCCGCAGGTGTTCAACTCCAACGACGACGCCGTGCTCGCGCTCAAGTCCGGGCAGATCGACGCGATCGTCACCGACCTGCCGACGGCGTTCTACATGGCCTCGGCCCAGGTCGACGACGGCACCGTGTCCGCGCAGTTCCCCGACGACGGCAAGGGCGACCAGTTCGGCTTCGTCCTGCCGAAGGGCTCGGAGCTGACGAGCAAGGTCGACAAGGCCCTGAAGACCCTCGACGACGACGGCACCCTGCGGGACCTGCAGACCAAGTGGCTGTCGTCGGAGACCGGCACGCCGGTCCTGAAGTAACCGGATGACCCTGCCAGCAGGGGCCGGCACCCCGGTCGCCGCACCCGCGCCGAGCCAGGTCGAGCTCGAGCGTCGGCTCTACCGCCGCCAGCGTGGCCGTCGCTCGGTCGTGGTGTCGGTCGTCTCCACCCTGGTCGTGCTCGCCGTCGTGTACTTCGGCGTCGTGAACACCCCCGGCTGGGCGGCGGTGCAGCAGTCGTTCTTCGACCCGCAGACCGCGGTCGACACGTTCCCGGACATCCTGCTGGGCCTCTGGCTGAACGTCCGGATCCTGTTCTTCAGCGCCATCGGCGTCGCCGTGTTCGGCACGCTGCTCGCGGTCGTCCGCGGCCTGCGCAACCCGGTGTTCTTCCCGCTGCGGATGCTCGCGACCGGCTACACGGACCTGTTCCGCGGCCTGCCGCTCATCATCGTGCTCTACCTGGTCGGCTACGGCATCCCCGGGCTCGGGGTGTTCCCGCGGCTCCCCGCCGAGGTCTGGGGCACGATCGCGATCACCCTGACCTACTCGTCGTACATCGCCGAGGTGCTCCGCGCCGGCATGGAGGCCGTGCACCCCTCGCAGCGCCTGGCCGCCCGGTCGCTCGGACTCTCGCACGCCAAGACACTGCGGCTCGTGGTGCTGCCGCAGGCGATCCGCAAGGTCACTCCGGCGCTGATGAACGACTTCGTGTCGATGCAGAAGGACGTCGGTCTGGTGTCGATCCTCGGGGCCGTCGACGCGGTCCGCTCCGCCCAGATCGCGCAGGCCGAGACCTACAACTTCACGCCGTACTTCGTCGCCGGGCTGCTGTTCGTGGTGATCAGCCTGCCGCTGATCCGCGTCACGGACGCGATCGCGCGTCGCCAGCAGCGGCGCGAACAGATCGGAGGGACCGTATGAGCGAGGCCGGCCTGGAGGCCCGTGGTGCGTCCGGTACGGACGCCGCGGTCCTCGAACTGCGCGGGTTGCGCAAGGCCTTCGGCGAGCACGAGGTCCTGCGCGGGATCGACCTGACGGTCCACCGCCACCAGGTCATCTGCGTCATCGGGGCCTCCGGCTCCGGCAAGTCGACGCTGCTCAAGACGGTCAATCTGCTCGAGGGCATCGACGACGGCGAGATCCTGCTGCAGGGCACGGACATCGCCGACCCGCGCGTCGCCGTCGACGCCGTTCGGGCGCGCATCGGTGTGGTGTTCCAGCAGTTCAACCTGTTCCCGCACATGAGCGTGCTCGACAACGTCACGCTCGCCTCCCGCCAGGTGCACGGCATCGGACGGGCCCAGGCCGAGGACACCGCGCGCCGGCTGCTCGACCGGATCGGTCTCGGCTCGTTCGCCGATGCGTACCCCGACCGCCTGTCCGGTGGGCAGCAGCAGCGCGTCGCGATCGTCCGGGCGATCGCGTCGGACCCGGAACTCCTGCTGCTCGACGAGGTCACGAGCGCCCTCGACCCGCAGCTCGTGGGCGAGGTGCTCGACCTGGTCACCGAGCTGAAGCGACAGGGTTCGACGATCCTGATGACGACGCACGAGATGCACTTCGCGCGGAACGTCGCCGACCGGATCGTGTTCCTGCACCGCGGCGAGGTCGTCGAGCAGGGTTCCCCCGCCGACGTCCTCGACCACCCGCAGCACCCGGCGCTCGTCGAGTTCCTCGCCCGCGTGCACGCCTAGGGCGTCAGCAGCACCTTGCCGATGACCTCGCCGTCGCGCACGCGGCGGTGGGCCTCCTCGACCTCGGCCAGGGGCAGCACCGAGTCGATGACCGGGCGCACCCGGCCGGCGGCGACCAGCGGCCAGACGTTGTAGCGGACCGCCTCGACGATGGCGGCCTTCTCGGCGAGTGGCCGTGCGCGCAGGGTCGTGCCGCTGATCGTCGCGCGCTTCCGCATCAGCACCCCGAAGTCGAGCTCGGCGGTGCGGCCGCTGCCCGAGGCGATGACCGCGATGTGCCCGTTCGGTGCGAGGGCCTGCAGGTTCCGCTCCAGGTAGGACGGTCCGACGACGTCGAGCACCACGTCGACGCCGACACCGTCGGTGAACGCCATGACGCGTTCCACGAAGTCCTCGGTGCGGTGGTCGATCACCAGGTCGGCACCGAGGTCACGGGACGCGGCGACCTTGCGGTCGCCGCCGCTCGTCGCGATCACCGTCGCACCGAGGGCCTTCGCCCACAGCACCGCGTGTGACCCCATGCCGCCCGTACCGCCGTGCACCAGGAGCGTCTGCCCCGGCCGGAGCCCGGCGAGCATGCCGATGTTGGAATAGACGGTGCAGGCGGCCTCGGGCAGCCCGGCCGCCTCGACCAGGTCGACGCTCTCGGGGACCGGCAGCACCTGGGTGACCGGCGCGACCACGAGTGCCGCGTACCCGCCGCCGGAGAGCAGCGCGCACACGCGGTCGCCCACCGCCACGGTCGTGACGCCCGCACCGACGGCCCGCACGATGCCGGAGACCTCGAGCCCGAGGACCTCCGATGCCCCGGGCGGCGGCGGGTAGTTCCCCGCGCGCTGCTGCAGGTCGGCGTTGTTGACGCCGGCCGCGGCGACCTCGATCAGGACCTCGTCCGTGCCGGGTTCCGGGTCGGGCAGGTCGGTGACGGACATGGAAGCGTCGTCGAACGTGATGGCTCGCATGCCCTCGACGGTACGCGCCACGTGCCTCCGGCCGGGTGCCGGTCGCCCACAACCCGGCCGGTCTCCCTGTGGATGTTCCCTGTACGCTCGATGACGGATCTGCACCTCATCCGGGGGAGTGCGGACAGATCGAGGGGGACTCTCCACCATGCCCAAGAAGCTCATCGCGCTGGCCACCGCCGGCCTCGCACTCACGCTGCTCGCCGGTTGCTCGACCGGGCCGTCCAAGGCCGAACAGTGCACGCAGTTCGAGAAGACGGTCAAGTCCGCCGCCCAGGGCGTCCAGTCGGAGGCCGCGAACCTGCAGTCCGACCCGGACGCCGCCGTCACGAAGCTCAAGGAGCTCGACGAGAAGATCTCCGACGGCGTCGACGACCTGTCGGACGACGACCTGAAGGCCAAGGGCGACGCCTTCGAAGAGGCGTACGGCGACCTGGTCGACGACATCGAGGACATCGCCGACGACCCGCAGTCGGCCGACGTCTCGGCCCTGACGAAGTCCAGCACCAAGGTGCAGGACGCCGGCAACGCGTTCCAGAAGGAGTGCAACTCCTGATGCGCCGCACCCTCACCGCGCTCGCCACCGCCGGCCTCGCACTCACGCTGCTCGCCGGCTGCTCGGGCGGCGACGGCGGTTCGTCCGACGGCGGCTCTTCCGGGGGCGACTCGGGCTCGTCCAGCGCACCGTCGGCCTCGAAGACCGCCGCAGCGGCACCCGTCCAGACCAAGCAGGAAGCCTGCTCGCTGCTCGAGAACGAACTCGCGTCGTTCCTCAAGGAGCAGGGTTCCAGCTCTGCCCCGGCCGAGCCGAAGGCCCGTGCGGCACTCGTCGACGAGTTCGTCCAGCGCATCGACTCGGCGCTGACGAAGGTCTCGAACGACCAGGTGCACGACACGTTCGAGGACTTCTCCGGCGCGGCCAAGGGCTACAGCTCGGCCATCCGCTCCGGCGCGGCCGAGGACTCCACCGAGGTCACGAAGGCCCAGTCCGAGGTGCAGACCACGCTCGACCAGGTCTCGGCGGTCTGCCCCGCCAAGAGCTGAGCGGGCGCACGCCCGGCCACGCACGACGACGCCCCGCCGCTCCTGGACCAGGAGCGGCGGGGCGTCGTGCTTCCCCCGTCGGGGGAACGGGCGTCAGACGGCCGCGGGCTGCGAGGCGTCGAGGCGTGCGACGTCCTCCGGCCGCAGCCGCACGGTCGGCGCCGTGATCGAGTTCAGGATGGACTGCGGCCGCGACGCACCGGGGATCGGCACGACGACGTCGCTCTTCTGCAGCTCCCACGCCAGGGCGATGACCTGCGGGGTGACCCCACGGTCGCGGGCGATGTACGCGAAGTCCTCGAACGCCGTGCCGAGGTCCGCCGCGCTCCCGATGCCACCGAGGGGGCTCCACGGCAGGAACGCGATGCCGAGCTCGTCGCACAGCTCGAGTTCCGGCTCGCTCGACCGGAACTTCGGCGAGTACTGGTTCTGCACCGACGCCAGGCGTCCGCCGAGGACCTCGTTCGCGGTGCGGATCTGGTCCGGGTCGGCGTTCGAGATGCCCGCCATCCGGATGACGCCCTCGTCGAGCAGCTCGGCGAGGGCCCCGATCGAGTCGGCGTACGGCACCGCCGGGTCGGGGCGGTGGAACTGGTACAGGCCGATCTGCTCGACGCCGAGCCGCTTCGCCGAGGCCTTCGCCGCCTCCTTCAGGTACTCCGGGTGCCCGTTCTGCGCCCAGTTGCCGGCCTCGGGGCGCAGGTGTCCGCCCTTCGTCGCGATGAGCACGTCCGAGGTGTCGTCGTGGAACTCCCGGACGGCCCGCGCGATGAGCTCCTCGTTGTGCCCCACCTCGTCGTGGCCGCCCAGGTGGTACGCGTCGGCGGTGTCGATGAGCGTGACACCGTTCTCGAGCGCTGCGTGGATCGTGGCGATGGACTGACGTTCGTCCGGTCGGCCCTCGATCGACATGGGCATCCCGCCCAGACCGATGGCACTGACGGACACGTCTCCGATGACTCGTTGCTTCATCGGCCCAGCATGCGCCGGGGGTGCGCTCGCACGCCCAGGTGGTCACGCCGTGGCCGTGACCGACAGGCGGACTGGAGGCGCGTGGCGGCCCCGCCTTCGCGCCTCCAGGCCGGAACGCACACGCGTTCTCGGACAGGACACGCGTCGATCGACGCGTGTCCTGTCGGAAGCGTGGTGTCGGTCAGGCGCTGGCGGACACCGACGACGAGGCGGAACCGCTGTCGACGGCGTTCGCGAAGACGACCCCGCCCCACACGATGACGACGATCGCGAGCACGAAGCCGATCGCGGCGATCCACCACGACGGCTTCCGCCGGATCCACGCGCCGATCGACAGCACGATCGTGGCGACCCCGATGACGAAGGCACCACCGACCGCGATGGCCGCGCCACCGAAGTACCCGCCGGGCGTGCAGCCCGACGAGGCGTCGCACTCCGCCGTGGCCGAGGCGATCGCGACGATGCCGACGACCGCCGTGATCGCGGTCATGACGGCACCGAACACCAGGAGCAGCACCGTCGAGATCCGGTCGGCGAGCTTCGCCGGCGGGAACAGCGTGGTGCCACCGCGCTCCCACGCCGCGCGCTGCGCGTCCGTGGGGCCGGAGGAGGACTGCGGCGGAGGGCCGGGGACGTTGGACCAGGTCATGCGTGCAGTCCTACCGCGCCTCGACCCCGAACGCCTGTGCGAGCCGCTGGATCTTCTGGGCCCGACCGAGCCGCGGCAGGTCGGAACCGTCGCGGATGACCCGGCCGCGGGCCTCGAAGTCGTCGAGAAAGTCCTGCGCCCAGGCGACGTCGGTCGGCGTGGGGGAGATGACCTCGTTGATGACGGGGAGCTGCTCGGTGTCCAGGCAGAGCTTGCCGGTGAGGCCGAGCGACACGGCCACCTGCGACTGCTCGCGGAGGATCGGGTGCGACGACCCGACCGTGGGGCCGTCGATCGGGCCCGGCAGGTCGCCGACGCGCGAGGCGACGACCAGCTTCGACCGCGGGTACGCCATCGCGAGCGTGTCGGCGCTGGTCCCGGTGTCGCGGCGGTAGTCGCCGGAACCGAAGGCCAGGCGGAACGCACCCTGCGCCTTGGCGATCGACACGGACTCCTCGATGCCCAGGGCCGACTCGACCAGGGCGATCACCGGCGTCTGGCCGCCGAGCCGGTGCCAGGTGTCGGTGACCTGGGCGGGGGACTCGGTCTTGGCGAGCATGACGCCCTGCAGCCCGGGCAGGCCGCGGAGCTCCTCGACGTCGTCCGCCCAGAAGTCCGTCGTGACGTCGTTGATGCGCACCCAGGCCTCGCCACCGCCGGCGAGCCAGGCGGCGACGCCCTGCCGGGCCGAGGGCTTCGCGGCGGGGTCGACGGCGTCCTCGATGTCCAGGATGATCTGGTCGGCGCGGGAGCGCTGGGACTTGTCGAACCGGTCGGTGGCGGTGCCGGACACCAGCAGCCACGACCGTGAGATCTCGGCGGGGACCGATCGACGCCGGTTCGGCGTGGGGGTGGACGGAGCGGTGCGGTCGTCGATGGCCATGCCCCGTTGGTACCACACCGGACGGGGCTGCCGTCGGATCGGGCGCGCCGCACGTCGGGTCGGACGGTGGCGCACGTCGGGCCGGACGGCGGTCACGTCCGTGCGGAAACCCCGAAACCTCGGTTCATTGCCAGAGAGGCCGTCCGGTTCCGCCTACAGTGTCGGATGTGTGGCGAGCGGACAGGGTGACCGACGGTGAGGACGACGTGAACGACGACGTCCCCGTCGAGGGTGCCCGCGCGCGCCCCGACGACGATCGAGACGAGCAGCAGGACGTGGACCAGGAACGGACCGACGACGAGCCGGACCGCACGCTCCGCCCGGAGCTGCAGATGACGAGCCCGCAGGCGATCAGCCTCGGCGACCCGCGGTTGCAGGCCGGCAACGCGGCCGAACCGACGTGGGACGGCTGGCGCACCCAGCTGACCGGTGTCGGCGGCACGAGCCCGCTCACGCACTTCAGCGACCACCCGCGCGCCCGCATCGAGCTCTCGACCACCCACCCGGGCGGTCTCGCGCAGTTCATCACCGGCAAGACGACCCTGCTGTCCAGCCTGATCCGCGACGAGGTGGCGCTCCGTGCCGCCCGCGTGGCCGCCGGACACGTCGAGGCGAAGGGCACCGAGCTGGCCACCGTGCGCGGCATCGACGCCGTGAAGCTCGGCATCGGCATGGCCGACTGGAAGCACGGCGACGAGCAGTTCCGCGGCCCGGTGCTCCTGCGTCCCCTGGCGATCCGCCGGCACGGACGCGACTTCGAGGTGCGCCTGCTCGGCGAACCGGTGCTCAACCCGGGCCTCGCCGACGCGCTGCACGAGCAGTTCGGGGTCATCCTCGACGCGCAGTCCTTCGTGGCCCTCGCGCAGCAGGACGGCTCGTTCACGCCGAACCCCGTCATCGACCGCCTGCGTGGCCTGACCGCGCACATCCCCGGCTTCTCGGTGCACGCACGCCTCGTGGTGTCCACCTTCGCCGAGGTCGCGACCGGCATGGTCGAGGACACCGGCGACCTGTCGCACCCCGTGCTCGACGCCCTCGCCGGCAACCCGAGCGCGAAGTGGCAGGTCGAGCAGTCCTACCACCCGGTCGAGCAGACCCCGTCGGACGAGCGCAGCCCGGAGACCGACACGCTCCTGCTCGACGCCGACGACGAGCAGGAGAACGTGATCGCACAGATCACGGCCGGTAACTCCATCGTCGTGAAGACCCTGCCGGGCACCGGTGGCACCCAGACCATCGTGAACGCCCTGGGTGGCCTGGTCGCCGCGAACAAGCGCGTGCTCGTCGTGAGCCCGCGCCGCGCCACCCTGCGGGGCATCGCCGCCCGCTTCGGCGAGGTCCAGCTGCCCGGGGTCGCGGTCACGCCGTCGACCCTGCGCCGTGACGTCGTCCGTGCGATCGCCCGGAACGAGAAGGCCGCGCGTCCGAACCTCCGCGAGGTCGACGACGCCCTGGTCCGCCTGCGCAAGGTGCTCAAGGACTACCGCGGTTCGCTCACCCGCAAGGACCCCGACTTCGGCGTCTCGGTGCTCGACTGCCTGGTCGAGCTGTCGCGCCTGTCGCTGCTGCCCGTCGCCCCGTCGACCACCGCGCGCCTGTCGAAGCAGTCCGTCGCCTCGATGGTCGAAGGCCGCTCGCGCGTCGCCGAGACGATGGTCAGCGCTGCGAACCTCGGTGAGTTCCGCTACGGGCCCGACGACTCGCCCTGGTACGGCGCGAAGTTCGGTTCGAGCGACGGTGCCCAGCGTGCGCACCGCATCGCGAAGGACCTCGACGCCGATGGCCTGCCGACCCTGCTCCGCCGCGCCCACGACCTGGTGAGCTCGACGCACATGCGCCAGTTCACGACCATCAACGAGCTCGGCATCTACCTGCGCCTGCTCACCGAGATCCGTGACACGCTCGACCGCTTCCTGCCGGTGGTCTTCGACCGCTCGGTGTCCGAGCTCGTGGCCGCCACCGCCCCCCGCGGCGAGGGAGCCCCGATGTCGTCGACGAACCGTCGCCGGCTCAAGAAGCTCGCCCGCGAGTACGTCCGACCGGGCGTGCACGTGTCCGACCTGCACGAGGCCCTGACCCGCGTCCAGCAGCAGCGGGTGCTCTGGCAGCGCTACGTCGCCGCCGGCGTGAACCCCGAGGTACCCACCGGCATCGCCGACGTCCAGGTGCTGTTCTCGAACGTCGCCGAGGACCTCGCGCGCCTCGACGAGCCGCTGGGCCGCACCGAGCGTGACCGCCAGCTCGCGAACACGCCGGTCGACCAGCTCGTCCCGACCATCGCCGAGCTCGCCGCCGAGTCCGACGTCCTGCACAACCTGCAGGAGCGCACCGAGCTCATGCAGACCCTGCGCGACCTGCAGCTCGAACCGCTCATCACCGACCTGGCGAACCGGCACGTGCCGGACGTGCAGGTGCCGGCCGAGCTCGAGCTCGCCTGGTGGCAGTCCGCTCTCGAGACCATGCTCGAGTCCGACCGGGCCCTGCTCGGCGCGAACACCGACATGCTCGACCGGGTCGAGGCCGACTTCCGCCTGGTGGACGACGCCCACGCGGCCGGGGTCTCCCAGGGCCTGGCGTGGCAGCTCGCCGAGAACTGGAAGGTCGGTCTCGTCGACTGGCCCGAAGAAGCGACCGCACTCAAGACCCAGCTCCGCGACGGCGCGATCACCTCGCGCCTGCTGCAGGACTCCGCACCGCACCTGTCCCGGTCGATCGCACCCGTCTGGCTCGCCAGCCCGTACGAGGTGCCGCAGATCGCCGACACGATGCCGTTCGACACCGTGATCCTGGTCGACGCCGGCGCCGTGACGATCGCCGAGACCGTCGGTGCCGTCCGCCGTGCCCGCCAGACCGTCGTGTTCGGCGACCCGGTCACTCAGACGCCCTCGCCGTTCCGCATCGCCGTGGACCCCGAGCATCGGGCGCTGCAGGTCGACGAGGGCACGCTCGACGCGTTCCACGCCGACTCCGCCCTGGCGAAGCTGTCCACCTTGCTGCCGACCCTGTCACTGTCGCGGTCGTACCGCGCCGGCGGCGAGGACCTGGCCGAGCTCGTGAACCGTCGCTTCTACGGCGGCAAGATCGAGTCCCTGCCGTGGGCCGGCTCGTTCCTCGGCCACGGCTCGATCGCGCTCGACTACGTCAGCGACGGCAAGGCTGTCCCGGACCCCGAGTCCGGTGCCGTCGAGAGCGTCGACGCCGAGGTCGACCGCGTGGTCCGCCTCGTCATCGACCACGCCCGCACCCGTCCGACCGAGTCCCTCATGGTCATCACCGCATCGGCGAAGCACGCCGTGCGTGTCGAGCAGGCCGTGCTGACCGCCGCCCAGGGGCACAAGGACCTGACCGAGTTCGTCATCGGCGACCGTGCCGAGCCGTTCATCGTGGCGACGCTCGAGCAGTCGGTGGCGCAGAGCCGCGACCGCGTCGTGTTCTCCATCGGCTACGGCCGGACCCCGCACGGCCGTGTGCTGCGCGACTTCGGTCCGCTCGGCAAGCCCGGCGGCGAGCGGCTGCTGGCCGTCGCCATGACCCGCGCCCGTCGGTCGATGGTCATCGTCACCTGCTTCCAGCCGTCGGACATCGAGGCCGAGCGCATGGGCCACGGCACCGTCGCCCTCGCCGAGATCCTGGCCGAGGTGCGTGCCCGCACCACCGCCGAGTACGTGCCGGACGACTCCGACCCGCTGCTCGTCGACCTGGCCCGGCGCCTCGAGATGCGTGGCATCCCGGTGGCGCTCGGACACCGCGGCAAGCTCGGCCTCGTCGCCGCGCACGGCGGGGTCTGCGTCACGATCGAGACCGACGCGTCGCTGGTCAAGGGATCGCTGCGCGAGTCCCTGCGCCTGCGCCCCGAGGTCCTCCGCCGACTCGGCTGGCACTACGTGCGCGTGCACGCGTTCCAGCTGTTCTCCGACCCGGACCGCGTCGCCGACACCGTCGCGTCCGTGCTCGGGGTCGACCGCGGTGCCACGCAGGAGATCTCGATCCCACCGATCCCCGCCCGCCGATGAGCCGCCGGGCCTCGCGGCCCGCCGGTCCGGTGACGCCGGAGACGGACCAGCTGGTGGGCACGTGGACGCGGGTCGACGACGCGTCGTCAGCCGCGCCTCCCGTCCGTCCCGCCGCTGACGGAGGCGAGACGGCGGACCAGCCGGGAGGCCCGGTGCGGCGCCGCAGACGCGTCACCACCCAGCCGGTGGCGGGCTACGACCCGACGCCGTCGCCGGAACCGGCGCGGCACCGCGACGGTGAGAACGACGACCAGCTCCGGCGCGACGTCCCCCCGCACTGGTAACCGGTAGCCTGGCCCGTGATGACTGACACCGCGCGACAGCGTCCCGACTGGCAGACCTGGCCGAACCTGATCACGCTGTTCCGCCTCGTGCTGATCCCGGTGTTCATCGGCCTCGTCGTCGCCGGCCACCCGGGGTGGGCGCTCGTCGCCCTCGTCGTGATCGGCGTGAGCGACTGGGCGGACGGCTTCATCGCCCGCAAGTTCGACCAGGGATCCAAGCTCGGCAAGGCCATCGACCCCGTCGCCGACCGCCTGGCCATCATCGCGATCGTGCTGTCCCTGGTGCTCGTCGGCCTGCTGCCCTGGTGGGTGGTGGCCGTCGTCGTGCTCGTCGACCTGGTGCTCGTCGTCCTGTCGAGCGTGCTGTTCCACGGCAACCCGGACCTGGACGTCACGTGGACGGGCAAGATCCGCTCGGCGCTGCTGTTCGTCGGGCTGCCGGTGCTGCTGTTCTCCGCGGTGCACACCGTCGACGAGAACGCGCCGTGGGTCCGGGTCGTGGCCCTGGTGTTCGTGTACCTCGGCACCGCGGGGCACGTTCTCGCCGGCGCGCAGTACGCCGTCGCGATGTTCGCGAAGCGCCGCGCGGTCCCCGCCGCCTGACGGGCCCCAGCGCAAAACACCGGTGTTCACGCTGCGCACCGCGGTTTGCGGGGGTGCAGAGCGGGAACACCGGTGTCTTGCGACGACGCCGGAGCTAGAGCTTCGTCGAGCCGCCGATGCCGGGCCCCTCGGGAGCGTTCGACGGGGCGATGTGCGCCCCCGTGCTGGTCGCGCCGCCGTTCTGCGGACGGAGCAGGTCGCGGATCTCGAGCAGCACCTCGACGTCGGTCGGGGGGACGTCCTGCGGGGTCTGCTGCTCGTCGTTCTTGACGCGCTCGAAGGCCACCTTCTTCAGGTGGTTGACGGGCACGACGAGCGCGAAGTACACGACCGCGGCGACGATGACGAAGTTGATGACCGCGCCGATGATCGCGCCGAAGTAGAGCGTTGCGCCTTCACCGGAGACCGTGGGGATCTTGACCTTCAAGGCTTGGTCCAGGCTCGAAGCGTTGAACACCGCACCGATGAGCGGGTTGATCAGGGCGTTGACGATCGTGGTGACGATCGCGGTGAACGCCGCACCGATGACGACTGCGACGGCCAGGTCGATGACGTTGCCGCGGAGCAGGAACTCCTTGAAGCCCTTCATGCGAGGGTCTCCTTCCGGGTCGAGGACGGCCGCCGAGTGGCGACGCGCCCCAACCTATCCGGAGAGCGCAGACCGCGTCAGGACGCGGCGGGCTTCGAGCCGCTGGGCTTCGACTCGGCCTTCTTCGCCGGCTCGGACTTCTTCGGCTCGGACTTCGCGGTGGTGCTCGACGAGCCCTCGGACTTCGGTGCAGGGCGCGAGTCGGTGCGGTAGAAGCCGCCGCCGTTGAAGGTCACGCCGACGGGGGAGAACACCTTCCGCAGGACGCCGCCGCAGACCGGGCACTCCGTCAGGGTGGCGTCGGAGAAGGACTGCTTGATGTCGAACGCGTTGTCGCACTCGGTGCAACGGTACGAGTAGGTGGGCACGTCAGCTCCGGAACGTGATGATGCGCGACGGCGTGATGATGCCGTCAACGGGTTCGTCGTGGGGTTCGCGCGGGACCTCGTCGAGGTACTCCGCGTCGAAGATCACAGCATAGACGGGCGGACGGTTCGCCATGGACCCGAGGGTCTTGTCGTAGTAGCCGCGCCCCCAGCCCATCCGGACGCCGTCGTGCCCGACCGCCGCCGCCGGGGCCAGGATCGCGTCGACGTCGTTGATCGCGAGCGGGGACAGGACCTCGCCGACGACCTCGGGCAGGCCGAGCAGGCTCTCGGTCTCGCTCTCGCCGTCGCCCACGGCCCAGTCGAGCAGCCCGTCCTCGCGGGTGATCGGCAGCAGCACGCGGATGCCCTGCCCGAACGCCCAGTTCAGGAACGGCCGCACGTTCGGCTCGTCCGGTGCGGACAGGTACAGGGCGAGGGACGTCACCTGGCGCTCCTCGACGAAGCGCTGCAGGGTCGCGGTCAGGGTCTCGGTGTCCGCGTCGCGTTCGGTCGTGGTCCGGGTGCGCCGCCGCTGCCGGAGTTCGGCTCGCAGGGCGCGCTTCTCGTTCCCGAGATCGGCGATCATGCGCAGGAGTCTACCGAGGGGCACGGTTGCGGCTTCCCGCCGGGAACACGCGGGGTCCCGTGTCCCCCGGAGCGACGACATGCCCTCGAAAGGGGGATCGGATACGGTCTGAGCATGGGCTTCCAGATTTCGAAGGCGGTGATCCCGGCCGCAGGGCTGGGTACCCGCTTCCTCCCCGCGACCAAGGCGATGCCGAAGGAGATGCTCCCCGTCGTCGACAAGCCGGCCATCCAGTACGTGGTGGAAGAGGCTGTCGGTGCCGGGCTGACCGACGTGCTGATGATCACCGGGCGCAACAAGAACGCGCTCGAGAACCACTTCGACCACGTGTCGGAGCTCGAGGAGACCCTCCGCAAGAAGGGCGACCACGAGAAGCTGCAGAAGGTGAACCAGTCGACGGACCTCGCCGACATGCACTACGTGCGACAGGGTGACCCGCTCGGCCTCGGCCACGCGGTGCTCCGCGCGAAGATGCACGTCGGCCGCGAGCCGTTCGCCGTGCTCCTCGGTGACGACATCATCGACGCTCGTGACCCGCTGCTCCAGCGCATGATCGAGGTCCAGGGCGAGAAGAACGCCACCATCGTGGCCCTGCTCGAGGTCCCCGAGTCGCAGACCCACCTGTACGGCATCGCCACGGTCGAGCCGACCGACACCGACGACGTGGTGAAGATCACCGGCCTCGTCGAGAAGCCCCCGCAGGGCGAAGCGCCCTCGAACCTGGCCATCATCGGCCGCTACGTCATCCGTCCCGAGGTCTTCGACGTCCTCGAGAAGCAGGAGCCGGGCAAGGGCGGCGAGATCCAGCTGACCGACGCGCTCATGAAGATGGCGAGCGCCGAAGAGTGGACCGGCGGCGTGTACGGCGTCGTGTTCCGTGGACGCCGGTACGACACGGGTGACAAACTCGACTACATCAAGGCGATCGTGCAGCTCGCCTCGGACCGCGATGACCTCGGCCCTGACCTCAAGTCGTGGCTGAAGGAGTTCAACGCGGGCGAATAGTCGGCCATCCCGCTCGGGTCCGGTGATCACGGACCCGGGCGGGACACCCCGTCCCGCACCGGGGCGGGACCCCGGAGGAACCCAGCGATGACGACGATCCCGACCCTGTCCCACGGGCGGGTCACCATCCGGCCCCTCCGGCTCCGCGACACCCGCGACCTCGACGCGGCACTCGCGACGAACCGTTCGTGGCTCCGCACCTGGGAGGCCACGAACCCCTCCGGACACGTCTCCACCGACGTCCGGGGCAGCATCCGCGCGCTCCAGGCCAACGCCCGCGCGGGACTCGGACTCCCGTTCGCGATGGAGCTCGACGGCCGCTTCGTCGGGCAGCTCAACGTCTCCGGCATCTCCTACGGCTCGCTCGCGAGTGCCTCCATCGGCTACTGGGTCGTCGAGGACGCCGCAGGCCACAACGTGACGCCGATCTCCGTCGCCCTCGCCGTCGACCACTGCTTCCGCTCGCTCGGCGTGCACCGGATCGAGATCTGCATCCGGCCGGAGAACGCCCCGAGCCTGCGCGTCGTCGAGAAGCTCGGCTTCCGGTACGAGGGACTCCGACGCCGGTACATCCACATCAACGGGGACTGGCGCGACCACTTCTGCTTCGCGTTGGTGGCGGAAGAGGTCCGCGGGGGCGTCCTCGAGCGCTGGGTGCAGGGGCAGGTGCCGCCCGGCGTGGGGACCGTGCCGCTCGCCGCACGCGACGAGGCGGCGGTGCCGCTGGACACGACGCGCCGGATCTGACGCCCCACGTCTGACGGGCCTGGAGGCGCGGCTCGCGTCCCACGGATTCCGTCCCGACACGCGCAACACGCGTCCGGCAATGACGCGGCGCGGGAACCGCCGCCCCTACCGTGTTCGCATGGCAGGAATCGGCTCGTGGGGTGGCGGCATCGTCCTGCTCGTCGCGGCCGTCCTCTGGCTCGTCTACCTGATGCCGTCGTGGGCCGCCCGCCGCCAGTACCTGGCCACCGAGCGGAACGCCATCCGGCTGCAGCAGACCCTCCGGATCCTCGCGCAGACCGCCGAGCTGCCGGACGAGGTCCGTATCGAGATGAACGCGAAGTCCCTCGCCCAGGCGCAGCGCGTCGCCCGGTCCGAAGAGGCCAAGCGCACGGCCATCGTCCGAGCCCACGAAGCCGCACGGCAGCGTGAGATCACCCGCCGCCTGGCCGAGCAGGCACCGGTGCTCGAGCGGGCGTCCGCCGTGCCGGCCCTGACCGCGATGCGCATGCGCCGTTCCCGGCTCGGGGCGACCCTGTTCGGCACGCTCGGCGTCGTCATCGCCCTCGTGGTCTTCGTCGCGGCACCGTCGCTCTGGCTCGTCGGTGTCGCCGGCCTCGTCGCCGCCGGCGGGTCCGCAGCGGTCCTGGCCCAGCTGCACCAGGTGGCGACGGCGCGGAAGCAGCGTCTCGCGGCCGCCGAGACGGGCGCGACCCGCGCCTCCCGGCCGTCCACCGCATGGACGGACCCGGCGCCGCCCCTGTCGACCGAGCAGCCTGCCGAGCCTGCAGCAGACCGCTCCTGGACCCCGAACCACGTTCCGAAACCCCTCTACGTGGAGCGGCCGGCCGCTCCGGCCGCGTCGCCCGAGTCGTCGGCGGAACTCGCTGCCCGCCTGAAGGAGCGCGTCGCCGCGGCCAAGGCGGAAGCCGAGGCCGAAGCTGCCGCGATCCGCGCCGGGGAGTCCGACCCGTCGCTGGCGCGGGTGTCGCGGATGCGACCCGAACTCGAAGAGGCTGCGGCGTCGCTGTCCGCGCACGACCAGGGGCGTCTGGCCGAACGGCTCGGGCTCCGGGCCCCCGCGGCCCCTGCTGCGTCGGCCGGCGTTGCTCCTGGCGCTCCTGCTCCTGCTCCCGCCGCTCCTGCTCCCGCCGACGAGCCCGCCGGGCCGCCGAGCAAGTGGTCCGGCATGGGTGTCCTCGACGACGACGCCTACCAGCAGGCCGACCTCGACGCGATCATGCGACGGCGCCGCGCGGTCTGATCCGCGGCACGCCCGAAGGACCACCTGCGATTTCGGCTGGGCCGAACGAGGGTGCTAGTGTGATCGAGCACTTGGGGCTATGGCGCAGTTGGTAGCGCGTCTCGTTCGCAATGAGAAGGTCAGGGGTTCGAATCCCCTTAGCTCCACCAGGTAGCAACCACGAGAACGGCCCGGAACCCACAGGTTCCGGGCCGTTCTGTCGTTGGCGGACGTGTCGAGTGGATCGTCCTCCACAGGCAGAGTCAGGTGGATCGTTCGACACAGTTCACGGACAGGGGTGGTGTGTTGTCCAACGCACCGCCCTAGACTCCCCGTGCGCCGACCGGCGCGGGAAACGGGGGAACACGTGCGCTTCAGGACCGCCATCGCATCGATCGGCACGGTGCTCGCCGTCGCCGCCGGGCTCGCCGTCGTCGGGCCGGTCGCGCCGGCATCGGCAGCGGCCCCGACGACCGGCCGGTTCACCCCCGTCGCACCGGCACGAGCCTGGTCAGGCACCGCGACGAGCACAGCGACGACGGTCACCCTCGGCGGCAGGAACGGCATCCCCGCTTCGGCCACGGCTGTCGTGCTCACCGCGACGGTGAACGCCCCGAGCGCCGCCGGGTACGTCAGTGTTGCCCCTGCCGGCGGCACGGCGAGCCCCGCGATCCAGAACTTCCGTCGGGCGCAGCCGATCTCCGGCACGACCACGGTCGGCCTCACCTCGGGCAAGGCCCAGGTGAAGGTGTCCGCGGGCAAGGCCACCGTTTCGCTCGACGTTACGGGGTGGTACGGCACGAGTACTTCCGGTTCCACGTACACGCCGCTGCCGCCGACGAACGTGCTGAACGGGACGGTGTCCACCGCGGCGAAGAAGATCGTGGTCGCGGGGAAGGCGGGTGTCCCGGCGAACGCCACCGCAGTGGTGCTCCAGACCGACGTCTCCCGCCCCGCAACGAGTGGTCGGCTGCGGATCACCCCGTCCGGCAACAACGCCGGGGTCGTCTCGTTGATGTACGAGAAGGGCATCACCGTCGCCAACACGACCACGGTCAGGCTCTCCGGCGGCGCCGTGCAAGCGCGAGTCTCCTCCGGATCCGCACGGGTGCTCGCCGACGTGGTCGGGTACTACGCGCCGAACGCCAACGGTTCGGTCTTCGTCCCCGCGCACCCGGTCCGAGCTGCGACCGTCGCTGCCGGGACCACCGCGAAGAAGGTCACCGTCGCCGGCACCGCAGGTGTCCCGCGCAATGCGACCGCTGCGGTCATCAACGCGAAGGTCGGCAAGGGAAGCACCGGGGGATCACTCCGCGTCGTCGGTGCGGGGCTGGCCTCGAGCGTGCCGACGCAGGTCTACGCCAAGGGGCAGACGATCGGGAACGCCTTGATCGCGCCGCTCGCAGCCGGAGGACAGGTGCAGGCGAAGGTGTCGGCGGGCAGGGCCACCGTGTACGTCGACGTTGTGGGGTACTTCCTCAACGGCAACAGCGGGTCCGGGACGGGCGTGGATGTCTCGTACCCGCAGTGTGCGGCGAAGGACTCTCCGAACTTCGCGAACAGCGCCGTACCGGCTGATCGATCGTTCAGCATCGTTGGTGTCAACGGAAGCCTCGGCAATGTGAAGAATTCGTGCTTCCAGGAGGAACTTGCGTGGGCAAGTGCGTCCGTCGGGGGTACGGCCCAGGACCGCGTGCAGCTCTACTCGCTCTTCCAGAACCCCGGTGCGTTGCCAGGTGTCAAGTGGCCGACGTCGAACACGTTCGAGGGCCGAACGGTGAGCGACAGCCCGTACGGGACGTGCACGACAGGTGCCGGCGGTAAACCGATCACGTCCCGGGCCTGCTCATACGTCTACGGATACGGACGAGCCGCGGTGAACGTCGACTTCGCTGGGGTGATGAACCCTGGACAGTACCGCTGGTGGCTCGACGTCGAGGAGCAGTTTTCCTACGTGCACAACGACGCGTCGCAGAATCGCGCGGCGCTCGAAGGCATGGTGAAGGCGCTTCAGGACGCCGGCGTCACGCGAATCGGCGTGTACTCAACGGCCTACCAATTCCGGCTCGTCATGGGCACCGTCCCGACCACGAGCCCGCTCCGGCCGCTGCCGAGCTGGATCGCGATCGGCGACGGACGTCTCGATCAGGCGCAGGCAGCATGCTCCGGTGCGCGGCTCCTCGGCGGCCCGATCGCGATGACCCAGTACAAGACGCCGTTCGGCTCGACGGAGATCGACCGCAACTGGTCCTGCTCCTGACGAGGCCGCACGCGCTTCGCGACGATCCACGAGTCGTTCGTCTCGTGTTCTGTCGGAAAATGCGCGCCGCGCGCCGACGTCGACGTGTCAGCCGGCGATGCTCTCCGTCAGCACGCCGGACTGCGCGAAGGTGGTGTGGATCGCGTTCGCGGCCTGCTCGAAGGCACGGTTGCCGCGGGAGATGCCGAGCGCTCCACCCTTGATCGCGGACTTGCCCGAGCCGCGCAGCAGTCGGGCGACCGTGCGGCCGTCCGGGGCGATCATGATCTGCACGTCGAGGCGGGTGTGGAACGTGCGGTCGTTCGCCATGCCGCCGATGAGGAGCGTCAGGCCGAGGCTGCCGCGGGTCGCACGGAGTGCCCCCTGCTCGGCGTCGTCGACGGTGTAGCCCTCGCGTGACAGCGCCTCACGCACCTGGGCACGGGCGGTCTCGGGGTCGGTGGCGACGAAGAAGTCGTGGCTCTCGGGCATGTGTGTTCCTTCCGAACGGGTCCGCTGGGACACGGAGGACGCTCGCCCCCGAAGACGATCATGCCGTGTCGGAACGACGGAGGTGTCGCTTACGCTGGTCGTGTCATGACTGCCTCGATGAACCGCCGCGCACTCCTGTCCCTCGCCGGCGTCGCCGGGATCGGGCTCGCCGTCGCGGCGTGCTCCTCCGGCAGCGACAAGGGCGGCGACTCGGGCAAGGGTTCGGGCGGCGGGCGCGGGAGCTCCGGGGGTGCGGACGCATCGTCCACCCCGACGGCGAAGCCCGTCGCGAAGGCCGTCACTCCAGCGCAGGTCCCGCTCGCCGGTGGCGTCACGATCACCGTGACGGGGACCGGACTCGCCGCCGTCAAGGGCGTCACCGTCGGCGGTGTCGCTGCGCGCGACGTCACGGCGACCGCGTCGAAGGTGACCTTCACGGCCCCGCACCAGGCGATGTACACCGCCGGTGACGCCGACGTCGCGCTCTTCACCTCCGTGATCGAGCCCACCGCGTCGGCGAACCAGTCCTCTGACGGCAACGGCAGCGCCGCGAACGACGGGCAGAGCGGCGCCACCCAGGACACCGCGACGACCACGCCGACCCCGACTGCCGCCGCGACGCCCGCTGCGGGCAGCGCGGTCGCTTCGACCACCCTGGCCTACGCCGCACTGACCGACGTCGACCGGCAGCTCGCCTACGCGATGCGGTACTGGAAGGACTACAACCTCGCCGAGTACGGCACGATGAACCCGATCGGCGGCGACTGCGCGAACTACGTCAGCCAGACGCTCATCGCCCGCGGGTGGGAACAGCGGTCCGACTGGTACAACCGGTCAGCCGGTGCCGAGCACAGTGCGACGTGGACCTACTGCCCGACGATGGACCCGTGGCTCGAGACCAACGCGGCCGAGTTCGGACTCACCCGGCGTTCGTCGGACGAGCGCGACAAGGTGCAGGTCGGCGACATCGTGTTCTTCGACTGGAACGCCAACGGATCACCGGACCACACCACCATCGTGTCCGAGGTCTTCACCGAGCCCGACGGCACCATCCGCATCAAGTCGGCGAGCCACAACCAGGACGGCCCCTACCGCGACCTCGACGAGATGATCACGGTGCAGCACCCCGGTGGATCGGCCTGGTTCCACACCTTCGACGCGTAGCGCTGTCGCGGCCCGCAAGACACCGGTGTTCGCGCGTCGCACCGCGGTCTGCGCGTGTTCAACCGGCGAACACCGGTGTCTTGCAGCGCCGACCGACAGCACCGCTCACGGGTACCCGAGGAACCACAGCAGCACGATCGCGACCGGCTGCAGGCACACCCCGACGACCAGCCACGCCACCGCCCGCCGCCGTGTCCGCACGAAGACGTCCGATCCGAGCAACGGCGCCATCGGCATGAGCAACCGCGGCAACGACTGCTGCGGCAGGAACACCGCCACCAGGTACAGCCCGTAGGAGGCCGTGAACGCGAGCACGTCGGTCCCCAGGGCCCGGGTGCTCCTGCGCGAGAAGAACCACACCGCGCCGGCGAGCACCACGACGACGAGCACGATGCCGAGCGGCCCGAGCCACGTCGACGCCATCGTGAACCACGGCGTCAGCGGCGCGAAGTGCTGCCGGCCGACGAACCCCACCCACCACGACAGCTCGGTGTCCAGGTAGGCGTTCGGTCGCCCGGTCACGGCCGTCGCGATGACGGGCCACGCAAGTCCCGCAGCCGCGACGACCAGGCCGGTCACCACGATCGCGATCCGGTCCCGCCACGGGAACACTCCGGCAGCGCGCCCCGAACGGTGCGCTCCGACCCACCGCACGACCAGGTGCACGGCCAGGGCCAGCGCCAGCGCGAGGACCCCGGGCTTCGTGAACGCCGCCACGACACCGAGCGGCGCGATCAGCCAGTACCGTCGCCGGACCAGGGCGAGCAGGGCACCGAACAGCAGCACGAGCAGCAGGCTCTCCGCGTAGGCGACCTGCAGCAGGAACCCAGTCGGCGCGAACGCGAACAGGGCCGTCGCCCAGCGGGCGCGGTGCGAGCAGCCGACGGCGAGCACCAGCCGGTACAGCAGCACGCAGGCGCCCGCTCCGGCGATCGACGCCACCACGACCCCGGCGACCCAGAACGAGGCGCCGGTCAGCGTCATCACGACCCGCACCACCGCGGGGAACACGGGCAGGAACGCCCACGCGTTCGGCAGGACGTGCCCGGAGTCATCGGTCGGCAGCGTCGCCGGGTACCCGTGCTCGGCGATGGTCCGGTAGAACGAGGCGTCCCACGAGCCCGAGAACGTGAAGAACGAGGGATCCTGCCGGTACGAGGCGAACGGCCAGCCGTTCGCGGTCGCCAGCAGGTACACGGTCGCCAGCAGCACGGTGCTGACCACCCGCGAGGCCGCCCAGATCAGCAGCGGTGTGGTCCAGGCGCTGCGCCGTCCGGTCAGCAGGCTGCGGAACCCCCGCCTGGAGGCCCGGCTCGCTTCCGCCACGCTCGTCACCCGCCCGATCTTCCCAGATCGCAGGCCGCGCCCCGCATCGCGGGCCGCCACCCGCCCGGCGCGAGGCAACCCGTGCGCATCGTGAGCAGTACTGGTCGGGTCCGTCTGCCGGACCCGACCATTCCTGCTCACGAAGTGCGGGCCTCCCGGCTAGCGCCCCGTGACCGCGCGACGGATCTGCTCGATCGGCACCTTCGGGGAGCGGTCTGCGTTGAGCAGGCCGTTCGTCTCCTGCATGGTGTCGGTGAGCTGCGTGTAGCAGGACCCGGCGAGGAACGAGCTCGCGCGGATCGCGTCGTACAGCGCGGTGATCCGGGCGACCCAGTCGTCGCCGTCAGTGGCCGACGTGTACCCCCAGCCGTCCTCGCGCTGGACGCCCGGCTGGTAGTTCACGCCGCCGAACTCGGTGAGCATCACCGGCTGGCCCAGGTCCTCGGCGCCGCCGACCAGGATGCGGCGATCCGCCGGCCCGATGCCACCGAGGAGTCGGGTCCGTGCGGTCTCGTCCGCGTAGGTGGCCGCGAGCCGGGGTCCGTCGCCCTCGTAGTCGTGGATCGTGACGATGTCGGAGTTCGTGTGCTCCCACCCGTCGTTGGAGATCACCGGACGCGTCGGGTCCAACGCCCGCGTGACGTCGGCGAGGGCCCGGGCGTAGGCCTGCTGGGCCGGGTCGGTGGCGATGTGCTGCACACCCCAGCTCTCGTTGGCGGGCACCCACGTGACGATCGACGGGTGCGAGGCGTCACGCTCGACAGCGTCCATCCACTCATGCATCAGACGCTGCACGGCGCGGGGGGAGAACGCGTAGGCGCCGGGGGCCTCGCCCCACACCATGAGGCCGAGCCGGTCGGCCCAGTACAGGAACCGCGGGTCCTCGATCTTCTGGTGGTTGCGGGCCGCGTTGAAGCCGAGCTCCTTGATGAGTTCGACCTCGCGGCGGAGTGCTTGGCGGGACGGGGCGGCGATGTGCGACTCGGGCCAGTAGCCCTGGTTCAGGACACTGCGGACGTCATGGCGTCGGCCGTTGAGCAGGAACGCGCCCCCATCGACCCCGACCGTCCGGATCCCGAAGTAGCTGGCGACGGCGTCGAGCGCGCCCGTGCCCACCGTCGTGCCGTTGCCGGAGCGTGGCAGCAGCGTGACCGTGGCGTCGATCAGCCGGGGCGTGTCCGGCGTCCAGTGCAGCTCGTCCTCGGCCTGCCCGTTCGTCTGCCGCGCGATCGGCACGACCACGTCGAACTCGTCCCCGGTCTCGCCGACGGTGGTCTCGATCGTGGCGAGGTGCTCGTCGCGGTCGTCCCAGCGGGCCTCGACGCGCAGGCGCTCGCCGCCGGTGCGGTGACCGTCGAGCCGGACCGTCAGGCGCATGGTCGCGTGGTCGACGTTCGTCCAGCGCAGGGACGCGATCGAGGCGGTCGGCACGGCCTCGAGCCAGACCGTCTGCCAGATCCCCGTGGTCCGGCGGTACCAGATCGCGTGCGGGTCCTCGTGCCAGTCCTGCTTGCCGCGCGGCTGGGTCAGGTCGTGCGGGTCGTCCTCGGCGCGGACCACCAGGGTGTGCACGGCGTCGGGGTCGGCGGCCAGCGCTTCCGTGACGTCGAAGGAGAACGGGGTGTGGCCGCCCTCGTGCCCGCCGATGAACTGCCCGTCGATCCAGACGCGGGCACGGTGGTCGACGGCACCGAAGTGCAGCACGAGCCGGGGCGCGCCGGTGCCGAACCCGGCGGCGTCGAGCTCCGAGCGGGTGATCGCGCGGGAGTACCAGACCACCGGGTGGAATCCGGGCTCGTCGATGCCCGAGGCCGGGGACTCGGGCGGGAACGGGACGACGATTTCCCGGGCGTCGGTGAAGCCGGTGCGCCAGGCCTCGTCGTCGCCGTCGTTCCGGAACGACCACGTGCCGTCGAGGTCGGCCCAGGCGGTGCGGAGCATCTGCGGCCGGGGGTACGTGCCGTCCTGCCGCGAAGCGAGGGGGAGGCCGGGGGCGGAAGCGGAGTCAGGTGCGGCCACGATGCCGTCGAGCGTGCTCATGCGTCCATGCTCCCGTGCTGGTACATCGTTGTAAAGAGCGAGTCGGGATTGCGCGGAGCAGGTTCGGCGGGCCGCTCGTCGAGCGGTCGCTCAGTCGATCGCGGCGTCGCGCGTGAGCACCATGACGTCCATCCGTCCCTGCTGGACGACCACGCCGTGCTGGTTCCGCAGGGCCACCGCTCGTTCGACGATCCCGGTCGTTCCCGAGCTCGTCAGCCGGGTGCCGAGGACCTCGACGGTGCAGGTCACGGTGTCGCCGATGAACACGGGCTCGGTGAACCGCCACTGGTCGATCCCGAGCAGTGCCACCGCGGACCCCTCGAAGACGCCCGTGCGCGCGATGAGCCCGAGGCACAGCGAGGTGCCGAGCAACCCGTGCACGATCCGCTGGCCGTACCGGGTCTTCCCCGCGAACTCGACGTCCGTGTGCACCTGGTTGTTGTCGTTCGTCCACGAGGCGAACGACACCACGTCAGCCTCGGTGATGGTGCGCCCCGGCGTGGTGAAGGTCTGTCCGGCAGCGAGGTCCTCGAAGTAGTGCGGCACGGCCCGATTCTCGCACCCGGTCAGAGCCGCGCGAGCAGCTTCCGCGATCGGTGCAGGCCCTGCGTGCTGGCCGTCTGCTCGGTCGTCGCCAGGACGCCGTACCCGAACGTGTCCTCGCCGTGCTGCGCTGCCACGGTTGCCAGCCGTCGGTACGCATCGGCGGCGTGTGCGGCGTCGAGCGTCTCGCCGAGGGTCTCCTGCACCCGTCGCAGTCGACCGAGCCGGCGCTTCCCGACGTCGGGCACGTCACCGGCCGCCTGCAGGGCATAGCGCAACCGGCGCGCGGCCTTCCGGACCTCGTGCAGGGTGTCGAGGTCATCGCTCGGATCACCCAGCAGCCGACCGACGCGTGCCCGCTCGTGCCGGATGCGCCGGGCGGCGAACGTGGCCGCGTCGTCGTCCGCGTGCGGGCCGGCCGGTGCCCGCAGCAGCAGGTCGTCGAGGGCATCGAGTGTCCGGAACCAGGCGTCGGAGCGCAGCGCTCGCCGGAGTTCAGCAGCGGCGACGCTGCGACGTTCCGCGGTCTCGGCGCCGATGCGGTCCAGGGTCTCGGTGTCCACGTACCCGTCGGGGGCGTGTGCCGCCGACCGGGACAGGCCGGCGTGCAGCACCTCGGCATCGCGAGAGGTCCCGGCGATCCGTCCGGTCTCGGCAAGGGCGGCACGGAGGTCTTCGGTCGCCTGGCGGTCGAGCGCGCCGCGGAACGCCGCGAGCACGCTCCGCAGGCGGCGCAGCACCTTCCGCAGGTCGTGCACGGCTTCGGGCTCGTCGGCCCGTACCCGGGGATCCACCGCGACGAGGTCACGCCGCAGGACATCGAGCACCCGCAGGACGAACCCGGCGGCGGTGTCCGGCCGGAGGCGCTTCGCCCGGCCGCGTCGGCGCTCCGGCACCGGCTCCGGGCCCCGGGGGAGCGGCACCGACGCGACGTCGACCGGATCGGTCGCCGCGTCGTGCAGCGCTCGTTCGGCCGCTCGTGCCGTGGCACCGTCGCGTCCGTCGTCCGTCAGTGCCCACCACCGCGACGACCGCAGCACGGTGGTGTCCGGGTCGCCGTCGTCCACGCGCACGTCGGCGACCTCGGCCCGCACCCGGCCGTCCCTGCCACGGAGGGTCACGAGCGTCGTGGTGGTGTCACGGACCAGGACGGTCCGCAGTGGACGACCACGCAGGAACACCTCGACGGCGTCCCGTGGGGGATCGTCGGACACGCCCCCGAGCGGTTCCGGGCCGGTCCCGTGCCCGCCCCGGTCGATCGTCCAGTCGCCGTCCGGCAAGCGTGTGAGCACGACGCCCTCTGCGGCGAGCACCCGGTCGTCGGAGTCCCACACCGTCTCGCGTACCGTCACCGCTTCGTGGCGGCGGACGTCGGCGGCGAACGGCTCGAGCGCGGGGAGCCTGCGGTCGTCGAGGATCCGCCAGGTCCGGCGGGGGTCGGGGAGCGCACGTGCAGCGTCAGCGGCGGGGGCGGGAGCAGCAGCGGATCGGGGCATGCCGCAAGTGTCGTCCGACAGACCCGTGTCAGACCGGGGGCAGCGGGGTTCTGTGGACGGAGTGCTCCCCGGCCCGTCCTGTGGGGGACTCGGCACCTCGCCAGGCCCCGGCGCGTAGGTTCCGCTGCATGAGCGACGGAGCACCCAGCGCCCCCGACACCCGCGCAGACACGAGCGCAGACACCCGCGCAGACGCCAGCGGCCCCGACACCAGCGCCCCGGACACCAGCACGCCGAGCGACCGCGACCTCGAGTCCTGGATCGCCGACCGCCGCTGGTACGCCTCGAAGGGGTCCGTGCCACGCCTCCGGACGATCTCGGCCGACGACGGGACCCGGCTGGTGCTCGACGAGGCTCCCGCGGTCCCCGTCCTCTACCAGTCACCGATCACCAGCGACCCCGACGGCGCGATCGTCGACGCCACCACCGATCTCGCGTGGGTGTCGGCACTCGCCGCACGCATCGACGCGGCACCGGACAGCCTCAGCCCGATCGGCCGGGTCACCGCCGCCCGCGTCCTGACGGGTGAGCAGTCCAACACGTCGGTCATCTGCGACACCGAGTCCGGCGACCGTGTCATCATCAAGGTCTTCCGCGTGCTGCACCACGGCGACAACCCCGACGTGACCACGCAGCTCGCCCTCACGGCGGCGGGCAGCACGCGCGTGCCGCGGGTCTACGGCGCCCTCCGCGCCGACTGGCCCGACGTCGGACGCCCGGACGGCACGGCGACGGGGCACCTCGCCTTCGCCCAGGAGTTCCTCCCCGGGCTCGACGACGCCTGGCGCGTCGCCCTGCAGGAGGCGCAGGCCGGCACGCCGTTCGGTGACCGCGCCGAGCAGCTCGGCACCGCGCTCGCCGACGTGCACCGCACCCTCGCCGGAGCGCTGCCGACGGAACCGGCCGACGCGCCCCGACGGGACGCCGCCGTCGCCACGATGCACGCCCGACTCGACACCGCCGCCCGCGAGGCCCCGGCCGTCGCCGACCACGTCGACGCCATCCGCGCGGTCTACGCCCGTGCCGCCGACGCGACGTGGCCGGACCTGCAGCGCATCCACGGTGACCTGCACCTCGGACAGGTCCTGTCGGCACCGGACCCCCGCGGGTGGGTCTTCCTGGACTTCGAGGGCGAGCCGCTCCGCCCCCTCGACGAACGCTCGCTGCCGGACGTCACCCTGCGCGACGTCGCGGGCATGCTCCGATCGTTCGACTACGTCGCGGGTGCGCTGGCGCACGACGCCGAACCGGTCGACGCGGCCGCCTGGGCGGCCGAGGCGCGGGCACGCTTCCTCGAGGGCTACCAGCGGGGCGCCGGCGCGGACCTCACCGCCCACGGCGCGCTGCTCGACTCCTTCGAGCTCGACAAGGCGGTCTACGAGGTCGTCTACGAGACCCGCAACCGACCCGACTGGGTCGGGATCCCGCTCGCGGCCGTCGCGCGCCTGGTCGGTGACAGCGGGTCCTGAGCGCGACCCACGAACGGACGGGAGGCCCGTGGCGACACCGCCACGGGCCTCCCGTCCGTCACCGGGTGACGTCGTCTAGTTGACGGGACCCGTGTACTTCTCGCCCGGTCCGGCACCGATCGGGTCCGGGATCGCCGACGCCTCGCGGAAGGCGAGCTGCAGCGACCGGAGTCCGTCGCGGAGCGGACGTGCGTGGTGGTCGCCGATCTCGGTCGCGGCTGCGGTGACGAGGCCGGCCAGCGCGGTGATGAGCTTCCGCGCCTCGTCCAGGTCGGTCTGTTCCTGCGGGTCGTCTGCCAGGCCGACCTTGACGGCCGCGGCACTGAGCAGGTGCACCGCAACGGTGTTGATGAGTTCGACCGCCGGCACCTCCGCGATGTCCCTGGCGGCGTCGATGCCGGTGTCGTCGATCGGGGTGTCGCTCACGGTGCTCCTCTGCTAGGCTTGCTCGCGGCAGATGCTGTCCGTGTGCCGTCAGTTCCCTTGACATCAGTTCTCCTGAGATCAAGATCCTCGACAACACCCGGACGGTGTCACGAAAGAGGAGTCTCTCCCACCCGCGGCCGCGTTCCACCAGGCTACCGGGTCACCACCGCTCCGCGAGTGCACGTGTTGCACCCGTCGGTCGGATCCCACGGATCCGATGCAGGGCGGCTGCCGAACGGGTCGACATCCCGTGCGTCAGATCTCCTCTCTCGTGCTGTCGTCCAGGGCAAACGCCCCGGACGGCCACCACCTGATTGAAGGAGCTCCGCATCACCGATCCCCGTACCAACGACCGAATCCGCGTTCCCGAAGTCCGACTCGTCGGTCCGCAGGGTGAGCAGGTCGGCGTTGTCCCGATCGCCATGGCACTGCGTCTCGCGCAGGAAGCCGAACTGGATCTGGTCGAGGTCGCGCCGAACTCGAAGCCGCCCGTGGCCAAGATCATGGACTACGGCAAGTTCAAGTACGAAGCCGCTCAGAAGGCCAAGGAAGCCCGTCGCAACCAGGTGAACACGGACCTGAAAGAGGTCCGTTTCCGCCTGAAGATCGACGTGCACGACTACGAGACGAAGCGCAAGCGCGCCGAGGGGTTCCTCCTCGGCGGCGACAAGGTGAAGGCGATGATCCTCTTCCGTGGCCGCGAGCAGTCGCGTCCGGAGCAGGGTGTCCGTCTCCTCCAGAAGTTCGCGGAAGAGATCGCCGAGTTCGGTGTCGTCGAGTCGCGTCCGACCCAGGACGGTCGCAACATGACGATGATCATCGCCCCGCTCAAGAACAAGTCCGACGTCAAGGGCGAGCAGAACGCCAAGCGTGCTGCACAGAAGGCCGAGCGTCGTGCCACCGAGCACGCCGCGAAGGGCAAGGACGAGGCCGAGGCCGGTTCCACGTCCGAGGCAGCTGCGGAATCCACGGACGCCGCGGCCGAATAGGTCCCCGGACCGAACCCGCAACGACGCGGCCCCCCATCCATCCCACGGAAAGGCACCACCATGCCCAAGCAGAAGACCCACTCCGGGTCGAAGAAGCGCTTCAAGGTCACCGGTACCGGCAAGATCATGAAGCAGCAGGCCGGTATGCGTCACAACCTCGAGGTCAAGAGCTCCAAGCGCAAGGCCCGCCTGAACGAGGACCAGGTCCTCTCCAAGGGTGACGCGAAGAACGTCAAGAAGCTCCTCGGCCACTGAGCCCCCGGATCGTAAAGGAATAGTGCAATGGCACGAGTAAAGAGAGCGGTCAACGCCGCCAAGAAGCGCCGCGTCATCCTCGAACGCGCCGAGGGCTACCGCGGCCAGCGTTCGCGCCTGTACCGCAAGGCCAAGGAGCAGGTCACCCACTCCCTCGTCTACGCGTACCGCGACCGTCACGCGAAGAAGGGCGAGTTCCGTCGCCTCTGGATCCAGCGCATCAACGCTGCGTCCCGTGCGAACGGCCTGACCTACAACCGCCTCATCCAGGGTCTCAACCTGGCCGGCGTCGAGGTCGACCGTCGCATCCTCGCCGACCTCGCGGTGAACAACCCCGAGACCTTCACCGCGCTCGTCGAGACCGCGAAGAAGGCCCTCCCGGCCGACACCTCGGCCCCGAAGGCTGCGTAGTCAGTTCTTCTGCTCGCGAAACCCCCGCCGCACGGCGGGGGTTTCGTCGTTCCTAGACTTGGGTCGTGAGCGATCTCCTCGAGAACCCCCGTGCCGGACGCGTGAAGGCCGTTGCGGCCCTGGCCAAGAAGGACGTCCGGGCCGAGACCGGCCTGTTCCTGCTGGAAGGGCCCCAAGCGGTCCGCGAAGCGCTGGAGTACGCCCCGGAGCTCCTGCGCGAGCTCTACGTGACCCCGACCGCCGCAGCCCGCTACGGGCTCGACCACGCGCCGGTGGACATCTGGTTCGTGACCGAGCAGGTGCTCGACGCCATGGCCGACACGGTCACCCCGCAGGGCGTGGTGGCGGTGTGCCAGCAGTTCCCGACGTCGGTGAAGGACGTCTTCCCGGACCGCGCTGCGGCCGCCGCCGACCGGGAGGCCCGTGATGCGTCCGACGAGCAGGCCGCGTTGCCCGGACTGGTCGCCATCCTCGAAGAGGTGCGGGACCCGGGGAACGCCGGCACGATCATCCGGGCCGCCGACGCAGCCGGCGCCGACGCGGTGGTGCTGACCGGACGCTCGGTCGACCCGTACAACCCGAAGGTCGTCCGGTCGACGACCGGGTCCCTGTTCCACGTCCCGGTGTCCGTCGGCGTGACCCTGGCCGACACGATCGAGCGGGCGAAGGCCCTCGGCTACACGGTGCTCGCGGCGGACGTCTCGGGCGACGACCTGCCGGTGGTCCGCGCTGAGGGGATGCTCGACGGTCCGACCGCGTGGGTCTTCGGCAACGAGGCCCGCGGACTCACCGCCGACGACCTGGCGCTCGTCGACCGGGCCGTCAAGGTGCCGATCTACGGGCAGGCGGAGTCGATGAACCTCGCCACGGCCGCGTCGGTGTGCCTGTACGAGTCGGCCTTCGCGCTCCGGAGCTGACGCTCCTCCCTCCCCAGGCCGGTCGTCGGCATCGGTCATCCACCGTCCGCTCGGTGCAGGTGGGTGGTATCCCGACGGCCGGTAGGCTTGGGTCTCGTGTCAGAACCTCTCGAGATCAGCGAATCGGCCGTCGCCGACGCGGTGGACGCGGCCCTCGCCGCCGTCCGTGCCACGACGACGGTCGCCGAACTGAAGCAGGCCAGGGCCGAGCACACCGGTGAGCAGTCACCGTTGGCGCGGATGAACGCATCGATGCGCAGTGTGCCGCCGGAGCAGAAGGCCGCGGCGGGCAAGCTCGTCGGGCAGGCCCGTGGGCGGGTGAACGCGGCGATCGCCGAGCAGGAATCCGTCCTCGCGGTGGCCGAGGAACACGCACGGCTCGAAGCCGAGCGCGTCGACGTCACCGCGTTGCCGGTCCACCGCGCCACCGGCTCCCGCCACCCGCTCTCGCTGCTGAACGAAGCCGTCGCCGACATCTTCGTCGGCATGGGGTGGGAAGTGGCAGAAGGCCCCGAGCTCGAGCACGAGTGGTTCAACT
This sequence comes from Curtobacterium sp. MCLR17_054, assembly GCF_003234335.2. Lineage (NCBI taxonomy): Bacteria > Bacillati > Actinomycetota > Actinomycetes > Micrococcales > Microbacteriaceae > Curtobacterium > Curtobacterium sp. MCLR17_054. Next base: position 3,297,117 of record NZ_CP126263.1, on the reverse strand, counting down.
TCGACGCCCTGAACTTCGACCAGGACCACCCGGCCCGGGCCATGGCGGACACGATCTTCGTCGAGCCCGTCGACCGGCACCTGGTCATGCGCACCCACACCTCGCCGGTGCAGGTGCGGTCGCTGCTGTCGCGCGACCTCCCGCTGTACGTCATCGCGCCGGGTCGCGTCTACCGTGCCGACGAGCTCGACGCCACGCACCTGCCGGTCTTCACCCAGGTCGAGGGCATCGCGATCGACAAGGGCCTGACGATGGCGCACCTGCGCGGCACGCTCGAGCACTTCGCCCGGCAGATGTTCGGCGCCGAGGCGCAGATCCGGCTCCGCCCGAACTACTTCCCGTTCACCGAGCCCAGCGCCGAGATGGACGTCTGGCAGCCGAACGCCAAGGGTGGCGCGCGGTGGGTCGAGTGGGGTGGCTGCGGCATGGTGAACCCCAACGTCCTGCGTGCCGCCGGCATCGATCCCGACGAGTACCAGGGCTTCGCGTTCGGCATGGGCATCGAGCGGACACTGCAGTTCCGCAACGGCCTGAACGACATGCGTGACTTCCTCGAGGGCGACATCCGCTTCTCGCAGCAGTTCGGAACGGTGGTCTGATGCGCGTCCCACTCCGTTGGCTCGGTGAGTCTGTCGACCTCCCCGAGGACGTCACCCTCGAGCACGTCCACGCGGCGCTCGTGTCGGTCGGCTTCGAGGAAGAGGACGTCCACACCTTCGACCTGACCGGCCCCATCGTGGTCGGTCGGATCCTCGAGCGCGTCCCCGAGCCGCAGAAGAACGGCAAGACCATCAACTGGTGCCAGGTGGACGTCGGCGAAGCCGAGCCTCGCGGCATCGTCTGCGGCGCGCACAACTTCGACGTCGGCGACCTCGTCGTCGTCACGCTGCCCGGCGCAGTCCTGCCGGGGCCGTTCCCGATCGCCGCCCGCAAGACCTACGGGCACGTGTCCGACGGCATGATCGCCTCGGCCCGCGAGCTCGGGCTGGGCGAAGAGCACGACGGCATCCTGCGCTTCGCCGACCTCGGCATGGACCCCACCGTCGGTGCCGACGCCATCGCGCTCCTCGGCCTCGAAGACGCCGCGGTCGAGATCAACGTCACGCCGGACCGCGGCTACGTCCTCAGCATGCGCGGGGTCGCCCGTGAGTACGCGCACGCCACCGGAGCCCGCTTCCACGACCCCGTCGACCGCGTCGCGCCGCGTGCGGCCGAGGGGTTCCGGGTCACGATCGACGACCAGGCCCCGATCCGGGGTCGAGTCGGAGCGTCGACGTTCGTCACGCGCGTCGTGCGCGGGATCGACCCGGCCGCCAAGACACCGTCCTGGATGGTGTCGCGCCTCTCGCTGGCCGGGGTGCGCTCGATCTCCCTGCCCGTCGACATCACGAACTACGTCATGTTCGAGCTCGGCCAGCCGCTGCACGGTTACGACCTGCAGACCATCGCGGGCGGCCTCGGCGTGCGTCGGGCGACCGCTGGCGAGACGCTCGAGACCCTCGACGGCACGGTTCGGAAGCTCGACCCCGAAGACCTCGTCATCACCGACGACGACGGTCCCGTCGGCCTCGCCGGCGTCATGGGCGGAGCCCGCACCGAGATCTCGGCGAGCACCACCGACGTCCTGATCGAGGCCGCCGGGTTCGACCAGGTCTCCGTCGCCCGCACCGCTCGTCGCCACAAGCTCCCCAGCGAGGCATCCCGTCGCTTCGAGCGCGGGGTCGACCCGCAGGTGGCCGAGGCCGCGGCGAACCGTGCCGTCGAGCTCCTCGTCGAGCTCGCCGGCGGTACCGCTGACGCCCTCGGATCCACGCTCGTCGACACCGAGCCGCGGGCGACCGTGACGATGCGGCTCTCGCGTCCGGCCGAGCTCGTCGGCGTCGAGTACACCGACGCCGAGGTCATCGACACGCTCCGTGCGATCGGCGCCACGGTCGAGACCGACGGCGAGCAGCTCGCGGTCACCCCGCCCACCTGGCGTCCCGACCTGACCGACGACACCACCCTCGTCGAAGAGGTCGCGCGCATCGTCGGCTACGACCGGATCCCCAGCGTGCTGCCGGTCGCGCCGCCCGGTCGGGGCCTGACCCGGCACCAGCAGGCTCGTCGTCGGGTCGCCTCGGCGCTGGCCGCGGCGGGCCTGACCGAGGTCGTCACGGCACCGTTCGTGTCGGCGGCCACGCAGGACGCCTACCCGGGGATCGACCCGCAGGGCGGACCGAGCGTCGTGCTCGCGAACGCCCTGGACAGCGAGCAGAACCTCCTGCGCCGGAGCGGCGTTCCGGCCCTGGTCGACGCTGCCCGTCGCAACGTGTCGCGCGGGCTCGTCGACGTCGCGCTCTACGAGACGTCCCGGGTGTTCCTGCCGGTGACGGGCGTGACGCTCGGCACCGACGAGGTCCCGGCGGGCGCCGCCCGGCCCGACCGTGCAATGCTCGAGGCGCTGGACGCCTCGCTGCCCGCCCAGCCGTTCCACGTCGCCGCGCTGCTCACCGGCCACCGGGTCGTCAAGCAGCCCGGCACCACGGCAGAACCGTTCGGCATCGCCGACGCGATCGACGCTGCCCGCCAGGTCGCCTGGGCCGTCGGTGTGGAACTCACCGTCGCGCAGACGACCCACCCGTCCCTCCATCCGGGCCGGGCCGCGTCGCTGCTCGTCGACGGCACGGTCGTGGGCGTCGCCGGTGAGCTCCTGCCCGAACTGGCCGAGGCCGCCGTCCTGCCCCGGGTGGTGGCGGTCGTCGAGCTCGACCTCGACGCGCTGGTCGCCGCGGCCCCGGAACTCGTCGCGGTCGCGCCGATCGTCTCCTACCCGGCGGCCACGCAGGACCTCTCGCTCGTCGTCGATGCCGGCGTGCCGGCCGGTGACGTGCTGAATGCGGTGCGCTCTGGCGCCGGAGACCTGTTGGAGTATGCTCGGCTCGTGGATGACTACCGGGGCTCCGGCGTGGACGAGGGACAGAAGTCCCTGACGTTCGCCCTGCGCTTCCGTGCCACGGACCGCACGCTGACCGCTGCCGAGGCCACCGAGGCCCGTGACGGCGCTGTCCGACGTGCCGGCGAGCGATTCGGGGCGACCCTGCGCGACTGACCCACACGGGATCAGCACCGCCCGGGGTCGCCGCCTCCGACTCTCTCGACGACCAGTCCGACCAAAGGTGGAATCCCATGTCCGTATCCGTCGCCGTGGCGGGAGCCTCCGGCTACGCGGGTGGTGAGCTCCTGCGCGTGCTCTCCGCCCACCCCGAGTTCGAGGTCAGGACGGTGACGGCGTTCTCGAACGCCGGACAGCCCCTGATCGCGACCCAGCCGCACCTCCGTTCCCTGTCGCACCTGACGCTGGCGGAGACGACGGCCGAGACGCTGCGCGGGCACGACGTGGTCTTCCTGGCGCTGCCGCACGGGCAGTCGGGTGCGATCACCGCGGAACTCGGCGACGACGCGCTCGTCATCGACTGCGGCGCCGACCACCGGCTGACGGACCCGGCGGCGTGGGAGCGGTTCTACGGCGGTGACTACTTCGGCGCGTGGACCTACGGGCTGCCCGAGCTCCTGCTCGCGGCGCCCACCCCGGGTTCGGCCGATGAATGGCGCGAGGTCGACGACATCGCGTCGCAGGGCAAGCAGCGTTCCGCCCTGGTCGGCACGAAGCGCATCGCGGTCCCCGGATGCAACGTCACCGCGGTGACGCTCGGCATCCAGCCGGGCATCCAGGCCGGTCTCGTCGAGTCCGACGACCTCGTCGCGGTGCTCAGCGTCGGCCCGAGCGGCGCCGGCAAGAAGCTCAGCACCACCTACCTGGCCTCCGAGATCATGGGGTCCGCCAGCGCCTACGCCGTCGGTGGCTCGCACCGGCACGTCCCCGAGATCCAGCAGAACCTGCAGGTCGCGGGGGCCGCCGACGTGACGATCTCGTTCACGCCGGTCCTGGTCCCGATGTCGCGGGGGATCCTGGCGACCACCACCGCGAAGCTCTCGCCCGGCGTCAGCGCACGCGACGTCCGGCTCGCCTGGGAGCAGGCCTACGCCGACGAGCCCTTCGTCCACCTGCTGCCCGAGGGCGAGTTCCCCCGGGTCGCGGACACGATCGGTGCGAACACCGCGCTCGTCGGCATCGCCGTCGACGAGGCCGCAGGCCGCGTCGTCGCGGTGACCGCGCTCGACAACCTCGCCAAGGGCACGGCCGGCGCCGCGGTCCAGTCGGCGAACATCGCCCTCGGTCTCCCCGAGACCACGGGCCTCAGCGTGGACGGAGTCGCACCGTGACCGACGCAGGCACGACCACCCAGACCGAGCCGGGCCTCCAGGGCGTCACCGCGGCAGCGGGCTTCCGCGCCGCCGGTGTCACCGCAGGCCTCAAGACGAGCGGCAAGCCGGACGTGGCCCTCGTCGTCAACGACGGCCCCGACGCGGCCGTGGCCGCCGTCTTCACCAGCAACCGGGCCCAGGCGCATCCCGTGATCTGGTCCCGCCAGGTCGTCGGTGACGGCGTCGCGCGTGCCGTCGTCCTGAACTCCGGCGGCGCGAACTGCTTCACCGGCCCGTTCGGCTTCCAGACCACGCACCTGACGGCCGAGGCCGTGGGCGACGCCCTCGGGATCGGAGCCGGCGACGTCGTCGTCTGCTCCACCGGGCTCATCGGTGTCGGCGACCAGACCTTCCGCGACAACGTGCTCCGTGGCGTCGACCTGGCGAGCACTGCACTCAGCAGCGACGGCGGTCCCGATGCGGCGACCGCGATCATGACGACGGACACGAAGGCCAAGCAGTCCGTCGTGACCGAGGACGGCTGGACCGTCGGCGGCATGGCCAAGGGTGCCGGGATGCTCGCCCCGGGCCTCGCGACGATGCTCGTCGTCATCACGACCGACGCCGTGCAGACGCCGGACCAGCTCGACCAGGCGCTCCGTGCCGCCACCCGCATCACGTTCGACCGAGTCGACTCCGACGGCTGCATGTCCACGAACGACACCGTCGTGCTGCTGTCGTCGGGTGCGAGCGGGGTGACGCCCGAGGTCGGTGACTTCCAGGAAGCCCTGACCGCGGTCTGCGCCGATCTGGCCCGCCAGCTGCAGCAGGACGCCGAGGGTGCGAGCCACGACATCGCGATCGAGGTCGTGCACGCCGCGACGGAGGACGACGCCGTGACCGTCGGTCGGAGCGTCGCCCGGAACAACCTGTTCAAGGCGGCCGTCTTCGGCAACGACCCGAACTGGGGCCGGGTGCTCGCGGCGATCGGCACGACCGACGCCGAGTTCGACCCGTACGCGGTGGACGTCAGCATGAACGGCGTCCGGGTCTGCCACGCGGGCGCACCCGACGAACCGAGCGACTCCGTCGACCTGACGCCGCGTGACACCCACGTGCGCATCGACCTCGGTGTCGGCACGCACTCGGCCACGATCCTGACCAACGACCTCACGCACGACTACGTGCACGAGAACAGCGCGTACTCCAGCTGATGGCGGCGGACACGAACGGGGCCGGCACACCCCTCACGAAGGAAGAAGAACACGAGTTCGCCGCGGTCAAGGCCGCGACGCTCATCGAGTCGCTGCCCTGGCTGAAGCGCTTCTCGGGCAAGGTCGTCGTGGTCAAGTTCGGCGGCAACGCCATGGTGAACGAGGACCTGAAGCGCGCCTTCGCCGAGGACATGGTCTACCTGCGCTACGCCGGTCTGCACCCCGTCGTCGTGCACGGCGGCGGCCCGCAGATCTCCGCGGCCCTCAAGGAACAGGGCATCGAGTCCGAGTTCCGCGGCGGCTACCGCGTCACGACGACCGAGGCGATCACCGTCGTCCGCGACGTCCTGGCCGGCGAGGTCAACCGCGAGATCGTCGACTTGGTGAACGAACACGGCGAGGGCCTGGCCGTCGGCGTGTTCGGCGACGGCGGCTCGCTGTTCACCGGCGAGAAGAAGGGCGTTGTCGTCGACGGGCAGGAGTACGACCTCGGCCACGTCGGGGACATCACCCACGTCGACCCGTCCGGTGTGCTCGCCGCGATCGAGGCCGGCCGGATCCCGGTCGTCTCGAGCATCGCGATCGACGACGCGCACCCCGACCAGGCACTCAACGTGAACGCGGACGCTGCGGCGGGTGCCCTGGCGATCGCGCTGCGGGCCTCGAAGCTCATGATGCTCACCGACGTCCCCGGCCTGTACCGCAACTGGCCCGACCGTGACTCGATCGTCGACCTCATCGCCGTCGACGAGCTCCGCGAACTCCTGCCGAGCCTCGAGTCCGGGATGATCCCGAAGATGACCGCGTGCCTCGACGCCGTGGTCGGCGGGGTCGGCGGTGCGACGATCATCGACGGCCGGATCCCGCACTCGATCCTGCTCGAGGTCTTCACCCTGCGGGGTGCGGGCACCGAGGTGATCCCGGACCCGAGCCGACGAACCGAGAACCAGATGACCCACGCCGAGATAGGCCGTCGCGTGGCGTCGCCGTCGATCGACAGCAGTACCGGCCAGCACGTGGCGGGTACGGACGAGAAGGGACACCAGCAGTGAGCACCGAGACGCAGACCGAGACCTGGAACGACCGGTTCGGGGCGTCGCTCATGCGATCCCTGACCCCGCCCAAGATCATGCTCGAGCGTGGCCAGGGCTGCCGCGTCTGGGACGTCGACGGCAACGAGTACCTCGACTTCCTCGCCGGCATCGCGGTGAACTCGCTCGGCCACGCGCACCCCGCCCTGGTGGAGGCGATCGCCGACCAGGCCGCGAAGCTCGTGCACGTGTCGAACTACTTCGCCACCCCGCCGCAGCTCGAACTCGCCGAGCGCCTCAAGCGCATCACCGGCGCGGGTGACCCGGGCCGCGTGTACTTCGGCAACTCCGGCGCCGAGGCGAACGAGGCCGCGTTCAAGCTCGCTCGCCTCAACAAGGGTGCGGACGGCACCAAGACCCGGATCCTCGCGCTCAAGCAGGGCTTCCACGGCCGCACGATGGGCGCGCTCGCGCTCACCGGCAAGCCCGCGCTGCAGCAGGACTTCCTGCCGATGATCCCGGGTGTCGAGCACATAGACACCTCGATCGAGGCGCTCGAAGCGTCGATCGACGACTCCGTCGCCGCCCTGATCCTCGAACCCATCAAGGGCGAGGCCGGCGTGGTCGACCTGCCAGAGGGCTTCCTGCTGGCGGCACGCCGACTGACCGCGGAGCACGGCGCACTGCTGATCCTCGACGAGATCCAGACGGGTGTCGGCCGGACCGGCAACTGGTTCGCGTTCCAGGGCCACGGCGTGACGCCGGACGCGATCACCGTCGCGAAGGGCATCGCCGGTGGCTTCCCCATCGGCGCCCTCGTCACGTTCGGCTGGGCGTCCGACCTGTTCTCGGCCGGCCAGCACGGGTCGACCTTCGGCGGCAACCCGCTCGGCACCCGCGTCGCCAACGCGGTGCTCGAGGAGATCGAGCGTGCGGAACTCGTCGCCGGCGCAGTGGTCAAGGGCGAGCGGATCCGTGACGGCATCCGCGCCATCGGTTCCCCGCTGGTGGAAGAGGTCCGTGGCACCGGCCTGCTCATCGGCGTCGGTCTGACCGGTCCGATCGGTCCGGCCGTCAACGCAGCCGCCCTCGAGCGCGGCCTCATCATCAACGCACCCAACGAGTCGAGCCTGCGCATCGCGCCGCCGCTCATCGTGTCCGACGCCGAGATCGACGAGTTCCTGTCGATCCTCGCCCAGAGCCTCGCGGCCGTCGCCGCAGCGCAGGAGCCCACCGCATGACCCGCCACTTCCTCCGTGACGACGACCTGAGCCAGGCCGAGCAGTCCGCGATCCTCGACATCGCCGACCGCATGAAGGCCGACCGCTGGGCGGAGAAGCCGCTGGCCGGTCCGCAGAGCGTCGCGGTGATCTTCGACAAGTCGTCGACCCGCACCCGGGTGTCCTTCCACGTCGGCATCTCCGACCTCGGCGGCAGCCCGCTGATCATCTCGACGGCGAACAGCCAGCTCGGCGGCAAGGAGACCCCGTCGGACACCGCCCGCGTGCTCGAGCGCATGGTGTCGGCGATCGTGTGGCGCACCTACGGTCAGGCTGGGCTCGAGGAGATGGCCGCCGGCACGACGGTCCCCGTCGTCAACGCGCTGTCCGACGACTTCCACCCCTGCCAGCTCCTCGCCGACCTGCTCACCATCCGTGAGCACCGCGGCGCCCTCGCCGGGCAGACCGTGGCGTTCATCGGCGACGGTGCGAGCAACATGGCGCAGTCGTACCTGCTCGCCGGGGCGACAGCGGGCATGCACGTCCGCGTCGCCGCCCCCGCCGAGTTCTCCCCGTCGGCGCAGGTCGTCACCGACGCCGAGGAACGCGCCGCCGTGACGGGCGGCTCCGTCCTCGTGGTGACCGACCCGGTGGCCGCGGTCGCAGGTGCCGACGTGGTCGTCACCGACACCTGGGTGTCGATGGGCAAGGAGTCCGAGAAGCAGTCGCGCCTCGACACCTTCGCGGGGTACCGCGTCGACGACGCGCTCATGGCGCACGCCGCCGACGACGCCGTCTTCATGCACTGCCTGCCGGCCGACCGTGGGTTCGAGGTGACCGCCGACGTCATCGACGGCCCGCGCAGCATCATCTGGGACGAGGCGGAGAACCGTCTGCACGCCCAGAAGGCACTGCTGGCCTGGCTGCTCGCCAACGACTAGCCGACGGATCGGACACCAGTGGCTGACCGCGTCGTCCTCGCGTACTCCGGCGGTCTCGACACCTCTGTCGGGATCGGCTGGCTGCGCGACGCCACCGGCAAGGACGTCGTCGCACTCGTGGTCGACGTCGGCCAGGGCGGAGAGGACCTCGAGGCGGTCCGGCAGCGTGCGCTCGACTGCGGCGCCGTGGAGTCGCTCGTCGTCGACGCCAAGGACGAGTTCGCCGACGAGTACATCGTGCCGGCACTCCGGGCCAACGCGCTCTACCAGAAGCGGTACCCGCTCGTCTCGGCACTGAGCCGCCCGCTCATCGCGAAGCACCTCGCACTGACGGCGAAGCAACTCGGTGCCGACAGCGTCGCGCACGGCTCCACCGGCAAGGGCAACGACCAGGTCCGCTTCGAGGCAGCCGTCGCGGCGATCGCACCGGACCTGCGGACCGTCGCACCGGTGCGGGACCTCGCCCTCACCCGCGACCGCGCCATCGCCTACGCGGAGGAGCACCGGCTGCCGATCCAGCACTCGGAGCGGGAGCCGTGGTCGGTCGACCAGAACGTGTGGGGCCGAGCGGTCGAGACCGGGCTCCTCGAGGACCCGTGGACCGCCCCCGCAGACGACCTCTACGCGACCACGCAGGACCCGGCGCTCCCGCAGCAGGCCGACGAGGTCACGATCACCTTCGACCGCGGTGTCCCGGTCGCCCTCGACGGGCAGCGGTTCAGCGTGCTGCGCATGGTGCAGGAGCTCAACGCGGTCGCCGGCAAGCACGGCGTCGGGCGGATCGACGTCGTCGAGGACCGGGTGGTCGGCATCAAGTCGCGCGAGGTCTACGAGGCGCCGGCCGCGATCGCGCTCATCGCCGCGCACGAGGAGCTCGAGAGCCTCACCCTCGAGCGCGACGTCGCCCGGTTCAAACGCGGCGTCGAGTCCGAGTGGGCCGACCTGGTCTACGACGGACTGTGGTTCGGCGGACTCAAGCGCAGCCTCGACGCCTTCGTCGAGCACACCCAGCAGCACGTCTCCGGCGACGTCCGGTTGCGGCTGCAGGGCGGGCGTGCCACCGTGACGGGCCGTCGGTCGGAGCAGAGCCTCTACGACTTCGACCTGGCGACGTCGGACACCGGCGACGCGTTCGACCAGTCCGTGTCCAGGGGGTTCATCGAGCTCTGGTCACTGCCCAGCAAGATCTCCGCCCGCCGCGACGCGGCGAACTGACCGACAGCAACCCCGCACCGACCAACAGCCCCCGGCCCGACCCAGCACCGACGAAACGACGCAGGACGACATGACCGACGAGAAGACCGACGCCACCAACACCGGTGCCCTCTGGGGCGGCCGCTTCGCCGACGGCCCGAGTGCGGCCCTCGCCGCGCTCTCGAAGTCGACGCACTTCGACTGGCAGCTCGCGCCGTACGACATCGCGGGGTCCCGAGCCCACGCCCGAGCGCTGCACACCGCGGGCTACCTGACCGCCGACGAGCTCGAACGGATGCTCGCCGGCCTCGACCGGCTCGAAGCGGCGCATGCCGACGGCACACTGCAGCCCGACGACTCCGACGAGGACGTCCACGGCGCCCTGGAACGCCTGCTCATCGCCGACCTCGGTCCCGAGCTCGGCGGCAAGCTCCGCGCTGGTCGGAGCCGCAACGACCAGATCGCCACCCTCGGCCGCATGCACATGCTCGACCACGGGCGGCGCATCGGCCGGCTCGTGATCGACCTCGTCGACGCGATCACCCAGCAGGCGACCGAGCACCCGGCCGCGATCATGCCGGGGCGCACGCACCTGCAGCACGCGCAGCCCGTGCTCCTGGCCCACCACCTGCTCGCGCACGCCTGGCCGCTCGTCCGCGACCTCGAGCGCCTCCGCGACTGGGCCGGCCGCGCGAGCGTCAGCCCGTACGGTGCCGGTGCGCTGGCAGGGAGTTCGCTCGGCCTCGACCCCGCCGCGATCGCCGCGGAGCTCGGCTTCGACCGCCCGGCGGACAACTCGATCGACGCCACGGCCGCCCGCGACGTCGTCGCCGAGTTCGCGTTCGTCCTCGCGCAGATCGGCATCGACGTCTCGCGCCTGTCGGAAGAGGTCATCCTCTGGAACACGAAGGAGTTCGGCTTCGTCCGGCTCCACGACGCCTTCTCGACCGGCTCGAGCATCATGCCGCAGAAGAAGAACCCGGACATCGCCGAGCTCGCCCGGGGCAAGTCGGGGCGTCTGATCGGCAACCTGACCGGGCTCCTCGCGACCCTCAAGGGACTGCCGCTGGCGTACAACCGCGACCTGCAGGAGGACAAGGAGCCGGTCTTCGACTCCGTCGCCACGCTCGAGGTCCTGTTGCCCGCGTTCACCGGCATGATCGCGACCCTGACCTTCGACACCGACCGGATGGCCGAGCTCGCGCCGCAGGGCTTCTCGCTCGCGACGGACGTCGCCGAGTGGCTGGTCCGGCAGGGCGTCCCGTTCCGCGACGCGCACGAGGTCTCCGGCGCGCTCGTCCGGTACTGCGAGGAGCGCGGCATCGAGCTCGACGAGCCGACCGACGACGAGTACCGGTCCGTGTCCGAGCACCTCACGCCCGACGTCCGTGCCGTCCTGACCATCGAGGGCAGCGTCGCATCGCGCTCCGGCGTCGGGGGCACTGCACCCGACCGGGTCGCCGAGCAGCTCGCGTCCGTCACCCGTCGCGTCCGCGACCTGGCCGAGGGCGCGCCCTTCTCGCGATGACCGAGGGGATCGCCGCGCTGCTCGCCGAGCCCGCCCCGATCGCCGCGCCGGCCCTGCTCGGTGCGACGATCGCTGGGCGCGGCGTGGCGCTCCGCATCACCGAGGTCGAGGCCTACTCCGGCCCCACCGATCCCGGATCACACGGTCACCGGGGGATGACGGAGCGCAACCGCCACCTCTTCGGGCCGCCCGGCACGCTGTACGCCTACCGCTCGTACGGCATCCACACCTGCGTCAACGTCGTGAGCGGGCCTGCCGGCACCTCGTCGGGCTCCCTGCTGCGCGGTGCGCAGGTCGTCGAGGGACTCGACGTCGCGCGAGCGCGTCGCGGGTCGAAGGTCGCGGACGTCGCCCTGGCACGCGGGCCCGGCAACCTCGGTGGTGCGCTCGGAGCGGTCCTCGGGCAGGACGACGGCACCTCGCTCCTCGACGGGTCCGGCCCGTTCGTGCTCACCCTGGCACCCGGCCTGGAGGCCCGGCTCGCCTCCGCCGGACCGGCCCACGTGATCGACGAGCTCCTGTCCGAGACCCTGGCCGGTCTGCCCGCGGGCGCTGCGGTCCCGCGGATCTCCCGCGGGCCGCGCACCGGCGTAGGCGGCATCGCCGGCGGGGCGCGGTACCCCTGGCGCTTCTGGCTGACGGGTGACCCCACGGTCTCGACGTACCGGCGGCACAAGGGCGCCCTCGACTCGTGAACCCGGCCACGGGCCTCCCGGCCGCCGCGCCTGCCGGACGTCCGTCGCCGCTACGATGGCGGGGTGTCCAGTGATACCGCTCAAGACGTCCTGACGCGCCAGCAGAACGACCCCGCCTTCGACTCGGTGTGGGACGAACTGCAGTGGCGCGGTCTGGTGCAGGTCTCGACCGACGAGACCGCGCTGCAAGAGGCCCTCGACGGTGAGCCGATCACGTACTACTGCGGCTTCGATCCGACGGCGCCGTCGCTGCACTGCGGCAACCTGCTGCAGCTCCTGACCATGCGTCGGCTGCAGCTCGCCGGGCACAAGCCGCTCGCGTTGGTGGGTGGTTCGACCGGTCTCATCGGCGATCCGCGTCCCACGGCCGAGCGCACGCTGAACACGCCGGAGACCGTGGCGGAGTGGGTGTCCCGGCTGCAGACCCAGGTGTCCCGGTTCCTCAGTCCGGACGGCGACAACGGCGTCCGGCTGGTGAACAACCTCGACTGGACCGCCCCGTTGTCCGCGATCGACTTCCTGCGCGACGTCGGCAAGTACTTCCGCGTCAACTCGATGCTCAAGAAGGACGCGGTGGCCGCGCGCCTGAACTCCGATGCGGGGATCAGCTACACCGAGTTCAGCTACCAGATCCTCCAGGGGCTCGACTACCGCGAACTCTGGCGGCAGTACGGGTGCACGCTGCAGACCGGTGGCTCGGATCAGTGGGGCAACCTGACCTCCGGTACCGAACTCATCCGTCGTGCCGAAGGTGCCACGGTGCACGCCCTCGGGACCCCGCTCATCACGAACTCCGACGGCACGAAGTTCGGCAAGAGCGAGGGCAACGCCATCTGGCTCGATGCCGAGATGACCTCGCCGTACGCGCTGTACCAGTTCTGGCTCAACACGGCGGACGCCGACGTGATCGCCCGGTTGCGGCAGTTCACGTTCCTGACGCGTGCCGAGATCGAACGACTCGAGCAGGCCGTCGCCGACGAACCCTTCCGACGAGAGGCCCAGCGGACCCTGGCGTTCGAGGTCACCTCGATCGTGCACGGAGTCGCGGCGACCCAGGCGGCGATCGATGCCGCGGCCGCGCTGTTCGGCAACGGTGACCTCGGTGCGCTCGACGTGGAGACCCTGCGGTCGGCGATCGCCGCGCTGCCGGGGTCGGTCACACTCGACTCCGGAGCGGACGTCGCACGGGCACTCGTGGAGACCGGACTCGTGAAGTCCCTCGGTGAAGCCCGCCGCGCGATCGACCAGGGCGGCGTCTCCGTGAACAACGTCCGGGCCGAAGACCCGGCCGCCCCGCTGTCCGGACTCGCCCTGCCCGGGGGAGTGCTCGTCCTCCGTCGTGGCAAGAAGACCCTCGCCGGGGTGACGCTCGCCTGATCCCGGTTGCTCGACCCCCTGCGATGCCCGGTTCCCCTGTGGAACCGGGCATCGCTGCGTCCGGGCGACGTGTGTTGCACAACGCGACACGCCCGGGATGGGGGCTGGCTTGGCGCACTCGCTCAGGGCTGCGTATAGTTCTTACTCGTCACCCCAAAGGTGCGGCGGAGCGGCTGGAGCGAAAGCCCAGAGCACGTCGGCCCTCAAGCGGGACCATCCTCCACTGAAGTTCAGATCTGGCCTTGCGCCGGATCGCTTCGACGCCTAGGATGACAAGCCCACCGGTTCTCTCCCCTCGGGATGAGCCACTGGACCTCCGGGTCCGACGAACAACCGGTGGCAGCCAAGAACACAAGCCTTGTGGCTGAAGCTCGAACTCGAGCCGAAGAGCAAGTGCGTCTGGTCCTTGAGAACTCAACAGCGTGCACATTGTCAATGCCAATTTATTGATTGACCTCGTGCCTGGTCGGCTTGCTGACCAGGTCATGAAGCAATTCCTTTTGGATTGAAGATTGTCAGTAGACAGTCAACAGTCAGAATCAACTCGGTCTGATGCCTTCGGGTGTTGGGTCTGTATTTTTTTACGGAGAGTTTGATCCTGGCTCAGGACGAACGCTGGCGGCGTGCTTAACACATGCAAGTCGAACGATGATGCCCAGCTTGCTGGGTGGATTAGTGGCGAACGGGTGAGTAACACGTGAGTAACCTGCCCCTGACTCTGGGATAAGCGTTGGAAACGACGTCTAATACTGGATATGATCACTGGCCGCATGGTCTGGTGGTGGAAAGATTTTTTGGTTGGGGATGGACTCGCGGCCTATCAGCTTGTTGGTGAGGTAATGGCTCACCAAGGCGACGACGGGTAGCCGGCCTGAGAGGGTGACCGGCCACACTGGGACTGAGACACGGCCCAGACTCCTACGGGAGGCAGCAGTGGGGAATATTGCACAATGGGCGAAAGCCTGATGCAGCAACGCCGCGTGAGGGATGACGGCCTTCGGGTTGTAAACCTCTTTTAGTAGGGAAGAAGCGAAAGTGACGGTACCTGCAGAAAAAGCACCGGCTAACTACGTGCCAGCAGCCGCGGTAATACGTAGGGTGCAAGCGTTGTCCGGAATTATTGGGCGTAAAGAGCTCGTAGGCGGTTTGTCGCGTCTGCTGTGAAATCCCGAGGCTCAACCTCGGGCTTGCAGTGGGTACGGGCAGACTAGAGTGCGGTAGGGGAGATTGGAATTCCTGGTGTAGCGGTGGAATGCGCAGATATCAGGAGGAACACCGATGGCGAAGGCAGATCTCTGGGCCGTAACTGACGCTGAGGAGCGAAAGCATGGGGAGCGAACAGGATTAGATACCCTGGTAGTCCATGCCGTAAACGTTGGGCGCTAGATGTAGGGACCTTTCCACGGTTTCTGTGTCGTAGCTAACGCATTAAGCGCCCCGCCTGGGGAGTACGGCCGCAAGGCTAAAACTCAAAGGAATTGACGGGGGCCCGCACAAGCGGCGGAGCATGCGGATTAATTCGATGCAACGCGAAGAACCTTACCAAGGCTTGACATACACCGGAAACGGCCAGAGATGGTCGCCCCCTTGTGGTCGGTGTACAGGTGGTGCATGGTTGTCGTCAGCTCGTGTCGTGAGATGTTGGGTTAAGTCCCGCAACGAGCGCAACCCTCGTTCTATGTTGCCAGCGGGTTATGCCGGGGACTCATAGGAGACTGCCGGGGTCAACTCGGAGGAAGGTGGGGATGACGTCAAATCATCATGCCCCTTATGTCTTGGGCTTCACGCATGCTACAATGGCCGGTACAAAGGGCTGCGATACCGTAAGGTGGAGCGAATCCCAAAAAGCCGGTCTCAGTTCGGATTGAGGTCTGCAACTCGACCTCATGAAGTCGGAGTCGCTAGTAATCGCAGATCAGCAACGCTGCGGTGAATACGTTCCCGGGCCTTGTACACACCGCCCGTCAAGTCATGAAAGTCGGTAACACCCGAAGCCGGTGGCCTAACCCTTGTGGAAGGAGCCGTCGAAGGTGGGATCGGTGATTAGGACTAAGTCGTAACAAGGTAGCCGTACCGGAAGGTGCGGCTGGATCACCTCCTTTCTAAGGAGCATCTGGTCAGTGCTGGTCGCCCATTAGGGGTGGTTGGTTGCTGGTCCAGGCGCCTGTTTCGGACCGAACGTGTCCGACGGGTAGCTCATGGGTGGAACATTGACAGTGCAGTTGGGAGTGATGCCTCCGACCTCAGTACGCTCTGCTTGCAGGGTTGGGACGGGTCGTGGGTGGAGCTGCTGGCTGGTGCACGTTGTTGGGTCCTGAGGGACCAGGCTTCCTGCTGTCACGTGAGTGGTGGTGGGGGTTGGGCCTACGGGTCCTTCGTCGGGCCAGGGTGAACCTACCGTTGTGGTGGGGGAGTGCTGGTGCCGATCGTATGTTGAGAACTACACAGTGGACGCGAGCATCTTTGATTCGCGTCATCCATGATCAGCCTTCGGGCTGCTGATTGGTGACGTTGGATCGCAATTTTAATCTTTGTGGTCAAGTTTCTAAGAGCAAACGGTGGATGCCTTGGCATCTGGAGCCGATGAAGGACGTAGAAATCTGCGATAAGCCTCGGGGAGCTGATAATCGAGCCTCGATCCGAGGATTTCCGAATGGGGAAACCCCGCCAGGCGTTTTGCGACCTGGTGACTCCCGCCTGAATATATAGGGCGGGTAGAGGGAACGTGGGGAAGTGAAACATCTCAGTACCCACAGGAAGAGAAAACAACATGTGATTCCGTGAGTAGTGGCGAGCGAAAGCGGATGAGGCTAAACCGATCATGTGTGATAGCCGGCGGGCGTTGCATGGTCGGGGTTGTGGGACACGTCACTCAGTTCTGCCGGACTGGGACGGTTACAGCGCATCATAGTCGAACCGGTTTGAAAGCCGGGCCGTAGTGGGTGCCAGCCCCGTAGACGAAATGGTGTTATGGCCGGATGTGTATCCCAAGTAGCACGGGGCCCGAGAAATCCCGTGTGAATCTGTCAGGACCACCTGATAAGCCTAAATACTCCCAGATGACCGATAGCGGACAAGTACCGTGAGGGAAAGGTGAAAAGTACCCCGGGAGGGGAGTGAAATAGTACCTGAAACCGTTTGCTTACAAACCGTCGGAGCCTCCTTAGTAGGGGTGACGGCGTGCCTTTTGAAGAATGAGCCTGCGAGTTAGTGATATGTGGCGAGGTTAACCCGTGAGGGGCAGCCGTAGCGAAAGCGAGTCTGAATAGGGCGTTTGAGTCGCATGTTCTAGACCCGAAGCGAAGTGATCTATCCATGGCCAGGTTGAAGCGACGGTAAGACGTCGTGGAGGACCGAACCCACTTCAGTTGAAAATGGAGGGGATGAGCTGTGGATAGGGGTGAAAGGCCAATCAAACTTCGTGATAGCTGGTTCTCTCCGAAATGCATTTAGGTGCAGCGTTGCGTGTTTCTCGCCGGAGGTAGAGCTACTGGATGGCCGATGGGCCTCAACAGGTTACTGACGTCAGCCAAACTCCGAATGCCGGTGAGTGAGAGCGCAGCAGTGAGACGGTGGGGGATAAGCTTCATCGTCGAGAGGGAAACAACCCAGACTACCAACTAAGGTCCCTAAGCGTGTGCTAAGTGGGAAAGGATGTGGAGTTGCACAGACAACCAGGAGGTTGGCTTAGAAGCAGCCACCCTTGAAAGAGTGCGTAATAGCTCACTGGTCAAGTGATTCCGCGCCGACAATGTAACGGGGCTCAAGCACACCACCGAAGTTGTAGATTTCGCACTATAGACAAGCCTTCGTGGTTCAGTCGTGCGGAGTGGTAGGAGAGCGTCGTGTGGCGAGTGAAGCGGCGGAGTGATCCAGCCGTGGACGCTACACGAGTGAGAATGCAGGCATGAGTAGCGAAAGACGGGTGAGAAACCCGTCCTCCGAAAGACCAAGGGTTCCAGGGCCAGGTTAATCCGCCCTGGGTAAGTCGGGACCTAAGGCGAGGCCGACAGGCGTAGTCGATGGACAACGGGTTGATATTCCCGTACCGGCGAACAACCGCCCAAGCTAATCCAGTGGTGCTAAGAGTCCTAACCCGGTACATCCGGATCCCTTCGGGGTGATGGTGGCCGGTCTAACGCTCGACCCCATGCTGGTGCGGTTAGCGTATGAACAGGTGTGACGCAGGAAGGTAGCTGAGCCAGGCGATGGTATCCGTAAGGTGAACCTGGTGTAAGGATGTAGGGCTGACGATAGGCAAATCCGTCGTCTGTATGCCTGAGATCCGACGCGTACCCGTAAGGGGAAATCAGTGATCCTATGCTGCCGAGAAAAGCATCGACGCGAGGTTGCAGCCGCCCGTACCCGAAACCGACTCAGGTGGTCAGGTAGAGAATACCAAGGAGATCGAGAGAATCGTGGTTAAGGAACTCGGCAAAATGCCCCCGTAACTTCGGGAGAAGGGGGGCCGGACACGTGACCGGATTTACTCCGTGAGCGTTGAAGGCCGCAGAGACCAGTGGGAAGCGACTGTTTACTAAAAACACAGGTCCGTGCGAAGTCGCAAGACGATGTATACGGACTGACGCCTGCCCGGTGCTGGAAGGTTAAGAGGAAGGGTTAGCCTTTGGGCGAAGCTCTGAATTTAAGCCCCAGTAAACGGCGGTGGTAACTATAACCATCCTAAGGTAGCGAAATTCCTTGTCGGGTAAGTTCCGACCTGCACGAATGGCGTAACGACTTCCCAGCTGTCTCAACCGCGAACTCGGCGAAATTGCACTACGAGTAAAGATGCTCGTTACGCGCAGCAGGACGGAAAGACCCCGTGACCTTTACTACAGTTTGGTATTGGTGTTCGGAGTGGCTTGTGTAGGATAGGTGGGAGACTGTGAAGCGGGCACGCTAGTGTTCGTGGAGTCATTGTTGAAATACCACTCTGGTCACTTTGGATGTCTAACGTAGGACCCTGATCGGGTTCATGGACAGTGCCTGATGGGTAGTTTAACTGGGGCGGTTGCCTCCCAAAGAGTAACGGAGGCGCCCAAAGGTTCCCTCAACCTGGTTGGCAATCAGGTGGCGAGTGTAAGTGCACAAGGGAGCTTGACTGTGAGACTGACAGGTCGAGCAGGGACGAAAGTCGGGACTAGTGATCCGGCAGTGGCTTGTGGAAGCGCTGTCGCTCAACGGATAAAAGGTACCTCGGGGATAACAGGCTGATCTTGCCCAAGAGTCCATATCGACGGCATGGTTTGGCACCTCGATGTCGGCTCGTCGCATCCTGGGGCTGGAGTAGGTCCCAAGGGTTGGGCTGTTCGCCCATTAAAGCGGTACGCGAGCTGGGTTTAGAACGTCGTGAGACAGTTCGGTCCCTATCCGCTGCGCGCGTTGGAAATTTGAGAAGATCTATCCCTAGTACGAGAGGACCGGGATGGACGAACCTCTGGTGTGTCAGTTGTTCTGCCAAGGGCACCGCTGATTAGCTACGTTCGGACCGGATAACCGCTGAAAGCATCTAAGCGGGAAGCCGTCTTCGAGATGAGATTTCCATGCACCTTGAGTGTGAGAGGCTCCCAGCAGACTACTGGGTTGATAGGCCGGATGTGGAAGCGGGGACTAACGACCCGTGGAGCTGACCGGTACTAATAAGCCGAAGACTTGATAACACACTGATTTCCGTGCACTTGTTGCACGGGCTCGCGTCCACTTTGTGGTTCCCGACAGACGATCGGGAATCGAAACTGAATACACCGCTCTGCCCTCTTCACGGAGGGCAGCAGTCGGAACAGCTTTGAGACCAGATCATGGTCGAAGGTGTTCCGGTGGTCATAGCGAGAGGGAAACGCCCGGTCACATTCCGAACCCGGAAGCTAAGCCTCTCAGCGCCGATGGTACTGCAAGGGGGACCTTGTGGGAGAGTAGGACGCCGCCGGACTTAACGTATGAAAGATGTGGCCATCGGCCCTCCATCGAGAATTCGCAGGGGAAACCCTCGTTCTCGGTTGGGGCCGGTGGCTATTTCTGTTTCTGCCGCCGTTCGCTCGACGCCGGCTCTGGTTCGTGATGGACTGGAGGCCGACGTCGGGTGACCGACGCGGCACCCAACACAACGACACAGCGGACGAACGCCCGAGGCACTGCACCGGGCACGCGATGAGGAGCAACGGTGGCGAACGACGACGATCAGCGGCGGAACGACGGGGACCGCGGAGATCGACCCCGGCGGGACGGCGACCGGTTCCCGCGTCGCGACGGCGCTCCGCGTCGGGACGGCCAGAGCGATGGTCGTTGGTCGTCCGGTCCTCGTGAGTTCGAGCGCCGCGAAGGCGACCGTCTTGATCGTCCGCAGGGTGGAGACCGTCCGTTCCGTGACGGTGCACCGCGCCGGGACAGCGCTCCGCGTCGCGATGGGGATCGTCCGTTCCGGTCCGGCGACCGGAACGACCGTCCGTCGTGGCAGGGCGACCGTGGTGACTCCGGCCGGCCGCCGCGTGGCGATGGTCCGCGCGGTGCCGATCGTCCGCGACGCGATGGCGATCGTCCGTTCCGTGGTGGCTCCGACCGCCCGGCTCGTGACGGGGATCGTCCGTTCCGTGGCGGAGGTTCTGATCGTCCGCGTCGTGACGGTGACCGCCCGTTCCAGGGTGGTTCAGACCGTCCGCGTCGTGATGGCGATCGTCCGTACCGCGGTGGATCGTCCGATCGTCCCGCTCGTGATGGCGACCGTCCGTACCGTGGCGGGTCGTCGGACCGGCCGCGCCGTGACGGGGACCGACCCTTCCAGGGCGGTTCTGACCGTCCGCGTCGCGATGGCGACCGCCCGTACCGCGGGGGCTCCGACCGTCCCGCTCGTGACGGGGACCGCCCGTACCGCGGGGGCTCCGATCGTCCCGCTCGTGACGGGGACCGCCCGTACCGCGGGGGCTCCGATCGTCCCGCTCGTGACGGCGACCGTCCGTACCGTGGTGGTTCGTCCGACCGTCCGGCCCGTGGTGGTTCGTCCGACCGTCCGTTCCGCGGTGGTTCGTCGGACCGCCCGGCTCGCGACGGCGGTGAGGACCGTCGTCGTTTCGGTGACGGCAGCCGTCACGCC
Source organism: Curtobacterium sp. MCLR17_054 (assembly GCF_003234335.2). Lineage (NCBI taxonomy): Bacteria > Bacillati > Actinomycetota > Actinomycetes > Micrococcales > Microbacteriaceae > Curtobacterium > Curtobacterium sp. MCLR17_054. The sequence continues at coordinate 3,276,579 of NZ_CP126263.1, read as the reverse complement.
GGCGCCCGTTTCGGTGAGGCCGCGCGCGACGACTGGGAGGACCGCGACCCCTACGGCACCAAGTCGATCCGTCCGCGCCACGACGACCCGGAGATCCCCGAGGAGATCCAGGCGCGCGACCTCGACCCCGCGGCCCGGATGGAGTTGAAGACCCTCAGCAAGGACAACGCCGACTGGGTTGCGCGTCACCTCGTGGCCGCCGCGCTCTTCGTCGACGACGACCCCGAGACGGCCAACCAGCACGCCCTGAGTGCTGCTCGTCGTGCCGGTCGTGTCGGTGTCGTCCGCGAGACGGCCGCGATCACCGCGTACCGCCTCGGCGACTTCGCCACCGCGCTCCGGGAGCTCCGCACCTACCGTCGGATCTCAGGTCGCAACGACCAGCTGCCGATGATGGTGGACTGCGAGCGTGGCCTGGGCCGTCCGGAGCGGGCACTCGAGCTCGGTCGTTCGGTCGAGCGCTCGGCCCTCGAGACCCCGGTGCAGGTCGAGCTCGCGATCGCCATGTCCGGCGCTCGTCTCGACCTCGGGAATCCCACAGCCGCCCTCGGCGAGCTGGAGATTCCACAGCTCGACCCATCCACCGCCTACACGTGGTCCCCGGCGCTCTACAGTGCTTACGCGGCCACGCTCGAGGAGCTCGGTCGACAGGACGAGGCCGACGAGTGGTGGGCCCGTGTGGACCGCGCGGCAGCGGCCCTCGCCGAAATCGCGGACGACAACGCTTGGGAGACAGTTGATGTGGTCGAGGAAACGCTCGAAGTCGAAGAACACGGAGACGCCGGAGACGACGACGCCGATGACCTCGGCGCCGACGACGTCGCGACCGACGAACTCGACGGCGACGACGAATCCGCCGACGACCTCGCCGACGACCTCGATGACGAACCCGCCCTCGACGACCTCGACGACGACACCTCCGCAGCCGACGAGCCCGGCGAGATCGACGACGACAACCCCCGCGACGTCGACGGCTCCGCAGCCGGCTGAGCACTCGGCGGCCTTGACCGACGGCGTCGACGTGGTCCTCACCGACCTCGACGGCGTCGTCTACCGGGGCCGCAACGCCATCCCGCACGCGGTCGAAGCCCTGACCCGGGCATCGCTCACGGCGCGGGTCGGCTACATCACGAACAACGCATCGCGCCGGCCGATCGACGTCGCCGAGCACCTCGAGCGCTACGGGCTCGAGGTGTCCGAGGGCGACGTCGTCACCTCGTCACAGGCCGGCGTCCAGCTGCTCGCGACCCTGGTGCCGGCCGGAGCGACCGTCCTGGTCACCGGCGGGCTCGGGCTGTCCAGCATCGTCGAGGAAGCCGGGTTCACCGTCACCTCGAGTGCCGAGGACTCCCCGGCCGCCGTCATCCAGGGCTTCTCACCGGACCTCGGTTGGAAGGAACTGGCCGAGGCCTCCTTCGCCCTGGCCGACCCGGACGTGCCGTGGGTGGCCACGAACATGGACTGGTCGATCCCGGTCGAGCGGGGCATCGCGCCCGGCAACGGCACGCTCGTGTCCGCCGTGCACCAGGCGGTCGGCCGGATGCCCGTCGTCGCCGGCAAGCCCGAGCGGCCGATCTTCGACACGGCGGTCGAGCGCTTCGGCGGCGGTCGGACCCTGTTCATCGGGGACCGGTTGGACACCGACATCAAGGGCGCGAACGACGTCGGGATCCCGAGCGTGCTCGTGCTCACCGGCATCGACAAGGCGAAGCAGGTGCTCGCGGCCGACCAGCGCTCGCGTCCCACCTACGTGCTCGAAGACCTCCGAGGGCTGTCCCAGCCGTACCCGGAGACGGTGCGGCGCGAGGACGAGGACGGCACCCGGTACGTGACCGTCGGGACTGCGACGGTGGCGATGCGCGGGCACGTCGTCCGGGTGCTCGACGCCGGGACGGACATCGATCGGCTCCGTGCCGGCTCGGCGCTCATCTGGGAGTCCGGGTTGGCCATCTACGGCCTCGACGTGGACCCGCAGCTGTACGGCGGCGAGTAGCGTGTCGGACGTGCCGAACCCCGAGCAGCCGTCCGCCGAACCCGAGCAGCAGGACGCCTTCGCCGCGCGCACCGCCGAGGCCGAGGCCCTGCCGCTCGCCGAGCGCGCCGACGCCTTCTCCGCCCTGCACGACGAGCTGCGGACGCGGCTCGAGAGCGGCGGCTCCGCGAGTGCCTGAGCCGGACGGAGCCGTGCACGACGCGACCCCGGTCCGCCTCGACGCCCTCCTCGCTGCACGCGGGCTCGCACGGTCGCGCACCGTCGCCAGCAAGCTGATCCAGGACGGCCGGGTGCTCGTGGGCGGCCGTGCCGTCCTGAAACCGTCGACGCCGACCGCATCCGACGCGGACATCGAAGTCGACGCCGCGGACGAGTGGGTCTCGCGCGCGGCCCGGAAGCTCGTCGGTGCACTCGACGCGTTCGACGTCGACCCCGCCGACCGGGTCGTGCTCGACGTGGGCGCGAGCACCGGCGGGTTCACCCAGGTGCTGCTCGCACGCGGCGCGCGCCGTGTCATCGCGCTCGACGTGGGGCACGGACAGCTGCACCCCACCATCGCGCTCGATGAACGCGTCGCCGTGGTCGAGGGGACGAACGCGCGGAACCTCACGCGCGCCGACTACCTGGCGCTCGACGGCACCGCTGCCGAGACGAGCCTGGTGGTGGGGGACCTGTCCTTCATCTCGCTCCGACTCGTGCTGCCGGCACTGGCCGAAGCCGTCCCCGCGGACGAGTTCGTGCTCCTGGTGAAGCCCCAGTTCGAAGTTGGTCGTGGCGGTGTGCGCGAGGGCATCGTGCACGACGCCGGGCTCCGGAACGACGCGCTCATGAACGTGCTGTGGGTGGCGTGGGACCTGGGCCTCGGCACCAGTGGGCTCGCCGCGTCCCCGATCGTCGGGACACACGGCAACCACGAGTACCTGGCCCGCTTCCAGCGCGGTGTCGGGGGCAATCCGACAGAATGGAGAGTCCGGGCGACCGAACTCACGGAAGGGTCTTCATGAGTGACGAACGGCACATCCTGCTCGTGTCCCACACGGGTCGCCGTGACTCGATCGACGCTGCGGTCGAGGTCTGCGACCTCCTGCACGCAGCCGGTCTCACGCCCGTCATGCCCTTCGACGAGTACGCCGACATCCGTCGTGCCGAGGCGTCGGTCGGCAAGGTCGACATCCTCGGCGTCGACGTCCAGCCGAACCAGCTCGAGATCGTCATCGTGCTCGGTGGCGACGGCACGATCCTCCGCGCGGCGGAACTCGTGCGGAACACCGGCGCTCCGCTGATCGGGGTGAACCTCGGGCACGTCGGGTTCCTGGCCGAGAGCGAGCGTGACGGCCTGTCCGAGACCGTCGAGCGCGCGCTGTCCGGCGAGTACAACGTCGAGGAACGCGTCACCCTGCAGGTCGACGTGGTCGTCGGCAACCAGATCGTCTACTCGAGCTGGGCGCTGAACGAGGCCACGATCGAGAAGGCCTCGCGGGAGCGGATGCTCGAGGTCGTGACCGAGGTCGACGGCCGCCCGCTGTCGTCGTTCGGCTGCGACGGCGTGGTCGTGTCGACCCCGACCGGCTCCACGGCGTACTCGTTCTCCGGCGGTGGCCCCATCGTGTGGCCGGACGTCGACGCGCTGCTCATGGTGCCGCTGAGTGCCCACGCCCTGTTCGCCCGTCCGATCGTCGTCGGGCCGGACTGCACGCTCGCGATCGAGGTCCTGCGGCGCACGAGCGGCGTCGGTGTCCTCTGGTGCGACGGCCGACGGACCCACGACCTGCCCCCGGGCGCCCGAGTCGAGGTCCGACGTTCGCCCGACCCGGTGCGGGTCGCCCGACTCAAGGACGCTCCGTTCACCGACCGCCTGGTCGCGAAGTTCCAGCTGCCCGTCGCCGGGTGGCGCGGCCCCCAGAGCGACGAGGACGACCGATGAGCGCGGAGAACACCCGATGAGCACGGAGAACACCCGATGATCGAGGAGATCGCGATCCGCGACCTCGGTGTCATCGGTGAGACCACGCTCGAACTCGGGCCGGGCTTCACCGTCGTCACCGGGGAGACCGGTGCGGGCAAGACGATGATCGTCACCGCGCTCGGGCTGCTGCTCGGTGCGCGGGCCGATGCCGGTTCGGTGCGCCGCGGTGCGTCGAGCGCCGTCGTCGAAGGTCGCTGGCACGTCCCCGAGCAGGACGCCGTCGCCGAACGCGTCGAGGACGCCGGCGGCACCGTCGAGGACGGCGAACTCATCCTCACCCGCACGGTCTCCGCCGAGGGGCGCAGCCGTGCCACGGTGGGCGGTCGGAGTGCGCCCGTGGCGGTGCTCGGCGAGCTCGCCGACCAGCTCGTCACCGTGCACGGGCAGTCGGACCAGATCCGCCTCACCTCGGCCACGGCGCAGCGAGCTGCCCTCGACGGGTTCGGGGGAGCCTCGCTCGAGAAGGCCCTCGCCCGGTACGTCGCCGCGTACGACGCCTGGCAGCAGCACGCCGGTGACCTCGAGGTCCTGGTCCGCGACCGGGACGACCGTGTGGCCGAGGCCGAGCGGATCCGCGCGGCCTCCGACGAGATCGAGGCCGCCGACCCGCAGCCCGGCGAGGACGTCGAGCTGGCCGAACGCGCCGAACGGTTGGGCAACCTCGAGGAGCTGCGGTTGTCCGCTGCCCTGGCGCACGAGGCGTTGTCCAGCGAGTCCCTCGACGGCGTCTCCGACGTCGTCGGCCTGGTCGAGTCCGCACGCCGTGCCGTGGAGCGCGTCGCGTCGTCGGACAGTGCCCTGCAGCCGGTACTCGAGCAGCTCACGGAGCTCGGGATCCAGGCGGCCGAGGCCTCGGCGAGCATCTCGAGCTACCTCGGTTCCCTGGAACCCGAGGCCGGGCACGATCTCGAACTCATCAACGAACGCCGTGCCCTGCTGGCCGGCCTCACCCGCAAGTACGGCGAGACGGTGGACGACGTCATCGCCTACGGACAGCGCGCGAGCAACCGGCTGCTCGAGCTCGACGGCGACGACGACCGGATCGCGGCGTTGCAGCAGTCGGTCGAGCAGGACGAGCAGGCGCTCGAGTCCGCAGCCGCCGCGCTCACGACGGCGCGCACTAAGGCGGCCACCGACCTGGCGAAGCGCGTGACCGCTGAGCTGAAGACCCTCGCGATGGGTGGCGCGACCCTGGTGGTCGAGGTCACCGACGCCGGCGAGTACCGCCGACACGGCCGTGACCAGGTCACCATCCTGCTCCAGCCGCACTCCGGCACCGACCCCCGGCCGATCGGCAAGGGGGCGTCCGGCGGTGAGCTGTCGCGCGTGATGCTCGCGATCGAGGTCGTCATGGCCGGCAGCACCACGGTGCCGACGTTCGTCTTCGACGAGGTCGACGCCGGTGTCGGTGGGGCGGCGGCGATCGAGATCGGCCGACGGCTGGCGAAGCTCGCCGAGCGCACGCAGGTCATCGTCGTCACGCACCTGGCCCAGGTCGCGGCCTTCGCGAACAACCACCTCAACGTCGTGAAGGACGCCAGCGGGGCCGTCACGTCGTCGAGCGTGCGCCGGCTCGAGGGCGAGGACCGGTTGCAGGAGATGGCACGGTTGCTCTCCGGACTCGGCGACAGCGCCAGCGGGATCGAGCACGCCCGCGAGCTGCTCGACGTGGCCGGCCAGCGAGCCTGACGACCAAGCAGGCGGGTGCCGCCTGCCGACCCGGCCACGGCCCGAGGACCCGGCCACCCACCCGCGCAACGCCCACGGCGAACCGAGGTCGCGCCTCCCGGCAGTTCTGACGTACGATGGAATCCCGTGGCGGACACTCTCAGCGGCGGTACCAATTCTTCGAACTCGACCCCGAAGGTGACGAAGCAGATCTTCGTGACCGGCGGGGTCGTCTCGTCTCTCGGCAAGGGCCTGACGGCGGCCAGCCTCGGCAACCTGCTCACGGCTCGCGGCCTCAAGGTCGTCATGCAGAAGCTCGACCCGTACCTCAACGTGGACCCGGGCACCATGAACCCGTTCCAGCACGGCGAGGTCTTCGTGACCGACGACGGTGCGGAGACGGACCTCGACATCGGGCACTACGAGCGCTTCCTCGACATCAACCTGTCGCAGGCCGCGAACGTCACGACCGGTCAGGTGTACTCGACGGTGATCGCCAAGGAGCGTCGCGGCGAGTACCTCGGCGACACGGTGCAGGTCATCCCGCACATCACCGACGAGATCAAGCGCCGGATGCGCGAGCAGGCGCAGAACGACCCCCAGCCCGACGTCATCATCACCGAGGTCGGTGGCACCGTCGGCGACATCGAGTCGCAGCCGTTCATCGAGTCCGCCCGTCAGGTGCGGCACGAGCTCGGCCGCAAAAACGTGTTCTTCGTGCACGTCTCGCTGGTGCCGTTCATGAACGCCTCGGGTGAGCAGAAGACCAAGCCGACGCAGCACTCCGTCGCCGCGCTCCGGTCGATCGGCATCCAGCCCGACGCGCTCGTGCTGCGGTCGGACCGTCCGGTGTCGGAGTCGAACAAGCGCAAGATCGCGCTGATGTGCGACGTCGACGAGGACGCCGTGGTGAACGCCGTCGACGTCCCCTCGATCTACGACCTGCCGACGCTGCTGAACAACCAGGGCCTCGACCAGGTCATCGTGGAGGCGCTCAAGCTCGACGCCGGTCCGGTCGACTGGACCGCGTGGACCCCGGTGCTGAAGGCCGTGCACGAGCCGAAGAAGGCCGTCACGATCGCCCTGGTCGGCAAGTACATCGACCTGCCGGACGCCTACCTGTCCGTCACCGAGGCGCTGCGTGCCGGCGGTTTCGCGCACGACGCCAAGGTGACGCTGAAGTGGGTCGTGTCCGACGACTGCACCACGCCCGAGGGGGCGGCGAAGCAGCTCGGTGACGTCGACGGCATCTGCATCCCCGGTGGGTTCGGTGTGCGCGGCATCGAGGGCAAGCTCGGCGCGCTGAAGTTCGCGCGTGAGCAGGGCATCCCGACGCTCGGCCTGTGCCTCGGCCTGCAGTGCATGGTCATCGAGTACGCCCGCCACGAGGTCGGTCTGACCGACGCGTCGAGCACCGAGTTCGACCCGGAGACCTCCACCCCGGTCATCGCGACGATGGCGGAGCAGGTCGACATCATCGCCGGCGGCGACCTGGGTGGCACGATGCGCCTGGGCCTGTACCCGGCGTCGTTCACCGAGGGCTCGCTGGCGGCGGAGCTGTACGGAGCGCCCGAGGCCTCCGAGCGGCACCGTCACCGCTACGAGGTGAACAACAAGTACCGCGAGCAGATCGCGGACGCCGGCCTCGTCTTCTCGGGCACCTCGCCCGACGGCACGCTGGTGGAGTACGTCGAGCTCCCGCGCGACGTGCACCCGTTCTACATCGCCACGCAGGCGCACCCGGAGCTCCGCTCGCGTCCGACCGATGCGCACCCGCTGTTCGCGGGGCTCGTCGCGGCCGCGATCGAGCGCCACGAGGCGTCCAGCCTGTTCGACCCGCAGACCGAGGAGCAGGTCGCGTAAGCGCCGGTCTCCACGATCGGACGGGAGGCGCGGTGCCAGCTGGCACCGCGCCTCCCGTCCGTCCGGGGTCGCGTCCACGGCACCTGGTTCCGGACACGGAACCGCGGAACGACGCGGTGCTGTGTCCGGAACCTGGTTCCGACGGGGGCGCCCGGCGCACGCGTGCTTGGATGGAGCCGTGACAGACGCACCGATCGCTGACGAGTCCGCCTCCTTCGAGGTCACCGAATCCACCGTGGTGTACGAGGGCGCCGTCTGGGACGTGCGCCGCGACACCGTCGCGTACAACGGCGACTCGATGGTCCGCGAGTACATCGACCACACGGGCGCCGTCGCCGTGTACGCCGAGGACGACGAGGGCCGCGTCCTGGTCATCCAGCAGTACCGACACCCGGTGCGGCTGCGCGACTGGGAGCTGCCCGCCGGCCTGCTCGACATGGAGGGCGAGGACCACCTGACGGCGGCGAAGCGCGAGCTGGGCGAGGAGGCCGACCTCGAGGCCGACACGTGGGAGCCCCTGGTCCGCTACAACACGTCCTCGGGTGGCAGCGACGAGTTCATCCAGATCTACCGGGCGCGCGGTGTCCGGTCGACCGAGTCCGCGTTCGAGCGCGAGGCCGAAGAGGCCGACATCGTGACGCGCTGGGTCCCGCGGGCGGAGCTGCTCGAGGGGATCCTGGGCGGTCGGCTGAACAACTCGGCCCTCGTCGTCGCGGCGCTCGCCGTCGAGGCCATCGAACAGCGCGGCAAGTGAGCGGGTCCGCGGGCGACGGTCTGCGCGAGCTGGTCGCCACGGGGACGTGGACGCACGAGCCGGAGGCCGCCGAGTTCGACGGTGACGTCTTCCGCGTCACCGCGGTCGAGGGCAGTGACGCCTGGCGGACCACCTCGTACGGGTTCGTGCACGACTCCGAGCACGCGCTGCTGCAGCCGACGGGCGGGCCGTTCTCGGTCGAGGCGTCGTTCGTGCTCGACTACACCGAGCAGTTCGACCAGGCCGGGGTGTTCCTGCGCGTCGACGAACAGACCTGGATCAAGGCCGGCGTGGAGTTCTCGGACGGAGCGCCGCAGCTCGGCGCCGTGGTGACGCGTGGGTTCTCGGACTGGTCGGTGTCGCCCGTGCCGGAGTGGGTGGGCCGGGTGGTGACCGTCCGCGCGAGCCGCGATGGTGACGCCGTGACGATCCGGGCGTGGGCCGAGGGTGACGAGCCCCGACTCGTCCGGGTCGCGTACCTGGACCCGGACACCGTCGTGTCCGCGGGGCTGCTGTGCGCCGGGCCGACGCGGGCCGGGCTGACCGTGACGTTCACGGGGTTCCGCGTGGGCGCGCCGGACGAGGCGTTGCACTGACGGGCGGGTGGCCTCGCGCCGGTTAGCCTGCTGAGGTGATGCCCCTCGACCGTGCCGCGGAGACGTACCTGCGGCACGTCGCGATCGAGCGGGGACTCTCGCAGCACACGTTGTCGGCGTACCGACGGGATCTTGCCGTGTTCACGTCGTGGTTGGCCGCCGCTCCGGTCGTCGAGTCGGACGGTGCGGACCGGGCCGGGGGCTCCTCGGTGCTGCAGGACGTGGCACGGTTGGCACGGGCGGACGTCTCGGGGTTCGTGACACACCTGGCCACCCGACCGGAAGGTCCGCTGGCACCGCGGTCGATCGCGCGGATGCTCAGTTCGGTGCGCTCGTTCACCGCCTTCGCCGCGGGGGAGGGCTGGCTGCCGCTCGACCCCGGCACCGCCGTCCGGCCGCCGAAGGCTCCGATGCGGCTGCCGAAGGCGATCCCCGTCGAGGACATGGAACGGCTGCTCGGGGTGGTGTCCGTCGACGCCGACGACCCCGTCCAGCTGCGGGACAAGGCCCTGCTCGAGCTCCTCTACGCCACCGGTGCGCGGATCTCCGAGGCGGTGGGGCTGTCGGTCGACGACGTGACGACGCTGTCGGACGGCGACGGCGAGCTCTCCGTCGTGAAGGTCACGGGCAAGGGCAACAAGCAGCGGATCGTGCCGCTCGGCAGCTTCGCCCGGGCCGCGATCGACGCGTACCTGGTGCGGGCACGGCCGGTGTTCGCGGCACGAGGGCCGTCGACGCCGGCGCTGTTCCTCGGCGCCCGTGGAGCGCGGTTGTCGCGGCAGAGTGCCTGGCTCGTGATCCAGGCCGCCGCTGCTGCCGCCGACCTGGAGGCGCACGTGTCACCGCACACGTTCCGGCACTCGTTCGCGACGCACCTGCTCGAGGGCGGTGCCGATGTGCGCGTGGTGCAGGAGTTGCTCGGCCACGCGAGTGTCGCCACGACGCAGATCTACACGATGGTCACGGCGGACATGCTGCGGGACGTGTACCAGACGGCACACCCGCGGGCGCGGCGGTAGGCGCCTGCGCGCTCAGAACAGGTCGAACTGGGCCGACGCTGCGATGACCGTCGTCGTCACCGCGACGACGAGGGCGCTCGCCGAAGCGCTCCGCGCCACGACGGCCCAGGCACCGACAGCCCCGGGACGGACGATGCCGATGACCCCGCACGCCACGGCGAGCAGTCCCGCCAGGCCCCAGGGGTTCGCGACGACCGAGACCACGGCGAGCAGCACCGCGAGCACCGTGAACACGCAGAGCCGACGGTCGCCGGCGGTGCCCGATGCCCACGCGTCCGTCCGGATCGCCGCGGTCTGCACCGAGAACGACGGCCCCACCGGCGCGACGACGATCGGCGTGACCGGGTCAGCAGCAGCCGCGGGGGCCCGCGTGGCTGCGCCCCAGGTGCGACCGTCCCACCAGCGCAGACGACGGGCGTCCTGCGGGTCCGGGAACCAGCCTGCGGCCGGCAGCGTCACGGTTGCTCCTCGAGGTGCGGGGTGGATCGACGCTCCCGAGCCTAGGAGCGCGGTCGGCCTCGCCCCAGTCCCCAGCCGGGTGTCAGCACAAGGGGGGACCGGACCGGTGCACTACGGTCGGGGCGTGCCCTCGACGCTCGACGACTTCTGGACCGCGCGACGCAGCGAGCGTCCGAGCCTTCCGGCGGACGTGCCGGAGGCGTGGTCCTTCGGCGCGACCCCGGAGCAGGCGGATGCGCTCCTGCAGCTCGTGCTCGACGGGGTCAAGGTCGGCACGGCGTCGTCGCTCTGGGACTACGAGGCGACCGGCGATCCGCTGCCCGCGACCGACGAGGTGAGCATCGTGACCGACGGCTCGGGTGCGCCCCGTGCCGTCATCGAGACGACGGCGGTCCGGGTGGTTCCGTTCGACCAGGTCGACGCGGACCACGCCTGGGCCGAGGGGGAAGGCGACCGGACGCTCGAACACTGGCGGACCGTGCACGAGGCGTTCTGGCGCGCACACTCGGAGAACCCGCGGGGGTTCGCGCCGGACATGCCGGTCGTGTGCGAGCGGTTCCGGCTGCTCTGGCCGAACGGCTGAGCCCGAGCCCGATCCGGGGTCAGGCGGGGACGGGCTCCGCGTCGACCTCGGTGAACACGTCCTTCACGGCGGCGAGCAGCCGGGCGTTGAAGTCCACACCGAGCTGGTTCGGCACGGTGACGAGCACGGTGTCGGCAGCCCGGACGGCCTGGTCGGCCGCGAGCTCCGCGACGAGCTGCTCGGGCTCACCGATGTAGGACCGGCCGAACCGGGCCAGCCCGCCGTCGAGGTGCCCGACCTGGTCCTGCCCCTCGACCTGCGCGCGCACGCCGAAGTAGTGGCGCGACTCGTCGTCGATGATCGGGATGATGCTGCGCGAGACCGAGACGCGCGGTTCGCGGTCCCAGCCCGACTCGGACCACACCCGGCGGAAGCGCTCGATCTGCTCGGCCTGCAGCTGGTCGAAGGGCACGCCGGTGTCCTCCGTCAGCAGGGTCGAGGACATCAGGTTCATGCCCTGCTCGGCGGTCCACTCGGCGGTGGCACGTGTGCCTGCGCCCCACCAGATCCGGTCGCCGAGCGAGTCGGAGAGCGGGGAGATCGGCAGGGACCCGACCGAACCGGTCATCTGCGGGTTGGCGTTGGCCATCGGCTCGCCGGCGATCGCACGGCGGAACACGTTCGTGTGCGCTCGGGCCATGTCGCCGCCGTTCTCGTCGGAGGCGTCGGGCACGTAGCCGAACTGCTGGTAGCCGGCCAGGGCGGTCTCGGGTGATCCCCGCGAGACACCGAGCTGCAGTCGGCCGCCGGAGATCAGGTCGGTGGCCGCGGCCTCTTCCGCCATGTAGAGCGGGTTCTCGTAGCGCATGTCGATGACGCCGGTGCCGATCTCGATCCGGCTGGTCTTCGCGGCGATGGCGGAGAGCAGCGGGAACGGCGCGGCCTGCTGCGGCGCGAAGTGGTGGACGCGGAAGTAGGCGCCGTCGACGCCGGCTTCCTCGGCTGCGACCGCGAGGTCGATCGCCTGCACCAGGGCCTCCCGCCCGCTGCGCACCTTCGACCCCGGCACGTCACGCCAGTGTCCGAACGACAGGAACCCGATCTTCGTCATGTCCATGCGAACGCATCCGGAGGCGGGGCCATTCCGCCGCGACTACCGTGGCCGGGATGGAGGACCCCCGCCCCGCACTCGAGGCCGAACGCGCCCGCAACGAACGGCTGCTCGCCGAGGTCGAGCGGAGCATGCGCGACGTCAGTGACGCCCGGCAGGGCGCGAACTCCGACGACGAACACGACCCGGAGGGTGCGACCCTGGCCTGGGAACGCGGCTCGCTCGGTGCGGTCCGCGACGGCGCCCAACTGCGGATCCGCCAGGTGGACGCAGCGCTCGCACGACTCGACGACGGCACCTACGGTCGCTGCACGGTCGGCGGCGAGCCCATCCCGGAGGCACGGCTGGCCGCCGTCCCGTGGGCGGCGACGTGCGTCGCGCACGCGTGAGGGGCACGCGATCGGTGCCGCCTGCCGCCCTGGAGGCGCGGGCTGTCCCCGCCACGCGCCTCCCGGCATGCGCACCCCGCGTCCACCCCGTGCGCCGCTGATTCCCAGCCGCGCGCCCTACGTTTTCGGCATGGACGGCGACCCGAACGACCGACCCGGCGAAGCCCGGGCCGACGGCGCGCCGCGCCAGCGCTTCCAGTGGTTCCACCGCCTGCGCACCTGGATCCACGCGCGGCCGCACGTGCACCTGCTCTACAAGGTGCTGGTCGGTCTGGTGGGCGGGCTGGTCGTCATCATCGGGCTGATCCTGGTGCCGCTGCCGGGCCCGGGGTGGCTCGTGGTGTTCATCGGCCTCACGGTGCTGGCGAGCGAGTTCCACTTCTTCCACAAGATCATCACGTGGCTCAAGGCGCAGCTGCACCGCTTCTGGGACTGGGCCAAGCGGCACGGGCCGAAGCGTCTGCGCGATGCTGCGGACCGGGGCAAGGCTGACGTCGACGCTGCGCACACCGGTGCGGCGCGGACCGTCGGGGTGCGTGCGCGCGCTCGCGGGACGAACTCGGCGCGACCGGGCCACTAGTCGGGCGGCCGCGGTCGGGCCCCCGCGGTCGGCACCGTGCGGTGCTGGTCACCGCGTGCGAGGTTGATGGCTCCGTGCGGCGCTGCAGACTCGCACCGAGCGATCAACCTCGCACCGGATGGGCATCGCCGCTCCGTGCGAGTGCGTCGCACCGTACCGGACGTGTCGCTTACTCGGCCGCGACCCGGATCGAGCCGGTCGCGGTGCGCTCGACGACCTCGGCGGCGCGCTCCTCGACCTCGGCGGCGTCCTTCGACGACAGTTGCAGCACGAGGGCGACGACCGCGGCGAGCACGATGAAGCCGCCGTACCCGGCGATGACCGGGACGAGACCGACCGAGGGCTCGAGCAGCCCGCCGATGACCGAGGGCACCCCGAACGCCAGGTAGCTGACGACGTAGATCGTGGAGAGCAGCCCGGCACGGTGGGTCGGGGCAGCGGTGGCGAGCAGCATCCGCAGCGGCGCCTGGAACCCGGCGCCGAATCCGACACCGGCGATCGCGCTGCCGACGACCATGCCCGGAAGGGAGTGTGCGAACACGAACGACACGGTGACGATCGGGCCGAGCACGAGGGCCACGAGTCCGAGCAGGACCGCGCGACGGGTGTCCATCCGCTGGATCGCCAGACCGGTCAGCGCGCCGACGCCGGTGACCACGGCGATGAGCGCACCGGCGGCGAAGTGGTTGGTGATCCCGAACACCGTGCCGAGCGCCGAGGGCACGAGCGACAGGAACATGCCGCCGAGCGCCCAGCTGGCGACGAGCGAGCCGGCGACACCGCGGAACAGCCGGCGCGAGGACCGCGGCACGCTGATCGTCGGGCGCAGGGACCGGAGTGCACCGGGGCGACGCTGTACCTGCTCGGGGACGACGAACAGCGCGAGCACCAGCAGCACGAGGAGTGCGCCGAACAGCAGGTAGACGAGCTGCTCCGGCGCCGGACCCCACTGCACCAGCGCGCCGCTCGACATCGCGCCGGTGGCCAGGGCGATCGGCGGGATGACGCCGTTCAGCACGCCCGCCATGGTGGGGTGGCGTTCGAGGGAGTTGTCGATGAGGGCCGCGCCGAGGGCCCCGATGAGCAGCCCGACCGAGACACCCTGCACGATCCGGTCGACGATGAGCGCGACGACCCCGTCCGCCATCGCGAACAGGCCGAGTGACAGTGCGACGCCCAGGCCGCCGACGACCAGCACGGGCTTTCGGCCGACGTGGTCGGACAGGCGACCCGCGACGAGCAGGCTCGCGAGCAGGCCGGCGACGTAGATGGCGAAGACCCCGGTGAGCATGAGTGGGGTGAGGTGCCACTCGGCTGCGTAGACCGGGTAGATCGGCGACGGCACGGCCGACGACGCGACCGAGACCAGGAGCATCGCCGCCAGGATCCAGAACCCGGCGACCGAACGAGCTGACTGGTGCATGCGCACCCCTTTCCATCTCCGTGCAGTACGACTGCATTCGTACCGCACTCGAACAGTACGACGCAAGTCGTACAGCAAGCCGAACGGTGGTAGCGTCCCGTCCATGCCCGCGCACGTCGATGCTCCTGAACGGCTGCCGCAGCCGTCCGTGGCCGAGATGGACCTCCCGGTCGTGATGGACGCCCTGAGCGATCCGATCCGGCTCGCGATCCTGCACCGCTACCTGGTCGACGCGGCCGGGGGTGAGCGCAGCTGCGGCTGGGTCGGCATCGACCGGCCGAAGTCCACGCTGACCCACCACTTCCGGGTCCTGCGCGAGGCCGGTCTGCTCGAGCAGCACCTGGAGGGCCTGACCCGCGTCAGCCGCGTCCGCGTCGAGGACGTGCAGCAGCGGTTCCCCGGGCTCCTCGACCTGGTGCTCGACTGGCAGGTCCCCGCGGCCCTGCTGCGCGAGGGGATCGCCTCGTGAGCGACGGTGCAACCGCCGGCGTGGACACTGTGCACACGCTGCCGTCGATCGTCGCGGACCCCGCCGTCACCACGGCGCTCGCCGCGGACCTGACAGCGGCCGGCTTCACCGTCGACCGGCTCGACTCCCTGTGGGGTACCGAGGCCGCAGCATCGCTGCACCGGGGTTCGCGGGTCGCCGCGCTCCGTGCGCTCGCCGCCCGCGAGACCACGCCGCTCGGCACACTGGCGACACTGTTCGTGCTCGGCCTGCCGGTGACGCGGTCCGAGGCCGCCGCGGCGTTCCCGACCGCCGGGCTCGACGCCGTCATCGCCGCGGGCCTGCTGCGCAGCGAAGGCGAAGGCGAAGGCGAAGGCGACAGCGCCGACGCGCTCGTGCACCCCACCGTCGACCTGCGCCCCTACGCCTTCGTCGACGACCTCGGCGCCGGCAGCTGGTGGATCGTCTCCGACCTCGGCGAGCTCGCCCTCGGGCACGCGATCAGCGAGGAACACGTGCTCGGCATCGGCGGCGCCACCACGACGCTGAGCGGCCTGCAGGTGCCCGTGCCGGTCGAGCGGGTGCTCGACCTCGGCACCGGGTGCGGCATCCAGGCCATGCACGCGCGGCGCTTCGCCGACCACGTGGTCGCCACCGACATCTCGCGCCGTGCCCTCGACATCGCCCGGTTCAACGCCCAGTTGAACGGCATCGACGGCATCGACTTCCGGTTCGGCTCACTGTTCGAGCCGGTCGCGGGAGAGCGCTTCGACCGGATCGTCTCGAACCCGCCCTTCGTCATCACGCCCCGTCGCGAGGGCGTCCCGTCGTACGAGTACCGCGACGGCGGCATGGTCGGCGACGCCCTGGTCGAGACGGTGCTCCGCGGCCTGTCCGACCACCTGGAGCCCGGCGGCACCGCTCAGCTCCTCGGCAACTGGGAGTACCACTGGGGCGTCGACGGCCTGGACCGCGTGCGCGGCTGGTTCGCCGACACCGACCTCGACGTCTGGGTGATCGAGCGCGAGCGGCAGGACCCGACGTCCTACGCGGAGACCTGGATCCGCGACGGCGGGACGAAGCCCGGCACGGCCGAGTTCGACACCCTGATGGGCGCCTGGCTCGACGACTTCGCGGACCGGCGCGTCACCGGCGTCGGCTTCGGCTACGTCGTGGTGCGTCGACCCCTGCCTGGAGGCCCGTCCGGCCTCCGCCGGTTCGAGCGGGTCCCCGAGACGCTCGGCTCCAACCCCGCGGGCCTCGGCGCGACGGTCGCCCGCGTCCTCGACGCAGCCGCCTGGCTCGCCGCGCACGACGATGTCGCGCTCGCCGCCGCCCACCTGTCGGTGGCCGGTGACGTCACCGAGGAGCGGTACTACTGGCCGGGCAACGACGACCCCACCGTGATGACCCTGGTGCAGGGCGGCGGGCTCGGGCGCCGGGTGGACGCGGACACCGCACTCGCGGCGTTCGTGGGCGCCTGCGACGGCGACCTGTCCGTCGCGGCGATCATCGGCGCGCTCGCGCAGATCACCGGCGTGGACGAGCAGGCGCTCGCCGCCGACCTGCTGCCGGCGGCGCGCGACCTGGTGCTCGACGGGCTGCTCGTCCCCGCCGCCTGACGATCAGGCGCGGTGGTCGCGCCAGCTGTGCTCGGGCGTGTAGCCGAGGAGTTCGCGGGCCTTCTCCGACGACAGCAGCGAGCTGACACCGTCGATGTCCGCACGTCGCTCGATGTCCGGCACGAAGCGCTCGACGAGCTCGATGGTCGGGGTGTCCATCACCGTGTCGGGGCTGGCAATGACGAACGCCTCGAACCCGGTGAGGTCGGCCTCGAGTGCCCGGCGGACGGCCTGGGCCCCGTCGCGGGAGTCGATGTACGACCACAGGTTGAACGTCTTCGCCTCGGGGGTGGCGTCCCACGGGAACGCCGGGTAGTCGGTCTCGTCCATCACGTTCGAGAAGCGCAGACCGATCATCTTCAGCTCCGGGTCCCAGCGCGTGAAGTGGCGGGCCATCTCCTCCTCGACCGCCTTGCCGAGGGAGTACGACGACTGCGGGCGGACCGCGAACTCCTCGTCGACCGGCAGGTAGGGCGGGTGGTGCTCGCCCATCGGGATGCCGAGCAGGGTCTCGCTCGACGCCCACACGACGTTCTTGATCTTCGCGGCACGGGCGGCGTGGAAGACGTTGATCGACGAGGTCACGTTGTTCGTGATGAGGGCCACGTCGGGAACCTGCCCCGGGGCCGGCACCGCCGCGAGGTGCACGACGGCGTCGACGTGGTCGTACCGGTCGTCGATGCCGAGCAGGGCGTTCAGGACCTGGCCGTGGTCGGTCAGGTCGATCCGCACGAACGGGACACGCTCGGGCTTGTCGGGGGAGGGGACGCGGTCGAGCAGGACCACGTCGTACCCGTGCGCATCGAGGTCGCGCACCACCGCTCGTCCGAGCTTGCCGCTGCCACCGGTCACCACTACACGCGTCATCGCGTCACTCCACATCGTCGTCGGAACACACCCTGGCGGGCACCGACCATCCTGCCCCGCCGCACCTGACGCGACCAGGCCCTGTCCGTACCCCACTGCGGAACCAGGTTCCGGACACGACACCACGGGATCGCGCGGTGCTGTGTCCGTAACCTGGTTCGGGCGGGGGAGCCCGTCAGGCGGTGGGGGCGACCTGGGCGATCGCGAGGCGGGCGACGAGTTCGACGTGCTCGGCCATGTCGCGGGTGGGGTCGAAGAGCCACTGGATCTGCATGCCGTCGGACACCGCGAGCAGCACGCTGGTGAGTTCGTCGGGGTCGATGTCGGTACGCAGCCGACCGTCCTGCTGCATGGTGCGGAAGTCGGCGGACAGGTCACGGCGGCTGCGTTCGTAGCGCTCGCGGAAGTACTCGTGCGCCGGGTGCTCGGCGTCGGTGGCAGCGGCGGCGGACAGGTTGACGAACATCTGCACCAGGCCCGGGACCTCGGCGTTGTGCCGCACGATCGCCGCGAGCAGGGCTGCCGGGTCCGCGGCCTGCCAGTCGTGCGCGAGGTCGAGCTCGTCGCGCCGGCGGAGGATCTCGACCCAGAGCTCGTCCTTGGAGTCGAAGTAGTGCAGCAGTCCGGCCTGGGTCAGCTCCACGGCGTCGGCGATGTCCTTGATGCTCGTCCGCCGGAAGCCCTGGGACGCCACGAGGTCCAGCGCGACCGTGAGGATCTCCTCGCGCTTCGCGATGCCCTTTGCGTACGAACCCCGTCGTGCCATGGCCAGACTGTACCGCCCGCAGGAGACCCGAGAAAACCAAGCAACGGTTGGTTTTCGGTGGTACGGTGCAGGAGCTGCCAGCGCGGGCGGCGAACCCGGTGGATGGTGGGTGTGGGCGACGAGGCCCCGGCCGTCCAGGCGGCGCCCCGCGGCCCTGAACGAGAGGACCGACCACCGTGACCACCGTGAACGACGCGAGCACCGCCTCCAGTCCGTCGACGCCGCTGACCGAGCGCATCGATGCGCTCCTCGGCCAGCTGACCACCGACGAGAAGGTGCAGCTGCTCACCGGACGTGACTTCTGGACCACCTGGCCCATCGAGAAGATCGGGCTGCGCCGGATCCTGATGTCGGACGGACCGTCGGGCGTGCGCGGCGAGGTGTGGGACGAGCGCGACCCGTCCCTGAACCTGCCGTCGGCGACCGCGCTGAGTGCCTCGTGGGACCGCGCGATCGCGAAGCGCTACGGCGCCGCCGCCGCGGTGGAGGCCCGCCGCAAGGGCGTCGACGTCGTGCTCGGCCCGACCATCAACCTGCACCGGTCCCCGCTCGGTGGCCGGCACTTCGAGGCGTTCAGCGAGGACCCTGTGCTCACCGGGGACCTGGCCGCGTCGTACGTCGACGGCGTGCAGGAGAACGGTGTCGCCGCCACCCCGAAGCACTACATCGCGAACGACTACGAGACCGACCGCTTCACCGCGTCGACAGAGGTGTCGGACCGCGCGCTGCGCGAGCTGTACCTGCTGGCGTTCGAGAAGGCCGTGACCGAGGCGCACGCCTGGGCGATCATGTCGTCGTACAACGCGATCAACGGCGTGACGGCGTCGGAGAACGACCTGCTCGAGACCCCGCTCAACTCGGAGTGGGGCTTCGACGGCATCGTCGTGTCCGACTGGACCGGGGTGCGTTCGGTGGACTCGGCGAAGGCGTCGCAGGACGTCGCGATGCCCGGGCCGAACCCGTGGTGGAGTGAGGGCCCGCTGCTCGCCGCCGTGCAGTCCGGCGAGGTGCCGATGGCGGCGATCGACCGCAAGGTCCACCGGATCCTGACCCTGGCTGCCCGTGTCGGCGCGCTCGAGGGCTTCGAGCCCGTCGCCGCGTCGCCCGTGCACGTCGAGGACGGCATCGCGTTCGTGCGCGAGGCCGAGGCCGAGGGCACGGTCCTGGTCCGCAACACCGGTGTCCTGCCGCTCGACGCCCCCGCCGTGTCGCGCATCGCGGTGATCGGGCACAACGCCGACCAGGCCCGCACGCAGGGCGGCGGCTCGGCCACGGTCGTGCCGTCGCAGGTCGTGTCACCGCTGGACGGCATCCGCTCGGCCTTCCCCGGCGTGAGCGTGGACTACGGGATCGGCGCCGTCGTGCAGGAGGGCATCGCGGAGTTCCCGCTGTCCACCATCACGAACCCCGGCACCGGGGAACCCGGCGCCCGGGTCGCCTTCGTCAAGGACGGCGAGGAGCTGTTCGTCGAGGACCGCCGCGCGACGGCACTGTTCTGGTTCGGCGGCGACGCCCCGACCCGCGAAGCCGACCGGCTCGACATCACCACCACCTACACGGCCGAGTCGACCGGGACCGTGCGGTTCGGCATCGGCGCGGCCGGACGGTCACGCATGTGGATCGACGGCGAACTGCTGCTCGACGAGGACGTGCCGTTCGAGGGCGACCAGCTCGGTGCCGCGTTCCTCAACCCGCCGGCGCGGTCGGTGCCGGTCGAGGTGACCACCGGCCAGCAGGTCGCGATCCGCATCGAGTACGACATCGTGCAGGACGAGACGCTCGGCGGCGTGCTGGCGTACCAGTTCGGCACCGAGCCGTCGGACGACGACCCGGCCGTGCTGATCGAGGCGGCTGTGGATGCCGCCCGTGGTGCGGACGTCGCCGTCGTCGTGGTCGGGACGAACTCCAAGGTCGAGTCCGAGGGCTACGACCGATCCTCGCTGGCACTCCCCGGTCACCAGGACGACCTGGTGCGCGCGGTCGCCGCGGCGAACCCGAACACGGTCGTCGTCGTGAACGCCGGGTCGCCGGTCGAGATGCCGTGGCGGAACGACGTCGCCGCGGTGCTGCTGACCTGGTTCGGCGGGCAGGAGTACGGCAACGCCCTGGCCGACGTGCTGACGGGGGCGCAGGAGCCCGGCGGCCGCCTGCCCACGACGTGGCCGGTCGCGATGGCCGACGTCCCCGTGCTCGACGTCACCCCGGTCGACGGGAAGGTCGCCTACGACGAGGGTGTCCACGTCGGTTACCGGGCGTGGCTGCGGGCCGGCACCGAACCGGCGTACCCGTTCGGGCACGGCCTCGGTTACACCACGTGGTCGATCGATGGCGTCTCCGCGACCCCGACCGTGCGCGAGGGCGACGCCGTCATCGTCACGGCGACCGTCGCGAACACAGGCGACCGGGCCGGCAAGCACGTCGTGCAGGTCTACGCGTCCCGAGCGGAGTCGGCGGTTGACCGCCCGGTGCGCTGGTTGGTCGGGTTCGCCCCGGTCCGGCTCGCCGCGGGCGCCTCGACGGAGGTCTCGATCGAGGTCCCGGCGCGTGCCTTCGCCCACTGGGACGGCTCGTGGCAGTACGAGTCAGGGACCTTCACGTTGCACGTCGGCGCCTCGGTCGTCGACGACGCCGGAACCGCGTCCCTCGAACTGGAGTGACGAAGTCGTCCGGTTTCCGCGCAGCTCCCGACTCCGTTCAGTAACATCGTTCTGCGCGAGTCGGCTGGTTACCGTCCGCGCACGCACCGACTACGGGGTCGCTGGGTGAGCGACTCGGTCTCCTGATCCGGCCGTTGTTGCCCTGGCCTCCCCGGTGCGTCCCAGAATGCGTCCCCGCGTCCGCGCGGGGACGCATTCGTCGTTCCGGCCCCGATGCGCACCGGTGAACCGGTTGCCGCACTTCGTCCCGGTTCGGAAAAACGAGTGACACTTGGTCAACTTCATACGTCCCGGGTGCGCGGAACGGTGTGACAAACCGCTCGGTAGGTGGAACGATGGGTGCACCATCTCGTGCGGATCAGGGACGAGATGGTCATCCGGCCGGGCTCTCGGGCCTCACCAACTCGATCAGAGCCCCGCCGGATGCCCTTGACTCTCGGTGGTGGTGCGGCGGCGGGACCGCAGGTGGTCGGGCCCGCGGCGCCGGCGATCAAGCCCGAGGCACCGGCCCTCAGGCCCGCAGCGCCGGGGCGATCTCCTCGGCCACGATGCGCAGGATCCGCTCGTGCGCCGCACGGTCGCCGTTCGCCGGCAGGGTGATGACCAGTTCGTCGGTGGCGGTGACCGCCGGGTCGGCGAGCAGGCTGTCGACGATGGCCGCCGGTTCGCCGGACACGACCTTGCTGAACCGGAACGGCGGGTTCCCCGAGAGCGGCCGGCCCTCGTCGTCCATCCCGGAGGCGTACCCGGTCAGGAACTCCTCGTGCACGGCGCGGTCGTGGTCGTCGAGGAGCGGCACCACGATCCGGCCCACGGCGACCTTGGACTCGCGCTGCGGGTGCAGCTCGGCGAACCGCTCGCGGTAGGCGGCGATCTGGTCGGCCTGCGCCTGGGTGAACGGGGCGCCGGTGTCCTCGGTGTTCAGGGTCGAGCAGTGCAGCAGGAGGCCCTTCTCGGCCGTGCGGACCGCCGTGCCCATGCTGCCGCCGCCCCACCACACGCGGTCGCGCAGGCCCGGGCTGAGCGGCTGCAGGGTCAGGTCGGCCCCGGCGGGGATGCTCTCGTAGCCCTTGCCGGCACTGCCCAGGGGCTCACCCTGCAGCACCTCGAGCAGCCGTGCGGCGCGGGCCTCGGCCTCGCCGCGGAAGCTGCGGTCGACCGTGCCGAACACCGGGTCGAGGATCGGACCGTACCCGGCGATGCCCGTGCTGATGCCGAGCTGCACCCGGCCACCGCTGAGCAGGTCGACCGTGCTGGCGTCCTCGGCGAGGCGCACCGGGTCCTCGTAGCGCATGCCGAGCACGGCGGTGCCGAACGCGATGGTGCTGGTGCGCTGCGCGGCTGCCGCGAAGAAGGTCATCGGGCTCGTCAGGTACGGCTCGAAGTGCCGTCCGCGCACCCAGCCCGTCCCGTAGCCGAGGGACTCGGCGGTCTCGAACAGGCGCAGGCCGTCCTCCAGGGCGCCGGCGGCGCCGTGGGTGCCGCCGTGGTTCGGGACGAAGGAGAGGAAGCCGAGTTCGCGCATGTCGCGAGTCTATGCGCACGTATCGAAGTGCGCCTGAGTCGGTGACGGGGCGGACGGGAGGCCCGTGGCGACGCCGCCACGGGCCTCCCGTCCGGCACATGCGCACCTGGGAGGATGGGCGCATGACCGACGTCACCGCCCTGCCCCCGCTCGTCGCCGCGATCCCGGCGGCGGTGGACGGCGTCGTCGACCCCGACGAGGTCTACGAGGCCTTCGCGGCCTGGGCCGCGGAGGGCGGCCGACCGCTGTACCCGGCGCAGGACGAAGCCGTCATCGAGCTCGTGTCCGGCGCGAACGTCGTGCTGAGCACGCCGACCGGCACCGGGAAGTCGCTCGTCGCGGCCGGCGCGCACTTCGCCGCGCTCGCCGAGGGCAAGCGGAGCTACTACACGGCACCGATCAAGGCGCTGGTGTCCGAGAAGTTCTTCCAGCTCGTCGAGCTGTTCGGTGCGCAGAACGTCGGCATGGTCACCGGCGACTCGAGCGTCAACGCCGACGCCCCGATCGTCTGCTGCACCGCCGAGATCCTGGCGAACCTGGCGCTGCGGCAGGGACCGGACGCCGACGTCGACGTCGTCGTGATGGACGAGTTCCACTTCTACGGCGACCCCGACCGTGGCTGGGCGTGGCAGGTGCCGCTGCTCGTGCTCGAGCGTGCGCAGTTCCTGCTCATGTCGGCGACCCTCGGCGACGTCACGACCATCGCCGACGACCTGTCCCGCCGGACCGGTCGGCCCACCGCCCGCGTGACGGGTGTCTCGCGACCCGTGCCGCTCGAGTACCAGTACGTGATGACGCCCGTGCAGGAGACGGTCGAGCGGCTCCTCGAGGAGGGCAAGGCGCCGATCTACATCGTGCACTTCGCCCAGGCCGCCGCACTCGAGCGGGCGCAGTCGCTGATGTCGGCGAAGGTCGCCTCGCGCGAACGCCGCGACCAGATCGCCGACGCCATCGCCGGCTTCCGGTTCAGCGCCGGGTTCGGACAGACCCTGTCGCGCCTGATCCGGGCCGGCATCGGCGTGCACCACGCCGGAATGCTCCCGAAGTACCGACGACTCGTCGAGCAGCTCGCCCAGCGCGGCCTGCTGCCCGTCATCTGCGGCACCGACACCCTGGGCGTCGGGATCAACGTGCCGATCCGGTCCGTGCTGTTCACCGGGCTGACGAAGTTCGACGGCACGAAGATGCGCCAGCTGTCCGCGCGGGAGTTCCACCAGATCGCCGGCCGTGCCGGCCGTGCCGGGTACGACACCGAGGGCGACGTCGTCGCCGAGGCACCCGAGCACGACATCGAGAACGCCCGCGCCGTCGCCAAGGCCGGCGACGACCCGAAGAAGAAGAACAAGATCAAGCGGAAGAAGGCGCCCGAGGGCTTCGTGTCCTGGGGGCAGGCGTCGTTCGAACGGCTGATCGCGGCCGAGCCGGAGCCGATGGTCTCGCGCATGCGGATCACGCACGCGATGGTGCTGTCCGTCGTCGCCCGCGGAGGGGACGCCTTCGCGGACGTCCGGTCACTGGTCTACGACAACCACGAACCGCGCTCCCGGCAGCTCGCGATGGCCCGGCGGGCACTCGTCATCGCCCGGACCCTCATCAACGCGCGGGTGATCGAGAAGGTCGACGGCGCCTACCGCCTGACCGTCGACATCGCGCCGAACTTCGCGCTCAACCAGCCGCTGTCACCGTTCGCGCTCGCCGCGTTCGAGTTGCTCGACCCTTCTTCTCCCACTTATGCACTGGACATGGTCTCGGTCGTCGAGGCCACCCTCGACGACCCGCGGGCGATCCTGTCGCAGCAGCAGTTCAAGGAGCGCGGCGAGGCCGTCGCCCGCATGAAGCAGGAGGGGATCGAGTACGAGGAGCGGATGGAGCTGCTCGAGGAGGTCACCTGGCCGAAGCCGCTCGACGAGCTGCTGACCGCCGCGTACGAGGCCTACGCCGCCGAACAGCCCTGGGTGCTCGACTTCCAGCTGTCCCCGAAGGCCGTCGTCCGCGACATGTACGAACGCGCGATGACCTTCGGCGACTTCGTGCGCTTCTACCAGCTCACACGCTCCGAGGGGCTCGTGCTCCGCTACCTGTCCGACGCGTACCGGACCATGCGACAGACGATCGCCGAGGAACAGCGGACCCAGGAGCTCGACGACCTGATCGAGTGGCTCGGCGAGGTCGTGCGGCAGACCGACTCCTCACTCGTTGACGAGTGGGAGGCGCTGCTCAACGGGGACGTCCTGCTGGCGTCCGAGGAGCACGAGGAGATCGCGCCGCCGCAGCCCGCACGGCTCACCGGCAACCCGCGGGCGTTCCGGGTGCTCGTGCGCAACGCCCTGTTCCAGCGGGTGCTGCTCGCCGCGGCCGACGACATCGACGGGCTCGGGGAACTCGACGCGACCGCGGGCTTCGACCGGGCCGCGTGGGACAACGTGCTCGAGGAGTACTACGAGGAACACGACAGCATCGGCACCGACGCCGATGCGCGTTCGATGCAGTACCTGGTGCTCGACGAGAGCGGTGCCACCGCATCACCCCGGGTGTGGAAGGCGCGGCAGATCTTCGCCGACCCCGAGGGCGACAAGGACTTCGGGTTCTCGGCGACGATCGACCTGGACGCCTCGGACGAGGTCGGCGAGGCCGTCGTGCGGGTCACCGAGATCGGGCGGTTCGACGGTTGGGCCGAGGTGGACGTCGACTGATCGGCGCTGGGGTTGTCGGACGTGTACCGTCTCCGGCACCACCCCCACCCGAGAGGACTGCGTCATGCGCATCGGATCCAGCATCGCCCTGATCGTCATCGGCGCGATCGTCGCCTTCGCGCTGAACATCCAGCTCGCCGGTATCGACCTCCGCCTGATCGGCTACATCCTGATGGCAGCCGGTGTCGTGCTGCTCATCATCAGCCTCGCCGTGGCCTTCGGCGGTCGCCGCACCACGACCACCACGCGCTCGGGCGTCGACCCGGCGTCGGGGGAGCAGATCACCCGCCAGGATCGGCGCGACGGGACCTACTGACCCGCGGGAGGGGTCAGAAGAGGGTCGCGGGCGGGGTCGCGTCGGGCAGCGCAGACGGCTCGGGGACCTCGGCGCCTGGCCAGCCGGGACCGTGCGGCACGTCGGTGCCGTTCTGGAACGCGGTGGCAGCACCGCGGGCTCGCACATCGGCGGCCTCGTTCATCTCGTGACCGACGTGACCGCGCACCCACTCGAACGTGACCTTGCGGCCCTGCAGTTCGGCGTCGAGTTCCTTGATGATCTCGACGTTGAGGACCGGCTTGCCGTCGGCCTTCCGCCAGCCCTTGCGCTTCCAGCCGGCGAGCCACTCGGTGCAGGCCTTGATGGCGTACTGGCTGTCGCACAGGATGTGCAGCGGCTCGCCGGTGTCCTTCGTGGCGCGGAGCAGCTGCAGCACGGCGGTGAGCTCGCCGATGTTGTTCGTCGCGCGGGGCCAGCCGCCGGCCGCCCACCGGTCGTCGTCGACGTACCAGGCCCACCCGGCGGGGCCGGGGTTGCCGAGGGCTGAGCCGTCTGCGGCGGCGACGATCGTCACGATGGGACCTCCTGGTGGTGCCGAGTGCTCGCGAGTGCTGGTCAACCGTAACCGACCGTACGGACGGGCTCTGCGCGGCGGGGCGGCGACCGGATCAGCGCGCTGCGGGATCCAGGTTGAGATCGGTGTCCGTGATGAGCTGGTCGCCCGCTCCCGTCTGCAGCGACGGGTTCAGCCAGCGGAGTTGCGCGACGGTGATGCCCAAGCGTTCGGCGACCGTCACCTGCGCGTCGTCGCTCGACACCTGGTAGGACACCGGCACGCTGTCACGCTCGTGCACCCATCCGTTTGCCCCGGGCCGCGCTGCGCCCACGTCGACCTGAAGGTGCGGGTACGGGTCGGGGATCGTCCAGCGCAACGGAGCAACTGCAAGCACGGAGCCGATGCCGGTGCGTCCGGAATCGTCCCCGTCATCAGACGGCGCCGGCACGAGCGCGACGCTGTGCAGGAAGTCCGGAGTGGACCCAGCCTCGGACAGTCCGACCGAGTCCGGTGCACCGGTCTCCGGGTCCCAGATGACGACTCCGGCGCGGTACCCGCTGGCGTCGCCGCCACCGTCAGCGTCACCACCGCGGAACTCCAAGCTCATCCACTGCGGGTTCGTCGTGTGGTAGCCGGACAACTCGGCGTCGAAGGTGCCGCTCTCGTTCGCGACGACCCGAACGTGGATCCGGGTGTCACCGCTCGCCGAGACGACATCGGTCTCGGCGGCGACCGTGCCGGCCGCCAGGACCTGCGGCGTGCTGACCTGTTGTGCGGCCGGAGTCGGGTCCGCTCCCTGGCTTCGGTCCGTTCGGTCGAGTGACGCCTGTCGCGTCGGTGTCGGGATCGCGTCGTCGCCGCCGAACGCCGTGCACCCGGCGAGCAGCAGCCCCACCAGTGCCGAGCCGATCACCGCGGTCGTCGCGGTCCGTGTTCGTCCCATCGTTCCCCCTCGTCGGCAGCGTAGCGGGGGCCAGGGACGTCATCGAGTGCGGGGAGCGGACCGAGCCAGACTCGTTACACGGGGCCGAGGACTACCGTCCGCTGCAGGAGGAAACACCATGAGCGACAGCATCCCGAACGCCCCCGGCCCCGAGCCGTCCGACGACCGCGCACGCAACGACGCGCTCCGCGACGCCGCGCACAGCGACGACGTCGACGGGGTCAGCGGACGCGAGCAGCGAGCAGCGGACACGTCGTACAGCCCGTCGAGTGAGCGCGAGATGGATGCCTCCCAGACGAAGCAGCGCGACGACGCCGACCTGCGTGCGGACGGCATCGACCCGTCCAAGGTCATCGCGGCCCCCGGGACCGGCGGCGCGGACGACGCCGGCGACGTGGAGCCCGAACCGGGCGACCTGCACCTGCCGTGGCAGTCCGAGGAGGACCGCCGGGGCTAGCTCGACGCCCGGTCGAGTTCGCGCACGAGAGCCTCGCCATCGGTGACGTCCCAGAACGCCATCGGCTGTGGCCCGAAGAAGCCGTCGAGACCGGTGTTCGCATAGACCTTCGCGTTCGTTCCCCACCCGAAGAGCATCGATCCCGGTCCACCTCCCGTCGCGTCCCACTCGACGTTGCAGTGCCGTCGGTCACCGGTCCAGCTCACGGTGCGGTCGGTGCGGCCGATCGGGACCTCCCGCGTGCCGCGAGGGGTGATCACGAGGGCCCGGCGATCGGTCACGGCGTAGACGGTCGTCCGCTTCCGGTGGAGCTTCACGAGGAACCGGCCGAGCAGCATGTGGAGGCCGATCAAGAGGAAGATCGGGAAGATGACGAGCTCTGGCCCTGCTGCGCCGTCTCGGAGGACGCTGACGGTGCCGAAGCCGACGAATCCGCACCAGAGCAGCGAGAACGGGATGAGGAACCCGTCGCGGCCCGAGAGGAGCCTGGCCGGATCGCTCGTGCCGGCCCAGTACAGGTGCTCGTCGGGGCGCAAGTGTTCACGGGCGGTCTGTTGAGGATCGATCACCCCTCGACAGTACGGCCCGCCACTCGCTGTTGCTGAACAGTGCGTACCCCGCCCGGCTACGACACCGAGTCCGGGTGGGAGCCCGTCCGCTGCCCGGACTCGAGCGTCGCGATCGCTGCGAGCTCGTCGTCGGTCAGCACGAAGCCGTCGACGTCGAGGTTCGAGCGGATCCGGGACGGCGTGACCGACTTCGGCAGGACGACCACGCCCTGCTGCACGTTCCACCGCACGAGTACCTGCGCCACGCTCACGCCGTGCGCGTCCGCGATGTCGGTCAGCACCGGCTCGTCGATCAGGCGCCCACGACCGAGCGGCGACCACGCCCCGGTCACGATGTCGTGCTGCTCATGGAACGCGATGAGTTCGCGCTGCGGCAGCCACGGGTGCCGTTCGACCTGGTTCAGCGCCGGTACCTCGCCGGTCTCGTCGATGAGCCGCTGCAGGTGCGGCACCTGGAAGTTCGAGACACCGATGCTCCGCGCCCGCCCTGACTCACGCAGTTCCACCAGAGCGCGCCAGGTCTCGACGTAGCGGTCGTTCGCGGGGGCCGGCCAGTGGATCAGGTAGAGGCCGACGGCGTCGAGCCCCAGCCGCTCGAGGCTGCCGTCGAATGCCCGCAGGGTCGCGTCGCGCCCCTGGTGGTCGTTCCACACCTTGGTCGTCACGAAGACGTCATCACGGTCCAGCCCGGAGGCCCGGATCGCCTTGCCGACGCCGGTCTCGTTGCCGTACATCTCGGCTGTGTCGACGTGCCGGTAGCCGGCGTCCAGCGCGAGGCCGACCGCCGTCTCCGCTTCGGCATCGTCGACCTTGTAGACGCCGAAGCCGATCGCGGGGATCGAGCGGCCGTCGCGCAGGGGAACTGAGGTGACCATGCACCCATCCTGCCGGTGCCTGGCGGGCGCGCGCCGGGCCTCCAGACAGTCTGTGGAGAACGCGACCCCGGACGCCGGGCGCACGTTCCTTCCCATACCGGCCGCGATGGCGAGTGGAAACGGGCGTACCTGGTCAGAACCTCCGACCAGGTACGCCCGATTCGACCAGGTACGCCCGAAACCGCCCGCCGCCGCGCGCCCGGCCCCCCGCTCAAGTCGGCAGGTGCACCGGCTCGGTGTCGGGGAGGGGGCTGGCATCGCGGCCGCGCAGGTCGGGCAGCCAGCTGCGCATCGCCAGGGGGAGCAGCACGCCCAGGCCGGCCATCACGGCGCCGACGGTGAAGCCGCCGACGGGGCCGCTGCCGTCGATCAGGAAGCCGGCGATCGCCGAACCGCCGGCGGCACCGATCAGCTGGCCGGTGCCCATCCAGCCGTAGGCCTCGGCCGTGTCGGAGAACTTGACGGTGGCGGAGACCGAACCGAACATCACCGCGAGGGCCGGCGCGATGCCCACACCCGCGATGACCAGGGCCAGGCAGAGCCACCAGAAGCCCGTGCCGCCGAGGGCCAGGGTGAGGCCGACGAAGACGACGGCCATGCGCGTCCACAGGGTGTTGCGGGAGATCGGGCGGTGGCCGAACGCCAGGCCGCCGGCGAGCGAACCGACCGCGAACACCGCGAGGACGATGCCGGCGTTCGGGCTGCCCTCGCCGAAGACGCTGGTGACGCTCGCCTCGACCGCGGCGCACGCTCCGATGAGCAGCAGACCGGTCAGGGTGGCGACGACGACGGCGGGGCGCTTCAGCACGACACCGAAGGCGCGCTTGGAACGGGGGATGCGGACGCGGCCGAGCTCGGGGGAGGCGATGAACCACGCGCCGCCGACGACCAGGAACACCATCGCGACGACGATCGCCTCGACCGTGCCGACCTGGGTGGCGACGAAGGTGGTGATGACCGGGCCGGCGACCCAGATGAGTTCCTGCGCGCTGGCGTCGAGGGAGAAGAGGGGTGTGAGCTGCGCCGACGTCACCATCTTCGGGTAGATGGTGCGCACCGCCGGCTGCACGGGCGGGACCGCCAGGCCGCCGAGGAACCCGACCACCACGTAGCCCCACAGCGGCATGACCACGAACGCGATGACCACCATGCTGATCAGCGCGACGATGCTCGTCAGGATGAGGACGGGGCGCATGCCCCAGCTGCCCATCCACCGGCTCGTCAGAGGGCCGGCCAGTGCCTGCCCGATGCTCGTCGTCGCGAGCACCAGACCGGCCGCGCCGTAGGAGTCGAACACGTGCTCGACGTGCAGCAGGTAGGCCAGCGACAGCATGCCGAACGGGAACCGCGCGGTGAGCTGTGCGGCGATGACACGACCCACGCCAGGGGTCTTCAGGAGGGGCCCGTACGTACTCACGAGACGAGTGTACGGACCGGCCGGACGGGGGTGTCCCCCGTCCTGGGGAGGGGCGGTTCGCGACACGCCGACGCGTTGATTCCACATCTGTGGATCGGGACTGTCCACCGGTGTGGGGAAGTGTCGGTGGTCGGCCGCAGACTGGCGGAAACTCGGGCCTCCCGGGAATCCACAGACTGTGGAGGACGTTGTGGAGAACTACATGGCTGTAACACTTCCTCTAGTGGTCGGTGCTGCGGCTAGCCACTAGATGTAGTGTGGAGGCATCGCAGCGGCCCCTCCCGGACACGACTGCGGACAGACATCAGCACCACCTCCACAGCACAGCAGAAACCAGTAGGAACCAGGGGAGAACATGGCCGTCACCGTCTACACCAAGCCGTCCTGCGTCCAGTGCACCGCGACGTACCGGGCCCTCGACAACAAGGGCATCGAGTACGAAGTGCACGACGTCTCCACGGACGAAGCAGCGCTCGAGCACGTCAAGAGCCTGGGCTACATGCAGGCCCCCGTCGTCGTCACGGACGACGACCACTGGTCGGGCTTCCGCCCCGACAAGATCGCGACCCTCAGCGCCGAACTGGCGTAGTCGTTCTGCGGGCCCCGAAGGGGCCCGCAGGCAGGGCATCTCGGGAGGAGCGACTCGCCTCTCCTGGCCCGTCCGGTCCGCCTGTCCGCACCTTTCCACGAGGAGCGCACCATGAGCCGATTGGTCTACTTCTCGAGCGTGTCCGGGTACACCGCGCGCTTCGTCGAGAAGCTCGGCCGCGACGCGGACCGGATCCCGCTCTACCCGAGCGAACCGTTCCTGCACGTCGACGAGCCCTACGTCCTGGTCCTGCCCACCTACGGTGGCGGCAACGGCGAGGGTGCAGTCCCCAAGCAGGTCATCAAGTTCCTCAACGACGCTCACAACCGCTCGCTCATCCGCGGCGTGGTGGTGGGTGGCAACACGAACTTCGGCGAGGCGTACGGCCTCGCAGGGGACGTCATCGCGCAGAAGTGCAACGTCCCCCTTCTCTACAGATTCGAACTCTTCGGGACCCCTGACGACGTGTCGGCGGTCAACTCAGGATTGGATGCATTTTGGACGCAGCAGTTGCAGACGTCGATCTGACGTCGCCGCAGACGGGGATGGACTACCACTCCCTCAACGCGATGCTCAACCTCTACGACGCGGACGGGAACATCCAGTTCGACAAGGATCGTGAGGCCGCCAAGCAGTTCTTCCTGCAGCACGTCAACCAGAACACCGTCTTCTTCCACAACCTGAAGGAGCGGCTCGACTACCTGGTCGAGAACGAGTACTACGAAAAAGCCACGATCGACATGTACTCGCTGGACTTCATCCAGCGACTCAACGACCTGGCGTACTCGAAGAAGTTCCGGTTCCAGACGTTCCTCGGCGCGTTCAAGTACTACACGAGCTACACGCTCAAGACGTTCGACGGCAAGCGCTACCTCGAGCGCTTCGAGGACCGCGTCGTCATGACCGCCCTCGGCCTGGCCCAGGGCAACGAGCAGCTCGCCATCGACCTGGTCGAAGAGATCGTCGCCGGCCGCTTCCAGCCCGCGACCCCCACGTTCCTCAACACGGCGAAGGCACAGCGCGGCGAGCTCGTCTCCTGCTTCCTGCTCCGCATCGAGGACAACATGGAGTCGATCTCGCGCGGCATCAACTCCTCGCTGCAGCTCTCGAAGCGCGGCGGCGGCGTGGCCCTGCTCCTCTCCAACATCCGCGAGGCCGGCGCCCCGATCAAGCAGATCGAGAACCAGTCCTCGGGCATCATCCCCGTGATGAAGCTGCTGGAAGACTCCTTCTCCTACGCGAACCAGCTCGGTGCGCGTCAGGGTGCCGGCGCGGTCTACCTCAGCGCCCACCACCCGGACATCATGAAGTTCCTCGACACCAAGCGCGAGAACGCCGACGAGAAGATCCGCATCAAGACGCTGTCGCTCGGCGTCGTCGTGCCGGACATCACGTTCGAGCTCGCGAAGAACAACGAGGACATGTACCTGTTCTCGCCGTACGACGTCGAGAAGGTCTACGGCGTCCCCTTCGGCGACGTCCCGATCTCCGAGAACTACCGCGCGATGGTCGACGACTCGCGCATCAAGAAGACGAAGATCAAGGCGCGTGACTTCTTCACGACCATCGCCGAGATCCAGTTCGAGTCGGGCTACCCGTACATCGTGTTCGAGGACACGGTGAACAAGGCCAACCCGATCAAGGGTCGGATCAACATGTCCAACCTGTGCTCGGAGATCCTGCAGGTCAACACCCCGACGACCTTCAACGAGGACCTGTCCTACAAGGAGATCGGCAAGGACATCTCCTGCAACCTCGGCTCGCTGAACATCGCGCTGACGATGGACTCGCCGGACTTCGGCAAGACCATCGAGACCGCCATCCGCGGCCTGACCTCGGTCTCGCAGATGTCGCACATCACCTCGGTGCGTTCCGTCGAGGACGGCAACGACAAGTCGCACGCCATCGGCCTCGGCCAGATGAACCTGCACGGCTACCTCGCTCGTGAGCGCGTCTACTACGGCTCCGAAGAGGGCATCGACTTCACGAACATCTACTTCTACACGGTGCTGTTCCACGCCCTGCGTGCGTCGAACAAGATCGCGATCGAGACCGGCGAGACCTTCGACGGCTTCCGCGACTCGAAGTACGCGTCGGGTGAGTTCTTCGACAAGTACACCGACCAGACGTGGACCCCCGCGACCGCTCGCGTTGCCTCGCTGTTCGGCAACGCGAACATCACGATCCCGACGCAGGACGACTGGAAGGCGCTGAAGGCGTCCGTCCAGGAGCACGGCATCTACAACCAGAACCTGCAGGCCGTCCCGCCGACCGGTTCGATCTCGTACATCAACCACTCGACGTCGTCGATCCACCCGATCGCGTCGAAGATCGAGATCCGCAAGGAAGGCAAGCTCGGCCGCGTCTACTACCCGGCGCCGTTCATGACGAACGACAACCTGGACTACTACCAGGACGCGTACGAGATCGGTGCCGAGAAGATCATCGACACGTACGCCGCGGCGACGCAGCACGTGGACCAGGGCCTGTCCCTGACGCTGTTCTTCAAGGACACCGCCACCACGCGTGACATCAACAAGGCGCAGATCTACGCATGGCGCAAGGGCATCAAGACGATCTACTACATCCGTCTCCGCCAGCTCGCGCTGGAGGGCACGGAGGTCGAGGGCTGCGTCAGCTGCATGCTGTAGAGCTGCCGCTCTGCTCCCTGGAGGCGCGGTGCCAACCCGCACCGCGCCTCCAGTCCGTCACTTAGTCACCATCTCTGTAAGGAACACACGTTGGTCGAGAAGCTGAAGCTCATTGATCGGGTCCAGGCCATCAACTGGAACCGCATCCAGGACGACAAGGACGTCGAGGTCTGGAACCGTCTCGTCAACAACTTCTGGCTGCCCGAGAAGGTGCCGCTGTCGAACGACGTGCAGTCGTGGAACACGCTGACGCCGGCCGAGCAGACCCTGACCATGCGTGTGTTCACCGGTCTGACCCTGCTCGACACCATCCAGGGCACCGTCGGCGCCGTGTCGCTCATCCCCGACGCGATCACCCCGCACGAGGAAGCCGTCTACACGAACATCGCGTTCATGGAGTCGGTGCACGCCAAGTCCTACTCGTCGATCTTCTCGACCCTCGCGTCGACGCGTGAGATCGACGAGGCCTTCCGCTGGTCCGAGGAGAACCCGAACCTGCAGAAGAAGGCGTCCATCGTGATGGACTACTACCAGGGCGACAACCCGCTGAAGCGCAAGGTCGCCTCGACGCTGCTCGAGTCGTTCCTGTTCTACTCGGGCTTCTACCTGCCGATGCACTGGTCGTCGCGCGCCAAGCTCACGAACACCGCCGACCTGATCCGCCTGATCATCCGTGACGAAGCCGTCCACGGGTACTACATCGGCTACAAGTACCAGAAGGGCCTCGAGACCCTCACGCAGGCCGAGCGCGACGAGCTCAAGGACTACACGTTCTCGCTGCTGTTCGAGATGTACGAGAACGAGGTGCAGTACACGCAGGACCTCTACGACGAGGTCGGTCTGACCGAGGACGTCAAGAAGTTCCTGCACTACAACGCCAACAAGGCGCTGATGAACCTGGGCTACGAGCCGATGTTCCCGAAGAACATCACGGACGTGAACCCGGCCATCCTCTCCGCCCTGTCGCCGAACGCCGACGAGAACCACGACTTCTTCTCGGGCTCCGGGTCGTCGTACGTCATCGGCAAGGCCGTGAACACTGAGGACGAGGACTGGGACTTCTGACATTTCTCGTGTAGCAGCGCCCCGCGGCCACTGAGCCGCGGGGCGCATCTGCGTGCGCCGTGGAGTTCGATCCGACAAACTCGTTACCGGAGGCGGGCTGGTCCGGTCAAAATCCGACACGTCGCTTCTTCATGGAGGCGTCAGGGCGGTCGCCTATCGGCGGTCTCGGTGACGAACCCTCCGATAGAAAAACACCTGGACCGAGGGTAGCGGCTCAGGGCGTGAACAGATTAATGTCGAACTGTGGCTGAACTCGGGGCTGGGCCCATCATCTTGAACGATCGCTTTGTGCTGCCTCGAGAGGCTTTTAGCTCGGGTGGGCACGCGGAACTCTTCAAGGCCTACGATAACGAAACCGGTCAGCACGTAGCTGTCAAGCTTTTCGCACCGGCTCAGCACGTGGACCCGCGGACCATCGAGCTGTCGTGGAACAACGAGATGAGCGTATACGACCGGCTCGAAGCTCATCCGAATCTGTTACAGGTAGTCGACTTCGGGACCCCTGCCGAGGGCAAGCCTTGGATCGCATTTGAGTGGTGCGGAACTGACCTCCGTTCCGTCATCGAACGAGACCCGCTGACTTGGGATGAGCTTAGCCGCGTCGCGCGGGAGATACTCACCGGCCTGAGCGTGCTCCACGCGAAGGGCTGGGTACATCGCGATCTGAAGCCGGGCAACATTTTGGTCGACGGGCCGATTGTCAAAGTCGCAGATTTTGGCACAATGCGTTATCGCGAAGTGACAAGTTTCGGGATGACGATGAGTCAGCTCGGAACTCGCCCGTATTGTCCCCCTGAGTCTGGGACTGAGAACCCGATTCCCGCGTACGACGTATATTCATTCGCAGTACTGATCATTTGTTGTCTGCTCGGTGATTTTGATCTCAATGGCACCACCCCAACGGCCTCGCTGAGTCGAGTGACTGTGCCAAGCCCCATCCGATCTTTACTTGCGCGGTGCTTGAGTGACGACGAAGAGCAGCGTCCGGGCAGTGCCGGGGTAGTTCTCGCTGAGCTAGACCAAATAGCCAAGGGGACGCTCGAGGAGCGAACGATACCTGAGATCGGTCTTCATGTTCCGAACAACGTCGTCCAGATTTTTCGGAGTACGACACTTGCTGAAACGGCGGGATTCGAGGAATTCCGTCGCGAATTCGGGCCTCAATCACGTGTGGTTCGGGATCAGAGAACAGTTGAAAAACAGGGCCTCCTGTTGATCGGCCAATCGCTACTGGCGGCCGTTGCGCCTCATGAATCACGGCCCGGTTCCCTGTTCGTGAAGCACGTCTGGCGCCCGCCCTTTGCTCACCTTGAACGTCTCCGGAAGCGCGGTCTGACGGCAACAATCCGATGGGTTGCTTCGCCGATGAGGCCGGTTGAAGCGGATACCGCAATTAGTGAGCTTTTCCGGGGAATCGCCGAGCGGGAGGCGGCGAACCCCGAGAAATTCGCGCGTGGGGAGGTTCACGACCGCTGGCAGCGAGTACTTGACGCGAAATTTGCCCTGGCTCGGGGGCGGGGAAAGGATATCAACTATTCGGCGCTGCGTGTTGACGGAGCTCGCGTCTATCTAACGACCTCGGACCGCGCTGCTGATCCGCAGCTTGGAGAACTACGTGTGATCAGAAGCACCACCGGTCGTTCCGTTCGGGGTGAGGTGGAGGCGATTGAGGGTAGTGCGGTAGTCATTTATGTCAACGAAGGCAACCCGGAGGACTTGCCGAGAAGAGGTGTGCTCTCGGTCGACGCTGAACGGACGGTATCGAAACTTCGCCGTGAGCAGGACGCTGTTCGGCGGGTATTCGAAGGGCACGCAGCGCGGTCCGATCTAAAGGACATATTAACTAATCCTGGGCTCAATCCGCTCCCCGTGACACAAGAAGTTGAGGCGTTTGCTCAGAAAGACCTTGATGATGCGAAGCGTGACGCGGTAGCGTCTGTTCTCGGTGCGAGTGGAATCAGTCTGGTTAAGGGCCCGCCGGGTACTGGGAAGACCACACTAATTGCGGAACTTGTTGCGCAGCAACTGAGTAAAAATCCCAATTCGCAGATTTTGCTCGCTTCGCAGACCCACATCGCTCTAGACCACGCCTTGAGCAAAGTGAGTGCCGTTACACCTGCCGCGTCGATTTTGCGAATCGGGGCGCCGGATCAGCTTTCGGCCGAGTCTGAGGCTTGGACTGTGCCGTCCCAGCTTGAAGCGTGGAAAACAGAAACCGAGTTGACGGTGGCAGCGTTTATCACCGAACATCTGGAGTCGTCCGGGCTTCTCAATGTACCCACACGCAGTGTCGCGACACGGTTGAGGGCCCAAATTGAACGACGCACCCGCACCGCGAGTGAACTAGAAGAGGTAGAAGCCGCTCTGGTAGTGGCGCAGGCCGAGCACGAACAAATCCGTGACGCGGTCGAGAGCCTTTTTCTCGCTGTAAGCAGGGTCGAACGCGGACAGTCGGCAGCTCCGCAAGCCGTCCTCCGGGACGTTACTCGGCTCGCAGACGCTGTTGAACAACTTGGCGTGGACCTGGAGCAACGGGTGCCGGCTATGAGCGACCTCGAGGCCTTGAGGGGGCGGATTGTGGAACTGGACGACCGTCTGTCGGGGCTGCGGGACGACACGCGGCAGGCGGTCGACGAGCTGCGACAACTCGGTGGTTTCAGCGATGACATGACCGAGGTCGAACTACTGGGACACGTTGATAACTCGGTGACTGCCGCAGATAAGCGAGTTCAAGATCTTCAATTGCTCGCGGCCGACTGGTTGGAGCGTTTCCGCCCGACGAGTGAATTCAGAGTCGCATTGCTGTTCCGAGCATCGGTAGTGGCGTCTACCTGTGTTGCCCTCACTGGGTCTAAGGGAGCTGAGCGGGTAGAGTTTGACCTTTGCATCATTGATGAAGCCTCGAAGGCGACGCCGACCGAACTCATGGTCCCAATGGCAAATGCACGCCAATGGGTGTTGGTCGGCGATGAGAAGCAGCTTCCTCCCTTCCTTGATTCGGAGCTTGCTGATTCTGATTACCTTGCAGACCGGGACCTGACACGAGCCGAGGTCGATGAGCGGCTTTTCGAGGTGTTGGGAGGGCAGCTTCCTATACAGTCAGTCGCGAGTCTCAGCCATCAGCACCGTATGCATTCTGATATCGGAGCCCTGGTGAGCGAGGTATTCTACGGAGGTGACTTGCAGTCTTCGGAGCGCAAGGTTTCGCCTCTGGTCGAGAAGGCGTTGGGTAGTGCTGTACTTTGGCACGATACGGGGCGAAAGAGCCTTGAGCGCCGTTCTGGATCGAGCTTCGAAAATAGGGCGGAAGCGCGCGCAATCGCGGACCTCGTGAGTAACGTCGATAACTACGCTGCCCTCCTCGGCCTAGAGGAGGTGCAAGTTGCCGTTCTTGCGGGGTACGCCGCTCAAGTGCGGACGCTACAAGAAGTTTTGAGCGGAACTAAGTCGAAACTGAAGGTAGTGCGCGTCAAAGCTGCAACTATCGATTCCTACCAGGGGCAGGAGGCTGACATCTGTATGATCTCGATAACCCGCAGTAATGCGCAGGGGGATGTGGGTTTCCTGAGTTCGCCCGAAAGGCTCAATGTTGCGCTGTCGCGAGGTCGTGACGGATTAGTTATTGTCGGAAATCGTGCGATGGCTAACGGGGAGAGGGCTTCCCGTAAGGCTCGCGCTCTCTCGGCGGTCTCGCGGGCAATCACGCGACTTGGTTACGACAAATGAGTGCTGAAGTGGGGCTAGGTGCCAACCCTGACGGGCTTCTTCGTCGTGACGGCTTTCGCTTGCTCTCGACTCGGAGTGCCGCCCTCCCCCTGTGGCGCACAGTGGTGCGTTCACGAATTCTGACCAAAAGCCGCGTGCCCACGTTCACTGAGTTCGTCTTGAGAGCCATCAGTCTCGGTGTGGGGAAGGTCGAGGAAGTCACTCGTCTGCTCAACCTACCTAAGCAGGTGGTGGATGGAACGGTGGCGGAACTGATCTTTGACAGGTACCTCACGGTTCGGACGAGCGAAGGGGAAACGCTACTTGAACTCAGCCCGACTGGAAAGACTTTGGTGGGTACCCTCGTTCACGAACGGGTCATCGAAGGCACATCGACCTATCTCATCGACGGGCTGTCCGGAGATCCCATTGCGGTCAGTCGTGACCTCGTGCTCTCGGCCGATGACTTGGACCGTGACCCACGTCTTGTTCTCAACCCGGAGTTTGACGTTGATCTGGACTTTGGCCCGGACGATACGTCGCGGTTTTTAGAGATTAGTCCTGTCCAAGCGGAGCGCGAAAGCACGTTGCTGTCTGTGCTTGGGGTCGAATCGGCAACGAAGCAATACGCCGCGGTAACTATCCTTCTTTTCGAATCCGAGGTGGACGCGAATGATCGCTACTTGCGAGTTTCGATGGACGGGCGACAAGATGAACGGATTGAATCGCTAATCCGCGAAAAGGGTTTGCTAGAGGCAATGGGCCTCGGTCAGCGGATTGATGAGGACCGTCGAAGAGTGGA
Organism: Curtobacterium sp. MCLR17_054; assembly: GCF_003234335.2. Classification (NCBI taxonomy): domain Bacteria; kingdom Bacillati; phylum Actinomycetota; class Actinomycetes; order Micrococcales; family Microbacteriaceae; genus Curtobacterium; species Curtobacterium sp. MCLR17_054. The sequence continues at coordinate 3,237,751 of NZ_CP126263.1, read as the reverse complement.
CCGACTGCTGCCGACTGAGATTCGTAGCTCCAGAGCAGTCGATCAGCGCGTGGAAGAGGCTATTGACGAGTTGAGGCGGCTGAGTCAAGTGCATACCGCCGATGATGACGAGGATGCGCTCGATGCTCGCCGCTCGCGGGTGCGGGCCGAGTTGTCCGCGGCTCCAGTTCGTCGACTGTCGGTCCGGGAGGTTGCCGAGCACACGGAAATTGGGCTCCTGGCGTCGAGACAAGGCGTGCTTATATCGGCGTCCAGGCTGTGGCCAGTGGCCCGCGACGAGCACTATTCAGCGATTCTACGACAACTTCTCGAATCGGGTTGCCCGGTCACCTTCGAAGTTCCCTCCGCTAACCGGCAAGCCAAGGTCGATTCGGTCACTCTGGCGCGACTCAAGCTTGAGTTTTCCGGTGACGGCATCGATTTCATTGAGTCAAAACCAGACCATGAGGCTAGTTTCATTGTTTTTGATCGGACTTCAATGACCGTATTTCCCGGCACGCCGTTTAGTGAAGTTGGTGCTCTTCACGATCGACTCGGCGACGATAGGCCGACGATCATTCGGGGGACGGAACGTGTGCAAGCGGTCATATCCGCCGCGCACGCGGAGAATCCTACGGCGCGTGGTCGGACCGCAGAGTTATCGAGGGGAGTGCTGCCGCAGCGGTGAATTATCGGCGGCGAGCGTGGGTGCCGGTACGCGGTCGCTTATCCTCAATCGAATCCGAGGGGAGCAACTCTCGGGGGTTCCCAAACCTGGGAGGACGCGAGAGACGAGCTTTGCGGCGCTGCCTACAGCCACCCCTGGTGATTCGAAGCTCCGGACTGGCGGTATGTTGCAAGAGATCAGCGTCAAGCTGCGCCGCCGGGAGGACGACGGGGAGTACCGCTTCTACATCGTCGGCCGTGACCACGACCTCACCGAACCGCTCACGGAGACCATCGACGTGCAGGTGGCGCACGAGCCCCGGCATCCTGCCGAGCTGTTCACGGCCGACCAGGCTGCGCCGGTGTTCATGCACTACGTCGAACACCAGACGGTCCCCGACGGCTACACGCTCCGTCTCATCGCCGACATGTAGAAGGTGGCGACGCCACCGTCGCGTGTCCGCGACCGTGTGCCGGACAGGAGGCGCGGTGCCAGCTGGCACCGCGCCTCCTGTCCGTTGCTGCTCACGCGACCGCGTGCAGTCACGCAGCCAACCGCGTCCGGCCAGCCCTGTGCTGGGGATGGTGCTGGGTCCGAATCATCCGAGGGCGCCGCCCCAGAAGTCGTGACCGCCGAACACGACCTTCACCGGGACGGCCTGCGCTCGGTCGGCCACGTACCGGTACGTGCCGCCCGGACGTCCGAGCCACAGCACCTGCGCGGTCGTTGTGGTCGTCGCGACGGTCCGGAGCTCCACCACGTACTGCCCGGAGGGGATCTGGAACTGCGCCGTCTGCTCGCTGTCGAGCAGCGTCGAGAACCGGGTCGAGAACGACGCTCCGGTCGTCGCGTTCGTCACCGTGACGGTCGCACCGCTCAGCTGCGCCGACGGGCTGCGGGACGCCGAGGCCGCGTAGACGACCAGGTCGTAGTCGCTGTGTGCGTAGTGCCGTGACAAGGTGACTCGGGAAGCCGGGAGCGTTCCTCGCTGCTGGTACACCCGGGTCTTCCAGACGGCGGGCGACGCCGTTCCGCTGGCGTAGGCCTCGATGCGGTACTTCCCGGTGCTCAACCCGACGAACCGGTACTGGCCCGCGCTGTCCGAGGTCGTCCGGAACACCTGCGAGGTGTCCTCGTTCCAGGCGTACATCAGGCGACCGGTGGCGGGTCCCGTCGGGCCGACCACGCCGCCCTGCACGGTGGCACCGATCACGAGCGGCACGGTGACCGCGACTGTCGAGCCGCCGCCGACGGCGATGCCCGAGCGGAGTCCGGGGGCGTAGGTCTCCGTTCCGTGCGGCGGGAGCTGCCGCGTCGTCACCGTGACGGTGTCCGGTGCCGGGATGCCGGTGAACGTCGCGGTGCCGTCATCGTCGGTGGTGGCGTTCCCGACGACGACGTCGGTGCCGATCGCTGCGAGTTCGACGTCCGCCAGCCGGATCGCGGTGCCGTCCGGCGTTGCGAGCTGCACGGTGATCGTTCCGGATCCGGCCGCAGTCGCTGGTGGCGCGAGGCCGATCAGCGCACCTGCTGCCAGCGCAACGACCAGCGTCGTCCCCGTGATCAGTCGCATCGTGTTCCCCGATCGTTGGCCAGCCGTGCGTTGCCAGGGACTGTACGCGGGCGGGCGGCCGGTGGGGCAGGCACATCGCAGCAGCGGTCACGCAGAAGCGTCTCGGCTTCGACAGGCGTCACGAGGTGCGGGTCGCACCGATCGCCCAGACGCGGGGCGGTTCTGCACCGTTCACCGCGTGGTCACCGATGATCCGTGCCTTGAACACCCACGGGTTGTGGCTGCCGGCGGTGCGAGCGTTCCGCCAGTGCCGGTCGAGGTTCTTCGTCGTGCTCACCCCGGACGCCGCGAGTGCGTCGAACAGGTGCGAGGTCGCCGTCGTCGCCAGGGTGGTCAGCGCCACCTGCGCCTGCGCGGTCGCGAGTTCGGCGCGGTCGTTGCGGCGCTCGTCCTCGGCTGTGTCGAGCCCGGCTCCCTCGTACGCACCCTGCAGGGCCGCGGCGGCCCGGTCGACGATCGCGGTGGCGGCGAACCCGGCCGCCGACACCTCGCCGACGACCTGCAGGATCTGCGGGTCTGCCGCGAACGTGTCGGCGTTGCCGTGTGAGAAGACTCGGGTGCGGTTGCGGACCTCGCGCGCGATCTCCCGTTCGGCTGCGAGGACGGACCCGGCGAGGACGCTCAACAGCACGCCCTGGTAGAACGCCGTCTGGTACTTGAACCGCTCGTCGAAGGGGATCACCGCGTCGGCTTGCACGACGGCGTCGTCGAAGGTGCTGGTGCCGGAGCCGGTGGTGCGCTGCCCGAACCCGTCCCAGTCGTCGGTGTGGGTGACCCCGGGCTGGTGCGCGTCGACGATCGCGATGACCCGCTCGCCGGTGTCCGTGCGTTCGGCGTAGGTGTCGATCCAGTCGGCGAAGATGCTGCCCGTCGAGTAGTACTTCTGCCCGGTGATCCGGAACGTCCCGTCCGGCTGCGGGGTCACCTTCGTGATCACGTCGCCGACCTGCACCGACCCGACTTCTGTCCACGAGTTGCCGGCGATCTCACCGCGGCCGAAGCGGTTCAGCCACCCCTCGCGTTCCCCGGTCCGTGCGACCAACCGGTCCTCCACCAGTGCGAAGTGGCCGCGGAGCGCCTGGGGGATGTTGCTGTCAGCAGCGGCGAGTTCGGTAAGCAGGCGGAACAGCTGGGGCAGTGTCGCCCCGGCTCCGCCGTGGGCGACGGGGACGCGGACGGCGCCGAATCCTGCCGCGGCGAGTTCGCGAATCTCCTCGAACGGGAGGCGGTGGTCGCGTTCGCGCTCGGAGGCGCCGGCAGCGATGCGGTCGAAGATCGGACGGAAGCGGGCGAGGAGCTCGTCGTCGGCGCCCTCGTCGATCGTGCTGTCGGCGGTCTGGTTGCTGATGGTCACGAGGACTCCTTCGTGCTCTGGGCTGCTACCTGTCGCGTTGTGTGGCGCCGGGTGGTGTCGATTCGTCCGGTGTGGGCGGACAGCCCGACCAGATGTGCGCCATGGCGAGACTGTGGCATCGCCGAACGCCCGCGAGAAGGGTTGTGTCGATGTGTGTCGGAGGGTGACTTCCCATGACACGTGACCGCGCAGCGACGAGGTGGGGGTTCGCAGCAGCGCCTTCGCGGGGCTGCGCGTGTGCGATGGCCGCGGAGCCCGTCGGACGGAGACGGGCATGCTCTTCCGAGAAACCCGCGTAGGCCACGCTCAGAGCAGCGCGCATCAACGACGGAGCACGCACCAGCCAGAGGACCGGCCACTGCCTGGCTGGGTGTGGGCGAAAGCCGTGGTCTCGGCGTCGTTCACTCCGGTGACGTTCAGGCCGGCGGGGTCGTCCCTGCGCCTTCGGTGTCGTCGGCACCCGCAAGACCTGTCCCAGCCTGATCGAGGTTCTCGTGGGGGTCGCCCATGTCTCCGGTCGCAGCGCCGGTGCGGGACAGCCCGAAGTGTTTGCGGACGGCGTTCGCCTCGGCGGGGGACAGGGTACGTCCGGCTCCGAGGGACGGCGCGTCCTTGATCGCGTCCTTCGTGTACCCGACGTGCACGTCCGTGCCGTCGAACGTGGCATCGTCGGCGGGGACGAGCGCCTGGTGTCGCCCGAGCAGTCCCGTCGCGACACAGACGTAGGCCGCACTGCCGTCCTCGTCGGAGGAGAACACCTGCACGACCTTGCCGACTGATACGCCGTTGCGATCCCGGACAGTCGCACTCTCGACCTGGTGGATGACGCCCTTGGTGATCATGAACGTAGTCAACGCCCTCGAGTCTGACGCTTCGCAGACGCCGTCCTGCAGGCTGGCGCTGTGGACCCGAGCCTCGGAGTCTGGGGCCGCGTTGCCGCGCCACTCGATCGGTCGATCGCCCTCCGCGCGTCCACGACACGCCCGGAACACCTCTGAAGTTGCAGATCTGATGTATCACTAAGTTGACTGCTCGTTGTCGGCAACGCTGCCGACGCGAGAGCCGGCTTTGATGCCGGAGAACGAGGGGAATTTCCATGAAGCAGTCGTCCTACGGACGTGTCGTCTCGATCGGCGCAGCCTGCGCCGTCGTCGCCGGACAGGCCACTGCGAAGTGCAAGGTCGTCGTGAAGCGAGGTGTGCCGACTCCATGGGGCACGGTTGCGTGGAGCACCTACTCCTCGATCCAGCGCCTCAGCGCCAAGGGCAACGGCGCGATCACATACAACCGCTGGGAGTGAGCGGAATGGCGTCTTGGCAGGAGGAGCAGATGATGAATCCACTTGTTCCAACAGCGCTCGACGGCGTGCTGATGGCCGTATCCCTCTTCGCGCTGTTCCTCGCACTCGCAGCGTTCATCTCGCTGATCCGATCTCGGTCGACCTTTGGCCGTCGTTTGCTCGGATGGACTCTCGTCGTCCTGTTCGCTCCGATCATCGGGCCGGCGACGTGGTTCGTCGCTCGGCACCGCGAACGGTCGATCGAGCCCAGAAGTGACGACGTTGGCCAGCGGTGAGGGGAACTTTCGGTCGGATCAGCACCCTGTCCGCAGCATGAATCCGCGTGCCTTGTTCGCAGCCGTCGCTGCTGCGTTCCCCGTCGTGGTCGAGGTCGCGGTCACCAGCGTCTGGTGGGATCGGTTGCCCGACCGGATCGCGACGACGTTCGGCCCGGATGGCAGCCCGAGCGGGTACGGAACTCCGTTGGGAACCGCGATCCTGCTCGCGGCGGTACAGGCGCCGTTCCTCGTGGGGGCGGTCGGCTCCGCTTTTGCTCGAGACCGGCGCAGAGGTCGCATCTCGTGTGCGGTCACCGCAGGGTTCGTTGCGGCGCTCGCGATGAGTTGGTTGATCATCGTGGGATTGGCGTCTTCGACGTTGAGTCCGACGGCTTGGTGGCTTCTCGCGGCGGCGCCCGTGTGGGCGTTTGTCCCGTACTGGTTGCTTTCCCCCGCGAGGGACTGAACGCGGATCGCTGAGACACCGACCGGGGTCCAGGGGCAGTGAAAGGCGAGGGCAGCACCAGCGCGACCAGCCGGCCGGGCGGAAGCCGCGCCTCCAGGCCGGACCGAAAGCCGCGCACGCGGCGGACGCAACACGAACGGCGGCTCTCCTCCTTCCGGAAGAGAGCCGCCGTGGTGTCTCGCGGTGATCAGTGGGCCGACGGGACCGCCGTGCCGACGAGCTCGGCCCGCACGATGTCCGCCCCAGCGGACAGCGCGCCGAGTTTGTCCAGCGCCGCACCCCGCGCCAGGGGCGCCATCCCGCAGTTGGAACTCGGGATGAGCTTGTCTGCATCGACGAACTCGAGCGCCCGACGCAGGACCTCCGCGACCTCTTCCGGGGTCTCCACGGTCTCGGTCGCGACGTCGATCGCCCCGAGCATGACCTTCTTGCCGCGGATGAGCTCGACGAGTTCAAGCGGAACGTGCGAGTGGATGCACTCGAGCGACACGATGTCGATCGACGACTGCTGCAGCAGCGGGAAGGACTGCTCGTACTGCCGCCACTCGGCGCCGAGGGTCTCCTTCCACTTGTTGTTCGCCTCGATGCCGTAGCCGTAACAGATGTGCACGGCGGTCTCGGCGCGCAGGCCCTCGGCTGCGCGCTCGAGCGCGGCCACGCCCCAGTCCTGCACCTCGTCGTGGAAGACCGTGAAGGCAGGCTCGTCGAACTGGATGATGTCGACGCCGGCGTCCTGTAGTTCGCGTGCCTCTTGGTTGAGGATCGTGGCGAACTCCCACGCCAGCTTCTCGCGGCTCTTGTAATGCTGGTCGGAGAGAGTGTCGATCATCGTCATCGGGCCGGGGAGTGCCCACTTGATGGGGCGATCGGTCTGAGCCCTCAGGAACGCAGCGTCCTCGACGAACACGGGCGCCCGACGGCTGACGGCACCGACGACGGTCGGGACGGCCGCGTCGTAGCGGTCGCGGATGCGGACGGTCTCCTTGCGCTCCAGGTCGACGCCGTCCAGGTGCTCGATGAACGTCGTGACGAAGTGCTGGCGGGTCTGCTCGCCGTCACTGACGATGTCGATGCCGCGGCGCTCCTGCTCGTGCACGGCGGACCGGAGGGCGTCCTGCTTGCCCTCGGTCAGTGCTGCTCCTTGCAGCTCCCAGGGGGACCAGAGTCGCTCGGGCTCGGCGAGCCAGGACGGCTTCGGCAGGCTGCCGACGATCGAGGTGGGGAGGAGAGAACGCATGGGTGTGACGGTCCAGTCAGTCGAAGGGCAGAGGAAGTCAGCGCGCGAGGGCGGGATCAGCCAACCGGGCGAGGAGTGCGTGGTGCGGCCGCACCAGGTGCTCCTCGGTCCACCGGCCCTGCGTGATCCCGAGGCGGCTGCGCTCCTCGCGGTCGTACGTCACCGGGGTGGGCGTGAAGTCGGTGTGGTCGAGGGTGGGGCGGTAGGTGCTGCCGGCCGGGGTGTTCGCGGCGTAGACCTCCGGGCGGTAGATCTTCTGGAACGTCTCCATGGTGGCGATCGTGCCGATGAGCTGGAGGTCCGTGTAGTCGCCGGTCAGGTCGCCGCGCGTGTAGAACGCGAGCGGTGCAGCCGCCCCGGCGGGCTGGAAGTACCGGACCCGCATGCCCATCCGGCCGAAGTAGTCGTCGGTGAGCGAGGAGTGCTCGTGCTCGTACTCGGCGCCGAGCACCGGGTGGACGTACCCGTTCCGGCGGTAGGTCTGGCTCGTCGAGACGCTGATGCAGACGACGGGCTCGGCACCGAACTGCGACCCGAACGCGTCTGACTCCAGGAAACGCTGGAAGAGTGCCCCGTGCAGCTGGCCGAAGTCGGACGGCAGCGACGGCGACGACGGCAGCAGCACCGAGAAGTCGTAGTCACGCAGGTACGACGAGAAGTTGTTGCCGAGGATCCCCTGGTGACGCTCGCCGGTGTGCTGGTCGACGATCGTGACGTCGAGCATCTCGAGCAACGGGAACTCCGCGTCGGAACCACCGTCGGAGAACTCCAGCGCCACCGAGACGATGTCGAGCTGCAGACGGTAGCGGTCGTGTGCCGCGGCCAGCTCGTTCGCTCGCCCGTCGATCATCGCCAGCGCAGCGCGGAGGTTCTGCTGACGGTGCTCGCCGCGCGCCAGGTTGGCGAAGTTCGTGGTCAGCCGGGAGCTGTCGGCGGGGGAGTAGTCCTCGTCGAACCGGGTCCGGGTGATGCTGAAGGTGAGGTCGTTCGCCATGGTCGGCAATCTGTTCGTCGAGCGCTCGCAGGCGCTGGGGAAGGGGTGCCTCGATCATGGCGGGATTCCCGGGCCATCAGGTAATACCGAGACGCTATGCACCGGTATAGCCTCGGCCTATGGCCCGTGTCTCGAACGACATCACCCTGCAGCAGCTCCGGTACTTCATCGAGGTCGCGACGGAGGGCTCGATCAGCGCAGCGGCCGACCTGCTCTACGTGTCGCAGCCGACGATGTCCGCGGCGATGAAGGACCTCGAGACGCGGATCGGGCGCCCGCTCTTCACCCGATCGGCCCGAGGAGTCGTGCTCACCGTCGACGGCGTCGAGTTCCTCGGGTACGCCCGGCAGGTCGTCGAGCAGGTCTCCCTGCTCGAGCAGCGGTACGTCGGCGGCCAGCGGTCGCGTCGGTTGCTCGGGGTGTCCGCCCAGCACTACTCGTTCGCGGTGGAGGCCTTCGTCCGCATGGTCGAAGCAGCGGCAGCGGCTGCGGACGAGTACGAGTTCTCGCTGCGAGAGACGCGCACCTGGGACATCATCGAGGACGTCCGCACCCTGCGCAGCGAGGTGGGCATCCTCTACCGCAACGACTTCAACAAGCAGGTGCTCGGCAAGCTGCTGCGGGACGCCGGCGTCGTGTTCACGCCGCTGTTCGTCGCGCAGCCGCACATCTTCGTGGCCAAGCGGAACCCGCTCGCGTCACGGGAGCGTGCGACCCTCGAGGACCTCGTCGACCTGCCTCGGCTCACCTTCGACCAGGGTGCGAACAACTCCTTCTACCTGGCCGAGGAGATCCTGTCGACGATGTCGAGCAAGCGGGAGATCCGGGTGTCGGACCGGGCGACGATCTTCAACCTCATGATCGGGCTCGGCGGGTACACGATCTCGACCGGGCTCATCAGCGACGACCTCGACCCCGAGATCGTCGCCATCCCGCTCGACGTCGACGAACGCATCGAGATCGGCTGGATCGCGCACGCCTCGGTTCCCCTCACCGTGCAGGCGCAGGCGTACCTGGACGAGTTGCGTGCGGTGGTCACCAGCTACGGCGTGGAGCCGCTCGGGTAGGCAGGCGGCGGGTCCGGCGGTTCCAGCGATCGGCCTGGAGGCCCGACACGCGTCCGTCAGGAGGCTGCGGTCTCGATCATCGCCGTCACGTGCGGCGCGCTCCACCGCAGGAGCGCGTCAGCAGGTGGATCCTCCAGGTCCTCACCCCAGATCGCGACGGCGGCGCCCGACATCGGAGCCGCGAGCAGCGAACCGGAGTCGCCGTCCCACGTCCGGAGTGACCAGTTCTCGCGGAGATCGGCGACGGTGTACTCGCTGTCGGCCGGGTCGAGGTCGGTCGGCACCTCGTACAGGTAGTACGAGTTGTAGTTGAGCAGGTCGATCCCGGCCTGCTGCAGGTCGACCGCACTCGCCCGTCGCGCTCGCCGTTCGCGCCGCTCGGCTGCGTCCTCGGTGTCGCCGTCGAAGCTCCAGTACGTGACGTGGATGCGCGGATCGAGTCGCCCGACCGCGACCCGATCGATCCCGTCGTTCCAGGCCCAGACCTCGCGGTTGCCGACCGTGGCCGTCATCGCGTTCATCCACGCGACGCGCTGGGCGGCGGTGACGTCGTCGCCCCATTCGTCGCCGCCGATGTGCACGGTTCGGCTGGCGGGGAAGGTCCGCTGCACCTCTGCGTACAGCTTCTTGGCCAGCGCGAGACTCTCGGGCGCCGACGTGTCGAGTTCGTTCTCGCCCGAACGGATGCGGTCGACCCACTTCGTGCCGTGTTCCGCCTCGAGCAGGTCGAATGCCGCAGCCATGTGGCCCGGAGTATCGATCTCGGGCACGATCGCGACGCCTCGCTTCGCCCCGTAGGCGGCGATCGTGCGTGCCTGCGCGGCGCTCAGGAACGGGCGATGGGTCACGCGGCTTGTGTAGACGCCGTCGTCGAGATCAGCGTTCGCGGGGGTCTGGCCGAGGACCGTGCTCTCGATCCCGACGTTCTGGTCATCGGTGAGGTGCAGGTGCAGGAAGCGGCCGCCGTCGTCGGCGAGGAGGTCGATGTACCGCTTGAGCAACGCCACGGGGTAGTAGGCGCGAGCGACGTCGAGCATCACGCCCGTCTCCGGACGCGCGCGGGTCGTCGGCTTGGTGGTGACGGTCGCGGTCGACGTGCGGCACTGCTTCGCCGAGTACGCGCCCACGCAGGCGAGGACGGAGTACTTGCCGGCTGCGGCACGGGAAGGTGTCCCGCGAACTGCGGTGACCGAGGTGCTCGACCCAGCGGAGAGCACCTTCACCGCGACCCGGCCGAGCGTGTACTTCTTGGCGCCGGCGGACAGGTACAGCCACGCGGAGGAAGCCGGCTTCCGCACGGCGGCAGTGTTCTTGACCTTGAGGGTGGTGCGCACGGCACTGCCGGTCGAGGTGACGGTGGTCGTCGCGGTGACCTTCGTGACCGTCACCGCCGAGGCCGCGGTGTCCGCTGATCCTGCCGTTGCACGGATGCCGACCAGAGCTGCTGCCGACACGGCGATCGCCAGACCGACCGCGAGCGTGCGTCTGGCAGACGATCCGGGACCCACGTTCCCCTGCTGACGCACCACGATGTCCTCCCCCTCGAACGCCCCGTTGCCCTGGCTGGATCAGGATGCGCGCACGATCGTATCCGCCCTGCGTCGAACGCACACCGCCCAGCGGCGTGCAGCGGGACTCCTCAGCGGACCTCCGCGCTCGACCACAGCGCACGCGCAAGACTCCGGGCGCGGCGAAGAAGCGGCTGCAGGCTGAGGGCAGCCCCGACGACCAGCGTGCCGGCCTGTGCGAAGAGGAACGCCACGAGCGCCACCGGGATGAACGCGGTGACGATCCAAGCGGCGGCGAACCCCACGAGCATCACTGCGAGGACCCGCACCGCGGTGGAGTTCCGCGAACCGCGAAGGGCCAGCAGCCCGGCGGCTGCGAAGGCCAACGGGACGAGGGCCTGCAGGATGACCGCGATGGGGAGCCACAGCTGGCTGCTGGTCGCCGGCGACAGAGCGCCCACGAAGACGACAGTGGCGGCCGCGAAGACGAGGTGCGCGGCTTCGTGAGCGAGCGCAGCACCGGCAGCGGCCACGACTCCTGCTAACACGGAGATCGCAGCGACCATCAACACTGGCCCTGCTGCGCTCGGATGCGTTCCGATGAAGCCGAGCAGGTTGTCGACCGCCAGCAGCGAGGCACCGGTGGTGGCGACCATCAAGGCGGCGGCGGCAGCTCTGCGCGCGGAGGGCCGGGTGCTTGACGCCCTCACCGCTCGTCTCCAGTGAGCGGGCGCACGGTGTCGCCGACCGCGCGGTACGCGGTCGCGCACTGACGCTTGAGCCGTGGGCCCATCGGCGACAGTGCCGCAATCCATCGTTCCTCATCTGCGATCCCGAGGATGCGGCTCCGGCCGAGGTCTTCGATCGCCGCGTGCACCTCGGCAGTGACCCCTGGGAAGAGCGCGCTGTACTGATCCGCCGATGTGCTGCGCTGCTTCGGATGCTGCACGTACCGCTGGCCCTCGCTCGAGACGAACAGCACGCAGGTCGTCATGTAGTCCTGCTCGGGAGTGAGGGGCACGGGCGCTCCGAGGTCGTTCGCAATGCGAGGTGTTCCCTTCGGAGGCTTCACGGCGGAGACGGTGGCGGGAGCTCCGATGACGTACCAGTGCTCACCCCTGGTCACGGCTCGCCCGGCACCGAACGTGCCGTCCCAGTCCGCGAGGGTCTGCGGCACCGACACCGCATGCGCGTAGACACGGATGAAGGTTGGTGAGTCCCCGTCGAGACAGTCGAAGCCACGCATGCTGTCCCAGAATGCGAGGTCGTCATGCAGTGCATCCGCCCGCACGCACGGCACTGTTGCGCGGAGCTCATCGGCGATCATCTGCATCGAAGCCACGCCGAGTGCGGGTGCGGGTGCGGGTGCGGGTGTCTGCGTCGGTGACTCAGCCCGTCGCGTCCGATCGTCGGGGCCCGACGAGCACGCGGACAGAGCGGCTGCGGCGACGCAGATCGAGGCAACGGCCTCGATACTGCGTCGCCGCGATCGTTGGGGCGTCACTGCCACTGCACGCCGGCCCAACCGGTGCCCGTGAGGCCCTTCATCTTCTTGGTGGCGGCCACGTTGCCCCAGGGGACGAACTTCGAGCGCCCGGTCCCGCAGTTCAGGGTCGTCCAGGTCGGAGCGTGCCGCGAGTTGAACGACTTCCCCCAGATGCAGGGATTCGAGTTGCCCTGGTGCTTGTACCACTTGTACTGCACCTGGGTCGAAGCCTTCGAGCCGATGACGCTGCAGCCGTTGAGCGACTGGGTCATCTTGGCGACGACGGCGAACGCTCGGTCCTTGCAGTTCCCCGAACGGGTGGACCGCCCGTCGTCGGCGGTGACGACCTCCCCGGTGGGATCGAAGCTCTCGTCCACGACGACGTTCGTCGGCAGCTCGACCGGCGTCGTGGTCTGAGCTTGGGCGGGTGCAGCGATCAAGAGTCCCGCCGCAACTGCGACGGTCGTGACTGCGGATGCGACCGAAAGGGTCTTCTTCATGTGTTTCCTCCCCAATTCATCACCGTGGTCACGGTGCACTCGCCCAGAATGCTGCATATCAATACGAAGCATAACCTTGCAGGTCCGATCCTCAAAGGACGCGCCCGGCGCGCTCCCGACGTGACCGGAAGGCGGCCTGGAGGCGCGTGGCGGCGCCGCCACGTGCCTCCAGGCCGCCGTGTGGTGTCGACGGAAACCGGCCCGGTCGCAGGATCGGCCTGCGCCCTTGGCGGGAAGCGCTGCGCTCGCCGCTCCGCTGTTGCGGTGCTTGCTCAGGGCGTACGCGCAGCGAGATCGCTGTAGGCCGCGGCGTACCAGCCGACGGTGCCGTCTCCGGCGGTCGGGCCGATCGTGATCGCCGCGCTCGACGTGACCACGTACAGGTCCTCGTCGTGTCCGCATTGGACGGAGCGTGACGTGAGTCGCTTGCCCGTCTCCGACCCGTTCGCACCGATGCGTCCGGCCCACACGGCCATCTGCACGGTTTCGTCACCCTGGCAGGTGATCGAGACGCGGATCCGCGCACGGTCTCCGGCTCCGTCGGTGCCGAGGGAGAGCCGGCTGGATGAATCGTTGGTGCCGGCACCGCTGCCGAGTCCGCCAGGTTGTCCGGCCCATCGGTCCTGCACGCGCTGCATCCAGTCGGAGTGGGCCTTGTCGTTCTCCTCCGGCGTCGGGTGATCAGAACAGGCCGTGAGCGACACGAGGGCCACGACGGCGACGCCGATGATCACCGTGCTGCGTCGAAGGCCGCGGCGGGCGTGGGGGAACGGAGTGCGCATGTCGTGGCAAGTGTCCCCTACGGCGGCGGCCTGCTGCATCCTCCCGTTCGTGGGCCTCCGGCGAACCGGAGCCGCTTCCCTGGCGGGCCTCCGCTCAGCGCGGCGAGTCGGGCGACGTCACCGTCGCAGACCCCTGGTTCGTCAGCCCGTGTTCCGTCTTCTCCCAGTAGTGCGGCCGGGTCAGGAGCTGCCAGAGCGCCTTGTAGGCGGCGATGGAGTGCAGCGTCCAGTACACGGGGTTCAGGAGCGACCAGAGGATCAGGTGGAAGGTCCCGCGCTTGAACGGGCCCATCATCGACAGGTAGATCATGATCGCGTTGCCGACCAGGAAGTTGAACAGGCACAGCCACAGCACCCACACCGGGAACAGTGCGTCGACGGTCTCCCGCGGCAGGAAGAACGTGACGGCGGTGAGCGCGTAGAACGGCAACACGCAGAGGAACGTCGCCGGGGTGCCCGCGATGAGCAGGACGAACGCCGCGAACCGGACGAGTCCGATCTCACGGACGAGTGCGAGGGGCCGACGGGCGTGGACCAAGCTGGTCTGCATGTAGCCCTTGATCCAGCGGGACCGCTGCCGGATGAAGTTCGGCACCGAGGTGTTGGCCTCCTCCATGGTGGTGGAGTTGATGACGCCCACGCGGTACCCGACGGCGCTCGCCCGGATGCCGAGGTCGGCATCCTCGGTCACGTTGTAGGGGTCCCAGCCGCCGAGCTCGATGAGCGATGCCGTGCGGAAGTGGTTCGACGTGCCGCCCAGGGGGATCGGCAGGGACGCGTGGTCCAGACCGGCCAGCATGTAGTCGAACCAGTAGGAGTACTCCAGCGTGAACATGCGGGTGAGGACGTTCTCGCGGGCGTTGAAGTAGTTCAGTGCCGCCTGCACGCACACCGTGGCGTCGCCACCGCGCTCGAACGCGATCAGTGCCTTCTTCAGCTGGTCGGGGTCTGGTGTGTCCTCGGCGTCGTAGATCACGAGGTACTCGCCGGTCGCGACGTAGAGTCCGACGTTGCACGCACGTGGCTTTGTCTGCGGGTGCCCCTTCGGCACGGTGATGACGCGGAAGTGCGGTGGTGGGTTCGCCGCGGCGATCGCGTCCCGTGTCTCCTGGTCCTCTTCCTCGGTCAGGATGATGACCTCGAGCTTGTGCACGGGGTAGTCCAGGCCGCCGAGGTTGTCGATCAGCTGGGCGACGATGTTCGCTTCGCGGAACACGGGCACGAGGACGGTGTAGCCGGGGAGGTCGGCGTCGTCCAGGGCAGTGACCTCGGTGTCGGTGATCCGTTCGACGACGTCGTAGCGGGCTCCCTGCGTGGCGACGACGAACTTGAAGCCCGTCCCGGCGAGGAACACGAGGCTGGCTGCGATCAGCGCTGCGATCGCGGTCTGGACCGGCCAGATGATCCCGCACGCCACGGCGATCACGGCGAGGACGATGCCCGAGGCCTTCTGCGACCGCGAGAAGACGACGCGGGCGGAGAGCGTCGGGTTCCGGTCATGGAGTTGGTTCGCAGCGGCATCGGCCACGGCCCCGTGGAACTGGCTCAGCACGGCACGGCGGAGGGTCCAGCTGTCGACCGAGACGAACGTGACCGGAGCCCCGAGCTCCTCGGACAACGCATCCCCGAGTGCGGCGTCGTCGGCCCGGCCGGAGGTGAGGACGAGGATGCTGCCGTCCTGCAGCACGCGGACCGGCATCCAGTCTTCGGCGAGGTACCGCTGCCCGGACCCGGGGCGCTGCAACGCCGGGTCGATCCCGGAGGCCTCGAGCTCGGTGAGTTCATCGGGTCGGGACGTGGCTGTGTGCCGGCCGAGCCCGGAGAGGTGTGGGGTGGTCACTCGTCACCACCGTCCGAGGGAGTCACCGATGGCGGCCATCCACTCCAGCGTGATCGGCCGGTTGAACGCAGCCGCCCACGCGATCACGATCTGCGCAGCGCCCACGGCGGCGATCAGGCCGCTCACCCGGGTGGTCCGGGCGGCGGGGACCACGGCGATGCCCATCATCGTCATGATGAGGAACACGTTGCCCGCGGAGTTCACCGGGATGAGACCACCCACGTAGCCGATGATCAGTGCCCCGAAGACGAACACCGAGATCAGGACCGAACCGGGCCGACGACTCAGCAATGCCAGGGCGCAACCGCTCGCGACCGGGGCGAGGATGAGCAGCCCGTTGAGCGTCGTGACGAGCTCCGGGACCAGCCCCCAGAGCGCAGGGTCGTAGTGGACGGCGTTCTGGAACACCAGCAACGGGTTCCGTCCGAACAGTGCCTCGAGGAACATCACCGCGCCGAAGACCGCGATGGTCGGGAACAGCACGATGAGCACGTTCGACCATCTCGCGCCCGACTCGCTCCGCCGAGCGACGGAGAGCAGCGGGGCCGTGATGGCCGCCGCGACCACGAGGACGAGCCCCGAAGCGTCCGCCAAGGCCGCGAGCATGAAGAGGATCCCCGACTCGAAGCCGGCCTTGGTGTTCCGGCTGGAGACGAAGCGGACCATGTTGATCGCGCCGATCCCGAAGAGCGCGATGCCGAGGAGCGCCTCGAAGTTGCCCGTGGCGGTGTACGCGAAGAGCGGGTTCGCGCCGATCGCGATGAGGAAGACCGTGCTCTTCCACCATGGGAAGCGCCGTTGGACCATGGCCTCGAGCAGCTGCTGCAGCAGGATCCCGGCGACCAGTGCCCCGGCGACCGCGAGTCCGGCGGCGCCACCGGGTATGAGCCGCACGAGGATCGTGCCCAGCGGCGGGTACAGCTCGCTGAGCCACGAGACGTCTGCGCGGTCCCAGCTCAGTGTCGCGACGTGGTCCACGACGGAGCGGTTGACGGTGACGTCGGCCACGGTGGAGTCGGCGCTGACGGCTGCGAGCACCAGGAACGGGACGGCGAACGCGAGCCGGAGCAGCCATCGTGCGCCCGCGCGGCTCGGGAACGGTTCCAGCCGTGTGCGCGTGTGGCCGTCCGCACGCGCGGCTTCCAGCTCGCGACGCAGGGTGCCTGCACGTTCTGCTTCCAACAAGACCACGGGGGCCACCTCACAGCAAGGCCGACTCGGTCTTGGTTGACATCGATTTCCGGCCCGACACTGATGCCGTGCGCCCCGCAGCAGTGCGGATGCGAACGCATCCTCTCACCCCCGGCCGTCTTCCGGGTGACGGCGACGATCCCCGCTGCTATGTTTGCGCGCACAACAAATCCCGGACGACGACGTCGGAGGACGCGCGATGACGCACGCACCAGAGCACCGCTTCGGTGAGACGACCCTGACGGTCGTCGATGCCGAAGGCAATCCCATTCCCGATGCCGACATCACCGTCGAGCAGACCCGCCATGCCTTCGCCTTCGGCAACATCGGCTTCGACTTCATCGGACTGGCCAACGGCGAAGCGACTGGCGAACCGACCGGCGAAGCCAACGCCGAAGCGCAGGACGAAGCAGCCACCGAGCACCTCGCCGACCTCTACACGGACGTTTTCAACACCGCGACGCTCCCGTTCTACTGGGGCCGCTTCGAGCCCGAGCGCGGAGCCCCGGACACCGCCAGGCTCCTGACGACGGCGCAGTGGTTCCGCGACCGGGGCATCGCCCTCAAGGGTCACCCGCTCGTCTGGCACACCGTGCAGCCCGACTGGCTGCTGGGGCTCCCGCTGGACGAGGTCGAGCAGCTCCAACGGGAGCGCATCCGCCGCGAGGTCTCCGCCTTCGCCGGCACGATCGACACCTGGGACGCCATCAACGAGGTGGTCATCATGCCGGTGTTCGACAACGGCGACAATGCGATCACCCCGCTCGCCCGTGCCAAGGGCCGCATCCCGACGATCCGGATGGCCTTCGAGGAGGCCCGCGCCGCCAACCCGCACGCCACCCTGCTGCTCAACGACTTCGACCTGTCGAGCGCGTACGAGTGCCTGATCGAGGGCGTGCTCGAAGCCGGCGTGCAGATCGACGCCATCGGGCTGCAGACCCACATGCACCAGGGCTACTGGGGCGAGGACACGATGCTCGCGATGGTCGACCGGTTCGCCCGCTACGGCCTGCCGCTGCACCTGACCGAGACCTCGCTCGTCTCCGGTGACCTCATGCCCGCACACATCGTCGACCTCAACGACCACCAGGTCGCTTCGTGGCCGTCGACGCCCGAGGGTGAGGCGCGCCAGGCCGACGACATCGAACGGCACTACCGGAGCCTGGTCGGCCACCCTTCCGTCGAGGCGATCACCTACTGGGGCATCACCGACGCCGGCGCCTGGCTCGGCGCTCCGATCGGACTCGTCCGCGCCGACGGGACACCCAAGCCGTCGTACGAGGCCCTCCGCCGCCTGGTCAAGGAGGAGTGGTGGCTCGGCCCGACGGTGCTCCGCACCGACGACCGCGGTCGGGTGCAGGTCCGCGGCTTCCGCGGCGACTACCGGGTCAACGTGCGCGGCACGTCCGCCCCGTTCGCCGTCACCGACGTGCCCACGCAGGTGCAGATCGTCGCGTGACCACCTGACGGACTGGAGGCCCGGTGCGGCCCCGCCCCGCGCCTCCAGTCCGTCAGTGGCGGACCTGGCTGTGGGGGTGCTCATGGCTCTGATCGGGGTGGTG
This sequence comes from Curtobacterium sp. MCLR17_054, assembly GCF_003234335.2. Taxonomy (NCBI): domain Bacteria; kingdom Bacillati; phylum Actinomycetota; class Actinomycetes; order Micrococcales; family Microbacteriaceae; genus Curtobacterium; species Curtobacterium sp. MCLR17_054. The sequence continues at coordinate 3,219,988 of NZ_CP126263.1, read as the reverse complement.
CGCTTTGCTGGGCGAGACCAGCGGACCGTCCGCGGCGCCGTGAGGGGTGGACTTGATGCGTATGAGCAGACCGCACGGACGGCTCCTGCTCGTGCAACGCTCGGTCCTCGTGACCGCCGTGCTGGCGTCGGGGCTCGCACTGGTGGCCGGGTGCAGTTCGCCCCGGTTGCCGCCGTCGTCCGCAACCGCCGTCGAGGTGACGAAGGTGTACCTGGCTGCGGCGAAGGCGCAGCGGTGTGACGTGACGAAGGCGTTGACGCTCGACAGCACGTGGGCGTGGTGCCGGAACCCGACGCTGCGGAAGTACACCGTCGCGGACAAGGCGGAATCGGTGCCGTTCAACCCTGGCCACAGGACGGAGTCGTGTGTCGACACGACGGTGACGAGTCGAGCGTCGGAGGAATCGGAGCCGATGAACGGGACGCGCACGTGGAGCTTCTGCTTCACGAAGACGGCGTCCGGATGGCGCCTCACGGACCAGGGACAGGGCTAGGGCGCGCGCCCCTCCTGAGGCGGCCGGAAGGGCCAGGCGTCAGCGTGGGTGTGCGGCACCGCGACGACCTGGACGGCATCCCGGTAGACGATCCGACCCGGCGAGCTGGTCACGAGCTGCATCCACGCGATCGCGTGGTGGTCGAGGAGTTCCAGGTACGGGCTGACCATCTCGAGCAGCTCGACGGCGTCGGCGCTGAACCACGCCCGTGCCCCGGGGTTGTAGGTCTCGTCGTAGCAATCGGGCTGCACGGTGGTCGGGTCCGTGTACATGGCGGTCGCGCGGGCGTTCGCTTCCCGGAGCCATCCCGTCTCGGCGTCGCTCAGCCGGCCGTCCCGCTGGAGGCCGTTGGCGAGAGCGAAGACCCCCGGAAACCGCCCGCGACGGTTGGGAACGGCGCTCTGGTACCGGACGAACTCGATCACGACAGCGAGCGTACGAGGCCGTGTCGTGACTGACGGCCGTCCCAGCGCGATGCGCGCTCTTGGGATTCGGGCCCACGAAAGCACGCCCGGTTCGCACGGGACTGGTACGACAGGATGTGATGCGCTACATTCCACTAGCATGACTCAGCACTCGTTCCTTCGCTTCACCTGCGTCGTCCTGGCGACGGCCAGCTTGACCTCGACCGCCCTCGTTGTGACTCCTCCAATCCCCGGTAGCGGCTCAGCGGTGGCCGCTGAGATCAGTACCCGGAACTGGTCCCCCACGGAGGTGCTCGAAGGTCTGCTCTTCCTCCAGGGGGACTTCGGTCGAGAGCTGGTCAAGTCGGGTGCGCTCGGACCGCTCTCGAACGCCCAAGAAGCGGCTCTGGAACAGGCAATGAACGACGGTGAAGCGCGTCGACTCGCACGAGATGTGTCGAAGGAAGTGCAGGCACGATCGCCGTTGGTGGTCCGCTCGCTGGTCGACGCGCTCGGCAGCGGCGATCCGATGGCAACCGACGCGGCGATGAACAAGCTCAGCAAAGAGTTCTTGGACACGCCGACCATGAAGCGGGTCTCGGATGAGCTACCAGCAGGGCCGGAGACGTATGTGCCCGGCGAAGACCGTGAAGGCCGGGCTCTGCTGGTCGTCGTCGTCGCAGGCGCCGTTCTCGTGATCACGGTCGCCGCAGTGGGCGTGGGCGTCCTGGCTGCCGTCTCGACAGTTGCGATCGGCTCGACGAAGGTGGCCGGTAAGAACGCCATCCGGAAGTCGTCCGGTCCCGCGGCGCGGGCTCAGGCAGCGGAGCTCACGGCAAGTGCGATTCGCGTCTTCCATGGCCGCTGACGGCCCGCGCTGGCGGGCGGATCCGATCGTCTTGACGGTGGGGCTCGTCGCCGCGATCGTCTTGGTCTCCTATTTGCTGGCGATGCGTGTGGGGGTCAGCGCCGCGGTGCAGCTTCCTGGGCAGGGGGAGATGAACGGCGTGCTGTCGCGGATCATGCCTCAGGGCTGGGCGTTCTTCACCAAGCCCACTCTTTCGGCCACGCCGGTCGCCTTCCAACAGGTTGACGGGCGATGGCAAACCGTCGCCGGCGTGCCGAACGCGCAGCTGCGCTTCGTTGCTGGCGTCAGTCGAGAGGGGCGGCGGCAAGGGGTGGAGATGGCTTCCATCTTGAACGGCGTCCCGAAGTCCTCCTGGGTGCGGTGCGACGGAAGACCGGCACGCGAGTGTGTGGCCGGGAGCGCACGGGTGACTTCGTCCAACCCGCTGATCAGGCCGACTCTGTGCGGCGAGGTCGTCGTAGCGGGCGTGAAGCCGACACCTTGGGAGTGGAGAGACCTGGTCCAGCAAGGAACCTACGTGCACGAAGCAGTGAAGCTCGAGGTGCGTTGTGCGCACACGTAGATTCGCACCTCTGAGGATCGCGATGCCGTGGGGTGCTGGGCTTTCGCTTGCGCGATCTGTTCTCTTCGGTGGCATGGCGCTGACGCTCTTGGTCAACCCGGCGACCGTCTTGTTCACGACGAGCGCTTCGCAGCCCACCGCGCCCGTGTGCGATGCGTACAACTCGTGGGCCTTGTTCTGTCTGACCAACAGTTCTCTCGACGTCGCACGAGTCGTTGCAGGGATTTGCCTCTTGGTGTGCGCGACCGGAATCGTGCCTTGGGCGACGGCAGTACCGGGGGCGTACATCGTCGTGAGTCTGAGCATGACGACGACATTGGGCGACGGGGGCGATCAGCTCTACGGGATCCTCGCCCTGCTGTTGCTCCCGTTGTCGCTGACTGATTGGCGGCGAAACTCCTGGAACACCGACCAGAGCCAACGATGTGCAGATGCCCGAGGAGCGCTTGCCCTTCTGGGGTGGGTACTGATCCGGGCGCAGATCTTCATCGTGTACCTCGAGGCTGCAGTGGGAAAACTCGCCGTGCCGGAGTGGGCCAACGGCTCTGCGATGTACTACTGGCTTCGTAATCCGACGTTCGGTCCCGGCGAGCTGCTGGCGCCGTTTGTACATGCGGCGACCGCCCTTCCTCCGATCACCGGGATCCTGACGTTCGGGACGATTGCGCTCGAGTTCTGCTTGGCGATCGGGCCGCTCTTCTCAATGCAGACCCGACGAGCACTGTTGTTCGCGGGGCTGCTGCTGCACGGCGGGATCGTCGTGCTGATGGGCGTGACCTCTTTCTCGATCGTCATGGCCGCGGCGCTCTTGCTCCATCTGGTCCCGATGAACAGCAATCTCCGGGAGTTCCGGACGAGACGAGGTGATCGGATTGCAACCGCGTCTCGAGCCGAAGCCTGATGTGCATGACGTCGTTGTCGCTCCCTTCTCGATCCGGATGCTGGGTGGCGTCGTCGTCGGGCTCGGGCTGGCCTTGATCGGCGGAAGCGTTGTGATCGGGTTCGACGCGCTCCTCATCACGGGGGCTGCGATCGGGAGCGCAGCGGGCCTGGTCGTGACGCTTGCGCGAGTATCGATGCGCGTCGCGGACGGGGTGGTCACCGTCTGGTTCGTCCCGATCCTCCGTATCCGAGTCCCCCTGACCGACGTTCGAGAGGTGTCGATCGAGGAGATCGATCCACGCAGAACCGGCGGTGTCGGTGTCGCCCGGTACCGGGGATGCCGAGTGCTCTGCGTCTCAGCCGGTCGAGGCGTGCGCTTCTCGTCCAAGTTCGGAACCGTTCTCGTGCAGTGTGAGGATCCGATGACCGTCGCAGACGCACTGAGTAGTTGATGCCCGTTCGTGCGCAGGATCCGTGCGCTCCGTCCCCGTCGAGCTCTCGCGTCAGGGGCACGAAGACGTCGTCCAGACATTCGGCGTAGGAGGCCCGCGGCACCGGGCCGACTCAGCGGATCACCGCAGGGTGCGCCAGCTCTGGGGAAGTGCAGTCGTGCCCCACGCCGGGTCGGGGACCCATCCGGACCAATCGGTGTCGAAGGGGAACCGGCGCGCGATCGCGACCTCGGTGGCTTCTCGGCCAGCACGCTCGATGACCGCCCGCATCGCCGCCGGCCAGTACCCGCCGGCGGCGTAGAACTCGAGCTCGTCTTCGTCCTTGTACCGGACAGACCAGGAACCGTCGGGCTCGGTGGTCGCCACCACGTCGAGTGTCCAGTCCTGACTGTCGAACCCGATCGTTGTCCGTACCCACGGCAGCTCGAGGTTGACGTACCAGTCGGGAAGCCAATCGGACCCGTCGTGCCAGCGCCAGACGGACCAGGGGGTCCCCTTCTGGTGGACGCGGACGACACTGGATCCAACCCACCGGTCATCGACGTAGGAGCCGTCCCAGTCCTCGGGCAGCACGAGGCGTCCGTTGGGGCCGCTCCCGACGCCCGCACGTCGACGGACGGCCGAGCCGACGGTCGTGGCGACCACCGCGAGTTCGTCGTCGTCCACCAGGACCCGGGCGGCGACCGCGAAGCCGACTGCTTCGCCGTGCTCGCCGAAGCGGTTGATGCTCCGGAGCGCAACGGGAGTCCCGGAGGGGAACGGATCAGTCCTGGTGTCGGATCGCGCGGCGTCGGTCATCCACCGATGCTGCCACGGCGCGGCCTCCGGGACCGCTGACTCACCGCCGCACGTACCGGTGCTCCGGCCGCCCCGCAGCCCCGTACCGCAACTGCATCGCCACGGTCCCGTCCGCCGTGAGCTGCGCCAGGTACCGCTGCGCCGTCGCCCGCGAGACCCCGATCGCCGCAGCCACCTCGGCAGCAGATCGTTCCTCACCGGCGACGAGTTGCTCGAGCACCAGCGCCGCCGTGGCTGCCCGGGACGGCGACGCCCCACCGCTGTCCCCGGCGTGCAGGATCCGGAACGCCCGCTCGACGGCCTCTTGATCGAGGGTCGACCGCTCGTCGAGCACGTTCCGCGACCGTGCGTACGCCTGCAGCCGCTCGGCCAGCACCCCGGCCGCGAACGGCTTGATCAGGTAGGCGAGTGCCCCGCTCCGCATCGCCCGCCGCACGGTGCCCGAGTCCGAGGCGGCGCTCAACACGAAGGCGTCGGTGTCGATCGACCGCAGCAGCTCGAGCCCGCTGCCGTCGGGCAGGTACACGTCGACGAGCACCAGGTCCACGGTCCCGCTCGACAGCGCGGAGCGGGCGGCCGTGAGGGTCCCGACGGGTTCGAGCGCCCGGAACCCCGGTACCTCGTCGACCTGCCGCCGGTGCAGGTCGGCGACGTGGAAGTCGTCGTCGACCACCAACACGGTGAACACGGAACTCACGACACCACTCCTTCCAGTCGGGCGCAGAAGACCGCGCCGTGGTCGGCACCGCCGGGAGAGGCGAGCCACACGTCCCCACCGTGCCGCCGGGCGATCTCCCGCGACAACGGCAGCCCGATCCCGAGCCCGTGCACCTGTGAGACGTCCTCCGACACGGGAGCCGCCGCCGGACCGCGCACGAACAGCGAGTCCGCGGCATCGTCCGGCACCCCCGGCCCGGAGTCCATCACGGACAGGTGCAGGGTCGCGCCGTCGTCGAGCACCTCGACCTCCACCCACGGGGATCCGCCGTCCCTCGACTGCTCGTCCCCGATGAGGGCCGCCGACACCGCGTTGTCGACCAGGTTGCCGAGCACGGTCGTCACGTCGCCCGGCTCGGTGATCGTCCCCTGCACGAGCGTCTCCGCCCCGATCCGCAGCAGCACGCCCCGCTCGGCGGCTTCGACGCCCTTCGCCCCGAGGAACGCCTGCAGGTACGGCTCGGTCAAGCGGTCGGCGTGCTGCACCGGGTAGCGCAGCGGCCCGCGCTCCTGCACGTCCGCCAGGTACGCGCGCGCCCGGGTGGTCTCGCCGATGTCGAGCAGCCCCGAGATCGCGTGCAGCCGGTTCGCGAACTCGTGGCGCTGCGCGCGGAGCGCCGTGCTCATCGCCCCGACGGCGTCGAGCCGCCGGGTCAGGGCCTCGACGTCGGTGCGGTCGCGCAGGACGGCGACCCGGCCCAGGTCGCGTCCGTCGCGGAACACCGTGCGGACGTCGACGAGCAGCACCCGGTGCCCGGCGACGATCGTGGCGCTCGCCGGAGCCGCGGTGGTCACGTCCAGCATCGACCCGAGCGGCACGGGCAGGTCGAGCGATGCCACCGGACGGCCGACCGGTTCCACCAGTCCGAGCAGTCGCACGGCTTCGGGGTTGCAGACGGTGACGACCCCTGACGGGCCGATCGCGATGACGCCTTCGCCGACGCCGCCGAGCACGGCCTGCTGGTTCTGCACGAGCGTCACGAGCTCCTCCGGCTGCAGCCCGAGCGTCAGCCGCACCAGTCGCCGCCGGATCAGCACCGAGGCGATCACCGCGAGCAGGACCGCCGCCAGCCCGGCACCGATCACCGGCATGCTGTCCTCGACCAGGGTGTCGTAGACGCGTGCCCGGTTGAACCCGACGCTCACCTCGCCGACGACGGCGGACTGCCGGGAGGCCCGGCTCGTCTCCGCCCCGCCGGCTGCGGGCGCGGAGACGGGCACCTTCGCCCGCGCCGACTCACCGAGCGTGCCACGCGCCCAGGACACGGTCTCCCGGCCGGCGAGTGCGGCGTCGGGGGAGGTGCTCACCATCTCGCCGATCCGGTCGGTGTCGGGGTGGGCCAGCCGGATGCCCCGGTCGTCGGTGACCACGACGAAGAGTGCCCCGGTCCGGCGCTGGGCTGCGAGTGCCGCTCGCTGGACGGGCCCGTCGGCGAGGGCCGCGGGGTCGAGCTCGGTGCCGTCGACGCTCAACCGGGCGACCGCGGCCCGGACGTCGGACTGCGCGGCGACGCTCTGTGCGATCGCGAGTGCGGTCCCCTCGGCAGCGCGCTCCAGCCGGGTGACCTCGATCCGGACGAACACGGCACTGGTCAGGGCGACGACGGCGACCACCACGGCGAGCTGCAGCACGAGCACCTCGGTGGCGAAGCGGAGCCTGGGGCGCCGTGAACGGTCGTCGGTCACGACCCCAGCGTACGGAGGGCGACCCGACCTGCCTGCGCACAATGCGCAGAAAGCGGTCAACGCGCGATGGTGCGCCAATGTGCAGAAGCGCGCCGCGCCTCCAGGCTGGGTCGTAGCGTGCCCGGACTGCCAGACACGGACGAAGGAGTCCTGATGCTCGTCATCCTCGGGTACGCGATGGTCCTGACCTTCATGGTCCTGATCATGACCAAGCGCATGTCGCCCATGCTCGCGCTGATCATCGTGCCGACCGTGTTCGGACTGTTCGCGGGGGCGGGTCTGGGACTCGGCGACATGGTGACCGAGGCGATCGGCACGCTGGCACCGACGGCCGCGCTCCTGATGTTCGCGATCATGTACTTCGGGCTGATGATCGACGTCGGCCTGTTCGACCCGCTCGTCCGGTTCATCCTGCGGGTGACCGGCAACGACCCGGCGAAGATCGTACTCGGGACGGCTCTGCTGGCCGGTGCGGTCTCGCTCGACGGGGACGGCTCGACGACGTTCATCGTGGTCACGGCGGCGATGCTGCCGATCTACCTGAAGCTCGGCTTGAGCCCGGTCGTGATGACGTGTGTGGCGGGTCTGACGAACGGAACGCTCAACATCGTGCCGTGGGGCGGTCCCACCGCCCGTGCCGCCGCCGCGCTGAAGATCGACCCGACGGACATCTTCGTGCCCCTCGTGCCGTCGCTCGTGGTGGGGCTGCTGCTGTGCTTCACGTTCGCGTGGACGATGGGCCTGCGGGAGCGGAAGCGCCTCGGTCTGATCGAGTTCACCGAGGCCTCGCGGGGTGCGCGGGTGCCGGAACGGGCGAATGCTCGGGCCGGTTCACGGGTGCTCGCGGCGGTGGGTGGGACCGGCGGCGGGATGTTCACGAGCCCCACGGTCGCGCTCGGACTGCGCGGTGGGAAGGCCGACGGTCGTCGTGCGGACGGCGAAGGTGTGGACGGCGCGGGTTCGGGGGACGAGGGCGGCACGGGGACCGGCACCATGGCCGAGACGATGCTCGACCCGAACCGCCCGACCCTGCGGCCGAAGCGGATCTGGTTCAACCTGGCGCTGACCGTCGCGGTGATGGTGGCGCTCGTGCTGGGGCTCCTGCCGCTGCACTTCGTGTTCATGATCGGCACGGCGATCGCCCTGCTCGTGAACTTCCCGCAGCTCAAGCAGCAGACCGCGCAGATCGTCGCGCACGCCCCGAGCATCGTCGGTGTCGTGTCGATGGTGTTCGCCGCCGGGGTGCTGATCGGGGTGCTCGACGGCACCGGGATGGTCGCGGCGATGGCCGACTGGCTCGTCGCGGTGATCCCGGACTCGATGGGCCCGTACCTGGCGGGCATCACCGGTGTGCTGAGCATGCCGCTGACGTTCTTCATGAGCAACGACGCGTTCTACTTCGGCATCCTGCCGGTGCTGTCCGAGAGCGCCGCGGCGTACGGGATCACGCCGGCCGAGATGGCGCGGGCCTCGGTCGTCGGGCAGCCGGTGCACATGCAGAGCCCGCTGGTCCCCGCGATCCTGCTGCTGGTGTCGCTGGCCAACGTGAACCTCGGCGACCACCACCGGAAGGTGCTGTGGCGGGCGGCCGTGGTCGCGATGGCGATGCTCGTGGTGGCGATCGTGGTGCGGGTCATCCCGTTCGGGTGAACCGACCGCCGGTACCGGCCCGGCGCGCGCCGGACCGGTGCGCGCCTGACCGGACGGTGCCGGCTCAGGCGGCGTCGAGCTCCCGCGTCAGGGCCGCGACGAAGTCGTCGATGTCCTGCTCCGAGGTGTCGTACGCGCACATCCACCGCACCTCGTTGCGGCTGGCGTCCCAGTCGTAGAACCGGAAGTGCTTCCGCAGCCGGTCGGCCACCCCGGCGGGCAGGGTCGCGAAGACGCCGTTCGCCTGGGTCTCCTGGCTGAAGCCGACACCCCGGATGCTGCCGTCGGCGATGCCGGCCTCCAGCGCACCGCGCAGTCGGGCGGCCATGGCGTTGGCGTGCCCGGCGGAGCGCAGGTACAGGTCGTCGCTGAGCAGGGCGATGAGCTGCGCGGAGACGAACCGCATCTTCGACGAGAGCTGCATGTTCATCTTGCGCAGGTAGTGCAGCCCCTCGGACGCCGAGGGGTTCAGCACGACGATCGCCTCGCCGTAGAGCATGCCGTTCTTCGTCCCGCCGAAGCTCACCACGTCGACACCGGCGTCGGTGGTGAAGTCGCGCAGGGGCACCCCGAGGGACGCCGCGGCGTTCGAGATGCGGGCGCCGTCCATGTGCAGCTTCATGCCGAGCGAGTGGACGTGGTCGGCGATCGTCCGGACCTCGTCCACCGTGTAGGCGGTGCCGAGCTCGGTGGTCTGCGTGATCGACACGACGAGCGGCTGGGCACGGTGTTCGTCGCCCCACCCCCAGGCCTCGCGGTCGATGAGCTCGGGCGTCAGCTTGCCGTCGGGTGCCTCGACCGGCAGGAGCTTGATGCCGGCGACGCGCTCGGGCGCACCGGCTTCGTCGGTGTGGATGTGCGCGGTCGCGGTGCACACGACCGCTCCCCACCGCGGCAGCATCGACTGCAGCCCGACGACGTTCGCGCCGGTGCCGTTGAACACCGGGAACGCCTCGGCCTGCGACCCGAAGTGCTCGCGGATCACCTCGTTGAGACGTGCGGTGTAGACGTCCTCGCCGTAGGCGATCTGGTGGCCGTCGTTGGCCGCGGCGATGGCGGCGAGGATCTCGGGGTGGACGCCGGCGTAGTTGTCCGAGGCGAAGCCCCGCAGGTCCAGGTCGTGCAGTCGGAGGGTCACGCGTTCATCCTAGGTTCGAGGGATCAGCCGCCGTGAGCGGGATGCGGGCACCGTTGACGTCGGCCGGTGGGGTGTCCCAGAGCCGGACGACCTCGGTGCCGAGCCGCTCCTCGAGGCCGGACAGTGCACCGGCGACGAACACGGCGGCCGCGGCGGTCTCCGGCGCCTCCTTCCGGAACCCCTGCGCCACGGCCCGGACCCAGGCGTCGGACGCGGCCTTCGCCGCCGCGTAGTTCGCGGCGCCGGCGGTGGGGGAGTCGACCGCGGTGGACGACACGAACGCGAGCCGCCCGGCAGGGGACGCCACCAGGTCGTCGTGGAAGACCCGGGTCGTGTTCCGCAGGGTCCGGAAGGCGCGGTCGAAGAAGTCCCAGTCCGCGTCGGACTGGCCGACGATGCTGCCACCGCCGCGCCACCCGCCGACCAGGTGGACCAGCCCGTCGACGCGGCCGGCGTCCGTGTGGACGTCGTCGGCCAACGCGGTGACCGCACCGAGGTCCGACAGGTCGCACGTCCGCGTCGTGACGCCCGGGACGGACGCGCGCAGGGCCTCCAGGGCGTCGGGTCTGGTGCCGACCGCGACGACGGCCGCACCGGCGGCGGTGAGTGCGCGCGCGACGGCTGCGCCGCTGGCACTGGTCGCACCGGCGATCAGCACCAGGCGACCGGCCACCGAGGCGTCGGTCACGCGGCGGCCTCGGCGACGAGCTCGGCGTCCGTGGTGCCGGTGATGCCGGCCGTGGACGCGATGACGGTCGCCATCTTCTTGTCGAGGGCCTCGTAGAACATCGACAGCGGGAACTCGTCGTCGAGCACCGCATCGGTGTAGCCGCGCGGCGGTCCGGCGAGCGTCTCGTCGGGCAGGCCACGCGCCCACTTCGACGCCGGGTGCGGCGTGAGCGTGCGGGTCAGCATCTCGTACGCGGCGAGCCAGTGCGCCGACTTCGGCCGGTCGATCGAGCGCCGGTAGAGCTCGTTGATCTCGTCGCTCAGGGCGATGATCACGTCCGGCACCTCGGGCCAGTCGATCGTCAGCTGCGTGTCCGTCCAGTGCAGGACGCCGTGCTGGTGCATCCAGGCGAACAGCAGCTGGCCGCCCAGTCCGTCGTAGTTGCGGACGCGGCTGCCGGTGATCGCGAAGCGGAAGATGCGGTCGAAGACGACCGCGTACTGCACCAGGCGCGCGTGGTCACGGATGGCGCGCTGCGCGTCCTGGAGGCCCGTGTCGGGTCCGGCGGACAGCTCGCGTTCCAGACGCACGGACTCTCGGAACGCGGTCAGGTCGCAGCGGAGCTCCTCGAGCGAGTAGAGGAAGAACGGCATCCGCTGCTTGATCATGAACGGGTCGAAGGGCAGGTCCCCGCGCATGTGCGAGCGATCGTGGATGATGTCCCACATCACGAAGACCCGCTCGGTCAGCTGCTGGTCGTCGAGCATCGCAGCGGCCTCGGCCGGCAGCTCGAGCTTGGTGACGTCGGCGGCGGCCCGGACGACCCGGCGGTAGCGGGCGGCCTCGCGGTCCTGGAAGATCGCGCCCCACGTGAAGGCGGGGATCGAGCGCATCGCGACGGTCTCGGGGAACAGCACCGCCGAGTTCGTGTCGTAGCCCGGGGTGAAGTCGACGAACCGCAGCGCGACGAACAACGCGTTGCCGTGGTCGCCGGCCTCGAGCTCGGCGATGAACTCCGGCCAGATGACCTCGACCAGGACCGCCTCGACGAAGCGCGAGGTGCTGCCGTTCTGGGTGACCATCGGGAACACGACCAGGTGGCCGAGCCCGTCGACGCGGTGCTGCTGCGGCTGGAACGCGGTGAGGGAGTCGAGGAAGTCGGGGACCCCGAAGCCCTGCTCCTGCCAGCGTGCGAGGTCGAGCTGCAGCACCTGCAGGAACGCGGCGTCGTGCGGGAAGTGCGGTGCCAGCTCGGCGACGGCCGGCACGATCACCGCGACGTGACCGGCGGCAGCGGCGTGGTCGGACGGTTCGGGGACGGAGCCGTCCCGCGTCTGCAGGGCCTGCAGGGCGACGACCGCGCGCTTGAGCCGGAGCCAGGCGGGGTGAGCGGCGATCTCGCGCACGGACAGGTGGTCCTCGACGACCTCGGGCTCTCCGACGATGGCGTCCTGCGAGATCTTCTGGGCGAACTGGGACATGTCGAACCTCCCGTCATCGGGGTCGGCCGCGGATCTGCGGACGAGTGGTGCGCGTTACCGGATCGTCTCGAGCCTAGGGAAGTTCGGGGGACGCAAAGTTGCCCATCTGCGGTGGAATCGTGCGTCGTCGTGGTGCTCGCGCGGGGATCCGACTGCTGCGCGCACGGAACCGTCGCCGGTCCTGCGTGGGCGGTCAGCGTGGTCGGAGTCAGCGGCGCCGGGCGGGTCACCCGGAGCTGTTGTCTCCACGGGCCTCCGAGTCGATGCGCTCACGCTTGGTGACGGCATCGATCGCTTCGCTCACCGTCGAGTCCGGATGCGTCTCACGCCAACTCCGCACCTTTGCCGGGTCTGGTGCGCACCCCGGGGGGATCGGGGTACTCCCGACGATGCTCGGAGCGAAGGCGGCGTACGTGATCGTCGCGAGCGCGGCCAAACACGCGTAGAGCAGATCAAGCGAGAGCCAGGCGCCGACCGTCGTCACGATCCCGAAGAGGACGATGAAGGCCGGCGCCCGGCGCATTGGGTTTCCCTCCTGATCGGCGTTCCTCGCCGATCGGGCAACAATCTGCCGGTTTCCGTTGAAATGTAAAACAACAAACTTGATACGTGGGACCGGAAGCTCGAGCCTCGTTCCCCTGGGTGTTCACCCAGTGCCGGGAGGGGGGCGCGTGAGTGTGAGGAAATATTGGTTCCGGGAACGAACCACCTTCCGATCTGGGGTTCTGTGGCGCATCGGGCTTGTGCCCCGATCGCTGTACCCCGGACTGCTCCGTCCGCCCCCGAACGGAGGGTGTGGCGACCACACGAAGCTTGCGATCCGCTCAGGAAACCCGTCTGTTCACTTCTGAGCCGTTTCCTGGACGCCGGCTGAGGGGCCTTCGTTGGTCGAGCGACTGCCAATGTGATGCCCGCCGGAACGGGAGCGCAGCATCCCCCGGCGCACCCGACCTGCTGCCCCGGATTCCGAAGGATGCCGTTGTCCACAGATTCGCCCCGCCTGCTCACGGTCGTGCGGGACCCATCGGACGTCAGGTTCCGGAACATCGCCCGTGCCGGCGGTGTCACCGTCCTCGCGATCATGTTGCTCGTCGGGCTGTTCCTGGCCGTCCGGGCCGCCGAGGCCCTGCGCGTCGCCGGGTTCGGGTTCCTCACCACGCAGGCCTGGGACCCCGACGCGCACCGGTTCGGCATCGCCGCCGTGCTGGTCGGCACGGTCCTGATCGCCGCCGTCGCGATCGCGTTCGCCCTGCCGCTCTCGCTCGGCACCGCGCTGTACATCACCGAGTACGCACCCCTGCGGATCCGCAAGGCGTTCATCGGGCTCGTCGACCTGATGGCCGCGATCCCGAGCGTCGTGTACGGGCTCTGGGGCTTCTTCTTCCTGCAGTCGCAGATCACGCCGGTGTCGCGGTGGATCTCGCAGTGGTTCGGCTGGATCCCGCTCTTCTCGGTGTCGGGCGTCGACCTCGACGACCCGCTCGCGTCGCCGACCGCGTACACGGCCTCGACGTTCATCGCGGGCATCGTCGTCGGGCTGATGATCACGCCGATCGTCACCTCGATCATGCGCGAGGTGTTCTCGCAGGCCCCGCTCGGTGAGCGTGAGGGGGCGCTCGCGCTCGGGTCGACGCGGTGGGGGATGATCCGCTCGGTCGTGCTGCCGTTCGGCCGGGGCGGCATCATCGGCGGGACGATGCTCGGTCTGGGTCGGGCGCTGGGCGAGACCATCGCCGTCTACATGATCATCTCGCCGGTGTTCGTCATCCAGCCGCACATCCTGCAGGCCGGGGCGAGCTCGGTCTCCTCGCTGATCGCCCTGCGGTACGGCGACGCGACACCCTTCGGCATGTCGGCGCTCATGGCAGCGGGTCTGACGCTGTTCCTGATGACGCTGTGCATCAACTTCGCCGCGTCCGCCGTGGTCGCCCGATCGCGTTCGGGAGCGAGCAGCTAGCCATGACCGACACCACCCAGGCGCCGTCGGGCGTCACGTCACCCCTGCCCACCGTCCCCCTGTCGACGCCCGTCCTAGCCAGCCCGGTGACGGTGTCGACGCCCTCGGGATCCGGCTCCGGCACGGTCCTGCCGCGGCTCGAGCGGGAGTCCGAGCCGGCCCGTGGGCCCGAGGAGCGCCGGTTCAGCGGCACCCGGATCAGCGACGTGCTCTGCGTCGTCGGTGCCGCGGTCGCCTCGGTCTCGGTCACGTCGATCGTGTTCACCGAACTCGCCCCGGTCTCCGGACCGATCGCCTTCGCGGCCGTCGCCTACGTGATGTTCCTGGTGTTCTACGCGCTCCTCGTCGCCACCAACGAGAGCGCGGCCGTGGTCCGTGACCGGGTCGTCTCCGCCGCGGTGCACTCGCTGGCGTTCGTCGTTGTGGCCACGCTGGTGTTCGTCGTCTCGTTCAGCGTGATCCGGGCCACGAAGGCGCTGCCGCACTGGAACTTCTACACGCAGGACATGGCGCTCACCGGGCCGCTCGACCCGATGACCTCCGGCGGAGTGCTGCACGCCATCGCGGGGTCGCTCATCCAGATCTCGATCGCGCTCGTGATCACGGTGCCGCTCGGCGTGACCACGGCGCTGTTCCTGACCGAGGTGCCCGGACCCTTCGCCCGGTTCGTCCGCACCATCGTCGAGGCGATGACCGCGCTGCCCTCGATCGTCGCGGGGCTCTTCATCTACGCGAGCGTCATCGTCGGGCTCGGCTTCGACAAGTCCGGGTTCGCGGCGTCCCTGGCGATCAGCGTGATGATGCTGCCGATCATGATCCGGTCCGCCGACGTCGTGCTCCGCCTGGTGCCGTCGACGCTGAAGGAGGCGTCGATCGGGCTCGGTGCCGGTCAGTGGCAGACGGTGTGGCGGGTCGTGCTGCCGACGTCCCGCTCCGGCCTGGTCACCGCGATCATCCTCGCCACCGCGCGCGGCATCGGCGAGACGAGCCCGGTGCTGCTGACCGCCGGCTTCGCGCCCGACCTGAACCTCGACCCGACGAGCGGTCCGATGATCTCGCTGCCCCTGGCGATCTTCGAGTTCGTCAAGTCGCCAGAACCGAACATGATCGCCCGCGGCTTCGGCGCGGCCGCGGTCCTGATGTTCCTCGTGCTGGTGCTCTTCGTGATCGCCCGCGTGATCGGGTCGCAGACCGTCGCCACCCGTGAGCGCCGCAACGACCGGTTCCGGGCGCTCGGTCGCCTGGTCCTGCGCGGTGTCGCCGCCGCCGAACCGGTCTGGCGCCCCGTCGGCCGTTTCGTCCGCAGGCACGCCCGCCGCTACGTCCACCCGTTCCCCGCCGACGCCTCCCAGAAGGACCCCTCGTGAGACCCCGCAGAACACGCCTGATGGGCGCGGTCCTGGCCGCCGCCGCACTGGCCCTGTCGATCCTCCCCGCCACCGCGGCCGACGCGGGCGAGTCCTACGTGCCCATCTCGGGCGCCGGCTCGTCGTGGAGTTCCGTCGCGATCCAGCAGTGGGCCGTGAACGTGCAGCAGTACGGGATGAAGGTCCGGTACGCCAGCACCGGGTCCTCCGACGGCCGCAACCAGTTCAAGGCGGGCACCGTCGACTTCGCCGTCTCCGAGATCCCGTACGGCATCAAGGACGGTGGGGTCACCGACGTCCCGCCGACGGTCGGCTACGCGTACATGCCGATCGTCGCCGGTGGCACGTCGTTCATGTACAACCTCAGCGCCGGTGGCAAGCAGATCACCAACCTGCGGCTGTCCGGCCCGGTGCTCGCGGGCATCTTCACCGGCAAGATCACGAGCTGGGACGACCCGAAGGTCAAGGCCGACAACCCCGGGCTCGACCTGCCGAAGCGCCGCGTCGTGCCGGTCGTCCGGTCCGACGGGTCCGGGTCGACCGCGCAGTTCACCACCTGGATGAGCAAGAAGTACCCGTCCGAGTGGAACGCGTACTGCAAGCAGGCGGGCCGGCCGCTACCGTGCGGCATCACGTCGAACTACCCGACGGTCGCCGGCAAGGGGTTCATCGCCCAGCCGAACTCGCAGGGCGTGTCCGGCTACGTCGCCCAGAAGGCCAACGTCGGCACGATCACGTACGTCGAGTACTCCTACGCGTTGAAGACCGGCTACCCGGTGGCGAAGGTGCTGAACAAGGCCGGCTACTACGTCGAACCGACCGCCTCGAACGTCGCGGTGGGCCTGCTCGGCGCGAAGATCAACCAGGACAAGCGGTCGTCGTCGTACCTGACGCAAATCCTCGACGGCGTCTACGACAACCCCGACGCCCGCACCTACCCACTGTCGTCGTACTCCTACATGGTGGTGCCGACGACCACCGACGCGAGCCTGACCCCGGCGAAGGGCAAGACCCTCGGGGCGTTCGACTACTACTTCCTGTGCGAGGGGCAGCAGCAGGCCGAGGTGCTCGGCTACTCGCCACTGCCGATCAACCTGGTGCAGGCCGGACTCGACCAGGTGCGGCGCATCCCCGGTGTCGAGGCGAAGAAGATCGACATCCGGAAGTGCAACAACCCGACGTTCTCCGCCGACGGCAAGAACACCCTCGCCGTCAAGGCGCCGCAGCCGCCCGCGTGCGACAAGCTCGGCGCGACCCAGTGCAACACGGGCACCGGCGGGGCGAAGGGCACCACGACACCGACCCAGAGCGGTGGCGCGTCCGGTGGTGGCGCGGGCGGTTCCGGTGGCGGTACCGGGGCGGCCGGGGGCTCCGGCTCGGGCTCCGGCGGCGGTTCGGGGACCGGTGCGAAGGGCGGCGGGTCCGGGGGTTCCGGTTCCGGCGGCTCGGGCGGATCCGGTTCAGGATCCGGGAGCGGGTCGACGGAGCTCTCCGGCGGCAGCACCGGCAGCGGTGGCACCGGCGCGGTGCCCGCACTGAACAACGGCTCGCCCGTGCAGTGCGACGCCGACAGCGGTGTGTGCCAGAACGTGGCCGCCCTGCCGGTCGAGGTCGACGCGGCCGACGGCTGGACGCCGACCCGCACCCTGATGCTCTGCGCCGTGGCCGCACTGCTGGGCGTGGTCCTGCTGCCCCCGCTGATCGGCGTGCTCGTGTCCCGACGGAGGACCCAGAAGTGAAGAACCAGCACCTCGTCCGACTCGGTTCCGCGGCCCTCGTCTTCGGTGCCGTCACCTCGACCATCGCCGGGTCGTTGCTCGTCGCCACGATCCCGGCGTCGGCCACCGCGCCCTCGGCCACACCCTCGTCCGCGGTGACCAAGTCGTGGGTCGACGCGCAGGCCGCCCTCGGTCCGGGGGGATCGACCACCACGCCCGACCCCGACGCGGCCGACTTCTCGAAGATGTCGTTCACGGTCAGCCAGACCCGCGAACTCACCGACCAGGGCGTCACGGTGAGCTGGACCGGTGCGAAGCCGACCTCGCCGAGTGAGTACGCCACCGACTACGTCCAGGTCATGCAGTGCTGGGGCGACGAGGCGGCCGGGCCGTCCCCCGAACAGTGCCAGTGGGGCGCTCCGTCGTCGACCATCGCGGCCCTGACCGGCGTCGGCGCCGCCAAGCGCGACCTGGTGAACGGGGACGACCCGCTGCAGGACCCGACCCTGACCGGACCGGACGCGAACCCCGACCTGCTGCTCGACCCGCCCGTCGAGAACCCGTTCCTCCGCGCCTACCGCGTGCCCTTCCGGTCGGTCGACGGAACCCTGTCGAAGAGCACGACCGAGCTGTCGAAGCAGTTCGACGCGACGACCACGAACGAGGTCACGGCCGCGCGCACCGCGAGCGACGGCACCGGCCAGGTCACCTTCGAGACCCAGTCGGGGCTCGAGGCGCCGCAGCTCGGCTGCGGGCAGGACCGGCTGGCTGCCGGAAGGACGACGCCGCGGGACTGCTGGCTCGTGATCGTGCCGCGCGGCAGCCACAACCTCGACGGCGGCACCGCGGGGTCGACCGCCGCCGGTCGTGTCACCGGCTCGCCCCTGTCGGCATCGGCCTGGCGCAACCGTGTCGTGTTCCCCCTCGGGTTCCAGTCCGTGGCCCAGGCCTGCCCGATCGGCAACGCGGAGCAGCGTCTGGTCGGCTCGGAGCCAGCCACCGAGGCGGTCACCGCCTGGCAGCCCGCACTGTGCGGACTCGGCACGACCTACGGCTACTCGCAGATCGGCGACGAGGAGGCACAGCACCAGATCGTCTCGACGACCGGCGGGGCATCGCGGCTCGCCCTGGTGAACACGCCGCTCGACCCCGCGACCGCCCCGGACACGACCATCCGGTACGCCCCCGTGGCGCAGTCGGCGATCGTGATCGGCTTCTCGATCGACTACCGGCTGTACCCGGACGCCCCCGCCAAGGCGCGGAACGGGCTGCAGGCGCAGGACCTCACGCTCGACGCACGGCTCGTCGCGAAGTTGCTCACGCAGTCGTACCAGGCGGACGTGCCCGGCCGCGGCAAGGGCGACCCCACCGTGGCGGCGAACGCCTCGAGCATCGTGACGGACCCGGAGTTCCTCGCGCTCAACCCGACCTTCGTCGGCTCGAAGAGCGACACCGCCCCGGCCGGACTGATGGTCGCGCTCGGGGACACGAACGCGAACGCCCGGGTCTGGGCGTGGCTGCGGGCGGACCCCGTCGCTGCGGCGTTCCTCGACGGGCGCCCGGACGAGTGGGGGATGCGGATCAACCCCGCCTACCGCCCGCTGTCACTGGCGACCGACACGACGATCGACAGCTTCCCGAAGGCCGACCTGACCATCGCGAAGGGCGGCGACCGGGACGAGACCGGCTACGGCACCCTGGACATGCGCCCGTACATGAACGACATGCACGAGGGCGCCTACCGGACGCTCAAGGCGGACCCCAACCAGAAGGACTCGTGGAACCCGTTCGGGCAGCCGAAGGGCTACACCTCGCTCGGCGCCCAGGTGCCGGGGAGCCGGTTCCTGCTGTCGATCACCGACACGGCCTCGGCCGCCCGGTACGCGCTCCCCACCGCGAAGCTCGTGAACGCCGCCGGCGAGGCCGTCGCTCCGACCACCGAGGCGATCACGAAGGGCATCGCGACCATGCGGCCGTCGACCGTGCCGGGCGTCGTCGTGGCCGACCCCGCGAACCGTGACGCGGCGGCCTACCCGCTGGCCATGCTCAGCTACGCGGCCGTGAACGTCTGCGCCTCGAGCCCGGCGGAGCGTTCGGACTACGCCACCTTCATCCGGTACGCGAGTGGTGCCGGTCAGGTACCGGGGGAGAAGCAGGGCGAGCTCCCCGCCGGCTACGTCCCGCTGTCGAGCAGCATGCGGGCAGCGGCCGGGCAGGTCGCCGCTGGTCTGACCGACGCCCGGACGGTCGCCGCGGCGTGCCCGAAGCCGCCGGCGGCGTCGGCGCCGACCGAGCCGACGGCGTCCGGCACCGAGGGGGCGGTCCCACCGCCCACCGACACGACGGAGACCGTCACCGATCCCGTCACCGACCCGGGGACGTCGACCGACACCCTGCCGGACGCGACCGTCGACCCGGTGGCCGACGCCGCGCCTCCCGTGTCGACCAACGACGTCGACGAGGCGTCCGGACCCACCCAACGCACCCACGACCAGCCGCTCGCGGCGACCCGCCTGGGTCTCGCCGCGGCGCTCGGAGCCGGCCTGCCGGCGCTCGGCGTGGGGCCGTTCCTGATCCGCCGTGGCCGGAGGCTGGCGATGCTGGCCGCCGCCCACGTGTGACCGAGTTCCACCCACGACCGCTGCCACCTGGGCAGCGTCGAACCCACGAAAGGAAACACCAGCCATGAAGGTCAACACCTTCTGCAAGTCGGCAGTCACGTTCGGTGCAGCCGCGCTGATCGTCGGTGCCCTCTCCGTGCCGGCGGCCCAGGCCGACCCCGCGGGGAACGCGTTCGGCAAGCTCGTCGGCCTCGGCTCGGACACGACCCAGGACGTCATGAACGGCGTCGCCGCAGCGGTCGGGGGGAACCAGATCGCCTCGTACGACGCGACGAACGCCGGCCCCACCGTCGTCACGCGATCCGGCGGAGCGGCCATCCCGCGCGTCTCCGGCTCCGGTGCCGGCCGTGACGAGCTGCTCGTCTCCGTCGGTGCGGTCGCCAACAAGTCGGGCGTCGCCCTGGCCGACGGCACGAGCACGACGATCGACGAGTCCGTCGTCGGCCAGCTCGACTTCGCCCGTTCGTCGGGCGGCCCCGCCGCCAAGGACCAGTCGGCCGACGGCGTCCTGGCGTACGTGCCGTTCGCCCGCGACGCGGTCGACGTCGCCTACGCGCCGGGCAGCCCGCTGGCGAAGGTGCCCTTCTCCATCGGGGACGGGACGCAGGCCAAGACGGCCCCGACGCTCTGGAACGTCTACCGCGGTGACGTGTCCTACGTGTACTTCAACGCGGACGGCACCTACAACTCCGTGGGCGGCAGCGCGACGGGTCCGGACGGCACCAAGGCGTCCAAGATCCAGCCGCTCCTGCCCAAGTTCGGTTCGGGCACCCGCAGCTACTTCCTCGGCCAGCTCGGTCTGACCGACGCCTCGGGCTTCACGAGCACGAACTCCTTCGTCTCCGACACCTCGGCCGGCAAGCCGATCGAGGAGCACGACGGCACCGCAGTCGTCGCGGCCGACACCGGCTCGACGCTCGCGATCGCCCCGTTCTCGGTCAGCCAGTGGGTGGCGCAGGCCAACGGCGTCGGCGGGGTCACCGACCGTCGCCACGGCGTGACGCTCGCCGACCTCGGCAAGACCGCCGGCAGCCAGACCGCGGCGACCACCGGCAGCGGCAAGGCCTACGCGACCAACCCGGCGTACGCCGGCTTCGTCCGTGACGTCTACAACATCGTCCCGTCGCGCCTGGCGGACGACCCGTCCAGCGCGATCGCGAAGGCGTTCGTCGGCAAGGACTCGCTCGTCTGCAAGCAGACCGCGACCATCGCCGCCTACGGGTTCCTGCCGGAGCCGGCGACCAACGCCGCCACCACCTGCGGCTACGCCCAGCTGCGTGCCTTCCCCGCGTCGCTGAGCACCACCGCCCTGTCGATCCCCGCGAAGGCCGTCGCGGGCAAGCCCGTCAGCGCCACCGTCTCCGTCGACTCGTTCGGCAGCGGCGGCGGCACGGTCCGGTTCCTGAACGGCTCCACCGTCGTCGGGACCGGCACCATCGCCAAGGGCGCGAAGAGCGTCACCGCCCCGGTGACCCTGCCCAGCGGCACGGCCTCGGTCAACGCGCTGTTCATCCCGGCGCTCGCCGGCGTCGCGTCGAGCACCTCGGCGGCGTCCACGGTCACCGTCTCGGCCGCGACCGGCGTCACGATGACGGTTCCGCGTCTGACGGTCGGCAAGACCGCCAAGGTCACCACGACGATCACGGGCGGGAACGCCACGGGCGGCACCGTCACGATCGGGAACGGCACGGAGACCGTCGGCACCGCCAAGGTCGCCGCCGGGGCCACCACCGCCTCGGTCTCGTTCGTCCCGAAGCGCGCCTCGTACAGCCTCGTCGCCACCTACACCCCGGCCACGGCCGGCGGGACGGTCGCCACGAGCGCCGTGTCGACGGTGAAGGTCGCCAAGGGTGCGCCGACCGTGAAGGCCGGCAAGGTCAAGTCGGTCTCCGCCAAGTCCCACGCCAAGGTCACCGTTGCCGTGAGCGGCACCGGCGTGGTCCCGACCGGCAAGGTCACCGTCAAGGAGGGCAGCAAGACGCTCGCCTCGGTGTCGCTGTCGAAGACCGGGCGCGGCACCGTCTCGCTCCCGCGTCTCAAGGCCGGCACGCACAAGCTGACCGTCGTCTACGGCGGCGACTCCCTGTGGAACACCGCGCGGACCTCGTCCTCGGTGAAGATCACCCGCTAGTCCCCCCCCCCCGGCCGGTCCGCGAGGACCGGCCGGGTGCCCCACCCCGAAGACCCCACCCCCGAAGACACCACACCCCGAACACCCCGACGGACGGATCGATGACGAGCTTCACCTCCTGGTTGCCGGGCCGGCGACCCACCGGCGAACCGGACGCGAGCGGCCGCCGTCGCGCCGTCCGGACGTGGCGGCCGATCCGGGCGCTCCGTCCGTCCCGCACCCGGCGTCCGACCCAGCCGGTCAGTGGCTGGTCCCACGAGTCCGCCGGCCCCGCCGCCCGGGCGATCCCGGTCCTCGGCGCCCCCGACCGCTGGCGGTTCAGCGGGTCGGCGATCGTCGTCGTCGGGCTGTTGCTCGTCGGCTTCGCGCTGCAGTTCACGGCCGTGTCGCAGGTCACGTACTCGCGCGACCAGCAGCTCGCCCGTGACGCGTTCCGCTACCAGCTCGCCAACGCCACCGCCCCCGTCGGCCAGACCGGCACCGACGGCCGCCTGGTCCCCGAGGGCACCCCCGTCGCGATCGTCCGGGTGCCGGCGCTCGGCCTCGACACGGTCGTGCTGCAGGGCACCACGTCGGAGACCACCCGCTCCGGCCCCGGCCACCGTCGGGACACCCCGCTGCCCGGTCAGGTCGGCGCGAGCGTCGTCTACGGGCGCCAGACCGCCTACGGCGGCCCCTTCGGTCGCATCGACCAGCTCGACAAGGGTGCCGTCATCACCGCGACGACCGGGCAGGGGACCGCGAAGTACCGGGTCGTCGACGTCCGCCGCACCGGCGACCACGTCCCCGCACCGCTCGAGGCCGACGACGGCCGGCTCACCCTGGTCTCCGCCGCCGGGCTGCCGTTCCTGCCCGACTCCGTCGTCCGCGTCGACGCCGAACTCGTCTCGAAGGCCGCTCCCACCCCGACGCCCTCGTTCGGCTACGCCGCACTCGCCCCCGCCGAACTGACGATGGCCGGTGACGGCTCGGTGTGGCCGTTCCTGGTGCTCGGCCTGATCGTCCTGGCCGGCATGGTCGCGCTGTTCGCGGTCGGCATGCGCTTCTGGGGCCGTCGGCAGACACTCGTCGTCGCCGTCCCGGTGGTGCTCGCCGTCGGGCTCTCCGCGGCGTCCCAGCTCACCGTCCTCCTGCCCAACCTGATGTGACCGATAGAGACCACGATGCCCGGAACAGAAACCGAAACCCTCCTCGCCGAGTTCGACAGCTGGTTCGACCGCGTGCCGCCGGCACCGGATCCGTCGACCCTGCCCGCGACGCTCGACGCCCGATCCGTCTCCGCTTGGTTCGGCGACCACAAGGTGCTCGACCGTGTCTCGCTGACCATGCCGGCCGGCCAGGTCACCGCCCTGATCGGACCGTCCGGCTGCGGCAAGAGCACGTTCCTCCGCACGCTCAACCGCATGCACGAGCTCGTCCCCACGGCGTCGCTCGCGGGCGAGGTGCTCCTCGACGACGTCGACATCTACGACGCGTCCCGACGCATCACCGAGGCCCGGCGGCAGATCGGCATGGTGTTCCAGAAGCCGAACCCGTTCCCCGCGATGAGCATCCAGGACAACGTGCTCGCAGGACTCGCCCTGACGGGCGTGCGGCTCGACAAGGCCGCGAAGGCCGCGCTCGTCGAGGAGACCCTGACCAAGGCGGGCCTGTGGAACGAGGTCAAGGACCGCCTGCGGCAACCCGGCGGCGGCCTGTCCGGTGGGCAGCAGCAGCGGCTCTGCATCGCGCGGTCGCTCGCCGTCCGTCCGCGGGTGCTCCTGATGGACGAGCCGTGCTCCGCCCTCGACCCCACGTCGACCCGGCGCATCGAGCAGACGATCACGGAGCTCGCCACCGACGTGACGATCGTCATCGTCACGCACAACATGCAGCAGGCGCAGCGCGTCTCCGACCGCTGCGCGTTCTTCCTGGCCGAGGCCGGGACACCCGGTGCGATCGTCGAGCACGGCCCGACCGACGCGATGTTCCAGACACCGCAGGATCCGCGCACCGCCGACTACGTCAACGGTCGCTTCGGATGACGGACGGGAGGCGCGGTGCGGGCCCGCACCGCGCCTCCCGTCCGGCGGTGGTCGTGACCACGGCACCAGCGGACGCCCGTCACGCCTGTCCGGGCAGTACGGTCGGGGATGTGAAACATCAGAACCGAGCGATCGAGCAGATGCGGCGGAGCGGGGTCCGGGCGATCCTGTTCGCCATCATGGCGCTCGGGGCCTCGATGCTGAGCGCTCCGAACGAGGCGTCGTGGGATCCGGGGGTGTTCCTGCTCGTCGGTGGCGCCGTCTGCGCCCTGTCGATCTTGCCCGGTCGGCGTCGGCGCAGAGGCGCCTCAAGGGCCGAAATCTCCACGTCGGACTGGGTGGTGCTGTCGATCGGTCTCGGGGCAGGGCTGCTCGTCGGACTCCTCTTCTTCGACGGCTCGGCTGCCTTCGCCGCGCTCTTCCCGGTCCCGTTCGTGGCGATCCACGCCGCCGTGAGTCGCTCGGACGGAAGCTTGCGAGCCCGGTCGATCGTGCTCGCGGTGACGGCGGCGTTGGTCGTCGCGATCCTCGTCACGGGCGACGATCTGCAGCGCGGCTTCGCCGACGTCGTCCAGGGGGCCGTGGTCGCCGGCGTCCTGTTGACGCTCGCGTTGGTCCTCTGCAGCGCTGTGCGGAGACAGCGAGCCTGAAGCTGCTGCGGTGCACCCCAGCTGTGCGGGCCGCGTGATCGGTACGGTGGTCGCCATGGCCCGATTCACGCCCCCAGCCGCTGACGCGATGCGCGCCCGGCTCCTGCTCGCCGCGCGGGACGAGTTCGCTGCGGTCGGACTGGCCGCCGGCAGGGTCGAACGGATCGGTGCCGCGGCGTCGAGCAACAAGGCGCAGGTCTTCCACTACTTCGGCAGCAAGGAGGGGCTGTTCGACGCCCTCGTCGCGGACACCGTGACCGAGACGTTCGCCGAGGCTCCACTCGACACCGCCGACCTCTCCGCCTGGGCCGGCCGGGTGCACGACTCGTACGTCCGTCGCCCCTGGGCCCAGCGGCTCGCGACCTGGCACCGGCTCGAGCGCGCCGACGTCCCGCTCGAGTCCGTCGCGACGAGCTACGCCGACGCGGTGGCCGAGGTCGAGCACGCCCAGCGCGCCGGGGTCCTGCCGCGGGCGTTCCGTCCGGCGGTGCTCCTCGGGCTCGTCCTGCACACCGCGGCGTTCTGGAGCGCGACCGCTCCGGAGTACGACCCGCTGGTGCAGGCCGTGACGCCGCCGCGGCGTCGCCAGGTCGTGGCCGACGCGGTCACGGCCCTGCTTGGCGGGAAGCCCTGACCGAGCGATCCGCGGGCGCCAGCGTGAGCGCGCTCGGACTGCGCGTGCGGGGCGGAGCCGCACCGGGCCTCCTGGCCGTCCCTCAGTCGGCTGCGCCGGCGGCGACCCGCAGCGTCCGCTCCGCGTCGTCGAGGTAGTCGGCGAGCAGCGCCGAGGCGGCGTCCTGGTCGCCACCGCGCAACGCGGACACGATCGCGTCATTGCGTTCGACGAAGTCGGCGTGGAACGAGGCCGGGTCGGCGGTGGTCAGGAAGGCGAGCCGCATCTCGGCGAGCAGGCCGTCCATCAGGGCGTGGATCCGCTCGCTCGGCACCGCGCGCACGAGCTCGGCGTGGAAGCGGATGTCGGCCGTGCCGACCGCACCCCAGTCGCCCGCGGACGCTGCTGCCCGGGCGTCGGCGACCGCTGCGGCGGCCTCGGCGAGTGCCGGTGCGTCGGGGGTGCAGGCGCGCACGGCTGCCTCTTCGAGCACCCGCCGAGCCGCGTAGAGATCGGTGACGTCGGCGGCGGAGAGCCGGCGGACGAACACCCCGCGGTTGAACACGTGCTCGACCAGACGGTCGCGGGCGAGCAGCCGGAAGGCCTCGCGCAGGGTGTTCCGCGAGACCCCGAGCTGGTCGCTCAACCGCTCCTCGGACAGCTGCGCCCCGGGGGAGAACCCACCCGACGCGATCATGGTGCGCAACCGCGTGGCCGTGGAGTCAGCGCCGCCGACGGTTCGGGTCATGGCACCGATCCTGGCACGGGTGGCGTTTGTGAAGGGCGTGTTACAGAGCAGAACCGGCTCTTGCGATTGTTGAACAATGCGGTCCAGACTGTCCCGCATGTTCGTCCTCATCGGCGTCGCCGTCGTCATCGTCGGCTTCGCATTGCGCATCAATGCGCTCCTCGTCGTCACGGTCGCGGGCATCGTGACCGCGGCCATCGGCGGGATCGGTCCCGTCGGCATCCTCGACGCGTTCGGCAACGGGTTCGCCTCGAGCCGGTCCGTCACGACCTTCGCGCTCGTCCTGCCCGTCATCGGTCTGATCGAGCGCTACGGCCTGCAGGACCAGGCGAAGCGCCTGATCGCGAAGCTCGACAAGCTCACGACGGGTCGTCTGCTCGCCGGGTACCTGGTGATCCGGCAGGTCACCGCGGCGGTCGGCCTGACGAGCATCGGTGGCCCGGCGCAGACCGTGCGCCCGCTGGTCTACCCGATGGCCGAGGGTGCGGCGACCAAGAAGTACGGGCGGATCGACGACCGCATGCGCGAGAAGATCAAAGGCTACTCGGCGTCATCGGACACCGTCGGCGTGTTCTTCGGCGAGGACGTCTTCGTCGCCGTCGGCTCGATCCTGCTCATCACGACGTTCGTCGACTCGACCTACGGGCTGTCGCTCGAACCGATCGACCTGGCCCTGTGGGCGATCCCCACGGGCATCGCGGCACTCATCGTGCACGGCGGACGCCTGCTGCTGTTCGACCGCCGACTCGACAAGATGGCGGCGGACGCCCGTGCCGACGCCCCGACCCTGGGGGCAGCAGCGTGATCACCAGCGAATGGCTCTACTGGCTCATCGGTGCGTTCTTCATCGCCGTCGCCGTCCTGATCGTCACCGACACCGCGCACGCGAAGCGCCTGGGCAACGCGGCGTTCTGGGGCATCCTCGGCCTGTCGTTCTTCTACGGCACCTTCGTCGCCGCCGGCACCGTGCCGGCCTGGACGCTCGGGATCGCCGTCCTCGTGATGGTCGCGCTCGCCGGGCTCGGCTTCACCGGCACGACGAGCCGCACCCGGGTCGCGAGCATCCCCGGCGCCGGCACGGGTGCCGAGACCGGCCCCGCCGAGCCCACCGGCGTGACGCAGAAGATCACGGACGCCGGCAGCGGCAGCACGAGTGTGCTCGCCACCACCAGCCCGGACGAGCGCGCCGCGTTCGCGACGAAGTACGGCAACCGGCTCTTCATCCCGGCCCTCGTGGTGCCGGTGGTCGCCGTGCTGGTCGCGACGCTCGGGCCGCTCGTCTCGTTCGGCGGCGAACCGCTCCTCGCCGAGGGCAGCGCGACCCTGACCGGCCTGGGCATCGGTTCGGTGCTCGCCGTGGTCGTGGCGGTGTTCGTCCTGCGCCCGCCGAGGATCGCCACCCCGATCCGCGAGGGCGGTCGCCTGCTGCAGGCGATCGGCTGGGCAGCGCTGCTGCCGCAGATGCTCTCGACGCTCGGCATCGTCTTCACCCAGGCGGGGGTCGGTGACGCCGTCGGCACCATCATCAAATCGGTGCTGCCCGACGGCTCGCTGCTCGCCGCCGTGGTCATCTACTGCCTCGGCATGGCCCTGTTCACGATCATCATGGGCAACGCGTTCGCCGCGTTCCCGATCATGACGGCCGCGATCGGCTGGCCCGTCCTGGTGCAGGGCTTCGACGGCAACCCCGCCGCGATCTTCGCGATCGGCATGCTCGCCGGCTTCTGCGGCACGCTCGTCACCCCGATGGCCGCGAACTTCAACCTGGTGCCGGCCGCCCTGCTCGAGATGCGGGACAAGTACGGCCCGATCAAGGCGCAGATCCCCACCGCCGCCATCCTGCTCGTCGTCAACATGGGAGTCATGTACCTTGTCGCATTCTGATGCCGCCCCGATCGACCTGACCCGGGCCGCCTGGGCCGACCGCTTCGCGGCCGTCGCCACGGACAACACGACCCGCGAGTACCCGTACGCCGCGCACCACGCGACGTCCGGACCGGACGACCGGGCCCTGCCCGTCGAGCTCCACCCCGCCTTCGCCACGTCGTACGACTGGCACTCGTCGGTGCACATGCACTGGCTCGCGGCGCGCCTGGTCGCGCACGGCCTGCCCACCGACCTGGAGGCCCGGCTCACCTCGATCCTGCAGGCGCACCTCACGACGGATCACCTCGCGACCGAGGCCGCTTACCTGCGCGAGACGCCGCACTACGAGCGCCCCTACGGCTGGGCGTGGCTCGCGCGGCTCGCCGCAGAGGTGTCGGCATCCGAGGCACCCGCTGTCCGGGCACTGGCACCGGGGTTCGCACCCGTCGTCGACGTCCTCGAAGACCTGGTCGTCCGGTGGATCGACGGCGCCGCGCACCCCGTCCGGCACGGCGTGCACTCGAACTCCGCGTTCGGACTGCTGCTCGTGCTCGAGGCCGCCCGGTCGCTCGACCGTCCGGCCCTGGCGGCAGCGGTCGAGGGCGCTGCGAAGGACTGGTTCGGCGCGGACGCCGGGTGGCCGTTCGCCTGGGAGCGGAGCGGGCACGACTTCCTGTCCGCGGGCCTGGCCGAAGCCGACCTGATGCGGGCGGTGCTGCCCGCCGCGGAGTTCGCCACGTGGGCCCGCGGCTTCTTCGCCGCGGTGCAGCCGGGTGACGCGATCCTGCGGTCGACGGTGGTCCGTGACGAGAACGACCCGCAGCAGGTGCACCTGTTCGGGCTCGACCTGTCGCGGGCGGGCTCGGCCCGGCGCATCGCGGACGCACTCCGCGCCGGCGGTCCGGACGACTCCGGCACCGGCATCGCCGACCTGCTCGACGACGCGGCCGACCGGCTGCTCGCCTCGGGGCTCGCGGCGAGCGTGGGCGAGGAGTACTACTCCACCCACTGGCTGGCGAGCTTCGCCTGGGACGCCATGGAGGCCCGGGAGCACGCCGCTCGCTGACCGTCTTCGGGAGCGCTGATCGTCTGCGGACACGTCGAGGATCCGGAGGTACCTTCGGGGCCATGAGCGATCCGAAGGACGACGAGACCCTCGACGACTTCCGCGAGGCGCAGGAGACCGACTACGAACCGGAGCCGACCGTGCTCGACCCCGACGACCTGCCGGTGGTCGACGACGCGGACGACGAACTGCTCCCCGACGACGACCGACCGGTGCCGCTCGACACCGACGACGACGCGATCTGAGCGATCGCGCCGTCGTCGTGCCGCGGCACCGGCGTGGGCCTCGGCGTCAGCTTCGGCGTGCGCTCAGTCGAGCGGGAGAGTCCGCGCGAAGGTGCGGGTGACCGGCGTCGCGGCGAGGAACGGTGCCATCGCCGGAGCGCCCTCCGGCGTCGCACGCCAGGCCACGTAGGTGTCGTGGTCCTCGGGGGTCGTCCACGACTCGACGACGACCATGCGCGCCGGGTCCTCGTCGTCGACCAGGACCTCGAGCGACTCCAGGCCGTGGAACGACGCGGTCTGTTCGAGCGTCTCGCGGATCGCACCCTGGAGTGCGTCTTCGGGGGCGTCGCTCTGGAACTGGACCTCGAGCAGGACGGTCATCGACATGGGGAACCTTTCGTCAGCGGTGTCCAAGCCAACCCCTGACCCCCTGCGCTTGTTCCGGGTCGGTCAGCCGAGGATGCGGAACCGGAGCGGATCGCCCGGACGGAGCTGCGCAGCGAGGTCGATCGACGACGGTGTCAGGACCGCGACGACCGGGTAACCGCCGGTCACCGGGTGGTCGGCGAGGAACAGCACGGGGAAGCCCTCGGGTGGCACCTGCAGTGACCCGGTCTCAACGCCCTCACTCGGCAGCTCGCGTGCCACGGAGCGGGCGAGCGGCGTCGCGGCCGTGGTGCGGACCCCCACGCGGTCGCTGTCCGCACTGACGGAGAAGTCCTGGCCGGTCAGGGTCGTGCGCCACGCCGGGGTGAACCAGTCGTCGCGCGGTCCGGGCACCACGTCGAGCACGACCGACTCGTCGGGCCACCGCGGCTCGGGCTGCGGCACCGCGTCGACGATCGGCCACGACACCCGGGCGTCACCGACGGGCAGGACGTCACCGGCCGACAGTGGCGGCGGACCGAGGCGCGCGAGGGAGTCCCACGAGCGGCTGCCGAGCACCGGGTCGACCGCGAAGCCCCCGAGGACCGCGACGTAGGCGCGCAGGCCCACGGTCGCGGTGCCGATCCGGAGCGTGTCGCCCGGGGCCAGCAGCAGCACCTCGTGCGAGGCGGCACCGCGGACCGATCCGTCCGCCCGCTCGACCTCGACGGGGCAGGCCGCGCCGGTGGTGGCCGCGACCACGTACGCGTCGGCGCGGAGCGTGACGGAGCCGAGCAGAGCCTCCAGGACGGCCGCGTCGGGACGGTTGCCGACCAGCCGGTTGGCGAGCGCCGCGGAGCCGCGGTCGGCTGCTCCGGCCGCCCCGAGGCCCATGTCGCTGAAGCCCGGGCGCCCGAGGTCCTGCGTGGTCGCGCCGTAGCCGACCTGCACGACGGTCAGCGCGGTCATGCCGCACCCGCCACGACGAAGCGGACGAGCGTGCCGGCGGGCGCGAGCGCCGGAGGCGTGCGCTCGAGGGACCACATCGGCACCTCGGTGCGGCCGATGAGCTGCCAGCCGCCGGGCGATGTCCGCGGGTAGACGGCGCTGAACTCGCCGGCCAACGCCACGGCGCCGCTGGGGACGGCTGTGCGGGCGGTGCTGCGGCGGGGCAGGTCGAGCGGGCGATCGCTGCGGGTGAGGTAGCTGAAGCCGGGGGCGAAGCCGCAGAACGCGCTCGTCCAGAGCTGCCCGGTGTGCCACGCCACGAGCTCGTCGCGCCGCATGCCGGTCAGTTCGGTGACGGTGTCCAGGTCCTCACCGTCGTAGGTGACGGGGATGACGAGCGGCTCGGAGTCGTGCGCTTCGAGGGCTGCGCTGACCGGGGCGACCTGCGTGAGCTCCGAGCGGAGTCGCCCGGCGTCCGTCGCAGTCGGGTCGAACCGGAGCAGCAGCGTCCGGGCGCCGGAGACGACCTCGGTCAGCCCCGGCAGGGTGGCCTGTGCGAGTCCGGCGCGGAAGGCGACGACGTCGGCGAGGGACCCGAACGTGGCGAGGAGTGCGGTGCCGCCCGCGGAGCGGACCTCCGGACCAGTCACGGTGCGAAGTGCGCGATCGTCACGCCGTGCTCGGTCAGCAGCGCTCGGATGGCCCGGGCCATCGCGACCGCGTCGGGGGAGTCACCGTGCACGCAGACCGAGTCGGCACGCACGGCGATCTCGGACCCGTCGACGGCGGTCGCGACCCCGTCGGTGACCATGCGGAGCACCCGGGCTGCGACCTCGTCCGGGTCGTGCAGCACCGACCCCGGCTGCTTCCGTGACACCAGCGAGCCGTCGGGTTCGTAGGCACGGTCGGCGAAGGACTCGCTCACCGCGCGGAGCCCGTGCCGCTCGGCTGCCAGCAGCAGTTCCGACCTGGGCAGCGCGAGCACGGCGAGCGACGGGTCGACCTCGGCCACGGCGCGGACGACGGCCTCGGCCTGCACCGGGTCGGCGCAGGCGGTGTTGTACAGGGCGCCGTGCGGCTTGACGTAGGTGACGGCCGTGCCGGCGACGTGCGCGGTGGCGGCCATCGCGCCGAGCTGGTGCACGACGTCCGCGTACAGCTCGTCGGGGGTGACGTGCACGGGCCGGCGGCCGAACCCGATCAGGTCGCGGTAGGCCACGTGCGCGCCGATCGCCACACCACGCTCGGCGGCGGCGCGGGCGGTGGCGAGCATGATCGTCGGGTCACCGGCGTGGAACCCGCAGGCGACGTTCGCGCTCGAGACGACGTCGAGCATCGCGGCGTCGTCGCCCATGGCCCAGGCGCCGAAGCCCTCGCCCAGGTCGCTGTTCAGGTCGATCGTCGTCACGGGTGCTCCCTGTCGTCGCGGGTTGTTGAACAATCTACCGATCACCCCGGTCCCTGTCATCCGCTTCCCCGGCCGGACGGTGGTTTCCGAGGTGCGCCACGTACTGTCCGAGTCCTCAGTACCACCGGCGGCAGTGCTGCCGGATCGATCTCTGCACTGGAGCAGCTCATGACCGACAGTGACAACACGCACGACGCCCCGAAGAACGACTCCGAGGGCACCGAGAAGCCGGGCGGCCTCGGCGACGACAACACCATCCCGAACAACCCCGACGGCCTCGCCGCGGGTCACACGGGTGACGACTCGCACTTCAACCCGGAAGAGGACGGCGAGCACTAGCGGCTCCTTTCCGGCCTGCGGGTCGATGCAGAACGACACCGTCGTTGTCTTCCGACAACGGCGGTGTCGTTCTGCGTCGGCACGCATCCGCACGCATCCGCACGCATCCGCACGCATCCGCACGCATCCGCACGCATCCGTCCGCACCCGACGAAACAAACAGCGCAAAACCTTCCGGCACGAGGTTTCCGGTGCTACAGTCCCGATCACCTAGCAGCACTAGGGATTCAGCGGGCACCGAAGCCCCCTGTGACTCAAGGAGGAGTCATGTCGACACCGACGTCGAAGGAAGAACCCACACGGGGCATCGCCGGGACCGCGTCCCCAGCGGTCACCGCAGCCGCCGGAGCCACCGCCACGGACGCCGCGGCGTCCCGAGCGTTCTCGGTCGAGGGCATCACGCAGTCCGTCAGCACCGTCCGGGTGGGCCGCGGCTACCTCTGGGGCCTCAGCTTCGCCCAGTTCGGCCTGTTCGTCGCCCTGCTCACCCCGGTCTTCGTGAGCATGTCGATCAAGGCGACGGAGCTGAACCCGACGAGCCCCGAGACCGTCGTCGGTTCGGTCCTGCCGTTCGGAGCGCTCGGCGCCCTGTTCGCCAACCCCCTGTTCGGCGCGCTCTCCGACCGCACCCGCACGCGGTGGGGCCGTCGCCGCCCCTGGATGGTCGGCGGTGTCGTCGTCTTCGTCGGTTCCCTCGCCTGGCTCGCGTTCTCGCCCGACGTGCTGCAGCTCACCCTGGCCTGGGTGCTGGCGCAGGTCTCCGCCAACGCCGTCCTGTCCACGCTCACGGCGAGCTTCGCCGACAACGTGCCGGAGTTCCAGCGCGGCAAGGCCTCGAGCGTCATCGCCCTGGCACAGAACATCGCGATCCTGGCCGGGCTCTACCTGGCCGTGTACCTGGTCGGCAACCTGCCGGTCCTGTTCATCGCACCGGGCGTCCTGGCGATCGTCGCGGTCCTCGTGTACTCGTTCGTCGCCCGCGACGACCTGCCGACGACGCCGGTCAAGCCCTTCAGCTGGGTAAACCTGATCAGCTCGTTCTGGACGAACCCGATCAAGCACCGCGACTTCGGGCTCGCCTGGTGGGGCCGTTTCCTCATCACCTTCGGCACGTTCATGTTCACGACGTACCGCCTGCTGTACATGCAGGACCGCATCGGGCTCCCGCAGGGCGAAGCGGTCGGGGTCGTCGCGTTCGGCGTCCTGCTGTACACGATCGCCCTGCTCGTCAGTGCGGCCGTCTCCGGCTGGGTGTCCGACCGGATCCAGCGACGCAAGGTCTTCGTCTGGGGTTCGACGGCCATGACCGCCGTCGGCCTGGTGATCCTGGCCCACGTCGAAAGCGTCGGCGGGTTCTACTTCGCCGAGATCGTGCTCGGTTTCGCCTTCGGCATCTACGCCGCCATCGACACCGCCCTGGTCGTCGACGTGCTGCCCGACCCGGAGCGCCCCGGCAAGGACCTCGGCGTCATCAACATCGCGAACGCCCTGCCGCAGTCACTCGCCCCCGCCGTCGGTCTGTTCCTGCTCGGCATCGGTGGCGGCCAGAACTACACGCTCATGCTCTGGGGTGCCGGCGTCGCCGTCATCCTCGGCGCCCTCGTGATCCTGCCCATCAAGTCGGTCCGCTGACCGCCTCCAGGCGGTCACCTGCACCGCACGTGGCCCGTCTGCGCAGGCGCCGTGACGGGCGGGGTGGCCTGGATCAGAGCTGCGGTGAGCGCCTGCCGAACAGCGCGTCGAGGAACCGCGAGAACCGCGACTCCGGCTCGTGGGGCGTCTCGATCGAACGGGTCGGTGAGCGGAAGGCCAGGTCGTGCAGCATGTTCCGCTTCGATCCGTCCCAGTTGGCGAACAGGTAGGTCCCGCCGATGAAGGACATGCTCCGGACCGGCGTGCGCTTCCACGAGTCGGCAGCCACGTAGTACCCCGCGTGGCCGGCGCGGATGTGCTGGATCACGGTGTCCACGTCGATGACACCGGTCGGTGTCACGACGGCGGTGATGCCCGTGCGGTCGCGGGCGACGTACTCGATGAGGTGTTCGGTCACGATGGAACTCTTCGTCACGGTGGTGAGACGCCACGGCAGGGAGCGTGGCGAAGGGGATTCGGAACCGCCGTTGCTTCCGTTTCCAGAGTACGTCCGCCGCGGGCGTGCCGTCCCCGGATGTCCGCCGTTCGCAGATGGATGAGCGTTCAGCGGATGGGGGTCCGGTCGGCCCAGTCCACGATGCGTTCGATCGTGTCGTCGAAGTCCCGCGTGCCGGGGCGGTTGAGGAACGCGTGACGGCTGCCCGGCAGGACGTGTCGTTCGACCTCGGTGCCCGCGGCCTCGAGCTCGTCCGCGAAGCGCTCGCCCGAGGCGCGCATCACGTCCCGCTCGGCGTCGACCAGCAGGGTGCGGGGGAACCCGCCGAGGTCGTCGGACTCCGGGTAGACCGCAGTGGGGCGGCCGCCCGCGTAGGCCCGGTTGCTCAGGTCGAGCAGCAGCGGCGCGTGCGTGAGCCGCCGGTGCCCTCGGACGAGTCGCTGCAGCGCCCGGTCACGCGGGAGTCGGGCGTGGAAGAACCCGTAGGTCAGCACGAGGCCGGCCAGTGGCGGGGCGGTCGCGACCGCGGATGCCGCCAGGCACGCACCGGCGCTCGCCCCACCGAGCAGCAGGCCGGACGGTGCCTCGTGGTGCAGATTGCGGAGCACGGCGACGATCTCGTCCCGCGCGTGGGGCGCCCGTCGTCGCCCACGTGGTCCACCCCGGCCGAGCCAGGGCAGCCCGGGCAGCGGTCCGAGGCGGTAGTCGACGGTCACGACCGGCAGCCCGCGCTCGGCGAGCTCCCGTGCGACGGCATCGGACTCCGGCAGGTCGAGGTCGCCCCGGAAGAACCCGCCGCCGTGCACCCAGACCAGGGTCGGGGTTCCCGTG
Organism: Curtobacterium sp. MCLR17_054; assembly: GCF_003234335.2. Lineage (NCBI taxonomy): Bacteria > Bacillati > Actinomycetota > Actinomycetes > Micrococcales > Microbacteriaceae > Curtobacterium > Curtobacterium sp. MCLR17_054. Next base: position 3,185,221 of record NZ_CP126263.1, on the reverse strand, counting down.
CCGCCGCTCCGGTCGAACGGTCGGTACCGCCGGACGGGGACCGGCCCGTGTGGTCCGTCGATCCGTTCATCGGCGACCTCGATCGTGTCCTGCTGCTTCCCCCGCATGGGAGCAGTGTCGCAGGGCGCGGGCGGGAGCCGGGCTCGCGGCGCTTGAACAGGCGTACTTTCGGAGCGTCGCGAGGGACACGGCCCGGTAACGATGCGGGCGACCGCTCGGCGGGGCAGGCAGCGTGGAGGCATGCGCCTGACGAGAGCCGCCCTGATCCTGACCACTGCGAGCCTGGCCGCGCTGCTGACGGGGTGTTCCGGCGCGGACGGAGCGGACGGCGGTGCGGCGACCCCGACCGTGACCGAGACCGTGACCGCGTCGCCCTCCGACGCCGCGAGCACCCCGACGCCGACCCCGACCCCGACCCCGACCCCGACCCCGACCCCGACCCCGACCTGTGGTCCGTCGAGCGGTGCCGCGGCTGCGGCCGATGGCATCGCGGCCCTGCCGCTGCCCGCCGGACTCGAGGATGCGAAGTGGGACGCCGCGAACGCCGACTACTCCGGCTACGACGCCTGCGCGCCACTGTCCTGGTCCGTGGTCGCACCCGAGTTCGGGACAGCAGGATCCCCGTACGCGATCCTGCTGTTCCACGAAGGCCGGTACCTCGGCACTGCCACTGCCCAGCAGTACGCCTTCGAGCCGACCGTCGAACGACAGAGCAACTCGGCCGTCACGGTGACCTACCGGTTCGCCAAGGCCGGCGAGCCGAACGCAGCGCCCTCCGGCCGCACCACGGCCACCTTCACCTGGAACGACGAGACCGGCCGCGTCGAGATGACGGGGGACACCCCGCCCGCTCAGTGACGGTCGGCCGGCGCGGAAGCCACGCCGAGCTCCCGCTGCAGGGTGCGGAGGACATGAACGAGGGTGTCGAGCTTGTCCGGTCCGGCCTCGAACCCACGTCCGAGGGCAGACCGCGGCTGCACGACCACGTCGTCACCGTCGGTCGTGGTGATCCAGACGCCGAAGTCGGCACGCTGACCGCGGGACTCCCTCGTCGCGACGGAGAACCGTCGGATGCGCGCCCACGGCAGGTCGAACACCGGCGCGTCCCGTGACGGTGCCCACGCGTGCAGGCCGAACTCGTCGACGGTCCAGACCTCGGGGCGGGGCTTCGGGAAGTCGTCGGAGGTGCGCAGGCCGGACGTCAGCACGGGCAGGTGGAACCGGGGTGCCCGGCCCGCTCCGATGCGCGTGAGCGTTCGGCGGTCGCCTCGCCCGGCGCACAGCGTCGACACGGCCAGCAGCACCCCGAACCCCGCGGCCACGATCGGCCACAGCACGAACGACCCCTGTGTCCGGGCGCTGTCGATGCCGCGCAGGAAGTCCGGGAACGCGAACTCGGCGACGAGCGCGGCGAGCCCCACCGCCGTGGTGACGACCGCCGCGAGCAGCACCGGCCCCCGCTTCGGCACCTCCCCGTCGCGCAGCCGCTGCACCCACCGTTCCCCCGAGTACTCCACCGTGCCATCCTGCCCGTCACGGCCACGGATCGTCCGCGGGCGCGACATGCTGTTCCCATGCAGTCCGTCCGTGCCGCCGCACCCGGTGTCGCCCTCGCCGTGGCGATCGGCATCGTCGCCACCCTCGTCGGCCGGGTCGTCCCGGTGGTCGGCGGTCCCGTCCCCGCCGTCCTGATCGGTGCCGTCGTCGGGTGGCTCGTCCGGCGTCGCACCGGTGGCACACTCGCCGCGCTGGCTCCCGGCGTGAAGTTCTCGTCCAGCCGGGTCCTGCAGTTCGCCGTGGTCCTGCTCGGCGCGCAGCTGTCCATCGGCGAGGTCCTGCGCATCGGCGGTGAGACCCTGCCGGTGATGCTCGCGACGCTCGTCGTCTGCCTGGTGGCCGCGTGGGGGATCGGTCGGCTGCTCCGGGTCTCGGGCGCACTCCGCACCCTGATCGGCGTCGGGACCGGCATCTGCGGTGCCTCGGCGATCGCCGCCGTGACACCCGTCATCGGTGCGGTCAGTGCGGACGTCGCCTACGCGATGTCGACGATCTTCCTCTGCAACATCGCGGCCGTCTTCGCCTTCCCGCTGCTCGGGCACGCCCTGGGCCTCAGCCAGCACGCCTTCGGCGTCTTCGCGGGCACCGCCGTGAACGACACGTCGTCCGTCGTCGCCACGGCGACCGTCTACGGCCGCCAGGCGACCGACACCGCGGTCGTCGTGAAGCTGGTGCGCACCCTGATGATCATCCCGATCGTCATCGGGCTGGCCGGACTGGAGGCCCGCCGCGCCTCCCGCGAGCAGCTCACCCCCGCCAAGGGGCCGGGTCGCGGGTTCCGTGTGTTCCGGCTGGTGCCGTGGTTCCTGATCGGGTTCCTCGTGGTGGTGCTGTTCCGGACGGTCGGGGTCCTGCCCGCGTCCGTGGCGCCGGGGTTCGCGACGGCCGCCTCGTTCCTCATCACGGTGGCGCTCGCCGCGATCGGCTGCTCGACGGACTTCGCCGCGCTCCGCCGTGCCGGGTTCCGGCCGATGCTGCTCGGCATCGCGCTGTGGGTCCTGGTGGCGGGGACGAGCCTGGGCATGCAGGCGGCCTTCGGGCTGCTGTAGGGGTTGCCGGCACGGAACCTATCGTTTATCGTTGCATCGAAATTCGATGGTATCGATGATCGACAGGGGAAGCAGTCATGACCACGCCCGTCTACGAACCGCCCCGCGGGCGGAACTCCTACCTGGCCTACGTCGTCTCGTGTGCGATCGGCATCGCGATCGTGGTGTGGCGGTACGTCGACCTGCTCGTCCACTCGATCGCCTCGGGCACGGTGGCGGTGCCGATCCGGATCCGCGAGACCAGTGCCGTCCCGCAGCCTCCGGGTGGTGCGACGGTGACGTCCGACCAGCTCGTGCTCCGGGCACCGATCGCCGACGTGCCGGGTGGTGCGATCGGGTACATCCGCGTCGGCGACGCGCTGGAGGTCCTGCTCGTCAGCGCCCTCATCGCCCTGGTGGCGGCGGTGGCCTGGAAGATCTCACGCGGCGGGCTCTTCGACCGCTCGACCACCCGGATCCTCGACTGGCTCGGCGGCGCGGTGCTGGCCGCCGGGTTCCTGCCGTCGTTCGTCCGCCGGATGGGGTGGAACTGGGTCGTGTCCGGGCTCGGATGGGACGGGTACCTGCCCACGCCGGTGGTCGACCACCAGTTCCTGCCCGTGTACCTCGGCCTGCTCGTCGTCGTCTGCTTCCGGTTCGCGCTCACCGCCTCGCAGCGGATGGTGCGGGACCAGGCCGGGCTGGTCTGATGCCCCCGGAACAGGAGGACGGCCACGCGGTCGTCTGTCACCTCGACGACCTGCTGGCCGAGCGCGGGATGACCCTGACCGAGCTCGCCGACCGCGTCGGTGTGACCGTCGTCAACCTCTCGGTGCTCAAGAACAACCGGGCCCGCGCGATCCGGTTCTCCACCCTCACCCGACTGTGCGAGGTGCTCGGCTGCCAACCGGGCGACGTCTTCTCGGTGCGCACGGACTGACGATCCCCACCCGTGCCTCACGTGATCCGGGAGTCGATCACCGCCCGGTCGCCGCGGTACCGCGAGAACCCGTACTCGACGGGTGTCCCGTCGGCCAGGCACATCAGCCGTTCGATGTGGAAGATCGCCTGGCCGGGATCGATGTCGAGCAGGTCGGCCGTCCACTGGTCGGCGTTCACGGTGCTCAGGAGCAACCGTCGTGCCTCCGGCCGCGCGCCGGCCTTCCTGACGAGCACGTCGGGCACGTACTCGGTCAGCGGTTCGGCGACCAGGTCGGGGAAGCGCTCGTGCGGGACCCAGCTCGTCCGGACCCGGCTCGGTTCGCCGTCGAACGAGATGAGGCTCTCGACGAAGAAGGCGCTGCTGCCGGTCATCTGCAGGTTGCGCCGGACGGTCTCCGGCGCGGTCACCTGCTGCACGCACAGGTGCACGATGCTGAGCCGGGGCGACTCGAAGACGCTGCCCCCGGCCGTCTCGCCGTAGATCGTGACCTCGTCGGACGTGCGTGCCAGGCTCACCGAGGCGACGGGCCGCACACCGAACGTGCCCGATCGCGGCGCACGGGTGAGCAGCCGCTGTTCCTTGAGCAACGCGAGGGCAGCCCGCAGGACGTTCCGCGTCGTGCCGTACAGGTCGAGCAACTCCCACTCGTACGGCAGCGGCCCGGTGAACCGCCCCGCGACGATGTCGGCCCGGATCAGGTCGGACACCTGGCGGGCCGCGTCGGAGCGTCGGTTGAACCCGATCCAGTGACCCGGTGCCGACGGTGTCGTCCCGACCCCCATGTCGGTCCAGGCAGCGGACGGGGCGAACCCCTCCGGCACGGTCCCGGTCACGAGGTCACCCCCACCGTCGACAGGTCGCCAGTCCAACCGGCCCACCGCAGGAACTCCCGGGCCAGCCGCACCGGGTAGTCGGGCGCCTGGATGTCGAGCGAGACGAACACGCGTCGGTAGAACGTCGGCCCGCCGAGCAGGTCCACGGCGATGCCGAGGTCGACGTCCGGTCGCAGGTCGCCCGCGTCCATCGCCCGCTGCAGCATCGCGTTCACCCGAAGCCGCCGGTCCAGGTGCCACTCGGCGACGGCCTCGGCGACCCGCGGCTCGTGCGACGCGGTCTCCACGATGAGCGGGAGTGCCCGACCGACCGGCGTCGCGACGAGGGCGTGCACCCATCCCCGGGTGAGCCCGAGGACACCCTCGGCGATCGGGGCGTCCTGCACCGTCGGGATGTGCTCCTCCATCAGCCGGATCACGGTCTCGGTGAGCAGGACCTCCTTGCTCGACCACCGCCGGTAGATCGTCGCCGCACCCACGCCGGCCGCGTCGGCGACGGCGCGGATCGTGAACGCGCGGGGGTCGCCCTCGGCCAGGATCTCGACGCACGCGGTGTACACGGACTCGCCGACGGCAGCGCTCCGCGGCCGGCCCCGGACCGGCGCCTCGATGCGCGTCGTGGTGCTCATGCCGCGTCCCAGTGCTCGAGGACCTGGTCCATGGGCCAGACCTCGCCGATCTTGGCGGCGATGTCGAACAGGTTGGCTTCGTGCACGCTCGGCAACCGGTCGCCGACGGCTTCGCGCACGACGATCGGCACGAACCCGTGCTGCATGGCGTCCGTGGCCGTCGCGCGGATGCACCCGCTCGTCGACAGCCCCGCGATGAAGAGCGTGTCGACGCCGCGGGCGACGAGGTCGGCGGCCAGCGACGTGCCGAAGAACGCGCTCGGGTACTGCTTGGGCACCAGGGTGTCGCCGTCGAGGGGTTCGAGCCCGTCGACGAACGCTCCGGTCGACGCGCCGGGCAGGTACGCGGCGAGTGCCGGCACCTTGCGGAAGAACACGCCGGCGTTGGACCCGTCGGCGGAGAGCGCCATCGTCGTGATCGCCACGTGCACCCCGGCGGCGCGGGCAGCGGCGGTGAGCTCCCGCATCCGCTCGACGGGTTCCTCGACGCCCGCGTAGAGCCCGCAGTCGGGGTCGACGTAGGCGCGGACCGGATCGACCACGACGAGCGCAGCGCGTCGTCCTGGGCGGAGTGTGCCGGTGAAGCCGGCTGCCGCGTAGTCCTGGTGGTCGTCGGTCATGGCGTCCTGCTTCCGTCGTGGGTGGTCGTTGCCAGGGTGGGGACGGTCACGTGGACGCCCCCGGCTCGGGGATCGGCCCCGACCTGTCGGGCCGGAGTGGCGCCTCCCGGTCGGGAGGCCCGAACGGACCGAACGCGACGATGAGCGCCCCCAGGGCCGCGCAGCCGGCGAACGTCAGCGCCGCGGCGCGGACGCCGTCGACGAACACCTGGACGTCGCCGGACGGCAGGCTGAGCAGGCTGCCGTCGTAGGCCGCAGCCGCCTGGGCCGCGGACAGGCCGCCCGTCGCGATCGCGAGGCCGAGCGCCGTCGAGAACAGGAAACCAGCGTTCTGCAGGGCCGAACGGATGGCGTTCGCGATGCCGCGGCGGTGCTCCGGGACGCGGGTCATCAGTGCCGACGTGCTCGGCGTCATGAACACGCCGGTGCCGACCCCGACGGCGCCGAGGCCGGTGGCGGTGACGGCGTAGGCGTCGCCGTCGGCGAGGGACACCGCGAGCACCGCGGCGCCGAGCGCGATGAGGAGCATGCCGATGGTCGACAGCGTCCGCGCGGCGACCCGGCGGGCGAGGAACCCGGCGCTCACCGCCGCGACCATCGTGCCGATCGGCGTGGGCAGTACCCAGAGGGCGGCGTCGACGGCGTCCTTGCCGTCGACCGCCTGGAACGACAGGGAAGCCAGCAGGACCAGTGCGTAGCTGGACAGGGCGCACAGCCCGGCGGCGGAGAACAGGGTGATGGTGGTGCGGTCGCGGAAGATCGCCGGGTCGACCAGGGGGTGCGCGACCCGGCGTTGGGTCCACACGAAGACACCGCCGAGCACGACCGCGCCGCCGGTCATCGCGACGACGGGGACGGCCGACCAACCGACCGAGCCGCCGGTCGAGACCGCACCGACGAGCAGTCCGACGGCGGCGACGGACAGGACCGACCCCGGCACGTCGAGGCGCTCGCCGGAACGGGGACGCGTGCTGTGCGGGATCAACCGGAGCGACCAGATGAGTCCGGCCAGTGAGATCGGCACGCCGGCGAGGAAGATCCAGCGCCACCCGAACGACTCGGCGACCAGGCCGCCCACGACCGGACCGATGACCTGCCCCACCGCGGCGACCGTGGCGTTCAGACCGAGGCCGAGCGACAGGATCGACTCCGGGAAGACATCGGTGAGCAGCGCGGTCGTGTTGGTGACGATCGCCGCCGCGCCCACGCCCTGCACGAGTCGGGCGCCGAGCAGCACCGCCGCGTCGGGAGCGAAGCCGCACGCGAGTGAGGCGAGCAGGAAGACGAGGATCCCGGCGATGTAGAGGCGGCGACGACCGACCAGGTCGGCGATGCGCCCGAAGACCAGGATGAGGGTGGTCGTGGTGAGCATGTAGCTGAGGAGCACCCAGCTGGACTGCACGGCGCTGGCATCGAGGTCACGGCTGACGTCGGGGAGCGCGATGAGGAGTGCGCTCGAGGAGATGAAGACGAGGACGACGCTGAGGCTCGACGCGCAGAGCACCTGCCAGGCGCGTCGCCGGGCGGCGCCGTCGTCGACGGTGCGGCTACCGATCGCTCGGCCCTCGCACGGCGGACGACGACGGCACCCTGCGGTGGTGCGTCGTGGTCCGCTGGAAGGCGGCCGCTGCGGACAGCACGAGGCGGTCGTCCCACGGCCGCGCGACGAGCTGCACGCCGACGGGCAGACCGTCCGGCGCCGTGCCCGCCGGCATCATCAGCGCGGGGAACCCCACGTAGTCGAACAGCCGGGTGTTCCGGGGGATGACGTCGTGCAGGTTGAAGCGCTCGCCGTCGACCGACATCGTCAGGTCGTCGAGCCGCGGGGCGGTGGCACCGATCCCGGGGGTGAGCACCACGTCGACGCCGGCCTCGTCCATCCGGGTGACCATCGCGGCCTGCACGAGCGGGCGACGGCGGAGTGCCCGGAGGTAGTCGGCAGCGGTCGGCAGGAACGACACGTCGAACCGGGCGCGGGTCCCGGCGTCGAACAGGTCGGCCGTGCCGGCGTTGGCCTCCTGGTTCGCGGCGAGCTCACCGTAGAACACCGTCCAGCACTCCGAGTCGATCGACTCCAGGTCGTCGAACTCGATCGGTACGAGGGTCGCACCGAGCTCGCGGAACCGCTCGACCGCCGCGGCGTGTGCATCGAGCACCGCACGGTCGACGCGTTCGGTGAACCAGCCGAGCGGGACCCCGATCCGGAGCCCCTCGACCCGTTCCGGCGCGGCCTCGATGAGCGGGACGGCGGGGAACGTCGTCGGGTCCTGGCCGTCGGAGCCGGCGAGGACCCGCAGGACGAGCGCGAGGTCCTCCGCGGAGCGTGCCATCGGTCCGACGTGGTCGAGGGTCCACGACAGGCTTGCGACCCCGGTTCGCGGCACGAGCCCGTAGGTCGGCTTGATCCCGGTGGTCCCGCAGAGGGCGGACGGCACGCGGATCGACCCGCCGGTGTCCGATCCGAGCGCGAGCGGGACGATCCGGGCAGCGAGCGCCGAACCCGACCCCGTCGAGGAGCCACCCGTCCAGCGCTCGGGGTCCCAGGGGTTCCGCACGGCGCCGTACCGGGCGTTGTGCGGCCCGCCGCAGGCGAACTCGGTGGTGGCCGCCGTGAACACCGGGATCGCGCCGGCGGAGCGGAGCCGGGCCACGACGGTGGCGTCGGCCGGGGCCACACGGTCACCGGTCTGGAGCGAGCCGCTCGTGACGATCGTCCCCGCGACGTCGATGATGTCCTTCACGGCGAACGGGATCCCCTCGAGCGGCCGGGCGTCGTCGTCCGCCCAGCGGCGGGTGGACTCGGCGGCGGCTTCCTCAGCCCCGTGCACCAGGCGCAGGACGGCGTCGGACCAGACGTCGTCGCTCGTCCAGTGCGGCGCGAGTGTGGCGAGGACCTCGGACGGGGTCGTGGTGCCGGACCGGTACGCGGCGAGGAGCTCGACGACCGAGGCGGCGGCGGGGTCGGCGGCTGCCCGGGACGCCGCCAGGTCGTCGTCCGGACCGGCAGCGGTCGGCGCCGGCGCCCCCTCGACCGCTGCGTCCAGGAGCCGGCCGAACAGCTGCGCGCTGTGCGCCGGTTCCGCGGGCAGTGCCGACGGGGCGGCGGGCAACGGGTTCGCGCGGCTCGCGGCCAGCGCGCGGTCGAGCTGCGGTGCGATGGTGCCGCGGACCAGGGCGGCGACGTCCGTCACGCGGGGACCGCCGCCGCTGCGTGGGCGTCGGCGAGGTACCGGAACACCCCGGGCTGCCGGTCACGTCCGAGCGGGAAGTCCCGGCGGGCTGCCGCGACCTCGCCGACGTCGATGGTGGCCCGGATGATCGGCCCCGCCTGGTGGGCCGGGGCCGAGACGACCAGGTCACCCCGTGGTGAGACGACCGAGGACCGACCGAAGTAGCTGACGGTCTTGCCGTCGACGGTCTCCTCGCCGCCGCGGTTCGGGGCGAGGACCCACGTCTGGGTCTCGAGCGCGCGGACCTGCAGTTCCTGGGTGAACAGGGTCTCGCGGAAGCCCATCGAGGACACGAGCACGAGCATCACCTCGGCGCCGGCGGCCCGTGACGCGAGCCAGTACTCCGGGAAGCTCCGGTCGTAGCAGATGAGCATGCCGAAGCGGGTGCCGAGGGCGTCGAACACGACCGGTCCGGAACCGGCTTCGAAGTAGTGCTTCTCGTCGACGTCGGAGATCGCGTTCGTCGGGATCGAGGTCTTGCGGTACGACGCCACACGGTCGCCGTGCACGTCGGTGCCCGGCACGAGCGTGCCGTCGGCGTCGATGAGCACCGCGCTGTTGTACTGGGCCCCACCGGCGTCCTCGTAGAGACCGAAGGCGACGGCGGTGCCCAGACGCTTCGCCGCACTCGCGAAGCGGGCGGTCGCCGGACCGGGGACGGGCTGTGCCCAGGACTTCCGGCTGTCGTTGACCACGCCGCAGAAGTAGGGCGTGGTGCAGAGCTCGGGGAAGACGACGAGGTCGGCGCCGACAGCGGCTTCCTCGAACAGGGCGATGAGCTCGTCGAGGGCGACGTCGTGGTCGGCGGGGACCTCGCCGGCCTGGACGACCGCGACCTCGATGACCGGACGGCTCGCTGCGGCGCTCATGCCGTGACCGCGCTCGGAGCAGCCGACGCCACGCCCTCGCGGGTGCGCATCAGCGGCTGGATGCGGGTGCCGAAGTCGTCCATCCCCTGCAGGAAGTCGTCGAACACCAGCATGATGCCCTTCGTGCCCTCGACCGCCGCGGCCTCGTCGAGCATCGCCGCGACGTGGTCGTAGGAGCCGACGAGCGTGCCCATGTTCATGTTCACGGCGCCCTCGGGCAGCGAGATCCGCTTCGCCGTGTTGCCCTCCTCGCCCTCGGCGTCGGTGAGCGCCTGGCCGGTCATCCAGGCGATGGCCTCGACGTCGACCCCGTCGCTGTACCGCTCCCACTTCGCCTGGGCGGCCTCGTCGGTCTCGTCGGCGATGACCATGAAGAGCACGTAGGAGCCGACGTCGCGGCCGGTCTTCTCGCGGGCCTCGAGCAGGGCCTGGTTCTGCTCGGCGTAGGCGGTCGGGGTGTTCACGCCGACGCCCATCGAGAAGTTGTAGTCCGAGTACTCCGCGGCGAACGCCATGCCCTGCGACGACTGGCCGGCCGAGACGATCGGGATGTGCGACGTCGGCCGGGGGAGCATCCGGCAGTCGTCCATCTGGAAGTACTCGCCGTGGAAGTCGCTCCGGCCGGTCTCCCACAGTTCCTTCATCACCTGCATGTACTCGGTCTGGTAGGCGTAGCGGCGCTTGAAGTGCACCTCGTCGCCCGGCCAGAGGCCCATCTGGTCGTACTCCGCCTTCTGCCACCCGGCGACCAGGTTCAGCCCGAAGCGGCCGTGCGAGATCGAGTCGACGGTCGCCGCCATGCGTGCCGCGATCGCCGGCGGGATGGTCAGGACGGCGGTCGTCGCGAACAGGCGGATCCGCTCGGTGCGGGCAGCGAGACCGGCCATCAGGGTGAAGGACTCGAGGTTCTCGTCCCAGAAGCCGCTCGGGCCGCCGAAGCCGCGCAGCTTGATCATCGAGAGGGCGAAGTCGAAGCCGTACGACTCGGCCTTCTGCACGATCTCGAGGTTCAGGTCGAACGACGGCTTGTACTGGGGCGACGTGGTGGAGATGAGCCAGCCGTTGCTGCCGATCGGGATGAAGACGCCGATGTCCATGGGGGACTCGCTTTCTGTGGTGGGTGTCGAGGGAGGGACGAACGGGGGGAGCGGGGTCAGGAACGCTTCGCGGCGGCCTTGGCGGCGGTCGCGACGGAGTGCCGCCGGATGGTCTGCGACACGGCGACGGCGACGATGAGGGCGCCGCCGTAGAACAGCTGCTGCACGAAGTTGTCGGCGCCGAGCATCTGCAGGCCGACGACTCCGGAGAACAGGAAGTACACGGCGATGAAGGTGCCGATCGCGTTGAAGCGGCCGGGGACGATCGCGGTCGCGCCGAGGTAGCAGGCGGCGAACGCGGGGAGCAGGAACGACTGTCCGCTCGACGGGTCGGCGCCACCGAGGGTGCCGGCGTACACGACCCCGGCGACCGCGGCGGTGAGCCCCGCGCCGACGAACGCGCCGACCCGCAGCCGTCGCACGTTGAGCCCGGAGAGTTCGGCGACGGTGCGGCCGGTGCCGACGAACAGCAGTCGCCGGCCGACCGGGGTGGCGCTCAGCACGACCAGGACGACGACGGTGGCGATCAGCCCGTAGACGAACGCGAGCGGCAGGCCCGCGAGCCCACGCCACCCGACGGTGGCCTGCACGAGCGCCGGGTCGATGCCCGTCACCGACGACGACGCGCTCATCCACTGGATGATCCCGATCATGAACGTCGACGTGCCGAGGGTGACGATGAACGAGTCGATGCGGAACCCGACGGTGAGCAGGCCGTTGACCAGCCCCACGACGACGCCGATGACCAGGCCGGCGGCGATCGCGGGCACGAGCGGGACGTCCATCTTCGCGTTGAGCACGGCGATGGTCATGGCGGAGAGCGACATCGTCGAAGCGCCGGAGAGGTCGAACTCACCCGCGGTGAGCGGGAACAGGAACCCGAGCGCCAGGATGAGCAGCACCGACTGTGATCCGAGGATGTTCTGCAGGTTGCCGAGGGTCGGGTAGGTGTCGGGCAGCGCGATGCTGAACGCGACGACGATGACGAGCCAGGCGCCGAGCAGCGCGTACCGCTCGGTGTGCCCCCACGAGAAGCGCGGGCGGGTCGGACGGACGATCGAGGTCTCGAGGACGGGGTCGGCGGTGGTGGACATCAGGCGTTCTCCTTGACTGCGGAGGAGGCATCGGGGGAGGAGGGCACGGCGGGGGACGCCGGGGCGTCGTCGTCGACGAGGCTCGCCACGACGGCAGCCGCGATGACGTCGCGGTCGATGCGGTCGTCGGTCAGCACGTCGTGCACGCGGCCGTGGGCGAGCACGACGACGCGGTCGCACACCTGCGCGAGCTGGTCGTAGTCGGTGGAGGCGCAGACGATCGTGACGCCCTGCTCCGCACTCCGGCGGAGCATCGAGAAGATCGCGGCGCGGGCCCCGACGTCGATGCCCTGGGTCGGTTCCTGCAGCAGCACGAGCCTCGGGTCGTCCTGCATCCACTTGGCCAGGACGGCCTTCTGCTGGTTGCCGCCGGACAGTGTCCCGAACAGGGCGGCCGGGTCGGCGGGGCGGACGTCGTAGTCGCGGACGAGTCCCGCGACGTGGGCCCGTTCCCGCGCGGGCGACAGGCCGAGCAGCCCGCGGAGCTTCCCGAGGACGGGGAGCGTGACGTTCTGCTCGACGGACAGGGTGAGCGCCCCGCCCTCGCGCTTGCGGTCCGCGGGGACGTACACGACGCCGCGGGCGATCGACGAGCCGGGCGTCACCCGTGCCAGGTCGACCGGCGCGGGCGTCGCCCCGTCGTGCCGCACGGCGAGCGAGCCGGTCGCGGGCCGTGCGCCGTACAGGCCGGGCAGCACGTCCTCGACACCGGAGCCGGCGAGCCCGGTGATGCCGACGACCTCGCCGTCCGCGACGTCGAACGACAGACCGTCGACGACACCGACCCGGAGGTCCCGCACCGTCACGACGGCGTCGCCGGTGGTCGCCGGGCGCGGAGTCCTGGCGGCGGGACCGTCCAGTCCGCGTCCGACGATGAGGGAGACGAGCTCGTCCGCCGTCGTCGTGGCGGTGTCCCGATGCGCCTGGACCCGGCCCGCCCGCAGGACGGTGACCCGGTCGGCGTGCTGGAGGACCTCGGACATGTCGTGCGACACCAGCAGTGCCGAGGTACGGCCGTCCGCCACGAGGTCCTTCACGACGCGGAACAGCAGGTCGGCGTCCTCCTTCGGCAGGAAGACCGTCGGCTCGTCGAGCACGATGAGCGCCCGGTCGTCGCCCAGCTCGGCGACGGCCCGCAGGATCGCGACGAGGGCCTTCTGGGTGTCGGTGAGTTCGTCGATCCGTGCTCGCGGGTCGATGTCCACCCCGTACCGCGCGAACAGCTCGGCCGCGGCACGGTGCTCGGCGCCCCAGCGGACGAAGGGTCCGCGCCCGGCCACCACGGTCGCGAGCCGGAGGTTCTCGGTCACGCCGAGCGACGGCACGAGTGCGAGGTCCTGGTGGACGAAGCTGATCCCGACGCGGCGGAAGTACCCGGGAGGCACCGGCAGGGGCAGTCGGGCGCCTCGGACCTCGATCGTCGCGCCCGGCTCCGGCGCGTACGTGCCGGACAGGATCTTGATGAGGGTCGACTTGCCGGAGCCGTTCTCGCCGAGGAGCGCGTGGACCTGGCCCGGCAGGACCTCGAGGTCGACGTCGTCGAGTGCGGTCAGCCCGCCGAAGCGCTTCGTGAGCCCGCTGATCCGCAGGACCGGCGCGGTGTCCGCGACGGACCCGATGACCGCATCGGACGCGGTGTCCGCACCGGACCCGACGACCGCAGCGGACGATGCGGAGCCGAGCCGTGCCTCCCGGGTGGCGGTCACTCGGCCGCGCCCCAGATCGCTTCGTACCCGGTCTTGTACGCGTCGCCGTAGCCCTTGCTCGGCGCCGGCGGCGTGCCGGTCTCGTCGACGTTGTCCTTCGTGAAGACCTTCAGCGGGGTCTTCTCGTCGCCGTCCTCGATGATCGGCGTGCCGGTCAGGACACGGCCGGCCTGGTCGAGCGTCGCGTAGGCGAGCCACTCCATGTTCTCGCCGATGTCCATCGTGAGGACGCTGCCCTCCTGCAGGATCTTCAGCACCGCGGGGGTGCCGTTGTACGAGGAGGTGAAGACCTGGCCGGTCTTGCCGGCAGCGGTCACGCCGGCCTCGACGTACAGCGTCATCGAGTCGTAGACCGGCAGGACGTAGTCGAGGTTCGGGTCGGACTGCACCGCCGACTGCACGGTCGACGAGATCTTCGTCGCCCAGTCGGCGACGGGGACGTTCGTCACCTTCACCTTGCAGCCGTCGCACTGCGCCTCGAACTCGTCCTGCATCGCCTTGACGATGCCGTCGGACGGCGGCACCTCGGACGACGTGATGATGAGGACGTCGCCCTGGCCCTTGGTCTCCTTGATGGCCCAGTCGGCGTTGAGCTTCGCGGCTTCGTGGAACGGGGCGGTCACCTGCGCGGCGACGAGGTCCTGCAGCTGGTCCGGCAGCGCCTGCCCGGTCTGGTAGGTGTGACTGATCAGCACGGGGATCCCCGCTGCCTTCGCACGCTTCAGCGCCGGGACGATCAGTTCGCCGTTGACGCCCTGCGCCAGCACGATGATGTCGGCTCCGCGGCTGATCGCCTGGTCGATGCCGGCGGAGTGCTCGGTGGGCGTGCCCTGGTTCGTGTACTCGATCCACTTCGCGCCGTACTGCTCGGCGACCTCCTCGCCGGCCTCGTCGACCGCGGTGATGAAGGGGACGGCGGACGAGTTCGGGATGTTGAAGATCGTCTTGCCGGCGATGCCCGACATGTCGAAGCGAGCGCCCTCGAAGGTGAACTCGGGGTCGACGCTGGCGGCCTTGATCTGGCTCGTGGCGTGCTCGACACCGGCGGTGTCGTCACCGGAACTCGTCGACGCGGTCGAGGTGGCGGAGCAGGCGGACAGCAGCAGCACGCCGGCGAGTGCGGCGGCGAGGAGCGCGGGACGCGACGGACGCGTTCGGGACGGTGCGGGGGACGACATTGGTCGGGGACCTCCTGGACGGGTGGAGCAGGGAAGGTGCGGGGACGGGGAGCCGGAGCGGGGACGGGGGAGCTGCGGCGGGTACGACGAAGGCCCCGCGGAGCGGGGCAGGACGTGCAGGGAGCCGGACCGGGCGGCGGCGGGGCGGCGGATCGCCGGTGACGCCGGCCGCTGCAGTGGGGCTGATGCGAATGTAACGGCCGCGGGGCACCGGCAGGCGGTCGCCCGGTAACGGTCCTGTTAGGCGTTTGTTTCGCTGGTGTTAGGCCACCTGCGGCGCCCGACGCCGAGGGGCGTCCGCCCCGCCGATCCGGGGTGGACGACTGCGCCACCGACCCGCGAGCAGGGGCGGATCGGGGCGGTGACGGGCCGGCGACGGCGGGGCGAAACACGCCGGACCCATCCGAGGCGACTTCCGGAAACGGCGCTCTCACAATTCGGTGCGGTCAGCGAGGACCGTGCCTGGCGGAATGGCCGGGAGACCCGGACGCGCAGCCCCGCTGACCGGGACATTCGGGTGCCACGGGGCAGGGCCAGCTGGCGTAACCCACCCGATACGGACGCGGCACGGCGGCGAAACGAACGAGCGGTGGACTGCACCAACGACCCGCTGCACGAACCACACGCTCCACGAACACCCCCCGCACCCACCACCCGCCCACCGACAGGAGCACCCCGATGATCACCACCGTCGTCGCCGGCAACCCCAAGCCGGCCTCACGGACGCTCGACGCCGCGACGGTCGTGCTCGAACGGCTCACCGGCCGCGCCCCCGACCACGTCGTCGACGTCATCGACCTCGGTGCCGGCCTGCTCGGCTGGGGTGACGCCGCCGTGTCGGACGCCGTCCGGACCGTCGCCGGTTCGGACCTCGTCGTCGTCGCGTCGCCGACGTTCAAGGCGACCTACACCGGCGTGCTCAAGCTGTTCCTCGACCAGTTCGGAACCGGCGACGGACTCGCCGGCGTCGTCGCGGTGCCGCTCATGCTCGGCGCCGGCCCGGCCCATGCCCTCGCCCCCGAGGTCTTCCTCAAACCGGTGCTGGTCGAACTCGGCGCGACCGTCGTCGCACCCGCCCTGTACCTCAACGACAAGCAGTACTCGGACCCCGCATCGACCGACGTGTGGCTCGCCCGCTGGCAGGACGTCGTCCTCGGCGCGGCCGCCGTCCACCAGGAAGGAACCGCGTCATGATCAGCCCCTACTCCACCGAGGCCCCGGACCTGTCCGCGCTCAAGCAGGCGTTCTCCGGGTTCCCGTGCGGTGTCGCCGCACTCTCCGCCGTCGTGGACGGCGAACCGACCGTACTCGTGGCGTCCTCGTTCACGGTCGGCGTCTCGCAGGACCCACCGCTCGTGATGTTCGCCGTGCAGCACACGTCGACCACGTGGCCGGTGCTGCGGGACGCCGGCACGATCGGCGTCTCGATCCTCGGTGAGGGGCACGCGCAGGTCACCCGGCAGCTCGCCTCGCGTGACAAGTCGATCCGCTTCGTCGGTGTCGACACGACGGTCGCCGAGACGGGCGCGGTGTTCCTCCAGGGGGCGCCGATCTGGCTGGAGTGCTCGGTCGAGCACACGTACCCGGCCGGCGACCACGACATCGTGGTGCTCCGGGTGCTCGGACTCATGTCCGACTTCGCGCACAACCCGCTGGTCTGGCACCGGTCCGCCTTCGCGACCCTGACCGCCTGACCGGCGCCGGGCAACGGACTGGAGGCCCGCCCCGCGTGAGCAGATCTGCTCACCTGGGGCGGGCCTCCCTTTCGAACCCGCCGGGCTTGCCGGGCCTGCCGGGCTGGCGGCGTCAGCCGCGCAGCGCCTCGGACAGCTTCACGCGACTGCCGGTGCGGAGCAGGGCGTTCTCGTAGACGCGGGCACCGATGACCACGACCGCGACCACCGAAGCGGCGACGATGACGAGCGACAGGATCGGCTCCCACCACTCGGCGGTCCCCAGGAAGATCCGCATCGGCATGCCGATCGGGGCGCTGAACGGCACGTACGACATGATGCCGAGGATCGTCGGGTTGTCGTACGCGACGATGATCAGGAAGTACGGGATCATCACGAGCATCATCACCGGGGTGGTGACGCTGCCGACGTCCTCCTGGCGGGAGACGAGCACGGCCGCCGCGGCGAACAGCGATGCCAGGAGCACGAACCCGATCGCGAAGAAGCCGATGAACCACAGGATGCTCGGGCCGAGCATCGCGAACATGTTGTCCTGGCCGGTCACCGCCAACGTGACGATGGCGGCGACGGCCACCGCGACGATCTGGGCGAAGGCCATGATGCTGTTGCCGAGGACCTTGCCGGCGAGCAGCGCCCTGGCCGGTATCGCGGACATCAGGATCTCGACCACCCGCGTCGACTTCTCCTCGACGACGCTCTGCGCGATCGACTGGCCGAACGTCACCGCCGACGCGAAGTACACGACGCCGAACGCGATGGCGATGAGGTACACCAGGCCACCCGGCAGCGCGTCCGGGTCGAGCAACTCGATGCGCGGGGTGACGCTCAACGCCGAGACGACCTCGGACGGTGCCTCGTCGAGCCCGACGACCTTGTAGCCGAGCGGGTCGTCCGACGGCACGATCGCCGCGTCGACGTCGCCCTTGGTCACGAGCCGTTCGGCGTCGTCGACCGACGCCGATTGCGTGACGTCCAGCCCACTGGTGGTCGGCAGCGAGACGCCGTCGACGACCGCGACCGGGGTGGTGTCGTCGGCGGTGGCCTTGCTCACGATCCCGCCGACGACGATCGACGCGACGACCATGCCGATCAGGATGAGCGCCGAGACCACGAAGGCCTTGCTGCGGATGCGTGCCTGGATCTCACGCGCGGAGACGAGCCGCACGGCCTGCACGAAGGAGTTGTTCATCGGACGACCTCCCGGAAGACCTCGCTGAGCCGCGGCACCCGTGGCGAGAACGACCCGACGGTGCCGTGCTGCACGGCGCGCTGCAGGACGCGCTGGGCGGTGGCGGCGTCGGCCTCGAAGACCGCGTACCCGCCGTCGAACTCCCGTACGGCCACACCCGGCTCGTCGCGGAGCCAGGCGACGTCCCCGTCGACCAGCAGCTCCCACGCGGCGGGGCCGGCCTGCTTGCGGAGTTCCTCCTGCGGACCGGCGGCGCGGATCGTGCCACCGGCGATGACGACGACGTCGTCGCAGAGCCGCTCGACCACGTCGAGCTGGTGGCTCGAGAACAGCACCGGGACGCCCCGGGCCGCGGTCTCGCGCAGGACGCCGAGCACCGTGTCGACGGCCATCGGGTCGAGGCCCGAGAACGGCTCGTCGAGCACGAGCACCTCGGGGTCGTGTGCCAGCGCCGCTGCGATCTGCACGCGCTGCTGGTTGCCGAGGGAGAGCTTCTCGACGGGGTCGCCGGCGTGTGCGGTGAGTTCGAGGCGTTCGAGCAGCTCGCCGGTGCGGGTCGTCGCGGCGCGCTTGTCGACGCCGTGCAGCCGGGCCAGGTAGGTGATCTGCTCGGCCACCGGCATCTTCGGGTACAGGCCGCGTTCCTCGGGCATGTAGCCGAAGCGGCGGCGGTCGGCGGGGCGGACCGCGGTGCCGTCGATCGAGACCGTGCCCGCGTCGGCCTGGAGCACGCCGAGCATGATGCGCATGGTGGTGGTCTTGCCGGCACCGTTGCCGCCGACGAAGCCGGTGAGGCGGCCGCTGCCGACCGTGAACCCCACGTCGTCGAGCACCCGGCGGTCGCCGAAGTGCTTGGTCACCCCTTCGATGGTGAGCATGTCGTTCCCCTTCGTCGCGACGCTGGTCGTCGCTGCGTCCGACGCTATTGGCCGGGAGGCACGCCCCGCCTCCGCCGCCAGGCGGGACTTGGGTGGGTGGTCGGCTCCACCGCGTGGGGGAGGAACGCGCGGGGTAGGTGCGGTGGGCCGGGTGCGCGCTGGGTGCGGGTCGGCACGGTGCGCGCTTGTTCGGCTCGTGCGGGTTTGGTTGCACGGTGCGTCGTTCTGGCGGCGCACGGTGCGGTTAACGCCGCACGAGTTGAGCGAAGGCGCACGGTGCGGGCGTGGGGTGCGGTGGTGGGCACGGTGCGGGCTTGTTGGGCTGGTGCGGGTTTGGTTGCACGGTGCGTTGTGGTGGCGCGGCACGGTGCGGTCAACGCTGCACGGGTTGAGCGACCCTGCACGGTGCGGGCTTGTTCGGTTCGTGCGGGTTCGGCTCGGCTCGGTCAGCCGGCGACGCCGTGCTCGAACGCCCACACGACGGCCTGGATGCGGTCGCGCAGTGCGAGTTTCTGCAGCACGTTCGACACGTGGGTCTTCACGGTGGCGTCCCCGACGTAGAGCTCGGCGGCGATCTCCGCGTTGCTCAGGCCCCGGGCGAGGAGCCGCAGCACCTCGGTCTCCCGCTCGGTGAGCCCGGCCACGGCGAGTGCGTCGTCGCCCGTCGTGGCAGGTGCCGCGGTCGTGGTGGTCGCCGAGGGCTGCACCGCAGCCGACGCCGTCGCCCGGCTGATCACCCGACGCGTGACGTCCGGCGCGAGCAGGGCGTCCCCGGCGGCGACGGTCCGCACGGCGTCGATCAGCCGCTCGGGGGAGGCGTTCTTCAGCAGGAACCCGCTCGCTCCCGCCTCGAGCGCCTGGAACAGCGCGTCGTCGCTGTCGAACGTCGTGAGGATGAGCACCGCCGGCGGGTCCGGCAGCGCCGCGATCCGTCGCGCGGCCTCGAGCCCGTCGACGCCCGGCATCTGCACGTCGAGGCAGACCACGTCCGGACGGAGCTGCTGCACGGCCTCGACCGCCCCTGCGCCGTCCGCGGCTTCGCCCACGACCCGGAACCCGGGCTCGGACTCCAGGATCACGCGGAACCCGGCGCGGACGAGCTCCTGGTCGTCGGCCAGCACGATGGTCAGGTCGTCGGCAGCCATGCCCGCACCAGGTAGCCTCCCCGGGCTCGTGGCCCGATCTCGATCCGTCCGTCCACAGCCGCGACGCGTTCCCGCATCCCGACCTGTCCGAGGCCGCTGCCGGAGGTGCTCCGGGCAGCACGGGCACCGAGCCCGTCGTCGGTGACCTCGACCTCGACGCCGTCGTCCAGGTACCGCAGCCGGACGTCGGCGCGGGCGGTCGGGCCGGCGTGCTTGAGGATGTTCGTCACCGCTTCCTGCACGATCCGGTACGCCACCGCGGCCACCGTCGGCGGCACCGGGCGCTCGTCACCCACGACGACGTACTCGGCGGGGTGGCCCGCCACCCGGGCGGACTCGGCCAGCTCAGCGATCCGTGTGATGCCCTCGGTGCTCGGGCCGTCGCCACCGGCCGCCCCGAGGCCGGACGCGTCGTCGTCCGAGCGCAGGGTGCCGAGCATCCGCCGGAGTTCCTCCACCGCGGTGCGGGCGCTCTCCTCGACCACCCCGAGCGAGGCGGTGGCCTGCGCGGGGTCGCGGTCGATCACGCGCCGTGCAGCACCCGCCTGCACCCCCATCAGCGAGACGTGGTGGGCGACCAC
Source organism: Curtobacterium sp. MCLR17_054 (assembly GCF_003234335.2). Classification (NCBI taxonomy): domain Bacteria; kingdom Bacillati; phylum Actinomycetota; class Actinomycetes; order Micrococcales; family Microbacteriaceae; genus Curtobacterium; species Curtobacterium sp. MCLR17_054. The sequence continues at coordinate 3,164,950 of NZ_CP126263.1, read as the reverse complement.
GTCGTGCAGCTCGCGAGCGATCCGTACCCGTTCGATCGTGACGGCCTGTGCCGCGGACCGCTCCCGCTCGGCGGCGAGTTCGGCGGTGCGTTCGGCGAGCTGGTGCCGTGCGACTGCGGAGACCCAGGCGCGGTTGCCGGCGTACCAGGCAGCGCCGAAGTAGATCACGTTGATGACGATGTTGAGCAGCGAGATCGCGACGTAGGGCGCCACGGGGGAGTCCGTGTCGTTCGGCAGAGCGTTCGGCGACGCCCACCCGAACGAGATCGCGACGAACAGCCACGCGAACATGCCGCCGATGACGACCCAGCGCACCGCTTCGGCCCGCACCCGGTCGGAGCACCACGCACCCACCGTGTACAGCGCGATGAAGAGCGTGAAGTTGACGAGGAAGACCTCGGGCACCTGGAGCAGCTGCGTCGCGGCGAACGCCACCGCCGACACCAGTGCCACCGACATCGGGAACCGTCGGCGGAACGCGATCGGGGCCGCGTTCGCGACGATCATCAGCGCGGAGACCCACCAGGCGGCCTGGTCGTCACCGTACGTACCGGCCGACCCGTACAGGAACGTCGTGACCGCGAGCCCACCGGCCAGCACGACTGCGAGCACCGTGTCCTGCCGGTACTCGTGCCGCCCCACCGGCAGTCGCGACCACTCCGCCGTCGTCCCCACTCGCGAAACGCTAGCGGAATCCCCGTGCGATGTCGCCACCACGCTGGACTGCTCGGCATCCGCTCGCGTCACGGTGCTCTGGTCACCCAGCGGGCTCGGCGATCGCCCGGATGACGGCGAAGTGCCGCTCGAACGCATCTCGTCCTGCGTCGGTGAGGGCGAGCCAGCTCCTCGTGCTCCGTCCGACGCGAAGTCTGCGGATGCGGAGGAAACCCGCCTCTCCCAGGGTCGCCGCTGCTTGGGACAGCGTTGAGTCGCTCACCTCGAGTGCGTCCCGGACGACACCGAACTCCGCTTCGTCCACCGTCCTGAGCAGAGCGAGCAGTGAGAACCGCACCGGCGAGTGGATCCGATCGTCGAGTTCGTGCCGAGGGTGGGAGCCGCTCGTCATCGACGCCTCGGCCGAGCCTGCACCGCCGCCACGACGAGTGGCACTGCGACGACGAGCGAGGTCACTCCCCACGCCAGCACCGACGTCGACCCGTCGAGTCCTCGGAGCAGCGCGGCATTGAGCGGTGCGACGACGAGGACGTACAGGACACCGGTTGCGACCCAGGCGACGGTCATCAGTCGGTTGCCGCCGCGGGGAACGACCCGCCGGGTACTCGCGACGAGCCACAGCGCGATCACGACGACCGCGGCGACCGCGAGGATCGGCAGCCGCGGGGCATCCAGCCCCTCGACCACGAACACGAAGGACGCGACCACGGCGGCACTGCAGAGGAACACCGGTGTCTGCCAGCCGCGCCCGTGCCTGAGGAGAGTCCCGGCTGCAGCTCCTCGAGTGGAAGTGTTCATGTTCACAGATGGTAAACGTGAAACTGCCGCGTCCGCGGATGTCCCAGCGGAACAGCAGCTTCGCACCGAACGCGTCGGTCGGTGCACGGCAGGAGTAGCCTCCCGCCAACGAGCAGGGGAGACGCCATGCAGTTCCTCGTCAACGTCATCGACGACGGCCAGGCCGCCGCCATCGGCAACACGTACTCCGCGACCGACGCCGAAGCCGCCGCGGTCGATGCCTTCAACGAACGGATGGGCGACGCGATCGTGTTCGCCGCCGGGGTCTCCGCGCCAGCCGACGCCACCGTGGTCGACGCCCGCGAGGGCGCGGCGGACACCACGGCCGGGCGCGCCACGACCGGGCCCGCGACCGCCACCGACGAGTACGTCGCCGGGTTCTGGGTCATGGACCTCCCCGACGCCGAGACGGCTGCCCGGGTGGCGCACCAGGCGTCACAGGCGTGCAACCGGAAGATCGAGCTCCGCCCGCTGCTCTGACGGCACGGACCCCACCCGGCCGACGGACCACCGCGGGGACGGCGCTCGCCGCGGTCACACCGGCCCCGACCACGAACGTCGCGACGAACCCGATCGCACCGACGAGCGCTCCGGCACCCGCAGCGCCGACGGCCTGCCCGAGCACGAGTGCGACGAACAGCATCGACGTGCCCGCCGACGACCGCTCGGCATCGATCTCGGTCGTCCACGCGATCAGTGCCCCGGTCGCCGCCGTGTAGCCCCAGCCGAACACGGCACACGCCAGCAGTGCCGCGACCGTCGACTGCGGCGCTGCCCCCAGCACCACGACGGCGACGGCGACCGAACCCGCCGTGACCGCCCAGAGCGTCCGGGCGCGCAGTCCGTTCGTCCACCGCGCGGTGAGGACGACGGCGGCTCCGCCGATCCCGAGCGCGATCCAGGCCGACACCGAGACGACGACCGACGCACCGGCCTCCACCAGCGCCGAACGTCCGTAGGTCCAGACAACGGCGGACCCGGCCCCGAACAGCAGCGCCAGCACGAGCACCCCTCGGTGCGCCGCGAACCACGGGGTGCCGGGCAGCGGTGACCGGGACGCAGCAGTCCCGCCGCGGGACACCACGAGCAGCAGCACTCCGACCGCCAGGGAGAACACCCCGGACACCGCCCAGGCCGTCCGCCAGTCGGGCAGCAGCACGAGGGCGAGCACCCCGGCGCCCACGAGCCCGGGGCCGGTGCCGGCATTCACGATCGCCTGCGCTCGACCGAGCAGCGCCGACGGCACCTGCTCGGCGACGATCCGCACGAGGGCGGGCGACGCGAGTCCGGCGCCCGCCGACGCGAGCACGGCGCTCACGCCGAACGCCAGTGAGCCGCCGGCCGTCGCCATGGCGATCGCACCGACCCCCGCCACCAGGGTCGCGACCGTGACGAGCACGCGGGGCATCCGTGCGGCGAGCAGGAACCCGGCCACCGCACCGACGCAGTACAGCGCCGAGGCGCCCGACGAGACCCACCCGGCGGCATCGGACCGGAGCCCCAGGTCGCGCTGCACGTCGGGCAGGAACAGCCCGTACGCCAGGCGCACCAGGCCGTAGGTGGCGGCGATGAGGCCGAGTCCGCTCACCAGGAGCAGTCGATGTCGTAACGAAAACGATCGTTTCACTTTTCAGAGCCTAGGGTGCTCTCATGGTGATGCGCCCAGGGACCGAGCAACGGCTGCTCGACGCCGCCGAGGAGCTCTTCTTCTCGCAGGGCATCGCCGCCACCCCGATCGACGCCGTCCTCGAACGGGCCGGGGTCTCGACGGCCACCCTGTACCGCGGCTACGCGAGCAAGGAGTCGCTCGTCGCCGCGGCCCTCACCCGTCGCCACGAGGACTGGATCGCCACCTGGGACCGTGCGGTCGCCGCCGAACGGGACGACCTGGGCCGACTCCTGGCGGTGTTCGACGCCCTCGACGACTACCGCTCGACGCCCACGGGCTCCCGCTGGTGCGCCTTCCTCGGCACCGCCGCCGAGTACGCCGACGCCCCCGCCGAGGTCCGGCAGGTCCTGGACCTCGAGACCACCACCCTGCGCCGGCGGCTCGTGGCACAGGCGGTGCCGGTGATCGGTCCCCGTGCCGAGGCCCTCGCCGACCAGCTGCTGCTCATCGTCTCCGGTTACCTTGCGATGCGGTTGCGCGACCCCGCGCTCGACACGACGACGGCACGGTCCGTCGCCGCGTCCCTCATCCGGGAACACACCCCAGACGGAACGGCGCCCACCACATGACCCGATCGCGTGCTGCCACGATCACCCGCCGTTCCCTGCTGATCGGTGGTACGGGCGTCGTCGCCGCGGGAGCCGTGGCCGAGGGGATCAACCTCGGCCTGCTGCCCGGGCGCTCGACCCTGTACCGGGTCCTCGGTCTGGACGGCACCGACGGCACGGTCCCCGACGTCGAGCCCGTCCCCACCACCTCCGGCACCTTCGTGTCGGCAGCGCGGAAGGGCCGCACCGTCGGGTGGACGATCGCGGCACCGGCGTCCGACACCCCCTTGCCGGTGGCGGTCGCCCTGCACGGCTACGGCGACGACCACACCTCGTTCTTCGGGCGGAGCCTGGGCTACGACCGGTTCCTCGCGGCGCACGTCGCCGACGGCGGAGCCCCGTTCGCGATCGCCTCGATCGACGGCGGCAACCGCTACTGGCACCCACGAGCCGACGGGGACGACCCCGCCGCGATGGTCGTCGACGAGTTCCTGCCCCTGATCGCCCGCCGCGGCTTCGACACGGACCGCCTCGCCCTGACCGGCTACTCGATGGGTGGCTTCGGCGCCCTCCGGCTCGCAGGGGTCCTCGGCGCCTCGCGCGTCCGGGCCGTCTCGGCCATCAGCCCCGCGCTCTGGACCGCGGCCGGGGACACCGCTCGCGGCGCCTTCGACGACGCGGCCGACTTCCGCGCGAACACCGTCCTCGGCCGGCAGCGCGCGCTCGACGGCGTCGCCGTCCGCGTCGACTGCGGCAACGGCGACGGGTTCGCGCCGGCGGTGCACACCTACATTGACGGCTTCGCCACGCCTCCGGCCGGAGGCTTCGCACCCGGCGCCCACACGCACGGCTACTGGCGCCGCCTGGCGCCGCAGCAGCTCGCCTTCCTCGGCCGCCACCTCGGTCACTGAGCCGACAAGCGCCCCGACCAGCGCCCCGACCAGCGCGCCCGAGACGCGCGTCGAGGCGGACGGGAGGCTCGTGGCGGCCCCGCACCGCGCCTCCAGGCCGTCGACCGGTCACCGCAACGGCCCGTGCCGCGTGACCAGGCCCGCTCAGGAGCGCTCAGGCGCGACCGCGGTTGCGGCGCCGGATCTCCTTCGGAGCCCGCCCGGCCATGAAGGACCGTGCAGGATCGACGAGGAAGCCCTGCCGGAGCGCCTCGCGACCGACGAGCATCCGGAACCCCATCTGGTCCCGGTTGCTCAAGGTGACCTCGGACTCGACGACCTGCCCGGCCAACGCGATCCGCGTGCGGACGACGATGCGCTCCTGGGTGTGCCCGGTCGAGCTGCGGACGATGCGCCGGTCGTGCACGTCGCACTCGATGGTGGAGGCGTCGGCATCGGTGTCCTGCCAGGGGTGCAGCGAGAACCGGACCCGCTCGCCGGGCAGTTCCTCGAGGTCGAAGGCGTGCAACGCGGAGCTCCGGGCGCCGGTGTCGAGCTTCACCTTGATCCACGGCACGCCGAGGTCCGGCAGTCCCGCCCACTCCCGCCACCCGGCGACGACGAGCCCGCTGTCGGAGGACTTCGGAGCTCGGGCCATGTGCCCATCCTGTCGCATGCTCCGTGGCCACGTCCGCATGCTTTGATGGAGCGTCGCCGTCGATCCGACCCAGCGGAGAACCCCTCGATGAAACTCGCCATCCTGTCGCGCGCGCCCCAGGCGTACTCGACCCAGCGCCTCCGCGCAGCGGCACTCGACCGCGGTCACGAGGTCAAGGTGCTCAACACCCTGCGCTTCGCGATCGACCTGTCCGGTGACGACCCGGACCTGCTCTACCGCGGCAAGCTGCTGAGCGACTACGACGCCGTGCTGCCGCGCATCGGCAACTCGATCACCTACTACGGCACCGCCGTCGTGCGGCAGTTCGAGCAGATGGACGTGTACACGCCGAACACGGCGAACGGCATCACGAACTCGCGCGACAAGCTCCGGGCGAACCAGATCCTGTCGCGACACGACATCGGCATGCCGGCGACGACCTTCGTGGCCGGCCGCAACGACGTGCGCGGCGCGATCGAACGGGTCGGCGGCGCGCCCGTCGTCATCAAGCTCCTCGAGGGCACGCAGGGCATCGGCGTGATCCTGGCACCCGAGGCGAAGGTGGCCGAGTCGATCGTCGAGACCCTGCACTCCACGAAGCAGAACGTCCTGATCCAGCGGTTCATCGCCGAGAGCCGCGGTCGTGACATCCGGGCCCTCGTCGTCGGTGACCGGGTCGTCGCGGCGATGCGTCGGACCGCCTCGGGCGACGAGTTCCGCTCCAACGTGCACCGCGGCGGCACCGTCGAGAAGGTCACGCTCTCGCCCGAGTACGAGGCCGTGGCCGTGCGCTCGGCGCAGATCATGGGACTCAAGGTCGCCGGCGTCGACATGCTCGAGGGCAACGACGGGCCGCTCGTGATGGAGGTCAACTCCTCGCCAGGGCTCGAGGGCGTCGAGCGCGCCACCGGCCTTCGACATCGCCGGTGCGATCGTCGACTTCATCGCGAACCAGGTCGCGTTCCCCGAGATCGACGTCCGCCAGCGGCTGTCCGTCTCGACCGGCTACGGCGTCGCCGAGCTCCTCGTGCACACGAACGCCGACCTGGTCGGCAAGACGATCAAGGAGTCCGGGCTCTGGGACCGCGACATCACGGTCCTCACGCTGCACCGCGGCTCGAACGTCATCCCGAACCCGCGCAGTGGCGTCGCCCTCGAGCCGGGGGACCGCCTGCTCTGCTTCGGCAAGCTCGAGGAGATGCGGTCGATGATCCCGGAGCGCCGGAAGCGGCGTGCGAAGGTGCGGAAGCTGCCGAAGGAGCCGTTGCAGACCGAGGGCTGAGCGCTCGGGGCGCTGCAGCGCCGTGACAGCCGGGAGGCCCGGATCGCGTCCCCTCGTCGGGTACGTGATCCGGGCCTCCAGTCCGCAGTCCGGGGCTCAGTCGCCGCGCACGTCGCCTTGGCGTCGGCGCGCGAGCAGGCGCAGGACGGCGCCGAGCCCGAGCGCGGTGAGCGCGGCGGCGAGCCAGCCGCCGAGCTCGACGCCGGTGAACGCGAGCTCACGGTTGGTGGTGCCGGTGCCGGTGCCGGTGGTGCCGGCTCCGTCGGTCTTCGGAGCGGGTGCGGTGCGATCGTCGGTCGTGCCGAGCTGCGTGCCGGTGCCGGTGCCGGTGCCCGGGGTCACGACCCCCGGGAACGCGATTCCCGTTCCGGCCCCGTTGTCGTTCTCGTCGTTCTCGCCCTCTTCGCTCTCGGGGACGAGCGTGACGAGCATGCTCGAGCCCGGTGAGACGTGACCGAAGCGGTCCACGGCGACGACCGACAGCAGGTGCGCTCCCGGCTCCAGGGGAACCGTCGTCCGGAAGGCGAACCGCCCGTCGGAGTCCGCTGTCCCGCGGCCGATCTCGCGGCCGTCGGCGTCGCGGATGACGACCGTCGAGCCGGGCTCGGCGGAGCCCCGGACGATGCCGGTTCCGTCGACGATGTCGTCCAACGCCTCGAGGACGGGTGCCGCCGGGGCCTCGGTGTCGACGTCGACGGTGGTCTTCGTCGGGTCCGACTCGTTGCCGACCTTGTCCTGCGCGATCAGTTCGAGGTCGTGCGCCCCGTCCGTGAGCGGCTCGTCGAGGACGATCTCGAAGTCGCCGTTCTCGTCCGCGGTGTCGCGGCCGAGTTCGTTGCCGTCCTCGTCGCGGATGATGACCGTGGAGCCGGGCTCGGCGGTGCCGGTGATGGGTCCCTTGCCGTTGTCGAGGTCCTTGGGGCTGGTGACGACGGGCGCCGTCGGTGCCTTCGTGTCGACGTCGACGGTGGTCTTCGTTTCCTCGGAGGTGTTGCCGGCGTCGTCCTGGGAGATGAGTTCGAGCTTGTGCTCGCCGTCATCGAGCGGCTCATCGAGTTCGATCGAGAAGTCGCCGTCGTCGTTGGCTTCGCCGCGGCCGATCTCGTTGCCGTCCTCGTCACGGATGATCACGGTGGCGCCCGGCTCCGCGGTACCGGTGATGGGTCCCTTGCCGTTGTCGAGATCGCTGGGGCTGGTCACGACCGGTGCGTCGGGTGCTTCGGTGTCGACGTCGACCGTGGTCTTCGTCTCTTCGGAGGTGTTGCCGGCCTTGTCTTCGGCGATCACCTCGAGCTTGTGGTCGCCGTCGTCGAGGGGCTCGTCCAGCTCGATGCTGAAGTCGCCGTCGTCGTTGGCTTCGCCGCGGCCGAGTTCGTTGCCGTCCTCGTCACGGATGATCACGGTCGAGCCGGGTTCCGCGGTCCCGATGATCGGACCGGTGCCGTCGCTCAGGTCGGACGGGCTGGTGACGACGGGTGCGTCGGGCGTTTCAGTGTCGACGTCAACCGTGGTGTCGGTCGGGTCGGACTCGTTACCGGCCTTGTCCTGCGCGATCAGTTCGAGCTTGTGCTCGCCGTCGTCGAGGGGCTCGTCCAGCTCGATGCTGAAGTCGCCGTCGTCGTTGGCTTCGCCGCGGCCGAGTTCGTTGCCGTCCTCGTCACGGATGATCACAGTGGAGCCCGGCTCGGCGGTGCCGCTGATCGGACCCTTGCCGTCAGCGAGGTCGGACGGGCTGGTCACGACCGGTGCCGTCGGTGCCTTCGTGTCGACATCGACGGTGGTCTTCGTCTCGTCGGAGCTGTTGCCGGCCTTGTCTTCGGCGATGAGTTCGAGCTGGTGCTCGCCGTCGTCGAGCGGCTCGTCGAGCTCGATCGAGAAGTCGCCGTCGTCGTTGGCCTCACCGCGGCCGATCTCGTTACCGTCCTCGTCACGGATGATCAGAGTGGAGCCCGGCTCGGCGGTGCCGCTGATCGGACCCTTGCCGTTGTCGAGATCGCTGGGGCTGGTCACGACTGGTGCGGTCGGTGCTTCGGTGTCGACATCGACCGTGGTGTCGGTCGGGCCAGATTCGTTGCCGGCCTTGTCCTGGGCGATGAGTTCGAGCTTGTGCTCGCCGTCGTTGAGCGGTTCGTCCAGCTCGATGCTGAAGTCCCCGTCGTCGTTGGCTTCGCCGCGGCCGAGTTCGTTGCCGTCTTCGTCGCGGATGATGACCGTCGAGCCGGGCTCCGCGGTGCCGGTGATGGGCCCCTTGCTGTCAGCGAGATCGCTGGGGCTTGTGACGACGGGTGCTCCCGGTGCATCGGTGTCGACGTCGACCGTGGTCTTCGTTTCCTCGGAGGTATTGCCGGCCTTGTCCTGGGCGATGAGTTCGAGCTTGTGCTCGCCGTCGTCGAGGGGCTCGTCGAGTTCGATGGAGAAGTCGCCGTCGTCGTTGGCTTCGCCGCGGCCGATCTCGTTGCCGTCCTCGTCACGGATGATCACGGTCGAGCCGGGCTCGGCGGTCCCGGTGATGGGCCCCTTGCCGTCAGCGAGGTCCTTGGGGCTGGTGACGACGGGTGCGTCGGGTGCTTCGGTGTCGACGTCGACGGTGACCGGGGTGGGGGTCGAGATGTTGCCGGCGTCGTCCTGGGCGATCAGCTCGAGGTGGTGGTCGCCGTCGTCGAGGGGCTCGTCGAGTTCGATCGAGAAGTCCCCGTCGTCGTTGGCTTCGCCGCGGCCGATCTGGTTGCCGTCCTCGTCACGGATGATGACCGTCGAGCCCGGTTCGGCGGTCCCGGTGATGGGTCCCTTGCCGTCAGCGAGGTCGGTCGGTCCGGTCACGATCGGTGCGTTCGGAGCGTCGTCGTCCACGTCCACCGTGACCGGCGTCGGGGACGAGACGTTGCCGGCCTCGTCCTGCGCGACGAGCTCGAGGTCGTGCGCGCCGTCGTCGAGCGGCTCGTCGAGCACGACGGTGAACTGCCCGTCGTCGCGGGCCTCGGTACGGCCGAGTTCGTTGCCGTCGGTGTCACGCACGATCACTGTCGAACCGGGTTCGGCCGACCCGGTGAAGGGGCCGGTGCCGTCGGCGAGGAACTCGGGGGTCGTGCTGATCGGCGCGTCGGGTGCGGTGACGTCGGGTGCGGTGACGGTCACGGGCGAGGGAGCCGACTCGTTGCCGGCGTCGTCCTGCGCGACGACCTCCAGGCCGTGGTCGCCCTCGGTCAGTGGCTCGTCCAACTCGACCGAGAAGTCGCCGTCGTCATTGGCTTCGCCGCGCCCGATCTCGTCGCCGTCCCGGTCGCGGATGATCACGATGGAGCCGGGCTCGGCGGTGCCGACCACCGGGCCGGTCGGGGTCGCGAGGTCCTGGCGCTCGACGACCGGAGCATCGGGCGCGGTGGTGTCCGGGACGACCGCGGTCGCGGTCGCCGGGCCGGACTCGTTACCGACCGCATCGGCGGCGACGACCACGAGGTCGGTCGCACCCTCGGGCAGCGGTGCGTCGAGACGGACGGAGAAGTCGCCGGCCTCGTTCGCACGATCGCGGCCGAGTTCGTTGCCGGCGGGGTCGCGGACGATGACGATGGCGCCTGGCTCGGCGGTGCCGGTGATGGGTCCGGTCGGGTCGGCGAGGGTGCCGGGGTCGTCGACGATCGGGACGTCGGGGGCGGTGGCGTCGACGTCGAGGGTCGCCGTGGTCGGGTCGGCGGTGAAGCCGTTGCGGTGCTGCACGGCGGTGACGGTGACCGACCCCTCCGACAGCGCCTCGGTGACGGGGAGCGACCAGGTGCCGTCATCGCCGACGGGGACGTTCACCGGTGCCCGGTCACCGACGGCCACGTCGACGGTGCCACCGGGGACGCCCTGGCCGGTGATGGTCGGCTTCGGCCCGACGGCTGCGGTCGGCTCGTCGATGGCGGCGGCGGTCAGCGGGATGGTGACCTTCCACGTCGATGTCGTCTGCTCGCTCGAGTTCACGTAGTCGGTGGCGGCGTTCGGGGCGAACGAGCCGTGCACCGTGATGACGTCGCCCGGCAGAGCGGAAACGTCGACGGTGATCGGCACCCGGATGTGGTTGAAGTTCGCTCCTCCGGTGTTGAGTGGCTGGGGGTTCCCGCCGAGGCAGTCGGTCTGCGTGGAGGACGTGAACGTGCAGTTCGCAACGTTCGCCGTGCCTGAGTTCGCCACGGAGAACGGCGGTCGTCCGCGTGTGAAGGTCGCGGGGCCGGTGATGGTCCAGTGGAAGTCGAGCGAACGGCTCGGGATCGTGAAGCCACTCACGTTCTTGACGTTGAAGATCGACGTCTCGAACCGCTGTCCCGGCTGACCGATCGCGTCCGCGGCTCCATCGACGTACACGTTGATCGGCGTCTCGTTCGGCGTGACCTCGTCGGTCGTGGGCTGCGCCTCGGGGGTGGGGGGTGGGGATCGGGGCGGGCGCGGTGCTCGGCGCCGGGGCCGGCTCCGGCTCCGGCTCCGTGGCGGGGTCGGCGTCGACCGGGGCCGCGGTGTCCGCGGGCGCGTCGGGCTCGACAGGTGCGCCACTGTCGACAGGTGACTCCTCCTCGCCCGGCGCCTCCGGCTCCACGGATGCGTCGGCTCGCTCCTCGGTCGGCGCGGGTGCCGTCGTGACGGTCGTCGCGGCGGCCATGTCCGGCACCGCCAGCGGCGCGAACGCCAGCAGGAGGGCTGCGGCAGAGGTGGACTTGCTGAGCGGGGGCATTCGGGGCTCCGATCGAAGGGGTCGGTAGCCATCGTATGCAATATGTATTTCACATGCAATGCATTGCACGGATTCAGGGCCGTCCACCGCATCCGGATCGCGCACACAGGCCAGATGCGGAAGTATGTGTCGGTGACGATCATGACGGAACGGCCGGTCGACCAGGCATCGAGCAGTGAACCGGAGCAGCCCGGCAACGCCACGGCGAAGCACCGGAACGTCTCACTGCTCTCCGTGGCGACCACCACGGCGGAGCGTGTGACGACCTCGGCCGACATCGAGGCCAAGCTCCGCGGGGTCCTCCGTCGACTCCGTCTGCCGATGGGACTGCTCGAGCGCGTCGCCGGGGTCATCGAGCGTCGCAACTGGGGCGAGGGGCAGACCTTCCAGGACGCCGCGATCGACGCCGGCCGCCGCGCCATGGCCGAAGCCGGTGTCCGTCCGGACGAGATCGGGCTGCTCATCAACACCTCGGTGACCCGTCCGCACCTCGAGCCGTCGGTGGCCGTCCGCCTGCACCACGGTCTCGGGCTGCCGTCGTCCGCCATCAACTTCGACATCGCGAACGCCTGCCTCGGTTTCGTCAACGCCATGAGCGTCGCCGCGGGGATGATCGACTCCGGGCAGATCAAGTACGCGCTCGTCGTCGACGGCGAGGACGCCGACCAGGTGCAGCTCAACACCATCGACCGTCTGAACCAGGGCGGCCGGAACCGCAAGGACTTCATGAGCGAGTTCGCCAGCCTGACCCTCGGGTCCGGTGCTGCCGCAGCCGTGCTCGGCCCGGCGGACCTGCACCCCGAAGGACACCGGATCGTCGGCGGCGTCACCCGCGCGGCGACCCAGTGGTACGACCTGTGCGTGGGCAGCGTCGACGGCATGTTCACGGACGCGAAGATGCTGCTCAAGGGCGGCATGGAGCTCGTCGTCGCCGCCTGGACCGAGGCCCGCGCCCACTTCGACTGGGCCGACATGGACCGCTACGTGCTGCACCAGGTCTCCGACGTGCACACCAACGCCTTCGTCGAGGCGATCGGCATCCCGCGCGACAAGGTCCCCACCACGTACCAGCGGTTCGGCAACGTCGGCCCCGCGTCGATCCCGATCACCCTCGCCGACGAGGTCGCTTCCGGCGGCATCCGTCGCGGTGACCGCGTGTTCCTGGGTGGCGTCGGTTCGGGCATCAACACGGCGATGATGGAACTCCACTGGTGACGTCCCGGCTGCCCCGCGTCGCCGCGAGCACGGCTCCGGCGACGCAGCCGCCCTCCCTGCCCGGCCTCGACCCGGCCTGGTCGCGTCTGGTCACGGTCCCCGCGTGGTCTGCAGAGCGGACGGGAGGAACGGATCGCGCCGCGCGCACCTGGCACCTCCTCGACACGGCCGGGTCCCTGGCCGCGCTCGGCGTGGAACCGGTCGGCACGATCCTCTGCGTGCACGGCAACCCGACGTGGTCGTACCTGTGGCGGTCGGTGCTCCGCACCTCGCTCGAGGTCGCGCAGGCCGGCGGCCCGGCCTGGCGTGTGGTCGCCGTTGACCAGCTCGACATGGGCTTCTCGGAGCGCACCGGCGTCGAGCGGGGACTGGCGCAGCGCGTCGCGGACCTCGGAGCCCTGACCGACGAACTCGGGCTGACCGGACCGGTCGTCACCCTCGGTCACGACTGGGGCGGTGTCGTGTCGCTCGGTTGGGCGGTCGACCACCCGGACGTCCTGGCCGCCGCGATGACGTGCAACACCGCCGTGCATCAACCCGACGACGCCCCGATCCCGGCACCGCTGCGGCTGGCCCTCGGTCCGGGGATGCTCGGCCGCGCGACGGTCGTGACCCCCGCGTTCCTCGAGACCACCCTGGCCATCGCGCACCCGAAGCTCGACCGTGCCACGGCCGACGGCTACCGGGCGCCCTACCGCGGTGCCGCCCGTCGCGGTGGCATCGGGGGCTTCGTCGCGGACATCCCCGTCGACGCCCGGCACCGGAGTGCCCCCGAACTCGACCGCATCGCCGCCGGGGTCGCCGCGCTCGACGTGCCGGCGCTCCTGCTCTGGGGTCCGCGCGACCCGGTGTTCCTCGAGCGCTACCTGGACGACCTGACCGAACGTGTGCCGCACGCCGACGTCCACCGGTTCGAGGGCGCCGGGCACCTGCTGCCTGATGACGCCGACGTGGCGGGCGCGGTGTTCGACTGGCTCGGTGACCGTCTGCCGGACGGTGGCCGTCCTGCGCAGGCCCCCGCGGGCCTCCAGGCCGACGCCGTGGACCCGGGCCAGCCTGCACCGGCGACCCCGCCGCTCTGGGCACGGCTCGACGAACTGCGTGCCAGTGACGAACCAGCGCTGGTCGAGATGGCCGCAGCCGGTGGCCCCCGCACGATCACGTGGCGGCTGCTCGCCCGACGGGTGGACGAGATCGCCGCCGGACTCGACGACCTGGGCGTCCGGAGCGGCGACCGTGTCTCGCTCCTGGTGACCCCCGGCGCCGACCTGACCGCCGTCCTGTACGCCTGCGTGCGGATCGGCGCGGTCGTCGTCGTCGCGGACGCCGGTCTCGGACTCGGCGGCCTGACCCGCGCGGTCCGCGGCGCCCGACCCGACTGGATCATCGGCGCGCTGCCCGGGCTCGGGGCCGCGCGTGCCCTCGGCTGGCCGGGGCGACGCATCGCGACGCTCTCGCTGCCCGCACCGGCACGGAAGGCGCTGCGGGTGGAGCACACGCTCGTCGACGTCGCCCGCCGTGGCGCCCGCCGTCTCGCGCACGGCGCCGCGCTGCCGGCGGCACCGTCGCCGGACGCACCCGCGGCCGTGCTCTTCACCTCGGGATCGACCGGGCCGGCGAAGGGCGTCGTGTACACGCACGGGCAGCTCAGCGCCGTCCGGGACGCGCTGGCCACCCAGTACGACGTCGGAGTCGGCACCGGCCTCGTTGCCGGGTTCGCACCGTTCGCGCTGCTCGGCCCGGCCCTCGGGGCACGGTCGGTCGCGCCCGACATGGACGTCACCGCGCCGCGCACCCTGACAGCGAAGGCGGTCGCGGCCTCGGTCGCCGCGGCCGACGCCACCGTGGTGTTCCTGTCGCCCGCGGCCCTGGCGAACGTCGTCGCGACTGCGTCGGAGCTCACCGACGCCGACCGGCAGGCGCTGAAGGGCGTGCGGCTGTTCCTGTCGGCCGGGGCTCCCGTCTCGGCTGCGCTGCTGACCGCGGCGACCGAGCTGATGCCGAACGCCAGCGCCCACACCCCCTACGGCATGACCGAGGGGCTGCTCATGACCGACGTCGACCTCGACGGGGTCCGTGCCGCCGGCCGGTCCGACGACGAGGGGATCTGCGTCGGGGTGCCGGCAGCGAACGTCCGCGTCCGCATCGCACCGCTCGACGGTTCCGGGCGCTCGACCGGAGCCCTGACGGACGAGCCCGGGGTCACCGGCGAGATCGTCGTCGCGGCACCCCACGTGCGCGACCACTACGACCGGCTCTGGCGCACCGACCGGGTCTCGCGCCTCGGCGTCGACGACCCGCGCGGGCACCGCACCGGGGACGTCGGGCACCTGGACGCCGCGGGACGGATCTGGGTCGAGGGCCGACTGCAGCACGTGCTGGTGACTCCGGACGGGGTCGTCACGCCGGTGGGGCCGGAGCAGCGGATCGAGGGCGTCGACGGTGTCGGACGCGCCGGCGTCGCGGGCATCGGGCCGGTCGGCACCCAGCAGGTGGTGGCCGTCGTCGAGACCGACCCTGCCGTGCGCCGGCCCGGGCTGGCGTCGCCGTCGCTCGCCGCAGCGGTCCGTGCCGCCGCCGGGGTTCCCCTCGCCGCGGTGCTCGTCGTGCCCGTGCTGCCGACCGACATCCGGCACAACTCCAAGGTCGACCGCAGCCGGCTCTCACGCTGGGCCGGCTCGGTGCTGTCCGGCGGACGGATGGTCCGCCCGTGATCGGCGCGTTCTCACGCGCTCACCGACACCTCACGGGCCGTCGGGGGCGTGAGGTGTCGGTGAGCACGAATCACCGACCCGTCGCGGTTCGAGACGGCGGCCGGATGGTCCGCCCGTGAAGGTCCTGGTCACCGGGGCCAGCGGGTTCCTCGGGCAGGCCACCGCCGCCGCCGTGCGGGACGCCGGCCCCGAGGTCCGGACGTTCCAGCGCCGTCCATCCGGTGTGCCCGGGGTGCAGGACGTCGCCGGGACGATGACCGACAACGCCGCGATCGCCCGCGCGGTCGACGGGGTCGAGGCCGTCGTGCACCTGGCGGCGAAGGTGTCACTCGCCGGGGACCCGGCCGACTTCGCCCGGGTCAACATCGAGGGCACCCGCTCACTGCTGGCGGCCGCCCGTGCAGCCGGGGTCGGGCGCTTCGTCTTCGTGTCGTCGCCGTCGGTCGCGCACACCGGTTCGTCGCTCGTCGGGGCCGACGCCGGTCCGGCCGAGCCGTCCCGCGCTCGTGGCGACTACGCCCGCACCAAGGCCGCGGCGGAGCTGCTGGCACTCGACGCCGACGCCCCGGACTTCGCCGTCGTGGCGGTCCGGCCGCACCTGGTGTGGGGTCCGGGTGACACGCAGCTCGTCGGACGGATCGTCGAGCGTGCCCGCGCCGGACGGCTCCCGCTGCTCGACTCCGGCGCCGCGCTGATCGACACGCTCTACGTCGACAACGCCGCGACGGCCATGGTCGCGGCGCTCGAACGCGTCAGGGACGACTGCGTCCACGGCAACGCGTACGTCGTCACGAACGGTGAGCCCCGCCCGGTCGCCGACCTGCTCGCCGGCATCTGCACGGCGTCGGGCGTCCGACCGCCGCAGTGGCACGTGCCGGCCGCGGTCGCGCGGGCCGCGGGCTCCGTGGTGGAGGCCGTCTGGCGCGTCCGACCGGGCGAGGACGAGCCGCCGATGACCCGGTTCCTGGCCGAACAGCTCTCGACGGCGCACTGGTTCGACCAGCGACGGACCCGGAGCGACCTGCGGTGGACCCCGTCGGTGTCGATCGACCAGGGGCTCGAACGGCTGCGCGCCGCGGCTCAGGCCTCGTCGGCCGCCACGTAGACCCAGGCCGTCGAGCCCGAGGCCAGCGTGACCCGGATGCGCTGGTAGTCGGCGACCTCGTAGCCGTCGACCGCGCGGAGCTGCCATTCGTACCCGAGCGTCAGGGCCACACCCTCGACGACGTCGTCCGCGGAGCCGCGGCGGAGGATGGGATGACGGTCGGAGCCGCTCGTCCGGATGACGTCCGGGTCGGTGATCGTCACCCAGTCGAGCCGCCAGCCGGGCAGGGAATCCGGGGTGGTGGGGACGTGGTCCCCGAACAGCGACTCCTGCACCAGCGGCTGCTGGAGCGTGCCGTACGAGAAGACCCGGTGCGTCTCGCCGGGGCGCGGCGTCGGACGCTCGACGGGACGCGGAGCGACCGTCGGGGTCGACGTCCAGACGAGTGCACCGGCCAGGCCGGTCAGGCCGAGGTGCAGCAGCCCGATGATGCCGAGGGCGCTGCCCCAGTAGATCCCGGAGTCGTCGCCGAGGCAGCGGGACTGCGGCCAGATCTCGGAATCGGAGAGGCACCCGTACCGGTTCGTGATCCCGACCACCAGCCCGATGACGCCGACGACGAGACAGACGAGCGCGAACGCGCCGAGACCGATGACCCAGCGCTGGCCGGGGGAGAGACGCTTCACGTCGCGAGGCTAGCGGACGGGCAGTGGACCCCGGGACCACCCGGGTGGGCCGACCTGGTCGGGTGGGGCGGGCCTCCAGGCCGGGACCGTGTGCACGACGTCAGCCGGTGAAGCGGGTCCAGAGCTCGGTGACGATCGGCCAGACATCGCCGGCGCGGTCGGCGGAGCCGACGGCGACCAGGACGACGGGGACCAGGGTGACGGCCAGGCTCACCAGGACGGCGAGCACGACGGCGGTCGTCGCGGTCGCGGTGTGCCGGCGGGTCAGGGCGAGCAGGAGCAGGGCGAGCACCACGACCGCACCGAGCAGGGCGATCAGGGTGACGCGGACGAACGGGAACGGCACGAGGCCGGCGGTGGTGGCGGTGACCCCGCCGAGGAACCCGACCAGCGGCAGGAAGCCGCCGACCGCGACGGCGAGGACGAGGAAGACCCCGATGCCGCCGGCGATCCAGACGCCGCGGGGTCGGGGACGCCGGGCACGGGGCCGGCGCCCTCCGGACCAGGCGGTGGTCACGGCTGGTCCCGGTGACGGGGAGCCACTGCGGCATCCGCTGCCGCATCGGCGGCGACGGCTGCGTCGTCGGCCGCGTCCGCCGCGGCATCGGCAGCGTCGGCGGCCCGGTCGCGGGTCGTGCCGGCTGTGTCGACGACGACGTCGCGGGCCTGCTCGGCGGCGTCCTTCGCGGACGATGCCGCGTCGGCGGCCTGCTCGGATGCCCGGGCGAGCGACTCCGAGGCGGCGTCACGCAGACGCTCGCCCGTCTCAGTGGCGGTGTCGACGGCACGCTTGGTCGTGTCGGCGGTGGCGTCGGCAGCCTGCTTCGTCGCGTCCGCCGTGGCCGACGCTGCCTGCTTGGTCGCTTCCGCCGTGGCCGTCGCGGCACGCTTGGTCGCGTCGGCGGTGGTCTCGGCGGCCCGCTTGACCGCGTCGCCGGTCGACTCGGCCGCCTGCTTGACCGCATCGGTCGCCTGCTCGGCGGCCCGGCCGAGCGGGGACTGCTCGTCGTCGAACGGTCCGTGCACGTCGAGGACGCGCACGTCGACCGAGGTGCGGAGGTCGGACAGCTGCCGCGTCGCTGCGGTGACCTGCTGCCGGACCTCGGCGGCGACGGCCAGCACCGGGTGCGGGTAGCTGACGACGACGGCGACCTGCACGCTGAGCACGCCGTCCTGTTCGTCGACCTGCACGCCGGCGGTGCCCGCCGAGCGGCCGAGCTGCTTCCGCAGCTCATCCGCGGCACGGGCGGCGATCCCGCCGAGGTGGTGCACGCCGGGCACGCCGAGCGCGGTCTCCGCCGCGGTGCGCGCGACGATCGTCGCGGTGCTCGCGTCGTCGGGCAGCGGCTCCGTCAGTGCTGCGGGCAGGGTCACCTCGGTGACCTGCGTGTTCGCATGGGGGTCGTGCTGCATGGTTCCTCCTCGTTCGGGATCTGCGCGGTGACGCATCGGGGCACCCGTTCGACGGGTGCCCCGATGCGGTCGTGCGACCTACTTCTTGAAGACGTCCTTGACGTCCTCGCCGGTCTGCTTCGCGCTGGCAGCGGTCTGGTCCTTCTTGCCTTCGGCGACCTTGGCGTCGTCGTTGGTCAGGTTGCCGACGGCTTCCTTCGCCTTGCCGGCGAGGTCCTGAGCGGCGTTCTTGATCTTGTCGTCGAGTCCCATGACGGGTCCTTTCGTGAGTGGGCGTGCGCCCGGTGGTGTGGTGGTGGGCCGGGAGGCCCGGCGTGCGTCCGGCTGACGGGTGTCAGTGGACGCGGGTCGACTTCGCGAGCGCGGAGCGGGTACCGCCGGTCAGGTGCACGAGCACCGGGACCGGACGGCCGAGGGTGCGGTCGAGGACCGCGACGGCTCGGTCGACGGCGTCGAGCACGCTGACGGCGTCCCCGCCGCGGCGGACCGCGACACGGATCCGGGCGGCGCGCTGCCGGCGGACGAGGTAGGTGTCGACCCGGGAGCCGACGACGTCGCGGACACCCGCGAGTTCGTGCTCGAGGACGTCCCGGACGAGTGCGACGTTGACGGTGACCGCATCGTCGCCCGAGTGTTCCCGGACGGCGACGGACGTGCCGCCACCACCTCGGGTGAACACCCACACGAGCGACAGGACGATCACGAGGGCCGCGACCCCGGCGACGATCCACAGCGCGGACGCGGGGACGTCGAGGCTGCGGGGGAGGTCGACGTACGGCTTGACGGCGTCCTGGACGGCGGGCAGCACGCCCGCGCCCATCGCGATCCCGACGACCACGGCGACGAGGCCGAGGACGAACAGGATGATCCGGTTGAGGGTCCGGTTGCTCTTGGTCATGCGAGGGTTCCCTTCTCCTCGACCCGGACGCGGACGCGTCGGCCGAAGCGCTCGTCGAGACCGCTCAGGCGCTCCACGACGGCGGCGCGGACGCTCGCCTCGTCGACCGGCACACCGGTGACGGGGACGATGCGGACCTCGGTGGAACGGCCACGGGCGGTGGCGGAGGCGTTCCCCTCGGGGACACCGGCCGCCATGCCTGCAGCGTTCGCCGCGGTGGAGGCGACGATGCGGGCGTCGATGACGACCGCACCACGCTCGTGCTCGACGACCGATCGGTGCTGGCGGCCGGGCTTGAGCGCCAGGACGACCAGCACGACGCCGAGGACGACGAGCACACCCGCGATGACCTCGACGATGGTGACGAACGCGGCGTCCGGGCGGAGCGCCGTGTCGACCACGGTCTGGGGGTCGGCGACCAGCGGCGGGCGTCCGATGGCGCTGAGCACCGCCTCGGTGCCGATCCAGGCGGCCACCAGAGCGAGCACCACGAGGGCCACCGCCACTGCTGTGGAGCGGGAGCGGTGCACGCTCCGACGACGGATGCGTCGTTCGACGGAACCGTTGCTCATGATGGCCTCCTAGCGGGCACGGGACTCGTGCTCGCGCACGATCCCGGTGAGTTCGATGTGGGCACTGCCGACGCGACGCCCGGTCAGGTCGCTCACGCGACCCTTGACCTGGTCCGCGATCCGGATCGACCCGGAGACGATGTCGTCGCTCGCGGCGATCGGCCCGGTGATGTCGAGCGACAGTGCTCCCGACGCGTCGCCGAGTCCGACGCGCACCCGCTTGGCGGGGGCGCCGAGCCCTTCGGCTGCGACGGCCCGCGCCAGCGAGGTGAGCGCGCGTGCGGTGATCTCGACGCGGCCCGGGACGTCCGGGCCGGCGTTCACCGGGAGCTCCGGCGTCCGGTCAGCACGTCGGTCAGGGCACCGCGGTCGATGCGCCCGGTGGCGAGTGCGGCCACGAGGGCCCCGATCGCACCGAAGACGATGACGAGCACGAAGCCCCAGAACCCGAACTGCAGTGCCACGACGGCGAGGACTGCGCCGATGAGGGCGCCGATCAGCGTGTTGCTCATGCGACTCGGGCTTCCTTCTTCTCGTCCTCGTTGTCGTCGTCGTCACCCGGGATGTAGACGTCCTGGACGGTCACGTTGACCTCGGCGACCTCCATGCCGACGATCTGCTCGAGGGCACGGGCGACACCGGCACGGACGCCGTCGGCGACCTGCTGGAGCGACACCGGGTACTCGGCGACGATCACGATGTCCGCGGCGACCTGCTTCTCGCCGACCTCGACCTTGACGCCCTGACCGAAGTCACGCTGGCCGATGGCGTCGCGGATGGCGCCGATGGCACGGGCTGCGCCGTTGCCGAGGGAGTGCACGCCGTTGACCTCGCGGGCGGCGATGCCGGCGACCTTCGACACGACGGTGTCGTCGATGACGGTCTTGCCGGTGACGCCGCTGGTGCCGGCGTGCGAGGTGGCACGGGTCGCCGTGGTGGCCGGGGTGGGGGTGATGGTGTCAGCCATGTTCGTTCCTTCCGTTGACCCGCCGGGCGTTCCCAGCGGTTGCTGTTCACGGATGAGACGGGCTGTGGAAGAGATTCGTCACACACGACTTCTCGGATTCGGCTGCTTTCCAGGGAACCCCAGAAATCCGGGGAAGTGCGTGTACCCCCGGGGTGTTCCGTCCGGCCGTTCAGCCGTTTCCGGCCGCGCCGTTGCGCTCGGCAGCGGCCCGCATGGCACGGACACAGGCCATCGGGGACTCGCCGCGCTCCTCGCGGAAGAGCTGTTGCAGCCGTCGGGGGAGCACCCCTGCGGCGGCCGCGATGTCGTCGAGCGTGAGCGGGTCGTCGAGGTGCTGCTCGATGTACGACACCGCACGACGGACACGCCACGACGCCTTGCCGACCTGCGGCTGCGCGGCCAGCGACGCGCGTTTCGTCACGGCGGGGTCCTCACCGAACCGGTCGCGGTAGGTCTCGGCGAACCGGCCCGGGTTGGTGAAGCCCCAGCGGCGGGCGATCGCGGCGATGCCGGAGGACACGAGCGGACAGTCCGCCGGGGCGACCGGGCCGCCCCGGTCCGCGCGGAGCAGCTCCTCGCGCACCCGGTCGAGGCGGTGGTCGCGGAGGAACCGGTGCGGGGTGGTGTCGAGCGTCCGGGCGAAGACGTCCTGCAGCCCGCGCTGGCTCAGTCCGCAGGCCGCGGCGATGGTGGGGATCGAGGGGCGTTCGGCGGCGTGCAGCTCGATGAAGCGGATCGCGTCGCGGAGCCGGTTCGCCACGGGGACGTCGTCGCCGCGGTTCCGGATCGGGAACGTGTCGAGGATGACGACGGCCAGCCGGCGGTTCAGCGCGGTCCGCATCGGCCCGAGCACGCGCTCGTCGACCAGGGCCGGCCCGAGTTCTCGGATCAGGTGCCGCAGGGGTTCGCGCCGGGCGACGACCTCGTCCTGCTGGTCGAACAGCAGTGGGCCGTCGGGCAGGCGGTAGCCGAGGTCGCGGCCGACGCTCCGCAGGAACCGGTCGGACACGTGCACGCCGTTGTAGACCGTGCCGTCGGACTCGAATCGGTAGGCCTCGGACGCCGACGCGATGTACGGGCTGCCCGGCTCGACGACGCGGGTGCGGTCGGCGAAGTGCATCTCGAGCCGGCCCTTGGTCAGCCAGAACACCACGTGGTCGTCCCGCACGCCGATGACCCCGCCCCGCCGACCGCCCTCGGCCCGCATGGTGCGCAGCGACAGGTCGTCGTCGCCCACGACCGTGTACTCGTACCGGGTGTCGTCGGTGGCGAACGTCTCGGAGGCGAAGTCCGAGCCGCCGTACTCGGCCGCGAAGATCTCGGAGTAGTCGGAACCCTCGCCGTCGGAGAACCGCAGCCGGCGGAATCCGTTCGTCGTCGAGGGGTCCATGCGCTGATCATGCCACCGGTTGCGCGCGGACGAGATCGGAATACCCTAGGGGGGTACCGTATTGAGAACGGTGGAGGCGGACATGCACGAACACGTCGGGTACATCGGCGACAAGGACGACCTGCTCAAGCGACTCCGTCGCGCCGAGGGGCAGGTGCGCGGCATCGCGCGGATGGTCGAGGACGAGACGTACTGCATCGACGTCCTGACCCAGATCTCGGCGGCGAACCGGGCGCTCGAACGCGTCGCGCTGTCGCTGCTCGAGGACCACCTGGCGCACTGCGTCGCCGAGGCCGTCGCCGAGGGCGGGGACGCCGCCGACGAGAAGGTGCGCGAGGCCAGCCAGGCGATCGCCCGGCTCGTCCGCTCCTGACCCCGACGACCCACCATCGAGAAGGAGACACCATGACCACCGAAACGCTGCTCGTCGAGGGCATGACCTGTGACCACTGCGTGATGAGCGTCACCGAGGAACTCACCGAGGTCGACGGGGTGTCGGGCGTCGACGTCCGACTCGTCCCCGGCGGATCGTCCGAGGTCACCGTCAGCTCGGCGGCACCCGTCGACGCGGACGCCCTCCGCGCCGCCGTCACCGAGGCGGGGTACGAGGTCGTGCGCTCGTGACCGACCGCACCGTCGAACTCGACATCACCGGGATGACCTGCGCCTCGTGCGCGAACCGCATCGAGCGGAAGCTCGGCAAGCTGCCCGGGGTCACCGCCACCGTCAACTACGCCACCGAGAAGGCGCAGGTGCAGGTCGCCGCTGAGGGCACCGCTGACCCCGAGTCGCTGATCGCCGCGGTGGAGTCGGCCGGCTACGGTGCTACGGTGCCGGCCCCGCCCGCCGCTGCTGACGCCGACCCCGCGGTCGACGAGGACCCGACCGGCCCGCTGCGCCGACGCCTGGTCGTGTCCGCCGTGCTCGCGGTGCCCGTCGTGGTGCTCTCGATGGTGCCGGCGCTGCAGTTCCCGAACTGGCAGTGGCTCGCCCTGACGCTCGCGGCACCCGTCGCCGTCTGGGGTGCGCTCCCGTTCCACCGTGCCGCGTGGGTCAACGCCCGGCACGGTGCCGCCACCATGGACACCCTGGTGAGCGTCGGTGTCCTCGCTGCCTTCGGGTGGTCGCTGTACGCCCTGTTCTTCGGCGACGCCGGCACGACCGGCATGCACATGACGTTCTCGTGGTTCGCCACGGACCCCGAGGCCACCGACCTGTACCTCGAGGTCGCGACCGCCGTGACGGTGTTCATCCTCGCCGGCCGGTACATGGAGGCCCGCGCGAAGACACAGTCCGGTGCCGCACTCCGGGCACTGCTCGAACTCGGTGCGAAGGACGCCACCGTCCTGCGCGACGGTGCCGAACACCTCGTGGCCGCCTCCTCCCTGGTCGTGGGCGACGTCGTCGTGGTGCGACCCGGCGAGCGGATCCCGAGCGACGGCCTGGTGCAGGACGGCTCCTCGGCCGTCGACCTCAGCATGCTCACCGGCGAGTCCGTGCCGGTCGAGGTCGGCCCGGGCGACCGGGTCACCGGTGCCACGATCAACGTCGGCGGGCGGCTCGTCGTCGCGATCACGCGTGTCGGCGCCGACACCGAGCTCGCCCGGATGGGTCGCCTGGTCGAGGACGCCCAGACCGGCAAGGCCGAGGTGCAGCGTCTGGCCGACCGCGTGTCCGGGGTCTTCGTGCCGATCGTCATCGCGCTCGCCGGGCTGGCCTTCGTCGGCTGGCTCGTGTTCGGCGGCTCGGTCACCGCGGCCTTCACCGCGGCCGTCGCCACCCTGATCATCGCCTGCCCGTGCGCCCTCGGGCTCGCTACGCCCACCGCGCTGCTGGTCGGCACCGGTCGCGGCTCCCAGCTCGGCATCCTGATCGGCGGTCCGCAGGTGCTCGAGCGCACCCGCGGTGTCGACACCGTCGTGCTCGACAAGACCGGCACCGTCACCACGGGGTCGATGACCCTGCGGTCGGTCACCGCCCTCGACGAGACCGAGGACGTCGTCCTGCGCCTCGCCGCGGCGGTCGAGGACGGCTCCGAACACCCCGTCGCCCGCGCCGTGACCACCGCGGCCCGTGCCCGGGGCGTCGACCTGCCCGAGGCCGAGCAGTTCACCGCGACCGCCGGCGCCGGTGTGCAGGCTGTCGTGGACGGCGACGTCGTGCTGGTCGGCACGACCCGCTGGCTCGCCGACTCGTGGTCGATCACCCTGCCAACGGTGCTGTCCGACGCCGTCGACCGTGTCGAGGCCGACGGGGGCACGGCGGTCGTCGTCGCCCGGAACGGCACGGCCCTGGGCGTGGTCGTCGTCGGCGACACCGTGAAGCCCGAGGCCGCCGACGCGATCGCCCGCTTCCGTGCGCTCGGCCTGCACCCGGTCCTGCTCACCGGCGACAACGACGGTGCCGCACGTGCGGTCGCCGCGAGCGTCGGCATCGACGAGGTGCACGCCCGCGCGACCCCGGCGTCGAAGCTCGAGACCGTCCGCCGGCTGCAGGCCGAGGGTCGGAGCGTCGCGATGGTCGGCGACGGCGTGAACGACGCCGCCGCACTGGCCGCGGCCGACCTCGGCATCGCCATGGGGGCCGGCACCGACGCGGCCATCGCGGCGAGCGACATCACGGTCGTCAGCGGTCGGCTCACCGTGGTGGCCGACGCCATCCGGCTGTCGCGCGCGACGCTCGGCGTCATCAAGGGCAACCTGTTCTGGGCGTTCGCGTACAACGTCGCGGCGATCCCGCTCGCGATGGCGGGGCTGCTCAACCCGGTGCTCGCGGGTGCGGCGATGGCGTTCTCGTCGGTCTTCGTCGTGACGAACAGCCTGCGGTTGCGTCGCTTCGCGGCGCAGCCGTGAAGCCGGCCACAGCCGTGAACCGGGCGAACCGACCGCAGCCGTGAACCCGGCAAGCCGACCGCGGCACGGAACGCGACCGGCCGGGATGCGTGACGCGCGCAGCGAACGCGAGCCGCGCCTCCCGGCCGACTGTGCGCACCACCCGCCGGAGCGCACTACGCTCGAAGACGGTCCGCGACGCAGCGCTGCGTGACCCGCGGGCTGTACGTCTTGAACGTGATCCCCAGGAGGACCGAAGTGACCGAATCCGCTCCCGTCGACCCCACATCGACCGAAGGCTGGAAGAAGCTCGACAGCATCGCTGCCGACTTCACCCCGGACCTGCGAGGGTGGTTCGACAGCGACCCCGGTCGTGCCGAGCAGTACACCTTCCAGGCGGCCGACCTGACCGTCGACCTCTCCAAGGGCCTGGTGACCGACGAGATCCTCGCCGCGCTGCTGCAGGTCGCGAAGGACACCGGCGTCGCCGAACGCTTCCAGGCGATGCTCGCCGGTGAGCACATCAACGTCACCGAGGACCGCGCCGTGCTGCACACCGCGCTCCGCCGCCCGAAGGCGACCGAGGGCCTCGTGCCGGCGGCGCCCCTGACCGTCGACGGCCAGGACGTCGACGCCGACGTGCACGCCACGCTCGACAAGGTCTACGGCTTCGCCGAGCAGGTCCGCAGCGGCGCCTGGACCGGCGTCACCGGCAAGCGCATCGAGACCGTCGTCAACATCGGCATCGGTGGCTCCGACCTCGGCCCGGTCATGGTCTACGAGGCACTCAAGCCCTACGTCCAGCCCGGCCTCGAGGCCCGCTTCGTGTCGAACATCGACCCGGCGGACATCTACGAGAAGACCGCGGACCTGGACCCCGAGACCACGCTCTTCATCGTCGCGTCGAAGACCTTCGGCACGCTCGAGACCCTGACGAACGCGCGCCTCGCCCGCCAGTGGCTGTGGGAGGAGCTCGGCCTGACCGACGCCGCCGACGACGAGAAGAAGAACGCCGTCGCCAAGCACTTCGTCGCCGTCTCCACCGCGCTCGACAAGGTCGAGGCCTTCGGCATCGACCCCGAGAACGCCTTCGGCTTCTGGGACTGGGTGGGCGGCCGCTACTCGGTCGACTCGGCCATCGGCACGAGCGTCGTCATCGCGATCGGCAAGGAGAACTGGGAGCAGTTCCTCGCCGGCTTCCACGCGATCGACGAGCACGTCCGCACCACGCCGCTCGAGCAGAACGTCCCCGTCCTGATGGGCCTGCTCAACGTCTGGTACACGAACTTCCTCGGTGCGCA
This sequence comes from Curtobacterium sp. MCLR17_054, assembly GCF_003234335.2. Classification (NCBI taxonomy): domain Bacteria; kingdom Bacillati; phylum Actinomycetota; class Actinomycetes; order Micrococcales; family Microbacteriaceae; genus Curtobacterium; species Curtobacterium sp. MCLR17_054. Next base: position 3,138,693 of record NZ_CP126263.1, on the reverse strand, counting down.
GAGCCACGCGGTCCTGCCGTACACGCAGTACCTGCACCGCTTCGCCGCGTACCTCCAGCAGCTCACCATGGAGTCGAACGGCAAGCGCGTCCGCTGGGACGGCTCGCCCGTCACCACCGAGACCGGCGAGGTCTTCTGGGGCGAGCCCGGCACGAACGGCCAGCACGCGTTCTACCAGCTCATCCACCAGGGCACCCGCCTGATCCCGGCCGACTTCATCACGGTCGCCAACCCGGCCCGTCCGCTCAAGGACGAGACCGGCGACGGCAAGGGCGTCGCGCCCGGCACCGACGTGCACACGCTGTTCCTGGCGAACTTCTTCGCGCAGACCAAGGCGCTCGCGTTCGGCAAGAGCGCGGACGAGGTCCGCGCCGAGGGCACCACGGACGAGGGCATCGTCGCGGCGCGCACGTTCCCCGGCAACAAGCCGACCACGTCGATCATCGCGCCGGAGCTCACCCCGAGCGTCCTCGGCCAGCTCATCGCCCTGTACGAGCACATCGTGTTCACCGAGGGCACGATCTGGGGCATCGACTCGTTCGACCAGTGGGGTGTGGAGCTCGGCAAGCAGCTGGCGCTGCAGGTCACGCCGGCCGTCGAGGGCGACCAGGCCGCACTCGACGCGCAGGACCCGTCGACCAAGGCGCTCATCGCGAAGTACCTGGAGCTGCGGAAGTAACGCACGCCCCCACCTGACGGACGGGAGGCCCGTGGCGGATCCGCCACGGGCCTCCCGTCCGTCGTGTCGGGCACTGCCAAAGCGACAGTTGCGCCCGACGGGCCGCCGTCAGGCCTGCGAAAGCGACAGATGCGCGCCGATCTTCCGCGGAGAAGTGTCGCTTTCGAGAGCCCCGCTGCGACGCCGCGGGGCTCGGCGCCGGGCCGCCGGCTCAGCGGGCGAGCGGGTCGAGGTTGAGGGAGGTGCCCTCGTACAGGTGCTGGTCCTCGCCGAACACCTGGACGCCCTCGTTGAGCCAGACCAGGTCGCGGACGGTGATGCCGAACCGCGCCGCGACGTCCCCGATCAGGTCGTCCGGGGCGACGCCGTAGGACCTCGGCGCGCCGGCGGCCGTGGTCGCGGTGACGGTCCCGGTCGCGTTCGCCCGTCGTCCGGCGTCCTTCGGGTGCACGTTCGTCTGCCGGGCGGGGACGGACCACCGCACGGTGGACACCGCGAGGACCTTGCCGGCGGAGATCTCGACGGGGACGTCCTGTCCGGGCGCCGCGGCGGAGTAGGTCACGAGGGTGCCGAGGTGTGACGGGTCGACCCCGGATCCGTCCAACGGGACGTCGACCGCGGCCGCCGTGCTGGTCGGGCCGCCGAGGGTCCGGTCACCGACACCGGGGTAGGTCAGCCCGTCGCCCACCGCACGGGGCAGGTCGAACAACGCGACGCCGATCGGCACCGGCAGCGTCGAGGTGATCCCGGAGTACTGCGCGGTGAACGTGTCGTCGCCGTCCGCGACCACCCGGAAGTGGAAGTGCACGCTGCCCTTCGGCGAGGCCACGTCTCCCTGCGCCAGGACGGTCCCGGCGGGGATCGGTGTCAGCGTCGGTGCGGGGGCGGCGGCCTCCGTCGGCACCGGGGTCGGTGTGCGCGGGTTCGCCGACGCCTCGATCAGGTCCGATGCGGACTCGCCGGTCGGGGTCGCCGCCGGGGTCTCGCTCGCGGTCGGGCTCGACGCGGGCGGGGAAGCGGGAGCGGGCAGAGCACCGTCCGGTCCCCGCAGCAGCGAGCAGCCGGACAGCACCACGCCGGCCGCCAGCACGATGGCGATTCCGCCGGTCCGTTTCATGATGCCCCCTCAGGTCGAGGGTAACGCGATGGCGAACACACGGTCGTCGTCGCCGGCGGACTGTGTCCCGGGACGCAGTCCAGCCGCCGAGGGGGCGAGATGGTGTCGGTCGGAGCGGCTACGGTCGAGGGCATGGAGCGTTCGGAGATCCTCGCCGCGGCTGCCGCCGCGCACGCCGCCCGCATCGCAGCGGCCGGTGGTGACGACGTCGCAGCGCGTGAACGTGCCGACAGCGTCCGGCGCCGGGCCGACGGGCTCACCGACCGGTACGACACGGTCGAGGGCTCGGACACCGAGTCCGACGCCCGTGACGCCGCACGCCGTCGCGCGGGAGAGGCAGACCGCGCCGCCTCGCGCACCGAGGGCGTGCTGTCGGACTGGCACCGGATGGGCACCCGTCGTGGCGTCACCCCTGACGCCCAGGTCCGCACGGCGTGGACCGTGACCGGGGTCCCCGAGCGCGGCGACGCCCGAGCCCTGGCCAACGTGCTGCTCTCCACCGCGGGGCACGCCGGACGCGTCGCCGACGCCGCCCGACGCAACTCCGCCCTGTCCGGCGCCGCGAGTGCCGCCGCCCGACGGACCGTGCGCCGCTACACCGACCACGGTGCCGACATGGCTTCGTTGGGGGACGTCCTGGGCGACGGCCCCGTCGACGACGAGCGCTGAGCCCGATCCGCGGATTGGACCGCTCCCGTCCTCATCAGGCCTTCTGTGGACCGATCCAAACGACCTGACGACAGAATGTCCAATTGACAGGACATGGATTCGGGTTACGATCGGTCCACGCACTGACGCGCGATCACCGACGAAGGAGTCACCGAATGGTCGACATCAAACCGACAGCCCCGACTGTCGCACTGCCCCCGTTGGGGACCGGGCCGCACCGCCGACGACTCGGTGTGCTGGCCCTCGTCGCCACGTTCGGCGGGTTGCTCTTCGGGTACGACACCGGTGTCATCAACGGTGCCCTGAACCCGATGAAGGCGGAGCTCGGCCTCACGAACTTCACCGAGGGTGTCGTCACCAGCTCGCTGCTCTTCGGCGCCGCGATCGGCGCCATGCTCGGCGGCCGCATCGCCGACGGCTGGGGTCGCCGCAAGACGATCATCCTGCTCGCTGTCACGTTCTTCGTCGGCACGCTGATCTGCGTGTTCGCGCCGACGTTCGAGGTCATCGTCGTCGGTCGTGTGCTCCTCGGCCTCGCGGTGGGTGGCGCCTCCACGGTGGTTCCGGTGTTCCTCGCCGAACTCGCGCCGTACGAGATCCGCGGGTCGCTGTCCGGCCGCAACGAGCTCATGATCGTGATCGGTCAGCTCGCCGCGTTCGTGGTCAACGCGATCATCGGCAACGTGTGGGGTGAGGGCAACGGCGTGTGGCGCGTCATGCTGGCCGTCTGTGCGCTCCCCGCGATCGCGCTGTTCGTCGGCATGCTCCGGGTGCCGGAGTCGCCGCGCTGGCTCGCGTCGAAGGACCGCTACGACGAGGCGCTCTCGGTCCTCGAGCAGGTCCGGACCACCGATCGGGCCCGCGCCGAGCTCGACGACATCAAGCGGAGCAACGACCTCGAAGCGAAGGTCGAGCGCGTCAGTGGCTGGCACACGCTGCGCGGGAACAAGTGGCTCATCCGCATCGTGCTCATCGGCGCTGGGCTCGGCGTCGCGCAGCAGCTCACCGGCATCAACTCGATCATGTACTACGGCCAGACCGTGCTCATCGAGTCCGGGTTCCAGGCGTCGGCCGCTCTCATCGCGAACATCGCCCCCGGCGTCATCGCCGTGGTCGGTGGCGTCATCGCGCTGTACAACATGGAGAAGATCAACCGCCGCACGACGCTGATCCTCGGGTTCACGCTGACGACGATCTGCCACTTCCTCATCGGCATCGCGTCGGTGGCGCTGCCCGAGGGCAACCCGGCCCGCCCGTGGGTCATCCTGTTCCTGGTCGTCGCGTTCGTCGGCTCGATGCAGACCTTCCTCAACATCGCCGTGTGGGTCGTCCTGTCCGAGATCTTCCCGACGCAGATCCGTGCGCTCGGCATGGGCATCTCGGTGTTCTGCCTCTGGATCGCGAACGCGTTCCTCGGGCTGTACTTCCCGACGATCGTCGCTGCGACCGGCATCACCGGGACGTTCTTCGGCTTCGGGGTCGTCGGGCTGCTGGCGCTGCTCTTCATCTGGAAGTTCGTGCCGGAGAGCCGCGGGCGCACCCTCGAAGAGGTCGAAGAGGGCGTCACCACCGGCAACATCTTCACCGTCCCCGTGAAGGCGTCGCGCCGCTAGTCCGCACCACGCCGCACCGAGTGCGCAGAAGACGTCGGGTCGCCCCAGGGCACCCGGCGTCTTCTGCTCACTGGATCCACCGTCGCCGCCCGGTTGGTTGCATGGAGGCGTGACGGAACTGGTGCTGCAGGACTTCCCCACCGCCCTGAACGTGGTGTGCTCGGCGCTGCTCGTGGTCGCCGTGGGCTGCGCCGTGTTCGTGGCGGTCGACGTGGTGCGTCGGCCGCCGCACATGCGCGTCATGGCGTTCGTGTGGCCGCTCACGATGCTCTTCGGCAGCGTCGTGTGGCTCGTCTTCTACCTGCGTCGGGGGCGGGCCTCGGCGCCCGGACACGGACGGTGGGCGGGCACCGCGATCGACACGAGCCACTGCGGGGCCGGCTGCGCCCTCGGCGACCTGATCGGCGAGTTCGGGCTCGCGGCGTTCCCGGCGCTCGGGGTGGTCGTCGGCCTGGGGTCGCTCTACCAGGACCGGATGGTCGCCGGGTGGATCGTCGACTTCGTCATCGCGTTCGTGCTCGGCATCGCGTTCCAGTACTTCGCCATCGCGCCGATGCGGGGCCTCGGCGTCCGGGCCGGGCTCGTCGCCGCGCTCAAGGCCGACACGCTGTCGATCATCGCGTGGCAGGTGGGCATGTACGGCCTGATGGCGGTGTGGCAGCTGGTCGTGTTCCCGGCACTCGTCGGCGGGCGCGCGAGCGTCTTCTCGCCGGAGTTCTGGGTGGCGATGCAGCTGGCGATGGTGGCCGGCTTCGTCTGCTCCTACCCCGTGAACGCGTGGCTGGTGCGTCGGGGCATCAAGGAGGCCATGTGACGGACCAGCGGACGGACGGGAGGCCCGGTGCCAGCTGGCACCGGGCCTCCGTCCGTTCTGTGGTCGCGCTACGGGCGCAGGAGCACCTTGCCGACGCGGCCGGCGGTATCGCTGGCGCGCACGGCGTCGCGGACCTGCTCGAAGGCGAAGGTCTCGGCGACGGGGAGCGTCAGCGAGCCGTCGAGCACGCGGGTGATGAGCTCACCGAAGAGCTGCCCCTTCGTCTCGGCCGGCATCGTCTTGCTGACGACGGAGCCCCAGAAGCCCTTCACGGTGAGCTGGCCGAAGATGACCTTGCCCGACGGGATCTCGAGCGTCGGCGACGCCATCGCGCCGAAGACGACGAGGGTGGCGTTCTCGCCCAGCACGGAGGCGATGTCGCCGGCGGCCTTGCCACCGACCGACTCGACGCCGGCGATGATCGGGGCGCCACCGGTGATCGCGGCGACCTGGTCCTGCCAGTCGTCGGCGTCGGTGGCGACGATGCGCTCGATGCCCTGCTCGCGGAGTTCGTCGACACCGGCGGCGCGACGGACGAGTCCGATCACGTTGATGCCACGGGCGGCGCCGAGCTGGGCGACCATGCGTCCGACCGCACCGTTGGCGGCGTTCTGGATGATCCAGTCGCCCTCGTGCAGGTCGAGCGAGTGCAGCAGGCTGATGGCGCTGAACGGCATCGAGACGAGCTGGGCGGCGGCCTCGTCGGTCATCGCGTCCGGCACCGGGACGAGCCCGGCGGCGTTGGCGGTGTAGTACTCGGCCCAGACGCCGAAGGCACCGCCGGCGACGCGCTGGCCGACCTGCAGGTTCGTGACGCCCTCGCCGAGGGCCTCGACGACGCCGAGTGCCTCGGTGCCCGAGGCGGCGGGGAGCTCCGGCTTGAAGCCGTAGGTGCCGCGGACGGTCCACAGGTCGTGGTTGTGGATGGGGGAGAGGACCGTGCGGACGAGGACCTCGCCGGCGCCGGGCGTCGGGACGGGGCGCTCCTGCACCTCGAGGACGTCGGCGGGCTCGGCGAACGTCTCGTGGACGACGGCGCGCATGGTGGTGGGGGTGGTGGTGCTCATGGGTCAGTCCTCCGAGACGACGATGGTGACGTCGATGTTGCCGCGGGTCGCGTTCGAGTACGGGCAGACCTGGTGGGCCGCGTCGGCGAGGGCCTGGGCCTGGTCGTGCTCCAGGCCGGGGATGACGACCTCGAGCATGACGGCGAGCTGGTAGCCACCGTTGCCGTTCGGGCCGATCGACACGCGACCGCCGACGGACGAGTCGGTGATCTTCACCTTCTGGCTGCGGGCGACGCCCTGCAGTGCGGAGTGGAAGCAGGCGGCGTAGCCGGCGGCGAAGAGCTGCTCGGGGTTGGCGCCGTTGCCGGAGCCACCCATCTCCTTCGGGATGGCGAGGTCGAACTCGACCGTGCCGTCGCTCGTGGCGACGTGGCCGTTGCGGCCTTCGCCGGTGGCCAGGGCCTCGGCGGTGTAGAGGGTTTCCATGGGGTTCCTTCCTTGTGGGGCGGATCGTGAAGTTCGGGGGTGTGCGTCGCTCAGCGCGGAACGACGCCGGCGTCGGCGCCCGCGGCGTCGTGCTCGGGGTCGGCCGCCGCGTGCATCGTCTCGGTCAGCCGGTGCAGCGTCGCGATGAGCTCGGCGGCGGCACGTTCGTCGGCCAGGCCCATCCCGGCGGCGATGCGCGCGGGGATGCCGCTCAGCTCGGACCGCAGTTCGCGGCCGCGGTCACCGACGGTCACCGTGACGACGCGCTCGTCGGTGCTGCGGCGCTCGCGGCGGACCAGGTCGCTCTGCTCCATGCGGCGGAGCAGTGGCGAGAGGGTGCCGGAGTCGAGCTGCAGGTGTTCCCCGAGGCTCGAGACGGTCTGGTCGCCCTCGACCCACAGGGTCACGAGCACCAGGTACTGCGGGTACGTCAGACCCCAGGGTTCGAGCATCGTGCGGTACGCCTGCGTGGTGGCGCGGGACGCCGCGTAGAGGGAGAAGCACACCATCTCGTCGGTCACGGGCATGCGTCCACACTGTCACGCAACCAAGTTGTGCACAACTCGATGCAGCGGATGCCCAGCTGACGAACACGCCGACGACCCGGACGGTTAGGCTGACGTGACCCAAGATGAGCAGCAGCGACCTCGACACCACCACGACCCCCGGCAACGGATCGGCGTCGTCCCACGGCAAGACGATCCTGATCGGTGAGCACGCCGTGGTCTACGGCGCACCCGCTCTCGTCCTGCCGGTGCTCGACGCACGGGTCGTGGCGACGGTCACCCCGGTCGCCGCCGACGCCGAGCAGCCCGGTCACAGCCTGCAGTCCACCGTGCACACCGGCCCCCTCGACCTCGCACCCGCGGCCGTGATGCCGACCGTCACCGCCGTCACCGCGACCCTGCGCCACTTCGGGGTCACCGACCGCCACTTCCACGTCCGGGTCGACAGCGAGGTCCCGACCGCCCGCGGCATGGGCTCGAGCGCCGCGGTCGCCGCCGCCGTGACCGCCGCCGTCGCCGACGCCCTGGGCGAGACCCTCGACCTCGAGACCCACCACGAGCTCATCCAGGAGTGCGAACGCGTCGCCCACGGCCGACCGTCCGGCCTCGACGCCCGGGGCGTCGTCGCGTCCGCGCCGGTCTGGTTCGAGGGCGGGCACATCGAACCCGTCACGCTCGGTGTCCGGTTCACCTTCGTCGTCGCGGACACCGGCGTCCCCGGGCACACCCGCGAGGCCGTCTCGGCCGTCCGCGCCCGCCACGACCAGGACCCGGTCGGTGTCGGCGCCGTGATCGACCGGATCGGTGCGCTCGCCCGTCGGGCACGGGGGACACTCGAGGACGGCGATGCCCAGGCTCTGGGTGCCACCATGGACGCCGCGCACGACCTGCTCAGCACACTCGACGTGTCGAGTGACGACCTGGACCGGCTCGTCGACGCCGCACGTGCTGCGGACGCCCTCGGCGCGAAGCTCACCGGCGGCGGGCGGGGCGGGTGCGTCCTCGCGCTCGCCGCGGACGACGACCACGCGGACCGCATCGCGGCCGCACTCCGCGGCGCAGGGGCCGCAGCCACCTGGACCACCACGATCGGAGCCCGCGCTTGCTGACAGCCACCGCCGTCGCGCACCCCAACATCGCCCTCGTCAAGTACTGGGGGAAGGCGGACGCGCAGCTCGCGCTGCCCGCCACGGGCAGCGTCTCGATGGGGCTCGACGTGTTCCCGACGACGACCACCGTCACGGTGGACGGCGGGCGGGAGGCCCGTGATGCGTTCACGCTGAACGGTCACGTCGTCGACGACGGTGCGCTGGTGCGCGTGCAGCAGTTCCTCGACCTGGTGCGCGAGCTCGCGGGGTCGTCCGAGCGGGCGTCGGTGGTGTCCGAGAACACCGTCCCGACCGGTGCCGGGCTGGCCTCGAGCGCGTCCGGCTTCGCCGCCCTGGCGACCGCGGCCGCCGCGGCCTACGGCCTCGACCTGTCGCCGCGCGACCTGTCCCGTCTGGCACGTCGCGGTTCCGGCTCGGCCACGCGCTCGATCCCCGGCGGTGTCGCCGTCTGGCACGCCGGCGACGACCAGGGCTCCTTCGCCGAGCCGATCCCGGCCCCGCCGATGGCGATGGTCGTGGTCACGATCGACGCCGGCCCGAAGCCGATCGGGTCGCGCGAGGCCATGCGCCGCACCATCGCGACGTCGCCCTTCTACCCGGCCTGGGTGACCTCGACGACCGAGACCGTCGGCGACATGCTCACGGCCTGCGCGGCCGGCGACTTCACCCGCATCGGCGAGATCACCGAGAGCAACGCGCTCCGGATGCACGCGACGATCGAGGGCGCGTTCCCGCCGATCCGCTACCTCAACGCCCGCAGCGTCGCCGTGTTCGACGCCGTCGCCGAGCTGCGTGCCGGCGGCACCGAGGCCTACGCCACGGCCGACGCGGGCCCGAACGTCGTCGTGCTCACGAAGCCGCAGGACCGGGCGGCCGTCGCCGGGGCGCTCGCGTCGCTGGGGGACGTCATCGAGTCCGGCACCGGACCTGCCGCGCGGGTGCTCCGCTCCGAAGAGACCGGGAGCAATCCCGACCAGAAGGAGTCCGCGCAGTGATCGAGTTCCGTGCACACGGCAAGCTGTTCGTCGCCGGCGAGTACGCCGTCGTCGAGCCGGGCCAGCCGTCCGTCCTGATCGCCCTCGACCGCGCCATCACGGCGAAGGTGCGCGAAGGCCACGGCGCGGGCAGCGTGCACTCCGAGGAGTACGGGCACCTGCCGCTCACGTGGACCCGTGCCGAGGACGGCCTGGCGCTCGACCGTGAGCACCACCCCTACGACTACGTGATGGCCACGATCGACCTGGTCGAGAAGCTCCGCGCCGAGCACGGCATCGCCCCGCGGTTCCACGACCTGCGCATCGAGAGCCAGCTCGACGACGCCAGCGGCCGGAAGTTCGGACTCGGGTCCTCGGCCGCGGTCACCGTCGCCACGGTCGGTGCTCTCGACCGCTTCTACGGCATCGGCCTGACGCAGCGCCAGCGCTTCCAGGTCGCGCTGCTCGCCACCATCCGGGTGAACCCCCGGGCCTCCGGTGGCGACCTCGCCGCGAGCACGTTCGGCGGCTGGCTGCGCTACAGCGCCCCCGACCGCGAGCGCCTCGCCGCGATGCTCGGCGACCACGCCGTGTCCGCGATCCTGACCGACACCGACGCGTGGGACGGCTTCGACGTCCAGCGGTTGCCCGCCCCCGAGAACCTGCAGCTGCTCGTCGGCTGGACCGGCTCGCCCGCGTCCACCACGAAACTCGTCGACGTGGTGCGTCGGCACCGCAACGGCGGGTACCAGGCGTTCCTCGACGAGAGCCGCAGCGCCGTCGACGACCTGACCACGGGCCTCCAGACCGGCGACGCCGAGCGCACGCTCGGTGCCCTCCGACGCGCCCGTGGGCTGCTGCAGCGTCTCGGCGACTCGGTCGGGTCGAAGATCGAGACCGAGCGTCTCGCGACCCTGTGCGACGTCGTCGAGGCGGCCGGCGGGGCGGCGAAGCCGTCCGGTGCCGGCGGCGGCGACTGCGGCATCGCGCTCGTCCCGGCGGACACCGACCCCGCCGGCATCCACCGCGCCTGGGAGGCGCACGACATCAGACACCTCAGCGTCGCGGTGCGAGCACCAGAAGGAGCCCTCGATGAGTGACCTGCTCACACCGATCCCCACCAAGTGGGTCGGCCCGATCCGCGTCAGCGGCAACGCCGTGCAGGGGGAGCACGAGGTCCCCCTCGCCACCTACGAGTCGCCGCTCTGGCCGTCCGTCGGCCGCGGCGCCCGCATCTCGCGGATGGTCGAGGACGGCATCGTCGCGACCGTCGTCGACGAGCGCATGACCCGCTCCGTTGTGGTCCGTGCCGACAGCGCCGCAGCAGCACACGTGGCCGCGGGCCAGATCCTCGCGCGCCAGGACGAGCTCGCCGCGATCGTGTCCGGGCAGAGCCGGTTCGCCAAGCTCATCGAGGTGCACCCGGAGATCGTCGGGGACCTGCTGTTCCTGCGCTTCGCGTTCACCACCGGCGACGCCTCCGGCCACAACATGGTCACGCAGGCGGCGGACAAGCTGCTGCCGGCGATCCTGGACTGGCAGCCGGGCCTGCGGTACGTCTCGGTGTCGGGCAACTTCTGCACCGACAAGAAGGCCACCGCGGTGAACGGCATCCGTGGCCGCGGCCGCAACACCATCGCCGAGATCGTGATCCCCGGCGAGGTCGTCGAGAAGCGCCTGCGGTCGAGCACCGCGCGCATCGTCGAGCTGAACATCGCGAAGAACCTGATCGGGTCGACGATCGCCGGGGCCATCCGCTCGGCGAACGCGCACTACGCGAACATGCTGCTCGGCTTCTACCTGGCCACCGGGCAGGACGCCGCCAACATCGTCGAGGGCTCGCAGGGCATCACGAGCGCCGAGGACCGCGACGGCGACCTGTACTTCGCGACCTCGCTGCCGCACCTGATCGTCGGCACGGTCGGCAACGGCAAGGGCGGGGACCTGCCCGTCGTCGAGGACGCCCTGGTGCGCCTCGGTTGCCGCGAGGACCGCGAGCCGGGCGGGAACGCCCGCCGCCTCGCCGCCCTGTGCGCCGCGACCGTCCTGTGCGGGGAGCTCTCGCTCCTCGCCGCACAGACCAACCCGGGTGAGCTGATGGCTGCCCACGTCGCCATGGAACGCCGCGGCACGAAGCCCGCAGGCGGTGCAGCATGAGCGGCGTCGGCATCCACGACATCGCGATCGTGACCGGGCACCACGTGCTCGAGCTCGACGACCTGGCCGAGCGGCTCGGCGTCGACCCGGCGAAGTACCACGTGGGCATCGGGCAGGACGCCTTCAGCGTGCCCGCGCCCGACGAGGACATCGTCACGATGGGCGCCGCTGCCGCGAAGGAGCTCATCGACCGGCACGGCGTCGAGGGCATCCGCACGGTGCTGTTCGCCACCGAGTCCGGCGTCGACCAGTCGAAGGCCGCCGGCGTGTACGTGCACGGCCTGCTCGGGCTGCCGAAGGCCGTCCGCGTGGTCGAGCTGAAGCAGGCCTGCTACGGCGGGATGGCCGCGGTGCAGCTCGCACTCGGCATCGTCGCGCGCGCCCCGCACGAGCGGGTGCTCGTCATCGCCGCCGACGTCGCCCGGTACGACGTCGACACCCCTGCCGAGCCGACGCAGGGTGCCGGTGCCGCCGCGATCCTGGTGTCCGCCGACCCCGACCTGATCGAGATCGAGCCGGCGGCGGGCGTCTACACGGCGGACGTCGACGACTTCTGGCGCCCGAACGACCGCTCCACCGCACTGGTCGACGGTCGGCTCTCGGTGAGCGCGTACGTCAACGCGTTCGTCGGCGCCTGGGACGACCTGGCGGAACAGGGCGGCCCGGCGTACGACGACATCGCCCGGTTCGTGCACCACCAGCCCTTCACCAAGATGGCGATCAAGGCGCACCGCAAGCTCACCCAGCACGTCGGCGCACCCTTCGACGAGGCCGACCTGGCGATCGGGTTCACCTACAACCGGCAGACCGGCAACACCTACACGGCGTCGCTCTGGATCGGGCTCGCAGCACTGCTCGACCTGGACGACGACCTGGCGGGGGAGCGGCTCGGCCTGTTCAGCTACGGCTCGGGCAGCGTCGGAGAACTCATCACCGGCGTCGTCCGGCCCGACTACCGCGAGCACCGCCGCGCGGGTCGCGTGCGGTCGCTGCTCGAGGCGCGGGTCCCGCTGACGGTCGACGCGTACCGCGCGCTGCACGCCGCGGGTGCCGCCACCAGCGAGGACGTCGAGCGTCCGCGCGTCACGACCGCGCCGTTCCGCTTCGCGGGCGTGCGCGGCGGCGCGCGGCACTACGAGGCGTCGGCGCAGCCGGAGTAGCCGGCCTGCGCCCACCAGCCCCTCGCGAAAGCGACAGATCCCCGCGGAACATCCGCGGGGATCTGTCGCTCTCGGGGACCGGACCCGGATCGTGCGCCGGGATCTGTCGCTTGCTCGGGACGGACGGGAGGCCCGTGGCGGCGCCGCCACGGGCCTCCCGTCCGTCTGCCGGTCACGCTGCGGACAGGACCTCGCGTTCCAGCCGCTGGTAGCTGGCTTCCATGCCCTCCGTCATGCCGGTCGCGAGGATCATGTCCCGCTGCTCCCGGTCCGGGTAGGTGACGAGCAGCGTCATGAGCGTGACGCCGTCGGCCTCGTCGAACTGCAGGTCGTTCGTGTTCGGCGGGAAGGGCGCCCCGGTCATGCGTTCGGTCGACACCATCCGGCGTTCGGGTTCGACGACGAGGTTCTCGCCCTCGAACCCGAAGGGCTCGCCCTCGGTGTCACCCGTCGGCGCCCAGGCCTGCCGGAACACGCCGCCCGGGGTCAGGTCGTTCTCGTACACCGTCATCTCCCACCCGTCGGGGCCGAGCAGCCACCGGCGCACCAGGTCGGGCTCGGTGTGCGCCCGCCAGAGCAGGTGCCGCGGCGCCGCGAACGCCCGGGTGATCCGGACGTGGGTGTCGTCGAGGACCTCGGTCTCGGTGCCCGCACCGAGGGCCCACTCGCGCAGGTCGGCGAGCACCCGGTCGAGCTGGCCGAAGGCCTGCTGGTAGCCCTCGAGCATGCCCATCTCGAGCATCGCGTCGAGGTCGGCGGTCGAGGCGAACGAGGACACCACGGTGACCCGCGAGCCGTCGTCCGCCGGCCCGAACGACAGCACGGTCTCGCTGGTGGGGAGCGACTCGTCGACCGTGCCCTCCGGGTCGGTGAACAGGTCGCGGAAGACGATGCGACGGTGCTCGTCGACCTCGGTGACCTGCCACACGGCGTGGAACCGCTCGCCCTGCGGGGACGTCATCCGGTAGTCGGCCCGGCCGCCGGGGCGCAGGTCGAACGTCGTGAAGGTCGCGGGGAACCCGGGCGGTCCCCAGAACCGCTCGAGCTGGCGCGGGTCGGCGAAGGCGGCCCAGAGGCGTTCGACGGGGACGGGGAACTCGGCGACGAGGGTCATCGAGAGGGTGTCGGGATCGGTGTGGACGGACGTGGTGGGCATCATCGCTCCTGGTGTCGTCGGGTGTCGTCTGGTGCTGGGTGTCCGGACGCGTCGCCGTCGAGCACGTCGCCGAGGCGGTCCATCCGGGTGTGCCAGAGGCGGCCGTAGGCGTCGAGGAGGGCGCGGACCCGGTCGAGCTGCTCCGGCTCGGCGCGCACGATGCGGGTGCGGCCGCGGGCCTCCTTGCTCACGAGTCCGGCTCCTTCGAGGACGGCGACGTGCTTCTGGACGGCGGCGAACGACATCGAGTAGGCGTCCGCGAGCTCGCTCACGGACGACGACCCGACGAGCGTGCGCCGGACGATGTCACGACGGGTCGCGTCGGCCAGTGCGTGGAACACCCGGTCGACCTCGGCGTCGGACAGTTCGATTCGTACAACCATTTGGTTGTAGGTTACGTCCGGCCGGTCTCGTCCACAAGGGGGACCTGCCGGTAGTCTTGCCGCGGAGATCGGAGGGGCGATGGCGGAGCAGCTGGGTGCGTCCGGTGCCGTCCGTGCCCTCGTCGCCACCCTGCCCCGTGCGCCGCAACTGTCCGACGTGGTGACCGGCGTCGGTCGGATGGTCGGCAAGCCCACGCGCGTCGTCGACGTCGACGGCCCGAGCTGGGGTCCGCTCACCGCACTCGTGTCGCAGTTCGAGCACGAGAACCTGGTGCTCGTGCCGGCCGACGCACCGCCGCTCTACCGCATGCACTGCGTGCTGCACGAGCTCGGGCACCTGGTGCACGGCGACGTCGGCACACCGACCGCGTCGTCCGTCGCCGAGTTCGCCGCCGGGGGCCACGTCTGCCGTCGCGCACTCGACGTCGACTCCGGGCTCGTGAGCATCTCCGACGACGACGAGCACTTCGCCGAACGGTTCGCCTACGAGCTCGCGACGGTCCTGCTCGCCGGGGCCACGGCCGCGGACGAGCGGGCCTACGGCTGATGGCCGTCCTGCACGCCGCGGCCTTCTGGTTCGCGGCGCTGATCTTCCTCGCCCGCACGCCGTACGTGCTGCGGAACCCCCGTGGTCGGGCGGCCTGGGGTGCCACCGGCGTCGGGGCGCTCGGGCTCCTGACCCTCGGCAGCGTCGTGCCGCAGCCGGTGCTCGACGGTGCCCTTGGCGGCTCGAACCTCATCAACCTGGTGCAGAACGTCTGCGCGACCGTTGCGTTCTGGCTGATGCTGCGCGCGAGCACCGACGATCTGCCGGAGCGCCCGGTGCTCGCCAGGCCGGTGGCGCTGCTCGTCGTGGTCGTGGCCTTCACGGTGCCGTTCCTGCTGGTCGAGGAGCGCGGCGGGACCGACTTCCACTTCATCGTGCGCGAGATCGAGCAGACCCCGATGTGGCTCTACGGGACGGTGTACATGGTGGGCGTGGGGCTGATCGCCGCCACGACCCTGCGCCGCGGCGTGCTGCAGAACCCGGTGGCGCTCGTGGTGTTCCGCGTCGGGCTCGCCCTGGTCGTCGTGGCGAGCGTCGACGAGGTCGCCTCGCTCACCGCCGACCACTTCGGACTCTTCCCGGCCGGGGTGCGGGACGGCCTGCGGCTGGCCTTCGACCCGCCGTTCTACCTCGGCATCGTGCTCATCGTCGTGGCGATGGCCTCGCTGACGTTCCGGCGGTGGGGCCGTGACCTGCGCCACCGCGGGCACCACCGGCGCCTGCGCCGCATCGCCCGTCGGCACGCCGTGCGGGCAGTCGAGCGGCCGGGGGACCCGCAGGCCCGGACCTACGACCTGGTGATCGCGATCCGCGACGCCGAGGTGCAGGGCCGGACCCTCGACGACGCCGAACTCGCGCAGGTGCGGTCGGCGGAACGGACCCTGACCCGGAGCCTCGGAGGATGACGGCGTGACGATCGTGTGGTGGGTGCTCGGAGCGCTCGTGGTGCTGGCGGCGGTGTGCCTCGTCGGCCTGGTGGTCCTGGTCGTCCTGCGGAAGGTCGTCGGCAGGATCGTGCTGCCCGGTGGCGACCGGTGGACGCCCGTGCTCGAGTCCGACGCGGACTCCGTCCGGCTGCCGATCACCGACGACACCGTGCGGCCGGGGGAGTACGGGCTGTGGCACGACGGCCCGGGGCACACCACCGTCGGGCCGGTGCTCGAGGTCGACGAAGCCGCCGGGTTCGTGCGCCGGGCCGTGGTCCGGACGACCGGCGCGGTGTCGTCGCGGGTGCGGTGGAGCGGGCACGTGCACCCGGACCCGGCGGCGATGGACGTCGACTGGTCCGAGGTGTCGCTGCCGACGCCGGTGGGGCCGGCGCCCGCGTGGGTGGTGCGGCCGGTGCCCGGCGGCGCTGGGCGCCCCGACCCCGTGGCCGCCCGGACCTGGGCCGTCCACGTCCACGGGATCCGGACGACCCGGGTCACCGCGCTCCGGACCGTCCCCGCGGCGCTCGAACTGGGCTGGACCTCGATCGTCCCGTCGTTCCGCGGCGACGGCGAGGCACCGTGGGAGGGCCGGGCCTCACACCTCGGAGCCCGCGAGTGGGCGGACGTCGAAGTGGCCCTCGACCACGCCGTCGCGAACGGCGCCGAACGGCTCGTCATCGTGGGGTGGTCGATGGGCGCGACGATCACGCACGAGCTCCTCGCCCGCTCGGCGCACCGCGACCGCCTGGCCGGGATCGTGCTCGTCGCCCCGGCACTGGACTGGGCCGTCACCGTCCGGTCCCAGGCCCGCCGCGCGGGACTGCCGGGTTTCGTGGTGAGTGCTGCCCTCGGGGCGATGGCGACGCCGGTCCTCTACCGGACGGTGGGGCTGCGGTCGCCGGTCGACGTGCGCGCGCTGTCCTGGTTGCGCGCACCCCGGCCGCTGCCACCGACCCTGCTCATCCACTCCACCGGCGACACCACGGTGCCGTTCTCGGCCAGTCAGGAGTTCGCCGACGCCCACCCCGGCACCGTGACCCTGGCGGTCAGCGAGCCGGCCGAGCACGCCTGGGAGCGCAACGTCGACGCGGTCTGGTTCGACCGCACCATCACGAACTGGGCGTCCGGTCTCGCGCACACCGGAGCGCAGGAGTAGAAGGAGCCATGGGGCAGCTCATCTACGACGGCCGACCGCTCGACCTGCGGATCGACGACCGCGCGCTCACGCACCTGCAGATCGTCATCGTCAACATGCTCCGGCGAGACCACCGCTTCGCGTTCTCGTGGAAGGACGACGTCGTCCACGGCAACGGTCGCAGCACGATCTGGCTGCACCCCAACGTGAGCCTGCACTTCAAGTTCACGGGCAGCCGGGTGCCGTCGATCAACCGCAGCTGGCTCGAGGACCTCTACGCCTCGGCCACCTCGGGGTCGGGGCTCGTGCTGACGCCGGAGCCGGCGGACACCAGCACGGCGGCCGACTCGGCGTGGTCGCGGGCGGTGGCCCCCGGCGACGCGGACGACGCATCCGGGACACCGAGCGGGAGCACCGCGCGCTGATCACGGGAGCAGTAGCACAGCGGGCTGATCCGGGTCAACGGGTTCCGCTCGAACTCCGCACCTCGTACGGTTTCCGTACCGCGGTTCGCTGTCGTCCCCCCGCACCAGCCTGCTAGGGCGCCGGTGCTGGCAGTGTCCGCGGCAGGAGGGGAACCCGAACAGCCCGTGACGCACAGCGAGTCCGGTGCCGACCAACCACCGGTGACCGAGACGAGCGAGGGACGTGAGTCCCGGATCAGGGGACTCCCTGCTCGGGTCACCGACGCCACGCGTCGGTGATGCGTGCGTCACGCTGCAGGGCCCGCCGGTCCGCCCCCATCGACCGGCGCTCCTCCGGGACCGCCCCGGCCATCGGATTCGGGTTCCGTGGCCGGGGCGGACTCATCAGATCTGCACGCGGCTCAGTAGACGTCGCGCACGTACCGCTTCGCGCGACGCATGTCGGCCAGGTACGCCTGCGCGTCGTCCTCGCCGCGCGCGCGTCCGGTCCGGATGACCTGGAGCAGCGCAGCCTCGACGTCCTTCGCCATGCGTGAGGCGTCGCCGCAGACGTACACGTGGCCGCCGTCCTCGAGCCATGCGAACAGCTCCGCCGACCGCTCGAGCATCCGCGTCTGCACGTAGACCTTCTCGGCCTGGTCGCGCGAGAACGCCAGGTCGAGGCGGTCGAGCACGCCCTGTTCCTGCAGCTCGGTGAGCTCGTCCTGGTACACGAAGTCGGTGTCCCGGTGCTGGTCACCGAAGAACAGCCAGTTGCGCCCCGTCGCCCCGGACACCGCGCGCTCGTGCAGGAACCCGCGGAACGGCGCGACACCCGTGCCCGGTCCGATCATGATCATCGGGGCCGACTCGTCCGCCGGTACCCCGAACGACGCGTTCGGCTGCAGGTAGACGTCGACGGTGCCGTCCGGGTCGACCCGGTCGGCCAGGAACGTCGACGCGACGCCGGCGTACATCCGGTGCGGGTCGCCGTAGCGCACCGACGCGATGGTCAGGTGGATGCGGTCCGGGTGCGCCAGCGGGCTCGACGAGATCGAGTACTGCCGCGCCTGCAGCGGCCGCAGGTTCGGCAGCAGCTCGTCGAGTCCCGGAGCGGCCGGGCCGGCGTCGCGGAGCAGGTCGAGGACGTCGCGTCCCCAGAGCCAGCGGTCCAGCTCGTGCTTGTCGCCGTGCGCCACGACCGCCGCGAGTTCGCTCGACGGCGCGCGCTGCACCAGGTCGGCGATGAGGTACTTCGAGGGCGTCCGGATCTCACGGTCGGTCCGCAGGACCTCGGTGATGGGCCGGCCGTCGAACGCCTCGCCGCCGTTCGCGCCGACCTGCTCGAGCAGGTCCGCCACGAAGACCTCGTCGTTCACGGGCACGACCGCCAGGGCGTCGCCGGCCGCGTACTCGATGCCCGAGTCACCGAGGTCGAACTCGTAGTGCCGGATCTCCTTCGCGCTGCGCGGCGAGGAGAGCAGCCGGTTCTCGACCAGGCGCGACGGGTACGGGTTGCGCTTGTTCCACTGCGACCCCGGCCGGGAGGCACGGCTCGCGCCCGCCCCGCCGGTCGCGGCGGCACCGTCGCCGGCACCACCGCCCGTGGTCGCGCCGGGTGCAGCCGTCGCGCCGGCCTCGGCGGCGAGGCGGTCGAGGACCGCCGCGGTCCACAGTGCAGCCGGGTCCTCGAAGTCGACGTCGCAGTCGACACGGTCGTGGATCCGGGTCGCACCGAGCTGCTCGAACCGGGTGTCGAGGAGCTTGCCGGCCTGGCAGAACTCGTCGTAGCTCGTGTCGCCGAGGCCCAGGACGGCGTACTGCAGCCCCTCGAGCCGCGGCACGGTGCTCGCCTCGATCGCGTCCCAGAACAGCCCGGCGTTGTCGGGCATCTCGCCCTCGCCGTAGGTCGAGGTGACGACGAGCACGTGCGACATCTCGGCGAGCTGCTCGGGGGTGACGGCGTCGAGCGCACTGGCGCGACCGCCGAGTCCGCGGGCCTTCGCGCCGGCGACGAGCTCGTCGGCCAGGAACTCGGAGTTGCCGGTCTGGGTGCCGAAGAGCACGTCGATCGTCGTCGTGGGCGCGCTGGCCGCGACCTTCTTGCCGGCGGCGGCGATGCCCGCGATGAACCCGGCGAGCCAGGACTCCTGGGCAGCCGAGAACGGTGCGTCGACGGGGATCAGCGACCCGGTCGGGGGGAGCAGGCTCACGCGGTCACCGCCTCGGTCGGCGCCTGCGGTGCACGGCGGGCGATGTCCTCGAGCGCCGCGGTGGCGAGCAGCTCGTCGAAGCGGGCCTCGCGGACGCGGCCGTCGTTCTTGGCGTTCTGGTGCATGATCCACCCCGTGGTGCCCGGCGCGTCCATGCTGCGGTTGTTCCGCTGCGTGAGCGCGCGCTTGTAGTCGTCGAGCCGCTTGATCGCGATGAGCGTGGCGAGCTGGTCGTCGGCGAACCGGTCGAGCGTGCCGCGCAGGTACTTCACGACGCGCTGCTTGACGGAGAAGTCCTCGGTGAGCACGAGGTTCTTCACGGCCTCGGCCACTCGCGGGTCGGCGGTGCCGAACGCGCCCGGGACGCGCTCGAGGGCGACGTCCTGGGCGACCCCGAGCACCGTGTAGGACGACAGCAGCGAGAACATGTCCTCGCCCTGGTCGCCGAGCGCCGGGGCACGGCCGTCGAGCACCGTGCGCTGGTCGCGGTAGTCGAGCTTGAACGCGCGGAGCTTGTCGGTGGCGATCGAGGTCGCGAGCTCGTCGAGGAGCTCGGGCCGGGTCGCCGCCGCGAGGATCTCGCCGGCGTCCTGCGTGAGCAGCAGGGCACGGGGCATGCCGACGTACACGTGTGCGCGGGCGGTGTCCCACTCGGCGAGCAGCCGCTCGGCCAGTGCCGAACCGGTCGCCTCGAGGTGCCACTCGAGCAGCAGGCGGGCGGCGGCCTCGTGGAACGCACCGCGCTCGGTGTCGGTGACCGGGAACACCAGGAGCGAGTCCGTGCTGGCACGCTCGGCGACCTGGCCGGAGGGGTCGTACTGGTACAGGAACCCGCCGGACATGCCGTTGCCGAGGCCCTTGCCGAACGCGCCGAGGTTGAACACGGCGCCGCCGGTCATGTACTCGCAGCCGAAGTCGCCGAGGCCCTCGACCACGGCGGTCGCGCCGGAGTTGCGGACGGCGAACCGGTCGCCGGCTTCGCCCTCGACGAAGGTGCGCCCACCGGTCGCCCCGAACAGCGCGAAGTTGCCGACCAGCACGTTGCCGCCCTGTGCGGCGCTGCCGCCACCGGGGGCGCGGACGATGATCCGTCCGCCGCTCTGGCTCTTGCCGACGCCGTCGTTCGCGGTGCCGGTGTGCTCGAGCACGACGCCGTCGTTGTTGAAGACGCCGTAGGACTGCCCGGCCGAGCCCTGCGTGCGGATCGTGACCGCGCCGTCCACCAGCCGGCGGCGTCCGCGGTCGTCCGTCGTCACGGCGGGCAGGCCCTGCACGTCCTCGGCGCGGAGCTCGTGGTTGAGCAGACGCTCGAGGTCGATGCCGAGCTGGCCGCCGACCGACTTGTCGGCGTTGCCGAGCAGCACGCCGTGCACGAGCACGTGCTCCTGCGCGTGGTCGACGAGGGCGGTGCGGACGCGCTCGAGCAGGGCGTCGTCGGTGTGGAAGTCCTTCTCCAGGTACTCCGGGTCAGCGACGACCTTCTCGGGCACCTGGGCGAGCAGGGCACGGGCGTCGAGCCGGCCGACGCTCGCCGGGTGGTCCAGGAGCTGCAGCAGGTCGGTCCGGCCGCGGGCCTCGCGCAGGGAGCGCAGGCCGAGCCGGGCCAGGATCTGCCGCACGTCGTGGGCGATGTTGAGCAGGTACTGCGCGAGCGCGCGGGGGTCGCCCTCGAACGCCTCGGCGTTCGTGGTCAGGCCCGCCGGGCACTTCACGTTGCAGTTCTTCGCCATCACGCAGCCGAGCATCATGAGCGCGGTCGTGCCGAACTCGAAGCTGTCGCCGCCGAGCAGGGCGCTCGTGACGACGTCGCTGCCGGTCTGGTGCGCACCCGAGCAGCGGAGCGTGACCTTCTGGCGCAGGCCGTTCGCGACCAGGGCCTGGTGCACCTCGGCGACGCCGATCTCCGCGGAACGGCCGGCGTACTTCAGGCTGGTGACGGCCGCAGCGCCCGTGCCGCCGGTGTTGCCGGCGACGTTGATCACGTCGGCGCCGGCCTTCGCGACGCCGACCGCGATGGTGCCGATGCCCTCGGACGAGACGAGCTTCACGATCACCCGGACGCGGGCGGCCTTGCAGTCGTGGATGAGCTGCGCGAGGTCCTCGATCGAGTACGTGTCGTGGTGCGGCGGCGGCGAGATCAGCTCGACACCGGGCGTGCCACCGCGGGCCGCGGCGATGTCCACCGTGACCTTGGGTGCGGGCAGCTGGCCACCCTCGCCGGGCTTCGCGCCCTGGCCGATCTTGATCTCGAGCTCCTCGAGCATGGGGTCGGCGAGGTAGCCGGCCCAGATGCCGAACCGGCCCGAGGCGAACTGCTTGATGCGGGAGCCGCGGATGGTGCCGTAGCGGGAGTGGTGCTCGCCGCCCTCACCGCTGTTCGACATGCCGCCGACCATGTTCGTACCGTGTGCGACGGCCTCGTGGGCGGTGGCGACGAGCGCGCCGTGGCTCATCGCGCCGGACGCCAGGGTCCGGGTGATCTCGTGGGCCGGCTGCACCTCGTCGAGCTCGACGCTCGCCGGGGCGCTCTGCAGCAGTGCGAGCAGGGCGACGGCCGCACCGGTGGCGCGGAGCGTCACCCCGGTGTCGTCGACGGAGTCGACGTCGATCTGCCCGGGGTGGAGCAACGCGAGGCCGTCTGCCAGGGACGCGTGGCGCAGTGCACCCGTGGTCCCCGTCGACGTGAGCTCCAGGCGGAACCGCTCAGTCCCTCCAGGCAGGTCCTGGTCGTCCGACGGACGCGAGCCGGAGAGCCCGCGGACGGTGACGCTGGCGTTGCCGCTCGTCGAGAAGCGGCCGAGCTCGCGGGCGAAGTCCTCGGCCGTGTCGATGCCGGTGACGTCCGCGGGCAGCGCGAGCACGTCGCGGAGCGCGGCGGGGCGGCGGGACCGCTCGTCGTGGGTCGTCTGCAGGAACGTGACGTAGCCCGGCGTGATGCGGTGCGCGTCGATCTCGGCGTCGCTCAGCCGGTCGTACCCGGTGTTCCGGTACGCGGCGTCGGTGATGCCGAACGAGTCGTCGAGCTGGCCGAGCGTGAGCAGGCGCAGCGCGTCCGAGTCGCCGGAGCGTTCGAAGGCCGGGCGCTCCTCGGTCATGCCGCCGAACCCGCGGACGCTCGCGACGCCGAACGAGTGGCCGGCGCCGTCGGAGCGCTCCTTGAACAGCCCGAGCAGCGGGACCTGGCCCTCGGACGCCACCGAGCGGGCACGCTCGTGCCAGTCCGTCGCCGCCTGGGCGATGCGCGCGAAGCCGACGCCGCCGACCGGGGCCTGCATGTGCGGGAAGATCCGCGCGAGCACGTCGTCGCCGGTGTCGAGGTAGTTCGGCTCGAAGAACTCGCCGCCGATGTAGCTCTCGGCGGTGCACAGGCCGACGCGGCCCATGGTCTTCGCCAGGGCCTTCTCGGCGGCCTTGCGGAACTGCTTGAGCGCCAGGTCGGTCGCGGTCAGCTCACCGGCGGGTGCGGGTGCGGCGGGGTACTTCTCCTCCGCACGCAGACGAGCGCTCAAGCTGTACACAGCGGCGGCACCGAAGCCCAGCGCGGTCGCGACGTGGTGTGACGATGGCAGCTGACCGCTCTCCGCGACGACGGACACCCGCAGGCGCAGACCGGTCTCGATGAGCCGCTGGTTGACGGCGGCCACCGCCAGGATCACGGGGAGGGGCGCATGGCTCGACGACACTTCGCGGTCGGTCACGACCGCGATCCCGCCACCGCGCGCCGCGAACGCCTCGATCGCGTCGCACAGGGCGTCCAGCGCGCCGCGCATCGCGTCGGCGTTGGCCTGCTCGTCGGCGGGCACCGGCACGTAGAGCATGTCGAAGCGCTCGAGCGGCACGATGTCCTGCTCGCGCAGGCGCACCATGTCGAGGTGCCCGAGGATCGGCGACTGCACGACGAGCTGACGCCCCGTGGTGCCCGTGCCGTCCGGCTTCGCGCCGAGTGCCACGCGCATCGACATCCCGTCGGCCTCGCGGATCGAGTCGAGCGGCGGGTTCGTCACCTGGGCGAAGCGCTGCGAGAAGTACTTCGCCATGCCGCCCTCGGTGTCGCTCAGGGCGTTGATGGCGTTGCCGTAGCCCATCGCCGAGATGCGCTCCGACCCGTTCTGCAGCATCGGGTCGAGCATGAACCGGAAGCTCTCCTGGTTCAGCGAGTACGCCACGTACCGGCCCGCGAGCGACAGGTCGCCGTCGTAGCCCAGGGTGGACGTCGTGCGCTCGTAGTCCGGAGCGGGCACGTCGTCCAGGTTCACGCGGGCGGCGTCGAGCAGGGTGCCGTAGTCACGGCGGCCCGCGAGCATGTGCAGCACCTCGCCGGTGCGCATGCGGGTGCCGGTGCGGTGGTCGACGACGAGCATGCCGCCGGCCTCGATGCGGCCGCGGTGCACGACCTCGTCGGCGTCGAACTCGACCTGGCCGGCCTCGGACGACACCATCAGGTACTCGGCCGTCTCGACGGTGCGCAGCGGGCGCAGGCCCAGGCGGTCCAGGCGGGCGCCGACGACGTCGCCGTCACTGAAGATCACGGCGGCGGGACCGTCGTTCTTCTCCTCGTACAGCGAGAAGTACTCGAGCATGTCCCGGACGTCCGCAGTCAGGGTGCGGTCGTTCTCCCACGCCGGCGGCATGAGCGAGACCACGGCCTCGACGATCTCGAGCCCGTCGTCGAACACGCGGCTCTGCAGGGTCTGGTCGAGTCGGCTCGAGTCCGACTGCCCGGGCGGACGCACGATGCTCCGGGTGCGGGCCCGCGCGAGCGCCTCGTCCGACAGCCGGTTCTTGCGGTCGGTGTTCAGCTCGCCGTTGTGCGCCATCAGGCGGAACGGCTGCGCCATCGTCGGGTGCGGCTCGGTGTTCGTCGAGAACCGGGTGTGGAAGTACAGCGTCCGCACCGAGTGCCGGGGGTCGCGCAGGTCGGTGAAGTACCCGATCACCTCGCCGGAGTTCAGCCGGCCCTTCAGGATCTGGGTCCGGGCGCTGAGCGACAGCGGGTACAGGGCGGCGTGCTCGGCGCGCTCGGCGGCTGCCTGGGCGTAGGAGACCGCCTCGATGGCGAGCAGGGCGCGGTTCGCGGCGGCGTCGACCTCGGTGCGGTCCCAGTCCGACGGAGCACGGAAGACCCACTGCACGATCGGCAGCTGGTACTGCTCGGCCTCGGGGCGCGCGACGGAGTGGTCCACCGGGACGTCACGGACCAGCAGCAGCTCGAAGCCCTCGGCAGTGATGGCGTCCGTGACGGTCTGCTCGGCGCGGGCGCGCTCGTCGGTGCCGTCCGCTCCGTCGCTGCTCGGCACGAAGCAGTTCGCGACGCCGAAGTGCCCGGCGCGCAGCTGCTCGCCGGTGATGGCGCTGAAGAACTCCACCGACAGGTCGATGCTGACGCCCGCGCCGTCACCGACACCCTCGGCGGACTTGCCGCCGCGGTGCGGGATGGAGCACAGCGCTTCGTCGCCCTTGCGGATGACGTCGTGGCTCGGCGTCCCGTCGAGACGGGTGATGAAACCGACGCCGCAATCGCTCGATTCGCGGGCAGGGTCGTAGAGACCGAAAGAGGTGGGGTTCACGTGCGGGTCCAGTGGGGCGTTGCCGGCAGCGGACGGCGCGGGCTGCATCGATGGAGCGCTCGCCGCGGGCAGACCGATGGTGGCAGTCGGGCCCTGTGGGGTGGTGGTGCGGTAGGGCGATGCTACGGCTTGGTATACCGACCGTGCAACACGGGTGGTGGGCGTGTGATGGTGTCGCACCGTGCGGGTCTGTTCGGCTGGTGCGAGGTTGCACGCTCGGTGCGAGTTCGTAGCGCTGCACGGAGCGTGCAACCTGGCACGGGATGGCCGACGCCGCACGGTGCGGCGTGCCGCGGGCGCCGTGCAACCCTGCACCGGGTGGGTGACCCGGCACGGTGTCAGGCAGCGCGGTCGCCGGTGCGCTCGGGGGCCGCGATCGATTCGGTGACCGCCGTGCTGGCGTCGGCCGCCGGGGTGGTGCCGGGGTGGATGAGCTCCGGGCGTCGGCGACCACGGAACACCCACGCCTTGAACAACACGAACCGCACGCCGGTCGCAACCAGGTTGGCTGCCGTCAGCACCGCGATCTCCGCACCGTGCGAGGCTCCCGGCTCCGACGCGTGCAACACCACGAGCGACCCCGACGTGATGGCCCAGGCGATGCCGAACACGACCAGACCCTGCACGTGGTGCCGACCGGCTCCCGCACGGCCCCGCACCCCGAACGTGAACCGCCGGTTCAGTGCGGTGTTGCCGATCGCCGTGACCAGCAGCGCGAGGAAGTCCGCGGTCTGGGCGCCGATCGCCGGCCGGAACAGGGCGTACAGGGCAGCGAACGCCAAGGTCGAGAGCACCCCGATCGCCCCGAACCGCAGGACCTGCCCCAGGAACCCCACGCTCGGTGGGGTGAACGGCTGCCGACCGATCGCCGCGTAGACCGTGCTGATCGGCACCCGCCCGGTGGCGATGTTCCTCGACACCCGCCACATGCCCTTCAGGTCCTCGGTCGCGGTCGACGCGATGTGCACCGAGGAGTTGACGTCGTCGACCCAGTCGACGGGGACCTCGTGGATGCGGAGTCCCGCGTGCTCGGCCAGCACGAGCAGTTCGGTGTCGAAGAACCAGGCATCGTCCTCGCACAACGGCAGCAGGTGGTCGGCTGCGGCCTTCGTGACCGCCTTGAACCCGCACTGCGCGTCCGAGAACGACACCCCCATCGTCGTCCGGAGCAGCAGGTTGTACGAGCGCGAGATGAACTCCCGCTTGCTGCCGCGCACCACGCGCGACGAACCTGCCAGCCGGGTGCCGATCGCCAGGTCCGAGTGCCCCGACAGCAGGGGTGCCACGAGGGGTTCGAGCGCGGCGAGGTCGGTGGACAGGTCCTCGTCCACGTAGACGAGCACGGCCGCCGGCGATGCCGCCCAGACCTCCTTGAGCGCGCGGCCCCGGCCCTTCTCGGGCAGGTGCACCGCGTGCACGCCGGGGAGCATCGCGGCGAGGTCGTCGGCGATCCGGGCGGTGTCGTCGCTCGAGGCGTTGTCCGCGATCGTGATGCGCCACGAGTGGTGCAACGACGTCCGGCAGAAGGCGTGGAGCCGTCGCACGTGGGCGGCGAGCGTGTCCTGCTCGTTGTAGCAGGGGACGACGATGTCGATGTCGAGGGGCTGGTTCGTCTCCGTCATGGCGCTCATGCTCGGCAGCGGGGCTACGGGGGCCGAGGCAGGGCGCTGTGGCCCGGGTAAGAACGAACACCACGTGAACGCAGCGGACACGACACCTGTTGTCCGGATACGTTCGACGCACGATGACGACCGAGCGCGACGACGCACGACGGACGGCCGTACTGCTCCCCGGGGAGCGGCTGGGGCTGGCGCTCGACGAGCGGTGCCCGGAGTTCACGGAGCTGCTGCTCGCGCCACCGTTGCACGGCATCCGACCCGACGGGCACGACTGGCTCCGGCGTCGGTACGAGCAGATCGTCCCGCTCGTGCTCCCCGCGGCACTGCGCGCGGTCGAGCGTGGGGAGCCGCTCGACCCGGAGTGCCTGGTGCGGCTCCGCGAGGTCGCAGCCGCCAGCGCCGACGACCCGCAGGTCGACGTCTCGGTCGTGCTCCGCGGCGCCCTGCCCGCGATCCGTGTCTTCGCCCTCGTCATGCACACGGCCACCCGCGAGCACGCGACGACCATCGACCACGCCGGCCGGACGATGCTCGCGATGAGCCGGGCATCACTCGTGGCGCACGAACTCGGCTCGTGCTGGGCGGAGGCCTGGGCGCAGCACCGCGGAGGGGCGTCGGCGGACCCGACGACAGCACTCGGCACCGACGACATCGACCTGGTGGCATCGGCGCCCGGCCTGGACGAGACCGAGGAACGGATGCTGGCGCTCGCCGCCCGTGGGCTGTCGAACGACGCCATCGCCAAGGAGACTGCCTACAGCCGACAGGCCGTTGCCTGGCACCTCGGCCGGCTGATGAAGTCCTGGAACGCGCCGAACCGGACGGCGCTGGTGTCGGTCGCCTTCGTCCGGGGCTGGATCCGGTCTCGGAGGGACTTCAGGCTGGCTGCACGCAACCGGCTGTCGGCGATCGAAGCGGCGCAAGCGGGCGACGACGCTCCCCGAGGCTGACAGCACACGGCGACGCCCCCTGAGACCGAGGTCCCAGGGGGCGTCGCCGACGAACGGGGGAGTCAGCCGCCGTTGACGTGGATGACGTTGTCGATGCGCTCGATGTTGCCGAACACACCCCAGTTCAGCCAGCCGCCGTCACCGTTGTTGGTGACCTTGCCGGGGCCCTTGAACCAGTAGATGACGTAGTTGCCACCCTTGATGTCGATCGACTGGGCGTCCGCGACGTCGCCCTCGACGGTGATGTCCTGGTTCTTGTTGACCACCGCGACGGTGAGGCGGTCGGGGTTGCCGGCGTTCCAGTACCCGACGTCGAGCGCCGCCTGGACGGCACCGCCGCGGTCGCTCTGGTCGTTGACCGCGTCCTTGATCGCGTTGACGATCGCGACCGGGTCGAGGTTGACGTTGACGCTGCCGCCGACGGACGACGAGGTGCTGGGCGGCGCCGGCTCGGCGGCCTGCGCGGGGGCAGCGACGAACGCCCCGGCGATGACGGCGCCGCCGAGGGCGGTGCCGGCGAGGAGCTTCACGGACTTGCGCTTGAACGAGTTCATGATCGTGTTTCCCATCTCTGCAGTGGTGACCCGTTCGGGTCGTCTTGCTCGGACAGGACCCAGCCTGCGTGCGCTCCGACGCGGATGCACGCGATGGGCCTCGACGTTGGTCGATCGTCTGACGATCCGGACGACGCCCGGTTTTCGTGCTCAGCGACACCTCACGCGGTCGGCTGTGCGTGAGGTGTCGCTGAGCGCGTGAGAACGCGTCCGAGCGGCCCACTCAGCCGCGCTCTCGGTCAGCGGTGCAGCAGGATCTGCACGATCGCGACGACCACGAGCGCCGCGATCGGGACGCCCGCGATCCAGGCGCCCGCCTGCATCTGCGTCCGGCGGATCGTGGGCGGTGCGTGCGAGGAGCGCGCGAACTCGGTCGCGGCCACGAGCTCCGGCGCCGCGGCCGGCGGAGCGGGCTCGGGCTGGGGGCGGTCGTCCTCGAACGCCGGGACCTCGACCACCAGGTCGGCGGGGTCGGGGCGGCCCGGGAGCTTGTCGTACGCGTTCGTCACGGGGCCTCCTCGTCCGGCGTTCTCCGACCAGTATGCGACCGGGACGGCTTTCGGTGAGCAGGAGATGTCGAGTGCGGTCCCGGCACCCGACGTCTTCTGCTCACGAAGCGCCCGAGGCCGGCAGGTCCACGGTGAACGCGGTCCGGCCGGGCTCGGACGCGACCCGCACGATGCCGCCGTGCGCCACGACCACGGCCCGCACGATCGCGAGCCCGAGGCCGCTCGTGCCGTGCTCCCGTGAGCGCGAGGCCTCGCCCCGGGTGAACCGGTCGAACAGCGTCGGCAGGGACTCGGCGGGGATCGGCGGCCCGTCGTTCGCCACGACGAAGCGGACGACGGCACCGTCCGACGCAGACGCAGACGCAGACGCAGACGCAGACGCAGACGCAGACGCCGACCGCGACCCTGGCAACGACTGCAACGACACCACGACGGCAGTCCCCGGCGGCGTGTGCGTCCGGGCGTTGGTCAACAGGTTCGTGACCACCCGTCGGAGCTGCACCTCGTCACCGGCCACGAGCACCGGCTGGTCGTCCACGATCTGCAGCGTCCATCGGTGGTCCGGCGCCGTCGCGCGGGCGTCCATCGTGGCGTCGACGACGAGCGACGTCAGGTCGACCGGTTCGCGGACGACCTGCGAGGCCGGCGCCCCCGACGCCAGGGCCGAGGCGTCGAGCCGTGCGAGCAGCAGCAGCTCGTCGACGAGGTCGCCCATCCGGACGGCCTCACGTCCGATCCGTTCGACGTTGCGGTGCACGGCGTCCAGGTCCGAGGTCCGCTCCGACAGCTCTGCGTACGCCCGGACGGTGGCGATCGGGGTCCGCAGCTCGTGGGAGGCGTCGGCGACGAACGTCCGCATGCCGGCCTCGGCGTCACGACGCACGGTGAGCGCCCGGGCGACGTGGCCCAGCAGCCGGTTCAGCGCGTTGCCGACCTGCGCGACCTCGCGGTTCGCGCGCAGGTCGGCGTCGGAGACGCGGACGGGGATGTCCGGGTCGCCGCGTTCCAGGTCGAGTGCGGTCACGCCGGACGCCACCGCGGCGACGCGTTCGAGCGGACGGAGCGATCGACGGACGAGCACCGTGAGCGCCCACGCGGCGACGGCGAACCCGAGCACCGTGACGACCCCGATGACGAGCAGCAACCGGGCGATCGCGGCGTCGAGGTCACCGAGGGGGAGCGCGGTGACGAACACGTCGCCGTCGTCGCTGACCGCCTGCACTCGGTAGTCGCCGAGCGCGCCGAGTTCGACCGTCACGGGGTCGCCGCCGGTCTGCACTGCGGCGAGCGTCCGCTGCTGCGCTGTGGTCAGACGGCGCTGGTCACCGTCCCCGTCGGTGTAGCCACCGAGCACCACATCGTCATCGCGGACGATGGCGATGACCGTGCCCGCCGACTGCCCCGGCGCACCGATGAAGGCGTTGTCGGGATCCGGCAGATCGTCCGACGAGGACGAGGACGACGACGACGACCCCGGCGGCGGCCCGGAGGCCCCGGGCGGCGGTTCGGCCCCGTCCCGTCCGCCGACGGTCCGCATCGCCGCCGTCGACAGCTCCGCATCGAGCCGGTCGACCAGGTACCCACGGAAGGCGACGACGGTCACCGCCCCCACGACGACGTTCGTCGCCACGAGCAGCAGGGCCACGGCCGCCACGATCCGCCAGCGCAACGACGGCACACGCCCGGTGCGCCCGGGCCGGCTCACGTCGCCGGCCGGAGCACGTACCCCGCCCCACGGACGGTCTGCAGCATCGGCTCACGTCCGGCGTCGAGCTTCTTCCGCAGGTACGACACGTACATGTCCACCAGGTTCGACGACGTGCCGAAGTCCATGCCCCAGACGCTCGCCAGCAGCTGCTCGCGGGACAGGACCCGGTTGGCGTTGCGGGCCAGGTGTCGCAGCAGCTCGTACTCGGTCGGCGTGAGCTCGATGGGGTCCCCGGCACGGCTGACCGAGCGGGCGTCCTCGTCGAGCCGGAGGTCCCCGACCACGACCTCGGCGCTCGTCCCGGCCGCGGCGACCCGGGTCGAGGTGCGCGCCAGGATCCGGGCCCGGACGAGCAGCTCCTCGATGCCGAAGGGCTTGGTCAGGTAGTCGTCGCCGCCGCCGGTCAGCCCGGCGAGCCGGTCCTCGGGCGCGTCGCGTGCGGTGAGGAACAGCACCCGCACGCCGTCGCGGGCGTCGCGGAGCCGTTCGAGCACCTCGAACCCGTCGATGTCCGGCAGCATCACGTCGAGCACGATCACGTCGGGCTGGAACTCCCGGGCCGCGAACAGCACGTCGCGCCCGCGGTGCACCGACCGTACGGCCCAGCCGTCGCCCGCGAACGCCAGGGCGACGGCCTCGGCCAGGGCTTGCTCGTCGTCGACGACGAGGGCGCGGACAGGGGAGCCGTCGGTGCGCTGCAGCGGGGTGCCGGGCATGTCCCGGAGCCTATCCACCGCGCCCTCGTCGCCGGTCACTTCGTACTGCTCAGGTCGTAGACGGTCTGGCCGCCGACGGTCGTCGACTCGTAGTTCGCCGCGACCCACTCCTGGATCGCCGACGCGGTCGACGAGCCGCCGCCCATGCCGCCGCCGGAGCCGGACGACACGTAGTACCCGATGTCGCCGCCGGCGACGTACGCCTTGAACTGCGCGAGCGTCGGTGCCGGGTCGCTCGACCAGCCGCCGATCGCCATCACGGCGGTGTCGGTGTCGAGTTCGAGCTGCGCGGCCGACTGCGATCCGTTGACCGCGGCCGCCCACTTCGCGTCGGATGCCTCGAGCAGCTCCTGCAGTGCGGACGAGGTCGACGCGCCCTCGCCACCACCCCCGGCCTGGAGGCCCGTCCCCGACCCGCCCTCGGAGGTCGCGTCGTCCGTGCCGTCCTGCCCACTGCCCGGTGCCGTACCGGACGTGCCGTCCGGCATCTCCGGCGCCTCGCCGGAGGCGCCCTCCGGCGGGGTCCCGCCGGGACCCTGCTGGGAGTCGGACGTGCTGTCGGAGCCGCCGTCGTCGGAGCCGGAGGTCGACCCACCCGGTCCGCCCGTGCCTCCCGGGAAGCCACCGGTGCCGCCGCCCATCCCACCGGAGCTGCTGCCCGCCGGACCGACGCTCGGGATCGAACCGGAGTGCGCGACGGTCGTCGTGGCGAGGGCGTAGGCGGTGGTGCCGGACAGGCCGAACAGGGTGCCGGCGAGGACGCCGACCGTGACGAGCCGGCGCAGCGACGGCACGCTGCCGATGACGATCAGTGCCGCGGACAGCAGCCCCCCGGCGAGCATCACCCAGCGCAGCCACGGCAGCCAGGTCGGGTTCTCGTTGAGCAGGCACCAGCCCCAGAACGCGGTGACACCGATCATCGCAGCGAGGCCGAGGCGGCCGACGAAGCGGGCTCGTGCGTGCCAGAGCAGGGCGCCGCCGGTGCCGACGAGTCCGGCGAGGGCCGGGGCGAGGGCGACCGTGTAGTACGGGTGGATCGTGCCGGACATGTACGAGAACACGAGTCCGGTGACCAGGAGCCAGCCACCCCACAGGACCAGCCCGGCGCGTGCGGGATCGGCCAGGTGCCGACGGCCGACGACGACCAGCCCGACGACCAGGGCGATGAGCGCCGCGGGCAGGAGCCACGAGATCTCGAGCCCCATCTCGGACGAGAACAGGCGGTTCAGGCCGGTCGAGCCGCCGAACGAGCCTCCGGCGGTGCCGCCGGTCGTGCCGCCGCCTCCGCCGCCGTTGCCCGAGCCCCCGAAGATCCGGCCGAGGCCGTTGTAGCCGAACACCAGGTCGAGGACGGTGTTGTTCGTCGAGCCGCCGATGTACGGACGGGACTCGGCGGGCCAGAGCCACACGGCGACGACCCACCAGCCGGCGGCCACCACGAGGGAGCCGGCGGCGACGAGCAGGCCGACCACACGCCGGCCCCAGCCGGTGCGGGCAGCGAACAGGTAGACGAGGCCGAAGGCGGGCAGGACGAGCAGGCCCTGCAGCATCTTCGTCAGGAACGCGAACCCGAGGGCGACCCCGGCGAGCGCGATCCACTTCCAGCTGCCCTTCGGCAGCGCCCGCACCGTGCAGTACGCCCCGGCGGTCATCAGCAGGACGAGCAGGGCGTCCGGGTTGTCGAAGCGGAACATCAGCGCCGCCGCCGGGGTCGCTGCCACGACGAAGCCCGCGAGCAGCGCGCCGACGTTCGCGGTGGTGGCGCCGAGTCGGGCCAGGGTTCGGCGGACCGTGCCCCAGACCAGGGCGACGGAACCGACGGCCATCAGCGCCTGGGGGAGCAGCAGGCTGGTGCTCGAGAAGCCGAACAGCCGGGCCGAGAGCACCATCACCCACAGCGAGGCGGGTGGTTTGTCGACCGTGATGAAGTTCGACGAGTCGAGGGAGCCGAAGAAGAACGCCTCCCACGACTTCGTGCCGGCCTGCACGGCGGCGGCGTAGAAGCTGTTGGCGTACCCGGAGACGCTGAGGTCCCACAGGTACACCACGGCGGTCACGGCCAGGAGCGCCCAGAACGCCGGCCGGAGCCAGCGGGCGTCCTCGCGCTCGCCGAGGAACAGCCGGGCGAGGGGCGGGCGGCGCCGATCCCGCGCGGCACTGCGCGCGGGGTCGCGTCGGTCGGTCACGGGTATCGGGTACGTGGTCATGTCGATGAGCATCCGGGGCGTTCCCCGACTGCTGCACTGCGACGGCTATGTGCGGGCTAAGGACGCACGGTGCGCGGTTGGCCGGCGGGCGGCGGCGCGGCGCACGGTGCGCTGTCGTTCGGTCCGTGCGGGGTCGCCTGCTCGGTGCGCGGTTGTAGCGCTGCACGGAGCGGGCAACCTCGCACGTGGTGAGCGAGGCAGCACGGTGCGCGGTTGGCCGGCGGGCGGAGGCGCGGCGGGCGGCGGCGCGGCGCACGGTGCGCTGTTGTTCGGTCCGTGCGGGGTCGCCTGCTCGGTGCGCGGTTGTAGTGCTGCACGGAGCGGGCAACCCCGCACGGGTTGAGCGAGGCAGCACGGTGCGGCGCCGGCACCGGGGCGGGCAACCTCGCACGGGGTGAGCGAGGCCGCACGGTGCGAGGGGTCAGGCGTA
Source organism: Curtobacterium sp. MCLR17_054 (assembly GCF_003234335.2). Classification (NCBI taxonomy): domain Bacteria; kingdom Bacillati; phylum Actinomycetota; class Actinomycetes; order Micrococcales; family Microbacteriaceae; genus Curtobacterium; species Curtobacterium sp. MCLR17_054. The sequence continues at coordinate 3,105,375 of NZ_CP126263.1, read as the reverse complement.
CCGCCGCGCTGCCCGGAGTGCTGCCCCGGTGTACGAGCCGCCGAACAGGAACACGTGCAGCAGCAGCGGCGCGAGCTGGTGGAGTTCGACGCGCTCCTGCCAGCCGTCGGCCAGCCGTGACTCCCGGTCGTAGGCGGCGAGCACCGTCTCGAGCCGGGGCAGCCCGAACAGCCCGAGCAGTGCCAGGTCGGTCTCCGCGTGCCCGCCGTGCGCGATCGGGTCGATGAGCACGGCGCCGGTCGGTTCGGACGAGTCCGTCGGCCAGAGGACGTTGCCGGCCCACAGGTCGCCGTGCAGACGCGCGGGTCGGTCCCCGACGAGCGCGGGCTGGGGCGACCCGAGTGTGCCGTCCTCCACGCGCGAGGCGACCCGCTCGAGCACGGCGGCCTCGGCGTGGTCGAACCCGCCGGCATCGACGATGCGGCGGACGAAGTCGCGGATCCGGTACTCGGCGAAGAACTCGCCCCAGGTCGCCGGTGCCTGCTCGGCCGTGACGAACGGCGTGCGCGAGCGGCCCATCCGCAGCGCCGCACCGCGGGTCCAGCCGGCGGGCGGTGCACCCCAGTGGTCGGCACCGGCGGCGTGGGTGTGTGCGAGGGACCGGCCGAACCGCTCGGCCTGGGCGGCGGTGGGGGAGCCGTCGGAGATCAGCTCGAGGTCGAGCACGGTCGGGGTCGGGCGCCCGAGCACGCGGGCGATGCGGGTGCCTCCGGTGTCCTCGGCCTCGGCGAGCCAGGCGAGTCCGGCGGCTTCGGCTGCCGCTTCGTCCGCGGTGGTGAACGTCTTCACGTGCGTCTCGGCCATCGGCCCATCCTGCCGAGGGGGCACCGTCGACCGTTCAGCCGACGATCACCCGACGACCCGGCGCCCCGGTCACGCGCTCGGCTCTCCCCGCCGGGCCGCGTGCACCACGAGCGCCAGCTGCACCCGGTTCTCGACGCCGAACTTCTCGTACACGTGCCCGACGTGCGTCTTCACGGTGGCCAGGCCGACGTACAGGTCGGCGGCGATCTGCGCGTTGGACGCCCCGTTCGCCACGGCGAGTGCGACCTCCCGCTCCCGCTCGGTCAGCAGGGCGAGCAGGCGGCGTGCCTCGGTGTCGTCCGCAGCGGCATCGACCGGTGGCCCGGCCGGTGCGCCGCCCGGACCACCGGCCGCCTGGCCCGAGCGGGATCCGGCCGCGAACGCGATGACCCGGTCGAGCACGGACGGGGACAGGATCGAGCGCCCGGCCGCGACGGTCCGCACGGCCTGCACGAGTTCGTGCGGCGGGGTGTCCTTGAGCAGGAACCCACGTGCGCCGGCCTGCAGCGCTCCGAGCACGAGGTCGTCCCCCTCGAAGGTCGTCAGCACCAGGACGGCCAGGTCGGGTCGGCGGCGCAGTTCGCGTTCGGTGGCGACGAGCCCGTCGCACCGGGGCATCCGGATGTCCATGAGCACGACGTCGGGCGCGGTCGACGCGATGACGCCTTCGGCCTCGAGCCCGTCGCCCGCCTCGCCCACGACCACCAGGCCGTCGTCGCCGCTGAGCAGCATGCGGAGCCCGACGCGCACGAGCTGGTCGTCGTCGACCAGGACGACGCGGACGGGAGCGGTCACGGGGTCCACGGCAGCACCGCCTCGACCACGTGCACGCGTCCGTCGTCGCTGCCGGCGCGGAAGCTCCCGCCGACGAGACGGGCGCGTTCGGCGAGCCCGCGCAGGCCGTGCCCGGCCCTGTGCCCGGACGTGTCCGAGTGCGCAGGTCCGTCGACCAGCGTGTTCGATACCACCACCCGGATCGCCGGGCCGGGGACGGTCTCGACGACGACGTCGACGGGCGCTCCCGGGGCGTGCCGACGGGCGTTCGTCAGCGACTCCTGCACGATCCGGTAGGCGTGCCGGCCGACTGCCGTCGGTACCGCCGCGCCGTCGGCGTCGACGCGCGCCCGGACGGTCGCACCGCCGGAACGCGCCTGGTCGAGCAGGTCGGGCAGGTCGACGAGCGTCGGCTGCGGAGGCGCGGTGCCGGTCACCTCATCGCCGCCGTTCGCCGCGGGGTCGCGCAACACCCCGAGGACGTCGCGCAGGTCGGTCAGCGCGGAGTGCGCCTCGGCCCGCACGACCCCGGCCGCCGCGGCGGTCTCGTCGGGGGTGAGCCCCGGGCCGCGGTACTCGAGCGCGCCGGCGTGCAGCGCGACCAGGGACAGCCGGTGGCCCAGGACGTCGTGCATCTCGCGGGCGATGTGGGCGCGCTCCTGCTCGCGGGCACGGTCCTCGCGCAGCTGCTGGTCGCGTTCGAGCAGGGCCGCGCGCTCGCGCAGGGACAGCAGGAGCGCCCGGCGCTGCCCGATCGCGATGCCGATGACCACGAGCAGGGCGATGCCGACGACGCCCGCGACCAAGATCTGCCAGAGCGGCATGTCGTCGGCCGCGGGCGCCAGGACGACGTCGTAGAGCACCGTGGCACCGAGCAGCACCGCACCGGCGACGGCGAGCTCGACGGCCCGGCGCCGGGTGGCGAGCGACACCGTGGCGATCGCGGCCGCCCCGACCGCCAGGGTCGAGACCGAGCTGAGTGCAGCGATGACGACCGTGATCAGCAACGGTGCCCGGTGCCGGAACGGCAGGAGGACGAGGGCGGCCAGACCGGCACCCACATCGCCGAGGATCAGTGCGCCGACGTGCAGGTCGCTCCACCCAGCGGTGTCCATCGTCGGCCACACGAGCCCCGCGGTGAGCAGCCCGGTCAGGGCCGCGACGGCGACACGCCAGGTCTGGGACCACACACGCTGCCCGAGCGGCACGGCGGGGAGCGTGGTCGAGGTCATGCCCCGAGCCTAGGGAGCCGGGTCGACGAGCGGATCCGCCGAAGGTCGGAGGTCGGCGGTCGGGGTGCCCCGTGTCTCAGACCGCGTCCACCAGGGCCCGCGCCAACGGGTGCCACGCACGGGACGACGGCCCGCTCAGCACCAGGGTCCGTTCGAGCCGCCGGGCCATCGGGATCATCACGAGGTCGGGCGGCAGCATCCCGCGGCCCAGGGTCGGCACGATCGACACACCCTCGCCCCGCTGGATCATCCCGAACATCGTGCTCATCTCCCGCACCCGGTGGGCGTACCGGAACGGCCGGCCGTCGAGTTCGTGGAGCTTCTGGATCTGGTACTCGCAGCCACCGCCGCCCGCCACCAGACCGTCCTCGTGCAGGTCGTCGAGGGTGAGCGCGGGCAGTTCGGCGAGGGGGTGGTCGCGGCGGATCACGGCGGCCATCTCGTCCCGCGCCACGACCACGCCGCCGTCGGGCACCGGCGAGGGGTCGACGAGCACGGCGGCGTCGACGGTGCCGGCCTCGAGCCACTCCGGCATCTCGTCGTCGTCCCCCTCGTAGACCTGCACGTCGACGTCCGGCAGGGTCACCGCCCACAGCTCGCGGAGCCGCGGCAGCAGGCCCTGGCAGACGGTGGGGACGGCGGCGAGGCGCACGGTGCCGCGCGCCGTGGCGGGCCGGACCACCGCCTCCAGGGCTTCGACCGAGGCGAGCACGCTGCGGGCGTGGGCCAGCAGGCGGTCGCCCAGCGGTGTGGCGGCGGCGACCGTGCCGCGGCGCACCACGGGGCCGCCGACCTCGCGTTCGAGCCCGGCGACGGCGTGGGACACCGCGGACTGGCCGACGCCCAGCGCGGCGGCCGCCGCGGTGAAGGACCCGGCGTCGAGCGTGGCGACGAACGCGCGCAGTTGCTGGACCGAGACGGTCATGCGTTCTCCTCATGGCGGCATGAGCGACATGCGTTTGCCGCATGTCACCCGGTGGTCCGACACTAGGCCACGTGAACGCCCTCCTCTACGCCCTCGTCGCACTGACCTGGGGATCGAGCTTCCTCTTCGCGAAGATCGGACTCGACGGTCTCGCCCCGCAGCAGGTCGCCACCGTGCGGACCGTGCTCGGTGGGGTCACGCTGGTCGTGGTGCTCCTGGCGACCCGTCGCCGGTGGCCCCGGGAGCCGCGGACCTGGGCGCACCTGGCGGTCGTCGCGGTCTTCCTCAACGCGGTGCCGTCGTCGCTGATGGCGTGGGCCGAGCAGACGGTGCCGTCCGGGCTCGCGAGCATCTACAACGCGACGACGCCGATCATGACGCTGGCCGCGCTCGCGGTGCTCGTGCCGTCCGAACGGCTGCGCGGACGGCAGGTGCTCGGGATCGTGCTCGGGATCGTCGGGGTGCTCGTGCTGGTCGGCCCGTGGGACGTCCTGACCGACCCGGAGGTCCTGGCGAGCGTGCCGGGGCAGGTCGCGCTGCTCGGCATGACCGCGTCCTACGGCATCGGGCTCGCCTACCTGCGCCGGGTCGCCGTGGCGAGCGTGTACGACCCGGTCACGCTGGCGACGGTCCAGCTGACGCTGGCCTCCGGGATGCTCCTGCTGGTCGCGCCCGTCATCGCGACCGGTCCGGTGCAGCTGGACGGGAGGATCGTGGCCGCGATGATCGCACTCGGTTGCGTCGGCACGGGGCTGGCCTACGCCTGGAACACCCGGCTCGTGCAGGCGTGGGGCGCTGGTCGCGCCTCCACCGTCACGTACCTGACGCCGGTGGTCGGGGTGGCGCTCGGCGTGCTCGTGCTGGGGGAGCGGGTGCGGTGGAACGAGCCCGTCGGCGGACTCGTCGTCCTGCTCGGGATCGCCTTGGCGTCCGGGGTGCTCGTGCGCCGGCGGGAACCTGCGGCGTCCGCCGCCTAACACGGGCACGGGTCGAGCCTGCCTGACCGGTCCGCCGGGTCGAGCCGTAGGATCGGCGGTGACGACGACGAGGTCGTCGACGAAGACGGAGACCGGCATGCACGACACCCACACCACCCGCGCGACCGCGTCGGTCGCAGCGATCCTCGCCGAGTCGGCGGCACGCTACCCGGACGACGTCGCCGTCATCGTGGGCGACGTCCGCACCACCTACGCCGAGCTGTGGGCGCAGACCCTGGCCTACGCCGGGGCACTCCGCGCGCGGGGCGTGACCGAGGGGTCGAAGGTGGCGATGCTCGTGCCGAACGTCGCGGACTTCCCCCGCGTGTACTACGCCACGCTGGCCCTCGGCGCGGTGGCCGTGCCCGTGCACGCGCTGCTGAAGCGCCGCGAGATCGAGTACGTCCTGCGCGACAGCGGCGCGACGCTGCTCGTCTGTGCTGCCCCGCTGCTCGGCGAGGGCGCCGCCGGTGCCGAGCTCGCCGGGGTCGACGTCGTGACCGTGCTCGCGCCGGCGACGACCGACGACGGGTCCGCGGCCGGCCCCGACCGGCTCGAGGCCCTGGCCGCGCAGAGCGAACCGCTCGACACCTACGTGCCGCGGCACCCGTTCGACACCGCCACGATCCTGTACACGAGCGGCACCACCGGCCAGCCCAAGGGTGCCGAGGGCTCGCACTTCGCGCTGCTCGAACAGGTCAACACCAACCTGATGACGACGTTCGACATGCACCGCGGGGACGTCCTGCTCGGCGCCCTGCCGCTGTTCCACACGTTCGGGCAGACCTGCACGATGAACACCGGGTTCCGGACCGGCGCGACGCTCGTCATGCTGCCGAAGTTCGACGGTGACACGGCGCTCGCCGCGATGGTCGAGCACGGCTGCGGCATCTTCATGGGCGTCCCGACGATGTACATGGCGCTGCTCGACGCGGCGACCCGGTCCGAGGCCCGGCCGACGCTCCGGTACGCGATCTCCGGCGGGGCCTCGCTCCCGCTGGCGGTGCTCGAGCGGTTCCAGCAGGTCTTCGACGCGCCGATCCACGAGGGGTACGGGCTGACCGAGACCTCGCCGGTCGCCACCTTCAACCACGTCGGGCAACCGCCGCGGCCCGGCACCATCGGCACCGCGGTGTGGGGCATCGACGTCGAGATCGCCGACCCCGAGGTCCGCGACGCGATCGTCATGCTGCCGCACGGCGAGATCGGGGAACTCGTGATCCGCGGCCACAACCTGATGAACGGGTACCTCGACCGGCCCGAGGACACCGCCGAGGCCATCGTCGACGGGTGGTTCCGCACCGGTGACCTGGGCACGAAGGACGACGACGGGTACCTGACGATCGTCGACCGCACGAAGGACATGATCATCCGCAACGGCTACAACGTGTACCCGCGGCAGGTCGAGGAGGTCCTCGCCACGCACCCCGACGTCGCGATGGCCGCGGTGTTCGGGGTGCCGCACGCGGTGCACGGGCAGGAGGTCGAGGCCGCGGTGGTCCTGCACGCCGGCGCGTCCGTCGAGCCGCAGGTCCTGGTCGACTTCGTCGCCGCCGAGATCGCCGCGTACAAGTACCCCCGGGTGGTGCACGTCCTCGAGGCCTTGCCGCTCGGCCCGAGCGGCAAGGTGCTCAAGCGTGAGCTCGTCGACCGCTTCAGCGTCGAGGTGACGGCGGTTCCGTGATCCGCCCCACGACCGCGCAGGGGCGATCCGTACGCTGACCGGGTGACCGCCAGCCGCACCCCGTCGACCGCGCGTCTGCTGTTCGCGTCGTCCCACCCCGGACCCACGGTCACCGTGACCGTCCTCGCCGCGGTGATCGCCGCCGCCGTGGGGCACCCCGTGTGGCTCGTGGTGCTGGTGGCGCTGACGGTCGTCGCCGGGCAGCTGTCCATCGGGCTGGCGAACGACTGGATCGACGCGGACCGCGACCGGGCCGTCGGGCGGAGCGACAAGCCCGTCGCCCGCGGCCTCATCGCCGTCGGCACCGTCCGCACCGCCGCCTACGCCACCGCCGGGATCGCCGTGGTGCTCTCGCTGTTCCTGGGGCCGGTCGCCGCGGTCGCGCACCTCGTGCTCGTCGCCGCCGGGTGGGCCTACGACGCCGGGCTGAAGCGTTCGGTGTGGTCGGTGGCGCCGTTCGTCGTCGCCTTCGGGCTGCTGCCCGTCGTGTCCGTCGCGGCCGGGCCCGAGGGACAGTGGCCGGCGTGGTGGGCGATCGCCACGGGGGCCGTCTTCGGGATCGCGATCCACTGCACCAACGTGCTGCCCGACCTGGTCGACGACGCCGCCACCGGGGTGCGGGGCTTCCCGCACCGGCTCGGGCTCCGGGGCGCGGGGATCGTCGCGTTCGCCTCGCTCGTCGTCGCTGCAGCGCTGGTGCTCGGCGGACAGGTGCTCGGCGACGACCCCGTGCAGGGGCTCGGGGTCGTGCTCGCGGTCCTCGGTGCCGTCGTGGTGGCGGTGCTCGCCGTCGTCGGCGTCCGGTTGGTGCTCGCAGGACGGGCTTCACGCACCCTGTTCCGGCTGGTCATCGCGTCGTCCCTCGTGCTCGTCGTCGAGCTCGGCTTCGCGGGCGCGCGACTCGTCGCCTGACGACGCGGAACAGACTGCGCGACTGCGCGACTGCGCGATTGCGCCTGTGCGCCGGACGCGAGCCGTCAGGCCCAGCGCATCGCGTAGAGCCGGGCCAAGCCGTGCGCGGTCGGCAGGGACAGGGCGGTCCGGAGCAGCGCCTCTCGGCCGGTCGCCGTGACTGGGCCGAGCGGACGGCCCAGTGCCATGTTCGCCTCGGCCTGCCGAGCCGCGCGGCGGGCGGCTGCCTGGCGGCGGGCGGCGTAGCCCGGCCACGGCCCGGCCGTGCCGGTGCGGACCGCTCCGGCGAGCAGCGGCGCGAGCTCGGCGGCGTCGAGCCACCCCAGGTTCATGCCCTGCCCGCCGATCGGACTGATCTCGTGGGCGGCGTCCCCGACGAGCACGGCTCGGCCGACGCCCACGCGGTCGGCGGTGCGGCGGCGCACCCGGAAGCCGCTGGTCATCGAGCAGGTCGCGGGGTCGGGGACGACGCCGGTGCGCTCGGCGACGAGTGCGGCCAGGCGTGCGACGACCGCGGGGTCCGGCGTGCCCGTCCAGCTGCCCTCGGCCGAGGCGAACGCGTCGTCGTCCGGCACCAGGGCGACGTACCGACGCCGCGCACCCGGCAGCGGGAAGGACTCGACCACCCCGTCCGGGCCCACGTCGACCAGCGCGGCCGACCGGGCCGACGGTGTCTCGGGATCGGCGAAGTCGCCCATCACGTAGCGGTCCGGGTACTCCCGGCCGGTGGTGCCGATGCCGAGCAGGTCGCGGACGGCGCTCCGGGCACCGTCGGCCCCGACGACGAAGGCCGCACGGATCGTCACGGTGTCGCCGTCCGGTCCGGTCCCGGTGGCGTCGACGTGGTCCGGGTGCCGGGACAGCGCCGTCAGGGTGGTCCCGGTCCGCAGGGCGCTCGGTGCGCTGGCCCGGAGCCGGTCTCGGAGCAGGGACTCGGTGCGGTGCTGGTCGAGGGTGGCCACGTACGGGTGGGTCGGCGACGCGCGGTCGAAGCGCAGGGTCCCGAGGGTCCGACCGCGGCTCCGGGCCACGCCGGCGTGCACCAGTGACGCCTCGGCGAGCACGGCGGTGTCCAGGCCGATCGCGGCGAACGCGTCGAGGGACGGTGGGTGGATGCCGATGGCCCGCGAACCGGTCGGCGGCACGACTCGGCTTTCCCACACCCGGACGTCGACGCCCTGCGCCGCCAGGAGTGCCGCCAGGAACAGTCCGACGGGGCCGCCGCCGACGACGAGGACGTCGACGCGTTCGATGGGCACGGGGCGAGCCTACGGTGACCGATCGCCGCGGCGTTCAGTGAGCAGAAGACGTCGGGTCAGCGGGCCGTACTCGACGTGTTCTGCTCACTCGATGCGCTGCGCGGGCGCGGGCGCGTGCGCGGGCGCGAGCGCGGGCGGGGTCGCCGGTGCGGCGGCACTGCGACCCGCTCGGACCCGTGCGCGGAAGCGCTCGACGGGCACCTCGACGGCGTAGGCGGCACCGATCGACACGATCACCACCGCGCCGACCAGGCCGACCGAGCCCCAGGGGCCGATCGCGAAGGTGCCGAGCAGCGCGATCACCAGCGGGTGCCAGAGGTACGCCGAGTACGACACCCGGCGGCCGAACCACGACACCGGCGTCCAGGCCAGGGCGGCGGACACGGGGGAGCGGACCGAGACCAGCCCGCCGATCGCCACCGCCGCGATCAGCCCGGTCAGCGGGAGCACGATGCCGAACGTCGACGCGTGCTGCGTCCAGTCATCGTCGATCCAGAGCAGCACCCCGACCAGCAGCAGGAGACCGAGCCAGGTCGCCACGTGTCCGAGGACTCCGGCGGCCCGCACGCGCACCCGTTCGTCGTCGAGCACCAGGGCCAGTCCGCAGCCGATCGCGAGCGGCACGACACCGAGCACGGGCGAGAAGTAGACGTCCGGGGTGGCACCGCCGCTCGGGCTGCGGTAGCTCACCCACGACGCCGCCGAAGCCCCGATGACCAGGACCCCGAGCCCCGCCAGGAGCCAACGACGGCGGACCCGGAGTGCGGCGAGCAGGACCAGGACCGGCGGCCACACCAGGTAGAACTGCTCCTCCATCGACAGGCTCCACGTGTGCGCGAACACGCCCTGCGAGGTGTCCCAGAAGGCGCGGAACAGGTTGCCCGTGTAGGTCAGCGCGATGAGCGCCGCTTCGCCGGACTGCAGCGAAGCGCCCTTGTAGTCACCGACCCAGTTCCAGAGCAGGAGCCCGACGACGACGAACGCGAGCAGTGCCGGGTAGAGGCGGAGCAGCCGCTTCACCCAGAACGTCCCGAGGCGCACCCGCCCGGTACGACGCCGTTCGCCGAGCAGCAGCGTCGTGATGAGGAAGCCGGACAGCACGAAGAACACCGTCACGCCGATGAAGCCGCCCTCGAACTGCGGCACGTGCAGGTGGTACAGGACGACGACCAGGATGGCGAGGGTCCGGAGTCCGTCGAGCGCGGGTGCGCGGTGCGTCAGCGGGGGTGGCGGAGCCTGCTGCGTCCCCGCTCCGGAGCGCTCCGGGGCGGCCGTGTGGTGCTGTGGCTGCGCCTGCGTCGGCGCGTGGGTCAGCGTGGTCGTCGCCATGGTCCCTCCCCGCGCTGCTCGGTTGCGTGTCGCCGACCAGGGTCCTCCTCGCGGGTAAGAGGAGTCTCAACGAGCGGGGGCGTCAGGCTCGTTCGGGCCGACGCAGAACGACAGTGTCGACGTCGCACGACGTCGACAACGTCGTTCCTTGCACGCGCGCGCTGTTGCGAAGCGCGCGCAGCGACGATGTCGCTGTCGTACGACAGCGACATGGTCGTTCCGCGTCGGCCGGCCCCGCGGTCCGCACCATGCGTCGGCGCCAGCCCCGCGCACCACGCGCCGGCCGGGAGGCCCGTGGCCGGCCCGCACCGCGCCTCCAGGCCGTCGCGCCCCGCGTCCACCGCACGCACACCGTGAGCAGGAACGGTCGGGTCCGACGTGCGGACCCGACCGTTCCTGCTCACGAAGCGAGCGTGCGAGCGACCGCGCGCGGCTACTCGGCCTTCTGCAGCTGCCAGGGGTCCGGCTCGCGGTCGCCGTTCGGGCGCACCGGGCGCACGTCGCCGACGATCGGGATCGAGCGCTTCCGCATGAACCACACGTAGCGGACGAAGAAGTGCGTCAGGGTCGACATCCGGTTGCCGGCGCCGAGCAGGCTCGTGATGTGCACGAACACCCAGGCGAGCCAGGCGACCGGGCCGACCATCGTGATCCCGCCGCGCAGCTGGGCGACTGCGGCGTTCGTGCCGATCGTCGCCATGGTGCCCTTGTCGAAGTACTTGAAGCGCTCGGTGGCCTTGCCCTCGAGCAGGCGCACGATCTGCCGCGCCGAGTGCCGTCCGCCCTGGAGCGCGGGCTGGGCGAGCTGGGCGAGGGCGTCGTCCTGCGCGGCGATGTCACCGGCGGAGAAGATCCGCTCGGCGCCCTTCACGCTCAGGTCGTCGTTCACCTGGATGCGGCCACCGTGGGTCTGCGGCAGGCCCCATCCGGAGACCTCCTTGTGGGCGGCGACACCGGTCGCCCAGATCACCTGCGACGCGGGGATGAACTCGCCGTCGGCGGTCATCACGCCGTCGCGCTTGACCTCGGAGACGCCGGTGTTCAGCCGCAGCACGACACCGCGCTTGCGGAGCACCTTGGCGGCGTAGCGGCGCAGGCGCGGGGCGAACGGCTTGAGGAGCTCGCCGCTGCGATGCACGAGCGTGATCGAGATGTTGCCGCGTTCGATCTCCGGGTACGCGCCGACGAGTGCCTGGTCGCGGAGCTCGGCGAGCGCGCCGGCCATCTCGACGCCGGTCGCACCGCCACCGACGATCACGATGCGGATCTCGTCGGGGCCCTGGTTGGCCGCCGCTTCTTCGAGCCGGGTGAACAGCTCGTCGCGGATGCGGAGTGCCTGCGAGCGGGAGTACATCGAGTACGCGTACTCGTACGCACCGGGGGTGCCGAAGTAGCTCGTGTTCACGCCGTTGGCGAGGATCAGGTAGTCGTAGTGCAGGTGCTCACCGTCGGACATCTCGGCGATGCGCTCGTCGGTGCGGATGCCGGTGAGCAGGCCGTGACGGAACTCGGCGTTCGACTGGCGGGCCCGGAGCGAGCGCAGGAAGTAGGTCACGTCGCCGGCGTTCAGGCCGCCCGTCGCCACCTGGTACATCAGGGGCTGGAACATGTTGTAGACGTGACGGTCGACCAGGGTCACCCGGACCGGCGCGTCAGCGAGCTCGCGCATGGCGGCCACACCGGCGAATCCACCGCCGACGATGACGACGTGCGGGCGGGTGTCCTGGGTCATGCTTGCTCCGGTGTTCCTCGGGTGCGGATGGTCACCCACGAGGGTACGCGCGGTTTGCCAGGGCGCATGACGGGCAGAGGCCGGGAGGCCCGTGGTACGTCCGTCAGGCGTCGAACCGCCCGTAGGTGTTCAGCACGTTCCCCTTGCTCGTCACGGTGCTGTCGACCAGACGCAGGCGCGTGGGCGGATCGGTCGGTTCGAACAGTCGCCGGCCACGGCCGGCGATCGCCGGGTGGATCATGAGCTGCAGTTCGTCGAGGACCCCGGCGAACAGCAGGCTGCGGACGAGCGTGACACTGCCGCACACGGCGATGTCCGCCCCGTCGCGCTGCTGCAGGTCGCGGACGAACGCGGGGACGTCGCCCGGGATCAGCGTGCTGTTCTGCCAGGTCAGGTCGTCGCCGAGCGTGGTGGAGGCCACGTGCTTCTCGATCGGGTTGATCCACTGCCCGAAGGGGTCCTCCGGGTGGGCTGGCCACCACTCGGACCACTCGAGGTAGCTGTTCCGGCCGAGCAGCACGGCGTCGGTGCGGGCCATGAAGGCACCCATGGCCGCGCCGAGCTCGTCGTCGAAGCTGTCGTACTGGAACTCGTAGGGGTCCTGCACGACGCCGTCGACCGACGTGAACAGACCGGCAGTGGTCTTCCGCATGGGACGGATCGTACCCGCCGGTCAGCTCCCGGTGCCGTCGGTGCTGCCGGGGGCCTGGCCGGTGCCGTTGCCCGGGAACCGGTTCGTGCCGGGTACCTGCGTGGTCGACTGCGTCCGGTCCGCACCGATCGCGTGGCCGATGGCGAACCCGACGCCTCCGCCGACGAGCAGTGCGGCGAGTCCGACGATCGCGGCGAGGAGCGGCCAGAACCACGGGGGCTTCGGGCCGGTGTTGCGGCGGTTGGTCGGGCTCGCGGCGCCGGCTGCGGCTCCGTACCAGGGGGTGGTGCCGTTCGGGGCGGTGGAGTCCCAGGCGCCCGGGGTCGTGGCGCCGGCATCCGCGCGGTACGGCTGCTGCTGTTGCGGCGCGGGGGCGTCGAGCGTGGAGGTCGACGTCGGGGTCGGGGCGGCGCCCCAGCCGGTCGGCGTGGTCGCCCGGTTCGCCGGGTCGGAGCCGTCCGGTCCGTGGCCGTTGGTGGGAGTGGTGTCGCTCATGCCAGGAGTGCACACGGCCCGGCTATGTGCGGCCGATGACGAGGCTGACCCGGTGCTGCGAACCGCCGCGTAGCCTCGGCTCGTGCGCGCTGCTGTGGAGACCGTCCGGATCGACGGGTTGCCCGTGCGCCTGCACACCATGGCGGCGCGAGAGCCGGTCCGCGACGACACCGACCCCACCGTCGTGTTCGTCCACGGCATCGGGATGTCGCACCGGTCCTTCGCTCGGTCGCAGCGCGCCGTCGCCGCCGAGCACCGCACGATCAGCGTCGACCTGCCGGGGTTCGGCTGGCTGCCCGCGGCCGGTCGGCGGCTGCCCATCGAGGAGCTCGGCGACGTGGTCGTTCGGGCGGTCCGCCACCTGGTCGACGGCGACCTGGTGCTCGTCGGGCAGTCGATGGGTGCCCAGGTCGTGGTCGAGTCCGCCCGGCGCCACCCGGAGACCGTCGCGGCGATCGTGCTCGTCGGTCCGGTGATCGACTCCGAGCGGCGATCGCTCCCGCTGCAGGCGCTCGACCTGGGCCGCGACGGGTTCGTCGAGGGGGTCCGGATGAACGGCGTCCTGGTCACCGACTACCTGCGGAGCATGCGGCAGTACACGCGTGAGCTCGGGCCGATGCTCCGCTACCCGACCGAGCAGACGATCGCCGAGGTGATGCAGCCCGTCCTCGTCGTCCGCGGCGCCCAGGACCCGATCGCGCGGCACGACTGGTCGGCTCGGGTCGCGGCCGCTGCGCCGAACGGCACCTTCGTGGAACTGGCCGGCCCGCACCACGTGCAGGAACGGCAGCCGGACGCCTTCGCACGCCTCCTCGAGACGTTCCGCAGCGCCGAGCGCCTGGAGGGGCTGCGATGACCCGGCCGACCACGTCGGGGACGGAGGCGGCGCGGACGGCGCGATCCGGGCCTCCAGGCCGTGTCCCGCTGGTGCGACGCGCGTGGTGGGCCGCACTCGACTGGGGGTACGCGGCACGCTGGCAGGTGCGCAGCTTGGGCCCGACCACCGCGGACGACTACCGGACCGGCGCCGGGCAGCCCGTCGTCGTGGTCCCCGGCGTCTACGAGACCTGGCACTTCATGCGGCCGCTGATGGACGCGCTCCACGACCGGGGACACCCGGTGCACGTGCTGCCCGTCCTGCGGCACAACCTGCGACCCGTGCCGGACTCGGCGCGCGAGGTGATCGCGACCCTGGAGGAACAGGACCTGCGGAACGTGCTCGTGCTCGCACACAGCAAGGGCGGGCTGATCGGCAAGTACGCGATGACGCAGCTCGACCAGCACGAGCGCATCGACCGGATGGTCGCGGTGTCGACGCCCTTCGCGGGCTCGGTCTACGCGCGGCTCGCGCCGGTGCCGCACCTGCGGGCGTTCCGGGCGGCTGATCCGGTGCTGGCGGGGCTGGCGCGGGAACTCGACGCGAACGCGCGGATCACCTCGGTGTACGGGGTGTTCGACACGCTCATCCCCGAGGGGAGCGAGCTCCAGGGGGCGACGAACGTGCGGCTGCCGGTGGGTGGGCACTTCCGGATCCTCGGTGATGCGCGGACGCGGTCGGCGGTGCTGGCGGCGGCGGACCCGGGCGGGGGCGGCTCCGGCGGCGGCTCCGGCGGTCTTTCGCGCTGAGCGACACTTCGTGGGCGCGCGACCGCGTGAGGTGTCGGCCAGCGCGAAACGGCGTGGCAGCGGCGGCGCGGCGCGGCAGTGGCGTCAGCGCGGGCGGCCGGCGACGCTCGCGCGCTCGACGATCCGGTGCGGCACGACGACGGTCTCCGGCGCTGCCCCGCGGTCCGCGATCCGTCGGGTCAGCAGGTCGAGCGCCGCCGTCGCGAAGGCCCGACGGTCGAACGACACCGTGCTGAGCGACGGGATCGCGTACGCGGCCGCGTCGACGTCGTCGAACCCGATGACGCTGACCTGCTCGGGAACCCGGACCCCGCGGGCGGCCAGGACGTGCAGCACCCCGAACGCGATCGAGTCGGTGAAGGCGAAGACGGCGTCGGGCAGGGGGTGCTCGTCGAGCCAGGCCGCGAAGGTCGTCGCCGCGGAACTCGTGGTCCACGACGGCAGCGGGACCCGGAGCGACGGGTCGGGCGTGATGCCGGCGGCGGCGAGCGCGGCGGTGTAGCCGCGTTCGCGGAGCTCGCTCGTCGCCGTCGCGGCGCCCTCCGGTGACGCCCCGACGATCGCGATGCGCCGGTGCCCGTGTGCGATGAGGTGTTCGGTGACCTGCTCGGCCGCCGCGCGGCTGTCGACGTGCACCTGGTCGACGTGCTCGGGCTCGACCTCGCCGATGACGACGGTCGGCGGCAGCCCCTCGGTCGAGGCCAGGACGCTCGCGCTGAGGGACACCGGGTTCAGGATCAGCCCGTCCACCAGGTGTGCCCGGGCACGGGAGACCAGTTCGCGTTCGCGGGCCGGGTCGTTGCCGGTCTGCTCGAGCTGCACGACCCAGCCGCGTTCGCGGGCGAGTTCCACGAAGGACTGCGCGAGTTCGGCGGAGTAGGCGCTGCCCATCTCCGGCAGCGTCAACGCGATGGCTCCGGAGCGGCCGTTCCGGAGCCCGCGGGCGGACAGGTTCGGCACGTAGTCGAGCTCGGCGACCGCCCGCTCGACGCGTTCACGGGTCTCCGGGCGCACGACCACGCCGCCGTTGACGACGTTGGAGACGGTCTTCGGGGACACCCCGGCGAGGGCGGCCACGTCCCGCACGGTTGCGCGCATCGGGACGAGCGTAGCGCGGGGCGGTGGCGACGGTGCGGAGCAGGGCAGCGCTCAGCCCGCGACCTGCACCGGGACCGTCCTGCCCGTCCGCACCGA
This sequence comes from Curtobacterium sp. MCLR17_054, assembly GCF_003234335.2. NCBI lineage: Bacteria > Bacillati > Actinomycetota > Actinomycetes > Micrococcales > Microbacteriaceae > Curtobacterium > Curtobacterium sp. MCLR17_054. Next base: position 3,089,780 of record NZ_CP126263.1, on the reverse strand, counting down.
CTCCTGCGCCGCCAGCACGATCGACAGCGTCCGGAGTCCGACCCCGACGTCCGGCTGCGGCTGCTCCCCGGACCGCACCGCCGCCAGGAACGTCCGGAGCATCGGCAGGTCGTGGTCGGGTCCGTACCGGAGTTCGATCGGTCGGCCCCCGACCGCGTCGAGTCCGCGAGCAGCCGCCCCGAAGAAGTCCACCGACACCGTGCCGCCCGTCCCGGCGACGTCGAGCGTCAGCCCACCCCACACGGGCGACGTGTCCGGTCGGCTCCACGAGCAGTCGATCGCCGCGATCGTGCCGTCGTCGTAGGTGATGGTCACCAGGCCCGCGGTCTCGGCGTTCGCGCGGTCCGCGTGCAGCACCCGGTTGGTGACGGCGGTGACGGACACCGGTGCCGCTCCGGTCAGCCCGTCGATCAGGTCGGCGACGTGCACGACGTGGTCGACGAGGGCGCCGCCTCCGCTCAGTCGGACGTCGGTGAACCAGTCCCGGGCGAGCGGGAGCATGCCGTTGTTCGCGCCCCGCACCGAGAACACCGTGCCGAGTGCGCCGGAGTCCCGCGTCGCGCGCAGCCGGTCGAACGCCGAGGCGAAGCGCACCGGGAACGCCGTCATCAGCAGCACCCCGGCGCGGTCCACCGCATCGCGGATGGCGAGGCCGTCCTGCCACGAGGTCGCGAGCGGCTTCTCGCAGAGCACGTGTGCCCCCGCTGCCGCCGCGAGCTCGACGAACTCGCGGTGCCGCGCGTTCTCGCTCGTGACGATCACCGCGTCCGGACCCCAGGCGAGCAGCTCGTCGACGGAGTCCGCGTACCCGACGCCGAGCGCGCGTGCCAGTTCGGCGCCGCGCAGGTCGCCGAGTTCCGTCCCCGTCGAGGTGCCGTCCGGATCCGTGCCGCGCACCTCGACGTCGGGCATCGCCGCCAGGGCGCCGAGGTAGCTGATGGCGTGCGTGTGGGCGAAGGAGAGCACCCCGACCCGGAGCGTCACCGCGCGACCTCGACCGGCTGGCCGGACTCGATCGAGGCGATCGCCGCGTTCGCGATCCGCACCGCGGCGACGCCGTCGTCCACGGTCACCCGGGGCGGTGCACCACCGTCGAACGCGGCGAGGAAGTCGGCGAGCTCCAGCGCGTACGGGTCGTCCGCCGGGTCCACCGCCGGCAGGAAACCGTCCACGGAAGCCGGTGCCGCCAGGTCACTCCGGGTGTCCTCCTCGGCCCGGGACGAGTGCGACAGGCTGCCGAGCGTCCCCGTCACCGAGTACTCGGTCGTGAAGGCGAGGTGCTGCGGCCCCCACAGCCCGGCGACGTGGCTGATCGCACCCGATTCGTGCGTGAGCAGGACGTGCGCCGCCTCGACCGGCTCGGCCTCGGAACCCGCGCGGACGCTCACCGCCGACAGGCGGGTCACCTCGCCCGCCACCCAGCGCGCGATGTCCAGGTCGTGGATCATCTGGTCCATCACGATCCCGCCCGACAGGGCGCGGTCGCCGAACCAGGGGACGTGGGTGGGGAAGGCGCCGGACCGCGAGAACCGCAACACCGCCAGGTCGCCCAGGAGGCCCGTGGTCGCGGCCTCGTGCAGGCGCGCGTACGCGGGGAACCAGCGCACCACCTGGGCCGGGTAGAGCTGCACGCCTGCGTCCGCAGCGCGGGCTGCCAGGTCCGCCGCGTCCGCGTCGGTCCGGGCCAGGGGCTTCTCGGAGACGACGTCCTTGCCGGCCGCGATCGCCGCACGGACGACCTCGGCGTGGGCGTGCGTCGGGACCACCACGTCGACGACGTCGACCGCGGCGAGGAGCTCGTCGAGGCTGTCGGCGACGGTGATCGTGCTGCCCTCGGCCCGGGCGGTGTCGGTGAACGCGGCGACGAGTTCGTGGGCGCCCTCGCGAGCGTGCACCACCACGTCGCCCAGACGGAGCAGCCCGGGCAGGTGGGCGACGGAGATGCCGCCCGCGCCGACGAGCCCGATGCGTTTGCGGGCGGGGGAGTCCGACTGCGACGTCATGGGGTCAGCGTAGGAGATGCGGTGGGACGGCGGGCAAGGTCAGCCGAGCCAGCCGGGGTCGGCGAACAGCTCCTCGAGCTCGCGCAGCAGCCGGGTCGTGTGGAAGCCGTCGGCAGCGGCGTGGTCGACGTGCAACGCCAGCGGCAGCAGCGTCCGGTCACCAGTGGTCCGGTACCCGCCGAGCGTGATGATCGGCAGCAGGTGGTCCCAGCCGTCGCGCACCTGGAGCGAGAAGCCGGTGAACGACGCCCCCGGCAGGGTCGAGACGTCGAACACGTTGCCGGGCCGGTCGTCCTGCGGGAACATCCGGGTGTCGTCCCGGTACTGCGCCATCGTCGACACCGCGGCGTCGTGGAAGGTGCCGAAGTCCTCGTCGTACGGCACGACCAGGGCGGAGAACGTCTCGGTGTCCGGGTGGAACACGGTGAACATCGGGTGGACGCAGTCCCACACGGCGGGGGAGCCGTCGTCCAGCAGCTGCATCCGGAACTCGTCGTGCCGGTTCACCACGGTCGCGATCGCCCAGAGCTGCGACGCGTAGGTCCGACGGCCGGTCGCTCGGACGCGCGCGACGAAGGCGGTGACGTCGAGTTCGACGGTCACCTCGTACGCGCAGGGCACCCGGCGCCGGTAGTGCTCGAAGTGCTCCCGGCGGGGCCACTGGTCGACGTCGATCGCCCGGAGTTCGGTCATGGCTCCACCCTCGTGCGGGATCGCTTCCCTACGGTGGAGCCATGCCGACGCTCGAACGTGTTCCCGCCCTGGTCGCCACCGGATTCCTCGCGATCCCCGTCGCCGAAGCCCTCGTCGCGTTGCCGACCGAGGTCGTCATGAAGATCGAGGGCGCCCCGATCGACGCCGACCTGGCCGACACCGCCGCGTTCTCGGAGGCGTACGGCTACCCGCTGGCCGGCGGCGCGAACTGCATCGTCGTCGCAGGGAAGCGCGGCGACGAGGTCCGCTACGCCGCCTGCGTCGTCCTCGCATCGACGAAGCTCGACGTGAACCGGGTCGTGAAGCAACTGCTCGACGTCCGCAAGGCGAGCTTCGCCCCGATGGACGAAGCGGTCGAGCTGACCGGCATGGAGTACGGCGGCATCACCCCGATCGGGCTGCCGTCGTCGTGGCCGCTCTACATCGACGCGCGCGTCCTCGACGCCCCCGAGGTAGTCATCGGCGCCGGGCGCCGCGCCGCGAAGCTGTTCCTACCCGGCGCAGCACTCACCGCACTGCCGAACGTCACCGTGGTCGAGGGCCTGGCGACTGAACCGGTCAGTCCGACGGCCGGATGAGGCAGAACGGGTGCCCCGCGGGGTCGAGGTAGACGCGGAACGTCTCCGTGCCCGCCCCCGTGGCCGTCGCACCGATCGCGAGCACCGCGGCCTCGCCGTCGTCCAGGTCGTCGACCTTCACGTCGAGGTGGCTCTGCTGCGGGACCGTCTGCCCCGGCCAGTCCGGCGCCCGGTAGTCGTCGACCTGCTGGAACGCCAGGATCGGACGGTGGTCGGTGAACGGGAGGGCGAGCTCCGCCCAGTCCTCGTCGAAGCCGACGATCTCCCCGCCGAGCAGCTCGGCGTAGAAGCGGGCGAGGGCGCGGGTGTCCGGGCAGTCCAGGACGACGACGTCGAGTGTGCCGATCATGGCCGACACGGTAGACCCATCAGCGCGCGGCGGTCAGGGCCTTCGTGATCCGCTGCAACGAGACGGTCTCGGCGGTTCCGAGTTCCTGCGCGAACAGGCTGAGCCGGAACTCCTCGAGCATCCACCGCGCGTGCACGAGCTCCGGGTGCGCCCCGACCGCGGGCGGGAAGGCACCGCCGGCATCGGTGTAGCGGTCGGTCGCCACGGTGACCTCGCGCATCCAGGTGGCGTCTCGCCCGGGGTTCTGCAGCAGCTTCTGCACGCGGGCCTCGATGCCCTGCAGGTAGACGCGGATGCGGCGCAGCCGGTCGAGCCCCGCGACGGCGACGAACCCGGGGAACACCAGGCGCTCCATCTGCTGCCGCATGTCGCTGAGGGCGGCGAGCAGCGACATCGAGTTCGCCTGCTTGAGTGCCCGTTCGGCGGAGCGCTGCGCGGCCAGGGCCGCCGCGACCTCGGACACGGCGGTGAACATCGTGTCGACGACGGAGGCCGACACGGCATCGCGGACCGACTCGAACTCGGCCTTCGTGAAGACGAGGCCGTCCGGGTGGGCCCGACGGATGCCGGCGTCGACCACGGCGGCCAGGACGTCGTCGAACAGCGCGGCGGTCGACGGGTAGGGGCTGGCGGCGAGCGCGAGCTTCTCCTGCGCGGTCAGGTGCGACTGGATGTACGACACGGGCGACGGCACCGCGTGCATCACCAGACGGCGGACCCCGGCAGGCATCCGGACGACGCGGTCGGACGGGGTGGCGAGCAGCTGCACGCCGACGGTCGCCTTCGGACCCCTGCCTTCCTCGACCAGGGACGGGTACGCGCGGATGACGCCGCCCGCCTGCTTGGTGTCGAGGGTCTGCGGCAGGTCCTGGTCGGGCCAGGCGGTGAGTCCGGACTGTTCCAGCGGGCGACCGGCGCCGGCGGATGCGACGCGAGCCGCGCCTCCGGTCCGTCCTGCGCCCTTCGCCGTGGCGGAGGCGACGCTCTGCTGGGTCCGGTCCTTGAGCTTGGTCTGCAGGGCCGACAGGTCCTTGCCGGTCTCGACCCGGCGACCACGCTCGTCGACCACGGCCCACGTCGGCAGCAGGTGCGCGGGGACGCGGGACAGGTCGAAGTCGGACTCGGAGACCGGGACGTAGGTCATGCGCTGGATCGCCTTGGCGAGGGTGGCGCGGAACGACTCCGTCGGCTCGGTCGGGGCGTCGTCGGGCAGCTCGGCGACGATCTTCTCGGCCCAGTCGGCAGCGGGCACGACGTTCTTGCGGATCTGCTTCGGCAGCGACTTGATGAGCGCGGTGACGAGTTCCTTGCGGAGGCCGCGCACCTGCCAGTCGAAGCCCTCTTCACGCATCCGTGGCAGGAGCGCGAGGGGGACCTGCACGCTGACGCCGTCGTCCTGTGCGCCGGGCTCGAAGCGGTACTGGATGGCGAGACGCTGGTCGCCGCTCCGCCACTGGGTCGGGTACTCGACGTCGTCCTCGGCGGCCTCGGCCGCTGATTCGTCCAGCAGGTCCGACCGGCGCATCGTGAGCAGGTCCGGCTGCTCACGGCGGGTGGTCCGCCACCACCCCTCGAAGTCGCGGGTCGTGGCGACGTCGGCTGGGATGCGGGCGTCGTAGAACTCGTAGACGTTCTCGTCGTCGAGCAGGATGTCCCGGCGGCGGGTGCGTTCCTCGAGCTGCTCGAGTTCCTTGCGGAGCTTCCGGTTGGCGCGGTCGAAGGCCTGCTGCGATTCCCACTCACCCTCGACCAGGGCGTGCCGGATGAAGAGCTCGCGGGAGTGTTCCGGGTCGATCCGCGAGTACTGCACGCGGCGGCGCTGCACGATCGGGACGCCGAACAGGGTCACGCGCTCGTAGGCGACGACCGCCCCCTGCTTCTTCTCCCAGTGCGGTTCGCCGTAGGTGCGCTTGAGCAGGTCACCGGCGAGCGGCTCCACCCAGGCGGGGTCGATCCGGCCGACGGTCCGAGCGAACAACCGGCTCGTCTCGACGAGCTCGGCGGCCATCACGGCGTCCGGCTGCTTCTTCGCGAGCACGCTGCCCGGGAACACCACGAACCGGGTGTTCCGCGAGCCCAGGTAGTCGCGCTTCTCGCGGTCGCGCAGCCCGATCTGGCTGAGGAGTCCGGAGAGCAGCGCGCGGTGCACGGCGTCGCCGTCGTCGGAGCGGGCCTGCCCGACTCGGACGTCGACCTGCTTCGCGGCACGGGAGAGCTGCCGGTACAGGTCCTGCCACTCGCGGATGCGCAGGTAGTTCAGGAACTCGGCCTTGCACAGCCGGCGGAACGCGCTCGACGACAGTTCCTCCTGCTGCTCCTCGATGTGGTTCCAGAGGTTCAGCAGGGTCAGGAAGTCACTCGTCGGGTCGGCGAACCGGGCGTGCAGCTGGTCGGCGTGCGCACGCTTCTCGAGGGGCCGCTCGCGGGGGTCCTGGATGCTCAGGGCGCTGACGATGGCGATGACCTCGCGCCCGACGCCCTGCCGCCCGGCCTCGAGCACCATGCGACCGAGCCGGGGGTCGATCGGCAGCCGGGTCAGCTGTCGCCCGGACTTGGTGATGCGGCCGTCCTTGTCGACGGCGCGGAGCTCGCGGAGCAGGTCGAGGCCGTCCTTCACACCCCGGCTGTCCGGCGGTTGCAGGAACGGGAACGACTCGATGTCCCCGAAGCCGAGCGAGATCATCTGCAGGATCACCGCGGCGAGGTTCGTGCGGAGGATCTCGGGGTCGGTGTACTCGGGGCGCCGGCCGAAGTCGTCTTCGGAGTAGAGCCGGATCGCGATGCCGGCACTCGTGCGGCCCGCTCGACCGGAGCGCTGACTGGCGCTGGCCTGCGAGATCGCCTCGATCGGCAGGCGCTGCACCTTGGCCCGCGGGGAGTACCGCGAGATGCGTGCCGTACCCGTGTCGATCACGTACTTGATGCCGGGCACGGTCAGTGAGGTCTCGGCGACGTTCGTGGCGAGGACGACACGACGGCGGATGCCCGGGGTGTGCCGGCGCTCGAAGACCCGGTGCTGGTCGGCGGCGGACAGGCGGCCGTACAGCGGCAGGACCTCGGTGCCCGGGTAGCGCTTGCCCTCGATCGCGTCCTGCGCGTCGCGGATCTCGTTCTCGCCGGACAGGAACACGAGCACGTCGCCCGGGTCCTCCTGTGCCAGCTCGTCGAGGGCGTCGGTGATGCCCTGCAGGGTGTCGCGGTCGTCGGCTGCGTTGCCGCTGTCGCCGGTGCGGGAGTCCGACTCGTCGTCGGCGTCGTCGTCCTGGTCTTCGGCGACGAGGGGGCGGTACCGGATCTCGACCGGGTAGGTGCGGCCGGACACCTCGATGATGGGGGCGTCGTCGAAGTGTTTCGAGAACGACTCCGGGTCGATCGTCGCACTCGTGATGATGAGCTTCAGGTCGGGGCGACGGGGGAGCAGCCGCTTCAGGTAACCCAGCAGGAAGTCGATCGTCAGGGACCGCTCGTGCGCCTCGTCGATGATGATCGTGTCGTACCGCTTCAGGTCGCGGTCGAAGTGGATCTCGTTCAGCAGGATGCCGTCGGTCATCAGCTTCACGCGGGTCTCGGAGCTCACCTTGTCGGTGAAACGGACCTGGTAGCCGACGAGCCCGCCGAGCTCCCCGCCGCCCAGTTCTTCCGCCACACGTTCGGCGATGGTCCGTGCCGCGATCCGCCGGGGCTGGGTGTGCCCGATGTGCTCACGACCGAGCTCGAGGCAGATCTTCGGCAGCTGCGTCGTCTTGCCCGAGCCGGTGGCCCCGGCGACGATGACCACCTGGTTGTCACGGATGGCAGCCGCGATGTCGTCCCGCCGCTGCGAGACCGGCAGTTCGGGCGGGTACGTGATGACGGGCAGCGGAGAAGACATGAGCATTCCAGGATACAGGCGCGCCGGGCGGGAGGCGCGTCAGGCGATCTGCTGGGCCAGGGCGTCCGCCGACCGGGACGGCAGTTCGCACACCCGGTCGTGGCAGACGTACGCAGCAGGGTCGAGCACGTCGCGTCCCTCGAACAACGAGAACCCCGCCTCGGCCCAGTCGCGTGCCTGCTCCGGCGTCGTGGTGGCGACGACCGTACCGGGGCGCCGACCACGGTGTGCCACGGCCCGCATCGGGTCGTCGGTGCCGCTCGTGACGACGACGATCTCGCGCGACGGCCGTTGCAGGGCGAGGGTGACACCGAGGGCATCCGCGTGACCGAGGGGTCGCTCGGTCCCGGTGCGGGCGCGGTCGGCGATGAGTCGTGCCGCGGCGACCCGCAGTGCCTCGTCACCCGTCAGTGCCCCGAGCGTCGCGGCGGCCGACGCCAGCGCCACGGTGCCGGACCGCATCGCCGTCTGCGGCTGTTCCCCTGTGGCCGTCCCCGCTGCGGCCAGCACCGGGTCGACGTCGAAGCGCTCGGCCAGGCCGTCGTCGACGAGCGAGCGTGCGACGGTCGCGTAGGAGACCTCGCCCGTCACCAGGGCCAGTTCGAGCAGCCCTTCGGCGAGCAGTCCGACGTCCTCGACGGTGGCCGGTGCGGAGGACACCCCGCGCGGTGTGCTGGACCGCACCGTCACGTGGTCGTCCTGCACGTGTGCGGAGAGGACCGCGTCGGCCGCGCCCCGCGCGAGCGCGACGAGTTCCGGGTCGCCGTGCCGTGCGCCGGCGATCGCCAGCCCCCGGATCGCCAGGCCGTTCCAGCCCGTGAGCACCTGGTCGTCCAGCGGTGGCGGGTCGAGCTGGGCGCGCTCGGCGATCGGTCGGCGGTACCACTCGCCCTCGACCCGACGGCCGTCGATGGTCGACTCGCTGTCCTGCGCGGCGACGAACGCCCCGTCGGCACGGCGCAGGGTGTCGCGGAGGAAGTCGGCGATGCCGCGGGCCTGTTCGGCACCCGCGACCGCGAGCAGCCCCGCGTTGTCGTAGAGCATCCGTTCGTAGTGCGGCACGCTCCAGTCGCGCTTGGTGGCGTACCGGAAGACGCCGCCGTCGGCGTCGGTCAGCTCGGACGCGCGGATCGCGTGCAACGACCGGTCGAGCAACCCGTCGGCCTCGGCGTCGCCGTCGGCCGCCGCGTCGGCGAGGAACTCGAGCAGCGGTGTGCTCGGGAACTTCGGCGCGCCGCCGAAACCACCGTAGGTGGTGTCCTCTGCCTGGGACAGCTGGTCCGTGACGGCCCGGATGGCATCGACGGACGGGAGGCCCGGGTCGGCTCCGATACCGCCCTCGCCCGAGCGGGTGGCAGCGTCCGCCACGGCGCCTTGCCGGATCGCCGTCGCGATGGCCGACGCGTTCGCGTCGACTTCGTGCCGACGCTCGGTCCAGGCGTCGAGCACCGCGGCCAGGATCTGCCGGAACGCCGGGACCTGCCCGACGGGAGTGGGTGGGAAGTACGTCCCCGCGAAGAAGACGTGGCCGTCGGGCGTCAGGAACGTCGTCAGCGGCCAGCCGAGCTGCTGCGTGAACGCACTCGCAGAGGCCATCAGGCTCGCGTCGACGTCCGGCCGTTCTTCGCGGTCGACCTTCACCGACACGAAGTCCCGCCGGAGCAGCTCGCCGATCTCCGGGTCGTCGAAGCTCTCGCGCGCCATCACGTGGCACCAGTGGCACGTGGCGTACCCGACCGACACCAGCACCGGGACCCCGCGCTCGCGCGCTTCGGCGAACGCCTCGGGACCCCACTCGCGCCAGTCGACAGGGTTGTCGGCGTGCAGACGCAGGTAGGGGCTGACCGAGGTGCCGAGGCGGTTGTCGTTCATGGCTCCAGCGTGCCCGCAGCCGACTGGGCGGACCACCGCCCGGGGACAACTGTGGACGGAACGCCCACTCTGCACAGGTCGTGCGGGGAGATCAGCGCTCGAGCCAGCCCGTGATCGACGCGAGCCGTGCGGCCACCTGGGCGGGGCTCTGGCCGTCGGTGTCCACCCGGGTGACCGTGTCCGCCGTGGCCGAGTCGAGCCTCCCGGCCGTCCGCGTGCTGTGCGCGAGCTGCGCCTGCGGGACCGCACCGCCCGCTCGTCGTGCGAGCCGGTCGGCGGTCGTGTCGTCGGATGCGCGGAGCAGGACGAGGCTGACCAGCGGATCGTCGCCCATCGCTGCAGCGAGGCGCTCGTGCTCGAGCACGGACACGGTGTTCGTGGAGACGAGCCGGTGGTGCCCGATCGCCCGGTAGCCGGCCCAGATCGCGGCGAGGTTCCGCTCGGCCAGGTGGGCGTCGGGGTGTTCGACGTGCGGTGCCGGGTGCGCGAGGTCGAGCAGGTCGCCCTCGATCACCGCGTGCTGGACGTCCGCCGCGACGAGCAGGTCGTGCAGTGCCTCGGCTGCCGTGGACTTGCCCACGCCGGAACGTCCGCCGATGAACAGGACCTCGGACCGGGGCACCGTGTCAGCCCAGGTTGAGGGAGAGGAGTGCGAGTGCGGCGTCCTCGGGGCCGTAGTCGAACATGTGCTCCCAGAACGGGTCGTCGGCCCACGGGACGTCGCCGTCGGCGGGCGTCGCGTGGGCGGTCTCGACCAGCCATGCCAGTTCCGGGGCGACGGCGGTCGCGAACTGCGGCGGTTCCCAACCCAGGGCGCGTGCCGCCGTGGTGTCGAGGACGAACGGCGGTCGTGACGACCACGGCGTGCCGCCCACGAACGCGGGCGCGTCCTCGTCGAGCAGGACCTCGTCGAACCGGTGGTCCAGGTGTCCGGCGATCGTCCGCACGATCTCGAGCGCGGTCGGGGCCGAGGCGTCCGCGACGTTGAGGATCCGGCGGTCCGGCGCGTCCGCGACGAGCCGGACGAGCGAACCGATGCCGCTCGCCGCCGTCGTGTGGTCGACGCCGCGGCCGTGGTCGGCGAGCAGGATGCGCTCCCGGCCGTCGAGCACACGGCGGACGACGAACCACTCCCGTGGGCGGCCGATGCCGACGCCGTACACCTTCGACGGGCGGAGCACCGTGACCGGGGCGCCGTGGTCGAGCAGGACCTGCTCGGCCGCCACCTTCGCGGCGCCGTAGCCGTCACGACTCGTCGGGTCACCGTCCCCGGCGGCGACCGTGGGCTGGATCTCGGTGACCGCGCCGCCGAACACCGGCTTGTCGAGCGAGTTCGCGTGCCGTCCCTGCTCGTCGGCGTACACCGACCTGGACGACACGAAGACGGTCGAGCCGACGTCGTCGAGGAACGGCAGGAGCTGCTGTGCGTCGTCGCGGGTCAGGCCGACGGTGTCGACGAGCAGATCGGCTCCGGGGCGGAGCAGGTCGCGCAGGACGGAACGGTCGCGGCGGTCGCCGGGCGTGAACGTGGCGCCGGAAGCGGTCAGGGCGTCCGCTGCGGGGCCGCCTCGGCGTGCGAGGACTTCCACCTGCCAGTCGTCGCCGCCGCGGCCGGAGGCGTCGAGGAGCTCTCGTGCGACGGCCGAGCCGATCCCGCCGGTGCCGCCGAGGATGACCGCGCGTCTGGTGCTCATGGTGCAACGGTAGTGCGGCGCGGCACGGCCGACGGTCCTCGATCGGTTCCGTCAGGAGGCGAGCTGCTCGTGCCGCCACCAGTCGGCCAGCGAACCGTCGTAGACCTTCACCCGGTCGTGTCCGAGCACCGTCAGGGCGAGGGCGTCGACGCACGCGGCGCTGCCCACCCCGCAGTACGTGACGATCTCGTCGGCACCGATCACCGCGGCGAAGGCCCGCTCGAGCTCGGCGCCGCGCAGGTACGCGTTCGTCTCGGGGTCCACCAGGGTGTCCGCCGTGATCGAGGTGCTGCCCGGCACGATCGGCGGGTGGTCGTCGCCGAGGGCCGCCCAGGGCGCGGCGAACACCAGGGATGCCGGCTCTTCGCCGGAGACCGCACGGGTGACGCGGTCGTGGTCGGCCCAGAGCGCACGTTCTTCGCCGGCCAGGAACGCACCGGCATCGGGGTCGGACGGCGTCGCGCGAGTGTGGAGTGCGCCCACGCGGACCGGGCGGCCCTCGTCGCGCCACTTCGTGAAGCCACCGTCGAGCACCGCGACCGAGTCGAAGCCGAACGAACGGAAGATCCACCACAGGCGTGCCGACCACTCGCCGACGCTGTCGTCGTAGACCACCACGGTCGAGGTGTTCGTCACGCCGAGCTGTGCCGCGGCGACCTCGAAGCGCTCGGCGCCGGGGCGGGTGAACGGGACGTCGGCGTCGGCGGCGGAGAAGTCGTCGATCAGGTCGGCGAAGCGGGCGCCGGGCACGTGGCCGCGCTGCTCGTGGGCGTCCCGCCCGGGGAGCCAGCTCGTGTCGAACCCGGCCCCGACCGTGTGCACCGAGGCGTCGAGCACGACGAGCTCGTCAGCACCGAGGTGGTCTGCGAGCCACTGCGTCGACACGAGTGGTGAGGTCAGGACGGGGGCCATGTCGCACACCATAATCCGCACCCCTGACGTGGGCCAGGGACGTGGACACACGGCGCAACCGGGGGTGGGGGTAGGTGCATGCGTGGGCAGTGATCGACGATGCACCAGTCGTTCGACGAGTGGTCTGTCGGAACATGCGCAGGCACCGAGTGCGTGCGCATCGATCGACGATGCACGCGTCGTTCGACAGGTGGATCGTCGTGGAACGGGTGTCCCCGCCCCCCACCCACACGCACGACGGCCCGCCCCGGCAGAACCGGAACGGGCCGAAGACGCGGAGCGAACCGCCAGCGTCAGTGCGCTGCGGCGGGGATGCTCCCGGTCGTGGCGGACCCGGCACGGGCGAGCCGCTCGACCCGCACCGACTGCCGGTTGATGAGCAGTCCGCCGGCCAGGGCGACGAGCACGAGCACGCCGGCCGAGATGCCGAACGCCACGTGGTACCCGTCGAGCGTGGCCTGGGCCTGCTGCAGCTTGGTCGGGGCGGCGGTCAGCCCGGACAGGCTGTTCGACACGACGTCCGCGAAGATCGTCGACAGCAGCGCCGTGCCGATCGAGCCACCGATCTGCTGCATGGTGTTGACCGTCGCCGAGGCCACACCGGCGTCGGCCCGGGCGACCCCGGTCGTCGCGGTGTTCATCGCGGACGAGAAGATCGTGCCCATGCCGAGACCGATGACGATCAGCGCCGGCAGGACGGTGCCCGCGTAGGAGCTGTCCAGGTCGGTGCGGAGCAGCAGCAGGAGCCCGGTCGCGGCGACCAGGCCGCCAGCGAAGATGAGCACCTTCGGCCCGACGCGCGGCAGCAGGCGGCCACCGATCTGCGTCGCCGAGATCATGATCGACAGCGGCATCGGCAGGAATGCGAGACCGGTCTGCAGCGAGCTGAAGCCGAGGGTCTGCTCCAGGTAGTAGGTCAGGAACAGGAAGATGCCGAACATGCCGATCGCGACCAGGCCGATCGCGATGAACGAGCCGCCGCGGTCACGGTCGAGCACGACGCGCAGGGGCAGCAGCGGGTGGGCGACGCGGGTCTCGATGAACACGAACGCGGCGATCAGCACGACACCGCCGGCGAGCATGGCGATCGTGACGGGGGAGTCCCAGCCGTTCGTCTCGGCGTTCGAGAAGCCGTAGACGACGCCGACGAGCCCGAGCGTGATGGTGATGACCCCGAGGACGTCGATGCGCGGACGCTCGACCTTCGGTGGCTTCTCCATGAAGACGAGGGCACCGATCACGCCGAGCACGGCGAAGACGACGTTGACGTAGAGGCACCAGCGCCACGAGGCGTACTCGGTCAGCACGCCGCCGAGCAGCAGGCCGATGGCCGCACCCGAGCCGGCGATGGACCCGAAGATGCCGAACGCGCGACCGCGTTCCTTGGGATCGCGGAACGTGGTGGTCAGCATGCCGAGCGCGGACGGGGCGAGCAGCGCGCCGAAGACACCCTGCAGTGCGCGGGCCGCGACGAGCAGGCCGAACGAGTCGGCGAGGCCACCGAGCACCGAGGCGACGGCGAAGCCGACCAGCCCGATGATGAAGGTGTTCTTGCGGCCGAACAGATCGCCGAGACGACCGCCGAGCAGCAGCAGCGAGCCGAACGCCAGCGAGTACGCGGTGACGATCCACTGTCGCTGGTCGGTGCCGAAGTCCAGGTCGGCCTGGGCCGAGGGCAGGGCGATGTTCACGATGGTCGCGTCGAGCACGACCATCAGCTGTGCGAGGGCGATGACCGCCAGGGCGATCCAGCGGTGGTTGCTCTTGGCGGGGGTGGTGCCCGGAGTCGTGGGTGCTGTCCCGGTGGGGGTCGGCACGGTGTGTTCTGCCGTCACGGCAGCCTCCTTCGAGAAGGTTGGAGGGTGGGGTGGAGGTGCGCGCCGTCGGGCACTCCCGAGATGTGGTGGTGACGAAACCGGATGCGAGGCATCCGTTTGTCGTCAGTGTAGACCGAAACGGAAGGAGGGCATCCACTTGTTCCCAGAAAGTGCAACTACGGTCGGATCGTGAGCACCACCGACTCCGTGTCCGACCTCGAGCGACCGCTGCGCGCCGACGCTGCGCGCAACCGCGAGCTGATCCTGCAGACGGCGCGCAAGTGCTTCGCCGAGCGCGGGCTCTCCGTCACGTTGAACGACATCGCGCACGAGGCCGGCGTCGGGGTCGGCACCGTCTACCGACGGTTCGCCGACAAGGACTCCCTGATCGAGGCGCTGCTCGCCACCAAGTTCGAGGCCATGAACGACGCCGCAGCGCGCGCCGCGGACGTGTCCGACCCGCGTGAGGCGCTCCGGGTGTACCTGATGGGCGTCTTCGCCTTCCGTGCACGCGACCGTGCCCTCGCCGACGCCATCGTCCGTGCCGGCAAGGCCCGTCCGTCCATCGTGCAGGAGCGCGACCGGCTCGAACGCCAGGTCGCCGCGATCATCGGCCGCGCCGAGACCGCCGGCGTCGTCCGCCCCGGCTTCGACTACCGGGACCTGCCGATGCTCACCGCGATGGTCGGTGCGGTCGCCGACGCCACCCGTGAGCACGACCCTGATGCCTGGCGCCGCTACGCGGAACTCCTGATCCAGGGCGTCCTGCCGGGCACGGACGACACCGCGCCGATGCTCGGCGACCCGCTGGACCGCGAGTCGATCGAGCGCGCGCTGCACGCGCAGTCCTGACCCGCGACGGACTGGAGGCCCGTGGCGGCGCCGCCACGGGCCTCCAGTCCGGCGGTGGTCGCCACCAGAGCGCCCAGCGCGACTGGCGCGCCCGGACCGGCCGGACCTGCCAGGCCGGCTACAGCCAGCTGGGGATCCAGTAGTGCGACCGGACGAAGTCCCACGGCACCTGCATCGCCGTCCACATCGGGTACCAGTAGACCGAGGCCAGCACGACGACGCCCAGGTACACGCCGACCCACAGGATCGCCCGCGACCGGCGTGACCGTTCGTCGCTCCGCCTGCCGAGCACCAACCCGATCGCGGCGGCCAGCGCCATCACCATGTAGGGCTCGAAGGCGATCGTGTAGAACTGGAACACCGTCCGGTCGACGTACATCAGCCAGGGCAGGTACCCCGCCGCGACGCCGAGCAGGACGAAGCCGTACTCCCACTTCCGGCGCAGGACCCAGAGCACGAGCAGCGCCACCGTCGCGATGACCGAGGCGTACCAGATGAACGGGTTCGCGATGCCGGTGATCGCCTCGCCGCAGCGGTTCGCCCAGCAGCCGTCCTGCCCGGCGTCCGTGCCGACGTAGAACATCGACGTGGGGCGCTGCATCACGAGCCAGAGCAGCGGGTTCGCCTGGTACGAGTGCGGGGTGTGCAGCCCGATGTTGAAGGCGTAGATCTCCGACTGGTAGTGCCACCAGTTCTGCAGGCTGTCCGGCACCCAGGCGAGCAGCCCGGTCCAGCGGTCGCCGCCCGAGGACAGCCAGTTGCGGTCCCATCCGTCCTTCGAGACGAACCAGCCGGTCCACGACGCCACGTAGGTCACCGCGGCGATCGGCACGGTCAGCAGGAACGACACCGGTGCCTGCTGCAGCAGCGCGCTCGACGACCAGAACTCGACCCCGGCGCGGCGGCGCATCATCAGGTCGCTCAGCACGGAGTACACCGCGAAGAACGCCAGGAAGTACATCCCCGACCACTTCGTCGCCGCCGCCAGCCCGAGGGCCAGGCCCATCGCGAACAACCACGGACGCCACCAGAACACCGGCCCCCACAGGGTGGTCCGGCCCGCGGCGGCGCGGGCGGCGACCCACTCGTCGAGCCGCCGTTGGCTCTGTCGGCGGTCGAGCAGCAGCGCCCCGAACCCGAGGATGACGAAGAAGGTCAGGATGCCGTCGAGGAGCGTCACCCGCGACATCACGATCGCCTGCCCGTCGATCGCGAGCAGGAACCCGGCGAGCGTGCCGATCATCGTCGAACGGAACAGCGACCGGGCGATCACGGCGGTGAGGAACACCGTCGCGATGCCGAGCACGGCCACCGTGAAGCGCCAGCCGAACGAGTTGTCCGCCCCGAACAGCAGCATCCCGAGGCCGATGAGGTACTTGCCGAGCGGCGGGTGCGCGATGAACTCCGCGGCACTCGTGAAGACGTCCGTCTCACCGCGCACGAACCGGTCGTCGGTCGTCGGGGCGCCGTCCCCGCTCGGGTTCGCGGGCCAGGTGCCCTCGTACCCGAGGTGCACGATCGACCAGCCGTCCTTGACGTAGTACGTCTCGTCGAACACGAGCGAGTGCGGGGTGCCGAGGTTCACCAGCCGCAGCACGGCGGCGAGGAGCGTCACCGCGAGCGGACCCGTCCACCGCCACACGGCGACGCGCTGCGACGTGGAGAGCACCCGCCCCCACCAGTCGTCCAGGCGCGAGCCGACCGGCCCGTCGGGCACGGCCGTGCGGTCGTCGGTCAGCTCGCTGGTCATCGCTGAGCATCCTACGGATCGACCACATGTCCCCGCTGCGACGGGGCTGCTCGCGCCGACGCGGCTGCCCCGGGCCACGGCGGTGTCGCCGCGCCGGGCCTCGCCGGACCGCGCCGGCGTCGCCGTGCGGGGACAATGGGTGCGTGATCGTCCTCGCAGCAACGCCCATCGGCAACCTCGGGGACGCCTCGCGCCGTCTCGTCGAGACCCTCTCCAACGCCACGGTCGTCGCGGCGGAGGACACCAGGACCGCCATCCACCTGATGCGTGCCCTCGGCATCGAGAACCGTCCGCGGCTCATCGCCCTGCACGAGCACAACGAGCGGGCGAAGGCGTCCGAGGTCGTCGAGCTCGCCCGCGACGAGGACGTCGTCGTCCTGACCGACGCCGGCATGCCCGCGATCAGCGACCCCGGCTTCCCCCTCGTCGAGGCCGCCGCGGCCGCCGGGGTCACCGTCACCGCCCTGCCCGGGCCGTCGGCCGTACTCATGGCGCTCGCCGTGTCCGGGCTGCCGACGGACCGCTTCACGTTCGAGGGGTTCCCGACCCGCAAGGCCGGGGAGCGCCGTCGGGCGTTCCAGGCGCTGGCGGGGGAGCAGCGGACGATGGTGTTCTTCGAGTCGCCGCACCGGCTGGCCGAGACCCTGGCGGACATGGCCGTCGGGTTCGGGGGCGACCGACGCGCCGCGGTCTGCCGTGAGCTCACGAAGCTGTACGAAGAGGTCCGCCGTGGGCCGCTGGACGAACTCGTCGCGTGGGCGTCCGAGGGCGTCCGGGGCGAGATCTGCATCGTCGTCGCCGGCGCCGAGGAGGCCACCGAAGAAGCCACGCTCGACGACGGCGTGCGCCTGGTGCTCGAGCGGGTGGCCGCCGGCATGCGCATGAAGGAGGCCGCCGCGGCGGTCGCGGACGCGACCGGGCTGTCGAAGCGGGACCTCTACGAAGGGGCGCTCGCGGCGCGCTGAGCGGGGCTCGTCACGTTCGCATCCGCCGGTCTGGAGGCGCGGGGCGGGCCCGTCACGGGCCTCCCGGACCCGGTTCTCCACAGTCCACCGCCGCACGCGTCATCAGGGTTCGGTGCGCCCGTAGGATGGTCCGCATGTCCGCCGGGTCCTCGTTCAGCATCACCACGCCGATCTTCTACGTGAACGACGTGCCCCACATCGGGCACGCCTACACCGAGGTCGCCGCGGACTTCCTCGCGCGCTGGCACCGGCAGCGCGGTGACGACACCTGGCTGCTCACCGGCACCGACGAGCACGGGCAGAAGATCCTGCGCACCGCCTCGGCGAACGACGTCTCGCCCAAGGAATGGGCCGACCGGCTGGTCAACGACGCCTGGAAGCCACTGCTCGACACGGTCGACGTCGCGAACGACGACTTCATCCGAACCACCGACGAGCGGCACGAGCGCGGCGTGACGGCGTTCCTGCAGAAGCTGTACGACGACGGCTTCATCTACGCCGGTGAGTTCGAGGGCTTCTACTGCGTGGGCTGCGAGGAGTACAAGCAGCCGAGCGACCTGGTCGCCGGGACCGGTGCGTACGAGGGCCAGCAGGTCTGCGCGATCCACTCGATCCCGGTCGAGGTCCTGGCTGAGCGCAACTACTTCTTCCGGATGTCCGACTTCGAGCAGCGCCTGCTCGACCTGTACGAGTCGAACCCGCTGTTCATCCAGCCCGAGAGCGTCCGCAACGAGATCATCTCGTTCGTCAAGCAGGGGCTCCGCGACCTGTCGATCTCGCGCTCCAGCTTCGACTGGGGCATCAAGATCCCCTGGGACAGCGACCACGTGCTGTACGTGTGGTTCGACGCCCTGCTCAACTACGTCACGGCGCTCGGCTACGGCACCGACGACGACGAGGCCTTCAAGCGCCTCTGGCCGAGCGTGCACATCGTCGGCAAGGACATCGCCCGCTTCCACGCCGTCATCTGGCCGGCGATGCTCATGGCCGCCGGACTGCCGGTGCCGGAGCGCGTCTTCGGCCACGGCTGGCTGCTCGTCGGCGGCGAGAAGATGTCCAAGTCGAAGCTGACCGGCATCGCGCCGTCGGAGATCACCGACACGTTCGGGTCCGACGCGTTCCGCTACTACTTCCTGCGCGCCATCACCTTCGGGCAGGACGGCAACTTCAGCTGGGAAGACATCTCGGCGCGCTACCAGGCCGAGCTCGCGAACGGCTACGGCAACCTGGCGTCGCGCCTGGTCGCCATGCTGCAGAAGTACTGCGACGGCGAGGTCCCGGAGCGCGGTGCGCTGACCGAGTCCGACCAGGCGATCGACGCCCTGGCCGTCTCGGTCACCGAGCGTGCCGACGCCGCCATCGCCGCCTTCGCCCCGCACGAGGCGATCGCGAGCGTGTGGGAGCTCGTCGACGCCCTGAACGGCTACATCACCGAGCAGGCGCCCTGGGCCCTGGCGAAGGACGACGCCAACCGCGAGCGCCTCGGCACGGTCCTGACCACCGCGCTCCGCGGCCTCGGCACCGTCACCGTCCTGCTGTCCCCGGTCATGCCGAAGGCGACCGAGAAGCTCTGGGCCTCGATCGGCGCCGGCGGGTCCGTCGCCGAGCAGCGGGTCGACCGTGCGTACGAGTGGCAGGGTGCGTCGCACGTGGTGCCGCTCGAGAGCGGGCTGTTCCCCCGGATCGAGCAGGTCTCCGCGTGACCGACGCCGAGTCGCACGTCCGATCCCGCGGTGACGGGGCGTCCGGTGGCTCGAAGCGCGACCTGACGTACCCGCCGCTGCCGCAGGCGCTCGTCGTGCCGGTGTACGACAACCACACCCACATGGAGATCGCCGACGGTGTCGGCGACGGGGGCGACGGTCCCCTCGAGTACCGCGAGCACCTCGACCGTGCCTCGAGCGTCGGCGTGCGCGGTGTCGTGCAGGTCGGCACGGACCTCGCCACCTCGGAGTGGTCCGCGTCGATCGCCGCCCGCGAGCCAAGGGTCCTGGCGGCCGTCGCGCTGCACCCGAACGAAGCGCCCGTGCTGCAGGAACAGGGGCTGCTCGACGAGCACCTCGCCGGCATCGAACGGCTCGCCGCGCTGCCGCGGGTCCGGGCGATCGGTGAGACCGGCCTCGACTTCTTCCGCACCGGCGAGGACGGCCGTGACGCCCAGGTCCGTTCGTTCGAGGAGCACATCCGCATCGCGAAGGAGCACGACCTCGCGCTGACGATCCACGACCGCGACGCGCACGACGCCGTGGTCGAGGTCCTCGACCGCGTGGGTGCCCCGGAACGCACCGTCTTCCACTGCTTCTCCGGCGGGCCGGACCTCGCCCGGCTCTGCGCCGAGCGCGGCTGGTACATGTCGTTCGCCGGCACCGTGACGTTCAAGAACGCCGCACTGCTGCGTGAAGCCCTGGTCGTCGCCCCGCGGCACCTGATCATGATCGAGACCGACGCACCGTTCCTGACGCCCACCCCGTTCCGTGGCCGCCCGAACGCGCCGTACCTCATCCCGCTCACCCTGCGGTCGATGGCGGAGACGCTCGGCACGGACGCCTCGATGCTCGCGGCCCAGATCGCCTCGAACACCGAGCTCGTCTACGGCGCGTGGGACGCCGAGCCCGTGACGGTGGAGGAGTAGTCGTGGGTGCCCTGCTCGGCCCGGCGGAGATCCGGGAGCTCGCGGCCGAACTCGACGTCACCCCGACGAAGAAGCTCGGCCAGAACTTCGTGCACGACGCCAACACCGTGCGGCGGATCGTGTCGGTCGCCGGTGTGACCCCGTCGGCACGGGTGCTCGAGATCGGGCCGGGGCTCGGGTCGTTGACGCTCGGGCTCACCGAGACCGGCGCCCCCGTCACCGCGGTCGAGATCGACAAGCGCCTGGCCGTCAAGCTCCCGTCGACGGTGTCGTCGATGCAGCCGGACGCCAGGCTGACGGTCGTGCAGCAGGACGCCATGACCGTCGCCGCCGCGGACCTCGACGTCGAGCCGACGCACCTCGTCGCGAACCTGCCGTACAACATCTCCGTGCCGGTGCTGCTGCACCTGCTCGCGACCTTCCCGTCGATCGAGCGGTCGCTCGTCATGGTGCAGGCCGAGGTCGGGTACCGGCTCGCCGCCGGTCCGGGCAGCAAGGTCTACGGTTCGCCGAGCGTCAAGGCCGCCTGGTACGGGTCGTGGAGCACCGCCGGGTTGGTCAGCCGTCAGGTCTTCTGGCCGGTGCCGAACGTCGACAGCGTCCTGGTGGCGTTCGACCGGCACGAGCCCCCGGGTGACGAGCTCCTGCGGTCGCGGGTGTTCACGCTGGTGGACGCGGCGTTCCAGCAGCGGCGCAAGATGCTGCGGCAGAGCCTGTCCGGGGTGCTCGGCGGCAGTGCGCACGCGTCCGAGGTCCTGACGGCGGCGGGCATCGACCCGACCGCCCGCGGTGAGGCGATCGGTGTGGACGACTTCGTGCGGCTCGGGCGGACGGTCCTGGCGGCCGCGGAGTAGTTCGTTCCTCGCCCGGCGACGGCCCCGCCCTGACGCCTGCGTGCTGCGTACCTGCTGACCGCGATGGTGCGAGGTTCTGTGTTCCGTGCGAGCCGAAGTGGCTCGCACGGAACACAGAACCTCGCACCATTCGAGGCACCCGGGTCAGTGCTCGCGGGACGCCATCATCTCGAGGATCTGCTGGTGGTTGCCGTTCCGCTCGGCGAAGCGCAGCGGGTGCACGTTCTGCACCAGGATCTCCGGGGCAGCGCCGGACTCGATGAGCGCCATGACCTCGTCGGCGAAGGCGTCGAGCGGCATGCCGCCGAAGTCCGCGCCGCCCATCAGGTCGGTCATGACGGCCGGCGGGGCGAGCTCGAGCACCTCGAGCGACGACCCCACGAGCTGCTGACGGAGGGCCTGCGTGTAGGCGTGCACACCGGCCTTCGTCGCGCTGTATGTCGGTGATGCGGTGAGCGGGACGAACGCGAGACCGGAGGTGACGGTCATCAGGGTGGCCGAGGGCTGGGCGAGCAGGTGCGGCAGGAACGCGTCGACGAGGCGGATCGTGCCGACCAGGTTCGTCTGGACGAGCTCGAGGGCGTCGTGGATGTGCTCGGGGTCGCGGAGGTCCTCGTCGCGCATGATCCCAGACATGGTGATCAGAGCATCGAGCGACGGGTACGCCTCGAGCACCGAGGTGGCGGCGGCTTCGATGGACGCCGCGTCGGCGACGTCGATCTGCACGGTGCCGAAGCCGTGCTCGGTAGCGAGGGAGTCGAGGAGCGCCTGGCGGCGGCCGCCGATGACGACGGTGCTGCCGGCGGCCTGCAGGCGCTGGGCGAGCGCGAGACCGATGCCCGAGGTCGCGCCGGGGATGAAGACGGTGGAGTTCGTGATGTCCATGGCGACCACGATGCTCCGTGGACAGGGACGCAACCAGAGCGCGGTCATCGGGGGATCGGCGATCCCTGGCACCCGGGGCGGAAGCGGACGATGATCGACCCATGGACCGTGCCGCGCTCGCCGACTTCCTCCGCCGTCGCCGCGAGCTGCTGCGCCCTGAGGACGTCGGTCTCGGGCAGGGTCCACGGCGTCGGACCCCGGGGCTGCGCCGCGAAGAGGTCGCTGCCCTCGCCGGCATGTCCGTCGACTACTACACGCGACTCGAGCAGCAACGCGGACCGCAGCCGTCCGAGCAGATGATCGCCGCGATCGCCCGGGCCCTGCGGTGCAGCCTCGACGAGCGCGACCACCTGTTCCACCTGTCCGGGCAGAACGCCCCGACCCGGATGCACCGCGCCGACCACGTCGACCCGGCGATCCTGCGGGTGCTCGACCGGCTCGAGGACACCCCGGCGATCGTCGTCAGTCACCTGGGCGAGACCCTGGTCGAGAACCGGCTCGCGGCGGCGCTCCTCACCAGCTCGGTCGGCTTGCCGGGCAACCGCCGGTACCAGGCGTGGCGGTGGTTCGTGACGGGTGAGGAGCTCACGAAGTACGCACCCGAGCAGCACGAGCGGCTGGGTCGGGTGGTGGTCGCGTCGCTCCGGGCGGCCGTCGGGCTCGCGGGTCCGGGTGACCGCCGGGCGACCGAACTCATCGCCGAGCTGCAGACGCGCAGTGCCGAGTTCCGCGACCTCTGGGCCAAGCACGAGGTGGCCACGCGCTGGTCGGACAACAAGACGATCGTGCAGCCGGAGCTCGGCCGCATCACCGTCGACTGCCAGGTGCTGCACACCGACGACCAGGCGCAGGCCCTGCTGCTCTTCACCGCGCCTCCAGGATCAGAGGACGCGCAGAAGCTCGAGCTCCTCGGCGTCGTCGGACAGCAGACCTTCGCCGGCTGACGCGTCGCACGGTGCGGGTTCGCTCGGCTGGTGCGAGGTTGGTCGACCCCGCACCGTGCGAGGTTCGTGAGCCCGTGCATCGTTGAGCGCTCGGTGCCGCCCTACAGCCCGCCACCGAGCGACCAACCTCGCACCGACCGGACAAGCGCGCACCGTGCACCCCGCCCCCCCCCCCCGAGAAGCAACGCCACGTCACACACTTGGGCACGTGCGGTATACCGTGCCTAGGGTGGGGGCGTGAGCACTCCGCGCGTGTACGTCATCCACGAGAACCCCGAGTGGTTCCCCCCGCTCGCCGCCGCCTTCGAGGCCGAGGGCGTCCCGGTCGAGGAGATCCTGCTGACCGAGGGGCAGATCGACCTCGCGGCCGAGCCGGCACCCGGCGTCTACTGGAGCCGCATGTCCGCCAGCTCCCACACCCGCGGCCACGAGCACAGCAAGGAGTACACCCGGGCGATCCTCGGCTGGCTCGAGCGTGCCGGCCGCCAGGTCGTCGGCGGCAGCCACGTGCTCGAGCTCGAGGTGTCGAAGGTCGCCCAGCACGGGCTCCTGCAGCAGGCCGGGTTCGACGTGCCCCGCACCACCGCCGTGTTCGGCACGACGACGCTCAAGGACGCCGCCCGCATCTTCACCGACGGGCAGGACGTCCCCTTCATCACGAAGCACAACCAGGGCGGCAAGGGCCTGGGCGTCCGGCGGTTCGACTCGCTCGCCGAGTTCGACGCCTACGTCGACAGCCCCGAGTTCGAGGCCCCGGTCGACGGCATCACCCTGCTGCAGGAGTACCTGACGGCCCGCGAGCCCTTCATCACCCGCGTCGAGTTCGTCGGTGGCGAGTTCGTGTACGCCGTCCGCGTCGACACCAGCGCCGGCAGCTTCGAGCTCTGCCCCGCCGACGCGTGCGAGGTGCCGCAGGTCATCGCGGGTGCCGTCTGCGACGTCCCCGGCACCGAGACCGCCGGCGCGCCCCCGGCGTTCGCCGTCCGGACCGAGATCAACGCCGAGCACCCGCTGGTCCAGCAGCTCCGCACGTTCCTCGCCGACCAGCGCATCACCATCGCGGGCGTCGAGTTCATGGAGACGACGGACGGCCGCACCGTCGTCTACGACATCAACACGAACACGAACTACAACCCCGCGGTCGAGGAGTCCGCGCCGGCCTCCGGCCCGCGCTCCATCGCGAAGTACCTCGGTGGCCTGCTGGCGGCGGAGTACGCGGCGCAGCTCACGGCCTGAGAACGCAAGAACCACCGGACTGGAGGCCCGTGGCGGGCCCGCCACGGGCCTCCAGTCCCCTTTCCCACACCCCCCCAAGGAACCCACGTGCGATTCGGATACTGGACCCCGCTCTTCGGCGGCTGGCTGCGCAACGTCGACAACGAGAACATGCCGGTCACCTTCGACTACGTGAAGCGCCTGGCGCAGCGCGCCGAGCGGATCGGCTTCGACCTGACGCTCGTGCCGGAGCTCAACCTCAACGACATCAAGGGCACGGCGGCGCCCTCGCTCGAGGCGTGGTCGCTCGCGGCGGCGATCGCGGCGACGACCGAGCGCCTGGAGATCATGGCGGCGATGCGTCCCGGGTACCACCTGCCCGCGGTGACGGCGAAGCAGGCGGCGACGATCGACGACATCTCGTGCGGCCGGTTCACCTTCAACGTCGTGAGCGCCTGGTGGGCGGAGGAGGCGAAGCAGTACGGCGGGATCTTCTCGGAGCACGACGACCGGTACAAGCGCACCGCGGAGTTCGTCGAGGTCATGAAGGGCCTGTGGCGCGAGACCCCGTACTCGTTCTCGGGCGAGTACTACGACATCGAGAACGCGCACCTCGAGCCGAAGCCCCGCGTGACGCCGCGCATCTACGCCGGTGGGGAGAGCGAGGCCGGCAAGGCTGCGATCACCGGGTACGCCGACGCCTACGTCACGCACGGCGGCACGGTCGAGGAGCTCCGCGCGAAGATCGACGAGATGAAGCAGCGCCGCGTCGACGCCGGTCTGCCGCCGTTCGAGGCGTTCGGCATGGCCGCGTACGTCATCGTGCGCGAGACCGAGGAGGAGGCGCAGGCCGAGCTCGCCCGGATCACCGACGTGCAGCACGGCAAGGCGTACGAGTCGTACCAGGACTTCATCTCGAAGTCGCAGCTCGAGCACGTGCCCTCGCTCGAGGACTACTCGGTGTCGAACCGCGGCCTGCGCCCCGGGTTCGTGGGGACGCCGTCGCAGGTGGCCGACCGCATCCGGGAGTTCGAGGACGCCGGGGTCGACACGCTCCTGCTGCAGTTCTCGCCGCAGCTCGAGGAGATGGACCGGTTCGGCGAGCAGGTCATCCCGCTCGTCCGGCAGTCGGTCGGGGCGCAGTCCTGATGGGTGCCGCGCCGACCAACGCCGAGGACGGCTGGGCGTTCGAGACCCGCCAGATCCGCGCCGGCTTCAAGGCCGACCCGGGGTGGGGCGCGAACGTGCCGCCGATCGCGCAGAGCGCCGCGTACGTCTACCCGTCGGGGGAGGACGCCGCCGCGCGCTTCATGCTCGACGCTCCCGGCCACACCTACACGCGGGTGAACAACCCGTCGGCGGCAGCCCTCGAGCGCCGGATCGCCGACCTCGAGGGCGGGATCGGTGCGCTGGCGCTGGCGTCCGGGCAGGCGGCGACGTCGCTGGCCGTGCTCGGTGTCGCACGCGCCGGTGACCACGTGGTGTCGAGCGCCTCGCTGTACGGCGCGACCTACACGCTGTTCGCCTCGACCCTGCGGGACCTCGGCATCACCTTCACGTTCGTGCAGGACCCGACCGACCTGTCCGAGTGGGCAGCGGCGGTGCGTCCGGAGACGAAGGCGTTCTTCGGCGAGTCCATCCCGAACCCCCGCGGGGACGTCCTGGACTTCGCCGGGGTGGCCGGAGTCGCACACGAGGCCGGTGTGCCGCTCATCGTCGACAACACCATCGCGACGCCGTACCTGGTGCGCCCGATCGAGCACGGCGCCGACATCGTCGTGCACTCGGCGACGAAGTACCTGGCCGGACACGGCAGCGCCATCGCCGGGCTCATCGTCGACAGCGGGAACTTCGACTGGGCCGCGCACGCCGACGCCTACCCGCAGCTGGCCTCGACCGAGCAGTCCGGGTTCGCGAACACGAACTTCGCCGAGAAGTTCGGGCGGCGGGCGTTCATCCAGCGCACCCGCTCGAAGCTGTCCGCCGACCTCGGGCCCGCGATCGCACCGTTCAACGCGTTCCTGGTGCTCCAGGGCATCCAGACGCTGTCGCTCCGCATGGACCGGCACGTGTCGAACGCCGCCACCGTGGCGACCTGGCTCGACGCACACGACCAGGTCGAGCACGTGCACTACGCCGGCCTGCCGGCCTCGCCGTGGCACCACCTGCAGCAGCGCTACGTGCCGAAGGGACCGTCGGCCGTGCTGTCGTTCGACCTGGCCGGCGGGGTCGCCGCGGGCCGACGGTTCGTGGCGGCGCTCGAGCTGTTCGACCACGTCTCGAACCTCGGCGACGTCCGCTCGCTCGTCGTGCACCCGGCATCGACCACCCACGTGCAGATGACTTCCGCCGAGCGGGCGGCCGCCGGGGTGGGGGACGGCCTCATCCGCCTGTCGATCGGCCTCGAGCACATCGACGACATCACCGCGGACCTGGCGCGGGGGTTCACGGCAGCCGCAGCGGGATAGGTTGGGCGCATGACCACGTTGGCCGCACCGACCCGCGTGCGGACGCGCGCCCCCGGCAAGATCAACGTGTTCCTGTCCGTCGGGGCGCTGCAGGACGACGGCTACCACGACGTCGCCACGGCGTACCAGGCGGTGTCCCTGTACGAGGACGTCACCGCCGAGGCCGCCGACGACTTCTCGGTCACCTTCACCGGGCCGATCGACACGAGCACCGTGCCGGTCGACGAGTCGAACCTCGCCATCCGCGCGGCCCGGCTCGTGGCCGACGCGGCCGGACACCGCGGCGGCGTGCGGCTGACCATCGACAAGCAGGTGCCCGTCGCCGGCGGCATGGGCGGTGGCTCCGCGGACGCCGCTGCGACCCTGCTCGCCGTCGACACGCTCTGGGGCACCGCGCTCGGTCGCGAGGAGCTGCTCCGGCTCGCCGCACAGCTCGGCGCCGACGTGCCGTTCGCCTTCGCCGGCGGCACCGCCGTCGGTACCGGTCGCGGTGACGAGCTGAGCCCGGCGCTGGCCAAGGGCGAGTTCCACTGGGTCCTCGCCCTGAGCGACGACGGGCTGAGCACCCCGGCCGTCTACCGTGCGCTCGACGAGCACCGGGAGCGGTACCGCGCCGACATCTCCCCGGCGCCGTCGCACCCCGTGGTCGAGGCCAACGTCCTGCAGGCCCTGCGCGCGGGCGACCCCGACCTGCTCGCCGACTGCGTCCACAACGACCTGCAGGCACCGGCCATGCGCCTGCAGCCCCGGCTGGCGGCGACGCTGGAGCTCGGTGAGAAGTCCGGTGCCCTGGCCGGCCTGGTGTCCGGCAGCGGACCGACCGTGGCGTTCCTGGTCGGTGACCGTGACGCCGCGCTCGAACTGCAGGTCGAGCTCAGCGCCGCCGGCCTCGTCGCACTCCGGGCCACCGGTCCGGTGCACGGCGCACGCGTGGTGCACTGACCCGACGCCCCGGCAAAGCCGACGGCGGTTGGACCGCCACCGTCAGCGGCTGTACTTCCAGAGGATGACCGTGCCGGTGTGCCAGTAGCGCACGACGTGGAACCCCTCGGCCACGAGCGTGTCGGTGACCTGCGGGCGGATGTTCCGTGACTTGCCGCCGACGAACCACACGGTGTCGATGCCGGAGATCCGCTGGGGCACCGTCGTCGCGATGTCCCCGTTGACGTTCCAGAGCTGCCCGCGTTCGGCACCGGTCTCGGCGACGGCGAGGTCGCGCATCCCGGTGAAGGCCTCGGGGTAGGAGTCGGCGATGACCTGCGCGGTGGTGCCCGGGTGCTCCCAGACGCTGCCGAAGACGACGCCCTCGTTCTGGTCGGTGCGCCGGTCCCGCTCGCGCTCGATGATCGCCGCCGCGTTCGCCCAGTGCGAGTCCTGCTTCGCGTGGGGCAGCCGGACGATCGTGCTCGTCGGTGCCGACACGAGCAGCATCCCGACGACCGCGAGCGCCAGCCACCGCCGGGGTCGGATCGCCGTGATCGCCAGGCCGATGAGCAGCGCGACGAACGGCAGGCTCAGGCTGGCGTACTTCGGGGAGTACAGGTGCTCCCCGGCCGCGGTCGCGCCGACGAGCAGTGCGGTGGGCAGGATCGTCAGTGGGACGGCGACGCGCACGGCCTGCATCCGCAGCAGGTCACGGGCGGCGGGGGAGGGGCGTCGGGTGGCCCGGACGGCGAGCACGACGCCGACGATCATCAGCGCCCACCCGAGCACCGCGTACGGCCAGACGGCACCGAACCAGGCGGTCGCGACGACCTGGCGCACAGTGGCCCACCCGACGCCGGTGATCCAGCCGACCTGCTTGGCCTGCCCTGCGGCGAGGACGATGAACGGCGACACCACGAGCGCGGCCCCGACGGCGGCGACGCCCCAGCGCACGAATGCGGCGCGGTCGACCATCGGCGCAGCCACCGGACCACTGCGCCGCGAGAGCACGGCGTCGCGCCGTGCGGCACGGTCGGCGACGGCGGTCCAGAGGAGCACGACCCCGTGCGCGACGACGGCCAGGGCCAGGTAGACGTTGAACAGGACGGCCACCACGGCGAACAGGCCGTAGACGACCCACCACCGGGTCGCGTGGTGCCGGGTCCGGGTGCGTCGGACCGCGGTGATCCCCACG
Source organism: Curtobacterium sp. MCLR17_054 (assembly GCF_003234335.2). Lineage (NCBI taxonomy): Bacteria > Bacillati > Actinomycetota > Actinomycetes > Micrococcales > Microbacteriaceae > Curtobacterium > Curtobacterium sp. MCLR17_054. Next base: position 3,061,286 of record NZ_CP126263.1, on the reverse strand, counting down.
AGGGTCAGCGCGACGGCGAAGGTCGTGACGGTGGCGTACGGGCGCCCCTCGGTGCCGGCCCAGGCGACGCGCGGCAGGACCAGGAACACGATCCCGGAGACGACGCCGAACCGCACCCCGCCGAGACGACGGCCGAGCGCGACGACGAGGCCGGCGGAGACCCCGATGGCCAGCGCGCTCGGGAACCGCAGCGTGAACGGCGAGTACCCGACGAGCGTGAACCAGACGTGCATCACGGCGTAGTACAGGCCGTGGACGGCGTCGACGTTCTGCAGTTCGGCCCAGAGCGCCGGCCAGCTGCGCTGTGCGCTCGCGATGGTCGCAGCCTCGTCGTACCAGACCGACGGCACCCAGCTGAAGGCCGCTGCGACGACGACGCCGAGCGCGCCGACGGTGATCTCGGGGGTCCGTGCGAGGGCTCGGACAGCCGCCACGACGAGCCCCAGCGAGCGCGCGCGCACCGACGCGTCCGACGTCGTGCGTCGGACCGGGACGGTACCGGTGCGCGGGGAACTCACGCCCGCGACCGTACCGATCTGCTCTGGGGATCCGCCGCGTCCGGGCGCTGAACTCTCACATGCAGGAGTTCGGTGCGACGGGCCAGAATGACGGGATGGAACCCCTCGTCGCCCCCGCCGCCGCGCTCTCCCCGGGGCGGACGCAGCTCGGTTCGCGGACCGCCGCGCTCGCCGACGTCGGGGTCACCGGGCTGCGACGCCTGGCCACATCGCGCATCCTCGTCGTCGGGGCCGGCGGGCTCGGTGCGCCGGTGGTCGCGTACCTCGCCGGGATCGGTCGGCTCACGGTGGTCGACCCCGACGTGGTCGACGCTTCGAACCTGGCCAGGCAGACGCTCTTCACCGCCGCGGACGTCGGCTCGCCGAAGGCGCAGGTCGCGGTCGCCCGGGCCGTCGCCGTCGACCCGGAACTCGACGCGGTCGCCGTGGTCGGGTCGTTCACGCCGGACCTGGTCGCCGGACACGACGTCGTGGTCGACGCCGCCGACTCGGTCGTGGTCACCCGGGCCGTCTCGGACGCCTGCGCCGTTGTCGGCGTGCCGTTCGTGTGGGGCACCGTGCTCGGCCACGACGGGCAGGTCAGCGTCTTCCGCGACGCCGGGCCGGACGGCGTCGACTTCCACGACCTGCACCCCGAGGCCCTGCCCGACGAGGGCTCGTGCGCCCTCGATGGCGTGGTCCCCGCACTGTGCGGTGCGGTCGGTGCGGTGATGGCAGGACAGGTCTTCGCGTTGGTCACCGGCAGCGGCGACCCGCTGCTCGGACGCGTGCTGACCGTCGACGCCCGCCGGTGGCGCTGGACGGAGAGCCCCGTCCGTCGCGGACCCGCTTCGCGTCGACCGGCACCTGCTGGTGCCTCCGCGACGCCGCGCATCGCGCCGTCCGCCCTGGCTGCCAGGGTGGCGGACCCGTCGGACCCGCTGGTCGTCGTCGACGTCCGGACCGACGAGGAACGCGCGTCCGGCGTGGTCGCCGGTGCCGTCACCGACGACACCGGTTCGGACGAGGTCGTCGTCTACTGCGCACGCGGCCCCCGTGCGGACGCGTGGGCGGCGCGGCAACCGGCCGGGAGGCGCGTGACGGTCCTCGACGGCGGCTTCGAGGCCTGGCGTCGCGAGGGGCTGCCCGTGGCGATCGAGCACCGGTCCTGACCCAGCCCGGTCACCCCCACCGCCCCTGCCGCCGCATCCGCGGATAGGATCAGTGGATCATGACGCAACTGCGGGTACGGGACGCTGCGGCCTTCCTCGGGATCAGTGACGACACCGTTCGTCGGCTCGTCGACGGCGGCACCTTCACCCGTGCCACGGACGACGCGGGGCGAGCCGTGGTCGACGGTCGCGAGGTCGCCGCGTACGCGCGGGAACGCAGCTCCGAGCTGACCGACCCGGCGTCCGCGGTGAAGAGCTCGGCGCGCAACCGCTTCGTCGGGATCGTCACCGACCTGGTCGTCGACACCGTGATGGCGCAGGTCGAGCTGCAGTGCGGCCCGCACCGTGTGGTGTCCCTGATGAGTGCCGAGGCCGTCCGCGACCTCGGGCTCGAGGTCGGGTCCGTCGCGGTGGCGTCCGTGAAGGCCACGATGGTCGCCGTCGAGGCACCCGCCCGGCACGAGGACGAACGATGATCCGCCTCCGGCCGTTCGCGGCGCTGGCCCTCGCCGCCACCGTCGCGCTCGGGCTCGCTGCGTGCACGGCTCCGGACACGGGCTCGGGGGCATCGGCCTCGGCGGGTTCCGACACCGAGGGGCCGACCGGTTCGATCACCGTGTTCGCGGCGGCGTCCCTCCAGAAGACGTTCACCACGCTCGGCAAGCAGTTCGAGACCGCGAACCCCGGTGCCTCGATCCGGTTCTCGTTCGCCGGCTCGAGCGACCTCGTCACCCAGATCCAGAACGGCGCCCCCGCCGACGTGTTCGCGTCCGCCGACCAAGCGAACATGGCGAAGCTGTCGTCGACCGACCTGGCGAGCGGGTCGCCGCAGGACTTCGCGACGAACGTCCTCGAGATCGCCGTCGCGCCGGGCAACCCGAAGGGCATCGCCGACCTCGACGACCTGACGGCTCCGGGCGTCCAGCTCGTCACGTGCGCCGCCCCGGTGCCGTGCGGTGCCGCGACGGCGAAGGTCGAGTCCGCATCGGGCGTCGATCTCGAGCCGGTCAGCGAGGAGCAGTCCGTCACCGACGTGCTCGGCAAGGTCGAGTCCGGGCAGGCCGACGCCGGACTCGTCTACGTGACGGACGTCCGAGGGGCCGGCGGCAAGGTCGACGGCGTCCCGTTCGACGAGTCGGACAAGGCCGTCAACACGTACCCGATCGGCGTGCTCCGGGAATCCCAGGACCCGGAGCTCGCGCGGGCGTTCTCGGAGTACGTCCGCTCCGCCGCCGGACAGCGCGTGCTCGCCGACGCGGGCTTCGGGAAGCCCTGACCCGTGGCTCCGCGCACTGACGGACGGCCGCCGGTCGCGTGGTGGCTCCCGCTGCCCGCGGTGCTCGGCGGGCTGTTCGTCGTCGTGCCGGTGCTCGCGATGCTCGGCCGGGTGGACTGGTCGTCGTTCGTCGGGCTCGTGACCTCCACCGCGTCACTGACCGCACTCGGGCTCAGCCTCGGCACGGCGCTCGCGGCCACGGGCGTCGCGTTCGTCCTCGGGTACCCGCTCGCCGTGCTGTTCGCGCGGTCACGGTCGCGCTGGGTCGGCGTCGCACGTGCCGTCGTGCTCCTGCCGCTCGTGCTGCCGCCGGTGGTCGGCGGCCTCGCGCTGCTCGCGGCCTTCGGCCGGCTCGGGGTGGTCGGGGCGTTCCTCGACGACCACGGCCTGCACATCGCGTTCACCACGACGGCGGTCGTCATCGCGCAGACCTTCGTCGCGATGCCGTTCCTGGTGTCCTCGGTCGAGGGGGCGCTCCGCGTCGAGGGCGACCGCTACGAGCGGGTCGCCGCGACCCTGGGTGCCGGGCCGACCCGGACGTTCCTGACCGTCACGACGCCGCGGGTCCTGCCCGGGATCGTGTCCGGGCTCGTCCTCTGCTTCGCCCGGGCCCTCGGCGAGTTCGGGGCCACCCTGACCTTCGCCGGCAGCCTGCAGGGGGTCACCCGGACCCTGCCGCTCGAGGTCTACCTGCAGCGCGAGGTCGACCCGGACACCGCGGTGGCACTGGCGGTCGTGCTCGTCGTGGTGGCCGTCGTCGTCATCGGGGCCTCGTCGTTCCGCACCCGGGGAGCCCTGGCGTGACGGCCGAGGGTGCGGTGTGCGTCCGGGCGCACGTCGTCGTCGGGTCGCGGGACGTCGACGTCGCGATCGAGGTCCGCGCGGGGGAGTGCCTGGCCGTCATCGGGCCGAACGGTGCGGGCAAGTCGACGGTGCTCGAGGCCCTGGCCGGGCTGCTGCCGATCGACGCGGGCCGGATCGAACTCGACGGGGTGCAGGTCTCGAGCCCGCGGCACACCCTGCCCGCACACCGTCGCCGGATCGGACTCGTCGCGCAGCGGTCCGACCTGTTCCCGTTCCTCGACGTCGTCGGGAACGTCGCCTTCGGGCCCCGTGCGGCCGGAGCCGGTCGCGCCGCGGCCCGGCAGCTCGCCCGCGACGCGCTCGACGCCGTCGGGGTCGCCGACCTGGCCACCCGCGACCCACGCACGCTCTCCGGCGGACAGGCGCAGCGTGTCGCGATCGCCCGCGCGCTCGCCACCGACCCGGCGGTGCTGCTGCTCGACGAACCGACCTCGGCGCTCGACGTCGGTGCGCAGGACGAGGTCCGCGCGGCACTCCGGACCGCCGTCGCCGGCCGTCCCGCGGTGCTCGTCACCCACGACCCGGTCGAGGTCGTCGCCCTGGCCGACCGCGTCGTCGTGCTCGAGGGTGGCCGGGTGGTCGAGCAGGGCACCCCCGCTGCCGTCCTCGGTCGTCCGACGAGTGCGTTCGCCGCGGCGTTCTCCGGGCTCGCGCTGGTGCACGGGACCGCCACCGGGGGTGGGATCGCGATCGACGGCGGGGGTGAGCTGGCGTCGGGGACGCATGCCGTGCCTCCCGGCCGGCCCGCCCTGGCCGCCTTCCACCCGACGGCCGCCGTGCTGACGCGGGACGGTGCCGGGGCCGCGCGCACCGTCTCGTCGCTCGAACCGCGCGACGGACTGGTGCGGGTGCGGGCCGGTGACCTGGTGGCGGACCTGACGCTCGCGCGGCTGACCGCGCTCGGGATCGCCCCCGGCGACGCGGTGCGCATCGACGTCCCCGCGGCCGAGGTGGCGGTCTACGCGCCCCGTGGTTGAGACAATGGTCCGATGACCTCCTGGTTCCCCAAGGTGTGGCCCGTGGCCACGCCGATCCTGGCGGCCGTCGTGCTCGCGTTCTCGTACGGCCGCTACGGGCTCGGCACCGCCGTGGTGGTCGTCGTCGCGGTCGTGCTCGCGGTCACGGTGCTCGCAGCCGTCCACCACGCCGAGGTCGTCGCGCACCGCGTGGGGGAACCCTTCGGCTCGCTCGTGCTGGCCGTCGCCGTGACGATCATCGAGGTCGCGCTCATCATCTCGCTGTCGAGCTCGGGCGGTGCGCAGGCCGAGACCCTGGCGCGCGACACGGTGTTCTCGGCGGTGATGATCACGATGAACGGACTGGTCGGCCTCGCGATCCTGATCGGCACCCTGCGGCACAACACCGTGCGCTTCAACCAGGAGGGCGCCAGCGCCGCGACCATGACGGTGGCCGCGCTCGCCGTGCTGACCCTGGTGCTGCCGACCTTCACCACCGGCACCGACGACGCGTCCTTCACAGGGACGCAGCTCGTGTTCGTCGCGATCGCGTCACTGGTGCTCTACGGGCTGTTCGTCGTCACGCAGACCGTGGCGCACCGCGACTTCTTCCTGCCGGTCAACCGTGCCGGCGGGGTGCTCGTCGAGTCCGAGGACGCCCACGCCGCACGCCCGTCCGGTCGCACCACGATGGTGTCGCTCGGGCTGCTCGTGGTCGCGCTCGTCGCCGTGGTCGGGCTGGCCAAGGTGGAGTCGCCCGCGATCGAGGCCGGGGTCGCCGCCGTCGGGTTCCCGCCGTCGTTCGTCGGTGTCGTGATCGCGCTGCTCATCCTGCTGCCGGAGGGCATCGCGGCGTCGAAGGCCGCCGCACGGAACCGGATCCAGACGAGCCTGAACCTGGCGATGGGGTCCGCGATGGCGTCGATCGGTCTGACGATCCCGTCGATCGCGGTCGCGTCGCTGTTCATGCCGGGGACGCTGCTGCTCGGGCTCGGGCCGTCGCAGATCGTGTTGCTCGCGCTGACGATCGTCGCGGCGGTGCTCACCGTGCTGCCCGGTCGTGCCACGCGGCTGCAGGGTGGGGTGCACCTGGTGATCTTCGCCGCGTTCATCGTGCTGTCCGTCTCGCCGTAGGGCGGGGTGGGGGCGGGCTGGTTCGGCGCGGGCGGGGTCGGGGTCGGGGTCGGGCTGGGCGCGGGGCTGGCCGCGCCAGGTCGTTCCGGGCGTACCTGGTCGAATCGGGCGTACCTGGTCGAATCGGGCGTACCTGGTCGGAAGTTCGCACCAGGTATGCCCGAAAACGGCAGGTATCGCGGGTGTTCTGGGAGGGAACGGGCGTACCGCTCAGCCGCCGAACTCAGCCGCCGAACTCAGCCCCCGGCGAAGGGCGGCATGACGTCGACGACCTCGACCCCGTCGAGCGAGGTCGCCCGGTCGCGCGTGGTCACACCGTCGACCAGGTACGAGCAGCGCTCCTGCAGCGCACTCCATCGCGCAGCGTCCACGACGTCGATCGCGCCGAGGGCGGCCTCGATGGTGGGGCCCGACGTGGTCAGCGAGTCGACACCCACGGCAGCCCGGGCAGCGGCGAAGAACCGGATCGTGGTCATGCCTCAGCCACCGATCGCACTCATGCCGCGCGTCGGGTGCACGAGCTCGTCGCTGTCGTCACCGTGGTCGCGCGGCTTCGCCCACATCGCGAGCCGCCAGAGCTCGGCGACCTCGTCGTCGTCCGCCCCGGAGCGCATCGGCCCGAGCACGTCGGTCTCCTCGTCGGAGAACAGGCAGCTGCGCACGTGCCCGTCGGCGGTCAGCCGCGTGCGGGTGCAGTCCGCGCAGAACGACTCGGTGATGCTCGCGATGATCCCGACGGTGCCGAGGGGCTCGCCGGTGACGACGTCGTGCACGCGGTACCGCTCGGCCGGGGCGCCGTCGCGCGGGGCGTCGTCCGGCGTGAGCACGAACGACGTCGCCAGCAGCGCGCGGGTCTCGGCGGCGGTGATCATCTCGGTGCGGTCCCAGGCGTGGTCGGGGTCGAGGGGCATCTGCTCGATGAACCGCAGCTCGTAGCCACGCTCCAGGCACCAGCGGAGGAGTTCCGGGGCTGCCTCGTCGTTGATGCCGCGCAGCAGCACCGCGTTCACCTTGATGTCGAGTCCGGCGTCGTGCGCGGCCGACAGCCCGGCGATCACCTTGTCGAGGAACGGGCGGCGGGTCACGGTGGTGAAGACGTCGGGGTCGACGGTGTCGAGCGACACGTTCACGCGCCGCAGCCCGGCGTCGTACAGGCCCTGGGCGCGGTGCGCGAGGCCGATCGCGTTCGTGGTGAGCGACAGCTCCGGGGCGTCGGGCAGCGCGGCGCACCGGGCGATCACGTCGACCAGGTCGTGCCGGAGCATCGGCTCCCCGCCGGTGAACCGGACCTTGCGGACGCCGAACCGCGACGAGCCGATCCGGACCAGCCGCTCGATCTCGGTCGCCGTCATCAGGGCCTCGTCGGGGGCGAACGGCAGCCCGGCCGCGGGCATGCAGTACGTGCAGCGGAGGTTGCAGCGCTCGGTCAGCGACACCCGCAGGTCGACGGCGCGACGCCCGAAGCGGTCGACGAGCCCGGCGGGAGCCGGGTCCACGGAGCCGGTCGTGCCGAGCAGGATCGCGGGTGCCATGGTCGTCAGCGTACGTGTTCCACGCGCCGGAACGTCAGCCGCTCCCACCACCGTCGCCACTCCGACCGCTCCGTGCGCAGGAGCGTGACGACCACGATGACCGCCACGGCCGCGAGCAACCACCACCGGTAGGCGTCCGCCGACGGCCACACCCCGCGCAGGGCGATGGCGAGGCCGATCGACAACCACTCCCACCGCCCGGACAGCACCACGAACGGGATGAGCAGCAGCGCGTACCAGGGGTAGCGCGGCGTCACGGCGAGGAACGTCACGCCGATCATCAGGACCTCGCCGGACCACGGCCGCGCCGGGTCGGACAACCGCCACGCCATGAACGCCGCCAGCAACACCAGGAGCCCCACCACCAGGGTCGCCGCGTCGCCCTTGACCACGAGCGACACCAGCGCGAACCGGGAGCCGTCCTCGTAGCCCTCCTCGTTCAGGTAGCCGGGCAGGTACCCGAGCACGTCGAGCCCGGTCGTCAGCACGTAGGGCACGTAGAGCAGCCCGAACACGGCGATGCCGATGGGGATCGCCCACCACGCCCGACCGCGGCCGAGCAACGGCGGGTACACGATCGCCGGGATGAGCTTCGTCGCGGTCGCGGCCCCGAGCGCGATCCCGCCCCAGATCGGCCGGCCGAACGCGACGAGCACGACACCGGCCGTGGCGAGTGCGGCGCCGACGACGTCGACGTGCGAGTTGGTGACCGCCTCGGACGCGACGAGCGGCGACCAGGCCCAGAGCGCCGCCCACCAGGTCGGACGGCCGATCCGGCGGAGCACCAGGACGAGCCCGACGGTCACACCGAGCGACACGAGCAGCCCGGCGACCTGGAACGGCAGGTACTGCGCGGTCGCCGGCACGAAGAACCGCACCGCTGCGAACCACAGCTGCGCCATCGGCGGGTAGATCGTCGTGACGTCCGGCCGGTTGATCGCGGTGCAGTGCCCGTCCGCGCCGTCGCCGAGCCCGCGGAACCGGGGCTTCAGCGGATCGCACGTGCCGTCCACCTTGTCGGGGAACAACCAGTCGGGTCGGAGACCGGACAGTGCCGCGGACTGGGGGGTGTGCGCGTACGGTGAGACACCGGCATGCTGGACGATGCCGTCCCACGCGTACCGAGCGGAGTCGGTGCTCGTGTTCGGCGGGCCGACCAGCGCGGCGATGCCGATCACCACCGCTCCGCCGATGACCATGGTGGTCATCCACCGGACGGGCACGAAACGCACCGCGAGCACGGCGATCACGAAGACGGTCCAAGCGATCAGCGTCCACGCAACGAATGCAGAACGATGGCCCGATCGGAGGAACCCCAGATGCGTGACGCCGACGGCGATGACGCCCGACAGGGCGAGTACTCCCACGACGGCCAGCACCGTGCCGATCCGCGCGGCGGTGCCGTCGGCCAGGGACGGTCGGAGGGCACGCAGTCGGTCGCTCATGGTCCGTCGAGGCTATCCGGCCTCCAGCGCCTGCTGCACGACGGACGAGCAGCTCTGGCGTCCCCCAACCGCAACGCCCGCTCGGCCGTGGTGCTCGGGCGCCTGCTCGGCATCGCGTTCCTGGTCTGCTTCGGCACCGGGATCTACAGCCACCTGCTGCAGGAACCGCTCGGCTGGATGCGGTTCCCGACCCGTCCGACGCAGCTGTACCAGTTCACGCAGGGCCTGCACATCACGACCGGGATCGCGATCATCCCGCTGCTGCTCGCCAAGCTCAACACCGTCATGCCCGCCCTGGTGCAGGTGCCGCCGGTGCGCGGCGTGCTGCACCTGCTCGAGCGGCTGTCGATCGCGGTGCTCGTGTCCGCGTCGATCATCCAGGTCGTCACCGGCCTGCTCAACACGTACCAGTGGTACCCGTGGCCGTTCCCGTTCCGCCAGGTGCACAACGCCCTGGCCTACGTGATCATCGGCTCGCTGGCCATCCACATCGCCGCCAAGCTGCCGGTCATCGCCCGCTACTGGCGGAAGCGCGACTCCTACGACGTGGACGGCCGGTTCATCGCGGACCCCGCGTCCGGCAGTGAACTGCTTCCTCCTGGCCTGGAGGCCCGTGGTGCGTCCGCCCCGAGCGCTGCGGTCGCCGAGACCGCCGGGTCCACCGCCCCCGGCCTGCTGGGCCGCGTGTTCCGCTGGATCGACGGCGTCGACGCCGCCCCCGGCGGCGCCGAGCCCCGTCCCACCGGACCCGACACGGCCCCGGAGGCCCGCGCGGTGTCCGAGGAGCCGAGTCCCGCCCAGCCGACGGCCGACGTGCCGGAGGCGAGCCGGGCCTCCAGGCCGACGCCGGAAGCAGCCACCGGACGACGCCAGCGCATCGCCCGACGCGGGTTCTTCGCCGGCGTGACGGCGGCGACCGTCGGTGTCGTCGCGCTCACGGCGGGGCAGTCCTCGAAGCTCGCGGAACCGTTCAACGTGTTCGGCGCCCGCGGTCGCGGCATCGGCGCGAACGGGCTGCCGGTCAACCGGACCGCGCGGGCAGCCGGCGTCCTCGCGACCGCGACCGCCGCCGACTGGACGCTCACCGTCGTCGGCCACGACGTGAGCCGGACGTTCGTCCGGGCGGAACTCGTCGCGCTCGGCACCGCGCAGGTCGACCTGCCGATCTCGTGCGTCGAGGGGTGGAGTCAGATGGCGACCTGGAAGGGCGTGCGGATGCGCGACCTGCTCGACGCCGTGCAGGCGCCGCAGGGGTCGCACGTGCGCGTGACGAGCCTGGAGCGGCACGGCGGCTACCGGATCATGGACATGGGACCGGAGTACGCCGAGGACCCGACGACGCTCGTCGCCCTCGAGCTGAACGGTGCGACGCTCGACCTGGACCACGGGTTCCCGGCGCGGATCATCGCTCCGGGACGGCCCGGTGTGCTGCAGACCAAGTGGATCGAGAAGATCGAGGTGCTCCGGTGAAGGCCGCGCGGATCGTGCTCGTGGTGATCGGTGTGCTGGTCATCGCGTTCGGGGCGTACGTGCTCGTGACGTCCGTCAAGCCGAACCGCATCGGCGGGCTCGGGGTCTGGCTGCTCGCGGCGGTGGTGCTGCACGACGCGGTCCTGTCGCCGTTCGTGGTCGGTGCCGGGCTGCTGCTGCGTCGGGCCGGACGCTCGCTACGGGCCTGGGTGCTCGTCGTCGTGCAGGCGGCGATCGTGCTCGGCAGCGTGCTCGCCCTGGTGGTCCTGCCGGAGATCGCTGCCAAGGACCACGGGCAGAAGAACCCCACCGTGCTGCCGTTCGACTACGGCACGCGGCTGCTGCTCGTCGAGGGGGCGCTGCTCGTCGTCGTGGTGGTCGTGCTCGTCATCGGGGTGGTGCGGTCGCGTCGCGCTGGCGGTTCGTCGGGTTCGGCGGGTTCGTCCGGTTCGTCCGGTTCGTCCGCGGTGCGCACCACTGGTTAAAGAGACAACCTTTCGGTATGATCAGGTCATGACCGACGAGACCCCGTGGCTCACCCGCGAGCAGCTGCGCGCGTGGATGAAGCTCGTCGCGGTCATGGAACTCCTGCCGGCCGCGCTCGACCAGCAGCTGCAGCGTGACGCCGACCTGACGCACTTCGACTACATGGTCATCGCGATGCTCTCCGAGACCGACACCCGGACCCTGCGGATGTCGGCGCTCGCCTCGGCCACGAACGCCTCGTTGCCGCGGCTGTCGCACGTGGTGTCCCGCCTCGAGAAGCGCGGGCTCGTGACCCGGTGCCCGTCGACCTCCGACCGTCGAGCAACCGACGTCCGGCTGACCGACGCCGGGTGCGCCACCATCGTCGACGCTGCCCCGGACCACGTCCGCACCGCCCGCCGGGTCGTCATCGACGCGCTCTCCGACGAGCAGGTCGCGCAGCTCGACGGCATCGCGGCGTCGCTCCTGACGCGGCTCGACCCCGAGGGGCGGTTCGCGGCGCTGACCTACCCGCGCGAGGACGACGACACCGCGATCTGCGAGCAGCGGCTGACGGGTGCGGCGACGGACTGAGGCCGCCTGGCCTCCGCGTCCCTGCAATAGGCTCGCCGCATGACCGACCCCGCCGCGCCGTCCGACACGTACTCCTACCTCGGACCCGCCGGCACCTTCACCGAGGCGGCCCTCAAGCTCGTCGAGGCCGCCGCCGGCAAGCCCTGGCGGAGCGTCAACAACGTCGGTGAGGCCCTGGACGACGTCATGTCCGGCCGGTCGATCGGGGCCGTCATCGCGATCGAGAACAGCGTCGACGGCGGAGTCAGCGCCACGCAGGACGCCCTGGCCCGGATCCCCGGCGTGCGGATCGTGGGGGAGTACCTGGTCCCCGTCGACTTCGTGCTCGTCGCCCGGCCCGGCACGACGCTGGCCGACGTCCGCACCGTGAACGCGCACCCGGTCGCCTACGCCCAGACCCACAACTGGCTCGAGGCGAACCTGCCCGGCCACGGCCACATCCCGGCGTCGTCGAACGTCGCAGCGGCCCTCGCCCTGCTCGAGGCGAACCCCACGGCCGACGCCGCCGTCGCGCCGCCCGGCATCACGGACCACCACGACGTCGCCGTGCTCGCGTCGTCCATCGGCGACAACGCCTCGGCGGTCACCCGATTCGTGCTCGTGTCGAAGACCCTGGCGCTGCCCGAGCCGACCGGCGCCGACAAGACCAGCGTCATCGTCGAGCTGCCCGCCGACCACCCCGGCGCCCTGGTCGACATGCTCGAACAGTTCGCGACCCGGGGAATCAACATGGGGCTGCTGTCGTCACGCCCGATCGGTGACGAGCTCGGCCGCTACCGGTTCGTCATCGACCTCGACGGGCACGTGCGCGACGAGCGGGTCGCGGACGCGCTGCTCGGGCTGCGTCGGTTCAGCCCGCGCGTGACGTTCCTCGGGTCGTACCCGCGTGCAGACGGTGCCCGCCCCGAGGTGCCCGCGCGCTACTCGGACGCCGCGTTCGTCGAGGCGCGGGACTGGTTGCGCGCGATCGTGTCGGGCGAGCCCGGGGCGCGGTAGCGGCGGAACTACCCCGGGTCAGGGCACCTGGCGCGAGCCGTGGCGGTCGTCCGCCGGGTCGGGCACGCGCACGGAGAGCCCCATCGGGTCGATGCGCGAACGGAAGGCGATGACCTCGCCCACCGGGTCGCCGTCGATCTCGAACTCGTCGGGCCGCTCGAGCCGCGCCGTGAACTCCTGCCCGCGCAGGTAGCGCAGGGGTCGTTCCTCGCGCGACTTCGAGACGATCTTCTTGCCGACGGCGGTCTTGCCCAGGTTCGACCGACGGAACGCCCGCAGGATCCCGTTCTCCCAGAACACCCGGGCACCGATCCGCACCCAGCCGAAGAACCCGCGAGGACGCATCACGGCGATGTCGAACACGCCGTCGTCGATCTCGGCGTCGGGCAGCAGGATCGCGCCGGCCTGCAGCATGCCGCAGTTGCCGACGATGAGCGAGTGCGCTCGGAGCGAGTGGTTGCCGTCGTCGTCGAGCTGGTAGCGGAACTCGAACGCGTTGGCGTCGCGCACCGAACGGAACAGCGAGTCGACGTAGGCGAGCCAGCCGACCTTCTTCTTCAGCTCGGGGCGGGTGTTCACGAGCATCCGGGCGTCGAGCCCGAGGCCCGCCATCACCAGGAAGCCGAAGCGTTCGCGCTCGCCGCCGGGGCGCTCGACCTTGAGCATGCCGAAGTCGATCTTGCGGTCGTCGCCGTGGAAGATCGTCCGGACGCTCGCGGCCAGGTCGTCGAGGGGGAGCTTCATGTTGCGCGCGAGCAGGTTGCCGGTGCCGCTCGGCAGCAGCGCCAGGGTCGAACCGGACTCGTGCACGACCTCGGCGACCGCACGGACCGTGCCGTCACCGCCGGCCGCCGCGACGACGTCGGCACCGGCCTCGATCGCCGCGCGGGCCATGCCGCCGCCCGGGTCTTCTTCTGAGGTCTCGAACCACAGGGTCTCGGCCCAGCCGGCCTGCTGCTGGTGTTCCTGCACCGTGCGCTTGAGGGTCGGCAGGTGGACCTTGACCGGGTTGTAGACCACCGCGGCCGTCCGCTGCTCGGTGGGGAGGGCGTCCTGGTCCGCGGGCGCGGTCTCCGAAGGGGTCGACATACGTCCACGCTACCGATCGAGGCTGCGTGCGGTTGCCCCGTCTAGGATGGGGCGGTGATCGATCCACAGCTGCTTCGCGACAACCCGGACGTCATCAAGGCTTCACAGCAGGCGCGTGGTGCCTCCGTGGCCGTCGTCGACGAAGCCGTCGCCGCCGATTCCGCCCGCCGCAGTGCGATCACCTCGTTCGAGTCGCTCCGCGCCGAGCAGAACGCGTTCGGCAAGACCGTCGCCAAGGCCCCGAAGGACGAGAAGGCCGCGCTCGTGCAGCAGGCCCAGGCCCTCGCCGCGAAGGTGAAGGAGGCGCAGGCCACCGTCACCGCGGCCGAGGACACCTTCAACACCGTCGTCCGCGGCATCCCGAACGTCGTGCTCCCCGGGGTGCCCGAGGGCGGCGAGGACGACTTCGTCACGCTCCGCACCGTCGGCACCAAGCCCGAGTTCGACTTCGAGCCGAAGGACCACGCCGACCTCGGCGAGCACCTCGGCATCATCGACATCCCGCGCGGCGTGAAGGTCTCCGGCTCGCGCTTCTACTTCCTGCGGGGCATGGGCGCCCGGCTCGAGATCGCGCTGATGTCGCTCGGCCTCGACCGTGCGATCGCCGCCGGCTTCGAGCCGCTCATCACCCCGACGCTCGTCCGGCCCGAGACGATGGCCGGCACCGGGTTCCTCGGTGAGCACGCGGCCGAGGTCTACCGGCTCGAAGCCGACGACCTGTACCTGACCGGGACGAGCGAGGTCGCCCTCGCCGGGTTCCACGCCGACGAGATCCTGCCGCTCGAGGAAGGACAGGCCCACCGCTACGCCGGCTGGTCGACCTGCTACCGGCGCGAGGCCGGTTCGGCGGGCAAGGACAACCGCGGCATCCTCCGCGTGCACCAGTTCAACAAGCTCGAGATGTTCGCCTACGTCCACCCGGACCAGGCCGAGGCCGAGCACGAGCGCCTCGTCGGGTACCAGGAGCAGATGCTGCAGGACCTCGGGCTGCACTACCGCGTGATCGACGTCGCCGGCGGTGACCTCGGCACGAGCGCCGCGAAGAAGTACGACATCGAGGCCTGGGTCCCGACGCAGGGCACGTTCCGCGAGCTCACCTCGACGTCGAACTGCACGACGTACCAGGCCCGCCGCCTCGACATCCGCTACCGCACCGAGAGCGGCAAGACCGCCCCGGTCGCCACCCTGAACGGCACCCTCGCCACCACCCGCTGGATCGTCGCGATCCTCGAGACGCACCAGCAGGCCGACGGTTCCGTCGTCGTGCCGGAGGTCCTGCGCCCCTACCTCGGTGGCGTCGAGGTGATCGAGCCCCGATGAGCACCCAGGGACGGTTCGTGGACGGCACCGAGCAGGGCGCGGGCACCGACGCGCCCGCCCGCACCAAGCGCTGGCTGGTCGCGCTCGACATCGACGGCACCACCATGCGTGAGGACGGTGTCATCACCGAGGCCGTCGTGGCGGCAGTCCGTGACGCCGAGGCCGCCGGGCACGAGGTCATGCTCTCGACCGGCCGCAGCGAGGGCATGACCGTGCCCCTGCTCGAGACCCTCGGCATCCGGCCGAAGTACCTGGTCTGCGCGAACGGTGCGCTCATCCTGGCCCGCCGCGCCGACGGCTCCTACGTGCGCGAACACGTCGAGCGGTTCGACCCGTCCGAGGTGCTGCAGACCATCCACGGCGCGCTCGAGAACGCCGCGTTCGGCGTCGAGGACGAGACCGGTCACTTCCTGCTGTCCGGCAACTTCCCCGACGACACGATGACCGTCGAGGGTGAGCACGTGCCGTTCGAGCAGCTGCTCGGCGTCGAGGCCACCCGCGTCGTCGTCATCTCGCCCGGCCACGACACCGAGGACTTCCTGCAGATCGTCGAGCAGATGGGCCTGCACAAGGTCTCGTACTCGGTCGGCTGGACGTCGTGGCTCGACATCGCTCCGGAGGGCGTGACGAAGGCCACCGCGATGGAGCGCGTCCGCGAGTGGCTCGACATCCCGCGTTCCCGCGTCTTCGCCGCGGGCGACGGCCGCAACGACATCGACATGCTCCGCTGGGCCTCGACCTCCGGTCGCGGCGTCGTCATGGGCCAGGCCCCCGACGACGTCGTCGACGCCGGCAACGAGCTCACCGGCGGCATCACCGACGACGGCCTGGCAGCGGCGCTCGACTCCCTGCCCCGTTAGTCCGCGCTCGCGCGCACCCCTGCCTGGAGGCCCGGGTAGACTTCCCGGGACGCGATCACGTCTCGCCACGTGGTCGCGTCACTGGAGGGTTGTCCGAGCGGCCGATGGAGCCTGTCTTGAAAACAGGTGGGCAGAGATGTCTCGTGGGTTCGAATCCCACACCCTCCGCGATGGACACACGGTTGCGCCCACTCCGCCTCGACGACGCGGCCGTCCTGGCTGCGGTCATCACCGAGAACGCCGACCACCTGCGACCGTGGGAACCGGCGCGAGCGCCGTCGTACTACACGGAGTCCGGCCAGCGGGACGTCATCACGCAGGCCCTCGCCACGCAGCGCGCCGGCAACGCGGTGCCGTTCGTCATCGAGTCGACCGACGGGGAACTCCTCGGCCGGATCACGCTGAGCGGCGTCGTCCGCGGCGCCCTGCAGTCGTGCGCGATGGGGTACTGGATCCGCGCCGACCGCACGCGCCAGGGTCATGCGTCCCGCGCTGTCCGCGCGGCAGCCGATCACGCGTTCGACGTGCTCCGTCTGCACCGCGTGCAGGCTGAGACCCTGCCCGAGAACGTCGGCTCGCAGCGCGCGCTCGAGTCGGCGGGCTTCACCCGGTACGGCTTCGCGCCGGAGTACATCAAGATCCACGGCGTCTGGCGCGACCACGTCATGTTCCAGCTCCTCGCGCCGACGCCGACGCCGACGCCGACCCCGACCCCGTGATCGAGGTCGTCGAGTACCGGTCGTCCTGGCCCGAGCGGTTCCGGCAGCTGCACGACGCGTACGCCGCCGCGCTCGACGACGCCGACGTGCCGTTCCGGAGCATCGAGCACGTGGGCAGCACATCCGTGCCCGGCTTGGCAGCGAAGCCCGTGCTCGATGTCGACATCGTGGTGGACGCTGCCGACGTCCCGGCTGCAGTGGCGGCGATGGCGACGATCGGCTTCGAGCCGCGCGGTGAACTGGGCGTCCCGGACAGGCAGGCGTTCCGGGCTCCGGAGCGCTTCGCCCCGACGAACACCTACGTCGTCACGACCGGGTCGCTCGCGCTGCGGAACCACCTGGCCGTCCGCGACGTGCTGCGTGCCGACCCGGTGCTGCGCGACGAGTACGCCGCCGTGAAACGCCGGGCAGCCACCGAGGCCGAGGACATCGACGACTACATCGAGCGGAAGAGCGAGGTGCTGGGCCGGATCCTGCGCGCCGGCGGCTTGACCGACGACGAGCGCGCCGCCATCACCGCCACGAACCGTCGGATCACCGACCGCGGCGCGGGTGGCTGACGCGATCGGGGCGGGTGACGGTTCTGGTTCAGGAACCCGGGTGTTCGTGAACCAGAACCGTCACCGTCCCGACGAGAACCGGCCTCAGGCGCTGGCGAGCATCGGGTAGAGCGCGGTGAGCGGGGCGCTCAGACCGGCACGGACGTCACGGCTGACCTGGTCGGCGAGGACCTCGTGCTCGCCGGCCTCGACCGCGTCCCAGATCGACCGGACGATGTCGGCGGGGTCGGACTTCTCGACGTCGAGGTCGGCGATCATGCCGGTGTCGGTGTAGCCGAGGTGGGCGCCGACGACCTGGGTGCCCTGGGGTGCGAGCTCGAGACGCAGGGAGTTCGTGATCGACCAGAACGCGGCCTTCGACGCCGAGTACGCGCCGGCGAGGGCGACCCAGCTCAGGGCGGAGTGCACGTCGATCAGCGCACCGTTGGCGATCGAGGGGGCGAAGGCCTTGGCGACGCGGAGTGCACCGAAGACGTTGGTGGCGAAGATGCGCTCGACCTCTTCGACGGAGACGTCGACGAGCGGGTCGGAGCCGGCGATCCCGGCGTTGTTCACGACGACGGTCACGTCGGCTGCGGTGCGGGCCGCGGCGTCGACGCTCTCCTGGCTCGTGACGTCGAGGGCGAGCGGGACGATGCGCTCGTCGTCCCAGGTGCGCGGGTTGCGGGCGGTCGCGTAGACCTTGGTGGCGCCACGCTCCAGGGCCTGGCGGACGAACTCGGCGCCGAGGCCGCCGTTCGCTCCGGTGACGAGGACGACGGCGTTGGTGAGGTCGGTCATGAGTGCTCCAGACAAGAGAAGTTGAGTACGGAAACCGAACCTAGCACGTTGTGTCCGGAAATCGAACCCAGCTAGGATGAAGACATGCTCGGCATCCTCGGCGGCGACGAGCGCTGCCCCATCGCACGCTCCCTCGACGTCCTCGGCGAGAAGTGGACGCTCATGATCGTCCGCGACGCCGTCGGTGGCTCGACCCGCTTCAGCCAGTTCCAGCAGAGCCTCGGCATCCCGCGCGAGGTCCTGACCGCACGCCTGGCCTCACTCGTCGACGGGGGAGTGCTCGAGCGCACGACCTACAAGCCCGAGGGCGCCCGTGCCCGCGAGGAGTACGTCCTGACCGATGCCGGCCGCGACCTGTCGCTCGTGCTGCTCGCCCTCGGCGGCTGGGCCGACCGGCACCGCCCGTCCGAGCGAGCGTCGGACCTGCGCTTCGTCGACGCCGAGACCGGCGAGGCGGTCGAAGCTGCCGCCGTGACCGTGGATGCGCAGCAGCGCATCCCGACCGCACGCCTCCGCGCCGTCATGGAGCCGGTGTCCTGAACGCGACCGGCTGACGGACAGGAGGCCCGTGGCGGCCCCGCCCCGCGCCTCCAGACTGTCGGTGGGTGCGTCAGCGACGCACGTCGCACCCGCAACTCGCGCCGAGGACCAACTCGGCGGGGACCAGGTCGCGGTGCCACTGGTTGTCGGCATCGAGGCCGAGCACACGGTCGACCGCGGCGACCGCCATCGTCTCGATCGGCTGCCGGACCGTGGTGAGCTGCGGGTTCGTGTAGTCCGCCTCGGCCGCGCCGTCGAACGACACGATCGCGACGTCCTCGGGGACGCGCAGACCGAGTTCCCACAGTGCGCGCATCACGCCGATCGCCTGCATGTCGGAGCTGACGAAGACGGCTCGGGGGCCGGTCTCGTCGGCGAACATGCGGAGGCCGGCTTCGTAGCCTCCGCGCCGGGTGAAGTCGGTGCGGACGATGGGGCCGTCGGGCAGGCCGGCCTGGCGGAGGGCCCGCATCCAGCCCTGCTCGCGGAGCTCCATCGAGCCGGTGTGCCCCATCACGAGGCCGATCGAGCGGTAGCCGTGCTCGACCAGGTGCTGCGTGCCGTCGAGAGCGCCACGCAGGGCGTCGACACCGATGCTGGCGTACTCGGGGACCTCGAAGAACGTGTTGAGCAGGACCATCGGCAGGCCGGGGTCGGTGACGGTCGACAGGTCCGGGTGGGTCAGGATGCTCGTCACGATGATGCCGTCGACCTGGCGCGCGGACAGGCTGCGGAGCCGCTCGCGCTCCTGGGCGGCGTCACCGTCGCTGTTGGCGAGCAGGACGTCGTAGCCGCGTGCGGCGGCGGCGTGGGTGACGGCGACGGCGAGCTCGGACCAGAACGGGTTGTCGAGTTCGGGCACGATCAGGCCGAGCATCTTCGACGAGCCGGTGCGCAGGGCCTGGGCGCTCGCGTTCGGGCGGTAGCCGAGGACGCGGATGGCCTCGCGCACCCGGGCGGCGGTGGCGGCGGCCACGGGACGCGGTCCGTCGTGCACGACGTAGCTGACGACGGAGGTGCTGACCCCGGCGTAGCGGGCGACGTCCGCACGGGTGACCGCCCTGGGGTTCGTCGGGACGGTCACGGGTGCCACCTTCGTCGGGTCCGGGAGCGTCGTTCGGGTGCCGGCCCACGACGGACCGGCACCCGAACGACACGTGTTACTCGGACGCGATCGTAGCCGACGACGTGCTGCCTGCTGACGTCGGTGCGCTCGCCGTCGCAGCGCTCGTCGTCTCGGGGGCGTCACCGAAGTCCGGCACGTCGAGGCGGGCGCCGCCCTGCAGCGCGGACTGGTGGGCGATGATGCCCGGCAGGGTGAAGCGCGCGGCGGTCCAGGCGTTCACCGGCGGCAGGGTCCGGTCGACGACGGCACGGACGAAGTCGTCGGCGAGGAACTGGTGGCTGCCCTCGTGCCCGGTCGGCACGCCGTCGTACTCGGCGGGCAGGCGGTCGGTGTCGTGCACCTCGGCGTAGCCGGAGACGAACGCGTCGCGCAGGGACGGGTCGACGTCGGCCAGGCGCGGGTCGTCGAGGGACATCGTCGCCTGCGTGTCGATCTTGTCGCTGATGTCGTACGAGTCCTCCTTGTCCTGCCAGACGCTGGTCTTCGCGAGCTGCTCGAAGCTGGCCTCGGTGCCGAAGTAGCGGAAGCGCGACTCACGGATGTGCGACGGGTAGCCGACACGACGCATCTCGTTGATGCGCATGACCCCGCCGTTGTCGAGCTCGAACAGGGCGGTGGCGTTCGAGAAGTCGTTGTCGAACTGGCTGACGTCCTTGTCGAAGACGCCGTCGCCGCGGTCGTCCTTCACGCCGATGCAGCTGACGCTGACCGCGTGCCCGGGGATCGCGCCGAGGACCCCACCGACCGAGTGCGTCGGGTAGAGCATGGGCGGGTAGCTGGCGCTGTGCTTCCACTCGTCGCCGCCGCTGTACTGGTACGCGGCGTAGAAGCCGAGGTCCATGTCGTGCACGTAGTCGCCCTCGGCGTAGAACACCCGGCCGAAGGCGCCGGCGGCGACCTGCTTGCGGGCGAACACCGTCGCGGGGTTGTAGTAGCTCGTCTCGCCCATCATGTAGGTCAGGCCGGTCTCGCGGACCGCCTGGATGATGTCGCGGATCTCGTCGACCGAGATCGCCATCGGCACGGCGGAGTACACGTGCTTGCCGGCGCGCAGGGCCTTGACCACGAGCGGGCCGTGGGTCCAGCGCTGCGTGAAGATCGCGACGGCGTCGACGTCCGAGGCGAGGACGGCGTCGAAGTCCGGGAACGTGCCGTCGAGGTGCTGTGTCTCGACGAGTTCGGACGCGCGCTCGCCGACGAGGTCCGTGACGTAGACCCGGTCAACGTCGGGGTGGAGCTTGAACAGCTTGGCGAACTGGGGGGCGAACTGGCCCGCGCCGACCATTCCGACAGAGATCATCAGTGACCTTTCCAAGGTGTGGGATGCGTCGCCGAGCGGGTCGCTCCGATGCGATCGAGCGCCATCCTGACACACGCTGTCTACACGTGACAACCCCTGTCGACGGCCCGAAAAGAGCCTCTTGCCAGCAGTGGTCCCCACGTGTAGATTCCCGGCTCACGGACTGCTGCACGTCAGTCCACCGCAGACGAAGGAGTCGCGATGGCAACCGAGAGCCCTGTGTCGTCACCCTTGACGACCGCCAGCACGAGACGGAGGAGTCGGTCCGCCGACCTCGCCCGTGCCCGCACCACCGCACCACGGCGCCGCCCCAGGAACGACCTGTGGCTCGCGCTCGTCTTCATCGCCCCGGCAGCCGTCGGGTTCGCGGTGTTCCTCGCCTGGCCGACCGTGCGGGGCATCTACCTGAGCTTCACGTCGTACAACCTGCTCACCGAGCCCGAGTTCACCGGCCTGCAGAACTACGCCCGCCTGGTGCAGGACTCGATCTTCTGGCACTCGATGGTGGTGACCGTCGAGTACGTGCTCATCAACATCGTCATCCAGACCGTCGTCGCGCTGTTCATCGCCGTGATGATGCACCGCCTGACCAAGTCGACCTTCGTGCGCGGCATCGTGCTCGCGCCGTACCTGGTGTCGAACGTCGTCGCCGCCCTCGTCTGGCTCTGGATCCTCGACACCCAGCTCGGCATCGGCAACGAGATGCTCGCCGCACTCGGGCTCGACCGCATCCCGTTCCTGCAGAGCGACGTCTGGGGCATCCCCTCGATCGCGCTCATCAACGTCTGGCGGCACGTCGGCTACACCGCACTGCTCATCTTCGCCGGCCTGCAGTCGCTGCCCGAGACCGTGTACGAGGCCGGACGCATCGACGGTGCGAGCGAGTGGAAGATGTTCTGGCGCATCACGGTGCCGCTGCTCCGCCCGATCCTGTCCCTGGTGCTGATCATCACCGTGATCGGGTCGTTCCAGGTGTTCGACACCGTCGCCGTCACCACGCAGGGCGGCCCCGCGAACGCCACGAACGTCGTGCAGAACTACATCTACAACCTGGCGTTCGGCCGGTTCCAGTTCGGCTACGCGTCCGCGGTCTCGGTCGCGCTCCTCATCGTCCTCAGCATCATCACGATCATCCAGTACCGCCTCACCCGCTCGGGTGAGTCCGACCTGGACTGAACGGAAGCGCCATGACCACGACACTCACCCGTTCCGTCACCACGTCCCGCCCGCCGCGGATGGGCGCCGGCCACCGTCGTCGCCCGTCGCTCGGCCGGGTGCTCGCCTGGGTCGCGATGATCCTCGTCATCGTCGTCACCCTGTTCCCGTTCTACTGGATCCTGCGCACCGCGCTGTCGTCGAACACCGCGATCAACTCCGACCCCACCTCGCTGCTGCCCGTCGGGTTCAGCCTGGGCGGGTTCGAGCGGGTCTTCGGCCTGCAGTCCACCGAAGAGGCGTTGGCGCAGGGCGGCTCCGGCGCCGCGCTGAACTTCTGGCGGTACCTGCTCAACTCGATCCTGGTGTCGACGCTCGTCACGGTCGGCCAGGTGTTCTTCTCGGCAGCGGCTGCCTACGCCTTCGCCCGGCTGCGCTGGCCCGGTCGCGACAAGGTGTTCGGGGTGTTCCTGGCCGGGCTGATGGTCCCCGCGATCTTCACGCTGCTGCCGAACTTCACGCTCATCAAGCAGCTCGGGCTCGTCGACAACCTGCTCGGCATCGCCCTGCCGACGATGTTCATGACCCCGTTCGCGGTGTTCTTCCTGCGGCAGTTCTTCCTCGGCATCTCGAAGGAGGTCGAAGAGGCGGCGCTCATCGACGGCGCCGGCAAGGTCCGAGTGTTCTTCCGGCTCGTCATCCCGATGGCCGCGGCCCCGATCGCCACCCTCGCCGTGCTGACGTACATCACGAGCTGGAACGACTACTTCTGGCCGCTCATGGTGTCGTACACCGACAGCTCGCGGGTGCTGACCGTCGCGCTCGGCGTCTTCAAGTCGCAGACCCCGCAGTCCGGCACCGACTGGGCCGGGCTCATGGCCGCGACCCTGGTGGCGGCGCTCCCGATGATCCTGCTGTTCGGCGTCTTCGCCAAGCGGATCGTCAACTCCATCGGCTTCTCCGGGATCAAGTGACCCGGCTGTCGGACAGGACGAACACCATGACGAACCAACTGACCCGCCGCACGCTCTTCGCCGGCGGCGCCTCCGCCCTGGCCCTCGGCGCGCTCGCCGCCTGCTCGTCGCCCGGTCGCCGCACGACGAACCGATCGGGTGCGCGCACCGTGAGCTACTGGCTCTGGGACGCCAACCAGCAGCCCGCGTACCAGGCCGTCGCCGACGCGTTCCACCGCGCGAACCCGGACATCACCGTGAAGATCACCCAGCTCGGGTGGAACGACTACTGGACCAAGCTCACCGCGGGCTTCATCGCCGGCACCGCGCCCGACGTCTTCACCGACCACCTGACGAAGTTCCCGCAGTACGCCGACCTCGACGTGCTCTACAAGCTCGACGAACTCGACGCCACGAAGGGCATCCGGGACGACGACTACCAGTCCGGGCTCGCCGAACTGTGGAAGGGCCAGGACGGCCACCGCTACGGCTCGCCGAAGGACTGGGACACCGTCGCGATGTTCTACGACCGGAAGGCGATGGCGAAGGCCGGGGTCTCCGCCGAGGAACTCGGGTCGCTCGAGTGGAACCCGGAGGACGGCGGCACGTTCGAACGGATGCTCGCGCGGCTGACCGTCGACTCGAAGGGCCGACGCGGCGACGAGGACGGCTTCGACAAGGACGACGTCGCCGTCTACGGGATCTCGTCGAACGGCTCGGGCGGTGACGGCTTCGGCCAGACCCAGTGGTCACCGTTCACCGGATCGGTCGACTGGTTCTACACGAACGAGAACCCGTGGGGCGACAAGTTCCGCTACGACGAGCGGGTCGTGCAAGACACCCTCGCCTGGTACTACCGGCTGGCCGAGAAGGGCTACATGGCGAAGTACGGGGTGTTCTCCACCACGACCGGGCCCGAGGTCCAGCTCGGCGCGGGCAAGTGCGCGCTGTCGTTCAACGGCTCGTGGATGATCGGTTCGTACCTCGGCATGGAGGACCTCGACGTCGCGGTCGCCCCGACCCCGATCGGCCCGTCGGGTCACCGTGCGTCGATGTTCAACGGGCTCGGCGACTCGATCACGAAGCAGGCGAAGGACCCCGAGGCCGCGGCGAAGTGGGTGGCGTTCCTGGGCAGCGACGAGGCGCAGCGGATCGTCGGTGAGAGCGGGATCGTGTTCCCCGCCCGTCCCGCGGGCACCGAGGCTGCCGTGGCGTCGTTCCGGAAGCGCGGGCTCGACGTCTCGGCGTTCACCCGGCAGGTCGAGGAGGACACCACGTTCCTGTTCCCGGTCACGAAGAACCCCGCCGACGTGCAGGCCCTGCTGCAGCCCGCCTTCGACGACGTCTACGCGAACGGCAAGCCGATCTCGACGCTGACCGGGGTCAACGAACAGGTCAACAACCTGCTCGCCCTCACCTGATCGAAACCCGAAACCCGAAACCCGAAACCCGACACCCCGCCCGTCGTCCGCATGCCGCACCGTCCGGTGCGGTGTGCGGACGACGCGTTGACCGTGCCGCCGACCACGACCCAGACTGCAGGGGATGACTTCCCTCACCTCCCTCGTCTACATGTCCGTCGCCGTCGACGACCTGACCGACGACCAGCTGGTCGCCATGCTGCGTGAGGCGCGGCTCCGCAACCACGCGCTCGGCGTCTCCGGGCTCCTGCTCGCCAAGGGCGGCCGTTTCATGCAGGTGCTCGAGGGTCCGGTCTGGAGCGTCGAGGACCGCTTCGCCGCGATCGAGCGCGACCCGCGGCACACCGGCGTGAAGTCGTTGTCGCGTGAGTCCATCAGCACGCGTCGGTTCGACGGCTGGGCGATGGCGTTCGGCAGCCCGACCGGGGACGAGCTCCGTGACGAGCCCGGGTTCAGTACCTTCCTCAGCGACCGCACCGGTCTGCCGACCGGGGTGGCGGGCACGCCCGCCGACTGGCTGCTCCGCTGGTTCCGTGGGCGCGACCTGCAGGACCTGCCCGAGGAGCGCATCACGCTCGGCCGGCACGCGGCCTGAGCCGCACCACCCCTCGGACTGCCGGCACGCGGCCTGTGCCGCACCACCCCTCGGACTGGAGGGACGGTGCGGGCCCGCCCCGTACCTCCAGACTGTGAGACTGGTCCCGTGGAACGACGTGAGCAGATCCTGGTGGCCGCGGCGGAGGAGTTCGACCGCGTCGGCTTCGCCGGCGCGACGATCGCGGGCATCGCCCGCGCGGCGGGCGTCTCGCAGGGCACCCTGCACTTCCACTTCCCGACGAAGCTCGCCCTGGCGCTCGGCGTCATCGGCGAGCAGAACGCCCGCACCTTCGACGTCGTCAGCCACACCGACAGCTCGCCGGTCGCCGCGCTGATCGGGGCGTCGCACGGCATCGCCGACCTGCTCCGGACCGACCCGATCGTGCGGGCGGGGATCCGGCTGTCGCTGGAGCGCGGCGAGTTCCAGACCGCGACGCTGAGCTTCTACGAGCAGTGGATCGGCGGGATCGTCGACGTGTTCCGGTTGGCGGTCGCCAGCGGGG
Organism: Curtobacterium sp. MCLR17_054; assembly: GCF_003234335.2. NCBI lineage: Bacteria > Bacillati > Actinomycetota > Actinomycetes > Micrococcales > Microbacteriaceae > Curtobacterium > Curtobacterium sp. MCLR17_054. Next base: position 3,035,962 of record NZ_CP126263.1, on the reverse strand, counting down.
AACTCCGGACGGACCTGACCGCGGAGCATCTCGGGTCGACGGTGGTGCCCTACTTCACGGGCGTGCAGCTCGTGTCCGACGTCCGGACGCGGCGCACCGACCTGATGCCGGCCGTGGCGACGATGTGGCGCGTGGTGATCGCGGCGACGGCAGACCCGAAGCACCGCGACCGGCTGCTCGGCGTCGTCGAGGACGAGTTCACCGAACGCTGATCCGGCGACGGGGTCCTGGGTCGGCTCAGAGGTCGTGCAGCTCGCGGTCGCGGAACCACTTCAGCAGCCAGGCCGCACTGGTCCGGTCGAACGAGCGCGGGAAGTCCATCGTGCCGGACAGGAAGGGACTGAAGCCCGCTTCGGACCGGATGTCCGAGTCGTCGAGCGCGCGGTAGGCCATCGACCAGCCGTCGAACCGTCGGCGCTCGATGTCCTCGCGCACGAGTGACTTCACCTCACCGTGACGGCGGTCCTTCGCGATCACGTCGTACCGGTCTTGCACGCTCCACGCCGGCCCCTCGAGCAGCTGCATGAACCGGCCGCCCTTGGCGAGCAGGAGCCCGGAGACCCCGAGCGCTTCGTTGCGCAGCCGGGACTCCGCGAGCAGCACCGCCATGGCCTGGTCGTCGAAGGGGACGACGGCACGGCTCATGTAGACGATGGAGACGAGCACTCCTCCATCCTGCTGGGTGGAAGGCCGCTGCGCGAAGCGGATGTCCGCAACGCGCCTCACGGATCGGCGCTGCGGATCAGCCCTGCGGCAGCTCGTGCGCGGTGACGTCCTCGTTGCGCCTCTTCCGCCAGGGTCGTGCCGGGGTGTTCGGGCCGTCCCACACCAGGATCGCGCCCCAGGCGGCGGCGATCAGCGGCACCGAGATGATCGCGCCGGTGATGCCGGCGAGGACGGTGCCGGCGGTCAGCCCGATCAGGATGACGAGGCCGTGCAGCTTGAGGGTGCGCCCCATCAGGACGGGCTGCAGCAGGTTGCCCTCGAGCTGGTTCACCAGCACCACGATGCCGATCACGATGAGCGCCTTGACCGGGCCGAGGGCCACGAGCGCGACGAGGGCGGCGAGGATGCCGGCGGCGGTGGCACCGACGATCGGGATGAACGCGGTGATGAAGACGATGACGGCCAGCGGCAGGGCGAGGGGCACGCCGACGATGGCGATTCCGACTCCGATGCCGATCGCGTCGACCGCCGCGACCGTGGCGGTGCCGCGGACGTACCCGCCGAGGGTCGAGACGACCCGGTCGCCGACGCGACGTGCTCGGGCGTAGCGCTCGCCGGTGAAGGGGCGGAGCAGGAACTCCCAGATGCTCGGGCCGTCCTTCAGGAAGAAGAACAGGACGACGATCATCAGCACGAGCCCGGTCAGGAAGTTCGCGGTGGCCGAGGCACCAGCGAGGGCACCGGAGCCGAACTGCGCGCTCGTGACGAAGTCGGACGCCGACGCGACCGCGTCGTCGATCTGCTTGTCGGAGATCGAGAACGGCAGGTTCTTCGCGAACTCCTGCAGTTGCTGGAACCCGTCGACTGCCGACTTCTGCAGCTGCGCCCACTGGTTCTCGACGGCGACGACGATGAGCCAGCCGATCAGCCCCAGGATCGCGAGGACGCCGATGAGCACCGCGAGGGTGGCCAGCACGGACGGCACCCGGTGCTTGCGGAGCCACGACACCACCGGGTGCATGGCCGACGCGATGATGAGCGCGAGGAGCACCGGGATCGTGACGACGCTCAGGATGTTGCTCGCCCAGACGACGCCGGCGACGACCACCACGACGATGATGAGCTGCAGGCACCGGGTCGCGAAGTGCCCGGCGGAGTCGGACCACGCGGCCTGGACCCTGGACGGAGCGGCTGGGGTGGTCGGGCGCGGAGCGTCGCGGAAGAACGGCATGCCGGAGACGCTACCGACCGGACGGCCGACGCGCCGGTTCCGACGGCTCGATCGTCCGACCGGTGTCCTGTCCCCGCGTCGCCGGGGCGACCAGGAACGCGGCGACCAGCAGGACGAGGGGCACGAGCATCGCCGTCTGCAGGCCGAGGTGCTCCCCGACGAAGCCGAGCAGCGGCGGCCCCACCAGGAATGCGATGTACCCGGCGGTGGCCACCACCGACACCCGGCGGTCGCCGTCGGTGGGGTGGTCGCCCGCGGCGGAGATCGACAGCGGGAACCCGAGGGCGATGCCGAGCCCCCAGACGCCGGCGGCAGCGGCGGTGACGATCGGACTCGGTGACAGCACGACGAGCAGGACCCCCACCGCACCGACCGCGGCACAGACCCGGACGACCGGGGCGCGACCGAACCGGGCGACGAGCGGGGTGCCGGCCGCACGACCGATGAGCATGGCGAGGGCGAACCCGGTGAACACGAGGGACCCGACGGACTCGGGGGCGTCGTGGTCGGTGGTCATCAGCAGCGGGAGCCAGTCGCTCGCGGCACCCTCGGCGAAGGCCATCGCCAGCGTGATGACAGCGATCATGGCGAGCTGCACGGTGAGGACGGAGCGGCGGGCTCCCCGACGGGTGCCGCGGGCAACGGCAGGCGCATCGGTCGGTGTCTCACGAGGCACCGGCCGCAGGTTCAGCGCCGCGAACACCGCCAGCGTGGCCATCACCGCGGCGCCGACGAGCAGGTGCACCCGGACCGGGGTCCCCGCAGCCGTCATGGCGATGCCGACGACCCCACCCACCACGCTGCCGAGGCTGAAGCACGCGTGCAGTACCGGCACGACCGGTCGTCCGATCTGCCGCTCGACCGCGGCGGCCTCGACGTTCAGCCCGATCTCGGCGACGCCCGCCCCGAAGCCGATCAGGAACAGCCCGGCCCAGACCCCGGCGGCGACCTGCGCCGGGGCGAGCAGCGCGACGAGCACCATGCCGACGACGGGCAGCGCGCCCCCGAGCAAGATGAGCGGGCGGTTGCCGGTCCGTCGCACCAGCGCCCCGGCGCCGAGGATCCCGATCATCGACCCGATCGACAGCCCGAGCAGGACGAGGCCCATCGCCTCGATCGAGGCGCCGAGCTCGTCGCGGATCGCGGGCGTCCGGGTGATCCACGTCGCGATCCCGAACCCGGTCACCGTCGACGTGGCGAAGAGTGCGAGTCGATGCCGCCCGGCCATGCCCCCATCTGATCGGTCCCCGGGCTACCCGTCAAGGGCGACCGCGTCCCGCGCTTAGGATCGGGCGCATGGCGACCGTCCTCCTCGTCCGTCACGGACGCACCACCGCGAACGCCACCGGCGTCCTGGCCGGACGCACCGCCGGCGTGCGACTCGACGCCGTCGGCCGCGCCCAGGCCGAGCGGACCGCGGAGCGCATCGCCGCGGTGCCCGTCGTCGCCGTGGTGTCGAGTCCGCTCGAGCGCTGCCGGCAGACCGCCCGCGCGATCCTGGACCGGCAGACGGACCGGCAGACGGACCGGCAGACCGGTGCGCCCGCCTCGCTGATCGAGCGGGCCATCACCGAGGCCGACTACGGGCAGTGGCAGGGCCGGAAGCTCGCCGACCTGGCGAAGGAGCCCCTCTGGCGCACGGTGCAGGCGAACCCGAGCGCCGTCGTGTTCCCCGGCGGTGAGTCCATGCAGACGATGCAGTCCCGGGCCGTCGCAGCCGTCCGGCGCATCGACGCCGAGGTCGAGGCGGAGCACGGACCCGGCGCCGTCTGGGTCGCGGTGAGCCACGGCGACATCATCAAGAGCGTCCTCGCCGACGCCTTCGGCATGCACCTGGATCTGTTCCAGCGCATCGGCGTCGGCCCGGCCTCGGTGTCCGTCGTGCGTTACGGCGAGCACCGCCCCGAGGTCGTCGCGACGAACACCGAGTCGGGCGATCTGTCCTGGCTGCGCACCGCCCCGGCACCCAGCGGGGACGCCGCGGTCGGCGGCGGCGCGGGCCATCCGGAACCCGATGCGCACACCGGCACCGGGCGTCCGGCGCCCGACGCGCCCGCGGGTCCTGCCGGACCCTGAACGGCCGGAGCCGAGCGCTCCTACAATGCGGGTATGCCCACCATCGTCCACGGCTTCGACTGGCCGGACCGCCTCGTCGTCGGCACCATCGGCCGTCCGGGTGAGCGCGCCTTCTACATCCAGGCCCGCTCCGGTCGGCGCGTCACCAGCGTCGCGCTCGAGAAGGAGCAGACCGCCGTGCTCGCCGACAAGATCGACGAGCTCCTCGACGAGGTGGCGACCGTCGACGACAACCGCTTCAGCGTGCCGCCGTCGGTGCCCGTCGAACTCCGCGACCCGGAGCCGCTCGACCAGCCCGTCGAGGCCGAGTTCCGCGCCGGGGCCCTGAGCCTGGGCTTCGACCCGTCCACCGCGCAGGTCGTCATCGAGGCGTACCCGATCGACGACGAGGTCGAGATCGTGTCCGAGGAGAGCGAGGACGGCATCGAGATCGAGGCCGTCGTCGAGATCCCCGAGCCCGCCGAGCTGTTCCAGGTGAAGATCCCGGTCGGCACCGCCCGGGCCTTCGTCGAGCGCACGCGCGAGGTCGTCGCCGCCGGTCGTCCGCCCGGCGACGCATGAGCGACGGCTCGCTCTCCGTCCGGGCGCGCATCCGTGAGGCGTCCAACGCCACCTTCCTCGCGGAACTCGACGGTGCGACCGTCGTCTACAAGCCCATCGAGGGCGAGCGCCCGCTGTGGGACTTCCCGGACGGCACGCTCGCCGGCCGCGAGATCGCCGCGCACCTGGTCTCCGAGGCGTTCGGCTGGGGTGTCGTCCCACCCACGTGGATGGGTGACGGTCCGTTCGGGCCCGGCATGGTGCAGCGCTGGCAGGACGTCGACCCCGAGCAGGACGCCGTCGACCTGGTGGCGCCGGAGCTCGCCGAGGCGGACGGTTCGCCCTGGCTGCCCGTGCTCGAGGCCATCGACGAACACGACCAGCCCGTCACGCTCGTGCACGAGGACTCCGAGGCCCTGCGCCGGATGGCCGTCTTCGACGTCGTCGTGAACAACGCCGACCGCAAGGGCGGGCACGTGCTCGCGATGCCCGACGGCCACCGCTTCGGCGTCGACCACGGGCTCACCTTCCACGTCGAGCACAAGCTCCGGACGGTCCTGTGGGGCTGGATCGGGGAGCCGCTCGGGCCGGACGAGCTCGAGGGCCTCGACCGGGTGTCCGACGCCCTGCGCGGCGGGCTCGGCGACGAGCTCGCCGAGCACCTGACGGACGAGGAGATCGACACGCTCCGGGCGCGCTGCGCGGCCCTGCGCGCCGTCGGGATCTTCCCGCCGCCGCCCGGTCACGGCCCCGCCGTGCCCTGGCCGCTGTTCTAGACGCACCCAGGGACGGACTGGAGGCCCGTGGCGGTGTCGCCACGGGCCTCCCGTCCGTCCCGTGTGGGCTTCAGAGCCCCCAGTCGTCGCGGAAGAGCGCGCCGCCGGCCCCGCGACGCGAGCCGAGGTACGAGCCGACCACGGCGACCCCCAGATCGTCGTTCTCCGGTGCCACGACGCTGCCGTCCACCCGCTTCGCCATCGCGTCGATGAACCGGGCGAGCCCCGGGTCCTCGCCGAGCCGGAAGAACGTCGTCTGGGCGCCGAGGCGTCCGGCGTTCTCGAGCTCCCGTACGGTCAGCGCGATCGTCACCGGGTCGGGCGGGTAGTCGAACCAGACCTGCCCGTTCGGCTCGAGGTGCGACGTCGGCTCGCCGTCGGTGACGATGAGGAGCACCGGTTGGGCCGTGGGGTGCTTGCGGAAGTGCCGGTTGGCGAGGAGCAGGGCATGGTGCAGGTTCGTGCCCTTGTCCCACATCGCGTCGAGACCGACGAGCTGTTCGACGTCCATCACCTCGGCCTCGCGACCGAAGGCGATGAGCTGCAGGTCGTCGCCGCGGAACCGGGTCGACACCAGGGTGTGCAGCGCCAGGGCGGTGCGCTTCATCGGCACCCAGCGGTCCTCCATCGCCATCGAGAACGACGTGTCGACGAGCAGCGCGACGCAGGCCTGGGTGCGGGCCTCGGTCTCCTGCACCTCGACGTCCTCGATGCTCAGGCGCACGCCGGCTCCCTGTCGTCCGCTCGCCGCCGTCCGCACCACGGCGTTCGTGATCGTGCGGGGGATGTCCCACGGCTCGGTGTCGCCGAACGCCCACTGCCGTGACGCCCCCGAGGGCTCGCCCGCGGCGCCCGAGCGACGGAGGTCCCGCGCGCCCTGGCGACCGGACATCCGCTGGGCGACGTCCTTGAGCAGGCTCTTGCCGAGCTGCCGCATCGCCTTCGGGGTGAGCCGGAGCTGCCCGTCGGCACCGCGGCGCATCGCCCCGGAGTTCCGGAGCGCCTGCTCGAGGCGCTGCAGGGTCTTCGCGTCGACCGCAGCCTCGTCGCCGAGCTGCCGGGACAGCGCGTCGAGGTCCAGGTCGTCGAGCTCCGAGCCCGGTCCGGACTGGGCGAGCTGGTCGGCGAGGGCGTCGAGGTCCGCGATGTCCTGGAACACCCCGGTGCCGTCGCCCAGCCCGAGCCCCTGTTCACCCTCCATGCGTTCGGATCCGCCCCAGTCCTCGCCGGGACGCAGTGCGCGCAGGGTGCTGTCGAGCTGGGACAGCTGCCCCATCAGGTCGGGGGAGCCGAACGCCTGCTGGGCGAGGGCGTCGAGTTCATCCCGCTGCTCCTGGGTCATCGAGTTGCGCATGCGCTGCGCCGCGGCCGCGCGGGCTGCCAGGTCGTCGAGCAGCTCGTCGACGTTCGCCGGGTTCGACGGGAAGTACTCGCCGTGCTGGTCCATGAAGTCGTCGAACTGCTGCTGGGTGTCCTCGCCGCGGGCGTGCGCCTCGAGCAGGGTGTTGAGGTCCTGCATCATCGCGCTGACCGCGGCCCGGTCCTGGTCGGTGGCGCCCTCGAGCGCCTGCTTCATGCCGGCGAAGCGCTGGTCGAGCACTTCGCGGCCGAGCAGGTCCTTGATCTCGTCGTACTTCTGCCGCGCGGCCGGGCTCGTCCAGTCGTAGTCGCCGAGTTCCTGCACCGCGGCGGCGGGGGAGGGCGACAGACTGTCGAGCTGCAGCTCGGCCAGGGCCCGGTCGCCGTCGTCGAGGTCGACGTTGCGGGCGAGCTCCCCGCGCTCGGCGAGCAGCGCCTGGTCGAGGAGCTCGCGCACCTGCTGCAGGGTGCCGTCGAGGTTGTTCTTGCTCGTCAGCTCGCGGCGTCGCTCGGCCACCCGGCGGGCCAGGTCGTCGAGACCGCGCTGCGTCCGGCCGCCGCGCCGCAGGAACTCCCGCATCGCGCGCTCGGGCGACGTGCCGCCCATCACGTCCTGTCCGATGGCGTCGAGCGCCTCGGCCAGGTCGACCGGGGCGGCGAGCGGGTCGGGGCCGTCGGTGTACCGGCCGTACCGGGTGTCGCGCGTCAGGCGCCGGTTCTGCCTAGCCATAGACGGCTTCGCCCCCGCCGGACTCCTTGCTGATGCGCCGGGCGAGGAACAGGCCCTCGAGGGCGAGCTCGATCGCGCCGGCGCGTTCGCCGTCGTTCGTGGCACCCATCCGGTCGCACACCTGGTCGTACAGGTCGGACTCGCCGATCGACGGGAGCCCTTCGAGGAATGCCCGGGCGCTGACCTGCTCGCCCGTGGTCACCATCGTGCCGCCGTCGAGCGCGTCCACGAGCACCGCGAAGTCGAGGCCCTTGAACCGGGAGCGCACGGTCTCGGCGGTCGCGGTGCGGAGCAGGTGCTCGAGGACCTCGTCGGCACGGTCCTCTTCGCCGTTCTCGAACTCGATCTTGCCGCCGAGGACGTCCACCGCGGTCTCCAGGTCGATCGGCCGCGCGACCGCCTCGTCCTCGCCCTGGCGCGCTGCGCGGTGCACCGCGGCGGCGGACACCGTCTCGGCACCGGCGATCGCGAACCGGGCGCTCACACCGCTGCGCTGGTCGACGGCGCTCGAACCACGCAGTGCCCGCGTGAACCGGGCGAGGATCTCGATCAGGGCGTCGGGGACCTCGGCCGTCAGCTGGGCCTCCTGCCGGATGACGGCGATCTCGTCGTCGAGCTCGATCGGGTAGTGCGTGCGGATCTCGGCGCCGAAGCGGTCCTTCAGCGGCGTGATGATCCGGCCGCGGTTCGTGTAGTCCTCGGGGTTCGCGCTCGCCACGACGAGCACGTCGAGCGGCAGCCGCAGCACGTAGCCGCGGATCTGGACGTCGCGCTCCTCCATCACGTTGAGCATCGCGACCTGGATGCGTTCGGCCAGGTCGGGCAGCTCGTTGATCGCGACGATGCCACGGTGCCCGCGGGGGACGAGTCCGAAGTGGATGGTCTCCGGGTCGCCCAGGCTGCGGCCCTCGGCGACCTTCATCGGGTCGACGTCGCCGATCAGGTCGGCGACGCTCGTGTCCGGCGTCGCGAGCTTCTCGACGTAGCGGTCGTCGCGGTGTCGCCAACTGATCGGCAGGGCGTCGCCGAGGTCGTCGGCGCGCCGGATGCTGGCGGTGGTGATCGGTTCGTACGGGTGCTCGCCGAGCTCGGAGCCGGTGATGACCGGCGTCCACTCGTCGAGCAGGCCCTGCAGGGTGCGGAGCAGGCGGGTCTTGCCCTGGCCACGCTCGCCGAGCAGGACGACGTCGTGCCCGGCGATCAGGGCGCGTTCGAGCTGGGGGATGACGGTGGTTTCGAAGCCGTGCAGGCCGGGCCACGGATCGGTGCCTTGGCGCAGGGCGGTGAGCAGGTTGTCGCGGATCTCGGCGCGGACCGTCTTCTGGACGTGACCAGAGGTGCGGAGCTCGCCGACCGTGCGGATGTCAGGTCGGGTCACCTCTCCGACGCTACGCCGCGTTCGCGACGGCGACCAGGGTCGGACTGGAGGCGCGTGGCGGGCCCGCACCGGGCCTCCCGTCCGCTTGTGGGTTTCCATCGCACTTGCGATCATTGAGATCCCGGCGACGGAGCCGGATTCGAAGTAGGGGGATCCGGCTCCGCCCCCGGTTCCTCGTTCCGCATCTGAACCACATCGGCGATCTCGGCGTACGGTCCCATTTCGTGAGCAGCGCGAACGCAACCATCAAGAGCCTGGTGCCCGCCAGGATGGACCGCTTGCCGTGGACCCGGTTCCACTGGAGCGTCGTCGTCGGACTCGGCGTGTCCTGGATCCTCGACGGTCTCGAGATCCAGATCGTCTCGAACGCGGGTTTCCAGGCGGACCTGAACCTGTCCACACAGCAGGTGACGTCCCTCGGCACGATCTACCTGGTCGGCCAGGTCGTCGGTGCCCTGGTGTTCGGGCGCATGTCCGACCGGTTGGGGCGGCGCAAGCTGTTCATCCTGACGCTCGCGATCTACCTGATCGGTTCGGGCATCGCGGGCCTCGCGCAGGACTTCTGGTTCCTGGCGGCCTTCCGGTTCGTCGCGGGTCTGGGCATCGGCGGCGAGTACGCGGCGATCAACTCGGCGATCGACGAGCTCATCCCGGCGAAGTACCGCGGGCACGTCGACATCGCCATCAACGGCACGTACTGGGGCGGTGCCGCACTCGGCGCGTTCGCGAACATCTACCTGCTCGACACGTCCTACTTCGCCGAGAACATCGGCTGGCGCATCGGGTTCTTCCTGGGCCCGGTGCTCGGCATCGCGATCATCTTCCTGCGACGCCACATCCCGGAGAGTCCGCGGTGGCTGATGACGCACGGGCGCGAGGAAGAGGCCGAGGCGACCGTCTCCCGCATCGAGGCGTCGGTGGAGAAGGCGACCGGCAAGCCGCTGCCCGAGGTCGACCAGTCGAAGGCGATGACGGTCACGCCGACCGACCGCGTCGGGTTCCTGGCCATCGCGCGCGTGCTGCTGAAGCAGTACCCGACCCGCACGCTCGTCGGCGCGACGATGATGATCACCCAGGCGTTCCTGTACAACGCGATCTTCTTCACCTACGCCCTCGTGCTCACGAACTTCTTCGGTCTGAAGACGGCGGAGACGGCGGTCTACTTCTTCCCGTTCGCGATCGGCAACCTGCTCGGCCCGATCATCCTGGGGCGCTTCTTCGACACCTGGGGTCGTCGGCAGATGATCTTCCTGACGTACCTGGTCTCGGGCCTCGTGCTCGCCACGTCCGCGTTCCTGTTCCGGGCGGACGCGATCTCGGCGACGGTGCAGGTCGCGTTCTGGTGCGTCTCGTTCTTCTTCGCCTCGGCCGGTGCGTCGAGCGCCTACCTGACCGTCAGCGAGATCTTCCCGCTCGAGCTGCGGTCGCAGGCGATCTCGTACTTCTTCGCCCTGGCGCAGATCTTCGGTGCGGTCGCGCCGGCGATCTACGGTGCCTTCATCGGTGACGGCTCGTCGCGGGAGCCGCTGTTCTGGGGGTACCTGCTCGGATCCGCGGTGATGATCGGCGGCGGCGTGGTGGCCTTGATATTCGGGGTCGACGCCGCGCGGAAGGGGCTGGAAGACGTCACCCAACCGCTCTCCGTGCTCACCGGGGACGCGAAGTCCGACCGGAGGTGAGCCCTGCGGCGGCGGCCTGACATTCTGTATTCAGAGTGTTTAGCGCCGCCGTCGCAGCGCTGTCACTGTGCCTGCATGGCACTCCTCCACAGCGCGACACCGGCGACCACGATCCACGGCAGCGACCGCCCTCGCCTCGGGGGTGCCGTCCGTGCGTGAGCCTGGGCTGATGGAGCACACCCCCATCCGAGCCGGTGCCGGCGGCCTCGATCCCCACGGCCTGCGTCGCAGCCTGCTGCGCGACGCGGTGTTCCTGCGACTGCTCGACAACGTCCTGCGGGGGGAGTACCGCCGCGGGCAGCGCTTGCGGCTCGACACCCTGGCATCGGACATGCGGGTGTCGCGCACACCGGTGCGCGAAGCCCTCGTGACCCTCGAGTCCCTGCAGCTGGCCAGCGTGCAGCGCTACGTCGGTGTGGTGATCTCGCAGTGGTCGGTCGACCAGATGATCGAGCGACTGCGGATCGCCCAGGCTCTGCTCGTCGATCCGCCGTCGAACTCCGTCGGGTACCACGACCGGTTCGACAAGGTGTGGCTGCGGGAGTGCTGGACCGAGGCCGGCGCCTTCGTCGAACTCGGCGCCTGGTACCTGCGGCGCCGCGGGTCGTCGGTCAGTGGCGACTGGTTGCTGTCGCAGCGCATCGTGCTCGACATGTTCTTCACCGACGACGTCGCCCTGGCGAACGGGATCGATGCCGTGGTCGACCGGCGACGACGGGTCGAGATCGTCGAGCGGGCCGTGGCCGCTGCTGAGCGAGACGCCCTCGACGACTGTGCCGCGGCGCTCCTCGACCTGTCGTCCGCCCTGATCGCCCTGCCCGACCGCTTCCGGGTGGTCGTGTCGGCCTGAACCGACCTCGGCTGCGGATCCGCTCAGGTCCGCGCCGACCGCCGTGGATCCGCAGGTCGCGGCACTGAGCAGCGAGTGTCACCGGTGTCCCTCGCACTGGATCGTCAGGCAACGTCGTGGCAGCCTTGACCGGTTGCCGTCCCCGGCGTGTCCACCGACGACAGGAGTGCCCGTGAACGACGTCCGCGATCGATCCCACCGCTTGAACCGAGCGTCCGGGATCGCACGGCACGGACGTCTGCGGCGCTCGAGCCCCTTCGCGACCGCTGCCAAGACGGTCTCCGCCGTCGTCGCAGTGGCCCTGGTGAGTTCGGTCTCGGTCACGGCGATCGCGGCGAAGCAGGTCACGGACGACCTCGGTGACGGCGTCGAGATCGAGGGCCAGCCCGCACCGCAGGCGAAGGGCGGCGCGAAGCCGATCAGCGCCTTCAAGGGCGGGTTCAACATGCTCGTCGTCGGCACCGACAACGACCCCGAGCAGAGTGCTGCCTTCGGGGAGCGCGATGCGACACTCAACGACGTCAACATCCTGCTGCACGTCTCGGCCGACCACACCAACGCGACCGCGGTGAGCATCCCGCGCGACCTCGTCACGCCGATCCCGGCCTGCAAGAAGACCGACGGCACGGGCACGGCCCCGGCGATGGCGGCGCAGCCGATCAACACCTCGTTCGGCGAGGGCGGCCTGAACTGCGTCACCCAGACGGTCGCCGGGTTGACCGGGCTCGACATCCAGTACTCGGCCGCGGTGTCGTTCAAGGGCGTCATCGAGATGTCGAACGCGATCGGCGGCGTGCCGGTCTGCGTCGCCCAGCCGATCACCGACTCGTACACCGGGCTGAACCTGCCGGCCGGCACCTCGACCCTGCAGGGCGACGAGGCCCTGGCGTTCCTGCGCACCCGGCACGGGGTCGGCGACGGATCGGACCTCGGCCGGATCTCGAGCCAGCAGGTGTTCCTGTCGTCGCTCCTCCGCACCGTGAAGTCGAACGACACCCTCGGTTCGCCGGCCCGCCTGTACAAGCTGGCCCGGGCGGCGGCGTCGAACATGCAGCTGTCGCAGAGCCTGAACGACATCGGGACGATGGTGCAGATGGGCCTGGCGCTGCGCGACCTGCCGCTGGCGCAGGTGAACTTCGTGCAGTACCCGGGCACCACGGGCGGCACCGGCGTCTACGAGGGCAAGGTCGAACCGACCACGTACCTGGCCGACCGGCTGTTCGCGAAGATCAAGGCCGACCAGTCGTTCTCCCTCGGGGCGGACAGCACGGGCATCGGGTCCGAGACGAGTCCGACGCAGCCGAACCCGACGCAGCCGACCGCTGCACCGTCGTCGCCGGCCGCTGCGCCGGAGCCCGCGACCCCCGCGACACCGGCAGCGCCGTCGTCCGCTGCGCCGCGCACCCCCTCGGCGACGCCCGAGACCATCGACGGGCTCGAGGGCCAGTCCGCCGACCAGCAGACCTGCTCCAAGGCGTTCGGGTACTGAGGCGCGGGCGGGCGGTTGCTTGCTTGGCGCCTCCCGCCCTTGCCCCCTTCCGCGAAAGCGACAGTCTGCCGCCGAACATCCGCGGCACTCTGTCGCCCTGGCACCTGTGACGGCCGAGCTCGGTGGCGCAGTGTCGCTTTCGTGGGCCCGCCGTTGCCGTGCGCGCGCCCGAACGTCAGCAGTGCACCCGCCCCCGAACGCAGAAACGGGGGCGCGGTGGTGGGCCGCGCCCCCAGGGGAAGTCGCTCCCCGCCGGGCGCCACGCGATCGGGCGCGCCGGGCCCGCACGGGGAACGACGTCGGGTGCTGTGTCGCGACGACGGGGACGAGCCCCGGAACGTGATTGCCGCGTCCCGATGATGGTATGCAGTGGGGTACGCCCCGACAACCCCCACGTGTCCCCACTTCGGGGGACCGAGTGTGACGGGTCGTGCCACGCGCGGGTGTGCGTCGGGTCGAGAGTGGCGCGGTCCTCCTGTATGGTGGTCGCAGCGCTCGCGAGAGTGCTTGGAGACGTCGCATAGTCCGGCCGAGTGCACCACCCTGCTAAGGTGGAGTCCCCTTTGAGGGGACCGAGGGTTCAAATCCCTCCGTCTCCGCACGCCGATGAACCCCGGTCCGATCGGACCGGGGTTTCGTCGTTCTCAGGCCCGAAGCGCCCGCGTCAGACGGTCACGATGCTCCCCGTCGTCGTGGTCCGCACTCCCGCACGCCCCCGACGCACCGCGCCCATCGCGACGAGCGTGAGTGCCACGGCCGCCAGGGTGATCCCCGAGCCCGCCCAGATCGGCGACGTGTACCCGAGCCCGCCGGCGATGGTCAGGCCACCGATCCAAGCGCCGAGTGCGTTGCCGAGGTTGAACGCGGCGATGTTCGCCCCGCTCGCGAGGGTCGGCGCGTGGTCGGCGTACTGCATCACCCGCGTCTGCAGGGCCGGGACGGTCGCGAACCCGAACGCCCCCATCAACACGAGGGCGATCACGGTGAGCACCGGCGAGGTCGCGACGAGGGCGAACACCGCGAGCACCACGGTCAGCACGACGAGCACCACGAGCAGCGTGCGGTCGATCGAGCGGGCCGCGAGCTTGCCGCCGGCGAAGTTGCCGACGAACAGCCCGATGCCGAACACGATGAGCAGCCACGGCACCGCCGACGACGGGAACCCGGACACCGAGGTCAGCGTGTACGCGATGTAGGTGAAGGCGCCGAACATCCCGCCGTAGCCGAGCACGGTCATGCCGAGCGACAGCCAGACCTGCCCGGACCGGAAGGCGCCGAGCTCGCGGGCGAGGGACGGAACCTCGGTGGAGCGGACTGCGGGGACGAGGAGGAGCACGCCGATCAGGGCGACGACGCCGATGGCCGCGATCGCCCAGAACGTCGCACGCCAGCCGGCGGCCTGGCCGAGGAAGGTGCCGAACGGCACGCCGAGCACGTTCGACGCGGTGAGCCCGGTGAACATGAGCGCGACGGCCGAGGCGCGCTTGGACCGCTCGACCATGTTCGCGGCGACGACCGAGCCGATGCCGAAGAACGCTCCGTGGCACAGGGCAGCGATGACACGGCCGGTCATCATCACGCCGTAGGTCGGGGCGATCGCGGACAGGGTGTTGCCGACGATGAACAGCACGAGCAGCCCGAGCAGGACGGGCTTGCGGGGGAGTCGCGTGGTCGCGGCGGTGAGCCCGAGGGCCCCGACGATGACCGCCAGGGCGTACCCGGTGACGAGCCAGCCGGCGGTGGTCTCGGTGACGCCGTAGTCGGCCGCCACCTCGGGCAGCAGGCCGGTGATGACGAACTCGGTCAGGCCGATGCCGAATCCGCCGAGTGCGAGGGCGATGAGTCCCGCGGGCATGGATGTCCTTCCGTTGTGCAGCTGTGCCGCGTACGCTTGTTGTTGCAGACGCGGGATATCGATAGTTGCACACGCGGGGTATCCGCGCAAGCAACTGTCGCCGTCTGCACCGACCGAAGGAGCCCCGATGTCCGTCGACGACACCTCCACCGCCGTCCGTGCCCACGGCTGGCGCACCCTGGCGGCGCTGCACGGCCTGATCGAGACGCGCCTGGAGCGAGCCCTCCGGCAGGTCGACCTGTCCGTCGTGGAGTTCACGGTGCTCGATGCCCTGCGCCGCCAGGACGGCTTCCACATGCGCATGCAGCAGCTCGCCCGCGCGGCCGCCCTCAGCCCGAGTGCGACCACTCGACTGGTGAACCGGCTCGAGGAGCGTGCCCTGCTGACCCGTGTCCTGTGCGCCGACGACCGTCGCGGGCTCTACACGGAGCTCACGCACGCCGGGCAGGTCCTGCTCGAGCGTGCGACACCGATCCACGCCGAGGCGCTCGAGGGAGCCCTCGCCGAGGCGCACGAGGTCCCCGAACTCGCCGACCTGGCCGAGTCCGTCGACCGGCTCGAGGGTGCGCGCGTCTGACCTCGGGTCACCTCGCACCCGGCCTGGAGGCCCGGCGCACCTCCGCCCCGCCGGCGTCGGCCCCAGGGCGGCCACCACTCAGGCGCGCGGCGGCCCCGTCGTCGACCGCACGACGAGCGTCGGGGGCACGAGTGTCCTGATGGGATCCGTCGGCGTCCCCGCTGCGGCGCCGATCCGCTCGACCAACCGCGCAGCCGCCAGGCGCCCGACCTCGTCGTTGTGCGGGTCGACCGTCGTCAGGCGCAGCAGGGGTGACGCGGCGAGCGGGGTCTCGTCGTTGCCGATCACCGAGACGTCCTGCGGCACGCGGAGTCCGGCTTCCTGCACGGCGGCGATCGCGCCCATCGCCATGACGTCGTTCGCGGCGAACACCGCGGTCAGGTCGGGGTGCTCCCGGAGTGCGAGCCGCATGCCCTCGTAGCCGGTCGTCTCCGAGGTCGGGCCGGAGCCGTAGACCAGTGGCTCGATGCCGGACGCGACCAGCTGCGCGACGGTGGCGTCGCGGCGGAGCGCAGCCGGGCCTCCCGAGCCGGTGACGTGGGCGATGCGGCGGTGACCCAGGCCGATCAGGTGATCCGCTGCCAACCGCCCGCCGGCGGCTTCGTCGGAGGCGACCACGTCGAGTCCGCCGGGGACCTCCTCGCGCGCGCCGGCGACCACGACCGGGGTGTCGGCGGGGACGACGACGTCGGGGAAGCCCTCGGCGGCGAGCACCACGCCGTCGACCCGCAGGGAGACCAGGTCGTCGAACGGGGACGAGTCGAGGTGGGCGTTGGCGCGGGTGTCGGCGAGGGTGAGGCGGAGGCCGTGCGGGGCGAGGGCCTCGCGGATGCCGTCGAGCATCGGGACGTACCAGGGGTTCCGGAAGTCGTCGACGATGACCCCGATGGTGCGGGTCCGGGTGCCGGCGAGGATGGCGGCGGCGCGGTTCGGGCGGTAGCCGAGCTCCGCGACGGCGGCGAGCACCGCGGAGCGGCGGGCGGGGGAGACCCCGGGATCGTCGCGCAGCACCATCGACACCAGGGACTTCGAGACGCCTGCGCGTGCGGCGACGTCGATGATCGTCGGCGGGCGAGGGGTCACGCTGAGCCTTTCCGGCACGGTGCTTGACAGGACATGGGCTGGTGCGGCTACAGTCTACCGACACGTTCTGGAACGTTCCAGAATCAGGATCCAGCGACCTTCTCGAAGGAGAGAACATGAGCGACAGCATCGGCGTCGCCGTCATCGGCGCGGGCATGGCGGGCAAGGCCCACATGGCTGCGTGGCGGAACGCACCCTCCCTCTTCACCTCGACGCTGCCGCCGGTCCGGCTCGTCTCGGTCGGCGACGTCTACGAGCCCCTCGCCGCCGAGGCCGCACGGCGCTTCGGCTACGAGCGGCACGACACCGACTGGCGGGCCATCGCGGCGGCGGACGACATCGACGTGGTGAGCGTCGTCGTCGCGAACACCCTGCACCGCGAGATCGTCGAGGGGCTGCTCGCCGCCGGCAAGCACGTGCTGTGCGAGAAGCCGCTGTCCGACTCGCTCGACGATGCCCGCGCGATGGCGTCCGCGGCGGCAGAGGCCGAGCAGCGCGGGGTGCTCGGCCGCATCGGCTTCACCTACCGCCGGGCTCCCGGGCTCGCTGCGATCAAGGAGCTCGTCGAGGACGGCACGCTCGGCCGGGTCCTGCACGTCTCCGGCCGGTACTGGACCGACTACGGTGCCTCGCCCGACGTCCCGTTCTCGTGGCGTTTCGCGGGGGCGCCCGGTTCCGGGGCGCTCGCCGACGTCGGCTCGCACCTGTCCTACGTCGCCGAGTTCCTGGCCGGCCCGGTCCGGAGCGTCAGCGGTGGGACGTTCACCACATCGATCACCGAGCGACCCGTGGCCGCCGGACACGCCCTGCGGGGGCAGGCCGTCCCGCTCACCGGTGCGACCGAGGCCGTCGGCAACGACGACTACGCCACGTTCAGCGCACGGTTCGGCGACGGCACGGTCGTCGGGTCGCTCGAGGCCTCCCGCGTCGCGGCCGGGCACCCGAACGGCCTCGTCATCGAGGTGTTCTGCGAGCGCGGCGCCGCCCGCTGGGACCAGGAGCGCGCCTCCGAGATCGGCCTCGCGCTGCAGTCCGACGGCTCGCGCACGGGTGGGTACCGCCAGGTCGTGCTCGGCCCCGACCACCCCTACGTCGCGGGTGGCATGGCGATGGACGCCCCGGGGGTCGGCTGGGGGCAGAACCAGATGTTCGAGTACCAGGCGCGGGCGTTCCTCGACGAGATCGCGGGGCTGTCCGGCGCCGTGCTCGACGCCCTGCCCGCGAACGCCACGTTCGACGACGGCGTGCACAACATGGAGGTCCTCGACGCGGTGGTACGGTCCGCCGCAGCCGGGGGCACGTCCGTCGACGTTGCCGACGCCGTCGTCCCGACCACGGAGGGTGGTGTCCGCGCATGAAACTCGGCCTCTACAACGCGATCCTGCACGACCGGCCCCTCGCCGACGCACTCCGCGTCATCGCGGCCAACGGCCTCACCGGCATCGAGCTGAACACCGGCGGGTTCCTGCCCCCGGTGCACGTGCCTGACATCGACGCGATCCTGCAGGACGACGGGGCGCGTGACGCGTTCCTCGCGCAGTTCGCGGGGACCGGCGTCGAGATCGCCGGGCTCAACTGCAACGGCAACCCGCTGCACCCCGACCCGGCGATCGGTCCCGCGCACGCCGAGGACGTCCGGCGCAGCATCCGTCTGGCGGCCCGCCTCGGGCAGGACCGCGTCGTCACGATGTCCGGACTCCCGGCGGGGGAGCCGGGCGGGACACGGCCGAACTGGATCGTGAACGCCTGGAACTCGGCTGCGCTCGACGTCCTCGAGCACCAGTGGAGCGTCGCGGTGCCGTTCTGGCAGGAGATCGACGCCCTGGCCCGGGAGCACGGCGTCAAGGTCGCACTCGAGCTGCACCCGCAGAACCTCGTGTTCAACCCGGCGTCGATCCGGGAGCTCGTCGAGCGCGGCGGGCTGACCAACGTCGGGGTGGAACTCGACGCCTCGCACCTGTTCTGGCAGCAGATGGACCCGGTGGCGGTCGCCCACGACCTCGGCCCGCTCGTGTTCCACGCCGCCGCGAAGGACGTCCGGATCAACCCGCACGCCGCGATCAACGGGGTGCTCGACAACTCGTTCCGCCGGTTGACGCCGGACGAATCACGGACGAACCTCGGCGGCGACGAGTGGGCGAACGAGTGGCCGAAACCGTCGGCGTGGGACTTCGTCGCGCTCGGCAAGGGCCACGACGAGGCGTACTGGACGACGTTCCTCGAGGCCCTGCGTGCGATCGACCCGGACATGTGGGTGAACATCGAGCACGAGGACACCGAGCTCGGGCGCGAAGAAGGGGTCGCGGTCGCCGCACGCGTGCTGCGCGCCGCGGACGCGGCGCTGGCGCCCCGGTCCTGACGGTCCGTCAGCCGACCCGGACACTGCCTGGAGGCCCGTGAACCGTTCCGCGCACCGGGTGACGGATCGGCGTGTGGCGGGTGCCTCCCGGCCACACCACACGCGGATCGGCCACCGGTGCGCGGAACGACCAGTCCGTGCACCCGTACCGGGTGCTGTCACCGGCCCGATGTAGCATGCACGACACCTGTCCCCGACGATGGAGCCCTGCGTGCCGGAGCCGACCCACCCCGCCTTCCCGCTCGAACACGTGCGGGCGGTGGGCGACGACATCGTGGCCTCCGTCGCCACGGTGATCGACGGCAAGGCGGAAGCCATCCGCACGGCCCTGACGGTGATGCTCGCCGAGGGGCACCTGCTCGTCGAGGACGTCCCCGGTGTCGGCAAGACCGTGCTCGCCAAGGCGCTCGGCGCCTCGGTCGGCGGGTCCGTGAACCGCATCCAGTTCACCTCGGACATGCTGCCGTCCGACGTCACGGGCGTGAACATCTTCGACCAGTCGTCCGGCACCTTCCGGTTCTCGCCCGGCCCGGTGTTCGCGAACGTGGTCATCGGCGACGAGATCAACCGCACCAGCCCGAAGACCCAGTCGGCCCTGCTCGAGGCGATGGCGGAGTCGCAGGTCACCGTCGACGGCGTCACGCGCCCGCTCGACCGGCCGTTCATGATCGTCGCGACGCAGAACCCGATCGACATGGAGGGCACGTACCCGCTGCCCGAGGCGCAGCGCGACCGCTTCATGGCCCGCATCGCGATGGGCTACCCGAGCGTCGACGCCGAACGGCAGATGCTCGCGAACCGCGGCGGCAGCGACCCGCTGTCGCGCCTGCGGCCGATCGTCGACGTCACCACGCTGCGGGCGATCATCGAGACCGTCGCCGGGGTGCACATCGCCCCCGACGTCGAGGCGTACATCATCGCGATCGTCCGGTCGACGCGCACCCACCCCGACCTCGTGCTGGGTGCGAGCCCCCGCGCGACGCTGCACCTGGCGCAGGCGGCTCGTGCGCACGCCGCACTGCTCGGCCGCCCGTTCGTCACCCCCGACGACGTCGCGACGCTCGCCCCGATCGTGCTCGCGCACCGGCTCGTGCCGGTCGCCCGTGGGCTCGGCGGCACCGGCGAGGACACCGTGCGCGAGATCGTCGTCCGCATCGTCTCCGACACCGCCATCCCGTTCACGGCCACCCCCGTCCGCTCCTGATGGCCGGTCCATCGGCACCGCCGTCGCTGCTGCGACGCGTCGGTGCCGCGCGGTCCACGGCGGCACGATTCGGTCGCCGGGGGCTGTCGTTGGCCCGACGCACCCCGTTCCCGCGCCCGACGATCCGGGGCTGGACGGTCATCGCCGTCGGCATCGGCCTGGTCGGCGGCGGTCTGGTCGGCACCACGAGCGTCGCCGTCACGGCCGGCCTGCTGCTGCTCGTCCTGGTCGTGCTCGGCATCGTGATGGCGTTCGTCGTCGCCACCCCGCTCCGCGGCAGCCGCAGCACCGCACGGGCGATCGTCCAGGTGGGCGAGGTCTACCGGGAACGCATCACCCTCGGCAGCACCAGCCTGCGGATCGGCCCGCGGGCGACGCTGCTCGTGCGCGAACAACTCGAGGACGCCTTCGCCAGCCTGGCCGAGGCGGAGACCTACGCCGAGGTCGGGCCGAACCTGCCGCCGGCAGTGCTCGACGTCGAGGCACTCGCGATGCACCGCGGCCGCTCGCTGGTCGGACCCGTGACGATCCGGGTCGAGGACCCGTTCGGCCTGCTCCGCATCGATCGTCCCGTCGTCCCTGCTGAGGAGGTCGTCGTCGTCCCGGCCTCGGCACCCCTCGGGGCGATCGACGCCGGGGCGCTCGCCGGTGCGGTCTCGGCCGACGAGGGACGGGTCGGACAGGGTGGTTCTGCCGACGACAGCGAACTCCGCCCCTACCGACCGGGTGACCCGATCCGCCGGGTGCACTGGGCCCAGAGCGCTCGGCGCGGGGAACTCCACGTCCGCCAGACCACCCAGGCCCAGCCCCCCGAGGCCGTGATCGCCCTCGACGTCCGGCGCGAGTCCTACCAGCGGCTCGGCCGAGAGGACCTCGCCGAGCTCTCCGACCTGGGCGGCGACCAGGCCTTCGAGCACGCCGTCGTGGTGGCCGCCAGTGTCGCCCGCGCGCTCGCAGCCCGGACCTCCCGTGTCGTACTCGTGTTCGACGGTCCCGAAGGCGCGACCCGGCACGCGGGCGACGTCGGTGGGCTCACCGACGTGCTCGTCGGGCTCGCCGACGTCCGGCTCCGCTCCGACGCCCGCGAAGTCACCGACGTCCTGCCCGAGGTCCGCGGCCGCGACGTGCACGGCATGACCGCCGTCGTGACGGGCACCTGCACCGCGGAGGAAGCCGCCGAGCTCGTCAGCGCGACCAGCGGGTCGAGCCGCGGCATCCTGGCGACGATCGTGCCGCCGGACCCGGCCGTGCGGGGCATCCTCGACCGCGGCGGCTGGCGGACCCTCGTGGTACCGGTCGTCGGCGCGACGCCGTCCGGAGCCGCCCGGTGACCGGGGTGAGCGCACCGGCGCGTGGCCGTGCCGACGTGCGCGAGATCCTCGACCGCGACGACGACCTGCGTGACGTCCCGAGCGCCTGGGTCGTGGCCCTCGCGCCGGTGCCCGTGCTCCTCGCTGCCCTCGCCATCCGGCCGCTCGTGCAGGGCATCGCCTGGTGGGCATCGGGCGTCGTCGTCGTCGCCGTGCTCGTCGCCGTGATGCTCGCGGTGCGCCGCCAGACGCCCGGCATCAGCTTCGTCGTCCTGGTCGGCACGGTCATCGCCTGCTCGTGCGCCGCCGCACTGGTCAACGACATCCAACCGCTCGGGTGGCTCGACGCCGACGGGGCCCTCGGGGAGACGCTCGCGGCGATCCGCCTGAACCCCGCACCACTGCCGCAGACCGACGCGATCCGGCTCGTCGTCACCGCGTCGATCGGCTGGGTGGCGGCGGTCTCGCTGTTCCTCGCCGCCATCGCGCGGATCCCGTCGCTCGCCGCTGCGCCGGCCCTCGTCATCCTGATCGTGCCGGGTGTCATCACCGGGCAGCCCGCCGGCACCCCGCTCGTCATCACCACGGCGGTGGCGTTCCTCGCCCTGCTCTGGCTGTCCGTGCGTCCGGTGCAGCGCGCACTGCCGGCCGCGGTCGTCGGGGCGATCGGGCTCGTCGTGGCCATCGGGCTGCCGACGATCGTGCCGCTCAACGCCAGCTGGTTGTCCGGCGTGACCGGTGCGATCCAGTCGCCGATCCAGCCCGGACGGCCCGGCACCCTCCTTGAACTCGGCAACGACCTGCGCCGTCCGAGCGAACTCGAGGTGTTCCGCTACCGCTCGTCCGACGGGCAGCCCGAGTACCTCAAGCTCGCCGACCTGGACGAGTTCGGCACGGGGGACTGGGTGCCGACCGTGACGAACGCGGCCGAGGCCGACACCGCCGACGAACAGCAGTGGGCCGAGGGCGTCAACCCGCGCCTGGCAAGCCGCGGCGACGTGACCGTCCGGATCACCGGGCTGTCCAGCACCTACCTGCCGGTGCCGTCAGGTGCGGTGTCGATCGAGTCGCAGTCCACCAACCTCGACCTGTCGCAGTGGCGCTGGATGGGGAACTCGAGCACCGTCCGGTCGACCGGAGCCGCGACCGCCCGCGGGGCGATGTACGAGGTCTACGGGGCCTCGACGTTCGCCAACGACTACCTCGACGCGGTCGCCGCCTCGGGGGTGCTCGCCCGCTCCGACGGCCGTGGCTTCCGGGAGCCCAGCCGCCAGCAGCTGCGCACCGACCTCGCCCTGCCCGACGACCTGCCCGCCAACATCTCGACCACCGCGACCCGCGTCGCAGCAGCCGCGACCGACGACTACGGGCGGGCGCGGGCCCTCGAGCAGTGGTTCCGCAGTGACCTGTTCACGTACTCCGAGACCGCTCCCGTCGAGCAGGGCTACGACGGCGACAGCATGGACGTCGTCTCGACGTTCCTGAAGGTCCGCGACGGGTACTGCGTGCACTTCTCGTCCGCGATGGCCGTGATGGCCCGCACGCTCGGCATCCCCTCGCGCATCGCGGTCGGGTACCGGGCCGGGTCGCCGCAGCCCGACGGCGAGTACGCGGTGTCGAACCGGCAGCTGCACTCCTGGCCCGAGCTGTACATCCAGGGCGCCGGGTGGGTCGCCTTCGAGCCGACGCCCGACTCCGACGAGGCCGCGCCGTCCGAGGAGCCCTCGGCCTCGCCGACCGCGGCGGCACCGGAGACCCCGCTGCCGGCACCCGAGCAGACCACCCCGGCGGACGAATCAGCGTCACCGACCCCGTCGGCGTCCCCGGTTCCGGGTGCCACGGGTGCCTCCGGCACCGGCGGCGGAGGACCGGTCGGGCTGCTCGTAGGCCTGCTGCTCGTGCTCGCGGTCCTCGTCGCCCCGGGCCTCGTGCGTGCAGTTCGCCGTCGGTCGAGGCTGTCGGCGATCGCCGCCGGCCGGTCGCCCGCCGTGCAGGCGTGGCGCGAGTTGCTCGACGACGTCGCCGACCACGGGTACGCCCCGGGCCTCGCGCCGCCGGGTGACGCCGCCGCCGTGGCCCGGACAGCCCGAGCCGTGCTCGGACGCCTGCGTCCCGGGCTGCCGGAGTCGGTCGTGCCGCACCTGGACGCCGCGGTCGACGCGGTCGATCGTGAGCGCTTCGCCGCCGACGGGGCTGCATCGGTGGACACTCCGGCGTTGGAGCGTCACGTCCGCGACGCTCGGGAGGCGCTCGACGCCTCGGTCCCCACGGTGCGCGTCGTCCGGTCGCGCCTGTTGCCGCCGAGCCTGCTGCCGTCGTCCGCCTGGTCCCACGACGGGCCGAAGCCCCGCCGTCGGGATCGTCGCACGGCCTGACGCGGACGCGTGCCGGCTGGCGGGTGCTGCACGGTGCGGGGTTGGTCGGGTGGTGCGTGGTTGGTGGCTCGGTGCGGTGCTGTAGGCGGGCACGGGGCGGTCGAGCGGGCACGGGGTCGTGAACCTCGCACGGTGCGGGCTCTGTTGGGCGATGGCTCGGCGGGTGTTGCACGGTGCAGGGTTCGTCGGGTGGTGCGTGGTTGGTGGTTCGGTGCGGGGCTGTAGGCGGGCACCGGGCGGTCGAGCGCGCACGGGGTCGCGAACCTCGCACGGTGCGGGCTCCGTTGGGCGTCGGGTCGGAGGGTGTTGCACGGTGCGGGGTTCGTCGGGTGGTGCGTGGTTGGTGGCTCGGTGCGGGGCTGTAGGCGTGCACGGTGCGATCGAGCGGGCACGGGGTGGCGAACCTCGCACGGTGCGAAGCCCCGACCGCCGCGCCTCGCCGCCGCCCGCCGCCCGCGGCGCCCGCAAACCGCCGCCCGCGCCGCGGGGCACCGCGCGTCAGCGCCGGCGGATGACCGCCTCGACCAGGGTCGCGACGAGCTCGCCCGGATCGACCCCGGGCAGCGCCGGCGCGTCGAACACCAGGCCGACGTTCGCCCCGATGAGCACGGTCGCGAACTCCTCCGGGGTCATGCCGACCTCGACCTCGGGGTGGGCACCGAGCCACAGCCGCACCAGCTCGAGCACCCCGTCTTGCAGGATCCGGCGCTGCCGGATGAACTCGGGCAGCAGCTCCGGGTGCCGCACCGCGTACCCGCGGAACGCCGAGAGCAGCGCGAACTGCTCGCTCTGGTCGTTCTGCCCGAACGCGGCGCGCAGGACGTCCCCGACGTCGACGGCGGCGATGTCCGCGTGCACGAGTTCCTGCAGTGAGGCGAGCACGACGTTCGTGGACCGCTGCATGACCTGGGCGAGCAGGTCTTCCTTGGACGAGAAGTTCGAGTAGACCGCACCCTTGCTGAACCCCGCGCGTGCTGCGACGTCGTCGAGCCGCGCGCCGTACACACCCTGTTCGGCGAAGACCGCGGCTCCGGCGGCGAGCAGGCGTTCCCGGACCTCGGCGCGCGGAATGCGCTGGGTGGGGGAAGCGTCGTCGCTCATCGGTTGCTGCTCCGACCTGTGGTGGTGGTCGTCGGGGAGAGCATCGTGGTGGAGACCTGCCGCGCCGCGCGTCTGATCCCGCGCGGCATCAGCGAAGCCCCCATCCCCACGTCTGCTCGGAACCGGCGCGTTCGGGTCGCGTCGGTGCTGTGCGGACAGCGTTCACCGGGACCATCCCCGGCAGAACTGCCAGGACGATACCCGGCGGTACTGATCGTAGCGTCGCGGGGCCGCGGAGGACAGCCCCTCAGTCCTCGTGCTCTTCTCGGACACTGCCGGCACCGGTCCGACGGCCCGGGCGCCGGAGCAACCGGAGCGCGTCCGGTCGCAGGCTCCGACCCCGCCGGAGCAGCGAACCGAGGGTCGACTTCGGCTGCCAGTCACGGCCGTTCGGCAGCCCCCAGCCCCGGCGGACCGCTCCCCAGCGGAGCCCGAGCGACAGCGTGATCGCGAGCAGGATGCCGAGGGACGGCGACCCGAGCGCCGAGGCGATCACCATCACGGCCGACGCCGCGACGGCCACGGTGGCGTACAGCGCGTTCCCGCCGAACACCGCCGGTACCCGCCGCAAGAGCAGGTCGCGCATGGCCCCGCCGCCGACCGCGGTGATGGTCCCCATGATGATCGCGGCCGGCCAGTCGAGCCCGGCGTCGTAGGTGCGCTGCACGCCGACCACGGCCCAGAACCCGATCACGGCGGCGTCGAGCACGGTGAACAGCCGGTCCCACGTGAGCTCGGAGAACGACACGAGGAACGCGATGAGCGCCCCGGCGACGGCGACCGGCACGTACAGCGGGTCGACGAGCGCGACGGGTGGCCCGTTCTGCAGCAGGGTGTCGCGGAGCATCCCGCCGCCGAGTCCGGAGACGAACCCGACGACCAGGAACCCGAACAGGTCGAAGTCCATCGCGCGGGCGATGGAGCCGCCGAGCAGGGCGGACGCGAAGACCCCGGCGAGGTCGAGCACGTTCGTGACCGACGCCAGGCCGTCGACGGACAGCAGGTTCATGAGAACCATCAAACATCACGTCGCACGACTGGCGGGCCGTTCGGCGGTTAGGTTAGCCTCACCTTCGTCATGCTCGCCACTCTCGTCATCGGTCTCCGTGAAGGCCTCGAAGCCACGCTCATCGTCGGCATCATCGCCGCGTTCCTGCGTCGCAACCGCGTCCCGCTCACCCCGATGTGGTCGGGCGTCGGGCTCGCGGTGCTGCTCAGCATCGCCGTCGGCTTCGGGCTGCAGGCCGTCGAGCAGGCGCTGCCGCAGGCTCAGCAGGAGGGCATGGAGGCGGTCATCGGCATCGTCGCCGTCGTCTTCGTCACGGGCATGATCGTCTGGATGCGCACGCACGCGCGCACCCTGACCGCCGACCTCGAGGCCAGTGCGACCGCTGCCCTCGGCCGCGGCACCGCCTGGGCCCTCGCCGGCATGGCGTTCCTCGCCGTCCTGAAGGAGGGCTTCGAGACCTCGGTGTTCCTCCTCGCCACGTTCCAGGCATCGTCGGACACCGGCCTCGCCGCCCTCGGTGCCGTGATCGGCATCGCGGCCGCGGTCGTCGTCGGCTTCGGCATCTACACCGGTGGCGTCCGCCTCAACCTGTCGCGATTCTTCACCGGCACCGGGGTCTTCCTGGTCTTCGTCGCGGGCGGCCTGGTGTTGACCGTCCTCCGCCGCGCGCACGAGGCCGGCTGGATCGTCATCGGCCAGCAGCGCACCGTCGACCTGTCGTGGCTCGCGCCGAACGGTTCGGTGCAGGGGGCCCTGGTCACCGGCGTGCTCGGCATCCCGCCGGACCCGCGGGTCATCGAGGTGCTCGGCTGGGTCCTCTACGTGGTCCCGGTGCTGGCCCTGACGCTCTGGCCGCGCGCCTGGCGTCCGTCGCCGGACCGCGTGCCCCGGGTGCGCGCCGTCGTCGCCGGTGCACTCGCCGTGGCGGCAGCGGCACTCGCGATCGCCGTGCCGACAGGCGGGGTCGACCTGCCCCGCACCACCGCGGTCAGCGGCGACGCCAGCTCCGTCTCCGCCAGCGTCGACGGTGCGTCCGGCGTCCTCCGCGTGGCCGGCACCGGAACCGGCCAGGAGGCCCGAATCGCCCTGCCGACGTCGGCCCACCGCCGCGTCACCCGCGCGGGCGTGGCCGCCGACCGGTGGCGCGTCGTGCAGGACGGGAACACTGAGCAGGGGAGCGGTGCCGACCGTCCGTCGACGCTGACGCTCGACGACCTCGTCACCCTGTTCGGTCGCCTGCCCGTCGGGGTCTCCCCGTCGACGAACCCCGGCCCCTTCTCGGCGCGCTGGGCCGTGCGCGACACGGTGACCCTGTGGACCGTCCGTGGTGGGGTCCTGGACGCGACCCGCGACGAACGCGAGGTGCTGACGCTGAGCGGTGGGGGCCTCCCGTCCGCGCGCACCACGACCCTGGACCGCACCGTCTGGTCCGTCCCCGACGCCCGCGTCGAGCGGTCGGCCGCCTCGGTGGCCGCAGCGGACTCGCGATCAGCCGACCTGCTGCTCTGGAAGGCCTGGCTGCCGATCGCCCTCGGCATCGCGGCCGCCGCGCAGGCGCTGCTGGCCCTCCGTGACCGCCGTCGCCGGCGACTCCCCACCATCCCCACCCCCGACCCCGTCCCCGCTCGTGGCCCTCCGGCCGCGGACCCTGCAAGGAGCACCGACCATGTCCTTCGGTAAGCCCGTCCGACCCCTGATCACCCTGGGCGCCCTCGGCGCCGTCACCGCCCTCGCACTCACCGGGTGCGCCGGTGGGTCCACCGGAGCCGACGGCTCCGGCTCCGGCTCCGGCTCCGGCGACGCGAAGGTCTCCCGCGTCACCATCACGCTCACCAACGACGGGCAGGACGCCTGCGCGGTGTCCTCGACGAAGGTCCCCGCGGGCCCCGTCACCTTCACGGTCAAGAACGAGTCGTCGACCGCGATCACCGAGGTCGAGCTGCTGCAGGACCAGCGGATCCTCGGCGAGAAGGAGAACCTGGCACCCGGCCTCGACGCCGTCCGCTTCACCGCCACGCTGACCGGTGGGAAGTACCAGGTGTACTGCCCCGGCGCCGAGACCGAGCTGACGGACTTCACCGTCACCGGCAAGGCCGCGTCGACCGCGAACAGCAGTGCTTCGACCCTGCTCCGCGACGGGACGAAGGGCTACGCGACCTACGTCGACGGCCAGGTCACCGACATGGTCGCCGCGGTCGAGCAGATGCAGAAGCACATCGACGCTGGCGACCTCGACGCGGCGAAGACCGACTACGCGAACGCCCGCCCGTTCTACGAGCACGTCGAGAGCGACGTCGACGGCTTCGTCAAGAAGGGCTTCAAGGCCACCGACAACGCCGGCAACCTCGACTACCTGATCGACATGCGCGCCTCGAACCTCGACCCGGCCGTCGGCTGGAGCGGGTTCCACGCCGTCGAGAAGGACCTGTTCCAGGCCGGGAAGATCACCGCGTCGACCAAGCAGACCGCCGCGGACCTGACCGAGGACGTGCAGCTGCTCGCGAAGCTCGTGCCGACGCTCGACTACAAGCCGGAGGACCTGGCGAACGGTGCCGCCGGCCTGCTCGAAGAGGTGCAGTCGAACAAGATCACCGGCGAGGAAGAGGCGTACAGCCACATCGACCTCGTCGACCTCGCCGCCAACGTCGAGGGCGCCCGTCAGGCCTTCGCGTACCTCAAGCCGGGGCTGACCAAGCTCGACCCGACCCTGACGAAGCAGATCGCGAAGCAGTTCGACGCCACGAACACGCTGATGGACGGCTACCGCGACGCCGACGACCTGGGCGGTTTCGCCACGTGGGACGCCGCCACCAAGAAGTCCGACGCGAACACGATCTCGCAGCAGATCCAGGCGCTGCAGGACCCGCTGTCCCGCCTGGCCGAGAAGGTCGCGACCGCGTGACCGAGCCGGACGAGGCACCCCGCGCGGACGAGGCACCCCGGGCGAACGTCTCCCGCCGTGGTCTGTTCGGCGCCGGCCTGGCCGTGGCCGGCGCCGGGGTCGGCGCGGCTGCGGGCATCGGCGGCGCCACCGCGGCGACCGGCGTGAACCCGTTCACGGCGGCGACGAACGGCGACGAGTCGATCGATCTGTCGCAGAGCCAGCCGTTCTACGCCACCGCGGCCCGGCAGCCGCAGGGCGGGATCCGCACCACCCCGCAGCGGTACTGCGTCTACATGACGTTCGACCTGTCGACGACCGTCACGACCGAGCTGCAGGTGCTCCTCGCCCGCTGGTCGGCCGCGATCGCCCAGCTGCAGGCCGGCAAGACCGTCGGCAGCGTCGAACCCGCGCACGGCAACGGGGTCGGAGCCGACACCGGCGAGGCGCTCGACCTCGGGCCGGCGTCCCTGACCGTCACGGTGGGCCTGGGCCCCGGCGTCTTCGACGAGCGCTTCGGGCTCGCTGACCGCCGTCCGGCCTCGCTCGCCGACATCCCGACGCTGCCGAGCGACAACCTGCAGGAGGGCCTGACCGGCGGGGACCTGTCCCTGCAGGCCTGCGCCGACGACCCCCAGGTGGCGTACCACGCCGTGCGCGACCTGGCACGGATGGCCCGCGGCACCGCGACCGTCCGCTGGAC
Organism: Curtobacterium sp. MCLR17_054; assembly: GCF_003234335.2. Taxonomy (NCBI): domain Bacteria; kingdom Bacillati; phylum Actinomycetota; class Actinomycetes; order Micrococcales; family Microbacteriaceae; genus Curtobacterium; species Curtobacterium sp. MCLR17_054. Next base: position 3,006,731 of record NZ_CP126263.1, on the reverse strand, counting down.
CGTGCTCGGCTTCGGCCGGGCATCGGCCGGGCCGCACCAGAGCACGCCCCGCAACCTGATGGGGTTCAAGGACGGCACCCGGAACATCACGACCGACGCCGACCACGACCGCTTCGTCTGGCTCGACCGCGACGCCGGGTGGATGGCCGGCGGCAGCTACCAGGTGGTGCGGAAGATCCGGATGAACATCGAGACCTGGGACGCCGACGTCGTCAGCGACCAGCAGCGGGTGTTCGGGCGGACGAAGATCCAGGGCGCACCGCTCTCCGGCGGGCAGGAGCACACCACCCCGGACTTCCACGCGAAGGACGACGACGGTGCGACGAAGATCGACGCGACGTCGCACATCGCCCTCGCCGCGCACGAGGCGAACGGCGGCGTGAAGATCCTGCGCCGGCCGTACAACTACACCGACGGGCTCAACGAGTACGGCCAGCTCGACGCCGGGCTGCTGTTCATCGCCTACGTGAACGACCCGGACCACTTCACGCGCCTGCAGCGGAAGCTCGGCGCCTCGGACCGGCTGAACGAGTACGTCTCGCACATCGGCTCCGCGGTGTTCGCCGTGCCGCCGGCACCCCGCAAGGGGTCGTACATCGGCGAGCAGCTCTTCCGCTGAGCTGCGTCGCTGACCCGAAGGGGTGGGCGCCCTCCGCCGTTTCCCTGGAGGCGGAGGACGCCCGCGTCGCGGAGTCTCGCCGAACGGAACCACCGTCGACTTGCTGAAAGCGACCCGGCACGACGCGTCGCGGTGCGACAACCCCGAGAGTACCCCGCGGATCCGCGGATCCGCAGTGATCGACCGGGATGGGACAGCAACCGTGACCGCCGGGTCGCGCGAGGTGTGCGCCGGAGCTGTGCCGGGCCTCCTGGCCGACGCGAACGGGCCGCCTCACCAGGGTGAGACGGCCCGTTCGCGTGTGTGCCCGCAGGCTCGGGGTCAGTCCGTCAGGACCGTCGCGGCACGTCGTGCGCGGTTGCGGCGGAGGACCACGAGCGCCGTGATCCCGGCGAGCAGGAGCAGGCCCGCCGCGATCGCCGGAGCGGTCAGGTCCGCACCCGTGTAGGCGAGGTCGCCACCGGCGCGCGGGTCGTCGTCGGTCCCGCCGACGCCACCGATGCCGGCGTCGTCACCGCCACCCGCGCCGGGGCCGGGGGTGACCCCGCCGCCCGTGCCCGGGGTCGGGTCGACCGGGTCCGTCGGGTCCGTCGGGTCCGTGGGGTCGGTCGGGTCCGTCGGGTCGACCGCTGCGGCGACCGGGATCGTCACGGCGAGGGTGATGGTCTGGCCGGGCAGGGTGACCACGAGCGGTGCGTCCGTCGTGGCGACCGGCTCGGCCACCGCGGCGAGCGAGACGGAGCCGGCGGTGCGGGCGGCGGCGCGTGCCGCCGGGGCCTCGATCTCGGGGACCGTGACGGTCAGGGTCGCGCGACCCTGCTCGTCGTTCTTGTCGGTGATCGTCGGGTCGATCGCCGACGACGCCAGCTCCTTGCCGTCCGCGCTGACCGAGACGGTGCCGGCCTTCGCGGGGTCCTCGCTGCTGAACACGAGCGACGACAGGTCGAGTTCGATTGCGTCACCGGGCTGGAACCCACCGGCCGGGGTCGGCGTGACCGTGACGCCGACGGCGCGCTGGTCGACCTGGGGTGTGACCTTCTTGTTCGCCACGAAGTAGTCCACCTGGGCCTGCAGGTCGACCTGGCCGGAGTCGGCGACGTTCGTGCCGGTCGCGAAGGCGGCGAAGTTGTCGCCACCGGTCGACAGGAACGAGTTGACGGTCACCTTGAGGGTGTCGGTCAGCGCGATCGCCGTGCCGTCGAGGGTCATGCCGGTGATGCGCTCGCCGCGGCCCTTCGACGGGTCGTAGGTGTACGCGAAACCGTCCGAGACGCCGAGCTTCAGGAACGGACGCTCGAGGCCGTCCGGCTGCCACTGCTGCTCGAGGGCGTTCTTGATCTGCTGGCCGGTCATGTCCTTGGTCACCAGGGTGTTGGCGAACGGCTGGACGAGCGCGGCTTCCTTGTAGGTGACGGTGCCGTCCGGGTCGCCGGCTCCGCTGGACGCGTAGACCATGTCGGTGCGGAGCCCGCCCGGGTTCATGAAGGCGATCTTCGAGCCGTTCCGCTCGGTGGCGCTGCGCTGGACCTCGGCAATGTAATTGCCCAGGACGGACTCGCCGCCGCGGTTCTCGGCCTTGCGGTCGGACTGCACGGCGCGACGCAGGTCACCCGTGATCTCGCCGAGCTTCTCGCCGCCCTTGACGTCGGCGACGGCCTTCGCGGCGGTCACGATGTCGCTCACGGCGTTGACCGAGGTGGTGTCGGCGGGGACACGCTTGTCCTCGTTGACGGAGGTGACCGAGGACGTGATGCCGGTGAGCTGCTTGTCGGCGTCCACGGTGAGCTGCAGGTGGCCGAGGTTCACCCCGTAGGACCCGGCCTGGATCACCGGACGCTTCGTGCCGTCGGGGCCCGCGATGGAGTGGTTGTACGTCGCGTGGGTGTGCGCCGACACGATGGCCGAGACCTTCGACGAGACGCCCGAGGTGATCTTGCCGAAGGCGCCGGTGCCCGTGGCGTCGGAGAGCGCACTCGTGGTGGCCCCCTCGTGCACGAGCAGGACGAGCACGTCGGCCTCGCCGTTGTCGTCCTTGCCGTCGGTGAGCTGCTCGGCGTACCGGTTGACCTGGCTGACGATCGGGGCCATCGCGAGGCCCTTCACGCCGCCGGGGCTGACGAGCCCGGGGATGAGGTCCTCGGTGGTGGCACCGATGAAGCCGACCTTGACGCCGCCCTTCTCCACGATGGAGTACGGGGTGAAGGCGGGGTCGGTGGTGCCGGCCTTGACGATGTTCGCCGAGACGTACGGCCAGTCGGCGCGGTCCTCGATGCGGCCGGTCAGGTCGTCCTGGCCCTTGTCGAGCTCGTGGTTGCCGATCGCGCTGACGTCGAGGTCCATGGCGTTCAGGGCGTCGATCGTGGGGGAGTCCTGCTGGATGAGCGAGGTGAAGGTCGAGGCGCCCACGTTGTCGCCGACGCTGGCGAAGATCGTGTTCGGGTTGGCCTCGCGGTACGACTGCACGACGCCGGCGAGCTTCGCGGCGCCGGCGGCCTTGTCGGCGGCGGTGCCCTCGGACTCGATGCGACCGTGGAAGTCGTTGACGTCGATGATGTCGATCGTCGTGTCGCCCTCGGCGGCGACGGCTGCGGACGGGACGGACAGTGCGACCAGGACCCCGGCGGTGGCGAGGGCCGCGCCGGCGCCGAGGCGTCGTCGGGTCGTCGCACCGGCGGTTCCGGTGGTGTGGGAAGTGTTCATCGCCGTCGAACCTACGAAGACGCACAGGCGACTCGCCAGACCCCTGCGCAACTCGTCACACGACGTTCACACGGCCGTCCCCCTGGGCCCACCCGACCGGTTCAGTCGCGGCCGAGGGCGCCCTTCACCCGCTCGGTGACCTCGGTCGCCATCGCCTTGGCGGAGTCCTTCACGACGTCGAACTCGACCGGGTCACCCTTCAGCAGGCTCTTCGCCGTGTTGATCGCGTACTCCTTCGTGATGTGCGGGGGCAGCGGCGGGACGCTCCGGCTGACGTACGCGTCGATGAGGGTCACCCCCTGGTGGGCGAAGGCCCGCTCGACCGCCGCCTCGACCTCGGAGTCCTCGTGCACCGCGATGCCCTGGAACCCGAGCAGCGTCGCGTACCCGGCGTAGTCGATCGACTCGACGTCCTGCGAGCCGCGCCACATCGGGTTGCCGTCCTCGGTGCGCATCTCCCACGACACCTGGCCGAGGTCGTCGTTGTGCATGACCACGATGACGAGCTGCTGGTTCGGCCAGGCCGCCAGGTACTTCTTCACGGTGATCAGCTCGTTCATGCCGAGCATCTGGAAGGCCCCGTCGCCGATCGTGCACACCGCCGGGCGGTCCGGGAACGCGAACTTCGCCGTCACCGCGTACGGCATCGCCGCGAGCATCGTCGCGAGGCGGCCGGACATGTCGCCGCGCATGCCCTCGCGCAGCCGGATGTGGTGGCCGTACCAGTCGGCGGTCGTGCCGGCGTCCGCGGTGACCGTGACGCCGTCGGGCAGCCGGTCGTTCACCGCCTGGATCACCCGGCGCGGGTTCACGCCGTCGTCGTAGGCGACCTCGGACTGGGCGCGCATCTCCGACTCCCACTCGCGCATCTCGTCGGCGACGGTCTGCTGGAAGGACTTGTCGGTCTTCTGCTCGAGCAGCGGGAGTACGGCGTCGAGCGTCGAGCCGACGTCGCCCCACAGGTTCAGCTCGGTCGGGTACCGCAGGCCGAGCTGCTCCGGCTTGATGTCGACCTGGATGCCCCGGGCCTGCCCCGTCTTCGGCATGTACTCGCCGTACGGGTAGTTCGTGCCGAGCAGCACGAGGGTGTCGCAGTCGCGGATCTGGTGCAGCGACGGCAGCGACCCGAGCAGCCCGAGCTGCTGCGAGTGGTACGGCACGTCGGACGGGATCACGTCCTTGCCGCGGAGTGCCGTGATGATCCCCGCACCCGCCTTCTCGGCCGCTGCGAGCACCTGGGCCGTCGCACCGCGCGCGCCCGCACCGACCAGGAACGTCACCTTCGACCCGGCGTTGATGATCTCCGCCATCTTCCGGACCTCGTCGGCGGGCGGCGTGATCCGGGTGGACGCGGGGACGTCGCTCGACCGCGAGGCCCAGTGCTCCAGCGGCGGTGCGTCGTACGCCATCGCCTGCACGTCGTGGGGCAGCACGACGACGGCCGGCTGCTTGCGGAGGGACGCGGTGCGGAACGCGGTGTCGAGCACCACGCCGACGGCTTCGGGCGTGGCCACCGTCTGCACGTAGCAGGCGACGTCGGCGAACACGCGCTCCAGGTTCGACTCCTGCTGGGTGAACGACCCCATCGCCGCGAGCCCCTGCTGGCCGACGATCGCCACCACCGGCTGGTTGTCCATCTGCGCGTCGTACAGCCCGTTGAGCAGGTGGAAGGCACCGGGACTCGACGTCGCGACGCAGACCCCAACCTCGCCGGTGAACTTCGCGTGCGCGGTCGCCATCAGCGCCGCGATCTCCTCGTGCGTGGGGCGGACGTACTCCAGGCCGTCGCCCTTCGACGCCGCCTCGCCGAGCGCGCCGTCGAAGGCGCCGATCCCGTCGCCGGGGTACCCGAACACGCGGGAGACCCCCCACGCCTTGATGCGGTCGATGACGAAGTCGCTCACGGTCGTGCTCATCGCACCAGCGTGCGCGGGCGCGCACGGGTCCGTTCACAGGCACCGGACTGGAGGCGCGGATCACGTGACCGACGTCGGTCACGTGATCCGGGCCTCCAGACCAGGGCCCTGTGCTCGTTGCCGGTGGGTGCTCGCTACTGCTCCTGCGCGATCAGCGGACGCAGCGTGCGGTGCGCGATGCGCAGCCCCTCGAGCACCCGGTCGTCGGTGCCGCCCCAGAGCGGGTCCTCGTGCTCGACGCTCAGCGTGCCGTCGAAGCCCGCCTCGTAGAGGCGGTCGACGACGCGCGGCCAGTCCACGACGCCGCGGCCCGGCACCCGGAACCGCCACCAGCCCATGTCCCACGGGTCGTCGCCCTTGTCGACCTTGCCGAAGAACCCGTACTCGTTGCGCCGCTCGGGGAACAGCTCCAGGTCCTTCGCCTGGGCGTGCACGATGTGCTCGGCGAAGGGCAGGATCGTCTCGACCGGGTCGATGCCGATCCACGTCAGGTGCGACGGGTCCCAGTTCAGGCCGAAGCCCAGGCCGGTGACCCAGCCCCAGAGCTCGGGGGAGTACGCGATGTTGCCGGGGTACCCGTCGGGGTGCCAGCCCTCCATCACGCAGTTCTCGATGACGAGCCGCACGCCCCGCTCGCCGGCGTAGTCGACGAGCTCGGGCAGGACCCGGTTCCCCTCCGCCATGTTCTCGCGGACGGACTTCGTGGTGTCGCGGCCGATGAACGTGCCGACGTACGGGATGCCGAGCGTCTGCGCGGTGTCGATCGCGTGCTTGAGGTGGGTCCGCACCGCGGCACGGTGCTCCGGGTCCCGGTGCAGGTTGTTCTCGTAGTACGCGAGCGCCGAGATCTCGAGACCGGTGCGGTCGAGCAGGGCGCGGGTGGCCAGGGCGTCCTCGTCGGTGAACGTGGCGACCGGCAGGTGCGCCGCCTCGAAGTCGCGGCCGCCGGTGCCGGGCCAGACGGCGACCTCGAGCCGCTCGTAGCCCTGCTGCTGGGCGAACCCGGCGATCCGGTCGAGCGACCAACCGGGCAGGCAGGCGGTCAGCATGCCGAGCTTCACCGGATCTCCCGCCAGGTCGTCTCGGCCGCGCTGCCGATCACGGCCTCGATGATGTCGGCGGAGCGGGCGCCGTCCGCGAACGTCGGCAGCCCGTCGGGGGCCACTCCGGTGCGGACCGCGGTGTAGGTGTCGGCGACGAAGGCCGCGAAGGCGTCGAGGTACCCCTGCGGGTGCCCGGCCGGCACGATCGCCAGCCGGCGCTGGTCCGGGTACCCCTGCGACGGGTCGCGGACCACGATCTGGGCGCCGCGCTCGTTGCCGAACCAGGCCGACTCGGGCTGCTCCTGGTCGAACGCCGCGCTGCCGCGGGTGCCGTCGACCTCGAACCACAGGCGGTTCTTCCGGCCCGACGCGACCTGCGAGATCACGACGTTCCCGATGCGGCCCGTGGCGGTGCGGAAGGTGGCGACGGCGGTGTCCTCGGTGGTGACCTCGGCACGCTCGGCCGCGTCGGCCACCGGGTCCGGGTCGGGGGAGCCGGAGAACGACGGACCGGACGCCGCCGGCCGCGTCGGGTAGACGATGTCGGTCGCGGCGGACACCGAGGCGAAGCGCTCACCCGTGACGAACTCGACCAGGTCGCACCAGTGCGAGCCGATGTCGGCGAACGCGCGGGACAGGCCGCTCGAGGTCGGGTCGACCCGCCAGCTCGAGGCGTCCTCGTCGAGCATCCAGTCCTGCAGGTAGTGCCCGTGCACCGCGAGCAGCCGGCCGAGCTCCCCGTCGGCGATGCGCGCCCGGATCTCGCGGACCATCGGGTGGTACCGGTACACGAACGGCACGGTGGCAACGACACCGGCTTCGGCAGCGGCGGCGACGAGCTCGGCGGCCTGCGCGGGGTCGATCGCCAGGGGCTTCTCGCACACCACGTTGATGCCGGCCGCGATCACCGCGAGCGCCTGCGGGTGGTGCTGGTCGTTCGGGGTGCAGATGTGCACGACGTCGGGGGCGTCGGCGATGACCTCGTCGAGGGAGGCGTAGCCACGGGGCAGGTCGAGCTGCGCCGCCACCTGCTCGGACCGGGCGGCGTTCCGGCCGAGCACACCGAGGACCTCGGCGCCGGAGGCCCGGGCCGCCCGGGCGTGGACGCCGGCGATCATGCCCGTCCCGACCACGGCGACACGGAGGCGTCGCCCTTCGTACCCACTGCTCATGGTGCTCCCTCGCGCCGGACTGACACCACCGTAGCGGCCCGGTCATCCACCGGGGCCGATGAGTACCGTCTGCTGCATGTCGAGCCTCCAGACCAGCCTGCTCATCCTCGGAGCCAGCGGCGACCTGTCCAAGCGCCTGCTCCTGCCCGGCCTCGCCACCCTGCTCCAGGTGAAGGACGACTGGGACGTCCAGCTCGTCGGGGCCGGTGTCGAGGACCTGTCCGACGCCGACTGGAAGGCGCAGGTGCGCGAGTCCTTCGAGAACGCGCAGGCGTCGAAGAACGAGGAGGACGAGGGCGCCTCGGGTGAGAAAACGCTGCCGGAGCGGCTGCAGGCCGTGGTCGACGCCTCCACCTACCGGAAGGCCGACGTCACCGACCCGGACGACCTGCGGGCGCTGCTCGCCGCGTGCGAGCACGACCCCGCGATCTACTTCGCGCTGCCGCCCGCGGTCACCGAGAAGAGCTGCGAGCAGCTCGCCCACCTCGACCTGCCCGCAGGCACCCGCCTGGCGCTCGAGAAGCCGTTCGGCACCGACGCCGAGAGCGCCTCGAACCTGAACGACCTGCTGCACTCGTTCATCCCCGAGGAACGCATCCACCGCGTCGACCACTTCCTCGGCCGCTCCACCGTGCTCAACCTGCTCGGGCTGCGCTTCGCCAACCGCATCATCGAACCGCTGCTCTCGTCGCAGCACGTCGAGCGCGTCGACATCGTCTACGACGAGACCCTCGGTCTCGAGGGCCGGGCGCGCTACTACGACAAGGCCGGGGCGCTCACCGACATGATCCAGAGCCACCTGCTGCAGGTGATGGCCGTCGTCGCGATGGAGGCCCCCGCCTCGATCAAGGCCGACGACCTGCGCACCCAGAAGGAGCTCGTGCTGCGGGCGGTCCGACCGTGGGGCGGCGACGTCGTCACCGCGGGCAAGCGCGCCCGGTACACCGCCGGCACCGTCGGGGACCGCCAGCTGCCGTCGTACGTCGACGAGGACGGCGTGGACCCGTCGCTCGGCACCGAGACCCTCGCCCAGCTCACCCTCGAGATCGCGAACTGGCGCTGGGCAGGCGTCCCCTTCACCCTGCGGTCCGGCAAGGCGCTCGCCGCACAGCGCCGCGAGATCGTCATCACGTTCAAGGACTCCCCGCACGTGCCCGAGGGACTCACCGGCACCGAGTTGCCCGACCGGCTGCGCATCTGGATCGCCCCGGACGAGATGCAGCTCGAGCTCAACGTCAACGGCGCCGGTGACCCGTACACGATCGACCACACGAGCCTCGAGGTGACGTTCAACCCCGGGCGCCTGAGTGCCTACGGCGAGGTGCTGGCCGGCGTGCTCGAGGGCGACGCCACGCTGTCGGTGCGCGGCGACAGCGCCGTGCAGGGCTGGAAGGTCGTCGGGCCGTTCCTCGACGCGTGGAAGGCCGGCAAGGCACCCCTCGACGAGTACGCCGCCGGGTCCGTCGGCCCCGGCGGCTGGGACAACATCGAGGCCTGAGCCCGAGTGGCGGCGTAGCGTCGGGCGACGTGAACACCACCGACGACGTCCTGCAGACCGTTCCCGAACCCGCCGGCGCCGACATCCGTGTCGACGACGTCCCCTACGAGCACGAGGGCACCGAACTGCTCGGTGTGCTCGCGAAGGACGTCGCGATCGCGGGCCGTCGTCCGGCCGTCCTCGTCGTGCACGACTGGCACGGCGTGAACGAGCACGTCGAGGCCCGGGTGACGATGCTCGCCCGGCTCGGCTACGTCGCGTTCGGCGCGGACATCTACGGAGCCGGCGTCCGCCCCGGTGACGACACCGCGGCCCAGGTCGCCGGCGGTTTCTACCAGGACCTGCCCCTGCTGCGCGCCCGCGCCACCGCCGGGCTCGAGCGACTGCTCGCCGACCCGGACGTCGACCCCACCCGCGTCGTCGTGATGGGGTACTGCTTCGGTGGGTCGACCGCACTCGAGCTCGCACGGACCGGCGCCGACCTGGTCGGCGCCGTGGCGTTCCACGGTGGCCTCATCGCGCACGACCCCTCGGACGCCGCGGACATCCGGGCGAAGCTGCTCGTCCTCACCGGGGGTGCCGACCCCGTCGTGCCGGACGACGCCGTGCACGCGTGGCAGGACGAGATGCGGGCGGCGCCGGACGTCGACTGGCAGGTCGTGACGTACTCCGGTGCGATGCACGCGTTCGCCGTGCCGGGCACCGACGCCCCGGACCACGGCGCGCAGTACCAGGAGCGCGCCGACCGCCGATCGTGGCAGGCGCTCCGGGTGTTCCTGGCCGAGGTGTTCGACGAGGAGCCCGCGGCGCTGTGACGGTGCGGCCGTCGGAGACCGTTCGCGACACGCCGAGCACCGGGGCCGGAGGGCCTCGATTGGCGCCCGGGCCGCACCTGTTGTAGAGTCTTCCACGGCCGCAAGGCCACGCGCTCGTAGCTCAATGGATAGAGCATCTGACTACGGATCAGAAGGTTGGGGGTTCGAGTCCCTTCGAGCGCACAGGCAAGCAGAACGACGAAGGGCCCCGGTGGATTCCACCGGGGCCCTTCGTCGTTGACCGGCAGCGGCGCGTCTTCGCAGGCGTTCCCCGGTCGACGGGGTGACGATGGTGATTCGGTCCGTCCGATCGGAGAACGAGGTGCCTGTGCTGTCCATCGACTTCGCGACCCGTGACGCCGAGGTCGCCGCCACGGCCCTGGGGGCGCTGTACGACCGCCCGGAGATCCGTGACGTCGGCCCGCTCTTCCGGTACGAGCAGCACGTCCGCGGCGACGGCGTGATGACCGTCGAACGGCACCACTTCGGCGGCACGATGGAGACGACCGCCGAGATCGCGGACACGCTGGTGTCGGTCCAGGTGCACAGTGGCGACTTCGCCCCGCGCGGGACGGGCGGGGTGCCGAACGGGTCGTTGCACGGCCTCGGCATGGTCCACAACGACACCCTCGACGTGGACTTCAGCGTCGTCAGCCTGCCGGTGTCGGTCCTGCTGGGGGTCGGGTTGCAGCAGCAGGGCGCGGAGCGAGGGCGGCTCGTCGTCGACGGCCGGGCGCCTCGTCCGGAACTGGCGGACTACTGGGCGAGTGTCATCGGGCACGCGCACGCGGTCACGAGCGATGAGCGGGCCTTCGGGAACGACCTGGTGCGCGCCGAGGTGTTCCGCCACGTCGCCGCAGCGGCCTTCCAGGTGTTCCCGGTGCACATCGAGCCGGACGCGATCGTCCCGACCTCGGCGGCCGCTGGCGGGGTCGTGCGCCGCGCCGTGCAGTACATCGACGACCACCTCACCGAACCGATCTCGGTCCCCGACATCGCCACGGCCGCCCGGGTGTCATCCCGCGGGCTGCAGTCCGCGTTCCAGCGCGAGCTCGGGGTGAGCCCAGCAGCCTACGTCCGGCGGGTGCGGCTGGCCGAGGCACACCTCGAGTTGCTGGTAGCGGATCCGGACGCCGGAGCGACGGTCGCGTCCATCGGGTTGCGGTGGGGGTTCAGCAACGCGACGCGGTTCTCCGCCGCCTACCGCGAGGCCTACGGGCGGTCGCCGAGCCGGACGCTCCGCGACGAGGTCCCGCGGCAGGGCGACTGAGCGACTGAGCGACCCGGGTCAGGACCCGGGGGAGTACGGCTGGGCCGCCTCGATGACCTCGGACGCACCGGCGATGCCGAACGACGTGAAGAGCGGTGCCCACAGCGCCTTGAGCTGCGCCACGAGCTCGTCGTCGGTCAGCTGCGTCGAACCGTCCACCATGCCCAGCGTCGTGTTGAGGAGCAGCAGGACGGACGGCTGGACCGCGGCCGCGTCGACGTCCGCCGCCGCGACCCCGGCGCTGACGAGCTCGCCCCGCGTCATCTCGAACCAGTCGAAACCGCGCGGCACCGGCACGCCGGCCTTGCCGAGTTCGTGCAGGAGCCGGACCGCGCCGCCCGCGACCGAGCCCCGGCGGACGTCCATCCCGGTGGTCAGGAGGAACACCGTCAGCCGCTCGATGCCCGGCTGCGCGGGGAGTGCGTCGAAGAGTGCACGCCAGCGCTGCTGCTGCAGTTCGATGACCGCCGTCGCCAGGTCCTTCTTCGACGGGAACAGGTGGTACCCGATCGCCGACTTCGGCTTCCCCATCGCCTCGGCGACACGGGAGAACGTGGTCGCCTCGTAGCCGAAGGCGGCGAACTGCTGCCCTGCGGCATCGATGATGGCTCGTCGAGAGGCCTCCATGGCGAGCTGCCGCTGGTTCATCTGGCGCGGTGTCCTTCCTCGCCCGGAGCTGAGCGATCAGTGAACACCACATCCTAGGGCCGCTCACGATGACGGCCCGTCCCCTGCCCGCGTCAGGCGGCGCAGAACGTGTGCCAGGCCACGTCGATCCCCTTCCGGTGCAGCGAGTCGAGTCCGACGTCGAGGTGCTTCCGCTCGGCGTCCACCAGGTGTGCGCACCGGTGGTCCTGGGCGACGGTCTGGGCCTGGCCGAGCGCGGTCACCAGGTCGGTGTCGATGGCGTCGAGCTGGGGGCGGATGGTCGTCAGGTCCGGTGCCGTCGTGGGTGCGGTCCACGGGTTGTGCGTCCAGTGGTTGATGAGGCCGCGCTGGACGACCTTGCTCGCGGCGATCTGTGCGCGGATGACCCGGGTCACCAGGACGGGGTCGACGCCCTGCTGCTCCGCCAGGGTCACCGCTTCGTCGACGACGGCCTGTTCGCGCACCGGGTCGGCGACCGGCTTGCCGCTGAGCCACTTCGACTCCGCCACCGGGTCGGCGAGCTCGAGCCGTCGGAGGATGAGCGTGCCGATGGTGTCGAGCTCCGCCGTCGACGCCGTGGGACGGGAACCGTCGTGGGAGATGGTCATCGTGGAACCCGTCGGTTCGGCGGACGTGGGCAGGGGATCGGCGTTCGCCGCCGAGGTCGGCAGGGCGATGCCCGCCGCGATGAGCCCGAGGGTGAGGGCCGTCGCGGCGGTCCGGCGGGTGCGGTGTCGGGCGGTGGTCGGGGTGGTGGGGTGTGCGGTGTTCACGGGGTTTCCTTCCCGAACCGGCGCCGGACGCGTCGGGTCAGATCGTCGATGATCGGTTTGATGACCTCGTCGTAGAACGGGTAGACGCCGAAGTGGTCGGCGCCCTCGTCGCAGTAGCAGTCCATCGAGATCGCCTCCTCGAAGTTCGAGAAGACGTAGGTGGCACGGTGCGGGAACGCGGCGTGCGGCTCGTCGTCACGCGGGGTCGTGGTGGTCACGGCGGTGCTCGATCCCGGTCGGCAGCCGGTCAGCCGACCAGCCGAGCCGCGGGGACGCCGGGGTCGCGCCCGGAGTCCACGACGGCGTCGATCTCGGTGGACCCGTTGCCCGACCCGACCGTGCAGTTCTGGATCTGGTTGAGGGACCAGTTGCCCGGCAGGGGCTCGAGCTGGTTGCCCGCCCAGGCCGGCGACATCCCGGCGATGAACGAGAAGTGCGCGAGTCCGGCGCTGCTCACGGCGGTGCACGTGGCGCGGGAGCCGTAGACGCCCGCCTTGTACAGGTTCCCGCGGTCCCGCAGGCCGGCGGCGACGCCACGGAAGTACGGCACCACGAGCGACTCGTCCTGCGCCGCGGTCGCGTCGAAGTCGGCGGCGAAGTAGACGGTGGTCTGCTTCGGGATCCCGAGCTTCCGGGCGGCGTCGTGGGCGCGGTGGGCGTCGCGGACGCCCTGTTCCTCCGTGAACCACGAGGCAGTGAACCCGCCTTCCTCGAAGATCGGCCACAGCCCGAGGCCGGCGCTCGCCATCACACGGAGTTCGTTGGGGGTCAGGGCCTTGTCGAGCGCTCCGGACTGCTGGTGGTTCGTGAGGTACCGGCCGACGCTGGTGGCACCGGACGCCCGGACGGCGGCCGCGCGGGCGTCGTCGAGGCGCACCGCGGTGTCGGCACCGGTCGTCGCACGGTCCGGGTCACCCGTGCTCGCCGCCAGGGCTGCCCAGGTGCCGGCGTCGCACGTCCCGGTCTGCTCGGCGGGCGGGAACGCCTGGAACTGCTGGAACGCACGGACCACCGCGGCGTCCGCCGCCGAGTAGGCACTGCTGAACACGACGCGCTCGCCGTTCAGCACCAGGAGCGCCTTGACGAGCAGCACCCAGGCGCCGGTGGCCCCGACCCCGACGGCACTCGGGCCCGCGGCACGGAGCGCAGCAGCCGTCCCCGGGCCCCAGGCGCCGTCGACCGTGACGCCCACCGCGACCTGCACCGCGCGGATCGCCGCCGAGTACGTGCTCGTGTCGACGAGCCCGCTCGTGCTGCCGTACGCGCCGCCGGTCGCCTCGGCGTAGGTGCGGTTGAGGTACTGCTGCACCGCGCGCACCGCTCGGGACCCGCCGGAGGCGAGCCGGACCGGGTCGACGGTCAGGAGTGCGCCGAACAGGTGCGCCGACAGCGGGAGTGCGCCGGGCTCGGCACCCAGGTCGGACCGGAGCGCCTGCACGGCCGCGACGGTGGCCGCGTCGTACTCGCCGGTGAGTGTGACCGTCGAGGCGCCCTTGCAGACCAGTCCGGCCTGGACCAGCCGGCGCCAGGTCGCGGCGTCGTCGCCCGTCTCGGCCCCGACGTCGCCGTGCTGCTCGAGCTTCCGACGGGTCGTCGGCCCGAACGTCGCGACGACGGGGGAGATCCCGAGCAGCGACTGGGTGGCCTGCACGATCCCGAGCACGGTGCCGCTGCCGGTCAGCCCGTCCTCGTCCACGTGCACCCACCCGTGCAGGTGCCCGAAGGTCGTGTTGAGCCAGCGCTGCACAGCGAGCACGCCCGAGTCGGAGGTACCGGAGGAGCCGGTCGACCCGGAGGAGCCGGTCGTGCCGGACGGGGTGGCGGCGTCTGCCGGGGCCGCGAGTGCTGTCGTGACGAGCGGGACGGTGGCGGTGATGCCGATGAGCGCAGTTCGGCGCGAGATGTGCACGGGGGTGCCCCTTCAGTTGCCTCGAGCGTCCGCTGGCCGTCGATCGCGCTGTGCGATGCTGATGGCCGCGGCATGGTCCGAGCAACTTCGTCCCTCAACTTGGGACGGTCCTGCAATTCGGCAGACGATCGTCTGATGAAGCGCTCAGTCCGCCCGTTCCGGGGCGTCCGGCTCAGCGCGCGAAGGCCGCCAACCGGTCCTGCAGCGCACGCTCCAGGTACGGCTCGAGCGACGACGCCCACGTCGCCGTGATGTGCGTGCTGTCCCGGTAGACCAGGACGCCCCCGACGACCGCCGGGCACGTGGTGTCGGTGCAGTAGTAGCGGCTCAGGTCGATCGAGGCTGCCCTGCCCCCGGCCGCCCGGAACGCGGCGACGGCCTCGACCGACGAGTCCGTCAGGCCGAGTGCTTCGGCGCGCGACCGGTCGCAGGCGTCCGTCGTCGGCCCGGACATCGTGCTCAGGCAGGCGACGACGTCGGGGCGGGGCACCGGGTTGTCACGGACCGCGATGACGGGCAGCTCGTCACCGGCGGCCTGCTCCCACGCGTCGACCAGGCCGTTGCGGGTGGCCTTGTCGCGGGCCGGTCCGGGCGGCAGGCTGACCGGCATCTGCGTGGTGGAGTGGGTGACGACCAGGGCGTCGGCGTCGCGGTGCTCGCGGACGTAGTCGATGGCGGCGTGCTTCCACGAGTTGCAGCCCCGCATCGACGAGGGGCTCAGCGAGTCCTGCTGCGCGGTGGTGAGGTAACACCCGCCGGCGCCGGCCAGGTCGATCCGCCAGCCGTTGTCGTCGGCGATCTTCTCGTACGCACCGAGCAGTGCGTTGCTGTGCGAGTCGCCGATGACGATGAGGTGCTTCGACCAGCCGGTGGTCTTGCCGAGGACGCAGGGCCGGAACGTGCCGCTCCAGCACTCGGCGCGGTTGTCGTCGTCGTCCTTGGCCACGGCCGGAGCGGGCACACGGACGTCGGCGAGCTCGGGGTCGACGCAGGGGTCCGCGAACCCGATGCGCGCGGCGGCACCGAAGCAGGACTCGTCGTCGTCCTCCTGCTCCGCGGTGACCTGCTTCGTGACCGTGGTCGCGTTGACCTCCTGCACGTAGACGGCGGTCAGGGTGGCTGCCCCGAGCGTCACGACGGTGAAGCTGCAGATGACGGCGAGCGAGACGACGCCCCGGGGCTGCAGGTCCCGCAGCCACGTCGAGAACCGGACCGGTTCCTCGAACCAGATCGTCGTCACGGTGGCCAGACCGATCGCGACGAGCAGCACCGCCGAGCTCGTCGCCCAGTCGAGCGGACGGCCGAGCATGATCGGCAGGATGACGACGAGGGGCCAGTGCCAGAGGTAGAGCGCGTACGAGATCCGACCGAAGAAGGCGACGGGCCGCAGCGCACCGACGTCCTCGAACTCGGTCCCCGCACCGAACAGCAGCACCAGTGCCGCACCGGCGACCGGCAGCAGCGCCGCGATCCCGGGGAACGCCGTCTCCGGGGTGATCACGACGAGGGACAGTGCGAGGGCCACGACGCCGATGCCGGTGGCGACCAGGCGGACCCGTCGGGCGACCTCGGTGCGGACCTCGGGCAGGTGCACGGTGGCGACGAGACCGCCGAGTGCGAACTCCCACGCGCGGGTGCCGGTGGAGAAGTAGGCGACGCCGGGGTCGGTGGCGGTCTGCACGATGCTCCACACGAGGGACAGCACGACGACGCTGCCGAGCAGCAGCCGCGCGGTCTCCAGCGGCGTGAACCGACGGCGTGCGAGTGCCCCGACGCCGAGCAGCAGGAGCGGCAGGAGGATGTAGAACTGCTCCTCGACCGACAGTGACCAGAAGTGCTGGAACGGTGAGGGGGCGTCGGCCGACGCCAGGTAGTCGACGGCGTTCGCCGCGAGCTCCCAGTTCTGCAGGTACACCGTCGAGGCGATCAGCTCGCGCCCGTACTGTCCCCACAGCGCGCTCGGCACGGCGACGAGCACCGCGATGCCCGTGACGACGATGGTGAGGAACGCGGCCGGCAGCAGGCGTTTGGCCCGGCGCGACCAGAACCGTCCGAGCCGGATCGTGCCCGTCGCGAGCTGTTCCCGCAGCAGCAGCCCGGTGATCAGGAAGCCGGAGATCACGAAGAAGACGTCGACGCCGACGAACCCGCCGTGCAGGGCGCCCGGCCACAGGTGGTAGACGACGACCGCGAGGACGGCGAACGCGCGGAGGCCCTGGATGTCCCACCGCGTGGTGTCGCGCGCTCGGTGCGCGGGGCCCCGCTCGCCCGGCGTTGCTGTACTCACTGCGTCGATCCTAGGAGACGAGGACGGCTCCGCCGGGCGTTCTCGGCGCGGACGCTACGATCCTTCTCCAGAGGGGGGGGCCGATGGACCTGCGCTGGTTGACCGCGTCCGACGACGAGTTCGCGGCGGAGACGGCGCGACGACCGCGGATGCGCCGCCCGCGACAGGCCCCGTGGTGGTGGAACGCGCTGCTCCTGGCGATCGAGGTCCCGCTCGCGTGGCTCGCGTCCGCGCTCGTGGTATGGGGCACCGGGCTCGTCCACAACGGTGCGGGTGTCGGGGACGTCGTCCGCTGGGCGGCCTGGTTCGTGGTGCTCGTCGCCGGCGTGGTCGGGCTCGTCGTGCTCCTGGTCCGGGGCGAACGACCTCGGACCCTGCGTCCGGACGAGGTTCGGGCGGTGCTGACGGGGGAGGCCAGTGGGTACCCGGCGCGTCCGGTCCGTCCGAAGCCGCTCGACTCGATGATCACCCCGCGCTACTCCGGCATCCGCGTCCACCCCCGGTTCGGCACCGCCCCCGTGCACGTCGACGGCGTCCCGGACGTCGAGTTCGGCTGCGTCCTGCGGCGCTGGATGGTCTCGCGGGACTGGACGTACCTGACCGTCCGGCTGCCCGGCACGTTGCCGCACCTGCTCCTCGACGCCACGGCGAACGACGGTCGTCGCAGTGACCTGCCGGTGATGCTCCGCCACCGGCAGCGGATGTCCCTGGAGGGCGACTTCGACCGGCACTTCCGGGTGTGGGCGCCGGAGGACTACGGCCGGGACGCGCTGTACGTCCTCACCCCTGACGTGATGGCGGCGCTCGTCGACCACGCGGCCGGCTGGAACGTCGAGATGGTCGACGACCGGCTGGTCTTCTCGGCGCCGGGGACCGCGGACTGGTCGCGCCCTGCGCCGTGGATGCAGGTCGAGGCAGTCCTGGGCGAGGTCGTGCCCCGTGTCGTGCGCGCCGCCTCCCGGTACCAGGACGACCGTTCGTTGCTCGAGGACGGGCACGCCGACGCGATCGCCGCCGCGGGGCGTCGCCTGGTGCTCCGCGACCGGCGGAAGAGCCGTCTGCGAGCGACGTGGGCGGGGGCCGTGTGGATGGGCGTCGTCTGCGTGTCCTACAGCGGACCGTTGGCCGTCGCGGTGGTCGGTTCGCTCTCGGTCCTCGACCACTGACCGTCGGCGCACGCCTGCGACGTGGCCCCGGTACGGACAGGAGGCCCGTGGCGGTGTCGCCACGGGCCTCCCGTTTGACCTGTCGGTGCCTCGACTACGCGACGGTCGCGCGCGCCTCGGCCAGCGACGGGTAGTCGGTGTAGCCCTCGGCGGTCGCGCCGTAGAAGAGCTCCGGACGCGGCTCGTTGAGCTCGGCGTCGTGCTCCCAGCGGTGCGCGAGGTCCGGGTTGGCGATCGCGGCGCGGCCCACGGCGACGGCGTCGGCGTGGTCGCCGTCGACGATCGCGATGGCCTCGTCGCGGGTGGTGAGCGACGAGAAGCCCGAGTTCACGATGAACGGCGCGCCCGCGGTACGGCGGACGTGCTGCACCAGGTCACCGGTCGGCTCGGCGTGCAGGACGTCGACGAAGGCGAGCCCCAGCGGCGCGAGGCCCTCGGCGACGGCGGTGTAGGTGGCGCGCACGTCGGCGGCGTCGTCCTCGATGACGCCCTGGATCCCGTGCTCGGGCGACAGGCGGATGCCGGTGCGGTCGGCGCCGATGGCCTCGGCGATGGCGGTGGTGACCTCGATCGCGAAGCGCGCGCGGTTCTCGGGGGAGCCGCCGTACTGGTCGGTGCGGGTGTTCGACACCGGCGACATGAACTCGTGCACCAGGTAGCCGTTGGCGCCGTGGACCTCGACACCGTCGAGTCCGGCGGCGATCGCGTTGCGGGCGGCCTGCACGAAGCCCTGCACGGCCTCCTGCACCTCGGCGGTGGTCAGCTCGTGCGGGACGGGCATGTCGGCCTTCGAGCCGTCGGCCAGGTGCGTCTGCCCGGGGGCGGCGATGGCGGACGGGGCGACGATGCGCGGGGTCTGCGAGATGTCGGTGTGCGAGACACGGCCACCGTGCATGAGCTGCATGACGATCGTGCCGCCGGCGGCGTGCACGGCGTCGGTCACGCGGCGCCAGCCGGCGATCTGGTCCTCGGTCTCGATGCCGGGCTGCCCGGGGTAGGAGCGGCCCTCCTGCACGGGCCAGGTGCCCTCGGTGATGATCATGCCGAGGCCGGCGCGCTGCCGGTAGTGCTCGACGAGCAGGTCGTTCGGGACGCCGTGCTCGCCGGCGCGGGTGCGCGTGAGCGGGGCCATGACGACGCGGTTCGACAGGGACAGGGCGCCGATGGAGGCGGGTTCGAAGAGCTTCACGTCAGGGCGAACGACGAGTTGTCCCATGCAATTCCGCCTCGGAGCACTTCTTCAGGCAGCGCGGTCAGTCGCGCGGGCACACCAGCGTCGACGAGCGCACCTGGCCCTCGGGCCGGATCACCTGGTGCTGCGAGAGGGGCTTGCCGCAGAGGGGGCAGCCCCGGTCGATCGTCCGGTCGTCGATGCCCTCGGGGCGACCGGCGCCGATCTGCGAGGGGCCCATCTTGTTGATGAGCGTCGTGTTCCACCGTTCGTACCACTGGCCGAAGCGTCCCACGGTGCATCCTTTCGTTCGTGCACGAATCATTATGGCACTGATGGCCGCGGATCACATCTGGTCGACGCGCTCCAGCAGCTCGGTCAGCTCGTCCTTCAGGGACTCGAGTCGGGCGAGTGGCCACCCGAGCCGGTCGGCGACGGCGAGCGGGACCGCCTCGGCTCGGTCGCGCAGGGCGTGCCCGGCGGTCGTCAGGGACACCTCGAGCTGTCGTTCGTCGGCGGCGCTGCGGGTGCGGCGGACGTAGCCGGAGGCCTCCAGTCGCTTGAGCAGCGGGCTCAGTGTCGCGGAGTCGAGTCGCAGCTCCCCGGCGATCTCGCGCACCGACCGTGGGTCCCGCTCCCACAGGGCGAGCATCACGAGGTACTGCGGGTGGGTCAGGCCCATCGGTTCGAGCAGGTCGCGGTACAGCCCGATGACGCTGCGGCTCGTCGCCGCGAGTGCGAAGCAGAGCTGCCGGTCGAGCGCGAGCGGGTCCGGTGCGGTCTGGGTCATGCGTTCAGGGTACTTCGTTCGTGCACGAAGTGGTGTGGTCGCGACCCGGGGCGGTGGGCGCAACGGCCTGGAGGCCCGGTGCCGGTCTCGTGGACCGGCACCGGGCCTCCAGGGTGGTTGCGCTGGTGCGTCGACTACGCGCGGTGCGCGGGCGGGTGACCCGAGTCGTGCGCGTTCGCGTCCGGCTCCACGGGGAGCGCGTGGGTGCCGGTGTGCGTGTCCTCGTGGCCGGCGACCGGGTGGGTGCGCTCGAGCTTCGCGCCCTCCACGTCGACGTCCGGCACGATGCGGTCGAGCCACTTCGGGAACCACCAGGCGCTCTTGCCGAGCAGGTGCATCGCCGACGGGATGAGCAGCATGCGGACGACGAAGGCGTCGATCAGCACACCGAACGCCAGCCCGAAGCCGATCGGCTTGATGGTGGACGAGTCCGAGAAGATGAAGCCCGCGAACACGGAGATCATGATGATCGCCGCCGCCGTGACCACCGCGCGACCCGCGTGCAGACCGCGCTGGACGGCCACCTTCGCGCTCGCGCCGTGGGCGTAGGCCTCACGCATGCCGGACACCAGGAACAGCTGGTAGTCCATCGCCAGACCGAACAGGATGCCGATCTCGATGATGGGCAGGAAGCTCAGGATCGGTGCCGGGTCGTGCACACCGAAGACCGAGCCGAGCCAGCCGAACTGGTAGATCGCGGTCAGACCACCGAACGACGCCAGCACGGACAGGATGAACCCGGCGGTGGCGGTGATCGGCACGAGGAACGACCGGAACACGATGATCAGGATGATCAGCGACAGCCCGACGACCACCACGAGGTAGAGCGGCAGCACGTTCGACAGCTTCTCGGACACGTCGATGTTCGCCGACGCGTTGCCCGCGACGCCGAGGGTGACCTTGCCGTCGTCGGTGGAGACGGTCTGCTCGCGCAGGTCCTTCACGATGTTCTCGGTGGAGACGCTGTCCGGGCCGCCGGCGGGCTTCACCTGGAACGCGACGATGTCACGGTCCTTCGAGGCGCCGATGGGCAGCACGGCCTTCACGTCGTCGTTCTTCGCGATCGCCTGGCCGATGGTGACCTCGGTCGCGGTGACGTCGCTCTTGCTGATCGACTCCGGCAGGGTGGCCACGACGAGCAGCGGGCCGTTCTGCCCGGCGCCGAACTCCTTCTCGAGCGTCTTGTAGGCCTTGTACTGGCTCGACTCGACGGCCTCGGACGAACCGCTCGGCAGGCCGAGGCGCATCTGGGTCGCGGGCAGGGCGATGGTGCCGAGCACCGCGACGCCGAGGACGAGCGTGATGACCGCGCGCCAGCTCGACATCGGCTTGTTCGGGATCCGCGTGGAGTCGGTGTTGCCGATCTTCGCGCGCTCCTTCTTCCGCAGGATCCGCATGCCGATGAGCGACAGCAGGGCCGGGGTGAAGGACGTCGCGATGAGGATCGCGAAGAGCACCGCGACCGCGCCGACCGTGCCCATCAGGCCGAGGAACGGGATGCCGGTGATGTTCAGCGCGAGCAGCGCGACGATGACCGTCGCACCGGCGAACACCACGGCGTTGCCCGAGGTGCCGTTCGCGAGCCCGATCGACTCGTGCACCTGCATGCCCTGCTTCAGCTGGGTCCGGTGCCGGTTCAGGATGAACAGCGAGTAGTCGATGCCGACCGCCAGGCCCAGCATCACCCCCAGGACCGGCGTGACCGAGATGAACTCGACGACGCTCGAGAACGACAGGGCGGTGAGCGAGGCGACGCCGACGCCGAGCACGGCGCTGACGAGCGGGACCGCGGCGCCGATGACCGTGCGGAGCATCAGGAGCAGCACGATCGCGGCGATGATGACACCGCCGATCTCACCCGGGCCGAGGATCGACGGCACACCCTGCGCGATGTCGTTCGAGACGTACACGTTGACGCCCTGGATGTCGGCCGACTCGGCGTCGTCCGCGATGGCGGTCTTCGTGTCCGCGGGGACCTCGTAGGTCGACGTCGTGAACTGCACGGTGCCGATCGCGGCGCTGCCGTTGTCCGACACGAAGCGGATGTCCTTCGACAGGTCGAGCAGGTCCGAGCCCTGTTCGAGCTCCTGCTCGTTGTCGTCGAGCTTCTGCTTGTTCGTGTCGATCGTCTTCTGGGCGTCGGCGATCTGCTGCTCACCGGCGTCGATCTGGGCCTGCTGGGCGTCGATCTGCGCCTGCGCCTGCTGGAGCTGGGCGGCCGCTGCCTGCGCCTGTGCGGCGGGGACGGCTGCGCCACCGGCCGCCTGTGCCTGGGCCTTCTGCGCGTCGAGCTGCGCCTGGGCGTCCTCGATCTTCTGCTTGCCGGACTCGAGCTGCGCCTTCTGGGCGTCGAGCTGGTCCTGGCCGGTCTCGATCTTCGCGCGACCGGACTCGATCTGGTCACGGCCGTCGACGATCTTCTGCCGCTGGTCGTCGAGCTGCTGCTGGGTGTCGAAGCCGCTCGTCGTGCCCTTGACGCCGTCGAGCTTCTCGAGGCTGGTCAGGAAGTCGTCGATCTCGGACTGCTGCGACGACGAGAACGCCTTGCCGTCCTTCGTCTCGAAGACGATCGTGCCGTTGCCGCCGTTCGCCGACGGGAACTTGTCGGCGAGCTGGTCCTGCACCTGACTGGTCTTGGTGTTCGGGATCGTGATCGACGACGAGATGGTGCCGGCGAAGAGCGTGTACGTGACGCCCGCGACGGCCATGATCACGACCCAGGTGATGATCACGAGCCAGTGGCGTCGTGCGGAGAACCGTCCGAGACGGTAGAGGAGACCGGCCATGCGGTTGCCTGCGGTCCTTTCGTGTCAGGTGCTGGTGGTGCGGGGTGCGCCGGTGGACCCCTGGGGGATGAGGAGGTGGAGCGGTGTCAGCCGTCGGCCATGTAGCCGCTGCGGACGCTGTGCACGAGTCGTGCGAGCAGGTCGTCCCAGGCGTCGAGCGCCGGCTGGTCGAGCTCGGGGCCGGACGTCGCCAGCCAGTGCTCCGCGATGACGACGATGCCGCTCATGAGCGACTCGACGAGCAGCGCGGCGTCGAGGGGGTCGGCGGCCGGGTAGCGCCGGGCGACCTCGTGCCGGAGTCGTTCGGTCACACGCGAGAACGCCGTCTGGGTCAGCACCGCGGCCTTCGGGTCGTCCTTGCCCGGGTCGCCGAGGATCCGGTACATGCTGGCGATCGCGGGAGCCAGGTCGGCACCGCGGGCGGCGGACTCGAGCTCGTCGAACATCGAGGCCCGGCTGCCGTCGCCCACCGGGGTGCGGGCCATGTCGGCGAGGAACCGGTCGATGATGACGGACAGCTCCTGCTCGCACACGGCCAGCAGGACCTCGTCGAGCGAGGCGAAGTGGTTGAACACGGTGCGCCGGGCGATGTCGGCCCGGGCAGCGAGGTCGTCCACGCTGAAGTCGCGGCCGCCGCGCTCGTCGATCAGGTCGCGAGCGGCCTGCAGGATCGCCGCACGGTGCTTCGCCTTCAGGGCAGCACGGCGGTCGGTCGCGATGGTCACGAGATGGAACACTAGGTGCATCGATGCACTCGGTGCAACGAGGTTGAGTGCATCCCCAGGTTCGTCCCCCGGCGCAGAACGTCTGTGCTGCACCGCTGTTCAGTCGGAGGTGCCGGGTGCCAGACTGGCCGCACGAACCGCTGCCGTACGAAGGAGTACCGATGCCCGTCCGCCTGTGCCCGGAGACCCTCGACGAGATCGCCGCGAGCGGTGTCGCCGTGCCCACCTACGACCGCGACGGCATCACCGCCGGCATCGTCCACTTCGGCGTCGGCGG
Organism: Curtobacterium sp. MCLR17_054; assembly: GCF_003234335.2. Classification (NCBI taxonomy): domain Bacteria; kingdom Bacillati; phylum Actinomycetota; class Actinomycetes; order Micrococcales; family Microbacteriaceae; genus Curtobacterium; species Curtobacterium sp. MCLR17_054. The sequence goes on along the minus strand of NZ_CP126263.1, from coordinate 2,983,166 downwards.
GTTCCACCGCGCGCACCAGGCGATGGTGATCGACCGGCTCCTGCAGCGCGGCGAGGCCCGCGAGTACGGCATCTGCGGCGTCGGTGTGCTCGAGCAGGACCGTCGGATGGCGACCGCGATGGCCGAGCAGGGCGGTCTGTACACGCTCGTCCTCAAGCACCCGGACGGCACCCGTGAGTCACGCGTCGTCGGCAGCATCGTCGAGTACCTGCTCGCCGTCGACGACCCGGACGCGGTCGTCGAGAAGATGGCGCACCCGGACACCAGGATCGTCAGCCTGACCATCACCGAGGGCGGCTACAACTTCGACCACGTCACCGGCGAGTTCGTCGCCGACGAGCCCGGCGTCGCGGCCGACCTGCGCGGCGACGGCCCGCCCCGCACGGTGTTCGGCCTGGTGGTCGAGGCACTGCGCCGCCGACGGGACCGCGGCCTCGACCCGTTCACCGTGATGTCCTGCGACAACATCCAGGGCAACGGGCACGTCGCACGGTCGATGTTCACCGCCTACGCCCGGCTGCAGGACCCGGCCTTCGCGGACTGGATGGACGAGCACGTGGCGTTCCCGAACTCGATGGTCGACCGCATCACCCCGGTCACCGCCGACGAGGACCGCGCCTGGGTCCGCGACGAGCTCGGCATCGACGACGCCTGGCCCGTCGTCGCCGAACCGTTCTTCCAGTGGGTGCTCGAGGACGCCCACCCCGCCGGCCGTCCGCCCTACGAGGACGCCGACGTCCAGCTCGTCGACGACGTCGAGCCGTACGAACTCATGAAGCTCCGGCTCCTCAACGCCAGCCACCAGGGGCTCTGCTACTTCGGGTACCTGTCGGGGTACCGCTACGCGCACGAGGCCACGCAGGACCCGGCGATCGCGACCTTCCTGCGCCGCTACATGGACGACGAGGGCACGCCGACACTGCACCCGGTGCCCGGCATCGACCTGGAGGCCTACAAGTCGACCCTGATCGAGCGCTTCCAGAACCCCGAGGTGCGCGACACCCTCGCCCGGCTCTGCGCCGAGTCGAGCGACCGGATCCCGAAGTGGCTGCTCCCCGTCGTGCGCGAGAACCTGGCCGCCGGCCGGCCGGTCACGCTGTCCGCCGGCATCGTCGCGTCCTGGGCCCGCTACGACGAGGGCACCGACGAGTCCGGTGAACCCATCGAGATCGTCGACCGGCTCGCCGAGCCCCTGCACCGCATCGCCCTCACCCAGCGCGACGACCGCCTCGCCTTCATCGCGAACCGCCAGGTCTTCGGCGACCTGGTCGACGACGAACGGTTCGTCGCCGCGTACCGCGACGCCCTGGACGGGCTCATCGCGGATGGCGCGCACGCCACCGTGGAGCGCCTGTCACGGTCCTGAGACGCGACCGACCGACGGACGGGAGGCCCGTGGCGGCGCCGCCACGGGCCTCCCGTCCGCCTGCTGCCCACGTGACGGGCGCGGGACGGCGGTTCGTGTCTGCGCGATGACGGTTCCGGTTCGCGAACCCCGAGGATCGTGAACCAGAACCGTCAGCCGCTCACCGCGCGACGTCGTCCCACGGCACCGGGGTGGTCTCGCCCGTCTCCCAGTCGCGGCGCAGCACGCCGTAGCCGACCGACCCGACGGCCGGGCCGCCGTCGACGGGCCACGCCTCGCGGTAGTGGGCCTCCTGCACCCAACCGGCACGGACGAAGACCCGGCGCATGGCGGTGTTGTCCTCGCGGGTCTGGCCCTCGAAGCGCGTGATCGCCGGCATCGTCGTGAACACGTGGTCGGTCACCGCATGCAGGGCGGGGACCCCGAGGCCGCGGCCCCGGAACCGACCGGCCAGGCGCAGGTCGAACAGGGGGACGGGGTCGGCCAGGTCCTCGAGGCGGACCAGACCGATGCGGCCGTGGTCGTCGTGGTCGAGCCAGGAGGTGTCGTGCTCGTCGTCGCGGTAGGCGCCGGAGTCGACGGCGCTCGCCGCGTCGGCCGCGCTGATGCGCCGTCGGACGTGGAACGGGAACTCCTCGGACGTCAGGAACGCGAGCAACTCCTGGCGGTCGGCGCCGGTGGGGTCCAGACGGGTGAGGCGGACGGCGGGAGCTGGCATGCCGCTCAGGGTAGTTGCACGGTCGTCGGGCAGGCTCGGGGCGTGCAAGGTGGGACGAGGACGACGGCCGCGGCCCTGACGGCGTTGGTGCTGGTCGGGCTGGTGGGGTGCTCCGGTGCGCCGGGTGGTGACACGACCGGGCCGACGTCGTCTGCTCCTGCTGCTGCGTCTGGGGCGGCTTCGGGTGCAGCGGCGCCGGCGACCGGCCCGGCGACCGATCCCGCCACCGCGCGGGCCTTCGCGGCGCTGGAACGGCGGTACGACGCACGGCTCGGGGTCGCTGCGATCGACACCGGGAGCGGTCGGACGATCGCGCACCGTGCGGGGGAGCGGTTCGCGTTCGCGTCGACGATCAAGGTGTTCATCGCGGCCGCGGTCCTCGACGCCTCGTCCGACGCCGACCTGGCGACCCTCGTGCACTACGACCGCGGCGACCTGCTCGAGTACGCGCCCGTGACGAGCGAGCACGTCGACACCGGGATGACGGTGCGCGAGCTCGTCGACGCGGCGCTCCGCTCCAGCGACAACACCGCGGCGAACCTGCTGGTGGAACGGCTCGGCGGGCCGCACGCGGTCGAGCGGTGGCTGCGCCGCATCGGGGACCGGACGACGAGGGTCGACCGGGTCGAACCCGACCTGAACCAGGCGATCCCGGGTGACCGGCGGGACACGACGACGCCGGAGCGGTTCGCGGCGGACCTCCGGACCGTGCTGCTCGGGGACGCCCTCGACGCCGCCGACCGGCGGGTGCTCCGTGAGGCGATGCTCGGCAACACGACCGGGGACGCGACGATCCGTGCCGGGGTGGACCCGTCGTGGCGGGTCGCCGACAAGACCGGCACGGCGTCCTACGGGGTGCGGAACGACATCGCGGTCGTGACGCCGCCGGGGCGCGAACCCGTCGTGCTCGTGGTGATGACGAGCCGCGCCGATCCCGGTGCGGAGCCGTCGGACGCGCTCGTCGCCGCGGCGACCCGCACCGCGGTGGCCGGGCTGTCCGACTGAGTCGCCCGCGTCGTGGGGCGTCGCGGGCGTCGCGGGACTACCGGAGGGTGGTCCCCCAGCGCCCGATGGTGTCGTACGCGCGTTCCCGCACCTCCGGCGCGGAGAGCACCACGTCGTGCAGGGCGCCGGCGAGTCGGCGGACCGTGACCTCCTCGCCGAGGGAGAGCGAGCGGTGCGCCACCGTGTCGACGTTCAGGGCGACGTCGGCCCGCGCCATGCCCGGGTCCCACCGCGGCTGGAGCATGCTCTTGTCGCTCAGCATCACCAGGGTCGGGACCCCGATCCCGAGGCCCTTCTCGACCTGTGCCTGGCCGTCGAACACCGCGGCGAGCCACCCGGGGTGCAGGGGGAAGCCACGCTCCGGCCGCCACTGCTGCTCGTAGGTCCACGACCCCTCGCCCTCGGCCGAGACGGTGCGGGTGTAGAAGCCGGGGTCGACGGCGGGCATCGGCGCGAGGGGGTTCCGGCGGGCACCGAGCTTGATGACCGGTGCGACGATGGCCCGGCCGACCGCGGTGGCCTGGAACTCGAGCCACGGGCTGTTCAGCACGAGGCCGTGCACGAGCTCCGGGTGCCGGGCTGCCCAGAGCGACAGGGTCAGGCCGCCGGTGGAGTGGCCCATCGGGACGAGTCGGCGGCGGTCCGAGCCGGGGTGCTCGGCCGAGATCGCGTCGAGCGCCGCGGCGATGTCCTCGTCGTACACCGCCAGGTCGTCGACCATGCCCGGGGTCTGGTACGGGCGCAGGCTCCGACCGTACTTCCGCAGGTCCAGCGCGTGGAACCGGGCGCCGAGCCGCTCGAGGCGTTCGGCGAGCTCCACCTGGAAGAAGTAGTCCGACCAGCCGTGCACGTAGAGCACGTCGACCCCGTGCAGGGGCCCGCGACCGTGCAGCAGCAGGTCCGTCGGGATGTGCCGGCGGCGGACCAGGGTGGCGACGACGGGTCCCTCGGAGTCGGTACCGAGCGGCAGTTCGAGCCGCTCGTACGGTGCTCCGAGCACGTCCTCGTGCCACCCCTGGTCCGTCATGCGCCGAGCGTATCCGGCGCTGCTGCGGGTGGTGCTGGTGCGGGGATTTCGCGCGGCACGCCAGATCGTCGCGCTGGCCGTGGCTCGCGGCCTAGCTGCGGGGCGCCCGCACCAGGAACAGCGTGACGGCGCCGAGGACGACCGCGGCGACGATGAGCGCCCAGGCGAGCACGATGACCGGCCCGTCCCAGGGGGTGAAGAGCAGTCCGACCCCGATCACCAGGGCAACGGCGGAGCCGATGAGGGCGAGGCGGTGCGGTCGTACCGGAGCGGTGCGTGTCACGGTTCCCACGGTACGCGCGACGGGCTGGCAGTGCGGCGTCGAGCGGGTACGCCGGTCACACCGTCGTGCGCATCACCCACCGCCACTTGGCGATGCGGCGGTCGCGTACGAACCCGAACTGCGTGAACAGTTCTTCCGGCCCGGTGTGCAGGTAGGCCCCGCGCTGCGGCTTCCGCTCGACCGTCTGCTCCGGGTAGGCCTCGACGGTCCCGCCGCCGGCCCGCCGGATCTGTTCGAGTGCGGTCGTGACCGCGGCACGTGCGACCCCGTGGCCGCGGTGCCGGGACTCCACGAACACGCAGCCGATCCGCCAGTCCGGCGGCGTCGAAGCGTCGCGGGCGTACGCGCCGGGGTTCAGGATCGTCGGCAGCTCGACCGGCCGCCCGAACTGGCACCAGCCGACCGCCGTGCCGTCGGCGTAGACGAGCACCTGGTGGTTCGTGCCGTTCCGCACGTGGCGGTGCTTCGCCTCCTGGTGGGACACCGTCGGGTCGGGCGTCCCGCGTGGGCCGTCCGGGTGGAAACCGATGCACCAGCACCCGCCCCACACACCGTTGCTGCGGGTCACGAGCGCGGCGAAGTCGGGCCACGTCTCCTCGGTGAGCATCGCCGTCGAGTACTCCATGGGCCGATGATCCTCCGGTCCTGGCGATCCCGCCACCACCGCGACCGTGGTGCTCCGAACGGCGCGCGACTGGTGGTCAGGCCGCGCTGCGCCGGGCGGCGGCGAGGCCGGAGACGAGCGCCGCGATGCCGAGCCCGATGCCGACCACGCCGGCGAGTGCACCGAAGAACATCAGCGCCCCGGCACCGATGTTCGCGCCGCCCTCGCCGGAGTCGTTCGCGTTCGCGTACCCACCGACGAACGATGCCAGGAACGCCACGACGAGGAACGCCGTGCAGAGGATGTGCAGCACACGTGGCGCGATCGGGGTCATGCCCGGATCGTAGCGCGGCGGCGGGGAGCGGATCGCACCGGCACTTTCCCAGCGGACACGACGGTGTTCCGCGGGGAAGTCACGGCGACCGCCCGAGCAGGACTGCGAGCCTCTCCGGACCGCGCCGATGGCGGTGCGACCGAGGGGGAACGGACGACATGACGATGCGACGTGCAGGGGGAGCCGCGCTCGGCTTCGTGGGTGGCAGTGTGCTCGCCGGGTTGCTGGTGAGCGTCGGCGTGACGCCGGTGATCGCGGTCGCCGGCGTCGGTACGACCTCGGCGATCGGGGTGTTCGAGTCGCTGCCGGAGGACATCGAGATCGGGCAGCTGCCGCAGCGGAACCAGATCTGGGCGTACCGCGGTGGCGAGCCGGTGCACCTGGCGAACGTGTGGGACCAGGACCGGCAGGAGCTCACGCTCGAGCAGATCAGCGACCACCTGGAGCACGCAGCGGTGGACGGCGAGGACAAGCGGTTCCACGAGACCGGCGGTGTCGACGCGACGTCCGTCGTCCGGTCACTCGTGAGCGTCGCCACGTCCGGGACCGAGGGCGGGTCGGGTGGTTCGACCCTGACGATGCAGCTCGTGCGGAACATCAAGATCCAGCAGGCGAGCGAACTGCCCACCGCTGAGGAGCGCGAGGCCGCGTACGAGGACGCGACCCGGCGGACACCGCAGCGCAAGCTCGCCGAGATGAAGCTCGCGATCAGCCTGGCGAAGCAGTACACGAAGCAGCAGATCCTGGCCGCCTACCTGAACATCGCCTACTTCGGCGATCAGACCTACGGGGTGCAGTCGGCGGCGCAGCACTACTACGGCAAGTCGGCGACCGACCTGACCCCGGCCGAGGCAGCGTCCCTCATCGCGATCGTGCAGTGGCCGGAGCGACGGGACCTGTCGACGCCGGACCACCACCGCGACAACGCCGCGCGGCGGAACGTGATCCTGCGGTCGATGCACGAGCAGGGGCACCTGTCGACCGAGGATTACCGCACGGCTCGGCTGTCCCGCGTCGCCGACTCCGTGCACCTGACGGCCCCGCAGCAGGGGTGCGAGGCGGTCGAGGTGGGCGCGGAGTTCTTCTGCGACCACGCGGTGACCATCGCCCAGCGGCTCCCGCAGCTCGGCGCGACGAAGCAGCAGCGGGCGGACGCCTGGCGCATCGGCGGGTACCGGATCCAGACCACGCTCGACCTCGACCTGAACGCGGAACAGAAGCGGCTGCTCGACCAGTACGACCCGAAGACCGAGACGCGGCTGGCGCTCGGGGCCACGTTCAACACGGTCGAGGCCGGGACGGGCCGTGTGCTGACGATGGTGCAGAACACGGACCACGACCGGTCGTCCGACGCGCCCCGCACCGCGACCTCGCTGAACTACGCCACCGACCAGGCGGACGGCAGCTCGACGGGGTTCCAGACCGGGTCGACCTACAAGATGTTCACCCTGCTGGCGTGGATCGAGGCCGGCCGCAGCCCGGACACCGTCGTCAACGGCACACCGCACCCGCACAGCGAGTGGACCGCCTGCGGTGGACCCGCCTCGGCGTTCTGGCAGCCGAAGAACGACTCCCCCGGGCAGCGTGGTCCGTACTCGGTCCGGTCGGCGACGGCGCAGTCCGTGAACGCGGCGTACCAGTCGATGGCCGAACAGCTCGACCTGTGCGACATCCGCGACGTGGCCGAGCGGCTGGGGGTGCACCTGGCGACCGGCGGCGAGCTGCCCTGGAACCCGGGGTCCCTGCTCGGCACCGAGAGCATCGCCCCGCTCACGGTGGCGTCGGCCTACGCCGGCATCGCGAACGGCGGGCGGTTCTGCGCACCCGTGGTGATCGACCAGGTCGTCGCACCCGACGGCGAGGAACTCGGCGGACAACCCCGCACCTGCACGCAGGCGGTGTCGCCGCAGACCGCGGCCACCGCGTTCGACGTCATGCAGGGCGCGTTCCGCGGCGGCACGGCGAGCGGCGGGCAGACCCCCGACGGCGCGACCCTGTTCGGCAAGACCGGCACCACGGACGCGGCCGACCAGGTGTGGCTGGTGGGCGGGACCTCGCGTGCCGTCACCGCCTACTGGCAGGGCAACACGGACGGCGCGAAGCACAACCTGCGGTCGTTCTCCAACGGTCAGGGCGGCACCTACGCGGGGTCGCGCGCGGCCGTCTGGCGCGACGCGCAGACGGCGGTGAACGCCGCGCTGCCGGTCGGCTGACGGCCCGGAACGCAACCACCAACGGCCTGGAGGCGCGGTGCCAGCTGGCACCGCGCCTCCAGGCCGGTTCTCGGTTGCGTCCTACGACAGCTTCTTGCTGTCCTCGAGCCAGCCCGCGAGCTTGGTCATGTAGTCGGCCTGCGACGCGTAGTCGAGGGCCGGGAACGTCCAGCTGTGGACCTGGCCCGCCTCGAGCGCGGCGTTGTCGGCGAAGGTCGGCTGCTTCTCGAGGTCGGCGACCTGGTAGCCCTGCTGCGACAGCAGCAGCACGTCACCGGTGATCTGGCCGGCGTTCTCCCACGAGTAGATGCCCCAGTAGAAGCCCTCGGGCTTCGGGTTGACGAAGTCGACCCCGTACGACGCGTACATCTGCAGCGACGGCTCGTCGGTCGGGCGGGTGACGTACGCGCCGTCACCGTCGGCGTACATCGAGACGACCGACAGGTCCTGCTCCTTCGAGACCTTCTCGAGCTCGTCGGCCGCGGTGTCGAAGCGCTCCTCGGCGGCGTCGACCGTCGACTCCTTCGCACCGAGGGACTCGGACAGTTCGGCGATCTTCTCGATGACGTCCTCGCCCTTGCCGCCCCACTTCACCTGGACGACCGGCGCGATGGCCTCGATCTGCTTCTCCTGCGCCTTGTCCTTGAAGCCGTAGCCGGGCTGCTTCGTGTCGAGCGTGCCCTTGGCGTCGGTCGGGTAGACCGAGGTGACGACGAGGTCGGGCTTGAGCGCGGCGAGCTGCTCGAGGTCGATGTCGCCGTAGGCGGTGCCGAGCTGCGTGATGCCGTCGGTGTCGAGGCCCTTGAACCGGGCGTCCTTCGCCATCGTCAGCTGCCCGAAGGTGCCGACGGGCTTCAGGCCGTACTCGATGAACGACAGGGCGATGTCGTTCAGCACGACGACGCGCTTCGGCGTGTGGTCGACCTTCACGGTGGCGCCCGTGGCGTCCTCGTACGACCATGCCTTCGACGCGGCGGTGCCGCCGTCGGAGTCGGAGTCGTTCGAGTTGCCGGTGCTCGAGCAGCCGGTCAGGAGGAGTGCCGAGACGGTCACGGAGGTCAGGAGGGCGGCGCGCAGGTGGCCACGTCGGGAGGTCTTCACGTTAGGAGAGGCTAACCTAAGTTCGCGGTACTCGCCAGCACGTCTTCGGTTTTCGTCGGGACCGTGTGCTCGGTCCGGGCGCTGGGGGCCGTGTGCTCCGTCGGGGCACTCGGGACTGCGTGCTCGCTCGGGGCACTCGGGACGGGATCGTGCTCGTCCGCCTCGGGCACGATCATCGGTGCACCGGTCACCGGGTCGGGGAACACCCGGGCGTGCAGGCCGAACGCCTGCTCGAGCAGTGCCGGGGTGAGGACGTCGTGGGGGGTGCCGTCGGCCACGACCCCGCCGTCGTGCAGCACCACGAGCCGGTCGGAGTACCGCGCCGCGAGCGACAGGTCGTGCAGCACCATGACGATCGTCGACCCCTGCTCGCGGTTCAGCCGCCGGACGAGCCGCAGGACCTCGAGCTGGTGCGCGAGGTCGAGGTAGGTCGTCGGCTCGTCGAGCAGGAGCGTCTGTGCCTGCTGCGCGACGACCATGGCGATCCAGGCGCGCTGGCGCTGCCCGCCGGACAGGCTCGTGACGTCGCGGTGGGCGACCTCGGTCAGGCCGGTGGCGGCGATGGCCTCTTCGGCGACGGCGGCGTCCTCGGCGGTCCACGGCTTCGCCCACGACTGGTGCGGGTTCCGGCCGCGCATCACCAGGTCGAGCACGCTGGTGCCCGCGGGGGCGACGGGGGACTGCGGCAGGATCGCGAGCTTGCGGGCGACCTGGCGGTTCGGCTCCCTGCGGATCGGGGTGCCGTCGAGCAGGACCTCGCCGGCCTGCGGCTTGAGCACGCGGCCGAACGCCTTGAGCAGGGTCGACTTGCCGCAGCCGTTCGCGCCGAGGAACGTCGTGACGGTGCCGCGTTCGATGCGCAGGTCCAGGTCGCGCAGCACGGGGTGCCGGTCGTAGCCGACGGACAGGCCCGTGGCTTCGAGGACGGGGGTGTCGTGCTGGTGCTGGTGTGGTGCTGTCATCGGGACATCTCCTTGCGGTGACGGACGAGGAGCCAGATCAGGTACGGCGCCCCGATCACCGTGGTGATGATGCCGACCGGCACCTGCCACGGGAACGCGGAACGGGACAGCAGGTCGGCGGCGAGCACGAGCACGGCGCCGAGGGCACCGGCGAGCAGCAGTGGCGGCCGGTTCGTGCCGGCGAGCCGGAGCCCGACCTGCGGGACGACGAACGCGACGAAGCCGACCGGTCCGGCGGCGGCCACGGCGGCGGCGGTCAGTACGACCGCGAGCGCGATGACGAGCAGCCGGTGCCGCTGGACGCCGAGTCCGACGCCCGTCGCGACCTCGTCGCCGAGCTGCCCGATGCCGAGGGCCGCACTCGTCGCGAGCGCGATCGGCACCGCGACGACGGCCACCACGAGCAGCGGCCAGACGCTCTCCCACGAGGTGCTCGACAGGCTGCCGACGAGCCACTGGGACGCCGCGGTGGCGACGGTGATCTTCGCGCGGACGAGCAGGTAGCTCGTCACCGCGTCGAGTGTCGCGCTCACGCCGATGCCGACCAGCACGAGTCGGTAGCTCTGCACGCCGCCGCGCCAGCCCAGGCCGTACACCAGGACCGCCGCGACCAGGGCACCGATCGTGGCCGCCACCGGGATCCCGCCACCGAGCACCAGGGACGACACCGAGTACGTCCCGCCACCGAGGACGATCGCCGCGACCGCACCGACGCTGGCGCCCGCCGTGACACCGATGATGTCCGGGGTGCCGAGGGGGTTGCGGGTGAAGGTCTGGGTGAGCGCGCCGGCGACCCCGAGCGTCAGGCCGACGAGTGCGCCGGTGAGGACGCGGGGCAGGCGCAGGGTGGTGATGATGAAGGCGTCCGGCCCGGACTCCAGGCCGAGCAGGGACCGGATGACGACCCCGGGGGCGATCCACGTCGAGCCGACCGCCGTGCCGAGGACGATGAGCACCAGGACGGTGGCGATCGATCCGACCGTGTACCAGAACACCCGGGGGCGCCAGGCGAGGCCGACGGGGCCGAGACGGATGCCGGTGCGGCCGGGGGTTCGTGCAGCCGAGGCGGGCGTGCCCGGCGTGGTGGTCTCGGGCGTGGTGGTCTCGGGCGCGCTGCCGGGCGTGCTGCCGGTGCTGCGCACCGCTGCCCCGCTCACAGCGACACCAGCGATCGGCGACGGGCCACGGCGACGAACACGGGGCCACCGATGACGGCGAGCACGATGCCGACCTCGACCTCGGAGAACCCGCCGATCAGGCGACCGATGACGTCGGCGAGCAGCACGAGGGCGGCACCGACCAGACCCGACACCGGCAGTGTCCAGCGGTGTCCGGTGCCGACGAGCGCGCGGGCGACGTGCGGCACCGTCAGGCCGACGAAGCCGATCGGGCCGGCAGCAGCGGTCGCCCCGGCGGCGAGCAGCGTGATCCCGCCCAGGCCGACGAGCCGGGCGACGAGCACGTTCTCGCCGAGCCCCTTCGCCAGTTCGGACCCGAGCCCGAGGGCGTCGAGGGCGCGGACGTTCAGCACCGCGAGCACGAGCCCGGCGGCCAGGAACGGCCACACCGCCCCGAGGATGTCGAGCTGACGTGCCGCGAGGGACCCGACGACCCAGAGCCGGTACGCGTCGAGCGAGGCCTGGTCGGTCAGCACGACGAAGGAGGTCAGGGCGGCGAGCAGCGCCGAGACCGCGGCCCCGGCGAGGGCGAGCGGCACCGGACTGGCGGTGCCGCTGCCGGCGATGGTGACCGAGAAGACGACGACGCTGGCGACCAGGGCCCCGACCAGGGCGAACCACACGGTCGCGCTCGTGCTCGTCACCCCGAACACGTAGACGCCGAGCACCACCGCGAGTCCGGCACCAGACGAGACGCCGAACAGGCCGGGGTCGGCGAGCGGGTTGCGGGTGTGTCCCTGCATGAGCAGCCCGGCGATGCCGAGGGCTGCCCCGACCGCAGCACCGATGAGCGTGCGCGGGATGCGGGAGCCCCACACGATCGCCTCGTCGGTGCTCGACCCGGAGCGCGTGAGCCCCGCCCACACCTCGGCGACACCGATGCGGTTGCTGCCGAGCAGCATGCTCGCCACGGCGACGAGCACCAGGGCGACGACGAGGCCGATGATGACCGCGGTCCGTCGCCGCATCGCGGTCCGGTGCACACCGAGGGCGCGGGACGCGTCGCCGTCTCGGGCGCTGGACGCGACGGGTTCGGGGGCCTCCGGACCGGAAGCCAGAACGGGATTGGGGGCTGGCACGGAAGTCATCTTAGGTTAGCCTTGCCTCATGGCGAAGACCCCGCGGCTCCTGCCGACGAACCCCCGGCTCTTCCGCGCCCGTGTCCTCCGGACCCAGCGGGTGACCCCCTCGATGCAGCGCGTCACCGTCACAGGCGACGACCTGCACGAGTTCGGCTACCTCGGTTTCGACCACTGGTTCCGCCTGTTCGTCCGGCGCCCCGACCAGGACACCTTCCGGATGCCCGACCTGGACGGCAAGAAGTGGTGGCCGACGTTCCTCGGCATCCCCGAGGACATCCGCCCCCACTGCGCGAACTACACCGTCGCCGCGTACCGGCTGCTCGCCGACGGCACCGCCGAGCTCGACATCGACTTCGTCGTGCACCTGGACCACCGCGGCCAGCTCGAGGGCCGTGCCGCGATCTGGGCCTGCTCCGCCCGCCCCGGCGAGGAACTCGCGATGCTCGACCAGGGCTGCATCTTCGACGTCCCCGCCGGCACCAGCGAGGTCGTCGTCGCCGCCGAGGAGACCGGCCTGCCCGGCGTCGTCGGCATCGCCGCCTCGTTGCCGCGCGACACCGTCGGCCGCATCATCCAAGAGGTCCCGACCCCCGCCGACATCCGCGACCTCGACGCTCCCACCGGCGTGCAGGTGACCTGGATCGTCCGGCAGCCCGGCGCCGTCCCCGGCAGTGGCGCCCTCGCCGAACTGCAGCGGCACGTGCCGTCCGACGACCAGGGGTACGCGTTCGTCGTAGGGGAGTCGCGACTCGCCACCGAGGGCCGCCGCCACCTGCACCGTGCGGGCCTGCCGAAGTCGCGCATCACGTTCTCCGGGTTCTGGAAGCACGAGACGAAGGTCTCCGTCCCCGCCTGACCCGCGCGTGCCTGCCAGGCATGCCCGTTGCCGCCAGGTACGCCCGGTCTTTCCCCTTGCGCGCGCGATGCCTGGTGCTTTCGGGCGTACCACCACGGAACTTCCGACCGGGTATGCCCGGTTCCGCCAGGCGCGCCCGCTCTGCACAGGTACGCCCGTTCTCGCCAGGTACGCCCGGACCTTCCCCTGGTAGCCGCGATGCCTGGTGCTTTCGGGCATACCACCAAGGAACTTCCGCCCAGGTACGCCCGTTCCCGCCAGGTACGCCCGGTTCCGCCAGGTATGCCCGCTGTGCACAGGTACGCCCGTTCTCGCCAGGTACGCCCGGTTCTGCCAGGTACGCCCGATGCTTCCCCTGGCGTGCGCGATGCCTGGTGCTTTCGGGCGTACCACCAAGGAACTTCCGACCGAGTACGCCCGGTTCCGCCAGGCGCGCCCGTTCCCCCTAGGTACGCCCGTTCCCGCCAGGTACGCCCGGTTCTTCCCCTGGCGCCCGCGATGCCTGGTGCTTTCGGGCATACCACCAGGGAACTTCTGCCCAGGTACGCCCGGTTCCGGCAGGTACGCCCGGTCCCGCCAGGTACGCCCGATCCCGCCAGGTGCGCCCGGTTCTGCCAGGTATGCCCGGTTCTGCCAGGTACGCCCGGACCTTCCCCTGGTACCCGCGATGCCTGGTGCATTCGGGCGTACCGCCACGGAACTTCCGACCAGGTACGCCCGGTTCTGCCAGGTACGCCCGAAAGCGCCAGCCGCGCCGCGCCCGCGACGCGACCAACGGACGGACGGGAGGCTCGGTGCCAGCTGGCACCGGGCCTCCCGTCCGTGGTGGGGTGGCGTCAGCCCTTGAGGCCCGAGCCCGTCACGCCCTCCACGATCTGCCGCTGGAAGATCAGGTAGAGGATGATCAGCGGCAGCGCCGCGAGGATCGCACCGGCCTGGATGTCGGCGTAGCGCTGCCCGAAGCTGCCCTGGACCGTGGCGAGCCCGACCGGGATCGTCATGAGGTCCGGGTTGGACAGCACGAACAGCGGCAGCAGCAGGTTGTTCCACACCCCGACGAAGGTCAGGATCGTCACGGCCGCGATCACCGGACGCGACAGCGGCAGGATGACCGACCAGTAGACCTTCCAGATGCCGGCGCCGTCGATGCGCGCCGCCTCTTCCAGCTCCTTCGGGATGCCGTCGAAGAACTGCTTGAAGATGAACACCGCGATCACGGCGGGCACCTGCGGGAAGATCACCGACCAGTAGGTGTTGAGCAGGCCGACCGCGTTGAGCTCCTGGAAGATCGGGATGATCAGCACCTGGGTGGGGATCATGATCCCGAGGATGATGAGCAGGAACGCGATGTTGCGGCCGCGGAACACCAGTCGCGACAGCGCGAACGCCGCCATCGACGCGAACAGCACGGTGAGTGCCGCCGTGACGACGCTCGTGATGGCGCTGGCGAGGTACCAGTTCCAGATGTCGCCGGCCTGGAACAGCGACGAGTACGAGTGCAGCGTCGGGTTCCAGTTCGACAGGATCGCGTTCGCGCCGAGTGCGGCGACGCCGTTGTCGGACAGCGACGTCTTCAGGGCGAACACGCTCGGGATGAGCCAGATGATCGCGAAGATCGTCAGGACGATCCCCGACGCGATCGTGAAGCCGCGACCGCTGACGCCGATCTTCGCGGCGCTCGTCGGAGCGGCGGACGAGACCCCGGTGCGGAGCTTGCGGCCGGTGGTGATGCTCTCGGTGGCGGTCATGTCAGGCCCCGATCTCTCGCTTGGCGGCAGCGCGCTCGACGAGCTGCCGGATGACCGCGATCGCCACGATCACGATGAACAGGAGGACCGACGCGGCCGATGCGGCACCGAGCCGGTTGTCGGTGAAGCCGACGCCGGTGATGAGCTGCAGCGAGACCTGGGTCGAGATGCCCGGCCCGCCGTTCGTCATCAGGTAGACCTGGTCGAAGATCTTCAGGCTCGCGATGATCTGCAGCAGGACGACCAGCGTCGTCGTGCGGCCGAGCAGGGGGAGCGTGATCGACTTGATCTGCTGCCAGTTCGACGCACCGTCGACGGCGGCTGCTTCGTACAGTTCGCGCGGGATCTCCTGCAGACCGGCCAGGTAGAGCACGAAGTTGAAGCCGAGGGTCCACCACACGGTGGCGATCGCGACACCGATCATGGCCGTGTTCGGGCTCGACAGCATGCCGGAGCCGGGCGTCATGCCGATCGCCGACTGCAGGCTCGCCCACAGACCGGTGCTCGGCGTGAAGATGAACACCCAGATCAGCGAGATCGTCGCCGACGGCAGGATGAACGGCAGGAAGAACGCCAGACGGAAGAACCACTGCCCGCGGTTCATCCGGTTCGTCAGCACGGCGAACACGAACGCCAGGATGACGAGCGGCGGGGTCGTGTACAGCGTGAACTGCAGCGTGTGCCAGAGCGAGGACCAGAAGTCGCTGCGCCCGAGCATCTCGGCGTAGTTCGCGAACCCGGCGAAGCTGCCGAGCCCGGTGCGGACGGTCGAGGTGTTGAAGAAGCTCGTGACGATCATCCAGACCGTCGGGCCGAGCAGGAAGGCCACGTAGAACAGGCCGAACGGGGCGAGGAACAGCCAGCCGCTGCGGCCCTGGCCGCGGTTCACGCTGGAGCCGTAGGAGCGGTTCCGGCGGAGACGCGGCGCGGCGGCCGCGTCGGTCGGCCGGTCGAGGACAGGTGCTGTGGTCACGTCATCGTGCCTTTCGCGCGGTGTTCACGGCGATCGCGGGGGTCGTCTGCCCGGCGTGGTCCGCCCGGGTGGTTGCGTGCCGGGTCACAGGGGGCTCGGGGTGTTGAGGTACGTCGCGAGCTGCGACTTGATGGCGCTGAGGGCCTGCGCGGGGGACGAGCTGCCCTGCTGCACGAGGGCGAGCTGGGCGCCCACCGTGCCCTCGAACGTCGAACCCGAACCGCCGTACCAGGCGGCATCGTCGAACACGGCGGTCTCGGCTGCGGCCGCGTAGTTCGACTGGGGCGTGAGCTTCTTGTACGCCGCGCTGTCGAACGTCGGGATGTAGGCCGGCACGTGCCCGCCCTCGGCCCACGTCAGGCTCTGCTCGAGCATCTGCTTGATGAAGAGCATGTGCTGCTTGCGCTGCTCCGGCGTGCGGGCCTTCTTCGGCAGGACGAACGTGTGCGAGTCCGCCTGCGTCGCCGGCTTGTCGTAGAGCTGGGGGATCGGCGCCATGCCGAAGTTCAGGCCCTTGATCGACTGCGCGGTGCTGATCTCCCACTCGCCCTGCATGAAGAAGCCGGCCTTGCCGTCGAACATGAGCGACTGCGCGGTGGCGTAGTCGAGGGCCTTGTTCAGCCAGCCCTCCTTCACCCACTTCTGGGTGCGGCTCGTGACCTCGTTGTAGGCGTCCTCGTTGACGGTGAGCTTCGACCCGCCGTCGCTGATGAACGGGGTGGCGTCCTTCAGCTGGTTGTACATGGTCCAGAAGAAGCGCCACGGGGTGGCCGTCTCCGGCACCACGTTCGCGACGTTGAGCGCCGTGCCGCCGGTGACCTTGGCGACCGCGGCGAGGGCCTTCTCGAAGTTGTCCATGCCGTTGAGGTCGACGAGGTTGCCGTCGCCGTCGATCAGGCCGGCCTTCTTGCAGACGTCGACGTTGTAGAAGAGGACGAAGGGGTGGGTGTCGAGCGGGACCGCGATGTTGTTGCCGTCGGTCTTCTGCGCCGCCCAGGCCTTCTGGTTGAAGTCGGCGGCGCTCAGGCCGACGCTCGCCAGGTCGTCGGACGTGATCGGGTCGAGCAGGTCACCGTCCCAGAGCGGCTTCGCGCGGGTCAGGTGCGCGACCGCGACGTCCGGCGGCTTGTTCCCGACGGTCGCCAGTGTCAGCTTCGAGTAGTACGGGTTGCCCCACGCGAACGTGGTGCCCTGCAGCGCGCTCGAGCCGCCGTGCTGCTTCGCGTAGCCGTCCTCCATGGCCTGCATGCGGACGCCGTCGCCGCCGCCGAACAGGTTCCAGAAGACGAGGGTCTCGGGGTTGAGTGCGCTACCGGCGAGGCCGGCGGCGAGGGGGCTCGAGCAGGCGGCCAGCGGCAGGACCGTCGCGGCCGCTGCGCCGGCGGCGAGGAAGCCCCGGCGCGAGAGGCGCGACGCGGGTGTTGCGGGTGGGATCGGCATGGCATCACTCCATCGGGATGGGCCGGGCTCGGGAACAGGGTCGGTGCTCCCGCCGGAGCATCGCTGCTCCGGACCCGGAGCACTGCTGCTCCGGACACGGAACGACCTTCCGGTGCTCCGTGAGCGCTCACATTAGCGCTCGCTCCCGGCATCCGCCACCCCTTTCGCGACGGCGTGGAACCCGGTAGCGTTTCGGTCAGGTGAGCGCTCACTTTCGTGACGGCCCGCTTCGGTTCCCGTCCGTGGCCCCACCCGCTCCCCGCACGAACCGCACTGCCACGATCGAAGGAGATCCATGCCCCGCACACACCTCGTCCTCGACGCCGCGTTCACCGTGGGGCCGGTGCGACGTCGCCTGTTCGGCGGGTTCGTCGAGCACCTCGGCCGCCACGTCTACGACGGCATCCACGAGCCCACCCACGAGACCGCCGACGCGCACGGCTTCCGCAAGGACGTCGTCGAACTCGTCAAGGAACTCGGCGTCTCCGCCATCCGCTACCCCGGTGGCAACTTCGTCTCCGGGTACAAGTGGGAGGACGGCGTCGGCCCCGTCGAGCAGCGCCCCCGCCGCCTCGACCTCGCCTGGCACTCGACCGAGACCAACGAGGTCGGCCTGCACGAGTTCCAGCACTGGCTCGACCAGGTCGGCTCGGAGCTCATGCTCGCCGTGAACCTCGGCACCCGCGGCACGCAGGAGGCCATCGAGCTCCTCGAGTACGCGAACATCGACGCCGGGACCGCACTGTCCGAATACCGTCGTTCGAACGGTCGCCAGGAACCCTTCGCCATCAAGATGTGGTGCCTCGGCAACGAGATGGACGGCCCGTGGCAGCTCGGCCACAAGAACGCCGACGACTACGGCAAGCTCGCCGCCATGACCGCCAAGGCCATGCGGCAGATCCAGCCCGACCTCGAGCTCGTCGCCTGCGGTTCCTCCGGGGCGTCGATGCCGACGTTCGGCGAGTGGGAGCGCACCGTCCTCGAGCACACCTACGACGACGTCGACTACATCTCCGCGCACGCCTACTACGAGGAGGACGACGACCTGCCGTCGTTCCTCGCCTCGGGCGCCAACATGGACCACTTCATCAAGACGGTCACCACGGCCGCCGACCACGTCCAGGCGCAGAAGAAGTCCGACAAGCGCATCGACATCTCGTTCGACGAGTGGAACGTCTGGTCGATCAAGAAGTGGGAAGCGAAGGCCAAGACCTTCACGCTCGACGAGTGGCCCGTCGCCCCGCGTCTGCTCGAGGACGTCTACACCGTCGCCGATGCCGTCGTCGTGGGCGGCCTGCTCATCTCGCTGCTCCGCCACGCCGACCGCGTCGCCTCGGCCTCGCTCGCCCAGCTCGTCAACGTGATCGGCCCGATCATGACCGAGCCCGGTGGCCCGGCCTGGCGCCAGACGACCTTCTTCCCGTTCTCGGTCACCTCGCGCCTGGCGCAGGGCACCTCGCTGCAGGTCAAGGCCTCGGGTGACACGGTCGACGGTGGCAAGCACGGCGAGGTCCCGGTCGTGGACTCCGCCGCCACCGTGTCCGAGGACGGCAAGGCCGCGGTCTTCCTGATCAACCGCCACCCGTCCGAGCCGACCACGGTGACGATCGACCTGGCCGGCATCGGTGCGACCGGTGACGTCCACGCCGAGGGCGTCTGGGACGACGACCTGCACGCCGTGAACGACCTGGAGAACACCTCGCGCGTGGGGCTCCGCACGAACGAGTCGGTCCGCCGCGAGGGCGACACCGTCACGATCGAGCTCCCGCCGGTCTCCTGGACCGCCGTCTCGATCGACTGACAAGGCGCCTCGGCGCACGCCACGGCGGGCGTCGAGTGAGCACAGAGGACGTCGGGCGCTCGCGCCCGACGTCCTCTGCGCGTTGCGGGGGGCGCGGCGGGCGGCGCGAGTTCACGTGCTGGGCGACAGTTCACGGGGTGACGGGCGCGTGGACTGTCGCTGGGCCCGAAACATGCGCGGCGGCGGCCGGGAGGCCCGTGGCGGCCTGGCACCGGGCCTCCTGTCCGGCGCGTGGATGCCAAAGCGACAGGTGGTCGGCAGTTAGCCGGGTCAGGTCCGCGAAACGGACAGTTCTCCACGGACGTTCGGCGCGGTTCTGTCGCTTTCGCGGAAAGGGCCGTGGCGTCGCGGCGCGGCGGCCGGGAGGCCCGTGGCGGCCTGGCACCGGGCCTCCCGTCCGGCATGTGCGCGAGTTCACGGGCTGGGCGACAGATCACGGGGGTGTGCGCGCGTGATGGGTCGGTGAGCGCGAAACGCGCGCCGCGTCAGCGCGCCGGCGGCGGCGCCGTGCTCGCGCGCTCGACGAGCCGCACCGGCACCAGGTCCGCCGCGACGCTGACCCGCTCGCCGTCGATCTGGGCGAGCAGGTTCGCGACCGCGCGGCGGCCGACCTCGTCGAAGGACTGGTGCACGGTGGTGAGCGGCGGCCAGAACGAGTCGGACTCGGGGGAGTCGTCGAACCCCACCACGCTGAGCGACGACGGCACCGGGCGTCCGGACTCGTGTGCGGCGCGCAGGACCCCGAGGGCGGTCTGGTCGTTCGCGGCGAACACCGCGGTGATCTCCGGGCGTGCGGCGATCTCGAGCCCGGCCTCGTAGCCGTGCTCGGTCGTCCAGCCGCCGCGGAACACCGGGGGCACCGGTCGACCGGCGCGCGTCAGGGTGTCCTGCCACGCGGCGAGGCGACGGGCTGCCGAGTACGACGACTCCGGACCGGCGACGTGCCAGACGGTCTCGTGCCCGAGGTCGAGCAGGTGCTGCGTGGCCTGCCGGGCGCCGTCGGCCTGGTCGGTGTCGATCGCGGGGTGGTCGGTGCTGCCCGTGGAGTCGATGATGACCATCGGCACGCCGTCGGGCAGCACGACCTCGGCGGTGTCGATGATGTGCGACTCGATGATGATCACGACGCCATCGACGGCCTGTTCGTGCAGGCGCGAGAACGCGGAGCGGACGCCCGCTTCGGTGCGCGAGGCCATCGGCAGCAGGGTGATCGTGAAGTCGGCGACCCCGGCGGCGTCGGCGATCGCCTCGAGCGTGCGCATGTTGCCGAAGGACGCGAGCGTGAACATGATCACGCCGATCGTGCGGAAGCGGCCGGAGCGCAGGGCACGGGCGGCACGGTTGGGCCGGTAGCCGAGGGACTCCATCGCGCGCTGGACGCGGTCGCGGGTCTCCGGGCTGACGTTGTCGAAGCCCCGGGCGACGCGCGAGACCGTCTGCATCGACACTCCGGCGGCGTCGGCCACGGCGGCCATCGAGGGGGCGCGGCGGGTGCCGGCGGGGGACTCCATCGTCACGCTGGCGCTCCTTCCGGATCGAGGGGCCGAGCGGTCGGCCTCCCCGGACGCTAGCGCATGTTGACGTTGCCATGCTATCGTCGCGTCGTTCGATGTTGACGTCAACATCGGTGACCGCCCGGACACCCCGATCCGGCCCGGGCCGAGCCGCCGACATCGACCACCCGAACGCAGCAGACGAAGGAGTCACATGAGCACGCTCGCAGCGCGCCCCGGTGAGGCAGCACCGCGCCCCACCGCCGAGCGCCCGGCCGGCCGCCGCCCCAAGCCGCGGGGACGGCTCACCGGATGGCTGTTCGTCGGCCCGTTCGTCGTCGTCCTGGTCCTGATGCTCATCGTGCCGATCGGCTACGCGCTCTGGCTCAGCCTGTTCCGCGACCAGCTCATCGGTGGCAACCAGTTCGTCTGGTTCGCCAACTACGTGCAGCTCTTCCAGGACGCCAAGTTCTGGTCCGGGTTCGGCCGGGTCGCGATCTTCCTGGTCGTCCAGGTGCCGATCATGCTCGGCCTCGCGCTCGTCGCCGCCCTCGCCCTGGACAGCGCCCGACTGTGGGGGACGAGCTTCTTCCGCATCGCGGTGTTCCTGCCCTACGCCGTCCCCGGTGTCGTCGCCGCCCTGATCTGGGGCTTCATCTACGGCAACCAGTTCGGTCTGACGGGCGCCGCGAACGACGCGCTCGGCATCGACCTGCTGCAGCCGTTCAGCCCGAGCTGGGTCCTGACGTCGATCGGCAACGTGGTCACGTGGGAGTTCCTCGGCTACAACATGCTGATCTTCTACGCCGCACTCCGCACCGTCCCCGGTGAGCTGTACGAGGCGGCCGAGCTCGACGGCGCCGGCCCGATGCGCACGGTCTTCTCGATCAAGCTCCCGGCGCTCCGCGGCCCGATGGTCATCGCCACGATCTTCTCGATCATCGGCAGCTTCCAGCTCTTCAACGAGCCGAACCTGCTCAAGACGCTCGCCCCGAACGTCATCGGCAGCGCCTTCACCCCGAACATGTACGCCTACTCGCTGTCCTTCAGTGGTCAGCAGTTCAACTACTCCGCCACGGTCGCGATCGTGATGGGCGTGATCACCGCGGTGATCGCCTACGTCGTCCAGGTCCGCGGCACCCGCGAGGAGAACCGATGAGCACCATCCAGCACCCCGCCGGGCCCGCAGCGGCCACGGTGACCGAGGCGACCACGACGCAACGTGCGCCGCGCACCCGCTCGATCCGCGCCTCCCGGCAGCTCCGCACCGCGGAAGGCGGACGCAAGCCGAAGCGTTCCGGCCTGCTCACCGCGGTCATGGTCGTCTTCGTCGTGTACTCGTTCGCGCCGCTGTTCTACCTGCTCGTGAACAGCACGAAGACGCAGGCGTCGCTGCTCTCCACGTTCGGTCTGTGGTTCGGCGGGGACTTCAACCTCTGGCAGAACATCGTCGACACGCTGACGTACAACGACGGCATCTTCCTGCAGTGGTTCGGCAACACGCTGCTCTACGTCGTCGTCGGTGCCGGCGGGGCCACCCTGCTCGCCACCGTCGCGGGCTACGGCATGGCGAAGTTCCAGTTCCCCGGTCGCCGCGCGGTCTTCGCCGTCGTCCTCGGCGCCATCGCGGTCCCCGGCACGGCCCTGGCGGTCCCGACGTTCCTGCTGTTCTCGCAGGTCGGCCTGACCAACACCCCGTGGGCGATCATCCTGCCCTCGCTGATCAGCCCGTTCGGCATGTACCTGATCTGGACCTACGCGGTCGACGCGATCCCGGCCGAACTGCTCGAGGCCGCCCGCATGGACGGCGCCGGTGAGTTCCGGATCTTCTTCACGATCGCGCTCCGCCTGCTCGCGCCCGGTGTCGTCACCGTCCTGCTGTTCGCGGTCGTCGCCACCTGGAACAACTACTTCCTGCCGCTCATCATGCTGAGCGACCCGAAGTGGTACCCGCTGACGGTCGGCCTGAACCAGTGGAACGCGCAGGCCACCGGGTCCGGCGCGCAGCCGATCTACAACCTCGTCGTCACGGGATCGCTCCTCACGATCATCCCGATCGTGGTCGCGTTCCTCTTCCTCCAGCGCTTCTGGCAGTCCGGCCTCGCGGCCGGGTCGGTCAAGGCCTGATCCCTCGGACACCAGGCGCACGGCGACCCCGCCGCGACGCCCGGTCCGGCACACAGCAGCACCACCCCCTCCACGAAGAAGTGAAAGGCACTCCCATGAACAAGCGTCTCCGGCGCGGGCTCAGCGCCCTCGCCATCGGCGTCACCGCCGCGATCGCCCTCGCCGCGTGCGCCTCCGGCGGCTCCGGCTCCGGCGGATCGGCCGACGACATCGACAAGGCCCTGAAGGACGGTGGCACCCTGACCTACTGGTCGTGGACCCCGTCGGCGAAGGCCCAGGTCGCCGCGTTCGAGAAGCAGTACCCCAAGGTGAAGGTCAAGCTCGTCAACGCCGGCACCGGTGCCGACCAGTACACGAAGCTGCAGAACACGATCAAGGCCGGCTCGGGCGCCCCCGACGTCGCCCAGGTCGAGTACTACGCCCTGCCGCAGTTCGCCCTGTCCGAGTCGCTGCTCGACCTGTCGAGCTACGGGTTCGACTCGCTCGAGAAGGACTTCGCGAAGAGCACCTGGAGCTCGGTGTCGATCGACGGCAAGGTCTACGGCCTGCCGCAGGACTCCGGCCCCATGGCGCTGTTCTACAACAAGAAGGTCTTCGACAAGCACGACATCGCCGTGCCGAAGACGTGGGACGAGTACGTCACCGCGGCCAAGAAGCTGCACGAGGCGGACCCGAAGGCCTACATCGCGGCGGACTCCGGCGACGCCGGCTTCACCACGAGCATGATCGCCCAGGCCGGTGGCACCCCGTTCACCACCGACGGTGACAAGGTGACCATCAACCTGCAGGACGAGGGCACCAAGAAGTGGACGAGCACCTGGAACGAGCTCGTCGAGCAGGGCCTGCTGTCGAAGACGGTCGGCTGGACCGACGACTGGTACAAGCAGCTCGGCAACGGTGAGATCGCCACGATGATCACCGGCGCCTGGATGCCCGGCAACCTGGAGTCCGGCGTCGCCCAGGCCTCGGGTGACTGGCGCGTCGCCCCGATGCCGACCTACGACGGTGGCACCGCCCAGACCGCGAACAACGGCGGCAGCGCCCAGGTCGTCATGAAGCAGTCGAAGAACCCGGCCCTCGCCGCGGGCTTCCTCAAGTGGCTGAACTCCTCGAAGGAGTCCACAAAGGTCTTCATGGAGTCCGGCGGCTTCCCGTCGACCACCGCTGACCTCGACTCGTCGGCGTTCCTCGACGAGAAGCCGGAGTACTTCGGCGGCCAGCAGATCAACAAGGTGCTCGTCGACGCGTCGAAGTCCTCGGACAACGACTTCACCTACCTGCCGTACCAGGTGTACGCGAACAGCGTCTACGCCGACACCGTCGGTCAGGCGTACGAGAACGGCACCTCGCTCGACGCAGGCCTGCAGGCATGGCAGAAGGCCCTCGCCAAGTACGGCAAGGACCAGGGCTTCACGGTCTCGTCGAAGTAGTTCGACAGCATCCCCGCGGGGCCGTGCGGACACGTCCGCACGGCCCCGCTCCACGCCCGGCCCGGCCGGCAACGAAAGAAAGACACCATGCGCTTCGCCATCGGCGACACCGACTTCCTGCTCGACGGCGAGCCGCACCGGGTCCTCTCCGGCGCGATCCACTACTTCCGCGTGCACCCCGACCTGTGGGCCGACCGGATCCGCAAGGCGAAGCTGATGGGCCTCAACACCATCGAGACCTACGTCGCCTGGAACGCGCACGCGCCGTCGCCCGAGGTGTTCGACCTGTCGGGTGGCCTGGACCTCGGCCGCTTCCTCGACCTCGTCGCCGCCGAGGGTATGCACGCCATCGTCCGTCCCGGCCCCTACATCTGTGCCGAGTGGACGAACGGCGGCCTGCCGTACTGGTTGTTCGCGGACGGCTCCGTGGGTGTCCGGCGCAACGAGCCCGGCTTCCTCGCAGCGGTCGAGACGTACCTGCAGCACCTGGCCCCCGTGCTGGTCCCGCGGCAGATCGACCAGGGCGGGCCCATCGTCCTGGTGCAGGTCGAGAACGAGTACGGCGCCTACGGCTCCGACCCCGAGTACCTGCGCGCACTCGAGCAGATGCACCGCGACATCGGGCTGACCGTCCCCTTCACGAGCGTCGACCAGCCGATGGGCACGATGCTCGAGGACGGCTCCCTGCCCTCGCTGCACAAGACCGGTTCGTTCGGCTCACGCTCCGCCGCCCGCCTCGAGCGCCTGCGGCAGGCACAGCCCACCGGGCCCCTGATGTGCTCGGAGTTCTGGGACGGCTGGTTCGACAGCTGGGGCGAGCACCACCACACCACGCCGGCGTCCGCCAGCGCGGAGGACCTCGACGTCCTGCTCGCCGCCGGCGGCTCGGTGAACATCTACATGTTCCACGGCGGCACGAACTTCGGCTTCACGAACGGCGCGAACGACAAGGGCGTCTACCGTCCGATCGCGACGTCGTACGACTACGACGCCCCGCTCGACGAGGCCGGCCGGCCGACGGAGAAGTTCCACGCCTTCCGCTCGGTGATCGCGCGCTACGCGCCCGTCCCGCCGCTGCCCGCGACGATGGAGCCGGGTGGATCGGGTCGCCTCGGTCCCGTGGCCGCGTCCGGCGACGGCCTGGAGGCCCGGATCACCCCCGCCACGGACCTCGCCGTCCGTCTGGACCGCGTCGCGTCGCTCCGTTCCCTGCTGCCCACGCTCACGGCGTGGTCCGCGCACGACGAGCCGCCGACCTTCGACGCCCTCGGAGCCGCGAGCGGCTTCGTCGCCTACCGCGCCGAGGTCGACCTGCCCGCCGGAGGGGTGCTGACCGTCGGCACCGAGGTGCGCGACCGAGCGATCGTGTCGGCCGACGGTGTCGTCGTCGGGGTCCTGGAGCGTGAGCACCACGACCGCGCCATCGCTCTGCCGCCGGTGACCGGCACGCTCGAGCTCCTCGTCGAGGACCAGGGCCGCGTCGACTACGGCATCCGCATCGGCGAGCCGAAGGGCCTGATCGGGGGCGTCTCGATCGACGGCGTCCCGGTTGCCCGGTGGACCGCGTCGCCGCTCGCCCTCGACCCCATCGCACCGGCCGCCGTGACCGCGCTGTCCGAGATCGCTCCCACCGGCGGCGACGTGCTCGCCGGGCCGACGTTCGCAGCTGGCTCGTTCGACCTCGACACCGTGGACGACCGGTACCTGTCGCTCGACGGGTTCCGGAAGGGTGTCGCTTGGGTCAACGGGTTCTGCCTCGGTCGGTACTGGTCGCGAGGCCCGCAGCAGACCCTGGCGATCCCGGGGCCGGTGCTCCGCCACGGTCGCAACGAGCTCGTCGTGCTCGAACTGCACGCCGCTGCGTCCCGCACCGCGTGCCTGCTCGTCGAGCCGGACCTGGGTCACACCGAGGCGTAGTCGCGCGCCCTGGTCGAATCGGGCGTACCTGGTCGAGTCGCGCGGCCTGGTCGAATCGGGCGTACCTGGTCGAATCAGGCGTACGTGGTCGGAAGTTTCGACCAGGTACGCCCGATTCTGCTTTCCATCGCGGGCGTCATGGGACGTTTCGGACCTCGCGAGCCGCCGCCCACGCTCGAACTTCGAGGAGTGCCTCGCGTCGCCACCGCCAGAGCGGAGCGAACTTCGTGCCGTCGTCCTCCCGTGCCCGGGTCAGCAGCCAGATCTGCCGTCGGTGTTCGGCCCCGTGATCGTCGCGCCACTCGACGAACGCGTCGTCGAGCACCGCGGTGATCCCCGCACGCGGGGCGGTCCAGGACGAGAGGAAGCCGGAGTACCGGAGGGTGTCGTCGCACAGGTGCACGGCGACGCGTCGGAGCCTGGCCGTGGCCCAGGTCCCGCCGGCGATGAAGGCGACACCGAGGACGAAGACGAACACCCGCGCCGATGCTCCGGGCACGAAGGCCACGCCCGCGAGTGTGACTCCCGTCCCGATCATCACCGGGCCGAACACGATGCGGTTCAGGATGCGATCCGGGCGCGGTGGACGGATCGTCGTCACGGCAGAGCGTCCAGGTCGGCGAGGGCGCGCTCGGCATCGGCGATCCGGTCGGCCTCGGGGCGGGTCCACCACTCGGGGCCACGTTCGCCCAGCCCGTGCTTGGCCAGGCCGTTCCGGTGCCGCGCCGCCGCCAGGGCTTCGTCGTCTCCCGCGCGCTTCGCGGTCTTCACGGCGTTGCGCCCACGCCCCAGATGGGAGCGGAGTGCGGCGGCGAGCTCCTCGGGCAGGGCGGGGTCGGTGCGGCGCCAGCGTCGGCCGTCCACGACGAAGAAGCGGTCGTCGGGTTCGGCGCTCATGGTCCGAGTCTGCACCGTCGGTGGTGCCGGGTAGACAGGAGCCGATGAGCCACGAACGCGTCCGCCCGATGCTCGACGTCCGACGCATCTACGCCGAGCCGGCCGCCCTCGAACTCCAGCGCGGGCAGGAGATCGTCGGGCGCTGGCCGGACGCTGAGATCGTCCCGGTCGAGTCGCACTGGAACATCCCCGAGGTGCACGGCGACGAACGGAACGTCCAGCGCTGGGTGCGGATCAAGACCGAGGCGCTCGTGCTCGGCGTGAAGAAGTCGTTGGTGACCCGGCCGAACGGTCGCTCCGCCGACTTCATCGCACCGTCCACCGCGAACGGCTGCGCGATGGCGTGCGCCTACTGCTACGTGCCGCGGCGCAAGGGCTACAGCAACCCCGTGACGGTGTTCGCGAACATCGACCAGATCACCAAGCACGTGGCGCGGAACATCGCCAAGCAGGGGTCGAAGACCGAACCGAACCAGTGCGACCCGGAAGCCTGGGTCTACGACATCGGCGAGAACAGCGACTGCTCGGTCGACGCGATGATCAGCGACAACGTCCGCGACCTCTGCGACCTGTTCCGGATGACGCCGACGGCCAAGGCCTCGTTCGCCACGAAGTACGTCAACCGGGACCTGCTCGACTGGGACCCGATGGGTCGGACCCGGATCCGTTTCTCGCTGATGCCGCACGAGACCGCGAAGGTCACCGACATCCGTACGAGCCCGATCGCCGAGCGCATCGCCGCGGTGAACGACTTCGTCGACGCCGGCTACGAGGTCCACCTGAACTTCTCGCCGGTCATCCTCACGCCGACGTGGGAGTCGGACTGGGCCGAGCTGCTCCGGCAGGTCGACGACGTGCTGTCCCCGGGCGCCAAGGCGCAGCTCGCGGCCGAGGTGATCTTCCTGACCCACAACCAGCCCCTGCACGAGGTCAACCTCGGGTGGCACCCCAAGGCCGAGGACCTGCTGTGGCGTCCGGACCTGCAGGAGCAGAAGGTGTCCCAGAACGGTGCCGTGAACGTGCGCTACCGGTCCGGCATGAAGGGGCAGCTCGTCGAGCGCTTCCGCGAACTCGTGGCCGAGCACCTGCCGTCCTGCCGGATCCGGTACGCCTTCTGACCGGCCCCCGACGGATCAGGGGATGAGGCGGTCGGCCCGGTACCGGGCGAACAGGTCCGCGAAGGCCTGCTCGGTCCGGCGGAACGCCGTGAACCCGGCGTCGCGGCTCTTCCCCATGTCGGTGACGACCTCCATCGCACGACCGAGGTCGGCGTCGGTGTGCCACCACGAGGCGAGCCGGGTGATGTCGGCCTCGGCGAGACCGTGGCGCTCGGCGATGCCGGCCCACTCGGACTCGTACGGCGCCATCTGCTCCTCGAGCGGTCGCGGAGCGTCCTCGTAGCCCACCACGCGCGCGGGGTCGACACCGAGGTGCGCGGCCAGGCGCGGCCACATCCAGCGCCACCGGAAGACGTCACCGTTCACGATGTTGAACGGCTCGTCCGCACCCTCGGGTGACGTCGAGGCCCACACCATGTGCTCGGCGAGGATGCCGGCGTCGGTCATGTCGGTCAGGCCGTTCCACTGGGCCTCGCTTCCCGGGAACACGAAGTCCAGGTCGAGTTCCTTCGCCAGCGTGGCCTGCACGGCGAGTGTGAGGCCCATGTTCATGGCGTTGCCGACCGCGTGCCCGATCACGGTGTGCGAGCGGTGCACGGACCAGGTGAACCCCTGGCGCTCGGCTGCGGCGAAGAGCTCGTCCTCCTGCGCGTAGTAGAAGTTCGGGGTGTCGAGGCGCGGTTCCTCCTCGTGGAAGGGGGTGTCGGGCATCTCGCCGGCGGCGTACGCCTCGAACGGACCGAGGTAGTGCTTCAGGCCGGTGACCAGGGCGACGTGCTCGAGCGGAGCGTGCGACAGTGCCGCGAGCAGGTCGCGGACCATGCCGCCGTTCACACGGATGTTCTCCGCCTCGGTGTCCTGCCGCTGCCAGGCGGTGAAGAAGACGTGCGTCGGGCGTTCGTCGGCGAGTGCGGCCGCCAGGCTCTCGGGGTCGCGCAGGTCGGCCGCGACGGTCCGGACACCCTGTTCGGCGAGCGGTCGGCGGGAGAGCGCCGTCACGTCCCAGCCCAGGTCGAGCAGGTGGCGCACCAGGGCGGAACCGGTGATGCCACTGGCTCCGACGACCAGGGCTTCGCGGCGGGCAGAGGTCTGTTCGGTCGATCCGGTTGCAGTCATCCTTCGATGCAACCGACGTTGGACGACACGTGTTCCCTCCCCGCGTCCCGTCGCGCGCTAAGTGTGCACAAAAACGCACCACATGTACCGCTGATCGGTACACTTCTTGCGGAGGCATCAACATGCAACTCGTGAAACCACTCGCCACACTGCTGGGGGCCACGCAGGCTGACGCGCTCCGCGTCCTCGCCCGGACCGACTCGGGCATGACCGGACGACAGGTTGCGCGGGTCGCGGGCGCTCCGCAGCACACCGGCATCAAACGAGCGCTCGACAAGCTCGAGGCGGCAGGGCTCGTGCAGGTCGAGCGCGGTCTGCAGCACTCTGCTTACCGGGTCAACCGGGAACACCTGCTCTGGCCGGCGGTGGAACTCGGACTCGAAGCCAGCGACGAACTCGAACGTCGGATCGGCGCGTACGTCGCGTCGGCGCAGGCCGGGGTCCTCTCGGTCTCGATCTTCGGTTCAGTTGCCCGAGGCACCGCGACGCCGACGTCCGACCTGGACCTCCTCGTCGTCTTCGAGGAGACCGTCGACACGGACGTCGTCGTCCGCCTCGGTGACCTCGTCCGGCGGTGGACCGGCAACGAGTGCCAGGTCTTCGACGTGACCCGCGCTGATCTCCGTCGGTTCGTGGCCGAGGGAGACGCGCTCGTCGGGTCGTGGCGAGAAGAAGCCCGAACAGTCTTCGGCGAGGAGATCAGGACGTACATCTGATGGGTTCCCGCGTGCGCGCCGTCGACAGGGCCGCAGTCGCGATGCGCCGAGACGAAGCGGAGTCCTACCTCGAGGTCGCGCTCCTCTCCGTCGAGTCCACGAGTCATGCGGATTGGAAGGCCGCCGGTGCGAACGCTGTGCTCGGCGGGATCGCGGCGTCGGACGCGATCTGCGGTGCGATCCTCGGCCACCACCATCTCGGCGACGACCACGCCGCCGCTCGACGGCTGCTCGACACGGCCTGCGCACCGGACACCCGACCCGGCCTGCACTTCAAGCGCCTGACCGATGAGAAGACGAACTTCCAGTACTCGACGTCGCGTGTGACCCAGGAGAAGACACGGGCGCTGGTGACCGCGCTCGAACGGCTCATCCGAACGGTTCACGAGCACACCTGAAACAGGCGCGCCGCGACCCGGATCACCGCGGACGGCGGATGCGGATCGGGCCCTTGGCGGTCGACGGGTCGACGACGGACCCGCCCTGGGTGATCTCGACCTCGCCGCGCGCGACCATGCGCCGGGCGGCTCGACGCGCGGGCTCCATCAGCGGTCGCCAGTCGTCCGGCTCCAGTGAGCGGGCGACCTCGGACGGGCAGATGCTCGAGGTCCGTGCCCGTGCCGCGAGCAGTTCGTCGATCCGCTGCTCGAGGGCCCGGTCGGTGTCGTCGAGACCGTGCCGGCGGCAGGCCGCCGAACACCACTTCGCCTCCGGCGCCGCCGAGGACGGCATCCGTCGCCCGCACGAGGCGCAGGTCCGTTCGGCGTGTGCCGACTCCGATGCCGACGCATCGGCTTCCGTCCTGATCGCCCGTCCCATGGATCCATCCTCGTCCTGCTCGGCAGGGCGGTCCACAGCGACCACGCACACGGTCCAGGTGCGCCTGGCAGCATCGGAGCGGTGAACCCCGACACCGCCCCCGCCCGTCCGTCCGAGCCGGCCTGGGTCCAGCACGTGATGTGGTGGCACGTCTACCCGCTCGGCTTCGTCGGCGCCGAGGTCCGCCCCGCGTCACCGGTGGGGGAGCGTCCGCTCGAACACCGCCTCGACCGCTTGACCGGGTGGCTCGACCACGTCGTCGACCTCGGTCTGAACGGTTTGTTGCTCGGCCCGGTGTTCGCGAGCTCCACCCACGGGTACGACACGGTCGACCACTTCCGCGTCGACCCGCGCCTGGGCGACGACGCCGACTTCGACGCCCTGGTCACCGCGGCGCACGAGCGGGGCGTGCGGGTGCTGCTGGACGGGGTGTTCAACCACGTCGGCCGTGAGCACCCGGCGTTCCGTGCGTTGTCGGACCAGGGCCCGGAGGCGCCCACCGCCGACCTGTTCGCCATCGACTGGTCCGGGTGGCAGCCGGGGCAGCCCGTGCCCGTCGGACTGTTCGAGGGCCACGACATCCTCGTCGCGCTCGACCACGACAGCCGTGCCACCGAGGACCTCGTGGTGCAGGTCATGACGCACTGGCTGGCCCGCGGCGTCGACGGTTGGCGGCTCGACGCGGCGTACGCGGTGCCGCCGGCGTTCTGGGCGCGGATGCTGCCGCGGGTGCGGGAGCGGTTCCCGGACGCCTGGTTCAGTGGCGAAGTGATCCACGGCGACGCGGCGGCGATCGCGCGCGACTCGACGATGGACTCGCTGACCCAGTACGAGCTGTGGCAGGGGATCTGGCACGGCATCGCGGACCGCAACGGCCACGAGCTCGCACATGCGATCGAGCGGCACGACGCGCTGCTGGCCACCTTCGCCCCGACCACGTTCGTCGGCAACCACGACGTCACCCGGATCGCGAGCGCGGTGGGGGAGCGGTTCGCCGGGCACGCCGCCGCGGTGCTGTTCACGGTGGCGGGGACCCCCGTGGTCTACGCGGGCGACGAGTACGGCTGGACCGGGGTGAAGGAGGAACGCGAGGGCGGCGACGATGCTGTCCGCCCGGAGTTCCCGGCCGAGGTGCCCGCGCCGACGGACCTGACGCACGCGTACGAGGCGCTCATCGCCCTGCGCCGCCGGAACCCGTGGCTGCACCGGGCACACACCGACGTCGTGCACCTGACCAACACCGCCGTGGTGCTGCGGACCGCGACGGCGGACGCTGCCGTGGTGACCGCCCTGAACCTGTCGGACGACCCCGTCGAGGTGCCCGTGGCCGACGCGACGCAGGTCGAGGCGGGCGGGGCCGATCTCGGGGACGGGACCCTGCGCCTCCCGGCCGGGGGGTGGGCCGTCCTGTCGCGTTCGTGAGCAGAAACGGTCGGGTCCCCATCGAGGACCCGACCGTTTCTGCTCACCAAGCGAATACGCGAACGCTACTTGCGCGCGGACGCCGCCCGGCGCTTGTTGAACACGTCGAACGCGACGGCGGCGAGCAGCACCAGACCCTTGATCAGGGACTGGAACTCGGTGCCGACACCGAGGATCGACATGCCGTTGTTCAGCAGGCCGATGATCAGACCGCCGACGATGGCTCCCGGCACGGTGCCGATGCCGCCGGTGACGGCCGCGCCACCGATGAAGACGGCGGCGATGGCGTCGAGCTCGAAGCCGTTGCCCGCGCCCGGTGCCGCCAGGTTGAGCTGGCCGGTGAAGACCACGCCCGCCAGGGCCGAGATGACACCCATGTTGACGAAGAGCAGGAACGTGACGCGCTTCGTCTTCACACCCGACAGCTGCGCGGCCAGGGCGTTGCCACCGATCGCGTAGATGTGGCGGCCGAACACCGCGCTCCGCATGACGACCGAGTAGATCACCACGAGGGCGCCGAGCACGACGAGCACGATCGGGGTGCCGTTGTAGCTGGCGAGCAGGAGCGCCACGTAGATCACGAGCACGGCGCCGAAGGCCGTCTTCACGATGAACCAGGCGAACGGCTCGCTCTCGAGCTGGTACTTGCGACGCGTGATGCGACCGCGGAACGCGGCGATCACCATGACGGCCGCGGCGGCGAAGCCGAGGATCATCGTGAGCGGCTCGTACCCGGTGGTGCCGAAGGACGGCAGGAAGCCGGAGCCGAGCGAGCGGAAGCCGGCGGGGAACGGCGAGATCTGCTGGTTCTGCAGGACGATCTGGGCCGCGCCGCGGAACGCGAGCATGCCCGCCAGCGTCACGATGAACGCCGGGATCCCGAAGTACGCGATCCAGAAGCCCTGCCAGGCGCCGACGAGTGCACCGACCACCAGGCAGAGCACGACCGCGATCGGCCACGGGATGTTCCACTGCGTGATCATCACGCCGGCCATGGCACCGGTGAAGGCGACCACCGAACCGACCGACAGGTCGATGTGGCCGGCGATGATGACCATGACCATGCCGATGGCCAGGATGAGGATGTAGCTGTTCTGGACGATCAGGTTCGAGACGTTGATCGGGGCCAGCGTGATGCCGTTCGTGGTCACCTGGAAGAAGATGACGATGACGATCAGCGCGATGAACAGGCCGATCTGTCGGAGCTGCCCGGTGAGGTAGCCGACGGCGGACTTAAGCGCGTTCATTGACAGGGGTCTCCCGTTCCTGGGTCATGTACTGCATGAGGACCTCGGGCGTCGCCTCGGCGCGCGGGACGTCGGCCGTGATGGTGCCCTCGGAGAGGGTGTAGATGCGGTCGCAGATGCCGAGCAGTTCGGGGAGCTCGGAGGAGATCACGATGACCGCCTTCCCCTGGTCGGCGAGCTGGTTGATGATCGTGTAGATCTCGTACTTCGCGCCGACGTCGATGCCGCGGGTCGGCTCGTCGAGGATGAGCACGTCGGGGTCGGCGTACATCCACTTCGACAGGACGACCTTCTGCTGGTTCCCGCCGGAGAGCTTCCCCGTCACGACGTCGACGTTCGGCGCCTTGATGTTGAGGCTCTTGAGGAACTGGGTCGCGACCGTGGTCTCCTCCGAGGAGTTCACGAACCCCCAGTTGGCGAGCTTGCCGAGGGCCGACCCGGAGATGTTCCGCTTGATGTCGTCGATCAGGTTCAGGCCGTACCGCTTGCGGTCCTCGGTGACGTAGGCGATGCCGTTGTCGATCGCCTGCGAGACCGTGTGCGTCTTGATCGGGGTGCCGCGCTTGTAGACGGTGCCGCTGATGCCGGTGCCGTAGGACTGGCCGAAGACGCTCATCGCGAGCTCCGTGCGGCCGGCGCCCATCAGCCCGGCGATGCCGACGACCTCGCCGGCGCGGACGTTGAGGTTGGCCTGGTGGATGATCTCGCGCGACGAGTCGAGCTGGTGGTGGACGGTCCAGTCCTCGATCCGCAGCAGTTCCTCGCCGATGACGGGGTTCTCGCGCTCGGGGTACCGCTTCGACAGGTCACGGCCGACCATCCCGCGGATGATCCGGTCCTCGGACACGTCGTCGGCCCGCATGTCGAGCGTCTCGATGGTCTTGCCGTCGCGGATGATCGTGACCTTGTCGGCGATCGCCTTGATCTCGTTGAGCTTGTGGCTGATGATGATCGCCGTCATGCCCTCGGCCTGCAGCGAGCGGATGAGCTCGAGCAGGTGCGCGGAGTCGTCGTCGTTCAGCGCGGCGGTGGGCTCGTCGAGGATGAGGAGCTTCACCTCCTTCGAGAGCGCCTTCGCGATCTCGACGAGCTGCTGCTTGCCGACACCGAGGTCGACGACCTTGGTGACGGGGTTGTCCTTCAGCCCGACGCGCTTGAGCAGCTCGGCGGCCGTCAGGTTCGTCTTGTTCCAGTCGATGAAGCCGCCCTTGGACTGCTCGTTGCCGAGGAAGATGTTCTCGGCGATCGACAGGAAGGGGCTGAGCGCCAGCTCCTGGTGGATGATCACGACGCCCGCAGCCTCGGAGTCGTTGATGTTCGCGAACCGCACGGGTTCGCCGTCGAGCAGGATCTCGCCGTCGAAGGAGCCGGCCGGGTAGACACCCGACAGCACCTTCATGAGCGTCGACTTGCCCGCGCCGTTCTCGCCGCAGATCGCGTGGACCTGGCCGCGCTCGACCTCGATCGAGACGCCCTGCAGGGCCTTGACGCCGGGGAACGTCTTGGTGATGTCCCGCATCTCGAGGATGGTGTCCGCCATGTGGACGCCTTTCCGTCGTGCGCGCGTGCGCGCGCTGGTGGAGACGGACTGGAGGCGCGGTGCGGGCTGGCACCGCGCCTCCGGTCCGTGAGATGGACCTGACTACTTCAGGTCGGCTTCGGTGTAGTACCCGGAGTCCACGAGGACTTCCTTGTAGTTGTCCTTCGTGACGACCGTCGGCTGGAACAGGAAGGTCGGGACGACCTTGACCTTGTTGTCGTAGCTCTTCGTGTCGTTGACCTCGGGGTCCTTGCCGGTGAGCAGGTCCTCGGCCATGGTGACGGACTGCTTGGCGAGCTTGCGCGTGTCCTTGTAGATCGTCGAGTACTGCTGGCCGGCGATGATCGACTTGACCGAGGCGGCCTCGGCGTCCTGGCCCGTGACCGTCGGGAGCGGGCGGTCACTCGTGCCGTACCCGGCGCCCTGGAGCGCCGAGATGATGCCGATCGAGATGCCGTCGTACGGCGAGAGCACGCCGTCGAGCGTGGTGCCGCCCGAGTAGGACTTCGCGATCAGGTTCTGCATGCGGGCCTTGGCCGTGGCCGGGTCCCACTGCTGCGTCGCGGCCTGGGACAGCTTGTCCTGGCCGGACTGGATCTTCAGCGTGCCGTCCTCGAGGTACGGCTTGAGCGTCTTCATGGCGCCGTTGAAGAAGAACCCGGCGTTGTTGTCGTCGAGCGAGCCGGCGAAGACCTCGATGTTGAAGGGGCCCTTCTCGCCGGTCTTCTTGCCGTCGGCGTCGAGCACGCCCAGGCCGGTGAGCAGGCTGTTCGCCTGGTCGACGCCGACCTTCTCGTTGTCGAAGGACACGTAGTAGTCGACGTTCTTGTTGCCCGTCAGCAGGCGGTCGTACGAGATCACCTTGATGCCGGCCTTGGCGGCGGCGTCGAGCTGGTCGGAGAGCGCGCCGCCGTCGATCGACGCGATGATCAGGACCTTCGCGCCCTTGGTGATCATGTTGCTGACCTGCTGGGCCTGCTGCTGGACCTTGTTGTCGCCGTACTCGAGGTCGACCTTGTAGCCGGCCTTCTCGAGGTCGCTCTTGACGGCGTTGCCGTCCTTGATCCACCGCTCGGAGACCTTGGTGGGCATGGCGACGCCGACGAGGGCGCCCTTGTTGTCGCCGCTGCCGCCACCATCGGTGGACGCACGGCCGCCGGCCGAGCAAGCGGCCAGCGAGATCGCGATGCCGACGGCTGCGACGCCCGCGATGATCCTGCGCTTCATCATCGAAGTACCTCTGTTCCTTCGCGTCGTCCTCGACGCGGTCGGGTGCCGGGGCTGCTGTGCCCCGTGGGATGCGCTCGTGTGAGCGCTCACATCTTGTGGGTTCCGTGACGGGGTGTCAACTCAACACCGCCGTTTCGTGATCTTGCCGCGGCGACCGGACCGAGCGGTACGGTTGGCGCGTGAGCACCACGACCGCCCCCGAGGGCAGGGGCGGCAAGCGCCGGAAGGCCCCGACGATCTTCGACGTCGCCGAACGCGCCGGCGTGTCCCACCAGACCGTCTCCCGCGTGATCAACGGCGATCCGACCGTCCGCGAGCAGTTCCGGACGCAGGTGACCGACGCCGTCACCGAGCTCGGGTACCGGCCCCGCGCCGCCGCCCGGGCGCTCGCCGGTGGGCGGAGCAAGGCGCTCGGCATCATCACCGCCGGCGACGCGCTGTACGGCCCGTCGAGCACCTCGATCGGCTTCGAACGGGCGGCCCGCTCCGCCGGTTACCACGTGCTGCTGTCGACCCTGCCCGAGGAACCGCGGCCGTCCGACCTGTCCGGGGCGCTCACCACGCTGCTCGCGCAGGACGTCGCCGCGATCGTGCTCGTCGCCGCCGACAACCGGGTGCTCGACGCCCTCGCGTCGCTCACCGTGCCGGTCACGGTGCCCGTCGTGGTGTCGAACGCCGTGCAGCGCGACGCCGTCCGGACCCCGGTGGCGCCGAGCGTCGCCGCCGTCGCCATCGACCAGGCGGCCGGCACCTCGCTCGTCATGCAGCACCTGTTCGACCGCGGACACCGTCGGATCGTGCACATCGCCGGGCCGCACGTGTCGCAGGAGTCCGAGGTGCGCCGCGCCACCTACGTGCGGATCATGCAGGACGCCGGGCTCGAACCGGTCGTGCTCGAGGGCGACTGGACCCCGGCGAGCGGCTTCACGGCCGCCCGGCACATCGACGTGGGGACGGTCGACGCCGTCTTCGCGGGCAACGACCAGATGGCGCTCGGGGTGCTGCACGCCTTCGCCGACGAGGGGCTGCGTGTGCCCGACGACATCGCGGTCGTGGGGTTCGACGACGTCCCCGAGGCCGCGCACTTCACGCCGCCGCTGACCACCGTGCGGCAGGACTTCCGGGCGATGGGGGAGCGGGTGCTCGACACCGTGCGGGCCCTGGTCGAGGGGGAGCCCCGCGACGAGACCCTGCTCGCGCCCGAGCTGGTGGTGCGGCGCAGCACGTAGCGCCCCCTCGCACCGTGCGGCGGTGTGCAGGTGGTGCGAGGTTCTTCCTTGCGCGGGTCCGCGGCGCACGGTGCAGCGTTGCGCGGGCGGTGCGAGGTTGATCGCTCGGTGCGGCGCTACAGTCCCGCACCGAGCGATCAACCCCGCACCGGCCGAGCGGCCGCGCACGGTGCGAGGCCGCGCACAACCTCGCACCGGCCGAAGGGCCGCGCACGGTGCGAAGCCGCGCACGACCCCGAGCTGACCCGACCGTCAGCCCTTCAACGCCCCGGACGACAGCCCGGCGACGTAGAACCTCTGCAACCCGACGTACAGCGCGATGCACGGGATCATCGCCACCACCGACCCGGCGACGAGGTTGCCGTACGACACCTGCCCGTACGCCCCGGTCTGCAGGTTGAGCAGCGCGACCGGCAGCGTGTACAGCGAGTCCTTCGTCAGGAACGTCAGGGCTCCGAGGAACTCCGTCCACGACGCCAGGAACGCGTAGAGCGCCGCGGTCGCCGCCCCGGGGAGGAGCAGCGGGCGGAGCACCGACACCACGACGCGGAAGCGCGAGGCCCCGTCGACGAACGCCGAGTCCTCGAGCTCGGTGGGGATCGACTCGAACGCGTTCCGCATGACGAACACCCCGAACGGCAGGTTCACGGTCGTGTAGAACAGCACGAGCCCGAGCAGCGAGTTCGTCAGCCCCATGGCGTTCATCTCGAGGTACAGCGGCGTGAGGATGGCCTGGAACGGCACCATCATCGTCAGCAGCACCAGGCCGAACACGAGCCCGGCGCCCCGGAACCGGAAGCGGGCGAACCCGTAGCCGGCCATCGTCGCGATCACCGCGGTCAGCACCGCCGTGGCGATCGACACGATGAGCGAGTTCACGACGCCGGTGAGCAGGTGCGACGACGAGGCGAACACGGCGGCGAAGTTCTGCCACCCGAGCTGGAAGAACGTCGCCGGGTCGGGGGCCTGCGTGATGACGGCCTCGGACTGGAACGCCCGCAGGATCGACCAGATGAGCGGGACGCCGAACACGAGCGCGGAACCGATGCCGGCGATCGCGTACAGGGTGCGCTTGACGGTGGTGTCGCGGGGATGCTGGACGCTGCCCTGCTGGTGGCGCCGACGGCGGCCGTCACCCGTGGTGGTCAGGGTCCTGGTGGACAGGTCCGGCGCCGCGAGGGCCGCACGGGAGGTCGTGGTGCTCATGGCGTCAGTCCTTCTCTCGCAGTGCCCAGAACTGGAACACCGTCACGGCGGCGATCACCACGACGAGGGCGATCGACTGGGCGGTCGCGGCCCCGAGCTGCAGGTTCACGAACCCGCGGTTGTAGATCGCGTTCACGATCGTCGTGGTCTCGGTGCCCGGCCCGCCCTGGGTCAGGATGTAGAACTGGTTGAACGCCAGTAGCGACCCGATCACCGAGATGATGACGCTCAGCGCGACGGTCGAGCGGATCATCGGGAACGTGATGAGGCGTTCGGTCTGCCACCAAGACGCCCCCTCGAGCTGCGCCGACTCGTAGACCTCGTCGGGCACGCCCTGCATCGCCGACATGAGCAGCACCATGGTCAGCCCGGACACCGCCCAGACCACGAGTACGCAGATGAGCAGCGTCGCCAGCGGACCGTTCACGAGCCACGCGGTGCTGCCGTCGGTGATCCCGAGCCAGCGGAGCACCATGTTGACGGCCCCGGAGTTCGGCTGCGCCTCGAGCACGAGCATGAACGAGAGCGTCGTCAGCCCGACCACGTACGGCAGGAAGAACACCGTCCGCAGGATCGTGCTGCCACGGCGTCGTGCGCGGACGAGCACGGCGAGGAAGTACCCGAGCGCCAGGATCGGCAGGGTCACGATCGCCGTGTACAGCAGCGTGTAGCCGATCGCGTGCACGAACGTCGGGTCCTGGAACAGCGTCAGGTAGTTCTGCAGCCCGATGAACCGGTACGGGCCGATCAGGGGCCAGTTCGTGAACGAGATGTAGAGCGCGAACACGAGCGGCACGAGCACGAAGACGGCGACGAACAGGATCGCCGGGGCGACGAGGACGGCGCCGGTGCGCGGTGGGTGGGTGAGCGAGTTGCGGGTCCGGACGGCGCCGCCGCGCCCCGGGCCGCGGCCCACGGTGGGACGGCCCGGGCCGGTCCGGCCGGCGGGGCGCCGGGTGGAGATGGTCGACATGCGTGCACCTCTCTGTGCATCAACAAGAGCGAGACGAGCGGGACGAGCGGAGAAGACAGGCAGGCCTGCTCAGGCCTGCACCTGGTCGAGGATCCGCTGGTAGTCGGACTGCGCCGTCCGCATGGCGGCAGCGCTCCCCGACCCGAACACGGCCTCGCGGAACATCGCGAAGTACGGCGACGACGGCTGGTTGTTGAGCAGGTTGTACGCCAGCGTCTGCGGTGCGTAGCCCTTGTCGATGGCGTCGAGTGGCCCGTACGCCAGCGGGAACCGCTTGCGGTACTCCGGGGTGGCGGCGTCGGACCGCGTCGGGAAGTACCCGCCGTCCGGCAGCGCCTGCTGCTGCTGGAGCCCGTTCGCGTACTGCATGAAGGCCCACCCACCGGACGGGTTCGCCGCCCCGTTCGGGATGCACATGTTGTCGCCGCCGTCGAAGAACGACCGCTGGCCGTCCCACGACGGGATGAGCACCGTCTGCATCTTCGCCCGCATCGCCTTGGTGGCCGCGGGCACGGTCGCCCCGTACGAGGTCGGGAAGATCCCCACCTTGCCGGCGCGGAAGTCGGCACCCCACGTGGTGCCGGCGTCGGAGTACGTCGCCTTCGACAGCACGCCGTCCTTCCACAGCTGCCGGTAGAACTCGAGCATGCGTTCGAGGGCCTCGTTGCCGGTGATGTTCGCCCGCTGGGAGCCCACCTCGCCGGTCATCATGTCGACCCCGGTCGCCCAGACGTGCGGCTGCGTGACGAAGCCGATGATGCCGGCGGCGTTGCCGGAGATCGACCAGCCGTACACGTCGTCGTCGAGCTTCCGGATGGCCTTCGCCGCGTCGAGCAGCGTGGACAGGTCCTTCGTCGACTCCTCGACGTCGAGGCCCGCACGCTCGAACAGCTCGGTGTTCACGAACAGCTGCGAGTTGTCGGCCAGGTAGGGCAGGCCGTAGTAGCGGTCGCGGTACTCGAGCAGGCGCAGGTGCCCCGGCGAGATCGCGTCGAAGTAGTCGAGGTCCTTGACCACGTCGGTCAGGTCGGCGAACGCCTCGCGGAAGATGAACAGCTGCGAGTTGATGTCGTCGATGTCGACGACGTCCGGCGGCTCACCCCCGCGGATCGCGGTCGCGAGCTTGGTCACGTACTGCGCGTCCGGCACGGGCGTCAGCTGGACCTGCAGCGCCGGGTTCGCCTTGTTGAACCCGGCGACGGCCGACGTCAGGCCGGCCTGGGTCGCCGACCGGCACCACACCTGCACGGTGCCGGTCGCGTTCTTCCCGAAGCTCGCGGGCTTCGCGACGACCTTCGGCAGGGTGCCGGAGCACCCGGCCAGGGCGAGGGCTGCCCCGCCGGCGACGCCGCCGACGAGGAACGCTCGGCGGTCCACGCCGGTCACCGTGCCAGCGGGAGCCAGACGCGCATCGGCGCGGCTCCCCGGTTGGCCCACGCGTAGTACGGGACGGCGATCGCGGTGACGTCGCGACCGGCCTGGAGGCCCGTGCTGGCGCCCTGCGGACCGGCCACGTCGTCGACGCTGGTCGCGTCTCCGGCGTGATCCGCGCCTCTCCCCACGTGCTCGGCCGCCACGTCGCTCCGCAGGCTCCGCGACGGGTCGGAACCGGCACGCGTGGGCCCAGACCGGGTCGCGTCCAGACGCTGGTACGGCCAGGCGGGCTGCACGTGCTCGGCCGGGGCGTGCCCCGGGATCCGCAGCGTGACGACGCCGTCGAGCAGGTCGTCGCGGCGCTCCTCGGTGATCGGCGCATCCGCGTCGACCGTCAGGTCGTCGACCGTGAAGCCCTGCTGGTCCGCCTGCTCGACCGCGTACACGAGCGGGCCGCGCTCGATCGCGACCTGCCCGCGGGCGGCGTCGATGCGGGCGTCGGCGACGTACCGGTGCGGCGTCGTGTCGAAGACGAGCTCGACCGTGTCGCCCGCCGACCACTCGCGCTCGACGACGTGCAGCGTCCCCGCCGTGGGGTTCGCGGACCCGTCCGGACCCGTGACGGTCGTGGTGTCCGACCATGCCGGGATCCGCAGGCCCAGGGCGAGCGGGCCGTCCTCGGTGACCGTGACACGGACGCGGCCCTCGTGCGGGTAGTCGGTCTCGACCCGCACCGGACCGAGGTCGGCGGTGGCGTACTGGTGGACCTGCAGTCCGCCGTCGGTCGCGGTCGCCAGGTAGCCGTCGAGGCTCGCGAAGGTGCGCATGATGTTCGGCGGGCAGCAGGCGCAGTCGAACCAGCCGCGGCGCCCGTGGGCGGGGGAGCGGTTCTCGTCCTGGTGGGCGTGGTCGCGCTGCTGGAGCGGGTTCACGTAGAAGTACTCGGTGCCGGCCAGGCTCACCCCGGCGAGGAACGCGTTGTAGAGCAGGCGCTCGATCGCGTCGGCGTAGACCGGCTTGCCGGTCGCGAGCAGCAGCCGCCAGGCCCACTGCACCCCGCCGATCGCCGCGCAGGTCTCGGCGTAGCCGCGGTCGGTCGGCAGCTCGTACGGGTCGCCGAACGCCTCCCAGTCCCAGCGTGCACCGAGGCCCCCGGTGATGAAGGCCTTCGTCGCCATCATGTCCGCGAACTGGCGCTCGCTCGCGGCGAGGAGTTCGGTGTCCCCGGTCTCGATCGCGACGTCCACGGCACCCGCCGCCAGGTACACGGCGCGCACGGCGTGCCCCTCGACGGTCGTGGCCTGCCGGCTCGGTACCCGGTCGGAGAAGTACGTCGGCTCGCCGCCGGCGCGCTCGATGATCCCGTGCCCGCGGGCGTCGACGAACCAGTGCGCCAGGTCGAGGTAGTCACGGTTGCCGGTCTCGCGGTACAGCTCGACCAGGCCCATCTCGACGACGGGGTGGCCGTCGACGTCGCGCGTCTTCGGCGTGCCGTCCGGTGCGGTGCCGTCGCCGAACGTGCGGACCAGGTGGTCGGCGTTCTTGATCGCGACGTCGAGCAGCCCGGTGTCGCCCGTCGCACGGTGCTGGGCCACGGCCGCCTGGTACAGGTGCCCGGCGCAGTACATCTCGTGACTCCACTTGAGGTCCGTGTACCGCTCGCCCTTCCCACGGACCTGCTGGACGGAGTCCAGGTACCCGTCCTCTGCCTGCGCCCGGGCGTACAGGGCGGTGACTTCGCGCTGCAGGTCGAGCAGGTCCTCGGCGGGGGCGCGGCCGTACTCCCAGGCCACGGCCTCGAGCCACTTCGTCACGTCGGAGTCCATGAAGATCGGGCCGACGGCCTCGCCCTCCTCGAGTCCGGCGGCGATGCGGAGGTTGCGGAAGTTGCCGGCCGTCTCGAGCTGCTGGTAGCCGCTGCGGACGGCGTCGCGGCCGTTGCGCTCCTGGCGGAGCGCCCAGAAGCCGCCGGTGATCCGGGCGTCGCCGGTCGGCAGCGGCCGGAGCGTCAGGCGTGCGTCGGCGGTCGGGAGGACCGGGGTCGCGGTGTGCGCGCCGCGATCGGTCGCGAGCGTGGTGGTCATGTCGCCTCCTTGCGATGTGACTGGCACCGTCCGGATGGACCTGGCAATCCGGAAAACGGTTTCTGCGGTGGACGCTACGACACGGGGCGCACGTCGCGCAAGACCATTCCGGCGGTTTTGTGTAAGGTCATCGGCACGCCCTGATCGTCGGAAAGGTGTTGCCGTGACGCTCGAACGCACCGGACAGCCGATCCGGATCACCGACGTGGCGGCGCTCGCCGGGGTGTCGATCGGCACCGCGTCGAAGGCGCTGAACGGCACCGGGCAGCTGCGGGACGCCACCCGGCTGCGGGTGAAGGAAGCCGCCGAGAAGCTCGGGTTCGTCGGCGATGCCCGGGCCCGCGCGCTGTCCTCGGGGCGGACCTACACCGTCGGCATGATCACCACCGACTCGTTCGGACGGTTCTCGATCCCGGTGCTGCTCGGTGCCGAGGACGCCCTGTCCGCCGGACGGATGGCCGTCCTGCTGTGCGACACCCGCGACGACCACGTCCGTGAGGCCCACTACCTGCGCTCCCTGGCGGCCCGCGGCGTCGACGGCATCATCGTGACCGGCCGCTCCGCCGACGCCCGGCCCCCGATCGACGTGTCGATCCCCGTCGTCTACGCCTTCACGCCCTCGACCGACGACGCCGACGTGTCGATCACCCTCGACGACGCCGCCGGTTCGGCACTCGTCGCCTCGCACGTGCGCTCGCTCGGGCGGCAGCGGGTCGCGATCGTGACCGGGCCGGCGCGACATCGGTCCGCCGCGCGACGGGTGGCAGGTGCCTCGTCGGTTCTCGGGCCGCACCTGGTCACCGACCCGCTGTACGGCGAGTGGTCGGAGCGCTGGGGACGGCAGGCCGTGGACGTGCTCGCTCGGGAGTCGCCCGACGTCGACGCGATCGTCTGCGGCAGCGACCAGATCGCCCGGGGCGTGTGCGACCGGCTGCGGGAGCTCGGGCGTTCGGTGCCCGGAGACGTCGCGGTCACGGGGTTCGACGACTGGGACGTGATGGCGCTCGCCTCCAGGCCGCCGCTGACCACCGTGGACCTGCGGCTCGAGGAGCTCGGACGCGTCGCGGGGCAGGCGCTCCTCGCCCTGATCGACGGCGGGACAGCGTCGTCGGCGGCTGTCACCCCGTCGCTCGTCATCCGCGAGAGCACCGTCGGCGCGTAGGGCGCGGTCGGTCGGCGGTCGGGGCTCGGGGCTCGCGAGGTCGCGAGAACTGCCGCGCGTCGTGCCGTCGGGCGGCAGTTCGTGCGACCTCGGCGGACCGGTTGCGGCGTGTCGTGCGACCTCGGCGGCGCTGGTGCTGGTGCTGGTGCTGGTGCTCGTGCTGGTGCTCGTCGTCGAGCGGTCACAACACCCCGTCCGCCGTGGTCGAGCGGTCACGACTCGTCGCTCGACGCCCCTCCAGTCGACACTTCGTGACCGCGCGGAGGGGAGGCAGCG
The DNA here is from genome assembly GCF_003234335.2 of Curtobacterium sp. MCLR17_054. NCBI lineage: Bacteria > Bacillati > Actinomycetota > Actinomycetes > Micrococcales > Microbacteriaceae > Curtobacterium > Curtobacterium sp. MCLR17_054. The sequence continues at coordinate 2,939,099 of NZ_CP126263.1, read as the reverse complement.
GGGTGTCGTGACCGTCCCGAGCGCCGCAGTTCGGGGTGCCGCGGGTTCGGAGAGTCGGTGGTCGGGACGTGCGCGGGTGTGGGGCGGCGGGTGGTCGGGACATGCGCGGGTGCGGGGTAGCCGGTGGTCGGGACGTGCGCGGGTGCGGGGCGGCGAGTGGTCGGTACTTGCGCGGGTGCGGTGTTGCGGTGGTCGCACGTCGTGGTCGCCCTCGCTCGTCGCGCGGTCACGACCCGTCGCGCGTGGGACGTCGAGTGGTCAGGAACGGTCGGCTGCCGATGCGATGGGCGACGGTTCGTGACCGGTCGGGGGAACTGAGCGGGGTGTTTCGACCGCTGGCGGGACGCGCGCACCGGCGGCGCGCCGCGGCGTTGCACGAGTGAGCGCTCACGTGCCAGGATGTGAGCGCTCACTGAGGACGACGAGGTTCTGGAGGAACACATGGGTGACGACCGCCGACAGCGGATCGTGGACGGCCGCACCACACTCGGGATCGAGCTCGGTTCCACCCGCATCAAGGCCTGCCTGGTGGACGAGGACCTCGTGCCCATCGCGGCCGGTTCCCACGAGTGGGAGAACGAGTACGTCGACGGCCGCTGGACCTACTCGCTCGAGGCCGTCGAGACCGGACTCCGTGCCGCGTACGCCGCCCTGGTTGCCGACGTCGAGGCGCAGTACGGCGTCGCCCCGAGCACCTACCGCGCGGTGGGCGTGAGCGCGATGATGCACGGCTACCTGGCGTTCGACGCCGCGGGTGAGCTGCTCGTGCCGTTCCGCACCTGGCGCAACACCTCGACCGGCCCCGCGTCCGAACGGCTCAGCGAGGCCCTCGGGTTCAACATCCCGCTGCGCTGGTCGATCGCGCACCTGTACCAGGCGGTCCTCGACGACGAGCCGCACGTGGCCGAGATCGCCGGCGTCACGACCCTGGCCGGCTACGTCCACCGTCGTCTGACCGGCCGGAACGTGCTGGGCGTCGGTGACGCGAGCGGCATGTTCCCGATCGAGGGCGGCCCCGTCGACAGCGGCCCCGGCGACCCGGGCGCGAAGGACTTCGACCACGCCATGCTCGCCACCGCGCAGGATCTGATCGGCGTGCCGGACCTGCGGTCCCTGCTGCCCGAGGTCCTCGTCGCCGGTGCCGAAGCCGGTGAGCTGACCCCCCAGGGTGCGGTCTGGCTCGACCCGACCGGCACGCTCGAACCCGGCGCACCGCTCTGCCCGCCCGAGGGCGACGCCGGAACCGGCATGGTCGCGACGAACGCCGTCGCCCCGCGCACCGGCAACGTCAGCGTCGGCACGAGCATCTTCGCGATGGTCGTGCTCGAGCAGCCGCTGACCACCGCGCACGAGGAACTCGACGTCGTCACCACCCCGGCCGGTGACGCCGTGGCCATGGTGCACTGCAACAACGGCGCGAGCGAGATCGCGAGCTGGGCCCGGGTGTTCGGACGCTTCGCCGAGGCCTCGAGCGAGCGGACCGGCGCGACCCCGATCGGCATCGACGACGTCTACGCCACGCTGCTCGCCGAGGCCGTCGCCGACGACACCGACCCCGACGCCGGCGGTCTGCTCTCGTTCAACTACCTGGCCGGCGAACCCGTCACCCACGTCGAGGACGGCCGGCCCCTGCTGCTCCGCACCCCCGGCGCACGCTTCACGCTCGGCAACCTGGTGCGCTCCGAGGTGCACGGCGCGTTCGCGACCCTGGCCATCGGCATGGACGTCCTGCACGGCGAACAGGTGCAGGTGGACCGGATGACCGCGCACGGCGGGCTGTTCCGCACGCCCGGCAGCCCGCAGCGGCTCCTCGCGGCGGCCCTGCGGGTGCCGATCGCGCTCGAGGAGACCGCGGGCGAGGGCGGCGCGTGGGGGATCGCGGTGCTGGCCGCCTACCTCGAGCACACCGACCAGCAGCTCGCCGACTACCTGTCCGACACCGTGTTCGGCGGGGACGCCGTGCACGTGGCCGAACCCGAGCCGGCGGACGTCGCCGGGTTCCAGACGTACCTGGACCGCTACCGGGCCGCACTGCCCGTGCAGGACGTCGCCGCGGCGGCGACCCGCCCCAGCGCGACCACAGGACCGACCGAAGAGACCGACGGCGCCGACCCGCGCCTCCAGACAGAGGAAGTGACCCGATGACGGACGCGATCGACGAGACCACACGCCAGGCGGTGGCGACGACGCGGGAGCGCGTCGCACGCCTGCACGGCGAACTCGTCCGCTACGGCCTCGTGATCTGGACCGGCGGCAACGTCTCCGAGCGCGTGCCCGGCACGGACCTGTTCGTCATCAAGCCGAGCGGGGTGTCGAGCGACGACCTGACGCCGGAGAACCAGGTCGTCTGCACCCTCGACGGCGTGCCGGCCGAGGGCTGGGGCAACGAGCACGGCCCCTCCAGCGACACCGCCGCGCACGCCTACGTGTACCGGAACATGCCCGAGGTCGGCGGTGTCGTGCACACCCACTCGACGTACGCGACCGCCTGGGCCGCCCGCGCCGAGGCGATCCCGTGCGTGATCACGGCGATGGCCGACGAGTTCGGCGGACCCATCCCGGTCGGCCCGTTCGCCATCATCGGCGACGACTCGATCGGCCACGGCATCGTCGACACGCTGAGCGGCCACCGCAGCCGCGCGGTCCTGATGCAGAACCACGGTGTCTTCACGATCGGCAAGGACGCGAAGGACGCCGTCAAGGCGGCCGTGATGTGCGAGGACGTCGCACGGACCGTCCACATCGCGAAGCAGGGCGGCGAGGTCGTCCCGATCCCCGAAGCAGACATCGATCGACTCTTCGATCGCTACCAGAACGTCTACGGACAGAACCCCGAAGGAGCCATGCGATGACGCAGGACACCCCGACGCACGTCGACCCGCAGGAAACGCTCGACAGCTACGAGGTCTGGTTCCTCACCGGCTCCCAGGGGCTGTACGGCGAGGAGACCCTGCGCCAGGTCGAGGAGCAGAGCAAGGCCGTCCACGCGGAGCTCGCCGGGCACCTGCCGGTGAAGCTCGTCTGGAAGCCCGTGCTCAAGGACGCCGACGGCATCCGCCGGGCGCTCATCGAGGCGAGCGCCGACGACAAGGTCATCGGCGTCACCACGTGGATGCACACGTTCAGCCCGGCCAAGATGTGGATCGGCGGCCTGCAGGCGCTGACCAAGCCGCTGCTGCACCTGCACACGCAGGCGAACGTCACGCTGCCCTGGGCGGACATCGACTTCGACTTCATGAACCTCAACCAGGCCGCGCACGGCGACCGTGAGTTCGGCTACGCCCTGGCCCGCCTCGGCGTCCGGCACGCCACGGCCGTCGGCCACGTCTCGGACCCCCGCGTCCAGCAGCGCGTCGCGAACTGGACCCGTGCCGCCGCCGGCGCCGCGGCCGTCCGCGAGCTGAAGCTCACTCGCTTCGGCGACAACATGCGCTACGTCGCCGTCACCGAGGGCGACAAGACCGAGGCCGAGATCGAGCTCGGCGTGCAGGTCAACACGTGGGCCGTCAACGAGCTCGCGGCAGCGGTGGACGCCGCCGCAGCGGACACGGCAGCGGTCGACGCGCTCGTGGCGACGTACGAGCGCGACTACGACGTGGACCCGTCACTCCGCAGCGCCGGCGGCGAACGGCACGCCGCGCTCCGCGACGGTGCCGCCATCGAGATCGGCCTCCGCACCCTGCTCGCGCAGAACGGCAGCGCCGCGTTCACCACGAACTTCGAGGACCTCGGCTCGCTCAAGCAGCTGCCGGGCCTGGCGGTGCAGCGCCTGATGGCCGACGGCTACGGCTTCGGTGCCGAGGGTGACTGGAAGACGGCGGTCCTAGTGCGCGCGATGAACGTCGCCGGCGCCGGCCTGCCCGGTGGTGCCTCCCTGATGGAGGACTACACCTACGACCTCACACCGGGCGCCGAGAAGATCCTCGGGGCGCACATGCTCGAGGTCTCGCCGACGCTCACCACCACGAAGCCGACGCTCGAGATCCACCCGCTCGGCATCGGCGGCAAGGACGACCCGGTCCGCCTGGTCTTCACCGCCGACTCCGGCGAGGCCGTCGTCGTCGCGCTGTCCGACACCCGCGACGGCTTCCGCCTCACGGCGAACGTCGTCGACGTCGTGCCCCCGACCGAGGCCCTGCCGAAGCTGCCCGTGGGCCGCGCGGTCTGGGAGCCCCGGCCGTCGTTCCCCGTCGCCGCCGAGGCCTGGCTCACCGCCGGCGCCGCCCACCACACCGTCATGACGACGGCGGTCGGCCTGCAGGTCGTCGAGGACTTCGCGACCATGGTCGGCACCGAGTTCCTGGTGATCGACGAACACACCACCGCACGCGGGTTCCGCGACGAGCTGCGTCTCCAGCAGACGTGGCACCGTCTCGACCGCGGCTTCTAGAGGAGTCAGGACCCACGATGGACGACGTGATCGCGGCCGAGCGCACCCGCACCAACTGGGCGGGCAACGTCACCTACCGCGCCTCGGCGCTGGCCCGGCCGACGTCGGTGGACGAGCTCCAGCAGCTCGTCGCCTCGACGCCGCGCCTGACGGCGCTCGGCTCGCGACACTCGTTCAACACCATCGCCGACACCGATGCCGTCCAGGTCTCGTTGTCGGACCTGCCGCCCGTGCTCGACATCGACACGTCGCGGCGCGTCGTGCGGGTCGCCGCAGGCATGACGCACAGCCAGGTCGCGGCCGGTCTGGAGGCCCGTGGCTGGGCACTCGGGAACCTCGCGTCCCTGCCGCACATCTCCACGGCCGGGGCCGTCGCCACGGGGACGCACGGCTCCGGTGTGCGGAACCCGTCGCTCGCGCAGGCGGTGGTCGGCCTCGACGTCGTCCGCGCCTCCGGGGGCCTCGAACACGTCGACGCCTCGTCGCCGGACGGGCTCCTCGACGCCCACCGGGTCGGGATCGGCGCGCTCGGCGTCGTCACCGCTGTGGAGCTCGCGATCGTGCCGACGTTCCAGGTCGCCACGACGGTGCACCTCGACCTGCCGTGGGACGCCGTCGCCGCGCAGTTCGACCAGGTGATGTCCGACGCCTACTCGGTGTCGATGTTCACCTCGTTCGACGACCGCGGTGCCCGGCAGGTCTGGGTCAAGCACCGCGTCGACGAGGCCGCACCGACCGTCGACCTCGTGGCCCTCGGAGCCCGTGCGGCCTCGGGTCCGGTGCACCCGGGTGAGAACGACCCTGCCGGGGTCACCGAGCAGGGCGGCGTGCCGGGGCCGTGGTCGGAGCGACTGCCGCACTTCCGGTCCTCGTTCACCCCGTCGACCGGGGCCGAGATCCAGGCGGAGTACCTGATCCCCGCTGCCTCGGCGGTGGCGGCACTCGAGGCGCTCCGACCGCTGGCGTCGCTGTTCGCCCCGATCCTCATCGCCGCCGAGGTCCGCACCATCGCGGCCGACACCGCCTGGCTCGCGCCGTCGTCCGGACGACAGTCGGTCGGCCTGCACTTCACGTTCCGCCGGGACGCCGCCGCCGTGGCCGCGGCGGTTGCCCGGATCGAGGACGTGCTCGAGCCCTTCGACCCGCGGCCGCACTGGGGCAAGGTCTCCGCGGCCAGTGCCGAGCGGCTGCACGAGGCGTACCCGCGGCTGTCCGACTTCGCCGCACTCGCCCGTGACCTCGACCCCACGGGGCGGTTCCGGAACGCGTTCCTCGCGCGCATCCTGTCCTGAGCCGCGCCGGTTCCCAGCGGATCGGGATGCGTTGTCCGGGTGTCGCACCGGAGCAGCGCCGGGCGTTCACATGTGAGGACGCAAAGGTCGGGGCATGGCGAACCTCAACCGCATCATCGGCATGGCCTCCAAGGTCATCGACAAGCAGCTCCAGAAGCGTGGGCAGGGGGGAACCGCGCCCGGCGCCGGATCGCAGCAGGGCGGAACCGACTGGCGCGGCATCGTGCGCAGCGCCGCGGACAAGCTGACCGGCGACGACCGGAACCAGCAGCAGCAGCCGCAGCAGCAGTACGGCCAGCAGCCGTCGCAGCAGTACGGCCAGCCGCAGCAGTACGGCCAGCCGCAGCAGTACGGCCAGCAGCCACAGCAGTACGGCCAGCAGCCGCAGCAGCACGCCGGCACGCCGCAGCACGGGGCCGACGCCGACAAGGTCGCCCTGGCGAAGTACGACTACCTGCTCCGCACCTCGTCGCCGGAGCAGCTCGAGCAGGTCCACCACGACGCCTTCGCGCGGCTCACCCCCGCGCAGCGCCAGCAGGTCCGTGACCGCCTGAACTCCGAGCTCCCGCCCCACGAGCACCTGCGTGACGACTCGGCGGGCGGCATGGCCCGTGCGATGACGCGCGGGGAGATGTCGCGTCCGGGTCTGGTCCGACGGGTCCTCGGCGGTTCCGGCCGCTCGGGCAACGGCAACGGCAACGGCCGCGGCCGCGGCGGGGCCTTCGCCGGTGGTGCAGCGGTCGGCGCCGGCGCGATGGCGTTCGGTGGCCTCGCCGCCGCGGTGGCCGGGGGAGCGGTGCTCAGCGCTGCCGCCGGTCCGGTCCTGGCAGGGGCGGCCGACCTCGGCGTCGACTTCGAGGGCATCGCCTCGGGCATGGGCGACCTCGGGCTCGGTGACCTCGGCGGTGGCGTCGAGGGACTCCTCGGCGAGGGCGAGCAGCTCCTCGGCGGGTTCGGTGAGCAGGCCGCGGGGTTCGGAGAGCAGGCGTCCGGGCTCGGCGAGCAGGCGTCGAACCTCGGCAACGACTTCCTCGGTGGGCTCTTCGACCGCTGACGCACTGCGGTGCGAACGCATCGGGAATAGCGGGACGGCGTCCGGCGCTTGCAATGTTTCGTCGTGCGTCGTCCGACGCACGCGAGATTCGGACGGGCCACCGTCGCGGTGTCAGGATGGACGCCGCCCGGCGGGTGAACCGTTCCGCCGTCGCAGCGACCGCCACCGCGATCGCGACCCCCCTTCCCCGAGGAGCAGCACCGTCATGAGACGCCCCAACCGCCTGACGATCACCGCGGCCGTCGCCGCAGCAGCAGCCCTGGTCCTGACCGGCTGCTCGGGTGGGGGTTCGTCCGACGACGGCGCCGAGGGCACGGCCAAGGGCGGCACGCTCAACATCCTGACGCCGCAGACCTCGTTCCACCTCGACCCCGCGACCAGCCAGAGCCTCGGCATCACGTCGATGGGCCTCGTCGCCCGACGGCTCACCACGTGGGACGTCGAGCCGGGCAAGACGGCGAAGGTCGTCCCCGACCTGGCGACCAACACCGGCGTCTCGAGCGACGACGGCAAGACCTGGACCTACACGCTGAAGGACGGCGTCGAGTTCCAGGACGGCACGCCGATCACCACGAAGGACATCAAGTGGGGCATCGAGCGCTCGTTCGCGCCGACCCTGAGCGGTGGCCTGAGCTACCACAAGTCGCTCCTGGTCGGTGGTGACTCCTACAAGGGCCCGTTCGACGGCAAGTCGCTCGACAGCATCGAGACCCCGAACGACAAGACCATCGTCTTCAAGCTGAACGACGCGTACGGCGACTGGCCGTGGCTCGCGTCGATGCCCGCGTTCACCCCGGTGCCCGAGGGCGACGGCAAGGACACCGGCGCCTACGACCTGAAGCCGGTCGCGTCCGGTCCGTACCAGGTGCAGTCGAACACGCAGGGCTCGCAGGTCACGCTCGTCCGCAACAAGAACTGGAGCGCGAAGACCGACGAGGTCCGCACCGCCGGCCCGTCGAAGATCGTCTTCAAGGAGAGCCAGGACCAGTCCACGGCGACGCAGACGCTGATCGCGGACAACGGCGACGCCAAGAACTCCTTCGGCGCCATCTACCTGGGGGCCGCCGAGCTCAACCAGGTCCGCAGCAACCCGGCCGCCCAGGACCGCCTCGCCACCTCGAAGGCCGGCCCGATCAGCTACATGGCGATCAACACGCAGCGCGGTGAGCTCAAGGACCTCAAGGTCCGCCAGGCGCTGCAGTACGCGGTCGACCGCAAGTCCTTCCGGATCGCCGCCGGCGGCGCGATCGCCGGGTCGTACGCCTCGACGCTCATCACCCCGGGCATCGCCGGGCGCCAGGACTACGACCTGTACAAGACGAAGGCCACCGGTGACGTCGACAAGGCGAAGGAGCTGCTCAAGGAGGCCGGCGTCAGCAACCTGAAGCTGACCCTGGTCACCCAGAACGACCCGACGTACCTCGCCCAGGCGCAGGCGCTGCAGTCCGGCCTGAAGCGTGCCGGCATCGCCGTGACGCTCAAGCCGCTCGACTACGACTCCTTCACGCAGGCGACCACCAACGGCACCGACTTCGACCTGTCGCTGTCGAGCTGGCAGCCGGACTTCCCGAGCGCGAACGCCAACCTGCAGCCCCTGTACGACTCGTCGCAGATCGGTGGCGGCGGCTACAACGTCTCGAAGTACAGCAACCCCGAGGTCGACGCCCTCATCGCGAAGGCCAGCTCCACGGTCGACCAGGACGACGCGCAGAAGCTCTGGGCCCAGGCGGACCAGAAGATCATGGCCGACGCCCCCGTCGTGCCGCTGATCTACGCGAAGCAGTCCTTCCTGGCCGGTTCGAACGTGCAGAACTTCCAGATCGCGGACTTCCCCGCGTACCCGAACTACCTCAAGGTCTCGCTCAAGCAGTGACCGAACCGATCCTGCAGGTCGAGGGGCTCCGCGTCGCGTTCGGCGACGCGGAGCCCGTCGTCCGTGACGTCTCCTTCGACCTGACGCCCGGCCGGGTCCTCGCCCTGGTGGGGGAGTCCGGCTCGGGCAAGTCCGTCAGCGCCATGAGCGTGCTCGGGCTCCTGCCGCCGCAGGCCTCGGTGTCGGGCAGCGCCCGGTTCCGTGGTGAGGAACTCATCGGTGCCCCCGCCGAGACGGTCCGCGCCGTCCGGGGTGCGGGCATCGGCGTGGTGTTCCAGGAGCCGATGAACTCGTTCACGCCCGTCCTGTCGATCGGCACGCAGATCGCCGAGGCCGTCCGAGCCCACCCGACCGGGCTCGACCGCGCCGGCGTCCGGGCACGCGTCGACGAACTGCTCCGTGACGCCGGGCTCACCGACCCGGAGCGCATCCGGAAGGCCTACCCGCACGAACTGTCCGGCGGTCAGCTCCAGCGCGCGATGATCGCGATGGCCCTGGCCGGCGACCCGGTCGCACTCTTCGCCGACGAGCCCACGACCGCGCTCGACGTCACCGTGCAGGCGGGCATCCTCGACCTGCTGCGGCGGCTCGGCCGCGACCGTTCCCTGGCTGTGCTGCTCATCACCCACGACATGGGCGTGGTCGCGGACGTCGCGGACGACCTGCTGGTGCTGCGCCGCGGGGACCCGGTCGAGCACGGGACCGTCGCCGAGGTCTTCGCCCACCCGACCGCCGACTACACGCGCGAACTCCTCGCGGCCGTCCCCAGCCTGGAGGCGCGTCCCGCGTCCGCAACGCCGGCTGCGGACCCGGACGCCCGGGCCGGCGATCCCGGCTCACGCGCCCAGCGACAGCTCACGGCTCCGGGCGCGCGTGAGGTGTCGCCCAGCCCGAAGACCGCTGCGGTGACCGACGAGGCGGACGCGAGTCGCGCCTCCCGGCCGCTCGTGGCGCGCCTGCGCGACGTCGCCGTGCGGTACTCGCGCCGAGGCGGACCGACCGTGTCCGGCATCGACCTCGACCTGCATGCCGGCGAGACCGTCGGCCTGGTGGGCGAATCCGGTTCCGGCAAGTCCACGATCGGGCGCGCGCTCGCGGGCCTGGTGCCCGTCGTCGCCGGCTCGGTCGAGGTGGACGGCAGCGACCTGCGCACCGCTCGCGGACGACGACTGCGCGAGCTGCGCAGTCGGGTCGGCATCGTGTTCCAGGACCCGGCGTCGTCGCTCAACCCGCGGCAGACCATCGGCTGGAGCATCGCGGAACCGCTGCTCGTGCACGGCACCGACTCCGCTGCGGAGCGGGCCGAACGGGTCCGTGAACTGCTGACCGCCGTGCAGCTCGACCCGACGTGGGCCGAGCGGTTCCCGCACCAGCTGTCGGGCGGCCAGCGGCAGCGCGTCGCCGTCGCGCGTGCGCTCGCACTGCGGCCGGCACTCGTCATCGCCGATGAACCGACCTCGGCACTCGACGTGACGGTGCAGGCCGCCGTGCTCGACCTGCTCGCCGGGCTGCAGCGGGAGTTCGGCTTCGGCATGCTGCTCATCAGCCACGACCTCGCCGTCGTCCGCCAGCTCGCCGACCAGGTGATCGTGCTGCGCGACGGCCGGGTCATCGAACGGGGGAGCACCGACGCGGTGCTCGACGACCCGCAACAGGACTACACGCGCATGCTCCTCGCCGCAGCGCCCGTCGCCGATCCCGTGCGACAGGCCGCTCGCCGCGAGGCGTGGCGCGCGTGGGAAGGAGTGGCCTCGTGACGGCCAACGTCGTCGACCGACCGGTCGCACCGTCCGGCCGGACCACCGGCTTCCGGGCCGTGGTGCGACGCGTCCGGCAGGACCGCTGGGCGGTGGCCTCGGCCGTCGTCATCGCGGTGTTCCTGGTGGTCGCCGTGGCGGCCCCGCTCATCGCGAAGGCGTCCGGGCAGGACCCGTACTCGTACGACATCGACGCGCTCAACTCGTTCGGTGCGCCGCGCGGTCCGGGTGGCGGCATCAGCGGCGAGCACTGGTTCGGTGTCGAGCCCCTGACCGGGCGCGACCTGTTCTCGATCGTCACGTACGGTGCGCGGACCTCGCTCGGCATCGGACTCGCCGCGACCCTGGTCTCGATCGTCATCGGCGTGCTCGTCGGCGTCACGACCGGGTTCTTCGGTGGCTGGTACGACCGGGTGCTCTCGCGGGTCGTCGACGTGATCTTCGGGTTCCCGTCGCTCGTGTTCATGATCGCCCTCACCGCGATCGTGCCGTCGTCGTTCCCGAAGCCCGTGCTCGTCGTGCTCGTCATCGGGTTCTTCGGCTGGCCGGCCGTGGCCCGTGTCGTGCGGGGACAGACGCTGTCGCTCGTCAGCCGGAACTACGTCGTGGCCTCCACCGCGATGGGTGCCGGCCGGTGGCACGTCATCCGCACGCAGCTGTTGCCGAACCTCGCCGCGACGATCACCGTCTACGCCACCATCTCGATCCCGTCGATGATCGGTGCCGAGGCCGCGCTCTCGTTCCTGGCCGTCGGCGTCAACCCGCCGACGCCGTCGTGGGGTCGCAGCATCGGCGACGCCATCGGCTGGGTGCAGACCGATCCCATGTACCTCGTGTTCCCCGGAGCCGCACTGTTCCTCATCACCCTCGCCTTCAACGTGCTCGGTGACGCCCTGCGCGACGCCCTCGACCCGCGAGGGGGCACCGCGTGAACGCCGCCACCCTGCGCTTCCTGGCGATCCGCGTGCTCGGGGCCGCCGTCGTGCTGCTCGTCGTCGCGGCCATCACGTACGCGCTCTTCATGCTCCTGCCGACCAACCCGGCCCGGGCGATCTGCGACAAGCCCTGCACGCCGGACCGGCTGCGAGAGGTCCAGGCGTTCCTCGGCACTGACAAGCCTTGGCTCGCGCAGTTCGGCGCCTACCTGGCCGGTATCTTCACCGGCCGGACCTTCGGCAGCGGCAACAGCGTCATCGAGTGCGCGGCGCCGTGCTTCGGGTACTCGTTCCAGCTGCACGAGAGCGTCACCGAGCTGATCCTGGCGCGCCTGCCCGTCACCGCTTCGATCGCCGTGGGCGCCGCCGTGCTGTGGCTCGTCGCCGGGGTGTTCGGCGGCACCGTCTCGGCGCTGCGCCGCGGCACCTTCGTCGACCGGGCCGTCATGACGGTCGCGGTCGCCGGTGTCTCGTCCCCGGCGTACCTGGTCGGGCTGCTCGGCATCCTGCTGTTCGGGTTCGTGCTCGGGATCCTGCCGACGAGCGGGTACGTGGCCTTCGGCGACGACCCGGTCGGCTGGTTCACCCACCTGATCCTGCCGTGGTGCGTGCTCGCGTTCATCAGCGCTGCGATCTACGCCCGGTTGACCCGTGGCGAGATGCTCGAGTCGATGTCGCAGGACTTCGTGCGGACCGCCCGGGCCAAGGGGCTGCGCGAGCGCCAGGTCGTCGTGCGGCACGGGCTCCGGACGGCGATCCTGCCCGTCGTGACGCTGTTCGGGCTCGACCTCGGGTCGCTGCTCGGTGGTGCGGTCATCACCGAGAAGGTGTTCTCGATGCAGGGCCTCGGCGCGCTGCTCATCGACGCGGTGCACACGCTCGATCTGCAGGTGGTCGTCGGCTTCACGCTGTTCTCGGCGCTGCTGATCGTCACCGCGAACGTGATCGTCGACGTGGTCTACGCGTTCGTCGACCCGCGGGTGCGGCGCCGGGCGTAGGGGCGCCCCCGCACGGTGCGAGGTGCCGAGCCTCGCACCGTGCGAGGTCAGGTGCCCCCGCCGCTGTTGTGGTGCGAGGTTCCGTACTCCGTGCGAGCGCATCCGCCTGCCACGGAATCGGGAACCTCGCACCAGAGCGCCTGCCCCTCGCACCGTGCGAGGTCAGCCGGCCGTTGCCGCGCCGTCCCACCACCGCAGGACCCGCGTCCCCATCAGGGTGAGCCACTTCGAGCGTTCGCCCGCCGGGACGTCGACCTCGAACCACTGCCGTCCTGGTGCACGTTCACCTTGGGTCCAGGTGCCGTCGGCGTTGCGAGCCGCCCGGACGAGCTCGATCGCCTCGGCAGCACGTGGGTCCGGCGGGGTCCCGTCCTGCAACCCGGCCGCCCGCAGGTGATCGGTCGCCCGAAGCGCGGTGTAGATCCATCGCGACGGGTACGCGAAACGGTGCACCCAGGAGCCGACGAGCTCGCCGTCGGACTTCCGGTACAGCAGCCGCCGTTCGAGCAGGTACTCGGCTCCGCGGTGTCGGACAGCGCGGAGCTCCGTGGCGCGCGGGTGCGATCCCTCGGACAGCTGCTCGTGCTGCAGCAGCCCGTCGAGCACGTTGAGGGTCGAGTGGAACGACGACACGGTGGACCCTTCGACCCACTCGCAGTTCCAGCCACCGTCGGCGAGCTGGTGCTCGAGGATCCACTCGGCGATGTCATCCACGTCAGCACCGAGCCAGGTGCCGTTGGCGAGCGTGAAGGCGTTGATGCAGCAGTCCACTTCGCCGCCCCAGTACGGCAGGTCGTCGTAGTCCCACCGACTGTTCTCGGCGAGGCGCACGGCGGTGTCCCCGAGCACAGCGGCGTCGAGCCCCCAGTCGCGCAGCGTGTTGAGCGACCAGGTCGTCGCCGTGTAGGGCTGTCCGGCGGCCTGGGCCTCGGGACCGTCGGGGTCGAAGTCGGCGGGGAAGTACGAGCCGCCAGCCCACTGTCCGTCCGGGTCCTGGTGAGCGAGGAGCGCTGCGCCGAACCCATCGGTCGCGACCCGGGCACGGGTGGCCTGCCACGTCGCGGCGGGGGCGTCGACGAGGTCCCGCTCGACCTGCCAGCGCAGTGCCGGGTCGGAGGCGACGAGCCAGTCGACCACCGTGTCGTCCGTCATGGCGGGGAGACTACTCGCTGCTGCGCGCCGTGCGGGACGACCGAGCAGCATCAGGCCGGACGACGCACCATCCGGTAGACCGAACCGTCGTCGGTGCGCGTCAGGACGCCGAGGTCCACGGCGTCCCGGCGCACGACGGAGACATCGGTCGCGAACATGCCGATGGCCGCGTTCAGGACGGCCTCCGGCACGGCTCGCTCCTGTCCGAGTCGCTCGAACACGAGCTCCACGATCCGGACGGACAGCGCATGTCGTTCGACGTCCTTCACCGGCATCCGCTCGATCCGGTCGAAATCGAGCACCGCGGCCGGAGACTGCAGCCGTTGGAGTTCGCGTGACGTCCTGCCGAGCACCGACGCGTCCGGGCCGTCGTCGGTGACCCAGTCGAACGAGTCGATCGCTGCCCGGGTGCGGTCATCGACGGGGCTCCCGCCGAGCACCGCTGCTCGCAGGGTGGGGGACGCCAGGACGGAGACGACCTGACGCGCGCCCCACCACCCGGGCGACGTCCATCAGAAGTACGTGATGCCGTGCGGCGTCCGCGGCGGCAGCAGCATCGCGCGGAGCAGCTCCACCGACGCCGGGTCCGCAGCGCGGACGAGCCCCGCGGCGGCCAGGGTGACGGGGGAGACTGACCCGATCAGCAGCGCACCGAGCTCTGCGACGTCGAGCTGGACGTCAGACCCGGCCACGTCGACGTCGTCGGCGATGCGCGTGACGGTGCCACGGGCCTCCTGGACGTCGAGGCGGTACGTACCGGTGGTGAAGCCGAGAGCGTCGGTGACCCCGAGTGTCAGCGACCCGTCGACGGCGAACGGCCGCGAGGCCAGCACCGCCGGCACGTCGAGCACGCGCAGCCAGACGTGGTCCTCTTCGTGGTCGACGTCGTACGCGCGGTTGTCGCCGAGCGCCGCGACGATGGGGTCGTCGAGGCGGGAGCGGTTGTACTTCACGACGTCGTTGAGGTCGATCGAGAGCAGGAACTCCCACAGGGCGGTGTAGGCCTGGTCGTCCGCGTACACCAGGTCGACGATCTCGAGCGCGGTGTCGGAACCGCGATCCTCCTTGACGCGCCAGGTCACGTAGCCGTCGATCTCGTCGGAGCCGTCGGGACGGTGCACCGCCGCACGGACGTCCTTCGCCTTCTGCCCGTCGTGCCCGAGCAGGCCGAACACGATCGGCCAGGTGCCGGTGTTGCGGACCATCGAGCCGGGGGTGCGGACGTGGAACCGGTCGAAGACCGCCTTGCCCGGGCCGTCGGCCAGCCACTGCGGCGTGACGACCGACACCGTGCCGGAGGTCGGGGCGAGCAGGGGGAGCGCGCGCTCGCGGCGGACGTGCACGGCACGCTCGCGGATGGCGCAGCCGAAGCCGAAGCGGCGGTAGATGGTGCCCTCGGACGCGGTCAGCGACGCGACGGCGTAGCCCTCGGCGACCCCGCGCTCGAGCGCGTGCGTCATCATCCGGCGCAGGATGCCGCGGCGACGCTCGGTCGGGCGGACGGTGACCGCGGAGATCGCCTGGGTGTCGACGGAGGACCCGTCGCCCCAGCTCAGCGCCTTGCGGAACCACGTGAAGGTGCCGGCCGGCCACGTCTCGTCGACGGAACCCGGGAACGGCTCGCGCACGTAGACCCCGAGGAACGTCTCTTCGTCGGCGATGAAGTGCGACGCCATGCGGGCTGCGCCCTCGGCGTCGGGGTCGGCTTCGTGGAAGCCCATCCCGACGGCCTGCATCCACGCTGCCGTCTCGGCGTTCGGTGCCCCCTTGTCGTCCGTCCCGGGCGCGAACTCGCGCAGCTCGTAGCGGTCGTCGAATGCCTCGTTGCTCACGTTCCGACACTATCGGGACCGGGTGACGTCGTGACAGGCGCGTGGTCTGTCCGGTCGGACTGGAGGCCCGGATCGCGTCCGGCGGACGGGCTGCGGGGTGCGGGTGGCCGGTTCGTGTGCCGGGTTCGGGTGCCGCGGACGCGCGGTGCGGGATGCAGGGCGGGCCGCACGGTGCTGAGTTCGTGGGTCGGGGCGGTGGAGGTGGCTCGGTGCGGGGTCGTGGCGGGGCACGGGGCGGGCAAGTTCGCACGGGTCGGGAGATCCGGCACGGTGCGCATGCTCGAGGAACCGGCACGAATGACGAACCCGGCACGGTGCGGTTCCGTGGTCGCGTCCTTCGGGCTCACCCGGAGCCGCACGGTGTGGGGTTCGTGGGTCGGGGCGGCGGAGGTGGTTCGGTGCGGGGTCGTGGTGGGGCACGGGGTGGGCAAGTTCGCACGGGTCGGGCGATCCCGCACGGCATGACGAACCCAGCACCGTGCGATTCCGTGGCCGCTGGCCGCGTCAGTCGGTCGCGCCCCGCGGGGGATCGACGAGCAGCCCGACGCGGTCGTCCAGGTAGTCGGCGAGGGGGACTGCGGCGCCGGCGGTCGGGGACCACCGGACCGAGGGCACGTCCTCGATGACGACGAGTACGCCCTCGGCGCCGACGAGGGAGTCGTCGACGGGGATCGGGACGGCGCCGTGGTTCACCGTGTCACCAGCGTCGAAATGGCCCTTCGCGGCGGCGGCGCGGTAGGCGCGGCGGACCTCGGCGGAGACCGACTGGTACTGCGACCGACCGGGTTCGGTGACACGGGTGATCGACCCGGTGGCCCAGACACGGCCGGCGGTCTCGGGGGACGACCCGATCAGGAGTGCTCCGACCCGCCACACCCGGCCGAGGGGTCGCATCGTCGGGTCACGACGGATCCCGAGGACCGCCTTCGGCTGCACGTACTCGCCGAGTGCTTCGTCCGGGACGTCCGCGCCGCGGAGCCGTCGTGCCGCTGCGTCGAGGAGCTCCCGCGCCCGCTGCACTCCGTCCGTCACGTCCACCGAGCCTAGACCGGGTGGTGGCCGTCGTCTCGGTCCTGTTCTCGCTGGTGGTCCGCTCGACGTGGTGCGCTGCGCTGCGGCGTCCGTGGCTGGTGCCGGCGCGGTTCGTGCCGGCGCGGCGACGACGCGCGGCGCTCACGAAGCCCGCCGTCATCATGACCGCACCGTACGTCAGGAGCACGCCGGCGACCGCGGGGATGAGCCAGCTCCGCGACCCGTTGACGACCTGGTTGACGACGCCGATCTCCGGCACGGAGTACCAGACCACGCCGCGGATCTGCACGGCGGTGACCGGTGCCGGGTCGGCCTCGGCGTTGTTGTCGCCCTTGAGCACGAAGGTCCGCTCACCGTCGGACGACGACGACACCGAGACCACGCGGTGGCTGACGACCGCGGGCTGGCCGGACACGATCTGGTAGGTCACGACGTCGCCGACCCGGATGTCGTCGATCGGGGTCGGACGGACCACGAGCAGGGTCCCCGGCGGCAGGGTCGGCTCCATCGACTGCGTCAGGACGGTGAGCGGCATCGAGCCCGTGGCCTTCGGCACGACGATCAGCACGACCGCCAGGGCGGCGACGAGCAGCAGGAGTCCGGTACTGAGACCGAGCACGACGGCGTGGACGACGGCGCGCCAGCCGGAGCGCGGGGTGGGGGTGCTCATGCGCCGCATCGGATCGCCGCCCCGTTGTCCTGCGTGAAGAGCGTGACCTTGCCGGTGCCCGCGACGGTGCTCGTGGGGTTGCCGGCGCTGTCGAGCACCTTGACGGTGACGGTCAGCGTGCCAGCGGTGCCGGCGCTCGCGGGGACGTCCGGCGGCGCGATCGTGATGAACGCGGAGTAGTCCTGCGCCTTCTGCCCGACCGGGGTCGAGCCGACGAACGCGCCGTACCAGGTGTCCATCGGCCGGTTCGCGGCGTCCCACCGGATCTCGACGTACCAACCGCCGTGGTCCGTGCAGACCAGCGAGGGCGTGGTGTCGACGGTCGCTGCCGGGGTGGTCAGGGCGAAGCCGCCGGCGACGACGCCCGAGGTCCAGGTGCCGCTCGTGACGGTGAGGTTGACGTTCACCTTGGCGGTCGAGCCGGCCGGGGCCGATGACTGCAGGGTGCTGCGGGTACACCAGACGGCGGAGGCGCCGGCGGCGAGCTTCGCGCTCATGCTCGGCAGCGACGCCCAGGTGCCGGTGACGGACCCGGTGCCGACGGCCGTGCTCGTGGTGCAGCCCGCGGTCGAGGCGACCGGCCAGGCGACGACGGTGACGGCCTTGGCGAGTGCGGTCGAGCTGCCGGACACGACGGAGACCGTGGTGGTGGCGGCGCCGGCGAGGGTGCCCGAGTCGGTCAGGGTGATCGGCTTCGTCGTCGAGGTGACGCTCGACGAGAACGCCGTGGTGAGGGCACTCGTGCCGCTGATCGACGCCGCGACCGTGCCGACCGTCGTGCTCGCCGCGGTGGTGCCCGACGCGCTCCACAGTGCCCACGCGGCGCTCGAGGTGCCACCGACGAACACGGCGGTGAGGAGCACGGCGACGAGGAGCCGGAGGCGGCGGTTCATGCGGAGACCTGCGTTCCCGTGACGGTGAGGGTGAAGTCGGTGGTGGCGCCGGCGACGCTCTGCGGGGCGTCGGCGTCGAGCGCCATCTCGAGGCAGGCGATGCCGCTGACCCCGGCCGGCAGGGTGAAGGACCCGGTGCCGGTGTCGAAGGTGGCGAGCCGCGCGCTCGTGCCGGTGAGCCCGGGCACGCACTTCGCGGCCGAGGACACCATCGCGAGGTGGAGCGTCAGCTCACCGGTCGCCGCCGCGACGGACGACTTGGAGGCCGTCGTCGTGACGCGCATGGACAGGGGGATCGAACCGGTGTTCCGCACCGTGAAGGTGCCGGTGGTGCTCGTGCCCGGCCCGAGGACCGCGGTGTTCATCGCCGTGGTGCTGCCGACGGTGATGGTCGCCGTGGCGGAGCGCACCGTGGTGGCTCCCGTGCTGGCGGTCCCGTTCCAGAGGGCGTACGTGCCGCCGGCGCCGAGGAGCGCCGTTCCGACCGCGACGACCAGGGCGATCGCGACCGGCCACACCCAGCGGTACCGTCGGGCTGCGCGGTGGCGTCCCGTCGTCCGCGGTGTGGCGGTCATGTGCGTGCTCCTGGTCGTCGTGGTCGGTGGGGTGCGATCGGGGGATCAGGAACCGATCGCGGTCTGGGTCAGCGTGAAGGCCAGCGCGCTGAGGTTGATCGATCCGCCCTGACCGGTGGTCGCCGATGCGGGGAGCGTCACCGTGAAGACGACCTTGACGGTCGACGTGGACGAGGACGGCGAGACCACGAAGGTGTTCGTGTTCGACGAGGACTGCACGACCGAGGCGCTCGTCGACGTGACGGCCAGCGTCTTCGTCGTGGCGGCGAGCAGCGCGGCGTCGCCGGTGATGCTCTGGTTGGCGTAGGTCAGGTTCGCCTTGAGGTCCTGGCCGGTCGCACCGATGTTCAGCGTCTGGGTGAACTGGAACGTGTTGCCCGGGACCATCAGGGCCTTCGTCGGGTCGATCGCGGTGGAACGACCGTTCGTGATGTCGGTCCAGGCGCCGTCGTTGTTGGCGCTCAGCGTCAGGGTGCCGGCGCTCACGGCGGACGCGGCGCTCGAGGCGCTGGCGTTCCAGAGGGCGAACGTGCCCGCACCGCCGAGGAGGAGTGCGACGCCTGCTGCGCCGGCGATGGCACCGGTGACGATCTTGTGCATGGGGTGGATCCGTTCCTGCGTGCTCCGGGCACGCTGAAGCCCACCGGGGACATTCGGGCGTCGTGTCCGGTGGGGAGGTTGTCATCGACCCAGTGGTTGGAGGGGGTCGCGGCTGACCGGTGCCGAGAACGGTCGCCGGGCCTCGGAGCGCATGTGCTGCTGCTCGGGCGGGCTGGACTCGCTCTGGTGACGACGTTAGCTGTCCCCCAAAGTGCCGACAAGTGAGAACGACCGTTCACCCGGACCCCAGAACAGGGGTCATTTTTGTCCCCGCTAGGGAGGACATGATTTGTACCCCGGTTTCTGGGTGTGCGCTTCGCGTGGGCGGAGCGATCCCAGAAGGAATGCCGGTACGCGCGGCGTCGTTGCACCGTCCGGAAACGAGGAGGGCCCATGGACATCGTGCGCTGGTTGTTCGACGCGCAGATCGTCATCGGCGACCAGACGGTGCTCTGGCGCGAGGTGGTCGGCAACGTCTTCGGGCTGCTCAGCGCCCTCGGGGGCATGCGCCGGAAGGTCTGGGCCTGGCCGGTCGGACTGGTCGGCAACGCCCTGCTCTTCACCGTCTTCATGGGCGCGCTCTTCGACACCCCGAACCCCGTCAACCTGCTCGGGCAGGCCGGCCGTCAGGTCATGTTCATCATCGTGAGCATCTACGGCTGGTACCGGTGGACGCACCGCCCCGAGGACGCGACGACCGTGATCGACCCGCGCTGGGCCTCCTGGTGGACCCGTCTGCTGCTCGTCGTCGGCATGGTCGGCGGCACCGCCCTGCTGACCCCCGTCTTCCGCGCGCTCGGGTCCTACGAGCCGGTGTGGAGCGACGCGTGGATCTTCGTCGGATCGCTGCTCGCCACGTACGGCATGGCGAAGGGGTGGGTCGAGTTCTGGCTCATCTGGGTGGCGGTCGACCTGGTCGGCGTGCCGCTGCTGTTCTCCGCCGGGTACTACGCCTCCGGATTGATGTACGTCTTCTACGGCGTCTTCACCCTGACCGGGTTCTTCGTGTGGATGCGCCAGCGGGTCCGGCCTCCGGCGGCGCCCGTCACCGTCGGCTGACCGCTGTGATCACGACGCGCTGACGCGGCCCGGAGCACGGCCCCCGCTCTGGGACGAGACAAACGGCCCGGAATGCGCTGCAATGGTCGGATGGAACCCCTGCACGGCGAACGCGTCGAGGACGACGAGTCCCTCGCAGAGCGCACGGTGCGCGCGGCCATCCGTGCCTACCGGCTGCACCCGTTCGACACCGTCGACGCGGCGGTCGTCGCCGAGGTGGCCGGTATCCCGCTCGAGACCGTCGAGCGGCTGTTCCCGACCTGGCACGCCCTGCTCCTGGTCACCTACGACCGGTGGGCGCAGCTACGGGGGACCCGGCGGAAGAACCCGCCCACGTGCACGATCGAGCACGTCCGTCTGACCCTGGCCGAGGACGTCGCCGACCCCGGGCTCGTCCGGGTGCTCGCCGGGCTGATCACCGTGGCCAGCTCGGAGTCCGGGTTCGCCGAACTGTTCCGCAAGCGGTTCGAGGAGTACGCCGAGCAGCTGACCGTCGGGCTGCAGCGCGACTTCGACAAGGGCTCGGAAGAGGCCGGCATCCCCGCGTACCAGGCTGCGACCCAGCTGCTCTCGGTCTACGAGGGGCTGCAGATCCAGATGCTGGTCCGCCCGCACATCGACGTCCTGGTCGAGTTCGACCGCGCGGCGAACACCCTGCGCCAGGGCTGGAAGCGGCACGCCGTCCCGTCGTGGGACCTCGACGAGGCACCCGTCCGCGTCTGAGCGCAGCGGCAAGCTCTCCGGTTTGGAAAGTGCTTGCCAAACTGGAAAGTCCTTGCAACACTGGTGTCAACGAGAGGGGACACCATGGAGGACACCACCGCACGACCCGGACCCGCCGAGGCGGCCCGACTGCTCGACCAGGCGGACCGGATCGGCCGACGTGCGCACGACGCCGTCCGCTGGCCGTACGTCACGTTCATCACCGCGCTCGGCGTCGCGACGTCGCTCGGCACGCTCGGCATGGGGCTCACGACCGGGGACGCGTTCGCCGCCGTCTACGTCGGCACCCTCGTGGCCCTGTTCGCCCTGGTGGTGTTCTTCATGGTGAGCATCCGCGGCCGCTCGGCCTTCGCCCGGAGCCGCCGCTGGACCGTCTACATCGCCAGCTGGGCGGTCACCTACCTGGCGGCGATCGCCGTGGTCGGGTGGGTGCACGGCTCGGTGCTCTGGTCGGGCATCACCTCGGGGCTCGTGCTGCTGGTCGCCCTGGTGTGTGCGGCGCGCGAGGCCCGCTCGTGAGCACCACCGACCGGGTGCATCCCCGGCACGAGCTCGACGACCTGCTGCAGCACCCGGTGCGCTTCTCGGTGATCGCCGCCCTGACCCGTGCCGGCACCCTGGGGTTCCGCGAGGTGCGCGACGCGGTCGAGGTCAGCGACTCGGTGCTGAGCAAGCAGGTGTCCGCGCTCGAGGCGGCCGGCTACGTGTCGGTGGGGAAGGGCTTCGTGGGCAAGACACCCCGGACGTCGATCACCCTGACGGCGTCGGGGCGAGCCGTGTGGGCCGCCCACCTGGACGCGCTCCGCCGCATCGCCGCCAGCTGATCAGCAAGGGATCAGCCCCGCCGCCCCCGCCGCCACGACAACATCTGCCGCACCGTCACCTTCGACCCGTACTGCGCGACCGAGTGCCGGAACAGGTACTCCGCGAACCACAGCAGCAGCCCGGCGACGACGAACACCTCGACGATGCAGACCACCGACTCCGTCACGGTCAGGGCCCCGACGGCGTTCCGCACCATCGCGGTGATCGGCGTGAAGGTCGGGAAGTACGTGAAGAACTGCGCGACGGGCGACGTCGGCGTCGTCATCACGAAGAACGCCGCGTACAGGGGGATGATCAGCGCGAAGATCGCCGCCGACTGCAGGGCCGAGGCGTCCTTGATCGACGGGACGGCGGCCCCGACGGCGACGAACAGCCCGGACGCCAGCAGCACCCCGCCGACGAGCAGCAGCGCCCCGGTCACCATCCGCCACGGGTCGACGGTCAGCCCACCGAGCTGCGACGACACCAGCGGCAACGCGACGAGCAGCCCGACCAGGCCGGGCACGACGAACACGCTGACCTGGACGAAGCCGACGAGCAGCATGGCGATGACCTTGCCGCGGATCAGGTCGCCCGCGGTCACCGTGGTCAGGATCATCTCGGAGATCCGGTTCTCCTTCTCCTCGACCACGACGGTGACCATCCGAGCGGCGAGCAGGATGACGAGCCCGAAGAACGCGGCGACGAACAGGAACGGCGGCACGACGGACAGCCAGCCCGGTGCGACCCGGCCGTCCGCGTAGGTGGTGACGTCGGTGGCGGGCGGACTGCGGAGCAGCTGCACGGTCTCGGGGTCGTCGACGGACGTGGCGACGCTCTGCTCGAGCACCCGCTCGGCCAGCGACGAGTACACCCCGTTCGCGAAGAGCCCGCGGTCGGCGGCGTCGACCCGGATGGCCGTCGTGGACGGCGACGACGGGAACGCGATGAAGGCGTCGAGGTCACCGGACCGGACGGCGGCGCGGTCGGTGGCGGCGTCGGTGGACGGGATCCCGCCCCACTTCGCGGCCACGGACTCCGACACCAGGCCGGACTCGTCGACGTAGTGGAACGGGGTCTTCGTGGCCGACGACCCGGACACCACGGAGTTGGTGCCGGCTGCCTGCCCGATGCCGACGAGCAACGAGACGACCACGATGACGACCGGCAGCGCGAGGGTGCCGATCCAGAACGCGGGCTTCTTGACCGCGCGGACGAACTCGAACCGGACGACCGTGCCGAGGTTGCTCATGCCGCTGCCCCGTCGGTCGACGCCGCAGCCAGGGCGTCGTGCCCGTAGACCTGCACGAAGATCTCGTCGAGCGGGATCCGGCGCATCTCGAACGCGGTGACGTGCACCCCGGCCGCGACCAGTTCTGCCAGGACGTCCGCACCGTCCGGAGCGGCGGCCTGGGTCGGGACCAGGTACGCGACGTGCCCCTCGTGGCGGGCGAGCCGGTACAGCGGTGACTTCGGTACGGGGCCGTCGAGCCCGACGCGGGCGACGGCGCCGCCGAAGGCGTCCTGCACGTCGGGCACGGATCCGTACGCGGTGGCCCGCCCGTCCTTGAGCAGCAGGATGCGGTCGCAGAGCCGCTCGACCTCGTCCATGTGGTGCGTCACGAGGACCACGGTCGCCCCGTCGGCCTTCCGTTCGTCGACCAGGTCGAGCAGGAGCCGCCGGTTCACGGGGTCGAGGCCCTTGGTCGGTTCGTCGAGGATGAGCAGCCGCGGCTGGTCCATGATCGTGATGCCGAGCTGCACCTTCTGCTGCTGCCCGCCGGACAGTTTGTCGACGCGCAGCTTCGCGCGGTCGGCGAGCCCCACCCGGGCCAGGTAGTCCATGCTCCACGCGGTCGCCTCGGCACCGCGGAGTCCGCGCAGGCGCCCGAAGTAGGTCATCACGTCGATGACGGACTCCTTGCGGTACAGCCCGCGCTCTTCGGGCAGGTAGCCGATGCCGCCGGTGGCCGGTCGGTAGGGGCGGCCGTCGATCGTCAGCGTGCCCGCCGTCGGGGTGGTGATGCCGAGCAGGGCCCGGATCGTCGTGGTCTTGCCGGGGCCGTTGCTGCCGAGCAGCCCGAACGTCTCCCCGGGGGCGACGTCGAACGACAGCCCGTCGACCACGTTGCGGTCCCCGAACCGCATCACGAAGTCCTGCACGCTGATGCTCGCCCCGCTCATGCGGCGACCCTACCGGGCCTTCCTTCCCAGAACGGCTGCGATGGGATGCGAGAACGGGCGTACCTGGTCGGAACTCTCGACCCGGTACGCCCGCTTCCGGCAGGTACGCCCGCTTCCGCCGGGCACGCCGGGTGCGCCGGGTTCCGCGGGCAGACGCGGGAGACGACGGACGGGAGGCGCGGTGCCAGCTGGCACCGCGCCTCCCGTCCGTCATCCGGTCGCGCCCAGGGCGCGACTCGCGTCAGGAACGCAACCAGGCCGTCCCCACGCCCGACAGGGCACCGTCGACCACCGGGGCCGAGGCGAGCAGCAGCTCGCCGGCCGGCAGCGCGAAGGGCTCGTCGCCGAAGACCGTCACGCTCGTCCAGCCGTTCGGCCGACGGAACGCGAGCACGTCGTCGCGGCGGGTCTCGATCCACTCGAGCTGTTCCTCGGACTGCAGCTGGCCACGCAGGCCGAGCGCCTCCCGGTACAGGTTGAGCGTGGAGTCGGGGTCGGCGTCCTCGGCCTCGACGCTGGAGTCGGCGAACCACGCCGGCTGCGGCAGGTGCGAGCCCTCCGGACCGAAGCCGAACGACGAGCCGGTGCGCGTCCACGGGATCGGAACGCGGCAGCCGTCACGACCGACGTCGACGCCCGGGTTGCGGAAGAACGCCGGGTCCTGGCGGTCGCCGTCGGGGATGTCGCCGACCTCGTGCAGGCCGAGCTCCTCGCCCTGGTACAGGTAGGCGGAGCCGGGCAGGGCGAGCTCGAGCAGCGTTGCGGCCTGCGCGCGACGGAGGCCGAGCGACCGGTCGAGCGCGTCCTGCGAGCCACCGGCGAGCAGCCAGGCGCTGCCCTGCTTGTCGGTGCCACCGGCGCGGGGCGGCAGGGCGTAGCGGGTGGCGTGCCGGACGACGTCGTGGTTCGAGAACACCCACGTGGTCGACGAGCCGGACTGCTCGGCGAGGCCGAGGTTGAACTCGATGATCGTGCGGAACTGGCCGGCGTCGAAGTCGGCCTCGAGCAGGTCGAAGTTGAACGCCTGACCGAGCCCCTCGGCGCTGGCGTAGCGGGCACGGCGGTGCGCGGGGACCCAGGCCTCGGCGACCGCGGTGCGGGCCGGCGTGTACTCGTTGAAGACCGTCCGCCACTCGGCGTAGATCTCGTGCACGTCGTCGCGGTCCCAGAGCGGGTGCGTGCCGTCCTTCGGCATCTCGGCGAGCTCGGCCCAGGTGGGCAGGGTCTCGCCCAGGTCCTTCGCCAGGCCGTGGGCGACGTCGATGCGGAATCCGTCGACACCGCGGTCGGACCAGAAGCGCAGGGTGTGCAGGAAGTCGTCGCGGACCTCGCGGTTCGCCCAGTTCAGGTCGGGCTGCTCCTTCGCGAAGCTGTGCAGGTACCACTGGCCGTCCCCGACGGCGGTCCAGGCCGGGCCGCCGAAGATCGAGATCCAGTCGGCGGGGGCTTCCTCGCCGGACGGTCCGCTGCCGTCGCGGAACACGTAGCGGTCGCGGGCGGGGGAGCCCTTGGGTGCTGCGAGTGCCTCGCGGAACCACTCGTGCCGGTCGCTCGTGTGGTTCGGGACGACGTCGACGATCACCCGGATGCCGGCGGCGTGCAGTGCCTCGACCATCCGGTCGAAGTCGTCGAGGGTGCCGAGGCGCGGGTCGACGTCGCGGTAGTCGTCGACGTCGTAGCCGCCGTCGGCCAGGGCGGACGGGTAGAAGGGGCTGAGCCAGACGGCCTCGATGCCGAGTGAGGCCAGGTACGGCACCCGCTCGGTGATGCCGGGCAGGTCGCCGATGCCGTCGCCGTTCGCGTCGGCGAACGAGCGGGGGTAGATCTGGTAGACGCTGGCCTGGCGCCACCAGGTCTCGTCGTGCGAGGTGGCGGCGGGCTGGGTGAGGGTGTCGGTCACGTCGGGCCTTTCGTTCGAGGGGTGTGTGTCGGTCACTTGATGGCCCCCTGGGTCACGCCGGCCATCACCCACCGCTGGGTGACGAGGTAGACGATGATCGCCGGGGCCATCGCCATCAGGTACGAGGCGAACGACACGTTGTAGTTGTTGCTGAACTGCGTCTGGAACATCTGCTGCAGCACCGGCAGGGTCTGCAGCGCCGGGTCGGAGGTGATCAGCGACGGCATCACGAAGTCGTTCCAGGACGCGAGGAACGCGAAGATGCCGACGGTGGCGCTCATCGGTGCCAGCAGCGGGAACACGAGTCGCCAGAACACCTGCCCCGTGCTCGCACCGTCGATGCGTGCACTCTCCTCCAGTTCCGCCGGGATCGACCGCAGGAAGGCGGTGAAGAGCAGCACGCTGAAGGACAGCTGGAACATGACGTGCAGGATCGCGACGCCGAGCGGGTTGTCCAGGTGCGCGAGTCCGGTGAGCTTCACCTGCGACAGTGCGAGCACCGGGAACGGCAGGAACATCGCCGCGAGCAGGTAGAAGAACGACCAGCGGAACAGCCGGCGGTCCCAGTTCCGGGCGATCGCGTAGGCCGTGAACGAGGCGAGCAGGATCGTGCCGACGACGGTGATCGCGGCGACGAACACCGAGACCCCGAACGCCCGCGGGAAGTCGGTCAGCTGCCACGCCTGCACGAAGCCGTCGACGCTGAACGGCGCCGGCAGTGAGAACGCGTTGCCGTCGACCGCCTGGCCGGTGGTCTTGAACGCCATCGTCAGGGTGACGTACAGCGGCACGAGCACCGACAGCGCACACAGCACGAGGACGACGGTGACGGGCCAGTTGGAACGACCGCGGCCGGCCTTGCCCGAGCCGGAGGACCGGTCGGCGTCGACGGAACGGATGCTGCCGGTCGCGGTGGTCCCCGGTCGCAGGGGTGCTTGCAGGGACATCAGAGCGCTGCCTTCCCGCGGGTCGCCCGCAGCTGGATCACGGCGATGACGACCGCGATGACGAAGAAGATCGTGGCGTTCGCCATCTGGTAGGCGTAGTCGCCGCCGTTGAAGCCCTTGAAGATCGACATCGCGACACTGGTGGTCGAGGTGCCGGGGCCGCCGTCGGTCAGGCCGACGATGATGTCGTACGAGTTCAGGAAGTTCTTGAACCCGATGACCAGGTTGATCAGGATGTAGCCCGCCGTCAGCGGTGCGGTGATCGAGACGAGCTGCCGCCACGCGCTGGCACCGTCGAGGGCCGCCGCCTCGTACACCTCGCCGGGGATCGAGAGGACGCCGGCGATGTAGATGAGGAGCGTCGACGGGATCGCCTGCCAGGCGGTGACGACCACGATCGCCAGCCAGGCCAGGTCCGGGTTCGCCAGGATGCTCTGCTCGAGCGGCCCGAAGCCGATCGCGGTGGCGAAGGCCGGCAGGCTGTTCGCGAACAGGAACGAGAACACGTAGGCGATGACGATGCCCGAGATCACCATCGGCAGCACGAACACCGCACGCAGCGCGATCTTGCCGCGGATCTTCGACGTCAGCGCGATGGCGAGCAGGAACGCGATCGCGTTCACGACGATCACGGTGACGAGCGAGAACCCGAGCGTGAACAGGTACGCCTGCAGGATCGCGGGGTCGGAGAACACCGCGATGTAGTTGGTGAGCCCGGTGAACCGGAACTCGCCGAAGCCGACGGAGTTCGTGAAGCTCAGCACGATGCCCATCACCGCCGGCAGCGTGATGGCGAGCGTGAAGAGCACCAGGGTGGGCAGCAGGAACGCCAGGAAGAGCGGGTCGACGCGGGGCTTGCGTCGTCCGTCCCGTCGTCCGGCCTGGAGGCCCGGTGCGGCCCCGCCACGGCGGCGGCGGTCCGCCGTCGTGATGGATTCGGTGGTCGTGGTTGCCATTCGGACGTCTCCTTACGCGGCCGTGCGGAGCGCGAGACGCGCCCAGTCGGCGTCGAGGGTGCGGAGCTGGCGCTGCGGGTCGCCGCCGAAGGCGATCGACTGCGCGTAGTTCGCGACCGGGATCTCGGCGGGGATGAGCTGCGAGGCGCCGAGGTAGAAGGCTGCGTCGTCGTAGTACGACTGCATGCCGCGGAGGGCGGGGTTCGACGCCGGGGGAGCGTCCTTGCGGACCCCGAAGCCGTTGTTGTCCGCGTTGTACTTGTCGTTGACCTGCTTGGTCATCAGGAACGACAGGAACTCGCGGGCGGCCTCCTGCTTGCGCGACGCCTCCGGGATCCAGAGCGCCAGGTCGACGTTCACGCGGACCTTGCGGTCGGCCGGGTCGTCGGTGACGGGGAGCGGGAAGGTGCCGAGGTCCATGTCCTTCGTGGTCTTGGCGATCTCGCCGAGGGCCCACGGCCCCTGCAGGTACATGCCCGCCTTGCCCTGGGCGAAGGCGAGGTTGCCGTCGCCGTACCCGCGGCTCGCGGCGCCGTCCTGGTGCCAGGCGCGGAGCTGCACCATGCGCTCCATCGGCTTCCGCAGGTCGCGCTCGAACGAGACCGCGGACCCTTCTCCGACGTTCGTGCCCTCGCGCCGGAGTGCCTCGAAGGTCGCCGGGGTGTCGATCATGCCGCCGATCGAGTAGTCGAACATGCCCTGGGCGATCGTCCAGTTGTCCTTGAACGTGCCGTAGATCGGCGCGATGCCGGCCTTGGTCAGGCGCTCGCACACGTCGGCGAACTCGCTCCACGTCGTCGGGACCTCGAGCCCCTGCTGCGCGAAGAGCGCCTTGTTGTAGATCACCGACGCCGCCGTCACCGAGTACGGCAGGGCGCTCTTCCGGCCGGGGTAGTCGGCGGTCTGCTCCATGAGCGGCCACAGGTCGGGGTTGATGGTGTCGGCCTGCGGCAGGTCGGACAGGTCGGTCAGCGCGCCGTGCTCGACGAACGGGACGACCGAGAAGTTGTAATTCCAGCACCCGAGGTCCGGCGGCCGGTTCCGCACGAAGTTCGCGGACATGCTCGAGGTCGAGTCGCGCACGACCCGGACCTTCGACTGGCTCTGGTGGAACTGCGCGATGACGTCGTCGAAGTAGCCGATGACCTCGGGCTTCGACACGTAGAACGTGATGGTCTCCGGCTTGGCGCTCGAGGACCCGATCGGGGCGCATCCGGCGAGCGCGAGGCCCGCTCCGATGCCGCCCGCTCCCAGCAGGAACCCGCGTCGGCTGACCGATGCTGCGCTCCTGGCGGTGGCGTGTGCTTGCACGTCGTCTCCGTCCGTCCGGACCCGGCGTCCCTGCCGTTCCGTCCCGCGAGCGGCTCCGATGCTGCCCGCGGAACTAAATGTAGCGAGAAAATCTAATTCCGCAAGGAACTCGTCGCGCGATAGGGTCACGACATGCCGCCACCCCGTGGAACGAGCGCAGAGACGCTGCTCGCGTACGCCTTCGACTCGTCCGCGTTCACCGCGACCGAGGCGATCGACGCCACCGGCCTGACCCGGTCGACCGTGCTCGGGGCGGCCGAGGAGCTCGTGCGGCTCGGCTGGCTCCGCGAACTCGACGATGCCCGGGCCGCGGGGGAGTACCGGATGGGACGCCCCGCCCGCCGCTACGAGCTCGACACGGTCGCCGGGGTCGTCGTCGGTGTGGACGCCGGCCAGCACCGGGTCACCGCCTTCGTCGCCGACCTGCGCGGCACGGTGCTCGGTCGCGCCGAGGGGTCGCTCGGAGAATCAGGCCTCGACGTGCCCGTTCGACTCGGGGTCCTCGCCGACACCGTGGCCGCCGCCCTCGCCTCGGCCGACGTCGACCGCGGACGGGTCCTGGTCACGGTCGTGGGCATCCCGGCGCCGGTCGACGCCGCCGGTGCCTCGCCCGACGACGGCGGCTTCTGGGTCCGGATGAACCCGGGGTTCGCCGACGCCGTGCCGGACGGGCGGGTGCTGGTCGAGAACGACGCGAACCTCGCCGCGCTCGCCGAACGGCCGTCCTCGGGTGACGCCTCGTTCGCGGCGCTGCTGTCCGGCGAACGCTTCGGCGCGGGCCTCGTCGTCGACGGGGTCCTGCTGCGCGGTGCCCACGGTGGTGCCGGGGAGATGCGGGTGCTCGAACTCGTCGAGGGTGTCGGATCCTCCGACGGCATCGGCGCGGTCGCCCGCACCTTCGTGGCCGACGCCGTCGTCGCGGGGCACATCCCCACGGACGCCGCGCTCGCCGCTGACGCCGCCCTGGTGTTCGCGGCCGCACGGAGCGGTGATCCGGTCGCGCGCACGATCGTCGACCGTCTGGGGGACCGCCTGGCCCGGGTCTGCATCCTGCTCGCGAGCCTGCTCGACATCGACCGCGTGGTGGTCGCCGGCGCGATCGCCCAGCCCGCGGTCGCCGTGATCGACCGCGCGCGCGACCTGCTCGCCAAGGGGCACTTCGACCCGGTGCCCGAACTCGTCGCGTCGTCGCTCGGGGCCGACGTCGTCGTCATCGGGGCCGTGGCCCACGCGGTCGACGCGGTGCGGGCCGACCCGCTGTCGTTCGCGCTGCTCAGTCGGGCAGCGGCGCCTCGAGGCTCCGGTCCCACGGTTCCGTCCAGCCGAGTCGGTCGAACAGTGCATCCAGCAGCATCGCGGTGAAGCCCCACACCAGGTGCTCGTCCCCGTCGGCCTCGATGGTGAACGCCGGTCCGCGCCACTCCTGACCACTGCGGCGGATCACGGTCACGCCGCGGTTCGCCGGGTCGAGCAGGTCGGCCACGGGGACCCGGAACACCGCCGCCGACTCGTGCTCGTCGACGACGCGGATCGGTGAGGGGTCGCGCCACCAGCCGATGACGGGCCGGACCAGGTGGTTCGAGAACGCCAGCGGCACGGCTGGCAGGGTGCCGAGCACCTCGACGCCGGCGGGGTCGAGGCCCGTCTCCTCCTGTGCCTCGCGGAGTGCGGCGGCGACGGCGTCCGCGTCACCGGGGTCGATGCGTCCACCGGGGAACGCGACCTCGCCGGCGTGCGCGCGCAGGGTCGTGGCCCGGGCGAGGAGCAGGACGTCGAGGTCCCGCGGGACACCGGGCGCTGCTGCCGGTCGGTCACTCGGCGTGTGGTCGAGCGCGCCGAAGAGCATCAGGACCGCGGCCCGACGTGGTGAGGCCGTGCCGCCGGGTTCGACGAGCGGCCCACCGTCACCCCAGCCGTCCGCTGCGACCGCCGCGAGTGCAGCCCGTACCGATCCGTCGTGCGTCACCCGTTCACCCTAGGCGCGCGCCACCGAGAGGCCCGGCGGCGGCACCGCACCGGACGCTTCGCTGGGTGTTGGTCGAGTGGGGTCTGGGAGCCGCACAGGTGGGAACTGTGCGAACCGGAAGCGCCTCGGTGCCCTGTTCGCAGCGGGCCGCCGCCACGATTGCACCGTCCGCCGGGAGGCCCCATGTTCCACGATCTGCTCCGACCCCTGTTCCACGTCGCCGTCGTCACACCGTCCGTGCTCGTCCCGGTGGACGTCGCCGCGGGGCTCCTCACCGTCGCCGCGCTCCTGCCGGCGTTCGGCCGTCACTCCCGGCATCCGGTCCGGGGCCTGCTCTGGCGGCTCGGCGTCGTGGCTGTCGGCGCCGTGATCGGCCTGGTCGCGGTGTGGTGGTTCGGGGACGTGCAGGACCTGTACGGGGTGTCGTTCACCCCGATCACCCGGATGTGGGTGGCCCTTGCGTTCGGCGGTGTCGGGCTCCTCGTCGTGACGGTCGTCCAGGGCGGCTGGCTCCGCCGCGTGCTCGGCGTGCTCGCGGCGGTGGCGGTGGCCCTGGCCGCCGTCCTCGGCGTCAACGTCGACTTCGGGGCGTACCGCACGATCGAGCAGGCCGTGACGACCGATCCGTACCCGTCGGGTCCGCTGGGACACGAGACGGGGGTGGGGCGCGCCTCCAGTCCGGTGGTGGACCCGGCCACTTGGCGGGCCCCCGCCGGCATGCCGCGACGCGGGAAGGTGCTCTCGGTCACCATCCCGTCGACCGTCTCCCACTTCCACGCACGGCCGGCGGTGGTGTACCTGCCGCCGGCCGCCCTGACCGAGCGACCACCGACCCTGCCGGTCCTCATCAGCCTGGCCGGGCAACCCGGGCAGCCGAGCGACATGTTCCAGGCCGGTCGGCTCGGCGCAGTGATGGACGCGTTCGCCGAGGCCCACCACGGACTCGCCCCGATCGTCGTCGCGCCGGATCAACTCGGGGCACCGGACCGGAACCCGATGTGCGTCGACTCGTCCCTCGGCCGTTCCGCGACGTACATCATGACCGACACCACGAACTGGATCCGGCAGCACCTGCGCGTCGGGGCAGCGCCCTCGGCCTGGGGCATCGTCGGGTTCTCGCAGGGGGCCACGTGTGCCATGCAGTTCTCCACCGCACACCCCGGCGTGTTCGGCACGACCTTCGCGATCTCGAGCGAGCTCGCACCCCTGAACGGCTCCGTCCAGCACAGCATCCGGTACGGGTTCGGCGGCTCGGCCTCGCGGTACGCCGCAGCGGCACCGCGGGCGATCATGCGGGCGCACGGGCCGTACCCCGGGCACCTGACCGTCTTCGCCTACGGTGGTGAGGACGCCCCCTACGTCGCCTCGACCACCGCGCTCCGCACGGCTGCGGAGGCCGCCGGCATGCGGACCCGGCTGTTCGTGTCCGAGGGCTCCGCCCATGACTGGAACACCGTCCGCTACGCCCTGCGCGTCGGGATGCCCGGCGTCATCGCGCACCTGGGCCTGCGGTGAGCGCGGTGGTCGCGTGGGCGCATCCGAGACGGCTCGTGCCGGCAGCCCGTCGGTACCCGCTGACGAGCGTGGTCTCCGCCCTGACGATCGTCGCCGGCATCGCCGCCGTGGTGCTCCGATGCCTCGGCACGAAGGACGGTCGCACGCCCGACACGCTCGGCGGGACGATGGGCCCGCTCGGCGTGGTCGCGGTGACGAGCAGCGTCGTCGGGTTCCTCGTCACCTTCGTCGCCGTCGTGGTCTGCACCGCGGCGTCCGAACGGCTGCTCGGCTGGCGGCGCACCCTGCTCGCGATGGTCGTCACGACCGTGGTGGGGACGGGGCTCGGCGCCCTGCTGCAGCTGTTCGACGGCGCCCCGGCGAACCGCGGCTTCCTCGTGCACCTGGGACACGTCGGCCCCTGGACCTGGATCGTCGGGACCATCGTCACCGCGAGCGCGTTCGCCGGCGCGCTGTGGCGACGCCGGATCCGGGTGGTGTCGATCGCCGTCGTCGCGGCACTGCTGCTCTACGCCGGACACGCGTCCGACCTGCACGCTGCGCTCGCCCTGGTCGTCGGCCTGGTGCTCGGCCGCGTGCTGCGACGGTCGCCGGTGCGGAGCGGCTGGACCCGGAGCTCCTCACGCGAGACCCGGGTGCTGCTGGTGGCAGCGGTGACCGTGTCGGCCGTCGGGCCCGTCCTCGCGCTCGTCACCGGTGCCCAGTTCGGGCTGCTCGCCCCGCTCGCCGTGGTGCTCGACACCGGGCCGACCGGACGGATGCCGCACTGTTCGGTGACCGGGGTGACCGCCAGCTGCGTCCGGGCGCTCGCCGAGGTGCACCCGCACGGCCTGTTCCACTCGCTGCTGGCCGTGATGCCGCTCGTGGTCCTGGCGGTCGGCGCCGTGGGACTCCGGCGGGGGAGCCGGTTCGCACTGTGGCTCGTCGCGACCGTCGACCTGGTCTCCGGCGTCGCGACCGCCGTCTCCTACGGGGTGCTGCCCGAACGCCACCACGCCGTCGTGCAGCGCCTGGCGTCGGACCACCTCGCGGTCTCGCTCTCGATCGCCGCGTCGGTGCTGGTGCCGATCGCGACCGCCGTGGTGCTCGTCCTGCGCCGCGGGGACTTCCCGGTCCGGACCGACCAGCGACGACTCCGGACCTTCGTCCTGACGGTCGCGGGTTC
This sequence comes from Curtobacterium sp. MCLR17_054, assembly GCF_003234335.2. Taxonomy (NCBI): domain Bacteria; kingdom Bacillati; phylum Actinomycetota; class Actinomycetes; order Micrococcales; family Microbacteriaceae; genus Curtobacterium; species Curtobacterium sp. MCLR17_054. Next base: position 2,905,516 of record NZ_CP126263.1, on the reverse strand, counting down.
GGCCGTGGTGCTCGCGGTCGTCGTCGTCGGTGTCGCCGTGGCTTCGGGCGACAGCGTGCGCGAGCCCCTCCACCTGGCGCTCGCCGTGCTCGGCCCGATCGCCCCCGTGACCCTGCCGACGCACCTGGCGCAGGCCGACCCGGCGCTGCGGTTCGTCGTGGGTGTCTCCGGCCCGCTCCTGTGGCTCGCCGTGGCGATCGCCGCGGTCCGGCCGACCGGGGCCGGGCGCTCGGACAGCGACCTCGACGGGCAGGACGCCGCACGGGTGGCCGCTCGGGCCCTGCTGGTCGCGGGCGGGGGTGACACCTTCGGGTGGATGACCACCTGGCCCGGCAACGAGTACTGGTTCACCGAGGACGGCCGCGCCGGTGTCGCCTACCACCGCACCGGCAGCGTCGCCGTGACGACCGGTGGCCCCTTCGGACACGAGGACGCGCGGCTGGCGGCACTCGAGGGCTTCGCACGGGCCGCGGACGACCACGGCTGGACGCCCGTCTTCTACGGCATCGACGCCACCCTCGGCGCGGCACTCGCCCGACTCGGTTGGACGACGCTCCCCGTGGCCGAGGACGCCGACCTCGACCCGCGCACCTGGACGACGACGGGCAAGCGCAAGCAGGACGTCCGCACGGCCGTCAACAAGGCCGCACGATCCGGCACCACCGCGCTCTGGTCGGACTGGGCCTCGCTGCCCGGCTCGGTCACACGCCAGATCGAGGCGATCTCGGAGGAGTGGGTCGCCGAGCGCGAACTGCCCGAGATGGGGTTCACCCTGGGCGGGATCGACGAGATGCGCGACCCCGCTGTGCGGACGCTCGTCGCACTGGGCGGGGACGGCACGGTGCTCGCCGTCACCAGCTGGCTGCCCGCCTACCGCGCCGGGCAGGTGGTCGGGTGGACGCTCGACGTGATGCGCCGCGCGCCGGACGCCCCGAACGGTGTGATGGAGTTCCTGGTCGCGAGTGCGGTCGACCGGATGCGCGCCGACGGTGCCGAGCGGCTCAGCCTGTCCGCGGCCCCGCTCGCGTCGTCGGCCGAGCCGCAGGGTGCCGGCCGGAGCGGCGTCGAATCGTTCCTCGATGTCGTCGGCGGTGCGCTCGAGCCCGTCTACGGGTTCCGCTCGCTGCTGCGCTTCAAGGCGAAGTTCGGCCCCGACCTGCACCCGCTGGTGATGGCGTACCCGGACCCGGTGGCGCTGCCCACGATCGGCGTCGCGATCGTCCGTACCTACCTGCCGGGGCTGTCTCTGCGCCAGGCGGTGGCGATCGTGCGGGAGCGGCGTCCGGCGCACGGGGTCCGGGCCGAGCAGCCGGGGGAACGGGTCGGCTGACCCGGACGGTTCCCCAGCGCCGTCGGTACGTTCGGAGCATGGGAACCGAACGGGCCGACGGACCGGCCGTGGACGAGCACGATCCGTACGAACGCCGCCCCGGTTACGTCACGAGTGCCGACGGCCGGACCGACCGGATGACCTCAGACATGTTCGTGGGCATCGCGGTCGGCTTCGTCCTGGTGATGGTCTTCGGGTTCTTCCAGCTCGTCGAGTGGATCGCGATCGGAGCGGCCGTGGTCATCGGCGCGGCGGTGTGGTTGGTCCTGCGCAGCCGGCGACGGCGTGCAGATCGCCGCGCTGGTCGGTCGCCGGACGCCGTCCCGCGTGCTCGGGACCGGGCGATCGCCGAAGCGAACGGCGGTCGCCGGTTCTTCGTCGCCCAGAACCCGGTCGTCGTCATCGTGATGGGGGCGATCTTCATCGGTGTCGCGGTCGCCCCGCTGCTGTTCGGAGGATTCTCCATCGGCCGGATCGTGACCGGGGTCATCGTCGTCGCGAGCGGCGTCGTCTGCATCGTGCAGGGGATCGGCACGCTGCGGGTGCGTCGTCGGGAGCGCGCCGCCAGCTGAAGCCCGGTCGTCGGCCGCCGCCCGAAGTGGGTGCATCCGCGTGCCCCGCGGGCCAATATGCTCACCACCGTGACTGCACTGCACGCCGGGCGACGCTTCGGCTCGACCCGAGGCGAGTTCGCGCTCCTGATGACCGTGACCGTCGTCCTCGGACTCGTGATCCCGGCCGGAGGGCTGCTCGCGGCGTTCGGCTCGCTGCTGACCGGCGTCCGTGACGACCGTCGCCGTGTCCGCGCCCTGTTCATCGTCGGCCTGAGCATGTTGGTGCTGCAGGTCGCGTGGGTCGTCCTCAGCATCTGGGGGCCGGTGGAGGTCTGCGGCTCGACGAACGGTGGCCCCGAGACCTGCCAGACCTACTGGCCCTGGGAAGCCTGACGCGTCGTCGACGCGACCACAGGGCGGACGGGAGGCGCGGTGCCAGCTGGCACCGTCCCTCCAGGCACGGCCGCCTCGTGTGGTCTTCCGGGCGTCAGGGAGAGGGCTCGCGGGACCAGTAGTCCGCTCGGACCACGAGAAGTTCGCCCTGGACCTCCGACGTCAGATTGACGACGCGGGGATCCCACAGCGTCCCGGGCAGCTTTGCGAACGGCTCGGTGCCCAACGTCGTCGACAGTTCGGACGGGCTCACTCCCGTCGGCGGCTGCACGGACACGACCGACCAGCATCCACCGGATGCGCACTCCTCGTCCTCGTGGACCACCCTGCTTCCCGCAGGCAGGGGGATCGACGACGACGTCGGCACGTCGCCTTCCGTCGCCCCCGCGAACAGCAGTGCGGCGCGCAGACCGATGAACAGGACGGCCGCGGCAGCCAAGACCAGAACGGTCACGACGATCGCTCGTCGGGTGTCCGTCCGGTGCCTGGTCACCTCCGCAGCCTAGGCGGCGCTTCGGGCGGACCACCGGACGTCAAGCCGCCGACACCGTGACCGAGCGGCGTTCCATCAGCCGCCATGATCCGCCGAGCAGCGGCGTGAGCGTCACGACCGTGTACACGACCGCGACGACGGCGAAGGTGGCCTCGACCCCCACACCGTCGGCAGCGAGCCCGGCGAGCAGGCCGCCGACGGGGATGCCCGCCCACGCGCCGGCACCGAGCAGGCCGAACACCCGCGCGCGCATGTGCTCCGGGATCCGCTCGAGCTCGACGGCTCCGAGGATCGGGTTGATCGACCCGGCCGCCAGCCCGGACAGCGCAGCCGAGGCGAGCATCCACGGCAGGCCGAGCCCGAGCGCCGGGACCACCAGGGACGGCCCGCCGGCGAGCACGAAGCACAGGGCGAAGACCAACCGCCGTGGCACGCGGTGCGCCACGTACCCGAAGGCGACGGAGCCGAGGAACGCCGCACCCCCGAAGACACCGGTGACGAGCCCGAGCGCCTGCGCGCCGCCGAGCTGCTGGTCGGCGTAGAGCGGCAGGAGCGTGGTCGAGCGTGCGGCGTCGAGCAGGTTCGTCACGAGCACCAGCGCGACCACGAGCCGGAACAGGGGATCGCGGACGCAGAACCGGAACCCGTCGGCGATGTCGCGCCAGTACCCCTGCGACTCCACGGGCTCGCCGGACGCGACCGGCGCCACCGCACCGCGGACCGTCAGCGCCATGAGCATCGCGGCTGCCCCGAAGGCGATCGCCACGCAGGCGAGACCCGGCATCGGACCGAGGACGGCGACCAGGGTCCCGCCGAGGGGCGCACCGATCAGCACCGACAGCCGTGACGACGCCTCGAAGTGGCCGACGGCACGTTCGAGCGGCACGCCTGCCGCGGTCGCGAGCCCCGGCAGGAGCACCCGTCGGGCGGACTCACCCGGGGTGTCGAACAGCCCGCTGACGAACACGAGCGCGAGGAGCGCCCAGAACGGCAGACCGACGGTCCAGGCGAGCACCGGCATCGCGAGCAGGGTGAGCCCGCTGACGACGTCGGACGCGACACTCGAGCGGACGAAGCCGACCCGCTCCACGATGGCACCGCCGAACGGGCCGCCGAGCATGATCGGCACCGTCGCCATGAACGCGGCGATGCCGACGTCGGTGGCGGAGCCGCCACGCGCGAGGACGGCGAACGGCACGGTGATGGTCGTGATGACGTTCCCGATGCGCGACACCACCTGCACCGCGAGCAGTGCGCGCAGTTGCGCCCGGGGGCTCAGCCGCGAGGCCATCGGTATGCCTGGTTCAGCACGAAGACCTGCTCGGAGCCGTCGCCGGCGTGGTGCTCGGCAGCGACACCAGCCCAGCGGTCCACGACGCCGCGGAGTTCCTCGCCCATGTCCTGGAGCTCGGCTGCCGTGAGGCGGAGCACGCGGTCCGAGCTCGAGGACGCGGACACCCAGTCGCGTCCGAGCGTCGGCGCGAGGTCGACGAACGCCTCGTAGTTCGCGGCGTACACGCGGGCGACCGCGTGGTCGAGGGTGTTGGTGGCGAGCAACCGCTCCGGGTCGTCGAGCGCATCGGCGAGCTCCCACACGGAGGCGTCGTGCGCGGCTCGCCACCAGCGCTCACGTCGGTCCGTGCCCGCGTCGGGAGCGGGTTCGATGAAGCCCGCGGCGGCGAGTCGGGTGCAGTGGTAGCTGATCGTGCCGGGCGCTTCGTCGATCACCTCGCCGATCGTCGCGGCGGTTTGCGGGCCGTTCGCACGCAACAGGCCGAGGATGCGCAGGCGTGTCGGGTGAGCGAGGGCGCGCATCTGGGCGGGGTCGTCGATCCGTCCTTGGGTCATGGTGCGACCCTATACGCACAAGAAGTCTTGTGGAATTGTTTCGAACAGGCGCAACCGCGGGGCGTCCGTACTCAGCGGTCGAGCAGCATCCTGTTGCGCGCATCGATCTGGTCTGCGGTCGCGGGGAAGTAGCTGCTGACACCGATGTGCTCGGCGTCGTGCTGTACCGCGTCGACGACCGGCCGGAGCGCGCGCTCGTAGTCAGCGAATGCCTGCTCGACGTCGCCGTCCGCGTCCCGGAGAGCGTCGTGGAGTGCAGTGGCGCCGATGATGGCGAGCGAGCCGCCCATCCCGGCGGCCGGGGAAGGGCAGTAACCGGCGTCGCCGACGAGTGCGACACGGCCGGACGTCCACGCCGGCATCTTGATCTGGCTGAGCTTGTCGAAGTAGAAGGTCTCGGCGCCGATGGCCTCGTCGACGTGGTCCGAGAACGGCGAACCGGCCCGGAGCATGTGCTCGCGGAGGATGTGCTTCTGTGCCGCTTCGTCGTGGTGGTCGAAGGGGATCTCCTGCTCGGAGCGGAAGCCGAGGACGAGGTCGGTGGTGGTGTCGTACGAGTTGATCAGCATCGTGACGCCCGGTGCGTTGGTGATCCGGGTCGTCTGCGGTTCGATGACGAGGTCGTCGAGGATGGCGACGGAGAAGTACGTCCGCAGGAAGTGGCTGTACAGCGCTTCCTGCCCGAAGTGCAGTCGACGCACTGTGGAGTGGTTGCCGTCGCAGCCGAACACCATGGAGAAGTCCCGTTCGGTTCCGTCGCGGAAGGTGACGTGCACGCGCTCTTCGTCGGTCTCGTGCAGGGACGTGACCGAGTTGTTCCACAGCATTTCCACTTCGCCTTCGGTCGCGGCGGCGAGGATGTCGAGCAGGTCGTCGCGGTGGATCTCGTAGCCGTCGCCCGTCGATCCGGCCGAGGGTGGCACGGGATCCATCCGCGCGATGCGGTCTCCCTCCGGCGTCGTGAACTCCGTCACCCGCGGCGCCAGCGCCTTCGCCGAGATCTGCTCGAGCAGGCCCATCCGATCGACGATCGCGATGGTGTCGTCGCGGATGTCGACCGGGGTGCCACCTCGCTTCAACCCGGAAGCGACCTCGACGATCGAGACGTCGTACCCGAGCCGACGCATCCACAGCGCGGTCGTGAGCCCAGCGAAACTCGCTCCTGCGATGAGTACCTGTTCCTGCTTCTGCGTTGTCATCGATCGTCCTCGTTCCTCGGCATCCGCCGAACTTGTAGTGACTCTAACTTTGATCAACGTACCAGAACTTTGGGTCACTCAACGTTTCGTGCCAGACTCGGGGGATGGTGGAGTCGAGCACGGGCGTTTCGTCGGGCCTGCGAGAGCGCAAGAAACGGGAGACCCGCGAGCGCCTGGGTGACGTTGCTGCACGCCTGTTCGCGGAGCACGGGTACGACGAGGTGTCGATGTCAGACGTGGCCCGAGCTGCAGGCGTCTCGGATCAGACCGTCTACAACTACTTCCCGACCAAACCCGATCTGGTGTTCGACCGAGCCGACGAGGTGCTCGAGAAGATCCGAGCTGCGGTTGCGGGCCGAGGTGCGCAGCAGTCACCCGCGGAAGCGATGCGCACCATCGTCCTCGAGGATGTCGATCGGTACGTCGTAGAGGACCCGGCCTTGGCGCGAGGGGAGTTCCCCGCGCAGTGCCGGCTCAGCGCGGTGCTCCGGCGCCGGGCGCTGGAGTTCTACGACGAAGTCACGTCCGCGGTGGCAGCAGAACTGGCGGACACGGGTTTCGACTCGATGACCCGGCGTGCTCAGGCTGCCGCGCTCGTGGCCGTCGTGCAGCAGACCACCGAGGCCATCGGCGACGCGGTCCTCGCGGACGCCGACCGGGAATCGACCCGCAAGCGCTTGGTGGCCACGGCCGGAGCGGCGCTGGACCACCTGTCCACCTGGTGCACATCGGCCTGATCCACGTCGAAGGACAGGACGCGACAGGACAGGACGGGTGCGCGGAGCGCATCCCATGCACCTTGTGGCCCTCTCATGGCGCGGGGCGTCGTACCGACCTACCGTCTACTTGTCAGACGATCGTCTGTCGAATAGGCACTCTGGAAGGAACCTGCTCCATGCGTCACGCTCCTCGCCTCCGCCGGACCAACGCGCTGCTGATCACCAGCGGCGTCCTCACGGCGGCAGCGCTCGCTGTCGGGGCGGCCGGGCCCGTCTCCGCGGCCAATGCCGACGGCGCGGCACCCACTCGGTCCGTGGCCACCGCCAGCGGTGACAACTACGTGGCCCTCGGCGACTCGTACGCGGGCGGCTTCGGCGTCGCCCCCTACAGCTCGGGTCCGGCAGCCGGCTGCTTCCAGTCCACCACCGACTACCCGCACCAGGTCGCAGCATCCCTGGGACTCCAGCTCGACGACCGTGCCTGCGTTGGTGCCACCACCGGCAACATCTCCCGGGTCGCGCAGAAGACCGGAGCCGGAAGCGCCACCGCGTCCGTCCAGGCCGACGCGCTGTCCAAGGACACGGACGTCGTCACGGTGTCGATCGGCGGGAACGACCTGGGGTTCGCCGGCGTCATCGCGAACTGCGTCGCGCTGGACAAGGCCGGCCCGGTGTTCTCGGAGATCCACGGGAAGACCTACGACCACTGCAGGGACTACTACGCACCGGTCGTGCACGGCGTCACGCGGGATCGTCTCGCATCGCGCATCCGCACGGTCGTGGCACCTCGGCTCGCTGCGACGTTCCGCGTGATCGCGCAGCGTGCTCCGCAGGCGAAGGTGTTCGTCGTCGGCTACCCGATGCTCGCGCCGGGTACGGCGCAGGCCCCGAAGGGATGCTTCTCGAGTCTCCTCGGTGACTCCGGTCTCGAGCCGCCGTTCCCGCAGAACGCGTTCCCCTTCACCGCCACCGACACCGCCTACTTCCACCGCACCCAGAACGCGCTCGATGCAGCGGTCAAGGCTGCGGCGAAGGCTCGTGGGTTCACCTACGTCTCGACGCTCCAGGGCTCTGCCGCGCACACCCCCTGTGCTGCGTCGGGCTCGGCATGGATGTCGGGACTCACCTTGACCGATCGCGGCACCGCTGCGGACAGCACGCCGCTGGCCGGGACGAAGTACAGCATCCTCTTCGGCGCACTCCACCCGAACGCCGCCGGCATCGCGTACCTGCGTGACCAGACCAAGGCCGCGATCGTCGGATCGCGCTGACGCACCAGTGCCTGCGGGTCGCGTCGTCGACGCGACCGCGAGACGGACGGGAGGCCCGGTGCCAGCTGGCACCGTCCCTCCAGGCACGGCCGTCACCCCGCTGGCGCGGTGCGCCGGTACCGGCTGGTGGGGCCCACCTCCCGTCCGCCTCGGGTGGACTACCGGGCGTCGGGTGTCCGAGGGACGGTTCGTAGGCAGGGCTGCGGATCATCGGGGGTAGCGTTCCAGCATGACGTCTTGGTGGGACCGTACCGATCCGACGGACCGCCCGGAGCTGACGAACCGCGCTCCCTCGGGGTTCATCGAATCGTGGTGGAACGTCATCGCAGGGGCCGCGTTGTTGGTCGGCTTGCCACTCATCGTGCTCAGCGGCGGTATCAGTCCGGCGCGCGTGGCGTTCGCACTCTTCGGCCTGGCCATCATGGTGGCGCTCGAGCTCGTCTTCCTGCGGAAGCTCGTCCAGCGGATCGCGGGCCGGCGAGCCCTTCGGGCGGCACACGACGACGAGTGAGCCGCCGCGCTGCGCCGCGGCGAGAGGCAGCGGTCGATCCCTCGGCACGTGGAAGCAGTAGGTTCGGCACGTGGACGTCGTGAGCGCGAAGGTGTTGGGCACAGCCGCAATCGTGTCCGGACTGTTCTTCATCGCGACGTCCATCGTGCGTCTGGGTCGCCCCGACCTCGACATGTTGCTCGTGGTCCTCAACGTCGTCCTCGGTGCCCTCTTGCTGGCCACCGGCTTCAGACTGTGGCGGTCCGCGCTTCGACGAACGAATCGCCGCCGTTAGGTGATCGGCGGCTGGAGACGGTGACAGCATCAACCGACGGCGCAGCAGCCCTCCCGTACACCGGGCAGCGCTTCGTGTCGTTCCGGGTGAACGGTGCCGACTTCCGCTGGATCGACGTCCTCACGTTCGACGTGGCCCGCACGGCTTCCGACGAAGAACTGCTCGCTGCCCTGATCGGGAACCCTTGGTACTCGCACACCTACGCGGCACCGCGCGAGAAGGAGCCGGAGGCAGGAGAGATCCACGGCCCGTACCTCCTCGACCACATCACAGTCCCCGCGTTCCGGCGTCGCGAGCGCAGTGCAGTCGCGGACCGGATCTGGGCGTGGGCCCTGAGCGAGGGTGAACTGCCCCCGGAACTGCTCTCGGCGATCGGGGCGGAGGTCCGGGCGATCGAGGCCGCGGACTCAGATGTCTGGGAGCTTCCAGACCTCGGAGCCGGTGCTCTCCACGAGTGGGGAGGGGTCGTCGGAACGGCGGGATTCATCGAGTTCGTCGCCGTGTCCAGGAAGCACGGCATGCTGACGCTCCTCGTCGCCAGCGACGATTGAGCGTTGCGGCGCTGGGTCGGTAGCGAGACCGTGAAGTTCCCGACGGCGCATCCGTTCCGTGTGCCGATCGAAACTTCTTTGGGCGCGAGCCAAGGTCGGAGTAAACCGGGCCGGCCGGCGCGAACTCCGAATCAGGGTTGCTGGTTACCGCAAGATCGGTGAGGAACCGTCGTGTGCGCCGGTTGTCCGGCAGTACGGTCCGGGAACAGCCTGACCCGAGGCTGCGAGAAGCCGACCCGAAGGCGACCCGATGGACAACTGCGACGAGCGACGGCCTGGTGCCCTCGCGTTCAAGAAGCATCTCGGCGAGCAGTTCGGCGGTGATCTCCGGCGGACAAGGGCAGCCCCGGTCGCGCCACGGCTCCACGGCGCGGTGCAGGCGACTGCCGCGCGAGCGCACACCGCCGGCGCCTCGAACGGCGGACTCCGTCAGGTCGTTGCTGAGCCAGTCCCGGTGCGGTTCGAGATGGCGAGCACGGGGCTGTCCCTCGCCGGCCTGGGGGTCGCGATCGGATGCGGAGTCGCGCGCACGATCGGCCAGCAGATCCTGCCAGTCGCGAGGATCGTGGATCCCGAGGCGGGCGACGCGGAGCTCGACGAACGCGGCGTGTTCGAGGCACAGCTCGCCGAGGTGCTCACGGAGTCTTGGCCTCTCACCGTGGAACTCGCTGCAGAGGAGCTGGCGGCGGACACCATCATCATGCCCGTCGTCGGTGATCGCGTGCACTACAGCAGGGGTTCCGGGCACCTCATCGGGCTGCAGGGAGTCGTCGTTGAGTCCGAAGACCGACAAGCCCTGCCGCGCGGGCTGCGGTCCGTGCAGCTCGACGGTGAGGCGTGGCCGATCGTCGTCACGGTGGTGTCCCTGGACCGGATCTAGCTGTTGCTGCGAACAGGAGCCGGTCCCGGCACGAGCGCCGCGATGCGCTCGTGCCGGGACTGCCGTCAAACCGCCGGGCTGAGGAGACGCCCGGTGAACTCGCGCAGGGCCCGCACGGCCCGCCGCGACAGCGTCGCGTCGGGCATCATGCTCGTCGATCCGTGGAACGCTCCCGGCCACACGTGCAGTTCCGCCTGGACCCCTGCCGCCCACAGCGAGCTGGCGTAGGCGACGGTCTCGTCGCGGAACACCTCGGTGCTGCCGCAGTCGATGTACGCGGGCGGGAGCCCGGCGAGGTCGGTCGCGCGGCCGGGTGCGGCGTAGATCGACACGTCCTCGCCGCCCCGCCGGTCACCGAGGTAGGCGTCCCAGCCGAACCGTGTCATCTCCCGGTCGGCGACCCCGACACCGTCGAACTGCCGAGCCGACAGTGTCGCGTCGCGGTCGTCGAGCATGGGGCTCACGAGCACCTGGCCGATGACGGAGGGCCCCCGTCGGTCGCGGGCGAGGAGGGCGGTGCCGGCGGCGAGACCGGCACCGGCGCTCTGCCCGACGAGGACGATGCGCTCCGGGTCGATGCCGAGTTCGTCGGCGTGCTCGGCTGCCCAGACGAGACCGGCGTAGCAGTCCTCGACCGGGTACGGGTCCGGGTGTTCCGGAGCCAGGCGGTAGTCCGGGCTGACCAGGACCACGTCGTGCACCAGCAGCCACTCGTCGTAGGAGTCGAGGTTGCCGAGGTGGTGGCCGAACATCATGCCGCCGCCGTGGATCGCGTAGGCCAGGGCAGCCGTGCCGGTGCGGCCGGTACGTTGGATCACGGCGAGGTCGATCGGGTCACCGCGGTGCCCCGGGATCGTGATGCTGCTGCGCTCGAGGCCGCGAGCATGCAGTCCTTCGTCGAGCTGCGCCTCGGTCATGTCCAGCTGTCGCATCTGCGGCAGCATCTGCGCCGTGAGGTGGAAGCGGCCGCGCGCATCCATGGCGGTGAGGAAGGGCACGAACTCGGGATCGAACGGCGGGCGGGGGAGGGCGATGGTGTCAGACACGGGAGGTCTCCTCGGTGATGGTGATCGGGTCGGTGTGTGCAGGGGTGGTGTCGGCAGGGTCGGACGGGGCCTCGTCCTCTGGTTCGACGGCGGGCTGGGCTCGGAGCATGCCGACCACGACGAGCAGTGCTGCGACCGCGGCGAGGCCGAGCCCGGCGACGGTGAGGGCGTCCTGGAAGCCCTCGAGCCGGGCGGCGGTCCAGGTGGTCGTGGTGATGCTCCCGGCGACGAAGGCGGCGACGATGGTCCCCGCCGCGGCCACGGCGGCACCGCCCGCGAGCTCGCTCGACGTGTCGACGAGCGCCGCTCCGACGGAGGTGCGGTCGGCGGGCAGGCCCGTGAGGACCGAGGCGCCGGCGACGACGCCGACGACCCGCATGCCGGCGGCGACGAGCACGAGCGCGACGAGCACCCACAGGTACCCGTACCGGCTCAGGGCGCCGAAGACCGCGAGACCGGAGACGACCGAGACGGCGCTCATCCAGGCGGCGCGGCCCAGGCCGACCCGCTGCACGAACGGCCCGACGAAGCGGCCGCCGACGAGCAGGACGACCACCTGCGGCAGCGTCCCGACGGCGGCCAGGGCCGGCGGCCAGCCCCAGGCGAACTGCAGCTGCAGGGTCACGAGGTACGACAGTCCGGCGACGGCCAGACCCGACGCGGCCTTGAACGCGAGGCCGCTCGAGACGAGTGGTCGGGCGAGCAGGTGCAGGTCGATCAGCGGGTGCCGCGCGGTCCGCTCGCGGGCGACGAACCCCACCGCGCAGGTGACGGCGAGGGCGAGGACGGCCCACCCCCACCAGCCAGCGGCTCCGGACTCGACCAGGAACGTCGGCGCCACGAGCGCTCCGGCCGTGGTCACGGTACCGAGCAGCGCTCCGACCACGTCGACCGGATCACGATGGAGCCCTGAAGCCTCGTCGCGGGCGACACCGAGCCGGATGCCGACGAGTGCGAGGACCGCGATGGGCATGTCGGCCAGCAGCAGCACCTGCCACGGGGCGACGGCGAGCACGAACCCGCCGACGGTCGGCCCGATGGCCAGCCCGACGAGCCCGGCCGTGGAGATGACGGTGAGTGCCCGCACCCGGAGGCCTTCGTCGTCGAAGAGCCGGAACGCCAGCGCCATCGACCCGGGCGTCGTCATCGCCGCGGCGACGCCCATCGCGACCCGCACGGCGATCAGCTGCTCGGTCGACGTGACCACCGCCGTGGCGAGGCTCGCCAGGGCCAGCAGGACGAGCCCGGCGAACATGACCCTGCGGCGTCCGATGCGGTCGGCGACAGCGCCGAAGAGCAGCATCAGCCCTCCGAAGGCGACCGAGTAGGCACCTGAGACCCACTGCAGGCCCGTCGTCGACGAGCCCAGGTCGCGACCGATCGTCGGCAGGGCGACGTTGAGCACGGAGTTGTCGAGCATCTCGAACAGGAACACCGCGGACAGCCCGGCGAGGGCGATCCAGGCGTCGCGCAGACGAGGCGACGAGTCACCGGCGGGCACGCGCCCGGTGGTGAGAGCGGGACTGGGGGACACGATGGCGCACTCCTTCGAGGGAAGAAGTGGCGACTCGTTCGATGCCGCGTGCGGGTGCGTCGCAGATCGCGGCGCCTTTTACCTCAGTGATCGAGACCATACACGGACTGCCCACTCGAGGAAAGTCCGCGGTGGACGTCCCGGTTGCTGCCGTCGCAGTTCGAGGTGGGAAGTGGCAGGACCTACCCTGGACGGATGCTCTCCCGCCGCGAAGCCGCCGTCCGGCTCGACATCCCCCTCGAGATGGCGACCCGCCACGGCATCCCGTCGCGCCTGAGCGAAGCGGAGCTCGACGCGATCGAGCAGGACCCGCCCGCCTGGCTCGTGCAGTCCCGGGCCAACCGCACCGGCACGAAGAAGGTCTGGACGCGCCTGGAGTGCGTGGTCTGCGGCTTCGACGAAGAGGCACGCCCGAAGAAGTGGTGGCCCGAGTGGGACTACCTGATGTGCGACTACCACGCCCCGTACCAGGCGCCCGAGCCCACCGCCGGCCTGACGCGGCGTGAGGTCGAGGGCATCGGTAGCCGCTTCATCGCGCTCGTCGACGAGAAGCTCTGAGCAGCAGCACGATGCGCCTGCTGAGCGAGGCATCGCGGGGCGACTGGCTCGTCGCGCGTGCCGGGCGTTGGGCGAGCGTCGGTGGTGTCGCGGGCACCGGGTTCGAGGCGTACGCACGCCTGTTGCACCCGGTCGGCGCGCACCGGGCGGACCTCGACACCACGGACGAGTGGGGCGACCACCCGGACGTCGAACACACCCGCTGGCGGTGGGCGGAGGTCGCCCGCCGCAACGACCGCGTGATGCACCCCCTGGTGCAGTGGCAACGCCTGACCGACGACGAGCAGACGACGTCGTGGGCCGACGGCTGGCGCGTGGACCAGTCGGACGACGGGTGGTTCGACCCGCAGGACCTCGCCGTCCTCACCACGCACCTACGGAGCGCGACGTCGACCCCCGAAGACCTGGTCGTCGGAGCGTGGGAGGGGACGGGCGGGCCGCCGTCCGCTGAACGCCGGCACCGGATCCGACGTGCGCGGGGCTTGATGGCCTGGCCCGCGCGGGACACCTGGCTCTTCAGTGCGACCCTGGACGAGCTCGTCGATCCGTCGTGGGCGCAGCGGGCGGTCCCGGGTTGGGAGAGCTTCGGGCTGCACGGCCAGGTGGCGCCGCACACGACATTCATCTGGCCGGAGGACCACGCGTGGGTCGTCGCCGCCGAGGAGGACTGGGACTCGACGATCGTCGCCGGATCGCGCGCGCTCGTCGACCGCGTGCTCGACGACGGCCGGTTCGAGGCGTTCGAGGTCCGCGAGCACGACGACCTGTCGTGGGACGGAGACCTGCTGAACCCACGCAGGTCTCCTCGCCCCGAGGGCTGAGCGGCGCCACCGCGTCGTCCGGAACCCGCCAGCTCGTCCGCGCTCGGACCGCTGGGATCGAAGGGTGAACACCACTTCGACCAGAGCCGCGACCTTCCACGGCCTCCACGACCACCGATCCCGACCACTCGTCCTCGTCAACGTCTGGGACGCCACGAGCGCCCGACTCGTCGAGGATGTCGGCGCGACCGCGATCGCCACGACCAGTGCGGGCGTCGCCTGGTCACTCGGGCGACCGGACGGGAACACCCTGACCCGCGCGGAGGCGATGGACGCGGTCGCGCGGATCGCGGCTTCCGTGTCGGTGCCGGTCACCGTCGACGTCGAGTCCGGGTACGCCGACGATGCGGACGGCGTTGCGCGCACGGTTGAAGCGGTGCTCGAAGCGGGCGCCGTCGGGATCAACATCGAGGACGGCAGGTTGCATCCGGATGCGCTCGCCGATCGGATCGGGGCGGCCCGGCGCGCGGCCGACCGAGCCGGGGTGCCGCTATTCGTCAATGCACGGACCGACGTCCACCTCGCCGGTCTCGTCGATCCCGAACGGCTCCTGGCCGAGACGCTCGAGCGAGCTCGTCGCTACCGCGGAGCCGGCGCTGACGGCGTGTTCGTCCCCGGAGTGCGAGACGTCGAGACCATCCGTGCGCTGGTGGAGTCGATCGACGGCCCGGTGAACGTGATGGCCGGTCCGGGGTCGCCGACCGTGGCGGAACTCGCCCGGCTCGGGGTGGCCCGCATCAGTCTCGGTTCCGCCGTCGCGCAGGCCGCGTACGCCGTCGTTCGGCAGGCCACGGCCGAGCTGCGGACCACCGGCACCTACGACTCGCTGGCGGGCGGGGTGGACTACGCGGACCTGAACGCGCTCTTCTGAGCGGCGCGCGACGCCCTGAACGCGACCACACGGACGGACGGGAGGCCCGGTGCCAGCTGGCACCGGGCCTCCCGTCCGTCCGTGGTGCGGACCTGCGGACGCTACTCGGTCGTCGAGACCCAGTCGATGAGCAGGTTGCCCTGCTCGCCCCAGTTGCCGACCTGGAACATGAAGCGGTGCGGGGTCGTCGGCACGTCGTGCGTGACGGTGCCCAGGACCTTGCCGTCGACGCTGTACGTGACGGACTCACCGGGGACCCAGTCGACCTTGTAGGTGTGCCAGTCGCGCCACGAGACGCCGGTGCCGAGCTGGACGCGCTCGGCTTCCTTGCCCGGGGTCATCGAGTGGTGGAACACCGAGGGGCTGTCCTCGAAGTTGCCCTCGGGGAAGTCGATCTCGCCGTCGGCCCACACGTTCGACGTCGGCCACAGCATGAAGGCCGCGCCGTTGCCGTCGCCGCCGGTCGCCTTCGCGCGGACCGAGAACGAGCCACCGACGTGGTCCCAGGCGCCGTCGGAGGAGCCGAAGGTGCCGGCCGCTCCGGCACCGGTGCCGAGGGCGACGTCCATCACGCCGTCGTGCACCGACACGGTCTTGCTCGGCGCGTAGATGCCCGAGGTGCCGTCGGGGTAGGGCTGCCACGACTGCGGGTACAGCGACTGGGCGAGGCCGGTGACGGCGTTCGTGGTGAAGTCCTCGACGAACGGGGCGTCCGGTGCGATCGCGGACAGGTCCGCGGGGGAGGCCTCAGCCTCGGGCGCCGCTTCCGGCGCGACCTCGGACTCGGGCTCGGCCTCTGCGTCGGGCGCGGGCTCGGCGACGGGGGCGGAGTCCTCGATCGGCGCGGAGTCCTGCTCGGGCTCCGCATCCGGGGTCCACTCGTCGGTGGGGGCCGGGGTCTCCGTCTCGTCCGGGGCCGGCGTCGGGGTGGGGTTCACCGGGGCGTTTTGCCAGCGGCGTTCGCCGTCCCAACCCCACCAGGTGCGGGCGGAGGCGGCGGTGGGGACGCCGAGGACCAGGGCGCCGGCGGTCGCGACCGCCAGGATCGCGCGGTGGCGGATCATCGGGTGCCCCCTCGGGTGACCGGGGGCGTGGACGTGGTGCGTGGGGTCGTGCCGCGCGAGGGCGTGCACGTGCTTCGGGTCGAGATGTCGGGCTCCTCGTGGATGCTCGGGCGCAGGATGCGGGGAGGGATGGACGCATCAGCCGGCCGGATGCCGAGGGTTTCGTTGACACGTCCACGGACATCTTGCATCATTTGTGACCCGTTCGGGGGGCGTCACGGAAATCGACCGACGAACGCCCGGTGTCCGACCGTCGAACGTGCATGGTGCAACGCGCGGCGAGCCGACCGCTCAGACCCGGGGGATCGGCTGCAACCGCTGCAGTTGCGTCACGTGCCCCGGCTCGAGCTCGTCGAGCGAGGCCACCCCGAGCAGCCGCATGGTCCGCTCGATCTGCTCGGACAGGATCTGGATCATCCGGTCCACCCCGGCCTCGCCGCCGGCCATCAGCCCGGACAGGTAGGCACGGCCGACCATCGTGAACGTCGCGCCGAGGGCGACTGCGGCGACGATGTCGGCGCCGGACATGATGCCCGTGTCGAGGTGCACCTCGGTGTCTTTCCCGACCTCCTTGACCACGGAGGGCAGCAGGTGGAAGGGGACGGGGGCGCGGTCGAGCTGCCGGCCGCCGTGGTTCGACAGCGTGATGCCGTCGACGCCCAGGTCGGCCAGGCGCTTGGCGTCCGCCAGGGACTGCACGCCCTTCACGACGATCTTGCCCTGCCACTGGTCACGGATCCAGGCGAGGTCCTCGTAGGTCACGGTCGGGTCGAACATGTGGTCGAGCAGCTCGCCGACGGTGCCGGACCAGCGGTCGAGCGACGCGAACGCCAGCGGTTCGGTGGTCAGGAAGTCGAACCACCACCACGGCCGCGGGATCGCGTTCACCACGGTCCGAGCACTCAGCTGCGGCGGGATCGAGAACCCGTTCCGCTTGTCCCGCAGCCGTGCACCCGCGACGGGGACGTCCACGGTGACGAGCAGGGTGTCGAAGCCGGCCTGCTGGGCGCGGGAGACCAGCGCCATCGACTTCTCGCGGTCCTTCCACATGTACAACTGGAACCAGTTGCGCCCGTGCGGGTTGGCGTCGCGGACGTCCTCGATCGCGGTGGTGCCCATCGTGGAGAGCGAGAACGGGATACCGGCACGTCCGGCGGCCCGGGCACCGGCCCGCTCGCCCTCGGTCTGCATCAGCCGCGTGAAGCCCGTCGGCGCGATGCCGAACGGGTACGACACCGGTGCCCCGAGCACCTGGCGCGAGGTGTCCACCCGCGACACGTCCCGCAGGATCGCTGGGGTGAACTCGATGTCCTCGAACGCCTGCCGCGCGCGGGCGAGGGAGATCTCCGCCTCGGCCGCGCCCTCGGTGTAGTCGAACGCGGCCTTCGGGGTGCGCCGGGCGGCGATGTCGCGGAGGTCCCAGATCGTCAAGGCCTGTTCGAGGCGCTGACGCCGACCCGGCAGTGAGGGCTTCTTGAACTGCATGAGCGGGGCGAGGTCCCGCACCGTCGGCAGCTGCCGCTTGACCCGCGTGCGAGCGGCGGACGCGGAGCCGGTCGCGGGCGCCGGTGCCCCGGTCGCGGGGTCGATCCGGTGCTGGTCGTCGGTCGTGGTCATGCGTGGCTCCTGACGGGGGATCGATCGGGATCGGCGCGCGACGACGCCGAGGGGGTGTACTGCACGGGCTCGACGCTCCGTGCGACGATGCTGCGGAGTGCCTCCAGTGAAGCCCCTCCGAGGCCCGCGAGTCCAGCGGCGCGCGCCTGCACCAGCACGTTGCCGAGTGCGGTGGCCTCGACCGGACCGGCCACGACCGGCAGGCCGGTGCGGTCCGCGGTCAGCTGGCAGAGCAGCCGGTTCTGCGAGCCGCCGCCCACGACGTGCACGACCCGGATGGCCTTGCCGGTCACGTCGGCGATGGTGCGCAGGGTCTCGGCGTACGCCGTCGCCAGCGACTCGAGGATGCTCCGGACGAACTCCGCGCGCGACGCGGGGGCGCTCAGCCCGTGCGCCGCGCACCACGCGGCGATCCGCGCCGGCATGTCGCCTGGTGCCGTGAACGACTCGTCCGCGGGGTCGAAGACGGGGACCGGGGCGGTGACGGCCGCGGCGGAGGCGAGCAGGGCCTCCAGGTCGACGTGGTCGCCACCGCGCTCCCAGGTGCGGACGCTCTCCGACAGCAACCACAGTCCGGACACGTTCTTCAGGAACCGGACGCGGCCGTCGACACCGCCCTCGTTCGTGCAGTTCGCGCGTCGTGCCGCGTCCGACAGGACGGGCGCGTCGAGCTCGACGCCGACGAGCGACCACGTGCCCGACGAGATGTAGGCGAAGTCCGGCTCCGTCGCGGGGACCGCGACGACGGCGCTCGCCGTGTCGTGCGAACCGACCAGCGTCACGTCGGTCTGCCCGCCGACGAGCGCGGCGACGGACGGCAGCAGGGGGCCGAGTCGGTCGCCCGGGTCGCGCAGCGTGGGCAGCAGCCCGGTCGGGAGGCCCGCAGCAGCCCGCACCGCGGGGTCCCACCCACGGGTGGTCGCGTTCAGTGCCCCGGTCGTCGAGGCGTTCGTGCGCTCGGCCGCCTCGACCCCCGTCAGCCAGTACCCGAGCAGGTCGGGCACGAGCAGCGCACGCTGCGCGAGCTGCAGTGACGGGTCGGCAGCCCACTGGAACAGGGTGTTGAACGGCAGGTGCTGCAGGCCGTTCCGGGCGTACAGCTCGGTGGCGCCCATCCGGTCGTGCACGGGGACGACACCGCCCTGGTGCCGGTCGTCGCGGTAGTGCGACGGCAGCCCGAGCAGTCGGCCGTCGCGGAGCAGGCCGTAGTCGACCGCCCACGAGTCGATGCCGATGCTGGCGATCGCAGGGTGCTCGGCGAACGCACGCCGCAGCCGCTCGGTCACCTGCCGGTACAGCTCGACGACGTCCCAGTGCAGGGTGTCGCGGCCGGTGTCGGCGTCGCCCTCGTGCAGGGTGACGGGGCCGTTCGGGAACCGGGCGACGTGGTCCATCCGGACTCCGTCGGGGTCGACGTGGCCGACGATCACCCGGCCGCTGGTCGCCCCGAGGTCGACCGCGGCGACGCTGCCGCTGGTGTGCATGCCGTGCTCCTGCTCGGTTCGTTGGTCGTCGCTACCGCAGGAAGGCCGCGGCGACGCCGGCGTCGACGGGCACGTGCAGGCCGGTGGTGTGCGAGAAGTCGTCGGTGCAGATGGCGTAGACGGCGTTCGCGACGTTCTCGGGCACGACCTCGCGCTTGAGGATCGTGCGCTGCGCGTAGAACTTGCCGAGGTCCTGCTCCTCGATGCCGTACGTCTTGGCGCGGTTGGCGCCCCAGCCGCTCGCGAAGATGCCGGAGCCGCGCACGACCCCGTCGGGGTTGATGCCGTTCACGCGGACGCCGTGCTCCCCGAGCTCGGCCGCGAGCAGCCGCACCTGGTGGGCCTGGTCGGCCTTCGTGGCGGAGTACGCGATGTTGTTCGGCCCGGCGAACACCGAGTTCTTCGACGAGATGTAGACGATGTCGCCGCCCAGGCCCTGCTCGATGAGGACCTTCGCCGCGGCCTTCGACACCAAGAACGAACCCTTCGCCATCACGTCGTGCTGCAGGTCCCAGTCCTGCTCGGTGGTCTCGAGCAGGCTCTTGGACAGCGACAGACCCGCGTTGTTCACGACGAGGTCGAGGCCGCCGAAGTGCAGCAGGGTCTGCTGGATCGCCTGGTCGATCGCGGCGGCGTCCGTCACGTTCGCGGCGACGCCGATGGCTTGGTCGAGGCCGCCGATCTCGGCGGCGGTCTCCTGCGCCTTCGCCAGGTCGAGGTCGGCGATGACGACGGCCGCACCCTCGGCCGCCAGGCGCTTCGCGATCGCCTTGCCGATGCCCGACGCCGCCCCGGTGACCAGGGCGATGCGCGTCGCGAGCTTCTTGGGCGCGGGCATCCGCTGCAGCTTCGCCTCTTCGAGGGCCCAGTACTCGATCCGGAACTTCTCGGTCTCGTCGATGGGGGCGTAGGTGCTGACCGACTCGGCGCCGCGCATCACGTTGATCGCGTTCACGTAGAACTCACCGGCGACCCGGGCGGTCTGGGCGTCCTTGCCGTACGAGAACATCCCGACACCGGGCACCAGCACGATGAGCGGGTCGGCGCCGCGGATCGCGGGGGAGTCCGGCGTCGCGTGCCGGTCGTAGTACGCCTGGTAGTCCGCGCGGTACTGCTCGTGCAGTTGGTGCAGGCGTGCGGTCTGCTCCTCGACGGAGGCCGTTGCGGGCAGGTCGAGGATGAGCGGCGTGACCTTGGTGCGCAGGAAGTGGTCCGGGCAGCTCGTGCCGAGGGCCGCGAGTGCTTCGGCGCGCTCGCTCGCCAGGAACTCGAGCACGACGTCGCTGTCGGTGAAGTGCCCGACGACCGGCTTGTCGTGCCCGGCGATGCCGCGGATCGTCGGGGCGAGGGCTGCGGCGCGTGCGCGACGTTCGTCGGTCGGCAGTGCTTCGAACCCCGCTCGGATGCCGCCGAACGGGTCCGCCGTGCCGTGCTCCGCGAGGTACTGCTCGGCGGTGTCGATGATCCAGCGGGAGTTCGCCTCGGCCTCGTCGCTCGTGTCCCCCCACGCGGTGATGCCGTGGCCGCCCAGGATCGTGCCGATCGCCTGCGGGTGGTCACGCTTGACGCCTGCGATGTCGAGCCCGAGCTGGAACCCGGGCCGTCGCCACGGCACCCAGACGACCCGGTCGCCGAAGATCCGCTCGGTCAGGGCCGGACCGTCCGCCGCGGTGGCGATCGCGATGCCGGCGTCGGGGTGCAGGTGGTCGACGTGGGCGGCGTCGACGAGGGCGTGCATCGCGGTGTCGATCGACGGCGCGGCTCCACCCTTCCCGTGCAGCGTGTAGTCGAAGGCGGCGACCATCTCGTCCTCGCGCTCGACGCCGGGGTAGACGTCCTGGAGGGCACGGACGCGGTCGACGCGCAGGACCGCGAGGCCCGCCGGGGTGAGGGTGCCGAGGTCGCCCCCGGTGCCCTTCACCCAGAGCAGCTCGACCGGTTCGCCCGTGACGGGGTCGGTGTCGGTGCCCTTGGCGGAGGTGTTCCCGCCCGCGTAGTTCGTGATCCGCGGATCCGAGCCGAGCGCGTTCGAGCGCGCGACCAGCGCCCGGATCGTGGTCTCTGCGTCGGTGCCGTGCATTGCGGGGTCCACCCGTGCCTCCACTGTGTTCGTCATGTTCCTACGCGCCCCAGCCGGCCTGGACGCCGCCGACGCGGTCCTCGGCGATGGACTGCTGGTAGCCCGAATCCAGGTACGCGCGCATCGGGTTCGCCGGCAGCCCGCGGGACTCGCGCCACGCGGCGAGGTCCTTCCGGACGTCGGTCTGGTAGGCGTCCATGAACACCTCGTTCGCGCCGAGGACGTCGTGCGCCTCCTGCGCGGCGGTCAGTGCGACGCGGTCGAGGAGCAGCGCGCGGGCCGTCATCTCCTGCACGTTGAGCACCGAGCGGATCTGGCCGGGGATCTTGTCCTCGATGTTGTGGCACTGGTCGAGCATGAACGCGACGTCGGGGTTGTCGTACCCGCCGCCGCGGACGACCTCGACCAGGATCCGGAACAGCTGGAACGGGTCCGCGGCGCCCACGATCAGGTCGTCGTCGGCGTAGAAGCGCGAGTTGAAGTCGAAGGAACCGAGCTTGCCGAGGCGCAGGAGCTGCATCACGATGAACTCGATGTTCGTGCCGGGGGCGTGGTGCCCGGTGTCGAGGCAGACCATCGCCTTCGGCCCGAGCGCCGCCGTCTGCACGTAGCTGGTGCCCCAGTCGGGGACGTCCGTGTGGTAGAACGACGGCTCGAAGAACTTGTACTCGAGCACCAGTCGCTGGTCGGCGCCGAGGCGGTCGTAGATCGTGCTGAGCGACTCGTGCAGACGGTCCTGGCGGGAGCGCATGTCCTCCTGCCCCGGGTAGTTCGAGCCCTCGGCGAGCCAGATCTTCAGGTCGCGGCTCCCGGTGGCGTCCATCACGTCGATGCAGCGCAGGTGGTGGTCGATCGCCTTCTGCCGGATCGTCTCGTCGACGTGGGTCAGGGCGCCGAACTTGTAGTCGTCGTCCTGGAACGTGTTCGAGTTGACGGTGCCGAGCGAGACCCCGTGCTCCTCGGCGTGGCGCTTGAGGTCGGCGAAGTCATCCACCAGGTCCCACGGGATGTGCAGTGCGACGGTGGGCGCCAGGCCGGTGTACCGCTGCACCTGGGCGGCGTCGGCGATCTTCTCGTAGGGGTCGCGCGGGGTGCCCGGCGTGCTGAACACCTTGAAGCGGGTGCCGGAGTTGCCGAAGGCCCAGCTGGGCAGCTCGATCTGCTGTCGTGCCAGCTGGTCGGCGATGCCGGCGAAGCTCGGGGTCGATGTCATCGTGTCACTTCCTCGTGTGCGATTGAATCGTTTCATACAGTACGGCTTGCGCGGGTTTCGCGCAACCGCGGTGGTGCTGTGGGCGGGGCGGGGCGGGGCGGGGCGGGGAACCAGGTTCCGGACACAGCACCACGCACTTCCGCGGTGTTGTGTCCGGAACCTGGTTCCGGCAGACCCCTACGCGGCGGGGACCGCGGCGGGCGCGCGCAGGTCGTGCCTTCCGCTGCCGAGCCGCTGCTCCGCAGCACCCGGCAGGCGCACCACCGCGGTCACGCCCTCGGGGACGGTCGCCCGGACGTGCAACTCCCCGTCGACGAGCTCCCACCGCACCGCGACGTGCCCGTGCACGGTGTCGAGCGAGGTCTCCGCCCACGTCAGTCCACCGCCCGGCTGCGGGGCGATGAGCACGGACTCGTACCCCGGCGACAGCGGCGACAGACCACCCACCACCCGGTGCATCCAGTCCGCCACGGCACCGAGTGCGTAGTGGTTGAACGAGGTCATCTCACCCGGGTTGATCGTGCCGTCCGGCAGCATCGAGTCCCAGCGCTCCCACACCGTGGTCGCCCCCATCGTCACCGGGTACAGCCACGACGGGCACTCCGTCTGCAGCAGCAGCCGGTACGCGTCCTCCAGGTGCCCCGTCTGCGTCAGCGCATCGGTGATGAAGGGCGTTCCCGCGAAGCCCGTCGAGATCCGGTACCCGGACGCCTCGACCAGCTCGGCGAGACGCTCGCCGGCCACGGCCTGCTCCTGTTCGGACAGGATCCCGAACACGATCGCCAGTGTGTACACCGTGGTCGCGTCCGACAGGATCCGCCCGTCATCCTGCAGGTAGTGGGTGCGGAACCCGGCCTGGAGGCGCGTGGCGAGTTCCCGGAACTCCGCTGCTTCCGCCTCGTGACCGCCCAACACCTCCGCCGCGTCCGCCACGATCGTCGCGGACCGGTAGGCGCAGATGGTCGCGACGACGCCCTTGTCGGCCTTCGCGTCGGCCGGGGCCTCGGGCGGGGCGTCCGGGTCGAGCCAGTCGCCGAACTGGAACACGGTGTCCCACAGGTCCTCCGGGGACAGGTGGTCACGGACCCGGCGCAGGTGTGCGGCCATCGAGTCGAACTGCTCCTCGAGCACCGCGGTGTCGCCGTACGCCTGGTACAGGGTCCACGGCACCCAGACCCCGGCGTCCGACCAGACGGCGGTCGCGTCGGGCGTGCCGAAGTCCTCGGCGGGGGAGTACTTCAGCACGTCCGGCACCACGAACGGGATGATCCCGTCGGCGTGCTGCTGCTCGAGCCAGACGTCGCGCAGCCAGTCGGCCAGGAACGTCCGGGTGTCGAACAGGTACGAGGCCGTCGGGGCGAACGCGGCGATGTCGCCCGTCCAGCCGAGTCGCTCGTCGCGCTGCGGGCAGTCCGTCGGCACGCTCAGGAAGTTGCCCTGCATGCCCCGGACGACGTTGTCGTGGAAGGTGTTCAGCAGCTCGTGGCTCGACGCGAACGTGCCGGTGCGGGTGAGGTCCGACCCGACCTGCACGGCGGTGACCGCAGCGCGGAGTTCGTCGTGCGTGCCCGGCCAGCCGTCGACCTGCGCGTACCGGAACCCGTGGAACGTGAACCGGGGCTCGAACGTCTCGGGCTCGTCGTCACCGCGCAGGGTGAAGTGGTCCGTCGCCTTCGCGGTGCGCAGGGGGCGGGTGCCGAGCTCGTCGTGCTCGAGCACCTCGGCGTGCTGCAGGGTCAGCACGGTGCCGGCCGGGCCGGTCGCGGTGACCCGGAGCCACCCGACCAGGTTCACGCCGAAGTCGAGCAGGGTCGCTCCCGACGGGCTCGTCCAGATCGCCACCGGGGCGATCTCGGCCAGCGGGCGCACCGGCGGCACCGTGTCGGCGACGAGTTCGCGCTCGCCGATGTCGACCGTGTGCACCGTGCTCGTCTGCCCCCGGTGCCCGTCAACGCTGGGCACGGTGACCTCGCCGGGCGTCAGGAACGAGCCGTCGCGGAGTCGGGCGTCGATGTCCTGCCCGTCGTAGAGCTGGTCCGCGGTGATCGCGCTCGACAGGGCCTGCCAGTCGGTGTCGGTCGTGACGTGCTGCTCGTGCCCGTCGGCGAAGGTGATCCGGAGTTCGGCGAACCCGGCGCGCTCGTCGGTGTACCAGCCACCGCCCCCGCCCCAGGCCAGACGTCCGGCGGCCCAGCCGTTTCCGACGACGAGCGCGAGCACGGCCGGCTGCCCGGGGACCGTGTCGGACAGGTGCTCGGTGACGTCGTGCGAGACGACGCGGATGCGCCACTCGTAGCTCGTCCACCCCGGTTCGAGCAGGTGGTCGGAGACGCGCTGCCCGCCGAGCCAGGCCTCGACGACGCCGAGGGCGCTGACGTCGAGGGTGGCGGCGGTGACGGCGCCGTGGCCGTCGTCGAGGGTGAACTCCCGACGCAGGATCGGAGCGCTGCCGAGGTCGGTGTCGGCCGCGATGAACGGTGCGGTCCAGGTGGTCATGTGGTGGTCCTTTCACGCGACCGGTCGTCGTCGACCGGTGCGGGGGTCGTGGGCCCGGCCGTCCGCCCGGGTGGGCGGTGTGGCGGAGGCGGGTCGCGCCTCCAGGCCGGGGTGGGCGGTCAGCCCTTGACGGCGCCGCTGGTCATGCCGGCGACGATCTGACGGTTGAAGAAGACGTAGAGGATCAGCGGCGGGATCGTGATGAGCAGCACGTCGGTGAACAGCAGGTTCAGCTGGCTGACCGACTGGCTCTGGAACGCGTAGAGCGTCTGCTGCACCGTCGCGTTCTCGGACCCCGGCAGGAAGTACAGCGGGTTGGTGAAGTCGTTGAACACCGTCACCGACTGCACGAGCACGACGGTGATGATCACCGGCTTGAGCAGTGGCAGCACCACCCCGAAGAACAGGCGGATCGGGCCAGCGCCGTCGAGCACGGCCGCCTCGTCGAGTTCCTTCGGGATCGTCGCGACGAACGCCCGGAACAGCAGGATGCAGAACGACAGGCCGAAGGTCGCCTCGATGAGGATCATCCCGCCCATGGTCTTGAACAGGTTGAGCCCCTGCAGCACCCAGATGGTCGGCACGATCGCCGGCGGCACGATGAGCCCCGCCAGCACGAAGAAGTTGATCAGGGCGTTCCACCGGCTCGGTCGCCGCTGCAGGACGTACCCGACCATCGCGGAGAACACGACCATGACGGTGACGCTGCCGACGGTGAGCAGGGCGCTGTTCCAGAACGCGCGGAGGATCCCACCGTCGCCGCTCTGGAACACCGCCTGCAGGTTCTGCCACAGCTGCCAGTCGGTCGGCAGGCTGAAGCCGAGCTGGTTCGCCTCGGCGGGGTTCTTCGCCGCCTGGAGCAGGACGAAGACGAACGGCACCAGGAAGACGACGAAGCTGACGACGATGGCGATCGAGCCGATGATCCACCGGCGGGCACGGCCGGGGTGGCGGGACCGCGTCGGGGTGCTGACGCGGGTGCTGGCGAGCGTGGTCACAGCTCTGCCTCCTTGCGGTTGAGGAGCCACGAGATCGGCACCATGATCGCCGTGACGACGACGAACAGGACCACGTTGCCGGCGGTGGACAGGCCGTAGAACCCGGCCTGGTACTGCTTGTAGATCACGCTCGCGATCACGTCGCTCGTGAACCCCGGCCCGCCGCCGGTCATCGCCCAGATCAGGTCGAACGACCGCAGGCCGCCGATGAGCGACAGGATGATGACCGTGCCCATCGCGGGGCGGGACAGCGGCAACGTGATGTTCCGGAAGATCGACCACGCGCTCGCGCCGTCGACCCGTGCCGCCTCGAAGTACTCCTGCGGGATCGCCACGATGCCGGCGATGAAGATGAGCGTCGCGATGCCGACGCCCTTCCAGACGTCCACCGCTGCGACGCTCCACAGCGCGAGCGCCGGGTCGGTCAGCCACCCGGGGGTGGGCAGGCCGACCGAACCCAGCACGCCGTTGATGATCCCGTGGAACGGGTCCATCAGCGCCTTGAACGTGATGCCGATGCCGATGGTCGACACGAGCACCGGGAAGAACACGACCGCCCGCAGGTAGCCGCGCCCCAGCACGGGCGACGTGAGGAGCAGGGCGAGGGCGAGTCCGAGGACCACCTTCGCCGCGCTCGTCACGAAGCCGTACTGGAAGGTGTGCACGAACCCGGAGACGAGCTGCGGGTCCTGGAAGAACCGGACGAAGTTGTCGAAGCCGATGAAGGTCTGGTCGAACAGCGTCCAGCGGGTGAGTGAGAAGTAGAACCCGGCGAAGGTCGGGACCGCGAAGAACACGACGTACAGCGCGATCGCGGGGATGAAGAACCACGCGGGGTAGAACGAGCGCATCCGCTTGCGCGCGGGTCCGGGGCGGCCGGCCTTGCGTGTCTGCGGCGGGGCCACCGCCGTCGTGAGGGTCGCGGTCACGCCGATCACCAGCCCTTGATGCCGAGCTGCTGTGCCTGCTGGACGACGTCGTCGTCGTACTGGTCGGCGCCCTTGCTCGCGGTGGTGATGCCCGAGCCGACCTGCACGCAGATCTTCTCGAGGTTCGGGCCCTTGATCGGGGACAGGAACTCGAGCGCGGGGCTCGCCTTGCCGTCGTCCAGGTACTGCTGCAGGTCGTCGATCATCGGGGGCACGTCGTCCGGGAGCGAGCAGGTCGAGATGACGTACGGGCCGGCGGGGGTGCCGGTGTCGTTCTGCACCTGGCAGCCCTCGGTGGAGTTCGCGAAGGCGACGAACTTCTTCGCGGCCGCCAGCTTGTCACCGGTGGTCGTCTTCGGGATGTACAGGCCGTTCGGCTCCCAGATCGTCAGGTTCGTGTCCGCGGCGTCCTCGGCCGGCAGGGCGAACGCGCCGATGTCGTCGACGGCGTCGGGGGAGTCCTGCTGGATCGCCGAGATCGCGTTCGTGAGCATCGGGTACTGCGCGCCGGTGCCGTCGGCCAGCATCTTCAGGCCGTTCGCCTGCGTGGCCGAGGCGTAGTCCTCGTTGTAGAGGTCCTTGTCCTTGCCCTCGGCGAGGTGCTCGAACCCGGCGAGAGCGGGTTCGTCGGCGTAGGACTCCTTGTTGGCGGTGTAGTCGTCCGCCCACTTGTCGTCCTGCGCGGTGATGTTCGCGAAGTCGCCGAGGACGAACAGCTGGCTGGTCCAGGTGTCGCCGTAGGTCTGGATGATCGGGGCGACGTCGCCGGCGTCCTTGATCTTCTCGCTGTTGCTGATGAACTCGTCCCACGTGGTCGGGACCTTGAGGCCGAGGTCGTCGTAGACCTTCGTGTTGTAGAGCACCGCACCGCCGAAGCTCGTGCCGAACGGGGCGCCGTACATGCCCTTGTCGGTGCTGACGACCTTGGTGAACTGCGGGTCGACGTCACTCGCCCACTTCTCGTCGGACAGGTCCACCAGGGTGTTGTCCGGGTTGAGGGCCTGCATGAGCGAGCCGGAGTTGTAGTTGAAGACGTCGGCGGCCTCGCCGGTCGACAGCCGGGTCTTGATCAGGTTGTCGCCGTCGGTGCCCTGGGGGCGGGTGTCGAACTTGACGGTGATGTCGGGGTTGGCCTTCTCGAAGGCCTCGATGAGCGGCTTCGCGGTGGCCGCGGTGGCCGGGGCGTTGTCGGCCTGGTAGGTGATCTCGACCTTGCCGCCGCCTTCGTCGGCGGAGCCGCCGGACGAGCACGCTGCGAGCCCGCCGATCAGGACCGTCGCGCCGCCGATGGCGATCGCGCGCTTGGTCACGGAACGAACTGACATTCCTTACCTCCTCGTAAGGCCCGGGGCTGGGGTACCCCGGGTGAAACGGACCCGGATCCCGCGCCGTCGCGGGGTCCGGTTACTGCGTTTTAGAACGTTTCAATCAGGATGGAACCACGAGGATTGAAGCGTGTCAATCGCTGTGCCGATTTCGTTACGCGATCCCGCAGCTCGCTCGCTCGTTCGTCGTTCGGTGCGAGGTTCAACACTCGGTGACGGGCGCGCGGGCTCGCACGGAGTGCGCAACCTCGCACCGAGCCGACGCGCGGTGCTGCACCGTGCGGTGGTCGCGCCGCCCGCCGGCCGGGAGGCCCGTGCCGGCCCCGCCCCGCGCCTCCCGTCCGGTGTCCGGTCGCGTCCGCGGGCCCGCGTCGCCTCGTGCGCGCCGGCCCGGCCCGGCAGCCCGCTGCCCACTGCCCACTGCCCACTGCCCACTGCCCGCAGCCCGCTGCCCCGGCCGCTGCCGCTGCCCACTGTCCGCGAAAGCGACAGTGTGCCGCCGAACGTTCGCGCCGATCTGTCGCTCTGGCGAACCGGACGCAGCGACGGCCCGCGGATGTGTCGCTTTCGCGGGTTGGTCCGCCGCCGGTCAGGCCTCGGTGCGCCTCGGGTCGCTCGGTGTCGCACCAGCGACGGCTGCCGCGGCGGCCGCTGCGGCCGCGCCCTCGCGACCGAGCGTGCTCTCGCGGGGCACCAGCTCGCTGCCGAGCACGACGGTCCGGTGCACGTGCATCGGGTCGGTGAGTTCCTCGAGCAGCAGTTCCACCGCGGCCGCACCCATCTCCGAGCCGTGCATCGTCACCGAGGTCAGCGGCACCGCACCACCCCACGCCACGGAGTTGTGGTCGCAGCCCGACACGGGGATGTCCTCGGGGACGCGGATCCCGGCGGCTCGGAGCTCGGAGACGACCGCCATCGCGAGCAGGTCGGTCACGCCCAGCACTCCGTCGGGGCGTTCGCCCTCGGGCATCCGCGCGATGCGGAGCCCGGCGTCGGTGCCTCCGGGAGGGTCGATGTCCCCGGCGTCGACGTCGACGAGTACGACCCCCGGGTGCGCCGCGACGGCCCGCAGTACCCCCGCCCGTCGGCGGTCGACGGGCTGCAGGTCCGGACGGGCGCTCACGAACCCGATGCGTCGGCAGCCGCGGTCGATCAGGTGCTCGGTCGCCAGGAACCCGGCCTGCTCGTTGTCCACGACCACCGCGCACGCGTCGAGCTCGGTCGGTTCGTAGTTGACGTACACGACGGGTCGGCCGTGGCGCCGCGCGACCTCGACCTGGTCACGCGACTCCGTCATCGAGGCGAGCAGGATCCCCGACACCCGGGCGCTCTCGAGGTAGGCGAGGTGTTCGCCCTGCGCCTGCAGGTCGTCCTCGCTGCTGGCGATCAGCAGGGTGAAGCCGCGTTCCCGCGCGGCCAGCTGCGCTCCGTTGACCATGTCGCTGAACAGGGAGTTCCGCAGCGACATCACGACCAGGCCGATCGCGCGCGTGCTGCCGGACACCAGGGCGCGGGCGTTGCGGTTCGGGGTGTACCCGAGCGCGTCGATCGCATCCCGCACGCGTGCGGCGGTGGCGTCGGCGACCCGCTCGGGGTGGTTCAGGACGTTCGAGACCGTGGCGAGCGAGACCCCGGCCCGGGCGGCGACGTGGTGCACGCTCGGCGGACCGTCGCGCCGGGGGACATGCACCATGCTCCGATCGTAGGCGGCGGGGGAGCCGTGTCCGGACCGGCCCCTAGGCGTCGGCGACGGAGGACTGCCGCACCACGAGCTCCGGTGTGAACTCCACGTGCTCGAGGTCGATGTCCTGCCCCTGCTCGACCTGCTTCGTCAGGAGTTCGATCGCGCGGCGGCCGAGGTCCTGCGCCGGCTGCCGTACCGACGTCAGCGGGACCACGGCGGACTCGGCGAACGCGATGTCGTCGTAGCCGACGATGGCGATCTGCTCGGGCACCGCGATGGTGCCGCGCATGATGAAGGCCTGTTCGAGCCCGACGGCGAGCAGGTCGTTGGCGGCGAAGACGGCGTCCGGGCGATCGGCGGCCGGGCGGGCCTGGATCGCTTCGCCGATGCGGCGCCCTTCGAGCACGGACAGCGAGGTGGTCGGCAGGGCTTCGAGCCGGATGCCCGCGGCCTGGGCGGCGGCGAGTGCCCCGGCGTGCCGGTCGGCGACCTGGCGGATGCCGAACGGCCCGCCGACGAAGGCGATGTGGGTGCGGCCGATCGCCGCGAGGTGCTCGACCGCGATGCGGCCACCCGCGACGTCGTCGACGGAGACCGAGGCGAAGTGCTCGTCGTCGGCGCGACGGTCCACCAGCACCACGGCGGTGCCCTGGTCGCGCAGCCGCGCGAGGCGGGACAGGTCGTCACCGGCGGGGGAGATCAGGAGTCCGGCGACACGGCGTTCCTCGAACAGGTCGACGTAGGTGCGTTCGCGGTCGGTCGACTCGTCGGAGTTGCCGATCAGGACCGCGAGGCCGTTGTCCATCGCGGCGTCCTCGGCACCCCGGGCGACGTCGGTGAAGAACGGGTTGCCGCCGTCGAGCACGATGAGGCCGACGGTTGAGCTGCGTCCGGCCCGGAGCTGCCGTGCGGAGTCGTTGCGGACGAACCCGAGCGTCGCGATCGCCGACTGCACGCGTTCCACCGTGCCGGGAGCGACCTTGTCGGGGCGGTTCAGCACGTTCGACACCGTTCCGAGGGACACGCCCGCGAGCGCTGCCACCTCTCGCACACTGACCGCCATGTGGTCATCCTGGCATCGGCGCGGTCCGCGCGGTCGGCCCGCGCCGTGATCTGTGGAAAACGCGGACGGGAGGCGCGGGGCGGGCCGGTACCGGGCCTCCCGTCCGTGGGGTGTCGCGTCGACTGCCCGCGCACGGTGCGAGGTACGCGGCTGGTGCCCGGCGAATCCGCTCTTGCCAGCGCACGCACCGGAGCGCTATCGTCCTCGTCGTCCCGTTGAAACGATTCACCGACGAACACGCGAACGGAGGACCAATGGCGGTCCGCATCGGAGCCCGGAACACCACGGGCTGGAAGGCCACCGTCTCGGTGGCCATGTCGAACTACATCGAGTCGGGGTCGATCATCGCGATCGCCACGAGCCTGAGCCTGTGGCAGGCGGAGTTCCGGATCGGCGACCTCGAGGTCGGCCTGCTCGCGAGCCTGTCCGCGAACGCCTTCGGTGCCGCCCTCGGCGCGATCGTCGGCGGACCGCTGTGTGATCGGTACGGCCGGAAGTTCATCTACACGTACGACCTGCTCCTCTACATGCTCGGCATCCTGCTCGCGGTGTTCGCCGGCAGCTACGGCATGCTCCTGGTCGGCTTCATCCTGACCGGCATCGCCGTCGGTGCGGGTGTGCCGGCGAGCTGGACCTACATCGCCGAGCAGGCCCCCGCGGACAAGCGCGCGGCCCACGTCGGCACGGCACAGCTCGCGTGGTCGATCGGGCCGATGGTCGGGTTCGCCCTGGCGATCGCCGCGGCCCCGCTCGGCCTGCTCGGCAGCCGCCTCATCTTCGCCCACCTGTTCGTCGTCGCCGCCATCGTGTGGTGGCTCCGCCGCGGGCTGCCCGAGTCGGCGATCTGGAAGGACGAGCGCGCGGCCACCGGCACGGCGAACTTCTTCCACGGGATCACGCAGCTGTTCAGCCGCCGGAAGAACCTGACCGCGATGCTGTTCCTGTTCGGCGTCTACGCGCTCTGGAACACCGTCGCCGGGCAGGCCGGCATCTTCCAGCCGCGGGTGTACGCGGCGACCGGGGTCACGAGCGTCACCGAGCAGTACGGACTGCAGATCCTGGTCTGGGGCTGCACCGTGGCCGCGACGTACTTCGGCTTCATGCGGTACGCCGACCGGGTCAGCCGCCGCGCGCTCTACGCCGCCGGGGCCGTGCTGGCGATCATCGCGTGGGCCGTCCTCATCTACGCGCCCGCCAACCTCGGCACCCTGCTGTTCTTCGCCGTGGCGTGGGGCATCTCGTCGGGCATCGGCGCGCAGGCGTTCTACGGCCTGTGGACGAGCGAGCTCTTCGCCACCCGGTACCGCGCCAGCGCCCAGGGCGTGCTGTTCCTGGCCGCCCGTGTCATGGTCGGCCTGCTGAGCATCTGGTTCCCGCTGCTGCTGTCGGACATCGGGCTGCGGGCCCTCGGCGGCCTGATCCTGGGCCTCCTCGCGCTGTCGTTCCTGGTCGGCACGATCTGGGCACCGCGCACGCAGGGCAAGACCCTCGAGGCGATCGAGGCCGAGCGCTACGGCACCGTCACCACGGTCACCGGGACGGTCCGCACCGCCGACGAGCGCACCGTCCACGACGCCGAGCAGCGTCGCCGCGAACAGGCCGGCCGGTGACCCGCGTCTGCTTCCGGCTGCAGGTGCAGGTCGAGCTGCTCGACGCCTACCGCGAGCGGCACGCCACCGTGTGGCCGGCGATGCTCCGGGCGATCGCGGCGGCGGGGCGGCGGAACTACTCACTGTTCCTCGACGACGACGGACTGCTCATCGGGTACTACGAGACGGACTCGGTGGCCGATGCGGACGCCGCGCTCGCCGCGTCCGAGGTGGCCGCGGCGTGGGAGGTGCACATGCAGGACCTCTTCGCCGGGGCCACCGGGCGCGCCGACCAGACGGCGCGGGTGCTGCCCGAGGTGTTCAACCTGGAGGACCAGCTCGCGGCCGCGCCGGACTGACGGGGGCCGTGGCTACCGTGGACGCATGCAGCCGCCAGCAGCCGGGACCCTCCGCATCCTCCACCTCTCCGACACCCACCTGACCGGCGACGGGTCCCTGCACCAGGGCGCGGTCGACACCACGGCCGCCCTCGAACGGCTGCTCGCCCACGTCGACGCGGTGCCCGGCATCGGGCTGGTGGTGGTCTCGGGCGACGTCTCCGAGGACGGCAGCCCCGAGTCCTACGCGACCGTGCGGGACCGCCTCGGCGGCTGGGCGGAACGGCACGGAGCGGCCCTCGTCGCGGTGCCCGGCAACCACGACCTGCGCGAGGGCTTCCGGCAGGTCCTGGCGAACGGGCACCTCCTGGGCGACGGCGGCACGGCGCTGATGCACACGCTGGAGTACCTGCCGCCGACGGTCCCCGTCTCCGGGCAGTCGGTCGTCGCGGGTCGACGGATCGTGACCGTCGACACGAGCGTCCCGGGTGCCGGGTACGGCGAGCTCAGCGACACGGCGCTCGAGCACCTGCGCACGGCCCTCGCCGAAGACGCCCACAGCGGCCCGGACGACGCCCCGCGCGGCACCGTCGTCGTCCTGCACCACCCGCCGCTGCCCGCCCCGACCGAGCTGCACGAGGCCCTCCGCCTGCAGAACCCCGAGGCGCTCGCCGACGTCATCCGCGGTTCCGACGTGCGGGTCGTCCTCGCAGGCCACTACCACCACCACTTCGCCGGGTCGCTCGCCCGCGTCCCTGTCCTCGTCGCCCCCGGTGTCGCGAACGACACCGACGTCGTCGGCCCGTACGACGAGGAATCCGCCGTCGTCGACAGCGGCGCGCTCGTCGTCGACGTCGCCGCAGACGGCTCCGTCTGGTCGACACCGGTCCGCGTGCCACGGGGCGACGCCGACCCGCGGGCGTTCCGCCTCGACCCCGAGACGGTCCGCGCCGTCATCGCGGCCGCCGGCAAGCACTGAGCCCGGTCCCCACGTGCGGTGGACGCGCGTGACGGCGGATTGGAGGCCCGTGGCGGCGCCGCCACGGGCCTCCAGTCCGTCGTCTGGTCACGTCCACAGCCGCGGTACCCCACGTCTTCGGGTTGCGTGCGGGAACACCGAGTAGCACGGACGCACACCTGGAGCGAAGGAGCACCCATGCGAGTCGGCAGTGCAGTGCAGTACGACCGGTACGGCGACTTCGACGTCGTCGAGCTCGTCCCCCAGCAGAAGCCCGAGGCCGGACCGGGCGAGATCGTCGTCGAGATCGTGGCCGCAGGCCTGAACCACATCGAGCGGTTCCTGCGCGAGGGGAAGCTCCGCGACCACGTCGACCTCGAGTTCCCCGCCCACCAGGGCGTCGACTTCGCCGGCATCGTGCGCGCACGGGGCGACGGCGTGAAGGACCTCCGCATCGGCGACGAGGTGATGGGGCACGCGCCGACCGGCGGCGCCCACGCCACGTGGATCGCGGTGCCGCGCGGCGCCGTCATCAAGAAGCCGGAGCACGTCGGGTGGGAGGTCGCCGGCGGCCTGTACCTGGCGGGCTGCACCGCGGTGTCGGTCGTCCGGTCGCTCCGGCTCGGACCGCAGGACACCGTCGTGATCTCGGCCGCAGCCGGTGGCGTCGGACACATCGAGTGCCAGCTGGCGCACGACGCCGGCGCGACCGTGATCGCCCTCGGCAGCCCCCGCAACCACGACTACCTGCGACAGATCGGCACGCTGCCCGTCGCCTACGGTGAGGGCGAGGAAGACCGCATCCGCGACATCGCCGACGGCCGGCCGATCACCGCGTTCATCGACAACCACGGCGAGAGCAACGCCGAGCTGCTGGCCGAACGTCTCGGCGTCGGCCAGGAGCGCTTCGTGTCGTCGGAGGAGCGCCGGGACATCGAGGTCCGGTTCCTCCGTGCACCCGCCGAGGACGAGGAGACGCGCGAGCTGCTCACCCTGCTGGCGAAGGCCGTGCAGGACCGCCGCGTGCAGGTCCTGATCTCGGGCTTCTACCCGTTCGAGTACATCGTCGAGGCCTACGAGGACCTCGCCGAGATGAAGTCCCGCGGCAAGGTCGTGATCGGCATGCAGACCGTGGAGACCGGGGCGCGGCTCGACTGGTACCGCTCCGAGAAGGCCCGTGACCTGCGCGACCGGTACGCCGATGCGCGGGGGACCGACACGGAGACGATGGCCGGCGGATCGGCGTCGCCCGCGAGCTGAGCGAGCTGCCCGTCGCAGGGGCCCGACACCTTCGTGCCGGGCCCCTGCCGCGTCAGCTCAGGATGTCCTTCGAGGCGAACCGGCTGTACGCCAGCGCCCCGAACACCACGACGTACCCGAGCTGCAGCACCGCGTTCGACCCGAACGAGTCGAACGAGATCGGGTCGCGCAGCAGGTCGCCGAACCCGAGCCACTGGTGCGAGAACAGGAACGGGTGCAGCCAGTCGAGCTGGGGGAGCTGGTCGAGCACCTGCGACGCCCCGGCGAGCACGACCGTCGCGGCCATCGCGCCGACCGGCACGTTCGTCAGCGTCGACGTGAACATGCCGATCGCCACGAGCCCGAGCATCGACATCGCGACGTACAGCGCGAGCAGCAGGGCGCGGCCGGCGTACGACCAGCCGCCCACCTGGGTGCCGGAGAGCAGCGTGACGGGGCCGATCGGGAACAGCACGGCGCCGATCGCCGCTCCGACCAGCACCACCAGCAGGGTGGCGGCCAGGCAGAACGCGACGGCACCGGCGAACTTCACCAGGATGAACCGCACGCGGCCCGTCGGTGCGACGAGCAGGTAGCGGATCGTGCCGTGGCTGGCCTCGCCCGCGACGGTGTCACCGGCGACCACGCCGACGGTCAGCGGCAGGAACAGCGGGATCGACACGGTCAGTGCGGTGAACGCCACGAACAGGCCGTTGTTGGTGATGTCGCCGAGGAACGCCGGCCCGCCGTCATCGCCGTCGGTGGTGAGCTTCACGGCGACCGCGATCAGGATCGGCACGAGCGCGAGCGCCCCGAGCATCGCCCAGGTGCGGCGACGCCGGAACACCAGCGCGAGTTCGGAACCGAGCAGTGCGAACGGGCGCTGCCGGCGGCGGACGGGCAGGTCGCGCACGGCCGCGTCAGGCTGCGACATCGAATCCCTCTCCGGTGAGTGCGACGAACAGGTCCTCGAGGGTGCCGCCGCCCACCGTCAGGCCTCGGACCCGGACGTCGGCGCGCACGAGCTCCGTGGTGATCGTCTCCGGCAGCAGCTCGTTCGGCAGGTCGGCCACCAGTACGTCGGCCCCGCCGTCGTGCCGCGGGGTGAGCCCGAGTCGGGTGAGGACGGAACCGGCCTGCCCGATGTCGGGCGTCCGCACGGTCACGGTCCGGGCCCCGGCTGCGCGCAGCTCGTCGAGGGGGCCCTGCGCGACGATCTTGCCCGTCCGCATGACGGCTGCGTGCGTGCAGATCTGTTCGATCTCGGCCAGCAGGTGGCTCGACACGAACACCGTGGTGCCGTCGTCGGCCAGGGAGCGGATGAGGTTACGGACCTCGCGGGTGCCCTGTGGGTCGAGGCCGTTGGTCGGCTCGTCGAGCACCAGCAGGTCGCGCGGGGACAGCAGGGCGTTCGCGAGACCGAGCCGCTGTTTCATGCCGAGGGAGTACGCGTGCGCCTTCTTGTCGGCCGCGTGGGTCAGCCCGACGCGGTCGAGGGCATCGGCGACGCGGGCCTTGCGGGAGCGCGGGTCCGACGTGGGGTCTGCGGCGTCGAAGCGCTGCAGGTTCGCCCGGCCGGACAGGTACGGGTAGAAGGCCGGCCCCTCGACGAGTGCACCGACGCGGGGCAGGACGTCGTGCAGCGCCTTCGGCATCGGTTCGCCGAGCAGCTCGATGGTGCCGCCGCTCGCGCTCGAGAGCCCGAGCAGCATCCGGATCGTGGTGGTCTTGCCGGAACCGTTCGGCCCGAGGAACCCGAACACCGCGCCGCGCGGCACCGCCAGGTCGATCCCGTCGACCGCACGCTGCTTGCGGAACACCTTCTGGAGGTCCGTGGTGCGGATCGCCAGGTCGGGCGCCGGCCCGGCCGTGCTCGCCTGATGGTCGGCTGAGTTCACCTCGTGGTCGGCTGTGCTCACCTCGTGGTCGACCGCGCTCACTTCGCGGCGTCGACCAGGGAGGCGACCGGCACGGCACCCGCGAGCACGCGGCCGTCGTCGGTCAGGTAGACCGAGACGAGCGACGTCTGCACGGCACGGCCGCCGTCGACGGGCTTCGTCAGCTGGTCGAGCAGGCCGGAGGCCTCGCCCTCGAGCCCGGACCGGTCGACCGTGCCGGCGGGGAGCTCGGCGATGGTGCTCCAGCCCGTGCCCGTGAAGGTCGGCTCGTCACCGCTCGGGGTGCCACGGTGGTCGCCGTGCTCGCCCTTCGCGTGGGATCCGGCCTCGGACAGGTCCTTTTCGGTCACCTTCGCGTTCGACGGTGGGGTGAAGTCGAAGAGCCGGGCCGCCGGGGCGCCGTAGTCGAGGCTCGTGAACCCGACCTGCACCGCGGGGTCGTCCGCGCCTGCAGCCTGGACGCTCGCACGGAGCGGGAGCCCGGTCTGCTGGTCGACCGCCAGCCGGACGGCTCCGACGAGGGTGTCGGACGACTTCGGCGTGAGGGTGATCTGCCAGGCGTCGTGTCCGGCGACGCTGACCTCGGTCGGCTTCGACACGGTGGTGGTCGGGGTGATCGCGTCGATGGCCTGCTTCGCGATGTCGGCCGGGGTGGTCGTGCCGCCCCGCGGGTCCTTCGCGGTGTCGCTCGGCAGGGTCACGTGCGTGGCCGTTCGCTCCTTCGAGTCCCAGGTCCAGACGTCCGAGCCGTTGCGGACGACGTCCTGCTCGGCGAGCTGCTGCGTCAGCTGGACGCGCTGCTTGTCGGGGCCGTCGACGTAGACACGGGCGGTGTGCGACGCGGTGAGCAGCCCGAGCACGTCGGAGGCGTCGCCCTCGAGCGAGGAGCCGCCGGACCCGGTGGGCAGTTCGGGGAGCCCGAGTGCGCTCGTCTGCGAGAGCTTGCCCGAGTACTTGGCGTCCGACGACTTCGCGATGCTGGCGATGACGTCCGACGCGCTGGGGTTCGTCCCCGCGATCGGGTCGTTCGCGGCGTTCGCGATCATCGGGGCGGCAACGGCGCCGGCGACGACGACCGGTGCGATGACGGCTGGCAGCCAGGCTGACTTCTTCATCGGGTTCCCCTCGTGGAGCATTGGAGTCGTCGGTACCGTACGTCCGGCCCCCGACAGGCAGCTGGGCGTCGCTCGTAGACTCGTGGCGCGACCGGCGGCGGTCGTGTGGCGGCGAAGGAGGCGGCATGCGAGCGGTGCTCGGTCTGGACATCGGGACGTCGAGCACGAAGGCGTTGCTGGCCCGGTTCGACGGCACCGTGCTCGCCGAGGTGAGCCGTCGCCACGAAGTCGACCGCCCCGAGCAGGGCCTCGTCGAGATGGACTCCGACGTCTGGTGGGAGGAGTTCACCGCCCTCACCCGCTCCCTGCTCGACCGCGTGCCCGACGTCGAGGTGCAGGCGGTCGGCGTGAGTGGCATCGGACCGTGTGCGCTGCTGACCGACGTCGACGGTGCGCCGCTCGGTCCGGCGATCCTGTACGGCATCGACACACGCACGGCGGAGCTGCTCGACGACGTCGCGGCCGAGCTCGGCGGCGAGGACGCGATCCGGGCCCGCTGCGGGTCCGCCCTGAGCACCCAGGCCGCCGGCGTGAAGCTCGCCTGGCTCGCCCGGCACGAACCCGACGTCTGGGCGCGGGCTGCCCGGTTCACGATGCCGTCGTCCCGCGTGGTCGAGCGGCTGACGGGCGAGTACGTCCTCGACCACCACTCGGCCAGTCAGACGACACCGCTCTACGACGTGCACGCGAACCGGTGGATCCCGGAGTGGTGCGACCGGCTGGCACCCGGTCTCGCCATGCCGCGCCTGCTGTGGTCGGGCGACCAGGCGGGCGTCGTGACGCCCGAGGCGGCCGCGGCCACGGGCCTCCCGGCCGGCATCCCCGTGACGGCCGGGACCATCGACGCCTGGGCCGAGGGCGTGAGCGTCGGTGAGTCCGTGCCGGGCCGGATGTTCTTGCAGTACGGCACCACGATGTTCATGATCGTGCCGACGGCCGAACCCACGGCGGTGCCGGGGATGTGGACGACCGTCGGCACGCACCCGGGCCAGCCGAGCGTGTCCGGGGGGATGGCGACCTCCGGGGCGATCACGGACTGGTTGCGACGGCTGGTCGACGGCGAGTGGTCGACCATGCTCGAGGAAGCGCGGTGCTCCGGCATCGGGGCGAACGGGCTGCTGATGCTGCCGTACTTCGCGGGGGAGCGGACGCCGATCGCCGACCCCGACGCCCGCGGAGTGCTCGCGGGGCTGACGGTCCGGCACACGCGCGGGGACATCTACCGGGCGACGCTCGAGGCGACGGCGTACGCGGTACGGCACCACCTCGAGGCCCTGCGCGACGCCGGGGTCGAGGTCCGCGAACTCGTCGGGGCCGGCGGCGGGCTGCTCGGACGGCTGTGGCCCACGATCGTGTCGGACGTCACCGGGCTGCGGCAGACGGTGCCGAGCGTGACGATCGGTGCCTGCTTCGGCTCGGCGTACCTGGCTGCCGAGCTCGTCGCGGGGCCGGGCGACACCGTGGACATCGGTGCGTGGAACCCGCCGGCGACGGTGATCGAACCGGACCCTGCAGCGACCGCGGCGTACGAGGCCGGCTACCGGGACTACCGCGAGCTGTACGAGGCGACGAAGGCCGTCGTGCACCGCTTGGCCGCGCGCGGGTGAGCCGACGCGGGATGGCTCGCAAGACACCGGTGTTCGCGTGCCGAACACCCGAACGGGCGTGTTCAGCGCGCGAACACCGGTGTCGTGCGGAACCCTGCCTACGCCTGGGCGTCGACGCCGGCGGGCGCGCTGCCGTCGTACTCGCAGATGGCGTTGACCTTCTCGGCGCTGGCACTGGAACGGTCGAACTCGTAGCCGAGCCACTCCTTCGCCAGCCGACGGGCGAGCTCGACGCCGACGACACGCTGCCCCATGCAGAGCACCTGGGCGTCGTTCGACAGGATCGACCGCTCCACGCTGTACGAGTCGTGCGCGGTGACGGCACGGATGCCCGGCACCTTGTTGGCGCTGATCGCCACACCGAGGCCGGTGCCGCAGATCAGGATCGCCCGGTCGGCTTCGCCGTTCGCCACCAGGCGCGCAGCGTCCACGGCGACGTGGGGGTAGGCGGTGTGGCCGTCCGCGTCGACGCCGACGTCGGTGACGTCCGACACCCGGTCGTCGGCGAGCAGGTCGGCCTTGATGATCTCCTTGTAGTCGAACCCGGCGTCGTCGGACCCGATCACGAGACGGTACGTCATGCGTGTGTTCCTTCCTTGTCAGCACGGGCGGCGAGGACCTCGCCGATCCGCGTGAGGATCATCCCCATCGAGGTGGCACCCGCGTCGGGTGTCCCCAGGCTCTTCTCGGCCAGCGGCCTGGCCCGTCCGACCTTCGGCGTGAGGTCGGCGGTGGCCTCGGCCTGCTCGACCGCGACCCGCGCCGCGGTCTCCCACGCTGCCACGAGCGGTGCGCCGGTGTCGACGGCGCGGCGCAGTTCGTCCACGAAC
This sequence comes from Curtobacterium sp. MCLR17_054, assembly GCF_003234335.2. NCBI lineage: Bacteria > Bacillati > Actinomycetota > Actinomycetes > Micrococcales > Microbacteriaceae > Curtobacterium > Curtobacterium sp. MCLR17_054. The sequence goes on along the minus strand of NZ_CP126263.1, from coordinate 2,865,136 downwards.
GGCAGCAGCGCGTCGAGCAGCGTCTTGTCCCCGCGGGACGCCCCGCCCAGGTGGACGATCGAGTCGGCGAAGGCCTGCGCCGCGTCGACGACGTCGGCGGCCTGGTACGACTCGCGGTCGTCGCCGAGGGAGCGGCCGAACGCCTCGAGTGCGGCGCCCCACAGGACACCGGAGGTGCCGCCCGCGAACGCGGCCCACGCGTCACCGGCGCGTCCGAGGACGAAGGCGACCCCGGCCTCCGGGCCGAGCCCGTCGACCGCCTTGCGCGCCGCACCGATCCCCTTGACCATGCCGCGGCCGTGGTCGCCGTCCCCGGCGACCGCGTCGATGCGGCCGAGCGTCTCCTCGTGCTCGCGCAGGAGCGCGTCCATCGCCTCGACGGCGGCTCGCGCCGTCTGCGCGGCCTGCCGGGAGGCATCGGTCGCCTCCGGCACGACCGTCGCCTCGTCCTCGGCGGCGTCCACCGCGTCGGCCGGCACGAGCGCCGCGACCGGCGCCGCCACCTTGCGGTACGCGGGCGTGTAGGCGTCGGCGCGCCAGAGCCGTTCGAGTTCGTCGTCGAGCCACTGCAGCGTCAGCGAGCAGCCGCCCATGTCGAGGCTCGTGACGAGTTCGCCGACCTCGGGTTCGACGACCTCGAGCCCCGCGTCCTGCAGCAGCGGCAGCACCCGGCCCCAGAGCAGGAAGAGTTCCTCGTACTTGGTGTCACCGAGCCCGTTGAGGATCGGGGCGACCCGGGAGCCGGCGGCTGCGGGGCGGTCGGTGAGCAGCCGTTCGGCGAGCAGGGACGCCAGGTCCGTCGCCCGGAGAAGCGGGACGTCCTGGATGCCCGGCTCGCCGTGGATGCCGAGCCCCAGGCCGAGGTGGCCGTCGGGGACGGTGAACAGCGGTTCGGTCGCGCCCGGCATGGTGCAGCCCGAGAACGCGACGCCGATGGTGCGGGTCGCGGCGTTCGACGCACGGCCGATCCGTTCGACCTCGTCGAGGTCGGCTCCCTCGGCAGCGGCGGCGCCCATCGCCTTGAAGACGGAGAAGTCACCGGCGATGCCGCGGCGCTTCGTCTCGTCGTCGGCACTGGCGACGTCGTCGGTGACCACGACGATGCGGGTGTCGATGCCCTCGGCACGCAGCCGCTCGGCCGCGAGCCCGAAGTTCATGGTGTCACCGGCGTAGTTGCCGAACGACAGCACGACACCGCGGCCCTGGTCGGCGGCCTTGGCGACCGAGTAGACCTGCGCGGTCGACGGCGAGGTGAAGACGTTGCCGACGACGGCGCCGGTGGCGAAGCCCGGGCCGACGACGCCGCAGAACGCGGGGTAGTGGCCGGAGCCGCCCCCGACGACGACGGCGACCTGCGGTGCGGCCCCCTCGGTGGGCAGGGTGACGACGCCGCCGTGGACGCCGCGGACCCGGTCGGCGTAGAGCGCGAGCCAGCCGCTCAGCTGGTCTTCGGCGAACTCGTCCGGGTCGTCGTGGATCGTGGTCATGGTGCGGGTCCTCCGGGGATGGTGGTGGGGTGGTGCACCGGGCGACGACGGGACGGCCGTCGTCGCCCGGAACTCAGTGTCCTCGGTCGCCCTGCGGGACCTTGAGGAAGTGGATCATCACGAACGCGCAGGCGTACAGGCCGACGAACGTCCACGTGGCGGCCTGGCCGCCGCCGCCCAGGGCGAAGACCGCGGCGACGACGCCGGTGCCGAGGAACGCGGCACCACCGGCGGCCGTGGTGTACATCGCCATGGCGGCGCCCTTGTGCTCGGGGGCCAGCGCCGGCATGATCGCGCCCATCGGCACGAACCCGGCGAGCAGGCAGCCGAACACGCAGCCGGCGACGACGGAGAGCACGTAGCCCCAGTCCGAACCGGCGGGGACGAGCTGCGGCACGTACCACCAGGCGATGAGCCCGAGGGCGGAGCCGACGATGCCGAACCACTTGACGGTGCGTTGCCAGCCGATCTTGTCGCCGACCCAGCCGAACAGGGCGTTGACCAGGATGTTCGTCGCGTAGACGCAGACGGTCATGAGCAGCCAGCGGCTCTGGCCCCAGCCGCGCTCGTTCGCGATGACCGCGGGGAGCACGACGAACATGCCGAACTCCGGCGCGGTGTTGATCAGGCGGACGAGGAAGCCCATCAGGATCTTCGGTCGCGTGACCGTCAGGCGGATGCCGCTCGTCAGCACCTGCCAGGCGCTCTCGCCGGCGGGGGCGATGCGCGTGAACCCGTTCGGCAGCCGGACGCCGAACAGCATGATGAGGAACCCGATCACGACGAGACCGATCGAGGCGACCATCGCGCCGGTCTCACCGACCGTTCCGCCGCCGAACACCGGGATGGCACCGATCGCGAACAGCGAGCCGAGGGTCGGCAGGCCACCCGTGAAGGCGACGTAGAACCAGCCGACCGCGGAGCCGTTCCGTTCGACCGGGGTGGTGATGTTCACCCAGACCAGGAACGCGAAGGCGAACAGGGGGTAGCCGAACCCACGCAACGCGTAGGTGACGGCGGCGAACGGGACGCTGCCGGCGCCGAGTGCCAGCAGGAACAGGACCTCGAACACGACCCAGACGGCGAAGCCGAGGATCATCACGCGGCGCGGCCCGACCAGGTCGGACAGGGCACCCGAGACGTAGCTGCCGATCAGTGCGGCCAGGCTGTAGAACGTGACGATCGTCGCCACGGTGGCCTCGGGGCTGCCGAGGACCGCCACCATGTGCGGCGTGATGAAGTTCGACTCGACGCCGTTCCCGGTCATGAAGACCAGGACGGCGACGAACCCGAGGGCGAGCGGACGGGGGATGCCCATCCGGTCCAGGCGGCCCTCGGTGCGGGGCGCGGTCGTGCGGGCGCCGGTGGCGCGGGCTGTCGTCGCTGACATGCTCGTTCTCTCCCTGCTGGCGGAGTCGGTCAGGCCTGTGCGGCCTGTGCGGCCTGTGCGGCCGTGGTGGGGGCGGTCAGGGACGGGATGATCGACACCTTGACGCTGGCACCGGCGGAGTCGCCGACCAGGTCGAGGGCCTCCTGGAACTGCTCGAGCGGGAACTGGTGCGTGCAGATCTCCGACATCGGCAGGGTCTCGGCCTCGAGCAGCTTGATCGCCGCCGGCCAGGTGTGCGGGCCGAGGTGGGCGCCGCGCACGTCGAGTTCCTTGTCGTCCGAGATGATCGACCAGTCCACGGACACGTCGTCCTTGAACACCGAGTACTCGACGAAGGTCCCGAGCTTGCGGAGCAGGTTCAGTCCCTGCGGCACCGCGGACGGGTGCCCGGTGGCCTCGATGTAGACGTCGGCGCCGTAGCCGTCGGTGAGCTCCTTGACCCGGGCGACCGCGTCCTCCTGGGCGATGTTGATCGTGAGGTCGGCGCCGACCTTGCGAGCCAGCTCGAGCTTCGCCTCGACCACGTCGAGCGCGATGATCCGGAGCGGGTTCTTCTGCCGCGCGCCGGCGATGGCGGAGAGGCCGATCGGGCCGGCACCGGCGATCACCACGGTGTCGCCGAACTTGATGTCCCCGCGCTCGACTGCGTGGAAGGCGCAGGACAACGGCTCGGAGAACGCGGCGACCTGGCCGGGCAGCGCCTTCGACACCGGGTGGGTCAGCGCCTTCGCCGGCACGAGCACGTACTCGGCCATCGCGCCGTCGTAGCCCTTGAAGCCGAACATGTCGTGCACGTTGCACATCCAGTACGCGCCCTCGAGGCAGTAGCGGCACTCCCAGCACGGCACGATCTGCTCGCAGGCGATCCGGTCGCCCAGGTCGACGCCGCGCTTGGCCAGGGCGGCGTCGTCACCGGCGACGATCGTGCCGACGAACTCGTGTCCGGGGATGCGGTCCCGCTCCGCCCAGGCCGCACGGTTCTCGTCGCCCCAGAACTTCGCGGCGCCGTGGTAGCACTTCAGGTCGCTCGCGCAGATGCCGACGGCGTCGGTGCGGAGCAGGAGTTCCCCGGGGCCGGGCGTCGGGACGGGACGCTCCTCGAGCCGGTAGTCACCGGGGCCGTGGACGACGACGGCGCGCATCGTCGTGGGGATCGTGGTGGGGGCGGTCGTGGCCGCGTTCTCGGTCGTCGTCGACATGAGCTGTTCCTCCGTTGGGTGGCTTCGGCGATGACTGTACACCTTCCAGAACGTTTGTCCAGAACACAATTTCTGGTAGGTTCGGCACCGAACGCAAGGGAGCGAACATGACGACGGACTTCGCCGCGGCCCTCCGACCGGGCCCCGACACGATCGACCTGACCAACGACTTCAGCGGCCGTACGGCGGTGGTGACCGGCGGGGCGTCGGGCATCGGCAACGCCATCGCCCGGGCCCTGGCTGCACGGGGTGCCCGTGTCGCCGTCGTCGACGTCCGTGCGGACGGCGCCACGTCGGCCGCGGCCGACCTGCCCACGTCCGCGCTGCCCGCGACGGCCGGGCCGGACGCCGCCGCCGACGGGGCGGGCACGGCCACGGGCCTCCACGCCGGGTTCGCCTGCGACGTGACCGATGCCGACTCCGTGAACCGCACCGTGGCGGACGTCGTCCGGCACTTCGGCGGCGTCGACGTGCTGGTGAACTGCGCCGGCATCGCCGCGCTCGCCCCGGCGGAAGACCTGGCAGCCGACACCTGGGCGGCGACCATCGACGTCAACCTGACCGGCACGTTCCGCGTGGCGCAGGCCGTCGGCCGGCACATGCTCGACGCCGGGTACGGGCGGATCGTGAACATCGCGTCGCAGGCGGCCCACGTCGGCATCGACGGGCACGCCGCCTACTGCGCCTCGAAGGCCGGCGTCATCGGTCTGACGAACGTGCTCGCACTCGAGTGGGGCGGACGCGGCGTCACCGTGAACACCGTGTCGCCGACCGTCGTCCTCACCGACCTCGGCCGTGCGGCCTGGGCGAACGAGAACGGCATCCGGCACCAGGACGAGATCCCCACCGGCCGCTTCGCGACCCCCGACGAGATCGCCGCGGCCGTGCTCTTCCTGGCAGGGGAGTCGAGCGCCATGGTGAACGGTGCGGACCTCCGTGTGGACGGCGGGTTCACGATCCGCTGAGCCCTGCTCGGACTACGATCGCGGTGTCCGATCGAGTCGAAGGGTCCTGCTCCATGTCGTCCGAGAGCACCGCTCGCCCCGGCCCCGCCGCCGACGCGTCGCGGACCCGGTTCCCGCTGGACACCGTCTACCAGGCGGCGCGGATGTACTACCTCGAGGACGCCACCCAGGTCGAGATCGCCTCTCGCCTCGGGGTCTCACGCCCGACCGTCTCGCGGCTCGTCGCCGAGGCCCGCAAGGCCGGACTCGTCCGCATCGAGGTCGTCGACCCGTTCCAGGACGAGACCGTGGCACTCGCCGAACGGCTGCAGGTCGTGCTCGGGCTCCGAGCCGTGCACCTCGCCGCCGTCACTCACGCGGCCACGCTCGGCGCCGACCTCGCCGCACCGCTGGCCGCCGCGGTCGAGGGCATGGGACTCGTCCCCGGCGACGCCGTCCTGATGTCGTCCGGACGCACCGTGTACGACGTCGCACGGTCCGGCATGCCGACCATGCCCGGCGTGCAGCTCGTCCCGACCGTGGGCGGGCAGGCCGACCCGATGCCGTGGTTCCAGACGAACGAGATCACCCGGACGGCCGCGGAGCACTCCGGCGCGATCCCGGCGTTCCTGTTCGCCCAGGCGCTGCCGTCCCCGGCGATGCGGTCCACCCTCGACGAGGACCCGGCGTTCCAGCACGTCGTCGGGCTGTGGAGCCGGGCGAAGGGCGCGATCCTCGGCATCGGTGCACCGACCCACACGCGGGACGCCCTGGCCCGGGGCATCCCGGTCGAGGACGCCGCGTTCGACCGGGCGGCCGGCGACGTCTGCCTGAACTTCTACGCCGCGGACGGCTCGCCGATCGAGTTCCCCGGCAGCGACCGGATGGTGCGGACCTCGCGCGAGATCCTGTCGACCGTGCCGCACGCGGTCGGGGTCGCCGTGGGCAGCGCCAAGGTCACGAGCATCTTGGCCGCGGTGCGGGGTGGGCTGGTCAACGAGCTGGTGACCGACGCCGCGACGGCGCGCGCCGTGCTCGACGCACTCGCCTGAGCGCTCCGGCTCGGCGCCCGATCCTTCCCATCACGCGTGCGATGGATGGTGCTTTCGGGCATACCTGGTCGATTCTTCGTGGCAGGTACGCCCGGTTTCGGTAGGTACGCCCGATTCCGGCAGGTACGCCCGGTTTCGGTAGGTACGCCCGAGTCCGGCAGGTACGCCCGGTTTCGGTAGGTACGCCCGATTCCGGCAGGTACGCCTGAGTCCGGCAGGTACGCCCGGTTTCGGCAGGTACGCCCGGTTTCGTGGGTGACCGCAGGCGGCCTGGAGGCGCGGGGCGGGTCCGCACCGCGCCTCCAGGCCGGTGGTCCCCACGTCTAGAGCGTGCGCCGCACGTCCCACAGGTGGTGCACCGGGTCGTGCGCGTAGTAGGTGGCGAGCGTCGCGACGGTGAAGGCGCTGCCGTCGGACCGGAGCCCGGTGCGCCCGAGCACCTCGTCGGGGACGGCCGCGAAGGCCCGGGCCGCGCGGTCGGCCGACTCCCGCAGTTCCCGAGCGACGACCGCCGGGTCCTGCTCGCCGTAACGGTCCTCGACGGCGGTGGCGTCCTGGTCCCAGTTCGGGAACGTCGGGGCGTCCTCGGTGAGCATCAGCTCGAGGCGCTCCGCCATCTTCCGGTGCACGTCCCGCACGTGGGCGCCGTACTCGAGCGGGGACCACGTGTGGTCGTCGGGGCGATCACGGAGGTCGTCGCGCGTGAGGACTCCGGGCCACCCGGCCGTGTTCTCGTCGATGATGCCCGGCACGTCGCGGACGGTCACCGCGCTGCCGTCGTAGCCGCACTCGGGACACGCGGACTCGATGACCCACGTCCAGTTCTTCTTCTCGGGTTCGATCGCCATGGGCCGATGTTACGGCCTCGTTACTCAGCTTCCGGGTTCGCCGGACTGGTGCGGATCGGCGGCGACCCCCGTTCGGGTGACACGCCGTTCCCTGAGAATCACCGGCCAATGACATTTCGGTTGCTCGGTAACGTCGCTCGCTGTTCTGGGCCGGTTCCCGACGGCCCACCGATCTTCTCGAGGAGCAAGGCATGGGTTCCGACCCCAGCAGTACCAACACCCGACCACACCGACGGCTGCGCGAGAGCGACGTCACCGTGGTCGACAAGAGCATGATGCGACGAGCAGTCAGCGGCATGGTCGTCGGCAACACCATGGAGTGGTACGACGTCGGTGTGTACGGCTACCTGGCCGTCACGATGGGGAAGGTCTTCCTGCCGACGGCCGAACCCTCGGTGCAGATCCTGTTCAGCCTCGGGGTGTTCGCGGCGACCTACATCGCACGTCCCCTGGGTGGCATCGTGTTCGGACGCCTGGGCGACAGGATCGGCCGGCAGAAGGTGCTCGCGACGACGCTGATCATGATGGCGGCGTCGACGTTCCTGATCGGGGCGCTCCCCGCGTACGCGACGATCGGCGTGTTCGGCCCGATCCTGCTCGTCGTGCTGAAGCTCGCGCAGGGCTTCTCGACCGGTGGTGAGTACGCCGGGGCGACGACGTTCGTCACGGAGTACGCCCCGGACCGCCGTCGCGGGTTCTTCGCGAGCATCCTGGACTTCGGCAGCTACCTGGGCTTCGCGCTCGGTGCCACGGTCGTGTCGGTGCTGCAGCTCACCCTGGGCGAAGAAGCGATGACCGCGTACGGCTGGCGGTTCCCGTTCCTCGCCGCCGGTGTGATCGGCGTCGTGGCCATCTACTTCCGTCTGCGGATCGAGGAGTCGCCGGTGTTCCAGGCGACCCAGGCCGCGCAGGAGGCCGCGACCGAGTCCCGTGCGTCCTTCGACGGTGAGCGTCCGGCCAACGTCGTCGCGATGGTCCGTCAGCACTGGCGTCCGATCGTCATCGCGATCATGCTCGTCGCCGCGTCGAACACCGTCGGCTACGCCCTGACCTCGTACATGCCGACGTACCTGACCGACTCGCTCGGGTACTCCGCCATCGACGGCACGCTGCTGACGATCCCGGTGCTCCTGCTGCTCGCGGTGATGCTGCCGCTGACCGGCAAGCTGTCCGACCGTCTCGGCCGCCGCGTCGTGATGTGGATCGGTGCGGCCACCACCGTCGTGCTCGTCGTGCCGGCGTTCATGCTGATCGGGCACGGGGCGCAGTGGTCGACGCTCGCCGGCCTCGGGCTGCTCGCGCTGATGACCGCGCTGTGGGTGTCGAACCAGGCCGCGTCGTTGCCGGCGCTGTTCCCGACGTCGACGCGGTACGGCGGCATGGGCTTCGCCTACAACATCGCGATCGCGGTGTTCGGCGGGACCACTCCCCTGATCGTGCAGGCGCTGCTCACGGCGACGGGTGACGAGCTCGCCCCGGCGTACTTCCTGATGGCGATGAGCGTCGTCGGCGCGATCGGTGTCTTCTGCATGAAGGAGTCCTCGCAGCGCCCGCTGCCCGGGTCGATGCCGGCCGTGGAGACCGAGGACGAGGCGAAGGAGCTCGTGCTCACGCAGGACACGAACCCGCACCTGGACCTCGGTGACCTGCCGTTCGCGGCGCAGGACGCGGCGGCTGCTGCTGCGCGTGAGGCTGCCGCGCGGGAGGCGTCGCCGGTGCGGTGACGCTGCGGTTCTCGACGTGACCACGGACGGGAGGCGCGGTGCGGGTCCGACCCGCACCGCGCCTCCCGTCCGTGCGTGCGCACACTGCGACGATCCACGCGACGATCGACGCGCGTTCTGTCGCAACATGCGCACGGAGCGGATGTGTGCGCATGAGACGACGATGCACGCGTCGATCGACTCGTGCTCTGTCGCAAGACGAGTGCGCAGCCGCCCGCGCCCGCGCCCCACCTCACTCGTGCCGGTGCTCCGACGCCGGGTCCACCGCGGGCCACACCGGGAACGGGTCCGGCCAGCCGCGCCACACGTCCGGCCCGGCGAGCAGCTCCGACGGCGTGAGCAGCGCCCCGTCGAGGGCCCGCTCGATCGCCCGGACGTCGAGCTGCTCGCCGACGAACCACAGCGCCTGGCCGATCGGGGCGTCGGCGTCCCAGGACGGGTTCGCGGTGGGGTCGAGCGCGAGCATCGACCCGAAGCTCGACCACGAGCCGACGTGGTCCGGCCGGGACGCCAGGCGGAAGAACCCCCGCGACCGCAGCACGCGGCCGTTCACGCCGGCGGACAGGTCCTCGGCGATGACGGTGGAGAGACGCCCGGGGTGGAACGGCAGCGGCTCCCGGTAGCGCATCGAGACCAGGGCGTCGCGGGCCTCGCGCCCGGTGTCCGCACCGCTCGACAGTGCCCGCATCCAGCCGGCACCGGTGGCGAGCACCCGCGCGGCTCCACCGTTCGAGGCCGGCAGGTCGGCGGCGCTGCGGATCGCGGGCAGGGCGACGATCACGGCCTGGGGTGCCATCCGGTGCAGCAGTGACACGAGCGCCCGACGCCGACGGCCCGACAGCGGTTCGATGCGGTCGAGGGCGATCACCGTCGCGTACTCGACGAGTGCGGCCATCCGGTCCGCGGCCACGAACGCGTCGTCGACGTCCGACCACAGCAGGTGCGCGACGTCGTCGGCCCGCAACACCCCGACGACGTGCCGCAGCACCCGGTCGTCGCCGGTCTCGGACCGTGCCGCGTTGGCGAGCAGCATGCCGACCGCTCGGGCATCGGCTCCCGGGTGCAGGGTGACGACGAGCCCGTGGCCCGCGTCGGGTCCGCAGACCCGGTCGAGCTGGTCGGCCCGGTCGGCCACGGCGCGGGCAGTGGCGAAGGCACTCCCGGCGACGTGCATCCGGTATCCGTCCGAGATCCGGGCGGCGACGCGGTCGGCGTCGACCTGGTGCAGGGCGGTGACGAGGGTGATGGCAGCAGCACGCATGTCCGCTACTGTAACTGAAAACCGTTATCAACAAGGAGGCTCGTCGTGAAGGTCCGCAACTCCCTCAAGGCCCTGAAGAAGATCCCCGGCTCGCAGGTGGTCCGACGCAGGGGTCGCGTCTACGTCATCAACAAGAAGAACCCCCGCTGGAACACCCGGCAGGGCTGACGTCAGCGGCGGTCCGTAGGGTGGCGGCATGCGACTGCTGCTCATCCGCCACGGCCAGACCCCCGCGAACGTGCACGGCATCCTCGATGCCGTGGTGCCCGGACCGGGGCTGACCGAGCTCGGGCAGCAGCAGGCCGACGCCCTGCCCGCAGCACTCGCTGACCGGGGGATCGAGCGACTGTTCGTGTCGACGATGGTCCGCACGCAGATCACCGCGGCGCCCCTGGCGACCTCGCTCGGCCTCGATCCCGAGGTGCTGCCGGGCCTGCGTGAGATCGAGGCGGGCGACACCCAGGGCAAGAGCGACAAGGTGTCCGTGCAGACCTACATCTCCACCGTGCACGGCTGGTCCGGCGGCGACCGGACGACCCGGATGCCCGGTGCCGAGAGTGGCGTCGAGTTCTTCGAGCGCTACGACGACGCCGTCCGGCAGATCGAGGCCACCGGGGTCGCCGTCGCCGCTGCCGTCAGCCACGGTGCCGCGATCCGCACGTGGGCGAGTGCCGCCGCACAGAACACCCCGGACCACTTCGGCACGAAGCGTCACCTGGAGAACACCGGCATCGTCGAGCTCGAGGGCTCGTTCGCGGACGGCTGGCGCCTGGTCGACTGGGAAGGCGAGCCGGTCGGCGGCGACCAGCTCATCGACCGCACGGCGCTCGACCCCACCGGCGAGCGTTTCTGACGCGACCAGCAGACAGACGGGAGGCGCGGTGCCAGCTGGCACCGCGCCTCCCGTCTGTGGTCGGTCGCGTCGACTACGCGAGCTGGGGCGCCGACGCGGACGTCAGTGGCACGATCACGCCGTGCGACTCACGCAGCACGTCGAGCGTGCGCTGGACCTCGTCCGCGCGCTCCTCGGTCGTCCAGCCGAGCGCCTCGGCGAGCACGTCGGCCAGCTCGTCGAGCAGGTCGATCGTGACCCCGCCGACGAACGCCAGGTTCGTGCGGCGCAGGACGACGTCCACCAGGTGGACGGCCTGCTCGTGGCGGGCGAAGTACGCGACCTCGGCGCGGGTGAGCGACGGGTCGGACTCGAGCGGCTCGACCGGGCCGTCGGTCAGGACGTCCACGACCTCGGCGGCACGGGTGCCGTAGCGCTCGAGCAGCCCCTCGACCAGCGACTCGTCCAGGCCGTCGCGGTGCGACTTGATCCACAGGGCACGCTGGGCGTCCGTGGTCGGGAACTCCTTGCCACCGCCGATCGGCATGCCCGTGGTGTCGACCTTGCGGCTCATGCCGAGCTTGGTCGTCGCCTCGGTGGACAGGTGTGCAGCGAGGGCACGGAAGGTCGTCCACTTGCCGCCGACGAGCGACAGCACGGTCGACTTCGGCAGGCCGGCGATCTGGGTGTCCACGATCCGGTAGTCACGCGACACGAAGCCGGGGGCGGTGTCCTCGTGGCGGGGGAGCGGACGGATGCCGGAGTAGCTGTAGACGATGTGGTCGCGGGTGACGTCGATCTGCGGGAACACGTGCTTCACGAGCCCGAAGAAGTAGTCGATCTCCTCGTCGGTCGTCGTGACCGGCTTCGAGGGGTCGGCGTCGATGTCGGTCGTGCCGATGAGGACCCGGCCCTTGAGCGGGTAGATGAGGACGATGCGGCCGTCGTCGTTCTCGAAGAACAGCTCGCGGCCCTTGGTGGCCTCGAGCAGCTCGTCGTTGTGGACGACGATGTGCGAGCCCTTCGTGCCGCCCATGAACTTCGTCTCGCCGCCGAACGCCTCGTTCGTCAGGTCGGTCCAGGGGCCGGAGGCGTTGATCACGACGTCGGCCGTGAAGACGAACTCGTCGCCGGTCTCGCGGTCACGCAGCAGGACGCCGCCGTCGCGGGTGCCGGCTGCCTCGACGTAGTTGACGGCGCGTGCCTTGTCGGCTCCGGCGGCCAGGCCGTCCTTCAGGACGTCGAGGGCCAGGCGCTCGGGCTCGTGCACGCTCGCGTCGTAGTAAGTACCCGTGTACTTCAGGTCCTTGTTGAGGGCGGGCATGTCCTCGAGCGCGGCCTTCTTGGTGCGGAAGACGTGCTTCGGGACGGAGCCGCCGTCACGCGAGAAGGAGTCGTAGATCGTCATGCCGATCTTGATGAGCATCGCGCCGCGCTCCTTGGTGGAGCGCTGCTTGTGCGTCAGCATGCGCAGCGGGGCGTTCATGATGCCGGAGAACGTCGAGAAGATCGGCATGGTCGTCTGCAGCGGCTTGACGTAGTGCGGGGCGATGCGGATCAGGCCGTTGCGCTCCTGCACGCTCTCGCGCACCAGGCGGAACTCGCCGTTCTCCAGGTAACGGATACCGCCGTGGATCATGTGGCTCGAGGCCGCGGAGGCGCCGGAGGCGTAGTCGCCACGCTCGACCAGGGCGACGTCGACGCCCTGGAGCGCCAGGTCGCGGAACGTCGCGATGCCGTTGATGCCGCCGCCGACGACGAGGACCTGCGCGTTCGGGCGCTCGGTGAGGGCGGTCACCGTGTTCCGGGGCTGTGTCTTCTTCGACATGGTTCGTCGCTTCCTTCGTCTGTTCGTGGGGTCAGGATCGATCGTGCGCTCGTTCGACAGGGCGGGCAACTCGCGTGCACGAACGTGCAGCACACGTGTCGTCCAGGCCCGACACGGCGGTCAGGAGGCGCGGCAGGGGTTGCAGAGGCCCTGCACGTCCGTGCATGGTTGCGTTCGACAGATCGGAGCACCATGAGCGATGCGGCTCAGCCCATGCGCACGCAGCAGGCGCTGCGCGCCGCCCACCTGTACTACCTGCAGGACCTGACGATGGACGCGATCGCCGACGAACTCGGCACCTCGCGCTCGTCGGTGTCGCGGCTGCTGAAGTACGCCAGGGACACCGGGCTCGTCGACATCCAGATCCGGTCGCCCCTGGACCAGGCCGCTGCGCTGAGCCGGAGCATCCGCTCCCGCTTCGGGGTGCACGCGCACGTCGTCCCGGTGCCGGACCACACGAGCGACGTCGACCGGCTCGAGCGGGTCGCGCTGTCCGCCGCCCGGATCCTGACGCAGTACGTCGAGTCGAACATGGTCATCGGGATCTCGTGGGGCTCGACCGTGAGTGCGGTCAGCCGCTACCTGGTGCCGAAGACCACCCACGGCTCGACGATCGTGCAGATCAACGGCGCCGCGAACACCCGCACCACCGGCATCGTCTACGCGTCCGAGATCCTGCGCCGGTTCGGCGAGGCCTACGGGGCCTTCGTGCAGCAGTTCCCGGTGCCGGCGTTCTTCGACGACCCCGCGACGAAGGAAGCGCTGTTCCGGGAGCGTTCGATCCGCCGCGTGCTCGACCTGCACGAGCGGATGGACCTCGTCGTGTTCGGTGTCGGTGCCCCGCAGGCCCCGGTGCCCTCGCACGTGTACTCCGGCGGGTACCTCGATCCCGAGGACCGCGACGAGCTCACGCAGGCGGGGGTCGTCGGGGACGTCTCGACGGTGTTCTACCGGGCCGACGGCTCGTGGAAGGACATCGGGGTGAACGCCCGGGCCGGCGCTCCGGACCTCGACACGATCAAGCGCGCGCCGCGGCGGGTCTGCGTCGTCGCCGGGCGGTCGAAGGCGGCGTCGCTGCGGGGCGCGCTGGCCGCCGGGCTCATCACGGACCTGATCCTGGACGAGAGCGTGGGGCAGGCGATCCTGCAGCCCTGAGTCAGGACCTGACGCAGTTTGTCGGTGGTCCGTCGTAGGTTCTCGACCATGGTGCTTTCTCTCGAACAGCCCGGTCAGCGGTACTTCCGGCGGATGGTCGGCAGCGACGTCGACCAGGCGCTCGCGTTCTTCACGGGCGACTACGACTTCCGTGCACCACTGGTCCGTCGCACCCACGAGAACGCCCACTGGGACTTCGCGGGCGTCGGTGACGAGCGGATGTCCCTGCGCTCGTCACGGTTCATGGTCGACCTGCGGAGCGAGAGCCAGGTCGACGACGAGTTCCTGGTCGCCTGGATGCGGAGCGGCTCGAGCCGGATCACCTCGGGCGGCGAGACGTACGAGCTCGAGGCCGGGGTGCCCGTCGTCCTGCCCTTCGCCGAGCCGTACGCGCTGCACCACCGCGACATCGCCCTGAACCTGGTGCACCTGGACCGCGACTTCGTCCGAGCCGTGGCCGGCGACGACGACTTCGCCTTCGAGCCGATGCGCCGCCCGACGGCCGACGGCATCGCGCTGTGGCGGTCGGTGGTGCGGAAGTACTCGGCCACGTGGCTCGACGTCGACCGGTCGATGAGTCCGATGGTGCAGCACGACATCGCCGAAGCCTTCGCGACCGCGGCGATCCGGGCGTTCCCGCAGCGCAACAAGTGGCGTGCGACGGTGTCCGGCAGCGGCCCGGAGCGCGACCGCCTGCGCCGGGCGCTCGAGTTCGTGCACGAGCACGCGCGCGAAGCGATCGGTACCCCGGACATCGCCGCGGCGGCGGGGCTCAGCCCGCGCGGGCTGCAGCAGTCCCTCCGTCGGCACCTCGACCAGACTCCGGGGGAACTCCTGCGCGGCGTGCGACTCGACGGTGCCCGGACCGACCTGGTCGGCAGTGGCCTGGACGAGACGACGGTGGCCGAGATCGCGCGGACGTGGGGCTTCGGGCACCTCGGGCGCTTCTCGGCGACCTACCGCAGCCGTTTCGGGGAGCTGCCGAGCGAGTCGCTGCGCGGGCACTGACCGACTGCTGCTGCGGACCGCTCCGCCGAATCTGATGACACGGATCGCGCTGCGGCTGTCCGGATGTTCGGGTGAGCGCTGCTGTGGGCGAATCCGGTGCTCAATGGACGGGACGAACGCACCGCCCACGAAGGAGTCAGCATGCGCATCGGCGTCCCCACCGAGATCAAGAACAACGAGTACCGCGTCGCGGCCACGCCCGCCGGTGTCGCCGAGCTCGGGTCGCACGGCCACCAGGTGTTGGTGCAGGCGGGTGCCGGGGCCGGTTCGGCCTTCACCGACGACGAGTACCGCACCGCCGGCGCCACGATCGTCGACACCGCGGCCGAGGTGTGGGAGCGCGCCGAGCTGATCCTCAAGGTGAAGGAACCGGTCGCGTCGGAGTACCCGATGATCCGGCCGGGCCAGGTGCTCTTCACCTACCTGCACCTCGCCGCCGACCGACCGCTGACCGATGCGCTCATCGACTCGGGCGCGACGGCGATCGCCTACGAGACCGTGCAGCTACCGGACCGCTCGCTGCCCCTGCTGTCGCCGATGTCCGAGGTCGCCGGCCGACTGTCCGCCCAGGTCGGCGCGTTCCACCTGATGCGCACGAACGGTGGGCGCGGGCTGCTGCTCGGCGGGGTCCCCGGCACGCCGAAGGGCCGCGTGGTCGTCATCGGCGGCGGCGTCGCGGGGGAGCACGCCGCCACGATGGCGCTCGGGATGGGCGCCGACGTCACGGTGTTCGACATCAGCCTGCCGCGGCTCCGGGCCCTGGACGCCCGGTTCGACGGCCGCGTCACGACCCTGCGCTCGTCGGCGCACGCCATCGCCGAGGCCCTGCGCGACGCCGACCTGGTGATCGGCTCCGTGCTCATCCCCGGGGCGTCCGCGCCGAAGCTCGTCACCGACGCGATGGTCGCCGACATGCGGCCGGGCTCGGTGCTGGTCGACATCGCGATCGACCAGGGCGGCTGCTTCGAGGGCTCCCACCCGACCACCCACGACGACCCCACGTTCGCCGTGCACGACACCGTGTACTACTGCGTGGCGAACATGCCCGGCGCCGTTCCGCGCACGAGCACGATCTCGCTGACGAACGCCACGCTGCCGTACGCCGTCGCGATCGCCGACCGTGGCTGGGAAGCCGCGCTCGAGGCCGACCCCGCACTCGCCGCCGGCCTGAACGTGCACGACGGCCGGGTCACGAACGCCGCGGTCGCCGCCGCGCACGGCCTGGTCGCGTCCGCGCGCTGAGGCCGGGGGCGTCGGGCTGTCCGGCCGCCCACTTCGCGAAAGCGACAGTTCCCCGCCGAACATCGGCGGGGAACTGTCGCTTTCGCGGCCCGGACGGGTGCGAGGCCGCGGGAACTGTCGCTTTCGCGGGCCTGACGCGCAGGTAGCCGCGCGTCAGGCCGCGACCGGGGCCGCCGCCCGACCGGCACGGCGTCCGACCCAGCCGGCGCGGGCACGCACCACCACGGTCACGACGACCACGGCCGCCGCAGCCACCACGGCCGCGACCGCCGTCGGCACCGAGACGAGCGGTCCCTCGAACCGGGCCACGGCGACCCACGCCAGAGCCCACGCGACCGAGGCCATCGGCGCCAGGCGTCCCCGGCCCCACAGCGCGATGAGGACCCCGACGAGCCCGGCCACCGCGGCGACGACCACGCCCCACGGGTCCTGCCCGAGTCCGAAGCCCCGGAAGCCCGCCGCCGTCAGTACCGCAGCGGTGTTCGCGGCCGTCGCGACGCAGACCCACCCCAGGTACAGCCCGAACGTGCCGTCGGTCAGGATCGCCTCGACGACCCCGCGGGACGGGGTGCGGCGCAGGATCGTGAACGTCCAGATCAGCACGGCGAGCAGTGCGACGATGATCGGCTCGCTCGCCCACAGGAACCCGAACTGCACCGACAGGATCCACGCGGCGTTGAGCAGCAGGGAGAGCACCGCCGGCACCACCAGCCGCTCGTGCCGTTCGTCGTTCGCGGTGCGGAAGAGCTGCAGGACCGCGTAGCCGATGAGCCCGGCGTAGACGACACTCCAGATCGAGAAGGCCGGGCCGTCCGGGGCGATCGCGGTGGAGGACGCCGACAGGGCGCCACCGGCGGCGTCCTGGATGGGCGTGCCACCGGCAGCGCCCGACCCCACGTACGCGCCGATGACGGCGACGACCGCGCTCACGGCCACCGCGATGCGCTTCCAGATCCTCTTCATGACAGTCCCTTTCGTCAGCATGCTGATGACCTGCACCGTAGGCGGCCAGTGGCGGCGTCCGTGCAGCGCACGTTCAGGCAGGACGCGGGGCGTGTGGCGGGGCCGCCACGGGCCTCCAGGCCGGAGACCGGCCACCCTGCGTACGGTGGGCGCGTGAGCGTCGAACTGAACACCGTCTACATCGACCGGATCGCACCGATCGCGAGTCCGTCCCTCGACGACACCTTCCGGATGCTCGACGAGCAGGGCGCCAGCGCGTGCATCGTCCTGCACCAGCCCGACGCCGAGGAACTCGGCGACGTCGCGGTCGCCCTCGGCCTGCACGAACTCGCCGTCGAGGACTCCGCCGAGGGGCACCAGCGACCGAAGCTCGAGCGCTACGGCTCGACGCTGTTCGTGGTGCTCAAGCCGGCGCTGTACAACGACCAGCAGGAAGAGGTGGCGTTCGGCGAGGTGCACGCCTTCGTCGGTGAGACCTTCTTCCTCGCCGTCGTGAAGGCCGACCCCCGCGGCAAGCAGACCGTTCCCAAGGCGCTGCAGCGGTTGAGCGGCAAGCCCGGGCTGGTGACCGTCGGCCCGCAGGCGCAGCTCTGGGCGCTCATGGACTCCATCGTCGACGGCTACGTGCCGGTGATCGACGGACTCGAAGAGGACATCAACCAGATCGAGGACCAGCTGTTCTCGGGCGAGGCCGGGGTGTCCCGGCGCGTGTACGAGCTGTTCGGCGAGGTCGTCGACTTCCAGCGTGCCGCGCGTCCACTCGTCTACATGATCGAGAACCTGCACCGCGGCGCCGAGAAGTACCACCTGCCGATCGAGATGCAGCGGCGGTTCCGCGACGTCCTCGACCACGCGATCCGGGTGGTGGAACGCCTCGACACGTTCCGGCAGCTGCTGCAGAACGCCCTGACCGTCGACTCGACCCTGGCGGCGCAGAAGCAGAACGACGACACGAAGAAGATCTCCGGCTGGGCGGCGATCCTGTTCGCGCCGACGCTCATCGCCGCGATCTACGGGATGAACTTCACGCACATGCCCGAACTCGGGTGGACGTGGGGGTACCCGCTGTCGATCGTCGCGATGGTTCTGTTCGCCGCGATCCTGTACGTGGTGTTCAAGGTCAAGCGCTGGTTCTGAGCCGCGCCGCAACCGGATTTGCAGCGGACAGCCCCGGACCGGAAAGCTCTGACGTGCAACGACGCCGACTGGAGCCCGCATGCCGCACGAACTCGTCCACCTGACCGCCGGTGGCGTCTCGCTCGTCCTGGACTGCCGCGACGACGCGCTCCCCGCCGTCGTGCACTGGGGAGCGGCACTCGGACCGCTCGACACCGACGCGCTGACGGCTCTCGCCGACGCCGACGTCACCCCGGTGTCCCCGAACGAGATGGACGACCCGGTCCGCCTGTCGGTGCTGCCCGAGCCACACCGGGGCTGGAGCGGTCGTCCGGGGCTCGCCGGGCACCGTGACGGCGCCGACTGGTCGCCGGCGTTCACGGTGACGTCGCTCGCGGTCACCGACACCGCGGTCACCGCCGATGCCGAGGACACCACCGCCGGGCTCACCGTCCGGGTCACCATCGAGATGCTCGGCTCCGGGCTCGTGCGGGCCCGCGCGAGCGTGACGAACACCGCCGACGGCGTCTACACCGTCGACGACCTGACGCTCGCGATGCCGATCCCGTCCGGGGCCCGCGAGATCCTGGACTTCGCCGGCCGCTGGGGCAAGGAGCGGACCCCGCAGCGCCGCGAACTCGTCGTGGGGACCCACCAGCGCGAGGGACGGAAGGGCCGCACCGGCACCGACGCCGCGACCGTGCTGACGGTGGGGGAGCCGGGCTTCGGCTTCGCCCACGGCCGGGTCTGGGGCGTCCACACCGCCTGGAGCGGGAACCACCGGCACCACGCCGAACGGCTCGCCACGGGCCGCCAGGTCATCGGCGGCGGCGAACTCCTGCTGCCCGGCGAGGTCCGGCTCGGCACCGGCGCCACGTACGAGGGGCCGTGGGTGTACTTCGCCCACGGGGACGGCCTCGACGACCAGGCCCGACGGTTCCACCGCTGGCTCCGCAGCCGACCGCAGCACCCGACGACGCCCCGCCCGATGACGATCAACGTGTGGGAGGCCGTGTACTTCGACCACGACCTGGCCCGTCTCGTCGACCTCGCCGAGCGTGCCGCGGCCCTCGGCGTCGAACGCTACGTGCTCGACGACGGCTGGTTCCGTGGCCGCCGCGACGACCACGCCGGCCTCGGTGACTGGTACGTCGACGAGGACGTCTGGCCGGACGGCCTCGGCCCGCTGGTCGACCGCGTCCGTGCGCTCGGCATGGAGTTCGGCCTGTGGTTCGAACCCGAGATGGTGAACGAGGACAGCGACCTGGCGCGCGCCCACCCGGAGTGGATCCTGCAGGCCGACGGTCGGCTGCCCGCGCGTTCCCGCGACCAGCAGGTGCTCAACCTGGCGATCCCCGAGGCCTTCGACCACGTGCTCGAACGGATGACGGCGATCATCGGCGAGTACGCGGTCGACGCCGTGAAGTGGGACCACAACCGCGACCTCGTCGAGGCGGGGTTCCCGGGCGGTGGCGCAGCGGTCCACGAGCAGACCCTCGCCGCGTACCGGTTGATGGCGACGCTCGGCGAACGCTTCCCGTCGCTGGAGATCGAGTCGTGCTCGTCGGGTGGCGGTCGGGTCGACCTCGGCGTCATCGAGCACACCGCGCGGGTGTGGGTGTCCGACGACATCGACCCGCTCGAGCGCCAGCAGATGCACCGGTGGACGCAGCAGCTCCTGCCGCCGGAGCTGCTCGGGTCGCACATCGCGAGCGGCCGGAACCACACGACCGGTCGCGTCCACGATCTCGCCTTCCGTGCCGGCACGGCGCTGGTCGGGCACCTCGGCATCGAGTGGGACCTGGCCGGCGCGACCGCCGACGAGTCCGCTGCACTGACCGAGTGGATCGCGCTGTACCGGGAGCTCCGCCCGCTGCTGCACGGCGGCGACCTGGTGCGCTCGGACGAGGTCGACGACGCACGGCTCGTGTACGGCACGGTCGCGCCGGACCGGCGGCAGGCCGTCTTCTTCCTCGCCAGCATCGGCCGCTCCGAGGTCTCCGGCACCGGCCGGGTCACCTTCCGCGACCTCGACCCCGACACGGCGTACCGCGTCGACCCGGTGGTCATCGGCGACGGCCACGACCTGGTGCGACCGGACTGGTGGTCCGGCCCGCGGGTGTTCAGCGGCCGGGTGCTCGGCACCGTCGGCCTGCAGCCGCCGCTCATGCCGGCCGACTGCGTGGTGCCGTTCCGGGTGACGGCCGTCTGACGGCGGGTGGTCGGGGCTCCCGGCCTGGAGGCCCGTCCCGCGTCCGGCGGGCCCGTTGCGGTCCGTCATCGGGTGCGTCCAGCCCGTTAGGCTTCCGGTCATGCCGCACTCCGGACACGCGACCCCGGTCTGGGCCCTCAAGCTCGCCGTCGTCACCGCCCTGGTGGGCGTCTCCGGCGGCATCGCCGGCATCGCGGTCTGGCTCGCGCTCCAGCTCATCCAGTTCGTCGCCTTCGGGTACGGGTTCGGTGGGCACCTCGAGGCCGCCGACGCATCGTCGGGCCTGAACCGGTTCCTCGCGCTCACGGCGGCCGGCGTCCTGACCGGGTTCGCCTGGTGGGCGCTCCGTCGGTGGGGGCGCTCGATCGTCTCGGTCACCGCGGCCGTCGACGGCAAGCGGATGCCGGCCCTGGCGACGCTCGCGAACGCCGGCATCCAGATCCTGGCCGTGGGGCTCGGCGCGTCCATCGGCAAAGAGGTCGCGCCGCGTGAGGTCGGAGCCTGGCTTGCTCAACTCGTCACCCGGCGTGCGGGGCTGACCGCACGCGAGACGAAGATCCTCGTCGCCTGCGGTGCTGCGGCCGGCCTCGCCGCCGTGTACGACGTACCCCTCGGTGGCGCGCTGTTCGCGGTCGAGGTCCTGCTCGGGGAGATCAGCTTCGCGACCGCCCTGCCCGCCTTCGCCACGAGTGCCGTCGCCGCCATCACCGCCCGGCTCGTGATCCCGGACGAGGTGCTGTACCACGTGCCCGCGATGCACCTGTCGCCGTCGCTGCTCGTCTGGGCGATCGTCGTCGGGCCCGTGCTGGGGCTCGCCGGGGTCGGGTTCGTCAAGCTGACCAACCGGCTGCAGGGCATCGCGCCGAAGGGCTGGCACCTGCTCGTCGTGCTGCCGGTGGTCTTCGCGATGGTGGGGCTCATCGCGATCCCGTTCCCGGAGATCCTCGGCAACGGGCGGGCGCTCGGCCTCGTCGCGATGAACACCACGCTCGACGACGCCTCGTTCGCCGGCCTCTCACCGATCGTCCTGCTGCTGTTGCTCGGGGTCCTGCGGACCGTGACCACCTCGGCGACCATCGGAGCGGGTGCGGTCGGTGGCACGCTGACCCCCTCGATCGCGATCGGTTCCGCGATCGGTGGCGGGCTGGGCGGTGCGTGGCTGCTGCTGTGGCCGGCCGACGGCCCGAGCCTGGCGGCCTTCGCCTTCGTCGGTGCAGCGGCCTTCCTCGCCACCACCATGCGGGCGCCGTTCACCGCCCTGGTGCTCGTCGTCGAGTTCACCCAGCAGGGCACCGACATCCTCGTGCCCTCGTTGCTCGCGGTGTCCGGTGCCGTCGCCGTCGGGTACGTGCTCGCCCGCCGTCGCAGCGCTCAGATGGTGTGAAGACCCCGAACGTTCCGGTACGGACGGCTACCCGGCGGCCTACTGTCGGCGCCAGGACGGAGCGACGGGCTCCGCACCGAGACGAGGAGCAGCCGATGGCGGGTTTCGACGACATCACGAAGAAGGCCCAGGAGTTCCTGAAGGACGGCAAGGTCCAGGACGCCCTGCAGAGCGAGAAGGCCGAGGGCGTCAGCGACAAGGTGCTCGGCGGTGTGGCCGACGCGGTCAAGAAGGCCACGGGCGGCAAGTACGACGACAAGATCGACGGTGCCCGCGACGCAGCGGACAAGAAGATCGGCAACGAGTAGCGAACGACGTGCAACGGCCCAGGACCCGGCGTGGTCCTGGGCCGTCGCCGTGCCGACTGGACGTGGTCGGGAACAACGGACACCATGGACGGGTTGCTCCGGACAGCAGCACCAGGAGGACGAGACGTGACAGTCGTGGCGCCGAACCAGCCGCTCACCGAGACCGAGGTCGAGGCGATCAAGCGGGACTTCCCGATCCTCGCGCAGGACGTGAACGGGCAGCCGTTGGCGTACCTGGACTCCGGGGCGACGGCTGAACGCCCGCGCCAGGTCCTCGACGCCGAGCGCCGGTTCCTCGAACACGACAACGCCGCCGTCCACCGCGGGGCCCACACGCTCGCGGCGCTCAGCACCGACGCCTACGAGGACGCCCGTGCCACCGTCGCCGGCTTCATCGGAGCCGCCGCCCCGACCGAGGTCGTGTGGACCGCGAACGCCACCGACGCCCTCAACCTCGTCGCCTACGGCATGGCCAACGCCAGCCGTGGCCGCGGCGGTGTCGACGCCGAGCGCTTCCGCCTGGGCACCGGTGACGAGATCCTCGTGACCGAGGCCGAACACCACGCCAACCTCGTGCCGTGGCAGGAGCTCGCCGCACTGACCGGAGCGACCCTGCGCTGGATCCCGGTCGCCGACGACGGCACCTGGACCGCCGACGACGCCGCGGCGCTGATCACCGACCGCACGAGAGTCGTCGCGTTCTCGCACGTCTCGAACGTCACCGGGATGATCGCCCCCGTCGAGCAGGTCGTCGGCCTCGCCCACGCCCGCGGCGCCCTCGTGGTGCTCGACGCCTGCCAGTCCGCACCGCACCGTCCCCTCGACGTGCAGCAGCTCGGAGTCGACTTCGCCGCGTTCTCCGGGCACAAGATGCTCGGCCCGAACGGCATCGGCGTGCTCTGGGGTCGTGCCGAGTTGCTCGACGCCCTGCCGCCGTTCCGCACCGGTGGCTCGATGATCACCACCGTGACGATGGAGGGCTCCGAGTTCATGCCGGCGCCCGAGCGGTTCGAGGCGGGCACGCAGCCCGTGTCCCAGGCGGTCGCCCTCGCCGAGGCGGTCCGCTACCTGCAGGGCATCGGCATGGAACGCGTCCGCGCCCACGAGGAGCACCTCGCCCGCCGGATGCTCGACGGTCTCGCCGCCGTGCCCGGCATCCGCCTGGTCGGTCCGCCCGCCGGGGTCCCGCGCTCCGGCCTGGTCGCGTTCGACGTCGACGGCGTGCACGCCCACGACGTCTCGCAGTACCTCGACGCGCAGGGCATCGCCGTGCGTTCCGGCCACCACTGCGCCCAGCCCCTGCACCGCCGCCTCGGCCTCGTCGCGACGAGCCGGGCGAGCACGTACGTGTACACGACCGAGCACGATGTCGACCGGTTCCTCGCAGCCGTCGCCGAGATCCGCGACTACTTCGGAGCGACCGCGTGAACGCCCTCGACAGCCTGTACCAGCAGGTCATCCTCGACCACGCGAAGGCGCGGCACGGCGACGGTGCGATGCCCGACGCGGATGCCTCGCACTTCGAGCGGAACCCCACGTGCGGCGACGAGATCACGGTGAGCCTGCGGCTCGAACCGGGCACCGACCGCATCGCCGGGCTCGCCTGGCAGGGCGACGGCTGCTCGATCTCGATGGCCTCGGCATCGGTCCTCACCGACATGGCCGTCGGCCGCACGGTGCCCGAGTTCCTCGCACTGACCGAGGAGTTCCGCACCATGATGCGCTCGCGCGGTGTCGGTGAGCCTGACGAGGACGTCCTCGAGGACCTCATCGCCTTCCACGGCGTCTCGAAGTTCGTCATGCGCGTCAAGTGCGGCATGCTCGCCTGGGTCGCGGCGGAAGCAGCCGCGCGCGAGGCGACCGCTTCCCGCTGAGCCGGCTGCGGCCACGCAAGGGGAGCGATGACCATCGAGACGGAGCGACCGGGCGCAGGCCGGGCGGACGCGATCGTGCGGGCCTACCTGACAGAGGTCGCATCGCGGTGGTACGGGCGGGCGGCGACGCCGGCCGAGGTCGATCGGGCGCTCGACGAGGAGCCGTACGACGACCTGCAGGGGGACTCCGGGGTGTTCGTCGTCGCGAGTGAAGGGGAAGCCGCTGTCGCCTGCGCCGGCGTGCGCTTCGTCGGTGCCGTCGGCGAGCTGACGAAGGTGTTCACGCTGCCGGAGCACCGCGGCCGAGGCGTCGGTTCGGCGCTCCTGCGCCACGTCGAGGACGTCTGCCGGGGACGCGGGATCACGTCGCTGCGGCTGGACACCCGCGCTGAGCTCGCCGAGGCCTGTGCGCTCTACGAGCGGCTCGGCTTCGTCCGGGTGGCGCCGTTCAACGACGATCCGTACTCGGACCGCTGGTACGCCAAGCGGATCAGCTGACGACGCCGATCTCGCGCAGCGCGTCACCGACACTGATGCGCTCGTTCCGATCCTGCGCCAGCGCCCAGCGGGCCTCCGCGCGCGCGATGGCCTGGTCGTCGAGACCGAGGAGCTCGTAGAGCCCCTCGAGCTCACGCAGTGCGAGGTGCATGAACCGCAGCGGGAACTTCCGTTCGGGGCTCGCGAAGCTCTGCTGGGCCAGCTGGTCGAGGACGCCCGGGTCGGTCTCGCGCTGTTCCATGAGCAGGACGACGGTTCGTGACCGCGTCCCCATGAGGAAGGCCGACCGCACGTTCTCGTCCGGATCGGTCGCCAGTGTGATCTCGACGGCGAGGGGGAGGTCCTCTTCGCAGGCGAGCTCCCAGCGCTGCGAGGTGTCCCCGTGGATCGCCGTGAGCATGTCCGGGTGGACGCCGAGGCCGCGCTCGCCGCGTTCCGGTCGCAGCGACGTCGGGCGGGGGTCGTCCCCGACGCCGGCGGTGGGGAAGCCGACGCCCGTGTACACGGTGTGGGCGATCGGCAGGAACTGGAGTGCCTGGTGCAGTGCGGTCGCAGCGTCCTGCACCGCGGAGGCGGTCACGTCACCGTCGGCGACCTGGAGCGCCGTGGCGTAGTCGGACAGTGCGATGTGCTGCTGCTCGATGGCCCGGGCGAACATCTCCTTGCCCCTGGCGGTGTCGCCGAGGAGCCGTGGGTCCAGTTGCATCGTGACGGCGCTCGGGTCCTGCAGGTGTCCCCGTGGTGTGCCACCGCCCGACATCATGATCTCGAACGTCTCGTCTTGCTCGTGGGCGTCGGTCACGTCGCTGACGCTACCGGCTCAGGGGAGCGTGACGACGAGCTTCCGGGCGGAGACACCGGCGCGGAGTTCGGCGAGGGCGTCCGGGATCGCGGCGAGTCCCGATCCGACGACAGATGCGGTCGGCGTCGCCCGGTACCGCCCGGTGCGGAGCGCCTCGGGCAGGAAGTCGCGGTAGATCGCGGGGCCGACCTCGGACTCCGTCGGGCGGCCGCCCCAGATCGCGGTGACGTGGACCCCGTGTCGGCGCTCGAGCCGCGCCCGGATCGTCGTCACCGGTGTCGGGTACGCCGACGCGAGTCGACCTGAGCCGGTGGCGGCTCGGACGATCGGGAGCGTGCGGGTCAGCGAACCCTGGCCGAAGGCGAGGGTGCCGGCGAGCTCCCGGTCGGCGAGTGCCTCGAGGATGCGGCGTGCGGCACCGTCGTCGCGGTAGTCGAACACGGCCTCGGCCCCGAGGTCCTGCACGAACCCGTGGTTCTTCGGCGATGCGGTGCCGATCACGGCGTACCCGGCGGCCCGGGCGAGCTGGACGGCATTGGCGCCGACGCTCGTGGACGCACCCCACACCAGGACGACCCCGGGCTGCTCGGACGTGTCGGCCGTCGGGAGCGACAGCGCGAGCTGGTCCGGTTCGAAGAGCCCGGCCGCGGCGGTCGAGACGGCGAGCGGCAGCACCGCCGCCTGCTCGGCGGGCAGGGCATCCGGAACCGGGGTCGTCACACGGTCGAGCAGCAGGACCAGGTGCTGGAAGGCGCCTTCGGCAGCACTGTTCCGGTGCTGTTCCTGCCCCGCGGCGTGACCGACGACCCGGTCGCCCACGCGGAAGCGCTCGACGTCCGGGCCGATCGCGACGACCGTGCCGGCGACGTCCGACCCGAGGACCGCGGGGAACCGCAGCTTCGGGAACACCAGGTGCCGGAAGAGCCCGCCGACGGCGTCGACCGGGTTGACGGCGACCGCCTCGGCGCGGACGACGAGTTCGCCGGGGCCGGGCTGGGGGACCGGTGCGGGCCCGACGGTGAACCGCCCGGTCGACGTGGTCCAGAGTGCTGCGTTGCCCGATGGCGACATGGTGTCCCGATCTCTTGCTCGAAGTGGGTCATGACACGACGTGTCATCGCCCAGTCAACCATGACACGACGTGTCATCACCACTACTGTGGACACATGCGTTGGTCTCCGGATGCCCGAGGGCGACTCGAGCGTGCGGCGTTCGAGCTCTTCGCCGAGCAGGGCTACCAGGCGACGACCGTGCCGCAGATCACCGCACGGGCCGGCCTGACGACCCGCACCTTCTTCCGGTACTTCGCCGACAAGCGCGAGGTGATCTTCGCCGGTGACGAGATCCCCGACCTCGCCCGGGCTGCCATCGAGGGCGCGCCGGCCGGGATCGACCCGCTCGACATCGTCGTGCACGGCCTCCGCACCGTCGCCGACGAGCGGTTCGAGGGGCGGCACGGCGAGGTCGGCTCGGTGCGGCGGCTGGTGCTGTCCGAGTCCTCGCTCCGGGAGCGCGACGCCCGGAAGCGTGCCGACCTGACGGACGCGGTGCGCGAGGCCTTCGTCCACCGCGGGCTCGATCCGTCCGAGGCGGCGGTGATCGCCGAGACGACCGTGATGCTGTTCCACCTGGCCCTCGAGGCCTGGCTCACCGGACCGTCCGAGCGCCGGATGGCCGACGTGGTCGACGAGCAGCTCAGTGCACTCCGTGGGGTGCTCGATCGGCGGCCCGCAGCGTCATGAACACGTCGACGCCGTCCTCGGTGTCGAGCACGAAGCCGTGTCGTTCGTAGAGTCGGCGAGCCGGGCTGCCCACCAGCACGTTGAGCCGCGTCGGGCCGTCGTGGGGCTCGTCGAGGACGGCGCGCAGCACGGTCGACCCGACTCCACGCCCCTGGACGTCGGGCGCGAGGTAGAAGTGTTCGACCCAGCGGACGTCGTCCTCGACCCGCACGGTGATCGACCCGACGTCGCGACCGTCGACCACGACGATGCGGGTCAGCTGCGGCTGGAACGCGTCGCGGAGGCGCTGTCGGACGCGCGTCTCGTTGAACACCCCGAGGCGCATCAGGTCGTCGCGCAGCACCACGGCCCGGAGCTCGACGAGCCACTCGAGGTCCTCGGTGGTGCTGTCCCGCAGTGCGACGTCCATCCGCTCAGCCTACGAACTCCGGTGCACCGTCATCGACCTCGTACGCTTGCCCGATGGACCGCGACGGCGTCATCGACCTTGTCGCGTCCCGCCGCGCCTCGGCCCGTGCACCGATCGTCGTCGGTGTCTCCGGCTACTGCGGATCCGGCAAGTCGACGCTGACGCGCACCCTCGTCGAGGGGCTCCCCGGCGCGGTCCGCATCCGCGGCGACGACTTCCTCGACCCCGTTCGGTCCCATCAGCGGTCGGCCGACTGGGACGGCGTCGATCGTCCCCGTCTGGTGTCGTCGGTGCTCGAACCGCACAGAGCCGGTCGGGCGAGCACGTTCCAGCGGTTCGACTGGTCGGTGCGAGCCCTCGGCCCGGCCGAGCCGCTGCCGCGGACGGACGTCCTGGTCGTCGACCTGATCGGACTCTTCCACCCCGAGGCGCTCCCGCACCTCGACGTCAGCATCTGGTGTGACGTCGACCTCGACACGGCGGTGCGTCGGGGCACGGCTCGTGATCGTGCGCTCGGGCGCAGGCACGATGCGCTCTGGCGAGATGTGTGGGGCCCCAACGAGCGTGACTTCGAGGATCGGTACGCACCGAAGGACGCCGCTTTGGCGCGCTACGCGCCCTGACGCCGCAGCGACGTCACCATGCTCCGCAGGATCTGACGGGCCTCGGTCTGCTGGTCCGCGCTCAGATCGGCGAGCATCCGCTGCTCAACCCCGCGGATCGCCGCACTCGCCTGCGCCAGGCTCCGTCGCCCGCTGTCGGTCAGCTGCGTGGGGAGTGCCTTGCCGACCGACGGTTCGGTGGCACGGGTGACGAAGCCGTCGCGCTCCAGGGTCTGCAGCAACACGTTCATCGACTGCCGGGTGACGAACGTGCCACGCGCGAGTTCGGAGTTCGACAGTCCGGGGCGCTGTGCGAGTAGTTCGAGGCAGGAGTAGTGCGTCACCGTCATGCCGAGCGGACGCAGCACGGCCTCCATCGACGCGCGGAGGGCGCTCGCAGTCTCCTTGAGCAGGTAGCCGATCGATGTCTCGAGGTGGATGCCGGTGTCGTCTTGACGCATGTCAGTAGTCTGACATAGCTTGTTCCGTGTCAGAAGACTGACACAAACCCGAGGAGCACTCCATGCCCGTCACCGGCCCCGACTTCATCTCCCTGCAGACCCGCGACCTCGATGCCTCGCAGGCGTTCTACGAGCGCTACCTCGGCCTCGTCCGCTCGCAGGCCGGTCCGCCGCACGCCGTCGTGTTCGAGACCACGCCGATCGCCTTCGCCCTGCGCGACCTGGTGCCCGGCACGGACCTCGACGCGGTGGCGCAGCCCGGCGTCGGCGCCGCGGTCTGGCTGCACGCAACGGACGTGCAGGCGATCCACGACGCGCTGGTCGCCGACGGCCACCGCATCGTCTCGGCGCCGATCGACGGTCCCTTCGGTCGGACGTTCACGTTCGCCGACCCCGACGGCTACCACGTCACGCTCCACGACCGCGCCTGAGCCCTGGAGCCGGCCACGCGCCCGGCGCGGGTGACGTGACGGACGCGGGGCGGGCCTCCAGGCCGGTGCCGGAGCCGACCGTCACGCTTCGTCACGATCCGTGACGGTCGCAGGTGTCCGACGTAGCGTCTCGACCCGTGACCACCAGCAGCGAGCACCGGCAGATCCGCTTCAACGCGTTCGACATGAACTGCGTCGCGCACCAGTCCTCCGGACTGTGGCGGCACCCCCGCGACCGGTCGCGGGACTACCGCGACCTGACCTACTGGACGGACCTGGCGAAGACGCTCGAGCGCGGCGCGTTCGACGGCATCTTCATCGCCGACGTCCTGGGCACCTACGACGTGTACGGCGGGTCGAACGAGGCCGCGCTCCGCACCGGGTCGCAGGTGCCGGTGAACGACCCGATCCTGCTCGTGTCGGCGATGGCGTCGGTGACCGAGCACCTGGGCTTCGGCATCACGGCCGGCACCGCGTACGAGCACCCGTACCCGTTCGCCCGACGCATGTCGACGCTCGACCACCTGACCAAGGGCCGGGTCGGCTGGAACGTCGTCACCGGGTACCTGCCGAGCGCCGCCCGGAACATGGGCCAGACCGACCAGCTGTCGCACGACGACCGGTACGACGTGGCGGACGAGTACCTCGAGGTCCTCTACAAGCTCTGGGAGGGCTCGTGGGAGGACGACGCCGTCGTCGCCGACCGCGAAGCCGGGGTCTTCACGGACCCGGCGAAGGTGCACCCGATCGAGCACCACGGCACGCACTTCGACGTGCCGGGCATCCACCTGTCCGAACCGTCCGTGCAGCGCACGCCCGTCATCTACCAGGCGGGCGCGTCGCCGCGCGGCATCCGCTTCGCCGCGGAGAACGCGGAAGCGGTCTTCGTGGGCGCACCGACCGTCGAGCAGCTCGCGTCGACCGTCGCGAAGGTCCGGGACGCCCTGGAGGCAGCTGGTCGCGACCGGTACGCCGCCCGCGTCTACACGTTGCTCACCGTGATCACGGACGCCACCGACGAGCTGGCCCAGGCGAAGTACGAGGACTACCTGTCGTACGCGTCGGAGCTCGGCGCGCTGGTGCTCAACTCCGGCTGGATGGGCGTCGACCTGTCGCAGTGGGACCCGGACCAGCCCCTCGGTGACGTCGAGTCGAACGCGATCCAGTCGGCGGCGGCGAACATCGCGGCGGCGACGGGGGAGGACGGATCGAAGTGGACGATCCGCGACCTGGCGCGGCAGACGGCGATCGGTGGACTCGGCCCGGTGGCGGTCGGCGGGGGAGCGACGATCGCCGACCGGCTGCAGGAGATCCAGGAGCTCACCGACATCGACGGCTTCAACCTGGCGTACGCGGTGACCCCGGGCACGTGGGAGGACGTCATCGAGTTCGTGATCCCGGAGCTCCGTGCCCGTGGGGCCTACCCGGAGGAGTACGAGCCGGGGTCGCTCCGCCAGAAGCTGCACGGCCGCGGAGACCGGCTGCCCGACGAGCACCGTGGGGCGTCGTTCAGGATCGGGAGCCGGGCGGTCGTAGGCTGATCGGGTGATCGAGTCGTCCGTGGTCGTGCGTCCTGCGACCCCGGACGAGACCGACACCTGCATCGACCTCTGGGCCGCGGCCGTGGCTGCCCGTGACGGTGCCGCAGAGGACCCGGCGGTGCGGGAGCGCGCGCGGCAGAAGTTCGCGGCGGAGCACGTCGCCTGGTTGGTGGCCCCCGGCCCCGACGGTGCGGTCGACGGCTTCGTGCTCGTGACGGCACCGGGCACCGGTCGGTCGACGGACCCGGCGGACGCCGCCTACCTGTCGTTGCTCGCGGTGCGCCCCGGGGTGCAGGCCCGCGGGGTCGGACGGTCGCTGCTGTCCGAGGCGGTGCACGACGCCCGGGCTGCCGGACACCCCCGCGTCGTGCTGCACGTGCTCGGCGACAACGACCGGGCGGTGCGGCTGTACGAGGCGGGCTGCTTCGTGGCGACGGGCGACGAGTTCGCGCACGCGCTGAGCGGGGTCACCACCCGCGTGTACGTCGCGGGCTGACCCGGCCGACGCTGGCTCCGCGGGCTGACGCTGGTTACGCGTCCTGACCGCGCACCGGCATCCACGTCGGGTAGGTCGCCGAGCGCCCGTCGCCCGACGACGTGCGGGTGATCCGGCGCTGCACCCACGGCAGGACGTACTCGCGGTAGTAGCGGAGTTCCTCGCCCAGGCGGGTCCGGGCGGCACCGGCGTCCGCGGGCTCGACCGGCGCGGGGCCGTCCAGGACCGCGTGCAGCGCCAGGTCCGCGACGCGCTGGTGCCCGGTGGCGTTCATGTGCAGCCGGTCGTCCGACCAGAACTCCGCACGGCGCAGGTGCGGGTCGCGGGAGACGTCGACGAACGGCAGACCACGGCGTCGGGCGAGGGTGCCGAGCGCCTCGGCCCAGGCGTCACCGCGGCGATTGATCAGGGACCCGAGGGGCAGGCGGGCGCTCGGGTCGGCCGGGCTGAGGAGCGCCAGGCGCGCCCCGGTGGCCTCGACGCGGTCGGCGGCGGCCTCGACCTGCCCGATCAGCGCGTCCACCTCGAAGCGCGGGCGCAGCAGGTCGTTGCCGCCGGCGCAGAAGGTGATGAGGGTCGGCGCCGGGTCGAGCGCGAGGGCGGCCTCGAGCTGGCCGTCGAGGACCCCGGCGAGCAGCCGGCCGCGCACCGCGAGGTTCGCGTACGAGACGTGGGCGTCCGAGGCTCCCGCCATCGCGCTCGCGAGTCGTCCGGTCCAGCCGGGGAACGGAGCGGGTCCGGCGTCGCCGATGCCCTCCGAGAAGCTGTCGCCGATCGCGACGTAGCGGATGGTGTCGTGCATGCGCCCATCATCGTGCACACGCCTGTGCAGGTTCCCGGCACGACCGTCGTACCGGGAACCCGCGTCAGCGAACCCTCACAGCACCGCCTTCGGCACCCGGTGCAGGGTGACCGCACCGACGGCGGCGAAGGGGTGCAAGGGGTCCGGGGCGGTGGAGCCGGTCGGCCCGCCGAGCTTCGAGTCACCGACCGCGCTGAGCACCGCGTAGGCGTCCTCGGGGGTCCAGCCGTGCTCGTCGACGAGGAACGCGAAGGCATCCTCGTACCCGCGCCGGACGCTCTCCTGCACGGGGTCGCCGAGGCCGACGAACAGCCAGTCGTCGGCGGTCTCGATGCGGGGCGCGCGGAGCACCGGGCCGCCCTTGACCAGGTCGACGGAGACGATCGCGGTGCCCTGGGCCTCGATGGCGACGAACGACGACTCGCCCTCGGCCATGAGCGCGTGGATGTCGCCGATCGACAGCAGCGCACCGGGGACCCGGACGGGCAGGGACACCGTCGAGCCGGGGCGGGCCTCGGTGACGTCCATGTTGCCGCCCTCCGGGTAGGCCGGCATGATCGTCGAGTTCTCGCCCTCGGCCGGGGCCGTCCCGATGCACCCGATCATCGGCCGGACGGGGAACCGGTGCCGGTCGGACACCTGCACCATGTCGTCCGAGATCGGGCAGCGGCGGGCGAAGACCCGGTCGCCCATCACGTGCTGCAGGGCCCCGGAGCCGGGCAGGGACACCGACCAGCCGTGCGTGGTCAGCTCGATGGCGTGGATGGTCACCACGAGGGTGTCGCCGGGTTCCGCACCCTCGACGAACACCGGGCCGGTCACCGGGTTGATCGGTGCCTGCAGCTGCGCCATGTCGTGGTGCTGGTCGAGTTCGGCGTAGACGGCGTCGGTGGTCTCGAAGCCGATGGTCTCGCCGGTGCCGGGACGGACCCGCAGCACGGGCTCCCGGTCGGCGGAGAACCCGGGGCGGCCGAGGGTGTTCGGCAGGAAGTGGTCCGGGGTCATCGGGCGTCCTCCGTCGTCGGTTCTGCTTCGGAGCCCACCTCGGTGGAACGGCCGGTGCGTCGGTAGTACAGGAACACGGCCGCGCCGACGATCAGCCAGATGATCCCGCCGACCTTCGCCTCGACCGCGGCGTTGAGCAGGACGTACCCGATGATCAGGAACCCGACCAGCGGCACGACCAGGTGCAGCAGCCAGTTGCGCGACTTGCCCTTCACGACGTGGTGCACGAAGACGGACACGTGCAGGAGCATGAAGCCGAACAGGGCGCCGAAGTTCACGAGCGACGAGATCGTGTCGATCTGCCCGACGAAGAACAGCACCAGGATCGCGGAGAGCACCGAGACGACGATGATCGCGTTCTGCGGCACCTGGCGCCCGTTGAGCTTGTGCAGGAACGCGGGCAGCTGACGGTCGCGGCTCATCGAGAAGAGCAGGCGGCTCGTCGCGGCCTGTGCGGCCATGGCGTTCGCGATGCCGACGGCGAGCACGTTGACGGCGAAGAACGCGGTCGCCCACCCGCTCGACGAAGCCTGCTCGACGATGGTGAAGAAGGCGTTGCCGGCCTCGCTGTCCGAGAACGAGTCCCGCCCCGCGGCCAGAGCGGATGCGAGCCAGGTCTGCAGGATGAACAGGAACGCCACGATCACGAGCGCCAGGATCATCGCCGTGCCGGCTCCGCCACGACGGCCGGTGGACTCCTCGGACAGCGTCGAGATGCCGTCGAAGCCCAGGAAGCTCAGCACCGCGATCGACAGGGCCGAGGCGATGAGCGGCGCCGACACCTTGGCCGGGTCCCAGATCTGCTCGGTGCCGAAGGACGCGTCGGGGATCGTGCCACCGGTCAGCGCGACGATGGCGATGACGACGAAGATCGCGACGAAGACGAGCTCGATGAGCAGGAAGATGCGGTTCGCGAGCTTGAGCGAGGACACCCCGGCCAGGTTGATGACGGTGTTGATCGCGACGAACACGAGTGCCCACAGCCAGCGGGGCGTGCCCGGGAAGATGCCGACCATGCTCTCCGCGGCGAACACGTAGAGCAGCGTCGGGACGAGCAGGTAGTCGAGCAGGATCGCCCAGCCGGCGAAGAACCCGGCGGTGGGGTGGATGCCGCGGCCGACGTAGGAGAACACGCTGCCGGCGAGGGGGATCGACTTCGCCATCTGCGCGTAGGCCAGGGCGGTGAAGATCATCGCGACGAGGCCGACGAGGTACACCAGCGGCACCATGCCGCTGGAGGCGTTGTAGACGGTCCCGAAGATCGCCCAGGGGGCGATCGGGACCATGAAGACCAGGCCGTAGATGAGCAGGTCGGTGGTGGAGACGGAGCGCTTGAGCTCCTGCTTGTAGCCGTAGGCCTCGAGCTGCTGCTGTGCGGAGAGCTCGCTGTGCTGCTGCGACATGTCGGGTTCCGTTTCGGGTGGAGGGAGGGACGGGTGCGGCGGTGGGGGTGGGGACTGCTTGCCTGGAGGCGCGGGGCGGGCCCGTCCCGCGCCTCCAGACCGAAGGTGGCCGGGTCAGGCGTGGTCGTGCGCGGCCAGGAAGGCCGCGACGACCCGGCGGAACTCCGCCGGCTGCTCCAGGTGCGAGCAGTGGCTCGCACCGGGGAAGACGTGCTGCTGGACGTCTGCGATCCGCTCGATGAACGGCGCCCACGTGGCGGGCGTGGCCTCGTCGTGCTCGCCGGCGACGACGAGCGTCGGCACGGCGACGCGGTCGAGCCGGTCGACGATGGTCCAGTCACGCATCGTGCCGATGACGTGGAACTCGTTCGGGCCGTTCATCGTGTGGTAGACCGTCGGCTCGCGCTCCATCTGCTCCTCGGAGTCGACGAAGTCCTGCGGCATCGGGACCACGCGGCAGACGTGCCGCTCGTAGAAGACCTGCGTCGCCGCCAGGTACTCGGAGTCGTCGACGGTACCGGCCGTCTCGTGCCGGGTCAGGGCGTCCTGCACGTCGGAGGGCAGCTGCGCGCGGAGCTCGGCGGCGCCGTCGACCCAGAGCTGCATCGACGCGGGGGAGTTGCAGATCGCCAGCGACCGGAGCCCCGCGGGCTGCTGCACCGCGATCTCGGCGCCGAGCATGCCGCCCCACGACTGCCCGAGCACGTGGTGGTCGCCGAGCCCGAGGTGCTCGACCAGGGCGGCGTACTCGTCGACGAACAGCTGCGGCTGCCAGGTGTCGACCGGCGCGTCCGGGCGGTGGCTGCTCCGGCCGCAGCCGAACTGGTCGTGGTGGACGACGGTCCGGCCGGTCTCGTCGGCCAGGGCCGCGAGGTTCCGGAGGTAGTCGTGGGCCATGCCGGGCCCGCCGTGCAGGACGACGAGGGGCAGCGCGCCCGCGACCGGGGTGTCGGGCGTGGTGACCCGGTACCAGGTCTCGCCGTCGCGGAACGGCATCGTGGATTCGGTGATGCTGGACATGGGGGTCAGCATGGAGCGGAAAAAGGTCCCACGCAATACCTTTTCTGCTGCCTTAACGTGGTCGTAACACCGCGAAGGGGGTCCGTGTGTCCGATCGTGCGACCGAGACGCGCGTCGACGAGGTCGAGGACCGCCTCGTGACCGCCGTCGCCGTGGGTGAGTACCTGCCCGGCGCGAACCTGCCGCCGGAACGCGAACTGGCCGGCCTGCTCGGCGTCGCCCGGGTCACCGTGCGCGGTGCGATCGCGCGGCTCGTCGAACGGGGGCTGCTCGAGACCCGTCGAGGCCGGGGCGGCGGCACGTTCGTCCGCACCGAGTGGCCGGACAGCTCATCGGACGCCGTCGGACGGGTGCTGCTCGCCCGGTGGGAGGCGATCCAGGACACCGCCGACGCCATCGCGCTGCTGCACGGGGCGCTCGCGACGGCCGCCGCGGAACGGGTCACCCCGGACGACGCCGCCCTGATCCGTGCACGGCTCGAGGTGTTCCGCGACGCCACCTCGGGGCTCGAGAAGCAGCAGGCCGACGCCGTGCTGCACCGGACGATCATCGACGCCGCGCGGAACGACGCCCTGCGGACGGTGCTCGCCGGGTTGGAGGCGCAGATCTCCATCGCCGCTCCGGCGCACCTGTGGGGCACGGCCGAGGGCATGGCGGAGATGGAGACCCGCGCGCTCCACGAGCACGAACTGCTGGTGGACGCGGTGTGTTCGGGGCGGGCGCCCGAGGCGGGCGTGGTCGCCCGGCAGCACGTCGGGATCGACGTCGAACTGCTCGAACGGGCCGTACGGCGGACGGGGCAGGTGCCCCGCCACTGAGAGGACGGTCTGTCGGTCGGTGTGTTGGTCGGTCGGTGCGGCGAACGGTCGTCAGTGCACGGCGGGCGCCGGCACCGGGTAGACGTCGTCGGGCATCGGCCACGGCGCCCACTTCGGCCGCGGCGCGTACACCAGGTACGGCTGCGGCGTCGGGTAGCTGACGAGCTCGAGCGTCGACCCCCACGGCGTGCGCGTGTAGACGAACCGGTTGCCGGCCCCCGCCTCGTCACCACGCAGGTCGCGCGGGTCGGAGTTCCGGGTGCCGCCGGCCGCCTCGACCCGGGCGAGCGTCTCGTCCAGGTCGTCGGCGTACATCGCCAGGTGCTGCCACCCCAGGTCGGACGGGTGTGCGGCGTTCCGCTGCTCGGGCCCCAGGTACTCGAACAGCTCGAGCCCCGGCCCCTCCGGCAGCGCGAGCATCCGCATGGCCCCCTGCGCCATGGTGCTCGGGATGCCGAGGTAGCCGTGCGCCTCGGAACTGCTGTTCGGCGTCTCGTCACGACGCCGCATGTCGTACAGGACGACGGCGTCGAACGCCGCCTCGAAGAACTGCGTGGCTGCGTCGATGTCCGGCACCGTGACGCCCACGTGGTCGATCCTGATTCCCCTGCTCATGGTCGATTCGTACCACCGGCGGTCCCCGCGGCTCGGGTCGGGGCGGGGTCCGTGCGGGGTCGGTGCCCATCGATGCGGCAAGCCGCACCGCGGCTCCTGGCGCGGTCGGCGCCGGTCTCGGCGACCGTCCCGGAACGGTCGTTCCAGGACGGGGTGCGGGACACACGACCGTTACACGAGGGAAACGGCGGGGGCGAAGTCGCTCCGTAGCTTCGTGCTCAAGCACGCACCGCCCCGCTTCCCACTCCCTCGGAGGACGCCATGGCTACCGACATCGCGACACCAGTCGCCGCGCCCCACGCCCCCACCACGACCGCCGCTCCCGCCCCAGCGGGTGCCGGTGTCGTCAAGCCCGGGTACGACCCGGCGCTCACGAACGAGGACCTCGCCCCGCTGCGCGAGCAGCGCTGGACGAGCTACAACTTCTTCGCCTTCTGGATGTCCGACGTGCACTCGGTCGGCGGCTACGTCACCGCCGGGTCGCTCTTCGCCCTCGGCATCGCGAGCTGGCAGGTGCTCATCGCCCTGGTGGTCGGCATCCTCATCGTGCAGGTCTTCGCCAACCTGGTCGCGAAGCCGTCGCAGCGCACCGGCGTGCCGTACCCGGTGATCAACCGCGCGGTGTTCGGGGTGCTCGGCGCGAACGTCCCCGCCATCATCCGCGGCCTCATCGCGATGGCCTGGTACGGCGTGCAGACCTTCCTCGCCGCCCAGTCGCTGAACATCATCTTCCTCAAGTTCATCCCGGCGTCGGCGGGGCTGCTCGACCACTCGTTCCTCGGGCTGTCGGCCCTGGGCTGGATCTCGTACGCGATCCTCTGGGTGGCACAGGGCGCGCTGTTCTGGATGGGCATGGAGGCGATCAAGCGGTTCATCGACTGGGCCGGACCGGCGGTCTACGTGGTGATGATCGTGCTCGCGGTCTACCTGGTCAGCCAGGCGGGCATCGGCAACATCTCGTTCACCCTGTCCGTCGGCGAGCCGCTGTCGTTCGGGGCGTCGATCCCGGTGATGCTGTCCGCGGTCGCCCTGGTGGTCAGCTACTTCTCCGGCCCGATGCTGAACTTCGGTGACTTCTCGCGCTACGGCCGGTCGTTCCGTGCGGTCAAGCGCGGCAACTTCTGGGGTCTGCCGATCAACTTCCTGTTCTTCTCGGTCCTGACGGTCCTCTGCGCCAGCGCGACGGTGCCGGTGTTCGGCAAGCTCATCACCGACCCGATCGAGACCGTGCAGGCCATCGGAGCACCCTTCGCGATCCTGCTCGGCGGCCTGACCTTCGTCACCGCGACCGTCGGCATCAACATCGTGGCGAACTTCATCAGCCCCGCGTTCGACTTCTCGAACGTGGCACCCCGGAAGATCTCGTGGCGGGCCGGGGGCATGATCGCCGCGGTCGGCTCCGTGCTCCTCACCCCGTGGAACTGGTACGGCAACGACCAGGCGATCCTGTACACGCTCGGGGTGCTCGGTGCGCTGATCGGCCCGCTGTTCGGCATCCTCATCGCGGGCTACTACATCGTCGGCAAGCAGCGCATCGCGATCGACGACATGTACTCCACGAGCCGCACCGCCCGGTACTGGTACCGCGGCGGGTTCAACCCGAACGCCATCTGGACCCTCGTGGTCACCGGCGCGATCTCGGTGGCGAGCGCGGTCCTGCCCCCGGCACTCGGCGTGCTGCCGTGGCTGGCGAGCTACAGCTGGTTCATCGGGTGCGGCCTGGGCCTCGTCGTCTTCTGGGCGCTCGAGCGTGCCCGGCCGAGCATGCCCGTGCTCGACGCGGACGACCCCTCGGTCGACGACGGCGCAGCCGTCGGTCGCGCCTGACCCCCGGCGTCGCGGCCCGTCCTCCACAGGGCGGGTCGCGGCGCTCGGTCGTCCACAGATCCACACCACGGCCGGGAGGCCCGCCCCGCCCCCGCCACGATGGTCACCACCCAGCACCACCGGTTCCACCGCTCCACTCGCTCCACCGGAAGGACCCCGATGCGCATCCGCGTCGTCAACCCCAACACCACCGCGTCGATGACACGGGCGATCGGCGTCGCGGCCCAGGCCGCCGCCGCTCCCGGCACGCTGGTCGAAGCGGTCGAACCCTCGATGGGGCCGGCATCGATCGAGAGCCACTACGAAGAGGCCCTGGCCGTGCCCGGGTTGCTCGAGCAGATCGCCCGCGGGGAGCAGGACGGGGTGGACGCCTTCGTCGTCGCCTGCTTCGGGGACCCGGGGCTCGACGCCGCGCGGGAGCTCGCGACGGTGCCGGTGATCGGGATCGCCGAGGCCGGGTTCCACGCCGCCGCGCTGCTCGGCCGGCGGTTCGGCGTCGTCACCACCCTGGCGCGGACGACCGGCCGCGCCCACGAGCTCGCCCAGCGCTACGGCTTCGCCCCGCTCGTCACCGAGATCCGGGCGTGCGAGGTCCCGGTGCTCGAGCTCGACGACCCCGAGTCCGGTGCACGGGCGCTCGTGATCGAGGAGTGCCGAGCGGTCATCGACGGGGGAGCCGACGCCGTCGTGCTCGGGTGCGCGGGCATGGCCGACTTCTGCGCCGAGGTCTCGCAGGCCATCGGAGCGCCGGTCGTCGACGGCGTCGCGGCGGCCACGGTCCTGGCGGAGTCGCTCGTCCGGCTCGGGTTGTCCACGGGCAAGCGCGGCGAGTACGCCCTGCCGCCGGTGAAGGCGATGTCGGGGCTGCTGGCGGGCTTCGAACGCCACCCCGCGGCGGTCGCGACGGCCGGGGCGGGCGCGTGACGGGCCTCCCGGCGGGCGACACGGCAGACCTGGTCGTCCGCGCGCAGCGAGCCTGGGTCGACGGGGCGTTCCGCCCGGCTGCGGTCGTCGTCCACGACGGCCGGGTCACCGGCGTCCTGCCCGTCGACGCGGTCGTCGACGCCGTGCAGGACCACACCGTGCCGGACGGGCAGGTGCTGCTCCCCGGACTCGTCGACACGCACGTGCACGTCAACGAGCCCGGCCGCACCGAGTGGGAGGGCTTCGCGTCCGCGACCCGGGCCGCTGCGATGGGCGGCGTCACCACGATCGTGGACATGCCGCTCAACTCCATCCCCGCGACGACCACGGTCGAGGCGCTCGCCGTCAAACGTGCGAGTGCCGAGGGCCGGGTGGCGGTCGACGTCGGGTTCTGGGGTGGCGCGGTCCCCGCGAGTCTCGGGTCGCTCGACGCCCTGCACGACGCCGGCGTCTTCGGGTTCAAGTGCTTCACGGCGCCGAGCGGTGTCGACGAGTTCCCGCACCTCGATCCCGAGCAGATCCGCGCCGCGATCGCCGAGGTCGCCCGGATCGACGCCCTGCTGATCGTGCACGCCGAGGACCCGGAACACCTCGTGCCGCACCGGGCGCTCGGTGGTCGGTACGCCGACTTCCTGGCCACCCGGCCCGGCGCCGCCGAACGGTCCGCGATCGCGCAGGTCATCGACGGCGCGCGGGCGACCGGTGCGCGGGTGCACGTGCTGCACCTGTCCGACGCGGGCGCGCTGCCGATGCTCCGTGCTGCGAAGGACGACGGCGTGCGGATCACGGTCGAGACCTGTCCGCACTACCTGTCGTTCGAGGCGGGCACGATCCCGGACGGCGCGACCGCCTACAAGTGCTGCCCACCGATCCGCGACGACGCCAACCGCGACGCGCTGTGGGCCGGTGTGCTCGACGGCACGATCGACCTCGTCGTGTCGGACCACTCGCCCTCCACCGCGGACCTGAAGACCGACGACTGGGGCCTCGCCTGGGGCGGGGTCGCCGGCCTGCAGGTCGGGTTCCGGGCGGTGTGGACCGAGGCCGAGCGTCGCGGGATCCCGCTCGAGGCGCTGCTCCCGCTGTTCACGACCGGTCCGGCCGCCCTGGTCGGGCTGCGCGACCGCGGGGTGATCGCTCCCGGTGCCCTGGCGCACTTCGCCGTGTTCGACCCGTCCGCCGAGTCCGTCGTCGACGTCGCCGGGCTCGAGCACCGCAACCCGGTGTCCGCGTTCGACGGGCTCCGCGTGCGCGGCAGCGTCACCGAGACCTGGCTCCGCGGCCGTCGCATCGCCACGGCGGACGGCGGCGTGGTCGGCGCCGAGGGGCAGCTGGCCGGACGACCCGTGCTCGCGGCGGAAACACCCCTGTAACGATCGTTCCGGTATCGTCGGATCAGGAACGGAAGGAACCACCATGCTCCCAGTGAACCCACCCGCCCGTCTCCTCATGGGGCCCGGCCCGATCGACGCCGACCCGCGCGTGCTCCGTGCCCTGTCGACGCCGCTCGTCGGCCAGTACGACCCCTGGATGACCTCGACGATGAACGAGACGCAGGCGCTCTACCGCCGCGTGTTCGGCACCAGCAACGACGCGACGCTGCTCGTGGACGGCACCTCGCGTGCGGGGATCGAAGCGGTGCTGGTGTCACTGCTCGCCCCGGGTGACCGCGTGCTCGTGCCGGTGTTCGGTCGGTTCGGGCACCTGCTCGCCGAGATCGCCGGCCGTGCCGGTGCCGAGGTCCACACCATCGAGACCGACTGGGGCCAGGTCTTCACGCCGTCCGCGATCGAGTCGGCGATCGCCCGTGTCCGTCCGAAGGTGCTGGCGGTCGTGCAGGGCGACACCTCGACCACGATGAACCAGCCGCTCGACGAGCTCGGTGCGATCTGCGAGCGGTACGGCGTGCTGCTCTACACCGACGCCACGGCGACGGTGGGCGGCAACCC
Source organism: Curtobacterium sp. MCLR17_054 (assembly GCF_003234335.2). NCBI lineage: Bacteria > Bacillati > Actinomycetota > Actinomycetes > Micrococcales > Microbacteriaceae > Curtobacterium > Curtobacterium sp. MCLR17_054. The sequence continues at coordinate 2,823,964 of NZ_CP126263.1, read as the reverse complement.
GCTCGAGGTCGACGCCTGGGGGATCGACGCCGTGAGCGCCGGGCTGCAGAAGTGCCTCGGCGGCCCGTCCGGCAGCGCACCCGTCACGCTGTCGCCCAAGGCCGTGGCCGTGCTCGACGAGCGGCGGAGCGTCGAGGCCGGCATCCGCGAACCCGGTGACGACGTCGCCGACGAACCGATCCGCTCGAACTACCTCGACCTCGCGATGATCCTCGACTACTGGGGCCCCCGCCGCCTGAACCACCACACCGAGGCCGCTTCGATGCTCTACGCGGCCCACGAGTGCGCCCGCATCCTGCTCGAGGAAGGCCGCGACGCCGTCGTCGCCCGCCACGAGACCGCCGGGCGGGCGATGCTCGCCGGGGTGCAGGCCCTCGGGCTCCCGGTCTTCGGCGACGTCGCCCACAAGATGCACAACGTCGTCGCCGTCGAGATCCCGTCCGACGTCGTCGGCGACCAGGTGCGCGGTGCGATGCTCGACGACCACGGGATCGAGATCGGCACCTCGTTCGGGCCGCTGCACGGTCGGGTCTGGCGCATCGGCACGATGGGCTACAACGCCCGGAAGGACACCGTCGTCACGACCCTGGCCGCGCTCGAGCACACCCTGCGCCGGGCCGGGCACGCGGTCCCGCACGGCGGTGGTGTCGATGCCGCCCTCGACGTCTTCCGCGACGACACCGCAGCGGTCGCTCCCGCCGGGGCCGAGGTGCTCGCGTGAGCGCCGTGCCCGTCCTGAACGCCACCGCCGTGGGCACCGCCGACGCCGAACTCGTCGCCCGCTGGTGCGACGAGCTCGCCGCCCTCAGTGCCGAACCGGGCCGGATCACCCGCGTCTACCTGTCGCCCGAGCACGCCCGGGCGAACGCCCTCGTCGCGGGCTGGATGCAGGACGCCGGACTGTCCACCTGGCAGGACGCCGCCGGCAACCTGCACGGCCGGGCCGCGGGCGCGACGCCCGACGCCCCCGTGCTGCTCCTCGGCTCGCACCTGGACACCGTGGTGGACGCCGGACGGTACGACGGCGTCGTCGGGGTGCTCATGGCCATCCGCACCGCCGCCCGGCTCACCGCGGACGGTCCGCTGCCCGTCGCGCTCGAGGTCATCGCGTTCTCCGACGAAGAGGGCACGCGCTTCGGCAAGGCCCTGCTCGGGTCGTCCGCGGTGGCCGGCGTCTGGGACGACGCCTGGTGGGACCTGGCCGACGGTGACGGCGTCACGCTCCGGCAGGCCTTCACCGACTTCGGCCTCGACCCGGAGCGCGTCGGCGACGCCGCGGTCGACCCGGCGTCGGTGGTCGGCTACCTCGAGGCGCACATCGAGCAGGGGCCGTACCTCGAGCAGGCCGGGCAGGCCCTCGGGGTCGTCACGAGCATCGCGAGTGCCCGCCGGTTCTCGGTCGAGGCCGTGGGAGAGGCCCGGCACGCCGGCGGCACCCCCTACGAGCGCCGGCACGACGCGCTGCTCGCCGCCGCCGAGGCCGCGCTCGCGGTGGAACGGATCTGCCGGGCATCGCACCAGGTCGGCACCGTCGGCACGATGACCGTCGAACCCGGAGCCGTCAACGTCGTCCCCGGGCTCGCACGGTTCTCCGTCGACCTGCGCGGCGAGTTCGACGACGAGCGCGACGAGGTCTGGGACGAACTCACCAAGGCCTTCACGCTCATCGGTGAACGGCGCGGGGTGAGTGTCACCCCGACCGAGGTGCACCGTGCGCCCGCGGTGTTCTGCTCGCCCCGGCTGATGGACGCCGTCCGCGCCGGGATCGTGTCGACGGGCGAGACCGCGCCGATGGAGCTGTTCTCACGAGCCGGCCACGACGCGATGTCGCTCGGACTCGTGACCGACGTCGCGATGCTGTTCCTCCGCAACCCCGACGGCATCAGTCACCACCCGGACGAGTTCGTGTCGACGCCGGACATCGCCCTCGGCCTCGATGCCCTGGCCGTCGCCGTCGACCGGGTGGCCCGCGCATGAGCACCGCCGGCCCCGACGTCCGCGCCCGGATCGACTCCGTCTGGGAACAGCTCTCGCCCGCCGAACGTCGGGTCGCCGCGATGGTCCGCCACGACCCGGAACTCCTGCTCGTCGGCACCTCCGCCGAACTCGCGGCCGAGTCGGGCACCTCGAAGGCGACGGTCTCGCGACTCGTGCGGTCGCTGGGGTTCCAGGACGCCGCCGAGGTCCGGCAGAACCTGATGTCCGCACGGGGTTCGGGCCTGCCGTGGGTCGCCGAGGACGCCGCCCACGTCGACCAGCGCGCGGTCGAGGCGCGCAACCTCGACGCGGCCTTCGCGTCCCTCGGCCGAGCGGATCGCCCGCGCCTGGCCCGTCGGATCGTCCGTGCCCGCCGCGTGCTCGTCCTCGGTGAACGCGGCGCGTACCCGATCGCGCTGCAACTGCGGTCCCAGCTGGCGCAGGTGCGGTCCGACGTCCGGGTCGGTCCGTCGCCCGGGCAGCGACTCGGCGAAGAGGTCGCCGACCTCGACCGGCACGACCTCGTGATCCTGGTGACCGTGCGTCGGCACACCGCCGGGGTCGAACGGATCGTCCGGCACTGCGTCGACTCCGGGGCAGACGTCATCGTCCTCGGCGACCCGACGGCCGCGGTCATCGCCGCTCCCGCCGCCACCGCGATCCTCTGCCCGGTCGACTCACCGTCGGCGTTCGACTCGATGGCCGCGTTGTTCGCCGTCGTCGCCGCGATCACGAACGACGTCTACGACGCCTCGGGCCCGGGTGGCCGGGTACGGGTCGACGCCGTCGCCGCCGCCTACGGCGCGCTGGGGGAGCTCGCTGCGCCCTGATCGCCGTCCGATCCGGCGCGCAGCTCGGCACGCAGTTCGGCGGCGAGCGATGCGTTGCGGTCGGCGATGAGCCGCGGCATGTACCGGGCCAGCGCGAGCACCTCGGCCAGGCGGCCCAGCGGGCCGAGCGGTGCGCGGAACGTGATGGTGTCGACCATGCGCGTGCCGCCGGCCGACGGCTCGAAGCGGTGCTCGTGGTGGAACCGGGCGAACGGCCCACGCACCTGTTCGTCGACGAACCGGTGGGGCGCCTCCAGGGCGGTGATCCTGCTCGTCATCCGCCAGACGATCCCGAAGTGCCGCGCACGCCAGGTGACGGTCTCGCCCAGGCCGATCGTGCCGGTTGTCGTGCCGGCGACGGCGCGTTCGTCGGTCGCGGCCATCGATCGCTCGTGCGCGCCGATGTCGAGCGACAGCGCGAAGGCGCGCTCCGGCGGAACCGGCAGCTCCGTCACGACCCGGAACGAGACGGTCACGACGCCGGCCAGACCGTCGGGGCGGACCGGTCGTCGTCGGCGTCGCCGAGCTCGGGGGCCGAGAGCACCAGTCGCTCGGTGCGGAGGGTGACGGGCTGCACGGTTCGAGCCTAGCCACGACGGCGTGGGCGGTAGCGTCGGGGGATGACGTTCGACGCGCTCCCGTTCCCGGTCATCGACGGCCACAACGACCTGCCCTGGGAGCGCCGTGACAGCCACGACTCCGGTGTCGAGGGCATCGACACCGAGACCGACTCGCTGCACACCGACATCCCGAAGCTCCGTGCCGGCGGCGTCGTCGGGCAGTTCTGGTCGGTGTTCGTGCCCGCGGACGACCCGGACCCCGTGACGACGACGCTGCAGCAGGTCGACCTCGCACACCGGATCATCGCGCGCTACCCCGACGACCTCGCGCTCGCCCGCACCGCCGCCGAGGTCCGTGCCGCCGTCGACTCCGGCCGGATCGCGTCGCTGCTCGGCGCCGAGGGCGGGCACTCGATCGGTGACGACCTCGCGGTCCTCCGCACCCTCGCGCGGCTCGGCGTCCGCTACATGACGCTCACCCACAACGACGACACCCCCTGGGCCGACTCCGCGACCGGGGAGCGGGCGCACGGCGGCCTGACCGACCGCGGGCGGCAGATCGTCGCCGAGATGGAGCGGATCGGCATGCTCGTCGACCTGTCCCACACCGCCCCGGCCACCATGCGGGACACCCTCGACGTGGCGACCCGGCCCGTCGTGTTCAGCCACTCGTCGACCGTCGCGATCGACGACCACCCGCGGAACGTGCCCGACGACGTGCTCGCCCGGTTGGCCGACAACGGTGGCGTCGTGATGATCACCTTCGTGCCGAAGTTCGTGTCGCGAGCATGGGCGGACTGGGAGGAGTCGGGCATGTCCGGCGAACCGCCCCTGGTCACGGTGTCGGACGTCGCCGACCACGTCGAGCACGCCCGCGACGTCGCCGGTGTGGCGCACCTGGGCCTCGGCGGCGACTACGACGGCACCCCGGTGCTGCCGCCGGACCTGCGGGACGTGTCGCGGTACCCGGTGCTCGCGGCGGAGCTCGTCCGACGCGGGTGGGGCGAGTCGGACCTGCGGGCGCTGGCCGGTGGCAACGTGCTGCGGGTGCTCGAGGCGACCGACGAGCGGTTCGCCCGGACGGCGTTCGTGCGCTGACGCGGTGGGGCGAGCCGCGAAAGCGACTCTCCTCGGCGCTGGTCGTGCTCACTCCCGCGAAAGCGACAGGTGTCCGCAAACCTTCCGCGGGCATCTGTCGCTCTCGCGGTGGTGCTCGGAGGCATGGCCCGAGGAAGCGTCAATTGGTCAACGGGCCGTTGACCAATTGCCGCGCGCACGCGCCGTCACGGACAGGACCGCCTGGGGTCCGGTCGCTAGGATCGGGCGCACACCGCGCCTCCAGGAAGAGCGATGCGCGACCTGAGCTGCGAAGGACGGACCGGATGAGCGGCACCATCTACGAGAACATCTCCCAGGCGTTCGGCAACACCCCCCTCGTCAAGCTGAACCGGCTGCCGAAGTCGGGCGGGGCCGAGGTGCTCGCCAAGCTCGAGTTCTACAACCCGGGCGCCAGCGTGAAGGACCGTCTGGGCGTCGCGATCATCGACGCCGCTGAGGCCTCCGGCGCGCTGCAGCCCGGTGGCACCATCGTCGAGGGCTCGTCCGGCAACACCGGCATCGCCCTCGCGCTGGTCGGCGCTGCTCGCGGGTACCGGGTCGTCATCACGATGCCCGAGACGATGAGCGTCGAGCGCCGTGCGGTCATCCGTGCGTACGGGGCCGAGATCGTCCTGACCCCCGGGCCCGAGGGCATGAAGGGCGCGGTCGCGAAGGCCGAGTCGATCGTCGCGGAGACGCCCGGCGCGATCCTCGCCCACCAGTTCGAGACGGCCGCGAACGCCGAGATCCACCGGAAGACCACGGCGGAGGAGATCCTCCGCGACACCGAGGAGCACGTCGACGTGTTCGTCGCGGGTGTCGGCACCGGCGGCACGATCACCGGTGTCGGGCAGGTGCTCAAGGAGCGCGTGCCCGGCGTGCAGATCGTCGCCGTGGAGCCGAAGGACTCGCCCCTGCTCACCGAAGGCAAGGCCGGTCCGCACAAGATCCAGGGCATCGGCGCGAACTTCGTGCCCGAGGTCCTCGACCAGAGCGTCATCGACGAGGTGTTCGACGTCGAGCTCGACGACGCGCTCCGGGTCGCCCGTGCCCTGGCGACGCAGGAGGGCATCCTGTCCGGCATCTCGTCCGGCGCGATCATCCACGCGGCCCTCGAGATCGCCGCACGCCCCGAGAACGCCGGCAAGCGGATCGTCGCCATCGTGTGCGACACCGGAGAGCGCTACCTGTCGACGGTGCTCTTCGAGGGGCTCACTGCGTGAGTCGTCCTCTTCGACGAGGCGTGCTGCGGACCATCCGGGAGGACCTGTCCGCAGCACGCCGCGGTGACCCCGCTGCCCGGGGTGACCTGGAGAACGCGATCGTCTACTCCGGGTTGCACGCCATCTGGACGTACCGGGTGACCCACCGTCTCTGGAACGCGCAGGGGCTGCCCGGGTCCCGGTTCGCGGCCCGCCTGCTCGGGCAGATCGCACGGTCGGTCACCGGCATCGAGATCCACCCCGGCGCGCGCATCGGCCGTCGGTTCTTCATCGACCACGGCATGGGCGTCGTGATCGGCGAGACCTCGGTCATCGGTGACGACGTGCTCGTGTTCCACGGCGTCACACTCGGCGGACGCGGCGGAGACCACGGGCCGGGAGCCCGACGCCACCCGGTGGTGGGGGACCGCGTGGTGCTCGGCGCCGGGTCGTCGCTGATCGGGGCGATCACGATCGGTCCGGACTCCGTCGTCGGTGCCAACACGGTGGTCACGAAGGACGTGCCGGCGGGGTCGGTCGTCACGGGTGTCGCCGGGACTCCGCGTCCCCGTTCCGGGCACGAGGGCGTCCCGACGCTCTGAGCGCGTCGCACCGCCCCGCCGGGGCACGCCGGGCACGCAAAACACCGGTGTTCGCGCATCGCACCCCGGCGTGCGGGTGTTCAGGACGCGAACACCGGTGTCTTGCCGGCGTCACCGAGCGAGTGGGAGCGTCAGCTCTTCTCGCAGGCGATGCCGTCCTTGTCGCGGTCGAGCTTGGTGTTCGCCTTGTACAGGGCGTCGTCCTTCTTCACCGTGCCCTTGAGCGCACGGTAGGTGGTCTTGCCGCCGGAGACGACCTTGTTCTTCGTGACGGACTTCTTGGCGATGCCGCCGGAGTACACCTTGTGCACCGCGGTGCAGTTGGCGTAGGACTTCGGCGCGGCCTGCGCGGTCGAGGTCCCGCCGACGACGACGGTGGTCGCGAGGACGGCGGTGGCGGCGGCGATGCCGAGGGTACGGATGATGCGCACGGGTTCCCCCTGGAACTGGTGGTGATCGCGCGAGCGACCGCCGCGTCGGGTGCGCGGCGTGGTGATCCTACGACGTGATCGACACTCATGACCTGCCCCCGAACGGGGTGCGCTGTCGGCGGCCTGCGGCATCCTGGTCACATGGACGGCGAGCAGCTGCACGACATCGCGAGCCGCACGGCGCTGGCGTTGCCGGCGGCCGTCGAGACCCAGCCGTTCGGCGAGGGCTCGGTGGTCTACAAGGTCGTCGGCAAGATGTTCGTGATGGTGACCGAGGTGCGTGGGACCCCGATCGTGAACCTCAAGTGCGCGCCGCCGCACGGGGCAGCGCTCGTGCGGGACCACGACGAGATCACGCCCGGGTGGCACATGAACAAGCGGCACTGGATCACGCTGACGCCGGGCGACGGCATCGACGAGACCCTGGTCGAGGACCTCGTGGCGAACGCCTACGACCTGGTCGTCGCCGGGCTGCCCGTGGCGAAGCGTCCGATCGACCCCTCGCGCGGCGTGCTGCCGAGCTGATCGGACCCGACGGGCTCGACGGGCCCGACTGGCTCGACCGGCTCAGGCTCGCGCGGCGACCTTCGACAGGTCGTGGGCGACCTTCGGCGCCAGCCGTTCCCCCGACTCGAGCACGGCCCGCGCACGATCGGGCGCCAGGTCGCCGAAGATCTCGCCGATGGTCACCCCGTGTTCCGGCCGGTGGATCACCTCGACGGGGTCACCGGCGGCGACCGAACCGGACTTGACCACGCGGAAGTACGCCCCCGGCCGCCCCTCGTCGGCGAACCGCTTCACCCACCCGTCGATCCCCATGCGCCGGGCGAAGGTGCCGCAGGGTGTGCGGGGGACCGTCACCTCGAGCACGAGGGTGTCGCCGATCCGCCAGCGTTCCCCGGTCACGGCCCCGGTGACGTCGATGCCGCTGGTGCGGAGGTTCTCGCCGAACAGGCCGGGCGGGACCTCGCGCTCGAGCAGGTCGGCGAAGTACGCGGCGTCCTCGTCGGCGTAGGCGTACACGGCCTGGTCCACACCGCCGTGGTACTTGCGGTTCGCCTGCACGTCGGCGCGCAGGCCGAGCGGGCGGACACGGACGCTGCCGGTGACCGGACGCTTGTCGATGGCGGTGACGCCGATGATGCCGGAGTCCGGCAGCAGACGGTCGACGCGGCAGACGGCGGTGACGAGCGACATGGGATCAACTCTGGTGCACACACGCCCCCGCACCAAGCCGTGCCCGGCCCGGCCGGATCGGGATGAATGACCCAAGCGGTCGCCGGAGCGCCGGTCCTACGGTGAAGGGGCTTCGGTCTCCCGCCGAACGGGAGGCAGCGGCCAGTCCGCGTCACATGTGGAGCAGAAACTCACGGAGGTTCACGATGGCGTTCGTCACCACGAGCGATGGTGCAGAGATCTTCTACAAGGACTGGGGGCCGCGCGACGCGCAGCCGATCGTCTTCCACCACGGATGGCCCCTGTCGTCGGACGACTGGGACGCACAGATGCTGTTCTTCCTGGGCAAGGGCTACCGGGTGATCGCGCACGACCGCCGCGGGCACGGGCGTTCGTCGCAGATCGGCACCGGTCACGACATGGACCACTACGCGAGCGACACGGATGCGGTCGTGCAGCACCTCGACCTGCAGAACGCGGTCCACATCGGGCACTCCACCGGTGGTGGCCAGGTCGCACGGTACGTCGCGCAGTACGGCGAGCCCCAGGGCCGGGTCGCCAAGGCCGTCCTGGTCTCGTCGGTGCCCCCGATCATGCTGCAGAGCGACACCAACCCGGAGGGCACGCCGATCTCGGTGCTCGACGGGTTCCGGAGCGCCCTCGCCGCGAACCGCGCCGAGTTCTTCCAGGCCGTCGCCGAGGGCCCGTTCTACGGGTTCAACCGACCCGGCGTGGAGGTCTCCGCCCCGGTGGTCGCGAACTGGTGGCGACAGGGCATGACGGGCAGCGCCCTGGCCCACTACGAGGGCATCAAGGCGTTCTCGGAGACGGACCAGACCGAGGACCTCAAGGCGATCTCCGTCCCGGTCCTCGTCACGCAGGGCGACGACGACCAGGTCGTGCCGTACAAGGCGGCCTCGCTCAAGCAGGCCGAGCTGCTCAGCAACGCCACGCTCAAGATCTACGAGGGGTACCCGCACGGGATGCTGACCACCCACGCGGACGTCATCAACCCCGACCTGCTCGCCTTCATCCAGCAGTAGGGCGAGCCGACCAGCAGTAGGCGAGCCGACCAGCAGGAGGGCGAGCCGACACGCACGGCGTCAGGGGCGCGCACCGGAACCGTCCGGTGTGCGCCCCTTCGGTGTGTGACGAACGCGGTGCGTGATGCGTCTCACCAGTACCCGTCCGACGACGGTGGACGGACGCACCCAGCCGTTCACCATCCACCACCAGTAGAAGGAACGCGTGCACCACCAGTCCCTCGCCGAGCTCGACGACGCGGTCCTCGCCGGCCGGTCGTCCGACGGTGACGTCCGGGCCTTCGAGGTCCTGATCCGTCGCCACACCCCGCTGCTCCGCGCCTACGCCCGTCGGACCCTCGGTTCCACCGACGAACTCGACGACGTCGTGCAGGAGACCTTCATCACCGCGTGGGACCGCCTCGACTCCCTCGAGGACCTGGCACGCGTGAAGTCGTGGTTGATGCGCATCCTCAGCCGGAAGTGCCTCGACCGGATCCGCGCGCGGCGCGTCCACGACGACGTCACCGAGCTCGAGGTCGCCGCGCCGGCCGACGACGCACCCGACCGGGTCGCCGAGGCGCGCTCGCGCGAGGACGCGGTCGAACGTGCGCTGGCCGAACTGCCCGAAGCCCAACGACGGTGCTGGATCATGAAGGAGGTGCTCGAGTACCGGTACGACGAGATCGCCGCCGAACTCGACCTGCCACCCTCGACGGTCCGGGGACTGCTGTCCCGAGCGAGGAAGAACATGATCCGACTCATGGAGGGATGGCGATGACCGACCACGACGGCATCCGGCCGGACCTGCCCGACAGCCCCGAAGCACTCGACGCCCTCGAACCCGGTGACCTCGACGGCCACTCGATCGACGAACTCGCCGACTACCTCGACGCCGGCATGCAGCCGGCGGACCCGAGCATCGACGACTCGCCCGCCTGCCAGAACGCCCTGGCCGCGATCATCCGCGTCCGCCACGCGTCGCTCCGCTCGCTCGAGGCGGCCGCCCGCGACGAGGCCCCGGCCGACGAGTCCTGGATCAGCGGCGTCCTGGCGAACATCTCGATCGAGTCCCGCTCCGGTCGCGACGTCCCGCTCCGCCCCCTGTCCGAGACCGAGCGCCCGGTGATGACCGAGGGGGCCATCCGGTCCCTCATCCGCCGCACCGGCGACGAGGTCCCCGGCGTGCTCGTGGCTCGCTGCCACCTCGACGGCGACGTCACCGAACTCGCGTCCCCGATCAGGGTCGTCGTCGAGATCGCGATCGCGTCGGGGCCGTCGATCCCCGCGACCGCCGAGTTGGTCCGCGCCGCCGTGGCCGGCGCCCTGGCCGAGCAGACCGACCTGCTCGTCGAGGCGATCGACGTCGTCGTCCGTGACCTGCTGCCGGACCCCGAGCCCGGCACCGACGAAACAGGCCCCGACGAGCCCGGCACCGACCCGGAGGAGGCCCGATGAGCACCATCGACGAGACCCTCGCCGCGATCGAGGCCGCCGTCCTCGAGGTCCCCGGGGTCACCGACCTGTACCGCTCCCGCCCGACGGTCGCGAGCGCCGTGCAGGCGGTCCGCAGCATCGCCACGAGCACCGGACCGCTCCGGATCGTCGTCGACGACGACGCCCTGCGCGTCGTCATCGGCACCGACGGCTTCCGCCCGGCCCCCGAGGTCGCCCGCGCCGTCCACGACGTCGCCCTGGCGACCGCCGCGGCGCACGGCCTGGCGCTCAGCCGCGTCGACGTGCGCGTCGCGCGGGTGGGCTGACCGCGACCACAGACCGGACGGGAGGCCCGTGGCGACGCCGCCACGGGCCTCCCGTCCGCCGTGGGGGCAGCTGATCCCGCCCGACGCGACCCGACGACGCCTCCGGTGCCGAAGGAGACCCTCGCAGGACCACGTGCAGCGCGCCGGCAGTCCGTAGCGTGCTCGTGAGGGAGCGGCAGCAGTTCCGCACCGATCGTCGTCGCACGGACCGGAGGAACCATGGAGACCGACGCCGCCGTGGTCCCGTCACGTCGCGTCCGCGTGTACGGACGGCCGTTCGACGCGGACTCCTACGCCCTGCGGGACTTCCTGTCGCGCTCCGTGGTGCAGTTCGACTGGTTCCCGGTCGACGTCGGTTGGGCGGTACCCGACGACCAGGTCGCGGCCGCCGTCCGGATCGATCCGTCGCGGCTCCCGCTCGTGGTGTTCCCCGACGGCACGGAACTGGTCGCACCAACCCTGCGCGAGGTCGCCGACCGGCTCGGGTGGATCCACGCACCCCGCCGCCAGGAGTACGACCTGTCGATCTACGGCGCCGGTCCCGCCGGGCTGTCAGCGGCCGTGTACGCCGCCTCCGAAGGGCTCGACGTCGTCCTGCTCGAGCGGGACGCCGTGGGCGGGCAGGCCGGTTCGAGCAGCCTCATCGAGAACTACCTGGGGTTCCCCGAGGGCATCGCCGGGGCGGACCTCGCCGAGCGTGCCCGGGAACAGGCGGTCCGGTTCGGCGCCGAACTCCTGGTGATGCGCGAGGGCGTGCGCGGGGTCTTCCACGACGGCCGCATCCACGCCGACCTCGCCGACGGCGGCCACGTCGTCGCCCGTGCGAACATCTGCGCGACCGGTGTCGAGTGGCGTCGGCTCGGGCTGCAGCGCGAGCAGGAGCTGCTCGGCTGCGGTGTCTACTACGGTGCCGGGACGAGCGAGGCCGACGGCTGCGCCGGCGAGCAGGTCTTCGTGGTCGGCGGGGCGAACTCGGCGGGCCAGGCGGCCATGAACCTGTCCCGCTCCGCGGCGCACGTCACGATGCTCGTGCGGGGCGCGTCGCTGTCGGCCACGATGTCGGAGTACCTGAGCGCCAGGATCGCGGCCGCACCGAACGTGACGGTCCGGACGGGCTGCCAGGTCTCGGCGCTGCACGGGGACACCCGACTCGAGTCGATCGAGGTGACCGACGGCGACGGTGCCACGGTGTCGCTGCCGGCCACGCGGTTGTTCATCTGCATCGGCGGACGACCGGACACGAGCTGGGCCGAACAGACACCCATGGTCCGCGACCGCCTCGGGTACCTGGTCACCGGCCCGGACCTCGACACCGTCAACGGCTCGCTCGAGCACTGGCCGCTCGAGCGGCGTCCCTTCTGGCTCGAGACGAACGTGCCGGGGTCCTTCGCTGCCGGGGACGTCCGCGCCGGGTCCGTCAAGCGCGTCGCCGCAGCGGTCGGCGAGGGCGCCATGGCCGTGACCTTCGTCCACCGCCACCTGGCGACGAGCGATTGACCGAGGAGTCCCGTGATGCCCGACGAACCCGACACGACACTGCCGACCGCCGCCGAGTCGATCACCTCCCTGGACCGGCCGACCGCCTTCTTCAACGCCCTGATGACCGAGCACTTCGTCCTCGAGAGCGCGCGGAGCATCACGGTCAGCGAGTCGAGCAGCCGCTCCTCGCTGTACCTCACCACGCTCTCCAGCTCGCTCGTCGCCTTCGGGTTCCTCGCGCACACGCCCTTCGCGCTCGGGTTCCTCGGCGCGATCATCCCGGTGATCGTCCTGCTCGGCGCGTTCACCTACGAACGCCTCGTCGAGACCTCGCTCGAGGACGTCGCCGCGCTCGCCGCGATGCAACGGATCCGTCGCTACTACGGCCGGCTGCTGCCCGAGGCCGACACGTACTTCCCGATGCCCCGGGGGCGGCACGCGGCGAACGAGCTGCTCGACATCGGGCGGGCCCCGTCGTGGTACCGGCTGCTGTTCACGATGTCGTCCGCGATCGCGGTGGTGAACTCGATCGTCGCCGGCGCCGGGGTCGCCATCCTGGTCGACCAGCTCGGCGTCGACGACCCGGGTTCGATCGCGTGGGGCGTCGGATCGGCGGTGGTGCTGGCCGTGGCGCACCTGTCGTACCAGGTGCGGTCGCACACCACGATGCACGAGGTGATCGCCCGGTCGGAGGCGCTCGACACCGACCGCAGGCTGCCCTGACCGGTCGCGGGAGGCCGCGACCGCCCGCGACCGGCCGCGACCGGTGTCAGCGTCGCTCGGCCAGCTGCTCCGACCAGTCGCGGGGGAGTCGGTCGGCCGGACCCGGGACCGACTGGGTCGTCGGGTGCGCCTGCGGGTCGGCGAGGCGAGGTCCGTCCACGAAGTCCTGCGTGACGAAGTCCCAGAACCACCCCTCGCCCGGCTCGAACGACTGCATGACCTCGTGCCCGGTGACCGCGAAGTGCGCGGTGGCGTGCCGGTTCAGGGAGTCGTCGCAGCACCCGACGTGCCCGCAGGCGGCGCACCGACGCAGGTGCACCCACCACGAGCCCGTCGCGTCGCACTCCACGCACCCCGTGCCGGACGGGGGGACGGACGGGGAGACCATGGTCGCGCGTGCAGTCATGGTCCAACCGTGCGCCGCGCACCCACCGGAGCGCTTGAGTCAAACGGCGCTGGTCCCGCGCGGGCGGACTTCCTACGGTCGAACCGAGGCCGGACGAGGAGTGCGTGGTGCGGGAGACGACGGATGACAGGACCACGTCCTTGACGACCCTCGCCACGTGGGCGCGGCAGGTCGTCGACGATCCTCGGCACCGACGACCGGCCGTCCACGTCCCGGTCGCCGTGGCGGACCTCGGTCGGCACGGCACCCTCGGGCTCGGTGCGCTCGCCGGCACCGGCACCGCCGATGGGCTGGTCGTGTTCGACCGCCGGTGCTTCCGGATGCTGCCGGACGGCGCCGCAGCGGTCGCGGACGCGGCCGACCCGGTCGCGTTCGCGGTCGTCTCGACGTTCTCGCCCGACCTGGTGGTGACGGTCGCGTCGGTCGCCTCCGTTGCCGACCTGGAGGCCCGGATCGCCGCCGTCCTGCCGCCGCGCGACTTCGCGGTGGCGGTCTCGGTCGACGGCGTCTTCGACGAGGTCCGGACCGAGGACGGCACGACCGGGACGACGGTGCACCGCGCGGTGGCGGGTCGTCTCGTCGGCTTCCGGACGTCGGGCCCGGGCGGGGTCCGTGCCGACCTGCACCTCGGGTTCCTCGACGCCACCCGCACCCGCGCCGGAGCGCTCGCCGGGTTCGCGGGGTTCTCCGGGCGGATCGAGCTCGGCTTCTCCACCGCGCCGCACCTGGCGGTTCGTGCGCTCGGTGCCGGGTTCGACGACGACCGCGATGTGACCCGATGTGACCCGGAGTGACCCGATGTGACCCGATGTGACCCGGAGTGACCCGGTGCGGCCCGGCGCTGCCCGACCGGAGGTCAGCCGGAGCGGTGCTGCCGGAACCGCGCCGCGAGCTCCCGGCGGGAGGCCACGCCCCACTTCGCGTAGACGTGGCGGACGTGGCTCGTCACCGTGTGGGTCGAGATGAACAGGTCGGACGCGATCTGCTGCGTCGTCAGGCCGGCGGCGACCCGTTCGACGACCTGGGCCTCGCGAGCGGTGAGCCCCGGGAGTCCCGAGGCGCCCGACGCAGCGGGGTCGGCGGTGGCCGCCCGGACGGTCACGCCGACGCCCCGCAGGTGCCGCCGCGCCCGTTCGGCCTCGCGCAGGGCACCGGCGTCGTCGAACATCGTGGTCGCCTCCCGCCACACCTCGACGGCCGCGGGCACGGAGCGCCGCCGCAGGGCGCTCCCGAGGTCCTCGAGCGCCGCGGCGAGCACGAGCCGGCGATCGACCCGGCGCAGCCGCTCCACCGCCGCGCCGAGGTGCTCCACGGAGTCGTGGACGAGTCCGTGCACGTGCAGCCAGGTCCCGTCGCACAGGTCGTTGTCCGGGTTCGCCGCGGCCCGGAGTCGCGCCACCCGTTCGATCCGCTCGAGTCGGTCCCGTCGGCCCCCACGGATCGCGATGCGCGCGAGGTGGACGTCGTCGGCGAAGTCGGCCGGGCTCGACATCGACGCGATCGGCTCCTCCAGGCTCCGCCACGCCACCTCGCTGCGGTCGACGGCGGCCCGGGCATCGCCGTGTGCGTCCGCTTCGAGCGCCAGCAGCCACGAGCCGGAGCGTGCGAAGGCCGGATCGGCGTGCAGGGCCTCGGCGAAGTGCCGCGTCCTGTCGGCCGCTGAGCGGTCGCCCTGCAGCAGCGCCGTGCGGAAGAGGACCGTCCCGGCCGTGAGCGCGGCGAACTGACCGAGCTCCAGGTCCTCGGCCAGGTCGAGGACCGACTCGGCCGACGTCTTGGCGTCCTCCAGACGGCCCTGGTCGAAGAGCACCCGCGTGCGCAGCATCATCCAGGCGGCGGTCGGGCGGGCCAGGTGGTTGCGACGGGTCTCGATGGCGTTCGCCTCGGCGATGCGTCCTGCCCGTTCGGTGTCGCCGAGTGCACCCGCGAGGAACGCCACCCAGAGCCCCTCGGGCAACCAGGTGCTCGACGAGCCCCCGGTGGCAGCGATCCGGCTCATCGCCGACGTGATCGCCTGCGTCGCGTCCGCGAACCGGCCCTCGTTGAAGGCGAGCACGGACGCGCTGGCCTCGAAGGTGGCGACGGCGACCGGGTCCGCGTCACCGTCGCCCGTCGCGCGGGCCTCCCGCAGCGCGGTCGCGAGGTCCGCGTGCCGCCCCGCCTGGGCGAGGTTCAGCGCGCGGACGGCGAGCAGACGCGACCGCACGCCGGCGCTCACGCCGGGCAGGGCCAGCGCGGACTCGACCGTCCGCAGCGCTTCCGGCGTCGAGCCCTCGGTCTGCAGCCGCGCCAGGGTGAGGTGCAGGCGTGCGTCGTCCTCCGGGGCGAGGCGGCCCTGCAGGGCGTCGAGCAGCGCACGGGCCTCGGCCGTCCGACCGCTGTGCCAGAGCAGCGGCAGGACGTCGACGACGACGCCGGGCAACGCCGGGGTGCCGTGCGCGAGGTCGGCGGCGCGGAGGGCGAGCGCGCCGGCCTCGGTGGGATCCGTGCTCGCGAGGTCGATCGCCACCGTGCGCAGGACCTCGGCGGCCCGGACGTCCCCGCGCTGCGCCACGGTGGCGATGCGCGCGGCGATCGAGACCGGTGGGACACCCTGCCGCAGGAGTTCGTCCATCGCTTGCCGGAGCAGGTCGTCGCGGACGGCCGCGGGGATCATCGACTCCGCCGCCTCGCGGAGGACGTCGTGGCGGAACGACAGGTCCGTCCCGTCGTCGACGAGCACCCCCGCCTCGATCGCCTCCTGCAGCCCGGGGAGCAGTCGCTGCACCGGCTGGTCGAGCATCGCCGACAACGACCGCACCGAGAACGAGCGTCCCAGGGTCGCTCCGACCTGCACGAGCTGCTGCGTGGGCTTCGACAGGCGTCGGAGGCCCTCGCGGATCGACGCACCGAACCTCGCCGGCAGCGCGGCGCCCGGCATCGTGGCGACACCGTCCACGATCGCCAGCAGGCCCTCGTCGACGAGCCCGCGGACGAGTTCGGCGACGAGGATCGGGATGTGCTCCGTCCGTTGGGCAACATGCAGGACCGAGCTGTCGGGCGTCGCGCCGACCAGGTCGGCGACCATCGCGGCCGTGGCCTGTTCGTCCAGCGGGTCGAGGTCGACGAGCCGTCCCGTCGCGGCGAGCTCGTCGACGGTCGCCGTCACCGGTGGGTCCTGGTGCTCGGTCCGGACCGCGACGACCCAGAGCACGGGGACGTCGGCGAGCCGGCGCGACAGCGATCGGAGCACCGCCAGGGTCGTCGTGTCGCACCACTGCAGGTCATCGACGACGACCACGACGCCGTCCGACGCCGCGGCCCGCTCCAGGTCGTCCTGGAGCTGCTGGAGGAGCCAGTACCGCGCCTCCGGGTCCAGCGTCACCGCGCTGAGCCGGACGCGGTCGGAGATCGGCCGGGTCCCGGCGCCGAGCGCGTCCATGATCGGTGCGAGCGGGATCAGACGTGCGTCGCGGTCCGTGCGACCGACGGCCACTCGGAGGCCGGCCGCGGTCGCCTGGTCGACGACGTCCTCGAGCAGACGCGACTTGCCGACGCCCGCATCGCCGCGGACGACGAGCACGTCACCTGCGCCCCGTGCCAGACCGGCCAGGGCATCGGCGGCGACTGCCTGCTCGACGCTCCGGCCACGGATCGGCAGCCCGCTTCTGGGCACGGCGGACACCGGCGCGGAGAACTCGTCTCCGCGGGGGAGCAACTCCTCGTCCGTCAACACGGTGGCCACCAGTCCTCGTCGGTGGCTGGAGTCTACGAACGGACCGCGGGCTCGCGACGGGCCCTGCCGTTACCCCGGCGACGGGTTCCGGTGACGCTCCCGGGTCGTCCGCCCGGGGTGTCGCGGGTGGTGGCCGGGGCATCCGGGGCCCGCGGGGCGAGCGGCCGGCGAGGGTGTCCCTGACAGGGTCACGTCCGGACGTAGCCCGTCGCATCGCCTCCCAGTCGCAGGAGCGCATCCCGGAGTCCGGCCCGTGTCGTCACGCCGAGCTTCGGGAACAGCCGGTACAGGTGCCCGCTCACGGTGCGCGGCGAGAGGTACAGCTGCCCGGCGATCTGCTTGTTGGTCAGCCCGGCCGCAGCGAGGGACGCCACACGGCGTTCCTGTTCGCTCAGGTCGACCGCCTCCAGCGCCGTCGGCACCGGACGGGCGGCACCGGCTGCCCGCAGCTCGCGTTCCGCGCGGGCCTGCCAGTCACCGGCACCGAGCACCTCGAAGGCGCGCGCCGCCATCCGGAACTGGCCCCGGGCCTCCAGGGCGTGCATCCCACGACGCAACCACTCGCCGTAGGCCAGGCGGACGCGGGCCACCTCGAACGGTGAGACGTCGCCGTCGACGCTGGCCAGCGCGTCCTCGAAGAGGGCGCGGGCACCGTGCGTCTCGTCGACGACCGCTCGGCAGGCGAGCAGCACCAGGGAGCGGCGCGGGGTCGGCTGGTCGGTGAACGCCCGTTCTGCCCGGGCCACCAGCGCGGCACCGTGGTCGGCCAGGCGGAGCCGCGCAGCCGACTCCACCGCGTCGAGCAGCTCGATCGGTCCGTAGCTGCTCTCGAGCCACCGCCCTGCCCTGCCCGGTCGCGTCGCCGAGCGGCTGTAGGCCTCCTCGAATCGTCCCGTCGCGACGTCGAGGGCGGAGCGGGCGTGCTCCGCAGCCCGGGCGACCAGCGGCGTGCCGTGCTGCGCCGCCCACCGTGCGGCGCGGTCGGCCTTCCGTGCCGCCTGCTCCGGCTCGCCCTGCACGGAGAGCACCAGTGCCTGCAGCGCCTCGGTCAGCGCGACGAGCGTCCCGGCCTGCCAGCGCTCGGCCGCTCGGTGCACGTGGTCGAACGCCGCCCGCGCCGCGTCGAGCCGCCCCGCCTGGTAGTGCGTCACGGCGGCACGGCACGAGCTGAAGTAGCCGAGGAGCCCGGCGTCGCCCGCTCGTCGGAGCACGGTCTCCACGTGGTCCCGGCGCGGATCCGTCGAGTCGAGCAGCGTCCACGCGATGTGCAGTGCCACAGCCTTCCACGGTTGCGTGTCGGCAGCGGATGCCTGCACCTCGCGGTACAGCGCGGCACGCTCGTGCTCGGTCCGGCCGGATCCGTCCACACAGTCCTCGACGAGCCGCAGCACCGGGTCGAGGTCACGGTCGGCGGTCAGCGCCAGCGCCTCGCCCCACCAGGAGTCGTGCCCGCCGAGGTAGCAGAGCACGTGCAGCGTCGCGACCAGGACGTCGTCGGTGCCCGCCCGGTCGGACTCCCGGAGCGCGGTCAGGACGGTCCGCCTGCCGGCGTGCACGTCACCGGACCGGACCGCCCGGACGAACTCGACCGCCGCCACCAGCGACGGATCGGGTCGGGTGCCCCGGCGGACGGCCCGTTCGGCCTCGGTGTCGACGAGACCGAAGTCTCCGGTGAAGGCGGCCGTGACGGTGACGGAGACGTCGGCCGACGGCAGCCGGTTGCCCGATCCGGCCAGGGCCCGGCCCTCTCGCACCGCGACCACCACGACCGTCCCGAGGTCCCGCGCCAGTGCGGCGAGCAGGTCGTGCAGCACGGTCCTGGCGTCCTCGTCGAGCGCGTCGAAGTCCTCGACGAGCACGACGCTGCGGGTGGGCCCCGGTGCCCCGGCGTCGTGCGCCCGGACGAGGGCGAGCCACGGGGCCAGCGACGCGGCCTCGATGACGGGGTCACCGCCCACCGCACGCCACCGGACGACCGTGTTCCCGTCCGCCCGGGCAGCGTCGGCGACGTCCGCGAGCGCCCGCGCCCGGGCGGACGCGTCCGGTCCGGTGACGACCACGAAGGGCTCGGTGCCGCCGGACGGCGATCGCAGCGCCCGCCCCGTGCCGTCGTCGTGCGCCGGTCGTGCGTCCGAGATGCTGATCGTCATCGTCGCTCCTGGATCGTCGGTCGACTGCGCCGCCCGGGAGGCCCGTGGCGGCTGCTCCGGACGCTAGCGACGACGACGCGGTCACCACATCACCCCGTGGGCGCCCGGGCATCCCCCCTTGCGGAGCGGGTCATCCGACTCAGGCGTGACGAGGTGCCGGGTGGCGATGCTCGACGGGAGACACCCCACGGCACCGAACCGCACCGTCAGGACGGCTGCGGAGGAAAGGCGGACACCATGGCCTCCGTCCACGGCGCACCCTGATGCCCGGCGCACCGGGCAGCCGCGTCCCCATCGACGCGCAGAGCGTCGACGCACCGCTGTCCCGTTCGGCGGTGTTCCTGACCCTCGACGTCGGGCCGGACGACGACGCCCTCGATGCCGTCCGCGACGTCCTCAGCGACCTCGACGGCCTGCTGAAGACGGTCGGGTTCCGCGACCTCGACGCGCACCTGTCCTGCGTCGTCGGCATCGGGGCGGTGGCGTGGGACCGGTTCTCGCCGCACGCCCGCCCGGACGCGCTGCACCCGTTCCCCGCCCTGACCGGGCCGGTCCACTCGGCGCCGTCCACCGGAGGAGACCTGCTCTTCCACATCCGGGGTGAACGCACCGACGTCTGCTTCGAGTTCGAACGCCTGCTGCTCGCCGCGCTCGGGGACCACGTCACCGTGGTCGACGAGGTCAGCGGCTTCCGGTACTTCGACACCCGCGACCTGCTCGGCTTCGTGGACGGCACGGCGAACCCGGTCGCGCAGGACCTGGCAGCCTCCGCACTCGTCGGCGCGGACGACCCGGACTGGGCCGGTGGCAGCTACGTCGTCGTCCAGAAGTACCTGCACGACCTGGCGGCGTGGAACGCCCTCGGGACGGACGCGCAGGAACGCATTATCGGCCGGTCGAAGTCGGACAACGTGGAGCGGGACAGCGCCACCGAGGTCCGGCCGTCGCACAAGTCGCTCGCGACCATCGTCGACGACGACGGGGTCGAGCACGACGTCCTCCGCGACAACATGCCCTTCGGACGACCCGGCAGCGGGGAGTACGGCACCTACTTCATCGGCTACAGCGGTGAGCTCTGGGTGCTCGAACGGATGCTGGAACGGATGTTCGTCGGCGATCCTCCCGGGACGTACGACCGGCTGCTCGACTTCTCACGTGCGATCACCGGAGAGACGTTCTTCGCACCCGCACGCGATCGTCTGGTGGACCTCGCCGCGCTCGCGGCACCACCGTCGCCGTCCGTGGTGGCGGCTCCCGACGCCACCGGTCCCGGTCTCGGCATCGGTTCGCTCCGCAGCACGGAAGGGCACACGCCATGAACCACCTCCTCCGCGAACTCGCGCCGTTCGGCGACGACACCTGGGCGGTGCTCGACGCCGAGGCCCGTGACCGGCTGGTCCCGGCGCTCGCCGCACGGCGCATCGTCGACTTCGACGGACCGCGCGGCTGGCAGTGGTCCTCGGTCGACCTCGGCCGCACCGACGCGGTGACCGGCGGGGTCGCCGACGGCATCACCGCACGGCGACGCCGGGTCCTGCCGCTCTGCGAGGTCCGTGCGACCTTCACCGTCGCGCTCGAAGAGCTCGTGGACTCCTCCCGCGGCGCCACCGACGTCGACCTGGGCGACCTCGACGCGGCCGTGCTGCGGCTCGCGGCCCACGAGAACCGGGCGACGCTGCGCGGGTGGCCGGAGGGCGGCATCACCGGGGCCGGCCACGCGTCGACCCAGCCCGCACAGTCGCACGACGGCTCGCCGGCGTCGTTCCGGGCGGCGGTCACCGCTGCGGTCGCCGCACTCCGCGACGTCGGGGTCGCCGGGCCGTACGCCCTGGCGTGCAGTCCCCGTGACTGGGCGGACATCGTCGAGACCGACGACGCCGGCACGCCCCTGCGTGAGCAGCTCGAGGGCATCACCGGCGGTCGGGTCGAGCGAGCGCCCGGCATCGACGAGTCGCTGCTGATCAGTCAGCGCGGCGGTGACTTCGTGTTCACCGTCGGCGAGGACCTGGCCCTCGGCTACCTGGGCCACGACGCCGTCGACGTCACGATGTACGTCGAGGAGACCTTCGCGTTCCGGGTGAACACCCCCGAGGCGTCCGTCGTCCTCCGCCGGTCACTCTGAGGAGCAGGCGCGACGAGCGGCGCGACGGGCGGGTCCGTTGCCCACCCGCGCCGACGTGCGCGTCGCGCGGGTGGGCTGACCGCGACCACGCAACGGACGGGAGGCCCGTGGCGGATCCGCCACGGGCCTCCCGTCCGTCTGCCGGTCGCCGTCGCGACCCGCGCCGATCAGTAGAAGTTGTTCGCCTGCGAGTGCCCCCACGCCGCGCACGGGGTGCCGTACGCCGAGCTGATGTACTGCAGGCCCCAGGTGATCTGGGTGGTGGCGTTGGTGCGCCAGTCCGCGGCGATCGTGGCCATCTTCGAGCCGGGGAGCGCCTGCGGGATGCCGGTCGCGCCGCCGTTCGCGTTGACGGCCTGGTAGTTCCAGCCGGACTCCTTGGTCCACAGGTTGTCCAGGCACTGGAACTGGTCGGCACCCCAGCCGTACTCCGACGACGCGAGCGAGCTCGCCGTGGCCTTGGCGCCGGCGACGGTGTTGCCGGCGGCGAGCTTCCGGGCGGCCTCCGCTGCCTCGGCGGCAGCCTTCCGCTCGGCTGCGGCCTTCGCTGCGGCCGCGGCCTTCGCATCGACGTCCCGCTTGTCCTGCGTGGCGCTGGCCTGCGCGACGTGCGTGGTCGACGCGACCGTCGTCGAGATGCGGTTCGTCAGCGCAGCGCCGGACAGGTCCGGGTAGTCGCTCAGCGCGTCGACGCGCTGTTCGAGCGCCGAGGTGTCGACCTTGTGGTTCGCGGTCTGCATGACGGTCTTCGCCGTGGTGATCGTGGCGGCGGCCTGGGCGCGGTCGAGCGCGGTGCCGCGCAGGGCGGGCTCCGCGGTCGCCGAGGCGCTCGGGGTGCCGGTCGGCATGCCGAGGGCCTCGCCGATGGCGGGCTGCGTGCCGACGGTCAGGGCGCCACCGGCGACGGCCAGGACCGCTGCACCGCTGGCGATCAGCGTCGCGCGGTGCCGCAGGGCCCGGCGCATCCGGCGGGTGGGGGTGTTCAGGGCTTCACGTCGGGTCGACGCCGTCGTGGTGGGGAGCTCAGGGGTGTGTCGCATCGGTTCCGCAGGTCGGCGGCTCGGTGGGGGAGGGACTCCTGCTCGCACGAACGAGGTCGTGCGGGCACGCCGGAGGCTGGCGGTGTCGGTGACACCGTCGACGACGACGAGGAGTCCTCGAGCCGGTGAGGACCGGACGGTGGTGTGGGGCCCGTCCGTCCGCCGGGAGCAGCCGTGGGGTGGCCGCGGTCAGGCGGAGCCGACACCATGACCGGTCAGACTGGGCAGCGCGTCCAGGAACGCTGGCAGAACGGTCCGTCCACCGCTTGGTAACGGTTCGGTAACGGTCGTGCGGGGCCTAGAAGGTGTGAGGTTCCTGGGCGTGCTCGCCCTGGGCGACACGCTCGAGCGCGGCCAGGGCACCGGCGATCGCCTGGACGTCCGATTCGTCGAGCTCGGCGATGAGCTCGGCGACGATCCCGGTGCGGTTCGCGCGGGCCTGCTCGACCGCCTCGATGCCCTCCGGCGTGGCCGTCACCATGAACGCCCGGCCGTCGCGCGGGTCGGCCTCGCGCTGGATGAAGCCGCGCTGCTCGAGCTCGGTCAGGATGCGGGTCATCGTCGGTTTCGTGACCACCTCGATCCGCGACAGGTCGCCGGGGCGCAGGGGTCCGTGCCGCTGGATCGACGCGAGCGCCGACACGATGCCGTACCCGAGCGAGGCCGAGTCGGTGCGGGCCCGTCGGTTGATCCGACCGACCGCGGCGGCCAGGCGTGCGGCGACCTCGGTACGGTCCGTCGGGCGGGGGTTCATGTGCTGCTCCGGGTGCCTGGTTCAGGTGGTCGCCAGCGATGCTATCGGTCCGCGCGGCCCCGGGACTGGGAGCGTCACGCGCGTGGCCGGGCCGCCGACCGGGAGGCCCGTGGAGCGTCGACAGCCCGCCTCGCGTGCGCGAGACGGTCGGTTCCTGTACGCCGGTACAGGTGGACTCAGTGCTTCTCGCCCGGCAGCTGGTGGATCGCCTCGGTCGCGAGCTCGGCCGCGACGTTGTCGCCGGACTCGGTCGCCGCCCGGAGACGCCGGAAGTCCTCGGTCATCCGGTCCCAGTCGACCAGTTCGTCGAGGTTCGGCAGTCGCAGCCGGAACGCCAGGCCGTCCATCGTGTCGCGGCAGACGCGCTGCAGGTTCTCGTTGCCGCACTCGGCGACGTACAGGGCGAAGACGTCGAGGGCGTCGTGGTTGACGGCGGCGACCTCGTGGGCCTCGAGCTCGGTGATCGTCTTGTCGAGCTGGGCCAGGATCTTCTTCCGGCTCGCCGAACCGAGGCGCGGGACCGCGAGCCGGACCACGCCGCCGAACAGCACGCCGAGGGTCTGCATCGCTTCGATGACCTCGGCGGGGTCCGGCGTGGTGACGCGGGTGTACCGGTTCGGGGCCATCTCGATCAGGCCGGCGCGGGACAGCTGGCTCAGGGCCTCGCGGATGGGTGTCCGGGAGACGCCGAGCCACGAGATGAGCTCGTCGTCGTTCAGCCGTTCCCCGGGCAGGAGCGTCCCGTCCATGATCGCGTCGTGGATCTTGTGGCGGACGGTGTCACGGAGCAGCTGGTGCTCGGTCGGGGCGCTGCGGGGGACCGGCATGCGTTCTCCTTCGGGGGCGGCGGCGTCGGGGCGCCGGGCGAACGGGCACGGTCGACATCGCACGTGCTCGCATCACCGTACCTGATATGACAACGGCGTTGCGGTCGGCTCAGCGCGTGTCAGTGTGGACGTTCAGATGCCGGTCACGCGCGTCGTGCGTCGCGTGCGTCGCGCGCGTCACTCGTGTTCCGGGCGCTCTCCGAGCAAGCGGAGCGTGGCCGGGTCCTCGGCGCCGTCGTACCAGCGGTCCAGCACGGCGACGAACGGCTGTGGGTCGGTCGCGACCCGGGCGAAGAGGGTCATCGACGACCGGAGCTTCACCGCGTCGATGCCCCCGAGCAGGGCGTCGGCGGAGCGGGCGGGGGCGTCGTGTGCGACGTCGGCCGCGGTGAGCAGACGGGGCCCGAGCACCGGGTGTGCCAGGTAGGCGCTGGCTTCGTCCGTCCCGGTGATCGCGTAGCGCACGGCCGTGGCGCTCCGCCCCAGGCCGGCCAGCTGCGGGAACACGAACCACATCCAGTGCGACGACTTCCGGCCCCGACGCAGTTCGTCGAGCGCGACGTCGTGAACACCCTGCTGGGCCCGGACGAAGCGGTCGAGGTCGAACGGGTCGTCGGCCTGAGCGTCGGAGCGTGCGCCCGTCACCGGACGACCCCGCCCCAGCCGTACCGGACGGTCGTGCCGTCGACCACGAGCAGGGAGTCCGGGGCCCGGTCGAACAACCCCGGCATGCCGACGGCGTCGGGCAGGTCGCCCTCGAGCCGGTCGAGCGTGGCCGAACGGGTGGTGAGCACCGGGTGCTGTCGCTGCCAGAACAGGGTCTGCGCCAGGTACCGCGCGTGGATGCCGGCGCGGGTGGTGAGCTCGGCGGCCAGCGGGGTGTCGACGACCTCGCCGGCGGTCACCCGCACCGAGGCCGCGTGCTTCGGGCGCACCGCACCGGTCGGGCGTTCCTGCCGGAGCGACCGCGCCCACCGCACCGGGTGCAGCGCGCGGGTCGGGTGCCGGACGGAGCGGTGCGCCACCGCGTCACCGCGGCGACGGGAACGTGCGTGCGCGAACGTGTACGGCACGCCGAGCAGTGCGTGCGCGGCCACGATGGCGGGCACGTTCGCGGTGTCGACCGTGCGGTAGGTCACCCCGCGCCGCCCCTGGTCGTCCACCGTGAGCACCTCGATCGTGACCTCGGTCATGGTGCCGAGCCGCCCGGCAGACGGGAACGGCGGCACCCGGGTCTCCCGGAACACGTACGCCGACAGCCCCACCCAGGCGCTGCCGTCGACCACGTCCGGACGGGTCCCGCGGGGGACGAGCCGCTGCAGCGACGCCGGGTCGTGCCGCCAGTGCGCGAACACGATGTCCTCCCAGGCGTGCTGGGTGACCGGGCGGTGCAGCAAGGGCACCGCCGCGCGGGTCCACGACGGCTGGGTCACGGCTTCGGTGCGTGCCGACCGACGCGCATGCTCCAGAGGACCAGCGGCAGCTGCAGGGGGAGCCGCAGGACCCCGATCAGCCGCATCGCTCGGCTCGAGCGGGGGTGGTCGAGCAGGTCGTTCGCCATCTTGACGTTGGCCGGGAACACCGCCGCGAACAGCGCCGCGGCGGCCCACCCCGAGGCACGGCGGGTGGCGGGGAACGCGAGCCCGGCGGCGATGCCCAGTTCGGCCACCCCGGAGGCCAGCGTGGTCAACCGCGGGGGCAGCGCGTCCGGCACGATCCGGTCGTAGTGGCGCGGGCGTAGGAAGTGGGTGATCCCGGCTCCGCCGAGGATCACAGCCAGGATGGTGGCCGTGCGGTTGGCACGTCGGATCCGCTCACGTCGTCGCATGCGCCCCATCGTGCTCGCCGGTCCTCGGAACCAGGTCAGTGCCCGTTCACGTCAGTGCCCGTTCACGTCAGTGCCCGTTCACGTCAGGGCGGTCGCGACGAGGTCGAGGACCGCCGTCGCCACCTCGGCCTTCGTGCCGGAGGTCTCGCGGACCACCTCGCCACCGGGCACCAGGACCTCGATCGCGTTCTCCTCGCGCTCGAAGCCGGCCGACCAGCCGACGTGGTTCACGACGAGCAGGTCCGCCGGCTTCCGGCTGATCTTGGCGCGCCCGAGCTCGATCCGCGCGTCGCGGTCGGGCTCGGTCTCGGCAGCGAACCCGACGATGATCTGCCCGGTCCGCCGTGCCGCCACGAGGTCGGCGAGCACGTCCGGGTTCCGCACCAGCTCGAGCGTCATGCGCTCGCCCTGGGAGTCCTTCTTGAGCTTCTCGGTGAGCACCTCGGCCGGACGGTAGTCGGCGACGGCGGCGGTCATCACGACGACGTCCGCTTCGGTGGCGGCGGCGTGCACGGCCTCGGCGAGTTCGAGCGCGGACCCGACGGGCACCACGGTCGCGTCCAGTCCGGCGGTCAGCGAGCCCTCGACGTTCGCGGCGACGAGGGTCACGGACGCGCCACGACGGACGGCGTCGGCGGCGATCGCGATGCCCTGGCGGCCGCTCGAACGGTTGCCGACGAACCGCACCGGGTCGAAGGGTTCGCGGGTGCCGCCCGCGCTGACGACGACACGGACGCCGGCCAGGTCGCCCTGCTCACCACGGGCCCCGGTGCTGGCCGCGGTGCCGGTGTCCGCACTGCGGCGGCCGGCCGGTGCGGGGTGCTGGTCGAGCACGGCGAGCGCTGCGGCGACGATGTCCTCGGGCTCCGCCATCCGACCGATGCCCGCATCGTCGCCGGTGAGCGCGCCGACGACCGGGCCGACCAGGTGGACGCCGCGGTCACGCAGCGTGGCGACGTTCGCACGGGTCGCGGGGTGCTCCCACATCTGCGGGTGCATCGCCGGAGCGACGACGACGGGCGCCTCGGTCGCGAGCAGCGTCGTGCCGAGCAGGTCGCTCGCCAGGCCGTGCGCCATCCGGGCGAGCGAGTCGGCGGTGGCCGGGGCGATGACGACCAGGTCGGCCCGGCGACCGAGCGCGACGTGGCGCACCTCGGCGACGTCGTCCCACACGCTCGTGGTGACGGGGTTGCGGCTGAGGGCCTCGAGCGTCGGCAGCCCGACGAAGCGCAGGGCGCCCTCGGTCGGGACGACGTGCACGTCGTGGCCGCGCTTGACCAGGTCGCGGACGACCCCGACGGCCTTGTAGGCGGCGATGCCCCCGGTGATCCCCACGATGACGGTCAGGGTGCGCTGTGCTGCTGCGTTCACCTGGCTCACGCTACCGGGGCCACGTGCGAGGATCGACGGCATGTGCACCGTCGTCGTCCGCGTCGACCCCGGGTCCGCGTGGCCCGTCACCGTGCTCGCCCTGCGGGACGAGTCGCCCGAGCGTCCGTGGGACCCGCCCGCTGCCTGGTGGCCGGACCGCGACCCGGACCTCCGTGGTGTCCGTGACCGCTCCGCCGGTGGTGCGTGGCTCGCCGCGTCCGACCGAGCCGGCCTGGCCGTGGTGCTCAACCGCGCCGAACCCGTGACGAGCGTCGACGGCACGTGGACGACCCGCGGCGTGGTGCCGGTGGACGCCGTCGCCGACGACCTGCTGCCCGGACACGACGGCACACTGCCGACCACGCGGGCCTTCAACCTGGTGCGCGCCACGGCCGAGGGCGCCTCGGTGCTGACCTGGGACGGCGAACAGGTCCGCACCACCGACCTCGGCCCCGGCGTCCACATGGTCACGCACGGTGCGGCCGACGACCCCGCAGCGCCACGCATCGGTCGGTGGCTCGAGGCCTTCCGTGCCGTCGACGCCCCGTCCGGTCCGCCGGTGCTCGGACCGTTCGACGAACTCCGCACCGTGGACTCCGGTGGTGACGCCGGGGACGGCTGGGGCGGCTGGTTCGGCGTGCTCGCGGAGTCCGCAGCGCTGCCGAGCGACCACCCCGACGCGATCCTCCGCGACGTGCACGAGGCCGAGGGGCACATGACGACCCTGTCGATCGTCGCCGCGGCGATCGCGCCGGGCCGCACCGTCCTGCAGCACGCCCGCCTGACCGAACCCGGTCGGCTGGACGGGTCGGTGGAGCTGCACCGCGCCTGACGCCGGCGGCGTGCCGGACCCGCCCCGGGCCTCCCGGCGGTGCCCCGTGCCCCGCGCCCGGCGCGAGACGCCGGTGTCTCGCCGAGACGCCGCCGAACACGGCGGCGTCTCGTGCGTTCCGGGGCGCCTCGGGATGACGCCGGCGTGCAGCATGCGCTCCCCACCACCGGACGGGAGGCCCGTGGTGGAGTGACCACGGGCCTCCCGTTCGCCTGTCCCCGGGTTCTCGAGCGCGCGAGACGCCGGCGTGCTCGTTCGACGCCGCCAGGTGCGCGAGACGCCCCCGGATTCGGCGGCGTCTCGTGGCGCTGGAGGCGTCCTGGCGAGACGCCGGCGTCTCGTCTAGAGCGGCGGGCGCGTCCCGGTGAGGTCCTCGGCGACGGCCCAGAGCGAGCGGGCGAGGTCGGCACTCCGCGCGGACCCGGGGATCGACACGGTGGTGGTCGGACCGGTCATGCCGAACGGACCCGAGGGGCCGTAGTACGCACCGCCCACGGCGTTCGGTCCGACCGCCGCGTACAGCAGCGGCTCGGTGCCCTGCTCGACGGCCTGGGTGAACGGCAGGGCGCGGTTGCTCGACCGCACCGGCTTCGACCGACCGAGCGAGCGTCCCGCGGCCTGCAGGTTCGTCCGGGTGTAGCCGGGGTGGGCGGCGGTGCTGACCAGTGGCACGTCGGCCTCGACGGTCAGGCGGTGCAGGTGCAGCGCGAGCAGCAGGTCGGCGAGCTTCGACTGCGCGTAGGCGCGCCAGCCGTTGTAGCCGCGCTCCCACTGCAGGTCGGCGAAGCGGATCCGTCCGGGGATCGCGGCGAGGCTCGACATTGTGACGACCCGGGGTGCCTCGGCCAGGGGGCCGTCGGCGAGGGGCGTGCGCGCGCGCAGCAGCGACGGGAGCAGCAGGTTCGTCAGGGCGAACGGGCCGAGGAAGTTCGTGCCGAACTGCAGCTCGAAGCCGTCGACGGTCTCGAAGCGCTCCGGCGGGGCCATCACACCGGCGTTGTTGACCAGGACGTCGATCGGACGTTCCTCGTCGACGATGCCGCTGGCGAAGCGGCGGACGCTCGCCAGGTCGGCGAGGTCGAGTTCGCGGACCTCCACGTCGGCTGCGGGGTGGGCGGCGCGGATGCCGGCGGCGGCGGTCTCGCCCTTCTCGGTGCTGCGGACGGCGAGCACGACACTGGCGCCGGCTCCGGCGAGGCGCAGGGCGGCCTCCTGTCCGGTGCCGCTGTTGGACCCGGTGACGACGATGCGGCGTCCGGTCTGGTCGGGGAGGTTCGGCATGCGGGTGACCGTACTCGTCCGGGCTGGCCGACCCCGGTCCGGGCCCGGTGCGGGCGGGGACCGACCCGGGCGCCGACCCGGCCGCCGACCCCGTGCGCGCACGCCGCGGTCGTGCTATGTTGATGCAAACGCATGGAAGTGCGACCAGGAGGACACCATGAGCAACGCATTCGGCACCGACCGTCCCTCGGACGTCCCGCCGCCCGCACCCGACCGGATCGGACCGCTGCAGCTCGGCCTCGACACCTTCGGTGACGTCACCGAGCGCGCCGACGGCAGCCTGCAGTCCGACGCGCAGAGCATCCGCGACGTCGTCGACCAGGCCGTCCTCGCCGACCAGGTCGGCGTCGACTTCATCGGCGTCGGGGAGCACCACCGGGCCGACTTCGTCGTGAGCGCCCCCGAGGTCGTCCTCGCCGCGATCGCCGCCAGCACCGAGCGCATCCGGATGGGCTCCGCGGTCACGGTGCTGTCCTCCGACGACCCCGTCCGCGTGTACGAGCGCTTCGCCACCGTCGACGCCCTGTCGAACGGCCGCGCCGAGGTCATCCTGGGCCGTGGCTCCTTCACCGAGTCGTTCCCGCTGTTCGGCTACGAGCTGAGCGACTACGAGGTCCTGTTCGAGGAGAAGCTCCAGCTCTGGGCAGCGCTGCGCGGCGGCGACGCCGTCACCTGGTCCGGCACGAAGCGTGCGGGCCTGGTCGACCAGGACGTCTTCCCGAAGCTCGAGCACGGTGCCATCCCGACCTGGATCGGTGTCGGCGGCTCCCCGCAGTCGGTCATCCGTGCCGCGTCGTACGGCCTGCCGCTGTTCCTCGCCATCATCGGCGGGCAGCCGGCCCAGTTCGCCCCGTTCTCGCGCCTGTACCGCCAGGCCCTCGCGCAGCTCGACCTGCCGCAGCAGCCCATCGCGATGCACTCGCCGGGCTTCGTGGCCGCCACCGACGAAGAGGCGGCCGAGCGTTACTGGCCGTACCACAAGGCCGTCACCGACCAGCTCGGCCGGGAGCGCGGCTGGCCGCCCCTCGACGTCGCCGGGTACCGCGCGAGCCTGTCGGCCGGCGGTTCGCTCTACGTCGGCTCCCCGGAGACCGTCGCCCGGAAGGTCGCGCGCAACATGCGGATCCTCGGCGCCTCGCGCTTCGACATGCGGTACGCCACGGGTCGCCTGCCGCACGCCGACATGATGCGCTCGATCGAGCTCTACGGCACCGAGGTCGCGCCCCGCGTGCGCGAGCTGCTGGCGCAGCCCGTCCCCGTCGCCTGACGGTCGCGGGCCCGTCCGGGTCCGGTCCGGTTCGGTCCGCAAAACACCGGTGTTCGCGCTCCGCACCCCCCTTCGCGGGTGTTCGGAGCGTGGACACCGGTGTTTTGCGTTCAGGTTCCGGTCCGTGCGGCGCGCGGGTGACGGCCGGGAGGCCCGGGCCGGCCGCCGAGATCGGCTCACGGGGGCCGCGGGTACGGTCCAGGGCATGTCGTCACGCCCCGACCACGCCTCCGGTCCCGCTGCTGGTCACGCCGCAGGCTCCGCCGTCGAACGCCGGTTCCGCGGCCGGATCATGGGCGTCGGCACCACCTCGGGCGTCCGGATCGTCGTCGGCATGTGGGACCGCTCGCCGTTCGGGCCGTTCACGGACGTGTTCCTCGAGCTCCCCGACGGCACCAGCGTGCTGCTCGCACCCGACGAGATCGTCGCCGCGTACGTCTCCGGCACCTACCGCTTCGACACCGTCTCGGTCGTCGACGTCCGCGCCCGCCGCACCGCGCGCGGGCTCGAACTGTCCGCCGGGGCGCTGCAGGCCTCGATCGACGTCGGCGGCATCTCGCCGCTCGGCCGGATCCTGCGCATCGTCCCGAAGCCGATCGCCCGCGACCCGCGCTGGCTCGCCGCGATCGACCCCGTGGCACGGCTGCTCGCGCCCGGGTCCGGGACCGCGGGCTCGGCGGGCAACGGCCGGCGCGAGTACTACGGCGTCACCGGGGCGCACGACGTCACCGGCGTGCGCGGGACCTGGGCGGGGGAGCCCCTCGGGGACCTGGCGCCGCTCGACCCGCCCGTGGCGTTCGGCTTCGCCTCGATGCCGAAGATCCCGCAGGTCGTCGACGTCGAGACCACGATCCGCGAACCCGCCTGACCTCGGCTGGCCCGGCGTCGGTTCCGTGCGTGCGCATGTTCCGACGATCCGCGCGTCGATCGACTCGTGTCCGGTCGCTCGATGCACACGCATCCGGTGCGTGTGCATGCAACGACGTTCCACCTGTCGATCGACGCGTGTGGTGTCGCTTCCTGCACACGCATGCACGGCTCGGAGGCCGGCGCGCGCCGGGCGGTGGCGGCGTGACGGGCGTGCACCGGGCCTCCAGGCCGACCGCGACCGGACCACGTCGACGCGCCGGGCTGACGCGTCCAGCGCCGGAGGGGCACACTGGTCGGAACGGTACGGCCCCGTGCATCGACGGTCGCACGTCGGCGGAGCGGGGCGCATGACGCAAAGGAGCACCATGACCGACACACAGACGGACCAGCGCGCCGCCATCTCGGACATCGTCCACGGCGCCCACACGGCCTTGCTCACCACGGTGAGCGAGGACGGGAACCTGCACGCCAGGCCCCTCGCGGTGCAGGACAAGACGTTCCACGGGACCCTGCGGTTCCTGGTGCAGGACGGCAGCGAGAAGGTCGAGGACATCGCGCGGAACCCGCACGTCAACGTCTCGATCGAGTCGCAGGGCGGGTACCTCTCCATCGCCGGGACCGCGACCGTGACCCAGGACGACTCGGTCGTCGACGAGCTGTGGTCCCCGTTCGCCGAGGCCTGGTTCCCCGAGGGCCGTCAGGACCCGTCGATCCGGCTGCTGACGGTCGAGGGGGTCTCGGTCGAGTACTGGACCCAGGACACCGGGCCGGTCGGCAGTCTGGTGCAGATGTTCAAGGCGGCGCTCGGTAAGCAGAGCCAGCCGGACACCGGCGACCACGGCACGGTCGAGCTCTGAGGCGCGACGCCTGACGCGTAGCGCGCGACGTCGTCGTCCTGTCCGGACGGCGGCGTCGTGCCGCGTCGGGGGCGCCGCGCACGGTGCTTGTGCGTCGTGTGCGGTGCCTGCGCCTCAGCCGCTCACGGAGGGCCGAGCAGCCACAGCACCGCGACCAGCACCGGCTGCCCGGCCAACGCGGCCGTCACGAAGGTCCACCGCATCCAGGGCTTTGCGACCAGCTCGGGCGACCCGAACAGCGGCGCGAGCGGCATGAGCAGCCGCGGGGTCGAGGCCATCGGCAGCGACACCGCGAAGATGTACAGCGCGTACGCGGCCGAGTACAGCACCGTCGTGGGCCCGAGCCGCAGCGTCGAGCGGCGGAGCAGCCAGATCGGGTACGTGACGAGCAGGAACACCACGATCAGGATCCCGCCCACGCCGAGCCAGCGGCCCGCGATGAGGAACCACGGCGTCAGCGGGACGAAATCCACCCGGCCGATGAAGTTCACCCACCAGGACATCTCGGTCTCCAGGTAGGCGTTCGGTGTCCCGGTGGCGTGCGAGGCGATCACCGGCCAGGCGAGCCCGGCGAGGACCATGGTCAACCCCGCGGCGACGACCCGGACCTGCTCGCGGAGCGGGAAGCCCTCGAACACCCGGCCGGTCTCGCGCCGTGCACGGACCCACCGCACGAGTGCGACGACGCCGAGCACGAGCGGGATCGCCAGGGCACCGGGGCGGGTGAACGCCGCGGCGACGCCGAGTGCCGTCAGGAGCCCGTAGCGCCGACGCTCCAGGGCGAGCAGCGCCCCGAACGACAGCGCGAGGAACATGCTCTCCGCGTACCCGACCTGCAGCAGGAACGACAGCGGACCGCAGCTGAAGAAGAAGACCGCCCACATCGCGGCGGCGTGCCCGGCGCGGTCCCGCACCAGGCGGTGCAGCAGGTAGGTGGCGAGCAGTCCGGCGACGATCGCGACGAGCGGTGCACCGAGTTCGAACGGCACCCCGGTCGAGGCGGTCAGCGCCCGGATCGTGAAGGGGAACGCCGGCAGGAAGGCCCAGGCGTTCTGCGCGACGTTGCCGGCGGCGTCGAGCGGCAGCGCGTCGGGGTACCCGTGCAGCGAGATCTGCTCGTAGTACTGCCCGTCCCAGGCCACCAGGAACGCGCCGAACCCGTGCTCGTTGCCCCAGATCGCGTTGCCCGGGAGCGCACGACCGATGAGCGGGTACGCGAGCGCGAGCCACAGGGTCGACAGGACCCGGCCGCCCGTCCAGACGAGCAGGACCGCCGCCCACGCCGGCAGCGAGGCAACGGTGTCCAGGACACGTCGTCGACCGCTGGCCGTGCCCGCGGCGACCACGCCGGCACTGTCGGTGCGGCTCACGCGCGAGTTCCTCGGCGTTCGTGTGGTCGGGTCGGCACCCGGACAGGCTAGTCGGCCCGAGCGTGAGGATCGCCCGGAACTGCGCCTGGAGGCCCGTCCCGCGTCGTGTGCGCTGCGTCGCGTCCGGTGGGTGGCGGGTGCGGCGTCCGGCGGGTGGTCGGTGCCGCGCCCGGTGTCCCGTCCGGTGTCCCGTCCGGTGTCCCGTCCGGTGTCCCGTCCGGTGGGCGGCCCGTCCGTGACAGCGCGGACGTCCGCGGGCATAGTCTCGGTGGGCGATGACGACGACGGCGACGACACCCAGACGACGGACGCGCAGCACGGCGGTCGCCGTGCTGGTGGCCGGGACCTTCTTCATGGAGCTCCTGGACGGCACGATCCTGGCGACCGCCGCCCCGGCCATGGGGCGTGACCTCGGGGTCGACTCCGCCGCGGTGGGCGTCACGATCACCGCGTACCTCGTGACCCTCGCGGTGTTCATCCCGGTGTCCGGCTGGCTCACCGACCGGATCGGTTCGCGGACCGTCTTCGCCGGGGCCATCGCGCTGTTCACGATCGCGTCCGCCCTGTGCGCGCTGTCCACGGGGCTGGTCGAGCTGACGCTGTGGCGCATCCTGCAGGGCCTCGGTGGAGCGCTCATGGTGCCCGTCGGCCGGCTCGTCGTGCTCCGGAGCGCCGGGCGCGAACAACTCGTCACCGCCATCGCCATCCTGACCTGGCCGGCCCTCGCCGCACCGATCATCGCGCCGTTCATCGGCGGCGTGCTCGTCGAGACGCTGACGTGGCACTGGATCTTCCTCATCAACATCCCGCTCGGCGTCATCGCCTTCGTCGCCGCCCTGGTGCTCGTGCCGCAGGAGCGTGCGGCGCAGCGGGTGCCGTTCGACTGGTTCGGGTCGCTGCTCGCCTGCGTCGGGCTCGGCTCGCTCGTGGTCATGGCGTCCTTGCTCGCGCTCGACGTCGTGCCGGTCACCGCGGTCGTCGTCTCCGGCATCCTCGGCGCGGTGTGCTGCTGGCTCGCGATCCGGCACTTCCGCCGGGCTCCGCACCCGATCATGGGGCTCGACGCGTTCCGGCTCGAGACCTTCCGGGTGTCGCACGCCGGCGGCGGCCTGTTCCGCCTGGCGGTGTCCGCGGTGCCGTTCGTGCTCCCGCTGCTGTTCCAGGACGCCTGGGGTTGGAGCGCCGTGCTCGCCGGGTCCGCCGTGCTGTGGGTGTTCGTCGGCAACCTCGGCATCAAGCCGATGACGACGCCGTTCCTCCGCTGGTTCGGCTACCGCCCGGTGATCATCGTGTCGTCGGCCGTCGCCGCGCTGACCGTGGTCGCGATGGCGTTCATGACCGAGGACACCCCGTTCTGGCTGCTCGCCGTGCTGCTCGTCGTCAGCGGTGCCGCCCGCTCCGTGGGCTTCACGGCGTACAACACCATCGCCTTCGCCGACGTCGAGCAGGCCGACATGACCCCCGCGAACACGCTGTCGTCGACGCTGCAGCAGACCGCCGCGGGCTTCGGTGTCGCCGTCGCCGCCGTGGTCATCCGGGCGGCCTCCGGGCTGGGCGGCGACGGGCCGTACGCAGCCGCGTTCTGGGTCATCGCCGCCCTGCTCGTGATCGCCTGCGTGGAGGGCATCCTGATGAGTCGCACAGCGGGCGACACCGTCCGCCCGGTCCGCCGTGTCCGCGCCTGATCCCGCCGCTGTCCGTTTCCGTCACGGTCACACGGACGAAACCCGGCAGGCGTTACAGTCTCAGCAACCGTCCGCGGTACCCGAGTACGGTGACCGCGGCAGGGTGACCGGAACACCCGGACAGGAAGGCAGCATGGCCGCGCCAGAGCAGCAGAGCACGATCGCATCAGAGCAGACCGTGCAGCCCACGCAGCTCCGTGTCGTCAGTTACAACCTCCGCGAGCACACCGCGAACAGCGAGCTCGCCGCACTGGCCGAGGCGTCCGACGCCGACGTCCTGTGCGTCC
This sequence comes from Curtobacterium sp. MCLR17_054, assembly GCF_003234335.2. Lineage (NCBI taxonomy): Bacteria > Bacillati > Actinomycetota > Actinomycetes > Micrococcales > Microbacteriaceae > Curtobacterium > Curtobacterium sp. MCLR17_054. Next base: position 2,788,439 of record NZ_CP126263.1, on the reverse strand, counting down.
AGGAGTGCGACAGCAACGACCTCGCACCGTCGATCGGCGGCCTCTCGCTCGCCGCGTCGACCCGCACCAACCGACTCGGACTCGCGATCTACAAGCGCGACGACCGCTTCGAGGTGCAGGACTTCAGCATCCACTCGCTGCAGAAGTCGCTGCACGACCGGGTCCTCGCACCCGCGCACGAACGGCTCATCGCGATGCACCTGCGCGACACCGAGGCCGATGCCGAGGTCGTCGTCGCGTCGTTCCACGCCTCGCCCCTGACCGCGACGAACTCCCTGCGTCGCAAGCAGATCGAGGCCGCGCACCAGTTCCTGCGCGAGCTGGCGAAGGACGTCCCCGCGGTCATGGTCGGCGACTTCAACTACCCGTGGTTCCAGACGAACCTGCGCCGCAAGATCGAGCAGGGCGGCTTCGCGCTGTCGCTGTCCGACCAGCCGACGTACCTGCGCTACCGCAAGTTCACCGGCCACTTCGACTTCGCGACGAGTGTCGGCCTGCACATCGCGGGCGTCGAGACCCTGCCGGCCGGCATCTCCGACCACCGCCCGATCCTGGTCCGTGCCCACTACGAGCACCCCGGCGAGACCGGCGCCGTCACCACCGTCGAGGCTCCCGCCGCCTGACCCGCGTCGGCGGCCGCTCGTGCCGGCCGCCGAGGTCGCACGACATGCCGCGTGCGCATCGCCGAGTGGTCGCAAACTGTCGGTTGCGGAGACGCCAGCCGACACTTCGTGCGACCTCGGCGGAGGTGAGCGGGGAGTCGTGACCGTCCGGCGGTGGCCCGTCGGGCGCGGCGGCGGGCTCGTGCCGAGGTCGCACGACATGCCGCGTGCGCGGCGCCGAGTGGTCGGGAACTGTCGGTTGCGGGGGCGCCCGGCGACGGTTCGTGCGACCTCCGCGGACGTGAGCGGGGAGTCGTGACCGCTCGGCAGCCCGTGCCGAGGTCGCACGACATGCCGCGTGCGCGGCGCCGAGTGGTCGGGAACTGTCGGTTGCGGGCCCGGTAAACGACGGTTCGTGCGACCTCGGCAGATGCGCGGGGAGTCGTGACCGCTCGGCGCACGACGCTGGGCGCGTCCGTCCGGGCGGCGACGCACCGGAGGCCCGGTGCCGGTCTCGTGGACCGGCACCGGGCCTCCAGGCGGTTGCCCTCGGAACCCGCCCGCGTCAGCGACGCAGCGTCGCCCGCGCCAAGCGGTTGCCGATGAACTGGCCGAGCTGCACGATGACGACGATCGCCGCCACCGAGACGTAGACCACCCACCAGTCGTAGCGCTGCGAGCCGTAGGTGATCGCGTACTCGCCGAGCCCGCCGCCACCGATCAGCGCACCCTGCGCCGTCATGTCGACGATGCCGATGTAGATGAACGTGTAGCCGAGGATCAGGGGGCCGAGGCCCTCGGGGATGAGCACGGTCAGCAGGATCGAGACCGGGTGCGCACCCGAGGCCCGAGCCGCCTCGACGACGCCCGGGTCGACCGACAGCAGGTTCTGCTCGACGATCCGGGACACCGCGAAGGCCGCGGCCAACGAGATCGCGAAGGTCACCGCGGGGACACCGATCGTGGTCTGCACGACGACCCGCGACAGCGGCGCGATCGCGGCGAGGAAGATCACGAACGGGATCGGGCGGATCAGGTTCACGAACACGTTGAGCACCGTGTACGCGGTGCGGTTGCCGAGGACGTTGCCCGGCCGGGTCGCGTAGAGCAGCAGGCCGAGCGCGAGGCCGATGACCCCGGCGATGACCAGCGAGATCAGCGACATCACGATGGTGTCGCGGATGGCGGCGAGGAAGACGTCGAACGTGTCGATCACGCTCTGGAACGAGTTGTTGTTCACGCGGCGGCCTCCTCGTCGGTCGTGACGCCGTCGGCGCGGAGTGCGGCGATCGCGCGATCGATGGCGTCGGGCTCGGCGCCGGGCGCGCTCAGCTCGTAGGTGAGCGACCCGATCCGACGCTCCCGGATCTCGCCGACCCCGCCGTAGACGAGCTCGGCGGTGACCCCGGCGGCGCGGAACGCGGCGTCGATGCGGTTCTGCAGCCCGGCCTCGTCGGTGATCTGCACCGTGACGAGCCGACCCGGGTGGCGGTCCCGCAGGCGCCGGAGCGTCTCGGGGGAGGGCCGGTCGTGCAGCGCGGTGCGGACGAAGCGCTGCGCGGCACCGGTCTTCGGGGTCGAGAACACGTCGTAGACGTCCCCGACCTCGACGACCCGCCCCTGCTCCATCACAGCGACCCGGTCGGCGATCTGCCGGACGGCGTCCATCTCGTGCGTGATGACGATGATGGTGACGCCGAGCTCCCGGTTGACCCGGCGGAGCAGCGCGAGCACCTCGGACGTGGTCTCCGGGTCGAGGGCGCTGGTCGCCTCGTCGGCGAGCAGCAGGTCGGGCGACGCGGCGAGGGCGCGGGCGATGCCGACGCGCTGCTTCTGCCCGCCGGACAGCTGCTCCGGGTAGGCGTGGGCGCGCTCGAGCAGGCCCACGAAGTCGAGCAGCTCGGCGACGCGACGGTTCCGCTCGGCCTTCGGCACGCCGGCGACCTTGAGCGGGTACGCGACGTTGCCGGCGATCGTGCGGGACCGGAACAGGTTGAACTGCTGGAAGATCATCCCGATGTTGCGACGCGCCAGACGGCGGTCCCGCTCGGGGATCGCCGTCAGCTCGCGGCCCGCGACGGTCACCGTGCCGGAGCTCGGCAGCTCCAGCGCGTTGACCAGGCGGACCAGGGTGGACTTGCCGGCACCGGAGTACCCGATGACGCCGAGGACCTCTCCCTGGTGCACGTCCAGGGAGACGTCCTCGACGGCCACCACGGTCTCGCCGGTGTCGGCGCGGCGGTAGTGCCTCGAGACGCCGCGGAGTTCGACGAGGACCGGCACTACTGCTTGGCCGCCTTCGCGTCCTGCTCGACCTGGGTGAGCTCGTCCTGCAGCTTCGAGGCGCTCTCGTCGCGGGCGACGGCCTCGGGCAGGTCCTTCGCGAAGGCCTTCTGCACGGCGTCGTCCTGGAACAGCTCCGCGAGGTCGAGGTAGGTCTTGTTGCCCTTGTCCTCGTCGCGGACGGCGAAGACGTTCACGTACGGGGCGGCGCTCGCGCTCGAGGGATCGTCCTGGTAGATCGCGTCCGAGATCGGCAGACCGGCGGCGGTGGCGAAGTTGTTGTTCACGACGGCGGCGGCGACGGAGCCCTGCTGCAGCGCGTTCGCGGTCTGCGAGGCGTCGAGGGGCTGGACGTCGACCTTCTTCGTCTCGATGTCGTCCGCGGTGGAGAACGCCGAGCCGCCGTCCTTCAGCGTGATCAGGTCGGCCGCCTGCAGGATCAGGAGCGCACGGGCCTGGTTGATCGAGTCGTTCGGGATCGCGACCTTCGCGTTCGCGGGCAGCTCGGACGGCTTGTCGTACTTCGTCGCGTAGAGCGGCAGCGGGTACACGGCGGTCGAGCCGATCGGCTGCAGGTCGTCGTTCGACGTGACGTTGTAGTCCGCCAGGTACTGGATGTGCTGGAACTGGTTGATGTCCAGCTGGCCGTCCTTGAGGGCGGGGTTCGGCAGCGAGTAGTCCGAGAAGTTCGTCAGCTTGACGGTGACGTTGAGCTTGTCCTTCGCGAGCTTCGTGTACGTGCTCCAGTAGCCGAGCGACTTGTCCGCGACACCGATCGTGACGGTCTTCGGGGCGGCGTCGCCGGCGGCACCGGCGTCGTTGCTCCCGGATCGGAGGGCGCCGACGACGACGGCGACGACGATCGCCACGACGACGATCGCGGCCGCGACGATCCAGCCGATCGGGCGCTTGCCCTTCGGCTTCTCGGGCAGTGCGGGGGCTGCGGACATGCTGGTGCTCCTCGTGGGCCGTGCGTGTGGGGGAGCCGCGGTGGTCCGCGGCGTGGAGACGAGTGTGACGTGCGGTCCACCCCCGGTGCGAGTTCCGTTCCGTCGTGTTACGCAGCACTCGATCCGTGCCGCCTGCGTCGGAGCACGCGTCCCGACACGACTTGGTTGACTCTGATCGTGCGCAGCATCGAACTCGTCCTCGGCCCGGAGTCGGACGCCGCCGTGCGGTCCGCCTGGCAGGCCCTGATCGACGCCGACCTGCCGAGCCTCGGTCGGCACCCGTCGCCGTCGAACGCCCCGCACGTCACCCTGGCCGCCGGGGACACCCTGCCCGTGCCGGCCGGGTTCCGGACGTCGGTCCCGACCGCGATCCGGCTCGGCGGGCTGCTGCTCTTCCCCGCGGGTGCCGGTCGGTCGGTGCTCGTGCGCGCGGTGGTCCTCGACGCGGCGCTCACGACCTTCCACGGCGAGGTGCACGCGGTCGCCCCCGGCGGCGTCGAGACGTCGGTGCCCGGGCACTGGTCGCCGCACGTCACGCTGGCCCGTCGGGTGCGCGACGAGGACCTGCCGCGCGCCGTCGCTGCGCTGCGCGCCGTGCCGCTGCCGGAGACGCTCGACGTCGGCGGCGTCCGGCACTGGGACGGCGAGACGCGGACGATCACGCCGCTCGCGTTCACGACCGACTAGCGGGGCACGGCCTGGAGGCCCGGCTCAGGTCCCGAGCACCCGCTCGCCGAACGCGGATGCGAACGTCCGCTCCGGGTCGGCCCGGGCGACGAGGTCGCGGAAGTCCGCCAGCCGCGGGTACAGCCCGGCGATCGCCGCGTGGTCGAGCGAGCTCATCTTGCCCCAGTGTGGTCGGCCGTCGAAGGCCGCGAGCCGGGACTCCAGGTCGGGCAGGAGCGCGGCGACCTCTGCCGGGTGCTTCTTCCAGGTGAACGCGATGCAGAGGACGTCCTCGCCCTGGGTCGGGCTGAGCCAGAGGTCGTCCGCGGCCATCGTCCGGAGTTCGCAGACGTGCAGGTGCGGTTGGATCCGGTCGGCGAGCCCCCGGAGCGCGTCGAGGGCGGCCGCCGCGTGCCGGAGCGGGACGAAGTGCTCGCTCTGCACCTCGGACCCGTGGCTCGGGACGGACCCGATCGGGAAGTGCGGCAGGCGGTCCCACCACGGGCCGACCGAGCCGTCGCGCGCGGTCCGGTGGTCGTCGCCGGGGGTGCCGGGCAGGCGCCGTGCGCCGGCCAGGGTCTCCGGGACCGGCACGTCCTCGGCGCCCTCGGGGACGCGCGATTTCACCAGGACCTCGGTGATCGCATCGCCGAACACGGTGTAGGCGCACACCGAGTACGCGGCGGCGTGCACGTCAGCGACGTTCGCCGTGAAGGTGTCCCAGGGGATCGCGCCGTAGACGTCCTGACGCATCCGGTAGGACGGTTCGACGTCGAGGGTCACCCGGGTCACGATGCCGAGCAGTCCGAGGTGCAGCACGGCACCGTCGAACGCGGGGTCCGTCCGGTCGATCGTCCGGGCGGAGCCGTCCGGACCGAGCACCTCGAACGCGCGCACCGCGGTGGCGAGCGAGCCCAGTGCCGTACCGGAACCGTGGGTGCCGGTCGCGACCGCACCCCCGACGGAGATGTGCGGCAGGGACCCCGTGTTGTGCAGGGCGAACCCGGCACGGTCGATGTCGGCCGCGACGTCGCCGTACCGGGTGCCTGCTCCGAGGGTCACGGTGCGGTGCTCGGCGTCGACGACCAGGTCGGTGGGGACGCCGGTCAGGTCGAGCAGGATGCCTGCGGTGTCGGCGACGTCGTTGAACGAGTGCCGGGTGCCGAGGCCGTGGACCCGATCGGCGTCGGCCACGATCTGGGCGGCCTCGTCGATCGACGACGGGCGGACGACCCGTTCGGCCGTGTACGTGACCGTGCCGGACCAGTTGAGCTCGCTCGTCGTCGACCGCATGGCGCCCACCCTGCCACGCGGTCCGGAGACGGGCGCGGGCCGGCGCCGGTCCCGTCACGGGTTCGGCGTCGGCCCGGCTCGTCGGTCAGTGCGAGAGGCTCGTCGGTCAGTGCACGGGCGGGGGCGTCGGCGCGCCTTCGGGCACCTCGGGCCGGCGGACGAACACCGACGCCAGGATGCCGAACAGCGAGATGATCGCGCCGACCATGAAGGCGGTGCCGACGCCCGACGCGGTGGCCACCTGGACCCCACGGGCACCGGAGCCCTCGACGGCGGTGGCCGCACCGATCGTCAGCAGCGTGACGAACAGGGCGGTGCCCGCCGCACCGGCGAGCTGCTGCGCCGTGCCGAGCACCGCGCTGCCGTGCGAGTACAGCTTCGGGGGCAGCCCGCCGAGCGCCGCGGTGAACAGCGGCGTGAAGGTCAGGGCCAGGCCGATGCTCAGCACCACGTGCGCACCGAGGACGAACCACACGCTGGTGTCGACGCCCACGGTGGAGAGCGCCCAGAGCACGGCGCTGACGATGATCGATCCGGGGATCAGCAGCACGCGCGGGCCACGGCGGTCGTAGATGCGCCCGACGATGGGGGAGAGCAGGCCCATCAGCAGCCCACCGGGGAGCAGCAGCAGGCCGACCTGCAGGACCTCGAGGCCGAGGACGCGCTCCAGGTAGATCGGCAGCAGGATGAGCGTGCCGAACATCGCCATGAAGCTCAGGCCCATCGCGACGATCGGCACCGTGAAGCCACGGGTGCGGAAGGTGCGCAGGTCGAGCAGGGCGCTGTCGGTGCGCTGCAGGCGCGTCTGCCGGACGATGAACACCGCGAGGGCCACGGCACCGACGACCAGGGCGGTCACCGGGACGAGCGGGCCGGTCGTGCCGGCTTCACCGATGCTGGACAGGCCGTAGACGATGCCGCCGAACGCGAAGGCGGAGAGGATGACCGAGACGACGTCGATCGGTGCCTTGCGCGGCGTCGAGACGTTCTGCACCTTGACCATGCCGAGGATGAGCGCCGCGATCGCGATGGGCAGCACGAAGCCGAACAGCCAGCGCCACGAGAACGCGTTGAGGATCAGGCCGGAGATCGTCGGGCCGATGGCCGGAGCGACCGAGATGACGATCGAGATGTTGCCCATGATGCGGCCACGGTGCGCGGGGTCGACGAGGGTCAGGACCGTCGTCATGAGCAGCGGCATCATGATCGCGGTGCCGCTGGCCTGCACGATGCGGCCGACGAGCAGGACGGTGAAGCCCGGCGCGAGCAGGGCGATCAGCGTGCCGACCGAGAACAGGCCCATCGCCCAGACGAACACCGGTCGGGTGTTGAAGCGCTGCAGCAGGAACCCGGTGATCGGGATGACGACCGCCATGGTGAGCAGGAAGCCGGTGGTCAGCCACTGGCCGGTCGCGGCGCTGATGTCCAGGTCGTCCATGAGCCGGGGCAGGGCCACGCCCATGATGGTCTCGTTGAGGATGACGACGAACGCGGAGACGAGCAGCAGCCCGATCACGAGTCGGGTCTCGGCAGCGGACGGCTGCGAGACGCTTCCCGTGCGGGGGGCGGAATCGACGGCCTGGGTCATGCGGGTGCTCCTGGTGGGTCACGACGGGTGGAACGGGTGTGGCGCAGGACGCGCAGACAGGCCAACTCCCTGAGTGGATGCGATTATTCCGCTTCGCTCCGACATCCGCAGGTGAACGATCGGTGCCGAGCATGCCGGTCGTCGGCGCAGCTCCCACGCACGTCGGCTCAGTGCAGGATCGCAAACCCGTCGGCGTCGCCGTGCGGTACCACCGACCGCAGGCTGACGTCGGTCACGGTCGCCGACGGTGGCCCGGTGCGCAGGCACTCGACCAACGAGTCGACGGCGACCGAGGGTCCCTCTGCCTCGACCTCCACCGTGCCGTCCCAGAGGTTCCTCGCGTAGCCGACGAGGTCGAGCCCGTCCGCCTTCCGAGCGGTCCAGTACCGGAAGCCGACCCCCTGGACCGTCCCCGACACCACGGCATGCACCCTCGTCACCGTCGTCATGTCCTCCACGCTAACCGCGGCGGCCCCTCGGGAGTTTTCGGCCCCGTGACGATCTGTTTCCGGCTCGTGACGAGCTCGCGACCTCGGCAGTGATAGTGTCATCCTAACCCGAACACTTCGAGTCAGATTGACACTATCTCCACCATGGACGAAGCAGGCATCCGCGTCGCGGTCTCCACCGTGATCGTCGCACTGCGCCCGCACCCCGACACCGGGGCCCCGGCGCTGTGGATGCCGCTCGTCCGTCGCGTCGCCGAACCGTTCGAGGGTTCCTGGGCGCTCCCCGGCGGCTGGGTCGGCGACGACGAGGGCCTCGAGGACTCCGCGGCCGCCCGACTGCGCGAGACGACGAACGTCCAGCCGCGGTACCTCGAGCAGCTCTACGCGTTCGGTGACGTCGGACGCTCCCCGAGCCGCGTGGTGTCGATCGTGTACTGGGCACTCGTGCACCCGGACGAGGCGAACGTCGTGCCCGACGACTGGAACGTCCGGTGGTTCCTGGCCGACGAGCACCCGCCGCTCGCCTTCGACCACGACCGCATCGTCGAGTACGCCCTGTGGCGGCTGCGCAACAAGATGTCGTACTCGCGGATCGCGCAGGCGTTCCTCGGCGACCGCTTCACCCTCGCCGAACTCCGCGGCGTGTACGAGGCGGTGCTCGGCCGTGCACTCGACCCCGCGAACTTCCGTCGGCAGGTCGAGAAGACCGACGCGGTCCTGCCGACCGACGAGACCACGAGCGGGGGCCGGCACCGTCCGGCCCGCCTGTACCGCTCGAACCCCGACCTGGCCTACGCGGACAACGGCCCGCTGCAGACCGGGGCCGATCAGCACCAGCAGCGGAACCGATAGGAAGCCCCGTGTCCATCGCCACGACGATCGAACTCATCTCCAACGGCAAGGCCGGCGGCAGCACCTGCACGCCAGACCTCGCGATGCCGACGTGGGACTTCGACTCCCGCCCCGGGTACGGCCCGGGGTCGTCGATGTCCGACGTCATCCCGACGAGCGCCCCGCGCCAGGGCGTCCTGCCCGACGAGTACAAGACGGCTCCGACCGACGAGCTCCACGAGCGCATCGAGCGGGCGAAGGCCACCCTCGGCGACCGGGTCGTCGTCCTCGGGCACTTCTACCAGCGCGACGAGGTCGTCCGGCACGCGGACTTCCTCGGCGACTCGTTCCAGCTCGCGAACGCCGCCCTGACGAAGCCCGACGCCGAGGCGATCGTGTTCTGCGGCGTGCACTTTATGGCCGAGACCGCCGACATCCTGGCGCGTGACGACCAGCGCGTGATCCTGCCGAACCTGGCCGCCGGCTGCTCGATGGCCGACATGGCCGACATCGACAGCGTCGAGGCCGCGTGGGCGGAGCTGACCGCGGTGTACGGCACCGAGCCCGACGCCGACGGCCGCGTGCCCGTGATCCCGGTCACCTACATGAACTCCGCCGCCGACCTCAAGGCCTTCTGCGGTCGCAACGGCGGCATCGTCTGCACCTCGTCGAACGCCGCGACCGTGCTCGAGTGGGCCTTCGAGCGTGGGCAGCGCGTCCTGTTCTTCCCCGACCAGCACCTCGGCCGCAACACCGCGAAGGCGATGGGCATCAGCACCGACCTGATGCCGATGTGGAACCCCCGGAAGCCCCTCGGCGGCAACGAGACGAGCGACCTCGAAGCGGCGAAGGTCATCCTCTGGCACGGCTTCTGCTCGGTGCACCGCCGCTTCACCGTCGAGCAGATCGACCAGGCCCGCCGCGAGCACCCGGGCGTGCAGGTCATCGTGCACCCGGAGTGCCCGATGGCCGTCGTCGACGCCGCTGACCACGCCGGCAGCACCGACCTGATCCGGAAGACCGTCGCCGCGGCCACCGAGCCGACGACGTTCGCGATCGGCACCGAGATCAACATGGTGAACCGGCTCGCCGCCGAGTACCCGCAGCACACGATCTTCTGCCTCGACCCGGTCGTCTGCCCCTGCTCGACGATGTACCGGATCCACCCGGGCTACCTCGCCTGGGTGCTCGAGGCCCTCGTCCGCGGCGAGGTCCTCAACGAGATCGTCGTCCCCACCGACGTGCAGGCCGACGCCAAGGTCGCGCTCGAGCGCATGCTCGCGGCCAAGCCGCGCGGCTGAGACGCGGACCCGACCGAACGAGGGAGACCACCGTGCACGTCGTCATCGTCGGCTCCGGCATCGCCGGCTTGACCGCAGCGATCCGCGCCAGTGCCCTGCACGACGTCACCCTGGTGACGAAGGGGGCGCTCGCCGACAGCGCCACCGCGTACGCCCAGGGCGGCATCGCGGTGGCGCTCGGTGCCGACGACTCCGCGGCGCTGCACCAGGCCGACACCCACGTCGCCGCGGCGGGCAGCGCCGACACCCGGGCCGTCGAGGTCCTGTGCACCGACGGCCCGGCCCGCGTCCGCGACCTGCTCGCCCTCGGGGTGCCCTTCGACCGGTCGTCGGACCCGGCGACCCTCGACCGGTACGGCGACGACCTCGCCCGCGGCCGTGAAGCCGCGCACGGCCGGTGGCGCGTCGTGCACGCCGACGGTGACGCGACCGGGGCCGCGATCGAACGCACCCTCATCGCGGCACTGCACCGACGGCACGTCACGATCCTCGAGCGCACGAGCCTGACCGACCTCGTCGTCCGCGGCGGCGTGGTCGTCGGCGTCGACGTCCTCGACCTGCTCGGGGAACCCCGCCGGCTCGACGCGGACGCCGTCGTCATCGCGTCCGGGGGAGCCGGACACCTGTACCGCGAGACGACGAACCCCCTGGTCGCCACCGGCGACGGGGTCGCCGCCGCGTGGCGCGCCGGTGCCGTCCTCGCCGACCTGGAGTTCGTCCAGTTCCACCCGACGCGGCTGGCGGTCCCCGGTGGCGGCCTGGTGTCCGAAGCCGTCCGCGGTGAGGGCGCCGTCCTCCGTGACGCCGCCGGGCACCGCTTCATGACCGACGTGCACCCGGACGCCGAGCTCGCCCCGCGTGACGTCGTCGCTCGGGGGATCGCCGCCGCGGTGCGCGACCAGGGCGGCGCGCCCGTGCTCCTCGACGCCACCGGCCTCGACGCCGGGTTCCTGGTCACGCGGTTCCCCGGACTCAGCCGGGCCACCCGCGCGGCCGGGTTCGACTGGACCCGCGAGGGCGTCCCCGTCGCACCGGCCGCGCACTACTCGATGGGCGGCATCGCCACCGACGCCGAGGGCCGCACCAGCCTGCCCGGACTCCTCGCCGTCGGTGAAGCCGCCTGCACCGGGGTCCACGGCGCCAACCGGCTCGCCTCGAACTCCCTGCTCGAGGGGCTCGTCTTCGCGGTCCGCGCAGCGGACGCGGTCGCCGCACCGCGACCCGGCCTGCTCCGCCTGCGCGGGGACGCGGGTCTCCACGTCACCAGCGTGCCCCGAGCGGCCGACGCGATCCGCGCCTCCCGTTCGACCCCGCCTGGAGGCGCGACCCACCTCGACGACGTCGGTGCCGTCCGACAGGTGGTCCAGTCCGTCATGACGGACCGCGTCGGGCTGCTCCGTGACGCCGTCGGGCTGGCCAGCGCGCGCCGCGAGCTCGACGCGCTGACCGCGCCGACCGGCGGCGGCGTGCGCGAGCACGAGGACCGTGCGCTCCTCGACCTGGCGCGACTCGTCGCGCTCGCCGCCGAGGCCCGCACCGAGTCCCGCGGGGCGCACGCCCGCACCGACCACCCCGGCACCGACCCCACCGCCCCGGCCTCGTACGCCTGGGTCGCCGACCACACCGACGCACACCCCGACGAGCACACGGACGAACGCGCCAACGGCTCCGCAGTCGTCCCGCAGGAGGTACCCGCATGACCACCGACCCCGGCACCATCCCGCCGCACGCGCTCCGTCGCGTGATCGAGACCGCGCTCGAGGAGGACGCGCCCTGGGGCGACGTCACCAGCGAGACCCTGATCCCCGCGGAGGCGACCGCGACCGCGACCCTCGGCGCGCGCGAGCCCGGCGTGCTGAGCGGCGGGGCGGTGTTCGTCGCCGTGATGCACGCCGTCGACCCGGCGATCCACGCCGTCGTGCACGTCGCCGACGGCACGCGCTTCGTCGCGGGCGACGTCCTCGCGACCGTGACTGGGTCGGCGCGGGCCGTGCTCCGGGCCGAGCGGGTCGCCCTCAACCTGGTGCAGCGGATGTCGGGCATCGCGACGACCACCGCGGCGCACGTCGCGGCCGCCGCTGGCACCTCGGCGCGGATCGTCGACACCCGGAAGACGACGCCGGGCCTCCGAGCACTCGAGCGGTACGCCGTCCGGTGCGGCGGCGGACACAACCACCGCACCTCACTGTCCGACGCCGTGCTCGCCAAGGACAACCACCTGGCGGTGCTCCTGGCCGGCGGGATAGGCATCGGTGACGCGATCGCCCAGGCCCGCCAGCGGCTCGGGCACACCGTGCACGTGGAGGTCGAGGTGGACCGGATCGACCAGATCGAACCCGTCGTCGCGGCGGGGGTCGACACGATCATGCTCGACAACTTCACCCCGGATGAACTCGTGGCCGGGGTCGGCATCGTCGCCGGACGCGCGCTCGTCGAGGCCTCGGGAGGCGTGTCGCTCGACACCGTCGCGGCGATCGCGGCCACCGGCGTCGACGTCATCTCGGTCGGGGCGCTGACCCATTCGGCGCGGGCGCTCGACCTCGGGCTCGACATCGACATCGACGTCGCGGTGCCGGTGCGGGACTGACCGTGTTCTACCTGGACCGCGCCGCCACCACCCCGGTCCGCCGCGAGGTGCTCGAGGCGATGTGGCCGTACCTGACGGGGGTGTTCGGCAACCCCTCGTCGACGCACGGGGTCGGGGACGAGGCCGCGCGGGGACTCACCGCCGCACGGGCCGCCGTCGCCGGGGTGCTCGGGTGCCGGCCCGCCGAGGTCGTCTTCACCACCGGCGGCACCGAGGGGGCGAACACCGCGATCAAGGGGATCGCCCTCGCCGCGCCCCGCGGTCGGCACGTCGTCACGAGCGCCATCGAGCACGAGGCGGTGCTGGAGAGCTGCGCGTACCTCGCCCGCTTCCACGACTTCGACGTCACCGTGCTGCCCGTCGGGCCGGACGGCCGCGTGGACCCGGCGGTGCTGCGCGCGGCCCTCCGCCCGGACACCACGCTCGTCTCGATCGCGCACGCCGACAACGAGATCGGCACCGTGCAGGACGTCCCCGCGCTCGCGGCGGTGGCGCATCAGGTCGGGGCGCGGTTCCACACCGACGCCGTGCAGTCCGCGCCCTGGCTGCCGATCGGTCTCGGGGTCCTGGGCGTCGACGCGCTGTCGTTGTCCGGGCACAAGCTCGGCGCCCCGAAGGGCACCGGCGTGCTCGCCGTGCGCGCCGGCGTCCCGCTCGAGCCGCTGCTGCACGGCGGGGGACAGGAACGGGGGCGGCGGTCCGGCACCGAGGACGTGGCCGGTGCCGTGGCGGTGGCGACCGCCCTCGGGCTGGCGGCGGAGACGGTGCGGTCGGGGGAGGGCACCGCCAACACCGTGCGCGACGCGGTGCTCGACGGCGTGCTCGCCGCGGTCCCCGGCGCGTTCGTCACCGGGTCGCGGGAGCACCGGCTGCCCGGGCACGCGTCGTTCTGCTTCCCGGGCGTCAACGGCGAGACCGTCCTGCTCGAGCTCGAGCAGCGCGACGTGGTGTCGTCGTCGGGCAGTGCCTGTGCCGCGGGCAGCACCGAGGCCTCCCACGTGCTCACGGCGCTCGGGATCCCCGAGGACGTGGCGCGCACCGCGCTCCGCCTGACGTTCGACGCAGCACTCACGGCCGACGACGTCCCGGTCGTCGTGGGGGCCGTGGCCGACGCCGTGGCGACCGTCCGCGCCCTCGGCTGAGGTGTACTAGACGTTCTACTCCATCTCTGGGTACGTGTCCCCCCTTCTGCGGACAACCGATCTGCGTCAGAGTGTCGTCATGGCAAACGCGATGATGACCCGGACACGACGGGACGACCGCTTCCGAGCGGTGCAGCTCCTGCCGGCGCCGGCCACCCTCGTCGCGCTCGCCCTGGCAGCGCAGCACGACCTCGGCACGGCCCCGCTCGGGATCATCGCCGTGGTCGGAGCGCTCGCGACCGCCGGGAGTGCCCTGCTCCCGATGGTCCGGCCACCCGCCGCCCACCGGTCGATGCCCGCACCGGCCGAGACGGACCGGTACCGAGAGGACACCGAACACCCTTGAGGTCCACCACCGTGCGGTTCCCCTGAACCGAGCCGCGCGGTGGACCCAGACCGGATGTCGACCCCCTGATCGACGTCCGGCGCGGGGCGCGACGTTCCCCCTGTCGTCGTGTCCCGCCGTACACCGCGATCCCGCCGTGGGTCGACGTCCGCACCCCTGAGCGGCGTCGGTTCCCCTGCAGCCCACGGCGGGATCCGGTTCCCCGGTAGCGTCGTCGCATGCCTTCGTACCGTGCGACCCTGGCGATCGGTGCCCTCGCACCCGGCACCGCCCCGGACGCCGTCCTGCCCGCCGCGGCCGCCCTGGTGCGCGAACACGCCGTGGTCGAGGCCGAGGACGTCCGGCTGCTCCGTGGTGTCCCCTGTGCCGTCGTGCGCTTCGAGGCCGAGGACGACCGTGCCGCCGCGGCCGTCCGCGACGCCGCAGTCGACGGGCTGCGGGACGTGGTCGAGATCCGCTCCGACGTCGTCACCCGGCGCGAGGGCGGTCGCTGGATCCCGGTCGCCTGACGGTCAGGCGGTGTGCGTCGCCGGTTCGGGTGTCCCCGGCCAGACGTAGTCCAGGTCGTCCGGCACGTCCGGGAACAGCTCCCGGTAGTGCTCCGGCGCCTTCTGCACGAGCTTCGAGCGGTGCGAGACGTGCAGGGCCTCGTCGTCGTTCCACGGCGGGACCGGCACGTCGCCGCGCTCGTACGCCGCCAGGTCCTCCGGCACACGGCCCAGGTCGAGCAGGGTCTTCTCGAGACACGTGTCGGCGTACCCGCGCTCGGCCCAGACGCGGCACGTGGCCTCCTGGTACGCCATCAGCGCCGGACGGTAGCCACGCCACATCGCCGTCACCGGGTGGTGCTGCCAGCCGTAGTCGGGGAGCGTCAGTGCGCGCATCACCTGCAGGGTCTCGACGCGCTGCTTGCCGAGCCGCCGGTCGTCGAGGACCTCGGCGGATGCCCGGAAGTCGGCGTACGGCAGGAAGGTCTGCATGGCGCGGACGCTACCCCGACCGACTGGCACCCGACACATGTCGTCACGAACGTGCCGCCCGCCCCGGCAGCGTGTGAGCATCGACCGCATGAGCGGAGAACTGGTCGTCGGCGTCAGTGGCAGCCCATCGGACCCCTCGCGGACCTCGACCCTGGTCGCGGCGACGGTGGCCCGGTTGGCCGAGGAGATCGACGGTGCCCGGACCGAGACGATCGAGATCGGCCCGCTGCTGGCCGACCTCGGAGCGGCCTCGGGTCGCGAGACGATGTCCGACCGCACCCGCCGGGCCCTCGAGACGGTGGAGGCCGCGGACGTGCTCGTCGTGGGCAGCCCGGCCTTCCGGGCGGCCTACTCCGGCGCCTTCAAGCTCTTCTTCGACTGGGTCGGGCAGTACGACCTCGTCGACACCCCGGTGCTCCTGACCGCCACCGGTGGCAGTGACCGGCACGCCCTGCTCGTCGAGCACCAGATGCGCCCGCTGTTCGGGTTCTTCCAGTCCACGACCCTGCCGCTCGGGGTGTTCGGCAACGAGCGCGACTTCACCAAGCGCGAGGGTGGCTACGACATCGCGAGCGTCGACCTGGAGCTCCGCATCGACCAGGCCGTGCGCCGGGCCGTGCCGCTCATCCGCGGCGGCTTCGCCACCGCCGGCCTGACCGACGTGCGGCGCCCCGCCGAGTTCTGATCCTCGTGCGCGCGCCCGGCTCTTCCGGGCGTCCCTGGTGGTTCCGGGCGTCCCTGGTCGAAAGTTCTCACCAGGTATGCCCGGAACCACCAGGCATCGCGCGTGCCATGGGAAGGAACGGGCGCGACCAAGCGTGACCGGCAGGCGGACTGGAGGCCCGTGGCGACGCCGCCACGGGCCTCTCCCCACCGGCACGGCCGGTCGGCCGCTGGCGCGTCCGCCCGGTACCGGCGGCGTGGGCCCAGTCCGTCGGTGGCTCAGCCGAGCAGGGACGCGACGTGCGCGACCGCCAGGCGGTAGCCATCGGCGCCCGCGCCGGCGATGACCGCCGTCGCGGCGGTGGCGACGTGGTCGACGTGGCGGAACGGCTCGCGCTTCCACGTGTTCGACAGGTGCACCTCGACGACGGGGACCCACAGGGCCTCCACCGCGTCGTGCAGCGCGACCGACGTGTGCGCGTAGGCGGCGGGGTTGATGACGACCGCGGCGAAGTCGTCGAGGGCCTCGTGCAGCCACTCGACCAGCTCGCCCTCGCGGTTCGTCTGGCGGAAGTCGGCCTCGAGCCCGTGCACGGCCGCCTCGGTGTGCACGATCGCCTCGATCTCGGCGAGCGTCACGGTGCCGTACTGCTCCGGGTCGCGGCGCCCGAGGATGTCGAGGTTCGGGCCGTTGAGGACGAGGATGCGCGACGCGTCGGTCATGGGCCGAGCGTAGCGAACCGGGGGAGCGCTGCGCCGCTCGGACGATGCATGCGCTGGCTATGTGAACGGTCACAAATCGGTGTAACGTCTCCGTCCGGGTCGGCAGAGTTGTCGACTGCAACACACTGACGTGGAGATGTGAATGGTTCTCGCTGCAGCGAACGAAGGGATCCGGCTCGACTTGGGCTGGGTCGACTACCTGATGATCATCGTGTACTTCGCGGTCGTCATCGGGATCGGGTTCACCGCCCGCAAGCAGGTCCGGACGAGCATGGACTTCTTCCTGTCCGGCCGCTCGATGCCGGCGTGGATCACGGGCCTGGCGTTCGTGTCCGCGAACCTCGGCGCCACCGAGATCCTCGGCATGGCGGCCAACGGTGCCCAGATCGGCATGGCCACCCTGCACTACTACCTCGTCGGCGCCGTGCCCGCGATGGTGTTCCTCGGCCTCGTGATGATGCCGTTCTACTACGGCTCGAAGGTCCGCTCCGTGCCGGAGTTCATGCTGCGCCGCTTCGGCAAGGCGCCGCACCTGGTGAACGCGATCGCGTTCGCGGTGTCGAACGTGCTCATCGCGGGCATCAACCTGTACGCGATGGCCATCGTCATCGAGGCCATGCTCGGCTGGCCGGAGTGGCTGGCGATCATCGTCTCCGCCGGCTTCGTGCTCGTCTACATCACCCTCGGCGGGCTCTCGAGCGCGATCTACAACGAGGTCATGCAGTTCTTCGTGATCATCGCCGGGCTCATCCCGCTGACGATCGTCGGTCTGCACCGCGTCGGCGGCTGGGACGGCCTGTCGAAGGCCATCACCGAGACCCAGGGCGTGCAGCACCTGCAGGCCTGGGCCGGCACCGGCTTCGGTGACGTCACCAACCCGATCGGCGCCAACTGGCTCGCCATCGTGCTCGGCCTGGGCTTCGTGCTCGGCTTCGGCTACTGGACCACGAACTTCACCGAGGTGCAGCGCGCGTTCTCGGCGAAGAACATGTCCGCGGCCCGCCGCACCCCGCTCATCGCCGCGATACCGAAGCTCTTCATCCCCGCCATCGTCGTGATCCCGGGCCTCATCGCCGCGGCCGTCGTGGGCAACCAGTTCGCCGACGGCACGCTGACCTACAACGACGCGATCCCGAAGCTCATCCAGATGTACCTGCCGACCGGTGTGCTCGGCATCGCGGTGACCGGCCTGCTGGCGTCCTTCATGGCCGGCATGGCGGCGAACGTCTCGTCGTTCAACACCGTCTTCACCTACGACATCTGGCAGCGCTACATCCGCCCGAACATGCCCGACCTGCACTACCTGAAGACCGGCCGCTGGGTCACCGTCGTCGGCGTCGTGGTCGGCATCGCAACCGCGTTCATCGCGGCCCAGGCGTCGAACATCATGACGTACATGCAGACGCTGTTCTCGTTCTTCAACGCACCGCTGTTCGCCGTGTTCATCCTCGGCCTGCTGTGGAAGCGCATGACGACGCAGGGTGCGCTCTGGGGCTACGTCCTCGGCATCGTGACCCCGACGATCACCTGGATCGCCTACCTGGTCAACCCGGACCTGTTCGCCACCGCCACCGCGGAGACCCTGTACGGCGCGATCATCTCGTTCGTCACCGTGCTGGTCGTCGGCTTCGTCGTCTCGATGCTCACCAAGCCGAAGGACGAGAAGGAGCTCGGTGGACTCGTCTACGGCGTGGGCAAGATCGACCTGCACGGCGACTCGGTCGCGACGGACACCGCCTGGTACCGCTCGCCCGCACTGCTCGGCACCGTCGCGCTCGTCCTGTGCGTCGTCCTGTACCTCCCGTTCCTCTGATCCGCGAAGGAGACCACTTCTCATGAGTGACACCACCACCCCCGGCGCGATGACCGAGGAGCAGAAGGCAGCTCTCGTCCGCTCCACCCGCCGACTCGACCTGCGCCGTATCCTCGGCGGCCTGTTCGTGCTCTACGGCGTGATCACGACCATCGTCGGGATCGTGCACTGGAACACCGACCCCGAGAAGACCGGCGGGATCCACATCAACCTGTGGGTCGGGATCTCGCTGCTCGTCGGCGGCGGCCTGTTCTTCCTCTGGGACCGCCTGAACCCGGTGCCCGCCGAGGACATCATCGGCCAGGCCGAGGCCGAGTCGCACCAGCGTGCCGCGGGCGAGGGGCGCGAGCTGGCCTGAAGCTGCTCGGGTCGGGCGTCCCTGGCCAGACGCGGAACGACGAAGTCGCTGTCGGACGACAGCGGCTTCGTCGCTTCCGGCCGCGGCGGCCGGCGCCTTGACCGGGGCCGAGCGTTGCGGGTAGCATTGATATGTCGATCGGGTGCTGCTCGGTCGAAAGTGATCCTCGGATGTCCTGCAGCCAGCGCGGGCCCGAGGATTTGCGCTTTCGGGGGCTTCCGTCAGGAGACCAGGATCGGGCTCGACAGTCCGTGATCTCCGGCGAGGCCGGCAACATGAGCCCCGCAGGCGATGTCAGCCAACGCGAGGAGCGGCTCCTCGGACGGGTTGAGGTGCTCGAACCGCACTCCGTGACCGACTCCACGATCGCGGAGCGCATCGAACATCGCTCGGTCATCCTTGTCCCGAGCGGGTCCGCGTGTCTCGAGGACCACGTGCCCGACCTTTCGCAGCTCCAGTTCGTGCACGAGGCGTTCGATGCACCGTCTTCGCCGACGTTCCGTCCGTGCCACGGTGCCGTCGTACCGGACCACGATGACGGCCACCGCATGCCGGAGGAGATCGAGCCACGAGATGCGCTGGCTCGGCAGCGCCTCGTACCAGTGCAGCTTCCGCATCCGCCTCGGAGTCGCCGCTCGGACGTCAGCACGCGCGGCGTCGCTGATCGAGACTGAGATGATCACCGCAGCGAGGACGTACGCGGTGTGGTCCCGTCCACCACCGGGTTCTGACTCGTCCACGTACACCTGCATCCGACCAGCATATTGTGTACCGGTTGGTTCCCCCACGAAACGGTTGCGCGCTGGACCGGGTGGGTCCAGGTTGAGCGTGACGAAAGGAACCGCCATGGACACGATGGTCTTCATCAACCTGCCCGTCACGGACCTCGAGCGCTCGAAGGCGTTCTACGAGGCGCTCGGGTACTCGATCAACCCGGCGTTCAGCGACGACACCGCGGCGTGCGTGGTGGTGTCCGACACGATCTACGTCATGATCCTGACGACAGCGAAGTTCGCCGAGTTCACGGACAAGACGATCGCCGACGCCGACACGATCGAGGTCATCAACTCACTCAGCGCCCCGTCGAAGGAGGACGTCCACCGCATCGTCGACGCTGCGGTCGCTGCCGGCGGCATCGAAGACCGCCCGGAGATGGACCTCGGCTTCATGTACCAGCGGAGCTTCACCGACCCGGACGGACACCGCTGGGAGTACGTGTGGATGGACGAGCAGGCGACGCAGGACGGCCCGCCTGCCGAGTGAGTGATCGGCTGTCGGCGGCGCCCGCCAGGATGGTCGCATGAGCACCGAGCCCGTCGACGCCCCGCCCGTGCCCGACCTCGTCACCGGCGACGACGGCCTCGCCCGGCCGGTCTGGGCGTCGTCGGACGAGCTCCTGCGCGAGTACTACGACACCGAATGGGGCATGCCCGTCCGTGACGAACGCGGGGTGTTCGAGCGGCTCTCGCTCGAGGCGTTCCAGTCCGGTCTGTCGTGGCGCACGATCCTCGCGAAACGACCGGCGTTCCGGGCCGCCTTCGCGGACTTCGACGCCGACACTGTCGCAGCCTTCGGCGAGGACGACGTCGCACGGCTCATGGCCGACGCCGGGATCGTCCGGAACCGCGCGAAGATCCTCGCGACGGTCACCAACGCGAACGCCACCATCGCCCTGCGGCAGGACGGCGGGCTCGCCGACTTCGTGTGGTCGTTCCGGCCGGCGACCACGCCCGAGCCACGGTCGTTCGCCGAGGTCCCGACGAAGTCGGATGAATCCCTCGCCCTGTCGAAGGCGCTGCGGAAGCGCGGCTTCGCCTTCGTCGGACCGACGACGATGTACGCCCTGATGGAAGCGCTCGGCATCGTCGACACCCACCTGATCGGCAGCCACCGGCGTGGGACCTCCGGCATCTGGGGCTGACAGGCGAGCCCAGTCCAGCCCAGGAGCACAAGCAAGCACGAGCCAGCCCGCCCATGACGCACGTCCTCGCCGGGACTATGGTCACGACATGGCCGACGACATCCGGATCGCGTTCCTGCTGTTCCCGCACCTGACCCAGCTCGACCTGACCGGTCCGGCGCAGGTCCTCAGCCGCGTGCCCGGCGCACGCGTCGAGTACGTCGCGGCGACACTCGACCCGGTGCCGAGCGACTGCGGCTTGGCGCTCGTCCCCACCGTGACGATCAGGGATGCAGGCCCCGCGGACGTGCTCGTGGTGCCCGGTGGTGACGGTGCCTTCGACGCGATGCTCGACCCGGATGTCGTGGCCTTCGTGCGACGTCAGGCCGAGCACGCGAGGTGGATCACCTCGGTGTGCACCGGCGCCTTCGTGCTCGGCGCCGCCGGGCTGCTCGCCGGCAGACGCGCGACCACCCACTGGGCCTCGAAGCCGATGCTCGAGGCCTTCGGCGCGCAGCCGGTGGACGCCCGGATCGTCCGGGACGGTGCCGTCGTCACCGCCGCCGGGGTGAGCGCGGGCATCGACATGGCGCTGTGGCTCGCCGCCGAGCTCGCTGGACAGTCCGCGGCCGAGGCGATCCAGTTGCAGATCGAGTACGACCCGCAACCGCCCTTCGACCACGGATCGGCTGAACGCGCAGACGCCGTCGTCGTCACCCGGGCCCGCGCAGCAGCCGAGGAATCGCGCGGCGCGAGGGTGACCCGCGCCGCCGCAGCCGTCCTGCGCTGACGCGGACCTTCGGACGGTCACGAATCCCCGCTGGTCTCCGCCGAGTGGTCACGACACGTCGTTCCGGGCGCGGCCAGTCGACACTTCGTGACCGCTCGGGGCCATGCACGCGGGGTGTTGTGACCGGGCAGCCGCAGCAGCAGCAGCCGCCGCCGCCCGGCCGCCGCGCGCTAGACCAGCGGCTTCCGCATCTGCGCCGACGTCACCTGGTACCCGAGCGCCGCGTAGAGCTCCTGCGCCCCGGTGTTGTAGCCGAACACGTTCAGCCCGATGCTCGTCGCGCCGTGTTCCGCAGCGGCGCGGTGCCCGAGCTCGAGCGCCCGCCGTGCGTGCCCACGGCGCCGGTGTGCCTCGTCGATCTCGACGTTGAACACCCACCAGTCGGTGCTTCCCGGCGTGAGCGGTCCGATCCACAGGTACCCGATGACGGTGTCGTCCTGGTCGGTGACGTCCCACACGAGGTGCCCGTCGGCGGGGGACCCGCCCGGGAACCAGCGGTCCCGCGACTGCTGCTCGTTCGCCTCGGCCTGCTCGCGGGTCTCGCCCGCCTGCATCCGCGACTCGACGTACTCGGCCATCGTGCGCTGGAGCCAGGCCGGGAGGCGCGTGGCCGGCATCAGTGCCAGCCGCGTGTCCGTCATCGGTTGCCCTTGGAACCCCGGCTCGGTTTCCCGCGCATCTTGCCGCGTCCGGGTGTCGGCCCCTTGCCGGTGTTCGACTTCTTGCCGGCGCCGGACTTGCCGCTGCCGGGCGACTTCGCCTTGGCCTTGCCGCCGGCGCCCGCGGAGCCGCCCTTGGAACCCGACGCACCCGACCCGCCGGACCCACCCGACCCGCTGGACGAACCCTTGGCACCCGACCCGGCCTTGGCGCTGCCACGAGCCGGACGCGAGTCGTCGTCGGCGTCGCGATCCGGGCCTCCTGGCTGGCGCGAACTGTTGGCGGTCCGCCCGCGCACCACGCCGATGAACTCCTCGGTGGTCTCGGTGGCGTCCTCGTCCCGCCAGACCAGCGCGATGCGCGTGCCCTCGGCGTCCATGAGCGGACGACCCACCAGGTCCTTGCGGCTGGCGGCGCGGAACAGCGACTGGGGGAGCACGACGACGCCGACGTTCGCCTCGACCAGGTCGAGCGATCCGTCGATGTCGGCCGGCACCGGGCCGGCGTCGATCACATGGACCTCGGCGTCGGCGAGGTCGACCTCGGCGAGTTCGGCGAGGGGGGAGTCCTTGGGCATCGCGACGACGGCCGTCTCGGTCCAGAGCGGGATGGCGTTGTGCTGCTCGGACACGGGCATGCGTGCGAAGACCATGTCGGCCTCGCCGGCCAGCGTGTCGTCGACGTCGTCGGCGCCGATCGGCCGCAGCCGGAGCTCGATGGAGGGGAAGCGTTCCCGCCAGACACGGGCCCACTTTGCGGGGGAGACCCCCGGCACGAAGGCGATGGTGAGAGCCGCGGTCATGCAGACGAGCATAGGGGCCGTACCCTTGTCCTCATGGCGCAGGAACAGACCATGAAGCCCGAGACGGCTGCGAAGAAGCTCGGCATCTTGCTGACGGCGGCTCCGGAGTCATTCCAGAGCGCTCCCCTCACGCGGACCGCCTTCGACGAGCTCCGCACCGAACCCCCGACCTGGCTCGAGGACCTCCGACGCGACGGCCCGCACCCGCGACCCGTCGTGGCGCAGAAGCTCGGCATCTCCATCTCCGGCCTGAGCCGTGCGGGGATCGACGACGCCCTGACGACGGCGGACATCAAGACGCTGCTCGAGCAGAAGCCCGAGTGGCTCGTCCGCGAGCGTGCGACGCAGGCCGCCGTGCACGCCGAGAACGCCCGCGTGAAGCAGGAGCGCGCCGCCAAGGCCGCTGCCCGCGCCGAGGACTGACCCCACCCCGCACCACTCCGCCGCACCGAGGACGCCCCACGTGCACGAGACCGTCGCCGACGCCATGCTCGTCGTGCCGCAGTTCGCGTCCGTGTGCTGCATCGTCGGTGACCGCTACCGACCGCGCCCGGGCGTGATCGTGCCGGCGGGCGTGATGCTCGTCGCGATGCTCATGCCCGTCGTCGACGCCGGAGCGGTGTGGACCCTGTTCGCCGCGACCCTCCTGCTCCTGCTCGCGCCGTTGCCCGTGATGCGTCGCCGCCGCGCCGACGGTCGCCGCGCGGAGCCGATGGACGTCCACCGCGCGCTGTCCGCCGTCGTGATGGCGGGGATGCTGCTGATGGGCCACGCCTCGGGCGTCGCCGGCGACCACGCTGGGCACGGCATCGCCCTGTCCGCGGTGCTCGGCGCCGGCGTGATCGGCTACTGCGCGTTCAGCGGCTGGCTGCTCCGGTACGAGTGGGGCCGCGAGGACCGGCGGGCCGTCCGCAGCGGCGAGGTCTTCGCGATGACCGTCGCCGTGGTGGGCATGACCCTGGCGATGTAGCGGAGCGCGCGCTGGCGGTCGCGGCCCCGCAGCCGGTCCGTCGGGTCCGTCAGTCGCGTGCGGCGCTGTCCGTCGGGGCGTCCGCCGCGTGCGTCACCCGCTGCTTCGCCGCCTGGATCGTGTCCTTCGGCACCGGCGGCACACCCCGCCGGATCCCGCGCAGGCCGACGACGAAAAGGATCGCGGTCACGATCGCGAACACGACGAAGGTGATCCCGGTCGCCGCCCACAGCGGCAGCGCGAGAGCGAGCAGCGCCACCGCGAAGCCGGCCAGCGCGACCAGGGTCGTCAGGGCGAACCCGACAGCGACCCCGGTGAGCACCAGCCCGGTCTTCGCACCGCTCGCGCGCTCGCCGATCTCGTGCCGCGCCGAGGCGACCTCCTCGCGGACGGCGCGCAGCACCGGCTCGAGGGCCTTCTGCACGAGTCCGGCGGTCACGGTGTCGCGGAACGACGGCCGTCCGGGAGCGGTGGTGTCGTCGTGGTCGGTGCTGCTCATGGGGTCTCCTGTCCGGGCGCGGCGGTCCGCGTCCCCTCACGGGACGCGACCGGTCCGATGATCGTCACGCTGACTCGCGTGCGCCCGGTGCGTTCCCAGGTTGCGCAACGGACGGGAGGCCCGCCCCGCGTCGTCGACGCTGGACGGGCCTCCCGGGTGGTCGGGCCCACGGCCCTACTCGGCGACCTCCTCGAGGTCGTCGATCCCACGGGCGGCGGCCGCTGCGCGGCGGGCACGCATGGACGGCGCGGCGACGGCGGCGAGCACGGCCACGACCGCCACACCGGTGCACGCCCAGAACCCGATGGTGAAGGCGTCGTCGGTGGGCAGTCCCTGCGGCGTGCTGTGCGAGGTGATCAGCGCGGCGATGACTGCGGTGCCGACGCTCGAGCCGATGGTCCGGACGACCGTGTTGGCGCTGATGGCCTCACCGGTCTGGTTCGCGGGGACGCTCTCGATGATCGCGTTCGAGCAGGCGGCGAGGGCCATGCCGATGCCGATGCCGGTCAGGACGCCGGAGGCCACCACCTGCCACAGCTCGGCGTGTGCGATCGCCGGCAGCACGAACGCGGCGACGATGGCGAACCCGCCGATGAGCATCGGCGGCTTCGGGCCGACCTTGCGCACCAGGATGCCCGCGATGGGCCCGGCGACGACCATCATCACGACGGTCGGCAGCAGGAAGAGACCGGCCTGGGTGACGTCCTTGCCGAAGCCGTAGCCGAGCGCCGTCGGGAGCTGCAGGAGCGTCGGCACGAGGACGAAGGTGCCGAACATCGCGAACCCGAAGACGAGTGCGACGACGTGGGCGGTCCAGACGCCACGGACCGCGAAGAGCCGGACGTCGATGAGCGGCTCGGCGACCCGGAGCTCGACCAGGACGAACACGACCAGTGCGACGGCGCCGAGGACCAGCAGACCGATGGTCTTGCCGTCACCCCAGCCCCAGGTCTCGCCCTCGCTGACGGCGAGCAGGATGGCGACGAGCGACACCGCGAGGACGAACGTGCCGGCCATGTCCAGGCGGCCGGGCTTCCGGACCGGGGACTCCGGCATCCCGAAGACCGCGCCGAGCAGTGCGATGACGACGAGCACGGCGGGGAGCCAGAACAGCCAGTGCCAGGACAGGTGCTCGACGATGGGCCCGGCCGCGACGATGCCGACACCGGCGCCGATGCCGAAGATCGCCGACAGCAGACCGATCGTGACACTGACCTTCTCCTTCGGCAGCTCGTCACGGACGATGCCGATCGACAGCGGCATCACGGCTCCGGCGGCACCCTGCAGCGCGCGCCCGACGATCAGGACGCCGAGGTTCGGTGCGAGGGCGGCGAGCACGGCGCCGACGAGCAGGATCGACAGCACGACGATCAGGACCTTGCGCTTGCCGATCATGTCGCCGAGGCGACCGAGGATCGGCGTGAGCACGGAGGCGGAGAGCAGATAAGCGGTGAGCACCCAGCTCGTTGCACTGGTGGAGGCGCCGAGGTCCTGCCCGATGGTCGAGAGCGCCGGGGCGACCAGCGACTGCAGGACCGCGAAGGACAGGCCGCCGAGGGACAGGTAGACGATGATCGCCGTGCTGTTCGGACGGCGTCCGTCGGTGGTGGGGTGCGAGCCGGTCCGTGGGCTCTGCATGGTGTCGGTCATCGTGCTCCGTGTCGTCGTGGTCGTCGATGTAAACAATTGCTGACATGACGAGCGTACGCGTTCGAGAGGGCATGTCAACGCTTGCTTACATCCCTGTGAGGACCGGTAGGCTGCGTTCCATGAGCAAGGACGCCGCGGCCACCCGACTCCTGCTCGTGCAGGCCGCCCGGCGTCGGTTCGCCTTCGACGGGTACCGCGCGACGACCGTCCGCGACATCGCCGGGGACGCCGGGGTGAACGTCGCCCTGATCAACCGGTACTTCGGTTCGAAGGAGGGGCTCTTCCGCGCCTGCCTCGACCGCGTCGTGCGCGACCTGGGAGCCGAGGAGACGAGCCAGCAGGGCCTCGAACGGGCGCTGACGGGCATCATCACGCACATCGTGCGCGCCCCGACCGACGACGACTCCCTGCAGCTCATGCTCCTGCTCCGGTCCTCCGGCGACGACGGCGCCGATGCCATCCGCCGTGAGACGCTGCGCCGGTACGCCGAACGGCTCGCGGGCACGGTCGGCGGCGCGGGGTCCGAGGAGCTGCTCGTCCGTGCCGAGATCGCGCTGGCGGTGGTGCTCGGGATGTCGATGCTCCGGCAGTCCACCGCGGTGGAACCGCTGGCATCCGCCGACGACGCCGTCGTGTCGGCCGCGCTCGAGGACGCCCTCCGCGCCCTGCTCGCGCCGTCGCGGTAGCGTCGAGGCGTGTCCGATCGTCCCGCACGTCGCCCCGACCCCGCTCCGCGCCTCGACGAGGTCGACGAGCGCATCCTCTGGACCCTGTCGGCCGACGCCCGGATCCCGAACAACCGGCTCGCGGCCGCCGTCGGCATCGCGCCGTCGACCTGCCTGGCACGGGTCCGTGCGCTCGAGGACGCCGGGGTGATCCGCGGCTACCGAGCCGAGGTGGACGTCGCCCGGCTCGGGTTCTCGATCGAGGCGATGGTGTCCGTCCGGGTGCACGCCGCGGCCCGCCACGAACTGCGGGACTTCGCCAAGCGCCTCCTGCGGGTGCCTGTCGTGCAGGACGTTTCGTTCCTGGCGGGGGACAAGGACTTCCTCGTGCACATCGCGTGCGAGTCGACCGAGCAGCTCCGGGACTTCGTGGCCGACGAGCTCAGCGGTGACCCCTCGGTGGCGACGACGCAGACGAACATCGTGTTCGAACGCCTCGTCGCCGACCGGGCCACCCAGGGCCGCTCGTTCGACGAACTGCGGCGCTGGCGGGCCTGACGCGCGGAACCCGGGTCAGCGCTTCCGGGTCATCGGGATGTGCGGGATGCGGTCCTCCAGGTACTCGTCCCCCGAGCGCACGAAGCCGAACCGGCCGTACCATTGCTCCAGGTGCGACTGGGCACCGAGGGCGATGCTCGGCGAGCGCGACTCGGCGATCGCAGCCTCCATGAGCTGCGCGCCGAGGCCCTGGCCGCGGGCGTGCTTCGCGGTGGCGACCCGGCCGATGCGCTCGGTGCCGTCGGGCTCGCGGAGCAGGCGGAGCGTCGCGTCCACCGAACCGTTGCCGGCCCAGAACTGCACCGTGCCCGGCTCGAGGTCACGGCCGTCGATGTCGCCGTACGCGGCTTCCTGCTCGACGACGAAGACGTCCTGGCGGAGCCGCAGGATCTCGTGCAGCGTGACGATGTCCAGGTTGCGGGTCGGAGCGTTGAAGATCGAGACCACGGACGGCCCTTCCTGAGAATTTCTTCCGAAACAGGGTGTGTTCCGGACCGGATCGGCGTACATTGCCGGTCAACCACTCTACGTGCGCAGCCGAGATCAGGAGGTGAGCGCATGCACCACCCGTTGCGTGCACCCTGGCGCGCCGCACTCCGCATCGTCCTGCTGGGCGTCGGGACCCTCGCCGCCCTCGTGCTGCTGTCCCTGCTCCTCGGCGCGCGACCGGCCTCAGCCGCGACGACCTCCGCCGCACCGACCGAGCAGCGCGGACTCGTCGGCAGCGTCGTCGACGGCGTCGGCGGCACCGTGCAGGGCGTGACCGGTGAGGTCGGCAAGGTCGTCGGCGGCGTGACGGATCCCGTCCGCAAGGCCGTGTCGCCTGCACCTGCACCTGCTGCGCCCGCTCCGGCCCCCGCGCCCGCACCTGCTCCGGTGCCCGCAGCG
This sequence comes from Curtobacterium sp. MCLR17_054, assembly GCF_003234335.2. NCBI lineage: Bacteria > Bacillati > Actinomycetota > Actinomycetes > Micrococcales > Microbacteriaceae > Curtobacterium > Curtobacterium sp. MCLR17_054. The sequence goes on along the minus strand of NZ_CP126263.1, from coordinate 2,760,482 downwards.
CCCGCACCGGCTCCAGCAGCACCCGCTCCAGCTCCCGCACCGGCACCCGCAGCCCCCGCGCCGTCGAGCCCCGCTCCGGTCGCGACCACCCCGGCTGCCCAGCCGACCACGACCGCCCCTGCGGCCCACCCGGCCACGCGCCCGGTGCGACAGGTCGTCGACCAGGTGACCAGTGCCTCCAGGCCGGCCACCGACACCGTCGCGAACGTCCTGCGCCCCGTCACCGGCACCGTGGAACGCGTCACCGACGCGCGCCCGGTGACCACCGTCGTCGACACCGTCGACGACGTGGTCGGCAGCGTCCCGGTGGTCGGCACGGTCCTCGGCGACGACACCCTCGGCAACGTCACCGGTCCGGTCACGGGCCTGGTCGACGACACGCTCGGCTCGGTCGGCACGACCGTCGGCACCGTCCCCGACGTGGTCGAGGGCGTCGTCCCGTCCGTCGGCGGCACCCTGCCAGGAGGCACGGACCCCGTCGTCGACGTCCCCGCGCTCCCGGTGGGCGGCGGCTCGAACCCGTCCGCCGGGCCCGTCCCGTCGGTGCCGGTCGCGAACGCACCCGTCCGGCCCGGAACCGTCGCCCCGCAGGGCGCCACGGTGCCCACCGCACCCACACCCGCATCCGCGCGCGTCGTCGCCGCCGATGCCGTGGGCGACCGCGCAGCCGGGGTCCGCCCGTCGGAGCCGGTCGCCGCAGCTGCCACGACGGCCACGGCCGGTCCGGTCGTCACGGCCGTCGATGTGCATGACGCGACCCTCGGCGGACACGCGCTGCTCGTCCCCGCGGACGGCGAGGGCCACGGGCTCCCGTTCGACGGAGCCGACGCCGGCGTGCTCGGTGGCAGTGCCTCCTCGACCTCCGGCGGCGCAGCAGCCGTCGGCATCGTCGGCTCGACCGACGACATCGTCTCCCTCGCCGCGGGGTCTCGCGGCACGCTCTCCGACGACGCGGTCCCCGCATCGGTCGTCGGCGAGCACGACGTCGCCCCTGACTGAGATCGGTGCGCCTGTCCGCCACGGCAGGCACGCACACATCCCGGCTGCGTCCGCGGTCGGTGACGATCTCGATCAGGGAGTACGACCATGAACAAGTACGTCTCCAGAGGGCTCTGGTTCGCCCTCTTCGTCGGCGGGCTCACGCTCGGCGGCACGGCTGCGGCGAACGCGGCCACGACATCCGGTGCCGACGGCACCGTCTCGGGCACCCAGGTGGCCCCTTCCGTGGAAGCCCCGGTGTCCCTCGGCGGAAACGCGATCGCCGTGCTCGGCGACGCGGTGTCGACGGCGACGGGGTCCACGCCCGCCGCTCCGGCGACTGCTCCGGCCACGACCGCTCCTGCCCCCAGCACCTCGGGCCAGGACGGCACGCTCTCGGGCACCCAGGTGGTGCCGGACGTCGCGGCACCGGTGACGGTCGGCGGCAACGCCGTGGCGGTCGCCGGTGACGCGGTCTCGGCCGCCGCACCCGCGGCTGCTCCGGCTCCGGCGCCTGCTGCCCCCGCTCCGGCTCCTGCCGCTCCTGCCGCTCCCGCTCCGAGCACCTCGGGCGAGGACGGCACGGCTTCCGGCACCCAGGTCGCCCCGACTGTGACCGTCCCCGTGACGGTGTCCGGCAACGGGATCGGCGTCCTCGGCGACGGCACCTCGACGTCGACCGCCCCGGCGGCGGCGACACCGGCGCCGGCTGCCGAAGCCCCGTCGGCGCCCACGACCTCGGGCACCGACGGACTGCTCTCCGGCACCCAGGTGACCGGTCTGGTCGACGTCCCGGTGACGATCGGTGGCAACGGCATCGGCGTCCTCGGTGACGGGACCGCGACGGGCACGGCGCCCGCTGCGGGCACGGGTACCGGGACCGCTCCGGCGGCCGGTGGTACGACCTCGGGTTCGGACGGCACGGCTTCGGGCACGCAGGTCTCCCCGGCCGTCTCGATCCCGGTCACGGTGGCGGACAACGGCATCGGGCTGCTCGGGACGGGCACCGCGACGGGCACGGCGCCCGCCGCGGGCACGGGTACCGGGACCGCTCCGTCGGCCGGTGGTTCGACCTCGGGTTCGGACAGCACGGCTTCGGGCACGCAGGTCTCCCCGATCGTCGACGTCCCGGTGACGATCGGTGGCAACGGCATCGGCGTCCTCGGTGATGGGACCGCGACGGGCACGGCGCCCGCTGCTGGCTCGGGCACCGGTACCGGGACCGCTCCGGCGGCCGGTGGTACCACCTCGGGTTCGGACGGAACGGCCTCGGGTACGCAGGTGTCCCCGGTCGTCGACGTCCCGGTGACGATCGGTGGCAACGGCATCGGTGTCCTCGGTGACGGGACGAGCACCGGCGGCACGACGGCTCCGGCCACCGGTACCACGACCCCGGCGGCCGGTGGTACGACCTCCGGCGACGGCGGCCTGCTCTCCGGCACCCAGGTCACCCCGGTGATCAGCCTGCCGATCACGATCGGTGGCAACGGGATCGGCATCGTCGGTGACGGCACCAGCACCACCCCCGGCACCGGCACGAACCCCGGGACCGACCCCGGGACGGACCCGGGCACGGACCCGGGCACGGATCCCGGTACGGACCCGGGCACGGATTCCGGTACGGACCCGGGCACGGATCCCGGTACCGACCCCGGTACGGACCCCGGTACCGACCCGGGCACCGTCCCCACCGACGGGACGGGCACCGACACCGGTAGCACGCCCGGCACGGCGACCATCCCGGTGGGCACGGTCGGCGTCGTCGAGCCGACCCGGGCCTCCACGGCGGGTGTGCTGACCACCACGACCGCTGCCACCAGCGGGGTCCGCACCAGCGCCGGGACCGTCGCGGCAGCAGCCGCGGCCGGTGACGGCCAGCCGGAGCTCGCCTACACGGGAGCCGGCTCGCCGGTCCTGCCCGCCGGGTTCGCGCTCCTGCTGCTCCTCGCCGGAGCGGGCACGCTCGTGCTCCGTCGCCGGCACTGACCGGCGGGTGATCGAGGGGCGTCACACCGTGGCGCCCTCGTCACCGTGCCCGGAGGAGCGTGCGCGTTCCACGACAGAACACCGGAGGATCGACGGATGTCCTGTCGGAACATGTGGGCGCATCGGATGCGTGTGCATGTTCCGACGGACCGCTCGTCGATCGACTCGTGCATCGTCGCAGTGCGGACGCCGGACGCGGACGCCGGACGCCGCGGGTGCCACGTGCTGACCGTGCCCGGGGGAGACGCCCGGTTACGGCGGCGCGGCCACCGTGGCGCGGCCGTCAGCGGCCTGGGGTATCGTTCCGACTACGCAAGCGCTCCGGGGTCGGTGTAATTCCGAGCCGGTGGTGACAGTCCACGAACTGATGACGGGTGCGAACCCGACAGAGGTTGACCCGGTGGGATTCCGGGACCGACGGTGAAAGTCCGGATGGGAGGCGCGCTGGGCGGACAGGACGACCCCACGACCCGTGGGGTGCGACCCGTCCGTCGATGCCGACGATCGTCGAACGCCCCCGGAGTCCCGTTGAGAGGACACCAGTGTTCACCGGCATCATCGAGGAACTCGGCACCGTCACCGCCGTCGAGCAGCAGGGCGACTCCGTCGCGCTCACCGTCCACGGCCCCGTCGTCGTGCAGGACGCTCGGCACGGCGACTCGATCGCGACGAGTGGTGTCTGCCTGACCGTCGTCGAGCAGACCCCCGAGACCTTCACCGCCTTCGTCATGAAGCAGACCCTCGACATGAGCGCCCACGGTGCACTCCGGGTGGGGGACCGCCTGAACCTCGAGCGCGCCGCCTCGGTGGGTGACCGCCTGGGCGGGCACATCGTGCAGGGCCACATCGACGGCACCGCCACGGTGCTCGAGACGGCCGACGGTGACGGCTGGCGACGCGTGCGGTTCTCGCTCGCGCCCGCACTCAGCCCGCTCGTGGTCGACAAGGGTTCCATCGCACTCGACGGCGTCTCGCTCACGGTCAGCGCGGTCTCACCCGAGGACACCGCGCCCGACGCGGCCTGGTTCGAGGTGAGCCTGATCCCCGAGACGCTCGAGGCCACGACGCTCGGGCTCCGCGTGCCGGGTGACCGGGTGAACGTCGAGACCGACGTCCTGGCACGGCACGTCCGCCGCATGCTGCGGCTCGACGCCGCGGCGCAGTCGCTCGAGACCGTCGGATCGGAGGCCCGGTGATGGTCGCCGAGGCCGGTGCCGTCCCGCAGGCACTCGGGTTGTCGAGCATCGAGGCCGCGATCGCGTCGATCGCCGCCGGTCGTCCGGTGATCGTCGTCGACGACGAGGACCGCGAGAACGAGGGGGACGTCATCCTGTCCGCCGAGCTCGCCTCGCCGGAGTGGATCGCGTGGACCGTCGCGCACTCGTCCGGGTTCATCTGCGCGCCGCTCAGCACCGAGATCGCCGACGCCCTCGACCTGCCGCCGATGGTGGCGCACAACGAGGACGTCCGCGGCACGGCCTACACGGTCACCGTCGACGCCGCCGTCGGTGTGACCACCGGCATCAGCGCTCATGACCGCGCCCGTACGCTGCGGGTCCTCGCCGACCCGACCTCGGTGCGCGACGACCTGCACCGCCCCGGACACGTGGTGCCCCTGCGCGCACGACCGGGCGGGGTCCGTGAGCGCGCCGGGCACACCGAAGCAGCGATCGAGCTCGTCACCGCAGCCGGGCTCCGGCCCGCTGCGGCGATCTGCGAGATCGTCGACGAGGACGGCAGCATGATGCGGCTGCCGGCGCTCGTCGGACTCGGGGCACGCGAGGGCGTGCCCGTCATCACCATCGCCGCGCTCGCCGAGTGGCTGGACGCGGCAGACCGGGCGGCGGCAGCGACCGCAGCGCCCACGGAAGGAACGACACGATGAGCGGAGCAGGCGCGGCGGACCGCGACCAGGTCGACGGCACCGGGATCCGGGTGGCCGTCATCGCCGGACAGTGGCACGACACCATCGCCGCGGGCCTGCTGGCCGGCGCACAGCGCGAGGTCGAGCGGCTCGGGGCGACGGCCGAGGTCATCCCCGTCCCCGGCAGCTTCGAGCTGCCCGTGGTCGCGAAGACCGCGCTCGAGGCCGGGTTCGACGCGGCGGTCGCGCTCGGCGTCATCATCCGCGGTGGCACCCCGCACTTCGAGTACGTCTCGGGTGCTGCGACGAGCGGCCTGACGCAGGTCGCGATCGACACCGGCAAGCCCGTCGGGTTCGGCGTGCTCACGCTGGACGACGAGCAGCAGGGACTCGACCGCGCCGGGCTGCCCGACTCCAAGGAGGACAAGGGCGCCGAGGCCGCACACGCGGCGATCAGCACCGCGGTGACGCTGCGGTCCCTGCGCCTCCCGGTCTGATCGGCTCGTGATCTGACGCTCCACGCAGAACGGCCCCGCACCGGTGAGGTGCGGGGCCGTTCTGTGCTTGCTGGTCCGCGCTTGCTGGCTCGCGGCAGTGCTTGCTGGCTAGCGCTTGCCGAACACGTGGATCGGCAGGAAGAAGGAGAGGCTCATCAGGAGCACGCCGGCCATGAAGACGAAGGCCTGGCCCGACTCGACCTGGAAGGCGAACCCGAACAGGTACATCGACAGCAGCAGCAGCAGGATCGAGAAAACAGCGGCGATGACGCGGCCCACGGGATACCTCCGGGTGTCGACGAGTGGATCGTTCCCCAGTCTATCCCCAGCCGGGGGTGTGCCGGTTCACGCTCCGGGTCGCGTCGCGATCAGACGGTCGACGACGGTGAGCAGGGTCTCCATGTCGACGCTGCCCCGCTTCGGTCGCACCTCGCTCGCGGCACCGAGCGAGGCCTGGTGGTACAGCCCGTCGCCGAGGAGCTTGACGGCCTGCGCGGTCGGCTCGTCGCCGAGGGCGTCGACGAGGGTCGCGAGCCAGGCGTTCTCGGTGTCGTCGAGGGTGCGTCCGGCCTCTTCGTAGCCGGCCTGCTGCAGGCGGCTCGCGGCGAGCAGGGCGAGGTCCAGCTCGCTGCCGACGAACAGGCAGTTGCGCACGAAGTAGCGCGCGGCACCGTCCTCGGCCTCCTGCATGCGCTCGACGTCGATCGCGGACAGGTCGGACAGGCGTTCGCAGAGCCCCTCGACCAGCGCGGCCTTGGACCCGAAGTGGTAGAGCAGGCCGCCCTTCGAGACACCGGCGCGCGCGGCGACGGCGTCGAGCGTGGCGGGACGCTCGCCTTCCTCGCACACGATGGCGACGAAGCTGTCGAGGACGCGGTCGCGGGCACTGGCCATGCCGAGAGTCTAGGAGCAGTTCCGGGGGTCGCGGACGCCAGCTCCTCCGTGGTCGCCGTGAACGCTCACGAAATACCGCGGGACCGTTGCTCATCGTTCCAGCACCGGCTAGCGTCGAGCCGACCGTGAAGGTTCACGAGACGACAAGGATCCGCATGTCAGCGCAGACGGCGAACACCGCCACCACCCCGACCTCGACCACCACCGACCGCCCCGGGTGGGCCGTCCTCGGCCCCGGCGGCATCGCCCGACGCTTCCTCTCGCAGCTGCCCGCCAGCGGGGGCGTCCTGGTCGCGGCCGGCAGTTCGTCCGCCGAGCGGGCGCAGGTCTTCGCCGACGAGGCCGCCGGGTTCGGGTTCACGGATGTGACCGCCGGGACCTACGACGAGGTCCTCGCCGACCCGCGGGTGGACGCCGTCTACGTGTCGACCGTGCACACCGGGCACGCCCGGCTCGTGATCGCCGCACTCGAGGCCGGCAAGGCCGTCCTGTGCGAGAAGCCCCTCGCCGTGAACCACGGGACCGCGATGGCGCTCACGGACGCCGCACGCCAGGCCGGTCTGCCGCTCGTCGAGGCGTTCATGTACCGCTTCCACCCTCAGACCGCGGCACTGCTCGACCTGATCCGCGACGGCGTGATCGGCGACGTGACCCACGTCGACGCCTCGTTCGCGTTCCGGACGGGCGAGCGCACCGGTCGACTGTTCGACGTCGGCACCGCCGGCGGCGGGATCCTCGACGTCGGCGGGTACCCGGTGACGATGGCCGCGGCGATCGTGCAGGCCGCGACCGGGGTCGCCGTCGCCGAGCCCGTGGACCTCACCGCCACGGGCACGCTCGGGCCGACCGGGGTCGACGAGTGGACGGTCGCGCAGCTCACCTACCGGGGCGGGATCACGGCGACGGTCCGGACCGGCGTCTTCGTGCAGGACGACAACGCCGTGTCGGTGTCCGGCTCGCGCGGTCGCATCGTGCTCACCGACCCGTGGACCCTGGGCGACGACCCCACCATCGAGATCCACACCGTCGACGAACCCCCTCGCTCGCTGTCGTTCGCGGGTGAGCACCCCTACGCCCGAGAAGCCGACGCCACCACCGACGCCCTGCGTGCCGGCGGGGTCGAAGCGGCGCAGATGACCATCGACGAGACCCTCGCCACCGCCCGCACGCTCGACAGGTGGCGCGCGGCGATCGGCCTGCGCTACCCCTTCGAGGCCGAGACCGCCGACATCCCGACGGTGTCCGGCCGGCCGCTCACCGTGCAGGACGGCAACCCGATGCGCTCCGGCGAGGTGCCGGGCGTCGGCAAGCGGATGTCCCGCCTGGTGATGGGCGTCGACAACCAGCCCGACCTGGCACACGCCAGCGCGATCTTCGACCTGTTCGTCGAGCAGGGCGGCAACGTGTTCGACACCGGCTACATCTACGGCGGCGGGGTGCTCGAAGGACGGCTCGGCAGGTGGATCCAGAACCGGGGGATCCGGGAGGACGTGGTGGTCATCACGAAGGGCGCCCACACCCCGCACTGTGACCCGGAGTCGATCACCCGGCAGCTGCTCGAGAGCCTCGAGCGCCAGGGCACCGACTACGCGGACATCTACATGATGCACCGCGACAACCCCGACATCCCGGTGGGGGAGTTCGTCGACGTGCTCGACGAACACCGCCGGGCCGGCCGCATCCGCGTCTACGGTGGCTCGAACTGGACCCCGGCACGGTTCGACGAGGCGAATGCCTACGCACGGGCCAACGGCAAGCACGGGTTCGAGGTGCTCAGCAACCACTTCGGTCTCGCCGAGGCGTACGACGTGCCGTGGGACGGCTGCGAACACGCGACCGATGCGGCATCGAAGGCCTGGCTCGAGGAACGCCAGGTCCCGCTGCTGCCGTGGTCGTCGCAGGCCCGCGGCTTCTTCACCGGCCGCGCGACGCCCGAGGACACCAGCGACGCCGAACTCGTCCGCTGCTACTACTCGGACGACAACTTCGAGCGGCTCCGGCGTGCGCGGGAACTCGGCACGCAGTTCGGCGTCCCCGCGACGGCGATCGCCCTGGCGTACGTGCTCAACCAGCCGTTCCCGACGTTCCCGCTCTTCGGACCCCGTACGATCGCGGAGGCCCGGTCGTCCATGACCGGCCTCTCCGTCGACCTCTCCCCGGAACAGGTGGCATGGCTGGACCTCCGCGCCTGACCCCGGGCGGCCGCGCGACGATCATCGACGTCGCCGCGGCCGCCGGGGTGTCCCGGCAGACCGTCACCCGCGCGATGAACGGCATGTCCGGCATCAGCGCGGCGACCAAGGACCGCGTGCTCCAGGCCGCGGCTGCGCTCGACTACCGTCCGTCACGGTTCGGCCGCGGGCTCGTCACGGGTGGCGACCACCAGCTCGGGCTCGTCGTCAACGACCTGCGGAACCCCTACGCACCGGCACTCGCCTCCGCGGTGCTCGGCCTGGCCGCCGCCCGCGGGTGGAACGTCATGCTCGCCGACGTCGGGCTCGCGAGCGACTCGGACCGGATGGTGGAGTCCCTCGGTGCCCAGACCGACGTCGTGATCGGCTACCTCGGGTCCCGTGCGCCGGAGTGGATCGAACGGCTCGGCTCGGTCCCGGTCGTCGAGCTCGACCCCTCGGGGCCGGTGACCCGCGCCGCGGTCCGGATCGACCCGACCGCCGCGATCGAGGACCTCGCCGACCACCTCGTCGACGTCGGGGTGAAGCACCCCGTCGTGCTCGACGCCGCCGCCGACGGCGCGCCGAGTCAGCGCGGGGAGCACATGGTCGCGGCACTCCGGCGTCGCGGGTACCTGCCCGACCTCGTCGTCGCGTCCGCGCCCACCGCAGAGGCCGGTGCCGAACGGACCGAACGGATCCTCGCCGAGCACCGCCGGGTCGATGCGGTCCTGGCGTTCAACGACGTGCTGGCGCTCGGCGTGCTGTCGGCCTGTCGTCGTGCCGGCGTCGACGTCCCCGCTGACGTCCGCGTGGTCGGCGTCGACGGCCTGCCGCTCGGGACGCTCGTCGCGCCGACGCTCACCACGCTGGCCGTCGACCTCGACGAGGTCGCCGGCCAGGCCCTCGACCTGGCGCTCGGCATGCTCGCGGGCGAGCTGCCGCGCTCGGGCGCGGCCGTCGAGCGCACGGTGCGACACCGGTTGCTGCTCCGCGAATCGGCGTAGGCCCGACGACGCGACCAGTGGACCGACGCAAGGCCCGTGGCGGGACCGGCACGGGCCTCCCGGCCGTCGTCAGTTGCATTTGCAACCAAAACCGTCCGGACGGTACACTAACGGAGTCCTGACGGGGCGCGTGTCCATCCCGCGTCCCGTCTCGTCTGCCCCACGTACCACCCGCCGTCGACCTGGTCCGGCTCGAAGTCCCAGGAGTCCGCCGTGTCCGCACTGCTCACCAGCCCCGTCGCCACCCGCGTCACCGGCAGCCGCGCCCGACGGTTCCTCGCGCTCGCCGTGCTCATGCTGCCGGTCCTGCTCATCTCGGTCGACAACACCATCCTGAGCTTCGCGCTGCCGTCGATCAGCCGCGCGCTGAACCCGGACGCGACCACGCAGCTCTGGATCGTGGACGCGTACCCGCTGGTGCTCGCCGGTCTACTCGTCGTGATGGGCAGCATCGGTGACCGCATCGGCCGTCGGCGGATCCTGGTGATCGGTGCGACCGGCTTCGCCCTGTTCTCGGTGGCCGCGGCGTTCGCGACCGACGCGTGGATGCTCGTCGCGGCCCGGATCGCGATGGGCGTGTTCGGCGCGATGCTCATGCCCGCGACGCTGTCGATCATCCGCAACGTGTTCGTGGACGCGGGGGAGCGGCGGATGGCGCTCGCCGTCTGGTCGACGATGTTCGCGGCCGGCAACGCGCTCGGCCCGCTCGTCGGCGGCGCGCTGCTCGCGCACTTCCACTGGGGCAGCGTGTTCCTGGTCGCGGTGCCGATCCTCGTGCTCATGCTCGTCGGCGTGCCGTTCTGCGTGCCGGAGTCCCGCGACCCGATGCCCGGGCCGGTCGACCTGCCGAGCATGTTCCTGTCCCTCGGCGCGCTCGCACCCATCGCCTGGGCCATCAAGTCGGTCGTGCACCCCGAGGAGCGCGGCCTCGCGATCGCCATGCTCGCGGTCGGTGTCGTGTGCGGCATCGCGTTCGTCCGTCGGCAGCTGCGGTCCCGCACGCCGATGCTCGACCTGCGCCTGTTCCGCAGCACGGCCTTCACCGGCAGCGTGCTGATGAACCTGGCGGCGATGTTCTCGCTCACCGGGTTCCTGTTCTTCATCGCCCAGCACCTGCAGCTCGTGGCCGGGCTCGACCCGTTCGCATCCGGCGTCGTCCTCATCCCGGGGTCGGTCCTGACCATCGTCGCCGGGCTCGCGGTCGTGCCGATCGTGGCGCGTGTCGCCCCGCGCTGGGTCGTGTCGGTCGCGCTGCTGTTCTCGGCGGCGGCGTACGCCCTCGTCGCGGTCCTCGGACACCACGCCTCCATCGCCGCCCTGGCGTTCGCGTTCGTGCTGCTCGGCATCGGGATCGGGGCGTCCGAGACGGTGACGAACGACCTCATCATCTCGACGGCACCGGCGGACAAGGCGGGTGCGGCGTCGGCGATGTCCGAGACGGCGTACGAGATCGGCGCCGTGCTCGGCACCGCGGTCCTCGGCACGATCCTGGCGACGACCTACCGGGCGCACGTCGTGGTGCCCGACGGGTTGTCCTCGGCGGCGCACGTCGCGGCGCAGGAGACCCTCGGCGGTGCGGTCGCCGCCGCGGGGCAGCTCGGCGGCAGCGCCGGGCAGGTGCTGCTCGAGTCGGCGCGGGCGGCCTTCGACTCCGGCGTGACGATCACGGCGGGTGTCGCCGCGGTGCTCATGGTCGTGGCGGCCGCGGGTGCGCTCGTCATGCTCAAGCGCCGCTGAGCGGCCGCGCGGCCGCGCGGGCGCGCGCTGCGCTTCGCGCGCGCCGCTGCGTCGCTGCGCTTCGCGCGCGCCGCTGCGCTTCGTGAGCAGGAATGGTCGGGTGGCCGTGCGGGACCCGACCATTCCTGCTCACGAAGTGACCGCCACGGCGCGCCCGGCCACGCCCGAACCTGTGAATCGTTGACCTCAACCAGGGTTCAGGTCATACGTTGGGTGGCAGCCGCCGAGTGACGGCAGCCCCTCCCGAAGGAACGACCACGATCACCATGCCCGACGAAGCACCGGCAACCATCGCCGACGCGTACAAGTCCGCCTTCCGCGGGCACCCTGCCGGCGTCGCCGTCATCACGGCCGAAGGCCCCGACGGACCGACCGGCCTCACCGCCTCGAGCGTCGCGAGCGTCGCCGTCGACCCGCCCGTGCTGGTCTTCTCGCTCTCGACGAACTCCGGCTCGGCCGGGGTCGTGCTCGGTGCGCCGCTGTTCGTCGTGCACCTGGTCGACTCCCTCGGGGTCGCACTGGCCAAGCGGTTCGCGTCGACCGGCAGCCCGGCCGCCGACGACCCGATCTGGGGCACGTTGCCGTCCGGCGACCGCTACCTGCCGAGTGCGGCGAGTGCGCTCCGCTGCCGACCACTGTCGACGACGCCCATCGGCAGCTCGACCGTCGTCGTGGCCGAGGTGCTCGACATCATCGTCGGCGCCGACCGCGGCGAGCCGCTGGTCTACCACAACCGGGAATTCCACTCCCTCACCGATCGTTCCCGGCTCTCGTGAGCCGCGGAGCCGCGTCCACAACCCACTGATCGAAAGGACCTCACATGGCTGAGTACACCCTGCCGGAACTGCCGTACGACTACGCCGCGCTCGAGCCGCACATCAGCGGCAAGATCATGCAGCTGCACCACGACAAGCACCACCAGGCCTACGTGACCGGTGCCAACACCGCGCTGCAGCAGCTCGGTGAGGCCCGTGAGTCCGGCAACTTCGGCGCGATCAACAAGCTCGAGAAGGACCTCGCGTTCCACCTCGGTGGTCACGTGAACCACTCGATCTTCTGGACCAACCTCGGCCCGGACACGAAGGTCCCCGAGGGCGAGCTCGCCGCGGCGATCGACGAGTTCTTCGGTTCGTTCGAGAAGTTCCAGGCGCAGTTCGCCGCCGTCGCGAACGGCATCCAGGGCTCCGGCTGGTCCGTGCTGGCATGGGACACCGTGGGCCAGAAGCTCACCACGTTCCAGCTCTTCGACCAGCAGGGAAACATCCCGTTCGGTCTCGTCCCGATCTTCATGCTCGACATGTGGGAGCACGCCTTCTACCTCGACTACCTGAACGTCAAGGCGGACTACGTCAAGGCCGTCTGGAACATCGTCGACTGGGAGAACGTCGCCGCTCGTTTCGAGAACGCGAAGTCGCAGCGGTTCGTCACGCTCTGATCCGCGTCGGCGGGTCACCACGGTGACCACCTGACGAACGGGAGGCACGGTGCCAGCTGGCACCGTGCCTCCCGTTCGTGGTCCGGGTCCCGTTCCGGGCCGTGCGCCGTCGCCGTGTCCCGTCGCCGGGTACGCGAGCGGTCCGCGATCGCGTGGGTGCGTGCGCTCAGCGCACGCGGTCTGCGGCGGCCGTGCTGGCTGCCAGGTCGTGGGCGATGCGACGCAGTGCAGCGTCGGCGTCGGTGTGCGCGCCGTCGACGAGCGCGCCCCACTGGGCTCCGCGGGCGGCCATGACCGTGTGCTGGGCCGCGCGTTCGGCGAGGACGGGGTCGGCGCCGTGTGCTCGGCACCAGGCCCGGACGGCGGCGACCTGGCAGCGGTGCGCGCGGCGCTGCCGGTCACGCCCGTCGAGGGACTCGACCGACCCGAGTTCGAAGGTGAGCCGTGCGGCCAGCGCACGGTGCGGGTCGTCGAGCCCGCCGAAGGTCGCGACCAGGTGGTCGGCGAGGGCGTCGGTGTCGGCGGCCGGGTCGAGTGCGGGCGCTCGGTGCGAGGTCGCGAGGTGTTCGACGACGGAGTCGATCAGGGCGTCGCGGGAGCCGAAGTGGTAGACGACCGGGTAGGCGCTCGTGCCGAGCACGCGGCCGAGGCCCCGGACCGTGACGTCCTCGATCTTGGTCTCGACGAAGTGGTCGACGACCTTCTCGAGGATCGCGGGTTTGCGGGTGGGGTCGGGCTTCCTGGGCATGGCATCTCCGTCGTCGGGGCGGTGGTCGCGCGACCGCCCACATACTAGCAGCCGGTATATCAGTGACACCATTGGTCGTTGTTTGCGATCTCTCCGCGAAACCTCCGTTTTCACCGATAGAAACGGAGAAAAACTCGGCTCCGGGTAGACTGTTGCGGATGTCCATGCCGTACGAGGGCGCTCTGCCGCCGTCACGGCCCGAGGGGACCCGCGCCGGACGGGTGGTCGCGGGCCGTCGTCGCGGCGCCGGAAAACGCTTCCTGGTCGTCGGCGACGTCCTGGACGGCGTCCTCGTGCACACCACCGCGCACCGGATCGGGGTGCACGACCCTGCCGCGGAGATCCGCCACCGGCCGACCGGTGCCGGTGGCAACACGGCCACGTGGCTGGGCTGGCTCGGGGCCGAGGTCGACGTCGTCGCCCGGGTCGGGGTCGACGACGTGTACCGCCACGAGCGCGCGCTCGAGGACGCCGGGGTCCGCGCCCACCTGCGGTACGACGCGATGACGTCCACCGGGGTCGTCGTCTCGGTCCGCAACGACCACGGTCGCACCGCGATGTCGGACCCCGCCGCGAGTGGGAAGATCAGTGCCGCCGACGTCCCGCCGTCGGTGGTCGCCCGCGCCGACATCGTGCACCTGACCGGGGCCGCCATGCTCGGCGGCGGTGCCGACCGGCTCGCCGACCTCGTGGCGTGCGCCCGGACCGGCCCGGCGCGCGTGGCGGTGGACCCCTCGTCGGTGGCGGTGATCGAGACGATCGGTGCCGACCGGTTCCTCGAGGCCCTGCGGGGCGTCGACGTGCTCTTCCCCGACCAGCACGAGGCGCTCGCCCTCGCCGGGGGTGACGACCTCGACGCCGCGGTTCGTCGGCTCACCGAGCACGTCCCACTGGTCGTCGTCACGGCCGGGGCCGACGGCGCGCTCATCGGGCGCCGGGGCCGCAGCGTCCACCGGGTCCCCGCGACACCGGCGACCGTCGTCGACACCATCGGGGCCGGGGACGCCTTCGTCGCCGGGTTCGTCCGTGCGTGGGCGACGGATCCGGTCCGCGTCGGTGCGGCAGCCCGCGAGGGCACCCGGGTCGCCGCGCGGGCACTCGGCTTCGTGGGCGGTCGACCGCCGGTCTGAGCTGACGGGTACCCGCGTGGTGCCGTCGGGTCAGCGCGCCGTCAGATCAGCGCTCGGACGGTTCAGCGCTCCGTCAGATCAACGCTCCGACGGTTCAGCGACGACGTTCAGGGTCTGGACGCGCCCCGCGGCGGCGGGCGCGAGCCGGATCTCGACGCGCAGCCGCCCGCAGGTGCCGGGGAGCCACCAGCGCAGGTGCGACGGCGCCGCCGAGTACTCGGACACCGGCGCGGCACCGAGGTCGGCACCGACGTCCGCGACGGCCTGCGCCACAGCCCGCCGCCGTCGGTCGTACGGCACGTCCATCGCCACGTTGGGTGTGCAGATCGCGTCCGCCAGGTCGTCCCGCCAGTCGGCCAGGAGGCGCGTCACGGCGGCTTGCGCGGCTCGCGTCGCGCGGGTGGTCGCCACCACCCCGGTGCTCGCTCCGGTCATGTCGGTGCTGGCTCCCGGCGCGTCGGGTGTGTGGGCCGTCAGCGCCGCGTCGAGCACGAGGTCGTGCGCCTGCTGGGCGACCGCGGAGACCTTGGCCTGCGTGGCGTTCTCGAACGCGACGACCCCCAGGCCGTCGCGCACGGACCACCGCATGTGCGCGGAGAAGCCCGGGTAGCCGCCGGAATGCGAGACGAGCTCGCCGAAGCGGTCGTCCTGCTCGACGAACAGCCCGAAACCGTACGCCGTCGCGCGGGCCGAACCCGGGACGACGGACGACGGGACGACCCGCATCGCCTGCTGCATGAGCCGGCGGTCAGCGGGGGAGACCGGGCCGGGTTCCGGCGCGGCGGAGAACGCCGAACCGAGGTGTGTCGCCCAGCGCGCCAGGTCACGCACGGTCGAGAAGAGCCCGCCGATCGACGAGAAGGCACCGGGGCCGGTCATCGGCAGGGGTTCCCAGTCGCCCTCGTGTCCGCGGACACCGGTGACCACGAAGCCGGTCGACTCGGCGGCGCTGAACACCGTGTCGGTGAGGCCGAGGGGGCGGAGCACGATCTCACTGGCGGCAGCGGTGAAGGGCTGCCCCGTCACGGCGGCGACGACCCGGCCGAGCAGCGCGTAGCCGAGGTTCGAGTAGGCGAAGCGGGTGCCCGGCAGCGAGTCGAACAGCAGGCCGCCGCGCAGGACCTCGTCGAGCTCGGCGTCCGAGATCGACTCCTGCCGGTCGGCCCAGGGATCGTCGGTGGGGAACCCGGCCGACATCGTCAGCAGCATCCGCACCGTGGGGACGGGGGAGTCCGGGGTCGGCAGGGTGACGGCGCAGAAGGCCGGCACGAAGTCGGTGATCGGCGCGTCGAGGTCGAGCGCACCCCGGGCGACGAGGGTCAGCAGGGTCGCGGCGGTGACGCTCTTGGTGCAGGAGGCGATGCGGTACACGGTGTCGGCGTCCGGTCGCCGGCCGTCCCCGCGGTCGCCGTGCCCGCCGGACGCGACGAGGCCGGAGCGGTCGAACACGCCCCACACGCTGCTCGGCGCGATGCCCTGTTCGACGCGAGCACGGAACAGCTCGTCGACCTGGTCGACGACCGCAGCGATCGCGGGGTGCGACCCGGTCACGAGCGCCGCATCCGTTCGTAGGCGTCGAGCGCCCGCTGCCGCGACGCCTTCAGGTCGACCATCGGCTCGGGCCGCAGCTCGTCGGCGGGGACCCAGCGGTGGACGTACTCGCGGTGCGGGTCGAAGCGCTCGAGTTGCCGATCGGGGTTGAAGACCCGGAAGTACGGGGCGGCGTCGAAGCCGGAGCCCGCGACCCACTGCCAGTTCGCCGCGTTGTTGGCGGGGTCGGCGTCGACCAGGGTGTCCCAGAACCACTGCTCCCCGACGCGCCAGTCGACGAGCAGGTTCTTCACGAGGAAGCTGCCGGCGGCCAGCCGCACCCGGTTGTGCATGGCGCCGCTGTGCCAGAGCTCGCGCATGCCCGCGTCCACCAGGTCGAAGCCGGTCAGGCCCTGCCGCCAGCGGTCGAGCTCGGCCGCTTCCGGATCACGCCACGGGAACGCGTCGAAGTTCCGTCGGACGTTGACGGTGGCGATGTCGTCGCAGTGGAAGTACTCGTTCCAGTTGAACTCGCGCCACGCCAGCTGCCGGAGGAACGCGGCGGCGTTCTGGCGCTGCGCAGGCTCGAGCCGCTCGTGCAGGCGGTGCCACACCTGGTACGGGCTGATCTCGCCCCACCGCAGGAACGGCGACAGGCTGCTGGTGGCCTCCATCGCGGGTTCGTCGCGCTGGTCGTAGTCCTCGAGCGCGTGCTCGACGAAGTGCTCGAGCTGCTGCTGCGCGCCGTGCTCGCCCGGGGTCCAGGCGTCACGGAGGCCGCCGGCCCAGTCGGGCTTCGTCGGCAGCAGTGCCCAGTCGGCCAGCGCATCACCCGTGACGTCGGCCGGAGCGGGCAGGTCGTCGGGGTCGGGCAGGGGATGGCGCGGTTCGGGCAGCGCCTGGACGGCGTTCCAGAACGGGGTGAAGACCTTGTACGGCTCGCCCTGCCCGGTGAGCACGGTCCACGGTTCCCAGAGCAGGTTCGCGGCGAAGCTGTGCGCCTCGACGCCACGGTCGTGCAGGGCCGTCTTGATGCCGGCGTCGATGTCCCGCTCGACGGCGCCGTACCGACGGTTCCAGTACACGGCGTCCGCCCCGGTGTCGGCGACGAGCTGGTCGATCGCCGTCGCCGCGGCACCGCGCCGGAGGACCAGCCGGGAACCCCGCTCGCGCAGGTCGGCATCGAGGGCGGTCAGGGACTGGTGCAGCCACCAGCGGCTCGCGGCACCGATCGGACGGAGCCCGGGGGACTGCTCGTCGAGGACGACCACCACCGTGACGTCGCCACCGTGGTCGATCGCCGCACGGAGCGCCGGGTTGTCCGACAGCCGCAGGTCGTCACGGAGCCAGACGATCGCGCCGGTCACACCGTTGCCGCATCCGCAGCGGCCACCGGGCGGGCCGTCGACCGCCGGCTCGGTGCCGTGCCGACCGCCAGCCGGAGCTTCGTGCAGAGTTCGGTGAGGGTGCGGAGTTCGGGGTCGGACAGTCCGGCGCCGACCTGTTGCGCGATGCTCGCCGCGTGCTGCACGGCGACCTGGCGGTAGACGTCGAAGCCGTGCGGGGTCAGTGCCACGATCACGCCGCGGGCGTCGGTGGGGTCCGGCTGCTTCTCGACGATGCCGCGGGCGAGCAGCCGGTCGACCAGGCGGCTGACGCTCGGCTGGGTGAGGAGCAGGTGCCCGGTGAGGTCGCGCATGCGGCAGCGGCGGCCGGGCTGGGTCGACAGGTTGAAGCAGACGTCGTACTCGTTGAACGAGATCTCGTCGCCGGGGAAGTCCGCGTTGAGACTCCGCATCACGGCGACCTGGGCGCGGAAGAGCGCTTCCCAGGCGGCGACCGCGGTCGCCTTCTCACTGCGGCGTGTCTCGCTCACGTTCGCGTTCCCTCCGGTCGTACGGTCTGACCACACTACCGACGGGGTCCGACAGGAGCCGGGCGACATGCACGAGGGCCGGCCGCCTGTCGGCGACCGGCCCTCTCCCTTGCACCAAGAGTTTCCTGCAATCACATTCCACAGGCGGTGCCACAGCAAACACCGTCTGCACCACCGACTGTATAACGAAGCGGTAACGGCGCGCCAGCCTCTCCGGGGCCGGTTCGCTGCGAGTTCACCAAGAGCAGCCGATCAGGCTCAGAAGAGGTCGGGCGACGGGGTCGACGCGTACCGCACGGCGACGTCCGCGTGCCGGTCGAAGCGGTAGCCGACGCCGCGCACGGTACGGACGATCTCCTCGAACGCGCCGAGCTTCGAGCGGAGCCGACGCACGTGCACGTCGATGGTGCGCTCGTTCGGTGTCTCGTCCTCGCCGTCCGACCAGAGGCCGTCGATGATCGCGGACCGGTCGACGGTCTGGCCCTCGCGGAGGACCAGGAACTGCAGGAGCTCGAACTCCTTGTAGGTCAGGGGTGCCGCTTCGCCGTCGAGGGTCACGCGCTTCCGCGAGATGTCGATGACGACACCGGTCTCCTCGGGCTCGGGCTTCTCAGCCTGCTTGCGGGCGGCCACCGCGGAGCGGTCCTGCAGGGCGAGCCGGACGACGTCGACGTCCCGGCCACCGGAGTGCTCGGCGGCGACGGCGACGGCTGCATACGTCTCGGAAGACGGGACGAGCTGCGCGGTGAGGGCCTTGAGCTGCTCGACCACCGCGGCCAGGGTCGTGCCGGCGGCGGCGGCCTTCGCTTCGTCGATGCCGACGTACAGGGCGAAGCCGCGGGCCTCGGTGCCCTCGGGGAGCGCGCGGTTCCGCTGCGGTGCGACCACGGGGCTCGTCGGCACGGTGGCCGGTCCGGTCGCCGCCGGGGAGGCCGGGCGCGGACGGATCGGGGTGACGGTGCCGAGGTCGGTCGGGGCCGGTGCGGAGCGGAGCGCGGTGCGGGGCTGGGCGATGGTGAGCGACATGGTGGTTCTCCGGGCGGTGTGGCCGGTGCGCGGGTGGCGCGGCGGCCGGTGTCGAATGCGTCATCCCGGGTACGGCGGTACGCCGATGTGCCCTGCGGTCCCGCTGCGGACCGGGGCCGACCCGGGGGAACGGGAGACAGACCTCGTGGCGTGGTGCGCGTCGCCGACGGTGTCCGTCACCCGGGGATCACGCGCTCGCGACGGGGGTGGTGTCGCGGGGGATCCGGCTGGAACGGGTGCCGATCAGGCACACATTCGACAACGCATGACCGGCATGGTCGGCATCATCACGCCGACGGTCCCCACTGCCCCTGCGGAGGAGCACGCCTCGGAGAGGACGCGGGTGGACACGGTTGCAGTCATGTGACGAGTATCTGCGGTATACCAACGCGGTGTCAACCGTCCGCGCGGACGGTGCGGTGGGCGCGACCGCACGGGCGTCGAGCGCCACGCCCGTTCTTTCCCATTACGCCTGCGATGGAAAGTCGAATCGGGCGTACCGGGTGGAAAGAACCGACCGGGTACGCCCGGAACGACCTGGTACGCCCGGTACGCCCGGAACGATCTGGTACGCCAGGAACGACCGGGTACGCCCGGAACGACCTGGTACGCCCGGAACGGGCGGGTGCGGTGGGCGCGACCGCACGGACGACAGGAGGCGCGGTGCCAGCTGGCACCGCGCCTCCTGTCCGTGACGTATCGGGTCTGCGCTACTCGGCCAGGCCGTAGAGCCGGTCGCCGGCGTCGCCGAGGCCCGGGACGATGTACCCGTTCTCGTCGAGCTTCTCGTCGAGCGCACCGAGGACGATCGAGACGTTGCGGTCGCCGACGGCCTGCTCGACCATGGCGAGCCCCTCGGGGGCGCCGAGGATGCACACGCACGTGATCTCCTGCGCACCGCGGGCGAACAGGAAGTCGATCGCGGCGGCGAGGGTGCCACCGGTGGCGAGCATCGGGTCGAGCACGAAGCACTGCCGCCCGGACAGGTCGTCGGGCAGGCGCTCGGCGTAGGTCTGCGGCTCGAGCGTCTCCTCGTTGCGGGCCATGCCGAGGAAGCCGACCTCGGCCGTCGGGACGAGCTTGACCATGCCCTCGAGCATGCCGAGCCCGGCGCGGAGGATCGGGACGACGAGCGGCCGCGGCTTGGCGATCGCGACGCCCATGGTGTGCGCCACCGGCGTGTCGATCGGCGTCGCCGTGACCCGGACGCCCCGCGTGGCCTCGTACGCGAGGAGCGTGACGAGCTCCTCGGTCAGGGCGCGGAACGTGGGGGAGGGCGTCGTACGGTCGCGGAGCACCGAGAGCTTGTGGGTGATGAGCGGGTGGTCGGCGACGTGGACTCGCATAGGGTCGAGCCTAGCGTGCCGTCGACCGTCAGGAGGTCCCGTGGAGGAGCCCGCAGCCCGCCCGTTCGTCCCGGCGATGGAGCGCGCGCTCGACGAGGCTCGACGGTGCCTGGAGACCGACGACGTCCCGGTCGGCGCGGTGGTGCTCGACCGTGACGGCGTGGTGGTCGCCACCGGCCGGAACGAGCGCGAGGCACGACAGGACCCGACGGCCCACGCCGAGGTCCTCGCGCTGCGTGCTGCAGCGGCGGTGACGGGGGACTGGCACCTCGAGGAGCACACGCTCGTGGTGACGCTCGAGCCCTGCCCGATGTGCGCCGGCGCCGTCATGGCCGCGCGGGTGCCCCGGGTCGTGTTCGGCGCGTGGGACCCGAAGGCGGGCGCCAGCGGCAGCGTCTACGACATCGCCAGGGACCGCCGGCTGCCGCACCGCTCCGAGGTCATCGGGGGCGTGCTCGAGCAGGCGTGTGCCGAGTTGCTCGACGGCTTCTTCAGTCCGCGGCGAGGATGACGATCGCCTCGGTGGGCGGCTGCGGCCCGGTGCGCAGGACGTCCGGTTCGACGTAGATCACCCGGGCGATCGGCACGGCGCTCCGGACCCGCTGCTCGACGGTGTCGATGCCGGCGGCGACGTCACCGAGTCGGCGGTCCCCGTCGACGGCGACCTTCACGCCGACCATCAGCTCGTCCGGTCCGAGGCACAGGGTCTTCAGGTGGATGATCGCGTCGACCTCGGGGCCGTCGAGCACCGCCTGCTTGATGCGCTCGACGTCGGCGGCGGTCGCGCCCTCGCCGACGAGCAGGCTCTTCGTCTCGATGCCGAGCACCACGGCGACCGCGATGAGCAGCGCCGCGATGAGCATGGTGCCGATCGCGTCGAACACCCCGTTGCCGGTGATCGCCGTCAGGCCGACGCCGAACAGGGCGAAGACCAGGCCGAGCAGGGCCGCGGTGTCCTCGAGCATCACGACCGGCAGCTCCGGGGCCTTCGCACGGCGGACGAACTGCACCCAGCTCTGCGAACCCTTCTGCGGTCGGGCCTCGTTCAGGGCGGTGCGGAGCGAGAAACCCTCGAGCCCGATGGCGATGACGAGCACCACCAGGGGGAGCCACCAGTTCTCGAGCGGGTGCGGGTGGGCGAGCTTCTCGATGCCCTCGTAGAGCGAGAACACACCGCCGACCGAGAACAGGATGATGGAGACGACGAACGCGTAGACGTAGCGTTCACGCCCGTAGCCGAACGGGTGCTCCTGGTCCGCCGCTCGCCGGGCCTTCCGGCCACCGAGCAGCAGGAGGAGCTGGTTCGCGGAGTCGGCCAGGGAGTGCACGCCCTCGGCCAGCATCGACGCCGATCCGCTGATCGCCGCCGCGATGAACTTCACGATCGCGATGCCGATGTTGGCACCGAGTGCGGCGAAGATCGCCTTCGTGCCTCCGGAAGCGCTCACAGCTGTCCCCTTCTCGTGGTCTGCGACACGATCCTAGGCGGGTGGCGTCGGTAGGGTCGGGAGCATGACGATCGACCTGCCCCGCACCGCCCTGCTCGGCGTCGGCTCCATGTCCGGCGCGGTCCTCGACGGCCTGCTCGCCGCGGGACTCGACCCGGCCACCGTGACCCTCACCACGAAGTCCGAGGCGTCCGCTGCTGCCCACCGGGAGCGCGGTCTCGACGCCACCGCGAGCGACACCGACCCCGACGCCAACCGGTCGGCCGTCCGTGGTGCGGCCATCGTCGTCGTCGGCGTGAAGCCGTACATGATCGCGGACCTGCTCGACGAGGTCGCCGACGACCTGGAACCCGGCGCCGTCCTGGTCAGCGTCGCCGTCGGCACCACCACCGCGAGCATGGAGGCACGGGTGCCCGCCGGCGTCCGCGTCGTCCGTGCCCTGCCGAACACCCCGATCGGCGTCGGCCAGGGCATCACCGGCATCAGCGCGGGCACCTCGGCCGACGCCGAGGCCGTCGCGCTGTCGGCGTCGGTGTTCACCGCCTCGGGCGAGGTCATCGAGGTGCCGGAGTCGCAGCTCGACGCGCTGTCCGCCGTGTCCGGTTCCGGTCCCGCCTACGTCTTCCTGCTGGTCGAGCAGTGGCAGCGTGCCGCCGAGGAGCTCGGGTTCACCCACGAGCAGGCGGCGACGATGGTGCAGGGCACCGTCCGCGGCGCGGTCGAGCTGCTCGAGCGGTCGGGCCGTGAGCCCGCCGACCTGCGCCGCGCGGTGACGAGCCCGAAGGGCACGACGGAGCGGGCCGTCGCGGTGCTGCAGGACGCGGACCTGGCGGACACGCTGCTGCGCGCGTCGCGTGCCGCGATCGCGCGTGCCGAGGAGATCGCCGCGTCGTAGACGCACACCGCGTCGTGGACGCAGCCACAGTGCGGACGGGAGGCCCGGGGCGACGCCGCCACGGGCCTCCCGTCCGTCCGGTGGTCGTTACTCGTACGCGGCGAAGCGCTCCAGGTCGGTCTCGGAACCCGAGACGATGATGACGTCGTCCTCACCGATGACGCTGTCCGGCGTCGCCGGCACGAACGGGCTGCCGGGCGGCTTGATGCCGAGCACGGTCAGGCCGAAGCGGGTGCGGATCACGGTGGTGGCGAGGTCCTTGCCGCGGACCGCGCGCGGCGGGAACATCTTGACCACGGCGAAGTCGTCGTCGAACTCGATGAAGTCGAGCATCCGGCCGGAGACCAGGTGTGCCGTGCGCTCGCCGGCCTCGCGCTCGGGGTAGACGACGTGGTTGGCGCCGATGCGGGACAGGATCGTGCCGTGCGAGCGGCTGATCGCCTTCGCCCAGATCTGCGGGACGCCGAGGTCGACCAGGTTCGCCGTGATCAGGACGCTCGACTCCAGGTCGCTGCCCGTGCCGACGACGGCGATGGCGAAGTCCTGCGCGCCGATCTGCCGGAGCGCGTCGATGTCGGTCGCGTCCGCCTGCACCGCGTGGGTGACCCGGTCGGACCACTTCTGCACCAGTCCGGCGTCGGTGTCGACGACGAGCACCTCGCGGTCCTGGCGCTCGAGCTGGCCGGCGGTGGCGGCCCCGAAGCGCCCGAGCCCGATGACCAGGACGGGGGCGTCGTGACTGATGGCACCGTGCTGGTGCGACGAACGGGTGCGGTCAGCCAACGATCGGCCTCTCCTCGGGACGGCGGAACAGTTGCCGGCTCTGGCTGGCGGCCAGGGCAGCGGCGATGGTCACTGTACCGACCCGGCCGAGGAACATGGTGGCGGCGAGCACGTACTTGCCCGGTTCCGGCAGGTCCGCGGACACGCCGGAGGACAGCCCACTGGTCGAGAACGCCGAGATCACCTCGAACAGCACCCGGTCGAGCGAGTCGTCGGTGATCTGCAGGAGCACCACGGTCGCGACGGCCACGATCGTCGCCCCCCAGAGCACGATGGCCACGGCGACCCGCAGGACGTCGCTCGGGATCCGGCGACCGAAGGCCTCCATGCTCTGGCGACCGCGGGCCTCGGCGACCGCGGCCAGGAACAGCACTGCGAGGGTCGTCACCTTGATGCCGCCGGCCGTCGAGGCGGATCCGCCACCGATGAACATGAGCATGTCGGTGACGAGCAGGCTCGAGCCGTTGAGCTGGTCGAAGTCGACGAGCGAGAAGCCTCCCGAGCGGGTCATCGTCGACAGGAAGAGTGCCTGGAACGCGGTGCGCCCGGCTCCTTCTTCGCCGAAGGTCGTCGGGTTCGACGCCTCGAGTGCGGTGTAGACGACCGCACCGCCGAGGAGCAGGATCGCGCTCGTCGCCAGGGTGAGCTTGACGTGGATCGGCCAGCGCCGCGGGGTGCGCAGCTGCTTCGTCAGGGCACGGATCACCGGGAACCCGATGGACCCCGCCACGACACCGATCATGAGCAGCGTCAGGAACCAGTAGTCGTGGGCGAACGGGTCGAGACCGTCGGCATTCGGTGAGAACCCGGTGTTCGTGAAGGCCATCGCCGCGTAGTAGAAGGAGTCGCCGACCGCGGTCCAGAACGGGATGCCGGCGATGAGCACCGACGGCAGGAGCAGCAGGCCGAGGACGATCTCGATCGACAGCGTGCTCACCGCCACGGTCGCGAGCAGGGTGCCGACCTCGCCGAGCCGGACGGCCTGCCCCTCGGGTACGGCGCCGTGGTGGGTGCGGAGCGGGTTCGAGTCGCCGGCTGCCATGAGCTTCGCGCGCAGGCCGAGCTTGCGGGTGACGAACAGGCCGAGGATCGACGCGAAGGTCAGGACACCGACGGCGCCGATCTGGGTGCCGATGACCACCAGGACCTTGCCGAACACCGACCAGTGCGTCGCCATGTCGACCGTGGACAGCCCGGTGACACAGACCACCGACGCCGCGGTGAACAGGGCGTCCGCGAAGTGGGTGCTGCTGCGGTCCGCGGTGGCCCACGGCGTCATGAAGAGCACCGTGAACAGGAAGATCAGCGCGATGAACACCACGATCGCCAGTCGAGACGGCGACGAGCGCAGCACCGTCGCGATCCGGCTCGCTCGCCGTCGGCCGACACTCACGTGGTGCGGGATCGGCTCGGTTCGGTCGAGCATGCGTATGCCTCCGAAGACATGGGCCGGGACGGTTCGTCATGGTACATCCGTGGTGCCCCGGCTAGCCTTGCCCCATGGCCGACATCTTCTCCGTCGTGGCGGACCCGACCCGGCGCGAGCTGCTCGGCACGCTGTTGTCCGCCTACGGTTCGGACGTCACCGGCGGGGAGCTCAGCGTCGGCCAGCTCGTCGAACGCCTCGGGGTCAGCCAGCCCACGGTGTCGAAGCACCTGCGTGTCCTGCGCGACATCGGGCTCGTCACCAGTCGCGAAGAAGGGCAGCACCGCTACTACCGGCTCGACCCGGAGCCGCTCGTGCACCTGGAGGACTGGGTCCTGCCGTTCACGGGCGCGGTCGACGCCGACGGCACCCCGGCCACCACCGCGTGGACGCCGGACGGCCAGCCGGTGTCGATCCGCCGGAACGGCACGGCCGGCAAAGCGACGGTGGAGGTGGGCACCGAGCTCGGTCGTGTGATGGCCGAGGCGTCGTACCGGGCGACCGCGGCGATCTCCGGCGCGCAGCAGGGCTGGGAGCGCGTCGTCGACCGCAGCCGCAAGCGCTTCACCCGCCGGGGCGACGAGGACTGAGCCCTGCCGCTCGGGCTTCCGAGCACGGGGCGGCGCCGGTGCACGCGGCGCGGACTGATCCTGGACACCGGGTCGCACACGCCTCTACAGTTGCCACTGACCACACAGGTCACACCACTCCCGTGCGCAGCGCGCGTGCGAGCCCCGAAGGCGGACCATGACCGGCAGTTTCGACGACGTGCGCTTCCTCACCGTCGCTGAGGTCGCCGAGATGATGCGCGTCTCGAAGATGACCGTGTACCGGATGGTGCACGCCGGTGAGCTCCCCGCCATCCGCTTCGGCCGTTCCTTCCGCGTCCCCGAGTCAGCCGTCGCCGACGTGCTGCGCGGTGGCGTGGCGGACGTCGGCTGAGCGCGCGTTCGACATCCCAGCGGGCAGCCGGTAGACTCGGGCAGGTTGATTTTCCGCGGTCTCTTCGGCCCGGTGTCCGTACATCAGCATCAGTCCGAGCGAGGTCCACATGGGTTCTGTCATCAAGAAGCGTCGTAAGCGCATGGCGAAGAAGAAGCACCGCAAGCTCCTTCGCAAGACGCGTCACCAGCGACGTAACAAGAAGTAGACCCTCACAGGTCTGCGCAGGTCGGAGGACCTGCACGAGAAGCCCCGGTTCGCCGGGGCTTTCGCGTTCCCGGACTACGCTGGGACCATGCCCGCAGTGACGTTCCTGACGAAGCCCGGATGCCACCTCTGCGACGACGCCCGACCCGTGGTCGAACGCGTCGTCGCCGACCACCCGGGGGTCACCCTGCAGGAACGCTCGATCCTCGACGACGACGCCCTCCGCCAGGAGTACGCGGAGGACATCCCCGTCGTGCTGATCGACGGGCGCGTCCACAGCAACTGGCACGTCGACGCCGACCGGCTCGCACGTGCGCTCGAGAAGGCCGAGGCCCGCGCATGATCTCCCACGTCGTCTCCTGGTCCCTGCGGACCGACCTCGACCGCACCGCGTCGATCGCCCGCATCCGCGAACTCCTGACCGGTCTGGTCGGCACCGTCGAGTCGATCCGGTCGCTCGAGGTCGTCGAGAACGTCGCCTACCCGGACAAGAACCACGACGTCGCCGTCGTCGCCAGCTTCGACGACCTCGCCGGGCTCGACGCGTACCAGGTGCACCCGGAGCACCAGGCCGCGGCAGCGGAGATCCGCGAACTGGTCACGGCGCGGGCCGCTATCGACTGGCAGAGCTGAGCCGAGCCTCCCGTCCCGCCCCCGGCGCTGCGTGCGCTGCGTGCGTCCAGTGAGCAGAAAAGGTCGCCTCCGATTTCCGGAGGCGACCTTTTCTGCTCACTCGCTGGTGACTACGGGGTCAGGCGCGTCGGGCCACGGAACAGGTAGGTGACCTCGCGGATCGACGGCTCACCGAGCATCAGCATCAGCACGCGTGCGAGGCCCATGCCGAAGCCGCCGTGCGGCGGGACGCCGTAGCGGAAGAAGTCGAGGTACCAGCCGAGCTCCTCCGGGTCGAGGCCCTTCTCGACGGCCTGCGCCTCGAGCACGTCGACGCGGTGCTCACGCTGGGCACCCGTGGAGATCTCGGCACCGTTGAAGATGAGGTCGTAGCTGTTGGTGACCGACGGGTCGCCCGGCTTCCGCATGTGGTAGTACGGCCGGATCGAGGCGTCGTACTCCGTGACGAACACGAACTCGGAGCCGTGGTGCTCCTTCGCCCAGGCGGCGACGCGGCGCTCGCCCTCGGGGTCCAGGTCACCGTCGGCGCGGACGACGTCGTAGCCGCTGTCGGCGACGATCTTGCGCGCGTCGGCCAGGGTCACGCGCGGGAACGGCGTCGCAGGGACCTGCAGCTCGAAGCCGAAGACCTCCGCGATGTCCTTGCCGTACTTCTCCTTGACGGCGGTGATGCCGGCGACCAGGACCTCTTCGTGCATCGCCATGACGTCCTCGTGGGACTCGATCCACGAGAACTCGGCGTCGACGCTGGTGAACTCGGTGGCGTGGCGGCTCGTGAAGGACGGGTCGGCGCGGAAGGCGTCCGCGATCTCGAACACGGCACCGAAGCCGGCCGGCTGCGCCATCTGCTTGAAGTTCTGCGGCGACTGGGCCAGGTAGGCGGTCGTCTCGAAGTACTCGAGCTGGAACAGCTCGGCGCGTGACTCGGACGCCGACGCCATGAGCTTCGGGGTGTGGATCTCGATGTAGTCGCGGTCGACCCAGTACGTGCGGAACGCGTGCTCCAGCGTCGTCTGGATCCGGAAGATCAGGTTCTGCTTGCGGTTGCGCAGGTCGAGGAAGCGCCAGTCGAGACGCTTGTCGAGCGACGAGTCGTCGGCGATCGGGGTCTCCGGGATCGCGGCGCTCACCACCTGCAGCGCACCGATCTTGACCTCGAGCCCGCCGAGCTTCACGCGCTCGTCGTGCTTCAGCGTGCCGGTGACGTGCACGAAGGTGCCGTGCGCCAGGCCGGAGATCTCGTTGGTGGTCGCGAGGGCGGACTGTGCGGCGTCGTCGCCGTCCTCGGCCTCACGCGTCGCCGGGTTCACGAGCTGGACGGCGCCGGTCTCGTCGCGCAGCACGACGAACTGCACCTTCTTCTGGTCTCGGACGGTCTCGACCCATCCGGCCACGGAGACGGGACCGTCGGGGAGGGCTGCCAGGTCGGCGATGCGGGTGCGTTCGATCACGGTGGTCGAGTCTAACCGCCTGCGTCCGGGGGCGTGGGCAGCAGGGTTCTTCCCTCCACAGGGCCGCCTGCGTCCGGCGTTCTCCACCGATGGCCGGGAGGCCCGTGGCGGCCTGCGTGGGATCCGTAGCGTTCTCGACGTGGCCGGGTCGCGGGACGAGAGGGGGACCGGGTGGGGACGGAGACGGGGAGCTCGCGGCCTGGCCGCCTGCGGCGGTCGCGGTGGTGGTGGCTGCGCTCTGCACGGCGGCGTTCACGCTGCTCGTGGCGG
Organism: Curtobacterium sp. MCLR17_054; assembly: GCF_003234335.2. Classification (NCBI taxonomy): domain Bacteria; kingdom Bacillati; phylum Actinomycetota; class Actinomycetes; order Micrococcales; family Microbacteriaceae; genus Curtobacterium; species Curtobacterium sp. MCLR17_054. The sequence continues at coordinate 2,732,202 of NZ_CP126263.1, read as the reverse complement.
TCGTCGGTGGGCTGTGGGCGGTCATCCGGTGGCGGCGGGACGTCGCGCGGGAGCAACGGGACCGCTACTGGGCGCGGTTGACCGTGGTGTTCGACCTGATCACCGCGGCCGAGGTCGGGCGTCGCGAGATCGGCCGGAACCTGGCACAGGCGATGTACGACATGCAGAAAGTGCCTGCCGGAGAAGAACCCGCTGCAAGGGTGTTGGCGGAACTGTTCATCGAGAAGAGGAGACAGTGATGACGACTCGTCTGCGCCGTGCCTGGCGAGAGCTGGTGCGGAAGGAAGACGCGGTTCCCTCGGAGCGGCCGTACATCGGTCCTGCGCCCGGCGAGAGCATGTGGGACTGGGCGCAACGTGGGGCGATCGACTGGCAGCTCCACGTGGAAGAGGGGGAGCTCAAGCTCGAACTCGAGCGGCAGCGCATGCGCGCCAGGGTGCTCGCCGAGGACACCGCGTCATCAGGGGAGCGACGCGCGGAGTGACCCGAGCGTGCCGATGAACTCCTCGGCCATGCCGGCCCGCTCGACGAGCTTGGCGTGGCGGGCACGGGCGTCCTCGAGGTACGCGTCGAGGCGGGCTGCCAGTGCCGGCTCGTCCTCGGGGTCCTTCGTCGCGAGGGCGTCGACCACGCGGAGCAGCTCGGCCATCTCGTCGAGCGTGAACCCGAGCGGCTTCATCCGGCGGATCACGAGCAACCGTTCGAGGTCCTGCGCCGTGTAGACCCGGAACCCGCCGGTGGTGCGGCCGCTCGGCACGAGCAGCCCGACCTCGTCGTAGTGCCGGATCGTGCGCAGGGACATGCCGGCGCGGTCGGCGAGCTCGCCGATGTGCATCGTGTCGGGGGCGTCGCTGGTGCTCACGGCGTACGACTCTACCCTCACGTGAGGGTAGAGTTCCGATCGATGTCCGTGATCACACACGCGCCGACGGCCCCGAGCGTCCTCGCCGCCCTCCGCTCGCCCCGCATGCTCACCCGAGAGGTCCTGGCCGGCATCGTCACCGCGCTGGCCCTCATCCCCGAGGCGATCTCGTTCTCCGTCGTCGCCGGGGTCGATCCCGCGGTCGGCCTGTTCTCGAGCGTCGTCATCGCGATCGTGATCTCGATCGTCGGTGGTCGCCCCGCGATGATCTCCGCCGCAGCCGGCTCGGTGGCGCTCGTCATCGCCCCGCTCGTCCGGGAGCACGGGATCGAGTGCCTGGTGCCCGCGATCGTCCTGGGCGGCGTGTTCCAGCTCGTGCTCGGGTTCCTCGGGGTGGCACGGCTGATGCGCTTCATCCCGCGCAGCGTCAACGTCGCGTTCGTGAACGCCCTGGCCATCCTCATCTTCACCGCCCAGCTGCCGAACCTGCTCGGCGACGACGTGCCGTTCATCGTCTGGCCGCTGACGGCGCTCGGCATCGCGATCATCGTCGGCTTCCCGTTCCTGACGAAGGCGATCCCCGCACCGCTCATCGCGGTCGTCGTCGTCACCGGCATCACGATGGTGTTCAGCGTCGCCGTGCCGACGGTGGGCGACGAGGGCGAACTGCCGACGGCGCTCCCGGGCTTCGGCGGGATCACGACGCCGTTCACCTTCGAGACGCTGCAGATCATCGCTCCGTACGCGTTCGGTGTCGCGATCGTCGGGCTGATCGAGACCCTGCTCACCGCGCAGCTCGTCGACTCCATCACGGAGACGGGCTCGAGCAAGTGGCGCGAGTCGTGGGGCCAGGGCGTCGCGAACATCGCGTCCGCCTTCTTCGGTGGGACCGGCGGCTGCGCGATGATCGGCCAGACGGTGATCAACGTGAAGACCGCGGGTGCCCGGACCCGCGTCTCGACCTTCGCGGCCGGTGTCTCGGTGCTGGTCCTGACGATCGTGCTCCACGACCTCGTGGCCCAGATCCCGATGGCGGCACTGACGGCGGTCATGCTCATGGTCTGCGTCGCGACCTTCGACTGGCACAGCATCCGACCGCGCACCCTCCGACGGATGCCGCTCGGCGAGACCGCGGTCATGCTCGTCACCGTCGTGGTGGTCGTCGTGACCGAGAACCTCGCGACCGGGGTGCTCGTCGGTGTGGTCGTGGCGGCCCTGGTCTTCGCCCGACGGGTGGCGCACGTGGTGACCGTGGTGCGCGAGCCGGTCGACGACCGCACCGTGCGGTACCGGGTCCGCGGGGCGCTGTTCTTCGCCTCGTCGAACGACCTCGTCACGCGGTTCTCCTACGCCGAGGACCCGGAGCACGTGATCATCGACCTGGCCGACGCCCACGTGTTCGACGCGTCCACGGTCGCGGCGCTCGACGGGGTCGAACAGCGGTTCGCGAAGCACGGGTCGACCGTCGAGGTGGTGAACCTCGACACGGGGTCGATCGCGCTGCACGGGCGGCTCTCCGGTGAGCTCGGCGGCTGAGTGCTTCCGCATCCGGTGAATCACCTGAGGGGGCGGTGGGAACCGCGGGCGACCTACACTGGAACCCATGCCCGCGACCCGTCTCCACCTCGTCCGGCACGGAGAGGTGCACAACCCGGGCCGCGTCCTCTACGGCCGGCTCCCGGGCTTCGGGCTGAGTGACCTCGGCACGCGGATGGCGCAGGCCTCCGCGACCGCCTGGAAGGACGCCGGCGTCGACGTGCGTCGGATCGTCGCGTCCCCGCTGCAGCGCACGCAGGAGTCCGCCGCACCCTGGTCGGCCGCCTACGGGCTCGACGTGACGCTCGACGAGCGCCTGATCGAACCGACGAACCGCTACGAGGGGCAGCCCCCCGGGTTCACGAAGCGCTCGCTCGGCCGCCCGGCGGAGTGGCCGTGGATCGCGAACCCGCTGCGTCCCAGCTGGGGCGAGGCGTACGAGTCGATCGCCAACCGCATGCTCGCGGCGATGACCACGGCGTGGGAGAGCGTGGACGAGGGCGACGTCGTCCTGGTCAGCCACCAGCTGCCGATCTGGATGGTCCACCGGAAGCTCGCGGGGGAGCCCCTGTGGCACGACCCGCGCAAGCGCCGCTGTGACCTGTCGAGCATCACCACCGTCGAACGTGTGCCCGCCACGTCGACCGGTCGGTTCACCGAGGTCGGGTACGCGGACCCCGCGCAGGAACTGCGCGCGACCGCCGTCGACGAAGGAGCAGTGTGAACAGCACGAAGCGTGTGGGCGTCATCAGCAAGCGGTTCGCGGTCCTCGCAGCGACGGCCGTCGCCGCCGTGCTCGTCCTGTCCGGTTGCTCGTCGGACAGCGGCGGCATCGCGAAGCAGTACGGCAACGGCACGACGCAGAACTACATCTCCGGTGACGGTGCCGTGACCGAGGTCTCCGCGAAGGACCGCACCGACCCGGTCACCTTCCGGGCCGAGGACTCGAACGGTGACACGGTCTCGTCGAAGGACCTCCGCGGCAAGGTCGTCGTCCTGAACTTCTGGTACGCCAGCTGCCCCCCGTGCCGTGCCGAGGCGAAGTACCTCAACAAGGTGCACGACGAGTACGCCGACGCCGACGACGTCGCGTTCATCGGTGTCAACGTCCGCGACGAAGCAGCGACCGCGGCCGCCTTCGAGCGCACCTTCGACGTGCAGTACCCGACCGTCCTCGACCAGCGCACGGGCACGATGCAGCTCGCGATGTCCGGGCAGATCGCACCGAACGCGGTGCCGGCCACGATCGTCCTCGACACCAAGGGTCGCGTGGCCGCCCGGGTCCTCGGCGCGATCGACGGCACGAGCATCCTGCAGACCCTGGTCAGCGACGAGCTCGACGCCGGCAAGGCCTCCTGACCCGTGACATCCAACCCCTTCGCCGACGCGATCCTGAGCGGCCAGATGGCCGTCGCGCTGCCCGTGGCGGCGCTCGCCGGGCTCGTGTCGTTCCTGTCCCCGTGCGTGCTGCCGCTCGTGCCGGGGTACCTCGGGTACGTCGGCGGTGTCGCCGAGGGCGGGCAGCGTCGGGGTCGTGTGGTGCTCGGCGTGCTGCTGTTCATCGCCGGGTTCACCGCGGTGTTCGTGGCGTACACGACGGTGTTCGGCGCGCTCGGCTTCTGGCTCGTGCGGTGGCGCGACCTCATCACGCAGATCCTCGGGGTCGTCGTGATCGCGATGGGCCTGGTGTTCGTCGGTCGGTTCACCTTCCTGCAGCGCACCATCAAGCCCAGCTGGACCCCGGCCACCGGGCTCCTCGGCGCCCCCCTGCTCGGCATCGTGTTCGGCCTCGGCTGGACCCCGTGCCTCGGCCCGACCCTGGCGGCCATCAACCTGCTCAGCGTCCAGTCGGGCAGCGCCTGGCAGGGCATGTGGCTCGGGGTGGCGTACTGCCTCGGGCTCGGCATCCCGTTCGTCCTCGTCGCCCTCGGCGCCGGCTGGGCCACGGGGGCCATCGCGGCGGTGAAGCGTCACATGCGCACCGTCAACATCATCGGAGGAGCGATCCTGATCGTCATCGGTCTGCTCATGGTCACCGGTATCTGGTCGGCCGTCATGTCGAGCGTCGGGGCGGTGATCCAGAGCTTTGTCCCCGCGGTCTGACCGGAACGAGCACATCCCGACGGGCGCAGGCGACGGGGCCGACAGCGCCTCCGACCCGCAGCGACCGTCCGACCACGTCGACGGCTCCGGCCCCACCGACGGTGGCATCAACCAGCCGAAGCTCGGCTTCGTCGGGTACCTCCGCTTCTTCTGGCGGCAGCTGACGAGCATGCGCACGGCGCTGTTCCTGCTCATGCTGCTCGCCCTCGCGGCCATCCCGGGCTCCCTTGTCCCGCAGCGCACCGCCGACCCGAACGGCGTCGTGCAGTACAAGGCGGACCACCCGCAGCTCTACCCGGTCCTCGACAAGCTGCAGGTCTTCGACACCTACACCTCGGTGTGGTTCTCCGCGATCTACCTGCTGCTCTTCATCTCGCTCATCGGCTGCATCGTGCCCCGCACGAAGCACCACTGGCAGGCACTGCGGACCCGTCCGCCGAAGACCCCCGCGCGCCTGACGCGACTGGCGGGCTTCCGCACGGTGGCGGTGCAGCCGGACGCGATGATCGACGGGACGACCGGGATCGACGCGACCACGGGCCTCCCGTCCGCCGAGCACGCGGTGACGCGCGCGATGGCGATCCTGAAGCGGTCCGGGTACCGCGTCGAGCGGTTCGGCGACTCGGTGAGCGCGGAGCGCGGCTACCTGCGCGAGACCGGCAACCTGGTGTTCCACGCGGCTCTCGTCGGGGTGCTCCTGGCGGTCGGTGTCGGTGGCGGCTTCGGCTTCACCGGACAGCGCCTGCTGGTGGAGGGCCAGACCTTCTCGAACGTGCTCGGGTCGTACGACTCGTTCAACCCCGGGCGCTGGTTCCAGCAGACCGACCTCAAGGGCTACAACCTCCGGCTCGACAAGTTCGTGACGAAGTACGAGGAGCGCAACCTCGACGCCCTCGGGCAGGCGCTCGACTACTCGGCCACGGTCACGAGCACCGAGAAGGGCGGCGAGCCGAAGACGAGCCGCCTCGGCGTGAACGATCCGCTGCACGTCGGCGGCACCAACGTCTACCTGCTCGGCAACGGCTACGCGATGCAGGTCACGGTGCGCGACGGCGACGGCAACGTGGCCTTCAAGGACGTCGTGCCGTTCCTGCCGGAGGATGCGAACTACACCTCCACCGGCGTCATCAAGGTGCCGGACGCGAAGCCGGACCAGCTCGGCATGGTCGGGTTCTTCTACCCCACGGCATCGAAGCTCGCGAGCGGCGCCTACTCGAGTGCCTACCCGGACACCCAGAACCCGCTGCTGACGCTGCAGGTCTACACGGGCGACCTCGGGCTCGACAGCGGAGTCCCGCAGAGCGTGTACACGCTCAGCACCAAGGGGCTCGACCAGATCGCCGGTCGGCAGTCGGACACCGCGAGCATCGCGCTGAAGCCCGGCCAGACGAAGAAGCTCCCCGAAGGTGCCGGATCGATCACGTTCGACGGCGTCAAGCGGTACGTCTCCCTCGACGTCCACCACGACCCCTCGCAGCTCTGGGTGGGCGGGTTCGCCCTGCTCTCCACCCTCGGCCTGCTCACCTCGCTGTTCGTCCCGCGCCGTCGCGTCTGGGTGAAGGTCGTCCCGCGCAAGGACACGGCGGGCGGCGAGTACGACCTCGAGTACGCCGGACTCGCACGCGGCGAGGACCCGAACCTCGAACGGGCCGTCGCGGACATCGCACAGCGCCACACGTCGGACCTCGGAGTTAGGATGCCCCAGTGAACGACATGACCACGAACCTCGCGACCTACTCGGTCGTGCTCACGTACTCCGCGATGGCGGTGTACGTGGTCGCGTTCATCTCGTTCGCCCTCGACATGGCCAAACGCTCCGGCGACGTCACGGCCGCCGCGAAGAACGCGGGCGCAGACGACAGCTCGGCCGACGCGGCCAGCGCTGCGGCAGCACCCGGTGCGAAGACGGTCGCGACCGTCCGCGGCGGCACCGTCGTGCTCGAGCAGGTCGCCGCACCGCCGTCGGGCGGTTCCGCCGGCCGCGGCACGAAGTTCGAGCGCGTCGGCATGGCGATGACGATCCTCGCGCTCGTCCTGCACGTCGCCTCGGTCGTCCTCCGCGGCGTCGCGGCCGACCGTGTGCCGTGGGGCAACATGTTCGAGTTCTCGCTGACCGGCACGGCGCTGATCACCCTGATCTTCCTGCTCGTGCAGTTCTGGCAGAACCTGAAGTTCCTCGGTGTCTTCATCACGGGCCTGACGATCATCCTGCTCGGCATCGCGACCGTGAACTACTGGGTCCCCGTCGTCCCGCTGCAGCCGGCCCTGCAGTCGTACTGGCTGGTCATCCACGTCTTCGTGGCGATCGCCGGCACCGGGTTCTTCGCGCTCGGCGCGGGGCTCGCGGTGGCGCAGCTCGTGCAGACGTACCGCCAGGGCCGCACGGCCTCCGGCAAGCTCCGCTTCATGGCGACGCTGCCCGACGCCGACCGGCTCGAGGTCCTGACCTACCGCGTCCTGCTCGTCGGCTTCGTCCTCTGGACGTTCACGCTCATCGCCGGTGCGATCTGGGCCGAGCGCGCCTGGGGCCGCTACTGGGGCTGGGACACGAAAGAGGTCTGGACCTTCATCATCTGGGTCGTCTACGCGGGCTACATCCACGCTCGTGCGACCCGTGGCTGGCGCGGTGCGCGGTCGTCCTGGCTGGCCCTCATCGGCTTCGCTGCGGTGATGTTCAACTTCTCGGTCGTGAACGTCTTCTTCAAGGGCCTGCACAGCTACTCGGGTCTGTGAGCCGCGCGGGTCGCTGACGCGGCCCTGGTCGCGACCACGACCGGACAGGAGGCACGGTGCCAGCTGGCACCGTGCCTCCCGTCCGTCGTCCGGGGTTCGTCGAGAGCCGCGACCGGTCCGGCGGACCCCGCCAGCGGTCACGACATGCCGTGTGCGGAGCGGCGTGGTCGCACGAACCGTCGTTCCGGGGCCGTCCGAACGACGGAACGGGAGACCTCGGCGAACGCGAGTGGCGTGTCGGGCACCCTCGACGGACCCGACCGAGCGGCGGCGCGCTACCCGGCGGCGAGCAGCGCGTGCACGCGGGCCACCCGCTCGCGCCACCACGCCGTGCGCTCCGGCGACGCGGCGTAGCGCTCGACCTGCGCCGCAGCGACGTCGACGCGGCGCACCGGCACCCGACCGCCGACCGGCAGCAGCGGATCGGCCGTGACGTCCCCGGCGAACATGGCCGCCGTCCCGAGCCCGGCGGCGTACCCGGGCGTCATCGCCGCGGCGGCCAGGAACGCTCCCATCCCGAGCCCGACCGAGGTGTCGAGCGCGCTGGAGACGACGCACGGCAGCCCGGCGTCGGCGATGACGGCACGGGCCGCGGTGATCCCGCCGAGCGGCTGGGCCTTCACGACCAGGACGTCGGCGGCACCGGCCCGGGCGACGGCGAGGGGGTCGCTCGCCTTCCGGACGCTCTCGTCCGCGGCGACCCGGACGCCGAGGCCGGCGAGCCGCGACCGGAGCTCCGCGAGCTCGGGCACCGTCGCGCAGGGCTGCTCGGCGTACTGCAGGTCGAACGGTGCGAGCCGCTCCAGCGCCGCGGTGGCCTGCTCCACGCTCCACAGCCCGTTCGCGTCGACCCGGACCGCGGCCTCGGGCCCCATCACCCGGCGGACCGCGGCGACACGGGCGACGTCGTCGTCGACGGTCGTGCCGGGCTCCGCGACCTTGACCTTGGCCGTCGTGCAGCCGGGGTACCGCGCGAGCAGGTCGGCGACGTCGTCGGCGGCGACCGCGGGGACGGTGGCGTTGACCGGCACGGAGTCGGCGGCGGGTTCGTGGTCCGTCCACCCGAAGTCGAGGGTGGCCCGTAGCCAGGCGGCGGCCTCGGCGTCGTCGTACTCGACGAACGGCGAGAACTCGGTCCAGCCGGCGGGACCGCGCAGCACGAGCGCCTCGCGCGTGGTGATGCCGCGGAACCGCACCCGCATGGGCAGGGCCACCACGTGGGCGTCGGCGAGGAGGTCGGCGAGGTCGGGGAGCACGTCCGCCATCCTCCCACCGCACCCAGGGGGCCCGCCGGTTCCTCGGAGGGGACCGCCAGGGCAGGGCACTAGCATGCATCGGTCGGCCTCGGTCGGCAGGGGAACGACCCGGAACGAGGGAGGCTCGGTGGCGGTGGATCCGCGGCAGCGCGCAGCACAGCAGCGCGCATCGCAGCGCCCGTCCGACCCGTCGAGCGCCGGAGCGGCACGCCCGGTAGCATCGGCTCGTCCGGCAGCTGCAGCCCGACCCTCGGCGGCGACCCGCCCGGCAGCGGGCGCTCGATCCGCGGCGGCTCCGGGGCGCGACTCCGACGACTTCGCCCGCCTCATGCAGCGCAACACCGTCGACGTCCGGCAGACGGGTGGCACGAAGCGCCGCAACCCCGTCGTCGGCAAGATCGCCCTCGGCCTGGCCGTGGTGTCCGCCGCTGTGGACGCCAGTGCCTTCGCCGTGTTCATGGGCGGTGACACGAACTTCGCCTTCGGGATCTGCTTCGTCGTCGTGTTCCTGACGCTCGTCGCCGCCGTGCTCGGGTTCGTCGCTGCCGTCGGCTCGTTCGGACGCTGGTACGGTGCCGTCGGTGTCGTCCTGGCGTTCTTCGCGAACCCCGTGATCCTCATCGTGATCATGGTGTTCGTCGCGCCGGAGATCCTGACCGACATGGGCGCCTGACCCGGCAGACGCCCGGCGGTACGTTGGGAGCATGGCTGCTCCCGTCTCCGACCTGTTCGACCCCGACGTCTGGACCACCGCTCCGATCGCGGAGCAGTTCACCGACATCACGTACCACAAGCACGTCTCCAAGGGCATCGTCCGGGTCGCCTTCGACCGTCCCGAGGTCCGCAACGCCTTCCGCCCGCGCACGGTCGACGAGCTCTACCGCGCTCTCGACGACGCGCGCCAGGACCCCCGTGTCGGCGTCGTGCTGCTCACCGGCAACGGCCCGAGCCCGAAGGACGGCGGGTGGGCGTTCTGCTCCGGCGGCGACCAGCGCATCCGGGGGCGGAGCGGCTACCAGTACGTCGGCGACGAGGGTGCACCGCCCGAGGGTGTGGACCCCGCGGCCGCCCAGGCATCGATGGGCCGGCTGCACATCCTCGAGGTCCAGCGGCTGATCCGGATGATGCCCAAGGTCGTCATCGCGGTCGTCCCGGGCTGGGCTGCGGGCGGTGGGCACTCGCTGCACGCGATCTGCGACCTCACCATCGCGAGCGCCGAGCACGGGAAGTTCAAGCAGACCGATGCCGACGTCGGCTCGTTCGACGGTGGATACGGCAGCGCCTACTACGCCAAGCAGATCGGGCAGAAGTTCGCCCGCGAGGTCTTCTTCCTCGCCCAGGAGTACTCCGCCCAGCGCGCGTACGAGATGGGTGCGGTGAACGCCGTGGTGCCGCACGAGGACCTGGAGCGCGAGGCGATCCGCTGGGGCGAGATCGTGCTCGGCAAGTCCCCGACGGCGATCCGGATGCTCAAGTACGCGTTCAACGCGGTGGACGACGGCATGGTCGGCCAGCAGGTGTTCGCGGGCGAGGCGACGCGGCTGGCCTACGGCACCGACGAGGCGGTCGAGGGCCGCGATTCGTTCCTCGAGAAGCGCGCTCCCGAGTGGACCGCGTTCCCCTGGCACTACTGATGCCCCGTCCGCTGGTCGCGACCGGTACGTCGGACCCGACGGCCGTGCTGCGCGGCCTGGAGGCAGCACTCGCCGGCGGCCCCGCACTGCTCCCCGTCGCCGAGGGGGCACCGGCACTGCCGACGCCACCTCCGGCCGAGGTCCGGCAGGCGGTCGCCCTGGTGGTCGAGACGAGCGGGTCCACCGGCACCGGCAAGCGCGTGGCGCTCTCGTCCGAGGCGCTCCTCGCCGGTGCCGCCGCGGCGGACGCGGCCCTGGGTGGGCCCGGGCGCTGGGTCCTCGCGCTGCCGACGCACTACATCGCGGGCATCAACGTCCTGACCCGCTCGATCACCGCGGGCACCGAACCCGTCGTCGTGCCACCCGGGCACTTCGCGGCCGCCGCGTTCACCGAGGCCGCAGAACGGCTCGTCACCGGTCCGGCCGCGCCGCGTCGCTACACCTCGCTGGTGCCGGTGCAGCTCGCCCGGGTCCTCGACGACCCGGACGCCACCCGGGCGCTCGCCCGGTTCGACGCGGTCCTGGTCGGCGGGCAGGCCACCCCGGCGCCGCTCCGGCAGCGTGCGCTCGACGCCGGGGTCCGGGTCGTGACGACGTACGGTGCGAGCGAGACGAGCGGCGGATGCGTGTACGACGGCGTCCCGTTCGGGACGGTTCGCACCGCGCTGGTCGACGGCGAGCTGCACCTGGCGGGGCCGATGCTCGCCGAGGGGTACCTGAACGACGACGCCCGCACGGCGTCGGCCTTCGTCGAGCGGGACGGGCTGCGCTGGTACCGGACCGGAGACACCGCGACCCTGTCCGACGGCGTGGTCCGCGTGCTCGGACGCCTCGACGACGTGGTGATCTCCGGCGGCGAGAAGGTCCAGCTCGGTGCGGTCGAGCGGCTCGTCCGCGGGCTGCCCGGGCAGGAGACCGCTGTCGTCGCCCGGCGCTCGGCGGGGGAGTGGGGCGAGGTCCCGGTCGTCGTCACCGAGCAGCCGCTCGACCTCGATGCCGTGCGTTCGCACGTCGGGGCCACCCTGGGCCGTGCCGCCCGGCCGGCGGACGTCGTCGTGCTGGATCGGATCCCGATGCTGTCATCGGGCAAGCCCGACCGGCGGGCCGTGCAGGCGCTCGTCGACCCGGGCCGCTCGTAGGGACCGCGAGCCGCCGGGCGGTCGCATCGGCAATATGATCGGTGCTCGTGGCACGAACGAAGAACTCGACGCAGAAGCAGGGCCGGTCCGGCAACCCGGCGAAGGCCGCTGCCCCCGCCCGCACCAAGCGGAAGGCGACCGCACGCGACTGGATCGGCGGCGCACGCCTGCGCACCCTGACCCTCGGTGTCGTCCCGGTCGTGCTCGGCACCGCCGTCGCGTTCGTCGACAGCGGGGAGCCCGGCGACTTCGGCGACTACCTGGCGAAGGACGGCCACCTCGCCGTCGCGCTGCTCGCCCTGGCCGTGGCACTGTTCCTGCAGATCGGTGTGAACTACAGCAACGACTACTCCGACGGGGTCCGCGGCACCGACGAGTACCGCGTCGGCCCGGCACGTCTCACCGGTGCCGGCCTGGCCAAGCCCCGGACCGTGCTCACCGTCGCCCTGACGTTCTTCGGCCTGGCCGCGGTCGCCGGCCTGGTCATCGTGCTGCTCACCCAGCTGTGGTGGCTGCTGCTCGTGGGGGCCGCCGCCATCGTCGCCGCCTGGTTCTACACCGGTGGCAAGAAGCCGTACGGGTACAACGCCCTCGGCGAGGTCTTCGTCTTCGTCTTCTTCGGGCTGGTCGCCGTGCTCGGCACCCAGTTCGTGCAGATCCGCGAGGTCACGGTCAGCGGCTGGGCAGCCGCGGTGGCCGCCGGGTTCTTCGCCTGCGCGGTCCTGATGGTGAACAACATCCGCGACATCGACGAGGACCAGCTGGCGGGCAAGCGCACGCTCGCCGTGGTCGTCGGTCGTCCGGTGGCCCGCGTCCTGTACGGCCTGTTCCTGATGCTGCCGTACGTCGTGCTGCTCTGGTTCGTGCTGCTGTACTTCCGCACGGGCTTCACGTACTTCTCGCTGCTGCTGGCGCTGCCGGCACTGGCGATCGGGGTGTCGTCACGGAAGCCCCGCGAGCTCATCACGGCCCTGCAGCTGTCGTCGTTCGCCTCGCTCGCCTTCGGCGTGGTGCTCGGGATCACGCTGGCCGTCCAGCCGTAGCCGTTCCGGCTGCTCGACCGGACGGCCCCGCCCCGGCTCCGTCTGATCAATCGGCGTCGTTGTCCCGGCGCGCCTCGTGCCGGTCGGCGTCGGACACCGGACGGACGGTCGGGGTGGCCGCGGCGTCGGAGTCGGCGGCGTCGACGAAGTCGTCCTCGAAGTCCGAGTCGGCGTCCCGCTCCGGGGTGCCGCGGCGGTTCGCCAGGCTCAGGGCCACCTGCGTGCGCAGTCCGGACAGGGCGATGTACGAGATGAGCAGGCCCACCAGGGCGGCCACGATGGTCGCCCAGTACCACGGCATCGGCGTCAGGAGCAGGAGGAGCACGAGCGCCACCACGAAGATGCCGAGCCGAGCCAGGGTGTACAGGAGCCACGCTTTCACACGGTGAGTCTACGGAGCGCCGACCGGCAGGGGCATCACAGGGTCGCGACCTAGACTTCACCGCATGGTCCGCTTGTGGTTGATCGTCGCCGTGGCCGCCGTCGCCTTCACGGTGTACGCGGCCATCGACTGCGGCACGATGCCGCGTCAGCGCGTCCGTTCCCTGCGTCGTGGCGTGTGGCTCCTGCTCGTCATCATCCTGCCCGTCCTGGGCGGCGTCCTCTGGTTCCTGCTGGGGCGCACCCCGGCGGCCGACCCCGGTGCTTCGGCCCGGTACCGTGGACCCGAAGACGACCCGGACTTCCTCGGCACCACGCCGGAGCCGGGCACCACCCTCACGGACAAGGACCAGGACGACGCGACCCTCCGAGACCTCGAAGACCAGTTCCACGAGCGCGACGACGACGGCCGCACCGATCGCTGACGGCCCCGCCGGCTCGGGCAGCCCGGCGACGGACACCGCGCTCGCCCTCCTGCAGGAACTCGTGCGTGCCGGCGTCACCGACGTCGTGGTGAGCCCCGGTTCGCGTTCCCAGGCACTCGCCCTCGCGGCGGTCGCCCTCGAGCGCGCCGGCGGGTTGACCGTGCACGTGCGGTTGGACGAACGGACCGCCGGGTTCTTCGCACTCGGGCTCGCGGTCGAGACGCACCGACCCGCAGCGGTGGTGACGACGTCGGGTACCGCGGTGGCGAACCTGCACCCCGCCGTGCTCGAGGCACACCACTCCGGCGTGCCGATGATCGTGCTGAGTGCCGACCGCCCCGACGAACTGCGCGGCATCGGCAGCAACCAGACCACCGTCCAGCCGGGGATCTTCGGCCAGGCCGTCGCCTTCGTCCGCGACGTCGAGGCCCCGTCGGCGCACGGCGTCGACGCCTCGGTCCGCGACACCCTGCGCACCCTCGCCCGACAGGCCGTCGCCGCCGCAGCCGGGCACACGGGGCAGCCCGGTCCCGCGCAGCTCAACGTCGCGTTCCGCGAGCCGCTGTCCGCCGGACTCGCCCCGGAGCACGTCAGCCCCGTGCCCGAGGACGAGGTCGACCTGGCGTTCGCGACCCGCCGGGCGCACGCGGGTCTGCCGGTCGCCGAACTCACTCCGGACGACGAGCCGGGCACCGTCGTCATCGCCGGGCACGATGCCGGCGAGGACGCCGAGCGGATCGCCTGGGAACTCGGGGCGCCGCTCCTCGCCGAGGTCTCGAGCGGCGCGCGCTTCGGCCGCAACCTGGTCGTCGCCTACCGCGAACTCCTGCGCGACGCGGACCACGGCGGCGCCGTCCGCCGCGCCGTCGTGCTCGGCCACCCGACCCTCAGCAGAGAGGTCCCCGCGCTCCTGCAGCGCGACGGGGTCGAGACGATCGTCGTCCGCGGACCGGCGGCCGACCCGTTCGACCCGGCCCGCACCTCCCGACCGGACGCCGTGACCACCTTCGTCTCCGACGTCCGCGTGACGGGCCGCACCCGGCCGGAGCACCGTGCGTGGGTCGGCCGCTGGGTCGGTGCCAGCCGACGGATCCTGGGGGACGGCGACGCCGGCCCGGACCTCGACGCCAAGCGCTCCGCCGACCGCGCCGAGCGGAACAAGTTCCTGCGTGACGAGGTCGCGCTCCGTCGCCGACCCGTCGACCGGGCCATGCTCGCCGAGGCCGTCTGGGGCGTGACCTGGCCGCACGACCGGCTGGTCCTCGGGGCGTCGCAGCTCATCCGTGAAGCCGACGCCCGGGTGCTCGGCAAGAAGATCCGGGTGCACGCGAACCGCGGGCTCGCGGGTATCGACGGCACCGTCTCGACCGCACTCGGCATCGCCGCGGCGCTCGAGCAGTCCTCGGCCTCCGTGGGCACCACACGCGTGCTCCTCGGCGACCTGACCCTGCTGCACGACCTCGGAGCGTTCGTCACCGGCACCGAGGAACGCACCCACCGGGTGCAGGTCGTCGTCGGCAACGACCACGGCGGCGCGATCTTCCGCGGGCTCGAGGTGGCGAAGACCACGCCCGAAGCCGACATGCGGCGGATGATGTCGACCCCGCAGCACGTCGACGTCGAACGGGTCGTCACGGGCCTCGGGTGGGAGTACCGCCGGGCGGCGACGTGGGGTGACCTGGAGCGGGTGCTCACCGACCCGGCCGAGCGGGTCGTGATCGAGGTCCCGCTGGCCGACTGACCACCCAGCGGCTGTCGGCGACCGCGCGACCGCGAGGGTCGCGCGACCGCGTGGGTCCCGCGACCGCGTGGGTCCCGCGACCGCGCGGGTCCCGCGACCGCGCGGATCGCGCGACCGCTTGGATCGCGCGCCTGCCTCAGGCCAGCGCGTCGGTGATCGGCCGGAACTTCAGCGCCGTCTCGGCGACCTCGCGCGCCGGCTCCGAACCGGCCACGATCCCGGCACCCGCCCAGGCCCGGACGGTGCCGTCGTCGTCGATCCGGGCGCTGCGGAGCGCGAGCATCCACTCGCCGTCACCCGTCGCGCTCATCCAGCCGACCGGCCCGGCGTAGCGGCCGCGGTCGACGCCCTCGAGCTCGGCGACGAGCCGCACGGCCACGTCCGTCGGGGTCCCGGCGACCGCGGCCGTCGGGTGCAGGGCGTCGGCGACGTCCAGCGACGTGGTGTCGGGCGGCAGCGTGGCCTGCACGTCGGTCGCCAGGTGCCACAGGTTCGGCAGCTGCAGCCGGAACGGTTCGGCGTCGGCGCGCAGGTCCGTCGCGAGCGGGGCGAGGGCCGCGAGCAGACTGTCGATCGCGAAGGTGTGCTCCTCGACGTCCTTGGCGCTGCTGGCCAGGGCCTCGGCGGCGGCCCGGTCGGACACCTCGTCGGTGCCCCGGGCGGCGCTGCCGGCGAGCACCCGTGCGGTCAACCGCGTGCCGTCGGTGCGGGCGAGGGTCTCGGGGGTGGCGCCGACCAGTCCGTCCACCGCGAAGGTCACGCACTGCGGGTAGGCGGTCGCGAGGTCGAGCAGGACCGCCCGTCGATCGGCTCCCGGCGGCAGCGTCCCGACGAGGTCGCGGGCGAGCACCACCTTGCGGGCACCCCCGGCCACGATGCGGCGGACCGCCTCGGTCACGTTGGCGGCGTAGGTGTCCTCGTCGATGTGCCCGGGACGCAGCGCGACGGACACGTGCGGCCCGACGTGGGGGACCGGGACCGAGGTCCGGGTGAAGGCCAGGGGCTCCGCGCCGAGCGTGGTGTCGATCGCGGTCAGCCAGGCCTTGCCGCGACGCCGACCGAGGACCACCCGGGGCACGATGAGCACGCTCTCGTCGGCGGAGTCGTCGGCGAAGGCGAACGACCCGAACGCGACGAGCCCCGAACCGCGCAGCTGCACCGGGTCGTCGACGACGGCGGTCTCGACGATGCTGCGCCAGAGGGCCGCGGCGTCCCGCATCCGGTCGGGGCCGGTGAACGTGAACCGGAGCGCCTCACCGATGCCGACGATGCCGTCGCCGTTCCGGACGAAGGCGAGGGGACGGTCGCGGAACGTGTGGCGGAGGACGGCGCCCGGGTCGTCGAGGATCCGGGTCGAGACCGTCAGCGGGGGCGCCGCCGTGGTGGTTCGGGTCACGGCTCCGATGCTACGCGCCGATCCCGCACCGCCCGGGTGGCTGCGAGTCCGGTGAACGCTCGGTCGGGACCTCTAGGATTGATCGTGTGAGCAGAGCGGACCTGAACAAGCGCCCGGACGAGGTGGCGGCGATGTTCGACGACGTCGCGGCCAAGTACGACCTCACGAACGACATCCTGTCGGCGGGCAACGCCCCGCTGTGGCGTGTCGCGACGGTCCGCGCGGTCGACCCGCAGCCCGGCGAGAAGGTCCTCGACATCGCCGCGGGCACCGGGACCAGTGCAGCGGCCTTCGCCAAGAAGGGCGCCGAGGTCACCGCGCTCGACCTGTCCGCCGGCATGATCGCCGTCGGCCGCGAACGCCACCCCGAGATCACCTTCGTCGAGGGCAACGCCGAGCAGCTGCCCTTCGACGACGACACGTTCGACGCCGTCACGATCTCGTTCGGGCTGCGCAACGTGAACGACCCGAAGCAGGCGCTCGCCGAGATGCTGCGTGTCCTGAAGCCCGGTGGTCGCGTCGTCATCTGTGAGTTCTCGACGCCGCCCCGCGCCCTGCTGCGCCTCGGCTACGGCACCTACCTGAAGCGCGTGCTCCCGGGCATCGCGCGGCTCTCGAGCAGCAATCCGGCCGCCTACCGCTACCTCGCCGAGTCGATCGACGCGTGGCCCGACCAGCAAGTGCTCACCCAGTGGCTCCGCGGTGTCGGCTTCTCGGTGGTCGCCTACCGCAACCTGACGGCCGGTATCGTCGCACTGCACCGTGGCCGCAAGCCCGTCGCCGACACGGTGCGCGAGTCCGCGGCACGGCGTGCGAAGGCCCGCCGTGACCACCAGAACACCGGCGAGCAGCCGCGCGTCGACCCGGCCGCCGACTGACCGGTCACCACCCCCGAAGACGGAGCAGCACTTGAATCCGAGCGTCCCGGTCGCACGTCGCGCGCCGAGCCTGCGCGCATCGCTGGGCATCGGCGAGCGGTTGTTCGCCACGCCCGCCGACCGACGCTTCATCTCCGCGGTCGACGACGGGCTCGAACTCGTCGAGCAGGGCCTCGAGGACGCCATGCGCTCCACCGACACCCTCGCCGACACCACCAGCCGGTACCTGCTGTCCGCCGGTGGCAAGCGCATCCGTCCGACCCTGACGCTCCTCATCGCCCAGCTCGGTGACGGCGTGACGGACGCCGTGGTCAAGGCCGCGGTGAGCATCGAGACCACGCACCTGGCGTCGCTGTACCACGACGACGTCATGGACGAGGCGCCCGTGCGCCGCGGGGTCCCCGCCGCGCAGATCACCTACGGCAACAACGTGGCGATCCTCACCGGCGACCTGCTCTTCGCCCGCGCCAGCCTGATCACCGCCGACCTCGGCACCGAGGGCATCCGGATGCAGGCCGAGACCTTCCAACGTCTCTGCATGGGGCAGCTGCACGAGACCACGGGGCCGCAGCCGGACGACGACCCGCTCGAGCACTACATCCAGGTGCTCAGCGACAAGACCGGTTCGCTCATCGCCACCGCGGCACGTGCCGGCGTGATGTTCTCCGGTGCCGACCGTGCCTACCTCGACGCCGTCGGTACCTTCGGCGAGAAGGTCGGCGTCGCCTTCCAGCTCGTCGACGACGTCATCGACCTCGCCCCCGCGACGGACAAGACCGGCAAGATCGCCGGCAACGACCTGCGTGCCGGCGTCGACACCCTGCCGGTCCTGCAGCTGCGCCGGATGGCCGCGACCGACCCGTCCGCGCAGCACCTGGTCGAGCGCATCGAGCGCGACGTCAACGGTGCACCGGACGACGTGGTCGACTCCGCGCCGTACCAGTCCGCCGTCGCCGCGCTCCGCGAGCACGAGGCCACCGCGGCGACCCGAGCCGTCGCCGTCGCCTGGGCCCGCGAAGCCGTCGCCGCCCTCGCCCCGCTCCCCGACGGCACCGTGAAACGGGCACTCACCCGCTTCGCGGACTCCGTCGTCGACCGAAGCCGTTGAACACCCCTCCCGACGGCGCACGCACTGCGGCCCGGTCGGGAGGCCCCCCGGGAACCCCCACCCGAACGAACTGGAGACGATCAGTGCCCACCCTCCGACTCGCCATCGTCGGCGCCGGCCCGGCCGGCATCTACGCCGCGGACATCCTGCTGCGCGAGGCCCACGGCTACGACGTGTCGATCGACCTGTTCGAGCAGCTCCCCGCGCCCTACGGTCTGGTCCGCTACGGCGTCGCCCCCGACCACCCGCGCATCAAGGGCATCATCAACGCCCTGCGTGACGTCCTCGACCGCGGTGTCGTCCGGCTGTTCGGCAACGTCCGCTACGGCGAGGACATCACCCTCGAGGACCTCAAGAAGCACTACAACGCGGTCGTGTTCTCGACCGGTGCGATCAAGGACGCCGACCTCGACATCCCCGGTGTCGACCTCGACGGCTCGTACGGCGCCGCCGAGTTCGTGAGCTGGTTCGACGGGCACCCCGACGTCCCGCGCACCTGGCCGCTGAACGCCGAGAGCGTCGCGGTCATCGGCGTCGGCAACGTCGCCCTCGACGTCTCGCGCATCCTGGCGAAGCACGCCGACGACCTGCTGCCGACCGAGATCCCCGCGAACGTGTACGAGGGCCTCAAGGCCTCGCCCGTGACGGACGTGCACGTCTTCGGCCGCCGTGGTCCGGCGCAGGTGAAGTTCACGCCGCTCGAGCTGCGCGAGCTCGGTGAGGTCCGTGACGTCGACATGGTGGTCTACGACGAGGACTTCGACCACGACGAGGCCTCGAAGACCGCGATCGCGACGAACAAGCAGGTCATGGTGATCAACCGTGTCCTCGAGCAGTGGCGCACGCGCGAGGTCGGCCAGGCCAGCCGCCGGCTCCACCTGCACTTCTACGCGAAGCCGATCGAGTTCGTCGGCGACGAGCAGGGCAAGCTGACCGCCATCCGCTACGAGCGCACCCGGCCGAACGGCGAGGGCGGCGTCGAGGGCACCGGCGAGATCCGCGAGATCCCGATCCAGGCCGCCTACCGCGCAGTCGGCTACTTCGGTTCCCCGCTGCCCGGCGTGCCGTTCGACGAGCGCCACGGTGTCATCCCGAACCACGAGGGCCAGGTCCTCGACGACGACAACCAGCAGATCCCCGGGGTGTACGCCACCGGCTGGATCAAGCGCGGACCGGTCGGGCTCATCGGACACACGAAGTCCGACGCGATGGAGACCGTGCAGCACATCGTCAACGACCAGGCGAGCTGGTGGACCCCGGAGGACCCCTCCGACGAGGCCATCCCGGCCCTGCTCCGCGAGCGCGGTGTCGAGTACACCGACCTCGAGGGCTGGCACCACCTCGACACCCACGAGCAGGCGCTCGGTGCGGTCGACGGGCGCGAACGCATCAAGGTGGTGCCGCGCGACGAGATGATCGAGGTCTCGCTCGGACGCGTCGACACCCCGACGAGCTGACGACACCATGACCGACACGCGCCCCGTCCCGTTCACAGCGGTGCGGGGCGCGTCCGCGTCGGGGATGCGGCTGCAGGGCGTCGACGTGGCCCGTGCGGTCGCGCTGCTCGGCATGATGGCCGCACACGTCGGCGGCATCGCGGAGCAGCTCGACTGGACCGACCCGGCCACCTGGACCGCCGTCGCCCACGGGCGCCCGTCCACGCTGTTCGCGGTCCTCGCCGGCGTCTCGATCGGTCTGACGAGCGGCCGCACCGACCCGCCGGGCCCACCCACCATCGGCCAGTTCCGTGCCCGGCTCGCGATCCGCGCCGTCGTGGTCGTCGTCATCGGGTTCGCCCTGATGGCGCTCGACACCCCCGTGTACGTGATCCTGCCGACCTACGGCGTGCTGTTCCTGCTGGTGGTCCCGTTGCTCCGCGTCCGACCGGCGGCGCTGCTCGGCATCGCCGCGCTCTGCGCGGTGCTGTCGCCGCTCGCCGCGTTGACGATCGCGCCGGCCTACGCGGACGCCGGCATGATCGGCGTCCAGCTCGGCCTGGTCTACCCCGTGGTCACCTTCCTGGCGTACGTCCTGGTGGGGCTCGCGGTCGCCCGGGCCGGCCTGGAGGACCGTGGCCGACAGATCCTGGTCCTGGCGTCCGGCACACTGGTCGCCGCCACCGCGTACGTCGCTGGGTCGGTCCTCGCCCCGCTGCCCGACGATGCGGCCCTGGCGTTCCCCGGGGTCCCGTACGCGGGCGAGGCCTCGACCCCCGGCCAGGCCCTCGCGCAGCTGTTCCTGTCCCCGCGCGACCACTCGTCGTCGGTCGTCGACGTGGTCGGCACAGCCGGGGTGGCGGTCGCGGTGATCGCCCTCTGCCTGCTCGTGTTCGACGGCCGCGGGCGCGTCGCCGAGCGGATCGCTTTCCCCCTGGCGGCCGTGGGGTCGATGCCGCTGACGGTGTACTCGGGGCACCTCGTGGTCATCGCGATGCTGCCGACGTACCCCGAGTCGGCCGAGGCCTGGGGCTGGTTCGCCCTCGGCTCGGTGGTCTTCGCGATGCTGTGGCGGCGGTTCCTCGGCCGCGGCCCGCTCGAGCGGGTGGTCGGGGCCCTGGCGTCCCTCGTCCCGATGCGCTGAGCGCACCTGGCGGGCCGACACCGGCCACGGAACGCTCACCGCACGGTGCAGGTTCGCCGCGGGCTTGCTCGCCGGGTGCCCCGCTGTCGCGACGCACGGTGCGGCCGAGGTCGCACCGGGTGGAGGACGACGCACCGTGCGCGGCGGAGGCGACCCGCGCCTCCCGTCCGCACCGTGCGTGGTTGGTTGTGCGACGCGTGGCGCACGGCATCCTGAACCGGCTCGGAACGCCCCGCACGGTGCAGGGTTGTCCGTTCGCCGCGGGCTTGCTCGCCGGGTGCCCCGCTGTCGCGACGCACGGTGCGGCCAAGGTCGCACCGGGTGGAGGACGACGCACGGTGCGACGGTGCGACGGTGCGACGGTGCGACGGCGCGACGGCGCGACGGCGCACGGTGCGACGCTGCGACAGCGTCCGCTACTGCAGCGCCGCCGTGAGCCGCGCGACGTTGTCGAGGACCTTGGAACGTCGCGGACGGTCGACCCACGCGTCGAGCGTGAGCTCGAAGCTGTGCTCCTTGTAGGAGTCCTGCACCTCGCGCAGGGCGTCGACGAAGCGGTGACCGCGCACCATCACGGAGACCTCGAGGTTCAGGCTGAACGAGCGCATGTCCATGTTGCTCGACCCGATCACCGACACCTCGTCGTCGATCGTGAAGTGCTTGGCGTGCAGGATCGTCGGTGCTCGGTACAGCCAGATCCGCACGCCGGCCCGCAGGAGTTCCTCGTAGTAGGAGCGCTGCGCGTGCCAGGTCATGGCGTGGTCGCCCATCTCGCCGACGAACAGCTCGACGTCGACCCCGCGCTGCGCCGTCGTGGTGATGGCGTAGAGCATCGAGTCGTCCGGCACGAAGTACGGCGACGTGATCGACACCTTCTGCTGCGCCGAGTAGAGCAGCGCGTTGAACAGGCGCAGGTTGTTCTCGCCGTCGAAGCCCGGGCCGGACGGCACCACCTGGCAGTCGAGCGCGTCGCCGCGGTCGGCCCGCTGGACGGGGTCGCTCTCACGCAGCAGCAGCTCGTCGGTCTCGCTGTACCAGTCGGTGACGAACAGGGCGTTGAGCCCGGCGACGACCGGTCCCTCGAACCGGGCGAACAGGTCCTTGTAGACCATGCCCTTCTCGATGTGGGACTTGATGTCGTACGACGCGTCGATCAGGTTCTGCGAGCCGGTGAACGCGACCGAGCCGTCGATCACCATGATCTTCCGGTGGTTGCGGAGGTCGGGGCGCTGGAACTTGCCCTGCAACGGCAGGAGGGGCAGCATCAGGTGCCACTCGATGCCCGCCTGGTCCATGAACGCCAGGGTGTCCTTGTAACCCGGGTAGCCGCGGCTCGCCCAGTGGTCGAGCAGGAACCGTACGGTGACGCCACGTGCCTGCGCCCGCGCGAGCGCCTCGAAGAACGGGCGTGTGGTGTCGTCGAGCGTCGCGATGTAGAACTCGACGTGCACGAACCGGCGGGACTGGTCGATCGCCCGGGTCATCTCGGCGATGGACTCCTCGGAGTCGGGGTAGAGCTCCGCGGAGTTGCCACCGACCAACGGCATCGCACCGAGTTCGCGGTTCAGCCGCGTGACGCTCTCGAGCCACGCGGGCCAAGGGTGGTCACGGCGGACCCGCTCGATGCCCTCGGTCTGCTCGAGGATGTACGCGTTGATCTCGGTCTGCTTCTCGCGACGGGCGCGGGGGAGCTTCGTCGACCCGATGACCAGGAAGACGATGAAGCCGATGTAGGGGATGAGGAAGATCGCGAGCAGCCACGCCGTCGCGGTCTGCGGCTTCCGGTTGATCGGGACGTAGATGATCGAGAAGACGCGGATCGCCAGGTCCAGCAGGACGAGCAGGACGGTGATGACGACGCTGAGCCAGTGCTCCACGGGGTGCCGGTGTCGGGTGTCGTTCGCAGGGGCCGCTGGTCAGCGGAAGTTGATGAACTGCAACGGGACGTCGAACTCTTCACCCTTGAGGAGCTGGATCGTGTTCTGCAGGTCGTCACGGCTCTTCGACGAGACGCGGAGCTCGTCGCCCTGGATCTGGCTCTTCACCGTCTTCGGGGCGTTGGCGCGCAGGAACGCGCCGATCTTCTTCGCCACGTCCTGCTCGATGCCGTTCTTGAACTTCACCTCGATGCGGTACTCCTTGCCCGAGGGGTACGGGTCGCCGGCGTCGAGGCTCTTCAGGCTGATGTTCCGCTTGATCGCCTTGCTCTGCAGCACGTCGAGGACGGCTTTGGCGCGCTCTTCCGAGTTCGCCTTGATGAGGACGTCCTCGCCGCTGAACGCGACCGAGGCGTCGGCGCCCTTGAAGTCGTAGCGCTGCTCGATCTCCTTGGCCGCCTGGTTGAGGGCGTTCTCCGCCTCCATCTTGTCGACCTTGCTGACCACGTCGAAGGAACTGTCTGCCATGCGGACAGCCTAACGGCGGACGGGAGGCCCGGTTCGGCCCCCGTGCGCGGGCCCTCGTGGGTGCGTGGTTGCGTCCAGGGCCGATGGTCACGACCACCGTCAGCCATCCGCTATGCTTTTGTGCGCGCCTTCGGTTGGTGATCACACCGGCTGGGTGCGCATGGCAAGTTACCCAAGCGGCCAAAGGGATCTGACTGTAAATCAGCCGGCGTAGCCTTCGGGGGTTCGAATCCCTCACTTGCCACCATCTGATCGGCCCCGTCCACTGCGGACGGGGCCGATGGTGTTTCCGGGAGGATGGGTGCATGGCATCCGACCTCACCCCGTCCCAGTTCGCCGACCTCGCCGAGTCGATCGCCCGTGACGCAGCGGCGCTGGCCGCACGGCGCCGCGCCGAGGGGGTCGAGGTCGCGGACCGGAAGTCGAGCATCGTCGACGTGGTCACGGCCGCCGACCGTGAGGTCGAGGCACTCATCCGCGCCCGCATCGCCGAGGCCCGACCGGACGACGCCTTCCACGGCGAGGAGTCCGGGTCGGCCTCCGGCGCCTCGGGCATCACGTGGGTGGTGGACCCGATCGACGGCACGGTCAACTACCTGTACGGCAGCGCCGACTACGGCGTGAGCATCGGCGTCGTGCGCGGAGCACCCGACCCGATGACCTGGGAGCCGATCGCGGGCGTCGTCGTGGCGCCGGCGACGGGCACCGTCTTCCGGGCGGCGGTCGGGCAGGGTGCGACCCGTGACGGGGAACCGTTGTCCGTCGCCACGCCCGGTTCGCTCGCCGAGACGCTCGTCGCCACCGGGTTCGGGTACACGGCCGACCGTCGCCGGGAGCAGGTCGCGGTGCTGGCCGGACTCATCGGCGAGGTGCGGGACATCCGCCGCGGGGGAGCGGCGTCGCTCGACTGCTGCGCCGTCGGGGCGGGCGTGGTGGACGCGTACTACGAGCGCGGGATCAACCCGTGGGACATGGCGGGCGGGGCCCTCGTCGCGCAGGAGGCCGGCGCGGCGATCCGCATCTGGGAGGCCGGGGGGACCCGCTCCTTCCTCTTCGCGAGCCCCGCCGTCGCCGACGAACTCGAGGCCCTGGTGCGTGGACTCGAGGCCGGTGCACTCGGAGCCGTGCGGGCCTGAGGACGCGCCGATCCCCAGGTCCGGGGGTGCCGGGAGGACATGACCACGACTGGCGACCTGCGACGTCTCCTGCTAGCGTGCTCAGGTCCCGTTACCTGCTCGTTACCAACGAGTGAGCCCTTCTCTGATCAGGATCGCCACCGCACGCATGCCCCGTACTCCTCTGTCGTCCGCTCCCACCGACGGTTCCGTCGACGCCGCCACCCCGGTCGTCCACCAGACCCGACGCGCTCGGATCGAGGCAGAGCGGGCCGCGGCGAAGGGCGCGGTCGTGGTGCAGGAGGCGCACGACTCGACGGGTCCGAGCTTCGACGACGTGATCGGTGCGGTCACGCCGGGAACCCCCGCGGCCCCCGTGTCGCCGATCGACCTCGCACCGGCGTCGCCCGTGCGCCCGGCCTCCCGCATCGTGACGCCGCCGGCCCCCACCTCGCCCGTCGTGCACGCGCAGCCGGCCGCTCGCGCTGCCTCGGTGTCGCAGCCGCGTCGGGTCGCTGGGCAGGTCCCCGCGTCGCGTCGTCGCAGCAGCCGTCCGGCGCCGACGGCCCCGGTCGACCGCGCGACCCGTCACATCCGTTCCAGCACCCCCGTCAGCGCACCGGCCCCGAAGCGTGGTGCGTCGTTCCGCCGGTCGGCCTCCCGTGTGACCGCGGTCGGCGCCCTGCTCTTCGCGGCCGGCCTGGTCGTGTCGACCTCGCTGCCGGCCCAGGCGCTCTGGGTGCCCGAGTCCGGCTCGACCGCGGCCCGTGCCAGCTCGGGTGCCACCCAGTCGATGCAGGTCGGTGCCGCTGCTGACGGGTCGACCGCCCGTGACCAGTTCACGGTCTCGGACGCCACGCAGTACGCGAACGTCGACTCCTCCAGCTTCACGAACGACCCGACCGGCACGATCCAGTGGCCGTTCCTGACGGGTGTCCCGATCACCTCGGGCTTCGGCGGACGCCAGGTCGCCGGGTGCTCGTTCTGCTCGACGAACCACATGGGCGTCGACTTCGCCCCGGGCGAGGGCACCCCGATCGGCGTCATCGCCGCCGGCACCGTCATCAAGGTGCAGGCGAACGACGGCGGCTTCGGCAACGACGTCTGGGTCGAGCACGACGTCGACGGCAAGCAGTTCGTCAGCGTCTACGGCCACATGGAGGACAACTCCTTCAAGGTGGTCACCGGCCAGCACGTCGAGGTCGGCGACATCCTCGGCCTCGTCGGCAGCACGGGCAACTCCACGGGCCCGCACCTGCACCTCGAGGTGCACGTCGACGGGGTCCCGGTGGACCCGCTGGCGTGGCTCAAGACCAACGCGAACTAGCTGCCCGCGACGCGGCACGCCCGGGCGTCTCGCCCGGTTCCGGAGCAGCGTCGGAGGTCTGCTATCCTCGTGTGGTGCCGTTCGCGGCACATCGCCCCGATAGCTCAGTGGTAGAGCACCTCCATGGTAAGGAGGGGGTCGTCAGTTCAATCCTGACTCGGGGCTCCGACCCGGTGCGCGTGCCGCTCCGGATCTCTGGCGGGGTAGCTCAGTTGGTTAGAGCACACGACTCATAATCGTGGGGTCGCGGGTTCAAGTCCCGCCCTCGCTACACGCAAGACCCTCTCGTCCAGGATCCCCTGGGTCAGGGGGCCTTCTCTGTTGCCGGCCCCACTTCGATTGCTGGGGCCCACCCACCGCGCGTTCAGTCCGCCGCCGGCACGTCGGCCGCGACGTTCTCCTGCGCGGCGAACTGGGTGCGGTGCAGCTCCTCGTACCGGCCACCCGCGGCCAGCAGTTCGTCGTGCGTGCCCCGCTCCACGATCGAGCCGTCCTCGACGACCAGGATCACGTCCGCGCTGCGGATCGTGGAAAGCCGGTGCGCGATCACCATCGCCGTCCGTCCCTCGAGCGCCTCGCCGAGTGCTGCCTGCACCGCTGCCTCGGAGGTCGAGTCGAGCGCCGCCGTCGCCTCGTCGAGGATGACGACGCGCGGCTGGGCGAGCAGGAGCCGGGCGATCGTCATCCGCTGGCGCTCGCCCCCGGAGAGCCGGTAGCCGCGTTCACCCACCATGGTGTCCAGCTGGTCGGGGAGGGACCGGATGAGCGGCTCGAGTCGCGCACGGCGGACGGCGTCCCACACCTCGTCGTCGGACGCCTCGGGCCGGGCGAACCGCAGGTTGGAGCGGATGGTCTCGTGGAACAGGTGGCCGTCCTGCGTCACCATGCCGAGGGTGTGCCGCATCGAGGCGAAGGTGACGTCGCGGACGTCCGTCCCGGCCAGGCGCACGGCGCCGCTGTCGACGTCGTACAGGCGCGAGAGCAGCTGTGCGACCGTGGACTTGCCTGCTCCGGACGAGCCGACCAGGGCGACGGTCTGCCCCGGTTCGATCCGGAACGACAGGCCGTGCAGCACCTCCTCGCCGCCGCGGGTGTCGAGCGTCGCGACCTCCTCGAGCGAGGCGAGGGACACCTTGTCGGCGGACGGGTACGCGAACCGGACGTCGTCGAACTCGACGGAGACCGGGCCGTCGGGGATGGTGACCGCGTCGGGCTGCTCCTGGATGAGTGGTTCGAGGTCGAGCACCTCGAAGACGCGCTCGAAGCTGACCACGGCGCTCATGATCTCGACCCGGGCGTTCGTCAGGCTCGTCAGCGGTGCGTAGAGCCGGGTGAGCAGGAGCGCCAGGGTGACGACCTCGCCGGTGTCCAGCCGGCCGGCGAGCGCGAGGAAGCCGCCGAGCCCGTAGACCAGCGCGAGGGCGAGCGCGGAGACGAGCATGAGCGCGGTGAAGAAGACGAACTGCAGCATCGCGGTCCGGACCCCGATGTCGCGCACCCGGGCAGCGCGGACGCGGAACTCCTCGGCCTCTTCGTCGGGCCGGCCGAACAGCTTGACGAGGGTGGCGCCGGGTGCCGAGAAGCGCTCGGTCATCTGGGTGCTCATCGCGGAGTTGTGGTCGGCGGCCTCGCGACGCAGGGCGGCGAGACGGCTGCCCATCCGGCGCGCGGGGACCAGGAACACCGGGAGCATGACGACGGCGAGCACCGTCACGAGCCACGAGGTGCTGAGCATGACGATCAGGGTGAGGACCAGCGCCACCAGGTTCGTGACCACGCCGGACAGCGTGCCGCTGAAGGCCTGCTGGGCGCCGATCACGTCGTTGTTGAGGCGGCTCACGAGCGCACCGGTCCGGGTGCGGGTGAAGAACGCGATCGGCATCTTCTGCACGTGGTCGAAGACGGCGGTGCGGAGGTCCAGGATCACGCCCTCGCCGATGCGCGCCGAGTACCACCGCGTCGTCAGCGACACGGCGGCGTCGGCCACGGCCACCAGCGCGATGACCACGGCCAGCCGGACGATCGTCGCGACCTCACCGCGGGCGACGATGACGTCGACCACCTGACCGGCGAGGACCGGCGTCGCGACCGCGAGGAAGGCGCCGACGACGGACAGGCCGATGAACACCAGCAGCTTCGCCCGGTACGGCACCGCGAACGTCAGGATCCGCCGGACGGACGCGCGGGAGAACCCGTGCTTGCCGCCCTGCGCGGACGAGATCTTGTACAGCGAGCTCCAGGCTGCGCTCTCCATGCTCATGGCGGTTCCTTTCCGGGGCCCCGGGCCCAACCTAGATGGCTGGCCGGGTCCCCGGTGACCGCTCCCGTGGCGGTGCGCCGCGCGGCCACCCGCCGGAGGCCGTCCGGCCGCCTACTGCGTGCGGTGGGAGCCGGTGTCCGTCCGCGTCGCGAGCACCCCGGCCGCACGGAACGCGTCCTCGACCGCGGCGGTGACCTGCTGCCAGGCGGCCCGTCGCCGGTTCGCTCCGATGCTGCCGCCCGACACGGCCGTGCCGTGCCCGGCCCGGCGCAGGGTGATCGTGGTGGTGGCACCGTCCACGACGGTCGACAGCTCGTACCGGCGGTACTCCCGGGCCGGCTGGACGAGCGCGCCGAGCAGGATCGTGAGCGTCCGGCTGCCCGCCGTCGCGGTCATCGTGCCACCCGTCGACTCGACGTGGTGGCCCGTGCGGCGCAGCGCGGCGGCCGCGACCTCCATGGCGGTGCACCGGTCTCCCGTGTGCACGGCGAACTCCGTCGTGGTGTCCATCGGCCCTCCCCGTCCCGAACGAACCCGTGCCGCACGGCACGCCCCGATTCCCCCGAATCGGTCTCAGACAGTCTAGCTGAAGCGTCCTCATCGATCACCGGCCTCCCGACGGGCCTCGGTAGACTGCCGTGGTGTCAGTGAACCCCGAGCTCGTCGGCAGGACGTTCCCGCCGGCCCAGCCCTACCTGGTCGGCCGCGAGAAGGTGCGCGAGTTCTCGCGTGCGGTCTTCGCGACCAACCCCGTCCACCACGACCCGGACGCCGCACGTGCCGCCGGGTACGACGACGTGGTCGCACCCCCGACGTTCGCCGTCGTCGTGCAGGAGGCCACGCTCGCGCAGCTCCTGAACGAGCCCGACGCCGGCATCGACTTCTCCCGCGTCGTCCACGGCGAGCAGTCCTTCACCTACGACCGGCCGATCGTCGCCGGTGACGAGCTCACCGCGACCCTGACGGTCACCAGCGTGAAGACCCTCGGCGGCAACGCGATGGTCACCGCCCAGAGCACCATGAACGACGCCGAGGGGGAGCACGTCGTCACGGCGACCTCCACCCTCGTGGTCCGAGGAGACGACGCATGACCACCGCACCCGCCACCGCGCTCGAGGTCGGCACCGTCGTCGCCGAGCGCGACGTGCACATCACGCGCGACTCGCTCGTCCGGTACGCCGGCGCCTCGGGCGACTTCAACCCGATCCACTACCGCGACGACGTCGCCGCCTCGGTCGGCCTGCCCGGTGTCCTCGCCCACGGCATGCTCACGATGGGCATCGCCGTGCAGCCGGTCGCCGAGTGGCTCGGCGACAGCGGCTGGGTCGCGGGCTACGGCGTCCGCTTCACGCGCCCCGTCGTCGTCGACCCGGAGCAGGGTTCCACCGTCGGCATCGTCGCGAAGGTCGGCACCGTCGACGAGGACGGCCGGCCGAAGCGCATCGACCTCACCGTGACCGCCGCCGGGCAGACCGTGCTCGGCAAGGCGCAGGTCACGGTGGTGTTCCGCTGACCGTGTCCGAGCCGGTGCTGGCCGACCTGACGACGCTCCGCGTCGGCGGGGCCGCCACCCGGCTGCTCACGGCGGAGACGACCGACGAACTCGTCGCCCACGCACTCGACGCCTTCGACGACCACGAGTGGCTCGTCCTCGGCGGCGGCAGCAACCTGCTGGTCGCCGACCAGGGCTTCGACGGCACCGTCGTGCTGGTCCGGACGACGGGCGTCGACGCCGACCGGGACGCCGACGGCGTCACCGTCCGCGTCGCCGCGGGGGAACCGTGGGACCCGTTCGTCGCCACGACCGTCGCGAACGGCTGGACCGGCCTGGAGGCCCTCAGCGGCATCCCGGGCACCGTCGGTGCGTCCCCGGTGCAGAACATCGGCGCCTACGGGGTCGAACTCGCCGACGTGCTCACCCGCGTCGAGTTCCTCGATGCGGCCACGGGGGAGCGCGCGTGGCTCCCGGCAGCCGAGCTGGCGCTCGGCTACCGCACGTCGACCCTCAAGCACGGTCGGCGCGGTGTCGTGCTGACGGTCGAGTTCCGACTCGGGCTCGCGGGGGAGCGCGGTGTGCCCGTGCAGTACGCGCAGCTCGCCGGTTCCCTGGGGGTCGAGCTCGGTGCGCTCGTGCCGCCCACGACCGTCCGCGACGAGGTCCTGCGGTTGCGTGGTTCGAAGGGCATGGTGCTCGACGGGGACGACCACGACACCTGGAGCGCCGGGTCGTTCTTCACGAACCCCATCGTCTCGCCGGCGTTCGCCGAGACCCTGCCGGCGGACGCGCCCCGCTGGTCCGCGGGCGACGACGTCAAGCTCAGTGCGGCGTGGCTCATCGAGCACGCCGGCGTGCACCGCGGGTACGCGGTGCCGGGCTCCCGCGCGGCGATCTCGTCCAAGCACACCCTCGCGCTCACGAACCGCGGCGGGGCGACGGCGGCGCAGGTGGCCGAGCTCGCACGGTTCGTGCAGGTGACCGTCCTGAACCGCTTCGGTGTCTCGCTCGTCCCGGAACCCGTCGTGGTGGGGGACCTGCTCGGCTGATCGTCCGCGCGACGGGACGGACGAGCACGACGCACCACGGGCCTCCCGGCACGCAGAACGGACCACCTCGACGAGGTGGCCCGTTCTGCGTTCCGCGGGGTGTCGTGGGCGCAGCGTCTACGCGAAGAACTTCGCCAGTCTGGCGACGCCCTCGGCGATGTCGTCGTCGCCCAGGGCGTACGACAGGCGCAGGTAGCCGGAGGGGCCGAAGGCCTCACCCGGCACGACCGCGACCTCGGCGTGCTCGAGGATCAGGTCTGCCAGCTCGAGCGTGGTCGTCGGGGTGGTGCCGGCCCACTCGCGACCGAGCAGTGCGGTGACGTCCGGGTAGACGTAGAAGGCGCCCTGCGGGGTCGGCGTGCGGAAGCCCGGGATCGCGTTGAGGCCGTCGACGATGGCCTTCCGTCGGCGGTCGAAGGCCTCGCGCATGGCGGCGACGGGTTCCTGCGGACCGGTGAGGGCGGCGATCGCGGCGCGCTGCGACACGTTCGAGACGTTCGACGACAGGTGCGACTGCAGGTTCGACGCGGCCTTGACGGCGTCGGCCGGGCCGATGAACCACCCGACGCGCCAGCCGGTCATCGCGTAGGTCTTCGCGACGCCGTTCACCAGGATCGTGGTGTCGGCGAGGGCGGGGACCTCCGCCAGGATGCCGGCGAACCGGACCCCGTCGTAGACCAGGTCCTGGTAGATCTCGTCGCTGATCACCCAGATGCCGTGCTCGAGCGCCCACTCGCCGATGGCCCGGGTCTGCTCTGCGGAGTAGACGGCGCCCGTGGGGTTCGACGGCGAGCAGAACAGCAGCGCCTTGGTCGCCGGGGTGCGGGCGGCC
Source organism: Curtobacterium sp. MCLR17_054 (assembly GCF_003234335.2). Lineage (NCBI taxonomy): Bacteria > Bacillati > Actinomycetota > Actinomycetes > Micrococcales > Microbacteriaceae > Curtobacterium > Curtobacterium sp. MCLR17_054. The sequence continues at coordinate 2,700,904 of NZ_CP126263.1, read as the reverse complement.
TCGAGCTGCTCGACCGTCACCAGGTAGTCCTGGTCGCTGCCGGCGAAGACCTCGACGGGCTCGCCGCCGGCCAACCGGATGGCCTCGGGGTAGGTGGTCCAGTACGGCGCGGGCAGCAGGACCTCGTCGCCGGCGTCGACGATGGTCTGGAACGCCTGGTAGACCGCCTGCTTGCCACCGTTCGTGACGATGACCTGCGACGGCTCGACGCTGACGCCGGACACCCGGGTGGTCTTGTCGGCGATGGCCTGCTTGAGTTCGGGCAGGCCCGTCGCGGGCGTGTAGCGGTGGTTCTTCGGGTCCTGCGCGGCAGCGACGGCCGCGTCGACCACGTGCTGCGGGGTCGCGAAGTCCGGCTCACCGGCGGCGAACGAGATCACCGGACGACCGGCGGCCTTGAGTGCCTTGGCCTTCGCGTCGACCTTGAGCGTCGCGGACTCGGCGATGGCCGCGATGCGGGACGCGATGCGCGGACGATCGACCGGCGCGGTGGCGAGGGTGTCGACGGACACGTGGGCGGTGGACTCGGGGCCTGGGGCTGCGGTGCTCACGGGGCCCAGCCTACCGGCGCGGCACGCCGTGGAAGGGGCCAAGTGGACACCGTGTGACGGACTCCCGTAGACTCGTCCACCGGAACGCGGATCGGTGACGAATCGTGTCCGAAGGGCGGTGGCTCAATTGGTAGAGCAGCGGTCTCCAAAACCGCAGGTTGCAGGTTCGAGTCCTGTCCGCCCTGCAACTCTGGAAGGGTAGAAGTTGGCGAGCAAAGACATGGAGACGACGGCGGATGACGTCGTCGCCAAGGCGAAGCAGGACCGGGCCGAGCGCCGCGGGCCCATCGCTGCCATCGTGCTCTTCATCCGCCAGGTGATCGGCGAACTGCGCAAGGTCGTGACGCCGACCCGCAAGGAACTCTTCAGCTACACGGGCGTCGTGCTCGTGTTCGTCGTCGTCATGATGATCCTGGTGTCGATCCTCGACTTCGTGTTCGGTCTCGGCGTCGGGTACGTCTTCGGCAACGGGCCCACGGCCTGACCCCGACGTCGACTGCCGTGTGCGGTCGTTCCGAGGAGTACGGTCGCCCGAGACGGCGTCGATCGTGACGGCGTCGCTCGTGACCATGAACGAACGCCACCCCGACCCGAACCACCGAACGGAAAGAATCGACTGTGTCTGACAACTCCCGCGATGACATCGACCTCGCGACGGCTGCCGAGCAGTCCTCCGAGGTCGAGGAGAACCAGGAAGGCGACGTCGAGACCGGCGAAGGACGCTCCGTCGAGTCCGCTGAAGAGCGTGCGATCTCGATCGAGGGCGACGACGACGAGTCCCTCGGCCTCAGCTCCGAGCCCGACGACGGCACCGTCGACGCCGGCCTCGACGAAGCACTGACGGCCCTGCAGGAAGCCCGCGACCCCGAGGCCGACGCCGTCGTGGACGACGCCCTCGAGATCGACTCCACCGACGAGGCCGAGGCCGCCGTCGAGGCCGTCGAGGACGAGGAAGAAGTCGAACTCGAGTCCGAGACCGCCGCCGAGGCGAACGAGACGCTCGCCGCGGACGAGGCACTCGACGCCGAGGACGAGGACGACGAGCCCGCCGAGGTCGACCCGTACGAGGCCTTCAAGGCCGAACTGCGGATGAAGCCGGGCAAGTGGTACGTCATCCACTCCTACGCGGGCTTCGAGCGCCGCGTGAAGTCGAACATCGAGAACCGCATGGTCTCGATGTCGATGGAGGACTACATCTACCAGGTCGAGGTCCCGATGGAGGACGTCGTCGAGATCAAGAACGGGCAGCGCAAGCTGGTCACCCGCGTCCGGATCCCCTCGTACGTGCTCGTCCGCATGGACCTCAACGAGGACTCGTGGTCCGTCGTCCGGCACACCCCGGGCGTCACCGGCTTCGTCGGCAACGCGCACAACCCGACGCCGCTCCGTTTCGACGAGGCGTTCGGCATGCTCAAGTCCCTCGTGCAGGTCGCCGAGGCCGCCCCGACCAAGGGCGGCGCGAAGGGCAGCGGCCTGCAGGCACAGCCCGCAGCCGAGGTCGACTTCGAGATCGGCGAGACGATCACCATCAAGGAAGGCTCGTTCGCGGGCCTGCCTGGTTCGATCTCCGAGATCAAGCCGGAGAGCGGCAAGCTCACCGTCCTCGTCTCGCTGTTCGAGCGCGAGACCCCGGTCGAGCTCAGCTTCGACCAGGTCACCAAGCTCTAGCGACCACCCAGCTGTAGCGATCACCGAGATCGACTACACTGAACGGGTTTGGGCCCGCGCGCCTCGTGCGAGCGGGCCTTCACCGCTGTCCGGAACGGCCGGACCAGCGGGAGAGTGCACGGATCCCCGTGTGTTCGATTCCAGGAGGAAGACAAGTCATGGCACCGAAGAAGAAGGTCACGGGCCTGATCAAGCTGCAGATCAACGCGGGAGCCGCCAACCCGGCCCCCCCGATCGGTCCGGCGCTCGGTCAGCACGGCGTCAACATCATGGAGTTCTGCAAGGCGTACAACGCGGCGACCGAGTCGCAGCGTGGCAACGTCGTGCCGGTCGAGATCACCGTCTACGAGGACCGTTCGTTCACGTTCGTCCTGAAGACCCCGCCGGCCGCTGAGCTCATCAAGAAGGCTGCTGGTGTGCAGAAGGGGTCCTCGACCCCGCACACGGTCAAGGTCGCGAAGATCTCGATGGACCAGGTCCGTCAGATCGCCGAGACCAAGCAGGCCGACCTGAACGCCAACGACATCGAGCAGGCCGCGAAGATCATCGCCGGCACCGCACGCTCGATGGGCATCACGGTCGAGGCCTAAGCACCGATCGGGCTCCGGCCCACCACCAGACACCTTTCCGTGGGAGAGCCTCGCCGGCTCGCCAACCACGTATCTCGCAAGGAGACCACCATGGCGAAGAAGTCCAAGGCCTACCAGGCCGCGGCCGCGAAGATCGAGGCCGACAAGTTCTACACCCCGACCGAGGCCGTCGCCCTGGCCAAGGAGACCGGTTCCTCGAAGACCGACTCCACGGTCGAGGTCGCGCTGAAGCTCGGCGTGGACCCCCGCAAGGCCGACCAGATGGTCCGCGGCACGGTCATCCTGCCGCACGGCACGGGCAAGACCGCCCGCGTCATCGTCTTCGCGACGGGTGCGGCTGCTGAGGCCGCCATCGCCGCCGGCGCCGACGAGGTCGGTGGCGACGAGCTCATCGCCAAGGTCGCCGAGGGCTACACCTCGTTCGACTCCGCCGTCTCGACCCCGGAGCTCATGGGCAAGGTCGGTCGTCTCGGTAAGGTGCTCGGCCCGCGTGGCCTCATGCCGAACCCGAAGACCGGCACCGTGACCCCGAACGTGGCGCAGGCCGTCAACGACATCAAGGGCGGCAAGATCGAGTTCCGCGTCGACAAGCACGCCAACGTGCACTTCGTCGTCGGCAAGGCCTCGTTCACGCCGGAGCAGCTCGACGAGAACATCTCGACCGCGCTCGAGGAGATCAACCGCCTCAAGCCGTCGTCCTCGAAGGGCCGTTACGTCATGAAGGGCGCCGTCTCGACGACCTTCGGACCCGGCATCCCGCTGGACGTCAACAGCATCTGAGTCCACTGACTCGTGGAAGGACCCGCACCGGCAACGGTGCGGGTCCTTTCCGCATGTGGGGCGCGTGTCCCGATAGCGTGGAGCCGTGCGCACCCTCGTGAACTCGCTCCGACTGATCGCCGTCATCGCCATCGTCGTCGCGGTCGTGGCGCAGTGGCTCGAGAGCTCGCAGACCCCGACCTACTCGTTCTGGAACTTCTTCGGCTACTTCACCATCCAGTCGAACCTGATCATCGCCGTGGCCCTCGCGGTGACGCTCGTCGCCGCGGCTCGTCGCAAGCGGGCGGACCTCGCCGTCTCGGTGCTCCGTGGCGCCGCGACGGTGTACATCGCAACGACCGGCATCGTCTACAACACGCTGCTCACGGGCGCGAACGTGTCGGCCTCGGTGCCGTGGTCGAACGACATCGTGCACAAGATCATCCCGGTGTACGCGGTGCTCGACTGGCTGCTGTTCTCGGACCGCGCACGGCTGCTGCTCCGCCACGTGTGGTGGTTCCTGCTCTACCCGGCAGTCTGGACCACCGTGGTGCTCGTCCGCGGCGCGACCGACGGGTGGGTGCCGTACCCGTTCCTCGATCCGGCGCAGGGCTACGGCGTCGTCGCGATCTACGTGGTCGGGATCGCGGTCTCGATCACGCTGCTCGGCATCCTCGTCGTCGGGATGAGTCGGCTACGGCTGGTGAAGGTCTAGGAGCGGAAGCCGCGGAGCTTGTCGAGCACCAGGTCGGCGAGCTGCACGAGCCCGCGGATCTGGTCGTCGTCGCGGTCGACCCAGCGGCACTCGGGTTCGTCGGCGACCGGCACGAACCCGTCGTGGCGTTCCCAGACGAACAGGGTGCGGTCGGCACCGAGCACGTACTGCTGCCACCAGATCTGCCGGAGGTAGTGCCGGGGGATGCTCCGCCAGGCCTTGCCGGTGGTCTTGATCTCGGCGAGCACCACGCGGGACGACTCGTCGACCCCGACGCCGTCCGGGGTGGCGAGGTGGGCGCGGTTCGCAGCGGCGTGGAAGAGGTGTGCCGAGGGCTGGATGCCGTGGGTGGCGGCCACCCAGGCGGCGATGACCGGTTCGCGGTCCTTGCCGTGCTCGGTGAACGCGTTGCCGGAGAACCGGGAGCCGTAGCGCTTCTCGGTGACGACGGCCTCGACGGCGCGCAGTGAGGCGAGCCGGGCGACGTCGGTGGCGGTGATGCCCATGGCGCGGGCGCGGAGCCAGGCGACGCGGTCCGAGGAGTGCGCGACGATGCGCTCGGTGTGGCCACGCAGGGCGGTGAACGCATCACGCGCAGCCGGGACCGGCGCGGACGACCCGGGAAGGGCCTCCAGACCGGGGTCCAGGTCGCCCCACAGGGTGGGCTGCACGATCGTCACCCGACGATTGTCCCCCCGACCACCGGCAAGACCGAAACCGACGCGCTCACGCGACCGCGGGTGTGCGTCAGGAGACGAGTTCGCGGCCCTCGGCGAAGGCGACCAGCTCGTCGACCCCGGCGGGGGAGAGGGCGTAGCCGATGGCGAGAGCGGCGGCCCCCTGCAGCGCGGCGAGGGACCCGGCGCGGGACTGCACGATGACGAGGTGCTCACTGGCCAGGGGCATCGAGCGGGAGTAGACGACCTCGCGGACGCCGGCGAGCAGGTGCTCACCGGCCTGCGTGATCGATCCGCCGAGTGCGATGACGGACGGGTTGATGAGCGAGATGCAGGTCGCCAGGACCTCGCCGATGTCCCGACCGGCCTGTCGCACGGCGTAGATCGCGTCGAGGTCGGACCGGTTCACCAGGTCGATCACGTCCGCACCCGTGTGCACGTCGTGCCCCTTCGCGCGGAGGGCGCGGGCGATCGCCGGACCGGAGGCCACGGCCTCCAGGCAGCCGGTGTTGCCGCAGTGGCAGGGGACGTCGCCGGCGCGGGAGACCCGCACGTGGCCGATGTCACCCGCGGTGCCCTGGGCGCCGCGCTGCAGCCGGCCCTCGGAGACGATGCCGGACCCGATGCCGGTGGCGACCTTCACGAACAGCAGGTGGTCGACGTCCGGCCAGCCGTGCTCGCGCTCACCGAGGGCCGCGATGTTGACGTCGTTGTCGAGCAGCACGTGGGCGGCGATGTGCTGACGGAGCCACGAGGGCACGTCGAAGCCGTCCCAGCCGGGCATGATCGGCGGGTTGGCCGGGCGGCCGGTGGAGAACTCGACCGGTCCGGGGACGCCGATGCCGATCGCGATGACGTCCTGTCGGCTGCGCCCGACCTCGGCGAGCAGGTCGTCGATCGTCTCGACGAGCCAGGACAGCGTCGGCACCGGACCGGCGGCGATGTCGATCCGGGCCTCGCGGGTGGCGAGTGGTGCCGCGACCAGGTCGGTGACGGCGACGCGACCGTGCGAGGCACCGAGGTCGGCGGCGATCACGAGGCGGGCGCGGGGCTTCAGCGCCACCTGGGCGGGCGGACGGCCGCCGGTGGAGACGGCGGTGTCCACGGCGCCGACCAGCCCGATGTCGATCAGGGAGTCGAGGCGCACGCCGATGGTGGAGCGTGCGAGTCCTGTCAGTGCGGCGAGCTCGGCCCTGGTGCGCGGCACGCCGTCGCGGAGGATCTGGAAGAGCTCGCTCGTCCCGACCGGAGGCGACGCTGCCGTCCGGTTCAAGTCGACCATGTGGGGAGTGAAGCACACATCGTTCGCGCCACGCAATGAAGTCCGTCGACATTCCTCGGACTTCTGCTTGACCGCCGACAAAAGTGCTCGTAGTGTGACGATCGGTCAGTGACGACCGCACCATCTCGACGAGGAGAACCCCTGGTGACCCAACCGCTCTCGGTCCAGCTCTACACGGTCCGCGATGCCCTCAGTGCCGATCTGCCCGGCACCCTGCAGCGCATCGCCGACATCGGCTACACGAACGTCGAGGCCTTCGGCTTCGTCGACAACGCCGACGAACTCGCCGCCGCCCTCCGCGACGCCGGCCTCGCCGCCCCGAGCGGCCACGCCCGTCTGCTGGACGCCGGCGAGCAGGACCTCGAGCGCATCTTCCACGCCTCCACCACCCTCGGCTTCGGGACCCTCATCGACCCGCACATCGATGAGTCCCGCTGGACCACCCGCGAGGACGTCGAGGCGATCGCCCGCGAACTCAGCGCCCTCGCCCCGCGCGCCGCCGACCACGGTCTGGTGCTCGGCTACCACAACCACGCGTTCGAGTTCTCGAACCGCATCGATGGCGTCAGCGCCTACGAGGTCTTCGCCGACGCCCTGTCCGACGACGTCGTGCTCGAGCTCGACACCTACTGGGTGCAGGTCGGCGGGGACGACCCGGTCGCGGTCATCGGCAAGTACGGCGACAAGGTCCAGTTCCTGCACGTCAAGGACGGCGACGGCTCGCACGACGACAAGCAGCAGGTTGCCGTCGGCAACGGCATCATGCCGATCCGCGACATCATCGCCGCGGCGCCCGACGCACTGCACGTCGTCGAGCTCGACGACCACGAGGGTGACGTCTTCCAGGCCGTCGCCGACTCCTACACGTTCCTCGAGGGGGCCCGCGCATGACCGACACCACGACCGCCGCTGCGACGGCGACCGACAGCACCACCCGCACCGGCCCGGTCGGCGTCGGTGTCATCGGCGCCGGGGTCATCTCGGACCAGTACCTGTCGAACCTCACCGTCTTCCCCGACGTGACCGTCCGCTTCATCGCCGACATCGACCTGCCGCGCGCCGCCGCCCAGGCCGAGAAGTGGGGCGTCCCCGGATCGGGCACCGTCGAGGAGCTCCTGGCCGACGACGACATCGAGATCGTCGTGAACCTGACGATCCCGGCCGCCCACGTCGAGGTCGCGCTGAAGGCCCTGGCCGCCGGCAAGCACGTCTGGGGCGAGAAGCCCTACGCCCTCGACCGTGCCAGCGCCGCGGAGCTCCGCGACGCCGCGGCCGCCGCGGGCAAGACCGTCAGCGTCGCCCCGGACACGTTCCTCGGCGCCGGCCTGCAGACCGCGCTCCGCACCATCCGCGAGGGCCGCATCGGGACGCCCCTGAACGGCCTGACGCTCTTCCAGAGCCCCGGACCCGAGTCGTGGCACCCGAGCCCCGAGTTCCTCTTCGCGTACGGTGCCGGTCCGCTGTTCGACATCGGCCCGTACTACATCACCACCCTCGTCCAGACGTTCGGACCGGTGAAGAAGGTCACGGCCACCGCGTCGAAGTCCCGCGCCACCCGCACCATCGGTTCCGGACCGAAGGCCGGCACCGAGTTCCCGGTGGACGTCCCGACGAACCACTCCGCGCTGATCGAGTTCGAGAACGGCGGGAGTGCGCAGAGCGTGTTCTCGTTCGAGTCCGACCGCGGCCGCACCGGCTTCGTCGAGATCGCGGGGGAGACCGGCACCGTCGTGTTCCCCGACCCGAACAACTTCGACGGCGACACCGAGCTGTACGCCCTCGGTTCCGAGGAGCCCGAGACGATCCCCGCGGTCGGCTCCACCTACTCGCGGGGCACCGGCGTGGTCGACCTGGCCCGCTCGCTGCGTGCCGGCGACGAGAACCGCGTCCCCGGTGCGCTCGCCTTCCACGTCCTCGACGTGATGGTCTCCATCGCCGAGGCGGCAGAACGTGGCGAGGCGGTGCTCGTCGAGAGCACCGTGTCGCCCTCCCCGACCCTCCCCGAGGGCTGGGACCCCGCGGAACGCACCCTGGCCTGACCGCCGGGGCGCTGCCCGCAACCCACAGCAGCACCCGACCAGCACCATCCGCAGCACCAGCTCCACCTCTGCACCATCCCCTGCACCATCTCAACGACGAGAAAGTAGAGAGTCATGCGCACTGCCATCCGCGCACTGGCCATCACCGCGGCCGCCGCACTCACCGTGTCCGGCCTCGCAGCCTGCTCCTCCGGATCGTCCGGCGACTCCGGCGACTCCAAGACGCTCACCTACTGGGCGTCCAACCAGGGCACGTCCCTGCAGAACGACAAGGAGGTGCTGACCCCCGTCCTCAAGAAGTTCACCAAGGAGACCGGGATCAAGGTCGACCTCCAGGTCATCGGCTGGAACGACCTGCAGAACAAGATCCAGACCGCCGTCACCTCGGGCCAGGGCCCGGACGTCGTCAACATCGGCAACACCTGGGCGACCTCGCTCCAGGCCACCGGCGCCTTCCAGGAGTTCGGTGACGCCGAGATGAAGGCGATCGGCGGCGAGGACAAGTTCGGCAAGGTCGCCCTGTCCACCGGTGGCGCGCCCGACAAGACGGTCACGAGCGTCCCGCTCTACGGCCTCGCCTACGGCCTGTACTACAACAAGAAGATGCTGTCGGACGCCGGCATCACCCCGCCCACCACGTGGGAGGAGATGGTCTCGGCCGCCGAGAAGCTGACCAAGGGTGACACCTACGGCTTCAGCCTCGCGGGCGGTTCGTACACCGAGAACTCGCACTTCGCGTTCATCAACTCGGCGCAGAACGGTGGCGAGTGGTTCGACAAGGACGGCAAGCCGACCTTCACCTCGAAGGCCAACGTCGACGGCATCAAGCGCTACCTCGACCTCATGCAGGACGCGAAGGTCGCCAACCCGTCGAACGCGCAGTACGACAACGCCACGCAGTCCACCACGGACTTCGCGAAGAAGAAGGCCGCGTTCATCCTCAACCAGAACAACGCGAACGCGACCATCGAATCGCTCGGCATGAAGTCGTCCGAGTACGGCGTCGTGGCGCTGCCCGCCCCGAGCGGTGGCGAGCAGATCGCGTCGTTCCCGGCCGGCATCAACCTGTCGGTGTTCAAGAACACGAAGAACAAGGACGGCGCGCTCAAGTTCGTCAAGTACATGACGAGCATGGACACGCAGACGACGCTGGACAAGCCGTACTCGGCTCTGCCGGTGCTCGCCGAGGCTGCTGACTCCGTCACGGACGAGCAGACGAAGACGTTCCTCGACATCTACAACAACAAGGCGAAGCCGCTCCCGCTGGTGCCCGCCGAGGACCAGTTCGAGTCCACGGTCGGCAAGGCGATGAACGACATGTTCGCCAAGATCGCGACCGGTTCCAAGGTCTCCGAGGCCGACATCAAGTCGGCACTGCAGACCGCCCAGGACCAGGTGTCCCAGGCCGCCGGTTGATCCACCCTGGAGGCCCGGGTCGCGTCCGACGGACGCGCCCGGGCCTCCGCCCCTGACGCTCCAGGGCCGACCATCCGTCGGCCGTGAGGCACACGCCCCGGAGCCGACCACGCGTCGGCCGTGCGGCTGACGCCCCACGCACCCCGCGCCTCCCGGCCGCTGCCACGGCCGCGCGGACCGCACCTGCACGCCCCTCCTGCCGAAAGGCCCCACCAGATGTCCACGACGGTCCTGCCCGACTCGGAGCGCATCGACCTGACGCACACGAAGGCCCCGACGATGTCGGGCCGTCCGCCAGGTCGCAAGCGCAAGACCCACTGGCTGCCCTACGCGCTCGTCGCGCCGGCCATCCTGTTCGAGCTGCTCATCCACATCGTCCCGATGCTCACCGGCATCTGGATCTCGTTCATCCAGCTCACCAAGTACTTCATCGCGAACTGGGGTGCCGCGCCCTTCGCCGGGTTCCGGAACTACCAGGTCGTCGTCGACTTCGACCAGGCGATCGGCCGCGGAGTCCTCAACTCGTTCCTCATCACGTGTGCCTTCACGGTCCTCGTGGTCGGGCTCTCCTGGACCTTCGGCATGGCCGCAGCCGTCGCGCTGCAGAAGCCGTTCGCCGGACGCGGGCTCTTCCGCACCCTGTTCCTCGTGCCCTACGCGCTGCCGATGTACGCCGGCGTCATCACCTGGAAGTTCATGTTCCAGCGGGACTCGGGGGCCCTGAACCACCTGCTCGTCGACCAACTCGGGCTGTTCGGCGGCAACGCCCCGTTCTGGCTCATCGGCAACAACGCGTTCGTGGCCGTCGTCGTCGTGGCGATCTGGAAGACCTGGCCGTTCGCGTTCCTGATGCTCATGGCCGGCCTGCAGTCGGTGCCGAACGACGTGTACGAGGCCGCCTCGGTCGACGGTGCCAAGCCGTTCCGCCAGTGGCGCTCGATCACGCTGCCGATGGTCCGCCCCGTCAACGTGACGCTCGTGCTCGTGATGTTCCTGTGGACGTTCAACGACTTCAACACGCCGTTCGTGCTGTTCGGCTCGACCGCGCAGCCACCCGCCGCGGACCTGCTGAGCTTCCACATCTACAACGCGTCGTTCATCACCTGGAACTTCGGTTCCGGTGCCGCGATGAGCGTCCTGCTCCTGCTCTTCCTGCTCGTCGTCACCGGCATCTACCTCGCCGTGACCAACCGGAGGTCCGTCCGTGCGTGAGACAACTGGCGCCAAGTCCTTCAAGATCATCACCCTGGTCGTCCTGACGTTGTTCACGGTCGTGCCGCTCTACGTGATGATCACCACGGCCATCAAGCCCCTCGGCGACGTGCAGGACAACTTCACGTGGATCCCGTCGCGGATCACCTTCCAGCCGTTCATCGACATGTGGTCGACGGTGCCGCTCGGTCGGTACTTCATCAACTCGCTCGTGGTCTGCACGGTGGCGACGGTGTTCTCGCTGATCATCGCGACGTTCGCCGCCTACGGTGTCTCGCGCTGGAACTTCAAGGGCAAGAGCACCTTCACCACCGCGGTGCTCTCCACGCAGATGTTCCCCGGCGTGCTGTTCCTGCTGCCGCTGTTCCTGATCTTCACGAACCTCGGCAACTCCCTCGGCATCCAGCTCGTCGGGTCGTGGCTCGGCCTGATCATCACGTACCTGACGTTCACGCTCCCGTTCTCGATCTGGATGCTGGCCGGGTACTTCGAGACCATCCCGCGCGAACTCGACGAGGCCGCGATGGTCGACGGTTCGGGCCCGATGGGTGCGCTGTTCCGGGTCATCCTGCCGTCGGCCCGTCCGGGTCTGGTGGCGGTGGGGATCTACTCGTTCATGACGGCCTGGGGTGAGGTCCTCTTCGCCTCGGTCATGACGAACGGCCTCGGCTCGACCCTGGCGGTCGGTCTGCAGCAGTACTCGACGCAGACGAACGTGTACTGGAACCAGGTCATGGCGGCGTCGCTCGTCGTGTCGATCCCGGTCGTGGCCGCGTTCCTCGTGGTCCAGCGCCAGTTCGTCGCCGGCCTGACCGCGGGTGCCGTGAAGTAGGCGGAGCCTTTCCGCACGGCCTCCTTCCGCCGTGCCCTTTCCGCAAGACACCGGTGTTCGCGCTCGACGCCCCCGCATCACGGGGTGTGCAGCGTGGACACCGGTGTTTTGCCGTTCCCCACCCGACGACCCACCGACCCCGACCACACGACGACCGACAGGATGGAACCATGAGCGACGAGACCCGCGGGCGGCAGCTGCTGCCCGGACAGACCAGCCGCGTGCACGTGTACGACGTCGAGTCCCGCACCTCGCGGCTCGTGTTCGAGTCCGCGACGGTGCTCGTCGAGGCGCCGAACGTCCTGGACGCCGAGACCCTGGTGCTCAACGGCGACGGCGACCTGTGGCTGCTGCGACTGCCGTCGGCCGACAGTGGCACCGACACCGTGCTCGACGAGACGGCGCTCGTGCCGGTGCCGATGGACGGCGTCGACGAGATCAACAACGACCACGTGCTCGACCCGTCCGGCAGCTCCATCGTGGTGAGCGCCCGCGACGGCGAGCTGTACCGCGTTCCGCTGCCCGAGGGCGGCCCCGCGACCCAGATCACCGACGTCGCGTCCGCCCTGCCCACCAAACGGAAGTTCTACCTGCACGGCATCGCCCCCGACGGCAGCGCCCTCGCCGCCATCGTGGGGGAACTGTCCGAGGACGGCGTCTGGACGACCGACGTCGCGATGGTCGACCCGGAGACCGGCGAGCCGACGTTCGTCACCCGGGACGAGCACCCCGACGACGGCTGCACCATCAGTCCGGCCGGCGGGATCCTGCTCTGGAACACCGAGCGGTTCACCCCCGGCACCGCGCAGCTTGCCGTGCGCTGGCCCGGGCACGACAGCCCCGTCCGCCTGACGAACGACGACCGGGTGAACTGGTTCCCGCACCTGTCCCCGGACGCCGCACACCTGCTCTACCTGTCGTACGAGCCCGGCGTGCAGGGCCACCCGGCCGACCACCGCGTCGAGCTGCGCCTGCTGCCGGGGTCGCTCGTCCGCGGCGCACGGATCGCGGTCCAGCCCGAGACCCTGGTGGCCCTCGACGGCGGGCAGGGGACGGTCAACGTGCCGCCGTGGGCCCCGGACTCGACGTGGTTCGCGTACTGCGACTACCCGGTGGCGGGGTAGCGGCGCCGTCTTCACGCGCTGAGCGACAGTCCACGCGCTCCTGGAGGCGTGGACTGTCGCTCAGCGCGAAACGTGAGCCGAGGCCCCGCGCACCTGCCCGCCCCGCTAGACCTCGCGCACCTGCCCCTGCTTGATGTGCAGGCGCCGCTCGGCACGCTTCGCGACCCACGAGTCGTGCGTGACGATGACGACGGTCAGCCCGCGCTCCCGCCACTGCTTCTCGATGAGCGCCATGATCTCGTCGCGGGTCGACTCGTCGAGTGCACCCGTCGGCTCGTCGGCGAGCAGCACGCTCGGGTTCTTCACCAGCGCCCGGGCGATCGCCACGCGCTGCTGCTGTCCGCCGGACAGCTCGGCCGGCAGGTGCTCCATCCGCTCACCCAGACCGACCTCGCGGAGCGCGGCGACCGCACGCTCGCGGACCTCGCTCCGCGACCGGTTCGCGAGCGACCCCGCGAACGCCGTCTCGACGTTCTCGAGCGCCGTCAGCGTCGGGATCAGGTTGAAGCTCTGGAACACGAAGCCGATCTCGGTCGCCCGCAGGTCGGTCAGCGCGCCGTCGCCGAGCTTCGCCACGTCGCGGTCGCCACCGAGGTGGATCGACCCGGCACTCGGCCGGTCGAGCGCTCCGAGCATCTGCAGCAGGGTCGACTTCCCGCCGCCGGTCGGCCCCTGGACGGCCACGAGCTGCCCCTGCGGGATCGTCAGGTGGACGTTCGTCAGGGCGGTGACGGTCCGGTTCTTCTGCTTGTAGGTCTTGCTGACGTTCGTCAGCCGGTACATCGGACTGGAGGCACGGCTCGCCTCCGCCTCGCCGGTCGCGGTGTCGGTGCTGGTCACGGTTGCTCCTGTCGTCGGTTCGGTCGTGTCGGTGCGGCCGGGCATCAGGCCACGCTCCGGAGCGCCTCGGCCGGACGGAGCCGGCTCGCACGCCAGCCGCCGAGCGCGCCGGCGATGAGGCCGCCGAGGATCGCGAGGCCGATCGCCAGCAGGATGATCTCGACGGTCACCGGGGCGTGCAGGACCACGTCGGTCGTCGACGCGGTGCTCGCGCCGCCGCCGAAGCCTCCTGCCGGCGCACCGCCCGTCGTGCCGCTGCCCGCGGCCGCGGTCGCTGCGCCGCCGGGCATGCCGCCACCGCCACCGGCACCCCCGCCGGTCGTGCTCGAGGCGCTCGCCGAGATCGTCGGGCTGATGACGTTCACGACGAGGATGCCGATCAGGCCGGCCGCGGCGCCGAGCACGCCGCCGATCAGGCCCTGCACCAGGGACTCACCGGCCACCTGTCGGGTGATGCGGCCGTTCGACCAGCCGATCGCCTTGAGGGTCCCGAACTCGCGGGTGCGGCGGGTCACGCCGGAGATCGTGAAGAGGATCGCGATGAGGAACGCCGCGGCGAGCACCACGATCGACAGCCACTTGCCGAGGTTCGAGACCAGGCTCGACGCGGTGCTGAGCGACCCGGACACGCTCGAGGCCAGGTCGGCCTCGGTGGAGACGGTGGCGCTCGTCAGCTTCGCCTGCAGAGCGGACTTGATCGTGCTGACGTCGGACGAGGACTCAGCGGAGACGTAGATCGAGGTGACCTTGCCGTCGAGGTCGGCCAGCGCTTGCGCGGTGTCGAGCGGGATGTAGGTGTTCGAGCCCGTGGTCGAGGCCGAGCCGGTGGAGCTCACGATGCCGATGACGGTGAAGTCGGTGCCGCCGATGTCGACCGTGTCACCGACCGCCTTCGACTCGCTCTTCGCGTACGACGCATCGAGCACGACGACGTCCTTGCCCGCGTCCTTCGCGGCGAAGGTGCGCCCCTTCGTGAGCTCGGTGCTCGTGAGCGGACCGACCGTCGCGCCGGACACCGGGATGCCGGTCACCGTGAACGAGTCGACGCTGAACGACCCACCGCCGAACCCGCCGCCACCGCCGGTGTCCCCGCTCGGCGGGCCCTGCTGGGTGGTGCTGTCGCTGCTGGAGTCGCTGCTGCTGTCCGTGCTGCTGTCGTCGGTCGACTGCTGCTGGACCTGGCCGGAGAACGTGCTGTTCTCGAGGGTCAGCACACCGGTCGCGGCCTTGACGCCGTCGGTGCTCGTGATCGTGGACAGGTTCGCGGCGTTCAGGGTGCTCGTGCCGCGCGCGACCGCGAGCCGGGACTGCGACAGGTCGGTCGAGCCGCTGTCGTCGTCGCTGTCGCCCTGGCTGCCGAAGTCGAAGCTCGGACGCCCGCCGTTCGTCGACGCCGTCGCGGTCTTGGTGACGGTGATGTCGGTGCCGACGCCGTAGACGGACTGCAGGACGCTCGACTGCGCTGCCTGCACGCCACCCGAGATCGACGACACGATCACCACGAGGGCGATGGCCAGGGCCATCCCGATCGCGATGATGACCGTCTGCTTCTTGCGGTTCGTGAGTTCGCGCCTGAGGTAGGTCAGGAACATGGTTCTCCTCGGTGGTGGCCGGCTGGGGTCACCGGCCGCGCAGAGCACGCGGCGGGGCCGACGGAGGAGAAGCTAGGCAGGGTTGTTGTGGCGAGCACTGCTGCTTCCGATGAACCGTGTAAGCGAATCCATGTCGATTGCCGACACGTGATATTCTGCATATGTGACGATGGTTCGGAGTGGGGTGTTCAGCATCGCCGGAACCACGTTCCGGGCTTCCGTGCAGATCGTCTCGAACGTGGTCGTGGCCCGCGTGCTGGGGCCGGACGCCTACGGTCTCGCCGCAGCGGTCCTCGCGCTCGGTGTCGTCCTCGAGCTGGTACGGAACAGTGGGTTCGCCGCGGTCGTCCTCCGCTCCGGTGTCCATCCGGCGGACGTCCACGTCGCGCTCCACCGCGCCAGTGCCGCGACGGGGCTCCTGCTGGGGGGTCTCGTCGCCGTCGCTGGACTCCTGGTCCGCGGGGCGTTGCCGTCGTCGCCCTCCGGTGGACTGCTCCTCGCGGTCGCGGTGGCCTTCCCGCTCGCCGGCTTCGTCGCCGTCCCGATCGCCGCGATGGTGCGCGACCACGAGATGGGGCGGGTCGCACTCGTCGAGTCGATCGCCGTGGTGCTCGGTTCCGTCGTGTCGATCGGTCTCGCACTCGCCGGCGCCGGCCCCGTCGCGATGGTGTCGCAGGTGGTGGCCGTGTGGGCCGTCATCACGGTCGGCGTCGTCGTCCTGCGTCGGGTTCCCCGCGGCGCTGCGGCATCGTGGCGATCGGTCCGGACCATGGCCGCGCTCGCGCGGGACGTGTCGTTGGTCCAGGTGGTCTCACTCGTCGCGCGGGCGGGTGACCGCGTGCTGGTGGCCGTGCTCTTCGGCCCGGCGGCATCCGGCCTGTACGTCCAGGCCATGCAGCTGATGACCCTGCCACTGGACCAGATCGGGGCGGCTGTCCAGCGCATCGCGATCCCGGCGATGGTCGGCGTCGACGCCGTCGTGCTCCGCAACCGGTTCCGACGACTCGTCGGCACGGTGACGCTCCTGGCCTGGCCGGTCCTCGCCGTACTCGGAGTGCTCGCCGACCCGATCGTCCGCCTGCTGTTCGGGGTCGAGTGGCTCGGCTCGGCCGCGCTCTTGCCGTTCCTCGTCGTCGCGGGCGGAGCGCAGGCGCTCGGGTTCGCTGCCGTCTGGTACTTCATCGCCAGCGGCCGTTCAGGGCGACAGGTCCGCTGGGCACTGGTCACCCAGCCGGCCGTCGTCGGTGCCCTCGTGCTCGGCACCGTCTGGGGGCCGACGGGCATGGCCGCGGCGTACGCGATCGCCTGTACCTGTCTCGTGGTGCCGGCCTTCCTGGTGGCGACGCGGGGCTCCGGACTGCGGGTGCGCGACCTCGGCCTCCCCGTCCTCCCCGCAGCTGCGGCCACGAGCGCTGCGGTCCTCGTCTCGGCCACGGTCCGGGGCAGCGTCGGTGCTGATCCCATCGGCTCCGTGCTCCTGCCCGGCCTCCTCGGAGCGCTGGCGGCGCTGCTCGTCGCCCTCGTGTTCCCCGACGTCCGGTCGGCCCTGCCCCGTCGGCGCCGTCGACCTCCCCGTTCCCGTCCCAGGAAGGCGCTCGCTCGTGGCCCAGTTCCCTGATCCCGTCACCCCGGTCCCACCCGTACGGACGGCCGTCATCCCCGCTGCCGGCCGGGGTACCCGACTCGGTCGCCTGACGCGTGCGATCCCGAAGGAGCTGCTGCCACTCGGCGACCGGCCGACCCTGGACATCGTGGTCGACGAACTGATCGACGCCGGGATCGACCGCATCGTCCTCGTCACGCGGTCGGACAAGACGGGGCTGAACGACTACGTCACGGACGTCCTCCGGCCGGAAGCCCGAGCTCGTGGCATCGAGCTGGAGACCTGTCTCCAGACCGCCGGGCCGGGCAACGGGGGAGCGATCCTGTCGGCTGCGACACGGGTGCACGACGAGTCCTTCCTCGTGCTCTGGGGTGACGAGGTCGTCTTCGGCGAGAACCGCAGCGCCGTCGTCCTCGACCGTCACCGCAGCACCGGACTCCCCGTCATCGCTGTCGTGCGGGCGCCTCGTGCGGCACTCCAGCGCTGCGGTGTCGCTCGCGTGGACCCCGGCGGGAGGGTCGTGGAACTCGTCGAGAAGCCGGTCGACCCACCCGTCGACGGGCTCGCTTCGGTCGGCGGGTACGTGGTCACGCCCGCGGTGCTCGGTGCGCTCCGCGACGTCGCCCCCGCGGCCGACGGGGAGCTCTACCTCAGTGCTGCGCTCGGGGCGCTCGCACTCGGCGGCGGCGTGCAGGCCGCGGAGATCCACGGCGACTGGCACGAGACCGGGTCGATCGACGGCTACACGGCCGCGTTCGCCGCAGCGGTTGCCATCACACGTTGATATTTTGCATGTGCAATAGGTATGCTGGCTGTCGTCATCGAACGAAAGACAGCCATGCTCACCACCACAGCCCCTGACCTGCGGGCCGCCGCGCAGATCGTCGAGGCGTACTCCGTCCAGATCGACCGGTTCGCCCGTCGGTTCCCCGTCGACGAGATCGCGCGCATCGCGGCCGTGCTCGTCGACGCGCACCGCGACGGACGCTCGGTCTACGTCTTCGGCAACGGGGCCTGCGCGGCGTTGGCGAGCCACATGGCGGCCGACCTCGCGAAGAGCCTGGCTCCGACCCGGCAGGCCGACCCACTCGCTCCGGTCGCCGAGCGGCTCCGGATCCTCGCACTGACCGACAACGCAGCCATGATGACCGCCGTCGGCAACGACTTCGACTACGACGACGTCTTTCTCGAGCAGCTGCGGGTCCTCATGCGCACCGGGGACGTCGTGTTCGGCCTCAGCGCCTCCGGGGGGTCCACCAACGTGCTGCGCGCGCTCGACTTTGCCCGCGACCGCGGCGCCGTCACACTCGCCTTCACCGGGGCGATGCAGGCACTCCCACCGATCCTCGACGTCGTCGACGTGGCCGCCGTGGTGCCGTCCTGCGACATCGACGTCATCGAGGACTTCCACGTCGCGTACCACCACGCGCTCACCAGGGCCTTCGTCGCCGGCGTCCAGGTCGCTCGCTCGTGATCATCGCTCGTTCACCGCTCCGCGTCTCCTTCTTCGGCGGGGGCAGCGACCTCCCCGCGTACTTCTCCGAGCAGCCCGGGTGTGTGGTCAGCACCACGATCGACCTCGCCGTCGAGACCGTCATCCGGCCCCGTGCACGTGGCGGGATCCGCGTCGCGACCGACGGTGTGCAGACGGTGGACACCCCGGCAGCCATCGAGCACGACTTCGTGCGCGAAGCCCTGCTGCACGACACCCCGGCGGTCCCGGTCGACGTCTCGATCCACTCCGACGTCCGGAGCTCCGGTACCGGCCTCGGGACATCGGGCGCGGTCGTCACCAGCCTGGTCGCGGGGCTGGCGGCACTCCGCGGTGTCGACCTCGAGCCGAGCGCGCTCGCCGCCACGGCCAGTGAGATCGAGATGATCCGGTGCGCGCGTCCGGTGGGGCTGCAGGACCAGACCGCGTCCGCCCACGGGGGACTCCGTCGGTACGACTTCGACACCGACGGTTCGACGATCGCGACGTCGATCGACATGCCGGCCAAGGCCCGACACGAACTCGAGTCGTCGCTCGTGCTGGTCGACACCCTCATCGGGCGGGATGCCGGGAAGCAACTCGGCCGCCAGGCCCGCACGATGTCGCAGCCGGGCGGAACGCGGGACCGCGTGACGCGGATGGTGGAGCTCGCCCGGGTGATGGGCGACGAGCTCGCCACCGGCCGCACGGACTCCTTCGGCCCCGCACTGCACGAGGCATGGATGCTCAAGGCCGAGGTGCTCGGAACGACAGCGAGCCCCGTCATCGACCTGTACGAGCACGGTCGCACGCTCGGGGCCACCGGCGGGAAGCTGCTCGGTGCCGGCGGTGGCGGACACATGCTGTTCGTCGTGCCCCCGTCCGAGCGTGCTGCGTTCGTCCGTGCCCTCGGTCCCGAACGGGTCGTCCCCTTCGCCTTCTCGGAGACCGGGACCCGTGTCCGTCTCGCGTGACCGCCACCGGTCGCTGGAACGGCACTCCGAACGGCCGCTCGACGGCGTCGACGCACTCTTCCTCGACCGGGACGGCGTGCTCGTCGTCGACCACGGGCACGTCGGGTCGCTCGATCGCACCGAGCTCGTCCCCGACGCGATCGAAGCGGCCGCGAGGGCCTGGCGCGACGGTGTCCCGGTGGTCGTCGTGACGAACCAAAGCGGCATCGCCCGAGGCTGGTACGACTGGTCCGGTTTCGACACCGTGAACGGGCACATCCGCCGAGCCATGCAGTCCCACGGCGCGGACGTCGACGTGATCGTCGGGAGTGCTCGGCTGCCCGGCGACCCGGACCCCTGGCGGAAGCCCGGACCCGGGATGGTCCTGGCGGCGGCAGCAGCGTTCGGCATCCGGCTCGCCGGATCGTGGATCGTCGGCGACCGGCCGTCCGACCTCGCCTGCGGTCGGGCCGCCGGGCTCGCCGGCGGTGTCCTCGTCGGTGACCTCCACGCCACGGGCGTGCCCCCTGCCGCCGGGATCACCACGGCGGCCACGATGATCGGCGCGACGGCCGGTCGACGGGACCCCGCACGATGAGCGGCGTCGCACCGCAGCCCACGGTCGGCGTCGTCATCCCGGTCGGGCAGCGCACCACCGTCGAGCTCGGCCCGCAGTTCGCGGCACTCGCCCGGCAGACGTGGACCGGACCCGTCGAGATCGTGGTCAGCTGCAACGGTGAACCCCGCCACCTGGTCGACGCGCGCATCGCGGCCGTGACGTGGCCGAGCGGCTGGACGGTCCGTTCCATCGACTCGTCGGCGATCCGAGGCGCTGCCCCGGCACGGAACGCCGGCTGGCGGGCGCTCCGTGCCGACCTCGTGCTGTTCTGCGACGCTGACGACGTCGTCGCTGACTCCTGGATCGAGGGGATGGTCCGGGGGTTGGCTGACGCCGGTGTCTGCACGGGGCCGCTGCTGCACGACGCACTGAACGATCCGTGGATGTGGGAAGCGCCCGAGCAGGGATGGCCGATCGTGCGGTTCGGGCACCTCCCGCACACGTCCGCTGCCAACCTCGGCATGCGGCGCACCGTCCTCGAGGCCACCGGTGGGTTCGACACGTCGCTCGGTGCCGCCGAGGACATCGACCTGGCATGGCGTGCGACGTACCTCGGGTTCCCGACGCACTTCGAGCCGTCCGCGTCGGTGCAGTACCGGCTCCGCCGAGGCACGCGGGAGCTGTTCCGGAACAACCGGCACTACGCTCGCTGGGACCGCGTCCTCGTCGACAAGCACCGAGCGCACGGTGCCGCCTGGCGCCCGCGCGAGGTCCTCCGTCACCTCCTCGCCACCGGGTGGGCGCTCGTCCGGGCTCCGTTCGGCCGGCGGCGACGACGTGCTGCGGCGATCCGCCTCGGGACGGTCGCCGGCTGGGTGGAGCGTTGGACCGGTCGGCGACCGACCTCCACCTAGGGCGGTCAGCCGACGTCGCCGTACCGCTGGCGCAGGTGCTCCGCGTAGCCGCCGGGGGTCCGGCCGGCGAAGCGCCCGCTCGTCACCACGGGCAGGTCGACGGTGGCGTCCACCCGGAAGCCGAGCGCCCGCGCCCGGGCCACCAGCCGCGCGTCCTCGTGCTCCGGCACGGGGTCGAACCCGCCGAGGCTGACGTACGCCGCGGCGAGCACGCCGAGGTTCGCGCCGTGCACGTGGCCGAGGGCAGCACCGGGCGGGTGCGCCAGCGTCCAGCGGTCGAGCACCGCGGGCGCAAGGTCGTCCGGGTCGGGCACGACGGCGCCGACGAGTACGTGCGCACCAGCGGTGAGGGCGTCGGACTGCTGGACGAGCCACCGCTCGTGCACGCGCGAATCGGCGTCGGTGTGGGCGAGCCACCGGGCAGCCGGGTCGCCGTCGTGCACACGGAGCGCGTGCGTCGCCCCGATGGTCCGTGCCCGACCGACCCCGACACGGTCCGTGGTCAGGACGTCGATCGGGTACCGATCGACCACCGAAGCGGTGCCGTCCGTGCAGCCGTCGAGCACCACCGTGACGGCGGCGTCGAATCCGGGTCGCTCCTCGGCGAGCCGGTCGACGGCCACCAGGAGCGCGTCGAGGCACGCGGCGATCCGGTCCGCCTCGTCGTGCGCGGGGACGACGACGTCGATGCGTGCACGCGGTTCCGGTCCGGTCACCGGATGATCCCCTCGGCCCGGGCCACCGAGGTGACCGCCGGGCCGGGCAGGACGCTCAGGACGAAGTCCTCCTCCACGTGCCGGAGCAGGGCGGGACGCGGCCACCGTTCGGTCAGCCGTGCGTCCACCGCGTTACCGCTCGACACGGCTTCATCGTCGGGGTGCCGCCAGTGACAGGCCACGAGCACGCCGTCGTCGTCGAGTGACCCGAGCACACGGTCGATCGTCGCGTCGAGGTCGGCTGGTGACAGGTAGTACCCGACCTCGGACATCACCACCAGGTCCCAGCGCCCGTCCGGCCACTCCGCCGGCAGGGCAGCCTGCACGAACCGAGCGGTCGGGGCGCGGCGGGCAGCACGCTCCAGCGGCGCCGCCGAGATGTCGGTGCCGAGGACGTCGTCCGCGCGGTCGGCGAGGGCAGCGGTCAGGACCCCGGTCGCGCAGCCGAGCTCGAGCGCCGACCGGTAGCGCGGGCGGGGGAGCGCCGCCAGCGTCACGGCACGCTTGCGCTGCTCGTACCAGGACCCGTCGAAGTCCCACCCCTCGGGCTTCCGGTCGTAGTGGGCGTCGAACGACTCGCGCGACCGCGACGCGGCGGACCCAGGCACGAAGAACCACTCCGTCGTCCGCAGGTGGTGGGCGGCGTGCCGGTCGTCGACGATCGCCTCGTCTCCCGGTGCAGGCGACAGGGGCCGGGTCTGCGACGGGTAGGCATCGAGGGCGGCACGCTTCCGGGCGACGAGGTCGTCGGGCAGCGCGAGGGCCCGGACGTCGTCCCACGGGGCGAGGGAGTGGTCCGGGTCGTCCCAGTGCCAGGCCCAGATCGGGTACGCGAGCAGGTCGACGTCGGGGGCGCTCGCCGCGGCGGCCTCGGCGACCTCGCCCGCGATGCGGTGGTCGCGGTGCCCGTCCCCACGCCACGGCGCGACGAGCAGCACGGGGCGGGCGGCACCGGCGAGCACGGTGTCCAGGCTCTCGACGACACGGTCTCGGTGTTCACGGGTCGCGCCGTCCGGGATCCCCACCGAGGTTGACGTCACGTCGGGGTGCAGGGTGCGCAGGGCCACCACGAACTCGTCGTCGCGGGCGGCGGCGAGTGCGTCCGGGGTCGTCGTGGGGGAGTCCGGGTGGGAGCGCTCGCCGCGGGTGAGGAGCAGCACGTGCACGGGGATGCCGACCGCTGCAGCGGCCGCGATCAGCCCACCGGCGCCGAGGGTCTCGTCGTCGGGGTGGGGCGCGACGACCACCACCGACCCGGTACCGGCCAGGTCGATCGCCGGTGCGTCCAGGCCGTCGAGGAATCCCGTCCACGCCGCCGGGTCGGTGCCCGGCTCGCGGTGGTCGAA
The DNA here is from genome assembly GCF_003234335.2 of Curtobacterium sp. MCLR17_054. Lineage (NCBI taxonomy): Bacteria > Bacillati > Actinomycetota > Actinomycetes > Micrococcales > Microbacteriaceae > Curtobacterium > Curtobacterium sp. MCLR17_054. The sequence continues at coordinate 2,678,045 of NZ_CP126263.1, read as the reverse complement.
GCTCACCACGCGACACCGCCCCGCTCGAGCACCATCCGGCCGATGCGGGCGAGGTCCCGCGCGCCGTGGTCCTGCAGGACGTAGAGCTCGAGGTCGGCGACCCGCGCGGCGACTGCGGGGTCGGCGGTCAGTGGAGCCGGGCCGATCGTCGAGACCACCCGCTCGCGCACGGCGTCGACCGAACGGCGCACCCGCGACCGGACGGTCTGGGCGAGCAACCGCCAGTCGGTGTCGTCGGAGGCCGGGTCGGAGTCGTCGATCCGGGCGGCGGCGTCGGCGAGGGCGTCCTCCGCGTCGGCGAGGTCGGCCACGGTGGCGCCAAGGGCGGCCTGCAGCAGCTCGGACTCCGGGTGCGCCGACGCGGTGTCACGGAGCACCCGGGCGAGCCCGACCGCACCGCCCCACCAGCAGGCCGCGACGCCGATGCCGCCCCAGGCGAAGCCCGGGCGTCGCAGGTACCAGCCGGGCGCCCCGACGGGTCGTGCCCGGACGCCGTCGAAGTCGACCGGACCGCTCGGCACGTCCGGCATGCCTCGTGCGGCCCAGGCCTCGTCGTGCGCGGTGACCCCGGGCTGTCGCAGGTCCACGGCGACGAGGACCCGCTCGTCGCCCAGGTGCGCGGTGACCAGGGCGTGCGAGAGCGTCGAGGCGAGCGAGCACCAGGGCTTCGTGCCGCGCAGCAGGACCGTGCCGTCGTGCTGTGGTGCGGCGTCGAGTCGGAGGCCCGGCCCCTCGGCCGCGAAGACGCCCCAGGTCGAGCCGTCCGGGGCGTCGACCCCGGCCTGCGCGAGGATCCCGAGCGCGTCCAGGTGCGGCTCGACGGTGCGGGCGGTGGCGACGTCCGCCGCGGCGACCGCGGCGAGCGTGCCGAAGAACCCGCCGGCCGTACCGGCGGACAGGGGTGGGGTGGTGGCGGCGACCGCCCGCGCGACCGTCAGGCGGTCCGTCGGTGGCGAGCCGGGCCTCCCGGTCGTCCGTTCGATCCGCGCGGTGTCCAGGTGCCGGGCCGACGGGGGCCAGGCTGCAGATCGCAACATGCTCCCAACGTACGGAGCGGCAGACGTGGACGCGTCCTCGATCCACAGAACGCACTGGGCCGCGCCACAGACGACTCATAGGAACTTCTCGATACTCGAAGACGTGACCATCTCCCAGCCCGCAGCAGCCCCGCGCCTCACGCGTGCCGACGGAACCCCGTTGCGCATCCTGGTCGTCGACGACGAAGCCAGCCTCACCGACCTGTTGTCCATGGCACTCCGCTACGAGGGCTGGGACGTCAAGAGCGCGAACGGCGGGCAGGACGCCCTGACGACCGCGCGGGAGTTCAAGCCCGACGCGATGGTGCTCGACGTGATGATGCCGGACCTCGACGGGTTGCAGGTGCTGAGCCGGCTGCGGCAGAACAACGACGACACCCCGGTGCTGTTCCTCACCGCGAAGGACTCCGTCGAGGACCGCGTGACCGGGCTCACCGCGGGCGGCGACGACTACGTCACCAAGCCGTTCTCCCTCGAGGAGGTCGTGGCGCGGCTGCGTGGGCTCATCCGCCGCTCGCAGATCTCGATCTCCGAGGCCGGGGACTCCCGTATCGTCGTCGGCGACCTGGTGCTCGACGAGGAGTCGTACGAGGTGCACCGCGCCGGCCGCCCGATCGAACTGACCGCCACCGAGTTCGAGCTGCTCCGCTTCCTGATGCGGAACCCCCGTCGCGTGCTCTCGAAGGCGCAGATCCTGGACCGGGTGTGGTCGTACGACTTCGGCGGCAAGTCGTCGGTCGTCGAGATCTACATCTCCTACCTGCGCAAGAAGATCGACGCCGGTGAGACCCCGATGATCCACACGGTGCGCGGCGTCGGGTACGTCATCAAGCCGACCTCGTGACCCTGCGGCGCCGGCTCGTCCTGAGCATCGTCGCCCTCGTCGTCGCCGTCAGCGCGGTGATCGGGGCGGCCAGCATCATCGCGCTCTTCTCGATCCAGACCAGCGCGATCGACAAGCAGATCACGAGCGCCACCCACCGGGCGCAGCGGTACCTGCAGCAGAACCAGTCGGGGCAGCCGAGCATCGACCTGTCCCGGCCGTCCGGGCAGGCCGCCGGCACCCTGACGGCGTACTTCGTCGACGGGCAGGTCGTCATCGCGAACGTGCTCGACGACTACGGCCGCCCGAGCGGGGTCCCGCAGACGAGCGCCGAGGCACTGGGGTCCGTCCGTGTGGACGCCGACCCGGAGACGATCGACCTCGGCTCTGACGTCGGGCGGTACCGCCTCGCCGCCGTCAACGTCGGCCCGGCCGTCCTGGTCGTGGGACTCCCGATGGCCCCCGTCTACGACAGCGTCTGGAAGCTCTTCGGGGTCGTCCTCTCCGTCGTGGCGACCGCACTGGTCGCCGGTTCGGTCGTCGCCGCGTTCGTGGTCCGACAGTCGCTCCGGCCGCTCGAGCGCGTCGCCGAGACCGCGTCCACCGTCGCGCGCATGCCGCTCGACCGCAGCGACGCCCTCGACGGTGTCCGCGTGCCCGACACCGACCCCCGCACCGAGGTCGGCCGGGTCGGCAGCGCGTTCAACCGCATGCTGGGGCACATCGGCAGTGCGATGCAGGCGCGGGAACGCTCGGAGCAGAAGGTGCGGCAGTTCGTCGCCGACGCCTCGCACGAGCTCCGGACCCCGCTCGCCTCGGTGCGCGGGTACGCCGAGCTCACCCGGCGCATGGGCGGCGACCTGCCGAAGGACGTCGTCTACGCGATGAGCCGGATCGAGTCCGAGTCCATCCGGATGACCTCGATGGTGGAGGACCTGCTGCTCCTCGCCCGGCTCGACGAAGGCCGCGAGATCCAGTTCGCCGAGGTCGACCTGACCGGACTGGTGCTCGACGCCGTGAACGACGCCCACGCCGCCTCGCCCGAACACCCCATCGAGGTCGACGTCCCGCCGGAGCCGGTCACCATCACGGGCGACGCCGCACGCCTGCACCAGGTCATCGTCAACCTCGTCACCAACGCCCGGACCCACACGCCCGAGGGCACCCGCATCACGGTGGGTCTCTCCCCGGTCGACGGCGGCGTGGACCTGACCGTGCGCGACACCGGTCAGGGGATCGACCCGGAGTTCCTGCCGAAGCTGTTCGAGCGCTTCGCCCGGGCGGACAGTTCGCGCTCCCGCACGGTCGGGTCGACCGGCCTGGGGCTCGCCATCGTGGACGCGGTCGTGCAGGCGCACGGCGGCCGGGTCGAGGTCACGAGCGAGCCGGGGGACACCGTGTTCACGGTGCACCTGCCCCGCGAGCCGGCTGCGGCTGCCACCGGGGCCGGGGCCGGGGCCGTGGCTGTCGCGTCGTCGTCGGCTGACCCTGCCGGGTCCGCGGACTGGTCGGCGACACCCGCTGCGGTGGACCGTACCCACTGACGGACGGGAGGCGCGGGGCGGGACCGCCCCGCGCCTCCCGACCGCTGTTTGGTCTCGTCCACGGCATCTGCTACTGTTCTCGAAGCCAAAGACCGCCGGATGTCGTGCTGCTCGCAACGTGTTTGTGAACATCGTGACCGAAGGTCCTCACTCGTGAGGCATCCCGCGCAGGTGTTCCGAACCACTCCCACCATCTGGTGAGAGCAGCTCCGAGCCTCTGCGCCGGAGCTTTTTTCGTTCGTGGACCTGGGGCTGCCGGCAAGACCCCCAAGGAGAACCATGGCGAACAAGGAAGCTGCGGTCGCCGAGCTCACGGAGTCCTTCCGTAGCTCGAACGCCGTTCTGCTCACCGAGTACCGCGGTCTCACGGTCGCGCAGCTCAAGGAGCTCCGCAACTCGATCCGTGAGCACGCCACGTACGCCGTGGTGAAGAACACGCTGACCAAGATCGCGGCGAACAACGCCGGCATCTCGTCGTTCGACGACGAGCTCGCCGGTCCGTCCGCTCTCGCCTTCGTCCACGGTGACACCGTCGCCGTCGCGAAGTCGCTGCGTGCATTCGCCAAGGCGAACCCCGAGCTCGTGGTGAAGGGCGGTTACTTCGACGGTAACCCGCTCACCGCGACCGAGGTGGACAAGCTCGCCGACCTCGAGTCCCGTGAAGTGCTGCTCGGCAAGCTCGCCGGCGCACTCAAGGCCTCGCTGTTCGGTGCTGCGTACCTGTTCCAGGCACCCCTCTCGCAGGCCGTCCGCACCGTGGACGCCCTTCGCGAGAAGCAGGAGTCCGCGGCCTGATCAGGCTCGCGTTCATCAACCACACGTACTAGCTAGTAGTAGGAGAAAATCATGGCGAAGCTTTCGCAGGACGAGCTCATCGAGGCCTTCAAGGAGCTCACGCTCATCGAGCTCTCGGACTTCGTGAAGAAGTTCGAAGAGGTCTTCGAGGTCACCGCGGCCGCCCCGGTCGCCGCTGCCGCCCCCGCCGGCGCAGCTGCTCCGGCCGAGGCCGCTGAGGAGAAGACCGAGTTCGACGTCATCCTCAAGTCCGCTGGTGACAAGAAGATCCAGGTCATCAAGGAGGTCCGTGGCCTGACGTCGCTCGGCCTCGGTGAGGCCAAGGCGCTCGTCGAGACCGCCGACGCCAAGATCCTCGAGGGTGCGAACAAGGAGACCGCCGACAAGGCGAAGGCGACCCTCGAGGCCGCTGGCGCCACGATCGAGCTCGCGTAGTCTCGACCGTTCCGGTCACGAAGGCCGCTGCCCCTCGGGGCGGCGGCCTTCGTCGTGTGCGGGGCGTTGCCTGGCGGCTTCGCGCGGCGACGTTTCGCGCTGACCGACACTTCACGCGCGCTCTGGTCCGTGAAGTGTCGGCCAGCGCGTGAGCTCGTACAGCTCAGATGAGGACGCCGTGCGAGCGGAAGAGCGCAACGAGGCGGTCGGGCTCGACGAGGTGCCACCAGGTCACGCGGATGACGGCCCTGACTGCGGGGAGCGCACGAAGCCGGTCCTCACGACGTTTTTCGGCCCAGAGGACGTCCGCGGGATCGCGCCCCTGCAGCATCGACGGGTCGACGTACTTCTGCCGGCCGTCGAACTCGACGACGACGCCGAGCGACGGGAACCAGAAGTCGACGCGGTCGACGGTGCCGTCGCGGTGACGGAACTCGACCTGCGGCTCGCACGACGGGAGCCCGACCTGCACGAACCGGATCGCAGCGAACGATTCGCCGACGGACTCGTGCCGCGCATCGAGCGCCGAGAGGACCGTCTCGGCGTGCACCGAGCCGCGTGCAGGACGGACGGGGACCACGCCGCGGAGGTCGTCCAGCGCGAGCACCCCCAGGCGGACGGCGGCATCGACGGCCACGGCGGCGACGTGGGGCAGCCCCGTCGTGATGAGCGCCGTCGCGGTGTCCAGGGGAGCCGTGACCGGTACGCCGTCGAACGCCGTGGCAGCCGTCCGCGGCGTCGGACCGCTCGGATGTCGGACGAGACCGGCTCGGTGCTGGATGACCGGGACAGCCGGGTCGACCACGTGGACCCGATCGGGTGCGTCCCCGACCAGTGGCCAGCCGTGGATCAGCGCGGCGGTGACGTGGGAGAACACCGAGCCACGACGCAGCCGTGGCGCGATCGCCCGTGCTCGGGCGAGGTGCTGGCCGACGGAGCTCAGCGCGTTCCACTCGTCGGTCGCGATGTACACGCCCGCGAGGAGGCGGACCAGCGACCCCGAGGTGTGCCGGCGTTGCAGGAGTCTCGCGTTGGTCGGGTCCTGTCCGGTGGCACGGAGCAGGTGCGGGCGGTGGGTGCTCTCGTTCATGCCGTGATGTTCGTCGTCGTCCGCAGCCGACGGTGTCGCGACGGGACATCTGTGGACGACGTGGTCTCGACGTGGCAGCTGTGGACGAGGAACCGCGTCGCGAGTTCACGCGCTCACCGACAGTTTGCGGGCGACGGCGCGCGTGAAGTGTCGGTGAGCGCGTGAGGTCGGCGCGGGCGGGCGGGCGGGGCGGTGCGGCGCGGGCGCGTCAGCGCAGGGTGCTGTGGCGGCGGCCGTAGGCCAGGTAGAGCAGGGCGCCGGCGACCATCCAGATGCCGAAGGCGATCCAGGTGGTGGTGCCGAGGAACACCGCGAGCAGCACGCAGCTCAGGGTGCCGAGGATCGGCACGACGGGGAACAGCGGCACCCGGTACGACCGCTCCAGGTCGGGCTGCGAGCGGCGGAGCACGATGACGGACACGTTCACCAGGGCGAAGGCGACGAGGGTGCCGATGCTCGTGGCGTCAGCGAGTTCCCCGAGGGGCACGAGCGCGGCGACGATGGTCACGGCGATCCCGATGATGAGCGTGTTCGCGATCGGGGTGCCGGTGCGTCGGGAGACCCGGCCGAAGACCTTCGGCACCAGACCGTCGCGGGACATCGTGAGCAGGATGCGGGTCTGGCCGTACAGGACGGTGAGCACGACGCTGGCGATGGCGACGACGGCGCCGATCGAGAACACGAGGGCGACGAGCGGCTGCCCCGTGACGTCGACGACGATGCGGACGAGCGACGCCTCGGAGGACGAGAACGCGGTCCACGAGCGGGCCCCGACGGCGGCGATCGCGACGAGGATGTACAGCGCGGTGATGAGCGCGATGGAGCCGATGATCGCCCGGGGCAGGTCGCGGCGGGGGTTCTTCGCCTCTTCACCCGCGGTCGAGGCGGCGTCGAAGCCGATGTACGAGAAGAAGAGCCGTGACGCGGCGGCGGTGACCCCGGCGGCGCCCATCGGGGCCAGCGGCTCGAAGTTCTGCGCCCGGAACGCCGTGAACGCCACGACGACGAAGAAGACCAGCAGGGCGATCTTCACGATCACCATGACGGTGTTCACCCAGGCGCTCTCGCGGGCACCGGGCAGCAGCACGGCGGTGGCGAGCAGGACCAGGACCGCCGCGGGCAGGTTGACCACGCCGCCGTCGACCGGGGGAGCGGCGAGTGCGGTGGGCAGGTGCAGTCCGAACACGCGGAGGGTCTCGTCGACGTACTCGCTGGCACCGACGGCGACCGCGGCCACCGAGACGGCGTACTCGAGCACGAGGCACCAGCCGCAGATCCAGGCGATGCCCTCGCCCATCGTGGCGTAGGTGTACGAGTAGCTGGACCCCGAGGTCGGGACGGCGCCCGCCATCTCGGCGTACGACAGCGCGGACAGCAGCGCGGCGATCCCCGCGACGACGAACGAGATCCAGACGGCGGGACCGGCGAGCGGGACCGCGGTGCCGAGGACGACCAGGATGCCGGTGCCGAGCGTGGCCCCGACGCTGATCATCGTCAGCTGCCAGACCCCGAGCGACCGACGGAGCGGTTCCCCGTTCACACCGCGGGAGGCTTCGGCCTGCAGCTGCTCGATCGGCTTGCGGCGGGCGAGCTGTGCCCCCAGGGACGTGGGACGTGACGGCGCGGACGACATGGGACCTCGGTGGTGCGGGGACGGGGACGGCACATGCTCGCACGCCCCCTGAACGGGGTCAAATACTGCGGGGCTGTGGACAGGGCGGTCGATGTCCCAGCGCGGGGCTACGGTGGCTCCATGAGCATGGGACACGGCGGGCGAGGCGGCGGTCCGCGCGGGGGTGGGCGCATCTCGAGCGGCGACTTCCGCGCGCAGAAGGCCGCCAACGCCGAGGCGCCGAGGATCCCGCACCTGGTCCGGCGCATCGCCGCACTGTTCGAGCCGCACCGTCGGGCGATCATGCTCACGGTCGTCCTCGTGCTGATCGGTGCGGCCATCTCGGTCGTGCCGCCACTGCTCACCCAGCAGGCGTTCGACCGTGGGTTGTTCCCGCCGTCGGGTCGCCCCGACGTCCCGGTGCTGGTCGAGCTCGTGTCCGCGATGGTCCTGCTCTGGATCGCGAGCGCCGGGGTCGGCGTCTGGCAGACGTACCTGACCGCGACGGTCGGCAACAAGGTCATGGGTGCGATGCGGATGCGCCTGTTCGCGCACCTGCAGCGGATGGAGCTCGCGTTCTTCACCCGCACCAAGACCGGCGTCATCCAGTCGCGCCTGCAGAACGACGTCGGTGGCGTGGCGAGCGTGCTGAACAACACGATCTCGTCGGTGCTCGGCAACACCGTGACCGTGATCGCCGCCGTGGTCGCGATGCTCCTGCTGAGCTGGCAGATGACGCTGGTCGCCGTGGTCCTGCTGCCGCTGCTCGTGATCGCGCAGCGCCGCGTCGGCCAGGTCCGCGCCCGCATCGCCGCGCAGACGCAGGAGTCGCTGTCCGACATGACGGCCATCACCCAAGAGGCGTTGAGCGTCTCGGGCATCCTGCTGGCGAAGAGCTTCAACCAGCAGGCCAGCGAGACCCGCCGCTACGGGGACGAGAACCGCAACCAGATCACCCTGCAGGTGCGCCAGCAGATGTCCGGGCAGTGGTTCTTCGCGATCGTGCAGATCTTCCTGTCGATCATCCCGGCGATCATCTACGTCGTCGCCGCGTACCTGATCATCGGCGACGTCCCGATCACGGCCGGCACGATCGTCGCGTTCACGACGGTGCAGTCCCGGCTGCTGTTCCCGACGGTCGGGCTGCTGCGCGTGGTCCTCGACCTGCAGACCTCCGGTGCGCTCTTCGCCCGCATCTTCGAGTACTTCGACCTCAAGCCGGCCATCACGGACTCGCCGACCGCCCGGCCCGTGGACGAGTCGAAGGTCGGCCACGTCGCCTTCGACGACGTCGTCTTCACCTACCCCGACGGCGAAGCCGACAAGCCGACCCTGCGCGGGGTGTCGTTCGAGCTCCGCCCCGGGCAGTTCGCGGCCTTCGTCGGCCCCTCCGGCGCGGGCAAGACGACGGTGTCCTACCTGGTGCCCCGGCTGTACGAGGCGACCGAGGGATCGGTGCGGTTCGCCGGGCAGGACGTCCGCGACCTGGTGCACGAGGACCTGATGCGGCACGTCGGCATCGTCAGCCAGGAGACGTACCTGTTCCACGCCACGATCGGCGAGAACCTGCGGTACGCCAAGCCGGACGCCACCGACGACGAGCTCGAGCGTGCGGCCCGTGCGGCGAACATCCACGACACGATCGCGTCGTTCCCGGACGGCTACGACACCGTCGTGGGGGAGCGCGGCTACCGCCTGTCCGGTGGCGAGAAGCAGCGCATCGCCATCGCGCGGGTCATGCTGAAGGACCCGCCGGTGCTCGTCCTCGACGAGGCCACCAGTGCACTCGACTCCATCTCGGAACACGTCGTGCAGACGGCGCTCGACACTGCGGCGGCCGGTCGGACCACCATCTCGATCGCGCACCGGTTGTCGACGATCCGCGACGCCGACGTCATCTTCGTCCTGGACCACGGGCAGATCGTCGAGCAGGGCACGCACGACGAACTCCTCGCCCTCGACGGCACGTACGCCCAGCTGCACCGGCAGCAGAACACGTCGGCGGACGTCGTCCGCCCCTGACGGTCGTGGTCGCGACCGGGCGCCGAACGGGAGGCCCGTGGCGGCGTCCGCACGGGCCTCCTGTCCGGCGCGCAGCGCGACCAGGGCACGTCGCCCGCCGCGGGATCCCCGTGCGTTGTCCGCGCACGACACATCCCAGCGGGACGCGGGGACCGCGTCCTAGACTCGACGCCGTGCGTTACGCGAACTCCGTCGTCGACCTCGTCGGCGACACCCCGCTCGTCAAGCTCAACCGGGTGACCGAGGGGGTGCGGGCGACCATCCTGGTGAAGGTCGAGTACCTGAACCCCGGTGGGTCGTCCAAGGACCGCATCGCCACCCGGATCATCGACGCGGCCGAGGCCTCCGGTGACCTGCGGCCCGGCGGCACCATCGTCGAACCGACCTCCGGCAACACCGGCGTCGGTCTGGCGCTGGTCGCACAGCAGCGCGGCTACCGGTGCGTCTTCGTGCTGCCCGACAAGGTCGGCGAGGACAAGCGCAACGTGCTGACGGCGTACGGCGCCGAGATCGTCGTGACCCCGACCGCGGTCGCGCCGGAGCACCCCGAGTCCTACTACTCGGTGTCGGACCGGCTCGTGCAGGAGATCCCCGGCGCCTACAAGCCGAACCAGTACGCGAACCCGAACGGTCCCCGCAGCCACTACGAGACCACCGGTCCGGAGATCTGGCGCGACACCGAGGGGCAGATCACCCACTTCGTCGCGGGCGTCGGCACCGGCGGCACGATCTCGGGCACCGGACGGTACCTGAAGGAGGCGTCCGACGGCGGCGTCCGCATCGTCGGGGCCGACCCCGAGGGCTCCGTGTACTCCGGCGGCACCGGTCGCCCGTACCTGGTCGAGGGCGTCGGCGAGGACTTCTGGCCGAGCGCGTACGACGCCGGCGTGCCGGACGAGATCATCGCGGTGTCGGACGCCGACTCCTTCGCGATGACCCGGCGCCTGGCGCGCGAAGAAGGACTGCTCGTCGGCGGATCGAGCGGCATGGCCGTCGTCGCGGCGCTCCGCGCGGCCCGTGACCTGACCGAGGACGACGTCGTCGTCGTGCTGCTGCCGGACGGCGGCCGCGGGTACCTCGGCAAGATCTTCAACGACCGGTGGATGCGCTCCTACGGCTTCGCCGAGACCGACGACGAGCGCACCGTCGGCTCGCTCATCGCCGGCAAGGACGGCCGCCTGCCCGACCTCGTGCACGCGCACCCGGCGGACACCGTGCGCGACGTCGTCGACATCATGACCAAGTACGGCGTCTCGCAGATGCCCGTGCTCAGCGCGGAGCCGCCCGTCGTCATCGGCGAGGTCGTCGGCGCCGTCGAGGAGAAGGCGCTGCTCGAGCAGGTCTTCACCGGCACCGCGAAGATGTCGGACGCGCTCACCGGCTTCGTCGGCGACCCGCTGCCGCTCATCGGGGTCGGCGAGTCGGTCTCCGCGGCGCGTCGTGCGCTCGAGTCGGCCGACGCGCTCCTCGTCGTCGCGGACGGCAAGCCCGTCACCGTGCTGACCCGGCACGACCTCCTCACCTACCTCTCCGAGTAAGGAACCACCGAGCATGACCGAGTTCAGCACCCGGGCCGTCCACGCCGGCCAGGAGCCCGACGAGACCACCGGCGCCGTCATCCCGCCGATCCACCTGACGTCGACGTACGTGCAGGACGGCGTCGGCGGCATGCGCAACGGCTACGAGTACTCGCGCGCCGGCAACCCGACGCGTGACTCGCTGCAGGTGCTCCTGGCCGACCTCGACGGCGGCGTCGCGGCGTCGTCGTTCGCGTCCGGGCTCGCCGCCGAGGACGCCCTGCTCCGTGCCGCGCTGGTCCCCGGTGGCCGCGTCGTGATGGGCAACGACGTGTACGGCGGCACCCACCGCCTGGTGAGCCGGCTGCACGTGCCGTGGGGCGTCGAGCTCGTCGTCGTCGACATGAGCGACCTCGACCAGGTCCGTGCAGCCCTGCAGGGCGCACCGGCCACCACCGTGCTGTGGGTCGAGACGCCGACGAACCCGCTCATGAAGATCGCCGACATCGCCGCGCTCGCGACCCTCGGGCACGAGTCGGGCGCACTGGTGGTCGTCGACAACACGTTCGCGTCGCCGTACCTGCAGCAGCCGCTGTCGCTCGGCGCCGACGTCGTCGTGTACTCGACCACGAAGTACCTCGGCGGACACTCCGACGTCGTCGGCGGAGCCGTCGTGCTGGCGGACGAGGAGCTCGCGGCGAAGGTGCAGTTCCTGCAGTTCGGCGCGGGTGCGATCTCGTCGCCGTTCGACGCCTACCTGACCACCCGCGGCATCAAGACGCTCGCGGTGCGCATGGAGCGGCACTCGCGGAACGCGCAGGCCGTCGCCGAGGCGCTCGTCGTCGCGCCCGGTGTCGAGCGCGTCTACTACCCGGGCCTGCCCGACCACCCGGGGCACGACGTCGCCGCACGCCAGATGCGCGGCTTCGGCGGGATGCTCTCGGTCGCGCTTTCCGGCGGCGCCGAGGCGGCGAAGCGGTTCGCGGAGTCGACGGAGCTGTTCGCCCTGGCCGAGTCGCTCGGAGGAGTGGAGTCGCTCATCGGGTACCCGAGCGAGATGACCCACGCGTCGGTGAAGGGCACCGAGCTGGCCGTGCCGGAGAACGTGGTCCGCCTGTCGGTGGGCATCGAGGACGCCGGCGACCTGGTGGCGGACCTGGAGCAGGCGCTGGCGCGCTGAAGCGGGCCCTGCTGCCGCGGGACTCGGGACTCGGGGCGCGGGACGGGGGTCGCGGGACGCGGGACGCGGGACGCGCCACCGTGTCGTCGGCGCCCGCCCCTACGATGATCGGGTGAGCACAACGGCGTCGCGGACCAGCCTGCTGAGCGGGCCGTACGCCCTCGCGACGATCGGCATGGTCGCGATCGTCGGCGTCGCGGCGTTCCAGAACCTGGCGATGACGACGATCATGCCGGTGATCAGCCGCGACCTCGACGGCGAGACCCTGTACGCGCTCGCCTTCGCCGCGCCACTCGCCGCCGGGGTGCCCGGCATGGTCCTCGCCGGCAACTGGGCCGACCGCGCGGGCGGACGGATCGTGGCCTGGGTGTCGGCGGTCTTCTTCGCCGTGGGGACCGCCGTGGTGATGCTCGCGCCGACCATGGAGGTGTTCCTGGCCGGGCGGCTCATCGAGGGGTTCGGCGCCGGGGCGATCGACGTGGTGCTGTACGTGCTCGTCGCCCGGATCTTCCCCGCCGAGCTGCACGGACCGGTGTTCGCCGGGTTCGCCGCAGCCTGGGTCGTCCCCGCGCTGATCGGTCCCGCGCTGGCCGGCATCGTCACCGACACCTGGAACTGGCACTGGGTCTTCGCCGGGGCCCTGGTGATCGCGCTGGCCGCGTTCGTCCTGCTCGTGCCGACCCTCGGCCGGTTGCACGCCCCGGCCGCGTCGCTCCGCCCGCCGTGGCAGCGGGTCCGGATCGGGTGGTCGGTCGCGGCGGCCGTGTCGATCCTGCTGCTCAACGTGGCGCCGGACCTGACCCCGTGGGGCATGGTCGCCGCGGTCGTCGTCGGGCTGGTGGGCACCTGGTTCGCCCTGCGACCGCTGCTGCCGACCGGCACGTTCCGGGCCGCGGCCGGGCTGCCGTCGGTCGTGCTGCTGCGCGGGCTCGTCGCCGCGTCGTTCTTCGGGAGCGAGGCGTACGTGCCGTTCCTGCTGCAGGCCGAACACGGGTTGTCGCCGTCGGCCGCCGGGCTCGCCCTGACGGTGGCGGCACTCAGCTGGGCCGCGTCGAGCTGGGCGCACGGCCGTCTGGGGGAGCGGCGGCTCACCGCCCGGCGCACCTTCGGGGTGGGCCTCACGCTGGTGCTCGTCAGCCTGGTGACCGCGCTCGCGGTCGCGACGTTCGACCTGTCGTGGTGGGTGCTGGTCGCCGGCTGGTTCGTCGGCGGTGCGGGCATGGGCGCGATCTACCCGCGCGCCTCGATGCTGACGCTGCGGTTCTCCGGCGAGGGCGACGACGGGTTCGCGAGCTCGGCCCTGACGATCGCCGATGCCGCGGGCAGCGTGATCGGCCTGGCGGTGACCGGCCTGCTCTTCACCGCGACCGGTGGCGCCGACGGGACGGTGTCGTTCCCCCTGGTGTTCGCGGCGATGATCGGGTTCGCCGCGCTGGCGATCGCGGCCGTCCGACGGCTCGGCCCCGTGCCTGCGCCGGTGACGACAGCCCCGGCAAGCCCGGGCGGAACAGTCCCGTCGCGGACTCCGTCGTCGCACGGCCCGGCCGCCGGGTAGCGTGGCAGACCGGACCGAAGAGGAGACCACCGTGCTGCGCATCGTCGCCGTGACCGTCGCCCTGGCGGCGGCCCTGACCCTGGCCGGGTGCCAGGGCACGACGTCGGCTGCCCCCACACCCGTGCAGAGCACCGACCTGACGAGCTCCGACGGCGGTTTCGACCAGCAGGCCGTGATCGGTGTCGTCCTGGTCCACGACGACGCGGCCCTCGCCGACCGGCTCCGCACCGACCTGACCGATGCCGGGTTCCGGCCGGACGTCCGGGTCGCTCCGGCATCGGGTGCAGCGGCGTCCCAGCGGACCGCGGTCGCCCAGCTCGTGCGGAAGGGGGCCAAGGCCCTGCTCGTGCACGCCGCCCGACCGTCCGCGCTGACCGGCGTGATCCAGACCGCCCACGACGCCGGGGTCGTCGTGGTGTCCCTTGGCGATCCACTGCCCGCGACCGGCACCGGCGGCGACGGGGTGTCCGCCGACTACCGTGTGCCGTCGGAGGGCGACGACGCCGACACCGCGGCGACGGCGGTCGACGTCGTGCAGTCCCTGCAGCGCGGCGAGAAGCCGGAGACCGACCCGACGGACGGCGAGACGACGGACGCCGAGTAGGAACGGTCCGCTCAGCTCCACCACGCCGGGAACGACAGCGTGATCGTCTCGACCAGCGCCTTCCGCGACCGGCGGGGCCCGGCGAGCCAGGCCTCGATCGCCCCGACGAAGCCCTGCGCCACGAACCCCGCGGCGACGTCGTCGAGCAGGTCGGGCCGGTGTGCGGGGTCGAGCTCGCGGATGTGCAGGGCGCTCGACACCGTGAAGTGCTCGACGAGCAGCCGGTGCAGCGAGGCGTCGTTCGGGTCCGGCAGCGCCTTGCCGTAGATGTCGCGGTGCGTCGTCACGTGCTCGACGACGGCGTTGATGCCGTGCCGGGTGATGGCCACGAGCTCATCGGCCCCGGCGCCCCGGTCGGCGGCGGCCCGGCGCTCGTCGGCGTCGTCCTGCCGGATGCGGTCGAGTTCCGGCGTCAGGACGTCGGCGAGCAGCGACCCGGGGGAGACGGCGTGCGAGTAGAACGTGGCCCGGTTGATGCCGGCGGCACGCGTGACGTCGGCGACGGTGATCTCCGAGACCGGTCGGTCCGCGGCGAGCCGCAGGATCGCCTCGCGCAGCGCTGCAGTGGTGTGCAGGATCCGGGCATCCACCATGACGCCCACCCCCTTCTGATCCGCTTCACCCGGAAGGCCCCCGAGCAACCCGACGCTACCGCATGGTCCGCGCCGGGCCGAGGGGCAGCACCAGCCGCTTCACGCGGGCGGCCCGCACCGGCGGCGCCGAGCACGCACCGGCGACCGTAGGATGGTTCCGCGGACGAATCGATTCGATCGACCCGCGATCACCCCCCCGCCCCCTCATCGTCGAAGGACTCCTGTCTCGTGACCGCGCCCGCCACCACCGGTTCGCTCCGGGTCGTCCTGCACCCGGGAGACTCGCTCTCCCGCGGGCAGCGGCTCGTCTACGTCTTCGTCCTGGGCGCCCTCACGGCGCTCGGTCCGTTCACGATCGACCTGTACCTGCCGGCGTTCCCGGCGATCAAGGACCAGTTCAGCGTCACCGACGGCGCGGTCCAGCTGACGCTCACCGCGACGACGCTCGGCTTCGCCATCGGGCAGCTCCTGGTCGGCCCGTGGAGCGACAAGGTGGGCCGTCGACTGCCGCTGATCATCGCGACGACGGTGCACATCGCCGCGTCGATCGGCGCCGCGACCGCGCCGGACATCGAGCTGCTCGCGGTGTTCCGCGTGCTGCAGGGCATGGGCGCCGCAGCCGGCGGTGTCGTCGCGATGGCGACGGTGCGTGACCTGTTCGGCGGCAAGCCGCTGGTGCGCATGTTGTCCCGCCTGGCGATGGTGAACGGCCTCGCGCCGATCCTCGCGCCGCTCATCGGTTCGCAGATGCTGCAGTTCACCAGCTGGCGCGGCATCTTCGTCTTCCTCGCCTGTTACGGCCTGGCGGTGGTCATCGCCTCGATCCTGCTCATCGTCGAGACCCTGCCGCCGGCCCGCCGGCACGAGGCCGGGCACTCCACCATCGGCCAGCGCTACAAGGCGCTGTTCTCCGACCGGATCTTCGTCGGCGTCGCGCTCATCGGCGCCATGGTGTTCAGCGGACTGTTCTCGTACCTCAGCGCGTCACCGTTCCTGTTCCAACAGGTCTACGGGCTCGACGCGCAGCAGTACGGGCTGCTCTTCGCCGTCAACTCCGTCGGGGTCGTCCTCGGCGTGCAGATCTCGTCGCGGCTCGCCCAGCGGGTCGGTCCGCAGTGGATCCTGGCGTGCTCGACCGGGACCCTGCTGCTGGCGTCGCTCGCGATCATCGTCCTCGACCAGCTCGGGGCCGGTCTGGTCGGCGTGCTCGTCCCGCTGTGGTTCTTCATCGCCGCGTGCGGGTTCTCGTTCCCGCTCGTGCAGGTCATCGGTCTCGCCGCCCACGGGAAAGAGGCGGGGACCGCCGCCTCGGTGCTCGGAGCCCTGAACTTCGGCGTCGCCGGGCTCATCTCGCCGGTGGTCGGCTGGCTCGGCATCACGACGGCCACCCCGATGGCGATGGTGATGGCGTCGACCGCCGCCGTCGCGATCCTGATGCTCTGGTTCGTGGTCCGCCCGCGGACGGTCCCCGCGCTGACGCACTGACGACCCGGGCCGCCGCGGGCTCCGGTCCCTAGGCTGTGCCCATGAGCGACGCGACGGAGCGGGCACGGGCGGCTGCCGAGGCAGCGAGACAGGCCGCCGACGAGGCACGTCGGCTCGCCGACGAAGCGGCGCGGCGAGCCGAGGAGCTCGCCGCCGCACTGGCGGCGGAGGAGCAGGCGGTCCTCACCGCGGACGCGGAACCCGCGGTCGTCGGGTCCCCACCACCCACCGGCCTGGAGGCGCGGCTCGCGCCCGACGCGGAGCCCGCCCCTGCGGCCGCACCGGCTCCCACCACCCCTGCCGCGGCGGTCGACGCGACCGCCCCGGATCCGGTGGCGACGGCGGCGACCGGCACCGTGCCTCCCGTCCGTGCAGAAGCCGGCCCGCTCGGACCGGACGCGGTCGCGGCGATCCGTGACGGATACGCCGTCGACGGCGGTGCGATCGAACTCGGTGCCCTGGTCAACGGCGCAGCGGTGCCCGAGGTGCAGGTCCGGATCCCGCTCGCGATGCTGAACCGGCACGGGCTGGTGGCCGGGGCGACCGGCACCGGCAAGACCCGCACGCTGCAGGTGCTCGCCGAGCAGATCGCGGCGAACGGGGTGCCGGTGTTCGCCGCCGACGTGAAGGGCGACCTGTCGGGTCTGGCCCTCGCGGGACAGGCGAACGACAAGCTGCTCGACCGCACCGCGGGCATCGGCCAGCAGTGGCAGGGTGTCGCGAGCCAGGCCGAGCTGTTCTCACTGGGCGGGCAGGGCACCGGCGTGCCGATCCGTGCCACCGTCTCCGGGTTCGGGCCGCTGCTGCTGTCGAAGGTGCTCGGCCTGAACGACACGCAGGAGTCCTCGCTCGGGCTGGTGTTCCACTACGCCACGCAGCAGGGCCTGGCGCTGGTGGACCTCGACGACCTGCGGAGCGTGCTGACGTTCCTGGTGAGCGAGCAGGGCAAGGGCGAGCTCGCCGAGCTCGGGGGCCTGTCGAAGCAGACCGCCGGGGTGATCCTGCGGGAGCTCGTCACCTTCGCCGACCAGGGGGCCGACCAGTTCTTCGGCGAGCCCGAGATCGACACGCAGGTGTTCCTGCGGACGGCGGCGGACGGGCGGGGGATCGTCAGCCTGCTCGAGGTGCCCGGGGTGCAGGACCGGCCGGAGGTCTTCTCGACGTTCCTGATGTGGCTGCTGGCGGACCTGTTCAACGAGCTGCCGGAGGTCGGCGACCAGGACGAGCCGAAGCTCGTGTTCTTCCTGGACGAGGCGCACCTGCTGTTCAGCGGGGCGTCGAAGGACTTCACCGAGCAGATCGTGCGGACCGTGCGGCTCATCCGGTCGAAGGGCGTCGGGGTCTTCTTCGTGACGCAGACCCCGAAGGACGTGCCGAACGACGTGCTGGCGCAGCTCGGGTCGCGCATCCAGCACCAGCTGCGCGCCCACACCCCGGACGACGCGAAGGCGCTCCGGGCGACGGTGTCGACCTACCCGACGAGCGACTACGACCTGGGCGAGGTGCTCACGTCGCTCGCGACCGGCGAGGCGATCGTCACGGTGATGAACGAGCGGGGCGCGCCGACCCCCGTCGCGTGGACCCGGCTGCGTGCGCCCCAGGGTTCGATGGACCCGATGCCGGTCGACGAGATGGCCGCACGGGTGCAGGCCTCACCGCTCCTGTCGACCTACGGCACCCGCGTCGACCCGGACTCAGCGCGCGAGGTGCTCGCGCGCCGGATGGAGTCGGCGGCCGCTGCGGCCGACGCCGCCGCTGCAGCCGACGAGGCCGCTGCTGCCGCGGCGGACGCGTCGGCGGAGGCCCAGCAGGAGTACGAGCGGCAGCAGCGGGAGTTCGAGCGGGCCGAGCGAGCATCGGACGCGCGGCGTTCCGGTCGGTCCGGCGGCTCCGGTCGGTCGGGCGGGACACGGCGGTCCGGGACACAGCGGTCCGGGACGCGGCGAACCGCGGGGGACCCGCTGTCGGACCTGCTCGGCTCCGGGTTGGGCGGGACCATCGCGAAGGAAGTGGTGCGCGGCATCTTCTCGACGCTGCGGCGTCGGCGCTGACGGGTGCCGTGCTGACGGGTGCCGTGCGGTGGCCGCTGGCCGATCCGCCGGTGGGTCAGCGGGCGTCGAGGCCGGCGAACTCGACGGCGAGCAGCCCGCCGACGACCAGTACGACGAGGCCGCCGACGAGCAGGAACGCCGACCGCTGCTCGTACCAGGCGCGGCTCGTCGGGTAGCGCTTCGCGAAGGTGCGGGCGGAGACCGGTCGAGCATCCTCGACGACCTGCACGCCGAGCGCGTCGACGACCCGGTCGAGCCCGTCGTCGCCCCACACATCGGCGCGGAGCCGGAAGAGGTGGGTGCCGGTCCGGTCGAAGGCGACGAGTTCCCGGACGGTCCGGTCCACCGACGAGCCGAAGGTCGTGGCGAGCACCAGGCTGTGCACGCGCTCGCGGGGGATCCGCCGGTGCGCCGTGAGGACGCCGCGGATCGTCAGGCCGTCGTCGTCGATCCCGATGAACGCGGTGTGCAGTCGCACGAACACGATGCCGACGGCCGCGGCCATCGCGACGACGATCCCGGCGAACACGGCCCACGTGCGGAACGGGAACGAGACCCAGACCAGGGCGACGGCGAGCGGTACGGCCGAGAAGGCGATGCTCAGCGCGGTGGAGCGGACGAGGGACCGGCGCGGACGGAGGACCGTGTCGAAGACGGCGGGCCGCACGGGCGCTGCGGGCACGGTGGTGTCCCCCATGGCGCGTCTCCTCGTCCCCTCGGGTGTTCCGGGCACGCTGATCAGCACGCCCTCCGAGCGACGCCCCTGCCGCTCGATGCACCGCGGTCGGCTCGTCCCGGAGCCGTTCGCTCGGCCAGCATAGGCGACCGACGGGTACCGGGGACAGCCCGTTCCACCCCTGGTCAGCGTTTCCCGGCCAACCGAGGGGGAACAGGGCACGCGCTCGTCCGCAGGGTGGGGGACCGCACGGTCGTGGAACCACGAAGGACCCGCACCGATCGGTGCGGGTCCTTCGTGGTTGTTCGGCCTTGCTCGCTGCGGAGAATGGGGGATTCGAACCCCCGAGGGCTTGCACCCAACACGCTTTCCAAGCGTGCGCCATAGGCCACTAGGCGAATTCTCCTGACACCGTCTCGCGACGGCGACACCCAATGGTACAGGTTCTGCGCGGTGCTCTCGACCGCGTGTCGTCGGCGCCGGTGCTCCCAGATGTCGTGACATGTCCGGCGACTACCCTGGGCCTCGTGTCGACCCGCATCTACATCACGTCAGCAGAAGGGCACACGGGCAAGAGCACCGTCGCCCTCGGTGTCCTCGAGACCCTCGCCCGGTCCGTCGGCCGCGTCGGCGTGTTCCGGCCCGTCGCCAGATCGGTCGTCGAACCCGACTACGTGCTCGAGCTGCTGCTGCAGCACACGGCCGTCGGCATCTCGTACGACGACGCGGTCGGGGTCACCTACGACGACGTGCACGCCGACCCCGAGGCGGCGCTCGGCACCATCGTCACCCGGTTCGCCCAGGTCGAGCGGCAGTGCGACGCCGTCGTGGTGCTCGGGTCCGACTACACCGACGTGGGCAGCCCCACCGAGCTGTCCTTCAACGCGAAGGTCGCCGCGAACCTCGGCGCTCCGGTGCTCCTCGTGCTCGGTGGCCGCGACGCGGCCGAACGTGCGGCCCGCACCCCCGAGGGCATGGCGCAGGTGGCGGACGTCACGACCAGCGAGCTGCGGGCGGCACACGCGCAGCTGTTCGGCGTCGTGGTGAACCGTGCCGACCCGGACGCCCTCGCCGCCATCGTGACGAGCGTCGAGCAGGCCGTGCACGACGACCACCCGGACGTGCCGGTGTGGGCGATCCCCGAGGACCGCGTGCTCGTCGCCCCGACCGTCCGCGCCCTGCTGCAGGCCACCGGCGCCACGCTGGTCCGCGGTGACGACGCCCTGCTCGACCGCGAGGCCCTCGGCACCGTCGTCGCGGGCATGAGCATGGAGAACGTGCTGCCCCGGTTGATCGAGGGCGGCATCGTCGTCGTCCCCGGTGACCGGAGCGACGTCCTCATCGCCACGCTGCTCGCCAACCAGTCCGAGACGTTCCCGAGCCTGGCCGGCGTCATCCTGAACGGCGGGTTCGAGATCGCCCCGCAGGTGTCGCGGCTGCTCGAGGGCCTGTCGAGCTCGCTGCCGATCGCGCAGAACGACCTCGGCACGTACGACACCGCCCTCCGGATCACCCAGACCCGTGGCCGCCTGGCCGCCGACTCACCCCGGAAGGCCGACCTCGCGCTCGCCCTGTTCGAGCAGCACGTCGACGCCGAGGCCCTGCGCGACCGCCTGCAGCTCGCCCCGTCCGGGGTCGTCACCCCGCTCATGTTCGAGCACGGCCTGCTCGACCGGGCGCGCAGCTACGGCAAGCGCATCGTCCTGCCCGAGGGCGAGGACGACCGCATCCTCCGTGCCGCCTCCACCCTGCTGCAGCGCCAGGTCTGCGAGCTCACGATCCTCGGCGACCCCGCCGCCATCCGCACGCGGGCGACCGAGCTCGGCCTCGACCTCGAGGCCGCGCAGCTCGTCTCGCCGTTCGACCCCGAGCTGCGGGAACGCTTCGCCGAGGAGTACACCCGGCTCCGCGCCCACAAGGGGATGTCGATCGAGCTCGCCCGCGACACCGTCACCGACGTCTCGTACTTCGGCACGATGATGGTGCAGCTCGGGCTCGCCGACGGCATGGTCTCCGGCGCGAAGCACACCACGGCCCACACCATCCGGCCGTCGTTCGAGATCATCAAGACCCGTCCGGACACCTCGATCGTGTCGAGCGTGTTCCTGATGGCGCTCGCCGACCGCGTGCTCGTCTACGGCGACTGCGCGGTGATCCCGGACCCGACGAGCGAGCAGCTCGCCGACATCGCGATCTCGTCCGCCGAGACCGCGACCCAGTTCGGCATCGACCCCCGCGTCGCGATGCTCAGCTACTCCACCGGCGACAGCGGCTCCGGCGCCGACGTCGACAAGGTGCGCGCCGGCACCGCGTTCGTGCGGGAACGCCGACCCGACCTGCTCGTCGAGGGCCCGATCCAGTACGACGCCGCAGCCGACCCCACGGTCGCGTCGACGAAGATGCCGGACTCCCCGGTCGCCGGCCGCGCAACGGTGTTCATCTTCCCGGACCTCAACACCGGCAACAACACGTACAAGGCCGTGCAGCGCTCGGCCGGCGCCGTGGCGATCGGCCCGGTCCTGCAGGGCCTGCGCAAGCCGATCAACGACCTGTCGCGCGGCGCCCTGGTGGGCGACATCGTGAACACCGTCGCGATCACCGCGATCCAGGCCGGCACCGCGACCGACGCGGCCTGACCGCCCGACCCGCACCGCGCCTCCAGGCCCGACAGAAAGTGACCACCCCGTGACCGCAGCCCTCGTCGTCAACTCCGGCTCGAGTTCGTTCAAGTACCAGCTCATCGAACTCGAGGACGAGCGCACGCTCGCCTCCGGGCTCGTCGAGCGCATCGGCGAGTCCGCCGGGGCCTGGAAGCACACCAACGCGCTGACGGGGGAGTCGTCGTCCAACGACGCCGCGTCGGTGCCCGACCACGCGGCCGGGTTCCAGGCGATGATCGACGCCTTCGCGAAGGTCGGGCCGTCGTTCGACGAGCACCCGCCCGCCGTCGTCGGCCACCGCGTCGTGCACGGCGGCACCACCTTCGACCGCGCGACGGTCGTCACGGACCAGGTCGAGCAGCAGATCGAGGACCTCAACAGCCTCGCACCGCTGCACAACCCCGCGAACCTCGAGGGGATCCGCGCCGCGAAGCAGGTCTTCTCGGACGTCCCCCACGTCGCCGTGTTCGACACCGCGTTCCACCAGACGATGCCGCCGCACGCGTACACGTACGCGATCCCCGCCGACCTGGCCGCCGAGTACGGGATCCGCCGCTACGGCATGCACGGCACCAGCCACAAGTACGTCTCCGAGCAGGCCGCGGAGTTCCTCGACCGGCCACTCGCCGAGCTCAAGACGATCGTGCTGCACCTGGGCAACGGCGCCTCGGTCGCGGCGATCGACGGCGGCAAGTCCATCGAGACCTCGATGGGCCTCACTCCGCTCGAGGGGCTCGTCATGGGCACCCGCTCCGGTGACCTCGACCCCGCGGTGCTCATCCACCTGCACCGCGAGGCCGGGATGACCTTCGACGAGCTCGACACCATGCTCAACAAGCGGTCCGGCCTGCTCGGCCTGACCGGCAACGGTGACATGCGGGACGTGCAGGACGCCGCCACCAAGGGCGACGAGCAGGCGGAGGCGGCGCTCGCCGTGTACCGCCACCGCATCCGTCGCTACGTGGGCGCCTACACGGCGCAGCTCGGTGGGCTCGACGCGGTCGTGTTCACCGCGGGGGTCGGCGAGAACAACGCGCTGCTGCGGCGGCGTGTGCTCGCGGGGCTCGAGCACCTGGGGATCGAGATCGATCCGGACCGGAACGAGCTGGCGTCGCGGGACGCCCGCCGCATCTCCACCGACGGCTCACGGGTCGCGGTGCTCGTGATCCCGACGAACGAGGAGCTCGAGATCGCCCGGCAGTCGGCTGCGGTCGCGCTCTGACGCGTGGCGCCGCGGCGCGTCGCGGCGCCACGGTGCGGTGTTCGTCGGGTGGTGCGGGGCTGACTGCTGGGTGCGCGCTTGCAGCGCGGCACGGGGCGCGGAAGTCCGCACGGGGTGAGCAGGTGCGCACGGTGCGGACGGGAGGCGCGGGGCGGGCTGGTTCCGTGCCTCCCGTCCGTCCGTAGGTCGCGTCCGGTGCACGGTGTAGCATTCCTCGGCTGGCGCGGGGTTGCCTGGTGGGTGCGCGCTTGTGGCGCGGCACGGGGCGTGGAAGTCCGCACGGGGTGAGCAGGTGCGCACGGTGCGGACGGGAGGCGCGGGGCGGGCTGGCACCGTGCCTCCCGGCCGCCGGTGGGTCACGTCCGGTGCACGGTGCGGGGCTGCGTGTTGGGTGCGCGCTTGTGGCGCGGCACGGGGCGTGGAAGTGCGCACGGGGTGAGCAGGTGCGCACGGTGCACGGCCCGGCACCTTCGGCGAGGAGCTCGCACGGGGTGACGAAGCACGCACGGTGCGCGCCGCGCGGACCGACCGGTCAGGTGAGCGCGTTCAGCGCCGACGGGATCGGGGTGTCGCCGCTGGTGACCTCGAACTGCACGCCGACCGCGGCGTCGTCGAGCAGTGCGTGCAGGACGACGGTCGCGACGTCCGCTCGGGGGATCGAGCCGCGCGGGACCGTCCGGCCGACGTGCACGGTGCCCTGGGGCGGCGTGTCGAGCAGGCCGCCGGGGCGCACGATCGTCCAGCGGAGGCGTCGGGCCCGCAGGTTCGCGTCCGCCTCGGCCTTCGCCCGCAGGTAGACCTGGAACACCGCGGCGTCGTCCTGTGCGGGCACGACGGCGAGCTCGGGGTCGTAGGTGTCGGCCGCCATCGCGGAGATCATCACGTACCGCTCGATGCCGGCACGCTCGGCGGCGTCGGCGAGCAGGATCGCACCGTCGCGATCGACGGTGAGCTTCCGTTCGGCGCCGCTGTTCGGCCCGGCACCGGCGGCGAAGACCACGGCATCGACACCGCGCAGGCGGAGCGCGAGGTCGTCGTCGCCGAGCAGCTCCAGGTCGGCGACGATCGCACGCGCCCCCTGTTGCTCGACGTCGGCCACGTGCGCGGGGTTGCGGACGATCGCGACGGCGTCGTGGCCGGCGTCGGTGATCTGGCGGGCGAGGAGCAGGGCGATCTGGCCGTGTCCTCCGGCGATGGCGATCTTCATGTGTTCGAGTCTGCCCGTTGCGTCCGGTAGACTTCTCGGCGGCTCCTCACGTGACGCCATCCAGGCCAACTCCCCCAGGGCGGAAACGCAGCAAGGGTAACCAGGCTCTGGCGGGTGCGTGAGGAGTCTTCTTCGTTCCGGGTCGAGTCGGCTCCCCGGTGTCCGCCCCCCGTTCGGGAGGTCTCGCGTCCTTTTTCGTCGATGCTTGCGGACAGCTTCCTGATCATGTGTAAAGATCTGCCTCAGGAATCCCCAACCAGGGTTCCGACACTCCACCGCCTCACCAGCGGAGGAGCCTCCGCCGCCTCACCAGCGGTGGATTCCGAGGATCAGGTGGCGGGCGCGCCCGCCAGGAAAAGAGACACGCATGCGCAGGCACGCGTCGCTGCCCGGTACCCCCGTACCCTCCGCAGCGGACGAACGGACACGACGGATCACCCGCGCCGACGGCCGAGCTCGAGGACGAGCGACGGACGGTCGGCGGTTCCTCCTGCGCGGCGGCGTCGTCGCCACGGTGACGGCGCTCATCGCCGCCACCGTGGCGATCCAACCCGCTGCGGCCGCCCAGACCGACGTCGCCGAGGCCGAGGGGCTGCTGCTCAGCGGCTCCGGCATCGTCGACGCCGACGCGGTCGCCCAGCTCGGCGGCGCGTACTCCGCGCGGGGTGCGACCTCGGGCGGCGGCACCACGAACCAGCCGCTCAATCTGACGGCGCTCAACGCCATCGGGGTGGACCTCGGCAACGACATCAACTTGCTCGGCCCGAACGGCATCCTGACCCTCGGCGTCGACGGCCAGTACGCCACGACCTCGGCCACGGGCGCGACCGCGTCGTCGGGGCTCCTGACGAACGACGGCGGCATCGGGGTCGGCACGGGGTCGGGCACCGGCGCCGCGACGCTCGACCTCAACCCGCTGTTCTCGCGCGTCGGCGCCGACGCCACGGTGCTGTCGAACGCGCAGCTGGAGATCGGTGCCCTGGCGTCCCGGATCCAGGCGACGCGCGGCACCGCGGTCGAGACGGCGACGGACTACCGCATCGCCGGTGCGGAGCTGGACCTGACGAGCCCCGCGGTCGCCGGACTCAGCACCGCGCTCCGGAACGACCTGCGCACCTTCTCGGGAACGGTGAACTCCGCGGTCGGCGCGGACGGGGCCCTCTCCGGCACCACGACCGCCCTGACCGCCGACATCCAGCGGCTGCTCCGTGGCACGAGCCTCGGCCTGGTGAACGTCAACGGTGCGAACGTCACCGCGGCCGTGGACCTGAACCTCGACGACACCCTGACCCGGGTCCTGCAGGAACCCCTGACCGACGGCGCCGTGACGATCACACCGGCGACGGGCGCGATCACGGTCGACCTCGACCAGCTGACCACGCTGAACGGCCAGCCGGCGAACACGTCGGTGCTGACCGAGGCGGCGGTGAGCTCGATCAACCGGAGCATCACGACGATCCTCGGCACGCAGCTGCCGACGGCCCTGCACACGGCGGTCGTCAACACGATCAACTCGACCGCGGTCCGGGTGAACGTCACCGCGAACGTCAACCTCGCGGGCATCCCGCTCACCGCACTGGCCCTCCGCGCGGACACCACGCTCGGCGCCCTCGCCGGCACGTCGCCCGCCACCGCCACGGTGACGGCGACCGGTGGCCCCCTCGGGCTGAACGTGCTCGGCACCCTGCTCGCCCCGGCGGTCAACACCGTCGTCATCCCGGCACTGCAGACCATCGTGCGTCCCCTGGTGACGGGCACGGCCCTGACGAACCTCGGCACGACGCTCACGGCGACGACCTCGGCCGTCTCCACCCTGCTGAGCCCCGTCGTGCTGCTGCTCCGTCAGGTCGTCGACCTCACCGTGAACGCGCAGGACACCACCGGCTTCCGCGACCCCCGCGGGTACGACACCGGATCGCGGAGCGTGCACGCCCTGCGGCTCTCCGTGCTCCCCGGGGCGAACGTCGCCACCGTGGACCTCGCCACCTCGACCGTGCGCGCCACGGCGTTCGCGGCTCCGACCATCACGGCGCCCACGGCCGGACAGCAGTTCACCGTGCCGTCGGCGACCTCGACCCGCAGCGTCGTCGTGAGCGGGGCCGGCGAGCCCGGTGCCGCCGTGGCCGTCAGCCTCGGCGGAGGCCTGACCGGCACCGCGACCGTCGCTGCCGACGGGACCTGGACGACGACCATCGCCGACGTCCCCACCGGTGCGTACACCGCGACCGCGACCCAGACGGTCGGCGGCACAGCGGCCGGCACCGCGACGCAGGAGTTCTCCGTCGTCGCCCAGCGTGCACTGACGATCACCACCCCCACGGCCGGTCAGGCCTTCACCACCACGGGGGAGACCGCCCCGGTCACCCTGACGGGCACCGCGACGGCGAACGCGCGCATCAACGTCGACCTCGGCGGCGGCGTGACCGCGACGGGCACGGCGGACGACGCCGGCGCCTGGAGCGTCACCGTCCCCGAGGTCCCGGTCGGCGAGCAGACGGCGAGCGTCACGCAGTCCGTCGGCGACACGACCTCGGCACCCGTGACCCGGTCCTTCCGGGTCGTGGCCGCAGCCGGCCTGACCGTCGACACTCCCACGGCTGACCAGGACTTCCCGCTCGCCGGCGACACCCGGTCCGTCCCGTTCTCCGGCAGCGCACAGGCCGGTGCCCGCGTTGACGTCGACCTCGGTGACGGCCTGACCGCCACCACCCGCGCGAACGCCGACGGCACCTGGTCGACGAGCGTCACGGACGTCCCGGCCGGGGAGTACTCGGCCGAGGTCACCCAGACCGTCGGCGGCACCACGAGCGCCGCGGTCACCCGGGACTTCACCGTGACGGCGGCCCCCGCGCTCACCATCGACGAGCCGGCCGACGGCAGCACCATCACCGTCGCCGACGACAGCTCGACCACCCCGGTGACGGTGTCCGGCTCGGCCGCTCCGAACGCCCGGGTCACCGTCGGCATCGGTGGTTCCTTCACCGCCGCGGTCACCGCGGACGAGGACGGCGCCTGGACGACGACCTTCGCCGACGTCCCGGTCGGGGAGCGCACCGTCACGGCGCGTCAGAGCGTCGACGGCACCACGTCCGGCCCGGTGGAGACCACCTTCACCGTCGAGGCGGGCGACCCGCTCGCGATCACCGCGCCCGCGGACGGCGACGTGGTCACGGTCCTCGACGCCGACACCACCACCGACCTCGACCTGGCCGGCACGGCCGAGGCCGGCGCCGAGGTGCGGGTCTCGCTCGGCGACGGACTGACCGCCACCACGACGGCCGACGACGACGGCACCTGGACGCTGACCGTCACCGACGTCCCGGTCGGTCGGTACACGATCTCGGCGACGCAGACCGTCGGCGGGACCACCTCGCCGGCCGTCCGCCAGGTCGTCACGGTGCAGGCGGGCGCCCCGCTCGCCGTCACCGCTCCGGCGCAGGACGCCACCGTCACGGTCGCGACCGACGACTCCGTCGTCGACGTCACCGTGCGGGGCACCGCGCAGCCCGGTGCCCGCATCGAGGTCGTCCTGGACGACGGCGACGCGGTGTCCACCACCGCGAACCCGCAGGGCGCCTGGTCGGTGGTCCTCACCGACGTCGGCACCGGCGACCACACCGCGACGGTCACCCAGACCGTCGACGGTGCGACCTCAGCACCGGTCGACCGTGACTTCGCGGTCGAGGCCGGCGACGAGCTCGTCATCGTGGCACCGGGTGACGCCCAGGAGGTCCCCGCCGGCACCGGCGGGCAGGCCAACGTGGTCGTCCGCGGCACCGCGGAGGCCGGCGCGACCGTCGCCGTCACGATCGACGAGGGCGACCCCGTCGAGGTCGTCACGGACACGGCCGGCAACTGGGAGCTCCCGACCACGCAGCTCGGCATCGGCGAGCACACGGTCGAGGCCGTGCAGACCGTGAACGGCACCGACGGCCCGGTGGTCACGCGTGACTTCACCGTGGTCCCCGGCAACGCCATCGTCATCGACACCCCGGCGAGCGGCGCACGCTTCGTCGTGGTCGACGCCGACGCCACCGCGACCGTCCGGATCACCGGCACGGCCGAGCCCGGCGCCGTGGTGACCGTCTCGGTCGGCCCCGGCACCCGGTTCACCACCACGGCTGACGACGACGGACGCTGGGCGGTCGACGCCACCGGTCTCGCCCCGACCGGCGTGTACACGGCATCCGCGAGCCAGGAGGTCGAGGACGTCGTGACGAGCGCCGTCCCGATCACCTTCGAGGTCGTCACGGCCAACGCGCTGACGATCACCGGTCCGGCCACGGACCCGATCACGGTCGCCGGACCGGACGTCGTGCGCGACGTCACGGTCACCGGCACCGGCCAGCCCGGCGCCGCGGTCACGGCGACCCTCGCCGGCTCCGAGGACCAGGAGACGACGGTCGGTGCCGACGGCACGTGGTCGGTCACGTTCCCCGACCTCGGTGTCGACGAGCACCAGGTCACGGTCACCCAGACCCTGGCCGGCACAGTCTCCGACCCGCGCACCTCCGACCCGGTCGAGCGCACGGTGACGATCGAGGCCGCCGACGCCGTCACGATCACCGCGCCGGGGAC
The DNA here is from genome assembly GCF_003234335.2 of Curtobacterium sp. MCLR17_054. Lineage (NCBI taxonomy): Bacteria > Bacillati > Actinomycetota > Actinomycetes > Micrococcales > Microbacteriaceae > Curtobacterium > Curtobacterium sp. MCLR17_054. The sequence continues at coordinate 2,649,359 of NZ_CP126263.1, read as the reverse complement.
CGACGTGGTCCTCCTCGTGCCGGACGCCGATGCGACGCGCGACGTCGTCGTCACGGGTTCGGCGGAGCCGGGCGCGCCGGTGACGGTGCGACTCGGCGACGACGAGGCGACCACCACCGCGGACGCGGACGGCGACTGGACGGTCACGTTCGGCGGGGTCGGTGTCGGCACCCCGACGCTCACCGCCAGCCAGACGGTCGGCGGGACCACCGCCTCCAGTCCGGACCAGACCGTCACGGTGCGGGCCGGGACCGCGCTCGCCATCGTGACCCCGGAGGACGGCGACGTCCTGACGGTCGCCGACACGTCCGGCACCGCCGACGTCGAGGTGACCGGTCGGGCGCAGCCCGACGCCGAGGTGACGGTCCGGATCTCGACCGGCGAGACCGAGACGGTGACCGTGGACGAGGACGGCCGGTGGGAGACCACCTTCCAGGACGTCCCGGTCGGTGACCACCGCGTCACCGCGACGCAGGTCGTCGGCGGGCAGACCTCGACGCCGGTGACTGCGGCGGTGTCGGTCCGTGCCGGCGCCCCGCTCGTCGTGTCCACCCCGCGCGGTGCCACCACCGTCACGGTGGCGGACGACGACGCCACCACCGGGGTCGACTTCGCGGGCACCGGTGAGCCGGGCGCGACCGTCACGGTCGACCTCGGCGACGGTGGGACCGCCACGGCGACCGTGGACGAGGACGGCCGCTGGACGACCACGGTCGAGGACGTGCCGACCGGCTCGTTCACGGCCTCGGTCACGCAGGCCCTGAACGGCACCACGAGCGCGGCGGTCGAACGACCGGTGTCCGTGGTCGCCGCCGCGGACCTCACCATTCGTGAGCCCGGCGACGACCCGATCACGGTGGCCGACGGCGACGCGACGACGACCGTGACGGTCGCCGGTGACGCCCAGCCCGGCGCCACGGTGACGGTCACCGTCGACGACCGCAACCCCGTCGAGGTCACCGCCGGTGACGACGGCTCGTGGAGCGTCGACGTGCCGGACCTCGGTGTCGGCGAGCACACCGTCGAGGTGACGCAGACCGTGGACGGCTCGACCTCGACCACGCCGGTCGAGACGACCTTCGAGATCGAGGCGGGCGCGCCCGTCGTCATCACCGAGCCGACGGCCGACCAGGAGTACACGGTCGCCGACGGGGACGGCACGACGACGGTCGACGTCGTCGGCACCGCCGAGCCGGGCGCGACCATCGTGGTCGACCTGGGCGACGGTCGCACCGAGTCGACCACCGCGGACGACGACGGCGCGTGGAGCGTCTCGGTCCCCGGTGTGCCGGCCGGCACGACGACCGTGAGCGTCACGCAGCGCATCGACGGCACCGAGTCCGCGCCGGTGACGGTGGACGTCCGCGTCCTCGTCGCCGACCCGATCACGATCGCCACCCCGGCGGACGGCACCACGATCCGGGTCGCCCAGCGTGACTCCGTCGCGACCCTCACCGCCGCGGGGGCTGCCGAGCCCGGTGCCGAGGTCCGTGTCACGATCGACGGCGGCGACGCCCGGACCGTGACCGCGACCGACGCCGGTACCTGGAGCGTCGAACTGCCGGACACCACCGTCGGCGAGCACACGATCCGGGCGACCCAGACGGTCGACGGCTCGACGTCCGCGGCGGTGCGCAGCACCTTCACCGTGGCACCCGGTGCCGCGCTGACGGTCACCGCACCGGCCGACGACACCACGTTCACCGTGCCGAGCACCGACCCCACCGCGACCGTCCCGGTCGGCGGCGAGGGCCAGCCCGGCGCGTCGGTCCGCGTCGTCCTCGACGACGCCGACCCGGTCGTGGTCCGTGTCGGCACCGACGGACGGTGGGAGACCACGCTGGCCGACGTGCCGGCGGGGGACCACACGCTCGTCGTCACCCAGGTCGTGAACGGCACGACGTCCGATGCGATCGAGCGCGACGTGACCGTCGTGGTCGCCGCCGCGGACGCGATCGTCGTGACCAGCCCGGCCGACGGCACCGACCACCGGGTGCTCGGCGGTTCGACCGACGTGCGGGTGACCGGTACCTCCGCACCGAACGCCGCTGTCTCGGTCCGCATCGACGACGGCACCGCGGTCGCCACGACCGCGGACGACGACGGTACGTGGTCCGTGACGGTGCGGGACGTCGCCGAGGGATCCCACACGGTCGCCGCCAGCCAGACGGTCGACGGTGCCACCACCGACGCTCCGCAGGTCGGCTTCACCGTGACGGCCGCGACGCCGGTCGTCATCTCGAGCCCGACCGACGGTCAGGCGTTCCCGACCACGGGGTCGACGACGTCGGTCCCGGTGAGCGGCACCGCCGAGCCCGGTGCGACCGTCACGGTCGACGTCGACGGCCGGACCGCCACGACGACCGCCGGCGACGACGGTTCGTGGACGGTCACGATCGGTGGCGTCCCCCTCGGGGACCACACGGTGTCGGTGACGCAGACGGTCGGCGGTCGGACCTCCGACCCGGTGACCGCCGACGTCACGGTCGTGGCTGCGCAGGAGACGGGCATCGTCATCACGAGCCCCGACGCCGGGCAGCTCATCCAGGCGGACGGCTTCGGTGACACCGGCTCGTTCACGGTGACCGGTCAGGCCACCCCCGGCGCCGCGGTGACGGTGACCCTGTCCACCGGGCAGGTCCGTACCACCACCGCCGACGACGAGGGGGCGTGGAGCGTCGTGTTCGAGCGTGTCCCCGAGGGGGAGTGGACGATCAGCGCCACGCAGTCGGTGAACGGCACGACCTCGGCGGCGCCGCAGGTGCCGATCGTGGTCGACACCCTGGAGCCGCTCGCGGTCACCTCGCCGACACCGGGTTCGCAGTACATGGCCGACGAGGACGGTGACCACGACCTGATGGTCACGGGCACCGCCGAGCCCGGCGCGACCGTCACCGTGCAGCCGATGGGCCGCGACGCGGTCGCCACGACGGCCGACGAGGACGGCGAGTGGTGGGTCATGGTGGCGCTGCCGGTCGGCGGTCACATGCTGCGCGTCACCCAGTCGGTCGGCGGGTTCACCTCGCAGGCGCAGATGCTCCGCGTCATGGTGATGGACGACGCCGTCGACCCGGAGGAGCCGGGCACGCCCGGCACCCCGGGGACGCCTGGGACGCCTGGGACGCCCGGGGCCCCCGGAACGCCGGGTGCGCCCGGTCTGCCCGGGACGCCGGGGACCGGCGGCGGCTCCGGCACCGGGACCGGAAACGGCTCCGGGAACGGCTCCGGCATCGGCGGTGGCTCCGGGAACGGCTCCGGCGCCGGGATCGGTGGCTCCGGCAACGGCACCGGTGCCCTCGCCTGGACCGGCGCGGACGTCGTCCCGATCGCCGGCACCGCGGCGGGCCTGGTGGCCCTCGGGTTCCTGCTGCTGGGGCTCTCCCGCCTCGCCGGCAGGCTCCGTCGCCGCACCCGCGGCTGAGTCCGCACCAGCGTCACACACCGCGCCTCCCGCCCGTCGACCAGACGGACGGGAGGCGCGGTGCCGTCCGGGCGCTCGGCCCACCGCCGACGGGTGGTCCGGCCCGGCAGGACGACCTGTGGACGGGCACGCGGGTTGTCGGTCGTGACGGCTACCCTTGTCGCGTGGTCACCGCCCTGTATCGCCGTTACCGGCCCGAGAACTTCGCCGAGCTGATCGGGCAGTCGCAGGTCACCGACCCGCTCCGCACGGCGCTCCGCACGAACCGCGTCAACCACGCCTACCTGTTCAGCGGGCCCCGTGGCTGCGGCAAGACGACGTCGGCCCGCATCCTGGCGCGCTGCCTGAACTGCGCCGAGGGCCCGACCGACACCCCGTGCGGCGTCTGCCCGAGCTGCGTGGAACTCGCCCGCGACGGCAGCGGTTCGCTCGACGTCATCGAGATCGACGCCGCGAGCCACAACGGTGTCGACGACGCGCGTGACCTGCGCGACCGTGCCGTGTTCGCGCCGGCTCGCGACCGCTACAAGATCTTCATCCTCGACGAAGCGCACATGGTGACGCCGCAGGGCTTCAACGCGCTTCTGAAGCTGGTCGAGGAACCCCCGGAGCACGTCAAGTTCATCTTCGCGACGACCGAGCCCGAGAAGGTCATCGGCACCATCCGGTCGCGCACCCACCACTACCCGTTCCGGCTCGTCCCGCCCGCGGTGATGCTCGAGTACATCGAGCAGCTCTGCACGCAGGAGTCCGTGTCGGTGGCCCCCGGCGTCCTGCCCCTGGTGGTGCGTGCCGGCGGTGGATCCGTCCGTGACACCCTGTCGCTGCTCGACCAGCTGATGGCCGGCAGCGAAGACGGTGCGATCGCCTACGAGCGTGCCGTGGCCCTGCTCGGCTACACCGACGCCGCCCTGCTCGACGACGTCGTCGACGCCCTGGCCGTCGCCGACCCGGCGTCCGCGTTCGCCGCGATCGACCGCGTCGTGCAGACCGGACAGGACCCCCGCCGCTTCGTCGAGGACCTGCTCGAGCGCCTGCGCGACCTGATCGTCGTCGCGGCGACGAACGAGAGCGCCGCCGCCGTCCTGCGCGGGGTCTCCCCGGAAGAACTCGACACCATGAGCCGCCAGGCCGGGGTCTTCGGCGCGACCGGGCTCTCCCGCTCCGCCGACATCGCGAACCGGGCCCTCACCGAGATGACCGGCGCGACCTCGCCCCGGTTGCACCTCGAGCTCATGACTGCCCGGATGCTCGTGCCCGAGGCCGACGACACCCAGCGCGGAGCCCTCGCCCGGGTCGAGCGCCTGGAACGTCGTGTCGGGGTGGGCGACGTCGGTGGACACGACGCCGGTGGACACCAGGCCGGCGCCGGCGAGCAGTCCGCTCCCGTCGTCTCCGCTGCACCGCGTCGTGAGCAGCCGGCAGCCGCGGCTCCCGCAGCGCCTGCTCCCTCCCTCGCCCCGACGCCCGCTCCGGCAGCGGCTCGTCCGACGCCCGAGCGTCCCGTCGAGCAGCCCGCCGCGCCGCAGGCCGACTCCGGAGCCGTTGCCCGTGACGCCGCAGCGTCGTGGGCAGCGGTCGCTCCGAGCACTCCTGGAGCACCCGCGCAGACCTCGGCCGAGCCCGCGAAGTCCGAGCCCTCGAAGCCGGAGCCCGCGAAGCCGGAGCCCTCGAAGCCCGCGGCCGAGCCGGTCAGCCCGTCGTCCACCGGTCAGGGCACGACGATCGGGGACGAGCCCGCCGTCCGGACCGTCGGTGCCGTCGGCTTCCAGCAGATGCGCGACTCCTGGCCGCAGATCGTCGAGCACGTGCAGCACGCCAAGCGTTCGGCGTGGTCGGTGGTCGTCACGGCGCAGGTCACTGCACTCCGCGACGACGTGCTGACGCTGACGTTCCCGAGCCAGCAGGACGTCGCCTCGTTCAAGGAGATGTCCGACCCCTCGGCGAGCGTCAGCGAACTGCTGCGTGCCGCCATCGTGGACGTCCTCGGCCTCCGGGTGAAGTTCGTCGCCCGCGGGCCCGGACAGCAGCAGCGTCCCCAGCAGCAGCAGCAGCAGTCGGCTCCGGCACCGCAGGCCGCCGCACCGGCCCAGCGTCCGGCGCCCGCTGCCCAGGCGCCCGCCGCCGCGACCCCGGCCCCGGCCCCGGCCCCGGCGCCGGCGCCCGCAGCACCGGAGTCCCCGGCGCCGGCTTCCGCTGGTGAGCCCACGCCGACGGCTGCCCCTGCCGCCGAGCCGAAGGCCGCGTCGGCAGCACCCGAGTCGACGGCACCTCCTGCGCCGACGGCAGCGCCCGCGCCGAAGTCCGCGCCGGCGCCGAAGTCCTCGCCGGAGCCGAAGGCAGCGCCGACCGCGTCCGCCCCACAGCGCGACCAGGCACCGGCCGAACCGGCCCCCGCTCCATCCGGTGCGCCGGTGACGGACTGGGCGGTCGCGACGATCCCCGCCAGCGACCCCACCGCTGACGCCGTCCCGGAGTCCGTCGAGCCCAGCTGGGCAGCACCCTTCGGCACCGTGCCGGCGTCCGCGCCGGTCGCCCCCGCCGAGACGAGCACGCCCCAGCCGACCGAGCCGACACCGTCGGCCGCACCCGCGCAACGGGGCGCTGCCACGGCCGGGCAGCCCGACGGCCCGACCACCCCGGGGCCGCAGGCGGCGTCCGGAGCGGGAGCCGTGCCTCCCGGCGGTCCCGTCGTGCCGGGCGTCCCGGTCGACGACTACCCACTCGACGACGAACCGTACGACGACGGTGCCCCGTTCCCCGACCCGGGGATCGGACGCGGCGCAGCGCCCGCAGCCGCCGGGCCGGCAGCCCCGGCGCAGCAGCCCGCACCGCAGCGCGCGGCCCAGCCGACCGCCGCACCCGCGCGCACCGCACCGCCCGCACGCCGCGCCCCGGTCGCCGGCCGGTACGGCGAGGCCGTCGTGCGTGAGATCCTCAACGCCCAGTTCATCGAGGAGACCGCTCTCCACCAGGACGGTGCCTGATGTACGACGGGATCGTCCAGGACCTCATCGACGAGTTCGGTCGCCTGCCCGGCATCGGCCCGAAGTCGGCGCAGCGCATCGCCTTCCACATCCTGCAGACCGAGTCGTTCGACCCGAGCCGGCTGTCCGAGCTGCTCGCCGACGTCAAGGAGCGGGTCCGCTTCTGCGAGATCTGCGGCAACGTCACCGAGAACGTCCAGTGCAGCATCTGCCGCGACCCGCGCCGCTCGCCGGCCACGATCTGCGTCGTGGAAGAGGCGAAGGACGTCGCGGCGATCGAGCGCACCCGCGAGTTCCGCGGGCTGTACCACGTGCTCGGTGGGGCGATCAGCCCGATCGACGGCATCGGACCGGACGACCTCCGCATCCAGCAGCTCATGACACGTCTGGCCGACGGCACCGTGGCCGAGGTCATCATCGCGACCGATCCCAACCTCGAGGGCGAGGCGACGGCGACCTACCTCAGTCGGCTGCTCGTCCCGATGGGCATCCGCACCACCCGGCTCGCGTCGGGGCTGCCGGTCGGCGGCGACCTGGAGTACGCCGACGAGGTCACGCTCGGTCGTGCCTTCGAAGGGCGCCGCGTCGTCGGCGGCTGACCGCCACGCAGGATCCTTGCGTCGGGGCCCGCTCGCACGCAACATCCCCGAAACACCGACTACCATTGTGAGACCGCGAGACCTCGCGGTGTCGCCGTCTCCGGGAGTACCAGCCAGTGGCCTTGATCGTGCAGAAGTTCGGTGGTTCATCCGTCGCGGACGCCGAGAGCATCAAGCGCGTGGCGAAGCGGATCGTCGAGACGAAGAAGGCCGGCAACGACGTGGTCGTGGCGGTGTCGGCGATGGGCGACACCACCGACGAACTCGTCGACCTGGCGCACTCCGTCACGCCGATCCCCGCCGGCCGTGAGCTCGACATGCTCCTGACCGCGGGGGAGCGCATCTCGATGGCGCTGCTCGCGATGGCGATCAAGAGCCTCGGGGTCGAAGCGTCCTCCTACACCGGCAGCCAGGCCGGCATGCTCACCGACGCCCAGCACGGCAAGGCCCGCATCGTCGACGTCACCCCGAAGCGCGTGCGCGAGGCGCTCGACTCCGGCCACGTCGCGATCGTCGCCGGGTTCCAGGGCTTCAACCGCACCACGGGCGAGATCACCACGCTCGGCCGCGGCGGCTCGGACACCACGGCCGTCGCCCTCGCCGCAGCACTCGACGCCGACGTCTGCGAGATCTACACCGACGTTGACGGCATCTTCACCGCCGACCCTCGCGTCGTGCCGAAGGCCCGCAAGGTCGAACGCGTCACCAGCGAGGAGATGCTCGAGCTCGCAGCCTCGGGTGCCAAGGTCCTGTACATCCGCGCCGTCGAGTACGCCCGGCGGCACGGCGTCACCCTGCACGTCCGGTCCTCGTTCAACAACAACGAGGGCACCATCGTCTACAACCCTGCCGAGGGGGAAACCGTGGAAGAACCGATCATCACCGGGATCGCCGGAGACCTCTCCGAGGGCAAGATCACCGTCGTGGGGGTCCCGGACCAGCCGGGCAAGGCCGCCGAGATCTTCACCAACGTGGCACGCGCCGGGGCGAACATCGACATGATCGTCCAGAACGTGTCGGCGGCGTCGACCGGGCGGACGGACATCTCGTTCACCCTGCCGAAGGACCAGGGCCAGACCGTGCTGACGGCGCTCGAGGTCGCGAAGGCCGACATCGGCTACGAGAGCATCCAGTACGACGACCAGATCGGCAAGCTCGCCCTGGTCGGCGCTGGCATGCGCACGAACGCCGGCGTCTCGGCGCAGCTCTTCCGCGCCCTGCACGACGCGTCGATCAACATCGAGATGATCTCCACGTCCGAGATCCGCATCTCGGTCGTGACCCGCGCCGACACCCTGAACGAGGCGATGCGCGTCGTGCACAGCGCGTTCGGCCTCGACGCCGACGCCGAGGCCGTCGTCTACGCCGGCACCGGCCGCTGACGCCCGCCGACCCGTCGATCCGCTGAACCACCAGGAGCACCGCATGAGCACCCTCACCGTCGCCGTCGTCGGCGCCACCGGCCAGGTCGGCGCCGTGATGCGTCGCCTGCTCGAAGAGCGCGCGTTCCCGGCCGACCGGGTCCGCTTCTTCGCGAGCGCCCGTTCCGCCGGCACGACGCTGCCGTTCCGCGGCGAGCAGATCGTGGTCGAGGACTCCGAGGTCGCCGACCCGTCCGGCATCGACATCGCGCTGTTCTCCGCCGGGGCCACCGCCTCGCGGGCCCTCGCGCCGAAGTTCGCCGCCGCCGGGGCACTCGTCGTCGACAACTCCAGCGCCTGGCGCATGGACCCCGACGTCCCGCTCGTGGTGAGCGAGGTGAACCCGCACGCCATCGACCAGGCGCCGAAGGGGATCATCGCGAACCCGAACTGCACGACCATGGCGATCATGCCGGTGCTCAAGGTGCTCGACACCGAGTCCGGGCTCCGCCGCCTGGTCGCGACGACCTACCAGGCGGTCTCGGGTTCCGGGCTCGCCGGGGTCGAGGAACTCCTGGGCCAGGCGAAGGCCGCGCTCGAGCAGGACACCGCTGCGCTGACGCACGACGGATCCGCCGTGACGTTCCCCGAGCCCGTCAAGTACGTCCGTCCGATCGCCTTCGACGTCGTGCCGCTCGCCGGCAGCATCGTCGAAGACGGCCTGGGTGAGACCGACGAGGAGAAGAAGCTCCGGAACGAGAGCCGGAAGATCCTCGAGCTGCCCGACCTGCTCGTCGCCGGCACTTGCGTGCGCGTCCCCGTGTTCACCGGGCACTCCATCTCGGTGCACGCCGAGTTCGAGCGTCCGCTGTCGCCCGAACGTGCGACCGAGATCCTGTCGAGCGCACCCGGGGTCGAACTCTCCGACGTCCCGACCCCGCTGCAGGCCGCCGGCAAGGACCCGGCGTTCGTCGGCCGCATCCGCGCGGACCAGTCCGCGCCCGAGGGCCGCGGCCTCGTGCTGTTCGTCAGCAACGACAACCTGCGGAAGGGTGCCGCGCTCAACGCGGTGCAGATCGCCGAGACGATCGTCGCGCGCCGCTCCGTCGACGCGTAGCGCGCCCCGGGCGCGACCAGCAGACGGACAGGAGGCCCGTGGCGACACCGCCACGGGCCTCCTGTCCGTCTGTCGGGTGCCGCCGGTAGGATCGACGGGTGGCAGAGCAGCAGGTGGACCCCATCGACGTCGTCCTGATCGGCGGAGGCATCATGAGTGCCACGCTCGGGGCCATCATCCACAAGCTCGAGCCGAGCTGGAAGATCCGCGTGTACGAGCGGCTCGGCACGGTGGCGCAGGAGTCCTCGAACCCGTGGAACAACGCGGGCACCGGGCACTCGGCACTGTGCGAGCTGAACTACACGCCGGAACTGCCGGACGGCCGCGTCGACATCGCGAAGGCCGTCACGGTCAACGAGCAGTTCCAGGTCTCGCGGCAGTTCTGGGCGCACCTGGTCGAGACCGGCGTGCTGCCCGAACCCACGAACTTCATCAACCCCACGCCGCACATCTCCTTCGTGTGGGGCGAGGCCAACGTCGCGTACATGCGCGCCCGGTACGAGGCCATGCGGAACCACCCGCTCTTCGCGGGCATCGAGTTCTCGGACGACCCGGCGCAGATCCGGAAGTGGGCACCGGCGCTCATCCCTGGCCGCAAGAAGGACCAGCCGATCGCGGCGACCTACTCGGCAGCCGGCTCGGACGTCGACTTCGGGTCGCTCACCCGCCAGCTCTTCGACCAGCTCGAGATCGACGGTGTCGAGTTCGAACCCTCGCACCAGGTCACCAACCTGACCCGCTCGAAGGTGTCCGAGGGCTGGGTGCTCAACGTGCGCAACGAGATCGGCCGGTCGACGCAGCGCATCGCCGCGAAGTTCGTCTTCGTCGGCGCCGGTGGCGGGGCCCTGCACCTGCTGCAGAAGTCCGGCATCCCGGAGATCCGCGGCTACGGCGGCTTCCCGGTGTCGGGCGAGTTCCTGCGCACCGACGACCCAGAGGTGGTGCAGAAGCACTCCGCCAAGGTCTACGGCAAGGCCAGCGTCGGTGCCCCGCCGATGTCGGTGCCGCACCTCGACACCCGCATCGTCGACGGTGGGTCGTCGCTGATGTTCGGGCCGTACGCCGGGTTCAGCCCGAAGTTCCTGAAGCAGGGCTCGGTCCTCGACCTGTTCCGCTCGATCCGACCGCACAACCTCCGCCCGATGCTGAGCGTCGCGTTCTCGAACTTCGACCTGGTCCGCTACCTGGTCGGCCAGCTCCTCGCGTCGAAGCACACCAAGTTCGAGGCGCTCCGCGACTTCATGCCGAGCGCCGAGCCCGAGAACTGGCACCGCATCACCGCGGGGCAGCGTGTCCAGGTGATCAAGCCCGACAAGGACAAGGGCGGTGTGCTGCAGTTCGGCACCGAGGTCATCACCGCCGCCGACGGCTCGATCGCCGGCCTGCTCGGGGCGTCGCCGGGTGCCTCGACCGCCGTGCCGATCATGCTCACGATGCTGCGCCGGTGCTTCCCGGACCGGTGGGACGGCTGGCAGGACGACGTCCGCGCGATGGTGCCGACCTACGGGCAGGACCTGGGGGACGACCCGGCTCTGGCCGACGCCACGCTCGAGCGCACGGCGAAGGTGCTCGGCCTGCACCACTGAGGCCTGTCGTGGTCCGCTCGGGTTTGCGGTCTGTTCGAACGTGTGTTCGAATGACGGCATGCGGTGGAGTGGACAGGCGATCGACGCCGAGCAGAGCGACGCGCTGCCCGGGATGGAATCGAACAGCGGGTTCGTCCGGAGTGTGACGACGCCCGAGTTCGCCGGGGTGACCTTCCACGAGGTCCTGGCGAAGAGCGCCCTGAACCGGGTGCCGAGCGCGGACGGGTCGGGCACGTACGGCTGGACGATCAACCCGTACCGCGGGTGCAGCCACGCCTGCGTGTACTGCTTCGCCCGCCCGACCCACACCTACTTGGAGTTCGACGGCGGCGCCGACTTCGACCAGCAGATCGTGGTGAAGACGAACGTCGCCGACGTGCTGCGTCGTGAGCTCGGCAAGCCCTCGTGGGACCGTCACCCGGTGGCGCTCGGCACGAACACCGACCCGTACCAGCGGGCCGAGGGGCGGTACCGGTTGATGCCCGGGGTGATCGAGGCGCTGGCGGAGTCGCGCACCCCGTTCAGCATCCTGACGAAGGGCACACTGCTGCGCCGCGACCTGCCGCTGCTGGCCGAGGCGGCGAAGGTGGTGCCGGTCGACCTCGCGATGTCGATCGCCGTGTACGACGACTCGCTGCAGCAGTCGGTCGAGTCCGGCACCCCGACGACGTCGGCCCGGCTGGCGACCGTGCGGGCCATCCGCGACGCGGGGCTCGACTGCGCCGTGTTCCTGATGCCGGTGCTGCCGTACATCACCGACACCCGGGCGCACCTCGACGACGCCATCGGTCGGGCGACCGCGGCCGGCGCGACGACCATCATGTACTCGGCGCTGCACCTGCGGCCGGGCGTCAAGCCGTGGTGGTTCGAGTGGCTCGGCCGCGAGCGACCCGACCTGGTGCAGCGGTACCGCGCGATGTACCTCGACAACACCTACGCGCCGAAGGACTACCGACGGTGGCTGTCGGAGCGCATCCGCCCGATCCTGGCGGCGCACGGGGTCGGACTGGGGCGAGTGGACCCGGCGACGGGGTCGATGGGCTTCTCGGAACCGCGGACGCTGCAGCCGGGCGTGCCGCAGGGGCTGGGCACGGGCGGGCCGCAGGCGCTGCCGCAGGAGCAGTCGGTGCCGACGGTGTCACCGCTGAAGCGCGCCGACCCCGGGTTCGACCAGCGGCTGCTCCGGCCGGCTGCGGCGCAGACGCTGTTCTGAGGAGCGTCCGTCCGGGTCGTGTCCGGTCCACGTTCGGGGGACAGCAAGACCCCGGTCCGGGCCGCTATCATCGTGCGGGTCGCCGCACGGCCCCGGATTCGGGGTACACGGCCGCTGCTCCGGTGGTTGGATCGTGGACGGCGCCCTCGCCACCCGGAAGGATCCACCTCGTGCTCGGCATCCCCACGCACCTCGCACCGCGAGTGAACGCGTGGTCGACCGTGCGCGCATTCCACGCCGGCGCCATCGGCTCGCTGTTGGCCGCGGCCATCACGCTCGTGCTCTACGGCCTGTCCGAGCCCGGGGTGCAGGTCGTCGGCACGGCGCTGGCCGTCGTCCCGATGCTCGCCATGATCGGCGTGCACGTGCAGTTCGGCAACCGCGTCTCGGCGATCGCCTTCCTGGCCGTCGGCGGTGTCTGCGCCTGGTGGTTCGCCGTCGGGGTCCAGCAGCAGGTGCCGACCGGGTGGGTGACCTCGTACCTGATGTCCCTCGTCGTGATCCCGCTCATCCTGGTCGGGGGAGCAGGCGCCGTGCCGAGCCGCGTCGTGCTGTGGTCCTTCGTCGGCTTCCTGACCGGACGACTCGCCACCTGGATCGCCATCGTGCAGGCCGACCAGTCGCCCCGTCCGCTCATCCTCGCCTGGGTCACGCTGGGCTTCGTGGTCGCGCTCGTGCTCTTCACGACCCGCAGCACCGGGCGGAGCGAACGGGTGCAGCCCGAGCTCCTGCGCTCTGCCCGTGAAGAACACGTGTCCGCCTACCGCGCCGGGGTCGAGGCCGAGGCGTCCGCGATCCTGCACGACACCGTGCTCAACCACCTCGGCGCGATCGCCCTCGCGCCGGACGGCCCGATGGACCCGCACCTCGCCGAGACGGTCGACGCCGACGTCGCGGTGCTCACCGGCAAGGGGTGGCTCGCGCCGGCCGCCCGCCCGCGTCCCGGGGCCGCGGCCGAGGCGTTCGGCACCATGGTCGACGAGCACCGGACGCTCGGGCTCGACGTGACCGTCTCGGGTGACCCCTCCGCGCTCGAGCGCCTGGACCAGCGTGCGCTGTCGGCGGTGGTCCGGGCCGTCGGCCAGTGCCTGGCCAACGTGCGGAAGCACGCGGGGACCGACGCCGCAGAGGTCAGCGTGTTCGACGACAGCGCGTCCTGCACCGTCATGGTGGTCGACGACGGTCGTGGGTTCGACGAGGACGCCACCGGAGCCGACCGGATGGGCCTCCGCGGTTCGGTGCGTGAGCGGATCGGCCGGGTCGGCGGTGACGTCCAGATCTGGTCGTCGCCCGGTTCCGGCACGAGCGTCATGATGACCGTGCCGTACGGACCCGTCACCGGCGCGGTCACCGTGCCGGCGGTCAGCGACGGCCGGGGGACCGAGCGATGAACGCGATCCGGCAGCGGCTCGGGTCCGGTCCGGGGCCCCGTCGCACCGCGCAGCAGTACGACCCGCTCGGCGCGATGGGGTCGCGGCCCCTGGCCGTCGTGCTCGGGGCCGGCAGCGTCGTCTGGGCCCTGCTCGTGTCGATCTTCGACCGCGACGTCGTGGGCAGCCCCACCCTCAGTGCCCTCACCGTGCTGCTCGTCGCTGCCTCGGCGGTGGTGGTGCTCGCTGCCTCGAGCCCGTTCCGAGCGCCGTTCCCGCGGTCGGCGTTCGTCGCGCACGTCGGGTTGCTCGGCCTGGCATCGGTGACGAGCGTCGCCGCGCAGTGGGGGCCGGACCGCAGCGCCCTGAACGACTTCATGTCCCTGATCACGGCGACCGGCATCGTCATGGTCGCGCCGTACCGTCCGTGGACCGACCTGACGATCGGCGGGCTCGTGCTGGCCGCGGTGAACGCCGTGACCTGGGGCGCGGGCGCCGCGGAGTTCCCGCACGAGGTGCCGGTCGCCGTCGCGGCGTTCCTGGCCGCGGCCCCGACGCTCGTGCTGACCGCCGCGTCCGCGGTGTTCGCCTGGACCTTCGCGGGGCTCGCCGAACGGGTGCAGATCCGTGCCGGGTCGTACTCCGTCGCACGCGCCGAGCGGGACGGCATCGCGGCGAGCGTGCAGCAGGACCGCTCGACGATCCTGTCCCGCGACGTCGCCCCGTTCTTCGCCGAGCTCCGCACGCGCGACGTCATCACCGACGCCGACCGTGCCCGGGCCCGTGCGATCGCCGACGGCATCCGCGCGTCCATGGTCGCCGACGCCGACCGCACCTGGTTCGAGCACGCCGTCCGGGTCGACGGCGGCCAGGCGCCGCTGGTCGACGACCCCGACGGCCTCATCGCGACGCTCGACACCGACCAGCGGGCGGTCGTCCGCACGTTCGTCCGTGCGGCCCTCCGAGCCTCGACCGTCGACCCGGCCGGCTTCCGCGCGACCGTGCGACGAGCGGACACTCTGGCGGACCCGGCGCCCCAGGCCCGCCCGGCGGACCACGCGGCCCCCGCGGCCCGGGCAGCCCCCGCGGCTCGGGCAGCCCTGGCAGCCCGGCCCGCGCAGGCACCCGCACCCGCTCGTGTGTCCGTCGAGATGGAGCTCGCCGTCGCGGACTCCGACATCGGCATCCACCGCACCTTCGACCCCTACTTCGCCGTCCTCCGCGTGACGTTCCCCGACCTCGACGTCGCGGTCCGCCCTTCCGCCCTCGCACTAAGGTTCTCCTATGACCAGCACTGACCCGAACAGGCTCTCGGAGGGGTCGCCGTCCCTCCCGAACCCGGGAGCACGACGTGTGCGGCTGGCCATCCTCGACGACCACGAGGTGCTGCTGGACAGCCTGTCGAGCTGGATCGCGGTGAACGCGTTCGACTTCGACCTGGCCCTGACCGCGCACACCTGGCTCGAGATGGTCCACAGCGACAGCTTCCCGACCGACCTGGTGTTCCTGGACTTCCAGCTCAAGGAACCGGTCTCGATCGAGGCCCGCGTCCGCACCTGCCGTGCCGCCGGGGCGAAGGTCATCGTGCTCTCGAGCGTCGACAGCCGTGAGTCCCGCGACCGGGCCCTGGCCGCGGGCGCCGCGGCGTTCCTGTCGAAGTCGCTCCCGATGCGCGAGGTCATGGACGTCGCCCGCGAGATCATGGGCGTCGCCCGCGAGACCCCGCAGCCCCGCGAGTGGCGTCCGCTGCCGACGGGTGCCGCCGCGCACCAGCGGCCGAAGCTCAGCGCCGGTGAGGAAGAGGCGCTGCGGCTCTACGTGTCCGGCTACTCGACGAACGAGGTCGCCGCGCAGATGAACGTGCAGTACGAGACCGCCAAGACCTACCTGCGTCGCGTGCGCGAGAAGTACAGCAAGGTGGGCCGCCCCGCCTCGAAGAAGTCCGACCTCATCCGTCGGGCCGCCGAGGACGGGTTCCTCGCGTAGTGGCGAAGCTCTACTTCCGCTACGGCGCGATGAACAGCGGCAAGAGCACGGGCTTGCTGCAGGCCGCCTACAACTACGAGGAGCGCGGGCACCGGGTGCTGCTCGCCAAGCCCGCGGTGGACACCAAGGGCGACCGTGAGATCGTCTCCCGCCTCGGCGTCACCCGGACCGTCGACATCGTGTTCTCGCCGGACGCCGACGTGCGCCAGGCGGTGACCGCCGCAGGCGCCGTCGACCCCGAGTCGGACCGCTTGGACGGCATGGTGCGGCCCGTCAGCTGCGTGCTCGTCGACGAGGCGCAGTTCCTCACCCCGCAGCAGGTCGACGACCTGCTGCGCATCGCGGTGCTCGACGAGATCCCGGTCATCACCTACGGCATCCGCACGGACTTCCGCACCGAGGCGTTCCCCGGCAGCGCCCGCCTGCTCGAGGTCGCGCACTCCCTCGAAGAGCTGAAGACCATCTGCCGCTGCGGCCGCAAGGCGGTCTTCAACGCCCGGACGGTCGACGGCCGGTTCGTCTTCGACGGCTCCCAGGTCGCGATCGACGGCGTCGACGTCGCCTACGAGTCGCTCTGCGCCAACTGCTACCTGACGGAGTCCGGCGGCCGCCTCGACGGCGCCTGACCGCTCGTGCCGGCGTGCGTCCGGTACGCACCCAGCAGACGGACTGGAGGCCCGTGGCGGCGCCGCCACGGGCCTCCAGTCCGTCGCGTGCACAGGAATGCACGTGCGCCGGCCTGCGTTGGTGACCACATGACCGACGACACCCTGCACCTGTCCGTCCTCGACCTGGCCACCCGCGAGTACGGCCAGTCCAACACCGAGGCCCTGCAGGGGTCCATCGACATGGCCGTGCGCGCCGAGCAGCTCGGGTACGAGCGGTTCTGGGTCGCCGAACACCACGGGATGCCGGGCATCACGTCCTCGGCCCCGGCGGTGCTGCTGAGCGCCGTGGGCGCGGCCACCTCGACCATCCGCATCGGATCCGGTGGCGTCATGCTGCCCAACCACGCGCCCCTCGTCGTCGCCGAGCAGTTCGGCACCCTCCGTGCGCTGTACGGCGACCGGGTCGACCTCGGGCTGGGGCGCGCTCCCGGCACCGACGGTGCGACGGCGATGGCCCTCCGCCGCACCGACCGACTCGACGTCGACGACTTCCCGGACCGCCTGGCCGACCTGATCGGGTTCTTCACCGGCATGGGCGCGGAGAACCCGCTGGCGGGCATCCGCGCCGTGCCGGGCTACGGCGACGTGCCGGAGTTCTGGCTGCTCGGGTCCTCGGGCTACAGCGCCCAGGTCGCCGGTGCGCTCGGCATCTCCTTCGCCTTCGCCCACCACTTCGCGTCGGACAACACCGAGGCGGCACTCGCCCTGTACCGCGATTCGTTCCGTCCGTCACGCTTCCGCCAGACGCCGAACGCGCTGATCGGTGTGCAGGTCGTCACCGACGAGGACCCCGCCGTCATCGACGAGCAGAGCGCCCCGGGCATGATCTCCTTCATCCGGATGCGCTCGGGCCGGAAGCCCGAGCCGGTGTCGATGGACGAGGCGCGTGCGTACGAGTTCAACGACCTCGAGCGTCGGTTCATCGCGGCCCGCACCGAGCGTCAGGCCTACGGCAACGCCGAGCAGGTCGCGGAGAAGATCAACGCACTCGTGGCGTCGACCGGGGCGAACGGCGTGATCGTCTCGCCCGGTGCCGCGCAGGCGCGGTACCGGCACCAGGCGCTCGACGTCGTGGCCGGGCTGCACGCCGCCGGCAAGCTCGTGCCCGCGGGTGTGTCGGTCTCCGTCTAGGTCGCTTCGTGAGCAGGAATGGTCGGGTAGCCGCTGGGCACCCGACCATTGCTGCTCACGAAGTTCCGTGGCGCCTCAGGTGAGCAGGCCCAGGCGCGTGGCTGCAGCGACCGCCCCGACGCGGGAACCGACGTCCAGCTTGCGGAAGACGTTGTAGACGTGCCGCTTGACGGTGCCGATCGCGAGCTGCAGGTCGGCGGCGATCTCGGCGTTGGTGCGCGCGGCGGCGAGGAGTCGCAGGACCTCGAGCTCGCGGTCGCTCAACGGTGAGCCGGCTCGGGCCTCGGTCACCAGGTCGACGGGGAACGTGACGGGTGCCGCATCAGCGTGGGCTGCCCGGGCGATCCGGTCGACGAGTTCGCGGCTCGGGGTGTCCTTCGTGACGAAGTCGACCGCGCCGGCATCGAGCAGGGTGCGGCGGAGGACGGCGTCCCGGTGCATCGTGAGCACCACCACCCGGATGTCCGGGCGGGTGCGGCGAACCGTGGCGATCGTCGTCCGTGCCGGCGGGCCGTCCAGCTCGACGTCGAGCAGCAGGACGTCGATCGCGGCGGCCTCGGGGGAGCCGAGCACCTCGGCCGGTCGCTCGCCGTGCGCCACGACGCGGATCGTGGGGACCGCGGCCAGGATCGTGGCGAGTCCTTCGCGGAAGAGCCGATGGTCGTCGACGATGGCGACGTGGGTGACGGTCACAGGGTGCCCCTCGGGATGGTCAGTCGGACGGTGGTGCCGTGGTCTCGGCTGCCGCGGACGCTCTCGACGTCGAGCCGGGCGCCGATCACCGCCGCACGCTCGCGCATGGTCTGCTGGCCGAGGCGGCCGTCGGCGTCGCTCTCCACGTCGAACCCCGGGCCGTCATCGGCGACCGTCACCACCAGCGCTGCGGGTGACCAGAGGAAGCGCACCGAAGCCGTCGAACCGGGAGCGTGCTTGCTGCGGTTCGTGAGCGCCTCGAGCAGGATCGTCAGCGCTTCCTCGGCCTGCCAGTTCGGCAGGGGACCGGCCACACCCGTCGACTCGATGGACAGGAGGTCGTCGTCGGGGAACAGGTCGCGCACGTGCCGTCGGAGCGCGTCGTCGAGCAGGGCATCCCCGACCCGGGCGTGCAGGCTCACTGCGAGGTCCTGGACGTCGCCGAGTGCGCTCCGGAGCAACCGCGCTGCGTCGTCGAGCTGGTCGGCTCGTTCGTCCGTCGGCGGATCCGTCAGCAGGACGAGGTCGAGGCGCTGCAGCCCGGCGAGGATGCCGTGGGCGACGCGGTCGTGCAGGTCCCGCGCGATCTGCGTCCGGGAGTCCAGGTGCGCCGTGGTGAGGCGTTGGCGCAGTGCCTCCGTGTACGCGACCGCCCCGGCCGGGAACCGGCTCCAGATGCCGGCGTGCAGGGCCCTGGTGGCGCGCAGGACCTCGGCGGTGGACGCCGCGCCGACCTCGTCGACGAAGACCGGCAGGTAGGCGTCGAACAGCATCTCCGCCGCGAGCATGGCGCCAGCCGGGTGCTGGGCGTGCTCGGCGTGCAGACTGCCGGTCGCCAGGTGCTCGGGGTCGAGGAACGCGTGGCTCACGACGCTGCCGTCGGTTCCCGCGGCGTAGCGCTCGTGGGCCTCGGCGATCATCGACGAGACGTTCTCGGTCAGGCTCTGCGCCAGGGCCGGGTCGTCCGCGATGTCGGGGAACTCGGCGGCGATCTGCGCGAGGAAAGGAGCGAGTTGATCGGGGGTGTCCATGACGGTCGCGAGCGTATCGGTCTCGGTGCGGCGCGGATGCTCCGCACGCCGCACGATGGGTCACCGGACACATCGCCCGCCGACGAGCGCCGCGATCGCGGACGGCGTCCAACCTGGACCATAGCGCATGGTGCAGGCGTCCACGTCGTCGCGACGTCAGGGGTGAAGCCTGACCTGATCCCATGGTTCGGGGAACACCTCCAGCACTGTGCGACCGCACGTCGTGCCGCGCGCCGAGGCCCCTCCACCGGGTTCCGCGGTCACCAGGGCGCACCCGAACAGGTTGGTCGCCTCGTCACCGAACCAACCTGTCTGGCGTGACTCGTGGCCGGTGGTGAACAGCTCGAGTTCGAGTCGGCCATCGGTGGAATGTAGCGCGGTGATGGCCGTCGTCGGGAAGGGCTTGGTCGTCCGGATGTCCTCAGGACCGGCGTCCAGGACGAGCAGCGTGTAGGCCTCGCCAGCTCGGACCCGACGGCGCAGTTCGGCGAGGCTCCCACTCTCGTTGGCAACGACCGCCACACGCCCACGTACCTGCCGGACAGTGTCGTCCATCGTCGATGTGACCTTCGTCTCAGCGCTGCATCCCGTCACGACCAGCAGGAGTGCGAGGGCGAGACCGACTCGGGCGGTGCGAGCTCGCGATCGAGTCATCAATAGCGTCCCCGGAGGGTGTCCTGCAGGACGGTGGCGTAGAACCCGGTCCCGACGGTGTTGGGATGGAAGCTCTGCTGTGACACTCCCCATTTCACGTTGTCACCGGGCCACGGGAAGTCGACCAAGGGCTTGTCCCCGTTCCACGGGGTACCCCCGTTCTTCGCGTCGTACTCCAAGAGGCCGTTGATCGCAGGGGTGCTCGAACAGATGTTCCGGCCTGAGAAAGCGGTCTTGGGGTCGCCGAAGTAGACGGCATGTCCCGCCCGGTCGGCTCGTGCTGCGGCCGCTTTCACCGTCGCGTTGAGGTGTTCGGCCGCAGCGTCAAGCCACTCCTGATCGGCAGCCTTGATGCCCACGCAGGAAACGCCGTTCGAGAACATCGGCGGGTACCCCAAGATCGCGATCTTCGCGTTGGGAGCGGCTTGCTGGATCGAGGAAAGCACGCCGAGGATCTTGTCTTCGGCCGCGTCCGTGAGTTCCTTTGTTTTGTTCTCCAAACTCTTCCCGTTCGACAGCTGTGGGAGTTCGCGGCACGGGGTCTCAAGCTTGCCCGAGACGACGCACTGTCGGACCACGTCGGAGAAACCGATGTCGTTGCCGCCAATCGTGATCGTGACGAGGGTCGTGTTCTCGTCCAGGTAGCCCTGTTCGATCTGCGGGAGCTCCCTCGTCTTCGTGCCGCGCTCTCCGGACGCACTCGCGCTGACGTCGGCTGCGACGGCGCCGCTGCAGGCGATGAAGTGGTAGTCGAGCGTGGGGTCGTTCGAGTCTGCCCTCGCGCCGATCGACGTCGCCGCCGAGGAGACGACTGCCTTGCGCGACCATGACGCATCCGAGCGGTGGCAGGCGTTCCTTGAGCGCTCCTCGGTGCCGAAGTTATCCGTCTCCGCGTAGTAGGGGTTGCCGCCCTTCGTACCCCGCGCGCCCTCACCGGAGGAGAACGAGTCGCCCATGCTGACGATGATGTCCTTCGGCTTGGCGCTGAGTGGCTCGAACGCGACTGCGTCCCAGGCGATGTCGTCGAGGTAGTCCGCTCCGTCCGCGGTCAGGTTGGTCAGAGTGACCTTCGGAGTGCCACTGAACTGGAAGACACCGATGGACCGCCACGTATTGGCGTAGGTTCGCTGGGGAAGCGCACGGCTCACTGGCTTTCCGTCCCCGCGGTCCACCTGGTAAACGGCTTGCTGCGTCCAAGCGGCATGGTCCGGAGTGTGGACATAGACGCGTCCCCACTTCCCAGCCATGGATTCGCCGAGGTTCCAGGTCCCGCTGACTCGGGACGGGTACCCGGCGGCGTCGGCTCTTGTGTGTGTGAAGAAGAAGTGCCCGTTGAGGCCGCCGCCGAGCTGATGCGTGTCGATCTTCGCTGAGTAGGACCCGTCGGAGGCTCGACCGAAGTCGAACCGGAAGGATCCTTGTGTCGCGACGGGGCTCCCGCACGCCGGGTTCACGGGCTTCTGGGAGATCGTCGTACTGTCGACCGAGAGGCTGAGGTCGTCGACGACCTTCGCCCCGGACGGCAACTCGGCGGTCCTCGCGCAGGCCGGCGGGAAGCTCGGCGACTTGCCGACGGACGCGCTGGCCTCGGTCATGTAGGACGCTGCCGGTGAGAAGCGGTGGAACGCGACGCCGCACGTGGTCGCGCAGTCCTGCTTCCAGACTGCCTTGGCCTTCCACCAGCAGTGCGAGTCGACCCGGGTGCATCCGGGAGCGGCGCCGGTGTTGCACGCGTTGACGTTCGGGTTGCAGAAGGTGTCCAGCGGAGGCTTCGCCTTGCTGCGGTTCCGCGGGCCGTCCACATCGCCACCGTTCCAAGAGGCAGTCCGGAATCCACCGACCTCCTCAGGGCCACCGCGCGCCGTCTGTCGTTCAATCAAGCCCTGGGAGAAGGCGGCGAAACCCATGACCTTCTCGGGGTACGGCCAGTTCTGCGGCTTTGAGGCGTCGGACGGACGTCCGTCCAGGAAAGGAAGTCGGTTCTGCGGGTAGTTGGGGTTGCCCGGGTTGTTCGACCAGCCGAGACCCTCGTACCCCTTGTCATCCGGGCCCTGGTAGCCAGTGTTGTAGATCCACACTGCCCCGAACCAGTTCTCGATCTTCGAGGGGTCGTTGTTGTTGATCGTGATGCCCTTGGCCTGGAGCTGGTTCCACTTGGCCGCCAGCATCTGCTGCGCACGTGCGATGTTCGCCTGGTAGTCCACCGCGACCGCCTGCTGCTTGGTTGCGGGCATCGCCGGGTTGTTCGCTGGCGATGCGCTCGAGACGCGCATCCCGTCCGTGATCTGGCCCACGCCGTACCCGCAATCGGCATTGTCGAACGCGACCTTCCAGAACGACGCGTCGCTGGTCGAGGCGTCGCGGTCAGTGCCGTAGAAGTTCCCGATGAGCGGGTTTCCGGTCTCACCGGGACTCGTGTACCTCGATGCTTGCCAGAGGTTCGACTCCTGCATGAGGACGCCCAGCATCACCTGGTCCGGGATCTGGCCACCGCCGGTCAACGCGGTACGAGGGAACATACCCTGTGGCGTGTACGCGGACATCCCGAGGTTGCGCCAGTTCGCCGGTCGTGCCTCGGTGAGCTCACCGCGCACGGCCCGGTTCACCGCCCACTCAACCTGCCGTGGCATCGGTTGCACGGCCTGCATTCGGACGTCGTTCCGTGCGACGGCGCACGTGCGCTCTGCCTCGGCTGGGTTGCTCGCCGAACCGACGGCTGCCGCGGCGAGACCGGTCGCTGCCACCTGCGCGATGCGCGTGGTGCTCGCGGGGGTGGCGACGGCGGGGCGAGGACCGACGGCGCTGGTGCCCTCGGTGCTCGGAGTGACCGCTGGGACCCCCTCAGGGATCGTGGTCGCGCGGACCTCCGCGGTTGCCCCGCTGGCTGTGCTCGTGAGCGGGACGACCACTTGCGCCCCGCCGTTCGTGTCGAGAGCCTCCGGAGTCTCGGAAGCTACCGCGCCCTCGGTGGACAGCTCGCTCGTGGGGGCGACATCAGGAGCGAACCGCAACGATTTGTATGGGTCCGAGCGTCGGTCGTTCGATGCGCCCAACACCCACGTGCGACCCGCGGCGTCGGAACGGACGCCGACTCGCTTGACTGTTCCGGACGCAACGACCTCTGGTCTCGCAGATCCGGACGGATTGACGGCGTCGTGCAGCCGCCGGACCGTGGCGACGTCGCCCTTTCGGTCGATCCAGGAGAGGGCGCCGTCCCCGGCGAGGGAGAGGTCGTACGCGACGCCCTGCGTCTTCACCACCGACCGGGCGCCGTCTTCGCTGATGTCCAGGATGCCGCGAGGGCCAGCCGCGAGCACGCGCCCGCCTGCCTGTGCGATCGGCGAGGTCACCTGACCGTCGACTGCGACGTCGAGGAGGTGCCGTCCGGTCACGGCGTCGGCGGCACCGATGTGCGTGCGGGTGCCGTCGAAGCGTGAGAACGCCACCGTGCTGGTCGAACTGCAACCGGGGTTGAAGTACGCCATTGAGTAGCCCCGACCGAGCGACTGGACGGAGCCGTCTGCGGTGTCGACGATGGCGGCCCATCCACCCTCGTTGAACGCCTGGGCGTCGTTCGTGAACTCACGCGGTCCGTAAACCACGCCGACGTACTCACCGTTCTCAGTGACGCACGTGTTGCCGATCCACTGATCGGTCTCGACGCCCGGCACCGCGAGCGTCGTCAACGTGTGCATCGCGTAACCGCTCTTCGCCGTGCCTCGCAGTACCGAGAAGCCGTCGGCATCCCCAGTGGATGTGACCACGGCGTCGGTGCTCCGCTCCCAGTTCTTCCCGGAGAATGAGTCACGGGATCGCTCGGGAAGCGCCGAGGGTCCGGCTGCGCTGCTGTCACTGCGCGGGATGGGGAGATCCGCGGATGGATCGGTGCCTGCTCGGGCTGTGTCTGGCTGCAAGGTGAGCGTACCCACGGTGATTGCGGCAACCAGCGCGGCGGCGTACAACGATCGAGTCAAGCGCAAGATTTCCCCCAAGTTAGCGGTGTGAATCCGCTGTGTGTTTCCTATGCTCGCTCACGCTAGCGGCGGGCAGAGCACGCTGTCTGTCCTCTCTTCGGCGGACCATGCCGCCGGTGCATGTGAGCAGGGCGCGAGGTCGACCGGTGCGCGCGGCGGGAGCACCTCATCCACCGAAGGGTGTCGCAACCGAGGTCGCGGTGAAGCACTGGTCGACATGGCAGACCCGTGCAAGCCTCGTCCTGACGCGGTACATATTCGGGGTACAGGAGCGTCCTGCAAAGAACCGACAGCGCACATCCTCGGTCGCTCACTAGGTTGAACCCAGGAAAACGCAAGGTTGAGCGGGGAGACCTTTCCCGTCCGTTGTTGGGCCAGGGGGTTGGCGTGCAGAAATCGACGAAACTCATGATCGCGCTCGGGGCGTTGCTGGTCGTGGCGGTGGGGTTCAGCGCGGCGCGCTCACAGGAACGCTCAGCAGCCGAGGCCGCGCCATCAGCCCAGCCGTCGCTCATCACCCAGCACGACATCGCGGCGGCATGGACAGCTGCCACTGACACGATTCGTCAGCCGCTGCCGAACGGCGTGGAGTTCCAGACAGACCCGCCGCCGTTCTTCGACGACGAAGCGAGTGGTCCCGAGCCGGTGTACACGCCGACGATTCCTGCGCAGATCGCAGCTCGGTGGTGGCGTTGCGCCTGGATCGACGCATCGCTGCACCCCGGATCCAGTAGGACACCCGTCACGCCGGAAGAGGCCCGCTCCGTCGTGGACGAGTGGTACGACATGCCGGGCATGCGCGGGAACGAAGCGTTCGTCGACTACGACGCCCGCATGGAGTCGGCGGCCCGCGAAGCGGGTGAGAGCCCGTTCGCCCTCGAGTACGAACTCGACTGCGGTCGACTGGTCTACACGCCGGCCCCCTGACCGCCGCTTGGCCGGACGAGCGCGACGAGCTGTTGTTGCTCGCCGACGGCATCCCGCGATTCGCGGGCCAGATCATCCGCCGATCGAGCGGTTGGAAGGTGTCGGAGCCGCTGTTCCGACGTCCAGTACGAGAGGTAGCGCTCACCAGCGTTACCTCGACCATCACCAAGGGGACAACATGTTCAAGAAATTTGGTCGTCGTTCGGCCATGATGACGCTCGCCGCCATCGCCGGGACGCTCGGCCTCGTGCTGACGGCCGCTCCTGCCCAGGCAACCACCACCACGCTCAGTGCGCCGATCTCCTCATGCAATTTCACGATGAAGTACGGTGCCGCGCGGACGAACAGCAATTCGCAGAACGCGGTCTCGTTCCGGCCGACGAACACCGGCGGATGTGGAGCACCGCTGACGCTTGCTCTGCGCAACTCCTCCGGTTCGACGTTCGCCCGTGGGACGGCGAATGCTGGCAAGACCGTCGCCATCAAGGCTGACAACGGCAACTACTGGGTGGGAGCGGGAACGTTCTACATCAACGCGGGCATTAACGGCGCTTGCGGTTCGTCGACTTGTGCGCAGGGACATTCCTGGTCGGCTTCGTTCACCTACAACGTGCGCTGGACCCCCTGATCTGATGCGCCGGGGCGCTCCGACGGCGGTCAACACTACTCCGGCGGGGCGCCGCGACGCGACGATCATGGGGGAGCCGGTCATCGCGATCGTAGGCCGCGACCCGGTGTTCGCCGACGGATCGCAACGAATCCGACGTGTGTAGTCTCCTGGGCGGTCAATCCACGCCCTCTCCATGCCCTGTGGATCTCGAACGCTCGAGGATCTGCGCGGTAACCACGGAAACGAAGGCCCCGATCCGTCTGGATCGGGGCCTTCTTCGTACTGTCTCAACACAGTGTCGGGGTGACAGGATTTGAACCTGCGACCTCCTCGTCCCGAACGAGGCGCGCTACCAAGCTGCGCCACACCCCGCGGTGTGATCACTCCGTACCGGAGCAACCAGACAATACTATCCGATGATCGGGGATGCTCACGACCATCCGGTGAACTCCCGGGCGCGTCGGCTCAGGAAGCCCGTGCGGTCAGGGTGACCACGACGGCCTCGGGCCGGCAGGCGAACCGGACGGGCGCGTAGATCGAGGTGCCGAGACCGGCCGAGACCTCGAGCCACGACCAATGGTTGCGGTGCTCCCACTTGTGCAACCCGCTGGCGTACCGGCGGGGGAGGTCGCTGTTCGTGACGAGCGCGCCGACCCCGGGGACCGCCACCTGACCGCCGTGGGTGTGCCCGGCGAAGATGATGTCGGCACCCTGCGTCACGAAGGCATCGAGCACGCGACGGTAGGGCGCGTGCGTGACACCGATCGCCACCGGTGCGGGGCCATCCTCGTCCTCGGACCACGGCACGTCGCTGCGCATCTCGTCGACGTTGGTGGGGAGGAGGTCGAGGCGGTCCCAGTCGCGGTGCGCGTCCGAGGTGCCGAACAGCTCGAACCGGGAGCCGCGGAGTTCGATCGCGTGCGCCTGGTCGTTCAGGTCGAGCCAGCCGAGCGACTCGAAGAACGCCGTCTGCCGATCGATGTCGAGACCGACGGGCTCCGCAGCCTTGTGCATCCGGCTCGGCCCCGAGAAGTACTTGAGCGGGTTGCGCGGGGAGGGCCCGAAGAAGTCGTTCGACCCGTAGGCGAACACACCGGGCACCCCGCGGAACGGCTCGAGCGCGTACTCAACAGCAGCGTTCGCGGTCGCGTGGCCGAGGTTGTCCCCGGTGTTCACGATGAAGTCCGGTTCGACCAGGCTCAGGTCGCGCAGCCACTGCTGCTTGTCGGCCTGCCACGGGGCCATGTGGATGTCGGAGAGGTGCAGGACGGTGACGTCACGGGATCCCGGCGGGAGCACCGGGACGGTCTCCCACCGGATCCCGAAGCGACGCCGCTCGACGAGCGAGCCCCACGCTGCCGAAGCAGCTCCGACGGCCGCGCCGACAGCGAGGACACCGAGTGCGGTGCGACCGCGGGTCACTTGCAGTCCTTGGGCGCCTTGCCGTTCTTGTCGCCGTAGAGCTGGATCGTCACGTTGTCGTTCTTGTTCGCCGTGGCGTTGATCGCCGGCTCGACCGCGGCGACCTTGCAGGTCTTGCCACCGCCGCCCTTGGCGTAGCTGTCGGCGAGGTTGACGCTCGTGAACCCGGCGTCGTTCAGGGCCGAGCGGGCGTCCCCGAGGGAGTCGCCGCCGATCTCCGGAACGGTCGCCTGGGTGCCGTCGGACGTGTAGACGGTGACGCTCGAACCCGAGGACAGGAGCGCACCCGCCGCCGGGGACGTCGAGGTCACGGAGCCGGGGTTCCCCGGGCCGGGACGCGCGCCGCCGTCCACGTAGGTGAACCCGGCGCCCGAGATCGCAGCGCGGGCCTCGTCAGCCGTCTTGCCCTGCAGGTTCGGCAGTGCCTTGGCGTTTCCGCGGATCGCGTTCTGCTGCGGGTCCGTGAACGGGCCGGCGGGGTAGATCGCGTTGATCGGGGTCATCGCCTCGCGCCAGACCTTGGCGCGGTCTCCAGCGTACGTTCCGCCGACACCGTTGCTGTAGTGACGGAGGTTGTTCTTCTTGCCGTCGGTGTTGCCCTGCCAGTAGGCGGTGGCGACCCGCGAACTCGCACCGACGAGCCAGATCTGGTCAGCCTCGTCGGTGGTACCCGTCTTGGCGAACAGCTGGGTGCCGTCGGGCGTCTGCGCGCCCACTGCCGTTCCGCTCCTGATCGTGCCCTTCATCGCGTAGATCGCTGCCTGGGCGAAGGCCGGATCAACGGCCTGCTGGCAGTCCTTGGTCTGGCCACCGAGCTTCTTGCCGGACGGCGAGGTGATCTCGTCGATGGCGATCGGCTTGCAGTAGATGCCGTTGTTCGCGACGGCGGCGTAGGCCGCGGCCATCGTCATCGGAGCGATCTCGTTCGTGCCCAGGATCGCGGAGGGGTTCTGGTACTGCAGCTCTCCGCCGTCCGCACGGTGGACACCGAGCGACTGTGCGATGTCACGGATGTCGCAGAGATCGAGCTTCTGGGCCATCGATGCGAACGCACCGTTGATCGAGCCTGCAGTGGCTCCCATCACGCTCCAGTTGCCACCCTCGCCCGGAGCGTCGTTCGACACCGGGAAGGGGGTTCCGACCGTCTGGCCACAGATGGTCCAGGGGGACACCGTTCGTTCGGCACCGCTCACGGTTTCGTTCAGGCCGTGTCCGGCCTTGACCCAGTCGAGCAGCGTGAACAGCTTGTACGTCGAGCCCGTCTGGAAGCCGCCCGAGCTGCCGTACTTGTAGTCGACGCTGTAGTTGATGCTGGTCGACGTGGGTGCGGACTTCAGCGACTCGTCGAAGTCCTTGTTCTGCGCCATCGTGATGATGCGCCCCGAACCGGCCTCGATCGAGTTGAGCGTCGACCCCAGGGCCAGGTTCGTCTCGGCCTTGTTGTCGTAGGTGTTCAGAAGACGCTTCTGCTCGGCGTTCAGGTCGATGTTCAGCGTCGTCTGGATCTTGTAGCCGCCGTTGCGCCACGCGGTGTCACGTGCCTTCTGCGACGAGCCGAGCTGCGACATCTCGAGCACGACCTTCTTGGCGTAGTCGCAGAAGAACTGCGAGCCGTCACCGACCGAGGACCGGCAGCCCTGCGAGGGCTGGGTCAGGTGCACGTAGTCCGCCGGCTTCGACTGGCGGGCCGTTCGGTACTCGGCCTCCGTGAGGTTCTTCTGGTCGTACATCGAACGGAGCACGACGTTGCGCCGGGCGACGTTGGCGTCGTACTTCTTCGGGCTCGACAGGTTGCGCGCCTCGGGGTACTGCACGATCGCGATGAGCGACGCGGCCTCGGCCGGGGTCAGGTCGGTCGCGCTCTTGTTGTAGTAGTGCTGCGCCGCAGCCTGCACGCCGTAGGTCTGGTCGCCGAAGTAGGCGATGTTCAGGTAGGCGGTGAGGATCTCCTTCTTGGAGTACTTCTTCGCCAGCCCGATCGCGAGCTTCATCTCCTCCAGCTTGCGGGGGATGGTCTGCTCGACGGCCTCGTTGTAGGCCTTCTCCTGCTCCTTCTTGGTGGGGAGGTTCAGGGCTTCGTTCATCTTGATGTTGCGGACGAGCTGCATGGTCAGCGTCGATCCACCGCCCGAGTCGCCGAGGCCGCCCGCGATGCTGCCCACACCGGCGCGGATGAGCGACGTCATGTCGACGCCGCCGTGGTCGTAGAAGCGCTTGTCCTCGCCGTCGATCGCCGCGTTCTTCAGCTGGTCGCTGATCTGGTCGAACTTCAGCTCTTGGCGGTTCTGGTCGTACAGGGTGGCGAAGTGCACCGACTTGCCGCCCGAGTACGCGTACAGCTCGTTGCGCTGCGGCAGGTCACCGATCTCGATGTACTCCGGCAGGGACTCGAACACACCGATCGTGGACGTCGTCGTGACACCGGCGACGGCGATGGCCGGGGTGACCCCGATCGTGACGAGCAGGCCGGCGAGGGCACTGAACCCGACGAATCCGATGAAGGCGCCGACTGCTGAGACGGGCTTGGTCCGCGATGCAGACGTCTTCTGGGCAGACATAGGATGCAGCCTAAACGACACCCCCGACTGAAAGGCTGGCAAGGAACCGCATGACTCGCTGGGAGTACTTCACCACGCCGCTGATGATCCACAACACCACCGCGATCCTCAACAACTACGGGGACGAGGGCTGGGAGCTGGTCCAGATCGTCACCGGGCCCGAGGGCGGTCTCGTCGCCTACCTGAAGCGCCCCAAGGCCGACGCATGAGCGTCTCCGACCGGCTCGCCGAACTCGGCCTGACGATCCCCGCGGTCGCCGCGCCCGTCGCCGCCTACGTGCCCGCCGTCGTGACGGGCCAGTACGTCTACACGGCGGGCCAGCTGCCCTTCGTCGACGGCGCCCTGCCCGTGACCGGCAAGGTCGGTACCGACGTCGACGCGGAGACCGCCGCCGCGCAGGCTCGCGTGGCCGCGCTGAACGCCCTCGCCGCCGTGCAGTCGGTCGCCGGTTCGCTCGACCGCGTGGCCCGTGTCGTCAAGGTCACGGTCTTCGTCGCGTCGGACCCGTCGTTCACCGGCCAGCCCGGTGTCGCGAACGGCGCGTCGACCCTGGTCGGCGAGGTCTTCGGCGACGCCGGCGTCCACGCGCGGAGCGCGGTGGGCGTCGCCGTGCTCCCGCTGGACGCGCCGGTCGAGGTCGAGCTGGTGGTGGAGCTCACCGCCTGACGGCAGTGACCGACGGAACGAACGTGAGCAGGGCCTCCAGTCTGTATCTGACTGGAGGCCCTGCTTCCGTCTGGCGGGACTACAGGAGTTCCGCGATGGTCGCCATGATCGTCGGGTCGGCGAGCGTCGTCGTGTCGCCGATGCGGCGGCCCTCGGCCGCGTCGCGGAGGAGCCGCCGCATGATCTTGCCGGAGCGTGTCTTCGGCAGCTCCGGCACGATGACGACCTGGCGCGGCTTCGCGATCGCGCCGATCCGCTTGCCGACCCAGTTGCGGAGCTCCGCGGAGGCGCTCTCGCGGTCGACGTCTGCTGCGGCCTCGGCCGTCAGGATGACGAAGGCGACGACGGCCTGCCCGGTGGTCTCGTCGGCGGCCCCGACCACGGCGGCCTCGGCGACGCCTTCGTGGCCGACCAAGGCGGACTCGATCTCAGCCGTCGACAGCCGGTGTCCCGAGACGTTCATGACGTCGTCGACGCGCCCCTGCACCCAGATGTCGCCCTGCCCGTCGAGCCGCGCGCCGTCGCCGGCGAAGTAGCGGCCGGGGAACCGCGACCAGTACGTCTCGACGAACCGGTCCGGGTCGTTCCAGATCCCGCGCGCCATCGACGGCCACGGCTCGGTGATCGTGAGGTAGCCGCTCTCGCCGGGGTCGGCACGGTTGCCGTCGTCGTCGACGATCGCGGCGACGATGCCCGGCAGGGGCGTCTGCGCGGCGCCGGGCTTGAGCTTCGTGACGCCTGGCAGTGCGGAGATCATGATGGCGCCGGTCTCGGTCTGCCACCACGTGTCGACGATCGGCGTGCGGTCGTGGCCGATGACCTGGCGGTACCACTGCCACGCCTCGGGGTTGATCGGTTCGCCGACGCTGCCGAGCAGGCGGAGGGTCTCGAGGCTGCGCGCCTCCGGGATCTCGCGGCCCGCCTTCATCGCTGCGCGGACCGCCGTGGGTGCCGTGTAGAGGACGGTGACGCCGTACGCGTCGACGAGGTCCCACCAGCGGCCGGGCTTCGGCTCGTCGGGGGTGCCCTCGTAGAGCACCTGCGTGACGCCGTTGGCGAGCGGGCCGTAGACGACGTAGGAGTGGCCGGTGATCCAGCCGATGTCGGCGGTGCACCAGTAGACGTCCTTCTCCGGGTGCATGTCGAACACGTTCTTGTGCGTGTACGCCGCCTGGGTCAGGTAGCCGCCGGAGGTGTGCACGATGCCCTTCGGCTTCCCGGTCGTGCCCGAGGTGTACAGGATGAACAGCGGGGTCTCGGCGGGGAACGCCTGGGCCTCGTGGGTCGGTGCCGCCTTCGCCAGCTCGTCGTGCCACCAGACGTCGCGGTCGTTCCAAGCGATGTCGTTGCCGCCGCGCTTGACGACCAGGACGTGCTCGACCGTGTCGGTGCCCTCGCCGGTCAGCGCCTCGTCGACTGCGGGCTTGAGCGGTGAGACGGCACCGCGCCGCCACCCGCCGTCCGCGGTGACGACGAGCTTCGCGCCGGCATCCTCGATCCGGGCGCGGAGGCTCTCCGCGCTGAACCCACCGAAGACGACCGAGTGCACGGCACCGATGCGGGCGACGGCGAGCATCGTCACGACGGCCTCGGGGATGAGCGGCAGGTACACGACCACCCGGTCGCCCTGGCCCACGCCGAGGTCGGTGAGCATGTTCGCGGCGCGCTGCACCTCGGTGGTCAGCTCGGCGTAGGTGATCCGGCGCGTGTCGCCGGGAGCGCCCTCGAAGTGGATCGCGACCCGGTCGCCGTTGCCCGCGCGGACGTGCCGGTCGAGGCAGTTCTCGGCGACGTTGAGCGTGCCGTCGGCGAACCACTTCGCGAACGGGGCGCCCGACCAGTCCAGGGTCTGCGTGAACGGGGTGCGCCAGTCGAGCAGGGAGCGGGACTGCTCGGCCCAGAACGCCTCGCGGTCGGCTGCTGCTGCGCGGTGGAGGTCCTCGCCGGCGACCGCGTCGGCCACGAACTCGGGCGGCGGTGCGAAGGTCGCTCCGTCGTCGCCTCGGGGGTCGGTCTGGGTCGGAGTGGACATCGATGTCCTTTCGCGTCGTTGCGGCCTCTGGTGGCATCCGTCGTGGATGCGTGCGAGCATCCGTCGCCGGTGCCTGCGTGCATCCGGAGACTACCCCTCGGCCGGGTCGGGGGCGGCACGCCCGGAGGTCGTGTCCGGGGTTGCCCTGGAGGGCCGATCGTGGGGTACAGTAGATCCCGCTGGACTCGTTTCCGGCGGCATCGAATCGGATTCCCCCCAATCCCTCGATGTCAAGGCGGCACCTGTTCCCCCCAACCGGTGCCGCCTCTTCTGTTTCCCGGGGTCCGACTCGAGCGATGGTGGCTCGTCGGGCTCCGTCGTGTGCCCCGATCCCCGCAGGGACGCCGGTCGCGTGGACAGACCGGTCCATGCTCGTGCATGCATTCTGCATGTTCTTGCGTAGCAGGTGCTACGCACAGGCCGGCCGGGGGAAGCGGGGGTGGTGGGCGACCCCGAGCACGTCGGTGTCGCATCATCGACCGGGGTACGGCTTTCCGTTTCGGGGGACAAACCGGTCCGTTGGTGGGGCACTCCGACGTTGTCCACAGAAGTGGGGACCCTCCCCGCTGAGGGCTGACGTGCTCCCTACCGTCGGCGGCATGCCTCTGCACCGTGCTCCACTGCTTCCCCGCGCGTCGGCGCCTTCCGCGTCGACATCGCCTGCGTTCTCGGCACCGGCACCGGCACCGGCACCGGCGCGGGCGCATGTTCCGTCGGCGCCGTTCCTGCCCGGGGCAGCGCCGCCGGCTCGTCGCCGGGCGTCCGTGGTCGTCGAGTTCGAGGAACTCGCCGCCCTGGTGGCTGATGCCACCGTGACGGACGTCCTGGTGGTCGGTGGCGTGGGGACGTGGGTCGACCGCGGCACCGGCCTCGAAGCCGTCCAGCCGCGACTGACCGAGGCGCGTGCCCGCGAACTCGCGACCCGGCTCGTCGCGCTCGGCGGTCGCCACGTCGACGAGACCACCCCGTGCGCGGACGTCCGGCACGGGGACGGCATCCGGGTCCACGTCGTCCTCGCCCCGGTGTCCGTCGGGGGCACCGCCGTGTCGATCCGACTGCCACAGGTCCATCGACCCTCCCTCGCCACCCTCGAACGCGGCGGGACCTTCGCGTTCGTCCCACGGTCGGTCGTCGAGGACGCCGTCGCCGCGCGCCGGAACGTCCTGGTCACCGGCGCGACCGGCAGCGGCAAGACCACCCTGCTCGCGGCGATGCTCGGGAACGTCCCCGTCGACGAGCGGATCGTGACGGTGGAGGACGTCGCGGAGCTCCGGATCGCCCATCCGCACGTCGTCGCGCTCGAGGCGCGGCAGGCGAACGCCGAGGGGGTCGGCGCACTCGGCCTCGACCGACTCGTGCGCGAGGCGCTGCGGATGCGCCCCGACCGGATCGTCGTGGGGGAGTGCCGCGGCGCCGAGGTCCGTGAACTCCTCTCCGCCCTGAACACCGGGCACGACGGGGGAGCCGGCACCGTGCACGCCAACGGCATCGCCGACGTGGCCGCGCGCCTCGAAGCACTCGGTGCGCTCGCCGGCCTCGGTGCCGAGGCGCTCGCCCGGCAGGCCGTCAGCGCGTTCGACCTGGTCCTGCACGTGGAGCGACGCGCAGGCCAGCGGCGGCTCGGTGGCGTGGGCACGTTGTGCGTCGGCCCGGACGGGAGGCTCGAGGTGCGCCCGGTGGACGGGCTGCGGTGAGACGACCCACACCCGACGGCCCGGCGCGGGTGGCCGGGGTGCTCGACCGGGTGGCGACGCTGGTCGCGGCAGGCGTCCCGCCGCCGCGGGCCTGGCGGCTCGTCGGCGGGCTGCCCGGGGGCGGAGGACCCGCCCAGCAGGACATCCTCGTCGTCCTCCGCGTGGCCGACCGGACGGGAGCTCCCGTCGCGGAGACCCTCCGCGGGCTCGCCGGCGCGCTCCGACGAGCCGCGGCATCGGACCGGGCGATCCGGGTCGCCCTGGCGGGCCCGCGGACGAGCGCCCGGGTCGTGCTCGCGCTGCCGCTCTTCGGGTTGGGGCTCGGTGCGGCCTGGGGTGCCGGTGCCGTCGAGGTCCTGGTCGGTTCACCGGCCGGTTGGGCGTGCTCGTGCACCGCGGCCGCCCTCGTCCTGGCAGGGCGACGGTGGACCGCCCGGCTGGTCCGTTCCGCGACCCCCGACGGCCGAGTCCCCGGGGTGCTCCTCGACGCCTGGGCCGTGGCGGTCGCCGGAGGCGGGTCGTGGACCACCGCCGGGCAGGCAGTCGCCGAGGCGTGCGCGGGAGCCACCCCGCCCGCCGGGGACGTGCACCGGCTGCGGGAGGTCCTCGACCTCGCCCGGCGTGCGGGGGTGCCCGCCGCGGGGTTGCTCCGCCGCGCCGCCGAGGACGTGCGTGACGAGGCCGCTGCCGACGGGCTCGTGGCGGCGGAACGACTGGCCGTCCGACTGGTGCTGCCGCTCGGGGTCTGCATCCTGCCGGCGTTCGTGCTCGTGGGGGTGGTGCCCGTGGTGGTCGGGGTCCTCTCCTCCACGGTGGGCGGGGCCGCGTGACCTGTCCACAGATGGCGCCGAGGCCTCCTCGTCGACACCCCAGCCAGGACACGCTGGTCCCACCGAACAGAAAGGACGGACTCCATGAGCACCACGCCATCCCCCGACCGCCGCACCCGTCGGGCCATCCGCCACCACCGTCGCCCGCGTCCCCTCGTCGCCCGGTGGTCGTCCCGGCTGCGGGACGACCGGGGATCGGCCACCGCCGAGTACGCGGTCGTCATCCTCGCCGCCGTGGCCTTCGCGGGTGTGCTCGTCGCGGTCATGCGCTCCGGCGAGGTCCAGACCATCCTCACCGACCTCGTCCGTGGCGCGCTCTCGCTGTGAGCGCGGCTCGGTGACCGTCGAGTTCGCGGTGGCGCTCCCCGTGGTGGCGATCGTGTTGACCGCCCTCGTCGCAGCCGTCCTCGTCGTCGACGCGCAGGGCCGTCTGCAACTCGCCGCAGCCACCGCCGCCCGGGCGATCGGGCGTGACGACGAGCACCAGGGCCGGTCCGCGGCCGACCGGATCGCTCCGGGGGTCTCGGTCGTCGTCCGGTCGGACGGTGACCTGGTCTGCGTCGACGCCACGCGCGGCGGGACCGGTCCCTTCGCGGCGCTCCCACTGACCGCGACGGGGTGTGCCGCGGCCCGAGGGGGATGACGTGACGATCCCCGACGGCCAACGCGGCTCGGCGACCGTGCTGCTCGTGGCGGTCCTCGGCATGGGGGTCCTCGTCGGGTCGACGGCGCTCGCCGCCGCCGGTCACCGCACGCAGGCCCTCCGCGCCCAGGGCGCCGCCGACGCCGCCGCCGTTGGCACCGCGGCGGCCGCCACCGGGCTGGTACCGGGGGAGCCGTGTGCGGTCGCGACCCGGATCGCCACGGCGAACGGGGCCGCCCTCGACGCCTGCGAACTCGTCGCCACCACGGCCCGCGTCCGCGTGGTCGTGGGCGACGGACCGTTCGTCGTCGGCGCACTCGCGGTGGCCGGTCCGGCAGGCGACCCGCCCGAACACTATGTGTATGGTGTGCCTGTCGGCCCGCGGTCACCGATGTCCCGGTCGACCCGGACACGCTCGTGGCCAGGGCCGATCAGCACCATCGATCAAGGAGACACGTGCCAGGCACGAAGAAGCTCGTGATCGTCGAGAGCCCTGCGAAGGCGAAGACGATCGCGCAATACCTCGGTGACGGATACGAAGTCCAGGCCTCGGTCGGACACATCCGCGACCTCGTCGAGCCGAAGAACCTGCCGCCCGAGCTCAAGAAGGGCTCCCTCGGCAAGTTCTCGGTGGACGTCGACAACGGCTTCGAGCCGTACTACGTCGTGTCCGATGCCAAGAAGAAGACCGTCTCCGAGCTGAAACGCGCCCTCAAGGACGCCGACGAGCTCTACCTCGCAACAGATGAAGACCGCGAGGGTGAAGCGATCGCGTGGCACCTGCTGCAGGTCCTGAAGCCGAAGGTCCCCGTCAAGCGGATGGTCTTCCACGAGATCACGAAGGAGGCGATCCAGCGCGCGCAGGAAGCCACCCGTGAGCTCGACACCGCCCTCGTCGACGCGCAGGAGACCCGCCGCATCCTCGACCGTCTGTACGGGTACGAGGTCTCCCCGGTCCTGTGGCGCAAGGTCGCCCCCGGTCTGTCCGCCGGCCGTGTGCAGTCCGCCGCCACCCGTCTCGTCGTCGACCGCGAGCGCGAGCGCCTGGCCTTCGTGTCCGCCAGCTACTGGGACCTCTCCGCCCGGTTCGAGAAGGCCGGCGAGTCCTCCTTCTCGGCGCGACTCGCCCGGATCCACGGCACCCGCGTCGCCTCCGGCCGTGACTTCGACGACCGCGGCACGCTCAGCGGTGACGTCGTCCGGCTCGACGAGGCCGCTGCCGCGTCGCTGACGACGGTCCTCGAGCGCGCCGGTGACGCCACCGTCCGCAGCGTCGACTCGAAGCCGTACACGCGACGCCCCGCCGCGCCGTTCACCACGTCGACGCTCCAGCAGGAAGCCGCGCGCAAGCTCCGTCTGTCCCCGCGACAGACGGCTCGCGCTGCGCAGACCCTGTACGAGAACGGCTACATCACCTACATCCGTACCGACTCGGTCTCGCTCTCGAAGCAGGCCATCGACGCGGCCCGCAAGCAGGCAGCGGACCTGTACGGCTCGGCCACCGTGCCCGACAAGCCCCGCCTGTACGCGAGCAAGAGCAAGAACGCGCAAGAGGCGCACGAGGCGATCCGTCCCGCCGGCGACTCCTTCCGCACCCCGCAGGACCTGCAGGGCACCCTGACCGGTGTCGAGTGGCGCCTCTACGACCTCATCTGGAAGCGCACCATCGCGTCCCAGATGGCGGACGCCAAGGGTTCGACCGCGTCGATCGTGCTCGGCATCTCCTCCACCGAGTCGGTCGAGGGCATCGCGTCGACCGCGAACGGCACGGACGCCGAGTTCACCGCATCCGGCACCGTCATCACGTTCCGCGGCTTCCTCAGCGCCTACGAAGAAGGCCGTGACGAGGACCGCCACGAGTCGTCCGAGCGTGCGGGCCAGGACGTCGCCCTGCCGAACGTGGCCCAGGGCGAGCACCTCGCGGTCAGCGACGTCGAGGCGAAGGGGCACGACACCACCCCGCCGCCGCGCTTCACCGAGGCGAGCCTCATCAAGACGCTGGAAGAGCTGGGGATCGGGCGTCCGTCGACCTACCCCACGATCAGCCCGACGATCATCGACCGCGGCTACGTCTCGCTCCGCGGCACGCAGCTGGTGCCGAACTGGATCGCGTTCAGCGTCGTGCGCCTGCTCGAGGAGTACTTCGGCGAGCTCGTGGAGTACGACTTCACCGCCGAGATGGAAGAAGACCTCGACCGCATCGCTCGCGGCGACGCCGACCGGGTGGACTGGCTCAAGGGCTTCTACTTCGGTGGCGGCGACGACGACCAGCGCGGCCTGCGGACGGTCATCGACAACCTCGGTGAGATCGACGCCCGCGAGATCAACTCGGTCGAGCTCGCTCCGGGCCTCACGCTCCGGATCGGTCGGTACGGCCCCTACATCGAGGTGCCGAGCGACGACCCCGAGAAGCCGCGGCGGGTGAACGTGCCCGAGGACCTCGCTCCCGACGAACTGACCGTCGCGAAGGCGAAGGAACTCGTCGACGCACCGGTGATCGGCGACCGTGTCGTCGGGATCAACCCGGAGACCGGCAAGGAGGTCCTGGCGAAGGACGGCCGCTTCGGCCCCTACGTCACGGAGCGCACCCCGGAGCCGGAGCCCACCGTGGACCCGAAGACCGGCGAGGTCGTCGAGGCGCCCGCAGCGGCACAGGCCCCCGCGGCCGACGCGGCTACTGCGACCGCGACGAGCGAGACGGCGTCGGCGACGGCGAAGAAGGCCCCCGCCAAGAAGGCGCCTGCGAAGAAGACGACGAAGAAGGCCGCGGCGCCGAAGGAACGCACCGCTTCGCTCTTCAAGTCGATGGACCCGCAGACCGTCGACCTCGAGACCGCGCTGAAGCTCCTCGACCTGCCCCGCGTCGTGGGCCAGGACCCGGAGACGGGCAACGACATCACGGCGCAGAACGGCCGGTACGGGCCGTACCTGAAGAAGGGGACCGACACCCGGACCCTGCCAGGCGAGGACGCGATCTTCGACATCGACCTGCCAGGCGCACTCGAGCTGTTCGCGCAGCCGAAGTACGGCGGCAACCGCACCGCGAGCGCCGCGCTCAAGGAGTTCGACGCCGACCCGGTGTCCGGCAAGCCGATCAAGATGAAGGACGGCCGGTTCGGCCCGTACGTCACCGACGGCGAGACGAACGCGACCATCCCGAAGGGCGAGGACGTCGAGGCCGTCGACCACGCCCGCGCGGTCCAGCTCATCGCCGACAAGCGTGCCAAGGGGCCGGTCAAGAAGAAGACCCCGGCTCGTCGGACGGCGGCCAAGAAGAAGTGACCGGTCGCTTCATCACGCTCGAGGGCGGCGACGGCGCGGGCAAGACGACCCAGGCGGAGCTGCTCTCGGCGTGGCTCGGTGCGCACGGTCGGACCGTTGTCCGCACTCGCGAGCCCGGCGGCACCGACCTCGGCGTCCAGATCCGGCAGATGGTCCTGCACGAGCGGGGCCACGTCGCACCCCGGGCCGAGGCGCTGCTGTACGCGGCTGACCGTGCCCAGCACGTCGAGACGGTCGTCCGTCCGGCGCTCGCTCGCGGCGAGGTCGTCCTGCAGGACCGCTACATCGACTCGTCCGTCGCCTACCAGGGCGTCGCGCGCGGGCTCGGCGCCGAGCAGGTCCGGTCCGTCTCGGAGTGGGCAGCGGACGGTCTGGCACCAGACCTCACGATCCTGCTCGACCTCGACGTCACCGTCGGACGCGCCCGGGTGGCCGCGGCGCGGGGCGACACCTTCGACCGTCTCGAGTCCGAGGCTGCGGCGTTCCACGAGTCCGTCCGTCAGGCCTTCCTCGCGATGGCCGAGGCCGAGCCGGTGCGCTTCCTGGTGGTCGACGCCTCGGCCCCGACCGACACCGTGCAGGACGCGGTCCGTCGAGCGGTCGCCCCGCTCGTCGGGATCGACCCGGCATGACGGTGGTCACTGACAGGATGGTCCCGTGAGCGTGTGGGACGGCCTGACCGGGCAGGAAGAAGCGGTCGCGTCGCTGCGCAACGCGGCCGAGTCCACCGACGGCACCGGCGGCATGACGCACTCGTGGCTCATCACCGGCCCGCCCGGGTCGGGACGGTCGAACGTGGCGACCGCCTTCGCGGCGGCGCTCGTGGGCAACGGCCCCGACGACGACCACACCCTGCGGCAGATCACCGCGAAGACCCACCCCGACGTCTCGGTGCTCACGACCCAGCGCGTGATCATCACGATCGACGAGATCCGGCAGCTCGTCACCTCGTCGTACTACTCGCCGTCGGTCGGCCGCTACCGGGTCGTCATCATCGAAGACGCCGACCGCATGACCGAGCGCACCTCGAACCTGCTGCTCAAGGCGCTCGAGGAACCCCCGGAGCGCACGGTGTGGATCCTCTGCGCCCCGAGTGAGGCCGACCTGCTGCCGACGATCCGGTCCCGCGTCCGCTCGGTCCGCCTGCGCGTGCCCGGCATCGAGTCCGTCGCCGACCTGCTCGTCGCCCGCACCGGTGTCGACCGTGCCCTCGCGATGGATGCTGCTCGTCAGGCGCAGAGCCACATCGGCATGGCGCAGCGTCTCGCCACGAGCGAGCCGGCCCGTGACCGTCGCCGCCGGACCCTGACGACCGTGCTCGGTGTACGGAGCGTTGGTGACGCCGTCATGGCGGCCGCCGAGCTCCTCGCCGTCGCCGACGAAGACGCGAAGTCCATCACCGAGCAGCGCGACTCCGAAGAGCGCGACGCGGCCCTGCGCTCGCTCGGGGTCGAACCCGGCGGGACGATCCCGCCGGCGCTCCGGTCGCAGCTCCGCGCCCTCGAGGACGACCAGAAGCGCCGGGCGACCCGGAGCCTGCGCGACGGGCTCGACCGGATCCTGGTCGACGTCTCGTCCCTGTACCGCGACCTGCTCCTGCTGGGGCTCGGAGCCCCCGCGGAACCGGTCAACCTGGCCATGCAGGACCAGCTCGAACACGCGCTGCCGACGACACCGCCCGCTGCCGCGCTCGAGGTCCTCGACGCCGTGGCCCTGGCGCGCCAGCGCATCGCGGCGAACGTGGCGGCACTCCTGGCGCTCGAAGCACTGCTCGTCACCATCGCCCGCGCCCGCCGCTGAGGCACGGCGTGCGACAATCACGGCATGCCCGACGCTGAACCCGGCCTGCGCGAACGGAAGCGCCGCGCCACTCGGCGCGCCATCCAGCAGGCTGCGCTCCGGATCGCCATCGAGGACGGCCTCGGCGCGGTGACGGTGGACGAGATCTCCCGGCGGGCCGACGTCTCGCCCCGGACGTTCTTCAACTACTTCCCGAGCAAGGAGCAGGCGATCCTCGGGGACGACCCGCAGCTGCCCGACGACGCGGCGTTGCAGGCGTTCGTCGACGGTGGTCCGAGCGGTGACCTGCTCGCCGACATCGGCACGCTGCTCGTGCACTCCACGCGCGAACTGATCGAGGAGCGCGGGCTCATCGAGGAGCGGCAGCAGGTCCTCCGCGCGAACCCGGAGCTGTTCAGCCGTCGCATGGCGTCCATGAAGGAGTTCCAGGCGGAGCTGCAGGCGGCCGTCGCGCGCCGGCTCGAACACGCCGACCCGGAGCTCGCCGCCGACGCCGAGGCACTCCGCCGCCGCGCGGGTCTCGCGGCCATCGTCGCCCTCGCCGCCCTGCGCCACGCGTGGTGGGAGTGGTCGGGTTCCGAGGCCGGAACACACCTGGTCGACGAGCTCGAACGGTCCTTCTCCGAGCTCGGCGTGCTGGTTTCGCGTTCACTCGTCTGAACCTGTATAGTCATTGCTCGTGCCACTCCGGACATGGAGTGTGCGCCGCCTTAGCTCAGTCGGTAGAGCGATTCACTCGTAATGAATAGGTCGTCGGTTCGATTCCGACAGGCGGCTCCGTGAACACCCCGGTCAGGCCCACTCGAAGTGGCTCTGACCGGGGTTTTCGTATTCCGGACGAAACCCGTGTCCCTCGCCCGAGGGACAGACGTCGGGCGCGTTCGCGGGCTACCCTTGTCCGCGAAACGGGGGACACGATGACCGACCACCAGCCCAGCGCTCCACCGGCGATGACGCCGTGCTGAAGCGTGTCCTGGTCATCGTCGTGGTCGCTGCCACCGCCGGAGCCCTCGCGGTCACCGCGGCAGCCGTGCCCGAGTCCCGTGCCACGTCCGCCTCGACCTCGTCGCCGAGCACCGGTCCGTCCGCGACCCCGACGGCGTCCGCGACCGGCCCCGCGTACCTCGCGGACCGCGAGCCGACCTTCTCCGAGGACTTCGACACCCCCGCAGCAGCGGGCGGCCCCTTCGCCGAGACGTACCGGAACTCGTGGCAGCCGTACCCCGACGGTACGGGCGGCAAGTACTACTCGGACAAGCTCATCAGCGCCCACGACGGCTACCTGGACGTCGCGATGGACGGGGAGCACGGCGCTGCCGGAACGTTCGGCACGCCCACCGGCGCCTGGTCACACGTCGGCGGCACCTTCAGCATCCGTGCGCGGGCGACCGGTGGCGACGGCAACGGGATCGCGGTCATGCTCTGGCCGACGTCGAACGCCTGGGCGGACGGCGAGCTGAACTACCCGGAGGGGCA
Organism: Curtobacterium sp. MCLR17_054; assembly: GCF_003234335.2. Classification (NCBI taxonomy): domain Bacteria; kingdom Bacillati; phylum Actinomycetota; class Actinomycetes; order Micrococcales; family Microbacteriaceae; genus Curtobacterium; species Curtobacterium sp. MCLR17_054. The sequence continues at coordinate 2,607,627 of NZ_CP126263.1, read as the reverse complement.
GTTCAACGGCTCACCGCGCGTCTTCCACCACTCGATGCTCCAGGGGCTCGAGAAGCGGACCGAGCACTACAACACCCGGGTGTCCTGGAACGACTGGCACACCTACACGACCGAGTGGGTGCCGGGGAAGATCATCCGGTACTACCTCGACGGCAAGCTCGTGTTCACGGTGCCGCGCAACGTGCCCACCACGCCGCACCGCTACATGTTCCAGATCGGCAACTGGGGCGACCCGGGGCACGTGCAGATCGACTGGGTCCGCACCTACGACACGGAGTGACCAAACCCCCCGGACGGGGGCTCCGAATCAGTCCGGTCGTACGACCCGACACCCGTGTGCTCGCGTCGATGACCCGAACCTCGACGCGGGTGCGCGGGCGGGAACGATCCCCGTTCTGGGGATTCCCTTGCCGGGCCACTCGGACAACGATGGGACACGAACCCGTTCCGTCGTCACCGAGAGGTCGTCATGCTGCTGTCCCTGGTCTACATGAGCGCAGCGAACGAGGTGTTCGACCAGGAGCGGCTCGACGCACTGCTCGAGCACGCACGGGTCCGCAACACCGCGTCCGGCCTGTCCGGTCTGCTCGTCTACAAGGACGGCCGGTTCATGCAGCTGCTCGAGGGCCCCGAGGCGGCCGTGCTCGAGACGTACCAGCGCATCATCGACGACCCGCGGCACACCGACGTCGGCCTGCTCGTCGAGGAGCGCATCCACACCCGGCGTTTCGGCGAGTGGAAGATGGCGTTCCACCGCGAACCGGACGCCGACCTGCCCGACGGCTTCGACTCGTTCCTCGCCGAGGGCGATGCGAGCGCCGACACGAGCCGTGCCCGTGAGCTCCTGCGCTGGTTCCGGAACCACCCGATGGCCGCTCCGGACGCCGCGCTCGGCAAGCACCGCCGCTGACGACCCGAGGCGGGGCCCGCCGCAGCCCACCCCGCGCTGGTAGACAGGACCCATGACGGTTCGCTGGGGAGTCATCGGCACAGGCGGCATCGCGCGGTCCTTCGTGGGTGACTGCACCGCGGCCGGCATCGTGTTCACGGCCGTGGGCAGCCGCACCCGTGAACACGCCGAGGCCTTCGCCGCCGAGTTCGGCGTCGAGCGGGCCCACGGTTCCTACGAGGACCTCGTGGCGGACGACGATGTCGACGCGGTCTACGTCGCGACCCCGCACGTCCGGCACGCCGAGGACGCCCTGCTCGCGATCCGGGCGGGCAAGCACGTCCTGGTCGAGAAGGCCTTCACGATGACCGCGGACGAGGCGCGGACGGTCGTCGACGCGGCTCGGCAGGCGGGCGTCGCGGTGATGGAGGCGATGTGGACCCGGTTCCTGCCCCAGATGGCGATGATCCGCGAGGTCGTCGCCGAGGGACGGATCGGCCGCCCGATGGCGGTCGAGGCGACCCACCACCAGGCCCTCCCGACGGACCCCGGCCACCGGTTGCGCGACCCGGCACTCGGTGGGGGAGCGATGCTCGACCTCGGGATCTACCCGGTGTCCTTCGCGGTGGACGTGCTCGGGGTGCCGACCACGCTGGTCGCAGCCGGGACGCTGAGCGAGCAGGGCGTCGACGAGCAGATGGGTCTGGTCATGACGCACGAGGGAGGTGCGCAGTCGATGATCCACTTCGGGATGGACCTGCGGAGCCCGAACACCGCGTCGATCATCGGCGAGACCGGCCGCATCGACCTCGACTCCACCTGGTACACGCCGACCACCTGGCGGATCCGCGATCGCGACGGTGCCGTCGTCGAGGAGTTCGACGGCCGCGAGGAACTCGCCGGCTACGAGCACGAGGCCCGCGCCTTCGAGACGATGATCACGTCGGGCCGCCACGACGGCGGCCCGATGGACCCGGACGAGACCGTCGCGATCATGGCGGTGCTGGACGAGGCACGACGCCAGGTCGGGGTCCGGTACCCGGCCGACGGTCCCGTCACGGCTCCCTGATCCGGCTCCCGTCCGCCACGGATCCCGGATCCGGCCTGGAGGCTCCTGCCGCAGTTCCGTAGGATCGGTCGCGATGTCCGAGCAGCAGCCCACCCCGCGTTCCGTCCCGGAGCGGTTCCGCGCCGCCGTCACCGCGGTGCGCGCCTCCGCCGCGCGACGCCCGGTCCCCTGGATCGCCGGTGGTCTCGCGGCGCTGCTCGTGGTCGGTTCCGGTGGGGCCGTCGCCGTCGCAGCGGCCACGACCCCGGACTCCCGGACCGCTGCGGCGCCGAGCCCGACCCGGACCGCGTCCTCGGCTCCGGACCGGACGACCACCACGAAGCGCCCGACCACGAAGCCGTCCCCCACCCCGACCGCCGATGCCCGCGCGGTGCCGGATGACCTCGCCGGTCCGTCCGCGCTCCGGACCTGCTCGATCGCGACGGCTGCGTCGGCGAGCGGCCTCGGCGACTTCGAGGGGTACGTGATGGACGCGAAGACGGGCAAGGTCCTGTTCTCGAAGCACGGCGAGCGGGCCGCCCAGACCGGCAGCGTCATGAAGACCCTGACCTCGGCGACCGCGCTCTCGGTGCTCGGGGGCGACCACCGCATCCCGACGACCGTCGCACGGGAGTCCGCGAACACCGTCGCCCTGGTCGGCCACGGCGACGCGACGCTGTCCGCCGGCGCTGGCACCGTCTACCCGGGCGCCCCGACCCTCGCCCAGCTCGCGCAGCAGGTGAAGGCGAAGGTCGGCGACACCCCGGTCACCACGATCGTCACCGACGACTCGTACTGGAGCGACGCCGACGCCTGGGACCCCACGTGGCCGGTGTCCGAACGCACCATCGGGTACCAGCCGAAGGTCACGGCGCTCATGGTCGACGGTGACCGGGCGAACCCCGCAGCGGCGACCTCGCCCCGGTCGGAGGACCCGGTCGGACGCGCCGGCATCGCCTTCCGGACGGCACTGGCGAACGCTGGCGTCGCTGGCGCCGGGTCCGCGCAGATCGTCAAGCGGGCGACCACGGGCACCGAGACGATCGCCACGGTGTCGTCGCAGCCGGTGTCGACGCTCATCGGGCAGATGATCCCGAACTCGGACAACACCCTGGCCGAGATGCTCGCCCGGGTGTCCTCGAAGGAGTCAGGCTCGAACGGCTCGGCGGCGTCGCTGTCGTCCGTGTACCAGTCGGCACTGCGCTCCTACGGCCTCGACCCGGCCGGCATCGTGATCAAGGACGGCTCGGGCGAGAGTGCCTCGAACGCCGTGTCGCCGGAGTTCGTCGCACACCTCATGGTGCAGGTCGCCTCCGGCGCGAAGGGCCTCGGCACACTCGCGAACGCCCTGCCGGTGTCCGGCCAGTCCGGCACCCTGGCCAGCCGGTTCACCGGCGCGAACGCCGTCGCGCGCGGCAAGGTGCACGCGAAGACCGGCTGGATCGACAGCGCCAACACCCTCGGCGGCTACATCGACGCCGCCGATGGGTCGCGGCTGACCTTCGCCTTCTACGCCATCGGTTCACCGCGTGCAGCGGCACTGCCGGCACTCGACGCGGTGACCGCCGCGACCTACTCGTGCGGGAGCAAGCTCACCGGCTCCTGAGCCGACGGGTGTTGGATGGACCCATGGCAAGAGCACTGCTCGTCGTGGACGTCCAGAACGACTTCACCGAGGGCGGTGCGCTCGCGGTCACCGGGGGAGCGGCGCTCGCGAAGCGCATCACCGCGTTCCTCGGTCGGCACGGGGACGAGTACGACCTGATCGTGGCGTCCCGCGACTGGCACCACGGCGACGACGACAACGGCGGACACTTCGCCGGACCCGACGGACCCGACTTCGTCGACACGTGGCCGGTGCACTGCGTCGCCGGCACACCCGGCGCCGATTACCACCCCGATCTCGACACCGCACTGATCGACGTCGACGTCCGCAAGGGGCAGGGGACGCCGGACTACTCGGCGTTCCAGGCCCGGACCGAGGCGGGCGTCCCGCTAGCCGAGGTGCTCGCCGAGCGCCGCGTGCACACGATCGACGTCGTCGGCATCGCCACCGACCACTGCGTCCGTGCCTCGGCGCTCGACGCCCGTGCCGCGGGCCTCGACGTCGCCGTGTACGAGGACCTGGTGGCCGGGGTCGACGTCGAGCGCAGCGCCCGGGCGCTCGACGAGATCCGGGCGGCCGGCGGACACGTCGACCGCAGCGACATGGACGAGGGCCTCGCGAACCCAGGAGGAGCACGACTGTGACCGACACCACCACGAACGAAACCACCACCACCACCACCGTCGCCGACGAGCACGTCCGCGTCCAGAACGTCCCCACCGGAGTATTCATCGGCGGCACCTGGCGTGCCTCGTCGAGCGGGTCCACCTTCGCCGTGCACGACCCGTCGACCGGTGCCGTCCTGGCCGAGGTCGCCGACGCCACCCCCGAGGACGGCCTCGCCGCCCTCGACGCAGCCGCCGCGGCGCAGGAGTCGTGGGCAGCGACGGCCCCGCGCACGCGCTCGGACATCCTGCGCCGGGCCTTCGACCTGGTGCACGAGCACGCCGACGACCTCGCGGCCCTGATGTCGCTCGAGATGGGCAAGCCCCTGGCCGAGGCCCGCGGCGAGGTCGTCTACGGCGGCGAGTTCCTGCGGTGGTTCTCGGAGGAAGCCGTCCGCATCACCGGCGACTACCGCACGAACCCCGAGGGCACCGGCCGCGCGATCGTGCTGAAGCGTCCGGTCGGCCCCGTGTACGCGATCACCCCGTGGAACTTCCCGCTCGCCATGGCGACGCGGAAGATCGGCCCGGCCCTGGCCGCCGGCTGCACGGTGGTCGCGAAGCCGGCCGATCTCACCCCGCTGACGACCCTGTTCCTGGTCGAGCTGTTCCGCCGTGCCGGGCTGCCGGACGGCGTGCTCAACGTGATCCCGTCGAGTGACGCCAAGGGACTGTCCGAGCCGATCATCGCCGACCCGCGCCTGCGGAAGCTGACGTTCACCGGTTCGACCCCGGTCGGTTCTGCGCTCCTCAAGCAGGCGGCGGACAACGTGCTCAAGACGAGCATGGAGCTCGGCGGCAACGCTCCGCTGCTCGTGTTCGACGACGCCGATCTCGACGAGGCGGTGGACGCGGCGATGCTCGCGAAGTTCCGCAACACGGGCGAGGCCTGCACCGCCGCGAACCGGTTCTTCGTGCAGGACGGCATCGCGGATGCGTTCGTCGCGGCCCTCACCGCGAAGGTGGACGCCCTGCGCGTCGGCCGGGGCACCGAGGACGGCACGACGCTCGGACCGCTCATCGACGACCGCGCCGTGGACAAGGCTGCCTCGCTCGTCGACGACGCCCTCGGTCGCGGTGCCCGGCTCGTCACCGGCGGCCACCGGATCGACCGCCCGGGCACCTTCTACGAGGCGACGGTGATCGACGACGTGCGACCCGGCTCGGAGATCATGACGACGGAGATCTTCGGACCGGTCGCGTCGGTCACGCGCTTCAGCACCGAGGACGAGGGGATCCGGCTCGCCAACGACACCGAGTACGGGCTCATCGCCTACGCCTTCACGACCGACTTCCGGCGTGGTCAGCGGCTCGCCGAGCGCCTGGAGACGGGCATGCTCGGGCTGAACACGGGCGTCGTCTCGAACGCGGCGTTCCCGTTCGGCGGCGTGAAGGCCTCCGGCCTCGGCCGCGAGGGGTCGCACGAGGGCATCGAGGAGTACCTCGAGACCGTCTACGTGCTGACCCCGGACCCCTTCGCCGCCTGAGCCAGAGCCAGAGCCTGAGCCCCCGCCTGAGCCCGGATCGACGGTACGGCCGCGGTGCACGCGGCCGTCCCGGCACTCACACCAGCAGCTGGTGCTTCGCCAGGTCGCGGTAGAGCGGCGTCGACTCCACGAGCTCGGAGTGCGTGCCGCTGCCGACGACGCGGCCGTGCTCGAGCACGACGATCACGTCGGAGTCGACCACCGTCGACAACCGGTGGGCGATCACGAGCAGGGTGCGGTCCTCGGCGACGGCGTCGATCGCGAGCCGCATCTTCTGCTCGTTGACCCCGTCGAGTGACGACGTCGACTCGTCGAGCAGCAGGATCGGGGGAGCGGCGAGCAGCGCGCGGGCGATGGCCAGGCGCTGCCGTTCCCCACCGGAGAGCATCACGCCGTCCTCACCGACCTGCGCGTCGAGACCGCGGGGATCGCGGTGCAGGACCTCGCCGAGGTTGACCGCCTCGAGCACCCGGACGCAGTCGTCCTCGGTGGCGTTCGGCGACCCGAGCAGCAGGTTGGCGCGGATCGTGCCGGCGAGCACGGGGGCATCCTGCTCGACGTAGCCGATCTGGGCCCGGAGCTCGTCGCGGTCCATGCCGCGGACGTCGATGCCACCCAGGCGGATGACGCCGTCGGTGGGGTCGTAGAACCGCTCGATCAGCGCCAGGGTCGTCGACTTGCCGGCACCGGACGGACCCACGAGTGCGACGCGTGAGCCGCGGGGCACCCGGAACGACACGTCGTGGAGCACCACGTCGTCGGCCGGGCGCTCGTCGTCACCGTGATCCGGGCCTCCTGGACGGTCCGCGGGGTCGGACGCGACCGCGCCGTCGGCACCCGAGGCGTCCGCCTGGGCGCGGTACCGGAACGAGACGTGCTCGAACGCGATGGCGTCGTCGGTGGCGACAGCTGCGGCGGGCCGGACCGACTCGTCGTCCTGGGACTCGGTCGGCAGGTGCAGGATCTCCTCGATCCGGCCGAGCGCGCCGAGCGCCTGGGCGACGGCGACGGCCGCGCCCATCGCCTGGCCGAGCGGCATGATCATCATGAAGAGCAGCAGGATGAACGTGATGAGCGTCGCGATGGTGATGGTGCCGGCCGCGACCTGTGCCCCGCCGACGCCCAGGACGGCGATGAACGCGACCTGCATGACGATGCTCGCGACGGGGACGACGAAGGCGGACATCTTGGCGATGTCGAGGCCCCGCTTGTAGGCCTCGGTCGCGTGGCCGTCGACCTCGCGCACCTCACGTTCGGTGGCGCCGGCCGCACGGATCGTGCGGACCGCGCCGATCCCGCGTTCGACGGCGGCGGTGAGGTCGCCGACCTTCTCCTGCGCACGCTTCGAGGCGACCCGGATGCGACGGCTCAGCCCGCCGACGACGACGATGGCGATCAGGACGATCACGATCACGATGCCGAGCAGCAGCGGGTCGATGATCGCCATCGCGACGATGGCGCCGATGAACGTGAGCGCGCCGCCGATCGACTCGATCAGTCCCTGGGTCAGGACGGCCCGCAGGAGCGTGGTGTCGCTGCCGACGCGGGACACCAGGTCACCGGTGCGCCGCGTGTCGAACTCCGAGATCGGCAGGTTGAGGATGCGGGCGATGAGCTTGCGGCGGGTGGAGAGCACGACGCCCTCACCCGCGCGCTGCAGCAGGAAGTGCTGCACGCCGTTCAGTACCCCCGCGACGATGACGAGCCCGACCAGGAGCCACACGAGCGTGCTGAGGGTGTTGCCCTGCTGCACCGCGGTGATGACCTGGTTGACCAGGAGCGGCTGCGCGAGCGAGGCCCCCGCACCGAGGACGCTCAGCACGATGATCACGACCATCGCGGGCTTGTTCTCGAACAGGTAGGACAGCAGGCGACCGAACGTGGCGCGGGGGCCGTCGGAGGTCTTCGGGCGTGCGAAGGGGAAGCTCATCGTGTTCCTAGTTTCTGCCGTACTTCTTGTGCACTGCCTGTCGGCTGACACCGAGCAGCGTCGCGATCTCCTGCCACGAGGCACCGGCGGTGCGGGCACGTCGCGCGGCGAGCTCTTCGGTCCGGTCGAGCTCACGGCGCAGTTCCCGCACGTTGGCGAGGGCGGAGAACGGGTCGTCCCCCGATGCTCCTGCCGCGAGGCTCGTGATGGTCGGTCGGTCCATGCCTGTCAACCTACATTGACGCACCGACATCCGTCAACCTGCGTTGACGGGTCTCGCCGCGCTGCATCAGGTGTGCAGACGCCGGCGTCTTCGTTCGACGCCGCCACGCGCGCGAGACGCCGCCGGATCCGGCGGCGTCTCGTCGGCCAGGCGGCGTCCCGCTGACACGACGGCGTGTTGCGCGGGGCGAGGCGCGCACACGACGGACGGGAGGCCCGGTGCCAGCTGGCACCCCTCCCTCGCAGGCTCGGTCGGCGCACCCCGCGCAACGCTTCGCGTCGCTGCTGAGCGGGGTGTGCCCGTCCCGCGGGTGGTCGCCGATCAGGCGTCGGCGATGTCCTTCGACTTCGTCTCGCGCACGAAGAGCAGCGCGACCAGCGTCACGACCGCGGCGATCGTCAGGTACAGGCCGACCAGGAAGATGTCGCCGTCCGGCTTCCAGAGCGCCAGTGCAATGGTCGGGGCGAGCGACGCACCGAGGATCGACGCGACGTTGTACGCGATGGCCGAGCCGGTGTACCGGACGTTCGTCGGGAACAGCTCGGGCAGCAGCGCACCCATCGGACCGAAGGTCAGCCCCATCAGTGAGAGCCCGACGATGAGGAACGTCACCACAGTGATCGGGCCGCTCGACGCCGCGAACCAGAACTGGAACGTCAGGCCGAACAGCGCGATGCCGATCGTGGTCGGGATGAGGGTCTTGCGGCGGCCGAACCTGTCGGCGAGCAGCCCCGCGATCGGGGTGAAGATGCCGAAGAACACGACACCGATCATGAGCAGGGTCAGGAACTCGCCACGGGTGTACCCGAGGCCGACCTTCGGGACGAGTGCGCTGGCCTCGGAGCCGGTCGTGCCGTACGACAGGGTGAACGTCGTCATGAAGTAGAAGAGCACGTACGTGGCGACCATGCCGAACGTGCCGACGATGACGGCCCGCCACGAGGTGCGGAACACCCGGCCGAGCGGGACCTTCGCGACCGTGCCGGACTCCTGCACACCGCGGAACACCGGCGACTCGACGAGCTTGAAGCGCACGTAGAGGCCGATGATGACGAGTACGGCGGAGAGCAGGAACGGGATGCGCCAGCCCCACGCCTGGAAGTCGGCGTTCGGGGTGCCGTCGGGACCGGCGGGCATCGCCGCGTTGATCGCGATGAACAGGCCGTTCGCGAGCAGGAAGCCGATCGGGGCACCGAGCTGCGGCATCGAGCCGAACACGCCGCGCTTGCCCTTCGGTGCGTTCTCGGTCGCGAGCAGGGCCGCACCGGACCACTCGCCGCCGAGCCCGACGCCCTGGGCGAAGCGCATCACGGCGAGCAGGACCGGGGCCCAGACCCCGATGGTGTCGAACGTCGGCAGGCAGCCGATCAGGAACGTGGCGGTGCCCATCACGAGCAGCGACGCGACGAGGGTGGTCTTGCGGCCGATCCGGTCACCGAAGTGCCCGAAGATGATCGACCCGACCGGCCGGGCGAAGAACGCCAGGGCGAAGGTGACGAAGGACGACAGCTGCGAGGCCGTCGGGTCCTCGTTCGGGAAGAACAGCGTCGGGAAGACGAGCACCGCGGCGGTCGCGTAGACGTAGAAGTCGTAGAACTCGATCGACGTGCCAACGAGGCTCGCGATGACGACGCGGGAGCGCGGGTTGCCGGCGGGTGCCGGAGCGGAGGTGGGCGTTGCGGGTGCCGGGGCGGCGGTCATGACAGTGCGGGGTCTTCCGTGCTGCGTGCTCCCGACGGGGAGCACGAGGATCCGAAACGGCGGACACCGATCGGTTCGCGCGGGGTGGCGCGGGCACCGATCGGGTGCGTTCGGCTGAAGGGGGGACCGCTTGTGACGGAAGCCCGATCATACGACAGATGTCGTCTGCCTGCGAATCAGCCCAGAGTCAGCTGGCGGAAGCGTCGGCCGCCTGCGCGCTCAGGCGCCCGCGCCGGCCCCCGCTTCGAGGTGCTCGGGCAGCTGGTGGCCCATCCGGTCGCGCTTCGTGTCGAGGTACCCGGCGTTCTGCGCCGAGATGCCGACGACGAGCGGCACGAGGGAGTCGACGGTGATGCCGTGCTCCTCGAGCTGGCGGCGCTTCTCCGGGTTGTTCGACAGCAGCCGGACCCGGGTGATGCCGAGGTCGGCGAGGATGCCCGCGGCGCCGCCGTAGGCACGGGAGTCGGCGGGCAGGCCGAGCGCGAGGTTGGCGTCGAGGGTGTCGAGACCGTCCTCCTGCAGGCGGTAGGCCTTGAGCTTGTTGATGAGGCCGATGCCGCGGCCCTCTTGCCCGCGCAGGTAGATGACCACGCCGCCCTCGGCCGCGATCGTGTCGAGCGCGGCGTCGAGCTGGGGGCCGCACTCGCACTTGAGTGAGCCGAAGGCCTCACCGGTCAGGCACTCGGAGTGCACCCGGACGAGCGCGCCGTCGGCCGGCATCGAGCCGTCCGGCAGGGTGCCGATGATCGCGACGTGCTCCGCGCTCGTCACGAGGTCGCGGTAGGCGCGCATCTGGAAGGTGCCGTGGGTGGTCGGCACGTTCGTCGACACCTCGAACTTGACCGGGCTCCCCGGCGTGGGGGAGGTCAACGCATCGGTCATGGGGTGCTCCGGTCGTTCGTGGGCCCGTCGTTCCCGAGCCCGGGTGTCGCGTCGTGCTGCTGCTGGCGGTCGTGCTGGTGCTGGTTCTGGTGCTGCGGATGCTGCGGTCGGGCTCGGACCAGCAGGTCGGGGCCGAGGCTGGTGGTCGATAGTACGTCCAACCGCCGACGGTCGGAGATGCTTCCCACCCCCAGGTCGTCGAGGGCGACCCGGGGGCCGCCGAGCAGCACCGGGGCGATGTACACCAGGTACTCGTCGACGAGTCCGGCGGCGATGAGCGCCGAGGCGACCGTGGGGCCACCCTCGACGAACACCGAGTGCACCCCGTGCCCGCGCAGGGCACCGAGCGAGGTGGCCAGGTCGTGTCCGGGCAGGGTGACGAGCCCCCGCGGGTGCCGACGGACGGCGGCGTCGGCCGGCACCGGGCGGTCGCCGAGCACCACGGCGAGCGGCTGGTCGGCGAGCAGTTCGCCGGCGTCCCCGCGTGCGGTCAGGCTCGGGTCGTCGGCCAGGACGGTGCCGGTGCCGACGAGGATCGCGTCGTGGGCTGCGCGCTGTTCGTGCACGTGCTGCCGTGCGGCGGCGCCGGTGATCCACTTGCTCGTGCCGTCGGCAGCGGCGGCGCGCCCGTCCAGGCTGGACGCCCACTTCACGGTGACCCACGGTCGGCCGAGCCGGACCGAGAGCAGCCAGCGTTCGAGGAACGCCTCGGCCTGGTCGGCCAGGACCCCGGAGACGACCTGGACCCCGGCGGCACGGAGTCGGTCGGCGCCGCCGTGCACGTCGGCGCCGGGATCGTCGATCGCGTACACGACCCGGGCGATCCCGGCGTCGAGCAGGGCCACGGCGCACGGCCCCGTGCGGCCGACGTGGTTGCAGGGTTCGAGGGTGACGACCGCCGTCGCGTCGCGCAGCAGTGCCGGGTCGACCTTGGCCATCGCGTCGACCTCGGCGTGCGGGGTGCCGGCGCCCTTGTGCCACCCCTCGGCGAGGACCTCGCCGGTGGGGGAGAGGATCACGGCGCCGACGCGGGCGTGGTCGCCGACGACGGGCCCGAGGGCCGCGAGTTCGAGCCCGCGGCGCATCGCCCGGACCTCGGTGGGTCGTGCCGTGTCGCTCACGGGCCGAGCCTACCGGCGGTGGTTGGGTGACACGTCACCACGGTTGTGAGCGCGTTCAGGCGACGGGCCAGGGGAGCTCGGAGGCTGGGGTGCCGTCGGCGCGTCGCAGTGCGGTCCACGCCGCGGTCGGGCCGCCGTCCCGGTCCGGCACCCGGGCTGCGCCGAGGCCCGTGAACGAGAACCCGGACGCACGGGCGACCGCTGCCGACGCTGCGTTGCCCTCGTAGCACTCCCAGTAGACGTCCGGCGCGCCCTGCTCGAACGCCCAGTCGACCACGAGCCGGACGGCATCGTGCATGAGTCCGGCACCGCGCGCGGACGGTGCGAGCCAGAACCCGAGGTCACGACCGGCGGTGCGGTAGCTGATGATGCCAGCGAGCCACGTCGAACCGGCCGGTCGGATCGCCCACGTGTACTCGCGGTCCGAGGCCCAACCCGGTCCGACCAGGGCGTCGACGAAGGTCCGGGCATCCTGCTCGCGGTACGGCGTCGGCACCGTCGTCCACCGGACGATCTCCGGGTCCTGGCAGGCCTCGGTGATCGCCGCGGTGTCGGTGCGGGTGGGCAGGTCGAGCCGGACCCGCGCCGACTCGAGCGTGACGGGCTGCACGGTCAGCCGCGCGACCGCGGGACGAACCCGATGCGGTCGTAGACGCGGGCCAGGGTCTCCTGCGCGATCGACTCGGCGCGGTCGGCGCCGACGGCGAGCAGCCGGTCGAGCTCCGCCGGGTCGTCGAGCAGTTCGAGCGTGCGGGCGCGGACCGGTTCGAGCTCGGCCACGACGGCGTCGGCGACGTCGCCCTTCAGGTCGCCGTAGCCCTTGCCGGCGAACGACTCCTCGAGCGCGGCGATCGAGGTGCCGGTGAACGCCGACAGGATCGACAGCAGGTTCGTCACACCGGGCTTGGCCTGGCGGTCGGCCCGGATCTCCCGCTCGGCGTCGGTGACGGCCGACTTGATCTTCTTCGCGGTGCGCTTCGGGTCGTCGAGCAGGCGGATGAGGCCGTTGTCCGACGCTGCGGACTTGCTCATCTTGCTGGTCGGGTCCTGCAGGTCGTAGATGCGCGCGGTCTCGGTCAGGATCCGTGCCTCGGGGGTGACGAAGGTGTCGCCGAACCGCGAGTTGAAGCGTCCGGCCAGGTCGCGCGTGAGCTCCACGTGCTGTCGCTGGTCGTCCCCGACCGGCACGACCTTGGTGTCGTAGAGCAGGATGTCCGCGGCCATCAGGATCGGGTAGGTGAAGAGCCCGACCGACGCGGCCTCGGCGCCCTGGCGTGCCGACTTGTCCTTGAACTGGGTCATCCGGCTCGCCTCGCCGAAGCCGGTCAGGGTGTTCAGCACCCAGGCGAGCTCGGCGTGGGCGGGCACGTGCGACTGCACGAACAGCGTCGCCTTGGACGGGTCGATGCCCGACGCGATGTACTGCGCAGCGGTGGCCCGGGTGTTCGCGCGGAGCTCGGCCGGGTCCTGCGGCGAGGTGATGGCGTGCATGTCGACGACGCAGTAGATGGCGTCGTAGTCGTCGAGCAGGGTCCTCCACTGCATGAGCGCCCCGACGTAGTTGCCGAGGTGCAGCGATCCGGCGGACGGCTGGATGCCCGAGAAGATGCGGGTCTTGGTCATGGTGGTGCTCCGGTGCGTCAGGTGAAGCGAGAGTAGAGGGGTCAGAGTTCGTAGTCGACGACCACGGGGGCGTGGTCGGACCATCGCTGGTCGTACGCCGCGGCGCGGTCGACCGTGTACTCCGTGACCTTGGCAGCCAGGTCGGGCGTCGCCATCTGGTAGTCGATGCGCCAACCGGTGTCGTTGTCGAACGCCTGCCCGCGCCACGACCACCACGTGAACGGGCCGTCGACGTCGCCGGCCTGGGCACGGCCCACGTCGACCCAACCGAGCCCGGGACCCGTGGAGCCGTCGGCACCCTCGACCGGTTCGCCGTCGGCGCCGAAGAACCGCGAGAAGTAGGCGCGCTCGCGCGGCAGGAAGCCGGCTCGCTTGACGTTGCCCTTCCAGTTCTTGATGTCGCGCTCGTCGTGCCCGACGTTCAGGTCACCGACGACGACCGCGAGCGGGTTGTGCTCCCGGAGTGCCGGCAGCCGCTCGGTCATGGCGTCGAGGAACTTCCACTTCTCGTCCTGCTTCGGGGTGTCGACCTCGCCCGAGTGCACGTAGGTGGAGACGACGGTGACGGTCGTGCCGCCGATCTCGTAGTCGGCCTCGAGCCAGCGGCCGGCCGAGTCGAAGTCGTCCGGGCCGAGCGCGACGCGGTGGATCTGAGCGGAGTGTCGGGATGCGATCGCGACGCCGGCCCGGCCCTTCGCGGTCGCCGGGTCGTGCACGATGTCCCACTCGTCGCCGAGCAGCGCCGCCAGGTCGTCGCTCGACGCGCGCACTTCCTGCAGGGCCAGCACGTCGACGTCGCGGGTGGCGAGCCAGTCGCCCATGCCCTTGCGGAAGGCGGCGCGGACGCCGTTCACGTTGACGGATGCGAGGCGCAGGCGTGTCATGCAGAACACCTTATCGGCGGGCGCCGACAGCCCTCGGTCGTACGATCTGCCCATGACCGTCGTGATGACCGTCGGCGAACTGCTCGCCGCGTTCCGACCCGTGGCAGCGCAGATGCTCCGTCCGGACGAGTTCCGCTCCGCCCGCTTCTGGGTGAGCCCGCACGGGGACTGGGAACTCGACCACGAGGAGGACGAACTCATCGACGGCTCGATGAGCGTCGTCTGGGAGATCGGGGGCGAGACCCAGGGGACGAGGAGCCTCGTCGAGGACGTCGACGACCTGCCCGGACTCCTCCAAGACCTCGCCGACGACCTGCAGGACTTCATCGCCGAGAGCTCCTTCGCCTGGGGCGAGCTGCGCGCGATCCCGCCCATCGCGCCGTAGCGGCGACCGGACGACGGACGGGAGGCCCGTGGCTGCGCAGCCACGGGCCTCCCGTCCGTCTGGTGGTCGCGTGCAGGACGCGACCTGCGCGATCAGGCCGCGTCGTGGTCCGTCTTCAGGAACTCGACCAGGCTGTCCGCGGTGGTCTCGGCGTCGTCGCCCGAGACGGTGAGGGTGACCTCGTCGCCGTTCTCGATACCGAGCCCGAGCAGGGCGAGGATGCTGCCGGCGTTCCCGGACTTGTCGCCCTTGGCGATCGTGACCTGGTGCCCCGACGCCGTCACGGTCTGGACGAAGAGGGATGCGGGGCGAGCGTGCAGGCCGGATGCGCTGGCGACGGTCACGGTGCGGGTGGCTTCGGACATCGATGTACTCCTGTCGATGGGTGGTTGGCTCATGCTAGCGAGCACTGGGTGGGCGGGGACGGGGCGCGGTCAGGGTCGGCCGGGCCAGAAGACCTCGGTGCCGGCGGCCTCGACCTCGCGGACCAGGTCGAGGTTGACGGCGGGGTCGGTGATGATCGTGTCGATCGCGGCGAGCGGGGCGACGCGACCGAACTCCTCGCGGCCGAACTTGGTGTGGTCGGCGAGCAGGATGCTCCGTCGTGCGGACTTGATCATCGCGCTCTTCACGGCGGCCTCGGCCATGTTGTGGGTCGTCAGGCCGCGCTCCGGCGTGATGCCGTTGATGCTGATGAAGGCGACGTCGACGCTGACCATGCCGATGAGCTGGTGCGTCCAGGTGCCGACGCCGGCCAGGGAGTCGCTGCGGATGTTGCCGCCGAGCAGGTGCAGGTCGATGCCCGGGCGGTTCGCGACGGCGGTGGCGACGGGGAGCGAGTGCGTGACGACGGTCAGCCCGCGGTCGGTCGGCAGCAGCTCGGCCAGGCAGATGGTCGAGGTGCCGGCGTCGATCATGATCGAGCCGTTCTCGGGCAGTTCCGCCAGGGCGGCCTCGGCGATGACCATCTTCTCGGTCTGGTTGATGCCGCCGCGGTCCCCGACGCCGGGGTGCAGGGTGATGCGCTCGACGGGGATCGCGCCGCCGTGCGCGCGCCGGACGAGGCCGCGGCGCTCGAGGCTCGTCAGGTCGCGGCGGATGGTCTCGGGCGTGACGGCGAGCAGCTCGGCCAGGTCCTTGACGTCCACCCGGCCCTGCGCGCGCGCCTGCTCGACGATGCGCTGGTGGCGTTCTGGTGCGTACATCGGACCTCGTCGTCTCGGGTCGGAACGGAACGGACATGCTCGGGCACGACATCCGCGATGTCGTCCCGTGCGTTCGATCCGCCAGACGCAAACGGGCATCTGTTTCTGCATTTTTATCCCCGGATGTGTTTGTTTGTCAACGCGAAGCGGGGTAGTGTGCTGATCAGCCGCACGGGCGTGGTCTGTTCCCGTGTCGTGTGCACCGAACGATCCACCCCACCGCAAGCGCGTGTGAGATGAAGGAGTCTCGAATGTCCGAACTGCTCGGCACCGGCGTCGGCCGTGGCGTTGCCCACGGCCCCGTGCTCCGGATGGCTGACCCGCTCGGCGAACCGTCGAAGGACGCCCTGGTGGGCTCGGCGGACGACGCGAAGCAGGCCGTGCACGACGCACTGGCCGCCGTGGCGGACGACCTCAACAAGCGCGGACAGCTCGCCGGTGGCGACGCCCAGGCCGTGCTCGAGGCCCAGGCGCTCATGGCGCAGGACCCGACGCTCCTCGACGACGTGCACACCCGCATCGACGGTGGCACCAACGCCGAGCGTGCCGTGTACGAGGCGTTCGCCCAGTTCCGGGACCTGCTCGTCGGCATGGGCGGCTACATGGGGGAGCGCGCGGCCGACCTCGACGACGTCGCCCAGCGCATCATCGCCAAGCTCCGCGGCGTGCACGCCCCCGGCGTCCCCGAGTCGGACACCCCCTTCGTCCTCGTCGCCCGCGACCTCGCCCCGGCGGACACCGCGCTGCTCGACCTCGAGAAGGTCCTGGCGCTCGTCACCCGTGACGGCGGCCCGACCTCGCACACCGCGATCCTCGCCCGCGCCAAGGGCATCACCGCCATCGTCGGCGTGACCGGTGCCGACGACCTGACCGACGGTCAGTCCGTCGTCGTGGACGCCATCGCCGGCACGGTCGTCACCGACCCCGACGCCGCACTGGTCGCGGACGTCGAGCGCCGCATCGCCGACCGTCTCGCCGCCGCAGCGGCACCGCTCACCGCCGGTGCCCTCGCCGACGGTCACGTCGTGCCCCTGCTCGCGAACCTCGGCAGCCCCGCCGACGCCGCCGGCGCCGTTGCTCTCGGTGCGGAGGGCGTGGGGCTCTTCCGCACCGAGTTCCTCTTCCTCGACTCGCCGAAGGCCCCCACGGTCGACGAGCAGACGGAGTCGTACCGTCAGCTGCTCGCGGCGTTCCCCGGCAAGAAGGTCGTCGTGCGCGCGCTCGACGCCGGCGCCGACAAGCCCCTGCCGTTCCTCACCGACAAGGACGAGGAGAACCCGGCCCTCGGGCGCCGCGGTCTCCGTGCACTGCGGAACCACCCCGAGGTCCTGCGCGACCAGCTCACCGCGCTCGCCCAGGCCGACGCCGCGACCGAGGCCGACCTGTGGGTCATGGCCCCGATGGTCGCCGACGCCGAGGAGACCGAGTACTTCGTCACCCTGGCCCGCGAACTCGGCATCCGCACCGCGGGTGTCATGGCCGAGGTGCCGTCGCTCGCGCTGATGGCCGAGCAGGTGTTCCAGAACGCCGACTTCGTGTCGATCGGCACGAACGACCTGACCCAGTACACGATGGCCGCCGACCGCATGCTCGGCACCGTCGCGTCCTACCAGGACCCGTGGCACCCCGCCGTCCTGCGCCTCGTCGCGCAGCTCGGTTCCGCGGGCGCCACCGCCGGCAAGGCCGTCGGGATCTGCGGTGAGGCAGCAGCCGACCCGCTGCTCGCCGTCGTCCTGGTCGGTCTCGGCGCCACGACCCTCTCCATGACCCCCGCGGCCTTGGCCGACGTGCGCGCCGAACTCGGTCGCTACACGCTCGAACAGGCCCGCGAGATGGCGACGGCGGCACTCGCCGCGAGCACGGCGGCGGCCGCGAAGTCCGCTGCCGCCTCCGCGGTGCACGCCGCCTGACCCACCACCCCCAGCACCACCCCTCCCAGCACCACGCAGCAGCTCCACCACACAGAAAGTCACCGCACATGACAACGTCGTCCGTTGCAGCGCCCGACGCACCCGCGAAGTCGCGGGGCGGCGCACGCGTCGCCGTTCAGAAGTTCGGCACGTTCCTCTCCGGCATGGTCATGCCCAACATCGCGATCTTCATCGCGTGGGGCATCATCACGGCCTTCTTCATCGAGACCGGGTGGACGCCCGTCGGCGTCCTCGGTGGGTTCGGTGAGACGGCCGGCGTCGCCAACCCCGGCCTCGTCGGCCCGATCCTGACCTACCTGATCCCGCTCGCGATCGCCATCCAGGGCGGCCGGATGATCTACGACACCCGCGGTGCCGTCGTCGGGTCGATCATGACCATGGGTGTGATCATCGGTGCCTCCGGCACCACGATGATCCTCGGCGCGATGATCTGTGGTCCGCTCGGTGCCTACCTGATCAAGCAGATCGACCGGATCTGGGACGGCAAGATCAAGCCCGGCTTCGAGATGCTCGTCAACAACTACGCAGCCGGGATCCTGGGCTTCGTGCTCGCGATGATCGGGTTCTTCTGGCTCGCGCCGCTGTTCAAGCTCATCGCCGAGGGCCTCGGCTCCGCGGTGGACTTCCTCGTGCAGCACTCGCTCCTGCCTCTCGCCAGCGTCATCATCGAGCCGGCGAAGGTGTTCTTCCTGAACAACGCCATCAACCACGGTGTGCTCGACCAGCTCGGTGCGGCGCAGGTCGCCGAGTCGGGCAAGTCGATCCTGTTCCTGCTCGAGGCGAACCCCGGCCCCGGCCTCGGACTGCTGCTCGCCTTCACCTTCTTCGGTGTCGGCATCGCCCGCTCGACCGCTCCCGGCGCGATCATCATCCAGTTCTTCGGTGGCATCCACGAGATCTACTTCCCGTACGTGCTGCAGAAGCCGATCCTGTTCATCGCCGTCATCCTCGGTGGTGCCACGGGTGTCGCCACGAACGTCGCGTTCCAGTCCGGCCTCGTCGCCCCGGCGTCGCCCGGCTCGATCTTCGCGGTGCTCGGTGCCACGGAGCGCAACAGCTTCCTCGGCGTGATCCTGTCGGTCATCCTGTCCGCCGCGGTGTCGTTCGCGGTCTCGTCCTTCTTCCTCCTCGCCAGCCGCAAGCGCGACCTGGCGAACGGTGGCGGTGACATGAGCGCCGCCATGGCGAAGCTCCAGGCGAACAAGGGCCGCGACGTCAACTCGGCGACCGCCGGCCTGCTCGGCAACAACTCCCCGGCCAACGAGGAAGAGGCCGAGGCCTCCCTCGGCGGCGTCGGCTCGGCCAGCACGGCGACGGCGACGAAGGTCCAGGACCTGGTCTTCGCCTGCGACGCCGGCATGGGCTCGAGTGCGATGGGTGCCAGCGTCCTGCGCAACAAGATCAAGAAGGCGGGCATCGAAGGGGTCACGGTCTCCAACAAGGCGATCGCGAACCTGTCCGGTGACGAGGACCTGATCATCACGCAGGAAGAACTGACGGACCGCGCGAAGCAGAAGAACCCGAACGCGCAGCACGTGTCGGTCGGCAACTTCATGAACGCTCCGCAGTACGACCAGGTCGTCGAGCAGCTGAAGAACCAGTAACGCCACAACCAGTAACGAAGTGCAGTATCGGAGGGGACGGGGCTGACCCGTCCCCTCCATCTCGTCCTCAACACAAGGAGAACCCCCGATGCCCGTCCTGCAGGAGAGCCAGATCCGCATCCACACCGAGGACACCGCGCCGACCAAGTCGGAAGCGATGAAGGAGGCGGCCGAGATCCTCGAGGCTGCGGGCGCGGTCACGGCCGACTACTACCCGGCCATGCTCGAGCGTGAGAAGAGCGTGTCCACCTACATGGGCAACTTCCTCGCCATCCCGCACGGCACCAACGACGCGAAGGACGCCATCAAGTCGTCTGCCCTGTCGTTCATCCGCTACGCCAGCCCGATCGACTGGGACGGCAACCCCGTGCGCTTCGTCGTCGGCATCGCCGGCGTGAACAACGAGCACCTCGACATCCTGTCGAAGATCGCGATCGTGTTCTCCGACGAGGACGAGGTCCAGAAGCTCACCGACGCCGCCGACACCGCCGCGATCCTGTCGATCCTCGGCGAGGTCAACGAGTGAGCACCAGCACCGCCGTCCACTTCGGCGCCGGCAACATCGGCCGCGGCTTCGTCGGGCTCCTGCTCCACGAGGCCGGGTACGAGGTCGTCTTCGCCGACGTCGCCGCCCCGCTCATCGATGCCCTGGCCGCGGCCGACTCGTACACCGTGCACGAGGTCGGGGCCGGGGCCCAGGACCACGAGGTCACGAACTTCCGCGCACTGAACAGCGCACAGGACGAGGACGGCGTGGTCGCCGAGATCGCGAAGGCCACCATCGTCACGTGCGCCGTCGGCCCGAACGTCCTGAAGTTCATCGCCCCGGTCATCGCCCGCGCGCTCGTCGCCCGTGACGCGGACGCCGCGCCGATCGCCGTCATGGCGTGCGAGAACGCCCTCAACGCCACGGACCGCCTGCGCGAGTTCATCGTCGCCGCCCTGCCCGAGGACGGCCGCGACGCCGCCCTGGCCAAGGCCGTCTTCGCGAACACCGCCGTCGACCGCATCGTGCCCGCGCAGCCCGAGGGTGGCGGACTCGACGTCACCGTGGAGACCTACTTCGAGTGGGCCATCGACCGCACGCCGTTCGGTGGGAACGAGCCGGAGATCCCCGGCGCGCACTACGTCGACGGCCTCGCCGCGTCGATCGAGCGCAAGCTCTTCACCGTGAACACCGGGCACGCCACCGTCGCGTACCACGGCTTCGTCGCCGGGGCCGACAAGATCTCGGACGCCATCGCGATCCCCGCCGTGCGCTCCGAGCTCGAGTCCGTGCTCGCCGAGACGAGTGACCTGCTCATCCGCCGGCACGAGCTCGACCCTGAGGTGCACCGCGCGTACGTGCAGGCGATCATCGGCCGGTTCGAGAACCCGCACCTGCCCGACACGGTGACCCGCGTCGGCCGTCAGCCGCTCCGCAAGCTGTCGCGCGACGAGCGGTTCGTCTCGCCCGCCGCCGCGCTGGCCGAGGACGGCACCGAGCCCACCGCGCTCCTCGACGCGATGGCAGCGGCGCTCCGCTTCGACGTCGCGGACGACGAGCAGAGCGTCGAGCTGCAGGCGCTGTTGGCATCGGACGCGTCCGACGCGGACGTGGCCACGCAGATCACCGGTCTCGCTGCGGAGCACCCGCTGCACGCCGCGTTCACCGAGCGGATCCGATCCGCGCGCGCCTGAGGACGTCCGCAAGGACGGCTTGACGACGTCCGCACGGACGAACGGGAGGCCCGTCACCAGCTGGTGACGGGCCTCCCGTCCGTTCCGGGGTCGCGACGCGTACCATCGCCAGCATGACGAAGCACTGGGTGGCCCCACGGTTCGGCGGCAGCGAAGTCCTGGAGTACGTCGACACGGAGGTGCCGGTACCCGGCCCCGGCGAGGTCACCATCACCGTCCGCGCCGCCGGCATGAACCCCGCAGACACCAAGCACACCCGCCAGGGCGACCCCGCGGACCTGCCGATCGCCGTCGGCTACGAGGTCGCCGGCGTCCTGTCCGCCGTCGGCCCCGACACCGAGATCGCGTCGGGTGGGGGAACGGTCGGCGACGAGGTCCTCGCGTTCCGCGTCAGCGGCGGCTGGGCCGAGTCGGTCACGGTGCCCGCGGCCGACGTCTTCGCGAAGCCCGCTTCGCTCGGCTTCCCGGAGGCCGCCAACCTGCTCCTCGCCGGCTCGACCGCCGCCGACATGCTCCGCGTCACCCGCGCCGAGGGGCGCGACACCGTCCTGGTGCACGGCGCCTCGGGCGCGGTCGGCGTCAGCCTGCTCCAGCAGCTGCGGCTGCTCGGCACCCGCGTCATCGGCACCGCGTCGGAGCGTGGTGCGGACGTCGTGCGACGCTTCGGTGGCGAGTGGGTCGCGTACGGCGACGGCCTGGAGGCTCGTGTCCGCGATCTCGCACCCTCCGGCATCGACGTGGCACTGGACTGCGTCGGAACCGATGAGGCCGTCGACGTCTCGCTCGCGTTGGTCGCGGACCGGTCACGGATCGTGACGATCGCCGCGCAGGCGCGGGCCGCATCAGACGGCATCGCCGCGGTGGGCGGCGCGCAGCCGGCGAGCAAGGCCTTCCGTGACTCGGTGCGGCAGCGGCTCATCGATCTGGCTGGTGCCGGACAGCTCGAGGTACCGGTGGCGCGGACCTTCCCGCTGGCGGAGGCGAAGGCGGCGGCGGAGCTGCTGGAGTCCGGGCACCCCGGGGGCAAGCTCGCGCTCCTGCCCTGACAGTGTGGTCGGGCCAGGTCCTCGGTCGGGTCAGGTGTCGTCCGGGCGGATGACGCTCATCGGGGCGGGGGAGTGCCACACTCTGTGTGGACCGACAGCCGCGCCGGAAGGAACCGACCGATGAGCGACCAGTACCCACCGCGGGACCCATACGGGCAACAGCAGGGCCCGTACGGCCAGCAGCCGTGGGGGCAGCAGCCTCCGGGGCAGTACGGGCAGCCCGGTCCGGGTCGGCCGAGTGGTGGGAGGTCCGAGCCACCGCTCTGGGCACCCTGGTACGGCATCCCCTTCCCCCAGGCGTTCTTGCGCTTCTGGAAGAAGTACGTGCGCTTCGACGGTCGGGCCAGTCAGTCGGAGTACTGGTTCTGGGCGCTCTGGTACCTGATCGGTTCGGCTGCCGCCGGCATCATCGGGAGCGGGTTCGACGTGCTGCCGTTCGTCGACGACGGTTCGGACGGCCTCGGCAGTCTCTGGAGCCTGGCCTGCGCACTCGGCTTCATCGCGTTGACCGTGCGCCGGCTGCACGACGTCAACCTCAGCGGCCTGCTCGCCCTGTTGTTCATCATCCCGCCGATCGGCATCCTGTTCTCGTTGATCATCGGCCTGATGTCGTCGAACCCGCAGGGGCAGCAGTACGACCGTCCGATGCAGGGGTGACGCGCGGAACCGGTTCTGACCGCCGCTCAGGAGTTCTGGTTGACTCAGACGCGAACATCAGCCAACACTCGAGGGGGACCACGTGAGCGACCAGTACCCGCAGGATCCGAACAACCAGCCGAACGCCCAGTTCGGCGGCGCACCGCAGTACGGCGGCGCACCGCAGTACGGCCAGCAGCCGGCGACCGGACCGAACGGCGAACCGCCGCTCTGGGCACCGTGGTACGGGATCTCGTTCGGCAAGGCCGTCGGCCGCTTCTTCAAGAAGTACGCCACGTTCAGCGGTCGTGCCAGCCGGAGCGAGTTCTGGTGGTGGTACCTCGCCAACGCGATCGTCGGCATCGTCCTCGGCATCCTGTACGCCATCGGTTTCGCGACCTCCGAGCGCTCGACCGTGTCGATGTCGTCCTCGACGTCGACCAGCGTCCAGTCCACCGTCACCGAGCCGTCCGCGCTCTTCGTCATCTCGGGCATCCTGTTCCTGCTCTGGGGCCTCGCGATCATCGTCCCGACGCTCGCCCTCGGCTGGCGCCGCCTGCACGACGCGAACCTCCCCGGTGCGCTGTGGATCATCGCGATCTTCGTCGGCATCGTCGGCATCGTCTTCGGCCTGCTGCCCTCGAACCCGCAGGGCGCGCGCTTCGACCGTCCGCAGGGCGCCCGATGACCGAGAGCACGCAGCAGTGGGCGCCCCCGCAGCAGCCCGGTCAGCAGACCGACGCCGCGGGGACGCCGCCGCGATGGGCACCGTGGTACGGGATCTCGTTCCCGAAGGCAGTTGCGCGCTTCTTCGCGAAGTACGCCACGTTCAGCGGCCGTGCGAGCCGGAGTGAGTTCTGGTGGTGGTTCCTGGCGAACACGATCGTCACCGGGGCACTCGTGGCCATCGGGACGGTCATCCGCCTCACCACGCTCAACAGCCGGACCGTCGACTACTACGGCAACGAGATCACCGTCGTCGACCCGGTCCCGCCGGTCTTCTGGGTCGTGCTCGTCCTGCTGGCGCTCTGGGGTCTCGCGACCCTGGTGCCGTCGCTCGCCCTCGGCTGGCGGCGCCTGCACGACGCGAACCTGTCCGGGGCGCTCTGGATCATCGCGCTGTTCGTCGGCGTCGTCGGCATCGTCTTCGGCTTGCTGCCGTCGAACTCGCGGGGCGCGCGGTACGACCGGCCCGGGGTCGGTCGATGAGCAACGACGGGATGCCGCAGTGGGGTCAGCCGGGTGGCGGTCAGCCTCAGGGGCAGCCGGGCTCCGGTGACCAGCCTGCTCACGGGCAGCCGGGCTCCGTCGGGCAGCCCGGGTACGGGCAGCAGTCGGGTTACGGGCAGCAGCCTGGTTACGGGCAGCAGCCTGGCTACGGGCAGCAGCCTGGCTACGGGCAGCAGCCCGGCTACGGACAGCAGCCCGGCTACGGACAGCAGCCGTACCAGCAGTACGCCCAGCCGTACGTCGGTGGGTACCCGCAACTGGCGGAGCCGATACCGGTCGGCCCGGATGGCGTTCCGCCGCTGTGGGCCCCTTGGTACGGCATCGGGTTCCTCGACGCCTTCCTCCGGTTCTTCAAGAAGTACGCCCGCTTCGACGGCCGTGCCGGTCGCAGTGAGTACTGGTACTGGTTCCTGGCCAACGCCATCGTCACGATCGTGCTCTACGGGGGCTTCATCGCCCTGCTGATCGCCACCAGCCCGTCCACCACCGTCGTGGACGACTACGGGTACTCGCGCGACGTGTCGGGGGCGCCTTCGCCGTTCGCCTTCGTGCTGCTCGGGCTCTTCGGACTGTGGTGGCTCGCCACCCTCGTGCCGAACCTGGCACTCGCGTGGCGCCGACTCCACGACGCGAACCTGCCGGGCCCGCTCTGGCTCGTGTCGCTCATCGCGAGCCCCGCGGCCATCGTGTTCGGCTGCCTGCCGTCGAACCCGGCCGGTGCGCGGTACGACCGCCCCGACCTGCGGTAGCTCCACGAACGAGAACAGCCCGCCCCACGCATCGAGCGCGGGGCGGGCTGTTCGTGTATCGGTGGGCTCAGACGACCCGGAGGCGGACCAGCGCGCCGTCGACCACCAGGTCACGCACGGTGGCCGCCGGGTCGGCGACCTGGAAGCGCAGGGCGCCACCCGGCTGCTCGAACCACGGTTGGACGAAGCGGACGTTCACCAGGAACGGCCGGTCGACGACGTAGCGGTGGGTCTCCGGCGAGGAGGTCACGTGCGGGGGCAGTGACCGGCTGGGCAGCGGGGTGTCGAGCGGGTGCAGCAGGTAGCCGTCCGGGCCACCGATGCGGTCGACGGGGACACCGGCCGGGATCTGGATGGTCAGCCCCTGCTCGCCGGCCTGTGCGACCTGCTGCGCGAGCTGCGGGTAGGTCGACGCTGCGCGGTCGCGGAGCCCCTCGAGCTCATGACGAGGGATGTCGCGCGGCTCCGGGAACGGACGGTTCAGGAAGCGGCGCAGCATCTCGACCGCGTCGTCCTCGCCCGTGGCCTGCGCGAGACGACGAGCCGTGCCGTAGTCGACCACCTCGAGCGCGTAGCCGGAGGCGTCGGTCTGGACGATGCGGAGCGCCCCCTCGACCGGCGGTTCGTGCAGGGTCTCGCCGGGGAGCTGCACGTACCGGGTCGTGTAGCCGAGCTGGTCGAGGATGGGGCGGGTGTCCGCGAACGTCATGGTCGGGAGCCTATCGGTCGACGTGGTGCTGGGCCTTGGACGGAGCCGGGACTACGCGCGGCCGCGCATGATCGCCTGCTTGACCTCGGAGATCGCCTTCGTCACCTGGATGCCACGGGGGCACGCGTCGGTGCAGTTGAAGGTCGTGCGGCAGCGCCAGACGCCTTCCTTGTCGTTGAGGATGTCGAGACGGACGTTCGCGGCGTCGTCGCGGGAGTCGAAGATGAACCGGTGTGCGTTCACGATCGCGGCGGGGCCGAAGTACTGCCCGTCGGTCCAGAACACCGGGCAGGACGACGTGCACGCGGCGCAGAGGATGCACTTCGTGGTGTCGTCGAAGCGGGCGCGGTCGGCGACGGACTGCACACGCTCCTTGCCGGGCGTCGGGGCCGACGAGGACTGCAGGAACGGCTGCACCTCGCGGTAGCTCTGGAAGAAGGGCTCCATGTCGACGACGAGGTCCTTCTCGAGCGGCAGTCCCTTGATCGCCTCGACGTAGATCGGCTTCGAGACGTCGAGGTCCTTGATCAGGGTCTTGCACGCCAGGCGGTTGCGACCGTTGATGCGCATCGCGTCGGAACCACACACGCCGTGCGCGCACGAGCGGCGGAAGGTCAGGGACCCGTCCTGCTCCCACTTGATCTTGTGCAGGGCGTCGAGGATGCGGTCGGTCGGCAGCATCATGACGTCGAAGTCCTGCCAGCGCGGCTCGTCGTCGACGTCGGGGTCGAAGCGACGGACGATGACCGTGACGGAGAAGGATCCGGGAGGGGCGTCCTGCACGGTGTCGGTGCGGGGTGCCTCGGAGACCAGGGTGTCGGTCATCTCAGTACTTCCTCTCCATCGGCTGGTACCGCGTGATGACGACGGGCTTCCAGTCGAGCGTGATGTGGTCGTCGGCGAGTGACGAGTGCGGGTCGCCCGTCAGGTACGCCATGGTGTGCTGCATGTAGTTCTCGTCGTCGCGCTTCGGGTAGTCGTCGCGCATGTGGCCGCCGCGGCTCTCCTTGCGGTTGCGCGCGGAGTAGACGACGACCTCGGCCAGGTCGAGCAGGAACCCGAGCTCGACGGCCTCGAGCAGGTCGGTGTTGAACCGCTTGCCCTTGTCCTGCACGGAGACCTGCATGAAGCGGTTGCGGAGCGTGTGCAGCGTTTCGGTGACGCGGGCGAGCGACTCGTCCGTGCGGAACACCTGGGCGTTCTTGTCCATCTCCTCCTGCAGTTCCTTGCGGAGGGCGGAGACGCGCTCGGTGCCGGTCGACGCACGGAGCTGGTCGAGCATGCCGCGGACGCCGGCCGCCGGGTCTTCCGGCAGGGGGAGGAACTCGGCGGTCTGGACCCACTCGGCGGCGTTGTTCCCCGAGCGCTTGCCGAAGACGTTGATGTCGAGCAGCGAGTTGGTGCCGAGCCGGTTGGAGCCGTGCACGGAGACGCAGGCGCACTCGCCGGCGGCGTACAGGCCGGGGACGACGGTGGTGTTGTCGTACAGGACCTCGGCCTTGACGTTCGTCGGGATCCCGCCCATCGCGTAGTGCGCGGTCGGCATGACGGGCACCGGCTCGACGACCGGGTCGACGCCGAGGTACGTGCGGGCGAACTCGGTGATGTCCGGCAGCTTCGTCTCGAGGACCTCGGCCCCCAGGTGCGTGCAGTCGAGCAGCACGTAGTCCTTGTTCGGTCCGGCACCCCGACCCTCGGCCACTTCCTGCACCATGCAGCGCGCGACGATGTCACGCGGTGCGAGGTCCTTGATGGTGGGGGCGTACCGCTCCATGAAGCGCTCGCCCGAGGCGTTCCGGAGGATCGCGCCCTCGCCACGGGCACCCTCGGTCAGCAGGATGCCGAGCCCGGCGAGTCCGGTCGGGTGGAACTGGAAAAACTCCATGTCCTCGAGCGGCAGGCCCTTGCGCCACACGATGCCGACGCCGTCGCCGGTCAGGGTGTGCGCGTTCGAGGTGGTCTTGTACATCTTGCCGAAGCCGCCGGTCGCGAAGATCATCGCCTTGGCGTGGAAGACGTGCAGCTCCCCGGTCGCGAGCTCGAACGCGACGACGCCGGCAGGCTGCTGGCGGGTGACGCCGTCGTCACCGACGACGTCGACCATGATGAGGTCGAGCGCGTAGAACTCGTTGTAGAACTCGACGCCGAGCTTCACGCAGTTCTGGAACAGCGTCTGCAGGATCATGTGCCCGGTGCGGTCGGCGGCGTAGCAGGCCCGGCGGACCGGGGACTTGCCGTGGTCGCGGGTGTGCCCACCGAAACGGCGCTGGTCGATCTTGCCCTCGGGCGTGCGGTTGAACGGCAGGCCCATGTTCTCGAGGTCGATGACGGCGTCGATCGCCTCTTTGGCGAGGATCTCGGCGGCGTCCTGGTCGACCAGGTAGTCGCCGCCCTTGATCGTGTCGAAGGTGTGCCACTCCCACGAGTCCTCTTCGACGTTCGCGAGGGCCGCGGCCATCCCGCCCTGCGCCGCACCGGTGTGCGACCGGGTGGGGTAGAGCTTCGAGATGACGGCCGTCTTCGCCTTCGGGCCGGCTTCGATCGCGGCTCGCATGCCCGCGCCTCCGGCGCCGATGATGACGATGTCGAACTGGTGGTGGTGGACGGTGGTCTCGGTCACAGGGGTCTTTCCGTAGACGGTGGGAACGCGGGCAGCAACGGTGGTGGTGCTACTGCGCCGGGCAGAAGGACGGCAGGTCGGCGGCAGCGGCGCCGGCGGGGCACGGGTCGAAGGTCCAGCAGACGAGGAGCCCGAGGACGATCAGCACGACGCAGGCGGCCAGGATCGCGACGAGGAGCGTCTTGCGGATGCCCGGCTTCGACACGTAGTCGTTGACGATCGTGCGCATGCCGTTCGAGCCGTGGATGAGGGCGAGGACCAGCATGAGCGAGTCCCAGACCTTCCAGAAGGGGTTGGCCCACTTGCCGGCGACGAAGGCGAAGTCGATCTGCTTGACGCCCTCGCCGGCCACCATGTTGACGAAGAGGTGGCCGAAGATCAGCACGACGAGCAGCACGCCCGAGGCGCGCATGTAGATCCAGCCCCACTTCTCCCAGTTGGTGGTGCTGCGGGCGGCTGCGGCCGAGCGGGGAGGTTCGACGATCTGCGTGGTCATGTTCGTGCCCCTCAGTTGAAGTCCGCGACGAGGTTCATGAGCTGGCGGGGCAGAAAGCCCGCGATCGCCACCGCCCACAGGACCATGACGATCCAGAACATGGCCCGCTGGTACTTCGGGCCCTTCGACCAGAAGTCGATCAGGATGATCCGCAGGCCGTTGAAGGCGTGGAACACGATGGCCATGACGAGCGCGATCTCGCCGAGGTTCATGATCGGGGTCTTGTACGTGCCGATGACCGCGTTGTACGCCTCTGGGGAGAGCCGCACGAGCGCCGTGTCGAGGATGTGCACGAGCAGGAAGAAGTAGATCGCGACACCGGTGATGCGGTGGAGGACCCACGACCACATCCCGATCGAACCGCGGTAGAGCGTGCCCTGTGGCGTCCGAGAAGCCCGTGGGGCTTCGATCGAGACGTCGGGCACCGCGGTCGCCGTACCCCCGCCGGTGTGCTCAGCCATGAGCTCGTCCTTCCATAGGACGGGCTCGCCCGATCGGCGAGCCCTTGCCGTTCGTGTTCGTGTGGAACACGACCCATCCTATGCGCGGGCGCTGACCTTCTCGTCCCGACCTGCCCGGAGGCCCCGTCCGACGGGCGGCGCGCCGATGGTGCGGGCCGTGTCGTGGTGGTCGAGGAGCTGGTCGCCGACGGCCTCCCAGGTGGTGCCCTCGACCCGGAGCCGACCGGCGGAACCCATCCGCTCCGCCAGCGCGCGGTCGTGGTGCAGCCGCAGGACCGCGTGCCGCAGGGCCTGCGGCGCATCGGCGTCGTAGAGCTCGCCGTCGAGCCCCGGGGCGACCAGGTCGAGCGGGCCGCCGGACGCCGGTGCGATCACCGGCAGGCCGGAGGCGTGGGCCTCCTGCAGGGTCTGCCCGAAGGTCTCGGCCGGACCGGTGTGCACGAACAGGTCGAGCGACGCGTACGCGTCGGCGAGTGCGTCGCCGCGCAGGGGACCGGTGAAGGTGACGTCGAGGTGCCGGAGCCGACGTTCGAGCATCGTCCGCGACGGACCCCCTCCGGCCACGACGACCCGGATGCCGGGGACGCCGCCGAGTTCGGCGAGCCGCTCGACCTCCTTCTCCGGGGCCAGGCGTCCGACGTACCCGACGATGGTCTCGCCGTTCGGGGCCAGGCGCCGGCGGAGTGCCCGCACGTGCCCGGTCGAGCGGCGCGCGGGGTGGAACAGCTCGGTGTCGACGCCGCGACCCCAGCGGGCGACGCGGGGCACGCCCTCCTCGGCGAGCATCGCGGCCGTCGCGCTCGACGGGGCGAGCGTCAGCGAGGCGCCGGCGTGGATGCGTCCGAGGATCTTCCGCACCAACGGGACGGTCGCGGTCAGACCGTTGCGGCGGGCGAAACCGGCCACGTCGGTCTGGAAGACGGCGACGGAGGGGATGCCGAGCCTCCCGGCTGCCGTGATCGCGCGCCCACCCAACAGGAACGGACTGGCGGCGTGGAGCACGTCGGCGCCGGAGGCGGCGAGGATCGTGTCGAGCACCGGGTGGGGGAGGGCCACCGGGAACTGGCGGTAGGCGACGGCGGGGATGCGGTGGACGTCGAAGGAGCGGTAGCGCTCGACGGCGCTGCGCGACCGGAACTGCGCCAGGCCGGGGGTGTCCGGGGCGATCACGACCGCGCGGTGACCCCGTCGTTCCAGGTGGTCGAGGACCGCCAGGACACTGGTGGTCACGCCGTTGAGGGTGGGCAGGAAGCTCTCGGTCACGACGGCGACGGTCCGGGGGGACGTGCCGCGCTCCACGCTGCGTGCGCTCATGGTGCTGCCCATGCTCCGGGCGTGACGTGACCCGGCGGGGCCGCCGACGTGAACGGGACGCGCGCGCCGGGTGAACAACGCTGCGGGAGCCCGCATGCGGGAATCGTGCGGAGACCACCCAGGATCCGCCCGGTGGGACCGGTACGGTGAGCGCGTGGCTGACGCTCTCGAAGACTTCTACGCGATCATCCCCGCAGGGGGCATCGGATCGCGCCTGTGGCCGTTGTCGCGCGCGGACGCACCCAAGTTCCTGCACGACCTGACGGGTTCCGGCACCTCGCTGCTGCGGCAGACCTGGGACCGCCTGGCGCCGCTCGCCGGCGATCAGCGGATCATGGTCGTCACCGGCCGTGCGCACCGGGTCGCGGTGGAATCGCAGCTGCCTGGCGTCGAGGACCACAACGTGGTGCTCGAGAGCGAACCGAAGGACTCCACGGCGGCCATCGGCCTGGCCGCGGCGATCCTGGTGCGCCGCGAGCCCGACGTCGTCATCGGCTCGTTCGCCGCCGACCACGTCATCGGTGACGCCCGCGGCTTCCGTCGTTCGGTGCGCGAAGCCGTCGCCGTCGCCCGTGCCGGCTACGTCACCACCATCGGCATCACCCCGACGGAACCCGCGATCGGCTTCGGCTACATCAACGCCGACACCGCCGGGCTCGACATCGAGGGTGCCCCGACCGCACACGCGGTGAAGTCGTTCGTCGAGAAGCCGGACCTCGACACCGCCCGCTCCTACGTCGAGCAGGGCAACTACCTCTGGAACGCCGGCATGTTCATCGCCCGCGCCGACGTGCTGCTCGCCGAGATCGGCCGGACGAAGCCCGAGCTGCTGGCCGGCATCAACGAGCTCGCCGACGCCTGGGACACCTCGGCCCGCGGCGCCGTCGTCGACGCCGTCTGGCCGATGCTCGAGAAGATCGCGATCGACTACACGGTCGCCGAGCCCGCCGCCGCTGCCGGACGCATGGCGGTCGTCCCCGGTGACTTCGACTGGGACGACGTGGGCGACTTCGCCTCCCTCGCCAAGCTGCAGTCCGGCGGCCGGCCGAACAACCTCGCCGTGCTCGGGGACGGTGCCCGCATCCTGGCGGACTCGTCGAGCGGCATCGTGATCTCGCACAGCCAGCGGCTCATCTCGCTCATCGGCGTCGAGGACATCGTCGTCGTGGACACCCCGGACGCGCTGCTCGTCACCACGAGCGCGAACGCACAGCGGGTCAAGGGCGTCGTGGATGCCCTGAAGATCAGCGGCCGCGGCGACGTCCTGTAGCGCTCCATCGACAAACCCCTCGAACTGGGGGTGAATGAATGGCCCCGCGTTACGGGCGCGTTTCGGCGGGGTCGCGATCCCGTAACCGATCCGCAGGACCCCCGCAACGGGTCCTGTACCGACCCGACGGTCGTGTACTGTCGCCACGATCGCCCGGAACGCACGTGGTCCGGGCACGCTCCCCGGAGGAACCAACCCGTGACATCTCGTACCCGACAGGTCGTCCTCAGCGGCCTCGCGCTCGCCGGCACCGTCGCCGTCCTGGCCGGCTGCGCCTCGGCGCCGTCCACCACCGACTCGGCGAAGAAGACCGACTTCCGCCCCTGCATGGTCTCCGACGCCGGTGGGTTCGACGACAAGTCGTTCAACCAGCTCGGCTACGAGGGCATGAAGGACGCCGCCAAGGACCTCGGTGCCACCTACAAGGAGGCCGAGTCGAAGGACGCCACCGTCTACGACTCGAACATCGAGCAGCTCATCGGCCAGAACTGCAACCTCGTCGTGACCGTCGGCTTCAACCTGGCCGACGCCACGAAGAAGCAGGCCGCTGCGAACCCCGACACCGACTTCGCGATCATCGACGACAACTCGATCGACGCGAAGAACGTCAAGCCGATCACGTTCGACACCTCGCAGGCGGCGTTCCTCGCCGGCTACGCGGCGGCGTCCTACTCGAAGACCGGCGTCGTCGGCACCTTCGGTGGCATGCAGATCCCGACCGTCACCATCTTCATGGACGGCTTCGCGGACGGCGTGAAGTACTACAACGAGCAGAAGGACAAGGACGTCAAGGTCGTCGGCTGGAACGTCGACACCGGCAAGGGCTCCTTCACCGGTGGCTTCGAGGCCGGCACGCAGGCCAAGTCGGTCGCGCAGACGCTCCTCGACCAGGACGCCGACGTGATCCTCCCCGTCGGTGGCCCGATCTACCAGTCCGCTGCTGAGGCCATCAAGGACGCCGACAACGGCTCCGTCCTGATCGGTGCGGACAGCGACCTCTACGAGGCCGACCCCCGCTACAAGGACATCGCCTTCACCTCGGTCGAGAAGGGCATGCGCCCGGCCGTGAAGGACGTCGTCGAGCAGGCGGCTGACGACAAGTTCTCGAAGGACCCGTACGTGGGCACCCTCGAGAACGACGGCGTCGGCATCGCGCCGTTCCACGACTTCGAGTCCAAGGTCGACAAGGGCCTGCAGGGCGAGCTCGACGACGTGAAGGCCGGCATCATCGACGGCTCGATCAAGGTCAAGACCCAGTCCTGACCCGATGAACGCGGGCGGGGGAGCATCCCTCGCCCGCGTTCTCGTGCGCCCGGGTGGCGCACACCACATCGTGCATCCGCGGGCTGCACGCGACACCGTGCGCCCGCGTGGCGCGCGCGAGACAGAAATAGACTCCCGAACATGAAGCTCGAACTCCGCGGCATCACCAAGCGGTTCGGCGCCCTGGTCGCCAACGACCACATCTCGCTCACCGTCGAGCCGGGTGAGGTCCACTGCCTCCTGGGTGAGAACGGCGCCGGCAAGTCCACCCTGATGAACGTCCTGTACGGCCTGTACGACGCCGACGAGGGCGAGATCCTGCTCGACGACGTGGTGCAGGACTTCGACGGCCCCGGTGACGCCATGCGCGCCGGCATCGGCATGGTGCACCAGCACTTCATGCTCGTGCCCGTGTTCACCGTCGCCGAGAACGTCATGCTGGGGCAGGAGCAGACCACCTTCGGCGGGCGGCTCGACCTGGCCGGTGCCCGGAAGCGCGTGCAGGAGATCTCCGATCGCTTCGGGTTCGACGTCGACCCTGACGCCAAGGTCGAGGACCTGCCCGTCGGTGTGCAGCAGCGCGTCGAGATCATCAAGGCGCTGTCCCGCGACGCCTCCGTGCTGGTGTTCGACGAGCCGACGGCCGTCCTCACCCCGCAGGAGACCGACGAGCTGATGGGCATCATGCGCCAGCTCCGCGAAGCCGGCACCGCGATCGTCTTCATCACCCACAAGCTGCGCGAGGTGCGCGAGGTCGCCGACCGCATCACGGTGATCCGCCTCGGCAAGGTCGTCGGCGAGGCATCGCCGACCGCCACGAACAACGAGTTGGCCGCGCTGATGGTCGGCCGTGCCGTCTCGCTCGTGGTCGACAAGGCTCCCGCGACCGGTGGCGCGGACGCCCTGGTCGTCGAGAACCTGACCGTGACCGACCCGTCCGGCATCGTGCTCGTCGACGACGTCTCCTTCACGGTGCGCCGCGGCGAGGTCCTGGCGATCGCCGGGGTGCAGGGCAACGGACAGACCGAGCTCACCGAGGCGATCATCGGCCTCGAGCCCGCCCACGCCGGCCGCATCACCCTCGACGGCAAGGAACTCACCGGCCGGAGCGTCAAGCAGGTGCTCGACGCCGGCGTCGGCTTCGTCCCCGAGGACCGCAAGGAGGACGGCCTGGTCGGCGAGTTCACCATCGCCGAGAACCTGATGCTCGACCGGGCCGACCACGCCGAGTTCGTCCGCGCCGGCACGATCCGCTCGGCCGAGCGCGACGCCTTCGCCGACGAGAAGATCGCCGAGTTCGACATCCGGACGCCGGGTCGCACCACCGCGGCCGGTCGGCTCTCCGGTGGCAACCAGCAGAAGATCGTCCTGGCGCGCGAACTGAGCCGTGAGCTGCGGCTGTTCGTCGCCGCGCAGCCCACCCGCGGCATCGACGTCGGCTCGATCGAGTTCGTCCACAAGCGCATCGTCGCCACCCGCGACACCGGTGTGCCGGTCATCGTCGTCTCCACCGAGCTCGACGAGGTCGTGGCCCTGGCCGACCGGATCGCCGTGATGTACCGCGGCGGCATCGTCGGCATCGTCCCCGCGACCACCCCCCGTGACGTCCTCGGCCTCATGATGGCCGGGGAGATCCCCGAAGGAACGGAGCTGGCCGCATGACCGGTTCGGCCGGCGAGATCCACGCCACACCCACGACCGGAACGGAGCTGGCCGCGTGACCGCGCAGGAACCAGACAACACGCAGCAGCCGACCCCGGCTGCGCACGGCACCGCGGACGCCCCGCTCACCGACGATCGTCTGCAGGAGGTCGAGTCGACCCCGCACCTGATGACGGACTCGGCGGAGGACACCGAGCGCCGCAACGGCGCCGGTGGTGACCGCTGGCAGGCCGCCCTGCAGGGGATCCTGAACGGCTCCGTGCTCGTCACGGTGCTCGCCGTCGTCCTCGCGCTGGTCGCGTGCGGCATCCTCATCGCGGTGACGGACGAGAACGTCCGTGCCACGGCCGGCTACTTCTTCGCCCGCCCCACCGACATGCTCCAGGCGATCGGCACCGCGGTCGGCGGCGCCTACGCCTCGCTGTTCCAGGGCTCGGTGTTCAACTTCGGCGCGGACTCCTTCCAGCAGGCGATCGGGCCGCTCACGCGCTCCGTCGACTACTCGGTGCCGCTCATCGCCGCCGGGCTCGGGATCGCGCTGTCCTTCCGCGCCGGACTGTTCAACATCGGCGGCCAGGGCCAGATCCTGATGGGCGCCGCTGCCGCCGGGTGGGTCGGGTTCTCGTTCGACGGGCCTGCCGCGATCCACATCCCGCTCACGATCCTCGCCGGCATCGTCGGCGGCGCAGTCTGGGGCGGCATCGTCGGGGTGCTCAAGGCCCGGACGGGTGCGAACGAGGTGGTCGTCACGATCATGCTCAACTACGTCGCGCTCTACCTGGTCAGCTACCTGCTCCGCACCCCGGGCCTGCTGCAGGCCCCGGGCAGCAGCAACCCGATCTCGCCCGGCACGAAGGACAGCGCGCTCCTGCCGCAGCTCTTCGGTGTGCGGTACGGCGTGGACCTCGGGTTCATCGTCGCGATCATCGCGGTCGTCGTCGTCTGGTGGCTCGTCAACAAGTCGTCGCTCGGCTTCCGGTTCCGCACCATCGGTGAGAACCCCCGTGCTGCCCGTGTGGCCGGCATGAGCGTCCCGTCGCTGACCATCTGGGTCATGGTCATCTCCGGTGCCCTGGTCGGCATCGCCGGCGCCTACCAGGTGCAGGGCGCCGTCACCACGGGCTTCACCTCGGGCATCGACGCCGGCATCGGCTTCGACGCCATCACCGTGGCACTGCTCGGCCGTTCGAAGCCGTGGGGCGTGTTCTGGGCGGCGATCCTGTTCGGCGTCCTGAAGAACGGTGGCTACGCCATGCAGGCCGCCAACGGCATCCCGATCGACATCGTCGGCGTCATCCAGGCCCTCATCGTCCTCTTCATCGCGGCGCCGCCGCTCGTCCGCGCGATCTTCCGGATCCCGCAGCCGGGTGCACGCAAGCGCACGAAGACGAGCAAGAACAGCAAGAAGGCGGTCGCCGCATGAGCACCCTCAGCCCCACCGCGGCCGCGCCGCGCATGCCCCTGGACGACCGCCCGGTCGAGACGACCCGCAGCTGGAAGCTCCCGATCGGGTACGGCGTGTTCACGTTGCTCGCGCTCGTGCTGTTCGGCTTCGGACACCGCCCCGGAACGGCGACGCTCCGCCTGGCGTCGAAGGGCGACTTCTTCGCGCTGCCGAACCTCCCGCTGCCGGCGACGGCCACCGGGATCGTCGTCACCGTGCTGCTCGCGCTCGCCACGGTGTACGCGATCGTCGAGACCCGTGCCTCGCGACGTGTGCCGCTCTGGGTGACCTCGGTGTTCGCGATCGTCTTCGTGGTCGGTTTCCTCGCATGGGCGGTCGCCGGCGACTCGATCACCATCCCCGGCATGCTGTTCGGTGCGCTCGGCCTCGCGGTCCCGCTCGTCTTCGGTGCACTCGGCGGCGTCATCTCCGAGCGGGTCGGCGTGGTGAACATCGCGATCGAGGGTCAGTTCCTCGCCGGTGCGTTCACCTCGGCGCTCATCGCCTCGCTCACCGGGTCGCCCTGGGTCGGCCTCGTCGGTGCCCTCGTCGCGGGTGTGCTCGTGTCGTTCGTCCTCGCGGCGTTCAGCATCAAGTACCTGGTCGACCAGGTCATCGTCGGTGTCGTCATCAACGCCTTCATCTCGGGCCTGACCGGCTTCCTGTACTCGCAGGTGCTGTCCCCGAACCAGCAGACGCTCAACATCGGCATCCGGTTCCCGAAGTTCGAGGTCCCGGTGCTCCACCAGATCCCGATCATCGGACCGATCTTCTTCGAGCAGTCGGTCGTCGTCTACCTGGCCTACGTCGCCGTCGCGGTCGTCACCTTCGGCCTGTTCAAGACCCGTTGGGGTCTGCGACTCCGCGCCGTCGGCGAGCACCCGCAGGCCGCCGACACGGTGGGCATCAACGTCACGAGCACCCGGTTCTGGAACGTCTCGCTCGCCGGCGCGATCGCGGGCCTCGGCGGGGCGTACTTCACGCTCGACGCCACCGGCGGGTTCACGAAGGACATGACCGCGGGCGCGGGCTACATCGCCCTGGCCGCCGTGATCTTCGGCCGCTGGGACCCGATCAAGGCCACGCTCGCCGCCCTGCTGTTCGGCTTCGCGTCGAACCTGCAGAACACGCTCAGCGCGGTCGGCTCGCCCGTGCCGAGCGAGTTCCTGCTGATGCTGCCGTACGTGGTGACGATCTTCGCCGTGGCCGGCCTGGTCGGGCAGTCGCGCGGCCCCGCCGCGTCCGGCAAGCCCTACATCAAGAGCTGACGGCCTGGAGGCACGACACATGACCGACACGCAGCAACCAGGTGACCAGGCGGTCACCGCCACCGACCCGACGGACGCCGCCACGGGCCTCCCGGTCGACGACGTGGACTGGGGCGTCCTGCGGGACGCCGCCACGGCCGCGATGCGGCGCGCCTACGCGCCGTACTCGTCGTTCCCGGTGGGCGCCGCTGCGCTCACCGACGACGGCCGGATCGTCTCCGGCTGCAACATCGAGAACGCGAGCTACGGGGTGACGCTCTGCGCGGAGTGCTCCCTCGTGTCGCAGCTGCACATGACCGGCGGCGGCAAGCTCGTCGCGTTCACGTGCGTCGACGGCGACGGGGCGACCCTGATGCCGTGCGGCCGCTGCCGCCAGCTGCTGTTCGAGCACTCGACCGAGGGCATGCTCCTCGAGACGCTCTCCGGCATCCGCACCATCGACGAGGTCCTGCCGGACGCCTTCGGGCCGCGCACCCTCGCCACCTACCAGCAGGAGCACTGATCCACATGGCCGTCGAGCCGTTCGACACCGTCGACCTCATCCGTACGAAGCGCTCCGGCGGGGCCCTCAGCACCGCCGAGGTGGACTGGCTCGTCGACGCGTACACCCGCGGCTACGTCGAGGACCCGCAGATGGCCGCGATGGCGATGGCGATCTTCCTGAACGGGATGGAGCGGCGTGAGATCAAGGACCTCACGCTCGCGATGATCGCGTCGGGGGAGCGGATGTCGTTCTCGTCGCTCGGCAAGACGACCGTGGACAAGCACTCCACCGGTGGCGTCGGCGACAAGATCACGCTGCCGCTCGCACCCCTGGTGGCGTCGTTCGGCGTCGCTGTGCCGCAGCTGTCCGGA
This sequence comes from Curtobacterium sp. MCLR17_054, assembly GCF_003234335.2. Classification (NCBI taxonomy): domain Bacteria; kingdom Bacillati; phylum Actinomycetota; class Actinomycetes; order Micrococcales; family Microbacteriaceae; genus Curtobacterium; species Curtobacterium sp. MCLR17_054. The sequence continues at coordinate 2,569,740 of NZ_CP126263.1, read as the reverse complement.
CGCGGACTCGGGCACACCGGCGGCACGCTCGACAAGCTCGAGTCGATTCCCGGGTGGCAGGCGTCCATCTCGAACGACCGCATGATGCAGGTGCTGCAGGACGTCGGCGCGGTCATCTGCGCCGCCGGGTCCGGCCTGGCACCCGCGGACAAGAAGCTCTACGCGCTCCGCGACATCACCGGCACGGTCGAGTGCATCCCGCTCATCGCGTCGAGCATCATGTCGAAGAAGATCGCCGAGGGCACCGGTGCGCTCGTGCTCGACGTCAAGTTCGGTTCCGGCGCGTTCATGCCGACGTACGAGGCGTCCCGGGAGCTCGCGCAGACCATGGTCGACCTCGGCAACGACGCCGGGGTCGCGACCTCGGCGCTGCTGACCGACATGGAGGTCCCGCTCGGGCTGACGATCGGCAACGCGCTCGAGGTGCGGGAGTCGGTCGAGGTGCTCGCCGGCGGCGGTCCCGCCGACGTCGTCGAGCTGACCGTGGCGCTCGCGACCGAGATGCTCACGCTGGCCGGACTGCCCGATGCCGACCCGGCCGCGGCGCTCGCGGACGGCCGCGCCATGGACACCTGGCGTCGGATGATCGAGGCGCAGGGCGGGGACCCGTCCGCCGCGCTGCCCGTCGCCCGCGAACAGCACGTCGTCACCGCTCCGACGTCGGGTGTCCTCACGCAGCAGGACGCGCTGCCGTTCGGGGTCTCGGCCTGGCGGCTCGGGGCCGGTCGTGCCCGGGCGCAGGACCCGGTGCAGGCCGGTGCGGGCATCGAGCTCCACGTCAAGCCGGGGGACACCGTGACCGAGGGCCAGCCGCTCTGGACGCTGCACTCCGACGACGCGTCGCGGATCCCGCGCGCGCTGGAGTCGCTCGAGGGCGCGTGGACCATCGGCCCGGGGGGCTCCGCTGCCGCGGCACGTGGGCCGATCGTGCGCGAGCGCATCGGGTCCTGAACCCGGCCACCCGACCGACCGGAGGCTCCCTGCACACCTGTGGGGAGCCTCCAGTGTCTTCCGTCGTGGGTTGTGCACAGGTGCCTGCGCGGCGGCGGTGACCACCGATAGCCTGGGGGCATGAGCGCCGACGCCCCGACCTACCGCCTGCCCGACGCCGGGGCGGTCATCAACGACCTGCCGAAGGTCTCGCTGCACGACCACCTCGACGGCGGCCTGCGTCCCGCGACCATCATCGAGCTCGCAGCGTCGGCGGGTGTGTCGCTCCCCACCACCGACCCGGCCGAGCTCGGGCAGTGGTTCGCCGACCAGTCGAACTCCGGCTCCCTGGTCGAGTACCTGAAGACGTTCGACGTCACCACGTCGGTGATGCAGACCGCACCGCAGCTCACCCGGATCGCCCGCGAGTTCGTCGAGGACCTGGTCGCCGACGGCGTCGTCTACGGCGAGGTCCGCTGGGCGCCGGAGCAGCACCTGCAGGGCGGACTGACCCTCGACCAGACGGTGGAGGCCGTGCAGGCCGGCATCGAGGAAGCCGTCGACGCCGCCGGTGGGCGCATCCGCGTCGGCCAGCTCGTCACCGCGATGCGGCACGCCGACCGGTCGCTCGAGATCGCCGAGCTCGCCGTCCGGCACCGTGACGCCGGGGTCGTCGGCTTCGACATCGCCGGTGCCGAAGCCGGGTTCCCCGCCTCGAACCACCGCGCCGCCTTCGACTACCTGGCGTCCGAACTGTTCCCCGTCACCGTGCACGCGGGCGAGGCCGACGGGCTCGCATCCATCCGGTCCGCGCTGGTCGACGGCCGGGCGCTCCGCCTCGGGCACGGCGTCCGCATCTTCGAGGACGTCGCCCTGTCCGACGCCGGGGACGGCTCGACGCTGGCCTCCCTGGGCGAGGTCGCCTCGTGGGTCCGTGACCGCGAGATCCCGCTCGAGGTCTCGCCGTCGTCCAACCTGCAGACCGGGGCGATCGCCGCGTGGGGCGACGACCTCGCCGACCACCCGTTCGACGTGCTCTACCAGCTCGGCTTCCGGGTCACGGTGAACACCGACAACCGCCTGATGAGCGGGACCTCGCTGTCGAAGGAGCTCGCTCTGCTCGCCGGCACGTTCGGGTACGACCTCGACGACCTGGCGGCGTTCCAGATCAACGCCGCGCTCGGGTCGTTCCTGCCGCTCGAGGACCGCGAGGAGATCATCGCCACCATCACGGCCGGGTACCAGGAGGCCTGACGCATGGGACTGCCACCGCTGCCGGACACCGCCGTCCTCCTCGGTGCGGACGCGCCCGCGTGGCGTGACGCGATGCGCCTGGTCGGCGGTGCGCTCGTCGCTTCGGGCGCCACCACCGACGAGTACACCGACGCCATGATCGGCATGGTCGAGGAGCACGGGCCGTACATCGTCATCTCGCCGGGGCTCGCGTTCGCGCACGCCCGGCCGGGTGGCGCCGTCGTGCGGGACGGACTCGCGATCGTGACGCTCGCGACGCCGGTGGCGTTCGGCCACCCGCACAACGACCCCGTCCGGGTGGTGCTCGGGCTCGCGGTGGCCGAGGTCGGCACCCACCTGGAGTCGATCGGCGAGATCGCGAACCTGTTCAACGACGCCACGGTGACCGGACGGATCGCGGCGGCGACCACCGCGGACGAGGTCCGCGCGATCATGGGGGTCTCCGCGTGAAGATCGTGACCATCTGCGGCGCCGGCATCGGGTCGAGCGGCATCCTCAAGGTGAACGCCGAGAAGGCGCTCGACGCCCTCGGGCTGTCTGCGTCGGTCGTCGCGGCGGACGTCGCGTCCGTGCGGGACGTCTCCGACGACGCCAACGTGATCCTGACGAGTCAGGAGTTCGTCGAGGCGATCGGTGACACCTACGCCGAGGTCATCGTCATCGCGAACCACTTCGACCAGGGCGAGATCACGGCGGCTGTGGACCGGGCGCTCGGCGAGCACTGAGGCGGGTGCGGCGGCGGCCGGGCGGCAGGTGCGGTGGCGGCCGCTGCGGCGGCTGCTGCGGCGGGCGTCCGCCCTTTAGAGTTGGGGCATGAGCACCGAGAACCCGCTGAACGACCCCGCTGCCGACCCGTTCGAGGTCGCGCGGGCCGCCGCCGCCGTCATCGCCGAACAGTCCGGCATCGAGCGGCACGACATCGCCCTGACCCTCGGCTCGGGCTGGGGCAAGGCCGCCGACATCATCGGTGAGACCGTGTCCGAGATCCCGGCCGAACAGGTCCCCGGGTTCAGCGCCTCGGCCGTCCCCGGACACTCCGGCACCATCCGGTCGATCCGCCTCGCCGACGGCCGCCACGCGCTCGTCATCGGTGCCCGCACCCACTACTACGAGGGCCACGGGGTCCGTCGGGTCGTGCACAGCGTCCGCACCGCGGCGGCGACCGGTGCCTCGATCATGGTGCTGACCAACGGCGCCGGCGGCATCAAGGAGCACTGGACCCCGGGCACCCCGGTGCTCATCAGCGACCACATCAACCTGACCGCGGACAGCCCGCTCGAGGGCGCGACGTTCATCGACCTGACCGACCTGTACTCGGCGCGTTTGCGCGAGCTGGCCCGGACGGTCGACCCGTCGCTCGACGAGGGCGTGTACACGCAGTTCCGCGGCCCGCACTACGAGACCCCGGCCGAGGTCCAGTTGGCGAAGACCATCGGCGGACACATCGTCGGCATGTCGACCGCGCTCGAGGCCATCGCGGCCCGTCAGGCCGGCATGGAGGTCCTCGGGTTCTCGCTCATCACGAACCTCGCCGCGGGCATCCAGAAGACCCCGCTGTCGCACACCGAGGTGCTCGAGGCCGGCAAGCAGGCCGAGCCGGTGATCGCCGACCTGCTCGCACGCGTGGTCGCCGCACTCGGGCAGCCGGCGTCGTGAAGCTCGACCTCGACCAGGTGCTCGGCACCGCGCGGGCGTGGCTGGCGCAGGACCCCGACCCGGAGACCCGTAACGAGCTGGCCGCGGCGATCGACGCGGCGGCCGACGGTGACGGTCCCGCTGTCCGGGCGCTCGCCGAGCGGTTCGACGGCCGGCTGCAGTTCGGCACCGCCGGCCTCCGTGCCGAGCTCGGCTGGGGCCCACTGCGGATGAACCGGGTCGTCGTGACCCAGGCCGCTGCGGGGCTCGCACGGTTCCTCATCGACACCGGGCGCTCGCGCAGCGTCGTGATCGGGTACGACGGCCGGGTGAACTCGGACGTCTTCGCACGTGATTCCGCCGAGGTCATGCGCGGCCTCGGGCTCGAGGTCACCCTGCTGCCCTCGGCCCTGCCGACGCCGGTGCTCGCGTTCGCCGTCCGGCACCTCGACGTCGGCGCGGGCGTCATGGTCACCGCGAGCCACAACCCGCCGCGGGACAACGGGTACAAGGTCTACCTCGGTCAGCACGACGACGGCTCGCAGATCGTGCCGCCCGTCGACGGCGAGATCGCGGCCGCCATCGACGCTGTGGCCGCGGGCTCCGTCACCGACCTGCCGCGCGGCACGGACTACACCGTCGCGACGTCGGCCCTGGTCGACGCCTACGTGGCCGCCACGGCCGCGATCGTGCCCGCTCCGGCACTCGGGGTCGAGGCGCAGCCGAAGGTCGTCTACACGGCCATGCACGGCGTCGGGTGGGAGACCGCTCGCGCGGTGTTCGCCGCGGCCGGGTTCGCGTCACCGACGGTGGTGCCGGCGCAGATCGAGCCGGACGGTGCGTTCCCGACGGTCTCGTTCCCGAACCCCGAAGAGCCCGGCGCGATGGACCTGGCGATCGCCCGCGGGCTCGCCGTCGGCGCCGACCTGGTGATCGCGAACGACCCCGACGCCGACCGGCTCGCACTCGCGATCCCGGACGGGTCCAGTTCCTACCGCCGGCTGTCAGGCAACGAGGTCGGCTGGCTGCTCGGGTGGCGTGCCGCTGCACGGGCGTCCGAGTCGGGCGCGACCGGCACGCTCGCCGCGTCGATCGTCTCGTCGCCGGCGTTGGCCCGGGTGGCTGCGCGCCACGGGCTGGAGTACCGCGACACCCTGACCGGCTTCAAGTGGGTCTCGCGGGTGCCCGAGCTGCTGTTCGGCTACGAAGAGGCCCTGGGCTACCTGGTCGACCCGTCGGTCGTGCGCGACAAGGACGGCATCTCGGCTGCGCTCGAACTGCTGTCCCTCGCCGACGAGCTCGCCGCGTCCGGTTCGACCATCGCTGACCACCTCGAAGCCTTCGCCGCCGAGTTCGGCGCGTTCGCATCGGGGCAGGTCGCGACCCGCGTCGACGACCTGTCGCGCATCGGTGAGATCATGGCGTCGCTCCGGTCCACGCCGCCGTCGACGCTCGGCGGGCTCGACGTGCACACGGTGACGGACTACGCCGACGGGGTGGCGGGCTTCCCGCCCTCGGACATCCTGCGCTACGACCTGTCCGGCGACGCCCGGGTGATCGTCCGCCCGAGCGGGACCGAGCCCAAGGTGAAGGTCTACATCGACACCGTCGCGGACACCCCCGCCGAGGCCCAGCGCCTGGTCGACGCCCTCGCCGAGTCGGTGCGCCCCTTGGTGTCGTAGGGCGCGGTCCGCCCGAACCAGGTTCCGGACACAGCACCGTGCATCTTCGCGGTGCTGTGTCCATGCCGCAGTGTCGCGTAAGCCCGGTACCGCTCCACAATGGCAACGGGTCGGCTGGTTCTCCACAGCGACCGGGTCATCGTGCCGTGAGTGGCCGCCGGGACGCCACGCTGTCCCGATGGAACGCCTCACGCTCATGACGACTCCGGTGGACAGCGCAACGGCTCGCAGCATGCGGCGCAGAACGGAGCGGGGCGAGTTCCTCCGCATCGGCCACGGCGTTTCGACCCCCGCCCAGGCGTTCCGGGATGCGTCGGAAGCGGCTCGTCACCGTGCCCGGATCGATGCCGTCCTCGCTGCCTCCCGTCCGGGGCTGATCGTGTCGCACGCGTCGGCCGTCGTCATGCACGAGCTGCCCTGGTTCGGGCCACTCCCGGATCGCGTGGCCCTCACCGACCCCACGCGCGACCGCGCGCAGCGCCTGCGGTTCAGCGACAAGGTGCCGGCGCGTGGTCGAGACATGGCAACCGTGCTCATCGACGGGGTCGAGACGACGGACCTGGTGACCACGGCCATCGACGTTGCGCTCCGATCCGACCGGGGCCATGCCCTGGTCGTCCTCGACGCGGTGCTCCGGCGAGGGGTCGATCGTCACGACCTGCTGGCCGAACTCGAATCGCGACCGACACGCCGCGGTGCCCAGCGGGTCCGAGCGCTCCTCGAGCTCGCGGATGGACGGATCGAGTCCGTCGGAGAGAGCCTCGCGCTGTTGGTGATGCACGATCTCGGGTTGCCACGGCCGGAGCTGCAACACGAGTTCTCCGTCGACGGCCGATGCTTCGCGCGGGTCGACTTCTGGTTTCCGGAGCAGGGGGTGGTCGTGGAGTTCGACGGACTCGTCAAGTACCGGGCCGGCGAGGTTCGCGGCGCGCGGACGGCAGAAGAAGTGGTGATCGCGGAGAAGTTCCGAGAGGACGCGGTACGTGCAGTCCCGGGGGTCCGGGGTCTCGCGAGGCTGATCTGGCGGGAAGTCCTTCCGGGAGGAGATGCTCCGTCCACGCTCCGGAGGTCCGGACTCCCGGTCCCACTGGCGAGCCGCACGACACCAACGTGGTGACGCATCGTGGAACGGACACAGCACCGTGTAGATGCACGGTGCTGTGTCCGGAACCTGGTTCCGGGGGAGAGACGGAACCCCGCGCTACGCGAGCTCGAGCAGCACGTGACCGGACGAGACCGTCTGGCCGACCGGGGCGTTCAGCCCGGTGACGACGCCGTCCTTGTGGGCCTGCACGGGCTGCTCCATCTTCATGGCCTCGAGGACGACGAGCAGGTCGCCCTTCACCACGGTGTCGCCCTCGGCGACCGCGAGCTTCACCACGGTGGCCTGCATCGGCGACGCGACGGACGACCCGGACTTCGCCAGACCCCCGCGGACGGCCGACGAGCGGCGCTTCGGGGGAGCGGTGGGGCCGGCCGGACGACGACCGGCGACACCGCCGGCAGCACCGCCACCGACGATCGACGGCATGGTGACCTCGATGCGCTTGCCCTGCACCTCGACCACGACGCTGTCGCGCGCAGCCGGGGCCGGCAGTTCCTCGGGGGAGCCGCTCCACGCCGGGATGTCGTTCACGAAGTCGGTCTCGATCCACTGCGTGTAGATGCTGAACGGCTCGTCGTCGGCCGTCGCGAACGCTGGGTCGGACACCACGGCACGGTGGAAGGGGAGCACGGTCGGCAGGCCGGTGACCTCGAACTCGGCGAGTGCACGACGCGAACGCTCCAGCGCCTCGGCACGGGTGGCGCCGGTGACGATCAGCTTCGCGAGCATCGAGTCGAACGACCCGGACACGACGTCACCGGAGACGACACCCGAGTCGACACGGACGCCGGGGCCGGACGGTGCGTTGAACGCGTGCACGGGGCCGGGCGCGGGGAAGAAGTTACGACCCGGGTCCTCGCCGTTGATGCGGAACTCGAACGAGTGTCCCCGCGGCGTGGGGTCCGAGTAGTCGAGCACACCACCCTCGGCGATGCGGAACTGCTCGCGCACCAGGTCGATGCCGGTGACTTCTTCGGAGACACAGTGCTCGACCTGCAGGCGGGTGTTGACCTCGAGGAACGACACGGTGCCGTCGGCGCCGATGAGGAACTCGCAGGTGCCGGCACCGACGTAGCCGACCTCGCGCAGGATCGCCTTGGACGACTCGTACAGCGCGGTCTGCTGCTCGGGCGTCAGGTAGGGCGCCGGGGCTTCCTCGACGAGCTTCTGGTGGCGTCGCTGCAGCGAGCAGTCGCGGGTGGAGACCACGACGACGTTGCCGTGCTCGTCCGCCAGGCACTGGGTCTCGACGTGGCGCGGCTTGTCCAGGTACTTCTCGACGAAGCACTCGCCCCGACCGAACGCGGCGATCGCCTCACGTGTGGCGGACTCGAAGAGCTCCTCGACCGAGGCACGGTCGCGGACGACCTTCAGACCACGACCGCCACCGCCGAACGCCGCCTTGATCGCGACGGGCAGACCGACCTGGTCGACGAAGTCGAAGACCTCGGAGACGTCCTGCACGGGCTCGATGGTGCCGGGGGCGAGCGGTGCGCCGACCTTCTCGGCGACGTGGCGCGCGGAGACCTTGTCGCCGAGGCGTTCGATCGACTCCGGCGACGGGCCGATCCAGACGAGCCCGGCGTCGATGACGGCGCGGGCGAAGTCGGCGTTCTCGGCGAGGAACCCGTAGCCCGGGTGCACGGCGTCCGCACCGGAGCGGCGGGCGACCGAGATGATCTTGTCGATGACGAGGTACGTGTCGGCGCTCGTGGTGCCGTTCAGCGCGTAGGCCTCGTCGGCGAGGCGGGCGTGCAGGGCATCGCGGTCCTGGTCGGCGTACACCGCGACCGATGCCTTGCCCGCGTCGCGGGCCGCGCGGATGATGCGGACGGCGATCTCGCCGCGGTTCGCGATGAGGACCTTGCTGATACGGGGCATGACACAGCAGCGTATTCGTGCGGCGGGAGTGCGTTTTGACTGGCACCCACAAAGAACCACCCGGAACAGGTGCGGATGTCTACAGTGCCCACAGGTTGTGCCAGGCGATGCCGAAGCCCCGGAGGAGCATCGACCGCAGCACCGGCAGCGACATCCCGATCACGGCGGACGGTGCGCCGTCGATCCGCGTGATGTACGCCGCGGCCCGACCGTCGATGGTGAACGCACCCGCCACCTCGAGCGGCTCGCCCGTCGCGACGTACGCGTCGATCTCGTCGACGGACACATCGTCGGCGAAGGTCAGCACCGCGCTGTCGACCGCGACCACGCGGTCGCCGGCGGCGGCCAGCGCCGACCCGCCGGGCGCGACGTCACCCAGCTGCGGGACGCCGGCGGCGGACGTGACCAAGGACCGGACGGGAGGCACGGTGCGGGCCGGTGCCGCGCCTCCAGGCCGTCCCGTGGCCGGTTCCGGGTCCCGGTGCCGGTCGTCGCGTCGTCGATCGATCACGCAGTGCCCGCTCCACAGGGTCCCGCCGCCGGCGGCGAGCATCTGCCGCCAGCGCTCCCGGGCGACCGCCGGGTCGTGCGGCTTGCCGTACAGCTGTCCGTCGACCTCGAAGGCGGAGTCCCCGCCGAACACCACTCCGTCGACCGGTGACCCGGCGACCGCGGAGTCGGCGACTGCGGACGCCTTCGCGACGGCGAGGAGCGAGACGAGCTCCGGACCGGTCAGGTCACGGCCGAGCGATGCCGCTGCTGCAGCGCCGACGGCGTCCTCGTCGACCCCGGGGGACACGAGCACGGGTTCGATCCCGGACTGGGCGAGCAGTGCTCGGCGGGCGGGGGATGTACTCGCGAGGTACAGACGCATGGGACCATCTCACCATGGGTGAATCCGTCGGCACGCTGCTCGAACTCGACGTCACCGGGATCGCCCACGGCGGCATCTCGGTGGCACGACACGAAGGACGGGTGGTCTTCGTCTCGGACGCGATCCCCGGGGAGCGCGTCGTCGCCCGGGTGACCGAGGACCGCAAGAAGTCGTTCTGGCGCGCCGACACGGTCAGCGTCATCACGCCGAGCGAGCACCGCGTCGACCACGTCTGGCCCGAGGCCGCGCTCGAGCGTGACCCCGAGACGCGCCCGGGTGGTGCCGAGTTCGGGCACATCGCCCTCGCGCACCAGCGCACGCTGAAGCACGACGTCCTCGTCGACTCGTTCGCGCGGTTCGCACGGATGGACCTCGCCGAGGTGCTCGGCCACGACGTCGTCGTCGAGGCCGCGCCCGGCGACGACGCGGCGAACGGCCTCGGCTGGCGCACCCGCGTCCGGCTGCACGTCGACGAGCAGGGCACCGCCGGCCCGTTCGCGGCCCGCTCCCACTCCGTCATCCCGGTGACCGGCCTGCCGCTCGCGACCGCCGTCGTGCAGCAGAGCGCCCCGCTCGGCCGCGGTGCGCTGCCGGGGTCCTCGGTCATCGACGTCCTCGCACCGAGCGGCTCCGAGGGCGCGCGGCTCGTCATCGACGACCAGAAGCCCACCGTGGTGACCGAGGTCGTCGGGGAGCGCACGTTCCAGGTCGACGACAACGGGTTCTGGCAGGTGCACCGCGCTGCGGCGTCCGTGCTCACCGAGGCCGTGCAGGACCTGGTCGACCGCGACCGACTCGACCCCGAGGGCACCCACCTGGACCTGTACGGCGGTGTCGGCCTGCTCGCCGCCGCCCTCGGTGACCTGGTCGGCCCGAAGGCACGCATCACGAGCGTCGAGAGCGCCGCCCGTGCCACCGAGCACGCGCAGGAGAACCTGTCGGAGTGGCTCGGCGCCCGGGCGGAGACCGGCCGTGTCGACCGCTGGCTGACGAACACGGTGGCGAACGCCTCGCGCGCCGAGAAGGACCGCTTCCGCGCCGGCACGATCGTGCTCGACCCGCCCCGCGCCGGTGCCGGTCGTGACGTGGTCGTGCAGATCGCCGCGCTCCAGCCGGAGCAGGTCGTCTACGTGGCGTGCGACCCGGTGGCGCTGGCCCGCGACGTCGCGACGTTCGCCGACCTCGGCTACCGACTCGAAGCACTGCGGGCCTTCGACCTGTTCCCGCACACGCACCACCTGGAAGCCGTCGCACGCCTGGTCCCCACGCGCTGAGGTCCGGGGGTCGCTCGACCGCGGGTCCTTGCGTGTCGGGGTGTCCACCAATCGGCGGACCGGCCAGCGTGGCGCAGCGGAGAAGCCCCGCACCTGAGTCCGGGCTGGGTATCCTGGGTCGTTGATGGCACTCCGGTTTCAGGGGCCGGCGTCGCGCATCGGAACGAGAGGCCACTGTGGCAGCAGGAACGACAACCACCAGCACCGAGACGTCAGGGGCGGCCACCAGGCCGGTCCGGGTCGCGATCGTCGACGACCACGAGTCCGTCCGACTCGGGATCCAGGCGGCGTGCCAGAACGAAGGGTTCGAGGTGGTGCTCACCGCCGCCAGCGTCCCCGAGTACGTCCAGAACCTCGACGGGCGAGAGGTCGACGTCGTCGTCCTCGACCTGTCCCTCGGTGACGGTTCGACCGTGACCGAGAACGTCAAGGGCGTGCAGGGGACGGGATCGGCGGTGCTCGTGCACTCCATCGCGGATCGTGTCGCCAACGTGCGTGAGGCGCTCGCAGCAGGGGCTGCCGGCGTCATCCCGAAGTCCTCGGCCACCAAGACGGTGATGGCGGCGGTCGCCACCGTCGCACGCGGTGACGTGCTCAACAACCTCGAGTGGGCGAGCGCCATCGACGCCGACCGCGACTTCGCGAAGGCGCAGCTCGGCCGCCGCGAGCGCGAGATCCTGCACCTCTACGCCTCGGGTCTCCCGCTCAAGCTCGCCGCCCAGCAGCTCGGCATCGGCTACTCGACGGCCCGTGAGTACCTCGACCGGATCCGTGTGAAGTACGTCGAGGTCGGTCGCCCGGCCCCGACGAAGGTCGACCTGCTGCGTCGAGCCGTCGAGGACGGGATCCTCCCCGGGCTCGACTCGGGCATCGACCCCGACGGCGACGGTCGCTGACACGGATGGCGACCGCGGCTGAGTCGGCGCGGACGGTCGTCGAACCGGCGCCCTTCGGCGCCGATCCGGCGCGCAGCGTCCGCGCCTCGATCACGCAGGCGTCGGTCGAGCGCGCGTTCGCGATCCTCCTCGCGATGGCGGCGATCGGCCTCGGCATCGTCGACGCGCCCGCGGTCCTGCAGCAGCTGCCGTACCTCGACCCGTTCTGGGGGCCGACGCTGATGCTCGCCCTCGCGGCGTCGTTCGTGTTCATCGGGGTCTCGGCCTTCGTGCAGCGGGTCGCGCAGCTGGCGCAGATCGTCTGTGCGCTGCTGTTCCTCGTCGTGCTCGTGACGTGGACGGCGACCGTGCAGGAGCCCATCCCGTCGGCGCAGCAGCCGTGGCCGTGGTGGTTCTGCACGGTCGGCTGCACGGCGGCGGCGATGGGCTTCGCCACGTGGCGTGCGACGGTCTACACGGCGCTCGTGCCGGCGGTCTACGTCGTCATCCGGCTCAGCCCGCTCGGCGGCGACGTCGGGGTCCTCGCGGTCCTGCTCGACGGCGTGTACACGGCGCTGCTCAGCGGTGCGGTGCTCGTCATCGCCGTGGTGCTGCGGCGTGCGGCCACGTCGGTCGACACGGCGCAGTCCACGGCCGTGCGGCGGTACTCGCTCGCCATCCGGGAACACGCGACCGAGGTCGAGCGGGTCCAGGTGGACGCCATCGTGCACGACAGCGTGCTCACGACGCTGCTCTCCGCCGCACGTGCCGACACGCTCGAGGCCAAGACCCTCGCCGCGCGGATGGCCCGGAACGCGATCGACCACCTCGAGGCCGCCGCCACCGACGGTCCCGGTGACGTCGCGCCGGTCGCCCTCGGCGAACTCCGGGCGCGCATCCGCGAGGGGGTCGGTGCGTTGCCCGCCCCGGTCCGCCTCGTCCCGACGCCGACCGGGTCGGTCCGCCTGCCCGCGTCGGTCGCCGACGCGCTGGCCTCGGCGGCGCTGCAGGCCGCGGTGAACAGCGTGCAGCACGCCGGCGACGGCGACGTCTCCCGCTGGGTCCGCGTCGAGCAGCAGGGGCAGGGGGTGCTCGTCGAGGTCGGTGACGAGGGCCGCGGGTTCGACGTCGCGGCCATCCCCGCCGAACGGCTCGGTGTCCGCCGCTCCATCGTGGAGCGGGTCGCGACCGTCGACGGTCGCGCCGAGGTGCACACCGCCCCGGGCGAGGGCACCCGCATCGTGCTGACGTGGTCGCCGGCCGCGAGGACGACCGCATGAAGGTCTCCCTGCCGGCGAGCATCGCCCTCGGCCTGGCGTCGCTGTTCTCCCTCTACCACCTGGTCCTCGCCGCGGCCACGTTGCCGCGCGTCGACCAGGTCGCCCCGATCATCGCCTGCATGGTCCTGTACGTCGCGGCCACCGGCCTCGCACTGTTCGTCCCCGGCAGGGTCCTGCCGGTCTGGACGGCCTGCTTCTCCCTCGCCACCGCCATCGTGATGCCGGTGATCGCCGCCCCCGTCCTCGTCGATGGTCGTGGTCCCGGCTCCGCCACCTGGTGGATCGCGGCCATCGGCACGCTCATGGTGGTGCTCGTCGTGCGCGGCCGGGGCCCCTTCGCGTGGGCCGGCGTGCTGTTCCTGACCGTGTACACCGTCGCCTGGGCCGGCCTCGGCTCGCTCGGTGGGCTCGGCGTGGTCGGCAGCGTCGCCTGGGTCGCGATCGCCACCGTCTTCGCGGCCGCGATGAGCCGCGCCATCCGGAACACCCGTGAACTCGTCCTCGCCGAGCAGGAGACCGCCGACTGGCAGGCCGCGCAGGACGCCCACGTGTTCGAGCGGCAGTTCCGGCTGAGCCAGACCACCCGGATGGCCCTGCCGATGCTGCAGCGCATCATCGACTCCTGCGGCGACCTCGACGATGCCGATCGCGCCGAGTGCCTGCACCTCGAGCAGGCCATCCGCGACGAGATCCGGGGCCGGTCGCTGTTGTCCGACGACGTCCGCGACGAGGTGATGCGCCTGCGTCGCCGCGGCGCGACCGTTCAGCTGCACGACGACGGCGGGCTCGACGACCTGGACGCTCCGGACATCCGGCGCATCCACGCCCGTGTCGCCGAGGCGCTCCGGCAGGCCCGCGATGCCGACAACGTCATCGTCCGGACCGTGGGCGAAGGCTCCGACTCCGCGGTGACCGTCGTCGGACTCCGCCTCGACGGCGCTGCCAGCGAGTCCGCGGCGCTCGGCGCGGGGATGGACGACGACGACGGGGACGAGGACGACTCCGTCGCACTCTGGCTGGAGATCCCGCGGCACGAGCCGGCATAGCGCGCGGCACGCCCGGTACAGCGAGCGGCAGCGCGTGCGCGCGTGTTGCGACCCTGCACCACATGATCGACGCGTGGATCGTCGCGAACGTGGTGCGGACGGCGCTGCGGACGCGCGTGGTGCGCCGGGCGTGCGGGCGGCGGTGGACGCGATGGGGGACAGCCGGGAGGCCCGTGGCGGCGCCGCCACGGGCCTCCAGGCCGTCACGTGGGTGCGTCGGGCGGGCGCGCGCACGGAAGCGACCGTGTCGCTGTCGTACGACGTCGACGGTGTCGTTCCGGATCGGCCTCGCCACCGCCCCGCCAACCGCACTGACACCCGCCCGCACCCGCGACAGACCCCCGGAAACGGGGAACGGGCCGGTCGGATACCGACCGGCCCGTTCACGACCCGAGGCTGAGCGACAACCCGAATGTCGCCCTGCCTCGCAGCGGGCGGTGGCTTCGTACCCTAGTCGGCCACCGTCCTGCGATGTCTTTCGTTGAAGGACACCGAACACCAACCACTATGCCGACGCACGAGCCGCATGTCAGTCGTCATTATGGGGGACAATTCCGGCATTTCCGGTCCGTATCCGCTGAACGTGTCCCCCGAGTGAGGGGATACCGACCGGGAAGTGCGCCCTGCAACCGTTCCGGTCGCCAGCGCACCAGGGGTACATCAGCGGAGCGATCGGCCCCAGGCACCCGGTCCGTGGTCGAGCGGGCGGCGGAGTCCGCGGGCCGCGGCGTCCCACCCGGTGCGGGGCTCGACGACCACGGCGGCGCGCCCGGCGGCAGCGGCTTCATCGGCCTGGCGCTGCAGGACGGCCACGACGGCGGCGAGTTCCTCGGGGGTGGGGTCGCCGGAGACCACCCGGACGTCCGCCACCGAGGCGGGCTCGTCCGAGGGCACGGCTGCTGCGTGGCGACCCATCAGAGGGGAATGTTCCCGTGCTTCTTCGGGGGCAGCGTGGCGCGCTTGCCCCGCAGCGACCGGAGGGCCTTGATGACCGACACGCGCGTCGCATGCGGCTGGATGATGCCGTCGAGCTCACCGCGCTCGGCCGCCAGGTACGGCGACGCGACGTTGTACGTGTACTCGTTCGCGAGCTTCGTGCGGACCGCGGCGACGTCCTCGCCGGACTCCTCGGCGCGCTTGATCTCGGCGCGGTACAGGATGTTCACGGCGCCCTGGCCGCCCATGACGGCGATCTCGGCGGTCGGCCACGCCAGGTTGATGTCGGCGCCGAGCTGCTTCGAGCCCATCACGATGTACGCGCCGCCGTAGGCCTTGCGGGTGATGACGGTGACGAGCGGGACGGTGGCCTCGGCGTAGGCGTACAGCAGCTTCGCGCCGCGGCGGATGACGCCGGTCCACTCCTGGTCGGTGCCGGGCAGGTAGCCGGGCACGTCCACCAGGGTCAGGATCGGGATGCCGAACGCGTCGCAGAACCGCACGAAGCGGGCGGCCTTCTCGCCCGCGTCGATGTTCAGCGTGCCGGCCATCGCCTGCGGCTGGTTCGCGATGATGCCGACCGTGCGGCCCTCGACCCGGCCGAAGCCGATCAGGATGTTCGGCGCGAAGAGCGGCTGGACCTCGAGGAACTCACCGTCGTCGACGATGTGCTCGATGATCGTGGTGACGTCGTACGGCTGGTTCGTCGAGTCCGGGATCACGAGGTCGAGCTCGTGGTCGGCGTCGGTGGTCTCGAGCTCCGGGGCGACGTCGTAGGCCGGCGGGTCGGACAGGTTGTTGTCCGGCAGGAACCCGATGAGCGAGCGCGCGTAGTCGAGCGCGTCGGTCTCGTCCTCGGCCAGGTAGTGGGCCACGCCGGAGACCGCGTTGTGCGTCTGGGCGCCGCCGAGCTCCTCGAAGCCGACGTCCTCGCCCGTGACGGTCTTGATGACGTCGGGGCCGGTGACGAACATGTGGCTGGTCTTGTCGACCATGATGACGAAGTCGGTCAGGGCGGGGGAGTACACCGCACCGCCGGCCGCCGGACCCATCACGATCGACAGCTGCGGGATGACGCCCGAGGCCTGGGTGTTCAGGCGGAAGATCTCGCCGTACTTGCCGAGCGCGACGACGCCTTCCTGGATGCGGGCGCCGCCGGAGTCGAGAATGCCGATGATCGACACGCCCGTCTTCAGCGCGTGCTGCATGACCTTGATGATCTTCTCGCCGGCGACCTCGCCGAGCGACCCGCCGAAGACCGTGAAGTCCTGGGCGTAGACGGCGACGTTGCGGCCGTGGACCGTGCCGACCCCGGTGACGACCGCGTCACCGTAGGGGCGCTTGGCGTCCATGCCGAACGAGGTGGTGCGGTGCCGCACGAACTCGTCGAACTCCACGAAGGAGTTCTCGTCGAGCAGCTGCTCGATGCGTTCGCGCGCGGTGCCCTTGCCCTTCGCGTGCTGCTTGGCGATGGCGGATTCGCCCGCGGCGGTCACGGCCTCGTGGTACCGGTCGCGGAGGTCGGCCAGTCGGCCGGCCGTCGTCGACAGATCGGGGGTGTCTCCTGAAGTCACCCGCTCACCCTACCGGCGGGTGCCACGCTGCCGGTTGGAGGACCCCCACGGTTCCTGCCCGTACATTTGCGTGCATGTCCACATCCCCGTCGCCGTCGTTCCCCGCCACCAGCGAGGCTGTCCGGTCGGCGGGCGCGACGATCACCACTCCCGCCAAGACCGGGTCCACCAACGCGGACCTGCTCGCCGCCGCCCCCGGGCAGCAGCACGGCAGCGTCGTCGCGACCCTGCACCAGACCGCGGGCCGGGGTCGGCTCGACCGCACCTGGACCGCTCCGGCCGGTGAGACGCTGGCCGCCAGCGTGCTCGTCCGTGCGGACCTGGACGACCACGACCGCGGCTGGCTGCCGCTGGTCGCCGGGGCGGCGATGCGCGACGCGATCGCGTCGGTGCTCCCGCCCGGCGCCGACGTCCTCGTGAAGTGGCCGAACGACGTGCAGGTCGCCGGGGACAAGGTGTGCGGGATCCTCTGCCAGGTCGCCGCCGACGGCAGCGTCGTGGTCGGGGCCGGCGTGAACCTGACGATCCCGGCTGATCGGCTGCCCACCCCGACGTCCACCTCGCTCCTGCTCGCCGGCGCGGTCGACGACGCACCCGCCCTGGCCGACGCGGTCCTGTCCGCCTTCCTGCGGTCCGTCCTGGAGGCGGTGGCCGGCCTGGTCACCGGGGGTCCCGCCGCCGAGACGGTCCGGTCCCACGTCCGCGCCGCATGCGGCACCATCGGTCGCCGCATCCGCCTCGAGCTGCCGGACGGCACCGTCGAGGAGGCCGACGCCACCGGCATCGACGACGCCGGTCGCATCACGATCCGGGACCAGGCGGGCGGCACCAGGGGCGTCGCGGTGGGGGACGTCACCCACCTGCGGTATGCATGACGGCATGACCGCCGAGCCCCCGCCCGAACGTGTCGTCGCACGCCTGCGACCACACGCCCGTCGGCTGGTGCGCCCGGCGGTGTTCGTCGTGCTCGTCACCGCGGCCGGCGGGTTCGGCTTCGGCGTGTTCCAGGCGCAGCTGGCGTGGCTGAACGCCGTCGTCGCGCTCGTCGTCGTGGTGCTCGTCGTGTTCGGCGGCGCCGTCCCGCTGTTCCGCTGGATGTCGGAGCGGTACGTCGTCACCACGCGTCGCCTGGTCGTGGTCAACGGACTCGGCACGCGGACCCGACGGGAGCTCCTGCACTCCCGCGGCTACGACGTGACCGTGCGGCGCCGCGGGCTGCAGGGGCTGTTCCGCTCCGGCGACGTGCTCGTGTTCCCCGGGGACGACCCCGCCGTGGTCCTCGCCGACGTGCCGCACGCCGACCTCGTCGTCGCCGTCCTGCACGACCTGGTGGAGGCCTACGAGGCCAGGCGTCGGCACCGTGAGCCGGACTGGGACGAGATCGTCGGCGGTCCGGACCGTCCGCCGTGGGGCGACGTGCGGGCCTGACGCGGCCGCTGCGAGCCTCGTCGCGGGCGTCGTGATGAGACTTCGGCGAGAAACCGGTACCTTCTTCGACGTGCGTATCTCTGTGATCGGCTGCGGCTACCTCGGTGCCGTGCACGCCGCCTCCATGGCCAAACTCGGACACGAGGTCGTCGCCGTGGACGTCGACCCCACCAAGATCGAGCGGCTCGCCGCGGGCGAGGCCCCCTTCTTCGAGCCCGGCCTGCCCGAGATCCTGACCGAGGCCCTCGAGTCCGGTCGGATCCGCTTCACCACCGACATGGCCGAGGTCGCCGGTGCCCGCGTGCACTTCCTCGCCGTCGGCACCCCGCAGGGCCCCACCGGTGCCGCGGACCTGACCTACGTGAACGCCGCCGTCGCCGCGCTCACCCCGCACCTGTCCGCCGGCGAGTTCGTCGTCGGCAAGTCGACCGTTCCCGTCGGCACCGCCGCACGTCTGGCCGCCGAGGTCAGCGAGGCCGTCCCCGGTGCCACGCTCGTCTGGAACCCCGAGTTCCTGCGTGAGGGCTTCGCCGTGCAGGACACCATCGCGCCGGACCGCTTCGTCTACGGCGTGCCGGACGGCGAGGCCGGCGAGCAGGCCGTTGCCGCCCTCGACGAGGTCTACGCCGAGGCGCTGTCCACCGGCACGCCCCGACTCGTCGTCAACCTGCCCACCGCCGAGCTCGTGAAGATCAGCGCCAACGCGTTCCTCGCCACGAAGATCTCGTTCATCAACTCGATGGCCGAGATCGCCGAGGTCGCCGGTGCCGACGTGACGGCGCTCGCCGACGCGATCGGCCACGACGCCCGCATCGGCCGCAAGTTCCTGAACGCCGGCCTCGGCTTCGGTGGCGGCTGCCTGCCGAAGGACATCCGTGCGTTCCAGGCGCGGGCGAACGAGCTGGGCGTCGGGGAGTCCCTGGCGTTCCTGGCCGACGTCGACGCCACGAACCTGCGTCGTCGCGCCCACGTCGTCGAGCTGGCGCAGGAGCTGCTCGGCGGGGTCGTCAGCGGCAAGCGCGTCGCGGTGCTCGGCCTGGCCTTCAAGCCGAACTCCGACGACGTGCGCGACTCGCCGGCCCTGGACATCGCAGCCCGCCTGCAGGAACTCGGCGCCGTCGTCTCGGCGTACGACCCCGAGGCCGTCGTCACCGCGCGCCGCGTGCACCCTGAGCTCGACTACGTCGAGAGCGCGGCCGAGGCGCTGGGCGGGGCGGAGCTCGTGCTCGTGCTCACCGAGTGGACCGAGTTCCGGGAGCTCGACGCGACCGCCGCCGCCGCACTCGTGGCGTCGCCGGTCGTCATCGACGGCCGCAACTGCCTCGATCGTGACGCGTGGACCGCCGCCGGCTTCACGTACCGCGGCATGGGGCGCTAGCCGCGACCGACAGGAGGCCCGGTGCCGGTCCGTGGGACCGGCACCGGGCCTCCGGTGTGTTCGCCGCGTCGTCAGCCGATGGCCGCGCGCAGCACCGCCCGGTAGCGCTCGCCGATCCGTTCGGTGGAGAACTCCGCTGCTGAGACGACGGCCTGCTCCTGGTAGCGCGAGCGCGCTGCGTCATCGGTGAGCACGCGCTGCAGTGCTGCGCGGAGCGCCGGGACGTCGCCCGGGGGCACGAGCACGCCGGAGACGTCGTCCTGCACGACGTCACGGATGCCCGGCAGGTCGCTCGCCACGATCGCGGCCCCGACCGCCGCGGCCTCGAGCAGGGTGACCGGCAGGCCTTCCTGGTCGCCGTTCGCCGCGGGGATCGACGGCACCGCGACGACGGTGGCCGACGCGAGGGTCTCGAGCACCTCGGTGCGGCCCCGCTGGCCCAGGAACGTCACCGGCAGCCCCGCCGCCTGCTGCTCGAGCTGGGCGCGGTAGGGCCCGTCGCCGACGACGGTGAGCCGCCAGGGCACGTCGTCGCCCAGGCCGCGGAGTGCCTCGATCAGGTTGCCGAAGCCCTTCTTCTCGACCAGACGACCGACGGCGACCACGTGGTGCTCCTGCGGCGCGACGCGGGCACGGGTGTCGCGGGCCGGGCCGAGGTCGACACCCATCGGGATCACGGTCGAGCGCGACTCGGGGACGCCCCACTCGGTCAGGCGATCGCGCATCTCGGAGTTCACGGTGGTGACGTGCGCCGACCGTCCGAAGATCCAGCGCTTGAGCCGGACGAGGGGAGCCGCGCGGAGCGCGTAGATGTCCCCGCCGTGGGTCGTCACGACGACGGGCACACCCGGGGCGGCCAGGGTCGCGACGAGGGCCTGCGGGATGGCCCAGTGCGCGTGGATGACGTCGGGCTTCGCGGAGCGCACCACGCGCCGCACGGCCAGGTACTGCGCCAGCACCAGCGCGGGCACCTGCACGATGCGGGAGCGCCGCTCCTTGAGGTTGTCGAGGATCGCGCCGTCGGCCAGGTCCTCGAAGCGACGCGGGAAGTACGGGTAGCGGCGCACCGCGACCTCGCCGATGCGCTCCTTCGCGGCACCACCCGGCACGCGGGGGGTGAGCACGAGGGTGTCGAACTCGGTGGCCTCCTGGTGGGCGAGGTCGAGCACGAACGCCGGAACGCCGTCGTCCGGACGGGCCGGGAACGTCGAGCCCAGGACGAGCAGGCGGGGGCGGTCCTGGCGGGAGCGGGCGGAGCGAGTGGTGCGGGACATCGTGCCTTTCCGGGGCTGGCGGGGGACGGTCCGGTAGGCTCTCACCCCGTGCGCGTACTGATCCACAATAGCGATTCGCCCCACAACCGCGGGGACCGGGCGATCCTCGCCGGCAACGTCGAGCTCGTCCGTCGCCGGTGGCCGGACGCCGAGATCGTGTCCCTGTCCCAGTACCCCGAGCGGGACGCCGCGTGGTTCGGGATCCGGTTCCTGCCGGTCTCCCCGTACAGCACCGGCATCGGCGACCTGTTCGCGCTGCTCCGTGCCGCTCGCGGCGCCGACGTGGTGCTCTGGGGTGGCGGCGAGATCCTGAAGGACTACACGAACAAGCTCGGCCTCGTGTACTGGTTCGGCAAGATGCTGCTCGTCCGTGCGGTCAACAAGAACCTCGTCGGGGCGTTCCAGGGCATCGGCCCGACCACCGCCGGGGTCAGCAAGCGCCTGATCCGCGCCACCGTCGACCTGTGCAGCGCCTTCGCCGTCCGCGACGACGAGTCCCGCGAGAAGCTCCTGTCCTGGGGCGTGAAGACGCCGATCGTCTCGTCCTTCGACCCGGCGGTCGTCGGGACGGTCACCCCGCCCGACGCGGACGTGCTCGAACGGCTCGAGCGCACCACCGGCCTGAGGGCCGAGCAGCTCGAGGGCTCGATCGGCTTCGGCGTCCGTCGCTGGTTCCACTACAAGCGCAGCGGCTGGATCCCGTTCCGGTTCCTGCCGAAGCGCTTCCGCCAGACCGGTGTCGACAGCGACAAGCTCGTGACCTACCGGCAGGCCGTCGCCGACCTCGCCGACCGTGTGATCGACCGCTGGGACGCCGACGTGGTGTTCTACCCGATGCACATGGAGGCGTCCGAGGGTGACGCCGCCTTCGCCCGCGAGGTCATCGCCCTGATGCGGCACGCCGACCGCACCCACGTGGTCGAGGCCGACGAGTTCTCGCCGTCCGAGTACGCCGGGCTGATGTCGCGCAGCCGCCTGTTCCTGGCGAGCCGCCTGCACTCGGCGATCGTCGCGACCATCGCCGGGGTCCCCGCCGCGGTGCTCTACTACGTCGACAAGGGCCGGCTGTTCTTCGAGCAGATGGGCCAGCAGGCCTACTCGAAGCCGATCGAGGCGGCACTCGAGCCCACGTTCGTCGACGACGTCACGGCGCAGCTCGAGGCGCTCGACGCGGACCGCGACGCGGTCCGCGCGCAGCTCGCGCAGGGCGTTGCCCGCATGGCGACCGCCCTCGACGCCGACTTCGCCGAGGCGACGCGCGACGTCCGCTGACACTGCGCGCTGACACGGCGGGTGCGAACGCGCGCCCGTGACGGACAGGAGGCCCGTGGCGACACCGCCACGGGCCTCCTGTCCGTTCGTGGTGGCCGAGCGCCGGGGGCGCGCGCCCCTAGGCTGACGACATGACCGAGCGTCGATCCCTCACCGTCGCCGGCGGCGTCACCGCCGCCATCGGCGGAGCCGTCTCCGGAACCGGGGCGCTGATCCTCACCGTGTACGCCGCGACCGGCGGGAGCTTCCCGTTCGGTGCGGCGTTCCTCGTCTTCGCGGGTGGGCCGTTCCTGCTCGTCGGCGCGGTGCTGTTCGCCGTCGGCTGGTGGCAGGGCCGTCTGTCGCAGCGACGTCCCTGACGGGCGTCAGCTCGTCCGGGAGGCGAAGCGCTTCAGGTACGTGATGTCGTTGCGGTAGACGTCCTGGTCGCCGGGGAGCGTGCCGCTGGCCGCCCACTGCCAGAAGGTCCACTTCGACCAGCTGCGTCCGAGGGTGCCAGGGGTGGTGAAGTTCTTC
Organism: Curtobacterium sp. MCLR17_054; assembly: GCF_003234335.2. NCBI lineage: Bacteria > Bacillati > Actinomycetota > Actinomycetes > Micrococcales > Microbacteriaceae > Curtobacterium > Curtobacterium sp. MCLR17_054. The sequence continues at coordinate 2,547,526 of NZ_CP126263.1, read as the reverse complement.
ACCGGGTAGATCGCGACGAACAGCGGGTTCTTCGAGAACTGGTTGCTGTTGTTCGTGCAGCGCTTCCACCAGTCGGTCGTGGTGTAGATCGCGGGGTACCGACCCGTCTTGGCGACGACGGTCCGGTTGAAGTCCTTGATCCAGGTGCGCATCGCGCCCCACGACTTGCCGTAGCAGGTGCCCTGGGCGGCGCTGCCGTACTCGATGTCGAGCAGCGGCGGCAGGGTCTTGCCGTCCTTGCTCCACTGGCCGCCGTGGGCGAAGAAGTAGTTCGCGGTCGCGGCGCCGCTCGCCTGGCTCGGCTGGGCGTAGACGTAGCCGCCGCGGTACAGGTTGCGCTGCTTGGCGGTGGCGTACTGCTGCTTGTAGGTGGAGCTGACGTACGAGGTGCCCTCGGTCGCCTTCACGTACACGAACCGGGCGCCGTTGCGGTAGGCCTGCAGGAAGTTGACGCTCGGCTGCCACGCGCTGATGTCGAAGCCCTGCACCCGGCCGGGGGGTGGCCCGCCGGCGGTGGCGGCAGCGGCCGACGAGCTGAGGGACTGTGCGCTCACGCCGCCGCCCGAGGTCGCGTCGGGGGAGGTCGTCACGTGGGTCTCACCGGCGTGGGCGGCGATGCCGGCACCCATGGTGTGGTTGCCGGTGCGGTCCATCTCGGCGATGGAGAGCTGCTGACCGGTGTCGGTGCCGGCGGGGTCGTTGGCGGTCGCGCCGACCGCCGGGCCACTGCCGAAGGTGATGACCCCGGCGACGGCGGCAGCGGTGCCGAGCCCGAGGATCCTGCTGATGGGTGCGCGCATGTGGTCTCGTCTTCCCTGTCGAGATGCCGTGGGCCTGATCTCCCACGCCGCGGTCCGAGCGATGCTACCCGGACTCGGCGACACCTGTCCGTGAGACGCACCCGTGCGGCGTCCGCTGCGGTGTCCGCTGTCGGGGCTAGCGGGCGGTGCGGGTGCCCTCGTCGTCCGTCTCGACCTCGGGCAGGCGCCCGCGCGAGGAGACCTCGCGGGTGGCGTGCTTCTGCCGGCGGTTCAGGAAGTTGCGCTCCACGAGCCACCACATCCCGACGCAGATCGCCAGGGTGATCGGGATCACCACGAAGACCATCATCAGGAACTGCCACTTCGGGTACAGGCCCATCGGCAGGAGCAGCAGGTTGCCGAGTCCGAGCAACGGGCTGTGGAAGAGGTAGATCGTGTAGGACACGAGGCCGGCGAGCACGAACGGCTTCCACGCGAAGAAGCGTGCGAGCCAGGTGTGCTCCCCGGTGACCGCCTTGCGGCCCATCCAGGTCAGCAGGATGCCGGCGAAGATGCCGAGGACGACCTCGGACGGCCAGGTCTGGTGCTGCCAGTAGTCGCGGTTGCGGAAGAAGACGAGGAGCATGCCGACGAACATCGCGGCCACGAACACGCCGCTCTGCCACCGCGGACCGCCGAGCTTCGAGGCGTTCAGCTTGCCGGTCATGTGCTCGTCACGGGCCTTGACGGTGAGCTCGGCGGCGAGCATGCCGACCGCGAAGAGGCCGACGAACCACGGGTGCATCCACGAGTAGCGGCTCTCGGCGCCCATCCACATGCCGATGAGGACCAGCGAGGACGCGGTCGCCCACCCGCCGAAGACCTTCCAGAGCGGCAGGATCAGCAGCGGCATGAGGAAGTAGATCTGCCACTCGACGGCGACCGTCCACATCGGGCCGTTGATCTTGCCGATGTACTGCGGGAAGAAGTCGTGCACCAGGAAGAAGTGCGTGAGGAACGTGCCCCAACCCATCGGCAGCTTCGTGTCCCACTGGGTGCCGCCGGGCTGCCCCATCACCGGGACGAACAGGATGATGAGCGCGAAGACGATGAGCGACGCCCAGTACGGCGGGATGATCCGTCGGGCGCGGCGCCAGATGAACTTCCAGAAGCCACCGGGCAACCGGTAGCGGTCGAACCGGGTGACCACGGGCAGCATCAGGACGTAGCCGGACAGGACGATGAACAGCGGGACGCCGAGGTAGCCCCACCCGATGAACGGTCGGAGCCACGGCAGTTCGGTGGGCCCGGTGCCGGTCGTCCCGGTGAAGAGGTACGCGTGGTAGAACACCACGGCCAGGGCGGCGAGACCGCGGAGCCCGTCCAGGTACGGGAACTCGAGCCGACCCCCTGCGCGGGGAGCGGCCGCCGTCGGTTCGGCTGCGGATTCGGCTGCGCGGGTTTCGGTGGCCAACGAACGTCCTCGAGGTGGTCGGAGCGGGGTCCCCGGCAGTCTCCCACACGCCGAGCGGGGCCCGCGATCCGCCTCGGTGCGGTCCGGCAAGCGAACGGATGTCATGATGAAGCACGTGACCGTGACGACGACCGCAGCACCGCAGAGCACCCACGAGCCCGCACGACGGCGTTCGGGGGCGGGTGCGCGACGGTACCGGCACATCGTCGCACCCCTGATCCTGGGCGTCCTCGTGGTGATCGGGGTCGCCCTGAGCGCCGCCGTGGCGTACCACAACCGCCTCGGCGTGACGAACGTCGACGGCATCTCCTACATGGGCATCGCGCGCGAGTACGCGAACGGCTGGCTGCCCGACGCGATCAACGCGTACTGGTCGCCGCTGGTCTCGTGGATGATGGCGCCGTTCATCGCCCTCGGGCTCGGCATGCAGACGGCCTTCGCGATCGTGAACTGCTTCGCCGTGGCCGTCGTGCTCGGCATCGGCGGGTGGCTGGTCTGGTCGCAGAACCACCGCATCGTCCCGGCCGTGCTCTTCATGGTCACCGCGATCCCCGCCCTGATGAGCGCCGTGTCGGTGCAGACCCCGGACCTGCTCGTCGTCGCGTGGATCGTCGGGTTCCTCTGGGCGCTCCGGTGGGCCGACCAGGCGCTGCACGGCTCGACGCGTGCGCGGGTCGCCTCCGGCGCGGTGCTCGGTGTCGTGGCCGCGCTCGGGTACTTCACCAAGCTCTTCCTGCTGCCCGTGGCCGTCGGTGCCGTGATCCTCTGGCTGCTGCTGCGCGTCTGGTCCGCCCGACGCCGCCGTGAACCCGTCCGGCACTGGTGGACGGCCCCGGTCGCCACGATCGTCGTGTTCGCCGTCGTCATCGCCCCGTGGGTCGGCGCACTGACCCTCAAGTACGGCACGGTGACGCTCGGGTCGTCGCTGTCGGTCAACATCGGTTCGAAGTTCGACGACGGCGGCCGTGCCACGGACTGGCCGTTCCTGCCGGTCCCGCCCAACGACCACGCCTTCTCGCCCAACGAGGACTTCACCCCGTCGGTCTACAAGCAGGGCCCGATGGACAACCCGGACCCCGCCGTGGTGCCGCCGCCCACGCAGTCCACCACCGAGGACACCGCGCCGAAGGTGACGAAGGAGTCCGGCATCGCGGCCCGTGCCGGGTACTACCTGCACGAGCGCATGCTCGCCCTGCCGTACTACCTGCAGAAGATCAGCACCTTCGCCCCGTTCGCGGCGCCGATCGCCCTGCTCTTCGCGGCGGCACTCGTCATCGGTGTCGTGCGGTTCCGCCGCTACGCGTTCACCTGCATCGTCGCGGCGACGACCCTGGTGTACTTCGTCGGCTACGGCATGATCACGTCGTCGTCGAGCGGCGGTGGCAACGCCCGGTACTACTGGCCGCTGTTCTACCTGACGGCGATGATCGGGGCGCTCATGCTGCCGGCCGTCTGGCGGCTGGTGCGCCGTCGGGGCGTGGTCCGCACGATCGTGGCGTGCGTCGCGATCGCCGTGGTGCCGATCGCCTCGTACACGCAGAACTGGTTCGGGTCCCCGGCGCCGTTCTACCCGTCGGTCAACCGCACCGAGGCGCTGCGGGTGTTCGGGCCGACCGACGTGCCGGAGATCGTCCGGCTCGCCGACCAGATCCGGGCGAGCGGCGCGCTGCCCGAGGACGCCACCGTCATCGGCTCGAACTACCGCTCGCTCTCCTCGCTCGCGTTCCTGACCGACACGCGTGTGTACGGTCGCTCAGGTCAGGGCTACACGTACCACTCGGACGCGATGCGCAACCTGTTCATCGACGAGGGCGTGCAGTACTTCGTGCAGTTCGACCCGGCGACCGCCCCGGCGCGTGACTACTCGGTGGCCGGCAAGCTGGTCGGCACGTACAACGCGACGATCTCGTGCAGCGCCGACCGCTCCACCGACCCGGAGATCCCCTGCCGCGTGCAGATCGTCAAGCTCGCCCGGTGACGCTCGACCGGTGACGTCCCCGGCACCCGCTCCCTGCGGCAGCACCGCAGGGAGCGGCCCGCACCAGCGTCTACCATGACCTGAGCCCGTGACCTGAGCAGGAGACCCGTTTGTCCGCAAGCACCAGCGACACCCCCGCGCCCGAGGGGAAGCGTCCGTCGAAGCGACGACGGTTCCTCGGCAAGGCGATCCCCATCGCCTTCTACGTCCTGCTCGCGGTGTTCCTCGTGCTGTACGTCCGGAGCGTCGACTGGGGACAGCTCGCCGGGCTCGACTGGCAGTGGTCGTGGGTGATCCTCGCGACGGTGATCAGCCTCGGCTTCCGGTACTGGGGCGTCGGCATCTGGTTCTACCTGCTGCGACGGCTCGGTGCGACCGGGCTGAAGGGCAGCGGCGTCACCCTGACCTACGTGTACGCGAAGTCCTGGATGGGCCGCTACATCCCCGGTGCCGCGACCTGGATCATCGGCAAGGTCTACTTCGCCTCGAAGCACGGCGTCTCGAAGGCCCGCCTCGGCGTGAGCGGGCTGCTCGAGGGCGCCCTGCAGATCGCCGCCACGCTGGCCCTGGCGCTCGTGCTGCTGCTCATCGACCCGCGGACGCACAACCTCGACCCGTGGCTCATCGTCCTGATGATCGCGGCGTTCGTGGGCTGCGTCGTCTGCCTGATCCCGCGCGTGTTCGTGTTCCTGATCGGGATCGCGCTGAAGATCCTGCGTCGCAAGCCGCTCGAGGCCGACGTCCGTCCGAACCTCGGCACCGTCCTCGGCGGAGCCGGGCTCTACGTCGCGGGTGCGGTGCTGTCCGGCACGGCGTACTACTTCATCACCCTCGGCGTGTACCCGTCGCTGAAGCTCACCGACGCGGCCTTCGTGATCGGTGCCGCGAGCATGGCCTCGGCGATCAGCATGCTGGCCGTCTTCGCCCCCGGCGGACTCGGCGTCCGGGAGGGCGTGCAAGCCCTCCTGCTGGCGCTCGTCATGCCGGCGCCCATCGCACTGGTCGTGGTCGTCGTCACCCGAGTCTGGAGCCTGGCGGTCGACGGACTCTTCCTGCTCTGCGCTGCGGCCCCCACGTGGTTCCGGCGCAACCGCCCGACCGACGACCCCTCCGCGGTCGAGGGCGGCGTCCCCGCCGCCTGACGCGCGTCGCGCGCGGCGTTTCGTGAGCAGCAATGGTCGGGTCCGGATGACGGACCCGACCATTCCTGCTCACGGAGTGGGGCACCGGTCGCGCGTGATGACGGACGGGAGGCCCGTGCCAGCTGGCACCGGGCCTCCCGTCCGTCTCGTGGGTGCGCCCACCGCACGCTGCGCGCCGTCCGCCGAGGGGTCACGAAGTGTCGTCTGCGGCCGCGCCTGCCGACAGTTCACGACCCCTCGGCGCCGGGCCTGCGGCACGTCGTGCCACCGCGGCGCTCCGCGGCCGGGCGTGTCAGCGGACGGGAACCGTCGTCGGCAGGGCGCGACGGTCGGCGCGCGCGACCTGCACGACCGACGCGACGAGCCCCACCGCGACCAGGGCCACGACGACCACGAGCACCGCGGGTGGCACCGGCCCGATCTCGGAGTACCGCAGCAGCCCGCGGCCGGTCACCGGGAACAGCGCCGCGTTCCAGAACCAGGCCGACGCCACCGCGAAGCCGTACACGCCCACCGCGGGCAGCACGACGGCCAGCGCCACCGCGGCCCAGGTGCGTGCCCGGCCGGCCGGCACCAGGCGTCGCCACGCGAGCGCGCTCAGCACGATCAGGCAGACGATCGCGGGGAAGTAGTACCGGCCCTGGGTGGCGGCGACCTCGGTGGTGGTGAGGTACGAGTGCGCGCTCGTGCGGTTCTGGATGCCGATCAGGAGCGCCGGGAACACCGCGAGGCACAGGGCCACCCGCAGGTCCGGGCCGCGGCGGAACGCCCAGCCGACCAGCACCACGAGGGCGACGAGGGTCAGGACGGCGGTGAGCAGGTCGCCGATGGTCACCTGGGCGCGACCGCCGAAGCTGCCCCAGAACGTGCGCGACAGGGTGCCCCAGCTGACGTCGAGGAAGTGTCCGAGCGTGGGGCTCTCGCCCGGCGGGAAGTCCTTCGGGGGCCGCATCGCCGTGTAGCCGTTCGGCTGGATCCGGCCGTACGACACGAGGTTGTGCAGCCACCACCAGGTACCGATGCCTCCGGAGACCGCCATCGTGACGACCGTGCGGACGATCCGTTGCCGCAGGGACAGCACCCCGGCGCCGGCGAACAGCACCACCACCGCGACGAACGGCACCGCCGGCAACCCGGTGCCCTTGATCCAGACCAGGGCCCCGAGGACCACCGCCAGTGCGATCGTGGTGCGCCAGCGGGTGTCACCGGTGAGCAGACGGGTGGCGAGCCAGACGACGATCCCGGCGACGAGCAGCACCGGGGCGTCGTTCGAGAACGACGAGCCGATGGACGCGAGTTCGGGCGTCGCGAACACGGCGAGGGCCCCGATCAACGCGGCGCGGGGGCTGCGGGTCACCCGGCGCACCGACGCCCAGGCGAGCAGGGGGAGCGCGGTGACGGCCAGCACGTCGGCCAGTCGGAGGGCGACGAACGCGTGGTCCCAGCGGAGCTCGCCGAAGTCGACGGCCCGGAGCACGGCGGCTCCGGCCAGGTACGCGGTCGGCGGGTGCTGGGTCATCTGGTTGACCGTCGCCGAGGGTCCTGGTGCGTTCTGCAGCAGCTCGCTCACCGTCGACCACTCGTCGGACGGCTTCGTCGCCTGTTCGACCTTCGCGGCCTGCACGGCGTTGGTGACGTGCAGCTCGCCGGGGGCCGCCCAGGCGTCACCGAGGGCGACGTGCACGGCGGCGTCGATGTGCGCGGTCTCGTCGGGGGCCTCGAACACCGGGACGAGCAACGCCCACGCCACCAGCCAGAGCCCGAAGGTCGCCGTGATCACCGCGATCGCGACACGTTCCCAGCGCGCGGTGCGGGGTGGGGCGGGGGTGGTGGTCGTCTCGGCCGTCACCCCACCGATCCTAGGTCAGACGTCGTGGGGGACCCGCGGGCCGTCGGACACCGACTCGTCCGCGGCGGCCGACTGCGTGGCCGTGCGCTCGGGGTGGTAGACCCAGACCTTGTAGAGCCAGAACCGGAAGACCGTGCCGAGCACGAGCCCGATGATGTTCGCGACGTTGTCGGCGAGCACCGAGGTGAGCCCCATCGCGTAGTGGGACACCCCGAGGCAGGCGAGTGCGATGACCATGCCGCCGAGCGACACGACGACGAACTCGATGCCCTCGCGGGTGGCCACGGCGCGACGCTGCTCGCGGAACGTCCAGTACCGGTTGCCCATCCAGTTCACGAAGATCGCCACGACGGTGGAGATGACCTTCGCCCAGAACGGCCCCGAGTGGACGTCCTCGGGGTTCAGGACGGTGATGCGCAGCACGTTGAACACCGTGGTGTCCACGACGAAGCCGACGGCACCGACGACGCCGAAGCGTGCCAGCTGGGCGATGAGGCGCCGCACGAGCCCTCCAGGATCCGTAGAGTTGTGACCGGTCGTGCAGAGCGCGACCCGAACAGCGATTGTAGACAACGCGTTCCCACCGCACGGTGGGAGCGCCGGAAGGATCACACAGCATGGCGTTGCGCGTCGGGGTCATCGGTGGGGGACAGCTGGCACGGATGATGGTGCCGGCCGCGGTCGAACTGGGGATCGACATCCGGGTGCTCGCCGAGGGGCCGGGCATGTCCGCTGCGATCGCCGCCACCGCCGAGGGCGACTACCACGACGCCGCCACGGTGCTCGAGTTCGCCCGACAGGTCGACGTCGTGACCTTCGACCACGAGCACGTGCCGCAGGACGTCCTGCGCAGCCTGGTCGACGCGGGCGTGTCGGTCCACCCCGGACCGGACGCGCTGGCCGTCGCCCAGGACAAGATCACCATGCGTCGCCGGCTGAGCGAACTCGGACTGCCGGTGCCCGACTGGGCCGCCGTGCAGGGACCCGACGACCTCCGAGCATTCCTGGCGGACCACGGTGGCCGTGCCGTCGTCAAGACGCCGCGGGGCGGGTACGACGGCAAGGGCGTCCGGGTCGTCTCCGACGCGTCCGACGTCGACGACTGGTTCATCGCCGTGGCCGAGGCCGGCGGCGACCAGGCCCTCCTGGTCGAGGAGCTCGTCCCCTTCACCCGCGAGCTCGCGCAGTCCGTGGCACGCCGTCCCTCCGGGCAGGTCGTCGCCTGGCCGCTCGTCGAGACCGTGCAGCGCGACGGGGTCTGCGCCGAGGTCATCGCACCGGCCCCGGACAGCGCCGGCCGGATCGCCGACCTGACCGAGTCGATCGCCGTCCGCATCGCGGAGGAACTCGGTGTGACCGGCGTGCTGGCGGTCGAGCTGTTCCAGACCGACGACGAGCGCATCCTCATCAACGAGCTCGCGATGCGTCCGCACAACACCGGGCACTGGACCATCGACGGCGCCACCACGAGCCAGTTCGAACAGCACCTGCGCGCTGTCCTCGACCTGCCGCTCGGGGCCACCGGCTCGTTCGCCCCCGCGTCCGTCATGGTCAACGTGCTCGGCGGGCCCGCGGACGGCGACCTCGCCGCCCGGTACCCCGCAGCGCTCGACGCCTTCCCCGAGGCGAAGTACCACTTCTACGGCAAGGCGCCCCGGCCCGGCCGGAAGATCGGGCACGTCACGGTGCTCGGCGACGACGTCGACGACGTCGTCTACCGCGCCCGCGCGGCCGCGGCGCACTTCGACGACTGAGCCGGTGTCCGCGACACCGGGTGGCGTCCTCGACGTGACCGGATGACGGACGGGAGGCCCGTGGCGACGCCGCCACGGGCCTCCCGTCCGTCACGGGTGCGGGACACACTTGTCGGCCGCTCTGCGGACACTCCCTCGGGTGGCACCCGCTCGGGAGGCTGGCGGGAGCCGGGAGCGCGTGTTCCCCTGGTACAGTCCGCGCCCACCGTCCAGGGAGTCCCCATGCGCCGCCGTCCGCGTCGTGCCGCCGTCTGCGGTGCAGCCATCGCCCTCGTCGCGGCCGTCGCCGGCCTGCTGCCGACCGCGACCGCGTCCGCGGCGACCTCGGCCTCGACCATCCGCTCGGCCACGTCCGCGTCGCTCTACGGCGCCGGGCCGTACCGGTCGCCGACGAGCGAGGCCGCGAAGGCGCAGGCCGCCCTGGCCGCCACCGACCCCGCCGGGGCCGCGGCGGCGAAGACCATCGCCGGGTACCCCGTCGCGACCTGGCTCGGCGACTGGAGCCAGGGGACGCAGCTGACCAAGACCATCAGCACCGCCCTCACCGGTGCCGAACAATCCGGCACCACCCCCGTGTTCGTGCTCTACGCGATCCCCGACCGTGACTGCGGCGGGTACTCCGCCGGCGGCTTCGACGAGGGGTCCTACGACGCCTGGGTCGACCAGGTCACCGCGGCGCTGGCGGGCCACCGCGCAGCCGTCATCGTCGAACCGGACTCGCTCGCGATGCTCAGCAACGCCAAGTGCAGCACCGCGCTCGACGAGCAGCGCTACCGGATCCTGTCCCGCACCGTCGCCGGGCTGACCGCCGCCGGGGTCCCCGCCTACCTGGACGCCGGCAACTCGAACTGGGTGCAGCCCGCGCTGATGGCGTCGCGGCTGAACAGCGCGGGCGTGCAGCAGGCCCGCGGGTTCTTCACGAACGTCGCGAACTACTACCCGACCGCGCAGGAGCAGGCCTACGCGCAGAAGGTGTCCGCCGCCACCGGGGGCTCGCACTACGTGATCGACACCTCGCGCAACGGGCAGGGCTGGCGCGGAACCTGGTGCAACGGCCCGGGTGCCGGGCTCGGCACCTCGCCCCGGGTGGTGTCCGACGGCACAGCGCTCGACGCCCTGCTGTGGGTCAAGACCCCCGGCGCGAGCGACGGCACCTGCAACGGGGCCCCGGCCGCCGGCAAGTGGTTCTCGACCTACGCACAGGCCCTCGTCGCGAACGCACGCCTGGGTGTGCCCGCCGCCGACCTGACCCCCCGTGGCACGCTCGAGGCCGTCGCCGGCACCGGCGGCGGCGTCCGCGTGTCCGGGTGGGCCTACGACGAGGACGACCCCACGCAGCCCGTGCGGGTCCGTGCCACCGTCGACGGCGTCTCGGCCGGCGTCACCACCGCCGGGCTCGACCGTCCGGACGTCGACGCACGCTCCGGGGTCGGCGCGACCCACGGCTTCGACGTCGTGGTGCCCACCGCGGCCGGCGCTCGCCGCGTCTGCGTCACCGCGGTGAACATCGGCGCGGGATCGGACACCCCGCTCGGCTGCTCGACCGTCCGCGCCTACCGGCACGACCCGTACGCCGAACTGGAGTCCGCCAAGGCCGCGACCCGGGGCATCGCGGTGCGCGGCTGGGCGTTCGACGGCGACGCGGTGGCCTCGGCGAGCCGGGTGGCGATCACCGTCGACGGCAAGCGGGTGACGTCGCTGGACGCCGGTCGGAAGCGCGCCGACGTGGACGCGACCTGGGGCTCCGGTGGGTCGCACGGCTTCGCGGGCACCGTCCGGGCGGCGGCCGGCAAGCACACCGTCTGCGCGATCGTCCACAACACCGGGAGCGGAGCGGACCGCAGGGCGTCGCCGTGCCGGACGGTGACGGTGCGCTGAGGCGGCGTCCGCCGTGCGGCGTCCGCCGTGCGGCGTTCGCCGTGCGGCGTTCGCCGTGCGGCGTCCGCCGTGCGGCGTTCGCCGTGCGGTGCGAGGTGCCAGGTGCGAGAGGATGGGCGCATGCCGCGTGATCTCGTCCGCCGGGCCGCCGGACGTCTGCGCCGCGCCGTCGCAGGTGCCCCGCCACAGCCGGCGCCCCTGCCCGTCCTCGGGTACGTCGTCGCGGGCGGTGGCGGCGCCCACCCGGCCTCGGCACACGTCCGTGTCGTCCGCCGCACCGAGCACCTGGCTGCGAGCGGCACCGCCGAGGTACGCCAGGTGGACCCGGCGGCGTTCGTCGACGGCTCCGACCAGGCGCCCTACGCCGCACTCCTGGTGCAGCGGGACATCCTTCCCCGTGCCGACGTGCAGCCCTTCCTGGCGGCAGCCGCCTCCCGGGGCATCCGCGTCGTGGCCGAGGTCGACGACGACTTCTTCACCGAGTCCGGACGCGCCCGCTTGGCCCGCGCCGAGTACGACCCCGACCGGCTCGCCTCGATCGACGCCCTGGTGCGCGGTGCCGACACCGTCGTCGTGAGCACGCCCGAACTCGCCGACGTGGTCCGTCCGGTGGCGCGGGACGTCGTCGTCGTGCCGAACGCCCTCGACCCGACGATCTGGACTGCCGGCCCCACCGCGGACGACGACGAGCGGCCCGCGGGGGAGCACCGGGTGCTGTACATGGGCACGCTCACCCACGCCGCCGACCTCGAGCTCCTGCGTGACGTCTTCGCCGACCTCACCACCGCCGACGGCACCCCGATCCGGCTCGAGGTCATCGGGGTGACCGACGAGGGCGGTGCCGACTGGTTCCGCCGGGTCGAGGTCCCCGACGGGCACTACCCGGCGTTCTCCCGATGGCTCGTGGCGCACCGGGAGCGCTGGCGGGCGGGTGTCGCACCGCTCCGTGACGAGGAGTTCAACCGCGCGAAGAGCGACCTGAAGTTCCTCGAGTACACCGCGCTCGGGCTGCCCGCCGTGGTGTCCGACCGTCCGTCCTACGCCGTCGCACGGGCCCACGGGGCCGTGGCCGTGCCGGACGACGTGTCGGCGTGGCGGGACGCCGTGCGGACCGCCGTCGACCGTGGCCGGGCGGACGAGGGGGCGGCCCGCTGGGTCGCCGAGGACCGCACGATCGGCCGTGACGGCGACACCTGGCGACGCGTGCTGCTCGGCTAGGCTCGTCGCGTGACCGACACCGCCGCACCCGCACAGCCGCTCGTCTCGATCATCATGGGGTCGGACTCCGACTGGCCGACCATGCGGGCAGCGGCGGACATCCTCACCGAACTCGGCATCCCCTTCGAGGCGGACGTCGTGTCGGCGCACCGCACCCCGGACAAGATGACCCGCTTCGCCCGCGGCGCCGCCGCCCGTGGCATCCGGGTCGTCATCGCCGGGGCCGGCGGAGCGGCACACCTGCCGGGAATGGTGGCCTCGATGACGACGCTCCCGGTGATCGGTGTCCCGGTGCAGCTCGCGCGTCTCGACGGCCTCGACTCGCTGCTCTCGATCGTGCAGATGCCGGCGGGGATCCCGGTCGCGACGATGGCGATCAACGGTGCCGCCAATGCCGGTCTGCTGGCCGCGCGCATCATCGGTTCCTCGGAGCCGGCCGTCGCCGCTCGCCTGACCGAGTACGCCGACGGGCTCGAGCGCCTGGTCGAGGAGAAGGCGGCGCGCCTCCGCGACTCGCTCTGAGGCCGCCGCTGCGGGGTCCGAGCCGCGCTACGGTAGCGGGATGCGCCGCGCCGTCCCCGTCCTTGTCCTCTCCGTGGTCGCCGTGGTCGCAGCGGTGGTCTGCGCGGTCGCTGCGGGCGCGGCCGGTCCGGTGAACCCCGTGGCGGGGTGGTTCCGCGGCGCGGGCCCGGACGTCGTGGCGACGAAGTCGCAGTTCGACTCGTGGTTCGCGGCGCTCCACGTCGCCGAGGCCGCAGCGGTCGTCGCCGTCCTCGCCGTGGTGGCCGCCGTCGTGGTCGCCGTGGTCGCTCGACGCCGTCGCGCACGGCCCTGACCCCACCACCCGACGTCGGCGCGCGGCTGATCCGACCGATGCCGACGCCACGCCACGCGCACTGACCAGGACTTCTTGCCCGACGGCTGATCCTCGCGCAAGCCCCGTGTACTGGGGGTGCGCTGAAGTGTCAACCCCCAGGCGCAGATTGTGGACAGCAACTACCGTGAACGCCGGGCAGTCGAGATCCGATGGCCCGGCACCCACGGGAACGGGTGCGAACAGTCACGTCAGGGAGTGACCGACCTCATGCAGAAGCGCACCACCAGGAGGGCCGCACTCGCCGTCGTGCTCCTCGGAGCAGCACTCGTCGCCGGACCGCTCGGTCAGGGGACCGCAGCGACCGCCAGCTCGGCACCGCTCGGCGACGTCGGGAACTTCAAGCAGACCTTCCGCGAGCAGTTCAGCACCGCGGCCAGTGCGAAGGGCGCCTTCGCCAAGAAGTACGCCAACTCGTGGCAGCCGTACCCGGACGGGACCGGCGGCATGTACTACTCGGGCTCGCAGATCAGCTCGCACAACGGGTACATGGACGTCAAGCTCGACGGCAAGCACGGCGCCGCCGGTACCTTCGGCACGCCGACGGGAGCCTGGGGCCACAAGGGCGGCAAGTTCATCGTCCGCGCCAAGGCCACGGGCGGTGCCGGCAACGGCGCGGCCTTCATGCTCTGGCCGTCGTCCGACCGCTGGGCCGACGGGGAGATCGACTACCCCGAGGCCAACTTCGACCAGCAGCCGATGCTGCACCACCACTCGATGATCGCGGGCCAGGAGGCCAACGCGACGAGCCTGAGCACCGGCGTCTCGTGGCGTTCGTGGCACACGTACTCCATCGAGTGGGTGCCCGGGAAGTCCGTGCGGTACCGCCTCGACGGCAAGGTGATCAAGACGATCACGACCCACGTGCCGAAGACCGCGCACCGCTACATGTTCCAGGTGGGCGACTGGGGCGACGCGGGGCACCTGTACATCGACTGGGTCAGCACCTACACGTACAAGGGCTGACGCGCTCCTGCCGTCAGAGGTCGGCGTGCAGCTGCCAGGTCTCCGCGGCGGAGTCGGACCAGTCGTACATGCGTGCGCGGTCCGGCCCCGCCACGGCCAGCCGGCTGGACAGTTGCGGGTCGTTCACGACCTGGTAGACGGCCTGTGCAATCCGTGCGGGGTAGGACTCCCGCGGTGACCGGGCGACGGTGACGCCGGCGTCCGACGCGACCTCTGCCACGGCGGGGTCGTCGGAGTGGATCACCGGGGTGCCGAAGCTCATCGCCTCGATCACGGGCAGGCCGAAGCCCTCGGCGAGGCTGGGGAACACGAACACCGTCGCACGGTCGTAGACCACCGCGAGGTCCGCGTCGTCGATGCGGCCGAGGACCTTCACCCGGTCGCGCGACAGGCCCGCGAGCTCCGCGGTGCCGTACACGTCGACGTCGCCCCAGCCGTCCGGGCCGGAGATGACCAGGGGCACGTCGCTGGGGGCGTCGGGGTGGGCCATCGCCTCGATCAGGGACGCCAGGGCCTTGCGCGGCTCGAGCGTGCCGACCGCGAGCACGTAGCGGTCGGGCAGGCCGAGGCGCTCGGCGCGCAGGTCGGCGTCGACGGGCAGGCGGAGGCGTCCGCTCGGGGCACCGCCGATCACGCGGAGCCGGTCGTCGAACCGGTGGATCTCGTTCAGCGCCCCCGCCACGGCGTGGGTCGGCACCACCACGGCGTCGGCGTGCTTCCACGCCCGCTTCACCATCGCCTTGTGGAAGTGGACGCCGCGCGGCGTGAGCGTCTCGGGATTGGTCCACGGCACCACGTCGTGGACGGTCACCACGGTCTGCCGGCCCGGGTCCTGGAAACGGTCGTGCTTGACCAGTGGCGCGAGCACGCTCGGCGCGTGCACCATGCCCTTCGCGATGCCGCCCACGAACCCGCCCTGCCAGGCGAGCGACAGCTCACGACGCGGCAGCGGCAGTCGCTGCAGGTCGGACAGCCCGGGCAGGAGCGTCCGCAGGTGCGCCATCTCGTCAGACCCGACGGCGGAGACCACACCCGCGACCTCGCAGCCGCTCGGCGCGTGCTCGACGAGGTGGCGCGCGAGCTCCTCGGCGTAGCGCCCGATGCCGCCCGGCACGGGCGCGACGATCTGGTCGACGATGACGTGGAGGGTGGTCATGGTGCTGTGCTCCTCGTCGTGGTTCGTGGACCCGTGGTCAGGGGGCCGAGGGCCGGCCCCGCGCTCGGCTGCCCGACACTACCAGGGTGGTCCCGGCGCCCCCTGGGCGCGGTCGGTGGTCGGACAGGAGGCGCGGGTCGGGTCCGCGGTGTGCGGAACCCGACCCGCGCCTCCCGGTCGAGAGCCGTGCCTACGCGGTCAGCGCACCCGCCGCGACCGCAGCGTGCAACGCGTCGCGCCAGTCGCGCATCGGCGCGAGTCCGGCGCGCGACCAGCCGTCGTGGCCGAGCACGCTGTACGCCGGGCGCGGCGCCGGCCGGACGAAGGCGGCGCTGTCGGTGGGCAGCACGCGCTCCGGGTCGAGCCCGAGTTCGCGGTAGATGGCCTGCGTGAAGTCGAACCAGGAACCCTGGCCGGCGTTCGTCCCGTGGTAGATGCCCGCGGGGGCGTCCCCGTCGACGAGCTCGACGATCCGCGCGGCGAGGTCGCCCGTCCACGTCGGCTGGCCGACCTGGTCGGTGACGACGCTGACGGTGTCGTGCGATCCCGCGAGCCGGAGCATCGTCGCGGCGAAGTTCGGCCCGTGCGCGCCGTAGATCCACGCGGTGCGGACGACGTACGAGGTGTCCGGGGCGATCGCGCGCACGAACGCCTCGCCGGCGGCCTTGGTGCGGCCGTAGGCGTTGATCGGGTCGGTCGGGGCGTCCTCGGCGTAGGGCGCGGTGCCGTTGCCGTCGAAGACGTAGTCGGTCGACACGGTGACGAGCTTCGCGCCGTGACGGACCGCGGCCTCGGCCAGGAGCTTCGGCCCCGTCGCGTTGACCGCGTGGGCGTCGTCCTCGTGGTCTTCCGCGTCGTCGACCTTCGTGTAGGCGGCCGAGTTGATCACGACGTCGTGCCCGGCGACGGCGGCGTCCACCGCGGTCGGGTCGGTGATGTCGAGGTCCGCCCGCGACAGCGCGGTGACGTCGCGGCCGGCGAGTGCGGCCTGGAGGTCCTGGCCGAGCATGCCGGCGGCGCCGGTGATGAGGTACCTGGTCACGGTGTGCCGGTTCAGCTCAGGGCCGCACGCTGCTTGAGCGGCTCCCACCAGGCGCGGTTGTCGCGGTACCACTGCACGACGTCGGCCAGGCCCTGCTCGAACGGCACGAGCGGCTCGTAGCCGAGCTCGGCCTGGATCTTCGAGATGTCGACCGAGTAGCGCAGGTCGTGGCCGAGACGGTCGGCGACGCGGTCGACGTACGACCAGTCCTTGCCGGTCGCGTCGAGCAGCAGCTGCGTGAGCTCCTTGTTGGTCAGCTCGGTGCCGCCGCCGATGTTGTAGATCTCGCCGGCGCGGCCACGGGTCAGGACCATCGCGATGCCACGGGTGTGGTCGTCGACGTGCAGCCAGTCGCGGATGTTGTTGCCCTCGCCGTACAGCGGCACGTGCACGTCGTCGATGAGGTTGGTGACGAAGAGCGGGATGACCTTCTCGGGGAAGTGGTACGGCCCGTAGTTGTTCGAGCAGCGCGTGATCGAGAGGTTCAGCCCGTGCGTGCGGTGGTAGCTGCGAGCGAGCAGGTCGCTGCCGGCCTTCGACGCCGAGTACGGCGAGTTCGGCTCGAGCGGGCGCTCCTCGTTCCACGAGCCCTCGCTGATGGAGCCGTAGACCTCGTCGGTGGAGACGTGCACGAACCGCTCGGTGCCGTGGCGGAGCGCGGCGTCGAGCAGGCGCTGGGTGCCCACGACGTTGGTCTCGACGAAGATGCCGGAGTCGCGGACCGAGCGGTCGACGTGGGACTCGGCGGCGAAGTGCACGATGGCGTCGACGGTCGGGACGACCTCGTCGAGCTTCGCGGCGTCGCGGATGTCGCCGTGCACGAAGGTGTAGCGGGGGGAGTCGGCGACCGGGGCGAGGTTCGCTTCGTTGCCGGAGTAGGTCAGTGCGTCGTAGACGACGACCTCGGCGCCCTCGAGGCCGGGGTACGCGTCCTCCAGCGTGCGGCGGACGAAGTTCGAGCCGATGAAGCCGGCTCCTCCGGTGACGAGGATCTTCACGAGTTCTCTTTCCTGACGGTCGGTTCGTGGGTCGGCGGCGATTCTAGCGGGCCGCTGGTGGGGTCGGCGGGCTCGGCGGCTTCGGCGTCGGCGGGCTCGGCGGTGGTGGCGGGTGCTCCCGGCTCGGCGACGGTGCGCCACACCAGGACGACGGTCGCGACGGCGGCGGCCGTGAACACGATGGCGACCAGCAGGATCGCGAACGGCCCGGCGACCGCGCCGCCGGCCATCGCGGAGATCCCGCCGGGCGTGATGCGGAACTGCGTGTTCTCCCACCCGCCGCGGTAGGTCAGGCCGATGCCGTACGTGCCGATCGCGAGCGAACCGACGACCGCCAGCCGGGCCAGGCGTCGGCGGAGCTCCGGACGGACGACGAGGGCGTGCCACGCGACCGCCTGTGCGAGCACGAGCGCGACGACCGCGACGAACAGGAACCGGCCCTGCAGCCCGTTGCCCTGGTGCGTGCCGAGGTAGTTCCGCCAGTTGTAGGCGAGGGTGGCGACGAGGACGACCGTCGGCCAGACGAGCAGGATCGTGGTCACCCGGCGACCCGGAGCCCGGCGGGCGTACGACCACCCGATGACGGCCAGTCCGACGATCGCGAGCGTGTCGATGACCATCGCCGGCAACGGCCACTGGTTCGCACCGAGTGCGCCGAAGAACGAGGCGGTCAGGCCGTCCCACTGGCGCCCGGCGAACGCCCCGGGGTTCGCACCGCCCGCCGGGTACGGCTGCACGGTCGTGACGGCGCGCAGGGCGTCGGGCAGGAGCGTCCCGCTCACGAGCAGCGTCCGCACCCACCACCAGCCGGACACGGCGACGGCAGCGAGGACGACCACGCCGGCGTGCAGGGCCCGGCGACGCCACGTCCGGCCCGGTGCCAGGACGGACACGAGGACGACGAACGGGATCGCCAGGAGCCCCAGCGCGTTCAGGGCGGCCAGCCCGGTGACGGCCACGGCGAGCCCGGCGGTGGTCCACCACGAGCGATCACCGGTCAGCACGCGTGCACTCAGCCAGACGAGCACGGCACCGAGCAGCACGACCGGTGCCCACACCGTGACGCCGGAGGTGACCTGCGCCAGCTGCGGGACGGCGAAGAGCAGGACCGGGGCGACGAGTGCCGTGCGGGGCGAGCGGGTCACCCGACGGACCGTCGCCCAGACCAGGACCGGCAGCGCGGTGACGAGCAGCACGTCGAACACGCGGAGCACGAGCACCGAGGTCGCCCAGTCGTGGGAGCCGAACCGGATGACGCGCAGGATCCCGGCGGCCACCAACCAGTAGGTCGGCGGGTTCTGGGACATCGGGTCGATCGCGGGGGAGTCCCCGGGCACCGCCGCCAGCAGCGCGTCGACCGTGGGGCGGTCGACGGCCGGTGCGGGGTGCTCGACGATCTGCCGCACGGCGGCGAGGTAGTGCATCTCGCCGCCGTGCGGCCAGCCGAGTCCGAGCGCGAGGCGGAACGCGGCGTCGACGTGTGCGGGCTCGTCGGGTGCCCCGAAGGCCGGGGTGACCAGGGCGAAGGTCAGCAGGAAGGCGAGCCAGGCCAGCGTCACGGTGCCGAGCAGGACCCACTCGTGCCGGCCGACGAGCGGTCGCGGGGCGCTCACGCGGGGACCTCCGGACGGCGCATGAACCGGACGAGCAGCACGGCGGTGACGGTCAGTGCGACCGCGGCGACGGCGACGAGGGTGAAGTTCGTGCCGGCGGGGACCATGCCGTAGCGGTCGAACCGGCCGACCGCGAACTCGTCGACCCAGAAGGCGGCGTCGCGCCCGAAGGCCCGCAGCGCGTAGACGACGCCGTACAGCGCGATGGCCATCGCCGCGATCGACATCCCGACGGCGAGCCGGGTGGTGCCGGCTGCCGTCACGGTGACCCGGCGCCAGGCGAGGGCGCTCAGGGCGATGAGGGCGATGAGCGTGGGGTAGTAGTAGCGCCCCTGGGTGCCGGCGACGATGGTGCTCCGGACGTACCCGCCCCACCCGCTCTGCAGGTGCAGGGCGATGAGGATCACGGGGAACGACGCCAGCACGATCGCCGGGCGGAGCGACGGGCCGCGGCGGAAGCCCCAGACGACGATGCCGACGAGCGACGCGATGGTCAGCCCGTCGATCAGGACCTGGGCGAGCTGGAACTGGGTGAGACCACCGACGCTGCCCCAGAAGGTGCGGGTGACGCCGTTCCAGTAGTCGCGGAGGAACACCTCGGGGCTGGCGGCGGTGCCGGCCGGGAACGGCATCGGCGGACGTGCGCCGGCCATGCCGTCCGGCTGGATGTCGCGGTACACGAGGATGTTGCGCAGCCACCACCAGCCACCGACGACGGCGGCGAGCCCCAGGGTCCACAGCGTCCGGAGCGCGTTCCGCCAGACGGTCGCCCGGGTGCAGCCCGCGGCCATCACGGCGATGCCCACGAACGGGATCGCGGGGAGCGCGGTGCCCTTGACGAGCAGCATCGCGCCGAGCAGCAGCCCGATCCAGATGGTCGTGCGCACCCGCAGGTCGCCGGTGAGCAGTCGCACCACGAAGTACACGAGCGCCCCGGACAGCGGCAGCATGAGCGCGTCGTTCGTGACCGAGGTGCCGATCGAGGCGACCTCGGGCAGGGCGAACACCGCCGCACCGCCGACCAGGGCGGCCCGTGGTGACCGCGTCAGCCGACGCACGGTGGCCCACGCCAGGAACGGCAGCGGCAGGACGAGCAGGGCGTCGAACAGTCGCAGCACCATGACGGCGAGGTCCCAGCGGAGGTCCTCGAAGTGCACCAGCTGCAGGACCCCGGCGGCCAGGGCGTAGTACGTGGCGGGGTGCTGCGACATCTGGTCGATGCTCGTCGGGTGCACGCCCGGGAACTCGCGGAGCAACTCGCCCCACGTCTGGTTCACGTCGGTCGACTGCCGCATGTTGCTGATCTGGGTGTCGTGCACCGCGTTGAGGTAGTGCATCGCGCCGGGCGCCGGCCAGCCGTCACCGATCGCCAGGTGCAGCACGGCGTCGACGTGGGTCGGCTCGTCCGGGGCCTTGTACGTCGTGGTGACGACGGCCCAGACCGCGAGGACGGCGGCGAAGGCCACCGTCAACGCGATCACGAGGATGCGCTCGCGCCGCCCGACCGCGGGTCGGACGTCGGAGCGCGACACGGCCGGGGCCGTGTCAGTCGCCATACCGCTGCAGTTTCTGCAGGTCGAGCTGCTCCTCGGCCAGCGTGCGGTTGAGGCGGGTGAGGTCGGCCACGACGCCGATGACTATGGAGAGGAGCGCCGTGATGAGCAGGACGACACCGAGGATGATCGACTGCAGGTGGTTGCCGCCGGTCTGCATCGCCAGGAGCACCAGGTAGCGGATGAGCGGCCAGAGCCCGAGCGCACCGAGCACCGCGGCGACCCAGAGGAACAGGGCCATCGGCCGGTACATCAGGTAGACGCGGGCGATCGCCGAGCCGGACTCGAACATGTGCTGGAAGATGTTGTTGAAGAGCCGCGACTCGCGGGTCTTCGGGTTCGTCGTGATCGGCACCGACGCGATCGCCAGGCGCTTGTAGCCGGCCTGCACGATGGTCTCCATGCAGTAGCTGAAGCGCGTCACGATGTTCAGGCGGATGAGCGAGTACTTCGAGTACGCGCGGAACCCGCTGGCCGCGTCGGGCAGGTCGAGCCCGGCAGCGCGGCTGGCGACCCACGAGCCGAAGCGCTGCATGATCTTCTTGAAGCCGGAGAAGTGCTCGATGGTGCGCGTCTGCCGGTCACCGATGACGATCTCGGCCTCCTTACGGAGGATCGGCTGCACGAGCTCGGCGATCTGTGCCTGCGGGTACTGGTTGTCCCCGTCGGTGTTCACGACGATGTCCGCACCGTGCAGCAGCGCGTAGTCGACGCCGTCACGGAACGAACGGGCGAGACCCATGTTCGTGGTGTGGTGGACGAAGTGCTTGACGCCGTGCTCCTTGGCGACCTCGACGGTGCGGTCGGTGCTGCCGTCGTTGATCACCAGGATCTCGATCTCGTCGATGCCGTCGATCTCCCGCGGGATGGAGTCGATGACGCTGGCGAGGGTGTTCTCCTCGTTGAGGCAGGGGATCTGGACGAATAGCTTCACGGGCTCGCTTGGTCTCGTTTCGGGAGTCGCAGCGCGCGGGGCGCGGGGCACAGAACCAGGACAGCCTATGCGAACTCACGGCTTGCTAGGCTTCCCCGGTGCAGATCCGCGAACTGAAGATCCCTGGCGCGTGGGAGTTCACGCCCGTCCAGCACGGCGACGCACGAGGAGCATTCCTCGAGGCGTACCGCGCCGACGTGCTCGAGGAGACCGTCGGTCACCCGCTCGACCTCCGCCAGGTGAACATGTCGATCTCCGCGGCCGGTGTCGCCCGCGGGATCCACTACGCCCTCGTGGCACCGAGCCAGGCGAAGTACGTCACCGCCGTGCGCGGGGCGTTCATCGACTACATCGTCGACATCCGCGTCGGGTCCCCGACGTTCGGCCAGTGGGACTCCGTCCGGATCGACGACGTCGACCGCAAGGCCGTCTACCTGTCCGAGGGGCTCGGCCACGCGATCGTCGCGCTCGAGGACCAGTCGACCGTGAACTACCTGGTCAGCGCGCACTACGACCCCGAGCGTGAGAAGGGGATCACGATCCTCGACCCGACGGTCGGGCTCGACCTGCCCGAGGGCCTCGGCGAGCTGGTGCTGTCCGAGAAGGACACCAGCGCCCCCACCCTCGAGGAAGCCGCGGCACAGGGCCTGCTGCCGACGTACGAGGAGTGCGTCGCGTACACCGAGTCGCTCCGGACGAAGAAGTAAGGGACGGGACACCGATGAAGGGCATCATCCTCGCCGGCGGTTCCGGCACGCGCCTCTGGCCGATCACCAAGGGCATCAGCAAGCAGCTCATGCCGATCTACGACAAGCCGATGGTCTACTACCCCCTGTCGACCCTGATGATGGCGGGCGTCCGAGAGGTGTTGGTCATCACGACGCCGGAGTACAACGACCAGTTCCGGGCCCTGCTCGGTGACGGCTCGGCGCTCGGCATGGAGATCCAGTACGCCGTGCAGCCGTCCCCGGACGGTCTGGCGCAGGCCTTCGTCATCGGCGAGGAGTTCATCGGCGACGACAGCGTCGCCCTCGTCCTCGGCGACAACATCTTCCACGGCACCGGCCTCGGCACGAACCTCCGGAAGAACACCGACGTCCAGGGTGCGACGATCTTCGCCTACCACGTGGCCGACCCGAAGGCGTACGGCGTCGTGGAGTTCGACGACGACTTCACCGCCGTCTCCATCGAGGAGAAGCCGGCCGAGCCGAAGTCGAACTACGCCGTCCCCGGCCTGTACTTCTACGACAACAAGGTCATCGAGATCGCCAAGACGATCGAGCCGAGCGCCCGTGGCGAGCTCGAGATCTCCACGGTCAACGAGCGCTACCTCGAGGCAGGCGAGCTCGGCGTCCAGGTCCTCGACCGCGGCACCGCGTGGCTCGACACCGGCACGTTCGAGTCGATGATGCAGGCGTCGGAGTACGTGAAGGTCATCGAGGACCGTCAGGGCTTCAAGATCGGCTGCATCGAGGAGATCGCCTGGCGGAACGGCTGGATCGACGACGCGCAGCTCGCCGAGCTCGCCGCGCCGCTGGTCAAGGGCGGCTACGGCGTCTACCTGCAGCGACTCCTCGGCGTCTAGCTCCGCACGTGACCCCCGCCCCTGGTTGGTTCGGTCGACGCCGCCGTCCGGAGGCGACGGCCTCCGGCCTCCCCGGCCACCCCGGCCACCCCGGCCAGGAGGCCCGTCCCGCGTCCGTGACGGCGGCGTCCGTCGTTCCCGTGACCGGGTTCCCGGACCCGCTGCCGCGGCTGGACCAGGACGTCACGGTGCTCGTCACGACCCGTTCGGACCGGCACGCCGAGGTCGGCCGGCTCGTGTCGGTCGCCCGTGATGCCTTCGGCCGCGGGGTCGACGTCCGCGCCGTGAGCTACGTGGCGGATGCCTCGCCGGTCGACCCGTTCGGTCGTCGCCTGCCGTGGGTCCGACCGGAACCCGTCGACGGCCTCGGCTCGGCGATCAACGCCGGTGTCGCAGCCGGTGTGGGCCGGACGCTCGTGGTGGTCGACACCTCGGTGTCGGTCGACGTGCCGGCGCTGCACGCGCTGGCGGCGGCGGGCTCGGTCGCGCAGGCCCGGGTCCGGATGCCGGACCGCACGCTCCGCTCCGGTGCCCGGCTGCTGCGCCCCGGTGCCCTGCCGTGGTCGGACGACCGCGCCGACACCGTGACGGGCGTCGACACCGTCTTCGCGGCGGACCAGCCGGTGCTCTCGGTGCCGGGGGCGGCGCTGGTGCCGGCACCGTGCCTCCCGGACGAACGCATGACCCTGACGGCCTGGACCCGCGCGGTCGCCGATGCCCACGGCGGAGCGGTGCGCGTCGTCGGCGAGGCGACCCGCTCGGTCGAGGCCGGCCGCACCGTCGACGCCGCGACCGTCGACGCGTTCACCGCCTGGCGCGACCGCGCGTCCGAGGGCGCCGGTGTCGTCGCCGGACCGCCGCTGCCGCCCTGGGGTGCCCGGCCGGTGGCCTCGGCCGCGCGCCTGACCGGTGGCGACGCCGAACACCTCACCTGGTCGCTCAAGATCGCTGCGCCCGCCGGGCCGGAGGGCGACGGCTGGGGCGACGTGCACTTCGCCGCCGAGCTCGCCGGGGCACTCGAGCGGCTCGGGCAGCGGGTCCGGATCGACCGACGCGACGCCCACGTGCGGGACGACGATGCCTCGGACGACGTCACCCTGGTGATCCGGGGCCTCGACCGGGTGCCGCCGAACCCGGCGTCGGCGAACCTGCTCTGGGTGATCAGCCACCCCGACGACGTCGCCGACACCGAACTGCGGTCGTTCGACGCGGTGTTCGCGGCCGGGCCGGTGTGGGCAGCCGCAGCCGCTGCGCGTGCGGGCGTGCCGGTCCGGACCCTGCTGCAGGCGACCGAGCCGGCGGTGTTCCACCCGGTCGCGCGCACGGCGACGAGTCCCGATGCCGACCACGTGGTGTTCGTCGGCTCGACTCGCGGTGCCGCGCGGCCCATCGTGTCCGACGCGGTCGCGCTCGGTGCCGATCTGCGCGTGCACGGTCCGGGCTGGGACGAGGTCGTCCCCGCGGAGTCGCTCGGCGAACCGTCGCTGACCCGGGCCGAGGTCGCGGCGGCCTACGCCTCGGCGCGTGTGGTGCTCAACGACCACTGGCCCGACATGGCCGCCGGGGGCTTCGTGTCGAACCGGGTGTTCGACGTGCTGGCGTCCGGGGGAGTCGTCGTGACCGACCCGGTGGCCGGGCTGTCCGACGTGCTGGACGTCCCGACGCTCGCGGTCGCGCGCTCCCGCGACGAGTTGGCCGACCTGCTCGAACCGGCGCGCGCGTGGCCGTCGGCTGCCGAGCGGGCCGCCGTGGCCGAGCGCATCGCCGCCGAGCACTCCTTCGACGCCCGCGCTGCCGTACTGCTTGCGGCGGCCCGCGCGTCGCGCGCGCGCCTGCACCCCCGCCGCCCCTGACGCCCCCGGGCCCGCAAGACACCGGTGTTCGCACTCGGAACACCCGCAGACCGCGGTGCAACGCGCGAACACCGGTGTCTTGCGAACGAGACAGCCCGACCGAGCGGGAGCTACTTGCGCGTGACCCAGCGTGCGCGGAGCGACAGGCCCGCGTGCAGGGCGACGCGCAGGGGCCAGAGCCACCACGCGCGGTACTTCCGCGACAGGAACCGGTACGCGCTGCGGTGGTGCTCGATCTCCATGCGGCGCCGGTTGGACGACGTCGAGTGGGCTCCGGTGTGGGTGACGACCGCCGAGGGCACGTACACGTTCGCCCGGCCCGACCGTCCGACGCGCTGCCCGAGGTCGACGTCCTCGAAGTACATGAAGTACGACTCGTCGAACCCGTCGAGTTCGCGGAAGAGCGACGTCCGGATGAGGAAGCACGCGCCGGAGAGCCATCCGGCCTCGCGCTCGACGACCTTCGTGGTGGACCAGTACCGCTGGCTCCACGGGTTCGCCGGCCAGAACCGCGAGAACGCCGCGTGGCCGAGGCCGGTCCGGAGCGAGGGGAGCTGCCGGGCGGACGGGTAGGTCTCGCCCTGGTCGTCGAGGATCCGGGGGCCGAACGACCCACCCGACGGCAACCGGTCGGCGGCGGCCACGAGTTCGTCGATCGAGCCCTCGCCGAGCACGACGTCGGGGTTCGTCACGAGCAGGAACTCCGGGCGGACGTCCGGCAGCACGTCGTCGAGGGCGCTCAGGGCCGCGTCGATCCCACCGCCGTAGCCGCGGTTGCCACCGGAGGACACCACGACGGCGCCGTACGACTCACCGATCGCCCGGAGTGCGTCGATGTCGGCCGAACCGTTGTCCGCGATGACGACGGCGACCGGGTCCTTCGAGGCACCGGCGACGCTCGCCAGGAACGGCCGGATGGTCTCGCCGGTGTTGTAGGTGACCGTCAGCACCGCGACCCGGATCACCGCACACCTCCGGCGACGGACTCGTAGGCCTCGACGTGCACCGCGGCGGTGGCCTCCCAGGTGAACGAGGAGGCCCGCGTCAGCGCCGCCGCACGGTGCGACGCCACGAGCGCGGGATCGTCCAGCAGCGCCGTCATCGCGGACGCCAGCGCGGTGGCGTCGGGCTCGCTGTAGACGGCCGCGTTACCGCCGACCTCGGGCAGCGACAGCCGCCGGGTGGTCAGGACGCACGCGCCGGAGGCCATCGCCTCGACCACCGGCAGGCCGAAGCCCTCACCGAGGGACGGGTAGACGACGAACTCGGCACCGCCGAGGAACCCGGCGAGGTCCTCGAGCGGCAGGTAGCCGGCCTCGATGACGTGGTCGGTGGGCTGCAGGGCGTCGAGCCGCGCGATGGCCGCCTGGTCCCAGCCGCGGGCCCCGGACAGCACGAGCCACGGGGTCTCCGCACCCGGGTGACCGTCCGACCCGGCAGCCGCGCGCGCGGCGCGCACCGAGGCGTACGCGTCGAGCAGCGCCGTGACGTTCTTCCGCGGTTCGATGGTGCCGAGGAACGCGATCCACGGGGCACCCTCGGGCAGGGTGGCGGCGATCCGGGCGTCCTCGACCGCGGCGACGTCGGGCTCGTGGAACACCATGCGGTCGACGCCGAGCGGTGCGACCCGGACGTCGGCGCGGATGCCCCGCACGACCCGGGCGGCCTCGGTCGCGGTCGCGGCGCTCGGCACGATGACGACGGGTCGGGTGCGCAGGGACCGGCGGCTCCACCAGGTGAAGAAGGTGCGCTTCAGGCGCGAGTGCCACTCGGGGTTCGAGAAGAACGTGGCGTCGTGCAGCGTGACGACGGACCCGCCGCGCCAGCCGAACGGGAACGTGTAGTGCGGGGAGTGCAGCACCTGCGCCCCGAGCCGACGGCCGAGCGCCGGCAGCCCGGTCTGCTCCCACAGGAACCGGAGCGGCACCGAGTCGGTCCAGCCCGGCGCCGTGTGCACGGTCGCGTGCGGCGCGACGGCGGTGAAGTGCGGAGCGTGCACGGGGCGGACGACCAGGTGGACGTCGAGCGACGGGTCGGTCAAGTGCGACACGACCCCCTCGACGTAGCGTCCGACGCCGCCGAGCGCCTGCGGTACCGCGGTCCCGTCGACGAGGACGGTGAGCTGCGGCACGCGTGGTTCCTTCCGGGCGGGGACGTCGTGGCCGGGGCCGTCGACGGGGGAGTGTCCAGGATAGCCCGCTGCACTCATGCGCCCGGGTCCACGCTGCGGCGCGGGACGGACGCGCGCCGGGTCTCGCGCAGCCGGCGCGCGAGGTGGACCGGCAGGGTCCCCGCGACGTCCGCGAACGCCGTCAGGACGAGCCGCGCCTCCCGGCGGGTGCGACCGGAGGCCAGCCCGCGCAGGCCGCGCACCAGGGTGCGGACGCTCGCCCGCACGACGGTCGGCCACGGGGCGTGCCAGAGCGCGACGACGATGCGGTTGCGCGCGTTCCGGAAGACGAACAGGTCGCTCTGCACGCCGGACGACGCCGAGTGGTCGTGCTCGACGACCGCGTCGGCCGCGTGCTCGACGCGCCATCCGCGGCGGCGCAGCCGCCAGGCGAGCTCGGTGTCCTCGTAGTACATGAACAGGGACTCGTCGAGCAGGCCGACGTCGTCCAGCGCCGTTCGGCGGAGCGCGGACGCGCCGCCGGAGAACCCGAAGACGTCGACGTCGGCGACCCGGTCGACGGGCGCGAACCAGTCGCGGTCCATCCCGTTGCCGTCGCGGTCGACACGGACGCCGGTCGAGTTGAGCCGGACCTCGCCGTCCGCCGACGGCGTCCAGCGACGGCCGTCGTGGTCGCGCAGCACGCGCTGGCCGGGGGCGGGCTCCACCCCGGCCGGGAGGCCCGTCCAGCGTCCGGCGAGCACGATCCGGCCCGTCACGGCGGCGACCTCGGGCCCGGCGTGCGCCAGGTGGTCGCGGAGCGCCGCGACGAAGCCCGGTGCGGGCACGGCGTCGTTGTTCAGGAGCACGACGACGTCGGCGTCCGTGTGCCGGATGCCGGTGTTGGCACCGGCCGCGAAGCCGCCGTTGTCGCCGCGTGCGATGACGGTGGCGTCCGGCAGGGCACGGCGGAGCACCGCGACGGAGTCGTCGGACGACCCGTTGTCGACGACGATGACGTCGTCGGGCGTGCCCTCGTCGAGCACGGCGCGGACGGCCGCGGTGGTCAGGTCGGCGCGGTTCCAGTTCACGACGACGACCGCGGTGCGGAGCGTGCCGTCGGCCCGTGGCGCGGAGCCGGCACGGGGCGTGCCGTCGGCGCTGGTCCCGGTGTCGCCGTCGTCCGGGGTCAGTCGAGCTCCTCGATCGAGGGTTCGGCGTAGACCGTGCCCACGGCGTGCTCGAACCCGGGGACCTCGAACGAGTCGCACTCCGGCATGTCGTGCAGGTGGCGCCCGGCGGAGTCCATCATCGACACGTTGATGAAGTACTTGCCGGTGCCGAACGCGGTGTCGGCGATCCGCAGGCGGAGCTTCCGGCGACCGTGCAGCGGCTGCAGTTCGAGGCCCATGATGCCGGTGGTGGTGCCGTAGACGACCTGACCCCCGGCGTTGTTGATCTGGACCGCGGCCTCCCAGTCGGCGATGCCGTCGAGGTGCTCGAACTCCATGTCCACGACGAGGTCGTCGCCGGGCATGACGTCCGCGCGGGGCTCCTTGCCGTCGACGTGCACGCTCGCGCCGATGACCTTGCCCCTGCCGACGGCGACGTCGGTGCTGAGCTCGCCCTGACGGCGTTCCTCGAGCACCTCGCGGAACATGCTCACGGCCTGGACGGGGTCACCGTCGTGCAGCACCTTGCCCTTGTTGAGCAGGACGACGCGGTCGCACATCTCCTGCACCTGGCTGAGGGAGTGCGTGACGATGATGATCGTCTTGCCGGCCTCCTGGAAGGTGCGGATGCGGTCGAGGCACTTGCGCTGGAAGGCCTCGTCACCGACGGCCAGGACCTCGTCGACGAGCAGGACGTCGGGGTCGGTGTGCACGGCGACGGCGAACGCGAGCCGCACGTACATGCCCGATGAGTAGAACTTCACCTGGGTGTCGATGAAGTCCCCGATGCCCGAGAACGCCAGGATGTCGTCGAACTTCTCGTCGGTCTGCTTGCGGCTGAGGCCGAGCAGGCTCGCGTTGAGGTAGACGTTCTCGCGGCCGGACAGGTCGGGGTGGAACCCGGCGCCGAGCTCGAGCAGGGCGGCGAGGCGACCGCGGCGGGACACCGTGCCGGAGGTCGGCTGGATGATGCCGCCGATCGCCTTGAGCAGGGTCGACTTGCCGGAGCCGTTCTGGCCGATGAGCCCGACGGTCGAGCCGGCCTGGATCGACACCGTGACGTCGTCGAGGGCCCAGAAGTCCTGGCGGTGCTTCCGCCCGGCGCGGCCGAGCGTGACGATCCGCTCGCGCAGGGTGTTGTCCTTGCGGACCGTGAAGCGCTTGCGGACGTGGTCGATGACGATGACGTCGGGACGCTCGGCGGTCTCGCCGGCGGTCGACGGGGCGACGGGGGTGCTGATGGCCATGGTCTAGAGCTCCTGCGCGAAGTTGCCCTGCAGGCGGGAGAAGATCCGCTGCGCACCGATGAGGCAGAGGAGGCCGATCACGAACGCGATCCCCAGCCGGAGCATCAGGTGGTCCGGGTACGTGACGTCCGCCGGGTCGTGCAGCCAGATCGCGTTCTGCAGGCCGAGCACCGACAGGGTCAGCGGGTTGTTCGTGTAGAGGGTGAGGAGCCAGTCGGCGTTCACGGTCGCGACCACGCGCGAGTACGAGTAGACGATCGGCGAGGCCCAGAGCAGGACCATCAGGCCGACGTCGATGACGAACTGCACGTCGCGCAGGTACACGTTGAGCGCGGACAGCACCAGGCCGATGGCGGCGCCGTAGACCAGGATCACCGCGAGCGCGGGGATCAGGTAGACCAGACCCTCGTGCCACGGGAAGACGCCGATGACGACCGTCGCGGCCAGCAGGATCGCGAACTGGATGGTGAAGTTCACCAGGGCCGCGCCCACACTGGCGAGCGGGAAGACCTCGCGCGGGACGTAGACCTTCTTGATCAGCCCGGAGTTGCCGACGATCGAGCCGGTCGACCCGGCGACGATCTCGCTGAAGAGCGTGTAGGCGGTCAGGCCGGTGAAGACGTAGATCGCGAAGTTGTCGATGCCGTTGGCGGCGCCGAGGACCTTGCCGATGACGAAGTAGTAGATGAGCAGTTGGGTCAGCGGGCGCACGAGCGTCCACACGAACCCGAGTGCCGAGTCCTTGTAGCGTGCCTTCAGGTCACGTCGGACGAGCATGCCGAGCATCTCGCGCTGCCGGAAGACGTCGCGCAGCTCACGGAAGGTCCCGCGGAAGGCGCTCGTCGGAGCGCCGATCACGACGAGGGGTTCCTTCGCGAGCGCGGTCATGCGGGCTTGGTCGACCATACGTCTCTTCGTTCGTGGGGGCAGGACCGGAACAGCATACTCACCGGGCCCGCGGGACGGGGTTGGGCGACGGTCGTCGTGCACCCCGAGTGGGGGTGATTCCGGCCGATCCAACCCTCAACCTTCACTTTCGAGTTACCGTTGTTGCAACCCGGACCCTTGTCAACATCCACAGGACGGCCCGTCAGCATGCTCCTCGCATCCAGGCCGATCGCTGCGTTCGCGGTGGTCGGTGCACTCAGTCTCCTCTTGGCCGGTTGTTCCGGTGGTGGCGACGACGCCACCCCGTCGCCGTCCGCGTCCGTCTCGCGCACCCCGAGTGCGACCCCGACGGACGACGACTCGGCGACCTCGGCCCCCACCGACGCGGCCTCGACGCCGACCGACGGTGGGTCCGACGACGGTGACGGCGACGACGCCGGCGCCTCCGACGACGACACCCCCGGTGCGTTCCCGGGCAGCGGCGCGACGAACCAGCCGGACGCCGACCCGTCGGAGTACCCGGCCACGGCCGTCGTCACGTTCGCCGGCTGGGACACCGGGTCGAAGACCCTCCAGGCCGGTGGCCTGGTCTCCGGCACCACCGACACGAGCGGGAAGTGCACCTTCACCGCGACGAAGGACGGCGTCACGCGCACCGCCACGAGCACCGCACAGGCGAGTGCCTCGTCGGTGAACTGCGCGCAGGTGTCGTTCCCCGCGGCGAAGGTGTCGAGCGGCACCTGGACCGTCACCCTGACCTACGCCGTCGGCTCCGCGTCGACGACGTCCGACCCCCTGACCGCCGAGGTCCCGTGATGCGCACCCCCCGCACCCCCCGCACCCCCCGCACCACCCGTTCCCCCCGAGCAGCCCGCTCCCGCCGTTCCCTCCGGAGCTCCCTCGCCCTGGTGGCGGCCTTCGCCGTCGCGATGAGCGGCCTGACCTTCGGCACGGTGCTCGCGGAGCAGAACACGACCCAGTCGGCCTCGGCCGCGGTCGCGTCGGACTTCGACCCGGGCAACATCATCAGCGACGCGAACTTCTACAACGGCTCGGCGATGAACGCCGCCGCCGTGCAGTCGTTCCTGACGAGCGTCGCGCCGAACTGCCGGAAGTCGTCGAGCGGCCCCGCCTGCCTGAAGGACTTCTCGCAGAAGATGAGCTCGATCGGTGCCGTCTCCGGCCGGTGCGCGGCCATCGCTGGTGGCACCAAGTCGGCCGCGACGATGATCGCCCAGGTCGGTGCCGCGTGCGGTATCAGCCAGAAGGTGCTCCTCGTGCTCCTGCAGAAGGAGCAGGGCATCGTCACGACGTCCTCGCCGACGTCCTACATGTACCTGCACGCCACCGGCTTCGCGTGCCCGGACACCGCCCCGTGCGACCCGGCGTACTTCGGCTTCGGCCAGCAGGTCTACGCAGCGGCCCTGCAGTTCAAGCGGTACCAGGCGTCGCCGACCTCGTGGGCGTACCAGGCGGGCCGGACGAACTCGATCCTGCTCAACCCGAACGCGGCCTGCGGTCGGAAGTCCGTCTACATCCAGAACCAGGCCACCGCGAGCCTGTACATCTACACCCCGTACACCCCGAACGCGGCGGCCATGTCGAACCTCTACGGTTCCGGTGACAGCTGCTCCGCCTACGGCAACCGCAACTTCTGGCGCATGTACACCGACTGGTTCGGTGCTGCGGCCGGCGGCGGCAACCCCTACGGCGACGTCGACTCCGTGACCGCGACCTCCACCTCGTCGATCACGGTCACCGGCTGGGCGGCCGACCCGGACACCACCAACGCCCTGCGCGTCGCGTTCTACGTCGACGGCGCCGGCGCGAAGACCGTCACCGCGGACAAGACCCGGAGCGACCTGGCCGGCACCCTCGGCGCGAACAACACCCGGCACGGGTTCTCGGCCGAACTGACCGGGCTGAGCCTCGGCAAGCACTCCGTCTGCAGCTACGCCATCAACCAGGGCCGCGGGGCGAACACCCTGCTCGGCTGCTACACCCGGACCATCACGAGCGCGGCCCCCAAGGGCGTCCTCGACTCGGTGACCGGTGGCGTCGGCACGATCTCGGCCACCGGCTGGGTCCTCGACCCCGACTCGTCCAAGCCCGGCTCGTGGAAGATCCTCGTCGACGGCGTGAGCAAGGCGACCGGCACGGCGGACAAGACCCGCACCGACGTGGCGAAGGTCTACCCCGGCGTCGGCAGCACCCTCGGCTTCTCGAAGACGATCGGCGGCATCAGCGCGGGCTCGCGCGCCGTGACGCTGTACGTGATGGACAAGCCCGGCACGAAGTACGTGAAGGTCGCGTCGAAGTCGGTCGTCGTGGACGCCCCGACCACCGGCAAGACCGGCAAGACCGGTGCCGTGCGCGGGTCGTACGACTCCGTCACCGGCGGCGTCGGCACGGCCACCGTGCGCGGCTGGGCGATCGACCCGGACGTGTGGGACCCGGTCAAGTACAAGATCCACGTCGACGGCGTGAGCACGAACAGCGGGGTCGCGGACGCGACCCGCACCGACGTCGAGGCGACGCACCCCACGTGGGGCTCCGACGTCGGCTTGACGCTCCGACTCACCGGCCTGAAGGCGGGCAAGCACACCGTGCGCGTCTACTTCCAGGACCTGCAGGGCGGCAAGTACGTCAGCTTCGGCACCAAGTCCGTGACGGTGACCGCCGCGTCGACCGCCGAACCCGACGCGTCGGGGACGACCGGCAAGACGGGCAAGACCGGCTCGCTCAAGGGTGCGTTCGAGTCCGTGGTCGGTGGCGTGAACAGCGCCACGGTGCGCGGCTGGGCGATCGACCCCGACGTCTGGGACCCCGTCGCCTACAAGATCCACGTCGACGGTGTCGCCATCGCCCCCGGGACCGCGAACGCGAAGCGGACCGACGTCGAGGCCGTGCACCCCGCGTGGGGCTCCGACGTCGGCCTCTCGCTGAAGATCCCCGGGCTGACCGCCGGCACGCACACCGTGCGCGTGTACTTCCGGGAGCTGCCGAGCGGAACGTACAAGAGCTTCGGCACGAAGAGCGTGACGGTCACCGACCCGCCGACCACCGGCAAGACGGGCAAGACCGGCTCGGTCAAGGGCCTGTACGAGTCCGTCACCGGCGGCACGGGCACCATCACCGTGGCCGGCTGGGCGATCGACCCGGACGTCTGGGACCCGGTCAAGTACAAGATCCACCTGGACGGCGTCGCCGTCTCGCCGGGCACCGTCAACGCGACCCGCACCGACGTGCAGGCCGTGCACCCGGACTGGGGTTCGGACGTCGGCCTGTCGCGGAAGCTCACCGGGGTGAAGAAGGGCACGCACACCGTGCGCGTCTACTTCCAGGACCTGCCGAGCGGCACCTACAAGAGCTTCGGCACGAAGACCGTCACCGTGCAGTAGACGGTCACCGTGCAGTAGACGGTCACCACAAGACGGACGGGAGGCCCGGTACCAGCTGGTACCGGGCCTCCCGTCCGTCGTGGGTCGCGTCGACCGCCGTCAGCGGCGCACGCGCCGCGCCATCAGGCCGACGCCGTGCAGCAGCCGGTACTCGGGGGAGCGCGTGAGGCCCTCGAAGCGGGCCGCGATCTGGTCGCGCTCCGCCTCGGCCAGGCGACGGGCGGTGTCGTACGCGCCGACCTTCTGCTCCGACTCGACCAGGCGGGCATTGATGTCGTGCACGCCGGCCAGGTGGACGTCGCGGTCGTGCTCGGTCTGCCGGAGTGTCTCGCGCTGGGCGGTGGCCCACCGCAGGAACGCGCCACGCTCGCCGCTCCGGCCCGAGGCGGCGGCGACCGCGGCGTCGAGCGACGGACCGACCTGCTCGGCTCGGCTGCGGAAGGAGTGCCGCTCGACCACGACGGCGCGGAGCCGGGCGACCAGGGCGGTGCGCTCGTCGCGGGGCATCGCGAGCACGCGCTCGAGGGAGTCGGCGTCGTCGAACACCGGCACGTCGGACAGGCCGAGCTCGTCGAGCCCGAGCGCGCAGTCGGTGACCGGCAGCGCCCCGGACGCGAGCGACTCGTACAGGCGGGAGTTCAGGGTGCCGTACTCGGCGGCCGGCTCGATGACGTCGTCGACCACGAAGCCGGCGGCACGGTAGACCTCGGGCAGGGCGAAGTAGGACACGGCCGGGCGGAGCTCGACGCCCGCGGAGGCCTCGACGTGGTCGACGTTCGCGGCGAACCAGACGATCGGTTCGGCCGGGGCGACCTCGGCGAGGACGTCCTGCACACGGCGGCGGACGCCCCAGAAGTTGACGGTGGTCACGGCGCGGTCCGTGCGCTCGCGCGGTGCGGGGGCGTCGGTCGTGAACAGCTCGGTGTCGACGCCGATCGGCACCACCTCGACGGGGCCGGAGTACGCGGCCGCGATCGCGTCGCGGGCGATCCCGGACGACGTCCAGACCGCGTCGAACTCGTCGAGGTACGGCAGGGCTGCCCACTTGGCGGTCCAGTTCCGCACCCACGCCACCAGGGCGGTGCCGGCTGGGACGTACCCGGGCACGAAGGACTCGATCATGCTGACCACGACGGCGGTGTCGGCGGGGAGTTCCTCGCCCCAGCGCTCGAGCGGCCACATCGCGACGCCCCAGCCCTCGGCCCGGAGCGCTCGTGCCAGCCCGAGCGCGACGAACAGGTCGCCCTTGCCCTCGGCCGGGTCGGCGGTCGACACCGCGAAGCGGATCGTGCCGCGGGGGCCCTCGGCGTGCTCGTCGGCCGCGAGGGCCGCGTAGTCCTCGCGGAGGGGAGAGGACATGGGGGTGCTCGGGATCACTGCGGTCACGCACGCCATTCTGCACGAATCCGCAGCGGCGGCAGGGAGTCGC
The DNA here is from genome assembly GCF_003234335.2 of Curtobacterium sp. MCLR17_054. NCBI lineage: Bacteria > Bacillati > Actinomycetota > Actinomycetes > Micrococcales > Microbacteriaceae > Curtobacterium > Curtobacterium sp. MCLR17_054. The sequence continues at coordinate 2,512,672 of NZ_CP126263.1, read as the reverse complement.
TGGGCGCGCCTTGTAGGGTGTCATCGGCCCGCGGCACCCCGTCGGCCGACCCATCGACCCGCGCCCGGTGCGCGGCAGCTGCTGGAGGAACTCGCGTGACAGAGCGCAAGCCGGGAGTCGTGTCCGTCATCCTCGTGAACTACAAGGGCACGGACGACACCCTGACGAGCATCGCGGAACTCCGCAAGCAGGACTGGCCGCAGGACAAGCTCGAGGTGATCGTCGTCGAGAACGGTTCGGGCCCCGAGCACCTCGGGCGTCTGAAGGCCTCGAGCCTCGACTTCACCCTGATCGACGCTGGCGCGAACCTCGGGTTCACCGGCGGGTGCAACCTCGGCGTCGAGAAGTCCTCCGGCGAGGTCGTGGCGTTCCTCAACAACGACGCCCGCCCGGACACCGGTTGGGTGCGCGAGGCGATGGCCACCTTCGCCTCCGGTGCCGACATCGGCGCCGTCGCCTCGAAGGTCCTCGACTGGGAAGGCGTCAACGTCGACTTCACCGAGGCCGCGATGACCTGGTACGGCATGGGCTACAAGCCCTTCGCCGGGTCGCCGGACACCGGCCGGTGGGAGAGCGAGACCGACGTCCTGTTCGGCACCGGCGCCGCGATGTTCATCCGCGCCGAGCTCTTCGAGCAGCTCGACGGCTTCGACGACCGCTACTTCATGTTCTACGAGGACGTCGACCTCGGCTGGCGGCTCAACCTGCTCGGCTGGCGCTTCCGGTACCAGCCGAAGTCGGTCGCGTTCCACAAGCACCACGCGTCGATGAACAAGTTCGGCGACTTCCGCGAGACCTACCTGCTCGAGCGGAACGCGCTGTTCACGCTCTACAAGAACCTCGGTGACGAGCAGCTCGCCGCGGCGCTGCCCGGTTCCCTGGCGCTCGCCGTCCGCCGTGCCGTGGGCCGCGGGGAGCTCGACTCCACCGAGCTCGACCTGCGCAACCCCGGCGACGACAGCGTCCCGACGATCCCGGTGCCGAAGACGAGCATGGCGGGCATCTACGGCGTCGACCAGTTCGTCGAGCAGCTGCCGTCGATGACCGAGTCCCGCCGCCAGATCCAGGCGACCCGCGTCCGGTCCGACCGCGAGCTCCTCCGCCTGTTCGGCAACCGCGACGAGCCCGCCTACCCGATCGAGAACTACCTGGCCGGCTACGACAAGATCGTGCACTCCCTCGGCGTGCTCGAGGTCGGTACCCGTCGCCGCGTCCTCATCATCACGGGCGACTCGATCGGCGCGAAGATGGCCGGTCCGGCGATCCGGGCCACGCAGATGGCCAAGCAGCTGGCGTCCGAGCACGACGTCCGCGTGGTCAGCCTGACCCGTTCGTCGCCGATCGACCCGTCGTACGAGGTCGTCACGGTCCCGCACCGTCACCCGCGCCAGATGGTCGAGCACGAGGGCTGGGCCGACGTCATCATCGTGCAGGGCCACGCGCTCCGGCTGTTCCCGGTGCTCGAGTCGACCAGCAAGATCCTGGTCGTCGACGTCTACGACCCGCTGCACCTCGAGCAGCTCGAACAGGGCCGCAGCGACGACGTCGACAAGTGGAACCGCCAGATCCTCGACGCCTCGGACACGCTGAACCACCAGCTCGAGCTCGGCGACTACTTCATCTGCGCCTCCGAGCGCCAGCGGATGTTCTGGCTCGGGCAGCTCGCCGGCTCCGGCCGTGTGAACGCCCGCACGTACTCGCGCGACGCTGACCTGCGCTCGCTCATCGGCGTCGTGCCGTTCGGCCTGTCCTCGACGCCGCCGGTCCACGACCAGCAGCGCGTCAAGGGTGTCGTGCCGGGCATCGGCAAGAACGACAAGCTCGTCGTCTGGGGCGGTGGGATCTACGACTGGTTCGACCCGATCACCCTGGTCCGCTCGATCGCCCAGCTCGCCGAGCGCCGTCCGTCGGTGAAGCTCTTCTTCATGGGCGTGCAGCACCCGAACCCCGACGTCCCCGAGATGGACATCGTCGCGAAGGTCCGCGCCGAGGCCGACGCCCTCGGTCTCACCGGCAAGCACGTGTTCTTCAACGACCAGTGGATCCCGTACGAGGAGCGCGGCGCCTACCTGCTCGAGGCCGACGCCGGCGTCTCGACGCACTACGAGCACCTCGAGACCACCTTCTCGTTCCGCACCCGCATCCTCGACTACCTGTGGGCACGTCTGCCGATCGTCACGACGGCCGGCGACTCGTTCGGTGACCTCGTCGCAGAAGAGAAGCTCGGCATCGCGGTGCACGAGCAGGACATCGACGGTCTGGCCACCGCGCTCGAGACGGCGCTCTTCGACAAGAAGGCCCGCACCGAGTTCATCGGCAACGTCGACCGCGTGCGCGAGCAGTTCACGTGGGAGAACGTCCTCGCCCCGCTCGTCGAGTTCTGCCGGAACCCGATCCGCGCTGCGGACAAGTCGGTGCGCGACACCGCGTCGTCGATCGAGCCGCACAAGATGCGCGTCCGCGTCCCGGAGCGCAAGAAGCTCTCCGGCGTCCGCTACGACCTCGGCCGTGCCGTGCACTACCTGCGCACCGAGGGCCCCCGCAGCGTCGCCGGCAAGGTGAAGCGGCGCCTGAACCGGTGACCCCGGGGGAGACCACCGCCCTCGTCATCGTCCCGACGTACGACGAGGCCGAGAACATCCGTGCGATCACTGCCGCCGTGCTGGCGGCGGTGCCCGGTGCCCACCTGCTCGTCGTCGACGACGGCAGCCCGGACGGCACCGGGGACATCGTGCGGTCCCTGGCGGCCGCGGACGACCGGGTGCACCTGCTGCAGCGCTCCGGCAAGCTCGGGCTCGGCACGGCGTACGTCGCCGGTTTCCGGTGGGGTCTGGAGCGCGGGTACCCGCTGCTGGTCGAGATGGACGCCGACGGCTCGCACCCGGCCGACCGGTTGCCGGCCCTGGTCGACGCCGTGACCGCGTCCGACGACGTCCTGCTCGCCATCGGGTCCCGCTGGGTCCCCGGTGGGTCGGTCGTCGACTGGCCGCTCCGGCGCCAGGCGCTCAGCCGCGGGGCCAACACCTACGCCCGCCTGGCGCTCGGGCTCGACGTGCGGGACATCACCGCCGGCTACCGCGTGTACCGCTCGTCGGCGATCGCGCGGATGGACCTCGGGTCGGTGGACTCGAAGGGGTACTGCTTCCAGGTGGACATGACGCTGCGCGTGGATGCCCTCGGTGGCCGCATCGTCGAGGTGCCCATCCGCTTCCGCGACCGCGTGCACGGCGTCTCCAAGATGAGCCGGTCCATCGTCCTCGAGGCGATGCTCCGCGTCACCCAGTGGGGCGTGCAGCGCCGCGTCGGTCGCCGCACGCGCCCGTAGCGCGCGCGCCCGGAACGCTGGCGCGACGGCCTGGAGGCGCGGTGCGGGGCAGCCACGGGCCTCCAGGCCGGCCGTGGGTCGCGCCGTACCGCCGCTACACGCGCGGCAGGTGCCGACGCCAGGAGCGGCGCCGCGCGGCGATCACGAGGACCGTCACGAAGAACATCAGGCCCGCGCCGTGCAGCAGGTAGCTCTCCGCCGTGCTGGTGACCGCGAGCAGCACGAGCACGGCGGCCGGCCACACGTACGCCACCCCGGGGAACGTCGTCGCCGTGACCCAGGCACGCGCGAACGCGAGCAACGCGGTGATGCCGAGGATGAGCGTGCCCGCGAACCCGATCTGCAGCCAGGCGTCCACGAAGGCGTTGAGGCCCGAGGTGAACCGGACGCCGGCGGGGTCGATGAGCGTGACGTAGGGCACGACGGGCTCGGTCGGCCACGTGCCCACCCAGCCCCAGCCCTGGATCGGGTAGCGCTCCACCAGGACCCGGATCTGCGACCACAGGTCCGTCCGGGTGGCCGTGCCACCGGCCGCCCCGATCTCGGCGAGCAGGCGGTGCCGGGCGAGCACCCCGACGGCCAGCGTCAGCAGGACGACCGCACCGAGGACGCCGTTGACCACCGGTCTGGTCGCCGGTCGTGCGTGCCGGAGTGACCAGAGCGCCAGCGCGGTGACGGCGAGCGCGATCATCGCGAGCCCGGTGATGGGGGACTGCACGAGCATCAGGGCGATCACGGCGAGCGAGGTCGAGGCGATCGCGCGCCAGACCGTGACCGACCGGGTGAGGAACTCGACCACGAAGGTGACCAGGGCCATCGCGGCGATGAAGCCCATGAAGTTGCGGGTGCCGCCGATGCCCTGGATCGGGCCGCCGTACGCGATGTCGCCGCGGATGCCGAACGCCGGGAACGGGACGTCGAGGACCAGGCCGGACAGGACCTCGAGCCCGAGGGCCGTCACGAGCAGGATCCGGAAGGCGTCGCCCGAGGCCCGGATCACCTGCACCAGGTCGCGGCCGAGGGCCAGGTACAGCCCGAGGCCGATGAAGCACACGGTCTGCACCAGTCCGCGGAGCGCCACCCAGGAGTACTCGCTCCAGAGCACGCTCAACGCGCAGTACCCGACGAAGGCCAGCAGCGAGAGGGGGAGGACCCCGTGCCACTCGATCCGGTAGCGCTGGCCGAGCAGGCTCAGCCCCGCGAGCACGAACAGCGTCACGAGCACCGCCCAGGTCCCCGCCCGGCCGACGAGGGCCTCGACGGTCGGCTGGCCGAACCCGAACAGCACGATGACCGTCGCGAGCGCCTGGCTGAACCGTCCACCGGCCGAGAAGCCGATCCAGGCGGAGAGGTACCGGCGCCCGAGCACCTGTCTGCTCACCCGGCCGTCCGTCACGCGTCCATCTTGGCGCACGACCTTGTGACGAGCACACCGCATCGCGGTGTGGCTGTATCGACGATGCGCGATGACCGAACTATCCTCACCGGATGGACCTCGCGCGCAGGGTCGCCGGCGTCCCCCTCGTCGCGGTCGTCGTCGGCCTGCTCACGACCGCCCTGGCCTGGTACCGGCTCGGCCCGGTGCCGCGGAACACCGTCTGGGCCGAGGACGGTGGCGTGTTCCTGCGCGAACGGATCGCGATGGGGCCCGTCGACACCCTGCTGCACCCCTACGCCGGGTACGTGCACCTGCTGCCCCGGCTCATCGTCGACCTCGGGTACGCGCTGCCGCCCGAGCGGTACGCGCAGGTGGTGGCGCTCGCTGCGTGCTCGGTCGTCGGCGGGGTCTGCGCCCTGGTGTTCGTGCTGTCCCGCGACGTCGTCCGCCCGTGGCCGTTGCGGCTGGTGCTCGCCGCCGTCCCCGTCGTCCTGCCGCTCGCCCCGTACGAGATCAGCGGCAACGCGGCGAACCTGCACTGGTTCCTGCTCGTCCTGGTGCCGTGGGTCTTCGCGTGGCGTGCTCGGTCGTGGTGGGCGGCCGGGGCACTCGCCGTGGTCGCGGGTGCGGCCGTGCTCACGGAACCGCTCACCGCGCTGTTCGCGCCCCTGCTGCTCCTCGCCTGGACGCCCCGTGGACGTGCGCCCGGACCGGCCGGCCGGTGGACCGCGCTGCCGGTCACGCTCGTCGTGGTCGTCGCCCTGGCGGTGCAGGGCGTGACGACCCTGACGAGTCCGCGCGCCCTCGCCACGGGGTCGCCGGCGGCGCGCGACGTGCTCGCGGGGTACCTGCTGCGTCCGGTGGCGGGTGCCTGGGACCCGGACCTCGGTGCTGTGCTGACGGCGGTGGTCGAGCACGGCTGGGCGGTGGTCGTGGTGCCCGCAGCCCTGCTGCTCGTCGTCCTGGTGGCGGCCGTCGTGGTCGGGCCGGCGCGCACGCGGTGGATGGTCGCAGCCCTCGCCGTCGGCTCCGTCGCGGTGTGGTGGGTGGCCCTGCTCGCCAACGGCGGCGACGGCCTCCGCTGGTCGGCGCCGGTCGCCGCGATGGCCGCCGTGCCGCCGCAGCGCTACGCCGCGGCCGCCGGCCTGCTGCTGGTGAGCGCCGCGGTGGTCGCCGCCGCCACGCTCGTGGACGCCCGCAGCAGGTCGCGTGCTGCCGGACGGACGGGAGGCCCTGGTCGCCTCGTCGGCGCGCTGGCCGGTTGGTGCGTGGTCACCGCCGTCGTCGCGTCGGCGGTCCTGCACGTCGCGCCGACGGACACGCGGCGGAGCGACGGGCCGGTGTGGGCGGGGCAACTGCCGGCGGCGGTGGCGGCGTGCGACGCGGACCCGACGCTCGAGGTCGCCCGGGTGAAGTCGAACCCGTGGTCGTCCCCGGTGTCGTGCTCGTGGCTGTCGCGCTGAGGGAGCGTGCGGGTCAGCGCGTGCCGGCCCAGCGGAACTCGCGCTTGGCGGGCGGCGTGCGCGGACCGTCGCCGGTGGACACCGGTTCCTCGCCGGTCAGCACGATGCGCGTCTTGATGGCGAGCAGGGCGAAGAGCACCCAGTTCCCCTGGTAGAGCAGGCGGGACTCGGCGACGGACTGCACGAGCAGGGCGACGACGACCAGGAGCGGCAGGAGCGACACCGGGTCGAACGACCGCGGACGCAGCGCGGCGTCGTACCCGATGCGGGTCGCGCAGGCCCACGAGCGGGACAGCGTCGTGACCACGTAGATCGCGAAGAGCACCAGGCCGATGATCCCGGTCTGCATCCAGACGTCCAGGTAGGCGTCGTGGGCCTGCAGGTACGTGACGCCCTTGCGCTGCGCCAGGTCGGCGAGCGTCGGGATGCCCGGCCACCAGTACCCGATCCAGCCCCAGCCGCCCACGGGGTGCTGGTCGATCAGGCCGAGGACCTTGGCCCAGATCTCCCCGCGTCCGGTGGCGTCCGAGCCCTTGCCGAGCAGCTCGGACACCGGGCCGCGCAGCACGAACGCGGCGACGGCGACGGCGACGGCACCCACCGCCAGCAGCAGGTAGCGCGGGGTGCGGCGCTCGGTCGGGACACGGCGCATCCAGACGGCGGCGAGTGCGACCACGGCCACCACGAGTGCGGCGGCGATGACCGTCGACGAGCGGGTGAGGACGAAGCCGAGTGCCGCGACGACGAGCCAGCCGATCGCCTGGTTCCGGCGGATCCGACCCTCGGCGAACTGCACGGCGACCACGATCGCGACCAGCAGGGCCACCATCGCGAGCAGGTTGGCGTTGCCGGGCAGCCCCTGGATCCGGCCCCCGGTGAAGAGCTCGGCGCGCGAGAAGTAGAAGGCGTCGGGGACGTCGCGGTCGCCGTAGTCCGTCCAGATCGGGGCGATCGGGTGCCGGACGAACACCGCGACGGCGGCCTCGAACAGGAGCGAGAGCATCAGGACCCAGCGGAGCGCGAGGCTCAGGGCGTCGGTGATCCGGCGCCACGTCAGGGTCGAGGCGATCGTGAACGCGACGGCCGCGCAGATCACCTGCACGGTCAGGCTCGAGATCGTCGCGAAGCGCCAGTGCGACCACACCAGGGTCACCAGGCACCAGCCGAGGAACGCCCAGAGCGCCCAGGGAGTGCGGACGAGCGGTGGCCTCGCCCGGACCAGGATCGTGATGCCCCACGCCGCGACGAGGGCCCAGAGGACGCCGGCCCCGACCCAGGTCAGGGTGTTCGGCACGGCGTCGCCCGCGAACAGCACGAACAGGGTCGTCGCTCCGAAGGCGAACGCCTCGCGCTCCGGTACGGTCCCGCGCGCCAGTGGCCAGGTGTTCGTCACGACGCCAGGCTACCGGCCGGTCGCCGTCCGCAGGACTCCACCGGCAGCGCCGGTAGGCTCGGGCCCATGTTCCTCGGCATCACGAACACCCCCCGCGACTACGCCTGGGGCTCGGTCACCGCGATCCCGGAGCTTCTCGGCCGCACCGTCACGGGTGCCCCGCAGGCGGAGCTCTGGCTCGGCGCCCACGCCGGCAGCCCCAGTGTCGTGGTCAACCCGGCCATGGTCGGCGGGGCCGACACGCTCCGCGACTGGATCGCCGACGAGCCGGAGACCGCACTCGGTCCGGACCGCACCGGCCTGCCCTTCCTGCTCAAGGTGCTCGCCGCTGCGGCACCGCTCTCGCTGCAGGCGCACCCGACCCCGGAGCAGGCAGAAGAGGGCTTCGCCCGCGAGGAGCGCGAGGGGATCCCGCTCGACGACCCGGCCCGCAACTACAAGGACCCGTTCCCGAAGCCCGAGCTCGTCGTCGCGCTGAGCGAGCGGTTCGAGGCGCTGAGCGGCTTCCGCCCGGTCGAGGAGACCCTGGCCGAGGTCCGCGTGCTCGACGCCGGTACCGGCCGCCTCGGTCCGCTCGAAGTGCACCTGCTGCACGGGCTCGAGGACACCGTCCGCTGGCTCGAGACCGCCGACGAGTCCGCGCTCGCCGTGGTGCAGGCCGCGAGCGACCTGGCCGTCTCGCTCGACGACGACCTGCTCACCCCGAACACCGCGACCGTCCGCGACCTGGCGACCAGCTGGCCCGGCGACCCCGGCATCGTCGTCTCCCTGCTCATGCACCGGGTGACGCTCACCGCGGGGCAGGCCATGTACCTGCCCGCCGGCAACATCCACGCGTACCTCGACGGACTCGGCATCGAGCTGATGGCGCCGTCGGACAACGTGCTGCGCGGCGGGCTCACGCCGAAGCACGTCGACGTGCCGGAGCTCCTGCGGGTGCTCGACTTCACCGCGTACCCGGCACCGGTCCTCGAGCCCGAGCGCATCGCCCAGGGTGTCGACCGGTTCGCGCCGGACGGCGTCGGTTTCGCGCTGCTGCGGGTGGACGGCGACGGTCGCCCGGTGGGACTGAGCACCGGCGGGGTCGCCCCGCTCGTGGGGCCGTCGATCGCGATCTGCACCGAGGGCGTCGTCACGCTCGTCGGCGCGCAGTCGGCGACCCTGCTCCGCAAGGGCGAGTCGTGCTTCATCACCCCGGACGAGGGCGACGTGACGGTCGAGGCGGACTCCTCCGACGGCATCACGTCGACCGTGTTCATCGCCACCGGCGCCTAGGGGCGCGGACCGGCACCGGGACCGGCGCGGGGCCGCACGCCGCGGCGTGGACCCGCACACCGCCACCGGGGCGTCGCCGACGTCCGCTAGCGTGGCGACCATGAGTTGGCTGGTCACCGGCGGTGCCGGGTACATCGGGTCCCACGTCGTCCGAGCACTGCGCTCGGCCGGCATCGACACGGTCGCGTTCGACGATCTGTCGAGCGGTTTCCGCGCGTTCGTCCCGGACGACGTGCCGTTCGTCGAGGGCACGATCCTCGACGGCGAGCTCGTCGCACGCACGCTGCGCGAGCACGAGGTCACCGGCGTGGTCCACGTCGCGGGGTTCAAGTACGCCGGCGTCTCGGTCGAGCGCCCGCTGCACACCTACGAGCAGAACGTCACCGGCATGGCGACCCTGCTGCGCGCGATGGCCGAGACCGGCGTCACCAAGGCGGTCTTCTCGTCCAGCGCGGCGGTCTACGGCACGCCGGACGTCGAGACCGTGGTCGAGTCCACCCCGAAGAACCCGGAGTCGCCGTACGGCGAGTCGAAGCTCATCGGCGAGTGGCTGCTGCGCGACATGGAGGTCGCCGCGGGCTTCACCACCACGTCGCTCCGGTACTTCAACGTCGTCGGTTCGGGGGAGCCCGACCTGTACGACGCCAGCCCGCACAACCTGTTCCCGCTGGTCTTCGACGCGCTGCTCGCCGGCCGGACCCCGCGGATCAACGGCGACGACTACGCCACCCCGGACGGCACCTGCGTCCGCGACTACGTGCACGTGGCCGACCTGGCGCACTCGCACGCGGTGGCCGCGCGGAAGCTCGAGGCGGGGGAGCCGCTCGAGCGTGCCTACAACCTCGGCAGCGGCGACGGCGTGAGCGTCCGGCAGATCATGGACGCGATGGCGTCGGGCACCGGGATCGCCTTCGACCCCGAGATCGCACCGCGGCGCCCCGGCGACCCGGCCCGAATCGTCGCGACCGGCGAAGCCGCCGCCCGTGACCTCGAGTGGGCCATGCGGCACTCCCTGGACGAGATGGTGTCGAGCGCCTGGGAGGCCCGTCGCAGCGCCTCCTGAGCGCCTGAGGACGAGTCAGTTGTCCCCCGGAAGGCCCACCCGAGCGGTGCGACACGCCCAAACGGGGGACATGACACGCTGGAGCGGTCAGTGCCTTCTATGATCCGCGACTTGACTCAGGCGAATGACACCGCTGTAATTACAGGCAACGGCCGCAAGAGTTGGGGTTCGTTGTCGAGGCGGCAGGGGTGATCAGGGTGAACGGTTCCGAGTTCCACGCCGGAGTTCCGGAGGACTGGCACGTCGATCCCGTGGCGCTCGGCGTCCCGGGTGTCCGACGTCCGGAGACCGACGACGAGGAGAACCCGCTCGCCTGGCAGGTCGACTCGCTCTGCGCGCAGACCGACCCCGAGGCGTTCTTCCCCGAGAAGGGCGGCTCCACGCGCGAGGCGAAGAAGATCTGCACCTCGTGCGAGGTCCGGGCACAGTGCCTCGAGTACGCGCTCGAGAACGACGAACGCTTCGGCATCTGGGGTGGCCTCTCCGAGCGGGAACGCCGGAAGTTGCGGAAACGGGCGTAGGAGCGTTCACGGCGCGCCAGCGCCGTGCGACTGCGCCCCTGAGGAGCCTGCGACGAAGGCGCCGGAAGGCGACCACCTCCGCCCGTCCCGCACCGCGCAGTGAGCGCATCCAAAGGTTCACGGCGCGCCGCCGTCCGCAGCCGACACCGCGCCTCCAGACCGTAGAGTGACGCCCGTCATGCAGCCCAGAGTCACCGCGATCCTCGTCGCCGCCAACGGGGCGGCCCACCTCGACCGGACCCTGGACGCGCTCGCCGCCCAGACCCGCCACCCCGAGAACCTGGTGGTCGTCGACGTCGGCACGACCGACGGATCGACCGCCGAACTGTCCTTCGGCGGGTCCGCGCAGCTCGTCCGGCTGCCCGCCGGTACCGCGTTCGGTGACGCCGTCCGCCAGGGCGAGCGCAGCGCGCCGCCCGCCGCGACCGACGAGCCGGTCGATGAGTGGCTGTGGGTCCTCGGCCACGACAACGCGCCGGCACCGACCGCGCTCGCCGACCTGCTGTCCGCCGTCGAGATCGCGCCCTCGGTCGTCGTCGCCGGTCCCAAGCTCGTCGCCGACGACGACCCCTCGCTCATCCGCGCCTTCGGCGAGAGCATGACCCGCTTCGGCCGGTCGATCGTGCTGGTGCAGGACGAGCTCGACCAGGGCCAGCACGACCGCAACACCGACGTGCTCGGCGTCGCCGCGGGCGGCATGCTCGTACGCCGCTCCGTCTGGAACGAACTCGGCGGCTTCGACCCGGCGCTGCCGGACGTCGACGCGGCCCTCGACTTCTCGGTGCGGGTCCGCCTGGCCGGACACCGCGTCGCCCTCGTGCCGGAGGCCAAGGTCACCAGCGCCGGGCCGATCGAGGAGTTCGGTCGCAAGCGCGTGTCCGAGGCGCGGCGCGTCCGGATGCACCGGCAGGCGCAGCTGCACCGCCGGATGACGTACGCGCCCGCCGCGCTGGTCTGGCTGCACTGGCTCACACTCGTGCCGTTCGCGATCGGCCGCGCGCTCGGTCACCTGGTCGCGAAGCACCCCGCCGCCGTGGTCCCCGAGCTCTCCGCCGCGTTCGCCGTCGCGTTCGGCGGCGGCACGGGACGTGCGCGCAAGAACCTCGCCCGCACGAAGAAGCTCGGCTGGGCCGCCGTCGAACCGCTCCGCGTGAGCTGGCGTCGGGTGCACGAGCACCGCACCACCTCCCGGGACGTCGAACTCGCCCGGGCGGAGGACGCCCCGATCGCCCGGGCGTCGTTCCTCAGCGACGGCGGCATCTGGGTGGTCCTGGCCGCGGCGGTCCTCAGCGTCGTGACGCTCTACCCGCTGCTCGGGTCGCCGGCCCTGACCGGCGGGGGACTCCTGCCGCTCTCCGCGACGCCGGGACAGCTCTGGCAGAACGTCGGGTACGGCTTCCACTCGCTCGGTACGGGCTTCACCGGCCCGTCGGACCCCTTCGCCGCGGTGCTCGCCGTGCTCGGCTCGATCGTGTTCTGGTCGCCGTCCACCGCAGTCGTGCTCGTCATGCTCGTCGCGTTCCCGCTGTCCGCACTGGGGGCCTGGTTCGCGGTCCGCAAGGTCACGACCCGCACCTGGGTGCCGGTCATCGGTGCGTCGCTGTACGCGATCGCCCCGTCGCTCGTCGGAGCCGTTACGACCGGACACCTCGGCGCCGTGATCGCGCACCTGGTGCTGCCGTGGCTGTTCGTCGCCGTGCTCGAGGCGCACCGCTCGTGGGCCTGGGCCTCGGGAGCGTCGCTCCTGTTCGCCGTCGTCGCCGCCTCGGCGCCGTCGCTGCTGCCGGTCCTGCTGGTCGGCTGGCTCGTCGCGCTCCTGGTCGGCTGGCGCCGGGCCCACCGTCGTCTGTTCATCCCGGTGCCGACCGCGGTGCTCTTCCTGCCGCTGATCCTGGCGCAGGCCGCACGCGGCAACCTGCTCGCGGTGTTCGCCGACCCGGGTGCGCCGTCCGCGACCCGGGCGCCGTCCGCGCTCCAGCTGGCCATCGGACAGCCCCTGCCCGACTGGAGCGGCTGGCTCCCCGCGACGTCCGGACTCGCGCTGGTCGCCACGGTCCTGCCGATCGTGATGGCCGTCCTCGCGCTCCCCGTGGCCGCCGCCGCGATCGGGGCGATGCTCGGCCACCGCTGGGCGGTCGCGGGCTCGGCGCTCGTCATCGCGCTCCTCGGCTTCGCCACGGCCTTCGCCGCCACCCACGTCACGGTCACCGGTGTCGGGTCGACCACCACCATCGTCTGGCCCGGCAGCGGTCTGTCCGTGTACTGGCTCGCCCTCGTGGTCGCGGCCTGCATCGGCATCGACGTGCTGCCGAAGGCCGCTCCGGTCACCGGGCTGGTCGCGACCGTGCTCGCCGGTGTGGCCGTGGCTCCGGCCTTCGCGGCGTTCTACCTCGGCACCGCCACGATCGAGCCGACCACCGGCCGGGTGCTCAGCGCGTACGTGAACGCCGAGGCCCAGGCGAACCCGGACGTCGGCACGCTCGTGGTCGTCCCGCAGGACGACGGTTCGCTCGCCGTCACGCTCGAGCGCGGGCAGGGCTCCACCCTCGACGACCAGTCGACGCTCGACGCCACCGCACTCCGGCTGAGCGAGTCCGGCGCACGGCTGACGACGCTCGCCGGCAACCTGGCGAGCCGCAGCGGGTACGACCCCCGGCCGGCGCTCCGCGAGCTCGGCGTGAGCTTCGTGCTCATCGACGACGCCGGTGACGACCCCGAGGCGCAGACCGTGCACGACCGGGCCGCCGGCGCGATCGGTCAGAACGCGCTCTTCACGAGCATCGGCGAGACCACGAACGGTCAGCTGTTCCACTACGAGGGCGAGGTCGACCGCACCCGCTCCGGCTCCGCGGCGACCCAGGCCACCCACGTGCTGTACCTCGTCGTGCTCGGCGTGGTCTTCGGCGCCGCAGCACTCCTCGCGGTCCCGACGGCCCCCCGCCGCCGCCGTGCCACCTCGAACGTCATCGAGGCCGAGGAACCCGCCACCACCTTCGACGAGGAGCGCGACGAATGAGCACCAACCCCTCCTCGGTCCGGCGCTGGATCGTCCGCGGCACCGCCACGGCCGTCGCCGTCGTCGTCGCCGCGGGTGCCGTCACCGCGGCCCACGCCATCGGCACCGAGTCCGAACCCGGTCGACCGGCCGGACGCACCGTCACGCCGGTCCCCGCGGCCGCCGAGCGTGTCTGCGCCGGCAGTGCGCTGCGCCTGTCCGACGACGCCGGCAACGACGCGACGCAGGCGAGCACCGTCGGCACCGCGACCGTCGCGACCGCGACGACCGGTTCGACGGTCGAGCGGTCCTCGCTCGACTCCTCGACCACCGGCGGCAGCGACCCCCGGCTCCTGACGGCCCCCGCTGGTGAGACGACGCCGCAGGTCGCGGGCAGCAGCTTCCAGAGCGTCTCGAGCGGCGACCTGGTGGGGGCGGGCGCCGCCTCGTGCGACGACCCGACCCAGTCCACGTGGCTCGTCGGCGGCTCGACGGAGACCGGTCGGACGAGCCTCGTCACGCTCTCGAACCCGACCGACGTGAACGCCACGGTCGACCTGACGATCTTCGACGGCTCGGGGACGGTCAGCGCACCCGGGACCACCGGCATCGTCGTCGCGCCGAACACGCAGAAGGTCGTCCCGCTGTCGGGCTTCGTGTCCGACGCCGCCTCGACCGTCGTGCACGTCACGTCGTCCGGCGGCCAGATCGTCGCGCACATGCAGGAGTCCGTCGTCCGCACCCTCACCCCGGGCGGCTACGACATCGTCTCCGGTGGGGCCGCGCCGTCCCGCTCGCAGGTCATCCCCGCCGTCGCCCTCGCCGACGCGCAGGCCGCCCAGCGCGGCGACGACACGGCCGACGCGGCGCCGATCGTCCGGCTGTTCGTCCCCGGCACGAAGTCGGCGCGCGTCACCCTCGGCATCAGCACGGCCGACGGCGGCGGCACGACCGTCAACGCCACCGCAGAGCCCGGGGTCGTCACCGACGTCGCGCTCGACGACTTCCCGGACGGCCGGTACTCGTTCACCGTCACCTCGACCGAGCCGGTCGTCACCGGTGCGCGCACCACGACGCCGACCGACGGGGCCAGCAGCGGCACCGACCTCGGGTGGTTCGCCTCGGCCGAGCCGCTGGGCGACCGGACGATCACCGCCATCGCCCCGGGCGAGGGCGTGCGGCTGAACTTCGTGAACCCCACCCGCCAAGACCGCTCCGTCACGGTGCGGTCGGGCGACGAGCGGCGCACGCTGAAGATCCTGTCCGGCGCGACCGTGACGCTCCCGGTGCAGACCGCGAAGCAGCTCACGCTGACCGGGACGGAGGGCATCGTCGCGGGCGTGACCTACCGCGGGGCCGACGGCATCGCCGGGTTCCCGGTGCGTCCGGCCACCGACGTCTCCACCCCGGTCCGCGTCTACCCCTGACGGGCGGCTCGATCAGCCCGGCTCACCAGTGCCGGTAACGGTCCGGCGCCAGGTCCCAGGGGTCCTTGCCGATCAGCTCGCCGACCGCGCGGAACACCGCGGTCTCGATGATGATGCGGCGGTCCGAGTCGTCCTTCTCGGGGCTCCGGTTCACCCGCTCGACGGGGATCCGGAAGACGGTCACGCGGCGGGTGTCGCGGTCGATCCGCCAGCGCGGCATCTCGTCCGGCAGGGTCGTGTCGCTCGGCATGTCCGCCACCTGGAACACGACGCCGGAGAGCTCCTCGGGCCAGAGTCCGAGCAGGTAGTGCGCGCTGTCGCCGACGATCCGGTCGAACGCCTCGGCGCGGGTGATGATCGGCGCGAGCTCGGGGCCGGTGACGCTCGAGCGCCCACCGCGGCCGTGCCGGGAGCGCCCTCGACCGCGGTCGACCGGGGTGACGAGGCGAGGCTTCCGACGCATCCCCACATCGTACGCGGGGACGGGTGCGCGCCGGACGCTCCGCTAGGCTCCCTGTCGAGATGGACGTGCGGATCTGCAGCAAGGTGGCGTGTGCCAACAGCGCTTCGTCGACCCTGACGTACGACTACGGCGACTCCATGGTGGTCGTCGGTCCGCTGTCGACCAGGGTCGAGCCGCACGGCTACGACCTCTGCGCCCGGCACGCTGCCGCCCTGCGCGTCCCGCGCGGCTGGCAGGTGGTGCGGCGCGAGCCGCTCCCGCGCGACGCCGACTGACGGCTCACGTTCGCGACGTGGGTGCGGGGGTCGGTCTGGAGGCCCGGGGAACGTGACCGGGATCGGCTGGTGATCCGCGCCTCCCGGCATGGAAGACTGGTGGGCATGCCCACCGAAACCCGCACCGCTGCTGCGTTCCGCGTCGCCGACCTGTCCCTCGCCGAGGCCGGCCGGCACCAGATCCGCCTCGCCGAGAACGAGATGCCGGGCCTGATGTCCCTGCGTGACGAGTTCGCCGCGTCGCAGCCGCTCGCCGGCGCGCGCATCGCCGGGTCCCTGCACATGACGGTGCAGACCGCGGTGCTCATCGAGACGCTCGTCGCCCTCGGCGCGCAGGTGCGCTGGGCCAGCTGCAACATCTTCTCCACCCAGGACGAAGCCGCGGCCGCCGTCGCCGTCGGACCCACCGGCAGCCCGGACGCCCCCGCCGGCGTCCCGGTGTTCGCGTGGAAGGGCGAGACGCTCGAGGAGTACTGGTGGTGCACCAGCCGCATCTTCGACTGGAGCGACGAGGCCGCCGCGGCGGGTGCCGACTGGACCGGACCGAACCTGATACTCGACGACGGCGGCGACGCCACGATGCTCGTGCACACGGGTGCCGACGCCGAGGCGGCCGGTGCCGCCCCGGTCGCCGAGCCGGACGCGAGCACCGAGTGGAAGATCGTGCTCGACACCGTCGCGCGGTCGCTCGAGACGTCCTCCGACCGCTGGACCCGCATCGCGGCCGACATCCAGGGCGTCACCGAGGAGACCACCACGGGCGTCCACCGCCTGTACGAGCTGTTCCGGAACGGCGAGCTGAAGTTCCCGGCGATCAACGTGAACGACTCGGTGACGAAGTCGAAGTTCGACAACAAGTACGGCATCCGGCACTCGCTGCCCGACGGCCTGAACCGGGCCACCGACGTGCTCATCGGTGGCAAGGTCGCCTTCGTCGTCGGCTACGGCGACGTCGGCAAGGGTGCGGCCGAGGCGCTCCGCGGGCAGGGTGCCCGCGTCATCGTCAGCGAGGTCGACCCGATCTGCGCGCTGCAGGCGGCGATGGACGGCTACCAGGTCGCGCGCCTGGCGGACGTCGTCGACACCGTCGACATGGTCATCACGTGCACCGGCAACCTGGGCGTCGTCGGGGTCGACGAGATGCTCGGGCTGAAGCACCTGGCGATCGTGGCGAACGTGGGGCACTTCGACAACGAGATCGACATGGCGGGGCTCGAGGCGCTGCCCGGCGTCTCGAAGGTCGAGATCAAGCCGCAGGTGCACGAGTGGCGGCTGCCGACCGGTCGGTCGATCCTGGTGCTGTCCGAGGGACGGCTCATGAACCTCGGCAACGCGACCGGGCACCCGTCGTTCGTGATGAGCAACTCGTTCACGAACCAGGTGCTCGCGCAGATCGAGCTGCACACGCGGCGCGAGGAGTACCCGACCGGCGTGTACGTGCTGCCGAAGCACCTGGACGAGAAGGTCGCGCGCCTGCACCTCGACGCACTCGGGGTGCAGCTGACGTCGCTGCGTCCGGAGCAGGCGGCGTACATCGGTGTGCCGGTCGAGGGGCCCTTCAAGCCGGACCACTACCGCTACTGAGCGCGGCGGGGCGGCCTGGGGCCGGCGGAACCTGGTTCCGGACACAGCACCGTGGATCTCCGCGGTGCTGTGTCCGTTTCGCAGTGTTGCGAGGGGGCAGTCAGCCCGGGCGCCGCGGTGCGCGTCAGCGCGGGAAGCCGGGCGGGGGCGCCGCCGCCGTCGCACCCGCGGCGGTGAGCAGTTCGGCGCGGGCACCCAGCGCCCGGACGTCCCGACGACGCCGCAGCACGACGACCCCGGCCAGGAAGACCTCGGGCGGGACGGGCGGCACCGGGTGTGCGAACGCGGACACCTCGGCCGCCAGGGTCTGCGCCGCCGCCTCGCGCAGTTCGGGGCGCATCAGCGCAGCCCCGCGGAAGAACGCACCGAGGCGGTTCTCCAACCGCTGCGGCAGCGCCGAGACGTCCGCGACACCGGCCCAGGCCGTCAGCTCCGGGGGCAGCAGCACCTCGGGGTCCCGCTGCTTCGGCAGGCGCTCGTGCTGCACGATCGTCCCCGCCAGCAGGTCCCCGAGGCGCCGCGGCCGGCTGCCGAACAGCGCGACGAGCAGGGCGACCGAGCCGAACGTCATCCAGAGCTCGAACAGGCCGACGAGCGACCGCGTGAAGGCGTGCCGGAAGCCGATCGCGCCGCCGTCGAGCCGGACGACGCGGGTGCCGGTGGCGAACCGTCCGACGCTCCGCCCCTTCGTCACGGTCTCGACCGCCGCGGGAACCAGGACCAGCACGACGACGAGCAGCACGATGTTGAGCGCAGCACCCCAGGCCGGCTCGAGCCCCCTCGGCCAGAGCCGCCAGACGCCGAACAGCGCGAGCACGAACAGGACGAGGACGCACAGGCCGTCCAGCAGCGCGGCCGCGAGCCGCAGCACGAGTCCGGCGGGTTGGACGTCGAGCGCGACGCCCTCGCCGACCACGAGCTCGTCGGCGGTCTCGTCGAGGTCGCGCGAGAACCGGGCGTCGGCGAGGTCACGCGGCGTGCGGGGCTTCGGCATGGGATCATTCTGTCGGAGATCGCGCGACCTGAGGGGGAACACGTGGACCTGGATGCCTACACCGAGGTGCACCGTGACCGGTGGCAGGAGCTCGACCGTCTGGCGCGTGCCCGGCACCGGTCCGGTGCGGACGTCGATCGGCTCGTCGCCGGCTACCAGGAGGCCGCGACCGACCTCGCCCGCATCCGGGGCGCAGCACCGCGCACCGTGACCGGCGACCGGCTCTCGCTGACGCTGTTCCGCGCCCGTCTGCGCTTCACCGGCACGCCCGTCGACCCCTTGACCGCCGTCGCCCTGTTCTTCACGCGGCAGCTGCCCGCGGCGCTCTACCGGATCCGCTGGGTGACCATCTGGGTCGCGCTCGCGACGGTGGCGATCGGGGCGATCGTCGCGGTCTGGATCACCACCACGCCGGGTGCGACGGCGACGTTCGGCAGCGAGGAGGCCCTGCGCCGGTACGCCACGCAGGACTTCGTCGACTACTACTCCGACCGTGGCCTCGGGGCCTTCACCGCGCAGGTCTGGACGAACAACGCCTACATCGCCGCGACGATGGTGGCGTTCGGCATCACCGGGGTCTTCGTGCCGTTCTCGATCATGCAGAACGCCGTCAGCCTCGGGGTCTCCGCGGCGATCATGCACTCCCAGGGCCGCCTGGCCGACTTCTTCCTCTACATCTCCCCGCACGGGCAGCTTGAGCTCTACTCGGTGTTCCTCGCGGGCGGTGCGGGGCTGATGATCTTCTGGTCGTGGGTGGCACCGGGACCCGGACGGACGCGCGCCCAGGCCCTCGCCGAGGACGGCCGTGCGCTCATCACCATCGCGATCGGTCTGACCCTGACCCTGCTGCTGTCCGGCATCGTCGAGGGCGTGGTGACGCGGCAGGACTGGCCGTGGCCGATCAAGATCGGCATCGGCACCCTCGCCCTGGTCGCGGTGCTCGCCTACCAGTGGGTGCTCGGCGGCCGCGCGTACCGAGCGGGGGAGCGCGGCGACCTCGAGGAGTTCGAGCGCGGCTCCACCGCCCTGGTGGCCGGCTAGGGCCTGCCCCGGTTCAGAGCCGGCCGGTGGCCTTCGCCCGGATGTAGGCGTCCGCGACGAGCGGCGGGACGTCCGCCGGTGCGCCGCGCACGACCTCGGCGCCGGAGCGCCGTGCGACGTCGGCCGCACCGTCCGCGTCGAGCAGGGTGCGTTCGGCGGCCGCGCGTCGGTAGACGTCGCGCTCCGCGCCGGTCGGGAGGCCCGGCACCTTTCCGCCCCGCGCCGTGCGGATCGCCGTGGTCGGGTCCACCCCGCCGCGCGCCATCCGCTGGACGGCCGGGTCCTCGATGCTCGTCACGACGACCGCGTGCCGTCGGGACAGCCGGGGGAGCACGGCGAGCAGGTCGCCCGAGGCGCCGACGGAGTCGAGGCTCGAGGCGAGGACGACCATGGCGCGCGAGGTCGTGATCGAGTCGACGAGTGCGGGCACGGATGCCCAGTCGGTCGCGGCGAGCCCGGGTTCGGCCATCGCGAGTGCCTCGCCGAAGCGCTGCACGACGTCGGTGCGGGTGGCGCCGTGCACGCGGTCGTGTGCGGTGTCGTCGAGGACCACCAGGTCGACGCGGTCACCGGCGGCTGCCGCGAGGGCACCGAGGAGCAGCGCCGACTCGATGAACGTGTCGAGTCGGGGTTCGTCGGCGACGCGGCCGGCACCCGCCCGGCCCGCGTCGACCACGACGACCACGCGTCGGTCGCGTTCCGGACGCCAGGTGCGGACGACGAGGTCCTGCCGCCGCGCGGTGGCGCGCCAGTCGATCGACCGCACGTCGTCGCCGCGCACGTAGTCGCGCAGCGAGTCGAACTCGGTGCCGTGCCCGCGGAGCTGCAGCGTGGTCTCGCCGTCGAGCTCGCGGAGCCGTGCCAACCGTGACGGCAGGTGCCGCCGGGAGCGGAACGGCGGCGTCACGACGAGTTCGCCCGGTGCTGCGACGACCCGCTGCCGTGCGGCGAGGCCCAGGGGACCGAAGGACCGCACGGCGACCCCGGTGGTGCGGCGTCGACCACGACGGAACGGTGTGAAGCGCATCCGGGCCGTCCGTCGCTCCCCGGCGGGGACCGTCATCCGGATCCGACGGGGACGGTGGCCGGCCGACGGCTCCCACATGTCGCGGACCACACCGCGGACCGTCCGGGAGCCGTCGTTGGCGAGCACGAGGGTGCCGTCCGCGGTGCTGTCGCGTCGAGCGAGCCGGGGCATCCGCCGCTCCACGCGGACCCGTCGCAGGTCGGCGGCGAGCACGACGTCGAGCGCCGCGGCGAGCAGCACCACCCCGACCCACGCCAGACCGGCCCACCCGCTGCCGAGCAGCACGGTGGGCACGAGGGCGACGGCGAGGAGCGCGACGAACCGGCCGGAGACCGCCACTAGATCGGCACCCGCACCTGCTCGAGCACCTGCTGGAGCACGCCGTCGGCACCGACGCCCTCGAGCTCGGCGTCGGCGGCGACCCGCAGGCGGTGCCGCCAGACCGGCAGGGCCATGGCCTGCACGTGGTCCGGGGTGATCGCGTCGTAGCCGGTGAGCCAGGCCCAGGCCTTGGCGGCCGCGAGCAGTGCCGTCGCTCCGCGGGGGCTCACCCCGACGCGGACGGACGGTGCCTGCCGGGTGGCCCGGGCGAGGTCGACGATGTACGCGAGCACGTCGTCGCGGGCCCCGACGCCGCGGACGGCACGCTGCGCACGGACGACCTCGTCGACGCCGACCACCGGGGTGATGCCGGCCGACCGGACGTCGCGCGGGACGAACCCGTCGGCGTGGCGCCGGAGCACCTGCCACTCGACGTCGCGCGGCGGGATGTCGAGCGTCAGCTTCATCAGGAACCGGTCGAGCTGCGCCTCGGGCAGCGTGTAGGTGCCCTCGAACTCGATCGGGTTCATCGTCGCGGCGACGAAGAAGGGGTCGGGCAGGGCCCGGGCGTCGCCGTCGACGCTCACCTGGCGTTCCTCCATCGCCTCGAGCAGGGCCGACTGGGTCTTCGGCGGCGTGCGGTTGACCTCGTCGGCGAGCAGGACGTTCGTGAAGACGGGGCCCTCGCGGAACGGGAACGTGCCGGTCGAGGCGTCGTAGACGAGCGACCCGGTGACGTCGCCGGGCATCAGGTCCGGTGTGAACTGGATGCGCTTCGTGTCGAGCGTCATCGCGGCGGCGAGGCTGCGGACGAGCAGGGTCTTCGCGACACCGGGGACGCCCTCGAGCAGCACGTGCCCCTGTGCGAGGAGTCCGACGATCATGCCGGAGACCGCGCCCTCCTGGCCGACGACGGCCTTGGCGACCTCGGTGCGGACCCGGCCGAACGCGTCGCGCAGGTCGGAGCCGGCCGCGGTCGCCGGGTCGTGCTCCGGTGCGGTGTGCTCGGTGGTGGCAGGGGGCAGGTCGGTCACGGTCGTGCTCCTGGTCGGTCGGGGTCGGAGGTCGGTCGGTCACCGGAGGTCGCCCGGCGGACGGCGCGTTCGAGGTCGTCGAGCGCGGCGGTGCCGTCGACGAGTGCACGGTCGTCGTCGGTGGTCCCGCCGACGAGCACGGCGCCGACACGGGTGTGCGGGATGCCGGTGGCCTGGGCCGCGGTCCGGACGACCTCGTCGACGTGTGCCGATCGGGGAAGTCCGAGCATCCGGCCGATGCGGCGGACGGCGGCGACGCGCAGGGTGTCGAGGGCGTGGGTGCGGTCACGGGTGCGGGCGTACATCCGGGCGCGACCCTCGGTGGTCTCGGCAGCACGGACGACGACGGGCAACCGCTCGACGACGAGCGGGCCGAGCCGTCGGCCCCGCCAGACACCGGCCGCCACGGCGACGAGGGCGAGCAGTGCGAGGGCGCTCGGGACCCACGGCGGGGCGAGCTCGCCGAGGGTCGGTGCGGCGTCGGGGGTGCCGACCGCCGGGGTGTACCAGACGAGTCGCTCGTCGGCGCCGAGCAGCCCGAGGGCGAGCGCGGCGTTCCCGGCGGTGGCGATCGTGTCGTTCCGGAACGCCGAGGTTGTGCCGAGCAGGGTGACGTCACCGCCCGGGGTCGTGGTGCGCACGAGGCCCCAGACCCGGGAGCCGCCCTCGCCCGTCGGCGCGCACCGTTCGGCGGCGTCGTCGTCCACGGTGTACCCGGAGCCGGCGGTCGTCACCCGGGCAGCCGAGGCCGCCGCCGGGATCCCGCACGAGGCCGTCGAGACGGTGGCGTCACCGTCGATCTGGGCGGGCGGGTCGACCGGGAACCCGAGCAGCGCGTCGAGGCCGGCGCCGCTCGTGCCGACGACCACGACGTGCCGGGCCGTGCGGGCGATGCGTTCCGCGACGGCGGGGTCGAGCGCGCCGTCGGCGTCGTCGATGAACACCGTGCCGCCGTCGATCCCGCCGACGCCGTCGACGGTGTCGGTGACGGAGACCGCGGTGCCCCGCTGTTCGAGCACCCGGACCAGCGCGGCAGAACCACTGGCCGTCGTCGAGGTCGGGTCGAGTGCGCGCGGTGCGTCCGGGTCGGTGCCCTGCACGACGGCGGTCAGCGCGGCGAGCAGGACGCCGACCAGGACGATCGCGACCCAGAACCCGATGCGGAACCGGCGTCCCTCGGCCGGAGCCGGAGCCCGAGCAGGAGTCGATCCGGCGCTCGTCCGCATGGCGGTTTCGGTCGTCATGCCGGCACCACCGGTCCCTCGGCCGGGGCGGGCCGGGCCTGCCGGACGGTCCGCTCGGTGTCGAGCACGCGCAGGGCCGCGGCTTCGTCGGCCTCGGCACCGAGGTACCGGACCGCGTCGAAGGCGGTCGCTGCCGCGTCGAGTGCACCGGCCGACGCGGGGAACGGCACCGCACCCCGCGCGGCGATCGTCCGTGCGGTGGCTCCGGGCACGTCGGGCACCAGGTCGCGTTCGCCGAGCCCCCTGGCGATCGCGCGGAACCCGTCGAGCACCGCTGCCGACCAGTCGGCGCGACGGACGGCGGCCTGGGCCGCTTCGAGGAGTTCCCGGGCGGAGCGCAGGTCGTCGGCGTCGAACACCCCGCCGGTGTCACCGTCACCGGCCCGCGCGCGCCGGCGGGGGAGTCCGCGGGCGACGACGACGAGCACGACGACCGCGACGAGCACCACGATCGCGATCACCAGCGCGGTGCGGGCCGCCGCGGGGGAGTCGATGCTGTCGGCGCGGAGCGACCCGAGCCAGTCGAGGAAGGAGCGCGAGGCACGGTCCCACCACGTCGGCCGGGCACCGTCGTAGGCGGACCGTTCGAGCTCGCGCTCGAGCAGGCGACGCGCCTCGTCCGGGTCGACCGCCGTCACGCGGAGCCGTTCGGCGGCGCCTGGCCCGGACCCTGCTGCCAGGGTTGCTGCTGCTGGCCGGGCTGCCAGGGTTGCTGCTGCTGGCCGGGCTGCCAGGGTTGCTGCTGCTGGCCGGGCTGCCAGGGTTGCTGCTGCTGGCCGGGCTGCCATTGCTGCTGCCCCGGCCACGGCTGCTGCTGCGCCTGCCACTGCTGGCCACCCCACTGCTGCTGCGGCGGCCACGGCGGGCGTGCGACGGGCTCGGACGGGGCGAACGGGTCGGTCGGCTGCCCGGAGTCCAGGTGCGATGCGATCCGCTGGTCGAGGGCCTCGGTGCGGATCCGCCGGTCGATGGCGAGGAACGTGGTGATCGAGGCGCTCAGCACGTCGGTGATGCACTGCACCGCGATCGCGAGCAGGCTGCCGACGACGATGGCGATGACCGCACCGGTGCCGGCTCCCGACGTGCCGCCCGTCTGCCCGAGCGGGTCGAACGTGCCCCCGACGAGCACGGCGCCGATGGTGAGCGGGATCGACGCGATGGACGCTGCGAACCCGAACATCAGCTGCACGAGCAGCAGGATGCCGAAGGTCCGCCAGAAGGCCCCGCGGGTCAGGCGCCACGACTGTGCGGCTGCGGCGAAGACCGGCCGGCCCTCGAGCGCGATGGTCGGGACGGTGAGCACGAAGCGCGTGGCGAGCCACACGACGACGACACCGATGCCGAGCACGAACAGCACGAGCACCAGCACGAACCACCCGGTGCCGGAGTCGGCGGCGCCCATGGCCGCGAACACCCCGAAGAACACGAGCCCGGCCAGGAGCGCGAGGACCACACCGGCCCCGATCTGCACGAGCATCCACGCGACGACGGACCACCGGCGGCCGGCGAGCAGCGCCCACAGCCCCCGGAACGTGGCGCGACGGCCGAGGACCCGCTGCCCGGTGTCGGCGGCGACCGGCGCCACCAGGAACCCGCGACCGAGGTAGGCGAGGAACGG
Source organism: Curtobacterium sp. MCLR17_054 (assembly GCF_003234335.2). Lineage (NCBI taxonomy): Bacteria > Bacillati > Actinomycetota > Actinomycetes > Micrococcales > Microbacteriaceae > Curtobacterium > Curtobacterium sp. MCLR17_054. The sequence continues at coordinate 2,488,231 of NZ_CP126263.1, read as the reverse complement.
CAGCACGACCGAGAGCAGTGCCGTGAGCGTCAGCGTGCCAGCGACCACCGAGTCGGCACCGCTGCCGCCGTCGAGGGCCGAGAACATCCGCGACTGCAACGCCTGCTGCCCGAAGGTGCTCGCCAGCGTCGAGAGCAGGCCGAGCACACCGCTCAGCAGCACGCTCCAGAGCAGCAGCACGCGGGCGTTCCGGCGGAAGACCGTGAACGCCCCGGCCAGGATGTCCCCGAGACCGAGCGGGCGCAGCGGGATCACCGGACGCGAGCCACCTGAGGGGCCGCCCGGTCGCCCCGGACCCGGCCCCGGGGCGGGCTGCGGCGGCACGGAGAAGCGGGGCGGGCCTCCAGGCTGGGGTCCTGGTCCCTGCGCCGGTCCGGATGCCGGCGGCGTCGGCGCACCCTGCTGCCCACCGCCCGGTGTGTGCCAATCGGACATGACTCCAGCCCCCTCGTCGTGTCGGACCGAGCCAGCGATGCACGGTCCACCCCCATCCTGGCGGAAAACCCGGCGCGGCGGGGCCTCGGCTATCGTGTGGGGACACGTGCCGACCACGGCACCCGCACGCCACCCGGAGTCCAGATCACATGACACCGCGCATCCTCGTCGTCGACGACGACCAGGCCCTCTCCGAGATGATCGGCATCGTGCTCCGCTCCGAGGGGTACGAACCCGAGTTCAGCGCCGACGGCAACGACGCCGTCGACGCGTTCCACGCCACCAAGCCGGACCTCGTCCTGCTCGACGTCATGCTGCCCGGCATCGACGGCATCGAGGTGTGCAAACGCATCCGTGCCGAGAGCGGCACGCCGATCATCATGCTCACGGCGAAGAGCGACACCGCCGACGTCGTCCTCGGGCTCGAGAACGGTGCCGACGACTACGTCGTGAAGCCCTTCAACCCGAAGGAGCTCGTCGCGCGCATCCGGACCCGCCTGCGGCCGAGCGCGTCCGACGCCACCGTGCTGCACGTCGGCGACGTCACGGTCGACGTCGCCGGGCACGAGGTGCGCCGCGGTGACACCGTGATCGCGCTCACGCCGCTCGAGTTCGACCTGCTCCGGGCGCTCGCCGAGAAGCCGAACCAGGTGTTCACCCGCGAGATGCTGCTCGAGCAGGTCTGGGGCTACCACTACAAGGCGGACACCCGCCTGGTCAACGTGCACGTGCAGCGGCTCCGCGCGAAGATCGAGCACGACCCGGACAACCCGAAGACCGTCACCACGGTCCGCGGCGTCGGGTACCGCGCCGGAGGAGCCTGAGCACCGTGCCGCCCTCGACGCGCCCGTCGGGCTCGGCACGCTCCGGCCGGGCCGGCGGCGCCGGCCGGGCCACCGGCGCCGGTGGGTCCGGCGGTGCCAGCGGTGCCGGTGGGGCCGGCAGCACCACCGTCTCGATCGGCGTCGTCGACCGCAGCCGCCGCCGGATGCGGCGCTGGCTCCGACGTGCCTGGCGTCCGATCGCCTACCTGTGGCGGCGCTCGCTCATGTTCCGCTCGGTCGCCATCACCGTGATGACGACCGGGCTCGCGGTGGCGATCATCGGCACCGCGGTCATGGTGAGCATCTCGACGAACGTCTACTCGCAGCGCCGCGACCAGATCGAGTCCGAGTCCGCACGGGCCACCATCGTCGCCCAGGGGATCTTCGACGCGGCCACGGCAGCTGAGGACAACAACCAGTCCGAGCTCGAGACCCTGCAGAACGAGGCCCAGCAGGCGATCCTGTCGAACACGACGAGCCCGGGCGGCACGAGCATCGCCATCGAGCGGAGCCCGGACCAGTCCACCCCGCAGACGCTGCAGACCATCGCCAGCCAGGACTTCCCGGACGCGGTGATCACCGATGCCCTGCGCAAGGAGGTCGCGCAGAACACCGGTCGGCTCAGCCTGCAGCCCGTCGAACTCGACGACGACGGGCGCCGGGTGCCGGGGCTCGCCGTCGGCTCCACGCTGCAGATCCCGAGCGCCGGCCAGTACGAGCTCTACCTGGTCTACGACCTCTCCGACGCGCAGCAGACCCTGGACTTCGTCTCCCAGACCCTCTCCATCGGCGGTGTGGCGCTCATGGTGCTCATCGCCCTGGTCACCTCGCTCGTCGTCCGGCTCGTCGTCGTGCCGATCCGCGGAGCCGCCGAGACGAGCCGGAAGATCGCCGCGGGGCGCCTCGACGAGCGCATCCCGGTGCGCGGCCAGGACGACCTGGCGACCCTGGCACGGAGCTTCAACGGGATGGCCGAGGCGGTCAGCCGCCAGATCACCCAGCTCGCCGAGCTCTCCCGCGTGCAGCAGCGGTTCGTCTCCGACGTGTCGCACGAGCTCCGTACCCCGCTCACCACGATCCGGCTCGCCGGCGACATGCTCTACGACTCCCGGCACGCGTTCGAACCGTCGGTCGGCCGGTCCGCCGAGCTCCTGCACGCCCAGGTGGAGCGCTTCGAGATGCTCCTCGCCGACCTGCTCGAGATCTCCCGGTACGACGCCCAGGCGGTGCAGCTCGACACAGCACCCGTCGTGCCGGCCTCCCTCGCCGCGGACATCGTCGAGGAGTTCCGCCCGCTGGCCGAGCGCGCCGGCATCGACCTGCAGCTCGCGACCCCCGGCGGCCACACCACGATGCGGCTCGACGCCAAGCGGGTCCGACGGATCCTGCGCAACCTCGTCGGCAACGCCATCGAGCACGGTGACGCGAAGCCCGTGCAGGTCGTCGTCGACAGCGACGCACGCACCGTCGCCATCGCCGTCCGCGACCAGGGCGTCGGCATGCCGCCGGAGGACGCCGCACGGGTGTTCGACCGCTTCTGGCGGGCCGACCCGAGCCGCAAGCGCACCATCGGCGGCACCGGCCTCGGCCTCGCGATCAGCCTCGGCGACGCGAAGCTCCACGGCGGACGCATCGACGTGTGGTCCCGACCGGGCGAGGGATCGACGTTCGTGCTCACCCTGCCCCGCAACGAGCAGGGCACCACCGCCACCTCGGCCATCCCGCTGCCCGAGCTCGACGAGTCGTACGACGGCCCCCGCGCCGTGCGAGAGGAGTCCTGATGCGCCACCGGATCCGCCACGTCCTCGCCGTCGCGCTCGCCTCGGTCAGCCTGCTCGCGGTCACCGCCTGTGCGGCCATCCCGACCGACGGTGCCGTGCGCACCGGGCAGACCATCAAGGACGAGTCGCTCTCGGGCGTCGACTTCCGGCCGGACAAGCCGATCACCGGGTCCGACCAGACGGCGATCCTCCGCGGGTTCATCGCCGCCGCCACCGGTGCCCAGGACAACTACGCGATCGCCCGGCAGTTCCTGGCCGCCGACTTCGCCCAGCGGTGGAACCCGCGGCAGGGCGTCACGATCCGGGACGGCAGCGGCACCGTCGAGCGCGCCGACGACCGCGAGCTCACCTACACGATGACGGCCAGTGCCACGGTCGACTCCGACGGGGAGTACACCCAGGCGGTGCGCCCGACCTCGTCGACGCTGACGTTCCAGTTCGTCCGCGAGGACGGCGAGTGGCGCATCGCCTACGCCCCGGACGGCATCATCCTGTCGCCGGTCAGCTTCGAGTCGGTGTTCCAGTCGCACGCCCTGTACTTCTACGACCCGACCTACCGCTTCCTGGTGCCCGACCAGCGCTGGTTCCTCGCTCGGTCCTCCACCAGCACCCGCATCGCCAGCGCCCTGCTCGCCGGCCCCGCCGACTGGCTGAAGGGCGCCGTCGTCTCGTCGTTCCCGGAGGGCACCCAGCTGTCCCTCAACGCGGTGACGATCGACAGCGGCACCGCCCTGGTCGACCTGTCGAGCGACGCCCTCCGTGCGAGCACGGTCGACAAGGTCCGGATGCGCGAACAGCTCAGCAAGTCCCTCGCCTCGGTCGCCACCATCTCGTCGGTGTCGATGACGATCGAGGGCGCGACGCTGTCGGTGCCGGACTCCGGGGGAGCCGACGCCCAGCAGAACCCCGACGTCGACCCCCGACCCCTGGTCGACGAGGACGGCGTCGTCGGCTACGCCGCCTCGGGCACCGGCAAGGTCGCCGAGCTCGGCAGCGGCGTCGGGGCCGCGATCGCCGGCCTCGACCCGACCTCGATCGCCCTGTCGGCGTCCGGCACCACCGCCGCCGTCGGCAACCGGGACGGCGTCGTCGTCGTGCGCGGCAAGGACCGCCTGCGCGTCGACGCCCGCGAGGACCTCGTCGCCCCCGCCGTCGACGACCTCGGCTTCGTCTGGGTGGGGCAGCAGTCCGACACCCGTCACATCACCGCGTACGGCCTCGGTGGCGACCCCCACCAGGTGCGCACCACGTTGCCGCGCGGCGACCTCGTGTCGTTCCAGGTGTCCCGCGACTCCACCAGGGCCCTCGCACTCATCGAGACCGCGGACGGCCCCGGCCTGTACGTGATGGCGATCATCCGCGGGTCCGACCGGTCACCGACCTCGTTCGGCGCCCCGGTCCGCGTGCAGGCCGCCAGCGGCACCACGGTCGACGCCACGTGGGTGAACGACACCGACGTCGCCTCGGTCGGGCAGACGCCGACCGGTCCGAACATCGTCCGCACCACCATCGGCGGCAAGTCGAGCACCCTGCCGAAGCCCGACGGGCGCGCCACCGCGATCAGCGGCGGCAGCGGCGGCGCGCTGCTGCTCCGGATGTCGAGCGGCGACGTCCTGCAGTCCACCGGGGGCGGCTGGGACTCGACGGGCGTCACCGCCGACGTGCTCGGCGTCCAGCGCTGACGCCACCGTCCTCCACACCCCGCCCTGCCTGGAGGCCCGTCCACCGTCCGGCACGCCGGCCCACCGCCGTCGTCCGGTCAGCACCACAGTCGTGGGCATGCCCCCTGACGACGCCCCCACCCCGTGGCGTGACGCCCTGCTCGCCGTGCTCGGGCTCGTCCTGCCCGTCGCCTGCCTGGGCTGCGGCCGCCCGGACCGCGCGCTCTGCCCACCGTGCCGCGCGGCGCTCGACGCACGGCCCCGGCGGGTCCGGCTGGTCGCCGGCGTCCGGCTCGACGCGGCCTTCGAGTACGAGGGGCTGGTCCGCACCCTGGTGCTCGAACTCAAGCTCCGGGGCCGGGTCGACGTCGCCCGTCCGCTCGGCGTCCGCTTCGGTGTCCTCGTCCGCGCGGCGCTCGCCGCGGCCCCGGACGGCGCCGTGGTGCTCCGGGTGCCGCCGTCCCGCGCGGGTGCCCGACGCCGTGGGTTCGACCCGGTGGTGCTGCTGCTCGCCCGTGGTGGTGTCCGGCACACGGGGCGCCTCGGCCGGACCCCTGCCGGACGACGGCGATCCGGACCCGGGCAGAAGGAGCGGTCGGCGGTGGAACGCGTCGCCGCGACCGTCGGGACCCTGCGGGCAACCGGTGTCGACGGCCGCGACGTCGTGCTCGTCGACGACGTCGTGACGACGGGCGTCACGATGGCCGAGGGCGTCCGAGCGGTGCGGGCGGCGGGTGGTCGGGTGGTGCGCTGCGTCGCCGTGGCGAGCGTCGACGACTGACGCTCGGTGAACACCCGGTGGCCGCTGTGTGTCCGGTGAGTGTCCGACGGACTCGCCGCCTCCCCGTGACGCCGAGGGTGCGCCGGGTCTAGCCTCGCGACAAGGCGTTCGGGTCGCCGGACGGAGGCGACGCGCCGACACTGGATGGGAGCCGCCACATGGACGTGACGATCACGGGCCGGAACGTCGGGGTCACCGACCGTTTCCGCACCTACGTCGAACAGAAGTCCGAGAAGATCGACGTGCTCGCCGACCGCGCCCTCGCCTTCGAGGTGCGCATCAGCCGCCACCACGAGAAGTCGAGCGGCAGCCAGGGCGAGGACCGCGTGGAGCTCACGCTGATCGGACCGGGGCCGCTCGTACGGGCCGAGTCCGCGGCGTCGGACAAGTACGCCGCCTTCGACCTCGCCTTCGCGCGGATCATGGAACGCCTCCGTCGGGCGCGTGACCGCCGCAAGGTGCACCACGGTCGGCACCGCCCCACCTCGGTCGCCGAGGCCGCCGGCAGCGGCTTCGACGGCATGGGCGTCGTCCCGGCCGACGGCAAGCTCATCGAGGACGTCGCGACCGGTGCCGTCCCGGTCGTCGATCAAGAGGCCGCCGAGGACGAGAACGAGGTCTACAGCCCGGTCGTCATCCGGCACAAGGTCTTCGAGGCGGCCCCGATGACGGTCGACGACGCCCTGTACTACATGGAACTCGTCGGGCACGACTTCTACCTGTTCCTCGACGCCGAGACCCGCCGCCCGAGTGTCGTGTACCGACGCAAGGGCTGGGACTACGGCGTGATCGGCATCGACGAGGTGCCCGCAGGCCAGGCGCCGGCCGCGGTCGACACCGACGCGGAGCGCGCAGCCGCGATCGCCTGATCCGACTCGGGGCCTCCGGTCCCGCACCGTGTGCGCGGTCCTTTCGCGGGCCGCGCACACCCGTGTCCGCGACAGCCGCGCCGCTCACAGCGCCGTGGGTTCGCGGGTTGCTAGCATGACTGGTCGATCGGGCGTGCAGGTCGCGCGCGACGACCTCGTAAGGAGTTCACGTGGCAAACGTGCTGGAGAAGGTCCTCCGCATCGGCGAAGGACGAACCCTCCGCCGGCTGAAGGCGTACGCCTCGGCCATCAACGACCTCGAGGACGACTTCTCGAGCCTCACCGACGAGGAACTCCACGACGAGACCAAGGAGCTGCGCGAGCGGTACGCCAACGGCGAGACCCTCGACGACCTCCTGCCCGAGGCGTTCGCCGCCGTGCGTGAAGCCGCGAAGCGGACCCTGGGCATGCGGCACTTCGACGTGCAGCTCATGGGTGGCGCGGCGCTGCACCTCGGCAACATCGCCGAGATGAAGACCGGTGAGGGCAAGACCCTCGTCGCGACGACCGCCGCCTACCTCAACGCGATCCCGTCGCGCGGTGTGCACGTCATCACGGTCAACGACTACCTGGCGTCGTACCAGTCCGAGATCATGGGCCGCGTCTTCCGCGCGCTGGGCATGACCACCGGCTGCATCATCGCGAACCAGACCCCGGCCGAGCGCCGCGAGCAGTACGCCGCCGACATCACGTACGGCACGAACAACGAGTTCGGCTTCGACTACCTGCGCGACAACATGGCGTGGCAGGCGTCCGACATGGTGCAGCGAGGCCACTTCTTCGCCGTCGTGGACGAGGTCGACTCGATCCTCATCGACGAGGCCCGCACGCCGCTCATCATCTCCGGTCCGTCCTCGGGCGAGGCCAACCGCTGGTTCACCGAGTTCGCCTCGATCGCCAAGCGCCTCACCCCGGGCGAGGACTACGAGGTCGACGAGAAGAAGCGCACCGTCGGTGTCCTCGAGCCCGGCATCGAGAAGGTCGAGGACTACCTCGGCATCGAGAACCTGTACGAGTCGGCGAACACCCCGCTCATCTCGTTCCTCAACAACTCCATCAAGGCCGTCGCCCTGTTCAAGAAGGACAAGGACTACGTCGTGATGAACGGCGAGGTGCTCATCGTCGACGAGCACACCGGCCGCATCCTGATGGGCCGCCGCTACAACGAGGGCATCCACCAGGCGATCGAGGCGAAGGAAGGTGTCGAGGTCAAGGCCGAGAACCAGACCCTCGCCACCGTCACGCTGCAGAACTACTTCCGCCTCTACCAGAAGCTCTCCGGCATGACCGGTACCGCCGAGACCGAGGCGGCCGAGTTCATGTCGACCTACAAGCTCGGCGTCGTGCCCATCCCGACGAACAAGCCGATGCAGCGCATCGACCAGACCGACCTCGTCTACAAGAACGAGAAGGCGAAGTTCGAGCAGGTCGCCGAGGACATCGCGGAGCGCCACGAGAAGGGCCAGCCCGTCCTCGTCGGCACCACGAGCGTCGAGAAGTCCGAGTACCTGTCGAAGCTCCTCGCCAAGCAGGGCGTCAAGCACGAGGTCCTCAACGCGAAGAACCACGCACGTGAAGCCGCGATCGTTGCCCAGGCCGGTCGCTTCGGCGCCGTGACCGTCGCGACGAACATGGCCGGTCGTGGTACCGACATCATGCTCGGTGGCAACGCCGAGTTCCTCGCCGTGCAGGAGATGCACGCCAAGGGCCTGTCGCCGACCGAGACCCCCGACGAGTACGAGGCCGAGTGGGACGACGTGTTCGCCCGCGTCAAGGCCGAGGTCGAGGAAGAGGGCGACAAGGTCCGCGCCGTCGGCGGCCTGTACGTGCTCGGCACCGAGCGCCACGAGTCGCGCCGCATCGACAACCAGCTGCGTGGTCGTTCCGGCCGTCAGGGTGACCCGGGCGAGAGCCGCTTCTACCTGTCGCTGACCGACGACCTGATGCGCCTGTTCAACTCCGGTGCCGCCGAGAGCCTGATGGGTCGATCGAACGTGCCGGACGACCTGGCGATCGAGAACAAGCTCGTCGGCCGTGCGATCCGGTCCGCCCAGGCGCAGGTCGAGGGCCGCAACGCCGAGATCCGCAAGAACGTCCTGAAGTACGACGACGTCCTGAACCGCCAGCGCGAGGCGATCTACAGCGACCGCCGCCACATCCTCGAGGGCGACGACCTGCACGACCGCGCGCAGTCGTTCCTCAAGGCCGTCATCGACGACGTGATCGACAGCCACACCGGCGAAGGCTCCCCGGACGACTGGGACCTCGACGCCATGTGGACCGAGCTCGGCACGCTCTACCCGATCTCGATCTCCATCGACGAGGTCATCACCGAGGCCGGCTCGAAGGGCAAGGCATCGCGTGACTTCCTGGCCCGCGAGATCCTCTCCGACGCCAAGCTGGCCTACCAGCAGCGCGAGGAGCTCCTCGGCGACGAGGCGATGCGTGAGCTCGAGCGTCGCGTGGTGCTCTCGGTGATCGACCGCCGCTGGCGCGACCACCTGTACGAGATGGACTACCTCAAGGACGGCATCGGCCTCCGCGCGATGGCGCAGCGCGACCCGCTGGTCGAGTACCAGCGCGAGGGCTACGCCCTGTTCCAGACGATGATGGGGCAGATCCGCGAGGAGTCCGTGGGCTACCTCTTCAACCTCGAGGTCCAGGTGCAGTCCGACGGCGAGAACGCGGTGATCGAGGCCAAGGGCCTCGGCGAGGACGAGGTCTCCGGCCTCGAGTACTCGGCACCGTCGATCGACGGCGAGGTCGAAGTCCGCGACGAAAAGGGTCGCCTCGAGCAGGCCGCGACCGCTCGTGCGCAGCGCGCCCAGGCCGAGGCTGAGGCCGAAGCGGTCGCCGAGCCGGAGCAGGGCTCCGCGTTCGGCAACGCGGCCACCGCCTCCGGTCAGGCCGCGGCGAGCAACCGCGCCGAGCGTCGCCAGGCGGCCAAGAAGAACTAGCGTCCGCGCGCGAGCGCATCGTGAGCAGGAATGGTCGGGTCCCACATCGGGACCCGACCATTCCTGCTCACCGAGCGTGACCGACGACGGACGGGAGGCCCGGTGCCAGCTGGCACCGGGCCTCCCGTCCGTCCGCCACCGGCTACAGGACCCCGATCGCGGTCGCCTGCCACCGTCCGTGTCGCTCTTCGAGCCGCATGGCGACCGCCCGCGCGTGGCTGCGCGCGTGCACGACCACCGTCGCCTCGGCGACGCCCGCCGCGGGGCGGCAGACGAGCACGCTGCCGACCCGGAGCACCGGGCGTCCGCGTGCCCGCCGACCGGAGCCCCGGGCGTGCGCTGCCACCGCGGCCCGCTGCTGCAGGTGCCGCTGCACGTCGTCGCTGATCCACCGGGCGATGCTGTCGACGTCCCGCGCGCCGGTGAGCACCTCGGCGACGCAGAGCCCGAGCGCCCGTGCGGTCGTCGCCGGGCCCGCGAGGCCGGTCGCCGTGGCGGGCTCCGGTGCCGGTTCGACGATCCGCAGCGGCGGCGGGTGCGCCGTCGTCGTCTCGTGATCGATGCGGCGTGCCTGCTCTGCCACCCCTGCCCCTTCCGTCGTTGGAGCGAGCGTATGGGGCGTGCGACATACGAAATACACACCGGTCTACCCTGTGGAGAGGGCGACGTTCTCCACAAGGCAGCGGACCTAGACTGGCTGGGTGTCGACCCTCAGTGACCTCGTCCTCGCGCAAGGCCGTTCCTCGGAAGCAGACGTGGAGTGGCTCCACCTGCTCGTGGGGGACTGGCAGCTCCTCGCCGACCTGTCCTTCGCCGACATGGTGCTCTGGGTCCCGACCGCCGAGGACGGCTCGTTCGTGGCCGTGGCACACGCCCGGCCGAGCTCCGCGGCGACGCTGTTTTACCGGGACATCGTCGGGCAGGAGATCCGCGAGGAGTGGCGCGGCCAGGTGACGGAGAGCTTCGCCGGGTCCCGGGTCGTCGACTCCGCCGAGCCGGACTGGTACGAGGACACCCCGACCCGCGTCCGCGCGATCCCGGTGCTCCGCCGCCTGAGCGCGAAGAGCGCCGAGACGACCGAGCGACCGATCGCAGTCGTCACCCGGCACTCCAACCAGGACGAGATGCGGACCCCGAGCCGCCAGGAACTCAACTTCACCGCGAGCGCGAACGACCTGTTCGGCATGATCGCCACCGGTGACTTCCCCGACCTCGGCGCACCGGCGGGCCCCCGTCGTGGTGCGCCTCGTGCCAGCGACGGCCTGCTGCGCCTCGACACCGCCGGCATCGTCACGTTCGCGAGCCCGAACGGCCTGAGCGCGTTCAACCGCATGGGCTTCGAGGGCGAGCTCGAGCGGAAGTCCCTCGCCGAGGTCACCACCGAGCTCATCGGCGCCCAGCTCGACGTCGACGAGTCCCTGCCGCTCGTCGTCACCGGCCGCGCACCGTGGCGGGCGGACATCGAGTCGAAGGGCGTCACAGTGTCGCTCCGCTCGATCCCGCTCCGGGACCACGGTGAGCGCATCGGTGCCATCGTGCTCTGCCGCGACGTGTCCGAGCTGCGGCACCAGGAGCGCGAGCTCATCACCAAGGACGCCACGATCCGCGAGATCCACCACCGCGTGAAGAACAACCTGCAGACCGTGGCGTCCCTGCTGCGGATCCAGGCCCGTCGTACGCACTCGGACGAAGCGCGGACCTCGCTGCAGAACGCCATGCGCCGCGTCGCCGCCATCGCCGTCGTGCACGACACCCTGTCGAGCGGGCTCAGCCAGACCGTGGACTTCGACGAGGTGTTCGACTCGGTGCTCAAGCTCGTGACCGAGGTCGCCGCGTCGCACAACACCACCGTGCACCCGAAGAAGACCGGCGAGTTCGGGGTGCTGCCCTCCGAGGCTGCGACGCCGCTCGCACTCGGCCTCACCGAACTCGTGACGAACGCCGTCGAGCACGGGCTGGACGGCCGCGACGGCGAGGTCGAGATCGTCGCCCGCCGCTTCGACGACCACCTGGAGATCGAGGTCCGCGACAACGGCGTGGGGCTCCCCGAAGGCAAGGTCGGCTCGGGCCTCGGCACGCAGATCGTCCGTACGCTCATCCAGGGCGAGCTCGGCGGCACCATCGACTGGCACACCCTGACCGGCAGCGGCACCGAGGTGACGATCACCATCCCGTTCCGCTGGCTGACCGCCCCCGCCGCCTGACGCCGCACGCACGACGACGCCCGCCGCCCCCGAGGGGACGACGGGCGTCGTGGTGTCAGACGACCGGGGTCAGGACGCGCGGCGAGCGCGGGCGGCGCGACGCTTCAGCGCACGACGCTCGTCCTCGCTGAGACCACCCCAGACACCCGAGTCCTGGTTGTTCTCGAGTGCGTACTGCAGGCACATCTCGGTGACCGTGCAACGCGCACAGACCGACTTGGCCTTCTCGATCTGGTCGACGGCGGGCCCGGTGTTCCCGACGGGGAAGAAGAGCTCGGGGTCTGCGGTGAGGCAGGCAGCCTTGTCACGCCAGTCCATGTGTGGTGCTCCTTGATGTCGATGCTCGAACGGCAGGCCGGGGCCGTGGTTCGGGGGATCGGACCGCTGACCATGCATGCGGCATGGAGGGGACAACTGTGGGGAGGAGTCCGCAGGAAGCGTGTCTGACGCCCGCGAGACGCTCGGGGGAGGAGCGATGAACCACGGGAGACGCACACCACATCGTGCCGTCCAAACGACCTCCAATATCGTTCCATACTGGTAGGGCCAAATCAAGGGTTCCGATGCTGGAGGATCACTGTGCACGACGACACCCCGAACGACACCGAACCCTCCGCACCCGTCGCGCGCCGGTCGCCGGCGATGCTGGGGCTGCTCGCCGTGGTCGGCCTCGAGTTCCTCGCGCTGGTGGTCGTGACCGTGGTCCTGGTCGTCGAACTGGTCGTCGCCCCGGCCACGAGCATCGCCTCCGGCATCGCCCTCACCGTCCTCGTCGCCATCGCTGCGCTCTGGCTCGGCGCGCTGCTGAACGGCCTGTGGCAGGGCCGGGCGTGGGTGCGCTCCGGCATCATCGTCTGGCAGGTCCTGCAGGGCGCCATCGCGATCGGGGCGTTCCAGGGCGTCTTCCGGGTCGCCGCGGTCGGCTGGGTGCTGCTCGTCCCGGCCCTGCTCGGCATCACGCTGGTGCTGTCGCGGTCGGTGACGGCCGCGCTCGCGCGTCCGGCCGAGTAGACAGTCTGGTCCGCCACGCACTGGAGGCCCGGTGCCGGTTCTCGGAACCGGCACCGGGCCTCCAGTGCGTGGCCGGCCCTCAGACCAGGCCGAGCTTCTTCCGCAGGCTCGCCACGTGCCCGGTGGCCTTGACGTTGTAGAGCGGCAGCTGGACGGTGCCGTCCTCGTCGACCACGATCGTGGACCGGATCGTGCCGGTGACGATCTTGCCGTAGTTGTTCTTCTCGCCCCAGGCCGCGTAGGCCTTGTGCACGGCGAGGTCGGGGTCGCTCAGCAGCGGGAAGGTCAGCGCCTGCTCGTGCTGGAACGTCTTGAGCTTCGCCTGCTCGTCCTTCGAGACGCCGAGGACCTCGTAGCCGGCGGCCTGCAGCGTGGACATGTTGTCGCGGAAGTCGCAGGCCTCGGTGGTGCAGCCCGGGGTGGACGCCGCCGGGTAGAAGTACACGATGACCTTCTTGCCGCGGAGGGCAGCGAGGGAGTGCTCGACGCCGTCCTGGTCGGGCAGCGTGAAGTCGGGGGCGGTGTCGCCGGGGACGAGACGGTCGGTCATGGTGCTCCTGTTCGCGTCGTGCGCCCGCGAGTGGTCGTGGGCGCGCGAAACCCATGCTATTGTTGATTCCCGTTGCGGCACGGAAGCCGGAACATGCACCTCTAGCTCAATTGGCAGAGCAACTGACTCTTAATCAGTGGGTTCTCGGTTCAAGTCCGAGGGGGTGCACCGCAGGACGAACGCCCCGGCTCATCGAGTCGGGGCGTTCGTGCGTTCCGGGCAGGTTTCCACGCCGATGCCGAGACACGCCCGAGGTGTGCAGGAACTGCGAATTCAGTCGGCGCGGACGTCAGCCGGCGCGGACGTCGACGATCCGCTCCTCGCCGATGACGGGTTCGAGCGAACCGGCCGACGCGGCGGCGAGGTCGGCGGTCAGGGCGCCGAGCGCCTCGTGGGGGACCCACACCTCGAAGGTCGCCGCCTGCCCGTACTCGGTCGGGCCGAGCGTCGCGTGGTGGTGCCGGACCCAGTCGCGCAGCACGTTGTCGAGCCGCCCGGCGTCGGCGTGGTCGACGTCGAAGCGCACCTGCGTCAGGGCCTCGCGACGGACGAGGACCGCCGTGTCGAGCGCCTCGGACACCGAGGTCGAGTAGGCCCGGACCAGTCCGCCGGCACCGAGCTTGACCCCGCCGAAGTACCGCGTGACGACCGCGACGACGTCGGTCAGCCCGCGGCGTCGCAGGACCTCGAGCATCGGGACGCCCGCGGTGCCGGAGGGCTCCCCGTCGTCCGAGGAACGGGCCTGGTCGCCGAGCACGCCGGTGACCATCGCCGTGCAGTTGTGCCGGGCGTCCCAGTACCGACGGCGGACCTCGGCGATGACGCGGTCGGCGTCCTCGACCCCGGACACCGGCGCGACGGTCGTGATGAACCGCGACTTCGTGATGACGATCTCGTGCTCGACCGGTGCCGCGACGGTGGCGGGGAAGCGGCGGGGCATGCCCACGAGGGTAGCGGCGCGCGTGCCGGGCACCCGCGCTAGCATGGCGTCCACGCGCCGGACCCACAGGTCCCGCGGACACGGCTGGGGAGGAGTCCGAGATGGACACGGGTGATCTGAAGGGCGGGGCGCTCGACGCCGCCGAGCTCGCGCGCCGCCTCAACCTGCTCCTCGACTTCGAGGAGTCGCAGCGTGGCGCCCCGGTGCCGTTCTCCTCGATCGAGGAGTACGTCGCGGCGCATGGCGGCTCGCTGTCGCGGGCGAAGTGGACCTACATGCTCTCCGGCGACGGCCGCCGCAACCGCGACACCGAGCTCCTGCGCCTGCTGGCCGGGTACTTCGAGGTCGACGAACGCTTCCTGCTCGAGGACAGCGAGGTGCCGGAACGGATTGGTGCCCAGCTCGCACTCGTCCGGTCCCTGCGCTCCGCCCGCGTGAGCGGCTTCGCGGCCCGGACCTTCCCCGGTGAGCTCTCACCCGACGCGCTGCGGCGCATCGCCGAGGTGCTCGAGGAGGAATCGCAGCGGGGGAGCGTCGCATGACCGACGCCCTCGTCGAGGCGTTCTGGGCTCGTGGTGCCGCCGAGGGGTGGTCGGACGTCGACCAGGCCGTCGTCGCCGCCGCTGACGTCGTCGGCAAGCCGATCGTGGTGCGCGAGGAGTCGTTCCTCGCCGCCGAACCCGTGTGCGGCTTCGTGGCCACCCTCGAGCACGCGCACCTCGTGATGATCTCGCCGACGACCTCGCCGACGTTCCGGTCGTTCGTGATCGGGCACGAGCTCGGGCACGTCCTGCACCGGCACCAGGAACACGCCCCGCAGAGCGCCTACATCCGTGACGTCATCCCCGACCTGCCCGAGTACAAGGTCGAGCGGGCACTCGCCCGTGGGCTGTTCTCGAACACCTACGAGCACGAGGCCGAGGTCTTCGCCGACCGCCTGGCCACCGTGATCCGCCAGCACCGCGGCCGCCCGAGCGCCTTCCGCGGGGTCTTCGGGTGATCATCGCCGTCGTCCAGGCGGTGCTGCTCATCGTCGGGACGATCGTGCTGTTGGTCCTGCAACGCGGGCAGGACCGCACCCTGGCGTTCACGTTCCTGCTCTTCGCCGCCACCATCGTGACGAACGTCGACCCGCTGTACCGGTGGCTCGACCCGCTGCTCGGCGGGTTCAACGTCGTCACCGTCATCAGCGACTGCCTCATGGTGGCCGGCACGAGCACGCTGCTGTGGGGCGTGGCGAAGGCGGTCGGCGCGGCGCGGCCCTGGCTCCGGAACGCGGTCGTGGTGTCGTTCGCCGTGGTCGTCGTGGTGGTCGTCGTCGCGTTCACCGTGCTCGACAAGCCCGCGACCACGACGACCTTCATGCTCGACGCCGGCTCGCATCCGGCTGCCACCGTCTACTCGATCGCGCAGACCGTGTACCTCGGCGTGGCCCTCGGCGCCACGGGGTTCATCTGCGTGCTCCGGCTGCGCGAGGCCCGGACGACCACCGACCTGGTGGGGCTGTGGGTCCTGGTCCTCGGCGGGGTGCTCGGGGTCGTCCGCATGGTCGTGGTGGTCGTGATGGACGTCGCCCACGTCGCCGGCGACCTGGACGTCACGCACGCGCTCTCGCTGCCCTACGACATCACCACGCCGGGGGCCGTGCTGTGCGTGGCGTCCGGCATGCTCCTGCTCGTCTTCGGGCACCGGATCTCCCGCCGCCGCCGTGCCCGCCGTGTGGACGATGCGCTCCGCCGCCTGGCACCGCTGCACGAACGGATCGGCGTGGACAACGCCTACCCGCCGACCGACGACCCCGCGACCCGGCTCAGCCGCCGCATCGTCGAGATCAACGACGGCGTCCGGGGTGCACGGGCGTCCCTGACCGACGCCGAGCGTGCCGCCCTCGCCGACGCCGAGGCCGCGCTCGAGACGGCGTAGTCCCTCGACGCTGCCGGACAGGCCGTGTACAGTCTGTAGCAAGTGCTACAGATCCTGTGGCCTGCCGGGTCGGGACTCGGCCGCGTTGGGGGCGGCCGAGCACCACCCGCCCGGCGTCGCCGGACCGGCATCGTCGCCGCGAACGTTCACTAGGATCGTCCCGTGCTCGTCTTCGCCGCAGTCGTCCTGTTCATCGGCGCCGTCTTCAACGTCGTCACCTGGCCGCGCTTCTTCCAGCGTGTCGCGAAGGACTCCCGTGCCCGCGACGCCGCCGGCAAGCCGACGACGTTCTACACGGTGCACCTCGTGCTCCTGCTCATCGCGCTCGCCATCGCCCTCGCGTCCGTGATCGCCGGGATCCTGCTGCTGGTCTGAGCACGCCGCTTCAGCCCTGCTTCAGCGGGGCACGGCAGGATCGACCCCATGCGTGTGCTGGTGGTCGACGACGAGGTCCGGCTCGCCGACGGCGTGCGCCGCGGCCTCGAGGCCGAGGGGTGGGCGGTCGACGTCGCGAACGACGGCGTGGACGGGCTGTGGCACGCGCGTGAGTTCCGCTACGACGCGATCGTGCTCGACCTGATGATGCCCGGCCTGAGCGGCTGGGCCGTGTGCGCGCAGCTCCGCGCCGACGGCGACTGGACCCCTGTGCTCATGCTGACGGCCAAGGACGGCGAGTGGGACCAGGTCGAGGCGCTCGACGCGGGGGCCGACGACTACGTCACCAAGCCGTTCTCGCACCCGGTACTCGTCGCACGGTTGCGGGCGCTCGTCCGACGCGGTGCCCGCGAGCGCCCCACCGTGCTGACCCTCGGCGACCTGGTGGTCGACCCCGCGGCGCGCACCGTGGCCCGCGGCGAGACCCCCGTCGAACTGACCAGCCGCGAGTTCGCCGTGCTCGAGTACCTCGCACGGCACCCGGGACAGGTCCGGTCGAAGCGCGACGTCATCGAGAACGTCTGGGACGTCGACTTCGAGGGCGACCCGAACATCGTCGAGGTGTACGTCGGGCACCTCCGCCGGAAGCTCGACCGACCGTTCGGGCGTGCCGCGATCGAGACGGTCCGGGGCGCCGGGTACCGCTTGGCGGCGGACGGTGGCTGAGCGGCCGAAGCCCGGTGCGAGCGGAGTCGCGCCGTCCAGGCCACGGCGCGCCCGGTCGGTCCGGGCCCGCACCACGCTCGGCGCCGGGGTCGTCGTCCTCGCGGCCCTGGTCATCGGTGCCGTCGCCTTCGTCGTCGTGCTGCGGCTCGTGCTGCTCGACGGCGTGCGGACCTCCGCCGAGGCGGGTCTCGAGCAGGTGTCCTCCCGGGTCGAGGCGGACGGTGCGGCCGCGGTGACCGGCTACGAGGACGTCCTGGTGCAGGTGATCGGCGACGGCGGGGCGGTCCTGGCGCACGGCGAGGACGCCGACGGGGACGCCCTCCCGACCGCCGACGAGTCCCGGTGGACCCACGACGGCGAACGCTGGCTGCTCGTGGCGGACGACGTGGACCTGCCCGGCGGCGGTGAGGCGACGCTCGTCTACGGCGCCACGCTCGACCAGGCCGACACCGCGGTCCGCACCGCCGTCGTGCTCCTCGCCGTGGGGGTGCCCGTGCTGGTGCTCCTGCTGGTCGCGGTCACCTGGGCCGTCACCGGGCGCTCGCTGCGGCCGGTGGAACGGATGCGCACCGAGGTCGAGACGATCCGGGCGGCCCGTCCGGACGCCCGGGTGGAGGTCCCGGACACCGGCGACGAGGTCGCCCGGCTCGCGAGCACCATGAACGCCATGCTCGACCGCCTCGAACGCTCCGCCGAGAGCCAGCGGCGCTTCGTGTCCGATGCCTCCCACGAACTCCGGTCGCCGATCGCGTCGATCCGGCAGCACGCCGAGGTCGCCGTCGCGCACCCGGAGCGGACCGAGGTGGCGGACCTCGCCGACGTCGTCCGGTCCGAGGCGGTGCGCCTGCAGGACCTGGTGACCGGGCTGCTCGAGCTCTCCCGCCTCGACGAGGGCGGGGTCCGCACGCGGCGCCCCGTCGACCTGGACGACCTGGCGCTCGACGCGGTGGCCCGTGCGCGTGCACGGTCGACGGCCGGTGGCGCGCCCGAGCGCGACGGCGACGCCCCGGCGGTGCGGGTGGACGGCTCGGCGATCTCGGCAGCGCGGGTCCTCGGCGACGAGCGCGTGCTGGCGGGGGTGGTCCGGAACCTCGTCGACAACGCCGTCCGGCACGCGAGCACACGCGTCGCCGTGTCGCTCACCGAGCACGACGGGTCCGCGGTGCTCACGGTCGACGACGACGGCACCGGCGTCCCCGAGGACGAGCGCGAGCGCGTCTTCGAGCGGTTCGTCCGTCTCGACGAGGCCCGCAGCCGGGACGCCGGCGGCGCGGGGCTTGGCCTCGCCATCGTCCGTGACGCCGTGCGGGCCCACGGCGGTGAGACGACCGTGGTCGCGTCCCCGCTCGGTGGCGCGCGGTTCGTCGTCCGCATCGCACTCGGCGGCTGAACAGGCGGCTTCAGGGCTGCTTCAGCACCCCGACGCGATGCTCGTCCACATGAACTCCCGTACCCAGCACCAGAAGCCCTCCGCCCGCCGCATCGCCGCGTTCGCCGCCCTGCCGATCGTCGCGGCGCTCGCACTCACCGGGTGCGCCAGCGACGACTCCGACGACGACACCGGCTCGGCCGGCTCCGGTTCGGTCGGCTCGTCGGCGACGGACTCGGCCGGCACCGGCACCGGCTCGTCATCGTCCGGCTCGGCGTCCGCCGGCTCGAACAAGGCCCTGCTCGCCGCCGTCGCCACCGCACGCGGTGAGGTCGGCTCGGGCACCGTCATCTCGGTCGAGCAGGAGCAGGGCGCCTCCGCCTACGAGGTCCTGGTCGTGACGAAGGACGGCACCGAGCACGAGGTGCACACGAACGCCGACGGTTCCGCGGTCGCCGGCACCCCGCAGACCGAGGCCGCCGACGCGGACGACAAGGCCGAGCACGAGCGCTTCGTCGCCGCCGCCGACCTGAGCGTCAAGCAGGCCGTCGACGCCTTCCAGGACCTGCACGCGGGGACCGTGACCGAGCTCGGACTCGACGACCACGTCGGCACGGTCGTCTGGGAGGGCGACGTGCTCGACTCGTCCGGCACGAAGCACAGCGTGCGCATCGACGCTGGCTCCGGTGACGTCGTCACCGACCGCGTCGACACCGACGACTGACCCGGGCACCCGGGCACCCGGGCAACGTGGCCCCGGGCAACGGGGCAGCGCGCCCCGGCACCGGCGTCCTCAGGACTCCAGCGGCGGGCCGAGCACCTTCCGGATCGCCAGCGCAGCGAGCTGCTCGTCCGGGGTGTCGAGCAGCACCCGGTAGGTGTCCTGCCCGGCGATGAACTCGACGCAGACGGCGTCCTCGTCGCACGGTCCGAGGCGCCACCCCTGCACCGCGTCCATCGGCACCACGGTGCGCGTCTCGCGCTGGTAGTCGGTCTCGGCCTCGAGACGATCCGCGAACACCCGGAGGCGTCCGTAGGCACCTCGCCAGCTGAGCTGCAGGTCGAGGGTGGGAGAAGGAGAGCGGTCCGGCACCCGCTGATGGTAGCGACGGGTGCCGGACCGCTCGTGTTCGGCGCTGGGGCCTTGCGTTCCGGGGACAAGCGGAGCGCTAGCTCCCGTCGCCGTCGCGTCGCACCGAGGCGGCGGGGTCGCGGACGCCGATCGGGTAGGGGCCGGTGACGCCCTCGCGCAGGGCGGCGATGCGCAGGATGCGGTCACGCTGCAGGAACCAGCCGACGACGAGCAGCGGGATGATGATGACGAGGGACGCGATGGTGTACGTGCCGACGGGGTAGTCGATCGCCATCAGGACGATGACCGAGGCGAGGAACGCCAGGGTCAGCCACGCCGTGACCGGCGCCCCGGGGAGCTTGAACGAGGGTTCCTTCGCGAGCCCTTGCTTGGCCCACTGGCGCAGTCGCATCTGGCACAGGATGATCGTGCCCCACGCGGTGATGATGCCGAGGCTGGCGATGTTCAGGGCGATCTCGAACGCCTGCTTCGGGACGAAGTAGTTCAGCACGACGCCCGCGACGGTGAACGCCGCGGTGAGCAGGATGCCGGCGTAGGGGACGCCGCCCTTCGACATCTTCGTGGTCCACTTCGGCGCCGAACCGTTCATGCCCATCGAGTGGAGCGCGCGTCCGGTGGAGTACAGGCCGGCGTTCAGCGACGACAGGGCGGCGGTGAGCACGACGAAGTTCATGATGCCGCCGACGATCGCGCCGACGTGCGGGTTGCCGAGCGACGAGAAGAACGTCACGAAGGGGCTCTCGCCCTCCTTGTAGGCCGTGTACGGCAGCAGCAGGGAGAGCAGGATGATCGATCCGACGTAGAAGACCGCGATGCGGAAGACGACGGAGTTGATCGCGCGCGGGATGACCTTCTCGGCGTTCTGCGTCTCACCCGATGCCGTGCCGACGAGTTCGATCGCGGCGTAGGCGAAGACGACACCCTGGATCACGATGACCGCGGGGAGCAGCCCGTTCGGGAACAGCCCGCCGTTGTCGCCCCAGATCGTGAAGCCGGTCCGGACGGCCTCGCCACCGGCCTCGACGGGGAACGCGAAGACGAGCCAGATGATCGCGACGAGGAGGAACGCCACGAGCGCGGCGACCTTGATCAGGGCGAACCAGAACTCGAGCTCGCCGAACACCTTCACGGCGACCATGTTCGCCGCGAGGACGACGATCAGGGCGATCAGCGCGAGCAGCCACTGCGGCGCCGCGGTGAAGGCCGACCAGTACTGCAGGTAGATCGCGACGGCGGTGGTGTCGACGATCGAGGTCATCGCCCAGTTCAGGAAGTACATCCAGCCGGCGGCGTACGCGAACTTCTCGCCGTAGAACTCGCGGGCGTACGAGATGAACGACCCCGAGGACGGGCGGTGCAGCACCAGCTCGCCCAGGGCCCGCAGGATGAAGAAGGCGAAGATCCCGGCGACCAGGTAGGTCAGCGCGAGCGCGGGGCCCGCGGTGTGCAGGCGTCCACCGGCACCGAGGAAGAGGCCGGTGCCGATCGCGCCGCCGATCGCGATCATCTGCAGTTGCCGGGGCTTCAGACCGTGCTGGTAGCCCTCCTGCTCGTGCGAGAAGTCGTTCGCCGGCGCTCGGTTGCCACCCGTGTCGTTCTGCGCTGTCATGCGAGAGAACCTACATGCGCACCGGACCGGGGCGTCACGCAAACCCCGGTTCGGTCGAACCGCAGCTGCTGAACGTCCGCACAGCCGACGGCGGCCCGAACCTGAACGACGACCGTCGTCCGTTGCTTGCATGGAGGGATGGACATCCTCCTCCGACTCCTCGTCGCGATCGGGTTCGCCCTGCTCGTGACCGCCGTCGTCGCCCTCGTCCTGCACCTGGTCCTCCGGGCGATCGCGCGCCGGGAACGCTGGGCCGGCGTGCTCTCGCGACGGACGAAGCACCCCTTCCGCACCGTGCTGCTGGTGGTCCTGCTCTGGATCGCGTTCACGTCGAGCATCCCGCGGAACCCCGACGACTACCCGTGGCGCGACGAGGTCGCGCACGCCTTCCTGATCGTCACGATCGCGACCGGTTGCTGGCTCGCGTGCCAGGTCGCGATCTTCCTCGAGGACCTCGGGCTGCACCGCTTCCGCATCGACGTGCCCGACAACCGGCAGGCGCGTCGCATCCGCACCCAGGTGCTCATCATCCGGCGGCTCACCGTCGCCGTGCTCGTCATCATCGCGGTCGGCGCGATCCTGCTGACCTTCGACGGGGTCGAGGCCGCGGGCGCGAGCGTGCTCGCCAGCGCCGGCCTCATCTCCGTGGTCGCGGGCCTCGCCGCGCAGTCCACGCTCGGCAACGTGTTCGCCGGCATGCAGCTGGCGTTCTCCGGGTCGATCCGCGTCGACGACGTCGTCGTGGTCGAGCAGCAGTGGGGACGGATCGAGGAGATCACGCTGACCTACGTCGTCGTGCACCTGTGGGACGACCGTCGGTTCGTGCTGCCGTCGACGTACTTCACGAGCACGCCGTTCGAGAACTGGACCCGGACCGGCAGCGAACTGCTCGGTGCCGTCGAGTTCGACCTCGACTGGCGGGTGAGCCCGGCCGACATGCGGACGGAGCTCGACCGGATCCTCGACACCTCGACGATCTGGGACCGCCGGGTCAAGGTGCTCCAGGTCACGGACGCCGTCGGGGGACTGGTCCGGGTCCGCATCCTCGTGACGGCACCCGACGCCGGCGGCCTGTTCGACCTCCGCTGCTACGTCCGCGAGGAGATGGTCGAGTGGATCCAGCGCACCCACCCGGACGCCCTGCCGGTCCAGCGGGTGCAGCTCACCGAGCCGGGTGCGGCGGCACCGCGCCGCCGCGGACGCCCGGCAGAGGGGGACTCGCAGCTGTTCGGTGACGACGAGCGCGGCGCGCTCTTCACCGGACCGATCCAGACGTCCGGCATCCCGGAGTCCGAGCGCTGACCCGGTGACGTGACCGCGTGCCGTGCACGGGACGGACGACGGACGGGAGGCACGGTGCCAGCTGGCACCGTGCCTCCCGTCCGTCAGGCCGGTCGCGTCTGCAACCGCCTGCCGCGTCTGGACCTACTGGCGCGCCTTGACCGCGCGGTCGTCCTCGACGACCGTGCCGATCGCCACGATCGTCGTGGCGAGCCACGCGACCCAGGTCAGCGCGAGCCGCCAGTCACGCGGTCCCTGGCGGGTGGTCTGCAGCACGCTGTAGCCGCTGATGAGCGAACTCCATACCGCACCGTTGAACATGAACTTGCGCACAGAGGCCTCCTGTCGTCGTGCTGACAACGCTACCGGCCCGTACATTGGAGCGCCGCCGGTCACCCTGCCGCGGTGTCTGCCGGAGGAGTGTTCGTGCGTCAAGCGGTCATCGGAGCGGCCCTGCTCGTGGTCGGCGCGGTCTGCGTCGTGTTCGGGCTGCTGCCCCTCGACGACCTCGCCGTGCTCGCCGACCGGGTCCTGCCGGTCCTCGGGTTCGTGCTCGGGCTGACCGTCGTCGCCGAGCTCGCCGCGGACGCCGGGGTGTTCGACCGCCTCGCCGACGTCGCCGCCCGGGTCGGTGGCGGACGCACCATCGGCCTCTGGGGCGCGGTCGTCGTGCTCGCCGTGCTCTGCACCGTCTTCCTGTCGATCGACACCACCGCGGTGCTCCTCACCCCCATCGTGATCTCGCTCGCGCGGCGTGTGGGACTGCCCCCGATGCCGTTCGCCCTGACCACGGTCTGGCTCGCGAACACGGCCTCGATGCTGCTGCCGGTGTCGAACCTGACGAACCTGCTCGCCGTCGACCGGATGGGGCTCGGCGGCCCGCTGCCGTTCGCCGGGCTGATGGCCTGGCCCGCGGTCGCCGGGGTGGTCGTGCCGTGCGTCGTCCTGCTCGTGGTGTTCCGCGGCAAGCTGTTCGGCCGCTACTCGCCGGTGTCCGTCCGTACGCCGAAGGACCCGGTGTTCTTCTGGGCGGCCTCCGCGGTGCTCGTCGCGCTCGTCGTCGCGCTGACGGCCGGGGTGACCGTGTGGATCGCCGCGGTCCTGGCCGCCGTGGTGCTCGTCGTGGTCGCGGCGTTCCGGTCCCCGTCCGAACTCCGGGTGTCCCGCGTGCCGTGGTCGACCCTGCTGTTCGCCGCCGGGCTCTTCGTGGTGGTCGAGGCGCTGCACACGACGGGCATCACCGACCCGATCGTGCACGCGCTGCAGGGCGGCACCGGGACCGGCCCGCTGCTGCTGCTCGGCGGTGCGGGCGCGGTCGCCGCGAACGGCATCGACAACCTGCCGGCCTACCTGGTGCTCGAACCGGCCGCCGGGCACGAGGC
This sequence comes from Curtobacterium sp. MCLR17_054, assembly GCF_003234335.2. Classification (NCBI taxonomy): domain Bacteria; kingdom Bacillati; phylum Actinomycetota; class Actinomycetes; order Micrococcales; family Microbacteriaceae; genus Curtobacterium; species Curtobacterium sp. MCLR17_054. Next base: position 2,464,460 of record NZ_CP126263.1, on the reverse strand, counting down.
CGTCCGGTACGCGGCGCTGCTCATCGGCGTCAACGCCGGCTGCCTCATCACGCCGTGGGCCTCACTCGCGACGCTGCTGTGGCACGCACGGCTGTCGGCCGAGGGCGTGCACCTGTCCTGGGGCCGGTACATGGCGCTCGGGTGCGTCGTCGCGCCGCTCACCGTCGTCGCCGGGGTCCTGGCGCTCGCGCTCTGACGCCGGCAGAGCCCGGTGCCGAGGCGGTGCCGGTGCCGGTGCCGTGCGCGGTCAGAGCCAGTCGCGGGTCTTGAAGACGCGGTAGAGCACGAGCGACGACGCGGTGATGATCGCGAGCGAGGCCCAGAGACCACTCCAGGCGCCCTCGCCCGGGAACTCCACGTTCTGCCCGAAGAAGCTCGTCACACCGGTCGGGATCGCGATGATCGCCGCCCAGCTCGTGACCTTCTTCATGACGGTGTTCTGCCGGTTCGACGCCAGGTTCAGGGTCGTGTCGAGCACGCTCGACACGGCGTCACGGAGCTGTTCGACGGAGTCGGCGATCGAGACCAGGTGGTCCTCGACGTCGCGGAAGTACGGCCGGATGCCGTTCGAGATCGTCTCCGCGTCACCGTGCAGCAACGAGGCGACGCTGTCCCGCGTCGGGACGACCAGCCGCCGGAGCACCCCGAGGGTCTTGCGGAGCCGGAACGACCGCCGCTGGATCTGCTGCTCGCGGGGGTCGCCCGGTTCGAACAGGTCGTCCTCGAGCGCATCGATCTGCCGCTCGAGGTCCTCGACGGTGTCGGTGGCACGGTCGACGACCGCGTCGAGCAGCGCCCAGACGAGCCAGGGCACGCCGTGTTCGGCGATGTCGGAGTTCGCCGTGAGCCGGTGTTCCATCGGGGTGGTGTCGACGTCGGACCCGTGGATGGTGACGAGCGCCCGTTCGGTGACGAAGGCCTTGACCTCGTGCGTGATCAGGTCACCCTCGTCGTCCGTGCCGCCCACGTCGTAGACGACCAGGAACAGGCTGTCCCGGTACCGGTCGAGCTTCGGCCGCTGTCCGTGCTCGACGGCGTCCTCGACCGCGAGCGCGTGGATGCCGAGCTCCTCCTCGATCTGCTCGAGGTCCGCCGACGTCGGGTCCGTGTAGTCGATCCAGACGAAGGTGTCCGGATCGGCGACGAGGTCGGAGATCCGGTCGACGGGGAAGTCCCGCTCGACCGTGTCGCCCCTGCACCACGCCCGTGTCCTGACCATGCTCGTCAGCCTACTGAGACGGCCGACCCGGAGATCCGGGTCGGCCGTCGTGGTGCTGCGGAGCCGCTCGGTCGGCTCCTGCTCAGTAGGCGGAGACGAGCTTGCCGTCCTGCACCTTCAGGTACTGGTTCACGCTGAACGAGTCCTCGCCGCGCTTCTTGTCGCCCAGGTACGAGGTGTAGCCGTACGAGACGCTCCCGTCCTTCGTGCTCGTCACCATCACGGTGCCGGCGCGCGACGCCTCGACCTCCAGCTCGGGCATCGACGTGACGTCGTACTGCACGCCGCCGTCGGCGTCGTAGGGCCCGTACCAGGGGCAGCCGCTCAGGGCCCGGAGCTCGGTCTTCTCGGCGCAGTCGTCGATGAGGTCGGTCACGTACTGCTCGGCGTCCTGCTCGAGTGCCTTGGTCGCCTTGGGCGCGAAGTCGACGTAGCCCGACGTGACCGCACCCACGGCGACCTGCTCGGTGCCGCCGGTGAAGTACTTCGTCCCGCCGACCGAGACCTGGTAGGTGCCGGGGTAGGCGAGGGACGTGAACTTGCCGTCGCTGATCTCCCCGATCTCCTTGCCGCCGACGGTCACGGGTGCACCCTCGAGCACGTCGGAGGCCGTCAGGGTGACCTGCTGGGCGAGGGGCTGCGTGACACGCCACTCGTCCTTCACCAGGAACGAGGTGCCCGTGCGCCGCAACGACACCTGGCCGGAGCGGTTCTTGCCGTCCTGCGTGTAGCTCAGGGTGGCGATGGCGGTGTCACCGGTCCGGGCGACCCGGCCGACGCGGATGTCCGACGGGCGGTCCTTCGCGCTCCCGAGCACCTTCGAGTCGAGCATCGCCGCGTCGTCGGGGATCTCGCTCAGGTCGGCGGCGGTGTCGGCGTCACCGCTGGCGATGGCCTGCACGTAGGACTTCACGGTCGGTGCCGGACCCCAGACGTTGGCGCGGAGGACGCTCGTCGTGACCGCACCGGCGATGACGACGACGATCACGGCGCCACCGGCGATGAGGGAACGGACCAGGATCTTCTTGGCCCGCGGGGACATCGGTGCGGGAGCGGGGGCACCACCGCCGATGAACGGCTGCGACCCGTCGGCCGGTTGTGCGCCGTACGGGGGCAGCGTGCCGTAGGGCGGCTGCGACCCGGCAGCCGGCTGCGTGCCGGAGATCGACTGCACGCCGTACGCGGGCTCCTGGGCAGGCCCGGCCGGCGGGTACGGCACGTGCTGGTCAGCGGCCGGGGGAGTGTTCCACGCGGCGGCAGCCGGCGCGTCCGCGGCGACAGGCGCGCCGGGCGCAACGGGAGCGCCGGGCGCGACGGGAGCACCGGGCGCGGCCGGGTCGACCGTCGCGGTGGGCGCGACGGGAGCGCCCTGACCGGCGACGGGAGCACCCTGGCCGGCAGCGGGCCCGGCCGGGAACGCCGGCGGCACGACGGGGCGGGGGTCCGCTCCGACCAGGCGGGACGTCCGGAGCACCACGGCTCCGCCGAGGCGGGGCAGGAGCACCGGGGCGAGGTACCGGGCGACGACCTCGATCGCGCCGCCCCACAGGGCGAAGACGATCGGCGTCCACGGCGCGATGCCGATCGACCCCGAGCCGTCCACGGAGCTCGTGCTGCTCACCTGGTACGAGACGACGCCGGTGCCGAGGACGAAGCAGAGCAGACCGAGTGCGAACCACACCAGCGGCGTGACGACCCAGTCGAGCGTGGTGCGGATCCGGTCGTTGCGGCGGACGGCGAGGGCGAGCCCGGCCGCGACCGAGGTGACGACGACGAACAGCACGACAAGCCAGGTCCAGCCACCGGCTCCGCCGAACACCGAGGCGGTGTCGCTGGCGGACCCGAAGCCGGACGTCCCCACACCACCGAAGAACCCGAGCGCGGTCAGCCCGATCGCGACGTTGCCGAGCAGGAGCGGCAACGCGGAGCCGTAGGACGGCTGGGCGATCAGGGCGACGACGATGACGACGAGGGCGACCAGCACGACGAGGACCGTCAGCTGCGACGCGGCGACCCGGAGCGTGCCGAGCAGACGGGCGGCGAAGACGTTGCGCCCGGCGAGGACGGAGGGCCGGGCGAGGAGTGCCGCCAGGGCCCCGATGACGAACGCGCCGATGATGCTGCCGGCGCCGACGGCGTGCACCGGCTCGATGACCGCACCGGACACCGACGGGAACCGGATCGCGAAGAGGCCAGCGGCGACGTTCGTGAGCACGGTGGTGACGAGGCCGGAGACCACCGCGGTGACGAGCACCTGCGTGCGGCCGAGGCCACGCGTGCGGATCCGGCGGGTGAGCACGACGGCGAGGACGACCTGCGCGGCGAGCACCAGCGCGGGCACCACGGCGAGCGAGCCCGAGCCGGAACCGAGGAACCCGATCGACCCGGACAGGTGCAGTCGGCCGAGGTCGGCGAGGGCCACGAGCTGCGCCGGCGCGCCGAGCAGGACGCTCACGCCGGAGAGCAGGGACTCCACGTCGGGGGCCGAGCCCGCGCCGAGGTCGGTGCCGGACCCGGTGGCCGGAGCGGCCGACCCGCTGCCGCCCGACGCGAGCAGTCCGACGGTGATGAGCAGCGAGAGCCCGGCGACGACGTACGCCGCGACCCAGCCGCCGACGGCGGCGAGCACGGCCGCCAGCCAGTCGCGACCGGACACGGACCGCAGGAAGCGACCGAACGCATCGGACGGGTGCGCGGCGGGGGCGGGCTGACCCGACCACTGCTGCGGGCCTCCAGGCTGCTGCTGCCAGGCGGGCTGGCCGTTCCAGGCGGGCTGGCCCGAAGTGGGCTGGCCCGATCCGGGCTGGCCGGCACCGGGCTGGCCCGGACCGGGCTGCGACGGCGGGACGGGCTGGTTGGGCGGGTTCTCGCTCACGGCTGGGGGTCCTCTCCGACCGGGAGGCCGGCGCCGCACTCCAGCACCCGTGTCCCCCCGACACGTGCCTGCAGCGTAGCGGAACCGCCGATCCGCCGTGAATGCGCTGTCCCCACGCTGGTAACTTCGGCAGCGCACCCGGCGCAGCACGCCGGACCACCCGGCGCACCGCGCCGGCCGTCGAACCCGACGCACCGTCGCACCCGACGCACCCGGCCCCGGCCGGGCGGAACGGAGATCACACCACCCCATGCCTGCAGACCGCACCGAACAGACCCGCTACTCGTTCGTCGTCGCCTCCAACCGACTCCCGGTGGACCGCGTCGTCGACCAGGACGGCAACGAGGGCTGGCGGCACTCGCCGGGTGGCCTCGTGACCGCCCTCGAACCCGTGATGCGCGCGAACGACGGAGCCTGGGTCGGCTGGGTGGGGCAGGCCGAGGTCGAGGTCGCGCCGTTCGACAACGAGGGCATCCACATCGTCCCCGTCCCGCTCTCCGACGACGACGTCGAGGAGTACTACGAGGGCTTCAGCAACGACACGCTCTGGCCGCTGTACCACGACGTCATCGAGCACCCGAGCTACCACCGCGACTGGTGGAACGCGTACAAGCGCGTGAACGAGCGCTTCGCCGCGCAGATCGCCGAGATCGTCGAGCAGGACGGCATCGTCTGGGTGCAGGACTACCAGCTGCAGCTCGTGCCGGCCCTGCTCCGTGCCAAGCGCCCCGACCTGACGATCGGCTTCTTCAACCACATCCCGTTCCCGCCGGTCGGCATCTACGCGCAGCTGCCGTGGCGTGCGCAGATCCTCGACGGGCTGCTCGGCGCCGACGTCATCGGCTTCCAGCGCCACGACGACGCCAGCGACTTCCTCCGAGCGGTCCGCCACATCAAGGGCTACACGACCAAGGGCACCACGATCGACGTCCCGGTGGACGACCCGGCAGCCCCGCGCAGCCGCAAGGGCATCACGGTCCGCCACGTCGAGGCCAGGCACTTCCCGATCTCGATCGACGCCGAGAGCTTCGAGGCGATCGCCCGCAAGCCCGAGGTGCAGGAGCGTGCGCGCGAGATCCGCGAGAGCCTCGGCAACCCGAAGACGGTGCTGCTCGGCGTCGACCGGCTCGACTACACCAAGGGCATCCGCCACCGCATCAAGGCCTTCGGCGAGCTGGTGGAGGACGGCCGCATCGCGGTCGAGGACGCAACCCTCATCCAGGTCGCGAGCCCGAGCCGCGAGCGTGTCGACTCGTACGCGGCGCTCCGTGACGAGATCGAGCTGAGCGTCGGCCGCATCAACGGCGACCTCGGCGTCATCGGCCACCAGCCGATCTCGTACCTGCACCACGGCTACCCGCGCGAGGAGATGGTGGCGCTGTACCTGGCCGCCGACATCATGCTCGTCACCGCACTGCGCGACGGCATGAACCTCGTCGCGAAGGAGTACGTCGCCGCCCGCTTCGACAACGACGGGGTGCTCATCCTGTCCGAGTTCGCCGGTGCGGCCGACGAGCTCAAGCAGGCCGTGATCGTCAACCCGCACGACATCGGGGCGCTCAAGGACTCGATCGAGCGCGCGATCCAGATGCCGCGTCGCGAGCGGTCGACGCGCATGCGCGCGCTCCGCAAGCGCGTCCGCGACAACGACGTGGCGCGCTGGTCGCGCTCGTTCCTCGAGGCGCTCGACCGGCACGCGCCGCGGAACGCCCAGATCGACCCGTCCGCCGCCGACCCGCGCGAACAGCACCGTGAGGCGCAGACCGACAACATGTCGATCTTCGACCAGGACGCCCAGTCCGCCAGGGCTGCCGAGGACACCCGGGAGGCACGTGATGACTGAGACCACCACCGACCAGTCCGCCATCGACGCGGCCCTCGAGACGCTCGCGGCTGCGCCGCGACTGATCGTCGCCCTCGACTTCGACGGCACGCTGGCCCCCTTCGCCGACGACCCCTCGCAGGTCGGGGCGCTGCCCGGGTCGTGGGCCGCGGTCCTGACCCTGCACCGTGCGAAGGACACCGAGGTGGTGCTCGTGTCGGGGCGTCCCCTCGGCAGCCTGGCCGCGGTGACCCACGCGCCGGAGGACATGGCGCTCGTCGGTTCGCACGGCGTCGAGTGGCGTGTGGACGGCCACGACGAGGCCGCGCTCAGTGACGACGAGGTGGAGCGTGTGGCACGGATCGGTGCGGCGCTCGACGAGGTCGGCGAACGGTTCCCGGGCGTCGTCATCGAGCACAAGCCCGCCGGGCACGGGGTGCACACACGCCGTGGCTCCGCCGAGGTCGCGGCCGAGGCGAACGCGGCGGCGAGCCGCGCGGCGCACGAGGCCGACCCCGAGGTGCTCGAGCGCGGTGGCAAGGACATCGTCGAGTTCGCGGTGCGACACGTCACGAAGGGCGACGCGATCGCCCGGCTCCGCGAGCTGCACGGTGCCGACGCGGTGTTCTTCGCCGGCGACGACGTCACCGACGAGGACGCCTTCCGCGTGCTCGGTGACGGCGACGTCGGGGTGAAGGTCGGGCCGGGCCAGACCCGGGCCGGGTACCGCATCGCCGACCCGGCGGCCCTGACCGGGGTCCTGAAGCAGCTGGCGAGGCTCCGCGCCACCCGCTGATCGCGGCCCCCGAGCATGAGAATGCACGGGGGTGCACGGCTGGTATCCCAAAGCGTCCTAGACTCATCCCATGCCTGATATCGACGTCAAGCCGCGCAGCCGGGTCGTCACCGACGGGATCGAAGCAACCACCTCGCGTGGCATGCTGCGGGCCGTCGGTATGGGAGACGAGGACTGGAGCAAGCCGCAGATCGGCATCGCGTCCTCGTGGAACGAGATCACGCCGTGCAACCTGTCGCTCGACCGCCTCGCGCAGGGAGCGAAGGAGGGCGTGCACTCCGGTGGCGGCTACCCGCTGCAGTTCGGCACCATCTCCGTCTCGGACGGCATCTCGATGGGCCACGAGGGCATGCACTTCTCCCTCGTCTCGCGTGAGGTCATCGCGGACAGCGTCGAGACCGTCGTCAACGCCGAGCGCCTCGACGGCACCGTCCTGCTCGCCGGCTGCGACAAGTCGCTCCCCGGCATGCTGATGGCCGCCGCGCGACTCGACCTGGCGAGCGTGTTCCTGTACGCGGGTTCGGTCATGCCGGGCTACGTGAAGCAGGCCGACGGCACGATGAAGGAAGTCACGATCATCGACTCCTTCGAGGGCGTCGGTGCCTGCAAGGCCGGCACCATGAGCGAGGAAGAGCTCAAGAAGATCGAGTGCGCCATCGTCCCGGGCGAGGGCGCCTGCGGTGGCATGTACACGGCGAACACGATGGCTTCGGTCGCCGAAGCGCTCGGTATGTCGCTGCCGGGCTCCGCCGCTCCGCCGAGCGCCGACCGTCGCCGCGACTACTATGCGCACCGCTCCGGCGAGGCCGTGGTGAACATGCTCGAGCACGGCATCACCGCCCGGCAGATCCTCACCAAGGAAGCCTTCGAGAACGCGATCGCCGTGGCGATGGCCCTCGGCGGTTCCACCAATGTCATCCTGCACCTGCTCGCGATCGCCTACGAGGCCGAGGTCGAGCTGTCGCTGGACGACTTCAACCGCATCGGCTCGAAGGTCCCGCACCTGGCGGACATGAAGCCCTTCGGCAAGTACGTCATGGTCGACGTCGACCGCAACGGCGGCATCCCCGTGATCATGAAGGCGCTGCTCGACGCGGGCCTGCTGCACGGCGACTGCATGACCGTGACGGGCAAGACCGTCGCCGAGAACCTGGCCGAGATCGACCCGCCGGCACTCGACGGCGAGGTCTTCCGCACGCTCGACAACCCGATCCACGAGACCGGTGGCCTCACCGTCCTGCAGGGCTCCTTCGCCCCCGAGGGCGCCGTGGTGAAGACCGCGGGCTTCGACGCCTCCGTCTTCGAGGGCCCCGCCCGCGTGTTCGACCGCGAACGCGCGGCGATGGACGCCCTGACCGAGGGCAAGATCGAGAAGGGCGACGTCGTCGTCATCCGCTACGAGGGCCCCAAGGGCGGCCCGGGCATGCGCGAGATGCTCGCCATCACCGCGGCCATCAAGGGCGCGGGCCTCGGCAAGGATGTACTACTCTTGACCGACGGTCGATTCTCAGGCGGCACAACCGGCCTGTGCATCGGCCACATCGCACCGGAAGCAGTGGACGCAGGTCCAGTCGCTTTCGTTCGTGATGGCGACCGCATCCGTGTCGACATCGCGGCTCGCTCGCTCGACCTACTGGTCGACCCGGCCGAGCTGGAGGCCCGCCGTGACGGCTGGGCCCCGCTGCCCCCGCGCTACACCCGCGGAGTCCTCGCGAAGTACGCCAAGCTCGTGAAGTCCGCCGCCCAGGGCGCGGTCACGGGCTAGCGTCCGACACCCGCACCACCGCCACCACTCAGGCAAGGACCACTCATGCCCACGGAAGCAACTCCGTTGTCCGCGGCCGCCGGTGCACGCCGGTCGCCGGAGATCCTCACCGGCTCGGGAGCCGTCCTCCGGACGCTCGAGCACCTCGGGATCACCGACGTCTTCGGCCTGCCCGGCGGCGCGATCATCCCGTTCTACGACGAGCTGATGGCGTCGACCACGATCCGCCACATCCTCGTCCGTCACGAGCAGGGCGCCGGCCACGCCGCCGAGGGCTACGCCTCGTCGTCCGGCAAGGTCGGGGTCGCCATCGCGACGTCCGGCCCCGGTGCGACGAACCTCGTCACGGCCATCGCCGACGCCTACATGGACTCGGTGCCGTTCATCGCGATCACCGGCCAGGTGTTCTCGACGCTGATGGGCACCGACGCGTTCCAGGAAGCCGACATCGTCGGCATCACGATGCCCATCACGAAGCACTCGTTCCTGGTCACCGACCCGGCCGACGTGCCGGCGACCCTCGCCGCGGCGCACCTCATCGCGACGACCGGTCGGCCCGGCCCCGTGCTGGTGGACATCACGAAGGACGCCCAGCAGAAGTCGGCTCCCTACGTGTGGCCGCCCAAGATCGACCTGCCCGGCTACCGCCCGGTGACCAAGGCGCACGGCAAGCAGATCACCGCGGCCGCGCAGCTGCTGTCCGAGTCGAAGCGCCCGGTGCTCTACGTCGGCGGCGGGGTCATCCGCTCCCGCGCGACCGCCGAGCTCCTCCGCTTCGCCGAGGCGACCGGTGCGCCGGTCGTCACGACCCTGATGGCGCGCGGCGCGTTCCCGGACTCGCACCCGCAGCACCTCGGCATGCCCGGCATGCACGGCACGGTGCCCGCGGTGCTCGGCCTGCAGGACAGCGACCTCATCGTCGCCCTCGGTGCCCGCTTCGACGACCGCGTGACGGGCAAGGCCGACGAGTTCGCGCCGGACGCCAAGGTCGTGCACGTCGACATCGACCCGGCCGAGATCTCGAAGATCCGCTTCGCCGACGTCCCGATCGTCGGTGACGCCCGCGAGGTCCTGGTCGACCTGCTCGACGCCTGGGGTGGCATCGCCGTCGAGGACCGCGCGTCGACCGACGAGTGGTGGGCGAAGCTCCACCAGCTCAAGACCGACTTCCCGCTCGGGTACGCCGAGCCGACCGACGGACTCCTCGCGCCGCAGGGCATCATCAAGCGCATCGGTGAGCTCTCCGGTCCCGAGGCCGTCTACGCCTCCGGTGTCGGGCAGCACCAGATGTGGTCCGCGCAGTTCATCAAGTACGAGCGGCCCAACGCCTGGCTCAACTCCGGCGGCGCCGGCACCATGGGCTACTCGGTCCCCGCGGCGATGGGTGCGAAGGTCGCACAGCCGGACCGCGTGGTCTGGGCGATCGACGGCGACGGCTGCTTCCAGATGACGAACCAGGAGCTCGCGACCTGCGTGATCAACGACATCCCGATCAAGGTCGCGATCATCAACAACTCGTCGCTCGGCATGGTCCGGCAGTGGCAGACGCTGTTCTACGACGGCCGGCACTCCTTCACCGACCTCGAGACGGGGCACGCCTCGCGCCGTGTGCCGGACTTCGTGAAGCTGGCCGACGCCTACGGTGCCCTCGGCATCCGGGTCGAGAAGGCCGACGAGGTCGACGCCGCGATCGAGCTCGCCCTCGCGACCAACGACCGCCCGGTGGTGATCGACTTCGTCGTGAGCCGTGACTCGATGGTCTGGCCGATGGTCCCGCAGGGCGTCAGCAACTCGTCCATCGAGTACGCCCAGGCACTCGCGCCCACCTGGGACGACGAGGACGCCGACATGACGGGAGAAACCGCATGAGCCACGTCCTCTCCCTCCTCGTGGAGGACAAGCCCGGTCTGCTGACCCGTGTCGCCGGACTCTTCGCCCGGCGCGGGTTCAACATCGAGTCGCTCGCCGTCGGCAACACCGAGGTGGACGGCCTCAGCCGGATCACGGTCGTCGTCGACGTCGAGGACCTCCCGCTGGAACAGGTGACGAAGCAGCTCAACAAGCTGGTGAACGTCATCAAGATCGTCGAACTGGACTTCTCGCAGTCGGTCCAGCGCGAGCACATGCTCGTGAAGGTGCGCGTCGACAACCAGACGCGCTCGGCGGTGCTCGAAGCAGTGAACCTGTTCCGTGCCCAGGTCGTCGACGTGGCGACCGACTCCCTGATCGTCGAGGTGACCGGCGACCCCGGCAAGATCCAGGCGATCCTCCGCGTGCTCGAGCCCTACGGCGTCAAGGAGCTCGCCCGCGCGGGCCTCCTCGGCATGGGCCGCGGACCGAAGAGCATCACCGACCGGGTGCGCTGAGCGCCCGTCACACCCTTCCCGGGCGCCGATGGTGCCCGGCACCGACCACAGAACCAAGGAGACACACCCTCGTGACTGACATCGTGTACGACGCCGACGCCGACCTGACGCTCATCCAGGGCAAGAAGGTCGCCGTCATCGGCTACGGCTCGCAGGGCCACGCCCACGCCCTCAACCTCCGTGACTCGGGTGTCGAGGTGAAGATCGGCCTGCAGGAGGGCTCGAAGAGCCGGCAGAAGGCCGAAGAGGCGGGCTTCGAGGTCCACACCCCGGGCGACGCCACCGCCTGGGCCGACGTCGTCGTCATCCTCGCGCCGGACCAGGTCCAGCGCATCGTCTACGCCGAGGACATCCGCCCGAACCTCAAGCCGGGCGCGACGCTCGTCTTCGGCCACGGCTTCAACATCCGCTTCGGCTACATCGAGGCGCCCGAGGGTGTCGACGTGTCGCTCGTCGCGCCGAAGGGCCCGGGGCACACCGTCCGCCGCGAGTACGAGGCCGGCCGTGGCGTCCCCGTGATCGTCGCCGTCGAGGTCGACGCGTCCGGTTCCGCCTGGGACCTCGCGTGGTCGTACTCCAAGGCGATCGGTGGCCTCCGCTCCGGCGGCATCAAGACGACCTTCACCGAGGAGACCGAGACCGACCTGTTCGGCGAGCAGGCCGTCCTCTGCGGTGGCACCTCGCAGCTCATCCAGTACGGCTTCGAGACCCTGGTCGAGGCGGGCTACCAGCCGCAGATCGCCTACTTCGAGGTCCTGCACGAGCTCAAGCTCATCGTCGACCTCATCTGGGAGGGCGGCCTCACCAAGCAGCGCTGGTCGATCTCCGACACCGCTGAGTTCGGTGACTACGTCTCCGGCCCGCGCGTGATCTCGCCGGACGTCAAGGAGAACATGAAGGCGGTGCTCGCGGACATCCAGAACGGTGCCTTCGCGAAGCGCTTCATCGAGGACCAGGACGCCGGCGCACCGGAGTTCAAGGCGCTCCGTGCCAAGGGCGAGGGCCACCCGATCGAGGCCACCGGCCGTGAGCTCCGCGCGCTCTTCGCGTGGAAGCAGAACGACGGCGACTACGTGGACGGCTCGGCCGCGCGGTAGTCTTCCGAGAACCACTCGATGACGAGGCGGCGGTGCACCTGCACCGCCGCCTCGCGATGTGACCCGAACGTTATGCAGCAGCTCTTCTCCAGCCCCGACGCCGCGGACCGGCGTCCCTCCGCCGTGCGCGCGGTCGATTCCCGACACCCGTCGGCCGTGCTGCGCACCCGCGGTCAGGACCGCCCCGACCAGCATGGGATGATCGTTCGATGGCGGTGACGAAGCGAGCGGTCCACATCGGCGCCGGCAAGATCGGGCGTGGGTTCGTGGGCCAGTTCCTCGTGGCGAGCGGCTACGAGCTCACCTTCGTCGACGTCGACGAACGCGTGGTCTCGGCCCTGAACGAAGCCGGCCGGTTCGTGGTGCACGAGGTCGGCGAGATGCCGGTCGAGCACCTCGTCTACGGGTTCCGCGCGCTCAGCAGCAAGACCGACCGCGAGCGTGTGGTGCAGGCCATCGCCGAGGCCGACGTGGTGACCACCGCCGTGGGCGCACGCACGCTCCCGCTCGTCGCGCCGCTCATCGCCGAAGGGCTCGCGGCACGCCCGCTCGAGCGCGGTGACGTCACCATCGTCGCCTGCGAGAACGCGTTCAACGCGACCGACTCCCTGCACGCCAGCATCCGCCGAGCCCCCATCCTGGAAGACCGCGACATCGCCGCCGTCTTCGCGAACTGCGCGATCGACCGCATCGTCCCGGACCAGTCCGGGGTGCTCGGTCAGTCCGGCGGCCTCGACGTCGTGCTCGAACCGTTCTACGAGTGGGTCATCGAGCGCACCCCGTTCCTGGGCTCCGACGCCGAACCGCCGACGATCGAGGGCGTCACCTGGGTCGACGACCTGCAGCCGTTCGTCGAGCGCAAGCTCTACACGGTCAACACGGCGCACGCCACCGCCGCCTACCACGGCTACGTGCGGGGCATCCGGCTCATCCGCGAAGCACTCGAGGACGACGCCGTCCGCGCCGAGGTCGACGGGGTGCTCGCCGAGACCACCGCACTGCTGATCGCGAAGCACGGCTTCGACCCCGAGGACCACGCGCGCTACGTCGCCGCGAACCTCTCCCGCATCGCGAACCCGCACCTGCCGGACTCCACCGCGCGCGTCGGCCGCAACCCGCTCCGCAAGCTCGGCCGTCGTGAACGCTTCGTCGGCCCGGCGTCGCAGCTCGCCGAGCGCGGGCTGCCCGTCGAGCACCTTCTGGGTGCCGTCCGCGTGGCGCTCGCGTTCGACGACGAGAACGACCCGGAGTCGATCGAGCTGCACGCACTCCTGCGTTCCGGGGCGACCGCGCACGCGCTGACCGAGATCCTCACGGGCCTGATGGAGAGCCACCCGCTCTTCCCGGCCGTCCGCGACGTCGTCGCCGAGGTCCTCGCGACGCAACCGGCCGACGTCTGACGTCGGCCTCCCGGCCGTCGCTGGTCTCCCCGGTGTCGGGTCCCTCGTAGAATCGGGGCATGACCACGGCAGCATCCCCACCAGACGGGTCGATCGACCCGGACGTGCCGAACGCCGTCGACACCGACGACGCCGCCCTCAGCTGGGGTGACGCCGACGACGCCACCCACGTCGACGCGGCGCACAACCCGGTGGCCGTGCGCGAGCGCGGCGAGCGGGACCCCGAGGCGCCCGAGACCTCCGGCGCGCTCGTCGGGTTCGGTGTCTTCGGAGGCCTCTACCTCCTCTACACGGTGGCCTGGCTCCTCACCGCGTCGACCGCGTACGTCTCCGGCGTCGACACGGTCCTCACGCTCTTCGTCGAGGTGCTCCGCTTCCTCGCGATCCTCGCGCCGGCACTCTGGTTCACGGTGGTGCTCTGGGCGGCGCGCAGCAGCCGCACGCGGACCCGCCTGCTCTGGATGCTCCTCGGCGCCGTCGTGCTCTTCCCCTGGCCGTTCCTCCTGACGAGGAGCTTCGGGTGACCGGGGCAGTGCCGGCGACGACCCGCCGGAACAGCGCCCCCGTGGTCGCGAAGATCGTGGTCTGGGTCGTGTTCGCGGCGCTGTTCGCGTACATGACGGTGCAGGCCGTCGGCAACCTGACGCAGATCAACCAGCGGGTGGACGCCTTCAACGCGTTCCTCCAGACGACCTCGGGCGGCGACTCGCTGCAGACCAGCACCCCGTGGCTGTGGCTCGTGCTCGACATCCTCATCGCGCCGGTCGCGTTCGTCGCGGCGATCGTCATCACCCGGCGTTCGAGCCTGCCCGTCACGATCGCGGTGTTCGTGGTCGCCTTCGCGGGCGCCGGCGCCCTCTGGCTCGACCTCCAGCTGTTCGTCCCGACGCTGCTGGACTTCTGACGCGACCCGCCGACGGCCAGGAGGCGCGGTGCGGCCCCGCCCCGCGCCTCCTGCCCTCGTGTGGTTCTCCACAGGACCGCTCCCGCGGTCGTAACCACCGGCCCGCGTCGATACCATGGTGGGATACCAACCGTCTCGAGTGAGGAAACAGCTGCTGTGTCGAAGCCGGTCGTCCTGATCGCCGAAGAACTCTCGCCCGCAACGGTCGACGCCCTCGGGCCCGACTTCGAGATCCGGAACGTGGACGGCACCGACCGTCCGGCGCTCCTGGCGGCGCTGTCCGACGCGCACGCCGTCCTCGTGCGGTCCGCCACCAAGATCGACGCCGAGGCGATCGCCGCGGCACCGGTCCTCAAGGTCGTCGCCCGTGCCGGCGTCGGCCTCGACAACGTCGACATCAAGGCCGCGACGACCGCCGGCGTGATGGTGGTGAACGCCCCGACCTCGAACATCATCTCGGCGGCGGAGCTCACGGTGGGGCACATCCTGTCGCTCGCACGGCACATCCCGGCCGCCCACGCCTCGCTGGCCGCCGGTGCGTGGAAGCGCTCGTCGTACACCGGTGTCGAGCTCTACGAGAAGACCGTCGGCATCATCGGCCTCGGCCGCATCGGCGCGCTCATCACCCAGCGGCTGCAGGCCTTCGGCGTGACGGTCATCGCGTACGACCCGTACGTCACCACCGCACGTGCGCAGCAGCTCGGGGTCGAGCTCGTCTCCCTCGAGGACCTGCTGCGTCGGGCGGACTTCACCACGATCCACATGCCGAGGACGCCGGAGACCCTCGGCATGATCTCGGACGACCAGTTCGCCCTGATGAAGCCGACCGCGTTCGTCGTGAACGTGGCCCGCGGTGGCCTGATCGACGAGGACGCCCTGCACCGGGCCCTCACGTCGAACACCATCGCCGGCGCCGGCCTCGACGTCTTCGTCGCCGAGCCCCCGAAGGACTCGCCGCTCCTGGCGCTCCCGAACGTCGTCGTGACCCCGCACCTCGGCGCCTCCACCGACGAAGCGCAAGAGAAGGCAGGCGTCTCGGTCGCCAAGTCGGTCCGTCTCGCCCTCGGCGGCGAGCTCGTGCCCGACGCGGTCAACGTCGCCGGCGGGGTCATCGACCCGTACGTGCGCCCCGGCATCCCGCTCGTCGAGAAGCTCGGCCAGGTCTTCACCGCCCTCGCGACCTCGCCGGTCACGAGCATCGACGTCGAGGTGCACGGCGAGCTCGCCGAGTACGACGTCAGCGTGCTGAAGCTCGCGGCGCTCAAGGGCGTCTTCACCGACGTCGTCAGCGACCAGGTCTCCTACGTCAACGCTCCGCTCATCGCCGAGCAGCGCGGGGTCACCGTCCGCCTCATCACCGAGACCGACAGCCCCGAGTACCGCAACGTGCTGACGATCCGCGGTGCCCAGTCCGATGGCCCGGCGATCAGCGTCTCCGGCACGCTCACCGGCCCGAAGCAGGTCGAGAAGCTCGTCGAGATCAACGGGCACGACGTCGAGGTGCCGCTCGACCGGCACCACGTCGTCATGGAGTACACCGACCGTCCGGGCATCGTCGCGGTCTACGGCAAGGAGTTCGGCCAGGCAGGCATCAACATCGCCGCGATGCAGATCTCGCGCGAGGCCGCCGGTGGCCAGGCACTGAGCGTCCTGACCGTCGACTCGCCGGTCCCGGCCGAGATCCTCGAGCACGTCCGCTCGGCGATCGACGCGTCCTCGCTCCGCGAGATCGACATCACGCTCTAGGGGAGTGGCGGACATGAGCAGCGCGCAGACGATCCGACTCGCGGTCATCCGTGGTGACGGCATCGGCCCCGAGGTCGTCGACGAGGCCCTGAAGGTCCTGCACGCGGTCCTGCCGGACGACCTCGTGGTGCAGGAGACCCCGTTCTCCCTCGGCGCCGCACGGTACCTGGAGACCGGTGACATCCTGACCGACGACGACATGGCAGCGATCGCGCAGCACGACGCGATCCTGCTCGGAGCGGTCGGCGGTGACCCGCGTGACCCGCGGCTCGCCGGGGGCATCATCGAGCGTGGGCTGCTCCTCAAGCTCCGCTTCGCGTTCGACCACTACGTGAACCTCCGGCCGACGACGGTGCACCCGGCCGTCCCGACGCCGCTCGCCGACCCCGGCGAGGTCGACTTCGTGGTCGTGCGCGAAGGGACCGAGGGGCCCTACGTCGGCAACGGCGGCGCCATCCGGACCGGTACCCCGCACGAGATCGCGACCGAGGTCTCGTTGAACACCGCCTTCGGTGTCGAACGGGTCGTGCGGTACGCCTTCGCGCTGGCCGACCGACGCCCGCGTCGCCACCTGACCCTCGTGCACAAGAGCAACGTCCTGGTGCACGCCGGAGCCCTCTGGCAGCGCACCGTCGCGGCCGTCGGCGCCGAGTACCCGGACGTCACGGTCGACTACCAGCACGTGGACGCGGTCACCATCCACATGGTCCGCGACCCCGCACGGTTCGACGTCATCGTCACCGACAACCTGTTCGGCGACATCATCACCGACCTGGCCGGCGCGATCAGCGGCGGCATCGGTCTGGCGGCCTCGGGCAACATCAACCCGGACGGCACCTTCCCCAGCATGTTCGAGCCGGTCCACGGTTCCGCGCCGGACATCGCAGGTCAGCAGCTGGCCGACCCCACCGCCGCGATCCGTTCCGTCGCCCTGTTGCTCGACCACCTCGGTCGCGGTGACCTGGCGGCCGCGGTGACGGCTGCGGTGGAGTCCGACCTCGCCGACCGGGGCACCACGCCGCGTCGCACGGCCGAGATCGGCGACGCGATCGCCGCCGCGGCCACGGCACGCACCACCACCGCCTGAGAAGGAGTCCTCCCCATGAGCACCGACACCGCCTTCGGACTCGAGTTCGCCAGCACCCCGTCCGCCGACCGCCGCGCGGCTGCCGAGCGTGAGCAGATCCTCGCCGACCCGGGCTTCGGCAAGCACTTCACCGACCACATGGCGACGGTCGAGTGGACGCTCGACGACGGCTGGCACAGTGCGTCGATCCACCCGTACGGGCCGTTGTCCCTCGACCCGAGCGCGAGCGTCCTGCACTACGCCCAGGAGATCTTCGAGGGGCTCAAGGCCTACCGGCACGCGGACGGCTCGGTGTGGTCGTTCCGACCGGACGCCAACGCCCGACGCTTCCAGCGGTCCGCCCGACGCCTGGCGCTCCCGGAGCTCCCGATCGAGGCGTTCGTCGAGTCGATCCGGCAGCTCGTGCAGACCGACGTCGAGTGGGTGCCCTCGGCGCCCGAGACCAGCCTGTACCTGCGGCCGTTCATGATCGCGACGGAGTCGTTCCTCGGGGTCCGCGCGGCACAGGCCGTTGCGTACCACTGCATCGCGAGCCCCGCCGGTGCGTACTTCACCTCGGGCCCGAAGCCGGTGTCGATCTGGCTGTCGACGCAGTACGCGCGCGCCGGCAAGGGCGGGACCGGTGCGGCGAAGACCGGCGGCAACTACGCCTCGTCGCTGCTGCCCCAGCAAGAGGCCTACGAGCACGGCTGCCAGCAGGTGATGTTCCTCGACTCGGTGGAGGGCAAGTACCTCGAAGAGCTCGGCGGGATGAACGTCGTCCTGGTCAAGTCCGACGGCACCCTCGTCACGCCCGACTCCGACTCCATCCTCGAGGGGATCACGCGTGACTCGATCCTGCAGTTGGCCGAGGACCGCGGCCTGACCGTCGAGAAGCGCCGCGTGACCCTCGACGAGTGGCGTGACGGCGTCGCCGACGGCTCGATCACCGAGGCCTTCGCGTGCGGGACCGCCGCCGTCGTGACCCCGATCGCCGAACTCCGGGGTGACGGCTTCACGATCGGTTCGCCGACCGTCGGGGCGGGGGAACTCACGATGTCCCTGCGCGATGAGCTCACCGACATCCAGTACGGCCGTCGTCCCGACCCGCACGGGTGGATGACCAAGCTGACCGACGCGTCCTGATCGACCGGCGGGCGTGGGTAGGGTCGAACGGTGAAGATCGCACGGTTCAGCAGCAAGGGTGAAGACCCCCGGTACGGCATCCTCGACGAGCGCGCTCTGGTGGTGCTCGCGGGAGACCCGATGTACCAGGGGTTCGAGACCACGGGGGAGCGCGTGGCGCTCGCCGACGCCAAGCTCCTCGCCCCCGTCATCCCGCGGTCGAAGGTCATCGGCGTCGGGCTCAACTACTCGGAGCACGCCTCGGAGATGGACGAGCGTGCCGGCGACGACCCCGTGGTGTTCCTCAAGCCGAACACCTCGGTGATCGGTCCGGACGAGCCCATCCGCCTCCCCGCCGACATCGGTCGCGTCGACCACGAGGGCGAACTCGCCATCGTGATCGGCTCGCTCGCGAAGAACGTCCGGCGCGAGGACTTCGCGAGCGTGATCCTCGGCTACACGATCGCCAACGACGTGACCGCCCGAGACCTGCAGGCTCGCGACGGTCAGTGGACCCGGGCGAAGGGCTTCGACACCTTCTGCCCGCTCGGCCCCGTGATCGAGACCGAGATCGACCCGTCGGACATCCGCATCGAGACCCGCGTCGACGGTGACCTCCGGCAGGCGGCCTCGACGAACGAGATGGTGCACGACATCCCGTCGCTCGTCGAGTTCGTGTCCTCCATCTGGACCCTCCTGCCCGGTGACGTCATCCTGACCGGGACTCCGGCCGGTGTCGGGCAGATCCGCGACGGTGAGATCGTCGAGGTCACCATCTCCGGCATCGGTTCGCTCAAGAACCCGGTCATCGCGCGGCACTGACAGCGCTCCCGAACGGCCCGTTCCCCCAGGTGGGGAGCGGGCCGTTCGTCGTTGCCGGGGGAGTGTCCAACCGCGGCGCGGAGGGCGACACGCCCGGGATGTGGGCCGGCTTGGCGCTGCCGTTCACCTCTGCGTAAAGTAATCACTCGTTGCCGCTGAGGCGGAGAACGGAACGGCCGAGACGATCACCGGGTTGAACACCTGGAGATGCAGTCCGGACGGGGTCCCGCTCAGGCAACCGACTCCTCGGAAACACAACCTCTGGTTGTGCGCCCAGGATGTTGTACAAGACGAATGCCTCTCTGGCGGAACCTTTCGGGGTCGAGCGGGGAGTGCGTCTGGTCCTTGAGAACTCAACAGCGTGCACATTGTCAATGCCAATTTATTGATTGACCTCGTGCCTGGTCGGCTTGCTGACTGGGTCATGAAGCAATTCCTTTTGGATTGAAGATTGTCAGTAGACAGTCAACAGTCAGAATCAACTCGGTCTGATGCCTTCGGGTGTTGGGTCTGTATTTTTTTACGGAGAGTTTGATCCTGGCTCAGGACGAACGCTGGCGGCGTGCTTAACACATGCAAGTCGAACGATGATGCCCAGCTTGCTGGGTGGATTAGTGGCGAACGGGTGAGTAACACGTGAGTAACCTGCCCCTGACTCTGGGATAAGCGTTGGAAACGACGTCTAATACTGGATATGATCACTGGCCGCATGGTCTGGTGGTGGAAAGATTTTTTGGTTGGGGATGGACTCGCGGCCTATCAGCTTGTTGGTGAGGTAATGGCTCACCAAGGCGACGACGGGTAGCCGGCCTGAGAGGGTGACCGGCCACACTGGGACTGAGACACGGCCCAGACTCCTACGGGAGGCAGCAGTGGGGAATATTGCACAATGGGCGAAAGCCTGATGCAGCAACGCCGCGTGAGGGATGACGGCCTTCGGGTTGTAAACCTCTTTTAGTAGGGAAGAAGCGAAAGTGACGGTACCTGCAGAAAAAGCACCGGCTAACTACGTGCCAGCAGCCGCGGTAATACGTAGGGTGCAAGCGTTGTCCGGAATTATTGGGCGTAAAGAGCTCGTAGGCGGTTTGTCGCGTCTGCTGTGAAATCCCGAGGCTCAACCTCGGGCTTGCAGTGGGTACGGGCAGACTAGAGTGCGGTAGGGGAGATTGGAATTCCTGGTGTAGCGGTGGAATGCGCAGATATCAGGAGGAACACCGATGGCGAAGGCAGATCTCTGGGCCGTAACTGACGCTGAGGAGCGAAAGCATGGGGAGCGAACAGGATTAGATACCCTGGTAGTCCATGCCGTAAACGTTGGGCGCTAGATGTAGGGACCTTTCCACGGTTTCTGTGTCGTAGCTAACGCATTAAGCGCCCCGCCTGGGGAGTACGGCCGCAAGGCTAAAACTCAAAGGAATTGACGGGGGCCCGCACAAGCGGCGGAGCATGCGGATTAATTCGATGCAACGCGAAGAACCTTACCAAGGCTTGACATACACCGGAAACGGCCAGAGATGGTCGCCCCCTTGTGGTCGGTGTACAGGTGGTGCATGGTTGTCGTCAGCTCGTGTCGTGAGATGTTGGGTTAAGTCCCGCAACGAGCGCAACCCTCGTTCTATGTTGCCAGCGGGTTATGCCGGGGACTCATAGGAGACTGCCGGGGTCAACTCGGAGGAAGGTGGGGATGACGTCAAATCATCATGCCCCTTATGTCTTGGGCTTCACGCATGCTACAATGGCCGGTACAAAGGGCTGCGATACCGTAAGGTGGAGCGAATCCCAAAAAGCCGGTCTCAGTTCGGATTGAGGTCTGCAACTCGACCTCATGAAGTCGGAGTCGCTAGTAATCGCAGATCAGCAACGCTGCGGTGAATACGTTCCCGGGCCTTGTACACACCGCCCGTCAAGTCATGAAAGTCGGTAACACCCGAAGCCGGTGGCCTAACCCTTGTGGAAGGAGCCGTCGAAGGTGGGATCGGTGATTAGGACTAAGTCGTAACAAGGTAGCCGTACCGGAAGGTGCGGCTGGATCACCTCCTTTCTAAGGAGCATCTGGTCAGTGCTGGTCGCCCATTAGGGGTGGTTGGTTGCTGGTCCAGGCGCCTGTTTCGGACCGAACGTGTCCGACGGGTAGCTCATGGGTGGAACATTGACAGTGCAGTTGGGAGTGATGCCTCCGACCTCAGTACGCTCTGCTTGCAGGGTTGGGACGGGTCGTGGGTGGAGCTGCTGGCTGGTGCACGTTGTTGGGTCCTGAGGGACCAGGCTTCCTGCTGTCACGTGAGTGGTGGTGGGGGTTGGGCCTACGGGTCCTTCGTCGGGCCAGGGTGAACCTACCGTTGTGGTGGGGGAGTGCTGGTGCCGATCGTATGTTGAGAACTACACAGTGGACGCGAGCATCTTTGATTCGCGTCATCCATGATCAGCCTTCGGGCTGCTGATTGGTGACGTTGGATCGCAATTTTAATCTTTGTGGTCAAGTTTCTAAGAGCAAACGGTGGATGCCTTGGCATCTGGAGCCGATGAAGGACGTAGAAATCTGCGATAAGCCTCGGGGAGCTGATAATCGAGCCTCGATCCGAGGATTTCCGAATGGGGAAACCCCGCCAGGCGTTTTGCGACCTGGTGACTCCCGCCTGAATATATAGGGCGGGTAGAGGGAACGTGGGGAAGTGAAACATCTCAGTACCCACAGGAAGAGAAAACAACATGTGATTCCGTGAGTAGTGGCGAGCGAAAGCGGATGAGGCTAAACCGATCATGTGTGATAGCCGGCGGGCGTTGCATGGTCGGGGTTGTGGGACACGTCACTCAGTTCTGCCGGACTGGGACGGTTACAGCGCATCATAGTCGAACCGGTTTGAAAGCCGGGCCGTAGTGGGTGCCAGCCCCGTAGACGAAATGGTGTTATGGCCGGATGTGTATCCCAAGTAGCACGGGGCCCGAGAAATCCCGTGTGAATCTGTCAGGACCACCTGATAAGCCTAAATACTCCCAGATGACCGATAGCGGACAAGTACCGTGAGGGAAAGGTGAAAAGTACCCCGGGAGGGGAGTGAAATAGTACCTGAAACCGTTTGCTTACAAACCGTCGGAGCCTCCTTAGTAGGGGTGACGGCGTGCCTTTTGAAGAATGAGCCTGCGAGTTAGTGATATGTGGCGAGGTTAACCCGTGAGGGGCAGCCGTAGCGAAAGCGAGTCTGAATAGGGCGTTTGAGTCGCATGTTCTAGACCCGAAGCGAAGTGATCTATCCATGGCCAGGTTGAAGCGACGGTAAGACGTCGTGGAGGACCGAACCCACTTCAGTTGAAAATGGAGGGGATGAGCTGTGGATAGGGGTGAAAGGCCAATCAAACTTCGTGATAGCTGGTTCTCTCCGAAATGCATTTAGGTGCAGCGTTGCGTGTTTCTCGCCGGAGGTAGAGCTACTGGATGGCCGATGGGCCTCAACAGGTTACTGACGTCAGCCAAACTCCGAATGCCGGTGAGTGAGAGCGCAGCAGTGAGACGGTGGGGGATAAGCTTCATCGTCGAGAGGGAAACAACCCAGACTACCAACTAAGGTCCCTAAGCGTGTGCTAAGTGGGAAAGGATGTGGAGTTGCACAGACAACCAGGAGGTTGGCTTAGAAGCAGCCACCCTTGAAAGAGTGCGTAATAGCTCACTGGTCAAGTGATTCCGCGCCGACAATGTAACGGGGCTCAAGCACACCACCGAAGTTGTAGATTTCGCACTATAGACAAGCCTTCGTGGTTCAGTCGTGCGGAGTGGTAGGAGAGCGTCGTGTGGCGAGTGAAGCGGCGGAGTGATCCAGCCGTGGACGCTACACGAGTGAGAATGCAGGCATGAGTAGCGAAAGACGGGTGAGAAACCCGTCCTCCGAAAGACCAAGGGTTCCAGGGCCAGGTTAATCCGCCCTGGGTAAGTCGGGACCTAAGGCGAGGCCGACAGGCGTAGTCGATGGACAACGGGTTGATATTCCCGTACCGGCGAACAACCGCCCAAGCTAATCCAGTGGTGCTAAGAGTCCTAACCCGGTACATCCGGATCCCTTCGGGGTGATGGTGGCCGGTCTAACGCTCGACCCCATGCTGGTGCGGTTAGCGTATGAACAGGTGTGACGCAGGAAGGTAGCTGAGCCAGGCGATGGTATCCGTAAGGTGAACCTGGTGTAAGGATGTAGGGCTGACGATAGGCAAATCCGTCGTCTGTATGCCTGAGATCCGACGCGTACCCGTAAGGGGAAATCAGTGATCCTATGCTGCCGAGAAAAGCATCGACGCGAGGTTGCAGCCGCCCGTACCCGAAACCGACTCAGGTGGTCAGGTAGAGAATACCAAGGAGATCGAGAGAATCGTGGTTAAGGAACTCGGCAAAATGCCCCCGTAACTTCGGGAGAAGGGGGGCCGGACACGTGACCGGATTTACTCCGTGAGCGTTGAAGGCCGCAGAGACCAGTGGGAAGCGACTGTTTACTAAAAACACAGGTCCGTGCGAAGTCGCAAGACGATGTATACGGACTGACGCCTGCCCGGTGCTGGAAGGTTAAGAGGAAGGGTTAGCCTTTGGGCGAAGCTCTGAATTTAAGCCCCAGTAAACGGCGGTGGTAACTATAACCATCCTAAGGTAGCGAAATTCCTTGTCGGGTAAGTTCCGACCTGCACGAATGGCGTAACGACTTCCCAGCTGTCTCAACCGCGAACTCGGCGAAATTGCACTACGAGTAAAGATGCTCGTTACGCGCAGCAGGACGGAAAGACCCCGTGACCTTTACTACAGTTTGGTATTGGTGTTCGGAGTGGCTTGTGTAGGATAGGTGGGAGACTGTGAAGCGGGCACGCTAGTGTTCGTGGAGTCATTGTTGAAATACCACTCTGGTCACTTTGGATGTCTAACGTAGGACCCTGATCGGGTTCATGGACAGTGCCTGATGGGTAGTTTAACTGGGGCGGTTGCCTCCCAAAGAGTAACGGAGGCGCCCAAAGGTTCCCTCAACCTGGTTGGCAATCAGGTGGCGAGTGTAAGTGCACAAGGGAGCTTGACTGTGAGACTGACAGGTCGAGCAGGGACGAAAGTCGGGACTAGTGATCCGGCAGTGGCTTGTGGAAGCGCTGTCGCTCAACGGATAAAAGGTACCTCGGGGATAACAGGCTGATCTTGCCCAAGAGTCCATATCGACGGCATGGTTTGGCACCTCGATGTCGGCTCGTCGCATCCTGGGGCTGGAGTAGGTCCCAAGGGTTGGGCTGTTCGCCCATTAAAGCGGTACGCGAGCTGGGTTTAGAACGTCGTGAGACAGTTCGGTCCCTATCCGCTGCGCGCGTTGGAAATTTGAGAAGATCTATCCCTAGTACGAGAGGACCGGGATGGACGAACCTCTGGTGTGTCAGTTGTTCTGCCAAGGGCACCGCTGATTAGCTACGTTCGGACCGGATAACCGCTGAAAGCATCTAAGCGGGAAGCCGTCTTCGAGATGAGATTTCCATGCACCTTGAGTGTGAGAGGCTCCCAGCAGACTACTGGGTTGATAGGCCGGATGTGGAAGCGGGGACTAACGACCCGTGGAGCTGACCGGTACTAATAAGCCGAAGACTTGATAACACACTGATTTCCGTGCACTTGTTGCACGGGCTCGCGTCCACTTTGTGGTTCCCGACAGACGATCGGGAATCGAAACTGAATACACCGCTCTGCCCTCTTCACGGAGGGCAGCAGTCGGAACAGCTTTGAGGCCAGATCATGGTCGAAGGTGTTCCGGTGGTCATAGCGAGAGGGAAACGCCCGGTCACATTCCGAACCCGGAAGCTAAGCCTCTCAGCGCCGATGGTACTGCAAGGGGGACCTTGTGGGAGAGTAGGACGCCGCCGGACTTAACGTGGAAGAACCAGGGAACCCCTGACCATTCGTGGTCAGGGGTTTTCTGCGTTTGCGGACCGTCAACAGGGCAGGTTGGAGAGACGGACGCCGCGGTAGGGTTGTCGGGTCATGACTGCGCCATTCACCACTGCCTCCGGCTCCGACATCCGCGTCCGCTTCTGCCCGAGCCCGACGGGGACCCCGCACGTGGGGCTCATCCGCACCGCGCTCTTCAACTGGGCCTACGCCCGTCACACCGGCGGCAAGCTCGTGTTCCGCATCGAGGACACCGACGCCGCCCGCGACAGCGAGGAGTCGTACGGGCAGATCCTCGACGCGCTCCGCTGGCTGCGGCTCGACTGGGACGAGGGCGTGGACGCCGGCGGCGAGCACGGACCCTACCGGCAGTCCGAGCGCACCGCGATCTACGACGACGTGATCGCGAAGCTCAAGGAGTCGGGTCACATCTACGAGTCCTTCGTCACGCCGGACGAGATGGAGGCCCGCAACAAGGCGGCCGGTCGTGACCCCAAGCAGGGCTACGACAACCACGAGCGCGACCTGACCGATGCCGAGCGCCAGGCGTTCCGCGACGAGGGCCGCGAGCCGGCGCTCCGCCTGCGGGTCCCCGACCGTGACCTGAGCTTCGACGACCTGGTGCGCGGGGAGATCACCTTCAAGCAGGGCACGTTCCCCGACTTCGTGGTGGTCCGTCCGAACGGCAAGCCGCTGTACACGTTCACGAACCCGGTCGACGACGCCCTGATGGGCATCACGCACGTGCTCCGGGGCGAGGACCTGCTGTCGTCGACCCCGCGCCAGATCGCCCTGTACGAGGCGCTGTACGAGATCGGCCTCGCGCCCTCCATCCCCGTGTTCGGACACCTGCCGTACGTGATGGGGGAGGGCAACAAGAAGCTCTCGAAGCGTGACCCCGAGTCGAACCTGTTCCACCACCGCGCCGCCGGCATGATCCCGGAGGGGCTCGTCAACTACCTGGCGCTGCTCGGCTGGTCGATCGGCCCCGACCGCGACGTGTTCTCGATCGACGAGATGGTCGCGGCGTTCGACGTCACCGACGTGAACCCGAACCCGGCCCGCTTCGACCACAAGAAGGCCGAGGCGATCAACGGGGACCACATCCGTCTGCTGGCTCCCGAGGACTTCCGGTCGCGTCTGCTGCCGTACCTGTCGGAGTTCATCAGTGACCCGGCGACCCCGGAGCAGCTCGAGGTCCTGACCAAGGCGGCTCCGCTCGTGCAGGAGCGCATGCAGCTGCTCGGCGAGGCGTCGGCGATGCTCGGGTTCCTGTTCACCTCCGACGCCGAACTGGTGGTCGAGGACGACGCCCTGGCCTCGCTCAAGGGCGACACGGCGACGGTCCTGACCGCGAGCACCGCCGCGCTCGAGGGCGTCCAGGACTGGACCACCGAGGCCATCGAGGGTGCGCTCCGTGCGGCCCTCATCGACGAGCTCGGCCTGAAGCCCCGCGTCGCCTTCGGCCCGCTGCGCGTGGCGGTGTCCGGACGCCGGATCAGCCCGCCGCTGTTCGAGTCGATGGAGATCCTGGGCAAGGAGTCCACCCTGACCCGGCTCCGCGCCCTCGCGGCGCGCTGACCGACCGTGAGCAGTACGGAGCACGCCGACCAGGTCGTGTACGACGTCGCGGTCATCGGCGCCGGGCCGGCCGGGCTGAGCGCTGCGCTCAACCTGGTCCGGGCGAAGCGCACCGTGCTGCTCGTCGACGCGAACCGCCCTCGGAACGCGGCGACGCTGCGGTCGCACGGGTTCCTGACGCGGGACGGCATCTCGCCGCTCGAGCTCCGCAAGCTCGGGCGGACCGAGGTCGAGGGGTACCCGGAAGCGACGGTCGTGCAGTCCGTCGTCGACCTGGTGGCCCCGGACCCCGACACGGACACCTGGCGGGTGCACGGTTCGTGGCGCGGCACCGAGCTCGAGGCCCGCGCCCGGACGGTCGTCGTGGCGACGGGGTTGCGTGAGGAGTTCCCGGCGCTGCCGATGCTCCGCGCGTTCTACGGCACCGCGGTGCACAGCTGTGTCGAGTGTGATGCGTACGACAAGGCCGGGCAGCCGCTCGCGTTCATCTGCGAGACCGACGACGTCGTCGACCGCGCACTGCTCATCGCCGCGTGGACCGACGACCTGATCGTCTACACGAACGGGGTGGCGCCGCTCGACGACGTTGGCCGCGCTCGGCTGGCGTCGGCGGGGATCGTCGTGGACGAGCGGGTCGTCGAGGACCTCGAGGGCGATCGCACCGGGATGACCGGTGTCCGGCTCGCCGACGGCCACGTCGAGCCACGGTCCGGCGGGTTCGTCCGACCGGTGTGGCACGCCGACCTCGACTGGCTGCACACGAGCGGGGACACGGACGCGGCGAGCGACACGCCCGAGGCGCTCGACGGGCTCCAGCGCGACACGCAGGGACTCCTCGTGGTCGACCGGGTTGGGCGGACGTCCGTCCTGGGGCTCTACGCCGTGGGAGACGTGACGCCTCCCGGGCCGGAGCAGCTCATCGTCGCCGCCGGACACGGAGCCGCGACCGCCGCCGCCGTGCACCGAGACCTGGTGGGTGGTCTTGCGGACCTCCGGGATGCTGTACAGTAGTTGATCGTGCCCCGGGTGACCGGGCCAGAAGGTCGACAGGCCTTTTGGGGTATGGTGTAATTGGCAACACAGCGGTTTCTGGTACCGTCGTTCTTGGTTCGAGTCCAGGTACCCCAGCACTCGATGAACAGCCCCCGGGACTTCCCGGGGGCTGTTCTCGTTTCCGGGACCTTCTCGTTCCGAGCGTCCTCATCGGCGATGCACGGCGCATCCACGGTCGCGCCACGGCTGATCCGGAGGTTGCGCGGAACCGCACGATCCCCGAGCCGGGCGAGCCGCCATGCGGACGGCGCCCACGGCGGTGGACCGGTCGTTCCGGAGTCGTACCGTCCGTGGCGGGCGCAGGCCGCGCCTCCAGGCCGGTTGCGGTTCCCCGCACCGGGCCGACGCCTGCTCGCGGGCCGGGGGAACGCGGACCTACGGTCGGAGGACCGTCGCGGGAGTCGTGGCGGTCCGCTGCTGAGCACCCGAGGTGTCATCGTGACCTCCGTCGACCCGCTGACGACCGTCGATCCCTGGAACCACCCCGCAGCCGTGCCCGCGGCGGCCGACCACTCCGTCCTGGACCGCTGGGACCGCGTGGTGGCGCTCCGGGGCGACGCCGCCGCGCTCGCGGGGGACGGCCGTCCGTACACCTACGGCGAAGCGGACCGGGCCTCGCGCGCGCTGGCCGCAGCCCTGGCCGTGACGCTCCGACCCGACGACCACAGCGGCGCCGGCGTCGGCGACACCCCGGGCGGGGCATCGAAGCCGGTCGGGCTGATGGCGGGGCAGTCGACCGAGGCCGTGATCGGCATCCTCGCGCTGGTGCGTGCCGGACGGACCGTGGTGGTGCTCGACGACCACCTGCCCGCAGCGCGCCTGGCGCACGTGGCCCGGCTCGCCGGCGTCGACGAGATCGTGGCAGACACCGAACGTGCAGCGCTGGCCGCCGACGTGGTCGCGGAACGGGACGGCCGGGTGCACGCACTCGGCGAACTGCTGGACGCGGGCGAACCGGGCGCGGCCCCGTCGGCGGACACCGTCGGCGTGCGCCCCGGCGGGCGGGACCCCTTCGCCATCGTCTTCACCTCCGGCTCGACCGGCATGCCGAAGGGCGTCGTCCTGACGCACCGGCAGCAGATCGCCGACGCCGAGCAGGACGCGGTCGCACTCGGCCTCGGCCCGGGCGACCGGCTCGGTGTCGTCCTGCCGCTGTCGTTCGCGGCCGGGCTCCTGTTCTCGTTCGACACGTTGCTCTGCGGCGGCACCATCGTGCTGCTCGAGCCGCGTGAGCTCGGTGTCGAGCGGCTGCTCGGGCGGTTCCGGGACGACGACGTGAACGTGCTCGTCTGCACCCCGCACCTGCTGCGCTCGATCGTCGGGTCGCAGAACGCCCCCGGGTCGCACGGGACCGCCGCCGGCACCGCGCCGGTGCTCGGCGGGCTGCGCTTCCTGATGACCACGGGCGAGTCCGTCACCGGCGCCGACCTCGCCGCGGCCCGACCCCACCTGGACCCGGACACGCTGCTCCTGAACGCCTTCGGCTCGAGCGAGACCGCGTGCGTCGCGTACTGCCCGGTGGCACCGGGCGAGCCGGTGCCCGAGGGTGTCGTGCCCGCCGGGTGGCCGCTGCCCGGCAAGACGGTCCTCGTGCTCCGTGAGGACGGCAGCCCTGCCGACCCGGGGGAGACCGGTGAGCTCGTCGTCGTCTCCGACGCCCTGACCGCGGGCTACTGGGGTGCGCCGGAGAAGACCGCCGAACGGGCCGGACGCACCGGCGAAGCCGAGGCCGTCGCCGGCATCCCCGTCGGGACCCCGAGCTGGCGGCAGGGCGACCTGGCACGCGTCGACCCCGACGGCCGGCTCGTGCTGCTCGGCCGATCCGACGACGCCGTGAAGGTCCGCGGCTACCTGGTCGAGCCGAGTGAGGTCGAGGCGGCGCTCCGCGCGGTCCCCGAGGTGCACGACGCGGTCGTGACGGCACAGGTCGACCCCGGTTCCGTCACCCGGCTCGTCGCCTACGTGGTCGGTCGCCCGGGGCACCGCACCCCGGCCCCGGGTGCGCTCCGACGGGCGCTCCGTGAGCGGCTGCCCGAGTACATGGTGCCGGCGTCGATCGTGCCGATGACCGAACTGCCGCGGAACGAGCGCGGCAAGGTCGACCGGGCCGAACTCCCCGGGGCACCGAGCGTCGAGACCGAGATGGTCGAGGGCGAGTACGACCAGTGGGAGCTCGTCGTGGGGCAGATCTGGGCCGAGGTGCTCGGCCTGCGGGGCGTGCACCTCGACGAGGACTTCTCCGCGCTCGGCGGCGACTCGCTGTCCGCCGAGGAGATGCTCGCCGTCGTGCAGGACCGGCTCGGGGTCGACCTGCGCTCCTCGGACGTGCTCGAGCACCCGACGCTCCGCGCCTTCGCCCGACGGGTGCGGAGCGGCACGAGCGCGCTGCCGAGCCACCCCGACGTCGTGAAGGTCTCCGAGGCGCGCGAGGGCGGCCGTCCGCCGGTGTTCTGCTTCGCCGGTGGCGGTGCCCTGGCGCTGACGTTCCTGCCGCTCTCGCGGCACCTGCCCGCGCACGACCTGTACGCGTTCCAGCAGCACGCCCTCGAGCGCCGTGGGATGCCGGACTGGAACATCGAGCGGAGCGCCCGCCGCTACCTCGCCCTGATGCGCATCGTCCAGCCCCGCGGCCCCTACCTGCTCGTCGGGCACTCGCTCGGCGGACTCGTCGCGCTCGAGATCGCCCGGCTCCTGACCGAGAGCGGCGAGCAGGTGGAACACGTCGTCCTGCTCGACACCTACCTGCCCCGCACGAAGTCCGAACAGGCCCGCCTGCACTTCGGCCGGATGGAGCCGCGCGACCAGCCGAACACCGCCGTCCGGGCCGTGCAGCGGGGGCTCGACCGCGCCGTCAGGCGGGTGCTGCCCGCGGGTGTGCCGTACGGGGCGCTGTTCGCCAAGCGGCTCCGTGCGTACACCGCCGGCGTGCTGCGGCACGGTGGGCAGAAGGACTTCGACGCCTTCTTCGACCAGGCCGAGATCGTCACCAGGCGCCACCACCCGACGCCGTTCCACGGGCGCGCCACCTACGTCCTCGCCGACGCCAACCCCGACGCCGCCGGGTGGTCCGCCCTGCTGCGCGGGCCCACCGAGATGGTGCGGATCGCGAGCGAGCACACGTCGCTGCTGCGGGAACCGCACGTCGCCGAGCTCGCGGTCGCGCTGCGGGCCGCCTTCGAGACGGCGGACGTGCCGCAGGTCTGAGACGGGCCCACGAGCGGACGGGAGGCGCGGTGCCGGCTGGCACCGCGCCTCCCGTCCGCTCGTCCTGCGTCCACCACCCGCCGGCCGCCGCGCCGGACCGCCAACCTGCACGACCGTTGCGGGTTTCCGTATCCGCACCCGGGTGTCCGCAAGGGACCGCACCGCGCATTGACCCTCCCGCTGGCCACGGCGATGGTTGGAACCGCGGGGGAGAGTACCCACTCACCCGCGGCAAGCAGGCGGCGTCGTACCCGCGTCCCGCTGCTCGACCGACGACGGTCACCGTCGTCGATGCGTCATCCGAGGACGCGCCGCTCGTCTCGACGAGCCACCACCCGACAGCAACCCTGACCCGACAGGACCGCGCCATGCCCGCACGTACCGTTCGCCCTGCAGACCCGAGGGTCTCCGTCGTCATCCCGGCACGGAACGAGGCCCGCAACCTCGAGATCATCCTCCCGAAGCTCCCGCCCGTGTACGAGGTGATCCTGGTCGACGGCAACTCCGTCGACGACACCATCGCCGCCGCCCAGCGCGTGATGCCCGACATCCGCGTCGTGCACCAGACCCGCAAGGGCAAGGGCAACGCCCTGGCCTGCGGCTTCGAGGCCGTCACCGGCGACATCGTCGTCATGTTCGACGCCGACTGCTCCGCGGACCCCGACGAGATCCCGCGGTTCGTCCAGGCACTCGTCGACGGCGCCGACGTCGCGAAGGGCACCCGGTACTCGCTCGGCGGTGGCAGCGACGACATCACGATCGTCCGGAACATGGGCAACCGCGGCCTGAACATGCTCTGCAACATCATCCTCGGCACCCGCTACAGCGACCTCTGCTACGGCTACAACGCCTTCTGGGCGGACGTCCTGCCGGAGATCGGTCTGCTGTCGTCCGAGCTGCCGAAGCCGGCCGACGGTTCGATGCTGTGGGGCGACGGGTTCGAGATCGAGACCGTCCTGACCTGCCGCTGGTCGGCCGCCGAGCTCGCGATCACCGAGGTGCCGAGCCACGAGAAGCTCCGCGTGCACGGTTCGAGCAACCTCAACGCCGTGACCGACGGCATCCGCGTGCTGAAGTCGATCATGCACGAGCGTCGTCGTGCCGCGATCGGCCGTGCCGAGGTCCGTCGCGCGGCGATGAGCGTCGTGCCGCCGGCCGAGCAGCTCGCCGCGCCGGCTGCTGCGCCGGTTGCTGCTGCTCCCGTCGCTGCGGCGCCGGTCGCTGCGTCCGTCGCGACCCCCGTCGCTGCGTCCGCCGTCGCCGGGGCGTCCGTCGCCGGGGCTGCCGCCGTCGCGTCCGTCGTCGCCCTCGAGGAGGACGTCGCGTGACGACCGTCGCGGTCGTCATCTGCGCCTACACCCAGCAGCGCTGGGGTGACCTGCAGGACAGCGTCGAGTCGGCCAAGCGCCAGCCCGAGGGCCCCGAGGTCGTCGTCGTCATCGACCACGAGCCCGAGCTCCTGGCCCGCGCCGCCGCGCGCTGGCCGGAACTCCGGGTCGTCCCGAACACCGAGGACCGCGGACTCTCCGGGGCCCGGAACACCGGTGTCGCCCTGACCGACGCCGACGTCGTCGCGTTCCTGGACGACGACGCCACCGCGGACCCCGACTGGCTCGGGCACATGCTCACCGCGCTCGAGGACCCCGACGTCGTCGGTGTCGGCGGTCGTGCCACGCCGTCCTGGCCGACCGCGACCGGCCCCGGCCCGTACGCCGACGAACTGCTCTGGATCGTCGGGTGCTCGTACCGCGGGCTGCCCGAGACCCCGGGCGACGTCCGCAACGTCATCGGGTCGAGCATGGCGTTCCGCCGCGACGCGATCCTGCTCGCTGGCGGTTTCCGCTCCGGCATCGGCCGCGTCGGCAACCAGCCGCTCGGCTGCGAGGAGACCGAACTCTGCATCCGCATCGCCCAGGCCCGTCCCGGCGCGCGGATCCGGCACGAACCGCGCTCGAACGTCTCGCACCGGGTCTCCCCGGACCGCGTGACGATGCGCTACCTGCGCCGCCGCAGCTACTACGAGGGCATCTCGAAGGCGGTGCTGAGCCGTCGGGTCGGCACCGGCGACTCGCTCGCCAGCGAGTCGACCTACCTGACCCGGGTGATCCCGGGCGCCGTGCTGCGCGAACTGCGCCACGTCGGTCGTGGCGGAGGCCTGCGGGCGTACGCCATCGCGCTCTCCGTCGTCTCGACGGTCGCGGGCTACGCCGTCGGCCGGGTCCTCGGAACCGTAGTCGTGCGGACCCCGCCCGCACCCGCACCGCTCCCGCAGCCGGTGGGCACACCGTGACCCGCGCGACCCTGGCGATGGTCCTCTCGCCGGTCGTGACCGGGCCGCTCGTCCCCACCTGGGACGGCGCGCTCTGGGTCGGCGAGGTCGACCGTGCCGACGTGCACGCGTCGAGCCACCGGGACGTCATCGCCCTGCAGGGATCCGCCGGGTACGGGCGTGCCCGCCTGCTCGTCCGCGACCACGGCGAGCCCCTCGGCTTCGTCGAGGCCGAGATCACCGAACGCCGTCGCATCGGCGGCACCATCGACGTCCGTGCGCTCCAGCGCGCGATCCGGCCCATGCCGGCACCCGAGCGTCGGCCGGCAGCAGGTCTGGTGCTGCCGTCCGTCACCGTGGTGCTCTGCACGGACGGCGCCGCCGGCACGACCATGCGGTCGGTGCTCGCCAACGGGCACGCCGACTTCGACGTCGTCGTCGTCTCGCACGGCGCCGACGACAGCGGCGTGGCGACGGTCGACATCAGCGGACGTCGCGTCACCACCATCCCCGCGCCCGACGGCGGCCTCGCCGCCGCGCGGAACGCCGGCCTGCTCGTCGCGACCGGCGACGTCGTCGCGTTCGTGGACGAGGGTGCCGTCGTGGACGGCGACTGGATCGCCGCCATCGCCCGTGCCTTCGCGGCCGACCCCGACGTGGCCTGCGTCACCGGGCTCGTGCCGAGTGCCGAGCTCCGGACGCCGGCGCAGCGCTGGCACGACGACCGCACCCCCGGTGGGCGGACCGTTCACCGGCGGGTGTTCCGGCTCGACGACCCGGTCGACGACCTCCCGCTGCACCCCTTCGCCGCCTCGGCCTACGGCACCGGCGCGAACCTCGCCGTGCACCGCGCGACCGCGCTCCGGATCGGCGGGTTCGACACCGCCTTCGGTCCCGGCACCCGCGTCGGCGGTGGCGACGACCTCGACCTCTTCACACGACTGCTGTTCGCCGGATCCGCGATCGCCGTCGAACCGGCCGCGATCGCGTGGCAGCGATCGGCGGACGACGTCGCGTCGCTCCGCGCCGCCGCTGCCGCGCACGGCCACGGACTCGGAGCCTGGATGACCAAGAACGCACTCGACCGCGACACGCTGACCGCCTCGGTGGACGCGGCGCCGGAGGCCATCAGCGCCTTCGCACGCCTCGGCCTCGAGCAGGGCGACGACGCTGCCGACGCTGCTCCGGCGAACGGCCACGGGACGGGCGCCGCGCGTGACGCGGACACCGTCGACGCCGTCGACGCCGTCGACGCGGAGTTCGCGGCGACGAAGCGCCGGTTGCGTCGCGTCGAGCGGCGATCCGTGCTCACCGCACCGGTCCTGGCGCTCCGCGAACGCATGGGCGGCGCGGGGACGATCGACCGGACGGCGCACGGTCGCCACGAGCTGCAGCGCGGCCTCGACACCGCGGGGCCGGCACGACCGACCCCGGGCGGCGCGATGAGCCCGGTGGCCCGACTCGGCGCCGCCGCGATCGTCGTGCTGACGCTCGTGCTGGCCGCCGTCGGCAGCGTCGTCGAGCTGCCCACGCTGCGGGCGAGCGCCGTCGCGGTCTTCCTGTTCGCGCTGCTCGGGGTCGCCCCGATGCTGCTCGTCCGTCCGATGTCCCTCGCACGGTTCGCCGTCCTCGCCGTCACCGGGTCGCTCGTCGGCACGATCGGCATCGGCTACACCATGGCGACCTTCCACATCTGGGCGCCGACGGTCCCCTTCGTCGGTGTCGTCGTGCTCACCGCGGCGGCGCTCGCCGTCTCGGTGCCGCGTGACCTGGCGGAGCTCCGTCGCGCCGGCCTCGTGCACCGGGAGACCGCCCGGCCCCGGTGGAGCACGACCGCCACGGTGACGGCGCTCTCGCTCGGCGGGCTCGTCGTGGTGGTCGTCGCCGCGCTCACCCACATGGGCGACCCGGTGCCCGCCGGACTGTTCGGCTCGCTCGGCCCCGGCCTGGTCGTCGGCCTGGTGCTCGTCGTCGCCGCGGCGGTCATCGCCCTGGTCCGCGGCCGCGCGCTCGCCGTGCCCGTCGTCGTGCTCGGCGGCGTCGTGCAGCTCGCCCAGGCGATCACGTACGGCGTGCCCACCGTGACCGCCGCCGCGAGGCACATCGGTGTCGTCGAGTACATCCGCCAGTTCGGTGGGACCAACCCGTCGGCCGACATCTTCCAGACCTGGTCCGGCCTGTTCGCCGGCGCCGCATGGGTCGCCGACGTCGGGGGCATCGTCAACACGATCCTCATCGCCGCGTGGGTGCCGGTCCTGCTCGCCTTCAGCACGACCATCGCGGTCGGCGTGCTCGCGGCGCACTGGTTGCCCGGCGCCCGTCGGCCGTGGATCGCAGCGCTGCTGACCGCGATGACCGGTTCGCTCAACACCACGTACTTCTCGCCGCAGTCGACCGGCATCCTGATGTCGATCGTGATCCTCGTGCTCGCCACCGGACCGCTGCGCGATGCCGCCGCCACCACCGCCGACGGCTCCGTCGCCGCCAAGCCGCGGGCACGGCGCGTGGGGCTCTCGCGGATCGTCGCGATCACCCTCATCGGCATCGTGCTCGCCGTGACCCACCAGATCTCGCCGTACCTGACGGTCGCCGCACTCGTCACGCTCATCGTGTTCCGGATGCTCCGCCCCTGGTGGCTGCCCGCCGTCGTGCTCGTGCCGGCGGTGGTCTTCGCCGCGCTGAACGGCGACATCCTCGGGCGGTTCCTGTCGCTCGCGGCGGTCGGACGGGTGCTCGACAACGTGCAGCCGCCCGCGCACGACATGACGGTCCTGCCGAAGCCGCTCGTCACGCGTCTGGCGTTCGACATCCCGGCAGCTGCGCTCGTGGTGCTCGGACTCATCGCCGTGGTGACCGTCCTGATGCGGCGTGACCGGACGCACTGGGCGCTCCTCGCCACCGCCGCGAGCCCGATCTCGCTGCTCGTCGCGACGAACTACGGCCAGGAGGGCGTCTTCCGCGTCGTGCTCTTCGCGACGCCGTGGATCGCGATCCTGGCGGCGGCGCTCCCGATGCCCGCCGGTCGGTTCGCCCCGGTCGGGGCGGTCCTGCAGCGGGGGATGCGTCCGACCGCGGTGCGGTTCGCGGTCGCCGGAGCAGCGGTGGCGGCGCTCGTCGCGATCGGTGCGTTCGGGCAGACCTCGCTCGACTGGAACCGCGTCATGACCCGGAGCCAGTCCGCGGCGACGCAGTACTACGACCGCACGGCACCCGCGGGCTCCGTGATGCTGCTCACCGGGTCGGCCAACGCCGTCCCGAGCAACACCGGCGCGCGGTACTTCGACGTGGGCTACCTGTCCCGCGAAGCCCTCGGCCCGTACCCGGACCCGACCGGCGGCTACGACGCCGAGGCGGACCTGTCGAACGTGACGCGGGAACTCGTCGTGAACTGGTCGGCCACCGGCTACTACGCCCTGGTCGCGGAGCCCTTCGGCGCCTACGACGAGCGGTACGGCTACCAGAGCGACGCCGACTACCAGGAGCTCGCCGCCGCCATGGCGTCCTCGCCCTACTGGAAGCGGGTCTGGTCGTCGGGGACGACCGCGATGTACGAGCTGACGACGGAGGGCCTGCGCCATGCAACCGACTGAACCGACCTCCGACAGACCGCGACGGACGCGACGGGCCACCGTCGCGTCCGTCGCGGGCGTGCTCGCCACGGTGCTCGCCGTGCTGGTCGCGCCGAACCTCGTGGTCCAGCCCGCCGTGGCCGCGGCGGCCGACTGCAGCGCCGGGCGGGTGCTCAACGTCGTCGCCCACCCCGACGACGACCTGCTCTTCCAGGGCACGGACCTGCGGAAGGACATCGACGCGGGGCGCTGCGTGCGCTCCGTCATCGTCACGGCCGGTGACGCCGGCAAGCCCGACTGGTACTGGCAGGAACGCCAGGTCGGGCTGATGGCCGCCTACGCGAGCATGGCCGGCGTCGACCCGGCGTCGACGACCGGCTCCACGACGGTCGCCGGACGGACCCTGCTCACCGAGACCCTGACCGCCGACCCGCGGATCAGCCTGGTCTTCATGGACCTGCCGGACGGCAACGTCGAGGGCAACGGCTTCTGGGCGAACGGCTACGAGAGCCTCCAGCGCCTGTACACGGGCGACATGGACACGCTGCACACCGTCGCCGATGCCCCGCACGCCGCCACGTACACGCTCGCGCAGCTCCGGGCGACGCTGCAGGGGATCGTGCAGGACTTCGCACCGACGGACATCCACACGCTCGACCACAAGGGCGAGTACGGCGACGGGGACCACAGCGACCACCACACGGTCGCGTACCTGACCGACCAGGTGCAGCAGCAGTACACCGGCGCGCACGGCTTCACCGGGTACATGGGGTACCCGATCGCCGACCGTCCGGCGAACCTGACGACGGCCGAGACCCAGGCGAAGGCCGACGCGTTCTTCACCTACGCCGCGCACGACAGTGAGACCTGCGCCTCGTACGAGGCCTGCTCGGCTCGACCCGAGACCTCGTGGCTCAGCCGGCAGTACACCGCCGGCTCGCCGGTGCCGACGGACCCC
This sequence comes from Curtobacterium sp. MCLR17_054, assembly GCF_003234335.2. Classification (NCBI taxonomy): domain Bacteria; kingdom Bacillati; phylum Actinomycetota; class Actinomycetes; order Micrococcales; family Microbacteriaceae; genus Curtobacterium; species Curtobacterium sp. MCLR17_054. The sequence goes on along the minus strand of NZ_CP126263.1, from coordinate 2,426,930 downwards.
ACCGACCCCACCGACCCCACGGACCCGACCCCCGCACACAGGGACGTGACGGGTTCGGCGTCGGTGACGGCGAGTGCGGAGAACCCGGCTGATGGTCAGACGGCCGTGAAGGCGGTCGACGGTGTGGTGAGCGGGTACCCGGATGCGCCGACGGCGGAGTGGGTCGCGCCGTCTGGTCGTGCGGGGACGTGGATCCAGCTCGGGTGGGCGGGGGCGACGGCGTTGGACGCGGTCGACCTCGCTGATCGTCCGAACGCGGTGGACCAGGTGCTGGGTGGGACGTTGACGTTCTCGGACGGTTCGAGTGTGACGGTGCCGGCGTTGAACAATAGTGGTGCGGTGCAGCGGATCACGTTCGCGGCGCGCAGTGTCAGGTGGGTGCGGTTCACGGTGACCTCGGTCAGTGGCGGGACGCAGAACGTGGGGCTCGCCGAGATCCGGGCGTTCTCTCCGGCGAGCAACGGCGGTACGACGCCGACGCCGACGCCGACGCCGACGCCGACGCCGACGCCGACGCCGACGCCGACGCCGACGCCGACGCCGACGCCGACCCCGACCCCGACTCCGACGCCCACGCCGACGCCGACTCCCACCCCGACGCCCACTCCGGGCCTGCGGGACGTCACCGGCTCGGCGACCCCGACGGCGATCGCCGACAACCCGGCCGACGGCCAGACCGTCGCGAAGGCCGTCGACGGCGTGGTGTCCGGCCACCCGGTCGACCACACCGCCGAGTGGGCCGTGCCCTGGGGACGCACCGGCATCTGGATCCAGCTCGACTGGGCTGCCCCGGTCGCGCTCCAGCGCATCGTCCTGCACGACCGTCCGAACAGCGACGACCAGATCACGAGCGGCACGCTGACGTTCTCGGACGGCAGCCAGGTCGCCGTGGGCGAGCTCCCGAACGACGGCAGCGCCCGGACGGTCGACTTCACCGCCCGCAACGTCACCTGGGTGCGGTTCACCACCACCGGGGTGTCGAACAGCACGATCAACGTCGGTCTCTCGGAGGTCCGCGCATGGACAGCTGGATGACCCCGGACGATGACGGCCCCCGCCCCGTCGCCGAGCAGTCGGCCGCCGCGCACGGCGCCCCACCCGCGCACGGCTTCGGCACCTCCCGTCACCGCACGCCGCTCTGGACACGGGGACGACGGGTCGCGATCGTGGCCGCCGCCCTGGTGGTCGCGGTCGGTGCCGTCGCCGCGGCGACCACCGGCACGACCTCCGTCGGCCCCGCACCCAGTGGGGTCGCGATGCCGACCGGCGACGGGGACGGCTGGAAGCGGGTGTTCTCCGAGGACTTCGACGAGTCCGCCCCGTCCGGCGGGTTCGAGGCGGCCTACGACGACCGGTTCACCGTCTACCACGGCTTCGCGGACACCGCGGGGACCGGTCGGTACCAGGCGTCCACGCTGAGCGCCCACGACGGGATGCTCGACATGCACCTGCGCACGACGAAGGCGGGCACCCCGCTCGCCGGCGGGGTCGTGCCGCTCGTCGACGGACGATGGGGCGGTCAGACCTCCGGCCGGTACAGCATCCGGATGAAGAGCGACGAGGTCGACGGCTACGGGGTGGCGGTGCTGCTCTGGAGCGACGAGAACGTCTGGGCGCACGGCGAGATCGACTTCCCCGAGGGTGCGCTCGGTGCGCCCGCCTGGCTCAACGTGCACTGCCTGGTCGACCCGGCCGAGAAGTGCATCCACCACGAGACCGACGCGTCGCTGGCCGACTGGCACACGTACACGATCGAGTGGACGCCGTCGCGGATGTCGTTCCTGGTCGACGACGAGGTCGTCGGGAGCACCACCCAGGACATCCCCGTGGAGCGCATGCACCTGGTCGTGCAGACGGGATCGCTCGAGGGCCTGCCGCCCCGGGACGCCGCCGGGTCGTTGCTGGTCGACTGGATGACGATCGACGTGCCCGCGGACGGCGAGAGCCCCCGGGCCACGCTGCCGTCCACGGAACCCACCGCCGGCTGACGGCGCGGAGCCCGGCGCAGACCGACGCCTCCGCCCGGTGCGCGCAGACGACGCCGGGCCCGGCCCGGTCAGCGCCGGGCGTGTGCCAGCAGCGCCTGCAGCAGCGCACGCACGTGCGGCTCGCGCCCGTAGCGGTCACGCACCCACGCGCGGCACCGGGCGGCGAGGGACGGGTCGCGCTCGGCGTCGTCGAGGGTGTCGAGCAGCTTCTCCGCCAGTGCGTCGGGGTCGGCCGGGTCGACGGTGTACCGCGCCCAGTCACCCGACAGGATCTCCCCGGTGCCGCCCGATGCTGCCGCGACGACGGGACGGCCGGCGGACATCGCCTCGACCACGACCCGCCCGAAGCCCTCGGGCTCGATGGACGGCGCCACCACGACGTCGGCGGCGTGCAGGAGCGGGACGACGTCGTCCCGCTCGGGGAGCACGAGCACGGAACCGGCGGGGAGCGCGTCGATCGCGGCGTGCACGGCGTCGGCTTCCTCCGGGTAGAGGGCACCGGCCAGCACGAGGAGCGGCGCGGGCGCCGCGTGACCGGCCACGGGGGGAGTGGTGACCGGCACGCGTGCCGCGGCGGTCGTACGGACGCGACCCCACGCCTCCAGGAGGGCGAGCACGCCCTTCGACCGGGTGAGCCGACCGTAGTAGAGCACCGTCGGGGTGTCCTCGGCGATGCCGAGTGCCGCGCGGGCGTCGTGCACCGACGCCGGGGTCGCGGCCGGGAACGCGTCGGTGTCGACGCCGTTCGGCACGATCGTGATGCGGTCCGTCGGCACGCCGGACGCGGCCCAGGCACGCGCCATCGCGTGCGAGACGGCGAAGTAGCGGGTGCGGCCGCCGGCGATCGGTCCGAGCCGCCGGTAGTTCGGCGCGTGGTGCAGGTGCACCGCGAGCGGGACGCCGGAGACGAGCGACGCGACCCGGCCGAACGGCAGGTACTCGGGGCGGTTCAACCAGAGGACGTCGAGGTGTGATCGTCGGATCCGCAGTCCCTCGCGGGCGAAGCGCCAGGCGTCGCGGAGCGCGGTGGTGATGCCGAACCGGTAGTCGGTTGCTTCCACCAGGCGCACGCCCATCGCCTCGTAGGGCAGCGGGCCCTCGGCGGCGCGCGGGGACTGGGCGTTCCGGTGCCAGACCTCGACCTCGTGGCCGGCGGCGAGGAGCTCGCGAGTGTCCTCGAGCACGCAGCGTTCGAGTCCGCCGGTGATGGCGAGTCCGGTCACCAGCACGCCGACGCGGAGTCGGCGGGTGCCGTCGGTCGCAGTCTGTCGCGGTCTCACGAGACACCACCCCTTGCGGTCTTCAGTCGGCGGAGGAACCAGGGGAGGCAGGCGACCACCCCGGCGACGCGGACCCAGTTCCAGAGCACGTCCTGCGGCAGGAGCAGGGACGCGGCGGCCACGACGAGCGCGGCGAGGGTCGTCAGGACGATCCGGGCTCCCGGTCCGCGCCACTCGCGGCGGTCGGGCAGGGCCAGCAACTGCATGGCGGCCAGGATCGCGTAGGCGACGACGGTGGCGAGACCCGCGCCGGCGATGCCGAGCACGGGCACGAGCACGAGGTTCGCGCCGATGTTCACGGCGCCGGCGATCGCGGCGATCACCCCGACGGCGACACCGCGGCGTTCGACCAGGAGCAGGCGACCGGTCGCGCCGCTCGCGACGACGGGGAACGCGGTGATCGCGACGACGAAGACGACGACGGAGAGCTCCTGCACGCGGTACGACGCCGGGGCGAGGATCGGCAGCGCGACCGGTGACACCAGGGTCACGGCGAGCAGGACCGGTCCGAGCATCTTGTACAGCTCGTCGCGGGAGTGCATGGCGAGCTGCCGGCGGGCGACCGGGTCGCGGAGGGCGGCGAAGTGCGGCGCCCAGGCCTGGTTCGTGAAGGTCAGGAGCAGGATGACGGCCGAGCCGACGACGTAGGCGATCTGGTAGCGGGCCACCTCGTCCGGGCCGAGCAGCCGCTGGACGACGATCCGGTCGCCGGCGTTCAGCACGAAGTACGACAGGTTGCCGAGGGCGATCGGCACGCCGAGGCGGAACGCCCGGGCGGTGGTCCTGCGGTCGAACAGGCCGGCCAGACGCGGACGGGTCGCCGCGATGCCGATGACCATCGCCACGCCCTGGGCGACGACGCCGCCCCACGCGTAGGTGGTCGCGTCGGCCTGCACCCAGGTGAGGAGCCCGAGGCCGATGACCGAGCCGCCGATCGAGGACAGCAGGCTCGTGACCGCGAAGACCCGGATGCGGTCCTGGGCGACGAGCAGCGCCAGCGAGATCTGCACGATGGCGGCGGGGCCGGTCCAGAGCACCGCGACGAGGAGCAGCGGGTGGTTGCCGACGAAGCCGGCGGCGTCGGCCCAGACCGGGATCGTGGTGAGCGCGGCGACGGTGACGACGATCGCGGTGACCATGCCGACGGCGAGCAGGCCGCGCGCCCGGCGGTCGTCGCCGTCCTCGGCGCGCTGCAGCACCGACGCCTGGTCGATGCCGAGCACGGCCAGGACGACGAGCGCCTGGTACAGGGCGATGGCCGAGGCGAGCACGCCGAACTCGGCCGGCGGCATGAGGTGTGCGAGCACCGGGGAGATGAGCGACGAGACGACGAGCTGCATCGACCAGACGACGACGTACAGCAGGCCGCGGCCGAACAGGACGGAGGCGCCCTTCCGCACCGCGACCGAACCGGTGTCGAGCGACTCGGGCACGGCGGCGGCGACGGGGACGGGTGCCTCGCGCGCTGCGCGGGCCTCACGGCGGGTCTGCGGGGGGAAGCTCACGGTGCGACCACCGCTGCCGCATCCTGCCGCGGCGACGCCGACCCCGTCGCCGCGCCCGCGCCCTGGCGCAGCCCGAAGGCCGCGTCCACGACGTCGAGCAGGTCACCGCTCCGGTCGGTCGAGAACTTCCGCGCGAACAGGTGCTGCACCTCGACGTCCGCGTCCGTCCGACGCTCGAGCAGCTGCCCCGCGTCAGCGACGGTCAACCACGGCGGGCTCTTCCGGGCCGTGCCGTCCCACCCGATCCACCAGAGCGGCTGGGAGACGTGCTCGTCGGCGAACCCCGGCGTCAGCGACGGCGAGTTGAGCACCGACGGCACGAAGGTCTCGTCGGCGACCCAGGTGCGCTGCCAGAACCGGACCAGGTCGGGGCGCTGGTCGACGGTGTCCACGACGGCGGCGGCGTGCCGGCGGGCGAGGACCTTGAGCTGTGAGCCCCCGGCGAAGGAGATGTTCGCCGGCACGCGGCGGGGGACCGGCAGCCGGAGCATGTGCTTCCGCCACGCCCAGTGCCGGAACCGGATGCGGGAGATGCCGCCGTCGCGGCCCCACGGTGCGAACGGCAGCGGGTTGACCGAGATGAACGACTCCTCCCGGTGGGCCTCGAGCAGGGCTGTGATCTCGGTGGGGTTCGCGAGCGGGTAGTCGCTGCCGGTCAGCACGGCCACGTGCGAGGCGTCGGTCTCGGCCAGGGCGGCCCGGTAGCCGGACACCTCGGCGGCGACGTTCTCCCAGCGGGCCCAGCCGGTCCGGATGCGGGGGAGCAGCCGGACGCGGTCCGGCAGCCCGTCGGTCATGGCGCGGAACACCGTCTCGGGGGTGCGCGCGTCGCAGTGCAGGAACACCGGGAACGGGTCGAGCGCCTCGACGAGCCGGCGCACGTGTGCCGGGTCCTCGTGGGCGAGGACGATGCACGCGGGAACCGCGGGGGAGATGGCCATGGACGCGACGCTAACCGCGCCGTTCCGGGGCCGACAAGGCGACCCGTGCCCGTCTGCGGGGAAGCGGCGGTTTCCCGCACCACCCCCGATCGGTCAGTGCTCGAAAGGGCCGGATCAGCGCTTCTTGCGGAACTTCTGGCAGTCGCAGAGCGCGCAGTCCGTGCCCGGACGGTAGTGCTCGTGGGCATCCTGCACGTGGCCGCAGACGCAGGTCACGGCGTCGACCACGAAGACGCTCTGTTCCGAGGGGAGCACGGCGCCGAGCTCGTCGGTGGGGCCCATCGACATGCGTCCTCCTCGTGCCCGGCGTGCTGCCGCCGAGTCGTCCTCACGATCCTACCGTCCGGGGAGTGTGCACTGGCGGCAAACCGCAAGTCGGACGACCGTCGCCGCAACCGCGGGCGGCCGCCGTTGACCCCGCAGCAGCCCCACCGGAGCATCGGACCATGACCGACCAGCAGGCCACCACCACCCGCGTGCTCACGCTCACGCCCGCGATGCCGTCCCCGGACGTGCCCGCCTGGGCCGGCGCGGCCTGGGTCGGCGCCGTCGACCGGCAGGAGGCGCTCGCCGCGTCCGGCGTCGAACTCGCCGGTGCCACCGGCTTCCGCCGCGCCCGCCTGCTCGTCCGTGACGGACGCGAGATCGCCGGGTTCGTCGACGTCAGCGTCGACGCGGACGGCGGCGTGGACCCGGCCGAGCTGGGACCGGCCCTGCGCGCGCTGCGCACCACGGGCCTCCCGGACGCCCCCGCGGGGACGCCGGTCGGGCGCATCTCCGTCGTCATCGGCACCCGCGACCGGCCGGACGACCTGCGCCGCTGCGTGCGCTCGGTGCTCGCGTCCGAGCACGACGACTTCGAGGTCCTGGTCGTCGACAACGCGCCCACCACCACCGCCACCCGCGACGTGGTGACGTCGCTCGCGGACCCGCGGCTGCGGTACGTCCTGGAGGCCCGACCGGGCGTCTCGCGCGCACGGAACGCCGGACTCGCCCTCGCGTCCGGGGCCGTGGTCGCCTTCGTCGACGACGACGTGGTCGTCGACCGGCACTGGCTCGCAGCGCTCGCCGACGCGTACGCCCGCGACGCGGACGTCGTCTGCGTGACCGGCCTCGTGCCCAGCGGCGAACTCCGGACCCCCACGCAGCGGTACTTCGACGAGCGCGTCACCTGGGCGCGCAACACCGACCGCCGGGTGTTCCGCACGTCGGCGCCGCCGGCCGACCTGCCGCTGTTCCCGTTCTCCGTCGGCGCGTTCGGCACCGGGGCCAACATGTCGCTCCGCCGCTCGGCCGCGCTCGCCCTGGGCGGGTTCGACGTCGCACTCGGCCCGGGCACCCTGGCCCGCGCCGGCGAGGACCCCGACCTGTTCACCCGGGTGCTGTTCTCCGGCGGCGCGCTCGCCGTGGAGCCCACGGCCGTCGTCTGGCACAAGCACCGGCCGGACCGTGCGGCGCTGCGCTCGCAGGCGCTCGGCTACGGCACCGGCCTCGGCGCGTGGGTCGCGAAGCTCATGCTGCGACCGCGCACCGCACTGGCCGTGCTGCGTCGGGCGGTCGGGGCGCTGCGGCAGCTCGGCGCGCTCGGACAGGGCACCGGTGCCGACGCCGACCAGGTGTCCGCGGCGGTGGACGCCGTGGGTGGGTGGCCGGTCGACGACGCGTTCCGCGAGGCGACGGCCGGCCTCAAGCGCGTCGAGCTCGTGGCGGCGCTCGGTGGCCCGTGGCGGTACGTCGTCGGGCGGTCGCGGCGCGGCTGACCGCGGCGCGGGCGACCGCGCTCCGCGTGCGCGGCGCGCGCGGCAGACACCGCGTGCACCGCATGCACCGGACGGACGGGAGGCCCGTGGCGACGCTGCCACGGGCCTCCCGTCCGTCCGGTGCGGACGTCTCCTGCACCCCCGCCTACGGGCGGAAGCGGCCCTCCTCGACCTCGCGCCAGAACCGACGGCTGCGGAAGTACGCTGCCGGACCCGCCGGGAAGCCGCGGAACTCGTGGTACGCCAGTGAGCGCGGGATCCGGGTCGTGGAGGCCTCGGTGATGCTCTCGGCCGCGGCGTCACGCCGGCCGGCCAGTCGTGACACGAGCTGCTTCAGCTTGATCTTGCCGGCGCGGGGCATCAGCCGCGCGAGCACGAGCGCGTGCCGGCGGTCCTTCGCGATGAGCTCGCACATCAGCGCCGTGAACCCGACGCCGTTCGAGTGGAGCTGCCCGTGCAGCCCGGCGAGGTCCTGCCGGTGCCGGTGGTGCACGACCGCACGGGGTTCGAAACCGATCCGGCCACCGCTCCACAGGATGTCGATGAAGATCGCCAGGTCCTCGCCACCGCGGGCGGGCACACCGGCACCGAGCACGGGGTCGAACCCGCCGACGGCGTCGAACGCCGACCGTCGGACCGCCCAGTTCGCGCCGGCGCCGTAGCCGCCGATGCCGTACACGGCGAAGTGCTTCTGCACCGAGCCGTCGGGTCGGACGGCCCGGGCCTGCGCGTGCCGCATGACCCCGGGGACGTCGTCCGGCACGATCGTCACCGGCTGGAAGGTGCGCTCGCCGCTGAAGCCGCCGTAGTACGCCTCGTACCAGATCTGCGCGGGGGTCTCGAGCTCGACGGGCAGGATCATCCCGGTGACCGCGGCGACCTCGGGCTCGCGGACGAAGCGCGTGCCGATGGACCGGAGCCACTGTGCGTCGACCCGGACGTCGTCGTCCGTGAACGCGATGATCTCGCCGTGCGCTGCCGCGACCCCGGCGTTGCGGCCGGCGGAGCAGCCCGGACGGCGTTCGGTGACCAGCCGGACGTCGCGGCCCTCGAGCAGCCCGGGCAGGGCGTCGACCTCGGGCAGCTTCACGCGGTTGTCGACGAGGATGACCTCGTACCGCGGGTAGTCGAGGTGCTCGAGGAAGTCGAGCAGCTTCCGGATGTCCTCGACCCGGGTGACGATGGTCGACACGACGATCGAGATGAGCGGGAGCTCGAGGTCGGGGATCGGGGTCTCCGTCGCACCGGAGGTCCGTGCGAGGCCGTCGACCAGGGGCGCCATCGCGCGGGCGGCGTCGGCCGGGTCCGCGGTGAGCAGCACGTCGAGGGTGGTGACGGGGAAGCCGCCGCGGTAGCCGACGACGAGCGCGGAGGAACCCGACTCGTCGGCGACCAGGCGCGGCAGCGGAGCGTCGAGGTCGACGCTGACGACCCGACGGGGGCCGGGCACGGTGACGGAGGAGTGCAGGGTCATGCTCGGGACGCTACGACCGCCCGCGGCGTCCGGACAACGGACCGGACCAGGGGTGGCGGGGTTCGTGCGGGGTTCCGCAGTGCGGTGCGTGTGCCCCAGACGAGGGTGAGCGCTCACCCAGGAAGCCACGGGAACCTCATGGGTCACGCTCAGGTCACGGAACCGATGCAACCGGTTGCGCTCCCGCCGGACCGGGCGTAGCTTCCTCCACCAGCAGGCAGCGGCGCCTGCTCCAGGGCAGTGTCGTCGAACCCGATCGATGCCCCCTGGTGATCTCAATGAGGAGACAACGCTGTGAAGACAACACGCTCCAGGGTGCGGTTCGCATCCGTTGCCGGGGTCGCCGTCATCGGCCTCGTGCTCACCGGCTGCTCGAGCGGGAGCTCCGGCGCCGGATCGGATGACGCCAAGAGCGGCCAGGACAGCCGCGGCCCCATCACCTACGTGCAGGGCAAGGACAACTCGAACGTCGTCCGCCCGCTCATCGCGAAGTGGAACAAGGCCCACCCGGACGAGAAGGTCACCTTCAAGGAACAGTCCGACCAGGCCGACCAGCAGCACGACGACCTCGTGCAGCACTTCCAGGCGAAGGACGAGAACTACGACGTCGTCGACGTGGACGTCGTCTGGACCGCCGAGTTCGCCGCCAAGAGCTGGCTGACGCCGCTGACCGGCGACATGAAGCTCGACACCTCGAAGCTCCTGCCGTCGACAGTGAAGACCGCCACCTACAACGACACCCTCTACGCCGCTCCGCAGACCTCGGACGGCGCACTGCTCTACTACCGCAAGGACCTCGTCAAGACGCCTCCCACCACGTGGAAGGAGATGATGGACGACTGCAAGATCGCGAAGGACGCCGGCATCGGTTGCTACGCGGGGCAGTTCGCGAAGTACGAGGGACTCACCGTCAACGCCTCCGAGGCGATCAACGGCTCCGGCGGTTCGGTGCTCGGCAGCGACGGTGCGCCCGACGTCGACACCGACAAGGCGAAGGCCGGCCTGCAGAACCTGGTGGACGCGTTCGAGGACGGGAACATCCCGGCCGAGGCGATCACCTACCAGGAGGAGCAGGGCCGCACCGCGTTCGAAGCCGGCAAGCTCCTGTTCCTGCGCAACTGGCCGTACGTCTACAGCCTCGCCAAGACCGACGGCTCGTCGAAGGTCAAGGACACCTTCGGCATCGCGCCGATCCCCGGTGCCGACGGCGTCGGTGCCTCCACGCTCGGCGGCCACAACGCCGCGATCAGCGTGTACTCGAAGCACAAGGCCACGGCGCACGACTTCCTCGAGTTCCTGACCTCGGACGAGACGCAGAAGTTCTTCGCGACCCAGGGCTCGCTCGCCCCGGTCGTCGGTGACCTGTACACCGACCCCGAGCTGACGAAGCAGCTGCCCTACCTGCCGACGCTGCTCAAGTCGATCGAGTCGGCGGAGCCGCGCCCGGTCACGCCGTTCTACCCGGCCGTCACGAAGGCGATCCAGGACAACACCTACGCGGCGCTCAAGGGATCGAAGTCGGTCGACGAAGCCATGAAGGACATGCAGGACGCCCTCAAGTCGGCGACCAGCAGCTAGCGGCGCACGCCGCTTGATGGACGGGAGGCCCGTGGCGGGTCCGCCACGGGCCTCCCGTCCGCCCCCTACTTGCGTTCCGACACCCCCGGCAAGGAGGCCGACACGTGTCAGCAGCAACCGAGATCCCCGCAGCCATCCCCAACCCGACGGGCACGGAACCGAAGCGCCGACGGCGCAAGGGCGGACTCAACGCCGAGCACGGCCGATGGGCCGTGTACCTCATCGGCCCGACGATCGTGCTCCTCGCGATCGTCATCGGGTACCCCGTGGTCAGCGCGGTCATCCAGTCGTTCCAGCTCGACCAGGGCCTCGACAAGGCCACCGGCCTGTTCGTGCAGGGCGGGTTCGCCGGCGTTACGAACTACGTGCACTGGCTCGGCCAGCGGTGCGGGGACGTCGCGTGCCCGCCCGGCAACCTCGGTTCCCAGTTCTGGGTCGCCTTCGGGAACACGTTCTTCTTCACGTTCGTGACCGTGATCCTCGAGACCGTCATCGGTCTGTGGATGGCCATCATCATGAACCGCAACTTCAAGGGCCGCGCCCTCGTCCGTGCCGCGATCCTGGTGCCGTGGGCGATCCCGACCGCCGTCACCGCGAAGCTCTGGTACTTCATCTTCGACGCGAACGGTGTGCTCAACCACGTGATCGGGCACCAGGTCCTCTGGTTCTCCGACGAATGGGCGTCACGGTTCGCGATCGTCATCGCCGACACCTGGAAGACCACGCCGTTCATGGCGCTGCTCATCCTGGCCGGTCTGCAGCTCATCCCCGAGGACGTCTACGAGGCGGGGAAGATGGACGGCGCCTCGACCCTCCAGCGCTTCTTCCTCATCACGCTCCCCCTCGTCCGGCCGGCCCTGATGGTCGCCATCCTGTTCCGTGTCCTCGATGCCCTGCGCATCTACGACCTCATCGCGATCATGACCGGCGGTGGTGGTGGTTCCGGGAACGCGACCGTGTCGCTGTCGGTGCTGGTCGTCGACCAGATCCGGCAGGGGTTCAACGCCGCATCAGCCCTGTCCACCATCACGTTCCTCATCGTCTTCATCGTCGCGTTCGTCTTCGTCCGGTTCCTCGGCGCGAACGTCGTGCAGACGCAGGCAGCCCAGCAGAAGGGTGAACTCAAGTGACCCTCGCAGCAGATCGTCCCCGCCGCACCGCCGCGACCCGCGACCGGGCGACGGACCGTCCCGACGTGCGGGTCCGGCGCGAGACGGGCCCGAAGCTCCGGACCGCCGTGCAGGCCGTCGTCATCGCCGTGTGGTGCCTCCTGCCGTTCTACTGGATGGTCGTCACGAGCTTCCGCGAGGTCGGGTACACGTTCGACGCCACCCCGTGGTTCACCCACGTGACCCTCGACAACTACGCGACCGCGTTCTCGACCGCGCTGGGCAACCACCTCGGCCGAGCGCTCCTGAACAGCGTGTTCATCGGGGTCGCGGTGACCGTCATCGCCCTGCTCGTCGGCACCACGGCGGCGTACGCCCTCGCCCGGCTCGAGTTCCGCGGCAAGTCGCTCATCGCCGGCGCGATCCTGGCCGCGTCGATGTTCCCCGGCGTCGCCCTCATCTCGCCGCTGTTCCAGCTGTTCACCGACATCGGGTGGATGGGGTCGTACCAGGCGCTCATCCTGCCGAGCATCTCGTTCGTGCTGCCGCTGACCGTGTACACGCTCGCGTCGTTCTTCCGCGAGATGCCGTGGGACCTCGAAGAGGCAGCCCGCATCGACGGGTGCACCCGGGTGCAGGCGTTCCGGCGGATCATCCTGCCGCTCGCGGCGCCCGCGGTGTTCACCACGGCGATCCTGGCGTTCATCTCGAGTTGGAACGAGTACCTCATCTCGTCGCAGCTCTCGAGCGACGCGACACAGCCGGTGACCGTGGCGATCGCCTCGTTCGCCGGGTCGCAGCCGCACCAGGAGCCCTACACGGCGGTGATGGCCGCCGGCACGATCGTCACGATCCCGCTGGTCATCCTCGTGCTGATCTTCCAGCGGCGCATCGTGGCGGGGCTCACCGCCGGCGGCGTGAAGGGCTGACGACCATGGCCCAGCGCGGACCCACCCGTCCCACCGCCCACATCGAGGAGTCGATCGGCTTCGTCGGGATGTTCGGCGTCCTGTTCCTCGGCGTCACGGTGTTCTGCGAGCTCACCGGGCGACCGGCGCTCGGCTGGGCGCTCACCCTGCTCGTGTGCGTGCTCGGCGTCGTCGCCCTGGACCGGTGGCGGGTCGCCGTCCTCCGCCGGACCGCACCGCGGGACGGCACGGGTGCGTCCGTGCCCCGGGGCGTCGGTGCTGCGCCCGCGGTCGCCCCGGTGCACACGTCGGTCACCGACCCCACCGGTCGCCGACCCCGACCCGGCGCGGACGGACGGGTGCACCAGCACGCCGGCTGGGACGAGGTCGCACCGGCTGCACGACGGCCGGCGCGCCCCGCACGGGTCCCGCAACGCCGGGCGGACCGCGGTGTGCCCGCGGTGGCGGCCCGACGGGGTGGACCCGACGCACCGGCGGACGTGACGCACGGCACGGACGGCTGACGGGCCTCCCGGGTCGCACCGATGGGGATCCAGGAGATCGCGACCGTCACGGGGCTGTCGAAGTCCACGGTGTCGCGGGCACTCCGCGGCATGTCGAACGTGGCCGACACCACGATCGAGCAGGTGCAGCGGGTCGCCGACGAACTCGGGTACGTCCCGAGTTCGGCGGCGGCCGGCCTCGCCACCGGGCGTCAGCGCGCCGTCGGGGTGGTCGTGCCCGTCATCGACCGCTGGTTCTACGTCAAGGCGCTCGGCGGCGTCGACGCGGAGCTCCGCCAGGCCGGGTACGACCTGGTCCTCTACAACCTCGGCGGCCCGGGCGGCGACCGCGACCGGGCGTTCCGACGCTCGATGCTGCGGCACCGCGTCGACGGCCTCGTGCTGCTCTCCCTGGTGCTCGACGCCACCGAACGGGCCGAGCTCGAACTCAGCCGGCACCCCATGGTCGTCATCGGCGGCCCGGCACCGGGCCTGCGGAACGTGGGCGTCGACGACCGCGAGGTCACCCGGATCGCGGTCGAGCACCTGCACGGCCTCGGCCACCGGCGCATCGCCTACGTCGGCGGGCAGGACGAGGCCGGCATGAACGTCGCCGTGCCGCACCTGCGACGGGACGGGTTCCTCGACGCCGTGCGGTCGTCGGGACAGGCCGTGCCGGAACGGTGGTCCCTCGACGGCCGGTTCTCGTTCGCCGGCGGGACCGCCGCCGGGGCCGTGCTGTTCGCCGAGCCGGCGTCGGAGCGACCGACGGCGGTGCTCTGCGCCTCGGACGAGATGGCCCTCGGTGTCCTGCTGGCCGCACGCCGAGCCGGCCTCGCGGTCCCCGAGGACGTGTCCGTGATGGGGATCGACGGCCACGAGTACGGCTCGACCGTCGGACTCACCACCGTCGCGCAGGACCCGGTGGCCCAGGGACGCACCGCTGCACGGGCGGTGCTCGCCGAGGTCGACGGCGGTGTCGCCGGCCCGATCGCGGCGGCCCCAGCGCACCTGGTCGTCCGCGCGACCACGGGACCCCGCCCGCACGGTCCCGCGTAGGGTCGCCCGCATGGAGGTCACCAAACTCGAACACGCCTGCCAGGTCATCACCGAGGGGGACGCCCGCCTGGTCCTCGACCCGGGGGACTTCACCCGACCGGTCGACGCGACCGGGGTCGTCGCCGTCGTCGTCACACACGAGCACCCGGACCACGTCACCGCCGAGCAGGTCCGGCGCATCCTCGACGCCAACCCCCGTGCGGTCGTCATCGGACCGGAGGGCGTCCGCGCGGCGCTCGCCGAGGCGGGTGTCACGGTGGACGTCGTCACGGACGGTGACCACCGGAAGGTCGGCCCCTTCACGCTCACCTTCCACGGCACGCGGCACCAGCTGATCCACGCCTCGGTGCCGATCGTCGACAACACCGGCGTGCTCGTGAACGGCCGGCTGTTCCACCCGGGCGACTCCTACACGGACCCGGGCGTCCCGGTCGAGGTCCTCGCGGCACCCGTCGGGGCGCCGTGGCTCAAGGTCGCCGAGATGATGGACTACGTCGCCGCGATCGCGCCGTCCCGGGCGTACCCGATCCACGAGGCCACCCTGTCCGAGGTCGGCCTCGGCATGCACACGGGCCGGCTCCGCGAGGCCGTCGAGCCCGCCGGGTCGCTCGTCGTGCTGCGTCCGGGGGAGTCGCTGACGCTCTAGGGCTGCGCTGCGCTGCGCGGCCTGGAGGCCCGTGGCGGCGCCGCCACGGGCCTCCTGTCCGTCACCGAGTGAGCAGAACGCGACGGGTCGCGTCCACGCACCCGGCTTCTGCTGCTCACCGGTCGGGCGCCCGCCGGCGCAGTCGCGCCGCGACCAGGCGGTCGAGCGCCAGGGCGTCCCACGGAGCGTGCCGCTCGGCGTCGTTGTCGAAGTACACGTAGACGTCCCGGCCGGCCTCGGCGTGCTCGAGGACCGTCGTCGCCCAACCGCCGAGCGCCTGGGGCGAGTACCCGTCGTGGTAGGTCCGGGGCGCGCCGTGCAACCGGAGGTACGCGAGCGGCGCCCCGGTGTCCGCCCGGAAGCGGGGGAAGTCGCCGGCGTGCGAGTCGACGAGGGCGACGCGGTGCCGGCCGAGCACGTCGAGGTGCTCGTCGCCGAAGCCGGCTGCCCGGACCTCGAGCGCGTGGTGGATCGACCACGCCGGTTCCTCGGGCACCGCGAGTCCGTCCGGTTCGGCGGGGACCTTGTCGTCGTGGTGGCGTGCGAGTTCGGCGGCCGCGCCGTGCGTCCGGGGGAGCAGCCCGAGGAACGCGTCGAGCACCTCCGGCGTCGGCAGCAGGCGCTCGGGCAGCTGCCAGAGCACCGGCCCGAGGGTGTCCCCGAGCTCCAGCGGACCCGAGGCGAAGAAGTTCGCCAGCGCGGTCTCAACGTTCCGCAGCCGCAGCATGTGCGTGACGTACCGGCCGCCCTTGACCGCGAACCGGAACGGATGCCCGCCCGAGGCCGCACGCCACGCCCGGTACCGCGCCGGACGCTGCAGCGAGTAGAAGGATCCGTTCAGCTCCACCGTCGGGAACCGCGACGCCACGTGCTCGAGCCACCGCCGCTTCGCGAGGCCGTCGGGGTAGAAGTCCCCACGCCAGCCGTCGTACTGCCACCCGGACAGGCCGATCCGCACCGTGGCCGACGGGCCGCCGCTCACGTGTCTGGCCCGGGCGCTCGCGTCGTGGTCGGCCGTCATCGATCCACCGTATGCCTGCTCCGACATGGCGGCACACCCGGGCGACACGCCCCGTTTTGGTGCGGATGCGAGCCTTGTGCAATACTTGTCGAGTTGTCGGAACGGCCCCATCGTATAGCGGCCTAGTACGCTGCCCTCTCACGGCGGTAACGCGGGTTCGAATCCCGCTGGGGTCACCACAGGTGACATGCTCCGAGTCCGACAACAGCCGCGGCCCCATCGTATAGCGGCCTAGTACGCTGCCCTCTCACGGCGGTAACGCGGGTTCGAATCCCGCTGGGGTCACCAGCACGCAAACCCCCGTCCAGCTCCGGCTCGGCGGGGGTTTCGTCGTCTCGGCTAGCCTGGATCGTCCCCGTCACCCGGGGAACGATCGCCTCGCGACGGGAGCACGATGCACGCCGAACGCCCACCGCACCTGCGCTGGAGGCTCGTCGCCCTCGTCGCTCTCGGCGGCGCGATCGGGACGGCCGTCCGCGCACTCCTCGCCGCGGCGTTCCCCGCGCACGACGGGATCAGCTGGACCATCCTCGGGATCAACGTCGTCGGGGCGTTCTGCCTCGGGTTCCTGCTCGACGCGCTCGTGCGCCGCGGCCCCGACGTCGGTCGTCGTCGCGCGGTCCGGCTGTTCGTCGGCACCGGCGTGCTCGGCGGCTTCACGACCTACAGCACGCTCGCGGACGACACCGCGCAGCTGCTCGACCTCGGGCGCTGGACGGCGGGCACCGGGTACGCGCTGCTGTCGGTCGTGCTCGGACTCGTCGCGGTCGTCCTCGGTCTGTGGGTCGCCGCGGCCACCCGGCCCCGCACCCGCCCCGAGCCGCTGCAGGACGTCCGATGAGCCCGCTCGAACTGGTCCTGGTCGCCGTCGGCGGGGGAGCCGGCGCCGCGCTGCGCTTCGTGCTCGACGGGCTCGTCAAGGGCCGCGTCGCCGGTACCCGGTTCGCCGGGTTCCCGGTCGGGACCCTGCTCATCAACGTGTCCGGATCGCTCGTGCTCGGGGTCCTGACGGGCCTCGGGCAGGCCGGCACCATCCCCGCCTCGACGGTCGCTGTGCTCGGGACGGGCATGATGGGTGGGTACACGACGTTCTCGACGGCGAGCGTCGAGACCGTACAGCTCCTCCGATCCGGCAAGACCCGGCTCGCCGTCCTGAACGGCCTCGGGATGCTCGTCGTCTCGGTCGGCGCAGCTGCGCTCGGCCTCTGGATCGGAAGGAACTCATGACCTCGGAACGCCCCGGCGAACTCGTCCTCGTCCGTCACGGAGAGACGGAGTGGTCGAAGAGCGGGCAGCACACCGGCCGCACCGACATCCCGCTCACCGACAACGGTGTCGAGCAGGCGAAGCGCGCGGGCCGGTACCTCGGGGACCGGTCGTTCGCGCTGGCGCTGTCGAGCCCGCTGCAGCGCGCCCGCGACACCGCGCACCTGATCGGCGTCGAGCCGGAGCTCGACGAGGACCTGTACGAGTGGGACTACGGGGCGTACGAGGGCCTCACCACCCCGCAGATCAAGGTGCTGCGCCACGGTCCGTGGGACCTCTGGACCGACGGCGTCCCCGCCGGCGACACCCCCGGGGAGAACGCCGCCGAGGTCCGGGTCCGCGTCGAGCGCATCCTGAACCGTGCCCGTCCGGTGCTCGCCGAGGGCCACGATGCCGTGTTCATCGCCCACGGCCACGTGCTGCGGGCGCTCGGTGCCGCGTGGATCCGACTCGCGCCGCAGGACGGCGCCGTGCTGAAGCTCGGCACCGCCTCGGTCAGCATCCTCGGCTACGAGCACGGCCGCCCCGTCATCGACGCCTGGAACATCCAGCCGCGCGACTGACGCGCTGGTGGGGTGGACGGGCTCGCGAAAGCGACAGACCCGCGGCAAGCGGTGCCGTCCCGTCCGCGAGGGCGACAGATCCGCGCGGTTGTCCCGCAGCGATCTGTCGCTTTCGCAGGACGCGGTGGTCGCGACCGCCGGCGGACGGGAGGTCCGTGGCGGCGCCGCCACGGGCCTCCCGTCCGCCGTCCGCGCACGTTCCTTCCCCTGTCACGCGCGATGGCAGACGGAATCGGGCGTTCCAGGTCGAAAGGAACGACCAGGTACGCCCGGTTCGACGAGGTACGCCCGGTTCGACCAGGCGCGTCAGACGGTGCGGATCGCGCTCGTCGCACCCAGGGCACGGCCGCGCCGGCGCTCGATCGCGCGCCCGACGAGCAGCAGCCCCACGCTGACCACGGCACCGAGCACGGTCTGCGCGATGCGGTCGAGCGCCAGCAGCTGCGGCGCCTCGGGCAGGCTCAGCCACGACACCGCCAGGGCGAGCGGAGTGAGGAACAGCAGGCACACGGCGTAGTTCCGGGCGACGAAGATCTCGGCGAAGAACTGCCCGACGACGGCCAGCACGACGATCCACCACGCCGACGGCTCGAGCAGCAGGATGCCGACCGCGATCACGGTGCCGCCGATCGTGCCGACCACACGCTGCCCGGCGCGGACCACGGTGTGCCGCTGGCGGATCGCCGGCAGGGTCGACACCACCGCGATGACCGCCCAGTACGGGTGCCCGAGCCCGGGGATCGACTCCGCGACCGCGCCGGCGACGAGTGACCCGACGACGTTGAGCGCGACGGTCTCCCAGAGCGCCGGCGTGCGCAGGACCGCGAGCGAGCGGTGCTTGCGGTCGGCCAGCGGGCGAAACCGGTGCGGGGCGTGCGGGTGGAGCACCCGGCGGAGCACTGCGCCCGACATCGCGACCAGCCAGGCCCAGACCACCGAGCAGACGATGATCGTCGTGACGAGCGGGACGTCCGCCGTGCGCATCGGCACGAGTGCGGACACGACGAACGCGAACACCGGGAAGATCGGCTGCGCGGGGATCGCCCGGAGCGTGGAGAGGGTGCAGACCGCGACCACCAGGACGACGACGAGACCAACGGCCTGCAGCCAGAGCGGCGACCCGACGAGCCCGACACCGATACCGGCGAACATGCACAGCGCCTGCAGTGCGCCCGCGACACCGGTGGTGACGGCACGCTGCCGGTAGGGCTCGGTCGCGCCGAAGATGGCGGTGAACCCGGCGAACATGGCGAAGGCGGCGTACCCCGGCATGCCGAGGGCGATGAGCAGCGCGAGCGGTGCGCCACCGGCGATCGCGGCGCGTGCCGCGCCCTCGAGGTTGATGGTCCGGGTCGAGTGCGCAGGTGTCGTCATGTCGTCACCATCTTCCCACCGCGACAGGTGTCGGGGAGTCGCCACGGGCCTCCATGCCGTGTCGCCACGGGGTGACGGGCGTGCGACGGCGGGGTGACGGACCCGCGGCGGGCGGGGTGCCGCGCGTTGGTATACCAATGGTAGAGTCGCCTGATCACGCCGCGGTCGCGGCGCAACGACGAGGACGAGGAGGGCTGAGCTCATGGGAAAGACGCTCGCCGAGAAGGTGTGGGACGACCACGTCGTGGTCAAGGGCGAGGACGGCAACCCCGACCTCCTCTACATCGACCTCCACCTCGTGCACGAGGTGACGAGTCCGCAGGCGTTCGACGGCCTGCGGCAGGCCGGGCGACCGGTGCGTCGCCTCGACCTGACGATCGCGACCGAGGACCACAACACCCCGACGCTCGCCATCGACCGCCCCATCGCGGACCCGACGAGCCGGATCCAGATCGAGACCCTCCGTCGCAACTGCGAGGAGTTCGGCGTCCGGCTGCACTCCCTGGGCGACAAGGAGCAGGGCATCGTCCACGTGGTCGGTCCGCAGCTCGGCCTGACCATGCCCGGCATCACCGTCGTCTGCGGCGACTCGCACACCAGCACCCACGGGGCCTTCGGCGCGATGGCGTTCGGCATCGGCACGTCCGAGGTCGAGCACGTCCTCGCCACGCAGACCCTGCCGCTCAAGCCGTTCAAGACGATGGCGATCACGGTCGAGGGCACGCTGCGCCCGGGGGTGACGGCGAAGGACATCATCCTGGCCGTCATCGCGAAGATCGGCACCGGCGGCGGCCAGGGCTACGTGCTCGAGTACCGCGGCTCCGCCATCCGTGCGCTCTCGATGGAGGGCCGCATGACGATCTGCAACATGTCGATCGAAGCCGGTGCCCGCGCCGGCATGGTCGCCCCCGACCAGACCACCTACGACTACGTGCAGGGCCGCGACCACGCGCCCACCGGTCAGGACTGGGACGACGCCGTCGCGTACTGGGAGACCCTCGCCACCGACGACGACGCCGTGTTCGACGCCGAGGTGTTCATCGACGCGGACGAGCTCGAGCCCTTCGTCACCTGGGGCACGAACCCCGGCCAGGGCGTCTCGCTGTCCGAGAGCGTGCCGGACCCGGCCGCCTACAGCGACCCCAACGACCAGGCCGCCGCACGCCGCGCCCTGGAGTACATGGACATCACCGCCGGTACCCCGATGAAGGACATCGCCGTCGACGCGGTGTTCATGGGCTCCTGCACGAACTCGCGCATCGAGGACCTGCGGGCCTTCGCGTCGATCATCAAGGGCCGGCAGAAGGCGCCGGGTGTTCGGGTCATGGTGGTTCCGGGCTCCGCGCGCGTCCGGCTCGAGGCCGAGGCTGAGGGGCTCGACGTCGTCATGAAGGAGTTCGGCGCCGAGTGGCGGTTCGCCGGCTGCTCGATGTGCCTCGGCATGAACCCGGACCAGCTGGCTCCGGGGGAGCGCTGCGCGAGCACCTCGAACCGCAACTTCGAGGGCCGCCAGGGCAAGGGCGGCCGCACACACCTGGTGTCGCCGCTCGTCGCCGCGGCCACCGCGGTGCGCGGCACGCTGTCCAGCCCGTGGGACCTGGAGACCGACGACGAGATCGCGGCGGCGACGTCCGCCACCGCCACCGAGGGGACCTTCTGATGGACAAGATCACCACCGTCACCGGCATCGCCGCGCCGCTCAAGCGGTCGAACGTCGACACCGACCAGATCATCCCCGCGGTCTACCTGAAGCGCGTGACGAAGACCGGCTTCGAGGACGCCCTGTTCTCCGGATGGCGTCAGGACCCCGACTTCGTCCTGAACCAGGAGCGCTACCAGGGCGCCCGCGTCCTGATCGCCGGCCCCGACTTCGGCACCGGGTCGTCCCGCGAGCACGCCGTCTGGGCGCTCCGTGACTTCGGCTTCTCGGTCGTGATCTCGCCCCGGTTCGCGGACATCTTCCGGGGCAACGCCGGCAAGCAGGGCCTGGTCACCGCGATCGTGACCGAACCGGAGGTCGAGCGGCTGTGGGCCGTCATCGAGGCGAACCCGGGCATCGAAGCGACGGTCGACCTCGAGACGCAGCGCGTGTCGCTGGGGGATGTGGACGTCCCCTTCGAGATCGACGCTTACACTCGTTGGCGGTTGATGGAAGGGCTCGACGACATCGGGCTCACCCTCCGTGACGAGACCTCGATCACGGAGTTCGAATCCCGCCGCTCCAGTTGGCGGCCGAAGACATTGCCGGTGAAGTAGTGAACTCTCTCGTACAGGACGCAGCGGCCGCAGGGGCGCGCGTGGGCCTCAAGTCGGACGAGATCGTCATCCGCGGGGGCAAGCCGCTCGTGGGGCGCATCGAGGTCCGTGGGGCGAAGAACCTCGCGACCAAGGCCATGGTGGCGTCGCTGCTCGGTGACACCCCGTCGATCCTCCGTGACGTGCCGGACATCTCCGACGTCAAGGTGGTCCGCGGGCTGCTCGAGGTGCACGGCGTGCGCATCACCGATCCTGCACGAGGCGAACTCATCCTCGACCCGTCGCGGGTCGAGTCGGCGCACTTCGCCGAGATCGACGCGCACGCCGGTTCGAGCCGCATCCCGATCCTGTTCTGCGGTCCGCTGCTGCACAAGCTCGGCGAGGCGTTCATCCCCGACCTCGGCGGCTGCCGCATCGGCGACCGCCCGATCGACTTCCACCTCGACGCCCTGCGCGCCATGGGTGCGGTCGTCGACAAGCAGGTCAACGGCATCCACCTGACGGCCCCGGACGGCCTGAAGGGCGCCTCGATCGAGCTGCCGTACCCGAGCGTCGGCGCGACCGAGCAGGTCCTGCTCTCGGCGACCCTCGCCAAGGGCGTCACGGAGCTGCGGAACGCCGCGATCGAGCCCGAGATCATGGACCTCATCGCGATCCTGCAGAAGATGGGCGCCATCGTCTCGGTCGAGCCGAACCGCGTCATCTTCATCGAGGGCGTCGAGTCGCTCCGCGGCTACACGCACCGCGCGATCAACGACCGCAACGAGGCCGCGAGCTGGGCCTCCGCCGCGCTCGCCACCAACGGCGACATCTTCGTCGAGGGCGCGAACCAGCAGGAGCTCATGACGTTCCTCAACGTCTTCCGCAAGGTCGGCGGCGGGTTCGACATCCAGGAGGACGGCATCCGGTTCTACCGCGAGCTGGACACCCTGAAGCCCGTCGTCATCGAGACCGACGTGCACCCCGGCTTCATGACGGACTGGCAGCAGCCGCTCATCGTCGCGCTGACCCAGGCCGACGGCCAGAGCATCGTGCACGAGACCGTCTACGAGAACCGCTTCGGCTTCACCGACGCACTGAACGAGATGGGTGCCGACATCGTCGTGCACAAGGAGGGGCTGCCCGGCCACGACCGCCGTGTCGCCCGCCGCCCGTTCGAGCAGGCCGCCGTCATCACCGGTCCGACGAAGCTGCACGCCGCCAACGTCCGCGTCCCCGACCTGCGCGGCGGGTTCAGCCACCTCATCGCGGCGCTGACCGCCGACGGCGAGTCGCACATCACCAACGTCGGCATCATCAGCCGCGGCTACGAGCACTTCATCCCGAAGCTGCGCAAGCTCGGCGCCGACTTCGACTTCGCTGGGTAGGCACAGTGCCGGCAGAAGGAAAAGGCGACGGTCTGGAGGCCCGTGGCGGCTCCGACGCGCAGGTCGCGACCGGTCTCCCCGTGCGTGGGCGCCGGTGGCGCCGCGGTGAGCTGAACACCGCGTTCCGGATCGTCGCCTCGATCGTCATCCCGACGTTCCGGTTCTCGGCGCGCTACCACTGGCACGGCCCGAACCGCCTGCCGGCGGAGGGCGCGTTCGTGCTCGCACCGAACCACTTCACGAACATCGACCCCCTGGTCGTGGGCACCGCCGTGTACATCTCGAAGCGGGCGCCGCGGTTCCTCGCGAAGGCGTCGCTGTTCAAGGTCCCCGTGGTCGGCAAGCTCATGTCCGGCATGGGGCAGATCCCGGTCGAACGCTCCGGCCGGACGCGCCTGAGCGACCCGCTCGGTGGCGGCCGGTCCCTGGTCGAGCAGGGCGGGGCGATCATCGTCTACCCCGAGGGCACGCTCACCCGCGACCCCGACCTGTGGCCGATGCGCGGCAAGACGGGTGCGGTGCGGATCGCGCTCGAGAACGACGTGCCGCTCATCCCGATGGCCCACTGGGGCACGCAGAACATCATGGCCAGGTACGGCAAGAAGCTCCGGCTGTTCCCGCCGTCCCGCGTCGACGTCATCATCGGTGACCCGGTCGACCTGTCGGCGTACCGCGGTCGGCAGATCGACCAGCAGATGCTCGGCGAGGCCACCGAACTCGTCATGCGCGAGATCACCGCGCTGCTCGAGGTGCTCCGTGGCGAACGGGCACCCGCGACCCGCTGGGACCCGGCGGCGAACAACCAGAAGGAGACCGGCCGGTTTGAGTGACCTCCGACCCCACGACGACCGACCCGACCCCGCCGCCGCGGCTCCGGGGGCCTTCGACACCGCCGCGATCCGGGTGGTCATGCAGTCGACCGACAAGCCCCGGGTGGCCGTGATCGGTGCCGGCAGCTGGGGGACCACGTTCGCGAAGGTGCTGGCCGAGGGTGGTGCGTCCACCGTGGTGTGGGCCCGACGCCCTGAGGTCGCCCGCGAGATCACCGAGACCAAGCGCAACTCGGACTACCTGCCCGGCATCAACCTGCCCCGCACCCTGACCGCCTCGACGTCGCTCGAGCGCGTGCTCGACGGCGCCTCGCAGGTGTACGTCTCGGTGCCCTCGCAGACCTTGCGCTCCAACCTCGCCGCGATCCGCGAGCTGCTGCCGGCCGACGTGCCGGTCGTCAGCCTGATGAAGGGCGTCGAGAAGAGCACGGGACTGCGGATGAGCGAGGTCCTGCTGCAGGGCCTCGGCATCGACCAGGACCGCATCGCGGTGGCCAGCGGCCCGAACCTGGCGCTCGAGATCGCCCGTCGGCAGCCGACCGCCGCCGTGGTGTCGTCGTCGTCGCTGGAGACCGCCACCGACGTCGCCGCCGTCGCGACGAACCCGTACTTCCGGTCGTTCATCAACACCGACGTCATCGGCACCGAGTTCGGCGGCGTGCTGAAGAACCTCATCGCCGTCGCGATCGGCATCGTCGACGGGGTCGGCTACGGCGAGAACACCAAGGCCTCGATCATCACGCGCGGCCTCGCCGAGATGACCGACTTCGCGGTGTCGCTCGGCGCGCAGTCGTCCACGCTGTCCGGGCTCGCGGGCCTCGGCGACCTCATCGCCACGTGCCAGTCACCGCTGTCGCGGAACAACACCGCCGGGCGGTTGCTCGGCCAGGGCTACCGGTTCGACGAGGTCGTCCGCCAGATGAACCAGACGGCGGAGGGGCTGGCCTCGGTCGCCCCGATCCTCGAACTGGCCGCGGCGAACGGCGTCGACATGCCCATCGTCAGCCAGGTCGGCGAGGTCCTCGCCGGTAGGCTCGATCCGCGCAACATCGCGCCGCACCTCACCGAGACCGACGAGCCGCAGGGCGAGTGACCGGTCCCGCACCGAGTCACGAAGGGACTCCCGTGCCCACGATCCCCGAGGGAACCCCCATGCCCAGGACCACCGTCGCCGTGCTCTTCGGAGGTCGCTCGAGCGAGCACGAGATCAGCTGCGTGACCGCCGGCGGCATCATGGACGTCGTCGACCGGGCCGAGTACGACCTCGTGCCGATCGGGATCACCCAGGACGGGGCCTTCACGCTGCAGTCGGACGACCCGGCGCAGTGGACCATCCGCGACGGTGCGCTGCCAACCGTGCCCGACAACGGCACGCGGATCGCGTTCCCGACCTCGCCGGCCACCAACGAACTCGTCGTGTCCCACCCCGACGGCACCGTCACCGCGATCCCGGTCGACGTGGTGTTCCCGATCCTGCACGGCCCGTTCGGCGAGGACGGCACGATCCAGGGCCTGCTCGAGATCGCCGGGCTGCCGTACGTCGGCGACGGCGTGCTCGCGAGCGCCCTGGCGATGGACAAGCACGTCGCGAAGGCCGTGCTCGAGCACGCCGGGCTCCGGGTCGCACCGTGGACCACGGTGCTCCGCCGGCAGTGGGCGGCCGACCCCGTGGACGTCGCCGAGACGATCGCCGCGCACGGCTGGCCGCTGTTCGTCAAGCCGGCCCGCGCCGGGTCGAGCATGGGCGTCTCGCGCGTCGACGAGCCCTCGCAGCTGGGTGCCGCCATGGACCTGGCGTTCGAGCACGACTCCAAGGTGATCGTCGAGCCCCGTGTGATCGGCCGCGAGGTCGAGGTCGCCGTGCTCGAGGGTCGTGACGGTGTGCCGCGCACGAGCCTGCCAGGCGAGATCGTGGTGGCCGAGGACGGCTTCTACGACTTCGCGTCGAAGTACCTGGGCGGCGACGAGTCGCTGCTCTGCCCGGCACCGCTGACCGACGACGAGACCGACGAGATCCGCTCCATCGGTGCCCGCGCGTTCGAGGCCATCGGTGGTACGGGGCTCGCCCGTGTCGACTGCTTCCTGACCGACGACGGCTTCGTCGTGAACGAGGTCAACACGATGCCGGGCTTCACCCCGCTGTCGATGTACCCGCGCTGCTGGGCGGCGTCGGGCGTGTCCTACGGCGAGCTGATCACGGAGCTCATCGAGCTGGGTCGAGCCGCCGTCCGCTGACCAGTTCGGTCAGCCCTGCACGTCGGCGGGGTCGAGGCACTCGTGTCCGTCCTTGGGCAGTGACGACACGGCGTCGGACAGCTCCTGCACGACCGATGACGTGGTCTTCGTCGAGTCGACCACGACCTGCACGGCCGGTGACCGACCGAACGTCGTGTAGACGACCTGGTCGCCGCGGTCGTCGCGGATCCAGTCGACGCCGCCCTGCGAGAAGCACGGCAGGTCGGACACGGTGGGGACGGCGACACCGCAGTGGTAGATCGCCACCTCGGGGTCACCCCAGGCAGCGGTCGCCTGCGCGTTCGTGTTCCGCAGGTCGAACTTCGAGTCCACGGTCGCGGGCAGTCGGACCTGCACGGCCGCGCACGCCGCTGCGTTGGCCGACGGGGCGGCGGACATCGACACGGCGTTCGTGCACCCGGTCAGCCCGGCGGCGAGGGTGATCACGGCCCCCACGATCGCGAGGGTCCGAGGGGTGCGGCGCGCGGTGTCCATCGCCGTCCAGGCTACCGTTCTCGTGTGGATGCGACGGACGACGCCTGGGCCGGACCGACGGTGGGGGAGCTCGGCGAACTCGTCGTCCTCGACCGGATCACGAGCCGTCTGCCCGCGGGCACGCCGATCCTCGGCCCCGGTGACGACTGCGCCGTCGTCGCCGCTCCGGACGGCCGCTTCGTCGTGACGACGGACATGATGGTGCACGGTCCGGACTTCCGGTGGGCGTGGTCGTCGCCGACGGACATCGGCTGGAAGGCGGCCGCCACGAACCTCTCGGACGTCGCCGCGATGGGTGCCGTTCCGAGCGGCCTCGTGATCGCCCTCGCCGCACCGCAGGACACCCCCGTGGCCGTCCTCGAGGGCATCGCCGACGGCTTCCGGCTCGCCGTCGACGCACTCGCGCCAGGGTGCGGGGTCGTCGGGGGAGACCTGTCCACCTCGGCGACGTTCACGGTGGCCGTCACCGCCTTCGGTGACCTGCTGGGTCGCGCGCCCGTGCTCCGGTCGGGCGCGAGCGTCGGTGACGTGCTCGCGGTGTCCGGCGAGCTCGGACGTGCCGCCCGTGGGCTGTCCCGGCTGTTCCGCGAGGGCGTCGACGGCCGGGGCGAGCCGGACCGTGCCGCGACGCTCGCGAGCGGCGCGGACGTCGACCCCGACGTGGGACGCCAGCGCCGCCCGGTGCCCCCGATCGCCGACGGGCCGCTCGCGGCCGGGGCCGGGGCCACCGCGATGCTCGACCTGTCCGACGGCCTGGCGATCGACGCCGGTCGGCTCGCCCGTGCCAGCCGGGTGACGCTCGAACTCGATGCCGCCGCCGACCTCGACGAGGTCGCACTGCACGGCGGCGAAGACCACGGACTGCTCGCCACGTTCCCGGCAGGCACGGCTCTGCCCGGGGGCTTCCGGCGCATCGGTGTCGTGCGGGAGCGCGGTGACGCGGACCTGCTGCGCGCCGGTGCCGCGGTGCCGACGTCCGGCTGGGACCCCTACGCCGACTGGGACGGCGCCGCCGGCTGACCCGGCCCGGTCGGTGCACCACCGGGTGGCGACAGAACACGAGTCGTTCGACAGGTGCACTGTCGCAGAGCGCGTGCACACGCGCAGAACGCCTCAGCCGGCGGCGACGGCCTCCCACGCGACGGTCTCGCCGTAGCTGCGCTTGCTGAACGGCGCGAGCCCCGCCGGCCAGGTGGGCTCGGGGGAGCGCTTGCTCCGCTCCACCACGACGACGGCATCGGGCGTCAGCTTCGGCGACAGGGCCTCGAGCACCTCGGCGAGCTCGTGCTCGGTGACGTCGTAGGGCGGGTCGATGAACACCAGGTCGAAGGTGCGGACGGTTCCGCGCAGGTACCCCAGCACCGGCTGCGGCTGCACGTCGATCCGGACGCCCGGCACCCGCTGCTGCACGGCCTTCGCGTTCGCCCGGCAGGCCTGCGCAGCGGCGGACGCCCGGTCGACCAGGACCACCTCGGCCGCACCGCGGGACGCCGCCTCGAGCCCGAGCGCGCCCGTCCCCGCGTACAGGTCGGCCACCGACGTGGCCTCGACGAGCCCCCGTGCCTCGAGCGACGAGAACAGCGCCTCGCGCACGCGGTCGCTCGTCGGGCGGGTGCCGGACTTCGGCACCCGGAGCGTCAGGGAGCCGGCGGCGCCGGCGATGATGCGGGTCATGCAGCCACCGTATCGGCCCGACGGGTCCGGTCCGGTGTTCTCCACAGGCCGCTCGGGAGGCACGGGTGGGGTCGGTCGTGCCCGGTACCGTTGGAGCGTGGTCACCTCCGGAACCCCCGCTGCGCCGGCCGCGCCCGACCTCGGTCCGGCGCCGCTCGACGCGCGGCTCGCGAACGTGCTCGGCGGTCGGACGGCGACCGCGATCGAGAAGGCCTTCGGCTACCGCACGGTGGGGGAGTTCCTCGAGCACGCACCCCGCCGCTACGCCGAGCGTGGTGCACTGACGGCCCTCGACTCGCTCGCGATCGGCGAACCGGTCACCATCGTGGCCGAGGTGGTCGACGTCCGTGAACGCACCATGCGCGCGCGCCGCGGCTCGATCCTCGAAGCGAAGATCGGCGACGGCAAGGGCCTGCTCACCCTCACGTTCTTCAACCAGGGGTGGCGCACGAAGGACCTCGTCCCCGGCGCCCGGGGCATCTTCTCCGGCAAGGTCAGCGACTACCGGGGCGCCCGGCAGCTCGCCCACCCCGACTACGAGCTGTTCGACCCCGACGACCCCCGCGCCACGGCCGAGCCCGGTTCCGACGAAGCGATCCGGTGGTCGCGCCAGCCGATCCCGATCTACCCGGCGACGGCCTCGCTCACCTCGTGGCAGATCGCGAAGTCCATCGGGATCGTCCTCGACACCCTGCCGGACCTGCCCGACCCGGTGCCGGCGTCCGCGCGGTCCCGGCTCGACCTCGTGCCGTTCCGCCGTGCCCTCGAGCTGCTGCACCGCCCCGAGAAGGTCGCGGACTTCAAGCGCGCGCGGGACGCCCTGCGCTACCGCGAGGCGTTCGTGCTGCAGACCGCCCTGGTGCAGCGCCGGATCGCGGCCCGTCGCACCGCGGCCACCCCGCGCGTCGCCGCCCCTGGTGGCATCCTCGAGCGCTTCGACGCCACCCTGCCCTTCACGTTGACGGACGACCAGCGGGCCGTCGGTGCCGACATCGACCAGGACCTCGCCCGCACCTGGCCCATGCACCGGCTGATCCAGGGCGAGGTCGGGTCCGGCAAGACCCTCGTGGCGATCCGGGCGATGCTCACGGTGGCCGAGTCCGGCGGCCAGTCCGCGCTCATCGCTCCGACCGAGGTGCTGGCGGCCCAGCACCTGCGCTCCATCGTGAAGTTCCTCGGGCCGGACCTCGCCGCCGAGCTCCGCCCGGTGATCCTGACCGGGTCACAGTCCACCGACGAACGTCGCCGGGCCCTGCTCGCCGCGGTGTCGGGCAGCTCACGGCTGGTCGTCGGCACCCACGCGCTCCTAGGGGACAGGGTGGACTTCGCCGAGCTGGGGCTCGTGGTGGTCGACGAGCAGCACCGCTTCGGCGTCGAGCAGCGCGAGGCCCTCCGCACCAAGGGCACGACCCCGCCGCACGTGCTCGTGCTCACCGCGACGCCGATCCCGCGCACGGTTGCGATGACGGTGTTCGGCGACCTCGACGTCTCGACCATCACGGGCATGCCGTCGGGGCGCGCCGGCGTCGAGACCTTCACGGTCCCGCTGGCGGAGCACCCCGGGTGGGAACCCCGGATCTGGTCCCGCATGGCCGAAGAACTCGCCAAGGGTCGCCAGGCGTTCGTCGTCTGCCCTGCCATCGACGACGCCCACACCGAGGACGACGGCGAGCCGGAGCCAGCCGAGGGCGAGGACGACGCCCCGAAACGTGCCCCGGCGACCGTGCTCGCCACCGCCGAACGGATGCGCACCATGCCCGTGCTCGAAGGGCGCTCGATCGCGGTCCTGCACGGCCGGATGACCGCCGACGAGAAGGACCGCGTGATGACGTCCTTCGCCGCCGGTGACCTCGACGTGGTCGTGGCCACGACCGTGATCGAGGTTGGCGTCGACGTCCCGAACGCGGCGATGATGGCCGTCCTCGACGCTGACCGGTTCGGTGTCTCGCAGCTCCACCAGCTCCGCGGCCGCATCGGCCGTGGGCAGTGGGCCGGTGTCTGCCTGCTGGTCACCTCCGCCGAGCTCGAGACGACCTCGCGCGAGCGTGTCGACGCCGTGGCCGCCTCGGACGACGGGTTCGAGCTCGCCCGGGTCGACCTCGAGCTCCGGCGTGAGGGCGACGTCCTGGGCGAACGGCAGTCCGGTGGGCGGTCCTCGCTCAACCTGCTCCGGGTGGTCGAGCACGCCGACCTCATCGTCGACGCGCGGGAAGAAGCGGAGCGCGTGCTCGAACCCGATCCCGAGCTCGAGGGGTCCCCGGCTCTCCGCGACGCCCTCGCCCGGCGTCTCGACGAGTCCGACGCGGCGTTCCTCGGCAAGAACTGACCCGGGGGCACAGCGTCGCGGGCGGTATCGTCGCTGCCATGGCGCAGATCGCGGTGGTCCCCGGTTCCTTCGACCCCGTCACCCTCGGGCACCTCGACGTCATCGGCCGCGCGGCCGGGCTCTTCGACGAGGTGCACGTCCTCGTGGTGCACAACCCCGACAAGAAGCCGGCGATGTTCGAGGCGGTCGACCGGGTTCGGCTCATCAAGGACTCGCTGGTCGAGGTCGGCGCGCCGGAGACGGTCACGGTCGGCGAGTGGACGTCCGGGCTGCTGGTCGACTACTGCCGGCAGGTCGGGGCGAAGGTCCTGGTGAAGGGCGTGCGGTCCGGCGAGGACGTCGCGTACGAGACCCCGATGGCCATCATGAACCGCCACCTGGCCGACGTCGAGACGGTGTTCCTGCTGCCCGAGGCGTCGCGGGCGCACGTGTCGAGCTCGCTGATCCGCCAGGTGTCGTCCCTCGGCGGTGACGTCACGCCCTACGTGCCGAAGACGGTCGCCGACGCGCTCGCGTCCCGCTGAGCGTCCCCGGGGCGGCACCGCGTCCGGACACGCCTGTCGCCACCTCGACTCTCGGCCCCGATCGCGCTAGGCTTGTCGATCGTGTCTTCCCCCGTGAACAGCCCCTACGCCCTGCGCGTGCGCGACCTCGCGCACCGGCCGGGTGAGATGCGCGAGCACTCGCTCGACATCGAGGTGCCCGACGCGATGGGGGCCGGGCTGATCGGCGTCCGACAGGGTGCCGAACTGCACATCGACGTCAAACTCGAAGGCCTGCACGAGGGCGTCCTCGTGTCCGGACACGCTTCGGCCGACGCCACGGGGGAGTGCTCGCGCTGCCTCATCGACATCAGCGAACCGATCGAGGTCGATTTCGCCGAGCTGTTCGCGTATGATGCCTCGGAGGATTTCGACTTCTTCGTTCGCGATGACCACGTGGACACCGAACAGGTCGTTCGAGATGCGGTGGTGCTGTCGCTGCCGTTCCAGCCGGTCTGCCGACCGGACTGCCCAGGACTCGACCCGGTGACGGGCGAGCGTCTGGCCGACCTCGGCGAGCAGCCCGCTCGTCAGGTGCTGGATCCCCGCTGGGCAGCGCTCAGCGCGATCGAGCTCGACGACAGCACCGACGGTGACACCACCGCACCGAAGACCACCGAGGGCGAGGAGCGGGCCGAGACCGAGTAGGTCCCGACACCGCCAGCCCCCGTACCGACCACCGACCAACCGAAAGAGATTCACCATGGCCGTTCCCAAGCGCAAGCAGTCCCGTGCGAACACGCACGCCCGTCGTTCGCAGTGGAAGGCTACGCCGATCCAGCTCGTGAAGACGATCGAGAACGGTCAGGTCACCTACAGCCTCCCGCACCGCGCGAAGGTCGTCGAGGACTCGGCCGGCACGCCCCTGTACATGGAGTACAAGGGCCGCAAGGTCGCCGACGTCTGATCGGACCGAACGCATGACGACAACGTCCGGCGCTGCGGGGTCTCGCCCCGCGGGGCCGGACGTCGTTCGTCTGCAGGGCATCCTCGGGGCCGACATCGACCTCGAGCTGCTCCAGCTCGCCCTGACGCACCGCTCCTACGCCTACGAGCACGGGGGCATCAAGCACAACGAGCGCCTCGAGTTCCTCGGGGACTCGATCCTCGGCCAGGCCGTGACCGTGAAGCTCTACCGGTCGTTCCCCGACCTCGACGAGGGTGACCTCGCCAAGCGTCGGGCGAGCCTGGTGTCGACCGTGGCGCTGGCCGAGATCGCCCGGATGATCGGGCTCGGCCGCTACCTGCGCCTCGGCAAGGGCGAGGAACAGACCGGCGGGCGCGACAAGTCGTCGATCCTGGCCGACACCGTCGAAGCCGTCATCGGCGCGACGTACCTGTCGGCAGGCCCCGACCCGGCCACCGAGCTCGTGCTCCGCCTGGTCGAACCCCTCATGATCGACCCGGACCGCTTCGGCGCCGCGATGGACCCGAAGACGAGCCTGCAGGAGCTCGCCTCGAGCCGCTCGCTCGGCAACCCGGCGTACCGCGTCACCGAGACCGGCCCGGACCACGACAAGACCTTCATGGCGACGGTCGTCCTGCAGGGCGAGGACATCGCCACCGGCACCGGGTCGAGCAAGAAGGCCGCCGAGATGGCCGCCGCGCTCGACGCCTGGACCCGGCTGTCCGGCCGAGCGGCCTGACCGCGTGCCCGAACTCCCCGAGGTCGAGGTCGTCCGCGCCGGCCTCGAACCCGCCGTCAGCGGCGCGCGGGTCCTGCACGTCGACGTGGTCGACGACCGTGCCCTCACCCGGCACGACGGCCCTGCCGAGGACTTCGCCGACCGGCTGACCGGTCGCACGATCGCCGCCGCGGTCCGCCGGGGCAAGTTCCTCTGGATGCCGCTGCAGCCCGAGCACGACGGGGACCGCCCCGAGGCACTCGTCGCCCACCTGGGCATGAGCGGGCAGATCCTGCTCGGCCGTGGTCGACCGGCGGCCAAGCACCGGCGGATCCTCATCGACGTGCAGCCCGCGGGCACCGACCGCTCGGGTGCGGCGGAGCCCCCGGTGGAACTCGAGTTCGTCGACCAGCGCACGTTCGGCTCGATGGCGATCGACGCGATGGTGCCGACGATCGACGGTGCTCCCGCCGGGTTCGGCGGGCAGGTCGACGCGATCGACCCCGATGCCGTGTGGCGTCGGTGGGTGCCCGGGCAGGTGTCGCACATCGCCCGTGACCCGCTCGACCCCGCCTTCGACGACGACCGGTTCACCGCGATGGCACGGAAGCGTTCGAGCGGCATCAAGCGGGTGCTGCTCGACCAGGGCGTCGTGAGCGGCATCGGCAACATCTACGCCGACGAGTCGCTCTGGGCCGCGAAGCTGCACTACGACCGCGCCGCCGACCGCCTCACCCGTGCCGACCTGCGTCGGCTGCTCGACGAGGTCCGTGCCATCCTGCGCCGGGCGCTCGAGGACGGCGGCACGAGCTTCGACGCCCAGTACGTCAACGTCAACGGGCAGTCCGGGTACTTCTCGCAGCGCCTGAACGTCTACGGGCAGCAGGGGAAGCCGTGCCCGCGCTGCGGCACGACGATCGTGCGCGAGGCCTTCATGAACCGGTCGAGCCACATCTGCCCCGTGTGCCAACCCCGTCCCCGCGCCCGCACGCGTTAGCCTGACGCCAACCAGAGCATCCGGAGACCGCATGTACTTGAAGAGCCTGACCATCAAGGGGTTCAAGTCCTTCGCGCAGCCGACGACGTTCGCGTTCGAGCCGGGCGTGACGTGCATCGTCGGCCCGAACGGCTCCGGCAAGTCGAACGTGGTGGACGCCCTGGCCTGGGTGATGGGGGAGCAGGGGGCGAAGACCCTGCGCGGCGGCAAGATGGAGGACGTCATCTTCGCCGGCACCTCGACCCGCGGCCCGCTCGGTCGGGCCCAGGTGCTGCTGACCATCGACAACAGCGACGGCCTGCTGCCGATCGAGTACTCCGAGGTGACGATCGCGCGCACGCTGTTCCGCAACGGTGGCAGCGAGTACGCCATCAACGGCGAGAACTGCCGCCTGCTCGACGTGCAGGAGCTGCTGAGCGACACCGGCCTCGGCCGTGAGATGCACGTCGTCGTCGGGCAGGGGCAGCTCGACAAGGTGCTGCACGCCACCCCCGAGGACCGCCGCGGCTTCATCGAGGAGGCCGCCGGGATCCTGAAGCACCGCCGTCGCAAGGAGAAGACCCTCCGCAAGCTCGACGCGATGCAGACGAACCTGACCCGCCTGTCCGACCTGGCCGGTGAGATCCGGCGGCAGCTGAAGCCCCTCGGGCGCCAGGCCGAGGTCGCGCGCAAGGCCCAGTCGGTCGCCGCGGTCTTCCGCGACGCCAAGGCCCGCATCCTGGCCGACGACGTGGTGCGCCTGCGCCGCGAGCTGCACGACCACCAGGAGGTCGAGGCGGGCCGCAAGTCCGAGCGCATCGTCCTGACCGAGCGGCTCGACCAGACCCGGGTGCGCCAGCAGCACGTCGAGCAGAGCATGGTCGGCGACGACGTCGACCGTGCCCGCACCGTCGTGCACCGACTCGAGAGCGTGCAGGAGCGCCTCCGCGGCCTGTCGAGCCTGGCGAACCAGCGCCTGATGTTCCTCGCGCAGCAGGCGGACGCCCCGCAGCAGGGCCCGACCGTCACCCAGGAGCAGGTCGCCGGGGTCCGTGCCGAGGCTGACCGCCTCGCCGCCCGCGCCGACGAGATGCAGGGCGGCTCGGCGACGACCGCCCGCGCGGTGCAGGACGCCCGCGCCGCGCTGGACGCCCTCGACGAACGCATTGCCGCCCAGGCATCCCGGGTCTCGCAGCACGACCTCGAGGCGCAGCGGCTCGCCAGCGCCGTCGACGTCGCCCGGTCGAAGCGCGGTTCCGCCGTCGCCGACCGCGAGCGGCGGGAGCGGGCTCTGGCCGAGGCCGGGGAGCGTGCCGAGCGTGCCGCGGCGGCCCTCGCCGAACTCGGTGTCGACCCGTCCGAGGGCGTCGACGAGTCCGCGCTCGCGCAGACCCTGGAGCAGGCGCGCGCCGAGCTCGAACGGGCCCAGACCACGCGCGACGAGCAGCGCGACCGCCTCCACGCCCTCGAACGCGAGCGGGACGCCCTCGACGCCCGGGTCACCGCGCTCGGCATGTCGATCGAGGTCCGCGACGGTTCGCAGGCCCTGATCGACGCCGGTCGCGCGGGCATCGTCGGTCGCCTGGCCGACAGCCTGACGGTCTCGCCCGGGTTCGAGGCCGCGATCGCCACCGCGCTCGAGGGACTCGCCGACGCCGTCCTCGCGGACGACCGCGGTGCAGCGCTCGACGCCGTCGACCACGCCCGCGCTGCTGACCTCGGCCGGATCAACGTCGTCGTCGCGGACGCCGCGTCCGTCACCACCGCCCTGCCCGAGACCCTGCCGGCCGGCGTCCGCCGTGCCACGGACCTGGTGCAGGGACCGCCGGCACTCGCGTCGATCCTGCGCGACACGCTGGTCGCGGAGACCGACGACCTCGACCTGGAGGCGGTGCTCACCGCCGCCCCGCACGCCACGGTGGTCACGCGGTCCGGCGACCTCGTCCGCGCGGTCCGCGTGACCGGCGGCGGGGAGCGCGTGACCTCGCGCATCGAGCTCGTCGCGGAGCGCGACGACGCCGTGACGCGCCGCGACGCGATCGCGACCGACGCCGAGGACGCGGCCACGGGCCTCCAGGCCGCACGCAGTGCCGTCGAGGACGCACGCCGCCGTGCGGAC
The DNA here is from genome assembly GCF_003234335.2 of Curtobacterium sp. MCLR17_054. Classification (NCBI taxonomy): domain Bacteria; kingdom Bacillati; phylum Actinomycetota; class Actinomycetes; order Micrococcales; family Microbacteriaceae; genus Curtobacterium; species Curtobacterium sp. MCLR17_054. The sequence goes on along the minus strand of NZ_CP126263.1, from coordinate 2,391,510 downwards.
GAGGCCGACGCAGCATCCCGCGCGTACACGCGGGCGAAGGCCGAGTACGACCGCACGAGTGCGTCGACGCGGGCGAAGGCGGAGAACGCCGCGGCCGAGGTCGAACGGCTGCGTGCCGCGCTCGCCGAGACCGACGGCGCCGTCGAGACCGCCGAGGCGGTGCTGGCCGAGGCCGAGTCGGCGCACCGGGCCTTCACCGAGCAGGAGCGTCCCGTGGTCGACGCGTCCGAGCGTCCCGCGCTGCAGGACGCGCTCGAAGCCGCACGTGCGGCCGAGGTCGAGCAGCGGATCCAGGTCGAGACCGTGCGCGAGCGGGTGCGCGCCGAACGGAACCGCGCCGACCAGCTCGAACGCCAGCTCGAGGCGGAGCGCGCCGCCGCCGAGGAGGCCGCCCGGCTCGCCGTCATCCGACGCGGCCAGATCCGGACCGCGGAAGCCGTGCTCGCCGACCTGCCCGGGGTGCTCGGTGCGGTCGACCGTTCGCTGGCCGAAGCCCGGGTGCAGCTGGCGACGGAGGAAGCCGAGCGGTCGAAGCGCAACACCGAGCTGCAGACCATCCGCAACGAGGAGCGCGAACTCCGCGACCGCCTGCAGACCATCACCGACGGCGTGCACTCGCTCGAGATGGAGATCTACGAGAAGAAGCTGCACGTGTCCGGCGTCCTCGAGCGGGCGCAGAGCGAGCTCGGGCTGACCGAGGCCGTGCTGGTGGCCGAGTACGGGCCGCACGTCCCCGTGCCGGTCGACGTGCTCGTGGACCCGCGGGTGCGCGCGCGGAAGCACCGTGAGGCGGAGCGCGCAGCCGCGGCCGCCGCGGCCGAGGCCGCGGGCGTGACCGAGCCGGAGGAAGCTGCGGCAGACGCCGGCCCCGAAACCGACGACGTGGCCCTCGTCGACGCCGAGTCCACGCTGCCCGGCGGCCCCGCCCTGCCCGAGTTCGACACCACCGACGAGGTCGACCCCGCCGACGTCGAGACCGTGCCCTACGTCCGTGCCGAGCAGGAGCGCCGACTCAAGGCCGCCGAGCGCGACCTCGGGCAGCTCGGCAAGGTGAACCCGCTCGCGCTCGAGGAGTTCCAGGCGCTCGAGCAGCGGCACGCGTTCCTCGCCGAGCAGCTCGAGGACCTGCAGAAGACCCGGACGGACCTGCTGACGATCATCGACGAGCTCGACACGAAGATGCAGACGATCTTCGAGTCCGCGTTCAACGACACGAAGGAAGCGTTCGACGTCGTCTTCCCGATCCTGTTCCCGGGCGGCTCGGGGTCCATCAACCTGACCGACCCGACCGACCTGCTCGGCACCGGGATCGACGTGCAGGTGAAGCCCGCCGGCAAGAAGATCGACCGCCTGACCCTGCTGTCCGGCGGCGAGCGGTCCCTGGCGGCGGTGGCGCTCCTCGTCGCGATCTTCACCGCGCGGCCGTCGCCGTTCTACATCATGGACGAGGTCGAGGCGGCACTCGACGACGCCAACCTCGGCCGCCTGCTGACCGTGTTCGAGCGGCTCCGCGAGTCGTCCCAGCTCATCGTCATCACGCACCAGAAGCGCACGATGGAGATCGCCGACGCCCTGTACGGGGTGTCGATGCGGCAGGACGGCGTCTCCGCCGTCGTCGGCCAGCGGGTGCAGAAGCGCGAGCCGGCGGACGCGGTCGCCTAGGCGCCCGAGCTTCGCACCCCGTTCCGCGAAAGCGACAGATCTGCGCCGACAGTTCGCGGCGATCTGTCGCTTTCGCGGGGATCACCGGGACTGGTACCGAGATCTGTCGCTTTCGGAGAGCCGTGGGCGTCACCACGGACAGACGGGAGGCGCGGTGCCAGCTGGCACCGCGCCTCCCGTTCTGTCAGGTGCGTCCGGACAGGACGCCGGGTCGCTACGCGCGACCGCGGATCGTCCGGAGCAGCCAGCCGATGACCGCCAGCAGGATGAGCACGATGCCCACCCAGAGCAGGAACTTCAGCGCACCGACGAAGATGCCGCTGAAGAGCAGGACGAGGCCGACGATGATCGCGATGATCAGCAGTGCGGGCATGAGGGTCTCCTATCCCTGGAACGAGACCGAGCAGATGCCCGGACCGTCAGGGACGCTACTCCTCGGCGCGCCGACGCGTTCGCTCAGCCGACGTGGCCGCCTTCGCTCAGCCGACGAGGTTCTGCACGAACACGTGCGGGGTGAAGCCCGTGAGGTCGTTGATGCCCTCGCCCTGCCCGATGAGCTTGATCGGGATGCCGGTCTTCTCCTGCACGCTCAGCACGAACCCGGCCTTGGCCGAGCCGTCGAGCTTCGTGATGACGAGGCCGGTCACACCGGCACCCTCGATGAAGGCCTGAGCCTGTGCGAGGCCGTTCTGGCCCGTCGTCGCGTCGAGGACGAGCAGGACCTCGCTGATCTCGGTCTGCTTCTCGACCACGCGCTTGATCTTGGTGAGTTCGTCCATCAGGCCGGCCTTGGTGTGCAGGCGCCCGGCGGTGTCGATGACGACGATCTCGGTCTGGTCGCGGATCGCCTTCTCGACGGTCTGGTACGCCACCGACGCCGGGTCCTGCCCGGGCTGCGACGGACGGACGACGTCGACCCCGGCGCGCTGGGCCCAGGTGGCGACCTGCTCGACCGCCGCGGCGCGGAACGTGTCCGCCGCCCCGACGAGCACCGTGCGGTCGTAGGTCTTCAGGAACTTGGCGAACTTGCCGATCGTCGTGGTCTTGCCGACGCCGTTCACCCCGACGACGAGCACCACGGCGGGCCGCGCGCTGAGCTTCAGGGTGGTGTCGAGCTTGGAGAGCCGTTCCTCGAGGACTTCGCGGAGCATGCGCTGCAGGTCGGCGGGGTCGGTCGTGCCGTACCGGTCGACGCGGGCGTGCAGGTCCTCGATGATCTCCTCGGAGATGTCGGGCCCGAAGTCGGCGCCGATGAGGGCGGTCTCGAGGTCCTCCCACGTGGTCTCGTCGATCGTCTTGCGCTGGAAGAGGCCGCGCAGCCGTGTGGACAGTGACCAAGAACTCGCCATGCTCCCAGCTTAGAGCGCGGCACATGTCCGCTGTGCCCGGTATGCTCGGGATCACGAAGGGGAGTATTCCCTCTCGGTGACCCCGTCAGTACGGTCCGGAACGATCCGGCCCCGGGGCGCCGGTCGTGCGACACCGGTTCCGGTGCCGAGCGACGGAAGAGACCTTCAGGCCTCGGCGTACCCGCACAGCAGCGGCACGCCCTACCTGAAGGAAACCGTGGACGTCCCACTCTTCGTCTGGCTCATCACGATCGCCGGCATCCTCGCGCTGCTGGTGTTCGACTTCTACTCGCACGTCCGCACGCCGCACGTGCCCCACATCCGCGAATCCGCGTTCTGGTCGGCCTTCTACATCGGGCTGGCGATCCTGTTCGGCATCGGCATCCTGGTGTTCGGCGGCGGACAGGCCGGTGGTGAGTACTTCGCCGGCTGGCTGACCGAGAAGGCGTTGTCGGTCGACAACCTCTTCGTCTTCCTCATCATCATGTCGAGCTTCGCCGTGCCGAAGGAGTTCCAGCAGAAGGTCCTGCTGGTCGGCGTCGCGATCGCGCTCGTCGCCCGCGGTGTCTTCATCGCCCTCGGCGTCACGATCATCGAGAACTTCTCGTGGGTCTTCTACCTGTTCGGTGCGCTGCTGTTCTGGCTCGCCTGGTCGCAGGCTCGCAGCGGCAACGACCACGGCAGCGAGGGCGAATCCCGGCTCATCCGGATCCTCAAGCGCATCATCCCGACCTCGGACCACTACGACGGCGACCGCCTGACCACCCGCGTCGACGGCAAGCGGCTGTTCACCCCGATGCTGCTCGTCATGGTCGCCATCGGCCTGACCGACGTGCTGTTCGCGCTCGACTCGATCCCCGCGATCTTCGGGCTGACGCAGGACGCCTTCATCGTGTTCACGGCGAACGCGTTCTCGCTGCTCGGCCTCCGGCAGCTGTACTTCCTGATCGCCGGGCTGCTCGAACGCCTCATCTACCTGGGTCAGGGCCTGGCCGTCATCCTGGCGTTCATCGGTGTGAAGCTCGTCTTCCACGCCATGCACGTCAACGAGCTGCCCTTCATCAACGGTGGCGAGCACATCGAGTGGGCACCGGAGATCCCGATCTGGTTCTCGCTGGGCTTCATCGCGCTGACGATCGCCGTCGCCACGACCGCGTCGCTGGTGGTCTCGAAGCGCCGCCAGGAGCGCGGGCTCACCCCGACCGGCCAGCCGAAGGAGTCGGTCGAGGCCGACGCGAAGTAGTCGTCACCACCTGACGGACAGGAGGCGCGGTGCCAGCTGGCACCGCGCCTCCCGTCTGTCCGGGTGTCGTCCGGAGCGTCAGACGGCCTGGCGACCAGGGGTCGCGTCGAGCAGGTGGGCCAGGTGCTCGGGAACCGAGCCGCCGCGGGCCACCGTCGCCCGTGCCCAGAGCCGGCCCGCCCGGTACGACGACCGGACCAGCGGTCCGGCGAGCACTCCGGCGAAGCCCATCTGCTCGGCGACCTGGCGGAGCTCGACGAACTCCTCCGGCTTGACCCAGCGCGCGACCGGCAGGTGCCGGGGCGACGGGCGGAGGTACTGCGTCAGCGTGATGATGTCCGTGCCCGCGTCGAACAGGCGCTGCAGGGCGTCCTCGATCTCGATGCGCTCCTCGCCCATGCCGAGGATCAGGTTCGACTTCGTGACGAGTCCGGCGTCGCGGCCCTGGGTGATGACGTCCAGGGAGCGTTCGAACGTGAAGGCCGGCCGGATCCGCTTGAAGATCCGCGGGACGGTCTCGACGTTGTGGGCGAAGACCTCGGGGCGGGCGTCGAACACCGGGCCGAGCTGGTCCGGTCGCCCGTTGAAGTCCGGCACCAGGATCTCGACGCCCGTGCCGGGGGAGTGCTCGTGGATCGCGCGGATGGTCTCGGCGTAGAGCCAGGAGCCGCCGTCGGGCAGGTCGTCGCGTGCGACGCCGGTCACGGTCGCGTACCGCAGCCCCATCTCCGCCACGGAGTCCGCGACCCGGCGGGGCTCGTCGCGGTCGAGCGGTTCCGGCTTGCCGGTGTCGATCTGGCAGAAGTCGCAGCGACGGGTGCACTGCGAGCCGCCGATCAGGAAGGTGGCCTCGCGGTCCTCCCAGCACTCGAAGATGTTCGGGCACCCGGCCTCCTGGCAGACGGTGTGCAGCTGCTTGTCGCGCACCAGGCTCGACAGCTCGCGGAACTCCGGGCCCTGCGTGGCACGGGTCTTGATCCACGCGGGCTTCGTCTCGATCGGGGTCTCGGCGTTCCGGGCCTCGACCCGGAGCATGCGGCGGCCTTCGGGGGCGAGGGTCATACGAGGGTCTCCTGTCGGGCGGGCGCGGTGCTGGTGCTCGTGCTGGTGCTGGGGGTCGTCGTGCTGATCCGGTGGCCGCTGTGCATGCCGTCGACGGCCTGTTGGACGCCGTGCGCGACCAGGGGTGCGAGGTCGTCGACGGTCACGGGAGCGAGCCCCACGTGCGCCGCGGCGGCGCTCAGCGTCGTGACCCCGGCGTCCGCGATGCCGCACGGGACGATCGCGGCGTAGGCGTCCAGGGCGTTGTCGCAGTTGATCGCGATGCCGTGGCTCGTCACGCCCTCGGCGACGTGCAGGCCGATGGCGCCGACCTTGGCGGCGGGGGTGCCGTCCGTGCCCGGCACCCAGGCGCCGCTGCGACCCGCGACCCGTTCGGCGTGCACCCCGACTGCGGCCGCGGCGTCGATGACGACCTGCTCCAGGTCGCGTACCCAGGCGACGACGTCGAGTGGTTCGGCGAGCCGGACGATCGGGTAGGCGACCAGTTGCCCCGGCCCGTGCCAGGTGATGCGTCCGCCACGGTCGGTGTCGACGACCGGGGCGCCGTTCGTCGGCAGGTCGGACGGTTCGGTGCGGCGTCCGGCGGTGTACACGTACGGGTGCTCGCAGAGGACGAGGGCCCCGCGGGAGCGGCCGGCGACGACGTCGGCGTGCAGGTCCCGCTGCAGGGCGAGGCCGTCCGCGTAGTCGAGCAGGCCGTGGTGGCGGACGATCTCGAGTTCCGGCATGCGGCGAGCGTACGACAGTTTCTGGACGGCGTCCAACAACCGGGTGCTTGACCTCAACAATGGTTGAGATGGTCCGATGAGGACATGGACATCCGACAGGTACAGCTCGCCACCCGATCGCTCTCCGACACCGCCCGCTTCTACGAACGACTGGGGTGTCCGGTCGAGATCGTCGACGCCACGGTGCGCGTCGTGGTGGGTTCGTCGCTCCTCGTGTTCCGCGAACTGCCGGAGATGACCGGAGCCCTGCACCTGGCGATCACGATCCCCACGGGGACGTTCGACGCGGCCAAGGCCTGGATCGCCGGACTGACGACGGTGCTCGGTACGGACGACCAGGACGAGTTCGAGGGGCCGCCGAACTGGAACTCGCGGTCGGTCTACTTCGAGGGGCCCGACCAGCAGCTCCTCGAGCTCATCGAGCGGCGGGACCTCGAGTCGGGCGCCCGGCGCGCCGGCGACGGTTCCGGCACCGGCACCGGCACCGGCGCCGTCGTCCCGCTCGTCTCCGTCAGCGAGGTCGGCGTCCCCGTCCCCGACGTCCTCGGCGCCGTCGAGGCCCTGCGACGCGCCGGTCTCGAGCCGTACGCCAACCCGCCGGGGGAGTCGTTCGCGGCGGTGGGCGACGTGGACGGTCTCGTGATCCTGGTGTCGCCCGACCGGCGCTGGTTCCCGACCGGTGACGGGAGCCCGTCGAGCGCCCCGGTGGTCATCGACGTGGGGCTCGGGGCGCCGCTCGAACTGACCGAGGGTGTCCTCCTGCGGTGAACGGGCCGGTGTCGTCGGCGGGAGCCTTGTAGAATCGACGGATCATGGCGCAATTCGGTTCACTCTCCGATCGGCTGACCGAGACCTTCCGCAATCTGCGGAGCAAGGGTCGGCTGACTCCGTCCGACGTCGACGGCACCGTCCGCGAGATCCGGCGGGCGCTCCTCGACGCCGACGTCGCGCTCGAGGTCGTCAAGGCGTTCACCGCATCGGTGCGCGAGCGTGCCCTCTCCGACGAGGTCAACCGCGCGCTCAACCCGGCGCAGCAGGTCGTCCAGATCGTCAACGAGGAACTCGTCGGCATCCTGGGCGGGCAGCAGCGACGGCTCGAGTTCGCGAAGAAGCCGCCGACGGTCATCATGCTCGCGGGTCTGCAGGGTGCCGGTAAGACCACCCTCGCGGGCAAGCTCGGCAAGTGGCTCAAGAAGGACGGCCACACCCCGATGCTCGTCGCGGCGGACCTCCAGCGTCCGAACGCCGTGCAGCAGCTGCAGGTCGTCGGCGAGCAGGCCGGCGTGCACGTGTTCGCGCCCGAGCCCGGCAACGGTGTCGGCGACCCGGTCAAGGTCGCGAAGAACGCCATCAAGGCCGCGATCGACCAGCAGTACGACACCGTCATCGTCGACACCGCCGGTCGACTCGGTGTCGATGCCGAGCTGATGAAGCAGGCCGCGAACATCCGCAAGGCCGTCGACCCGGACGAGGTCCTGTTCGTCATCGACGCGATGATCGGCCAGGACGCCGTCAACACGGCCCGTGCGTTCCAGGAAGGCGTCGACTTCACCGGTGTCGTGCTCTCGAAGCTCGACGGTGACGCCCGCGGTGGTGCCGCCCTGTCGGTGGCCAGCGTGACCGGCCGTCCGATCATGTTCGCGTCGACGGGTGAGTCGCTCGACGACTTCGAGCCGTTCCACCCGGACCGCATGGCGAGCCGCATCCTCGACCTCGGCGACATCCTGTCCCTCATCGAGCAGGCGCAGGGCGCCTTCGACGAGGAAGAGGCGCGCAAGGTCGCGGACAAGATCGCGACCGACAACTTCACGCTGAACGACTTCCTGCAGCAGATGCAGCAGCTCCGCAAGGCCGGCTCCATCAAGGGCATGCTCGGCATGCTCCCGGGAGCCAAGGGCATGCGCGAGGCACTCGACAACTTCGACGAGCGCGAGATCGTCCGCACCGAGGCGATCATCCAGTCGATGACGCCCCAGGAGCGCGAGCTCCCGAAGCTCCTGAACGGTTCGCGTCGTCTGCGCATCGCGCGCGGTGCCGGATCGACCGTCACCGAGGTCAACGCGCTGGTCAACCGCTTCGAGCAGGCCGCCAAGATGATGAAGACCGTCGCCCGCGGTGGCGTGCCGCAGATGCCGGGCATGGGTCCGATCCCGGGCATGCACGGCGGCAAGAAGCAGCAGCAGGGCGGCAAGAAGAAGTCGAAGGTGGGCAACCCCGCCAAGCGCGCAGCCCTCGCGGCCGGCGCGGCGGCTGCGCCGCAGCAGGCCCCGCAGGGGTCCGGCCTCGGCCTCGGGGGCGCCAAGGGCGGCAAGGCACCGACCGAGGAAGAGCTCGCGTCGCTGCAGAAGTTCCTGGGTCGCTAGTCGCGACTCGCGATCCCGACCACCTGACGGACAGGAGGCCCGGTGCCAGCTGGCACCGGGCCTCCCGTCCGTCACTCAGCGCTTGGACTTCTTGAGGTACGCCCGCAGGTCGGCGTACGTCCCGTCGTCCTCGCCGAACAGGACGACGCTCCGCGCCGTCTCGAGCCAGGCGCTCGTGGAGGGTCGGACCTCACCCAGGGCGGCGAGCAGATCCGGCATCCCGATGAGCCGTGCAGTGCCCGTCGTGATGCTGTCCATGAGTGCGTGCTCGGCGGCGACCTCGCACACGTAGGCGATGTCCGCACCGGAGAAGCCCTCGGTCCGCTTGGCGAGCGCTGCGGCGTCGATGCCCTCGACCGGTCGGTCGCGGAGGTGCCCGCGGAAGATCGCTTCGCGTGCCGGGACGTCCGGCGGCAGGACGAGCACCGTCCGGTCCAGCCGACCCGGACGACGGAGCGCGGGGTCGACGTCCCACGGCTGGTTCGTCGCAGCCAGCACGAACACGCCCTCGTTCCCGCCGTCGACGCCGTCGAGTTCGGTGAGCAGCTGGTTCACCATCCCGCGCACGTGCGAGCTGCGGGTCTGGCTCCGTCGCTGGCCGAGCGCGTCGACCTCGTCGAAGAACACCACGCATGGAGCCGCGGCGCGTGCGGCCTCGAAGACCGCCCTGATGTTCTGCTCGCTCGCGCCGAGGTAGGGGTCGAGGACGTCGGTGATGGAGACGCTCATGAAGCGTGCGCCGAGCTCGCCGGCGACAGCCCGGGCGATGAACGTCTTCCCGCACCCCGGAGGGCCGTACAGCAGCAGACCGCCGCGGAGGCTCTTGCCGTACAACGCCCGGAGCTCGGGGTTCGCGAGCGGGGCGAGGAACGCGACGGTGAGCCGCTGCTTGACGGCCTCCATCCCGCCCACGTCCGCAAACCGGACCTCCGACGGCTCGACCGAGAACGCCGACGGCAGGTCCGGGTCGGGAGCCGAGTCCTCGGCGAAGGACGGTTCGACGATGTGCTCGACCTGCTGTTCCGCGGCGTGCCAGTCGAAGTCGGACGGCGCACCAGCGGCGGGAGCGTCGGTCGGCGCGTCCGCGGGGAGTGCCGTGGCGGCACCCGGGCGCAGCACCGCCAGCATGAGCGCGCCCGCCGCGGCGTCGGTCGGCGCGATGGCGAGTGCGGCTGCCGCTTCGGCGGTCGCCTCAGCCGGACGTCCGGCTTCGAGGAGCAGACGACCGAGGTGGACACGCAGTGCGACGTCGTGGGGTGCGCTGTCGACCGCGCGTCGGAGCGCGCCGATCACCGGGTCGTCGTGGACCGGGTCGTCGTTCATCGGGAGTCCTCTCGGAGCGGTCGGTTCGGTGGTGTCGCGCGACGCGGCGTCAGGCCAGGCGCAGTTCGGTCGCGAGGGCGAGCTCGTCACCCGTCGTCATCGTCGTCCTCGTGCACCGCTGGGCGGGTCCTCGGGAAGGCGCGCAGGATGCGCTTCATCAGGACGGACGCGATGACGACCCCGACGAACACGAGACCCTGCGCGACGAGCGCGGCGACCGGTGGGAGGAACAGCCCGGTCGCCGAGATCGCGGTTGCTCCACCGAGGACCAGCGTCACGAGTCCCCAACCCGGTACCGCTCGTCGAGCGACCGAGACGAGGAAGGCGAGGCGAGGCCGTGCCTCGGAGGTGAACCGGAGGGCGATGAAGGCGATCACGGCGAGGGCGGTCACCGGCGGGAAGGTGGTCGCCCAGCGCTCCATCCCCGGATCCCCGCTGTCGATCGTCGCCAGGAAGCCGAGGGCGGTGATCACTGCCGCGCCGCCGAGGGCCACCCTGATGCGGGCGAGTGGGTTGACGACGCCGATCATGAGGTTCCGCAGTGCTGTGGCGTCCGTCGGGTTCGTCGACAGGATGCCCGCGAAGGCCAGCGCGGACTCGCTCTCGTGGCCGTGCCGCAGCCGTGCCACCGCCAGGTTGTGCCGTGCCCCTCGGTCCTCCGGAGCGAGCGCGAGCCCCCGGCGGTACGCGTCCTGCGCTTCCCGTTGCCGTCCGACGGCGAGCAGGAGGTCGCCGTGCTGGCGGTGCACGAACGGTTCGGTGGGAGCCAAGCGGACGGCCTCGAAGCTCGCCCGCATCGCCTCCAAGCGGTTCTGCTCGCCGAGCCAGAGGGCATCGACTCGCGCAGCGTGCGCCTGCCACGATCCCGGGTCCGCGGCGACCGAACGACGGGCGGCCTCGACGGCTCCGATCCGGTCCCCAGAGCGGAGCAGGGCGGTCGACAGCACGCGGAGGGAGGTACTGTCACCCGGCGCGAGAGCGACCGCTCGTCGAGCAGCTTCGCACGCCGCGTCCGGCTGGTCGAGCGCGAGCAGCGCCAGGGCGCGTACGCGCTGTCCGGCGATCGATTCGCCTTCGTCGTGCTCGGCCGCCCTGACCTCGGCGAGTGCCTGTTCCGGTCGACCGGCGTCGACGAGCGCGCCGGCACGGATCACCGTCGCCGGTCCGCGCTGTGCTGCCTCCCCCGCCACAGGGGAACTGTAGCGTTCGCCGTGGACTGCCGATGCCCCCAGGACGGGAGGCCCGGTGCCAGCTGGCACCGGGCCTCCCGTCCGTTCGTGGTCGCGCCGCGACGTTCCTTCCCATCGCACGCGCGATGGAAAGTGGAATCGGGCGTCCCTGGTCGGGAGGAACGACCAGGTACGCCCGATTCGACCAGGTACGCCCGATTCGGGCCGGTCGCGGCTAGAGCGCTTCGCGGAACTCGGTCACCAGGTGGCGGACCACGGCGCGCAGGTCGCCGCCGTTCTCCTGCGCGACCTGCAGCTGCCGCTGGTACGAGGCGCCGCGCTCGATCATCGTGTCGAGGTGGTGCAGTTCGTCCTGGCAGCCGAGCCGTTCGGCGATCGGGTCGAGCCGCTGCACCAGGTCGTGCACCTCGTCGGTCACGAGCCGCTCGTCGCCGGCGACGTTCGTGATGATCTCGGCCTCCATGCCGTAGCGGGCCGCGCGCCACTTGTTCTCGCGGATGAACCACGGCTGCATGGTGGGCAGGGTCTCACCGGCGTCGAGCCGGTCCGAGCAGGCGGTGACCAGGCACTGGACGAGTGCGGTGACGGCGCCGACCTCGTGCAGGGTCGAGATGCCGTCGGAGACCCGGTTCTCCAGGGTGCCCCAACCCGGCGACGGGCGGATGTCCCAGCGCAGGTCCTTCACGCCGTCGATGACGCCGGTGTGCGTGAGGTCGCCGACGACCTCTTCGAAGTTCGCCCAGGCACCGAGCTGCGGCGGGAGCCCGCCGGTCGGGAGCTGCTGGAACATGAGGGCGCGGTTCGAGGCGTACCCGGTGTCGGTGCCGCCCCAGAACGGGCTCGACGCGGTGAACGCCTGCAGGTGCGGGACGTAGGCGAGCATCGCGTTCATGATCGGGACCGCCTTGTCGCGGTCGTCGATGCCGACGTGCACGTGCACGCCCCAGATGAGCATCTGGCGTCCCCACCAGCGGGTGCGGTCGATGAGGGTCGTGTAGTGCTCGCTGTCCGGGGTGATCTCCTGCTGGTCCCACACCGCGAACGGGTGCGTGCCCGAGCACATCACCTGGGCGTCGAGCGGTTCGGCGGCGTCGATGACCTCGCCGATGATGCCGGACAGCTCGCTCGTCGCAGCCCCCACGCGGTCGTGGACGCTCGAGACGACCTCGACCGTGTTGGTCAGCAGCTCCTCGGTGACGCGGTCGTGGTCGCCGAGCCGCTCGTGCACGGCGGCGATGACGGCGGGGGCGCGGGGAGCGAGGTCGCCGGTCGACCGGTCGACCAGGGGGAGTTCCCACTCGACGCCGATGGTCGACGGGCGGGACTCGGTGAAGCGGATGTCCATGCCGTCCATCCTGCCCGGGTCCTTGTCGGACACGCACAACGAAGCGTTGTCCCGATCGTGCGGATCGTCCTGCAACTAGTTCCACTGTGGGCGTACCGTTGAAATGTTCCTACAGGGAAGAGGTACGCATGCAGTTGGTGGTGCGCGGGACGAACGCCCCGCTCGTCGGAGAACTCGACATCCCGGTCTCGAAGTACCACGCGCACCGCGCGCTGGTGCTCGCGTCGCTCGCGAAGGGGACGAGTGTCGTCTCCGGGGTGAGCGCGACGCGACAGGTGGAGTGGACCGTGGGCACGCTCCGCGCCCTCGGCGTCGACGTCAAGCGTCGCGGGAACGCGTACCACGTGACCGGGCTGGGCGGCCGGTACCAGGCGACCGACGTCGTGGACCACGGCTCGCGCGGTGCCGACGGACTGCTCAACATGGGGTCCTCGGGCACCACGCTCTACTTCATGACCGGGCTCGCCTCGCTGGCCGACCGCCCGATGACCCTGTCGGGCATGAAGTACTTCCAGCGCCGGCCGATCAAGGCGCTGCTCACCTCGCTGACGCAGATGGGGGTGGAGCTCGAGGCGACGAACGACTGCCCGCCCGTCACCGTGCAGCCGAAGCGTCCGCGTGGCGGTGACGTGACGATCGCAGGCACCCTGTCGCAGTGGGTGTCCGGGCTGCTGCTCGTGGCGCCGTTCGCCGAGCACGAGACCCGGATCCACATCACCGGCGGGCGGCTCAACGAGCAGCCCTACGTCGAGCTCACCGTGCGGATGATGCGGCAGTTCGGCCTGACGGTGGAGGTCTCCGACGACTGGCTCGAGTACCGGATCCCGGCGGGCCAGCAGGCCACCCCGCACGACTACGTCATCCCGCCCGACATCGGCTCCGCAGCGTTCGGCATCGCGGCGGCCGGCACCCGCGAGTCGAACGTGCTGCTGCGGGGCATGACGGCCACGACGACGGCCGAGACCGACCACCCGGAGAGCGAGTTCCTGGACCTCGCGACCGCGATGGGCGTCCCGATGCGGATCGACGAGGAGACCGGCTTCGTCCGGATCGAGCACGACGGGTCCCCGCTCCGGCCGCTCGACGTCGACTGCCGTCCGATCCCGGACCTGCTGCCCGTGCTGTCGACGATGGCCACCTTCGCCGAGGGCACGAGCCGACTGTGGAACGTGGCGCACATCCGGCTGAAGGAGTCCGACCGCGTGGCGGCGATGCTCCAGCTCAACCGGATGGGCGGCCGTGCCGAGCAGGGTGCGGACGAGCTGCGGGTCACCGGTGTCGGTGCGGCCGGGTTGCACGGTGCGCCGATGTCCTCGTTCAACGACCACCGTGTGCTGATGTCCCTCGCGGTCGCGGCGTCGAGTGCCGACGGGGTGTCTGGCCTGACGTACCCGCGTGCCTACCGGATCTCCTACCCGACGTTCCTCGAGGCGATGAACTCCGTCGGGCTCGACATGTCCGTCGGCGACCGGCTCGCGGCCCAGGCGGCCCGGGACGACCGGATCGACGCCGCCGAGGCCGACGGGGTCCGCACGCACCTGGGCGCGCCCCCGGTCAGCGCGGCAGCCGAGGACCTCGAGACGTCTGCGGCGCCCGAGCCAACAGAGCAGCCGCTCGCGCAGCCCACCGCGCAGCCCACCGCCGCGCAGCCCGCCGCTCCGCAGGCCACCGCCCCGCAGCCCGCCGTCGCCGTGCCCGAGCTCGCCGGCGTCGACGCCGACCCCCTCGTCCTGAGCGAGCGGGTCCGTGCCCTGTCCCAGACCGACCCCGACGGCCTGGCCGTGATCGAGGTCGGCGGTGCGACCCCCGCGAACACCACGTGGAAGGAGCTGCAGGACGAGGCCGACCGGGTCTCCGCCCTGCTGCTCGAACTCGGCGTGCGCACGGGTGAATCCGTCGCGATGCAGCTGCCGAACTGGCGCGAGTTCGTGTCGATCACCCTCGGTGCGATCCAGATCGGCGCCGTCGCGACCCCGATCATGCCGGTGTTCGGCCCCCGCGAGACCACGATGACGCTGGCGCGTTCGAAGGCGCGCGTGGTCTTCCTGCCGAACGTGTTCCGGAAGCGCCGTCCCGCGCTCGAACTCCTCGACGTCATCGACGAGGCCGCCGCGCAGGACCGTCGCCTGTCGCTCGAGCACGTGATCGTGCTCCGCGCCGAGGCCCGCGGGCAGCGGGACACCCCGACGAACCAGCCGCCGCTGCCCGCCGACGCCCTGGAACGGGTCGTGGCGAGCGACTGGCACTGGCGCTACTTCGAGAACGCCCTCGCCGCCGTGCACGTCGACGTCGACGAGATCGCGTCGCACGCTCCCGGCCCGGACGACGTGTGCCAGCTGCTCTTCACCTCCGGCACCACGGGGGAGCCGAAGGGCGTGCAGCACCCGCACCGCACGCTCGGGCTGGCGACCGCCATGCACGTGGCGCAGTCCGGGCTGACCAGCGCCGACCGCATCTACATCCCGTCGCCGCTCGCCCACCAGACCGGGTTCCTGTACGGCATGCTGCTGGCGTTCCGGCTCGGTGCCCCGCAGGTCATCCAGCCGGTGTGGGACGGCCGCGTCGCACTCGAGCAGGCGTTCGGCGTCGCACGGGCGTCCTTCGTGCAGTGCGCGACGCCGTTCCTGACCGACCTCGTCGACCTGGTCGAGGCCGGTGCTCCGCAGCCCGAGTCGCTCCGGATCTTCGTGCCGACGGGCGCCGCGGTGCCCCGCGCACTGGCCCAGCGAGCGAGCACGGTGCTCGGCAGCGCCATCCTCGGCGCCTTCGGGACGAGCGAGACGTGTCTCGGAGCCCTGTCCAGCCCGAGCGACGACCCCGCCGACGCGTACGGTCACGACGGCCGGGCGCTGCCGGGCATCGCGATCCGCATCGTCGACGACGCGGGGATCGAGCTGCCCGCCGGGACCGAGGGCAACTTCGAGCTGCACTCGCCGACGATGTTCGCGGGCTACCTCGACCGCCCGGACCTGACCGACGACGTGTTCACCGCGGACGGCTGGTACCGGACCGGCGACTTGGCGAAGGTCGACGACAAGGGCTTCCTGTCGATCACCGGGCGCGTGAAGGACGTGATCAACCGCGGCGGCGAGAAGATCCCCGTCGTCGAGATCGAGAACCTGCTGTACCAGCACCCGCTGGTCACGGACGTCGCGATCGTGGCGATGCCGGACGAGCGGCTCGGCGAGCGTGCCTGCGCCTGGGTCGTGAACGCCCGCGCGGAGGAGCCGCTCGACTTCGCCGGGATGCAGCAGTACCTCGACACGGCCGGCGTGAGCAAGTACTACTGGCCGGAGCGACTCGAGTACACCACCGAGCTGCCGCGCAACGCGGTCGGCAAGGTCCAGAAGAACATCCTGCGCGAGCAGGCGGCCGCGCTCGTCGCGACGAAGGAGAACGAGACACGATGACGATCGTCGAGCAGACGAGCACGGGCTTCGACGAAGCCGCCTTCCAGCAGCTCAAGGCCGAGGTCACCGAGTGGGTGCGCGGCCCCGGCGAGGAGTGGGCGGACGAGATCGAGCGCACGGGCCGGGTCGCCCCCGAGCTGTTCCAGGAGCTCAAGGAGAACGGGTGGCTCAGCCTCGCCGCCCCGACGGAGCTCGGCGGACGGGCGATCCCGTTCTCGCGCTACCTCGAGATCATGGAGGTCGTCTCCCGCTCGCACGCCTCCATCCGCATGCTCGTGCACGTCATCAACGGCACCTGGCGCGCGATGGCCCCCTACGCGACGCCGGAGCAGATCGAGCAGGTCGTCAAGCCGTCCGTCGCCGGTGACACGCTCGTCGCGTTCACCCTGACCGAGGCCACCGCGGGCACCGGAGCGGACATCCGCACGACCGTCCGGCGCGAGGGCGACACCTACGTGATGAACGGCGAGAAGCACCTCATCACCTTCGGCGTCAAGGCCGACTACTGGCTCATCGCCGCCCGCCTCGAGGGGACGAGCGGCCAGGACGGCACGGTCGCGTTCCTCATGCCGAACAACGGGCTGCCGGGTGCCGAGGTGATCGACGACTCCGACACGATGGGCATCCGCGGTACCGACCACGCCATCCTGCGCTTCACCGACGTGCCCGTGCCGGCGAGCGCACTGCTCGGCGCCGAGGGGCAGGGGCTCGAGGTCGCGCTCGGCGGCTTCCTGCTGCCGAGTCGCGTGTCCGTCGCGATGAGCGCCGTCGGCCTGGCCGAGCGGGCGAACGAGCTCGCCGTGGAGTACGCGAACAAGCGCGAGACCTTCGGCAAGCAGCTCTCCAGCCGACAGGCGATCCAGTTCTACCTGGCCGAGAACTACGCCGACATCGCCGCAGCACGCGCCCTGGTGCTCGAGGCCGCTCGCGCCTACGAGGACGACCGTCCCGACGCCGGCACCCTGTCCAGCGCCTCGAAGATGGTCGCCGTCGACATGCTCGCCCGGGTCACCGACAAAGCCCTGCAGGTGCACGGCGGGCAGGGCTACTGGAAGCGCAACGCCATCGAGCGCGTCTACCGCGACGCACGCGCGCAGCGCTTCGAAGAGGGCACCAACGAGATCCAGAAGCTGATCGTCGGCCGCGCCGTCGTGACCGGCCAGGCCGGGTTCTAGACCGCACCCAACCACCGGACTGGAGGCCCGTGGCGGGCCCGCCCCGCGCCTCCCGTCCGTCCCCACGCACGCAAAGGACCGCAGTGACCGACAGCACCAACGCACCCATCGCGCTCAGCTCGCCCATCGCACTGATCACCGGCGCTTCGCGCGGCATCGGCCGCCTGCTCGCGCAGAAGCTCGGCCAGCGCGGCGTCACCGTCGTGGTGACGTACAAGGGCAACGCCGACCTGGCCGAGGAGTCCCTGGCCGACGTCAGGGCGGCCGGCGGCGACGGCATCACGGCGCAGGTCGACATCGAGCAGCCGGAGTCGATCGACGCCCTGTTCGACCTGGTGCGCGACACCTACGGACGCCTCGACATGTTCGTCGCGAACGCCGCCGCCAGCGCGTTCAAGCCCGTCGCCGACCTCAAGCTGCACCACCTCGACCGCAGCTACGCCACGAACGCCCGCTCGTTCGTGCTCGGCGCCCAGCGCGCCGCGGAACTCATGGACCGGGGTGGCCGCATCGTCGTCGTGACCTCGTACGGATCGCTCCGGGCATTCCCGACCTACGCCGCACTCGGTGCCGCCAAGGCCATGAGCGAGGCGTACATGAAGTACATGGCGGTGGAGTTCGGTCCGCGTCAGATCACGGTCAACGCGGTGAACGGCGGCCTCATCGACACCGACTCGCTCGAGTACTTCTACACGAAGGTCCCCGGCCAGGCGCCGATGGACACCGTGCTCGAGAAGCTCCCGCTGCAGCGCCCCGGGACGGCCGATGACATGGCCGACGCCGTCGACTTCCTGCTGTCGGACAAGGCCGGGTACATCACCGGGCAGGTGCTCTCGGTCGACGGCGGGCTGACGGTCATCGCACCGCCGTACTGGTCGGACACGACGTCGCCCCTCCGCGACGCGGTGCTGCCGGCCGACGCTCCGGCCGCGGACACCGCAGAATAGGCGCATGAGCAGCGTCGCTTCCGCCCCCGTCGTGCCGGAGTCCCTCCGGACCGTCGCGTCACCCTGGACCCTCGGCCCCCTGCACCTGGCGAACCGGGTGGTGATGGGGTCGATGCACACCGGGCTCGAGGTGCACGACGACGGCGGAGCCGGCATGGCCGCCTTCTACCGCGAACGGGCGGCCGGCGGGGCGGCGTGCATCATCACCGGCGGGATCGCGGTGAACGACGAGGCCCGCGGCGGTCCGGACTTCGCGGTGTTCGGCGTCGGGGGAGCCGACGAGCGGTTCCGGGTGGCGGTCGACGCCGTGCACGACGAGGGCGGGACGATCCTCGCGCAGCTGTTCCACGCCGGGCGGTACGCGCTCGCGTCGGGCATGGTCGACCGGCACGGAGACCCGCAGCGGGTGGTGGCGCCCTCGGCCCTGCCGTGGGCGGCCGCCCGCGGTGTGGTGCCGACCGAGCTGACGTCGGCCGAGGTCGAGCGGACCATCGAGGAATTCGCCGCCGCGGCCCGCACCGCCCGCACGATCGGGTTCGACGGCGTCGAGATCATGGCGTCCGAGGGGTACCTGATCAACCAGTTCCAGTCACCGCTGACGAACCTGCGCGACGACGAGTGGGGCGGTGACGCGGAACGGCGTCGGCGCTTCGCGATCGAGGTCGTCCGGGCCGTGCGCGCCGCGGTGCCCGAGCTCGCCGTGACCATCCGGCTGTCCGGCGCCGACCTGATGCCCGGCTCGTCGACCGAGGACGAGGTCGACGCGCTCGTGCACGACCTGCTGCCGCTCGGGCTCGACGGCATCTCGGTCGGCATCGGCTGGCACGAGTCCCGGACCCCGACCGTGCAGGCCTCGGTTCCGCACGGGGCCTGGCTGGCGTACGCGACACGGATCGCCGCGGTGGTGCGCGCGTCCCCGTACCCGGACGTCCGCGTGATCGCCTCGAACCGGATGACGGACCTGCGCGACGGCGAGGCCGTCCTCGCCGACGGGACCATCGACGCCGTCGCCCTCGCCCGGCCGTTCCTCGCCGACCCCGCCATCGTGTCGCGCTCGCTCGCGGGCGGGTTCGCCCTGGTGAACACCTGCATCGGCTGCAACCAAGCGTGCCTCGACCGTTCGATCATCGGCGCACCGGTGTCCTGCCTCGTGAACCCCCGTGCCGCCCGCGAGGTGGCATTCCCCGCCCGCCCGACCACCGACCCGAAGCGCGTCGACGTCGTCGGTGGCGGACCGGCCGGGCTCGCCGCCGCGGTGGACGCCGCCCGCCGGGGCCACGACGTCACCGTCTGGGAGGCGTCCGACCGCCTCGGCGGCCAGTTCGGCCTCGCCGCACTCGTCCCGGGGAAGGAGGACTACGCCGCCACGGTGCGGTCCGCCCGTGCCGAGCTCGCGGAGCGGGGCGCCACGATCCACCTCGGACGCCCGGCCACGGCTCGGGACCTCGTCGACAGCGACGCCGTCGTGCTCGCGGCCGGGGTGGTTCCGCGGAGCATCGACGTCCCCGGCAGCGACCTGCCGCACGTGCTGTCCTACGAGCAGGCCCTGCGGAACGGCGTACCCGAGGGCACCGTCGCGATCATCGGCGGCGGCGGCATCGGCGTGGACACCGCGGCGTTCCTGACCGAGTCGCCGGACGAGGTCGTCCGGGCCGCCGAGTTCGCGGCCCGGTGGGACCTCGACGTGTCCGAGGAGCTCGTCGGCGACGTGCCGCAGCGCCTCCCCGCGGCACGGCGCACCACCCGACCGGGGTCGCAGGTGACGGTGCTCCGGCGTTCGGGCAAGTTCGGCCAGGGGATCGGCATCACCTCGCGCTGGGTCGCGATCGGTCGGCTGCGGGACGCCGGGGTGCGGATGGTCGGCGGCGTGCAGGAGTACCTGCGCATCGAACCCGGGGTGCTCTGGATCCGCGACGAGCACGGGGACGAGGTCGGCGTCCCGGCGGACACCGTCGTGGTCTGCGCCGGGCAGGAGCGCGCGACCGACGCCGAGGGCGACGCGCCTGACGGACTCGTGACGGGCCTCCAGGCCGCAGGCGTGCCGTACGCCGTCGTCGGCGGCGCGCGTGACGCACGGAGCGTGGACGCGGTCCGGGCGACGTCCGAGGCCCTCGAAGCAGTGCGGCGCCTCGCGCCGTAGCGAGTCGGCTCGCATCACGGCCGGGAATCTGCAAGAATGAACGGTCGAATCGCCGCAGCTCGACCCTCTATCCAGCTGTGAGCGATCTCTCTCGAGCTTTCGCCGTGTGTGCCCCCACGCCCGCGGTTCCAGTTCAACCACAACGAAAGCAAACAGGAGCAATTGTGGCTGTCAAGATCCGTCTGAAGCGTCTCGGTAAGATCCGTGCGCCCTACTACCGCATCGTCGTCGCCGACTCGCGCACCAAGCGCGATGGTCGTGTCCTCGAGGAGATCGGTCAGTACCACCCGACCGAGGAGCCCTCGGTCATCAAGATCGAGTCCGAGCGTGCGCTCTACTGGCTCGGCGTCGGCGCGCAGCCGACCGAGCAGGTCGCGGCCCTCCTCAAGCTGACCGGCGACTGGGCCAAGTTCAAGGGCGAGAAGGACACCGAGTCCAAGGTCAAGGTCGCCGAGCCGAAGCCGGCCTTCCAGGTCGACTCCTCGAAGAAGGCCGTGCTCAAGCCGAAGTCGGAGAAGACGGCTCCCGCCGCCAAGGCCGACGACGCCGAGACCGCCGACGAGACGACCGAGGCGTAGTCCTTGCTCGAATCCGCGCTGACGCACCTCGTCAAGGGGATCGTCGATCACCCTGACGACGTGCGCGTCGCCAGCTCCACCTCCCCACGCGGCGAGGTCCTCGAGGTGCGCGTGCACCCCGAGGACCTCGGCCGCGTGATCGGTCGCGCCGGGCGCACCGCCAAGGCGCTCCGCACGCTCGTCACGGCCCTGGCCGACGGCAAGCGCGTGCGGGTCGACGTGGTGGACACCGATTCCTAGGGAGACGACCCAGCTCCGGGTGGGTCGAATCACGAAGGCGCACGGGCTCAAGGGCGGCATCAAGCTCGAGCTCTACACCGACGACCCGGATCGTCGGTTCACCCCGGGCGCCACCTTCACGCTCCAGGTCCCCGACGACTCACCGTGGTCGGGCAAGACCCTCGAGCTGGACGAACTCCGCTGGTACAACGGTCACCCCGTCGCGTTCTTCGCCGGGATCGACGACCGCACCGCGGCCGAGTCCCTGGCGCGCATCATCCTCTGGGTCGAGCAGGACGCCGACGCAGAGACCGGTGAGGACGACGCCTGGTACGACCACCAGCTCGTCGGGCTCAAGGTCCTGCGTGACGGCGTCGAGGTCGGCACCGTCGCCCGCGTGGACCACATGCCCGCACAGGACCTGCTCGCGATCGACACGCCGTCCCGCGGCGAGGTCCTCGTGCCGTTCGTCTCGGCCATCGTGCCCGCGGTCGACATCGCGGCCGGCACCGTCACGGTCACGCCCCCGCAGGGCCTGTTCGAGGACCCCGAGGACACCTCGCGCCCCGAGACGGTCACGGACTAGTCCCCGTGCGGATCGACATCGTCACGATCTTCCCGGAGTTCTTCTCCGTGCTCGACGTGTCCCTGCTGGGCAAGGCCCGCTCCGGCGGGCTGCTCGACCTGCACGTGCACGACCTGCGGTCGTGGACCACCGATCGACACCGCACCGTCGACGACACCCCGTACGGCGGTGGCGCCGGCATGGTGATGAAGCCGGAGCCGTGGGCGCAGGCGCTCGAGGCGCTCTTCCGCCCCGACGGCTCGTCGACCCTGGTGGTCCCGACGCCGGCCGGCACGCCCTTCACGCAGTCGATCGCGCGGTCGCTCGCGTCGACGTCGGAGCACCTCGTGTTCGCCTGCGGGCGGTACGAGGGCATCGACGCCCGCGTCTTCGAGTGGGCGTCGTCGCGCGCCACCGTCGTCGAGCTCTCGCTCGGCGACTACGTGCTGAACGGCGGCGAGGTCGCCGCGATGGCGATGATCGAGGCCGTCGGTCGACTCGTCCCCGGCGTCGTCGGCAACCCCGAGTCGCTGGTCGAGGAGTCTCACGAGGACGGCCTGCTCGAGTACCCCTCGTACACCAAGCCCGCGTCGTGGCGCGGCCTCGACGTCCCCGACGTCCTGCTCAGCGGGCACCACGCCCGCGTCGGTGCCTGGCGGCACGAGCAGCAGCTGGAGCGGACGCGGCGCGTCCGTCCGGACCTGCTGCCGCCTGCCTGATCTGCTGGCGCGTCTGCCGGCTGGACGAGTTTCGGGCTGAGCGACACTCCTCGCGGTTCGTTCCGCGTGAACTGTCGCTGAGCACGAAAACCGGCCCCGCCGTGTCTGCCTGGAGGCACGGGGCGGGCCCGCACCGTGCCTCCAGTCCGTCAGACGGTCAGGTCGGCGCGCTGGGCGCGACGCAGGGTCAGGACCTCGGGGCCGGCCTCGGTGACCGCCACGGTGTGCTCGACGTGCGCGGCACGCGAGCCGTCGACACTGCGCAGCGTCCAGCCGTCGTCGTCCTGGTAGAGCTCGTCGGTGGTCTGCATGAGCCACGGCTCGATCGCGACGACCAGACCCGGCCGGAGCTTCAGGCCGCGACCCGGACGGCCGTCGTTCGGCACGTGCGGGTCCCCGTGCATCGTGCGACCGACGCCGTGCCCACCGAACTGCAGGTTCACGTCGTGACCGGCCTGGTGCGCCACGTGACCGATGGCGTGCGAGACGTCGCCGAGCTTGTTGCCGGGAGCCGCCTGGGCGATGCCGGCGGCCAGTGCCCGTTCGACCGTGGCGATCAGTGCCTGGTCCTCGTCGCGCGGCGTGCCGACCTGGACGCTGACGGCGGAGTCCGCGACCCAGCCGTCCACGCTCGCGGCGAAGTCCAGGCTCACCAGGTCGCCGTCCTGCAGGGTGCGGTCGTGCGGCAGGCCGTGCAGGGCGGCGTCGTTGACCGAGGTGCAGAGGTTCTTGCCGAACGGCGACATGCCGAACGACGGGTGGTAGTCGACGTAGCAGCTCTCCGCCCCGCGTTCGGCGATCATCCGGGCCGCGACGCGGTCGAGGTCGAGCAGGTTGACGCCGACGTCGACGGTCTCGAGCAGCTCGTCGAGGACGTCGGCCACGAACCGACCGGCGACGCGCAGTCCGTCCAGCTCTGCGGGGGTGCGGAGTTCGATCATGGGTCCATCCTCGTCGTTTTGTCTCCCGCGCTCTCTGTGGCAGTATTGAACGCTGTGCCCTGGCTGGACTCTGCCACGGGGGAGTCGCCGACACCGGGCACGCACCACCACTTTCCGAACCTTCGATCCGCGGCGACCCGTGCGCGTCCGCAGAGAGTGAAACCCACCATGAGCCAGCTCCTCGACAACGTCGACGCAGCATCGCTGCGTACCGACGTCCCGGACTTCCGTCCCGGCGACACCATCAAGGTGCACGTCAACATCATCGAAGGCACGCGCTCGCGTATCCAGGTCTTCCAGGGAGTCGTCATCGGCCGTCAGGGCCACGGCATCGGCGAGACCTTCAAGGTCCGCAAGGTGAGCTTCCAGGTCGGCGTCGAGCGCTGGTTCCCGGTGCACTCGCCGATCATCGACCACATCGAGATCGTCACCAAGGGTGACGTCCGTCGTGCGAAGCTCTACTACCTGCGCGAGCTCCGCGGCAAGGCGGCCCGCCGCAAGATCAAGGAGAAGCGCGACGCCTGATCGCCTTCACAGTGAACGTCCGCGAGCCGGACGCCGCTGCGAGCCCCTCGTCCATGTACGGTTGTGCATCGACGGGGGGCTCTTCCCATTTGCGGGGAGTCAGTGGTTCGAACGAGAGCGGAAATGACGGACACGACAGAGGATTCCGGGCGCAGGCCACGTGCCGAGAAGCAACGGAACGGTGTCCTCACATTCCTCCGCGACCTCGTCATCATCTTCATCGCGGCACTGCTCGTGTCGTTCCTGGTGAAGACGTTCCTGATCCGGTCGTTCTACATCCCGTCGGCGTCGATGGAGAACACGCTCCAGATCAACGACCGCGTCATCGTCAACGAGCTCGTCCCCGGCGCCGTGGCGCTGAAGCGGGGAGACGTCGTCGTCTTCAAGGACCCGGGCGGTTGGCTGACCGGGTCCGAGGTGCCGAGCGTCACGCCGGACACCCAGCCCGCGAAGGCCATCGACTGGGCGCTGACCCAGGTCGGTCTCGGCACCGGTGACAGCGACGACCACCTGATCAAGCGCGTCATCGGTCTGCCCGGTGACAAGGTGTCCTGCTGCAACGACCTCGGGCAGATGTCGGTGAACGGTGTGCCGATCAAGGAGCCGTACCTGAAGCTCCCCGCCGGCGCCCCGGCCTCGGCGACCGACTTCTCGGTCACCGTGCCGAAGGGCACCATCTGGGTGATGGGCGACAACCGGAACGACTCGAAGGACTCCCGGTACAACGGCGACACCCCGTCGAAGGGCTTCGTCCCGATGTCCGACGTCACGGGCCGCGCGTTCGTCATCTCGTGGCCGGCGAGCCGTTGGACGTGGCTCGACGACCACCCCGAGGTGTTCGCCGGCGTGGAGGAGCGCGACGAGTGACCGCCGTCCGTCCGTCGCTCCGGGTCGAGAAGCGTCTGCTCGCCGAGGGCCGCGTGACGGTCATC
This sequence comes from Curtobacterium sp. MCLR17_054, assembly GCF_003234335.2. Lineage (NCBI taxonomy): Bacteria > Bacillati > Actinomycetota > Actinomycetes > Micrococcales > Microbacteriaceae > Curtobacterium > Curtobacterium sp. MCLR17_054. The sequence continues at coordinate 2,367,094 of NZ_CP126263.1, read as the reverse complement.
GGCATGGACGAGGTCGGCCGTGGCGCCATCGCCGGTCCGGTCGGCGTCGGTGTGGCCGCGGTGACGCTCGACATCGGTCGTGTGCCCCAGGGACTCGCTGATTCCAAACTGCTCTCCGAAGCGCGCCGCACCGACCTCGTGCCCGTCGTGCAGCGCTGGGCACGCACGGCGGTCGGCATGGCGTCGGCGGACTTCGTCGACCAGCAGGGCATCGTGCCCGCTCTCGGTGCAGCCGGTGCGCAGGCGCTCGGCTCCCTGGTCGCCGACGGGGTGTCCCTTGACGGCGCGGTGGTCGTGCTCGACGGCTCGTTCGACTGGTTGAGCCGCGCCCTGCCCACGTCGCTCCGTCCGGCCGCCGATCCGCTCGAGGTCGTCGTCCGGGTCAAGGCCGATCGCGACTGCGCCTCGGTGGCCGCGGCGTCGGTGGTGGCGAAGGTCGCTCGTGACGCGCTCATGATCTCCGCGCACGACGAGGCTCCGCACTACGGATGGGTGTCGAACAAGGGCTACGGCTCGACGGCGCACTACGACGCGATCCGGGCGATCGGGGCGCACGCGCTGCACCGGAAGTCCTGGTTGCACCAGGCCTCGAGCGTCGCGCTGGACGGGTTCGACGAACTCGACGCCCTCGCCGGTTGAGCCCGTCGTCCGCACGGGCCTCCGTCGCCGTAGACTGTGGGCGCAATGGATGAGGACGAATTCGACGACTACGACCGCGAGGTCGAGCTGGCCCTGTACCGCGAGTACCGCGACGTGGTGTCGCAGTTCCGTTACGTGGTCGAGACGGAGCGCCGTTTCTACCTGGCGAACGAGGTCGAACTCGTGCGCCGTGACACGGAGCACGACTTCTACTTCGAACTGACGATGAACGACGTCTGGGTCTGGGACGTCTACCGTTCCGACCGGTTCGTCAAGGGTGTCCGGGTACTCACGTTCAAGGACGTGAATGTCGAGGAACTCACGACGCGCGAACTCGAACTGCCGAAGGAACTCGCACTCGACGAGTGATCGTCAATTTCCTTTCTCCTGCTTCTTTCTCGGTGAATCGCCGCTGATCCGGACCGTCAGTGAATTGTGCGCGCTATTCTGATGGGGAAATAACCGCCCCACGAACAGGAGCACCCCATGGCACAGAAGGTCACCGTCCAGCTCGTCGACGACCTCGACGATTCCCCCATCACCACCGGTGAAGGCCGGACGGTCGAATTCGCGTTCGACGGCTCGTCGTACGAGATCGACCTGTCGAACGACAACGTCGACAAGTTCCGCGAGGCGATCTCCGACTACATCGCCGCAGCGCGCAAGGTCTCCGGTCGTCGCACCGGCGGCGGTTCCGCGCCGAAGTCCGCCCCGAAGCGCGGCAACTCCGAAGAACTCGGCAAGATCCGCGAGTGGGCCAAGGAGAACGGGTACGAAGTCTCCTCCCGCGGGCGCATCTCGACGCAGGTGCAGGAAGCCTACGCAGCAGCGCACTGACGCTCGTCGCAGCAGGACCCGGGTGATCTCGATCACCCGGGTCCTTCTTCTTTCCTCCACAGGGGCAATTCGCCCGCGCTGATTCCACAGACTCTCCGACTCCGCCGATCGGTGTGTTCGTTCCGGAGATCGTTGTCGTGGAGGCAACGACATGGAACAAGACGTGCAACGAGCACCGGGGCGGTCGCTCCGGAACGGCCGACTCGGACGATTCGGTGAAGAACGAGCGGTGGCCTGGCTCGAAACCCGGGGATTCCGCGTGCTCGAGCGGAACTGGCGATGTGCCCGCGGTGAGATCGACATCGTCGCGTGGGATTCCTGCACGCTCGCATTCATCGAGGTGAAGACCCGTTCCGGTGCCGCCACCGGTCACCCGTTCGAGGCGATCACGGCGGCGAAGCTCACCCGGATGCGACGACTCGTGCCCGAGTGGTTCGACGCGCATCCCGAGGTCTCGGCGCGCGCGGTCCGGGTGGACGTCGTCGCGGTCCACGTCGACGGGCCCCGCACGGTCGTCGAGCACCTGGCTGGTGTCCTGTGACGGGCATCGGTCGCGCTGCCGCGGTCGCGCTGCTCGGGGTCACCGGTCGGCGGATCGAGGTCGAAGCGCACCTGACCAGTCAGCTCCCGGCGTTCAGCATCATCGGTCTGCCCGACACCTCGTTGGGTGAGGCACGGGAACGTGTGCGATCAGCGGCGGCGAACGCGGGGTGTCCGCTGCCCGCCCGCCGGATCACCGTGAACCTGACCCCTGCGGCGATCCCGAAACGCGGTTCGGGGTTCGACCTCGCCATCGCGATGGCCGTGCTCGCCGGTGCCGGTCTCGCGCCGGACGTCTCGGAGCGCATCGTCTACATCGGCGAACTCGGCCTCGACGGGCGGGTGCGTCCGGTCCCCGGCGTGATCCCGATGCTGATCGCCGCGCGCGACGCCGGTGTGGACCGCGTCGTGCTGCCCGTCGGCAGCCTGACCGAGGCCCGTGTGGTCGGCGGGGTCCGGATCCGGGGCGTGGATTCGTTGCGGGCGGCGGCGATCGACGCCGGGGCGCTCCTACCGACGGTCGAGGTCGACCCGGTGCTGCCGGTCCCGGTCACCGCTGTGCCGCGTCCCGTAGCCGAGCTGTCGGACGTCGTGGGGAACCCGGTCGGCGTCCGAGCACTCATCGCCGCGGCGGCCGGGGGACACCACGCACTGCTGCTCGGGCCACCGGGCGCGGGCAAGACCATGCTCGCCGAACGGTTGCCCGGGTTGCTGCCCGACCTCGACGACGAGACCGCGCTCGAGGTCGCCGCGGTCCGGTCCGTCGCCGGGCTGGGTCCCGCGTCGTGGAGCACGAAGCCACCGTGGGAAGCCCCGCACCACTCCGCGTCGGCGGTCTCGCTCATCGGCGGCGGATCCGGGGTCCTGCGCCCCGGAGCCGTGTCGCGCGCCACCGGGGGCATCCTGTTCCTCGACGAGGCACCGGAGTTCCCGCGGGCCGTGCTCGACGCGCTCCGGCAACCGCTCGAGTCCGGGCGGATCACGATCCACCGTGCGGCGGGAGCGGCCGAGTTCCCCGCACGCTGCCAGGTCGTCCTGGCGGCGAACCCCTGCCCGTGCGGCAACGCCGGTGGTGCGCACGGGCAGCCGTGCGAGTGCTCGCCGAGCACCGTCCGCCGGTACCTCGGCCGCATGTCCGGGCCGCTGCTCGACCGGATGGACATCCGGGTGCTGGTGCCCCGGGTGACGACGGGTCGGATGCGGGACGCGGACGGCAGCACCCCGACGACGGCGGTCGCGCGTGCGGCGGTCGCGGCAGCACGAGCCCGCATGGCGGAGCGACTGCACGGCACAGGATGGACGCGCAATGCCGAGGTCACCGGGACGTGGCTCCGAGCCGAGGGGCGCATCGAACCCGGGTCGACGGCTGACCTCGACCGCGCACTCGACCTCGGGACCCTGACGATGCGCGGGTGGGACCGTGTGATGCGACTGGCGTGGACGCTCGCCGACCTCGACGCGGTGGAGCGGCCCACGGGTGCGCACGTCCGCGGCGCCTTGGCCCTGCGGAGCGCGCTGTGATGCCGGCGGGCACGGAGCTCCTCGACACCGTGGCGCGCCTGCTCGGGCCGAGCGGTGCCGCGGTGGATCCGGTGCAGGCCGCGGCGCGGGTCGCGTGGTCGGCCATCGTCGAACCGGGGGACTCCGTCGCCGGAGAGCTCCTCACCGGCCTCGGACCCGAGCGTGCGCTCGGTGCGGTGCTGCTCGCCGCGGACGGAGACTTCGATTCGCTGCTGGGATGCTGCGTCGACGCCGAGGTGCCGGGGGCGGAGGACCCAGCGGTGCTGCTCGGCGTGCTGCAGACCGCGGTGGAACGCTGGCGGCCCCGATTGGCCGCTGTCGAGGTGGGCGACGTGCTCGCGGCGGCTGGCGCGGTCGGTGCCGGACTGCTGGTCCCCGAGAGCGACGGGTGGCCGCCCGCGATGGACGACCTCGGGCCACACGCCCCGGTGGTCCTCTGGACGCGCAGCACGGGTGCACGCCTCGGCGACGGGATGCCGGCGCTCGGGGTCGTGGGGTCCCGGGCGAACACGGTGGCCGGTGCCGAGGCCGCGGCGGAGATCACCTCGACGGCGGCGGACGCGGGATTCCTCATCGTGAGCGGGGGCGCCTACGGGATCGACGCGGTGGCGCACCGTGTCGCCGTCGCCGCCGGGACGCCCACGGTCGCCGTCCTGGCCGGTGGCATCGACCAGCTCTACCCGGTGGGGAATGCGCAGCTGCTCCACAACGTGGCGCGGCAGGGAGCGTTGCTCGCCGAGTCGGCTCCGGGGACGCGACCGACGCGGTGGCGTTTCCTCGCAAGGAAACGCGGGTTAGACGGTTAGCCGCCGGTCTGCCCTTTGCGGTACAGCTGCGAGCTGGCTGCAGCGCTCCGGAAGGCGTGCGAGCTTGCGCCGTTCAGGCGCGCGACACGCCCGACGTGAGGACTAATTTTGAGGCACTTTTTTCGACATGCCCTGTGGCATCGAACAGCGCTCGGAATCAACCAGTAACGCCCAATGTGCTCGCATGGTGCTGTGCGGACGTTTTTCGTGCGGGGTGTGTGGGATCTGCCGCCGCGCAACTTTGACATGGGCATGTCTAAGCGGTCGCGGACGCTACTCAGCCGGACCTAACGTAAGAGAGCCGAACCAACCGGTCCGGCTCTCATACAGGGACCACCGCCTGCCAGCATCAGGTCCCGCAAGCACTCCTGGAGAACGCTTGGGACGTTACGTTACCTCACCCGCACCCCGCTGGGCCGTAGTGCTCGGCGCGGCTACCGCGCTGATGCGCCTGACCGCGTCCGTCGTTGCCCTCGTCGCGGTTCTGCTGCACTAGCAACCCAGCAACGACGAAAGGGCCCCGGCTCGTCGCCCGCATGTAGCGGAGGACGGCCGGGGCCTTTGTTTGTGCGCGGGAAGGGTTACGAGTCCAACGGCCAGGACACGGCGAAGTTGGGGTTGCGCGAGGTGTTGGCTGCGAGCGTGCCGTCCGCACCGACGGGGAAGTCCATCCACACTCCAGACGAGCCGGTCCCGTTCGTCGCCGGCACGCGGATGTTCTGCGACGGCGTGTACTGGGACGGGATGGTGGCGAACGTCGTGGCCGTGGCGTTGGCGCTGTTCAGGTAGCCCTGGAGATAGAACACCCCGGCCTTGATGCGGTATCGCAGGCGCGTGCCGGACTGGTTCGCCCAGCCGTTCTGGAGGGTGAGGTTCTTCCATCCCGTGTCCGAGCTGATTGAACTACCGTCCGCGGTGCGGAAGTCGTCAGCGGTGACGACAACGCCGGAGGAAGTGCCGTCGATCACCAGGACGGGGAGAATGCTGGACGTACGGGTGAATACCCGCGTCGCGAATACGTGCGTCGCGTTCAGACCGTAGTCAAGCGTCATGTTGTACGTGCACGACGGGCCACTGAGCGGCGTGAACGTCACCGCACCGTGCACATTCACGGCTGCAACAGCACTCGTCGAGTCGCGCGCAGTGAGCTGAATTGCACTGGTGTTGTTGTCGGCGCCGGGGATACCGACAACCGACGCGGCAACCGACGCGCCCGCGCCGTAGACGTCAAGTCGCGTCCCGCGCATTTCGAGACGCTGCCCCGAGGCGGCAGACTTGATGACAGCACCAGTGATGGTCTTACCATTCAGCGTGTCCAGGTTGATCTGCGTTGCGGTGATCGTACCAGCGGCGATCTCATTGGCGGTGATCGTGCCCGCTTTGATCTCGCCGGCCGTGATAGTGCCCGCGGCAATCTGCCCGGCGGTAATGGTCTTCGCGGCAATGTTTCCCGCTGCGATCGTTGCGGCGGCGATCTTCGTGCCGGTGATTTCCGCGGCCTTGATGTTCCGCGCGAGAATAGCGTCAGCGCCGATCTCGCGAGAGGTCAGGGTGTCAGCAGCGAGAACCGCGGCGGTGAGTGAGGCCGCGGCGATGCGCTCGGCACCGAGGTAGCCGGACGTGATCGACCCCGCGGAGATATTGCCGAGAACGGAGTCCGTGATCGCTGTCTGGACCCAAGTCGAGGTTGGGCCGTCATAGACGTAGTAGGCAGTGATCTTGTAGTTGCTGTCCCATACGAACCACTGCTGCCCGGGCGTACCGGGGGTGCCGGGCGCGGGCGCAGTGCCGGAGTAGGTCGCACCGCCTCCCGCGGCAGCGGCTGCGTCCAGGGCTTCCTGCGCCTTTTCGAGAGCGTCGTCGGCAGCGGCTGACGCTTCCTCGCCCGCGGCGATACCTGCTGCTTCGGCTGCGTTCGCGAGCTCCATCGCAACGTCGACCGCGTCGAGCGCGGCAGCGACGGCCTCAGAGTTCTCCTGGAGTCGCGCCGTGTTGAGGTCTAGTGCCTCTTGAAGCCCGGGGATTGCGACGGTGGCGACCTCATTGGCCGCGGCCATAACGTCGGAGACAACGAGGGAATCGTCATCGCCGACGTCAATGGTCGAGCTGTCAAGCTGGGTTGCGTTGCGCGAGCCGATCCGGTCTTCGAGCGATTGGATCTTGCGGGCGAGTTGCTCTAATTCGTTAGGCAAGGTTGACTGACCTTTCGGGCATAGGAAACGCCCCTGTGCGGCCCGTAGGGGGCATTTGCACAAGGGCGTGAGTAGTTGGGTGGGACGGCCGGGAAAGGCCGTTAGAGAGCGTCTGAGTCGGTGTCTGACGCCGCGTAGGACTCTGGCCAGGGCTCGCCGGTGCTGTCGTCAATGAGCATTGCGGCGATTTCCTGGAGCGTCGCGTCGCCGGGTTCGGTGGCGAGGATGGCGCGCAATTTGTCGCCAAGGACGGCGTAGAGGAATGTGGCCGGTGGATATCCGGCCTGTGCCATCGGGAGTGCGCGGACGAGTGCAGCGGGGTCGACGTCAATGCGACGACCGCGAACGAATAGCGTGGGCAAGGTTTTGCCCCTTTCGGTACGACAAAGCCCCTGTATCGACGCGTGGGGGCCGATTACAGGGACTTTGATATGGTTTGTTATGGTGGCCGTGAAATGGCCGGAGAATGGCGCTGAGGGCGCTACGCGCCACCGTTCCAGCGGGTCAGGGCAGCGTCGAGAATCGCGGCGGCTTCCTGCATCGCAGCGTGCTGCTTTGCCATCACCCGTTCGGCGTCCTTGACAGCGGCGCGGAGCGCGAGCCGAGCGGGATCAGTCGCCGCGTCGAACGTGGGATCGGTGACGCTGCCGATCACGTGACGCGAGCTTGCAGGCGCTGCGTCGATGATGACTTCCGCGGACGCGTGGTCCGGTGAGATCGTGCGCGAGCGCTGCCACTGCACTTCGGCAGCAGTGCCGAGCAGATAGTGCAGGTTCATGACGAGGTTGGCCGACTGGTGCAGTGTCGGGTTCGTGAGCTTGCCGGGGGCGGCAGCGGTGTCTGTGTTGGTCAAGTGTGTTGGCTCTCTGATGTCTGTACGGTAATATGTTGGCTGGCGCCGTCGAGACAATGCCCCGGCAGCAGGTCAGTGGGTCGCCAGGGCCCGGTCGATGGCGGACGGCTCGCGGCGCATGCGCGCCTGCAAGTCAGCGAGCCCGATGCCGTAGGACGGGTACTCGACGGCTCGGCCGCTGATCATCGCGGCACCGTCGTGGGCGACGAGCGCGCGGTACGCGGCGCGGGCGGTCGCTTCCCAACGCGCGGGTGACGGCGCGTGCTCGTCGGCGTAGGCGAGCGCGGCGGCTGCGGCCTCGTCGCCGCTTCGCGGCTGACGTGCGATCACGAGGTCGGGCAACGGCCCCTTGTTGTCGAGGACGTGGAGCGTAATCGCTCGCTGCGGCAGGGGCCGCTCGTCGCGGATCATCTGTCACCGCGCTGCGGGCCGCGGACGAGGTTGGCGGCACGTCGTGCCTGTGCGGCTGCGGCGTTCGCCGGGTTGAGCTTGGCCAGGATGGCGGCGGCAGCGGTCCGGGCCAAACGAGCTTCGGTGACGGCGGGGTGCACGGTCACCTGCCCGGTGCTGCCGGTGGAGACGAGCCCTGCGGCGCGAGCTACGTCAGCTAGGCCGTCAGCTAGGCTAATTAGCTCGCCGGCCTGCTCTAGCGCGCCAACGTCGCCGCCGTCGAGGTCGGGACGCGCCTTGAGGACGTTGTGCACGGCGTCACGCGCGGCAGGAGTCCAGTGCTCCGGCAGCTGCCACTCGTCCGCGTTGAACACGGCTTCTGGTGCGCCGTCTGTGATGAGAAGTGAGTCGGTCAAGACGTTCCGTTCGGGTGAGGGGTGCTGTGTGCAGGGTTGGGGGCGGCTCGCGGGCCAAAAATGGGCTGCGCTTCGGTGCACACCGGGGCATGCTGTGCCGCTTCGGTCGCGAAGGGGGTGGCCAGGGGGTGTCGCCGGGAATGCCGCCGGTGCAGCCGTGCACAGCGACGCTCATCGTCACGAAGACGATTGATCATTGATCGAATGATGCTTAGGCATCGCCTCTCGCGGTCGCATGGCACCGGCCCACCCCCTATGCCCTATGGCCTAGAGCCCGGCCCCCTGCCTCAGCATGTGACCCACGGCACTGGCCACGTGGTACGCGGTGGCGGGGGTAGTGGGTAGTGCCCGGTGTGGGTGGTGCCGGGGTGTGCACCTGTGTGCACAGGCCACGCACCCCGGGCCCCGACTACCCACGCCGCGGGGATGCGGGGCAGTCGGGGATACGGGGCAGTGCCCGGGGTATGCCGGGGTACCCCGGTGCAAGGGCGTGGGGCCTGACACCGGGGTACCTCGTGTCTAGATGTAGGCGTGGACCTCGGCATCGGGGGCCACCCGTCGTCGCTGCCGCTTGACCGGCGCGGGTCCACAGGTGGCGCACCGCGGGCGACGCACTGGCTTACTCGACGGTGCGTCGGTGAAGCGCCCGCATGCCTCGCACTCGACACGCCAGCTAGTGCGCATCGCGCGCGCACGTGCACGGCCAACCGACTCCGGCTCGGGCTGAGGCTCGGGCTCGGGCTCGGGTGCTGCTGCCTCAGGTCGCGTGCTACGTGCCAGGACGGCAGCGAGCACGTCCGCCGGCATCGCAGGTGCCAAGCCGTTGGGGATGACGTGACGGAGCCGCGGGTCGGACGCTCGGTCCTCTGCGGTGCGCTGGCGCTGCTTCAATGGAGCCCCGTTGCGGTCTGTGCGGCTCACCGGTTGCCTCGAATCTTCGCGACGAGGGCGGCGGCGTCGTCGGAGGCTGCGGACTCAGCGACCGCGCGGTCGTGCTCGGCGCGAGCCTCCGCGACCATCTCGGCGTAGTACGTGTCTACGTCCTTGTCCTGCGCGGCGGCCTGCCCAGCGATGACCTGCTGAGCGCCGTAGCCAAGCGAGGTGAACGGCTTGGGTTCGGCGTACTCGGCCTGCGCGAGAACGGCCCGTGCAATGGCCGCGGCGCGGCTGTTGTCGGCGGTCACTTGCCCATCTCCGATTCGATGCGGCTGCGGCGCGCATACGCCGTCACGAGGGCGTCCTCAACCTTGGGGACAATGTCGGTGAGCGGCTGGAGCACGTTAGTACCTCCACCGAGCACGAAGTCGATGCCCTCGCCGATGGCCCCGCTGAGCACCTGGAGCCGCTGTGCGGCGGCGGCGGCTTCTGCGATCTTGTCGAGGAAGTCCGCGTGCGCGGCATCGCGAGCTGCCTCGATGTCGGCACGAGCCTCGGCGGCGGTCTTGCTCACGTTCCGGCCCTCCCTGAAGGCAGTCCAGGCGGCGCCGTGAGCGCTCGATGCTCGGCGCACTGCGTACTCGGCAGCCTTGTGCTCCTGCACTGCCTTGTCGAACTCCAGGGGATCGACGCCGGGACCGCGCAGCGGCACATGCGGGCCATCGCCGCTGCGGTCGAACTGCGCCGGGTTGCCCTGGAGGGCACGCACCTTGCCGAGCGCGATTCGTTCGGTAGCGTTCGCCGCGTCCAATGCCGCCTTCGCGTCATCGAAGGGCTTGCGGGAGTTGCCGCGCAGGTCTTCCAGCTCGATGGTCGCTTCTGCGCGTGCGTTCGAAATGGTCTCGCGGTAGGCCCGCTTGTTCTGGGTCGCGAGCTTGTCGCGGTCGGCTGCGGTCATGGGCTTGTCGTTGGTCTGAGTCACGGTGGTGACCCCTTTCGCTGGCGTCGCCTCTGTGGGTCGATTCGCCTAGTGGCTCGCAATGGAGTTGCGCGGGAGCACGTCCGCGGCGAGCTGCGCGGACGTGCGGGGAAGGGAAGAGAGAGGGCCGGTGAACCTGTGGGACGACAATCCAAAGAGCACAGGCGCACCGGCCGGGCGGTGGCTGCCTTACCGACGAGACGGCAGCTACCGCGGTGCTAGGCATCGGGCCTGTCAGCGATGCCCAGCGGGTCTTAGGGCTTTCGTCGGGCCTTCTGCGCTGCCGCTGTGCACGCGCGGCACTCGCTAGACGAGCCATCCGGCATCGCGCGGTTGCGGGCGAACGCTTCACGCGGCTTGGCGGTGTGGCAGACAGTGCAGACCTTGAGCCCGCCGGTCGGGGTCCGGAGTCGGAGCCAATCGGCGTCGATCTGCGCGGGCGTGCGCTGGCGGTACGCCGAGCGTGCAGCGGGCACCGTGGCGGCGTTGCGTTCACGATGACAGCGGCGGCACGTGGTCGTGTGACCGGTCAGTTCGCGGCGGCTGCGCACCAGGTCGTCCGGTGCAGTCTCGGTGCCACAGATGCGGCAGACAGCGCCGACGAAGGTGCCGTCGGGCAGGTAGGCACGCCCGCGGGTGACCGTGGCGGTTGAGGGGAATGGCACGGCGCACCTCCGGGGGCGATGTGTTGGGGTTGGGTTGGGTTGGGTTGGGTTGGGTTAGGCGGTGGTCGCGGCCATGCGGTCGGCCAAGCGCTTGTCGCGCTTTGTGAGCCGCTTGTAGCAGGTCGGGCACACCCACATGGGTCCGTGGGCGACCTCGACGCCAGCGAGCCAGATGGAGCCGCTGTACGTGCGCGTGGCCGTGTTGGCTGGCTGCCAGTCGCCGCCAGGCCTCTCGAAGCAGGCCGCGCAGTCGATGTACTGCTCTGAGATGGTGGGTCGGCTCACCGGTCAGTCCCCCAGATCACGAGGTGGATGCCTGCGGCTCGGCGTGAGCGCGAGCACTGCGGTGCGAGGTCGAGCGCGTCGCGTATGTCGCGGCGGCTCGGTCGCACGCCGTAGTTCGCGGCGTAGCTGTCTGCGATCGTGGCGTAGAGGCGGGACAAGAGGATCGGCCGGTCTTTCGGCTGGCGGGCCCGCTCAACAGTTGCGCGGACGTACTGCGTGAGCGTGGGCCGGGGCGCGGGTGCCGCTGCGGTGTCGATCGGTGCGAGGCGGAGCCAGCGGCAGCCGTCACGCCAGAACAGTTGGTACTCACGGTCCGGGTGCGACTCGTGGTCGGTGCCGGCGAGAGCTTCTAAGCGTCGGGTGCGCTCGGCGGGCGAGTAGGCCGCTCGGTGGCCTGCCTGCTGCGTGATGAGGTCTTCGCGCGGGAGCTGGTTGTGCGGACTGTCGAGCATGTCCCGGACATACGACGAGTCGGATGACCACGTGTGCCGTGGGCTGCGGACAAACGCGGCGTTCAGGTTGGCGACCTTCACGACGATGTCCGGGTCATCCTCGAAGTAGTCATCGATGAAGTCCTCGTAGACCATGCGGGCCTCGGCCGCGGCGGTTGCGTCGGCGATCGTCATCGCGGTCATCGGGTGGCACCGATGGTCGCGAGGCGGGTCAGGTCCGCGGCCAGGCGCTGGTCGAAGGCGGCGAGACGAGCGTCAAGCTGTTCGAGGCGTGCGTCTAGGGCGTCAAGTTGGTTCACGGTGGCTGCTCTCTTATGTGCGCTCTCTGGGAAACGCCAAGTAGCCCCGGCTCGCGGATCAGTGCGAGGGGGCTACTTGGCTACGCGGATTGCCGGAGAGCAGACGGCAACCTGCGGTGTGGGCGGCCGCGGCTCGAAGGCCGAGGCAGAACGCCCGCTGACAGGTGAAGCTAAACGCATCACCTATGCACTAATATACTACACCGAGGGGGCCATTACCCTGGGGCCACAGCGAACCCGAGATGGTTGCGCCAGGTGGCGCGGTCGTTGGCGGCGGTCCGGCGCGCTGGAAGTGTAGTTCTCCGGAGGAAGTAGAACCTATGCCCTACTCTTGAAACTTTTTCCTAGAAAGTGGAGACAGGTAGAAAGAGTTTTAGAGTGGTCGGGATAGATACTATGTGGGGGCCAAAACTACACTCCCTCAGGCTCACCCCGCGGATCGCAACCCGCCGCACCGGCAGGCACACCCCGGCGCAACGCGACAAGGCCCCCACGCTCAGTGATGAGCATGAGGGCCTTGTGCTAGCGATTGTACTGATCTAGTCGTTGTAGTCGCAGGACGCGCTCGCGTACTCGCCGCTCGACGTGTTCTTTGAAACCTGCTTGCCATCCACGGAGACCGTGCAAGTGACGGTGCTCCCGGTCTGACCGTTGGTCACAGTGGCCGAACCGAAGGTGCTTCCCTTGACGGTGAACTCCTTGGAGAACGGCAGCGTGGGGTTGGCCACCTCTTCCGACCCGCCATCGGTCGTGTAGCTCAGGTTCGCGTCGGTCGAATCACCCTCGATCTTGATCGTGACCGTGTGCTCCTTGTCGAACGATTCGGCGGACGCCGACGAGAACGCCTCGCCCACGCCGTCCAGCATCGATGAGTACAGCGCCTGCGTCGACAGGCCGACCACGACGGACAGGACGCCGAGCACGAGTCCGGCGATCGCGAGGCCGCGTCGGCGGTACTTGACGATCAGGCCAACGATGGCAAACACCACGGCGATGACGCCGAGGACGATGGACACGTTGTTGACGATCGGGATGGCGCACCCGATGATCGCAACGATTCCGATGATGAGTGCGACGAGCCCAAAGGGGTTGCCGCGGCGGTGCTGGTCCGGGACATGCCCGGGCGGCGGCTGGTACGGGTTCGGCTGTCCGTTCTGGGGGTACTGGTACTGCTCGGGCGCGTTGCTCATGCCGACAAAATGTCAGAGATATGCGAATCTGTGAATCCCCTAAGTAGGGGGCAACCCAGTTGTACCCCGTTGCTCCTGCTATCCCGCCCGCATCGGGGGCCGAGTGCCGGTCATGCCTGAGCTAGAGTCCGTGACGTGCGAGTTTTCGTCAGTTGGTCCAAGAGTGCGAGCAAGACCGTCGCGGAGGTGTTCGCTGACTGGTTGCCGCGGGTGATCCAGGAGTGCGAGCCCTTCATCTCCAGTGACACGGAGAAGGGCGACGTCTGGTTCGACGCCATCGAACGGAACCTCGCAGAAGCACGGGTTGGCGTGCTGTTTCTCACGCCGCAAAATCAGAACTCTGCCTGGTTGAACTACGAGGCCGGAGCGCTTCGAACTCTCCGGCACGGCAACATGAAGAAGCTATGCGCCGTGTTCGTAGGCATGAAGACGGCCGACTATGACGGCCCGATCAAGAACTTCCAGATGACGAACTTCACTGATCAAGCTGACATGTTGAAGCTGTTGAAGGCCATCAACAGTGCGGCTGACAGGCCACTGGACGATCGCCGTCTAGAGGACGAGTTCAACGAGAAGTGGGAACGTCTTGCCACGGACACCGCCAAGGCGGTTGCGGCGGCAGAATCCGGCGGCGAGCCGGCTGCCACCACTCCCAAGAAGACTCGCAGTGCTGACGCGAAGCTTGACGAAGTGCTCGACATGCTGCGAGAGATGCGCTTCGGACAGTCGGTCGTCTCATCTGGTCATCAGGAGCGGGCAGCACGAAACGTGGATCGTCCAAGCCCTATTTCAGAGCTGGAGACAGAGTGGGTCGGGCAGTACTTCCTTGACGAGGGAGGCGTCCGTGGAGAGATAGTCGACGTTTCGCACGAGGGTGGGCGAATTTGGCTCACCACGAACACGGGATTTCGCGTAGTTGGAACGAGGTTGAGTCTGAAGGACTCGATCAGTCCTGCCCCGTTCTAGGCTCGATGCTTGGTTCGCTGAGTCAGTCAGTTGCCAACAACCGCGTCGCTGGGATTGAACTGCTCGGCGAGCAGGTGTTGCACCCGCACCCGTCCCGTGCCGCGCCCGCGGTCGACCTGCACCGTCACGGCGGCACGCACAACCTCGCGTTGCTGATCTAGGTCGAGCGCATCGAAACGCTCCGCTACCTGCTGGCGGATATCCGCCCCCTGGCGGCCCAGCGCTGCGTACGCGGCCGGCAGCCCGTCGAGTAGTTCGGTCGCCAGGCCCACTAGAACCCCCGCGGCGGACTGTTCAGTCCGGAGGCGTTCTAGCGTCACCGTGAGGGCGTCCCGTTCCTCTCTTAATGCGATCAGCTCTTGGACGGCGACAGCCTTGGACAGGAGGCCCATGCGCTCGCGTTCCTGCACCTCGGTCTGGCGGGCCTCGTTGTCGCGCCAGGCTGCAACGGCTTGGGTGAGGCCGGAGGCGTCCGCGGCGCCCTGCACGATGCCCGGGCCACCGGCCGCCATCGCGTAGACGACCTCAGCCCGGACGAACGTTTCGAGCATGGCGGCGCGGATCGTCGGGTGCGCGGAGGCGACTGAGCACCGATAGTCACCGTGGACCTGCTTGAGCCCCGCCCCGCATTCGCCACACACAGCGATGCCACTCAGTAGGTGCCGCCGTGCCGGTCCCGGCGTTGTCCTGCGCGTTGGGTCGCTCAGCACCGCCCGCGCCTGCTCAGCGGTCGTATCGTCGACGAGCGCCGGCACGTTGCCCGCGATCCACGCGGTGGGATCGCGCCGCTGCTGGACACGCTGCCAGCCTTTGAGATCTTCGGTCGTGCCGACGGGAGCGAACACCTGCCCGCTGTAACGGCGATTGAGGATCATGTCCCGCACGCGGGCGGGAAGCCATGACTCGGCGCTGCCCGTTGTGAACGGCACGCCCTCGTCGCGGAGCGCCTTCGCTATGCCGTAGACGGAGCGACCCTCGGCGACATGTTCGTAGACGCGGCGGACGATGGCCGCTTCGGCATCGCGTGGCGTCGTGCCGTCGGTCTCATAGCCGTACAGTCGCCGCCCCGGCGTAAGCCTGCCTTTGAGCCGCCGGTCCTCGTTTGCGCGGCGAGTGCGCTCACCCTTGCGGCGCACCTCGAACCGTGCGAGCGACGCTCCCAGGGAGGCGCGGAACTCGCCGTCGGCCGTGGACAGATCGATTTCACCGTCGACCGTCACGACGGCGAGTTTCAGTTCCATCAGCCGAATGAGGTCGGCCTGGGACCGCACGAGCCGGTCGAGGTCCACGGCGACGACGTGTGTAAACGCTCCGGCCTCTGCGGCAGCGAGCATGGCAGCCCAACCAGACTTCGGCCCGCGGGGCTTAGATGCGCTTACGTCGTTGTCGCTGTACTCCGCCGCGATCTGCCAGTCGCGAGCCTCGGCGAGGGCGCGGGTGCGCCGCACCTGGCGGTCGATGCCTTCGTCGTTCTCCTTGGACTGACGGGCGTATAGAGCGGCGAGGGGCATGGGATCAGCGTAGCCGTCTGTTCGCCGGTTCCTTGCGCGGAACCGGCTGATCGCCGCGCTGGCCGACGTCACGGTCGTGGTCGAAGCGGGCGCCCGGTCCGGGGCGCTCAACACCGCCCACCACGCAGCGCAGCTCGGCCGGCCGGTGTTCGCGGTCCCGGGAGCGTTCGCGTCCTCGGCATCGGTCGGGTGCCACCGGCTCATCGCACAGGGACGGGCGCAGATCGTCGTGCACCCCGGGGATCCGGTCGCGGCGGCGAGACCGGCGACCGGGACGAGCGGGGGAGCGGTGCCGAACGAACCGCTCCTGTCCGGTCGGCAGGACCCCGAGGTGCTCCGGGTGCTCGACGCGCTCGGTCGTCGCGCTCTGCCCGAGGCCGAGATCGCCCGTCGGGCGGGCATGTCGACTGCCGACGTCGCCGACGCGCTCGCCCTGGCGCAGCTGCAGGGACTCGTCGTCGCGAGCGGCGGCGGGTGGGGCCGGGCATGACGGTCGACAGCCGTACGCTGACGTCGTGGTTGCGCGGACGGACGGTCGACTGGTGGTGGCGGTGGACGCCTTCCTCGGGCACGCCCGGCACGCGCGGGGCCTCAGCGAGCAGACCCTGCGCGCGTACGCCAACGACCTCGAGCAGCTCGTGGCCTTCGCGGAGGGTCGCGGCGTTGACCGCATCGCCGACGTCGAGCTCGAGCTCCTGCGTGACTGGCTGTGGGACGCCGACCACCGGGGGCTCGCCCGGTCGACGATCGCTCGGCGGTCTTCGTCCGTGCGGGCGTTCACGCGCTGGGCGAGCGAGACCGGGGTGACCACGACCGACGCCGGGGTCCGGCTCCGTGCACCGAAGGGCGGGGCGCACCTTCCCCGCGTCGTGTCGGCCGACCAGGTGCGCGTCCTGCTCGACGGGCTCGGTGCACGAGCGGCGACGGACGACCCGACGGCGCTGCGGGACCTGGCCCTGGTCGAGCTCCTGTACGCGGCGGCGATCCGGGTCAGCGAACTCGTCGGGATCGACGTGACCGACATCGATCGCGGACGCCTGACCGTGCGGGTGCTCGGCAAGGGCGGCAAGGAACGCGTGGTGCCGTTCGGGGTTCCGGCGCGGGACGCACTCGAGGCGTGGCTCGAGCGCGGACGGCCCGCCCTCGCAGCACGGGCGGAGGGACCGGTAGGCGCGGCGCTGTTCCTCGGCGACCGTGGCGCCCGACTCGGCGTCCGCAGTGCCTACCGCGTGGTGGCGCGCTTGCTCGGTGATCTGCCGGGCGAGGGCCCGAGCGGGCCGCACACCTTCCGGCACACCGCGGCGACGCACCTGCTCGACGGGGGAGCGGACCTGCGCGCGGTGCAGGAGCTCCTCGGTCACGCCAGCCTCGGCACGACGCAGATCTACACGCACGTGTCGTCGGCCCGGCTGCGCGAGGTCTACCGGACGGCGCACCCGCGCGCCTGACGGTGGGCCGACGTGCGTCCCGGTCGGTTCCCGGTCAGCTTCCGATCGGTTTCCGGTCGGCTCGACTCACCCGGGCCAGGCCGACTCGGGCAGGAGCACCGGCCACTCGGCTGGTGGCAGGTACGCCATCGGGTCGACGTAGCGACCGTCGACGCGAGCACCGAGGTGCAGGCACGGTGCCGAGGCCGGACAGTGCCCGACCGAGACACGGCCGACCGGCGCGCCCTGCACGACCTCGTCCCCGGCGGCGACCAGGGGTGTCACCGAGTCGAGCGTGCTGACCAGTCCGTCGCCGTGGTCGATCGTCACGACGGTGCGGCCTCCGACCGCGCCGGCGAACGCCACGGTGCCGTCGTCCACCGCCGAGGCAGTGCTGCCGAGGGCTGCCGGAACGTCGAGGCCCCGGTGGCCGGCGGTGTAGTCCGAGGACGGTGCTTCCCAGGCGCGCTCGACCACCCGCGATCCCGTGGGCCAGATCCAGCGAGACTCGACCCGGCCCGAATCGGTGGCAGTGCCCAGCGACGCCCCGGCGCCCACCGACACCCCGGCTCCCGTCGACGGCGCGGCACCGAACACCGCCGTCCCGCCCAGCACCGCCGCGCACACCACGGACAGCAGGACGGGACGCGCACTCGATCGCATGTCCCCAGCCTGGGCAGTGGAACCCGGCCCCGGGGCGGACGGGGGCGATCCGTGGAGGGGGAGTCGCGCCTCCAGGCCTGGGGAGGAACGTGCCGAGGACGGAAACGAAAGAACCGACGTCGTACGACGGCGACAGTGTCGTTCCGCGTCGGCGCGCAAGCCCCGCGCCGTCCCGATCACGCCCCGGTTATGACCAGATCCCGAGCGAGGAGTACAGTCGGGGCCGCTCCGGAACACGCAACGCCGCTCGGACGGCGAACCAGCCGACCGCCGGGGCACCGTGCTGCACAACTGCACGGCGGCAGAACCCAGGAGCATCGTGTCCACCACGACCACCGGGCACGGCGAAGACCGTGCGTTCAAGGGGAAGGTCACCCTGTTCGCCATCGCGGCGGCGGTCGGTGGCTTCCTGTTCGGCTTCGACTCGTCCGTCATCAACGGCGCCGTCGACGCGATCAAGGGTGAGTTCAACCTCTCCGACGCGGCCAGCGGCTTCGCGGTCGCATCGGCCCTGATCGGTTGCGCGTTCGGCGCCTACTTCGCCGGCCGCCTCGCCGATCGTTACGGCCGCACCCGGATCATGTTCTGGGCCGCCGTGCTGTTCTTCGTCTCGTCGATCGGTTCGGCGTTCGCGTTCGCGACGTGGGACCTCGTGATCTGGCGTCTCGTCGGCGGTCTCGGCATCGGTACCGCCTCGGTCATCGCACCGGCGTACATCTCCGAGGTGTCCCCGAAGGCGATCCGCGGGCGGCTGGCCTCGTTCCAGCAGCTGGCGATCACGCTCGGTATCTTCGCCGCGCTCCTGTCCGACCAGCTCTTCGCCGTCACCGCGGGCAGCGCCTCGGCCGAGGTCTGGGGCCTGGCCGCCTGGCGCTGGATGTTCCTGGTCGGGGTGATCCCCTCGGTCGTCTACGGCGTCCTGGCGATCACGCTGCCGGAGTCCCCGCGCTACCTGCTCACCAAGGGCCGTGCTGACGATGCGCGCGTCGTGATGGGCAAGATCGTCCCGCGCGACACCGTGAACACGAGCCTGGAGGAGATCCAGGACGGCATCAAGAAGGAAGCGAACGAGAAGAAGGGCTCCATCCGGGGCAACCGCTTCGGGCTCCAGCCGATCGTCTGGGTGGGCATCATCCTGGCCGTGCTGCAGCAGTTCGTCGGCATCAACGTGATCTTCTACTACTCGACGACGCTCTGGCAGGCCGTCGGCTTCAAGGAGGAGGACTCGTTCCTCATCTCCACGATCACCTCGGTGGTCAACGTCGCCGTCACCTTCGTGGCGATCTTCCTGGTCGACAAGGTCGGCCGCAAGCCGCTGCTCGTCGCCGGTTCCGCGGGCATGTTCGTCTCGCTCACCATGGTCGCCATCGCGTTCTCGCAGGCGACGATCGTCGACGGCAGCCCGAGCCTCCCCGGCTCGTGGGGCGTCATCGCGCTGATCTTCGCGAACCTCTTCGTGGTGTCCTTCGGCGCAAC
Organism: Curtobacterium sp. MCLR17_054; assembly: GCF_003234335.2. Classification (NCBI taxonomy): domain Bacteria; kingdom Bacillati; phylum Actinomycetota; class Actinomycetes; order Micrococcales; family Microbacteriaceae; genus Curtobacterium; species Curtobacterium sp. MCLR17_054. Next base: position 2,348,111 of record NZ_CP126263.1, on the reverse strand, counting down.
GTGGGGTCCGCTCATGTGGGTCCTGCTCGGCGAGATGTTCCCGAACCGCATCCGCGCCACGGCGCTGGGCATCGGCTCGGCCGCCAACTGGATCGCGAACTTCATCGTGACGATCTCGTTCCCGGTGCTCTCGGGCTTCAACTTGACGGTCACCTACGGCATCTACGCGCTGTTCGCGCTGCTGTCGCTGTTCTTCGTCATCGCCAAGATCCCGGAGACCAAGGGCCGCTCGCTCGAGGAGATGGGCATCTCCGCCGACGGCGACACGGTGGACGCCAAGGCCTGATCGGCCGGTCGCGTACCGCGTCCGTCCCGCACGGATCGCCGGACAGGAGGCCCGGATCACGTCAGCCGCGAGGCGCGCGTGATCCGGGCCTCCCTTCTGTTAGCATCTATCCAGCAGCGTGCTGATGCGCGCTGACTTCGCGTGTCCACCAGGCCCTCACGGGCTCGGTACCCGACCACCGGTCCCGCTCTCACGAGCGGGCGGTCGCGTGCCAGGACACCAGGGACCACGACCGACGGTCGTGATCGACACAACCGCAACAGGTCCGCAGCGACGTGCGAGAGCACGGCTGCGCGCCGAGAACACAGAAGGAGGACGGCACATGGCCGTCGTCACCATCCGCCAGCTGCTCGACAGCGGCGTCCACTTCGGACACCAGACCCGTCGGTGGAACCCGAAGGTGAAGCGCTTCATCCTCGCCGAGCGCTCGGGCATCCACATCATCGACCTGCAGCAGTCGCTGGCCTTCATCGACCGCGCGTACGACTTCGTCAAGGAGACGGTCGCGCACGGTGGCACGATCCTCTTCGTGGGCACCAAGAAGCAGGCGCAGGGCTCCATCGCCGAGCAGGCGACCCGCGTCGGCCAGCCGTACGTCAACCAGCGTTGGCTCGGCGGTCTGCTCACGAACTTCCAGACGGTCTCCAAGCGCCTCGCGCGCATGAAGGAGCTCGAGGAGATCGACTTCGACGACACGACGAAGGGCTTCACCAAGAAGGAGCTCCTCATCAAGAAGCGCGAGCTGGACAAGCTCCACAAGACCCTCGGTGGTATCCGCAACCTCACGCGGACCCCGAGCGCGCTCTGGATCGTCGACACCAAGAAGGAGCACCTCGCCGTCGACGAGGCGCAGAAGCTCGGTATCCCGATCATCGGCATCCTCGACACCAACTGCGACCCCGACGAGATCACGTACCCGATCCCGGGCAACGACGACGCGATCCGCTCCGTCGGTCTGCTGACCCGCATCGTCGCCGACGCCGCGGCCGAGGGCCTGAAGACCCGCCACAACGGTGGCGACGAGGACGAGGCCAGCGAGCCCCTCGCCGAGTGGGAGCAGGAGCTCCTCGGTGGCGAGACCGCCGCCACGACCGAGGCGCCCGCCGCCCCGGTCGAGGAGAACGACGCTGACGCGCAGGTCGCCGCGAAGGAGATCGGCGAGCCGATCGCCGACGAGGCGAAGAACGCGGAGCCGACGGCCGAGGCCGAGGCAGCCGCGGAGACCACCCCCGCCGAGTGAGTCGCCGGGGCGCCGGACCCCACCGGGTCCGGCGCCCCGACTGCACTCCACTCTCCACACACGTACAGTCCAGAAAGGACTCCAGTCAATGGCAAACTTCACCGCTGCTGACGTGAAGAAGCTCCGCGAGGACCTCGGCGCCGGCATGATGGACGCGAAGAACGCGCTCGTCGAGGCCGACGGCGACTACGACAAGGCCGTCGAGCTGCTCCGCATCAAGGGTGCCAAGGCCGTCGCCAAGCGCGACGACCGTGCCACCTCCGAGGGTGTCGTCGTCGCGACCTCCGAGAACGGCGCCGCCACGGTCGTCGAGCTCGCGAGCGAGACCGACTTCGTCGCGAAGAACGAGAAGTTCACGACCCTCGCCGACAAGGTGCTGGGCGCGGTCGCCGCTGCCGGTGCCGCCGACGTCGCTGCCGCCAACGCCGCACCGCTGGACGGCAAGACCGTCCTCGAGGTCGTCAACGAGTCGGCTGCCGCGCTGGGCGAGAAGCTCGAGGTCCGCACGGTCCGCCGTGTCGAGGGCTCGGCCTTCGAGATCTACCTGCACAAGACCAGCCAGGACCTGCCGCCGCAGATCGCCGTCGTCATCGCGTACGAGGGTGACAACGCCGCCGAGGCACGTTCGATCGCACAGCACGTCGCGTTCGCGAACCCGACGTACCTGACCCGCGACGAGGTCCCGGCCGAGGCCATCGAGAAGGAGCGTGCGACCGTCGAGGCGATCACGCGCGAAGAGGGCAAGCCCGAGGCTGCGCTCCCGAAGATCGTCGAGGGCCGGGTGAACGCCTACATCAAGCAGGTGTCGCTCCTCGACCAGGACTACGCGAAGGACAACAAGATCTCCGTCGCGAAGGCCGCCGAGAACGCCGGCATCACGATCCAGGGCTTCGCCCGCGTCAAGGTCGGCGCGTAACGAACCCGTGACGGGGTCAGGAACCAACCAGGTTCCTGGCCCCGTTTTTCGCGCGCGCCGGCACGACACGCGCGCGACACATCCGCGAGTACATTTCCACGAGACCACGACGAAGGGTGCGGACCAGATGACCGACGAGAAGACCGGACGACGCCGCGTTCTGCTGAAGCTGTCGGGAGAGGCGTTCGGCGCCGGCTCCCTGGGGGTGAACCCCGACGTGATCGGCACCATCGCCAAGGAGATTGCCGTCGCCGCGCGCGAGGTCGAGATCGCGATCGTCGTCGGCGGGGGCAACTTCTTCCGCGGAGCCGAGCTCTCGCAGCGCGGCATGGACCGCGGGCGAGCCGACTACATGGGCATGCTCGGCACGGTGATGAACGCACTCGCGCTGCAGGACTTCCTCGAGCAGGCGGGCGCTGCGACCCGCGTGCAGTCCGCCATCGCGATGACCCAGGTCGCCGAGCCGTACATCCCGCGGCGCGCCGAGCGGCACCTCGAGAAGGGCCGGGTCGTCATCTTCGGCGCCGGGGCCGGACTGCCGTACTTCTCCACCGACACGGTGGCGGCGCAGCGTGCGCTCGAGATCAAGGCGGACGAGGTCCTCGTCGCCAAGAACGGCGTCGACGGCGTGTACACCGCTGACCCGAAGAAGGACGCCACCGCCGAGAAGCTGCACCACGTGACCTACCAGGACGCGCTGCTCAAGGGCCTCAAGGTCGTCGACGCCACCGCGTTCTCGCTCTGCATGGACAACGGCATGCCGATGCACGTCTTCGGCATGGAGGGCGACGGCAACGTCCAGGCCGCGATCCGTGGCGAGCGCATCGGCACCGTCGTCAGCAACTGACCCCCGGCGCTGACTAGACTCGACGCCAGTACCGAAGGAGTAACACCGTGATCAGTGATGTCCTGACCGAAGCCACCGAGAAGATGGCGAAGGCTGTCGAGGTCGCCAAGGACGACTTCTCGACCGTCCGCACCGGCCGCATCAACGCGGCGCTCTTCCAGAAGATCCCGGTCGAGTACTACGGCACGCCGACGCCGCTCGCGCAGCTCGCGTCGCTGCAGACGCCCGAGGCCCGCACGCTCATCGTGACGCCGTACGACAAGACGGCGCTCAAGGAGATCGAGCGCGCGATCGCGACCTTCCCGAACCTCGGCGCCAGCCCGACGAACGACGGCGACATCGTCCGCGTGACGATCCCGGAGCTCACCAAGGACCGCCGCAAGGAGTTCGTCAAGCTCGTGCGGACGAAGGGCGAAGACCACAAGGTCGTCGTGCGGAACATCCGCCGCAAGGCCAAGGACGACCTCGACGCACTCAAGGGTGAGATCTCCGACGACGAGATCTCGCGCGGCGACAAGGACCTCGAGGCCCTGACGAAGAAGCACGTCGACCAGATCGACGAGTCGCTGAAGAAGAAGGAAGCCGAACTCCTCGAGGTCTGATGCGGCGCTCCGACCAGGGCGATGACCGCCCCACAGCAGAGCACGGGCCCGCGTCGAGCGGGCCCGTGAAGAAGGGGCTCCGTCAGGACTTCGATGCGCGCGCACGAGCGGCGCGCACCGACTTCGAGGCGCAGCTCCGCCAGCGCAAGGCCGACTTCGGCGCGCGCAACGAAGCGCTGACCGCGCGGACCGGGCGCAACCTGCCGGCGGCGATCGGCATCGCGCTCGCGTTCGCGGTCGTGATGCTCGGCACGCTGCTCCTCTGGCCGCCGTCCTTCATGGTCGTCGCGGCGTTCCTGCTGGGCGTCGGCGTCTACGAACTCACGAGCGCGATGCGGTTCGCCGGCCGCGACGTCCCGCGGATCCCGAGCGTCGCCGTCGCGATCGCGATCGTGCCGGCGGCGTTCCTGCTCGGCCAGGTGGCGGCGCTGTTCACCCTGCTCGGCGGCATCGTCCTGATCAGCGTCTGGCGACTGCTCGAGGTCGCCGTCGCGCGGCAGAAGCCCCCGGCCGGCAACGTCGCCCGAGACCTCACGAACGGGTTGTTCGTGCAGGCCTACATCTCCCTGCTCGGCGCGTGCGTCGTGCTGCTCTCCGCCCAGCCGGACGGCAACCTCTGGGTGATCGGGTTCATCCTCGTCGTCGTCGCGGTCGACACCGGCGCGTACGCCACCGGGCTGAACCTCGGCAAGCACCCGATGGCTCCCCGCATCAGCCCCAAGAAGACGTGGGAGGGCTTCGCCGGGTCCGTGGCGGCGAGCATCATCGTCGGCATCCTGGTGGCCGTGTTCATGCTCGGGCTGCCCTGGTGGACCGGTGTCCTGCTCGGTGTGCTCATCTCCGGTTCGGCCACGCTCGGCGACCTGACCGAGTCGATGATCAAGCGCGACCTCGGCATCAAGGACATCTCGTCGTTCCTGCCCGGACACGGCGGCCTGCTCGACCGCATCGACAGCATCCTGCCGTCCGCCGCGGTGGCCTACGTGCTGTACCTCGTCGTCAACCACTGACCACTGACCGCTGTCGGGCCGGGCTGAACGCCGCACTCAGCGCGTCCAGGTTGTGCCACGGTCGGGGACTGGCAGAATGACGCCGTGGCCACCACCTTCCCGACCGCAGCCCGTTCCGCCCTCGGTTACGACGTCGACGAAGTCGAGCGTTTCCTCGAGGACGCCCGGCGCGCGTACTCCGCCGACGACAGCGCCCCCGGCATCGAGGCCGCGAAGATCCGCGCCACGGCGTTCTCGATGCGCAAGGGCGGCTACTCCACGTCGCACGTCGACGCCGCACTCGAGCGACTCGAGGACGCCTTCGCGGCCCGCGAGCGTGAGCGGGAGATGAGCGAGGTCGGCAAGAAGGCCTGGTACGCCGAGGCACGGACGAAGGCCTCCGACGTCGTGGCGCGGCTCGAGCGGCCCGACGGGCAGCGGTTCAGCCGGGTCAGCGTGCTCGGTACCGGCTACCACCCGAAGGACGTCGACGCGTTCGCCGCCCGACTCGCCGGGTACTTCCGCGAGGGCAAGCCGCTCAGCCTCACCGAGGTCCGCTCGATCGTCTTCCGCCCGAAGCACGGCGGGTACCGCGAGGCGCAGGTCGACGCGCTGCTCGACGCCGTCGTCGAAGTGATGCTCGCTGTCCGGTGACGACGCGCTGTCCCCAGGTGCTTCGCTTTCCGTGATCGTTCCGTTACCCTGGTCCTACTCATGGGCAGGCACACGGCAGACTCAAGCTCCGACCGCGATACCCGCGAGCACCTCAGCCTCCAGGCTTCCGGTGAGCGCCGCGCGGCAATGCAGCGAACCCGCACGACGGAGACGTCGGCGTTCGGGGTGACCCCGCAGGCAGTGCCCGCGACGACGGGTCCGGTCGCCACGCCGAAGTCGGTGGCGGCGAACCGCGTCTCCGACGAGCGTGTGGCGTCCTTCGCCCACGATGCGCTGGTCGAGGCCGACCAGCGTCCCGCGAAGCAGCGCACCGCGACGGTGCAGCGCCGTGCGACGCCGAAGCTCGCCAAGCCCACCGCGTCGTCGGTGAACGCCGTCGCACGCAAGCGCGCGGTCGCCCCGATGATGTCCTTCGTCGGCGTGTTCCTGTTCGTCGGCGGCTCGCTGTTCAACCCGCTGCAGGCCGACGTGGCACAGGCCGCCGTCGACACCCCGGTGCTCGTGAAGACGCCGCCGGCGCCGCAGCAGTACACCGCGCACGGCACCTACGCCGTGGCCGCTGCCGACCGTGACGGCTACGACGTCACCGTCCCGGCCCCGAAGGTCGTCAAGCCCGTCGTCGAAGAGGACGAAGCCGACGCCGACGCCGAGACCACCGACGACAGCGCGGACGCCGCGGCCACCGAGAACCAGCCGGTCTCGGCCGCCAACACGCTCGCCGCGACCGCTGCGACGCCCGACCCGGGCAGTGCGCAGGCGATCGCCCTGCAGCAGGTCACAGCTCGTGGCTGGGGCACCGACCAGTACAACTGCCTGGTCTCGCTGTGGAACAAGGAGTCCGGCTGGCGGGTGAACGCCTACAACCCCAGCGGTGCGTACGGCATCCCGCAGGCCCTCCCCGGCAGCAAGATGGCCACGGCCGGCGCCGACTGGCAGACCAACCCGGCGACGCAGATCACCTGGGGTCTCAACTACATCGCCGGCGTCTACGGCACCCCCTGCGGTGCCTGGGGACACAGCCAGGCCAACAACTGGTACTGATCGGCTGCTCGGGTGCCGCGCAGCAACCGACCGCGGCACCCCCGTGGTCGCGACGTCGAGCCTGACGAGGAGACCACCCTCGACCGGCTGATGAGCTCGTGGAAGCGCACCGAGGTCCGCCACGGTCGCGAGTACCAGGTGCAGCCGATCTCGGCCGCGTCGGCGCAGAAGGAGTACATCTGCCCGGGGTGCGGCGGAAGCGTCCTGCCCGGCACCGCCCACGTGGTGGTCTGGCGTGCGGACGGCGTGCTCGGCGATGCTGCCGACCTGGCGTCGCGCCGGCACTGGCACAACCACTGCTGGAGCATCGCATGACCGAGCACGACGTGCCGCACGACACCGAGATCCGGTCCGCCACCGTGCTGCCGGCCCGTCGTACCGATGTCGAGCTCGACACGGACGACCACCTGACGCTCGTCGGTGAACTCGCCGAGCCGGCCGACACCCCGGCTCGCGGGACCATCGTCACGCTCCACCCCCTGCCGACCGCGCACGGGTTCATGGACTCGCACGTCCTCAAGAAGGCCGCGGCACGGCTGCCCGCCCTCGCCGACATCGCGGTGCTGCGGTTCAACTTCCGGTCCGTCACGTCGCCGCGCGGCACGTCCGAGGGTGTCTTCGGCGAGGGCGTGTCCGAGGGCTTCGACCTGCGCGCCGCCGTCGCCGAGGTCGTCGACCGCGGCTTGCCGACCCCGTGGCTGGTGGGGTGGTCCTTCGGCACCGAGGTGATCCTCAAGCACGCGCTCGAACACGTCGAGGCCGGCACGGTCGCCGGTGTCGTCCTGCTGTCCCCGCCGCTGCACCGCACCTCGGACGAGGAGCTCGCCCGCTGGGCTGCCGTCGGGGTCCCGGTCGTGGCGCTCGTCCCCGAGCACGACGACTTCCTGCAGCCCGAGGCCGCGGCGGCACGGTTCGCGCTCGCCCCGAACGTCCGGGTCGTGCCCGTCGACGGTGCGAAGCACCTTTGGGTGGGGGAGCGGTACGTGCGGATCGTCCTCGACGCGATCGCCGACCTCGTCGTGCCGGGCAGCGCCCCGTTGCCGACCCACTGGCCCGTCTGAGCACGTCTGTACGACGCCCTGCGGCCTGCCACCTGCACCAGGTGGGACGGCCTGGAGGCGCGGGTCGCGCCTCCAGGCCGTGGACCGTCAGCGGTCGGTCGCGTCCACGTCGTCGTCAGCGTCCGCAGTGGACGCCGCGGCGGGTGCCGTGCCGAGCAGGCCCGTGGCGTTCGTGAGGACCCCGCGGAGGTTCTCCAGGTAGCCCGCGACGGCTTCGCGTTCGGTGCGGATCGCCGCCAGGCGGTCCTCGGCCTCGGCGATGACGCCGGCGGTGCGCTCCTCAGCGTCGGCGACCATCCGGTGCACGCGGTCCTGCGCGTCGGCGACGATGGTGCGGGCGTGCTCCTGGGCCTCGGCCGTGCTGGTGCGCTCGAGGTCGTCGGCATCCTGCTGCAGGCGTTCGGCGCGTTCGCGGGCCTCGGTCGCGCGGCGCGTGGCCTCGGCGAGCTGCAGGTTGGCCTCGTCCAGGTACTTCTGCGTCTCGGTCACCGTCTCGTGGTGCTTCCGCAGGTAGTCCTGCTCGGCGTCGTCGCGGCGGGAGGCGAGTTCCGACTCGAGCGTCGTGCGGGCCTCGTCGCGCTCCCGGGCGATCTCGGCACGGACCTCGTCGCGCTCCTTGACCAGGGCGGCGCGCGCGGTGTCGATCTCCTGCCGCAGGGCGGTGCGCTCGGCCTCGAGCACCCCGAGCTCGGCGGTGCGGCGGTCGGCGATCTCGGTGTCGACCTCGGCGTGCTCGCGCTCGCGTCGAGCGGCGATGGCGTTCTCGTGCTCCCGGACGGCACGCTCGGCTGCCGCATCGGCCTCGGCGCGCTCCTGCGCGATCCGGGCGTCGTGCTCCTCGAGTTCCCGGGCGATCCGGTCGGCGGTCTCCTGCACCAGGCGCGCGTTCTCGACGCGGGTCTGCTCCTCGTCGACGCGGAGCTGCGCCTGGGCCGCCTCGATCTCCTGCTCCAAAGCGGTGCGGGCTGCGGCGAGTTCGCGGTCCCACTGGGCGCGGGCGGCGGCGAGTTCCTCGTCGAGCTCGCGGCGGCGGTCGGCGACCTCGGTGTCGAGCTCGGCGCGTCGGCGCGTGACCTCGGACTCGAGTTCGGCGCGACCGGTCTCGAGTGCCAGCGCGTGTGCCTGCTGCTCCTCGTCACGCTCACGGTGCCAGGCGGCACGGCCCTCGGTGACCTCGCGCTCCAGGGCCTCTCGCCGGGTCGTCTCCTCGCGGTCGAGGTCCTCGGTGCGGCGGGCGTGGTCGGCCTCGAAGACGGAACGGCGGTGCTCGGTCTCGCGGTCGAGCTCGGCGGCAGCGGTGCGGGCGTCGGCGGACTCGCGCTGGGCGATCTCGCGCAGCTCGGCGACCTCGTGCTCGACGTGGGCGCGCAGAGCGTTCGTCTCGCGGATGGCGACGGAACGGACCTCGGCGGCCTCGGTCACGGCTGCCCCGCGGATCGCGGCGGCTTCGTTGCGGGCGTCCTGCGTGAGGAGACCGGCCTCGGCGCGGGCACGTTCGACCGTGTCGGCTGCCTCGGCGCGGGCGCGGGTCAGTTCGTTGGTGGCGCGGGTGCGGGCGTCCTCGAGGGTGTCGCGCGCTTCCTCCTGGGCCTCGCGGACGGTGCGCTCGGCTTCGGAACGGCTCGAGGCACGGAGGCGCTGGGCGTCGATGTCCGCCTGGCTGATGAGACGGGTCGACTGCTCCTCGGCCACGCGCAGGGTGGACTCGAGGCGGGTGCCCAGTCCGCTGTACGTGGGGGTGCCGGCTTCGTCGAGCTCGCCCTGCAGTTCGGAGACCCGGGCCTGCAGGAGACGGATCTCCTTCGCGGCGTCGGCGCGGTCGTTGTTCGACTTGATGAGCTCGCGGCGCAGGTCGTTCAGCGAACGCTCCACCTCGTCGCGGCGGTACCCCCGCAGCTCGGTCCCGAACTCGGCCTCGTCGTTCGCCACGTGTCGCTCCTGGGTGCTCGGCGGAGGGCCCGGATCGGCCCGCGGTCGATTGTAGTGGCGGCCGGAGCGGGTCGTCTGAGTCCGGCGACAGCGCGGATTGATGCGCTGTCCAGCGTTGCTCGCTATCCTGAGTCGCTGATTCGCGCGCCGACATCCCCACCCCGGCGCGGTAGGGAGAGAGTTCGTGCGATTCGTCCTGGCGATCGTCAGTTTCGTCATCGGTCTGCTGCTCGTGGCGCTGGCGGTGGGACAGCGGACCGTGTTCGCGCCGCCGTCCTCGCTCGTGGCCGAGAGCTCGACGACCAGTTCCGCCCCGGTGACCGTGATCCCGGGGACGACGCTCAACGCCAACCCCGGCTACCAGCGCATCAACGTGTCCGGCTCCGGCAAGGTCTTCGCGGCCTACGGCAAGACCGCCGACGTCGACGCCTGGATCGGTGACGCCGAGCACACCACGCTCCGCTTCGACGCCGAGAAGGGCTCGCTGGTCGGGTCGACCTCGGGCAGCGAGACCAGCGTCCCGTCGCCGAAGGGCAGCGACCTCTGGTACCAGGAGTACGACGGTGCCGGGCAGTTCACCGTCCGCCTGCCGCAGGACGTCTCGGTCCTCGTCGTGAGCGACGGCAAGGCCGCAGCACCGAGCGACGTGTCCGTCACCTGGCCGCAGGACACCGCGACGCCGGCGGTCGGTCCGCTGCTCGTGGCCGGCGGCGTGTTCGTCCTCGGAGGCCTCGTGTTGCTCGTCCTCGCCTTCCTGCACCAGCGCCGTGGCCGCGGTCCCCGCCGTCGCAGTGGTGGCAGCCGCCCGCCGCGGGTGCGTGCGTCCCGTCGAGCCGCCGCCGCCGGAGCGCAGGTGCCGCGCCGCGGTCGTCGCGGCACGCGCGCCCTCATCGGCGTCCCGGTGCTGCTCGTCGGTGCCCTGACCCTCGCCGGCTGTTCCTCGGACTACTGGCCGCAGGGCGGCGACCCGTCGCTCGCCACGCCGACCCCGACGGCCACCGCCACGGGGGCTGCTGAGACGACCGAGCCGACGGCTGCGACCAAGCAGCAGATCACCCGCATCGTGCAGCGCACCGCCGCTGTCGCCAAGCAGGCCGACGGGGCGCGCGACCGTGACCTGGTCCGGACCCGGTTCTCCGGCGCGGCGCTCGACCTCCGTCTGGCGAACTACTCGATCCGCGGCAAGGACTCGGACGTCAAGGCACCGCCGGCGATCTCGGCCGCGCAGGTGTGCGTCGCGCTGCCGCAGCAGACCGACACCTGGCCCCGAACGGTCTTCACGATCGTCGCCGAGGACTGTGACGCGAAGTCGGCACCGCAGGCCCTGACCCTGGTGCAGGACACCGCCCGCGATCCCTACAAGGTGGCGTACGACGTCTCGCTCGAGGCCGACGCGAAGATCCCGAGCCTCGCCCCGACGACGATCGGTGCCGCACTGCTCGCGCCGGAGTCGAAGCTCCTGACGATCCAGCCCGACCAGGTCGCGACCGCCTACGGCGACATCCTGTCGAAGGACACCGCCAGCGAGTACGCCGACCTGTTCGCGACCGAGGGCGATGCGCTCCGCACCACCATCGGCAAGGCGTACAAGGACAAGAAGGCCAAGGCCCTGCCGGACACGGCGAAGATCGAGTACTCGTCCGAGGTGCCCGCCGACTCCGCCGTCGCGATCGCGACCGACGACGCCGGCGCCCTGGTCTCCGCCGACCTGGACGAGATCGAGAAGGTGACCCCGACCGCGTCGGGCGCCGAGGTGAACACCGAGGGTGCCGTCAAGGCACTGTCCGGCGTGGACACGAGCAAGAAGGGCATCAGCGCGACCTACAGCGTCCAGCTGCTCTTCTACGTGCCGCCGGTCGCCTCGGATGGCAAAGTGGTCCTGCTCGGGTTCACACAGGGCCTGACCGCAGCGAGTGAGGTGCAATGAGCAACATCCCCCCGACCCCGTCCGGGCTCCGCGGAGCCGTGGACCTGTCGTCCCTCGTCGACCGCGCACAGCGGCCGCCCCAGCCGTCCGGTGCTCCGGCGCCGGCGGGTTCCGCCGGCGGAGCCGTTCCCGGCACCGAGGCTGGCACCGCGAACGGTGCCGACCTGACCGTCCCGTCGCTCGTGATCGACGTCACCGACGCGACCTTCCAGGACGTCCTGGAGCTGTCGAACGTCGTCCCGGTCATCGTGGACATCTGGGCCGAGTGGTGCGGGCCGTGCAAGCAGCTCTCGCCGATCCTCGAGCAGCTCACCGCGGAGTACGACGGCCGCGTGGTGCTCGCCAAGGTGGACGCCGACACGAACCCCCAGCTCGTGCAGGCGTTCCAGGCGCAGTCGATCCCGACCGTCGCAGCCGTCATCGGCGGACGCCCGCTCGGGCTCTTCGTCGGGGCCCTGCCCGAGGCGCAGGTCCGCGACGTCTACGAGCAGGTGCTCCAGGCCGCCGAGCAGAACGGCGTGGCCGGTCGCGTGAGCGTCGACGGCGCTGCGACCGAGGTTGACGCTGAGCAGGGCGAGCCGGAGCCGGAGCCGCTCCCGCCGCACCACCAGGCCGCGTACGACGCGATCGAGCAGGGCGACTACGCCACCGCGATCGAGGAGTACAAGACCGCGATCCTGCAGGACCCGCACGACCAGATGGCCGTGGCCGGGCTCGCACAGGTGTCGCTGCTCGACCGGCTGAACGGCCGGACGGCCGACGAGATCCGTGCGGCCGCTGCCGCCGGCCCGCAGGACGTCCAGGCGCAGCTCGCGGTCGCCGACCTCGACATCTCCGGCGGGCACGTCGACGACGCCTTCGGACGTCTCCTGGACCTGGTGCCGACGGTGTTCGGCGAGGACCGTGAGGCCCTGCGCGTCCGGCTCGTCGAGTACTTCGAGCTCATCGGCAGCGAGGACCCGCGCGTCGTCGCGGCGCGTCGCCGCCTGGCGAACGCGCTGTACTAGACCTGCGGGGTCCGTACGGCGAAGAAGACGCCGTCGTCGCACCGAGACGCCGCCGAATCCGGCGGCGTCTCGGCGTCTCGGGGGCGTCTCGAGGACACGACGGCGTCCCGAGCACAACCGCTCGCCCGGGGCGAGACAGACGGGAGGCCCGGTGCCAGCTGGCACCGGGCCTCCCGTCTGTCCGTCGGTCGCGTCGCGGACGCTGGCCGGGCTACTGGGCGAGGTTGAGCCAGACGGCACCGAGCGGCGGCACCACAAGGTGCGCCGAGGCGGGGCGGCCCGCCCACGGGGTGTCCTCGGCGGTGACGACGCCGAGATTGCCGACTCCGGAGCCGCCGTACTCGGCAGCATCGGTGTTGAGGACCTCGTGCCACTCGCCGGCGGTCGGCAGCCCGAAGCGACGCTCCACCGGCACGCCGGAGAAGTTCACGAACACCGCGACCCGGTCGTCGCCGTCCTTCCGCAGGAACCCGAGGGTCGAGTGCGGTGCGTCGCCGCCCTCGAGCCACTCGAAGCCGTCGGCCGTCGAGTCGTGCGTCCAGAGCGCAGGGGAGTCCTTGTACACGCGGTTGAGCTCCGCGACGAGGTCCTGCACACCGCGGTGGCCGGGCTGGTCGAGGAGCCACCAGTCGAGGCCCTTCGCCTCGGACCACTCGGCGGGCTGCGCGAACTCCTGGCCCATGAAGAGCAGCTGCTTGCCGGGGTGCGCCCACATGAACGCCAGGTACGCACGCACGTTGGCGAGCTTCTGCCACTCGTCGCCGGGCATCTTGCCGTACAGGGAGCCCTTGCCGTGCACGACCTCGTCGTGGCTGATCGGCAGGGTGAACTGCTCGCTGAACGCGTAGACGAACGAGAAGGTGATCTCGTCGTGGTGGTAGCTGCGGTACGCGGGGTCGCGCTGCACGTACTCGAGCGAGTCGTGCATCCAGCCCATGTTCCACTTCTGCCCGAAGCCGAGTCCGCCGGCGCTCGTCGGCTGGGTCACGCCCGGCCACGAGGTGCTCTCCTCGGCGATCATGACGATGCCGGGGTAGCGCTTGTACGCCGTCGCGTTCGTCTCCTGCAGGAACGAGATCGCGTCGAGGTTCTCGCGGCCGCCGTGGACGTTCGGCAGCCAGTCGGTGCGGGAGTAGTCGAGGTAAAGCATCGAGGCCACCGCGTCGACCCGCAGGCCGTCGATGTGGAACTCCTCGAACCAGTACAGCGCGTTCGCGACCAGGAAGTTGCGCACCTGCGGCTGTCCGAAGTCGAACACGTAGGTGCCCCAGTCGAGCTGCTCGCCGCGGCGGGGGTCCGGGTGCTCGAACAGCGCGTAGCCGTCGAAGCGACCGAGCGCCCATTCGTCCTTCGGGAAGTGCCCGGGGACCCAGTCCATGATCACGCCGATGCCGGCGGAGTGCAGGCGGTCGATCAGGTAGCGCAGGTCGTCCGGCGAACCGAAGCGTGCGGTCGGCGCGTAGTACCCGGTGACCTGGTAGCCCCACGAGCCGCCGAACGGGTGCTCGGCGAGCGGCAGGAACTCCACGTGGGTGAAGCCGGTGTACTCCATGTGCCCGATGAGCTGGTCGGCGACCTCGCGGTACGACAGGCCGGGGCGCCACGAGCCGAGGTGCACCTCGTAGACGCTCATCGGGGCGTCGTGCGTGGTGGTCTGTGCGCGGCGCTCCATCCACGCGGCGTCGCCCTCGGACCACGTGTACGTGGACTCGGTGACGACGGAGGCCGTCGCCGGGGCGATCTCGGCCTCACGGGCGAACGGGTCGGCCCGCTCCACCCAGCCGGAGTCGGTGAGGATCTGGAACTTGTAGCGCTGCCCGACGACGGCGCCGGGCCAGAACAGCTCCCAGACGCCGAGGTCGCTCAGACGGCGCATCGCGGTGGTGCGGCCTTCCCATCCCTCGAAGTCGCCGATCACGCGGACGGCGGTGGCCCGGGGTGCCCAGACGGCGAACGCGACACCGTCGACACCGTCGACCGTGCGGGCGTGTGCGCCGAGGTGGTGCCAGAGCTGCTCGTCACGGCCCTCGCCGAACAGGTGCAGGTCGAGCTCGCCGAGCGTCGGGGCGAACCGGTAGGCGTCGTCGGTGGTCCAGGTGGCGTCGTCTTCGTCCGTGGACTCGTCGTAGTCGTACTCCGACTCGACGCGGTAGCGACCGAGGGTCTCGGCAGTGGCGCCGGCCCAGAGCCCGTCGCCCTCGTGCGTGAGTTCGATGTCGTCGCCGTCGGGGCGCACGAGGCGCACCGCGCGGGCCAGGTGCCGGACGACGCGGACGCTGGTGCCGCCGTCGACCGGGTGCGGGCCGAGCACGTCGTGCGGCTGGGACCAGCGGCCTTCGGCCACCTGCAGACGCAGCCAGTCCTCGATCGGAGCCGGACGCGGATCCGTGGCCGTACCGGTGGCGGCAGCGGCGGCCGGAGCCGAGGCAGCAGCCGACGCCGGAGCAGCGGCGCTGGGGGCGACCGGCGCGTCGACGGAGGCCGGACGGACCACGGGTGCAGCGCCGCCGGTCGGGGCCGTCGGGGAGTCGGAAGTCGAGGCGGCTGCGACGGGCGGCTGCCGCGGGTGCGTCGGGTCGGCGGGGTGCCCGGCGAGCGTGGCGGACTCCGCCACGCCGCGGTCGGGCGCCTCGCGCTGCGCCGGTGGAGCGCCGGGCAGGTCCTCGTCGGGCGCGGACACCTTCGGCTCGTACCGCGGCACGGCCGGCGGCGGAGGCGGCACCGGCGGGACGGCCGGTCCGCGCTTCGTGGGGTCGGTCGGTTCGGGGGTCATCGGTGGGGTCCTTCCACGACGAGCAGGTGCACGGGCTCCTGGAACGCGTCCAGGCGGACGTAGTTCGACGCGCCCCAGGTCCAGCGCTGACCGGTCACGACGTCACGGACGTCGAACAGGCCCTCGGTCGGCAGACCGAGTGCGGCGAGGTCCAGGTGCACGGTGGTCTCACGGGCGGAGTGCGGGTCGACGTTGGCGACCACGATCACGGTGTCGGGGCGCCCTGACCGGATGTACTCGCCCGACAGGTGCTTCGAGTAGACGACGATCGCCGGGTCGTCGGCGGCGTGCACGTGCAGGTTCCGCAGCTGTCGCAGCGCGGGGTGCGCCGCACGGAGGCGGTTGAGCATCGTCACGTACGGCGCCAGGGACGCACCTTCGGCCTCGGCCAGGGCGAAGTCGCGCGGCTTGTACTCGTACTTCTCGTTGTCGATGTTCTCTTCCGAGCCCGGTCGGGCGACGTCCTCGAACAGCTCGTACCCGGCGTACATGCCCCACGTCGGCGCACCGGTGGCGGCGAGTGCCGCGCGCACCTTGTAGCCGGCACGGCCGCCGAACTGCAGGTACTCGGTGAGGATGTCGGGCGTGTTCACGAAGAGGTTCGGGCGCAGGTAGTCGCTCGTCTCGTGCGAGAGCTCCGTGAAGTAGTCCTCGATCTCGTCCTTCGTGTTGCGCCAGGTGAAGTACGAGTACGACTGCTGGAACCCGGCCTCGGCGAGCGCGCGCATCATCGCCGGGCGGGTGAACGCCTCGGCGAGGAACACGGTGTCGGGGTGCTCGTCGCGGATCTCACGGATGACCCGTTCCCAGAACCAGAGCGGCTTGGTGTGCGGGTTGTCGACGCGGAAGATGCGGATGCCGAAGGCGATCCAGTGGCGCAGGACCCGCTCGACCTCGGTGACCAGGCCCTCGGGGTCGGTGTCGAACTGGATCGGGTAGATGTCCTGGTAGCGCTTCGGCGGGTTCTCGGCGGTCGCGATGGACCCGTCGGCGCGCTGCGTGAACCACTCCGGGTGCTGCGTGACCCAGGGGTGGTCGGGGGAGCACTGCAGCGCGAAGTCGAGCGCGACCTCCATGCCGGTGTTCTTCGCCGTCTCGACGAAGTCGCGGAAGTCGTCCTCGGTGCCGAGGTCGGGGTGGATCGCGTCGTGCCCGCCCTCGGGGGAGCCGATCGCCCAGGGGCTGCCGGGGTCGTTCGGCCCGGGCGTGAGCGTGTTGTTCGGCCCCTTGCGGGCGGTGGTGCCGATGGGGTGGATCGGCGGCAGGTAGATGACGTCGAAGCCCATCCGGGCGACGGCGGGCAGCCGGCGGGCCGCGGTGCGGAAGTCGCCGCTCTTCCAGGAGCCGTCGGGGTTCTTCTTCGCGCCTTCGGAGCGGGGGAAGAACTCGTACCAGGCGCCGACGCCGGCGCGGGTGCGTTCGACGTCGAGCAGCTGGGTGGCGGAGTGGGTCCGGAGTGAGGTGAGCGGGGCTTCCTCGACCTCGGCGACGATCCGCGGGTCGTCGACGGCGGCCAGGCGCTCGGCCGGGTCGAGGTCGGTGTCGCGGACGCGTGCGGCGGCGCGGGTGGCGGCGGGGGAGTCGGTCTCCTCGGCCAGCCGGTCGAGCAGCACGGCACCGTCGAGCAGGGTCGCCTCGGTGTCGACGCCGGCCGCGATCTTCAGGCGTGCGCCGTGCAGCCAGCTCGCCCAGTCGTCGGAGTACGACTCGACGTGCCACGTCCAGACGCCGACGTGGTCGACCTGCACCGTGGCTTCGTAGCGGTCGGTGCCGGGGGCACCGAGGGTCATGGGGACGGTGCGGGTTCCACCGTCTGGGCGTTCGAGGACGAGGTCGGCGCCGATGATGCCGTGTCCTTCTCGGAAGACGGTTGCACCGAACGTGATCACCTCGCCGTCGAATGCCTTGCCGGGGAAGCCGTTCGGCGTCCTCGGGGCGAGCTCGGTGATCGGGATGCGCCCGATCTTCGGGCGGCGGGGTCGGTCTGCGGTGGCCACGGAAGCGACGCTACCCGGCGAGCGGCTCCGCGTTCCCCGGAATCGGCCCGCTGTGGAGGGCCGGGCGCGCCGTGGAGCCTGTTGAGGACCGGACGGGAGGCCCGTGGCGGGGCCGCCACGGGCCTCCCGTCCGCCACCCGGTCGCGACGCCGGGCCGCACCCGCCTGCTCGGCGCTACGCCACCTCGAACAGGTGGATGCCGGGGCCGTAGGCGGTGAAGACCTGCCCGGCGGGACGCAGGCGCTCGTGGTCGCGGTGCTTCTCGCTCGACCAGGCCAGGCGGTACCCGAGGACGTCCTCGCGCACCGGCAGGGTCAGGTCGCGGGTGCGGCCGCTGCCGTGCACGACCACCAGGACGCGGTCGAAGGGCTCGTGCTCCGGCGTCGACTCGACGAAGTACTGCAGGGCGCGATGCACCGGCTGGTCCCAGCCCTCGATCGTCATCGGGTGCCCGTCCGGCCCGTACCAGGACATCCGCGAGGCCCCGGGGGTCTCCTGCCCCTCGACGCCGAAGCGTGTGGGGCGGAGCGACGGGTGCGCCTGCCGGAACCGGGCCAGCGCGGCGACGGCCTCGGTCATCGTCTCGGCGTCCTCGTCGTCGGACCAGTCCACCGGGGTCAGGTCGTCGGACACCACGTAGGCGTTGTTGTTGCCGTGCTGCGTGCGGCTCCGCTCGTCGCCGGCGGTGAGCATCGGCACCCCGGCGGAGAGCATCAGGGTCGCCACCAGGTTGCGCATCGACCGGCCGCGCGCGGCGCGGACCCCTCGGTCGGCGGTGTCACCCTCGATGCCGTGGTTGAACGAGCGGTTGTCGTTCGAGCCGTCGCGGTTGTCCTCGCCGTTCGCCTCGTTGTGCTTGCCGTCGTACGACACCAGGTCGAGCAGGGTGAAGCCGTCGTGCGCGGTGACGAAGTTGACGCTCGCCAGCGGGCCGCGGTCGGCGCCGAAGACGTGACGCGACCCGGTCAGGGCTCCGGCGAGCGCACCGATCCCGGTCTGCGGCAGGCCGGTGCGGCGCTCCTCAGCGATGTCGGTGAGCCAGAACTGGCGGACCGTGTTGCGGAACCCGTCGTTCCACTCGCTCGTGCGGTGCCCGGCCGCGCCGAACTCCCCGGTCTTCCAGCCGTCCGGGCCGACGTCCCACGGCTCGGCGATCACCAGGGTGTCCTGCAGGTCCGGGTGGTTCCGGATGCGCTCGAGCAGCGGGTGCGACGGGTCGAACCGGTGCTCGCCGTCGCGGGCCAGGGCGGCCATCAGGTCGAAGCGGAACCCGTCGACCTGCACCTCGCGCGCCCAGTACGCCAGGCTGTCGAGGATGAAGTCCGCCGTCGCCTCGACCGAGGTGTCGAGCGTGTTCCCGCACCCGGTGGTGTCGTAGTAGGTGTCCCGGCGGGGCGGGTCGGTCTGCGCCCAGCGGTAGCGGTTCGCACCGTCGATGCCGCGCAGGCTCGTCGTCGGACCACCCAGGCCCTCTTCCGCGGTGTGGTTGTAGACGACGTCGAGGACGACCTGGATGCCGGCCTCGTGCAGCAGCCGGACCATGCCCTTGAACTCGCGCAGGACGGCGTCGGCGCCCTCCTGCTGCGCCGGTGCCGAGGCGTGCGCGGCGTGCGGGGCGAAGAACCCGAGCGTGTTGTAGCCCCAGGCGTTCTGCCGGCCGGCCTCGCGGAGCCACCGCTCGGTGTCGAACGCCTGCACGGGCAGCAGCTCGAGCGTCGTGACACCGATGCGGTGCAGGTGCGCGATCGTGCTCTCGTGGGCGACCCCGGCGTACGTGCCGCGCAGGTGCTCCGGCAGGTGCGGGTTCGCGGCCGTCAGGGTGCGGACGTTCGCCTCGTAGACGACGGCACGGTCGAGCGGGACCTGCGGCTTCACGACGCCGCCCCAGTCGAACGCGTCGTCGACGACCACGCTGGTCCAGCGGGGGCCGGACGCTTCGTCGTCGCCGGTCGGCAGGATGCCCCGCGCGTACGGGTCGAGCAGCGGACGCGTCGGGTCGAACTCGTGCCGCGGCCCGACCGGCCCGTCCACGAGCAGGTGGTAGCGGTCGCCGGGCACGACCCCGGGGACCTCGCCGGTCCACACGTCGGTGTCCGGCACCCGCTCGAGCGCGTACCGTGTCGGCCGCACGTCGGAGGGGTCGGCTCCGTCGGCGCTCCCCGCGCTCGCCACGACCAGGACGACGTCCGTCGCCGTCGCGGACCGCAGGGTGAACCGGGGGACGGTCCCGCCCAGGGAGAACCCCGGCGTCAGGTCGATCGCTGTCTCGTGCACGCGACAAGGGTACGAGGACCGGCGCGTATCCTGGACACTGCTCGATCCAGGGGGTGCATTTGTCGGTCTACCTCGACCACGCCGCGACGACGCCGATCCTGCCGGAGGCGCTCGCCGCCTTCACCGATGCCCTGGGCACCGTCGGCAACCCGTCGTCCATCCACAGCGCCGGTCAGCGCGCCAAGATGCTGCTCGAGGACGGCCGCGCCGCCGTCGCCCGCTCGCTCGACGCCGACCCGGTGGAGGTCGTGTTCACCTCCGGCGGCACCGAGAGCATCAACCTCGCCGTGAAGGGCCTGTTCTGGGCTCGCCAGCGCGACCGCCAGCGGCCCCGCATCGTCGTCCCGGGCGGCGAGCACCACGCCACCGTCGACACCCTGACCTGGCTGGAGACGCACGAGGGCGCCGTCATCGACGTGGTCCCGTTGGACGCGCAGGGTCGCGTCGACCTCGCCGGACTGGAGGCGCGGCTCGCCGACGCCTCGGACGTCGCCCTGGTCACGTTCCTGTGGGCGAACAACGAGGTGGGCACCATCCAGCCCGTGTCACGGATCGTGGAGCTCGCGCACGCCGCCGGCTTGCCCGTGCACAGCGACGCGGTCGCCGCCTACGGGCAGGTGCCGGTGTCGTTCGCCGGGTCCGGCCTCGACGCCCTCAGCGTCTCCGCGCACAAGATCGGCGGGCCCGTCGGCATCGGTGCACTCGTGCTCGGGCGGAAGGCCACCGTCGAACCCCTCATCCACGGCGGTGGGCAGCAGCGGCAGGTGCGGAGCGGCACGCAGGACGCCCCGGCGGCTGCGGCCTTCGGTGTCGCGGCCAGCGCGGTCGTCGCCGAACCGATGCCGCACCCGTCGCTCGTCGCCCTGCGCGACCGCCTGGTCGCCGGGGTGCGCGCGGCCGTGCCGTCGGCGGTGCTGATGGGGGACCCGGTCGACCGGCTGCCGGGCAACGCGCACTTCACGTTCCCCGGCTGCGAGGGCGATTCGCTCCTGTTCCTGCTCGACGCCGCCGGGGTCGCGGTGTCGACCGGGTCGGCGTGCCAGGCCGGCGTGCCCGAGGCGTCGCACGTGCTGCTCGCGATGGGGCTGTCGGAGCAGGACGCCCGTGGTGCGCTCCGGATCACGCTCGGCCACACGACGACCGATGCCGACGTCGACGCGTTCCTGACGGCGCTGCCCGATGCGGTCGCTCGGGCCGGTGCAGCTGGGATGGCGTCGCGGGAGCCGCTGCTCGGGCGGTAGTGGTTGGCTCCGGCGCAGTCGTTGCGGGTTGCGCCTGGGTGGGACACCGGCGATCTCGGCTGCGACGCTGACGCCGGTCCCCTTCCAGGGCATACTGCTGCTCGTGGTGCCGGGGCCGGACGACGTACACGACGCAGAGGACGTGCGTCGTCCAGCGCGCGTCCGACCGCCGCGGGACGACAACTGGTACCGCTCGACCGAGTGGGACGACGAGATCGCTGCGGCGTTCGAAGCGAAGCTCGCACGAGCGAGATCGTCCAGGCTCGAGTACATCCGCATCCAGGGGGCGACCCTCGCCCTGCAGGGCGAGGCAGACGAGGGCGTCCGCGAGGTCGGTCGGGGGCTGCTCGTCCGGTTCATGGCGGAGATCGAGGCCGTCGGCGGGTCGCAGGCGCGCGTGAACGGCGGCGGGGAGGTGCTCGCGATGTCACTGGCGTTGTCCGGACGTCTGCGTGACGCCGCTGACGAGTACTGGAGCGTCCTCCGGCGCATCGCCGAGTGCGGCTCCGACTCGTTCACCACCGGCATGTCGGAGGTCCTCCTGGCCGAGGTGCTCCTGCAGCTCGGCGATCCCTCGTCGCTCGCCGAGGCGGACGCACTGCTCGCCGGCGCCGAGGACTCGATCCGGAGGACGGCGTTCTTCCGCGACCGCGTCGTCCGGTACCTGACTGCGCGCGCCCGCGTCGCGAGCCGGCTCGGAGACCCGGAATCGGCATCCGGGCACGCCCACGCCGCACTGACCGTGCTCGGGATCGAGGGCAACCCGTTCCCTCGGCACCCGGGTGTCGGGGTGCCGACCGTTGATGCGGACCTGCGTGTGGAGCTGACGCGATTGGCAGAAGGGCTTCGGCCCGTGGCGGTTCGGCGACGGTCGTTCCGGTTTCCGTTCCGGAAGGGACGACCGTGACGGCGTGCATCCCGGAACCTCGAACGCCGCACACTCGGGGGACGGGCGCCACGCACGACGTCGAGGGCGGCCCCGGATGGCGAATCCGGTCCGCCGATCTCCGTCCGGTCATCACCGACCTCGCTGCGTTCCGCGCAGGATCGGCAGACGACCCCCTCCGTGAGGAGATCGAGTTGCTGTGGACCGGCAAGGCGGGTGATGCGCTTCGTCGCCTCGAACGGGTCGCCTCGACGCAGCGTGTCCGAGCATTGCGGGCCGACTGCCACCGTGACCTCGGTGACACCCGCACCGCTGTGCGCGAGTACGACCTCCTCGTCGCCGAGTGCATCGGCACGACTCGCGAGGCCGTGATGCGGCAACACCGAGGCAAGGCGCTCCTCGCCGCCGGGAGCGTCGACCGTGCCGTCGAGGACTTCACACTCGCCGTCGCGCTCAGACGGGCCAGTGATCCGGTGCTCCTCGCGTCGGCTGACCAGGCACTGGCGGTTGCGCGGTCTCGGGCACGTGACGGCACTGCGGAAGCAGTCACCGGGAGCGGCGAGGTGGACGGACGTCCGCCAGTAGCCTGAGCCCGTGACCACTCCGAGCCCACAGGGCAGCGCCGATCTGCGCCGGGAGCGCTGACCGTGGTCACGAGTGGCGGCGAGCACCACCCGCGGAACGGCACTCGGCGGGACAGCCGCTGCGCCGTCCCGATCCGTCGGGTCTTCCCCTGGTGGTACCTCGGCGGTGCGGTGGCGACGCTGGCGATCCTGATCCTGGTCGATCCCGGCGGCAGCCAGGCCACGGTGGCGTTCTGGGGGCCGATGATCGGGATCACGATCCAGGACCGCGAGCGAGCTGCGCGTGCTCGACTGGACCGCGGCCTCCCGGTCGACCGACGGTCGCTCCTGTCGCCTCCGTGGCTCGAACCGACCTGCGCGGTGTTGCTCACCGGCGTGGCTGTCGGACTCGGCATGCTCATCAACGCGCTCTTCGGGCACGGCACGTCCGTCACGACGTGGGTCGGGGCGGGGGTGTTCCTCGGGAGCGCCGCGTCCTTGGTCGGTCTCCTGCTGGTCCTGAGGAGCCGACGCCGCCGACGGTCGAGCGGTGCGGGCGGCCAGCCGGACGACGTCAGCTGACGGGGCGCTCCGAGAGGAACCGCCCGGCTCGTCGGTACTGCACGGCCAGTTGCACGACCCCGAGCACCACCGCGAACGACGCGACGAGCTCGATCAGCTTGATGGGCAGACTGTCCGTGCTCACCGCCGTCGAGGCGGCGAACAGCATCACGGCGCCGAAGATCGGCAGGATCCCGAGCGTGGCTCGACGGTTCTGCGCGGCCACCGCGGCGACGATGTCCGCGTGCTCGTCGTCGATCGGCTCCTTGCCGGCGATCTGACGCCGCACCGACCGCTGCTCCGCGCGGGAGAGTGGGCTGCTCACCGATCGCCAGCGAGTGACGTAGTGACCGGAGCGGTAGGCCCACACGAAACCGACGATGCCGACGACCAGCCCGAGCAGCAACAGCAGGAGCTGGACGAGCAGCTGCACGCCATCGCCGCCACTCGCGTGGCTGCTCCCGGTGGCCGGCACCAGCACCAGTGCCAGGACCACCCCGACCGCCCACGACACCAGGACGAGTGCCCCCGCCCACACGAACACGCGGGCCCGGCGGCGGCGGAGCCCGTCGTCACTCTGGCCGTCGGCGAGCCGGGCGGCGGCTGCCCACCGCTCGGCTCCGGCTGGGTCGGTTGCGGGGCTGGTCATCGTTCGGGTCCTGACGTCGAGAGTCTCTCGACTCTACGGGTCACGGTCGGTGCGGGTCGCGCGTGCGACCCCGGAAGCGACTGCGGTCGAATCCGCACGAGGGGATCGCCACCGACCCGCTTCGTTGTGATACTTGGACATGCTCGAGTTGGTGAGGCCGCAGACGGCGTTGTACGAGGCGTGGGCCGAAGCGCATGCCGAGTGGGGGCCGGGTGTGCACGAGGACGGATTCGGGATCACCGCCCAGGACGACGTCGGCGACGAGGACGGGTTCCGCACCTGGGTCGGCCGACTGCACGCCAGACCCGGGGCCCTCTGGTGGATCGTCGAGGACGGCCGCGTCCTGGGCGGGATCGCACTCCGGGCGCCGGGAGACGCGGCCGGCGTGCAGCGGTTCGGCCACGTCGGGTACGGGATCCGCCCGTCGGCGAGGGGCCGAGGCGTGGCGACCTGGGCGCTGGGCCAGGTGCTCGCGCACGCATCGCGCGTCGGGATCGACCCGGTGGTCGCCGTCTGCCGCGATGACAACGACGGCTCCATCGGGGTGCTCGAGCACTACGACGCCGTCCTGCTGTCGACCGAGCGCCGCGGGGGCGTGCGGCTGCGACGGTACGCGATCGCCAGGTCGCACCGGAGGCCCGGATGACGGGGCCGGGGCGGGGGTGCGAGGCGTGCGGAGGAAGACCGCGACAAGCGGGACGGACCTGCGCCGGGCCTCCCGGTCGGCCTTCCGGGTGCGCGCCGGACAGGCGGGCGCGCTGGGACCCGGGACCGTCGGCGACGTCGTCGTCAGCGGTCGCCGTCGGTCGGTCTCGGACCGCTCGTGGTGCGCCGCACCACGAGTGACACCGGTACTCGGTGCACCCGCGGCTCCGGGTCTCGCCCCTGCACGCGTTCACCGAGCCATCGTGCCGCCTGGGCCCCGATGGCGAACGTCCCGTTGTCGACCGTGGTGAGCGAGATGTGCCGGATTCTGCCGAGGTAGGTGTCGTCGTACCCGACGAGGGACACGTCGTCCGGGACGACGAGGCCGAGGTCGTCGGCCGCGGACAACGCGCCGATGGCGACGAGGTCGTTGTAGGCCACGAGCGCGGTCGGACGGTCGGCCGTGCCCAGGACTCGTCGGGCCGCCGCGTACCCGCTCTCCTCGCTCATGCCGGCCGGCACCACGACGGCGTCGGCACCGTGGCGGGTCATGGTCGCGCGGAAACCCTGCTCG
The DNA here is from genome assembly GCF_003234335.2 of Curtobacterium sp. MCLR17_054. NCBI lineage: Bacteria > Bacillati > Actinomycetota > Actinomycetes > Micrococcales > Microbacteriaceae > Curtobacterium > Curtobacterium sp. MCLR17_054. The sequence goes on along the minus strand of NZ_CP126263.1, from coordinate 2,323,428 downwards.
CGGAGCTCTCCGACGCGCCCCGGGCCGACGAGGTGACCGATCCGGGTGTGTCCGAGCGCGAGGAGGTGCTCTGTCGCGATCGACGCGCCGGCATGGTCGTCGTTCACGACCACGTCGGCGTGCAGGTCGTCAGGCTCGTACGTCCCGGCGAGGACCACCGGGACCTCCTGGACCGCCCGACGGAGCGCGGCGTCGTCCTCTGTGGTGCCGACCACGACGATGCCGTCCACCTGTTGTCGCAGGAGCATGTCCACGGGCGAACCGCCCACGCGCCGTGTGGTCGCCGAGTCGACCAGGATGGGTGCCAGTCCGACGGTGTCGAGCGTCGCGGTGAGTCCGGCGAGCAGGTCGACGAACCAGGGGTTCCGCAGGTCGTTCAGGAGCACTCCGACCGTGCCCGTCCGCTGCTCGCCGAGGCTCCTCGCTGCGCGGTTCGGTCGGTAGCCGAGTTCGTCGACTGCTCGTTCGACGGCCGCCCGACGGGCGTCGCTGACTCCTGGGTCGCCGCGGAGCGCGAGTGAGACCAGCGACTTCGAGACCCCGGCGCGCTCGGCGACGTCCCGGATGGTCGGAGCGTGGTGCGGTCTCGACATGAGAGCAGGCTAGTCCTATTCTGGACCGGTCCAGTTTGTTCCAGTGCTGTCCAACGAAGCGAGCGCAGATGCCCCCGAAGATCTCCATGAACGTCACGACGACGTTCCACGGCAACGTCGTCCAGGACGTCCGCCTCGCGAAGGAAGCCGGCTACGGCGGCATCGAGCTGCAGAGCCCGAAGCTCTACCGGTACCTCGATGCCGGCTACGACGTGCAGACACTGCCGCCACTGCTCGAGGGTCTCGAAGTGACGGGGCTCGGTGCCGTGCTCGACATCGAGCGTCAAGGTGCCGGTCGCGACGACTTCATCGCGGAGGTCGAGCGCATGTGCGGTGTGGCGACCGCCGTCGGTGCGCCCATCGTGCAGCTGTGCACCGGGCCGGTCGATTCCGCCGTCGTCCGTGACCACCGCGCTGGCCGGCTGGCCGACGACGACACCCGGTACCGGGCGACGCTCGGACTCGACGAGGACGCAGCGGTCCGCATCACCGGTGCGAACGTCCGTCTGGCGGCGGACATCGCCGCGGACCACGGGCTCGAGGTCTACCTGGAGCCCCTCGCCTGGGCGCACCTCAACCGATGCCGGCACGCGCTGGACATCATCGAGGAGGCCGGGCGCGACAACGTGGGGATCGCACTCGACACCTGGCACTTCTGGACGACCGGGGACACGCTGGCCGAGGTCCGAGCGCTGCCCGCGTCCATCATCAAGGCCGTCCACCTGTCGGACGGGTTCGACCTGGACCGCGACCGGACGGTTCCCGACCAAGCCGTCCACCGGAACGTCGTCATCGGTGGCGGTGCGATCCCGCTGCAGCAGTGGGTCGACGCGATCAAGGCCACCGGGTACGACGGATGGTGGGTCACCGAGATGTTCTCCGACCGGGCGAACGAACAGGATCCCGCCGTCGTCGCACGCACCATGCACGACCTGACCGCGATCCTGGTGGGCTGATCATGACGCAACGCTTCGCACTCGTCGGTGCCGGCTTCATCGGCGCCGTGCACGCCGCGTCCCTCGCAGCGCACCCCGACGTCGAGTTCGTAGGGATCCACGACGTCGACCGTGACCGCGCTGCATCGCTGGCGGCACGGCACGGCACGCGGGCGCTCACCCGGGACGAGGCGTTCGATGCGGCGCAGGTCGACGCGGTCTTCGTCGCTTCCTCCACCGACACCCACGCGCAGCACCTGCACGCTGCCGCCGACGCCGGGATCGCCGTGCTCTGCGAGAAACCCATCGCTGCCGGGTACGCCGACGCGGTCGCGGTGGTGGAGCACGTGCGTGCCAGCGGCGTGCCGGCGATGCTCGACTTCAACCGGCGATGGGACCGTGACCACGCCGAGTTGCAACGCATCGTCGCCACGGGGGAGATCGGTGCGGTCGAACTCGTCCAGCTCAGCTCCCGCGGCCCGTCCCTGCCGCCGCTCGACTACCTGCGGGTCTCGGGCGGCCAGCTCCGCGACCAGACCGTGCACTTCTTCGACCTCGTGCGGTGGATCACCGGCGAGGACCCGGTGACGGTCGCGGTGGCGGGTTCGGCGCTCGTCGACCCGGCCATCCGCGAGTTCGGCGACGTGGACACATCGGTCACGACCCTCACGATGCCCTCCGGCGCGCTCGTGCAGATCGACAGCGTGCGGCGCACCGGCTACGGCTACGACGAGCGCATCGAGGTCATGGGATCGTCCGGACTCGTCGAGTCGCGGCGGAACCACCGCGGGAACGTCGCTCGTTACACCGATGGGCAGATCGTCGCGGACGGACTCCACGACGGCTGGTTCGAGCGTGTGCAGCCCACCTACGCCGCGACGCTCGCCGCCTTCGTCGCGTCGCTCGAGTCCGGATCCGAGCCGCCGGTCTCCCTGGAGGACGGGCTCAGGGCCCAGGCCATCGCCGAGGCGGCCACTCGTGCACTGTCGTCGGGACGGACGGAGCACATCGACTACTGACCCCCGGTCGGCCGAGTCGGACTCGCGCCGGTAGGATCGATGACCATGGTCGAACTGGACTTCACCGAGCAGCTCTCCGCCCTTCGCGAGACCTTCGGCAACATCCGCTCGGTGGTCGACGTCGACCGCCTGCAGCGTGAGATCGCCGACCTCAGCGAGCAGGCCGGGGCCCAGGACCTCTGGGACGACGTCGACCACGCGCAGCAGGTGACGAGCGCGCTCTCGCACCGCCAGTCGGAGCTGAAGAAGATCACCGACACCGAGCAGCGCATCGACGACCTCGAGGTGCTGGTCGAGATGGCGAACGAGGGCGACGACCAGGAGTCCGCCGACGAAGCGCTCGCCGAGCTCAAGGCGATCCAGAAGATGATCGGCGACTTCGAGGTGCAGACGCTCCTCGACGGCGAGTACGACGACCGTCCGGCGGTCATCACGATCCGCGCCGGTGCGGGTGGTGTCGACGCGGCGGACTTCGCCGAGATGCTCCTCCGCATGTACCTCCGGTACGCCGAGCAGCACAACTACAAGACCACCGTGATGGACACCTCGTACGCCGAAGAGGCGGGCATCAAGTCCGCGACGTTCGAGATCGACGCCCCGCACGCGTTCGGAACGCTCTCGGTCGAGGCCGGCACCCACCGCCTGGTCCGGATGTCGCCGTTCGGTGCCGCCGGCAAGCGCCAGACGTCCTTCGCCGCGGTCGAGGTCATCCCGCTCATGCCGGAGACCGCCGTCATCGACATCCCCGAGAACGACATCCGCGTCGACGTGTTCCGCTCGTCGGGCCCCGGCGGGCAGTCCGTCAACACGACCGACTCCGCGGTGCGCCTGACGCACATCCCGACCGGCACCGTCGTCTCGATGCAGAACGAGAAGTCGCAGATCCAGAACCGTGCGGCCGCCATGCGCGTCCTGCAGTCGCGCCTGCTCCTCCTGAAGAAGGAAGAGGAGAACGCGAAGAAGAAGGAACTCGCCGGCAACATCACGGCGAGCTGGGGCGACCAGATCCGCTCCTACGTCCTGGCGCCGTACCAGATGGTCAAGGACCTCCGGACGGAGCACGAGGTGAACAACCCCTCAGCCGTGTTCGACGGCGATCTGGACGGCTTCATCAACGCGGGCATCCGCTGGCGCAAGCAATCCGCTGCCGAGTAGGGGTTCCTGAGCCGCGCGCCTCGCTTGCTTTCCAAGCGGGGCGACCTACCCTGATCCGGTCATGATCAAATTCGACCAGGTCACCAAGGTCTACTCGGGCAACCCGAGTCCGGCGCTCGACAACCTCACCCTCGAGATCCTCAAGGGCGAGTTCGTGTTCCTCGTGGGCGCGTCCGGTTCCGGCAAGTCCAGCTTCCTGCGCCTCGTGCTCAAGGAGGAGAAGCCCACGAGCGGGCAGATCCACGTGCTCGGGCAGCGCCTCGGGTCCCTGGCGTCGCGGAAGGTCCCGTACTTCCGCCGCAACCTCGGCGTGGTGTTCCAGGACTTCCGTCTGCTGCCGAACAAGAACGTGTTCGACAACGTCGCGTTCTCGCTGCAGGTCATCGGCAAGAGCAAGGGCTTCATCAGCGAGGCCGTGACCGACGTGCTGAAGCTCGTCGGGCTCGCCGGCAAGGCCACTCGCATGCCGCACGAACTCTCCGGTGGTGAGCAGCAGCGTGTGGCCATCGCCCGCGCCGTCGTGAACAAGCCGGCGATCCTGCTGGCCGACGAGCCCACCGGGAACCTGGACCCCACCACGTCCGCCGGCATCATGGCGCTCCTCGAACGCATCAACCAGGGAGGCACCACCGTGCTGATGGCGACGCACGACGCCAGCATCGTGAACCAGATGCAGCGGCGGGTCATCGAGCTCTCGAACGGCACCGTCCTGCGCGACGAGCAGTCCGGCGGCTACCAGACCCAGGCCGTCCCGATCCAGCGAGGCACCGTGTCCAACACCACCGGCATCCAGACGATCCCGGGGCTCATCCGATGAGGCTCGGGCTCGTCATGTCCGAGGTCGGCTCGGGCCTGCGGCGCAATGCGTCGATGGTCGTCTCCGTCGTCCTCGTGACCTTCATCTCCCTGACCTTCGTCGGCACGGCGATCCTGCTCCAGATGCAGATCAACCAGATGAAGGGGTACTGGTACGACCGGGCGCAGGTCGCCGTCTACCTGTGCACCGACACCGACACCACGGGGAACTGCACCGGCGCGAAGGCCACCGCCGACCAGCGCGAGCAGGTCCAGGCGCAGCTCGACTCGTCGACGCTCAAGCCGTACATCGAGAAGACCTACTACGAGAACCAGGACCAGGCCTTCACCCGGTTCAAGGAGCAGTTCAAGGACTCGGCCGCGACGGAGTTCGTCAAGCCGGAGTACCTGAACGAGACCTTCTGGGTGAACCTGAAGAACCCGTCGCAGGCAGACGTCCTGGTCGAGAGCCTGTCGAAGGTCGCCGGCGTGCAGAGCGTCGTCGATCAACGCGGGTACCTGCAGCCGATCTTCAACCTGCTCAACGCCTCGTCGTACACGGCGATCGGCATCGCGGCGCTCATGCTCGTGGCCGCGGTGCTGCTCATCGCGACGACGATCCGCCTGTCGGCGTTCAGTCGACGGCGAGAGCTCGGCATCATGCGGCTCGTCGGTGCGTCGAACCGGTTCATCCAGACACCGTTCGTGCTCGAGGGGGTGATCGCCGCCGCCATCGGAGCCGTCCTGGCCGGAGGTGCGATCACCGCGGTGGTCTGGTTCTTCGTCCGGAACTTCCTGGCGGAGCGCTTCACCGGCACGGCGTTCATCGGCATGGGGGACGCGGCCATCGTGGTCCCCGCGGTGATCGTGATCGGGGTGCTCCTCGCCGCGGCATCGGCGTCGATCGCCATCCGCCGGTACCTCAAGGTCTGACGCACACAGCATCCGCGAACGGGCGGCGCGCCGGGAAGGTGCGCCGCCCGCTTCGTGTTGAGTAGTCTGTAGGGCTGCGCGGAACCACCCGAGCAGCGCACTGCACCGGTCACCATCAAGAGGAGTCGTCATGGCGAAGGAACGCGGGGAGAAGATCGTCGCGACGAACCGTCGCGCCCGGCACGACTACCTCATCGAGGACACGTACGAAGCGGGCATGGTCCTGTCCGGCACCGAGGTGAAGTCCCTGCGGATGGGACGCGCGTCCCTGGTCGACGGGTACGCCTACATCGACGGTGGCGAAGCGTGGATCGACGCCGTGCACATCCCGGAGTACACCGAGGGCACGTGGAACAACCACTCGCCGCGGCGGAAGCGCAAGCTGCTCCTGCACAAGCAGCAGATCGTGAAGATCTCCCACAAGACGGCGCAGGGCGGCTACACCCTCGTGCCGCTGCAGATCTACTTCCACGACGGTCGGGCCAAGATCGAGATCGCCGTCGCGAAGGGCAAGCGCGAGTTCGACAAGCGCCAGGCGCTGCGCGAGAAGACCGACAAGCGTGAGGCCGAGCGGGCCATGCGCACCCGGAACCGCGTCGGAGAGTAGCGCCGACGCACCTCCTCGGCTAGACTGAGGGACTGCTCCGACAGGGGCATTGGCAACTCAACAGCGTGACAGCGGCTCGCACGTCCGGCCCGCATGGGGATGATCGGTTTCGACATTGCCTGTGTGCCGACGGGAAGCGGGCCGAGGACCCACGGTTATCTCGTAAACGATCCGTGGAAAACAACAAGTGCCAATTCCAAGCGCACTGACTTCGCTCTCGCTGCGTAAGCAGCCCAGCACATGAAGTCCGTCGGCCAGGTGACCGTCTTCTAACCTGATCCCGACGTCATCCAGAGGACTTGCTGCACGGTTGCGCCTCAGGGCCGTGCGGGACTTGCACTGAGACTGGGCCCGTCGTCCTAGAAGCCGGTAGCAAAGGACGGGGCCGAGCAGAACGAACTATCCGGATACGCCCGTAGAAGACGTCGAATTGCAGCGATGGACGGGGGTTCGATTCCCCCCATCTCCACCATTCGCCGAACGACGAACCGCTGTCACGCTGCGCCACCTGAACGCCCCGACACCGTCCCCTGGACAGTGCCGGGGCGTTCGCTGTTCCGCCACGTCCGAGGACTACGCTCCGGAGCAGGCGCGCAGAACACGCTCGCGTCGAACCCGAACGAGAGGTCAGCACGTGGTGCAGGAGATCGCGATCCGTGTCCGTCTGCGGGAGCAGGAACGAGTGGTGCTCAGCGAGTACGAGCGGATCGTGGGCTCCGTCGCCACGGTCGCCGCTCTCGCCGCATGGCTGCCGAACCCCGACACCCGTCTGGTCGTTCGCGGCCGCGGCGCGGAGCCGGTTCGCCTCGAGACCGTCACCTACGGCTCGGTGGTCGAGATGCTCGTCGTGCTCGACCAGCGCTCCGCCGGGGTCGAACGTGCCGCCGCAGCCATCGCCGCGCTCATCGAGTCGGTCCGCCACGAGCACGTCGCCGACGACGTCTCCGGGGTCGCCGGGGAACTCGATCGGCTCGATCGCGCTGCCCCGCGCGGACGCTCCGCCGTGGAACGCGCGCTGCGCACGTTCCTCGAGGGGGCACGGTCCGACGTCCTCGAGCGCAGGACGACCACCCGGGTCCGGACCGCGCAGGCCCTGCTCCGGCTCGCCGAGGCGGACGCGGTGCTGACGGTCGAGCGGGTCGCCGACGCCCTGGCACCGGTGCTCGAGGAGCACGCGGTCGACGTCGAGCTGGACACCGGCTCGGCCGTGGTCGTCGAGCCGATCGACGGGGTGGAGTCGCCGGAGACCGAGGCTGCTGACGCTGACGCTGACGCTGACGCCTCGCAGACGGAGCCGGAGGCCGTGTCGGCCGTCCTGCCGCTGCCGACGGGTGCGAGCAAGGCCAAGTCGAAGAAGGACGACGGCAAGAAGAAGTCGAAGAAGGACGACGACGGCAAGAAGAAGTCGAAGAAGGACGACGACGGCAAGAAGAAGTCGAAGAAGGACGACGACGGCAAGAAGAAGTCGAAGAAGGACGACGACGGCAAGAAGAAGTCGAAGAAGGACGACGACGCGAAGAAGAAGTCCAAGAAGAAGAAGTAGCTCGCAGCAGCCCCCGCTAGAAGTCGAACAGGTTCGCTCGGATCCCTCCGGCGCCGTACTCCCGTCGCAGGAGCCCTCGGCGCCGGAGCACGGGCACCAGGTCGCCGAACATCCGGTGGATCTGCGCCGGGTGCAGGTCGCCCGAGAAGATGATCCCGTCGTTGTCGGCGTCGCTGCCGAGCTCCTCGATGAAGTCCGCGAACTCGTCCGCGGTCCCCACGAACCCCGAGCGTGACGCGATCCGCCCCTGCCGCGCCTTGCGGGTGAGCAGCTCCCGCAGCGGTGCGTCCGGGGTGTCCCCGAGCAGCCCGCGGATCGTGCCGGCCGAGACGTGCTCCCCGAAGGTCCCGTCGGGCACCGGGGCATCCAGGTCGAGCGCGAGCAGGTCGGTCTCGGAGTCACTCGACCACGCGATCGCCGCCGCACGCAGCGCGTCGTCGGTGGGGTGCTCGGACGCCGCGACGATGCGGTCTGCCTCCTCCGGTGAGGACACGATCACAGGCTTGAGCACGAACAGGATCCGCAGGTCCGCGGTGGACCGCCCTGCGGCCTCGGCTGCCGCGATCACCCGGGCGCGGTAGTCCGTCACCGCGGCGGCGGACAGCGGGGCGAGTGCGAGCTGCACGTCCGAGTGGGTCCCGGCGAACGCGAGCCCTCGGCCCGAGCCACCGGGGGAGACGACCACGGGGTCCGACGCCAGCGGCAGGGCGTTGAGCGGACCGTCGGCGGTGAAGTGGGCGCCCTCGTGGTGGAACGCGTCGAGGGCGTCGCCGTCCGCGAAGTGCCACGAGTCCGGTGCGCCGACGTACGCGTCGCCCCACGAGTGCCAGAGCCGGCGGAGCAGCGTGATCCACTCCTCGGCGCGGTCGTACGCCTGGTCGTGCGGCAGCGGCGGCAGGCCGGCGTGGCGTGCGCTGCCGACGTCGGTGACGACGTTGATGCCCAGGCGGTCCGAGGACAGGTGCGCCAGGGTCGCGAACTGCCGTGCCGCCAGGTACGGCGGGGTGATGCCGGCGTTGACGGTCGGCGCGATGCCGATGTGCGAGGTGGCGGCGAACAGGTACGGGGCGAGCAGCAGCGGGTCGTGCTTCGGGCCGCCGTACGCCTGCCGGATGCGCAGGTCGAGGGTCGTGGGGGAGCCGAGCGAGACGGCGTCCTCGGCGATCACCAGGTCCATGCCGGCCTGCTCGAGCGTCCGGACGGACTCCTGGTACAGGTCCGGCTTCGTCCAGTCGTGGCCCCAGTCCCAGTCGGACCGGCCCCAGGCCTGCGGGCCGAAGCCGCGCGAGAAGAAGTACCCGAAGTGCTGCAGCTCGGCCATTCAGCGCTCCTGCCGGTCGAGGGCCGGCCCACCGACTGCCGTGCGCTGCGCGTCGGACGCTCCACGTGCCTCCAGGCCGGCGGCGGCGTCTGCGGACCGCACCGCGACGAGCCCGCGTTCCAGGTCGCGGAGCAGGTCCGCGACGTCCTCGATGCCGACCGACAGCCGGATCAGGCCGTCGTCGATGCCCTGCTCGGCTCGCTCCTCCGGCGTGCGGCCGGCGTGCGTGGTGGTGGCCGGGTGCAGGATCAGCGAGCGGACGTCGCCCAGGTGGGTCATCCGGCTGAACAGCTGCACGGCGTCGATGAACGCCCGCGCGGCGGCTTCGCCGCCGGCGAGCGTGAAGGCGAAGACGGACCCGGCCCCGCGGGGCAGGTAGCGCTGGGCGAGGTCGTGGAACGGACTGGAGGCCAGGCCCGCGTGGTCGACGCTCGTCACCTCCGGCTGCTGGTCCAGCCAGGACGCGACGGCCAGCGCGTTCGCGCAGTGGCGTTCCACCCGCAGCGACAGCGTCTCGATGCCCTGGCGGAGCAGGAACGCGTTGAACGGCGACGGTGCCGGGCCGATGCGTGCGGCGACGACGTCGCGGGCGAACACGGCGAAGGCCCGGTTGCCGTACCGCTCGACGTAGCTCTCGCCGCCGAGGGACCGTTCGGGGCTGGTCAGGTGGGTCCAGCGCTCGGGGGCGGCGGACCAGTCGAACCGGCCGCCGTCGACGACCACACCGCCGAGTCCGGCGCCGTGCCCGGAGAGGAACTTCGACGCCGAGTGCACGACGATGTCCGCACCGTGCTCGACCGGGCGCACCAGGTACGGCGTGGCGAGGGTGTTGTCGACGATCAGCGGGACGCCGGCGCGGTGTGCGGTCTCGGCGACGCCGGTGATGTCGAGGACGTCGTTCTTCGGGTTCGGGATCGTCTCGGCGAAGAACGCCTTCGTGTTCGGTCGGACCGCGGCGGCCCAGGCGTCGAGGTCACGGGCGTCGGTGACGAAGTCGACCTCGATGCCGAGCCGGCCGAGGTTCTGCAGCAGCAGTCCGCGCGTGCCCTCGTAGATGCTCCGGGCGCTGACGACGTGGTCGCCGGCCTGCAGCAGGCCGAGGAACGCCACGGTCGCCGCCGCCTGACCGCTGCCGACCAGGATCGCCTGCACACCGCGTTCGAGCAGCGCCACGCGACGCTCGACGTCGGCGTTCGTGGGGTTGCCGAGGCGCGTGTAGGTGTAGCCGTCGTCGGTGTCGGCGAAGCGGTCGCGGGCCTGGTCGAAGTCGTCGAACAGGAACCCGGAGGACATGTGGATCGCGGGGACCCGGGCGCCGTGCCCGGTGTCGGGCACGAAGCCGCCGTGTACCTGCTCGGTCGCGAAGCCGTGGTCGTCGGTCGCCATGGGACACCTCCGGGGGTCGTCTGGCGGTAGCCTCGCAGCCGCTCGGCGCGGACAGGCGATTGCGGCCCCCGGTTACGCGAGCGCAGCCTCAGACGAGCGCGCGGACCCCGGCGACGACGGTGTCCCAGACCTGGAGCAGCGGCTCGCGCGCCAGCCACACCGCGACGGCGTTCACGGCGACGAACAGCACGAACCAGAGGGACGCCGGCACCCGCATCTCGGCCGCGGCGATGTGGAAGTCGGTCTGCACCCGGGCGCCGGTGACGATCCAGCGACCGACCTGCACCACCGAGCGCAGGCCGTCGACGACGAAGAAGGCCCCGACGGCGGCGACCACCAGGACGGTGGCCTCGGACGGGCGGACGGCCACCCACAGGGCGAGCGCGTCGAAGCCGAGCACGACGAGCAGGCCGAACCAGTTCCGGACGAACGCCAGCGCGACGAGCCCGATGACCGCGAGCACCACCACGGGCAGCCAGCGGGAGCCGTGCAGCACCCCCGTCACCAGGAGCACGCCCGCCCACAGGGGTGCGCTGTACCCGGCGTACAGGTTCAGGATCCGGACGAGCCACCGGATGCCGCCGGGCACCCGGCCGAGCTGGACCCAGGCCTCGCCGGACCCGTCCGGGTGCAGCTCGATCCGCTGGATCCGCCCGCCGAACGGCACGACGACGATCGCGTGCCCGACCTCGTGCGCGATGGTCGCGGCGATGCGGGCCACGCGGCCGACGAACGGCACGAACGGCAGGACGGCGCCGACGAGGAGCGCGACGAAGACGAGGGGCGGGGCTGCGGTGGTCAAGTGACCAGCATCGCAGCCCCGCCCAGGAAGACCCTGCGGGATCCGGTCAGGGGAGCCCGGGCATCGTCAGCACCACCGTGACCAGGACCACGGTGCCGGCGATCGCCAGGGCGGTGAGGACGGCGAGGAAGACCGTCAGGCGGTTCACGCGTCGGCGCCCGGCTATTCGACCGTCACCGACTTCGCCAGGTTCCGGGGCTTGTCGACGTCGCACCCGAGCTGCAGGGCGAGTTCGCGGGCCAGCATCTGCAGCGGCACGACGGCCTCGAGCGGACCCCACGGCGCGGTCATCGCACCCCAGGCCAGGTCGCCGGTGCCACGGCGGCCGAGCGCGGGGATGTCCGCCGACTCGCCGCCGATCGTGATGACGAAGCCACCGCGTGCCCGGACCTCGGCGATCGCCGACTGGATCTTCGGCTCACCGTGGTCGATGACGACCACGGGGGTGCCGTCGTCCACCAGCGCGAGCGGCCCGTGCTTGAGTTCGCCGGCGGGGTAGGCCTCGGCCCAGCGGTAGCTGAGCTCCTTGAGCTTCAGGGCGCCCTCGGCGGCGTACGGCAGTCCGGCACCGCGGCCGAGGAACAGGAAGCCCGTCGCCTCCTTGACGCTCGACACCAGCAGCGGCATCCGCTCGGCGGACACCCGCGCGGCGTGCTCGATCCGTGCCGGCAGGTCGAGCAGTTCGTCGACGAGCACCTGCGCGCGGGACGGTTCGATACGGCCGGAGGCCACCATCGCGGAGATCATCGCCGCGACGCCGACGACGACCTGCGCCGTGAACGTCTTCGTGGCGGCGACCCCGATCTCCGGGCCGGCGTGGCAGTCCAGCACGGCGTCCGCTCGTCGGGCGAGCGAGGAGTGCATGTTGTTCGTCAGCGCGAGCACCGGGTGGCGGTCCTCGAACCGGTCCAGGGCGCGGAGCACGTCCGCGGTCTCACCGGACTGGCTGATCGCGACGACCAGGGTTCCCGGACCGAGCACGGCCTGGTCGGCCTCGCTCGCGACGACGATGTCGGTCGGCACCCCACCGATCCCGCGCAGTGCGGTCGCGATCACCTGGCCCGCGTTCAGCGACGTGCCGCAGGCGACGATCGCCAGCCGGTGGAAGCCGGCCAGGCCGAGGCCCACCCACATGCTGCCGTCGGCGGTGCGGCGGGTCACGCGGTCCAGGATCGTCGCGACGACGTCGGCCTGCTCGTCGATCTCCTTCGCCATGTGGTCGGTGTGGTCGCCGAGGTCGAGCGCTGCGGCGGCGAACGGGGACGGCGTGGGGAACGGCACGGGCACCGTGATGCCGTCGGACGACCAGGTCCATGCCTCACCGAGCTCGACGACGTCGCCGTCGCGCAGCGCCACGAACGTCTCGCACCACTCGGCGATCGCGCCGATGTCGCTCGCCACGAAGTCGCCGCGGCCGGAGCGGGCGACGACGAGCGGCGAACGGTCCGCCGCCACGACCATGCGGCCGTCCCGGGCGTCCAGGACCACGATCGCCCACGAGCCCTCGAGCTGCGCCGTCGCGATCTGCACCGCGAGCATCAGGTCCGGGTCGACCGCCAGCGCCCGCTCGACCAGGTGCGCGATGACCTCGGAGTCGACGTCGGACCGGAAGCGGTGGCCCTGCGCCTCGAGCGTCTGCCGCAGCCGGTCCGCGTTCTCGACGATGCCGTTGTGCACGATCGAGATCCGGCCGGTGCAGTCGGCGTGCGGGTGCGCGTTCGCCTCGCGCACGGCGCCGTGCGTGGCCCAGCGGGTGTGACCGATGCCGACGCCGGTGAGCGCGTCACCGGAGCGTGCCGCGACGAGCGTGCGCAGGTCGCCGACGCGGGAGACCGAGCGGATCGTCTCGGTGCGGCCGACGGCCGTCCGGACGGCGATGCCGGCGGAGTCGTACCCGCGGTACTCGAGTCGTTCGAGTCCGTCGAGCAGGTAGGGGGTCGCGTCGTCAGACACGCGGGCCGCGATGATGCCGCACATCGGCTGTCCCTTCGGGGGAACGAGGGTGGGTGGAACGGGGAGGTGGGACTGGAGCGGCACCGACCGCCGTCGGGTCTGCCGCGCGTCCGGGGCCTCCCGGCCCGGGAACCGACGCCCGTCCTCGGATCAGGCGAGGACGGACGTCGGTGTCGTTGGGCCGAGGGGTTCGGGTACCGGACGGGGTACCGCGGGCTGGCCCCCGGGGGAGGGGCACGGCGGTCGGTGCAGGAGAAGCCTCACCCGCCGCCGACCACACGGCAACACCCGTCGGACGCTCTTGCGGTTCCCCGCGTGCGGGGGCACACCGCGCTGCGGTCGCGTGCGGACTCCCGCAAGCGCGCGCGCTTCGCGTGGAGCGACGCGCCAGCGGCGCGCGGCGCCAGCGCCGACCGAGCCTGCGAGGTCGGTTGCGTGAAGACGTGGAGGGACGACGGACGGGAGGCCCGGTACCAGCTGGTACCGGGCCTCCCGTCCGTCCTGTGGTGCGTCTCCTACGTGAGGAGCGCGACCAGGTGCGATCGCGACCGCGCGCCGACCTTGCGGTAGATCTGCGTGAGCCGCAGTTCCACCGTGCGCTGCGACATGAACAGCGACGAGGCGATCTCGCGGTTGCGGTAGCCCTCGGTGACCTTCTGCACCACCGCACGCTCCTCGGCGGTCAGTGACGTGAGCACCGCCGACGCGTCGGGGGCGCTGCGCGGCGTCGCGGGGAACGCCGGCGAGAGCACCGGTGCGGACCGGATCGACGACGAGCCCGTGCCGAACTGCGGCATCGCCGCAGCCGGCGCCGGCGTCACGAGCGGTCGACGCAGGCCGGCCGCCTCGTACGCCGCTGCGGCCGCCGCACCGAGGCGCGGCCGTTCCGCCGGGTTGCCGACCGCGGCCAGCGCCGCGAACGTGCGAGCCCGCTCGTACTGCGAGTCGTGCGGCTGGAACAGTTCCAGCGCACGGCGACGGGCCGGCTCGCGGGTGGTGTCGTCGGCGACGAGCGCGAGGCTCCGCGCCAGCACCAGGGCACCCCAGCGCCCCGGACGGGCGTGGTGGTCCGCCGCCAGGCGGGCCGTGATCGTCCGCGCGTCGTCCATCCGTCCGAGGCGCACGTACGCCTCGACCAGGTCGCCGAGGTGCCGGAGCACCGCGGGGTTCCGGAGCGACCGACCGATGGCGTCGGCGGCCTCGAGCGCGGTGGCTGCCTCGTCGAGGCGGCCGTCGAGCAGCAGGACCTTGCCGCGGAGCGCGTGCAGCTTCGCCGTCGCACCCCAGAGCCGACTCGTCGAACGGTGCTCGAGGCACCGGTCCACGACGTCGAGCGCCTCGGCGGACCGGCCCTCGGCGAAGTGCCGCCACGCGACGGCGATCGCCCGGGAGGGCTCACGCAACCGCTCGGCGACGGACGAACCGGACTCCCACACGTCGATCGCACGGAGCGCCTGCCGGAAGTTGCCGGAGCGCACCTCGTTCTCGGACGTCAGGTAGCGGGCCGCCTCGGTCCACACCGCCGCGGTCTCCGGCCCCCGGGCGAGCACGAGTGCGAACACCCGGCGCGCGCTCCGGTAGCGCTCGCCGATGCTCAGCGCGTGGGCGAGGAGCAGCAGGGCCGGGTCGGACATCGCCACGAGCTCCGACGTCGCGAGCCCGTCGTGTAGCTCGGTGTCGGGCGGCAGCACGCCGTCCACGGCGGCGATGAGCTCCCGCGCGGTCGTCGCGATCTCGAGGGTGTGCGCGGACGCCGACCCCTCGAGCGGTTGGATCCGGTGCAGCAGGTCCTTGGCCTGGTCGAGCTCCCACGCCTCGGCACGGAAGCAGGCCACCATGGCCATCAGCCCGGCGACGGCGTCCACCTCGGCCGGGTCGGTCGCGTCGACGGGGACGAGCAGCTCGTCCGCGTGCACGGCGTCACCGCTGAGGTACTCGGCCGAGTACTGCAGGCGGAGCCGGCGGACCTCGTTCGGCGTCGTCCGGAACGGACGGAGCGCCGCGAGGTACCGCGCAGCGAAGCCGAGGAGGCGCTTGCCGAGCATGGCCTCCGCGACCCCGAGGAGCGCGACGTGCTCGTCCTCGGTCCCGCCACCGATGTGCAGGGCACGCTCGGTCAGCGCGATCGCGGCGTGCACGTTGCCGTCCACGACGTACGACCGCGCAGCCTGGAGCAGTGCGACCACGTCGGGGACGTCGTCGACGAAGCTCCGGTGCCACGCGGCCGACCGCGGGTCGCTCTCCGCGCTCGCCGTGGCCAGCTCGGCGTGTGCCGCACGACGGTCACGGGCGGGCATCCGCCAGTAGAGCGCGGAACGGACCAGCGGGTGCCGGACGGTGACGCTCTGGCCGCGGACGGTCGCGAGACCGGCCCCGACCAGGTCGTCCAGCTCATCGCGGTCCCACGCCGTGGTCTTCGCGACGGGCACCAGGGCGAGCTTCGCGAGGACGTCCAGATCGCGTCCCGCGGCGGGCCCGAGTGCGAGTGCCGCGATGGCCTCGGTCGTCGGAGTGGGTCGGAGCGGGAGCACGATCGGCTCCGCGCCGGTGAGCTGCTCCCGGGTGAGCACCGCGAGCTGTTCGCGGAGCGCGCCGGGGTTGCCACCGGTCTCCTCGGCGAGGACGGCGAGGACGCCGTCGTTCGCCTCGGCGGGTGCCATGGCCCGGGCGAGGATCAGTGCCTCGTCCGAGGGCAGCGGTTCGATGCGCAGGGTCGGCAGGGCCGCGAGCGGCCCGTCCGACGGCACCGAGCGGACCGTCGCCACGACACGCAGGGCGGTGCCCGCGAGTCGTCCGGCGAGGAACGCGATGAGTTCCTGGCTCTCCGAGTCCATCCGGTCGAGGTCGTCGATGAGGACGAGCGTCGGCGGGAGGGTCAGGGCGTGCACGGCGTCGAGGAAGTCGTGCGCCGCCGCCAGCCCGGCCGTCACGGCGGCCGCGGTCCCGCCTGCCTGCAGCAGGTGGGCGATGTGTGCGGTCGCTCGAGGATCGTCGAGCGCGGTGAACAGGGAGGTCACCCCGGCCAGTGGCCAGCGGGATTCACTCCCGTTGACACCGACCCGGACGACGGGGAGGGAAACGCGGTTCGAGACCGCGTCGAGGACGCTGCTGCGTCCGGAACCAGGGTCGCCGACCACGACCATCGCGGACTCCCGTGGGAGCACTGCGAGGGTCGCGATCCGGTCGACCTCGAGACGTCGACCGGTGAGTGCCATGACTCACCGGCCTCCGGGTCCGGAGGCGGATGCTGCGAGGAGGGCGTCGGCGAACACGGGGGTCGCTGCGACGGGGCGCACGGAGGCGGACCGGACTGCTGCACGGCGGGTGACCGTGGCGGAGTGCGGACGAGCGGCGGCGACTGAGCGCGCGCCGGAACTGTCGTGGATTGGATGCGGTCGACGAGTGTGGGTGCACTCGGTTCCGCTCGGGAACGATGATGTCATCGTCTGTATCACCCCTCGGGTTAGGGTCTTCGGACGAACACGACCGGTCTGTTCCGCCGTCCGGATCTAGGGAATCCGAGAGCGTCACGTGACCTGCCGTCTGGAGCACGATAACTCAGGTACCGGCCCGCCGAGCGGACTCCGGCTCGCAGATGTCCAGAACGGTGCCCCCAGTACGGGGGGCCACGAGGGGGGCGTGGCACCCGCCCTCTGCACCCCGATCCGGGTCCGCCTGACGGAACCGGGGTACAGCTCTGTCCGGACCTCGTTCGTCGTCGCAGGTGTAGCCAGGACGGGATGTCCAACGCTGAACCGACCGACGCCCGCCTCGATGACCGCACCCGGTGGCGCGCCTTCGCCGTGTGCGTCGCGGTGGCGGCCCTGACGATCCTCGACCTGTCCAAGGTGAACGTCGGGCTGCCCTCGATCGAGCAGTCCCTCGGGGCCACCAGCTCGTCGCTCCAGCTCATCGTGGCGGGGTACGCGCTGGCGTTCGGCCTCGCCCTGGTGCCCGCGGGTCGGCTCGGGGACCTGAAGAGCCGGCGCGTCATGTTCATCGTGGGGCTCAGTGCGTTCACCGGATCGAGCCTGCTGTGCGCCGTCGCACCGAACATCGAGGTCCTGATCGTCACCCGGATCCTGCAGGGATTCGCCGCCGGGATCCAGATGCCCCAGGTCATCGGACTGGTGCAGCAGCTGTTCCGCGGACCGGAGCGGGGCCGCGCGTTCGGGCTGTTCGGGGCGATGATCGGCATCTCCACGGCCCTCGGGCCGACCATCGGCGGTGGCCTCATCGCGATTGGCGGCGAGGAGTCCGGCTGGCGGCTGCTGTTCTGGATGAACGTGCCCCTCGGGATCGCCGCACTGCTCTTCGCCGTCCGCCTGCTGCCGAAGGGTGCCCAGGGGAAGGCGCAGGACCGTGAACTGGACGTCGTCGGCATCCTGCTGCTCGGCGCGGCGATCATCACCCTGATGCTGCCGTTCGTGCTGACCAGCGGCGGTGGTGGTTCCGCGACCCGCTGGTTCTGGCTGGTCGGCTTCGCGGTGTTCCTCGTGCTGTTCGTGCTCTGGGAGCAGCGGTTCAAGCGGCAGGGCAAGTCGCCCGTGGTGCACTTCGAGCTCTTCCGGCTGTCGTCGTACCGCAACGGGCTGTCGATCGTGGCGGTCTACTTCGCGGCGCTGCCGGCGTCGTTCCTCATGGTCACGCTGTACCTGCAGGAGGGCCTCGGGCTCTCGCCCCTGTTCGCCGGCATGGTGAGCATCCCCTTCGCCGCGACGAGTGCCGTCGGCTCGTACATCGGCGGACGGATCGTCGACCGGGTCGGGCGGGCGTTGGTCGTCGCCGGGCTCGGGATGGTCGTCGTCGGCTTCCTGCTGCTCATGGTCGCCGCCGTCGCCACCCCGCCGGAGGTCACCCCGTGGGCGATGGCGGGCGCGTTCCTGGTGGGCGGACTCGGTGGCGGATTCGTGGTGTCGCCGAACCAGACCCTGACCCTGGCCGAGATCCCCGTCGAGCAGTCCGGCGTGGCGGGGTCGATGCAGCAGCTCGGGCAGCGTGTCGGTACCGCGATCGGCACCGCGGTCGCGACGAGCATCTTCTACGGGATCGTGCGGAGCGAGGCGGCGGGCTCGGGTTCCGGTGGCTCCGGCGCTCGTCTTGACGCGTACCACGACGCGTTCCGCAGCGGCACGACGTTCACGGTGTCGCTGATGGCGCTGGCGCTCGTGCTGGCCGGTGCGGACCTGGTGGCGCGTCGGCGGGCGGCGCGGCGGTCGGACGGGGACGCCGGGCACTCGGACGCGGCTGCGGGGTCCGCCGAGCGCGCCGGGGCGAACGGATCCGCCGAGCGGACCGAGGCGCCGGGGTCCGCCGAGCGGGGCTGACCTGCCCGCCGACCGTGCCTAGGAGTCGCGGCGGATGACCTCGACGACGGCGTCGTGCACCAGGCCGTTCGAGGCGAGCGCGCTGCCGTGCCACGGCCCGGGATCGCCGTCGAGCGAGGTGAAGCGGCCACCGGCCTCTTCGACGATCGGGACGAGGGCCGCGATGTCCCACGGCTTCAGGTCCGGTTCGCCGGCGACGTCGAGGACGCCCTCGGCCACCATCATGTACGACCACATGTCGCCGTAGGCCCGGGTGCGCCAGACCCGGCGCGACAGGTCGACGAGCGGCTCGAGGCGGTCGTCGTCGTCCCACTGCTGGATGCTGTTGTAGCTCAGGCTCACGTCGGCGAGCTCGGACACCCCGGAGACCCGGAGCGGTCCGTCCAGCGAGAACGCGCCGGAGCCCTCGGCCGCCCACCAGCGCTTGCCGAGGGCGGGAGCGCTCACGACGCCGAGCACCGGGCGGCCGTCGACCGCGAGCGCGATGAGGGTCGCCCACACCGGCACGCCGCGCAGGTAGTTGGCGGTGCCGTCGATCGGGTCGACCACCCACTGGCGGTGTCCTTCGCTGACGGCCTCGGCCCCGGTGTCCGCCGTCGTCTCCTCGCCGAGGAACGCGTCGTCCGGTCGCTCGGCGGCGAGCCGCTCGCGCAGGGCCCGTTCGACGGCCTGGTCGGCGTCGGTGACGTGCGTGCTGTCGGCCTTCTTCGTCACGTGCAGGTCGGCGGCACGGAAGCGCTCGAGGCTGATCGCGTCGGCGGTGTCGGCGAGGGAGCGGGCGAAGTCCAGGTCGGCGCTGAGGTCCACGTCGCCCAACCTACCGTCGCTACGCGGCGACGACCTCTTCCTCCTCGAGCCGGGTGACCTCGCGCTCGCGGGCGATGCGGGTCCGGCGGGCGACGAGCCCGTGCACCACGACGCAGAGCAGGAGCGCGGCGGCCAGCCAGAGGGCGAGCACGAGCGACGATCGGCCGAGCGACGCGTCCGGGAAGTACTGCAGGTCCTGTGCGGCCTGCAGCCACGCGGCACCGCTCCAGAAGGTGTGCAGGGCGGCGAAGAACCCGGGCTGGAACGCCGGCTGGAAGATCCCGCCGGACGACGTGAAGTTCAGCATCACGAACAGCATCGTGAGGATCGGGGTGGTCCACCGTCCGAGCACGGGGTGCAGCCCGACGCCGAGTGCGACGATGATCGCGTCGTAGAGCCAGGCGAACAGGAACACCTGCCAGTGGTGGGTGGTGATGACGCCGTAGATCGGTCCGGCGACGATCACGCCGATGCCGGCGACGACCCCCGCGGTGGCGAGCCCGATGACCGCGGTCCACACGGCACGGAGCTTCGTCGCGACCGAGGCCACGGCGATCGCGGACGCGTACCCGCCGACGCTCAGGGCCACGAGCAGGAAGAACAGCCCCTGGCCGGTGGTGTCCTGGTCGCCCGTGGGCACGACGTCGACGACCCGGAACGGCAAGTGCTGGTCGTAGGCGATCGGCAGGAACACCTTCTGCGCGGCGCTCGCGGTGGTCTCCGACGCGGCGGTCGAGACGTAGAGCGTGGCACCCGTCGCCGTCGGTGCGTACACGGCGGCGAGGTCGCGGTCGCGCACCTGCTGCTCGGCCGCCTTCGTCGATGCGACGACATGGGCCACGAGGGCACCGTCGGACTGGTCGGTCACGGTCTGGGCGAACACCTGGGTGGCCGCGCCCTGGCCGACGATGCCGACCGGCAGTTCCTGCGGGGCCGGGGCGTGGAAGGCACCGAGGTAGGCCAGGCCCATGCCGGCGGCCAGGAACAGCGGCACGAGGATGTGCGAGGCGAACGTCAGCAGCACGCGACCGAGGCCGGCGGGGCGCAGGACGCTGTCGGACCGCTGCGGCTTCGGGGCTCGCGGAGACTTGTGGGTGGGGGAGTGGTGCGCGTGCGACGTCGTCGTCGTGCTCGGGGACGGGGCGTCGACAGCGGGGGTCGGCGCAAAGTTGTACTTTGCAACTTCAGACACGACCGCAACTGTACAACCCCGATGCGCGCTTGTCGACGCCGGCCCGGTGCCGAGGCACTGTCCGGTGCGAGGTTGCCCACTCCGTGCGAGGCCCGCGAGCCCGCACGGAGTGCACGACCTCGCACCGTTCAAGCGCCCCTCGCACGGTGCGAGGTCTGCACCGTGCGAGGGGCGCGGGAACCGGAGTGGTCACGACTCACCGCGCGCCGGCGCTCGAGTGGTCACGAACTGTCGGGTGCCGCACCTCCAGCCGACAGTTCGTGACCCCTCGACGCACACACCGCGGGGTGTCGTGACCAGCCGCCGACAACCGCCGACGACCCGGCCGGCACCACCCCGACGCGCTACTCGGAACCGGGGTCGGACGCACCCATCCCGGTCAGCAGCGCCCGGAACGAGTCGAGCCGCTCGACGCCGGTCGGCCCGAGCTCCCCGTCCTGCACCCGGTCGACGATCTCCCAGTCGTGCGCCTGCGCCAGCGGGATGCCGTCCCGCGCGGGCCGCACCGGCACGGCGTGCGACGCGAACGCCCGGAAGACGTTCGCGGGGTCGACGTGCCCCAGGCCGAACGACCGCACACCCGGCGTGTCGATGATCCACCCGCCGTCACGGACCTGCAGCGCGATCGACGACGACGACGTGTGCCGCCCCCGCCCGGTCACCGAGTTCACGACCCCGATCGCCCGCGTCGAGCCGGTCAGGGCGTTCACCAGCGTCGACTTGCCCACGCCGGAGTGCCCGACGGTCACGGTCACCTTGTCGTCCAGGAGCTCGTGCAGCGCCTCGAACGGGACGTCGTCCGATCGGCTCGTCACGATCCGCAGATCCAGGCACGCGAAGTGCGCCAGGAACGCAGCCGGGTCGGCGAGGTCGGTCTTCGTGATGCAGAGGATCGGGTCGAGGCCGGCGTCGAACGCGGCCACCAGGTACCGGTCGATCAGGCGGGTGCGCGGCTCGGGGTCGGCGGCGGCCACCACGATGAGCATCTGGTCGGCGTTCGCCACGATGACGCGCTCGACCTCGTCGGAGTCGTCGGCACTCCGTCGCAGCAGGGTGGTGCGCTCGGCGACCTTCACGATGCGCGCGAGCGACCCGGGGTCGCCCGAGACGTCCCCGACGAGCGACACGTGGTCGCCCGTGACGACGGACTTCTTGCCGAGCTCGCGGGCCTTCGTCGCGGTGATGACGTGGTCGTCGATCAGCACGCCGAACCGCCCGCGGTCGACGTTCGTCACCCAGCCGACGGGGGCGTCGTCGTACGTCGGACGGGTCTTCGTGCGCGGTCGGTTGCCCTTCGGGTTCGGACGCACCCGGACGCTCGACTCGTCGTACTGCCCGTACGGTTCGTCCGCGTCGGAGTCGTCACCGTCGACGTCGTCCCACCAGCTCATGCGTCAGTCCCCACTCACCGGTGCAGCGGTCACCGAGGACGCCACGAGCGCGGCCCACAGCTCCGGGAACTGCGGCAGCGTCTTCGCGGTCGACCCGATGTCGTCGACGGCGACGCCGTCGACGACGAGGCCCACGATCGCCCCCGCGGTCGCCATCCGGTGGTCGTCGTACGCGCCCCAGGCGCTGCCGTGGAGCGGCGCCGGCTCGATCCGCAGGCCGTCGTCGAGTTCGTGCACCGCGCCTCCAGACCGGTTGAGGTCCGCCGCCAGCGCGGCCAGGCGGTCCGTCTCGTGCCCCCGCAGGTGACCGATCCCGGTGATCTCGCTCGGGCCGTCCGCCAGCGCGGCCAGCGCGACGAGCGCCGGGGCGAGTTCGCCGCCGCGGCTCAGGTCGAGTTCGAGACCCGGCAAGGAGGCCCCACCCCGGATCCCGACGCCGCCGTCGACGACCAGGTCGTCACCGTCACGGGCCACGCTCGCCCCCCACAGGGGCAGGAGCGTCTCGAGGTCGGCGCCGACCTGCGTCGTCTCGGTGGGCCAGGTGCGGATGCGGACCGTGCCGCCGGCGACGAGCGCGGCGACCGCGAACGGCGCGGCGTTCGACAGGTCGGGCTCGATCGTGACGTCACGCGCGCCGATCGGGCCGGGGTGCACGATCCACTCGCCGACCGACGGCTCGTCGACGCGGACGCCGCGGGCACGGAGCGCCGCGACGGTCATCTCGATGTGCGGCATGCTCGGCAGGCGTTCGCCCACGTGGGTGAGGTGCAGGCCCTCGTCGAAGCGGGGGGCCGACAGCAGCAGGCCGGAGACGAACTGCGAGGACGCCGAGGCGTCGATGGTCACGGCGCCACCGCGGACCGAGCCGGTGCCGGTGAACGAGAACGGCATCGAGCCGCCGCCGTCGTCCGTGACGTCGACGCCGAGGTCGACGAGTCCCTGCACGATGGCGTGCATCGGCCGCTTGCGGGCGTAGGGGTCGCCGTCGACCGTGACGGGCCCGACGGCCAGGGCGGCGAGCGGCGGCAGGAAGCGCATCACGGTGCCGGCCAGCCCGCAGTCCAGGCGGACGTCGCCGTGCATCGGGGCGGGCGTGATCCGGAGGTCCGGGCCGTAGGGGTTCGGGGCGGTGCCGGCTGCCGGCTCGAGCTCCGCGATGCCGACGCCGAGCGCACGGAGGCCCGCGATCATCAGCGCCGAGTCACGGGAGTGCAGCGGGAGCCGGATCGTCGATGGGCCGTCCGCGAGGGCCGCGAGCACGAGCTCCCGGTTCGTCAGCGACTTCGACCCGGGCAGCGCGACGTCACCGCGCAGCGGACCCCCTGCGACCGGGGCGATCCAGGGGTCGGCGGGCTGGGCCCCGCTGTGGGAATGCGTCGTGTCTGCCATCGGTTCACCAGGGTACTGAACGCACCGGGAGGATCAGTGGCGACAGCAACACTCGCACGAGAGCGGACCGGCACGGCGACCGTGCTGACCGCGGTGCCGACGACGCTCGGCACGCTCGGCCTAGACTTGGCGGCGATGACGACCGACGAACCGCAGGCAGCTCCGCACCACCTGGTCGACGAGACCGAGGTGCAGCTCGACGCCGTCGAAGAGGAGCACGAAGCCCTCGACGACGCCGCAGACGAGCCGGTGGACGCGAAGACCGTCTCCGAGGGGGAGCTGCGGTCCCTCTTCGAGGACCAGGCCCTGCCCTTCATGGACCAGCTCTACGGTGCGGCCATGCGGATGACCCGCAACCCGGCCGACGCGTCGGACCTGGTGCAGGAGACCTTCGTCAAGGCCTTCGCCGCGTTCCGCCAGTTCAAGCAGGGCACGAACCTGAAGGCCTGGCTGTACCGGATCCTCACGAACACGTTCATCAACACGTACCGCAAGAACCAGCGGAACCCGTACCAGGGCACCATCGACGAGCTCGAGGACTGGCAGCTCGGCGGCGCGGAGAGCGTCACCCAGTCGATCTCCGCCCGGTCCGCCGAGGCCGACGCGATCGACCACCTGCCGTCCTCCGCCGTGAAGGACGCCCTGCAGGCCATCCCGGAGGACTTCCGGATGGCCGTGTACTTCGCCGATGTCGAAGGCTTCTCGTACCAGGAGATCGCCGACATCATGAAGACCCCCGTGGGGACGGTCATGAGCCGCCTCCACCGTGGCCGCCGGCTCCTCCGTGGGCTCCTGGCGGACCACGCCCGTGAGACCGGCATCGTCCCGGACGCAGCGTCGACGGCGACGATGCGTGGACGGGGACGAGGCGCGGCACAGACGACGAAGGCAACCGCGGCCACGGGTCGCACCGGACGGAAGGACGCACGATGAGCGGCTGCGACTGCTCGAAGGCGAAGGCCGAGCTCGAGGAGTTCCTGCACGACGAGCTCCGTCACGAGGACGCCGCGGACATCCGCGAGCACATGGACGGGTGCGAGGACTGCCAGACCGAGCACCGCGTCGGCGTCGTGCTCATGGAGACCGTCCGTCGCGCCTGCAAGGAGACCGCTCCCGACCAGCTGCGCAGCGAGATCCTCGCGCGCATCCGGGTGGAGCAGGCGACG
The DNA here is from genome assembly GCF_003234335.2 of Curtobacterium sp. MCLR17_054. Lineage (NCBI taxonomy): Bacteria > Bacillati > Actinomycetota > Actinomycetes > Micrococcales > Microbacteriaceae > Curtobacterium > Curtobacterium sp. MCLR17_054. Next base: position 2,299,114 of record NZ_CP126263.1, on the reverse strand, counting down.
CACTGACGACACGCCGGGCTGGGCTTCGCTGGGCTGCGACCTGGCACGGTCTGGTGTCAGCGCCCGGCCTGGAACGCCTGCGCGACCTCGGTTGCGTCGAGGACGGTGTCGTGCACCCGGACGGTGTCCACGTCACCGGTGAAGGCGTAGCCCGCTGCACCGGGCCAACCGGACAGCGTCTGCCGTCCGGCCCGCCAGTGGCCGGGGTACTGCCGCAGCGTGACGGCATCGGATCGGCTGCCCTGTAGCGAACCGTCGACCCAGAGCGTCATCGACCGTGCCTCGAAGGTGGCCACCACGTGGTGCCAGGCGCCGTCGTTCACGGGCGCGGTGGACCCGATGGTGAACTTGAACTGCGATCCGGAGCCCTCGACCCCGAAGCGCAGGACTCCGTCGGCGCCGATGTACAGGTGCCGGTCGCGGTAGGTCGACGCCGCCGATCGGTCCGAGCCGAAGCCGAACACCCGGCCACCGTCGGTGTCGTCGGTCCGGAACCAGGTCTCGATCGTGAAGGTGTTCGGCGCGTCGACCGCGGTGTCCGTGACCGCCCACCCTTCGGCGCCGTCCTCGGTCCAGAACGTCGCGTAGGGGTTCGTCGCGCAGTCCGCGTCGACCCGGGCGGCAGCGGCGGGCGTGAAGGCCCCGTCTGCCCCGGACCCGCTCGAGTCGACGACCTGCGGACCGTTCTTCTCGGCGAAGTCCCACGCGAGTGACGTGCCCGGCGCCGGCTGGTGGAAGCACCCGAAGCCGCCGGTGCCGAGCGCCGAGGCGGTCCCGGTCGAGCCGCTGAACCCGGCGCCCGCGCCAGCTCCGGCTCCTGCTCCGGCGAGCAGGGTGAGGGTGATGGCCGCCGCCGTGAACACCGCGACCGGAACGGTGGTCGACGTCGGGGCGGTGACGGCCGCCGTCCGGGGCTCCGCGACCACGGGCGAGTGGAGATCACGGCGCGGCGTGCCGCAGGTGCGGCAGGGGCGACCGGCGACGATGTCCCGATCAGCACGCCCGGCGACGACGAGCACGGCGGTGACGACGCCGGCCAGCAGCAGGGACGTCCAGTCGCCCCCGCGGATCCAGACGCCCGGCAGCCCGATCCACGGGAACCGCAGCACCCCGACTCCGAGGACCGCCGCGGGTTCGACGGCCGTGCGGTCGGCCGTCGGGTTCGCGTCCCCGCGCAGACGCAGGCCCCCGTCCGGTTCGATGCGCTCGAGTCGGTGCAGACGGAGTCGATCCCGGTGGTCGGGGTCCTCGACGAGCAGCACCCGTCCGGCCTCGAGGTCATCGCGTCCGACGGGCATCGCGGCGACGACGTCCCCGGTGCGGATCCCGGGGGCCATCGAGTCGGAGACGACCGTCGTGACGTGCCACCCGAACGCCGCGGGGAGCGACGCCCACAGTGCGAGCAGCAGCACCGACCAGAGGACCGTCCGTGCCGAGACCGCGAGGAGCAGCCGGGGCAGGTCGCCGACGCAGCGGACGTGACGGCGGGTGGCGACGTTCGGCATCGGCTGCTCCTCGGGTCGGGCGGGTCGGGTGGGTCGGGTGGGTCGGGTGGGACGGATCGGGACGGGGACGGGGATCAGTCGGTCTGCGCTTCCCACACGAACGTGGTGCCGGCCTCGGACGACTGCACCTTGTTGGGCGCTCCCTCGCTCAGGTCGTAGCTGAAGCGGTAGGTCGTGCTTGCCGTGCCCGTCGCCGGCTTCCACGCGTCGACGCCGGTGCCGAAGGAGTCGGACGCCATGAGGTCGGCGAGCGTGCCGTCGTGCACGGTCGTCCCCGTGGTGAAGGTGCTGCAGTCCCCGGCGGTACCCAGGGCGCCGCGCTCGACCTTCATGCCGACGTACTGCGCCAGTTCGTCGGCGTCGGCTGCGTCTGCGGCGTAGAGCTTCACGGTCGAGGCGTTGGTGGTGTTCGCCGTCACCGTGATGCAGTTCGAGCCGGCGGACCCGGGCACCAGGTCGTCGACGTCGAACAGCGCGACGCCCTGGTCGTCGTCGGTGAGGGAGACGGCACCGGTGCGCCAGCTGTTCGCGGCGTTGTCGGTGCTGCTCGAGAAGGCGGCGTACGAGGCCGTGGCGATGAGTGCGCCGCTGGCGACGACGGCGAGGGGGAAGGCGATCCAGGCGGCGGTGCGGCCGTGGCGGGAGGTGATGTGCATGGCTGTCCTGTCGGTCGGTTCACCCGGCGGGTGATATGACAGCAGCGTATATGAATATCAGTTGTTATGGAACCCCGTCGCAACACGACCGACGGCCCGGGTAGGTTGGCCGACATGACCCTCTCCGTCGAGTCGACCACCACCTGGTCCGACACGGACGTCGCCGACGTCGCCGCCCTCGTCCGCCTGCTCGGTCACGACGTCGACGATGCGTCGATGCGCGCCCGCCTCGACCGGCTCACCCCCGAAGCCGGGCACCGCACCTGGGTGGTCCGTGGTGACGACGGCCGGGTCGTCGCGGTCGCCGGCGCGCAGGTCACGTGGGCGTACGCCAGCGACGAGCCGACGGCGCAGCTGCTGCTGCTGGTCGTCGACGACACGGCCAGGAGGCTCGGCACCGGTTCGGCGCTCATCGGCACGTTCGAAGCATGGGCGGTCGAGCAGGGCGCGCGTCGCCTCAGCGCCGTCAGCGCGGCCGCGACGGACAGCGCGCACCGGTTCTACCAGAAGCGCGGGTACCACGACGCCGGGGTGCGGTACACGAAGATCGCGTAGCGTCGCTTTCCTGGCGAACGTCGAAGCGCCCCGTGCAGGAGTCCCTCGGACTCCCGCACGGGGCGCTTCCCCGTGACTAGGCCGACGCGCTCAGCGCCGTGTCGATGACGTCGGCGGCCTCCTGCGCGGAGCGCTTCGAGGACCCCGTGGCCGGTGCGGCACTCGCCGAGCGGGCCGCGACGGACAACGGTCGGCCGCCCAGGTGCGGCGACAGGTTCATGCAGACGAACGGCCAGGCGCCCTGGTTCTCCGGCTCCTCCTGCGCCCACACGACGTCGGCGTCCGGGTAGCCCGCCAGGACCTCGAGGATGCGGTCGAGGGGGAGCGGGGCGAGCTGCTCGAGGCGGACGAGTGCGACGTCGGTGATGCCGCGCTTGTCGACCTCGGCACGCAGGTCGTGGTGCACCTTGCCGGAGTGCAGCACCACGCGACGCACGGCGCCCTTGTCGGTGATCCGCGCGTCGTCCAGCACGGGCTCGAACGTGCCCGTCGTGAAGTCCTCGACCGCGCTCGTCGCCTGGCGGAGCCGGAGCATCGCCTTCGGGGAGAACACGACGAGCGGCTTCTGCGGACGGGCCCAGGCCTGCCGGCGGAGCAGGTGGAAGTACGACGCCGGGGTCGACGGGCGCGCGACGATCATGTTGTCCTCGGCGCACAGCTGCAGGTAACGCTCGATGCGTGCCGACGAGTGGTCCGGCCCCTGGCCCTCGTACCCGTGCGGCAGCAGCAGGACGAGGCCGGAGCGCTGCCCCCACTTCTGCTCGGCGGACGAGATGAACTCGTCGATGACGATCTGGGCACCGTTCGCGAAGTCGCCGAACTGTGCCTCCCAGAGCACGAGGGACTCGGGTCGTTCCACCGAGTAGCCGTACTCGAAGGCCATCGCCGCGTACTCGCTCAGCAGCGAGTCGTACACGTAGAACCGGGCCTGGTCCTCGGTGAGGTTCGACAGCGGCAGCCATTCCTGGCCGTTCACCCGGTCGTGGAACACCGACTGGCGCTGGACGAACGTGCCGCGTCGGGCGTCCTGTCCGGCGAGGCGGACGGGCTTGCCCTCGACCAGGATCGAGCCGATCGCCATGAGCTCGGCCATCGCCCAGTCGATGCCCCCGTTGCGCGTCATCTCGGTGCGCTTGGTCAGCAGCTGCTGCAGCTTCGGGTGGATGGAGAACCCGGCGGGCGGGTTGCTGTGCGCGTCGCCGATCGCCCGGACGAGTTCCTCGGACACGGCGGTCTCGTGCACCTCGACCTCGGAGTCGTCGCGCTGTGCGGCCGGGCGTTCGAGCCCCTGCACCGCACCGTCGTCGTCGACCTCGATGACCGGGATGGTGCCGGTCTGTGCCTCGTGCGTCTCGGCGAAGGCGCGTTCCAGGCGGTCCTGGAAGTCGCGGTGCGCCTCGTCGTACTCCTCTTGCGTGATGTCACCACGGCCGACGAGGGCCTCGGTGTACAGCGTGCGGACGGAGCGCTTCGCCTCGATGAGGTTGTACATCAGCGGCTGCGTCATCGAGGGGTCGTCGCCCTCGTTGTGCCCACGACGGCGGTAGCAGATCAGGTCGATCACGACGTCGCGGTGGAACTCCTCGCGGTACGCGAAGGCGAGTTCGGCGACGCGGGCGACGGCCTCGGGGTCGTCACCGTTCACGTGGAAGATCGGTGCCTGGATCGTCTTCGCGACGTCGGTGGAGTACACCGAGCTGCGCGCCGACTCGGGCGGGGTGGTGAACCCGACCTGGTTGTTGATGACGAGGTGGACCGTGCCGCCGGTGCGGTACCCGCGGAGCTGCGACATCTGCAGCGTCTCGACGACCACGCCCTGGCCGGCCATCGCCGCGTCGCCGTGCACGAGCACGGGGAGCACGCCGAAGCTGCCGGGTGCCTCGCGGTCCTGCTTGGCGCGGACGATGCCCTCGAGCACGCCGTCGACGGCTTCGAGGTGGGACGGGTTCGCGGCGATCGTCACCGGGATGCTCGAGCCGTCGGACGTGCGGAACACGCCCTCGGTGCCGACGTGGTACTTCACGTCGCCGGAGCCCTGACCGGACACCGTGCCCGGCAGCGAGGACCCCTCGAACTCACGGAAGATCTGCCCGTAGGTCTTGCCGGCGATGTTCGTCAGCACGTTCAGTCGGCCACGGTGGGCCATGCCGATCGCGACCTCGGCCAGTCCGGCTCCGGCGGCGTGCTGGATCAGGGTGTCGAGGAAGGCGATGGTGGACTCGCCGCCCTCGAGCGAGAAGCGCTTCTGGCCGACGTACTTGGTCTGCAGGAAGGTCTCGAACGCCTCGGCTTCGTTGAGCTTGCCGAGGACGCGGAGCTGCTCGTCCTTCGACGGCTTCGAGTACGGCACCTCGATGCGCTCCTGCACCCAGCGACGCTGTTCCGGGTCCTGGATGTGCATGTACTCGATGCCGACCGTGCGGCAGTAGGCGTCGCGCAGGATCCCGAGGACGTCCCGCAGCGGTGCCGAGGTGGTGCCGGCGAGCCCACCGGTGACGAACTCGCGGTCGAGGTCCCAGAAGGTCAGCCCGTGGCTCTCGATCTCGAGGTCGGGGTGCGTTCGCTGGCGGTACTCGAGCGGGTCGATGTCGGCCATCAGGTGCCCACGGACGCGGAAGCTGTTGATGAGCTCCTGCACACGCGCGGTCTTGTTCACCCGGTGCGCCAGGTCGACGTTGATGTCGTTCGCCCACTGGATCGGCTTGTAGGGGATCCGGAGTGCGGCGAAGATGCCGTCGTAGAAGCCGTGCTCACCGATCAGGCGCTCGTGCACGTGCTTGAGGTACTCGCCCGAACCGGCGCCCTGGATGACGCGGTGGTCGTAGGTGCTGGTCAGGGTGATGGTCTTGCCGATGCCGAGCTCGACCAGGGTCTTCGACGCCGAGCCCTGGAACTGCGCCGGGTACTCGAGGGCACCGGCGCCGATGATCGAGCCCTGCCCCTTCGTCAGACGGGGGACCGAGTGCACGGTGCCGATGCCGCCCGGGTTGGTGAGCGAGATCGTCGTGCCCTGGAAGTCCGCCGGGGTGAGCTTGTTGTCGCGGGCACGCTTGACGAGGTCCTCGTAGGCGGAGAGGAACTGGCCGAACGTGAGGGTCTCCGCGCGCTTGATGCTCGGCACCAGGAGCGAGCGGGTGCCGTCCTTCTTCGGGACGTCGATCGCGATGCCGAGGTTGACGTGCGCCGGGGCGACGACGAACGGCTTGCCGTCGCGCTCCTCGTAGTAGACGTTCTGGCTCGGGAAGTCCTTGAGCGCCTGCACCATCGCCCACCCGATCAGGTGCGTGAAGGAGATCTTGCCGCCGCGGGCGCGTCGCAGGTGGTTGTTGATGACGATCCGGTTGTCGATCATCAGCTTCGCCGGGATCGTCCGGACGCTCGTGGCGGTCGGGACGGTCAGCGAGGCGTCCATGTTCGACGCCAGCGTCTTCGCCATGCCCCGGAGCGGGGTCGCCACGTCCTCGTGGGTCTCCTCGTGGTCGTCGGCGGCGTCGTTCGCCTCGGCCGGGATCGGCTGCGGTGCCGGCTGACGCGAGGTGGTCTTCGCCTGGATCGGGCCCGACTTCGCCTCGCCCGGGGTGTCCCCGGTGGCCGGCTGCTGCGTCGACGACTGCTGCTGGGCGGATGCCTGCTGGGCCGGTGCCTGCTGCGCCGGCGCCTGCTGCGCGGGGGAGCCCGCCGGAGCCGGAGCGTCACCGACCTGCGTGCGGTGGTAGCTCTCGAGGACCGGCCACCAGGACTTGTCGACCGACTCCTTGTCCGCGACGAACTGCTCGTAGAGCTCGTCGACGAGCCACTCGTTCGCCCCGAATTCGCCCGCGGTCTCGTCCGTTCCGGTCAGATGGCTCGACACAGCCGATCGCCCACTCTCCGTCGATAGATGCTCGTGTGTGTCGTGCGGAGCAACCCTGCGCCGCACAGGTGCCAAGCCTAGCCGCTCCGACATGTCCGTTCCGTGTCAGCCGCGGCGCGAGTCGGCAGCCCCCGGAGCACCCGGTCGGGGCCGTGACGGGAGCCGTACAGTGGAGCGCATGAGGTTCTACGAGACGCGGCCGACGCACGACCTGACCTACTCCGACGTCTTCCTCGTCCCGAGCCGTTCCGGCGTGACGAGCCGCTTCGACGTCGACCTCGCGGCGAACGACGGCAGCGGTGCCACGATCCCGATCGTCAGCGCCAACATGAACTCCGTCACCGGCCCCCGGCTCGCCGCCACCCTGGCCCGCCGCGGTGGTCTGGGCGTGCTGCCGCAGGACATGCACCTGCAGGACCTCGACGCCGCGATCCGCTGGGTGAAGGACCAGCCGGTCGACTTCGACACCGCCTACGACATGGGTGCGCAGACCACCGTCGCCGAGGCCCTCGAGCAGCTCCTGCCGGTTGCCGGCCGTGGTGTGGTCGTCCGCGACGCCGACGGGGAGTACCTGGGCTGCGTGCCCGCGACCCGCCTCGGCACCGCCGGCCCCGACGCCGTCCTCGGTGACCTGCTGCACGGCGCCTCGACCGCGATCGACGCCGAGGACGCCGGCACGCCCCGCCACGTGTACGACGTGCTCTCGGCCGCCGAGGTCGACTTCGCGCCGGTCATGCGGCACGGCCGGGTCGTCGGGACCACGAGCCAGACGAGCGCGATCCGCTCCGACATCTACACGCCCGCCGTCGACGCTTCCGGCCGGCTCCGGGTCGCCGCCGCGCTCGGCATCAACGGCGACGTCGCCGCCAAGGCGAAGGCGCTGGCCGCCGCGGGCGTGGACGTCCTGGTCCTCGACACCGCGCACGGCCACCAGGACGGCATGCTCCGCGCACTCCGCACGGTCGCGTCGCTGCAGCTCGGCATCCCGCTCGTCGCCGGCAACGTCGTCACCGCCGACGCCGTCGCGCACCTGGTCGGGGCCGGAGCGGACATCATCAAGGTCGGCGTCGGACCGGGCGCCATGTGCACCACCCGCATGATGACGGCCGTCGGTCGTCCGCAGTTCTCCGCCGTGCTCGAGACCGCCGCGGCGGCCCGCTCGCTCGGTGCGCACGTCTGGGCGGACGGCGGGGTGCGCTACCCGCGCGACGTCGCCCTCGCGCTGGCAGCCGGGGCGTCGGCCGTCATGATCGGCTCGTGGTTCGCCGGCACGCTCGAGGCCCCGGGCGTCCTGCGCCGTGACGCCGCGGGCAAGGCGTACAAGGAGAGCTGGGGCATGGCCTCGGCGAAGGCCGTGCGCGAGCGGTTCGAGCGGCTCGACCCGTACGAGCGGGCCCGCAAGGCGCTCTTCGCCGAGGGGATCTCGTCGTCCACGATCTACCTCGACCCGGAGCGCCCGAGCGTCGAGGACCTGCTCGACATGATCACCACCGGCGTCCGCAGCTCCGCCACCTACGCGGGCGCGTCGTCCCTTGCCGAGTTCTCCGAGCGCGCGCTGGTCGGCATCCAGTCCGCCGCCGGGTACGAGGAGGGCAAGCCCCTGCCCGTCAGCTGGTAGCGCGCGCCGGACTTTCGCGCTGAGCGACAGCTCACGGGCGGCGCAGCGCGTGACGTGTCGCTGAGCGCGAAACGCACGCCGACGCCGTGGACACGCGACCACACGGCGGACGGGAGGCGCGGTGCCAGCTGGCACCGCGCCTCCAGTCCGTCCTTCCGCTGCGGCTACCGGCGTCGGGTCGCGTCCTCGACCTCGCCCACCAGTTCTTCGAGGATGTCCTCGAGGAACAGCACGCCGATCGTGTGGCCGTCCGCGTCGAAGGCGCGGGCCACGTGGCGGCCGGCGGCCCGCATGGTCGCGAGCGCGTCCTCGAGGTCCATCTCGGTGTAGAGCGAGATGAGCTGGCGGATGCGCTTCGGCGGCACCGGGTCGTCGAACTCGTCCGGCCGCAGGTCGATGACGTCCTTCACGTGCACGTAGCCGGTGGGGGAGCCGTCCTCGCCGACGAGCACGTAGCGGGAGAACCCGCGCTGCGCCACGGCGTGCTCGACGTCGGCCGGGGTGGCGTCGTCGGGCAGGGTGACGAGCTCGGCCATCGGCACGGCGACGTCACGGACCTTCTTCTCGGTGAACTCGAACGCCAGGGCGAGCTTGCCGTCGTCGGTCAGGGTGCCCTCGCGGCGGGACTGCTCCACGATGGTCTGCACCTCCTCCACCGTGAACGCGCTCACCGCTTCGTCCTTGGGCTCGACGCGGAACAGCCGCAGCACGGCGTTCGCGACCTCGTTCAGGCCGACGATGACCCAGTGCAGGCCGTGACCGATGTACCAGAGCGTCGGCACGAGCAGCAGCGCGGCGCGGTCCGGCATCGAGAACGAGATGTTCTTCGGCACCATCTCGCCGAACACCACGTGCAGGAACGACACGAGCAGCAGCGTGAACACGAAGGCCACGGTGCCGATCACCTCGGCGCTCCAGCCGGTCAGGTGCAGCGGGACCTCGAGCAGGTGGTGGATCGCCGGCTCGGACACGTTCAGGATGAGCAGCGAGCAGACCGTGATGCCGAGCTGGGTCGTGGCGAGCATGCGGGTGGCGTGCTCCATCGCCCACAGCGTCATCTGCGCGGCCTTCGAGCCCTCTTCGGCGCGAGGCTCGATCTGGGAGCGGCGTGCGGAGATGACCGCGAACTCGGCCGCGACGAAGTACGCGTTGCCCATCAAGAGGACGACGAGCCAGAAGATCCCCCACCAATCGGAGCTCATCGGGTGCTGCCCTTCGTCGTGGTGGTCGGGGTGCTCTTGGTGGACGGGATGATGATCGCGGTCGCCGCCGTGTCGGTCGACGGGCGCGTCGGGGTCCAGCGGATGCGGTCGATCCGACGGCCGTCCAGCCGCTCGACGCGGAACACCCCGCCGTCCAGGGGCACCTCGTCACCGACGACGGGCAGACGGCCCAGCGTCGACATGACGAACCCGCCGACGGTCTCGTACGGGCCCTCCTCGGGCACCTTCACGCCGGCGCGGTCCTCGAGCTCGTCGGGACGCAGCAGACCGGGGAAGGTCAGCCAGTCGCGGGAGCGGACCACGTCGATGCGGGCACGGTCGTGCTCGTCGGAGACCTCGCCGACGATCTCCTCGATCAGGTCCTCGAGCGTGACGACGCCGGCGGTGCCGCCGTACTCGTCGACGACGATGACCATCTGGTAGCCGCGGCCGCGGACCTCGGCGAGCAGGGTGTCGCCGGGCATGGTCTCCGGCACGCGTTCGGCGTCGGTCATGAGTGCCCCGACGGGGACCTCCGGACGCTTCTCGCGCGGCACGGCGACGGCCTGCTTGACGTGCACGATGCCGACGACGTCGTCCGCGTCCTCCTCGATGACGGGGAAGCGGCTGAAGCCGGTCTTGCGGGCGAGGGCGATGACGTCCTCGGCGGACTCGGACACGCGGATGGTGGAGAGCCGCGGGCGCGGGGTCATCACGTCGCTGGCGCTCAGCTCGGAGAACGAGATGGTGCGCTCGAGGAGCGTCGCGGTGTCCTGTTCGAGCGAGCCCTCCGACGCCGACCGGCGCAGCAGCGAGGTGAGTTCCTCGGCGCTGCGGGCACCGGAGAGTTCCTCCTGCGGCTCGATGCCCAGCGACCGGAGCACGGCGTTCGCGGTGCCGTTCAGCAGCGCGACGGCGGGCTTGAAGACCGTCGTGAACGCGATCTGCAGCGGGACCACGAGCCTGGCGGTCTGCAGGGGCAGCGCGAGCGCGAAGTTCTTCGGCACGAGTTCGCCGAGGATCATCGACAGCAGGGTCGCGATGACGAGCGCCACGATCGAGCCGACGGTCTCGACGATGCCCTCCGGCAGGTTCATCGCCAGGAACGGCGCCTCGAGCAGCTTCGCGATCGAGGGTTCGAGCAGGTAGCCGGTCAGCAGCGTGGTCAGCGTGATGCCGAGCTGTGCGCTGGACAGGTGCGTCGAGGTGACCTTCAGCGCGCCGATGACCGGTGCGAGGCCGGCTTCACCCCGGTCGCGCCGCGCTTCGACGTCGGCGCGGTCGAGGTTGACCAGCGCGAACTCGGACGCGACGAAGACACCCGTGCCGAGGGTCAGCAGGATGCCGCCGATCAGCATGACGATGTCGATCGGACTCATGATTCACCCCCGTTCGCGCACAGGGATGACGTGCAGCTCACCGAGTGAGCGGCGGATGAGTGAGGCGAAGAACTATTCGGGGGATCGTCCACAGTGCTGCCAATCGTACTGCCTGCGCGGTCGCCGGACCGTGAATCCGTACAGAACCGACCGCGCCTAGGCCGTGATCCGCGCGCGGTGGTACTGCTGCGGCTCGTAGTCGACCGGCACGCGGAGTTCGACGGCGGCACGGAGCGCGAACGACGGGTCGCGGAGCATCTCGCGACCGATCATCACGACGTCGGCCAGGCCGGTCGCGACGATCTGCTCGGCCTGGAACGCCTCGGAGATCATGCCCACGGCGATCGTCGGGATGCCGGCGTCGCGCTTGATCGCCGCGGCGTGCGGCACCTGGTAGCCGGGGCCGACCGGGATCGGCGCGCTCGCGACGTTGCCGCCGGTCGACACGTCGGCCAGGTCGGCACCGTGCTCCGCGGCCCAGCGGGCGACGACGGTGGTCTCGTCGAGCGTGAGCCCGCCGTCGACCCAGTCGGTGGCCGAGAAGCGGACGACGATCGGGAAGCCCTGGCCGACCTCGGCGCGCACGGCATCGACGACCTCGAGCAGCGCGCGGGCACGGTTCTCGAGCGAGCCGCCGTACTGGTCGGTGCGCTGGTTGCTCAGCGGCGAGAGGAACTGGTGCAGCAGGTAGCCGTGGGCCGCGTGGATCTCGACCAGGTCGAACCCGGCCTCCACCGCGCGGCGGGCGGACTGCGCGAAGGCGAGGGCGACGACCCGGATGTCCTCGACCGCGAGCTCGCGCGGGACGTCGTAGCCGTCGAAGGCCACGGCCGACGGCGCGACCGTGGTCCAGCCGCCCTGGTCGGCGGGGACGGTGCCGTGCGTGGTGTCCCAGGGGCGGTACGTCGACGCCTTGCGGCCGGCGTGCGCCAGCTGGATACCCGCCGCGGCGCCCTGCTCGTGCAGGAAGTCGACGATCGGCTTGAACGCGTCGCGCTGCTGGTCGTTCCACAGCCCGAGGTCCTGCGGGGTGATCCGTCCCTCGGGCACGACGCCCGTCGCCTCGACCACGACCGCGCCGGCGCCGCCCTTGGCGAAGCCGCCCAGGTGCACGAGGTGCCACGTCGTCGGGACGCCGTCCTGCTGGTCCACCGAGTACTGGCACATCGGGGAGACCCAGATGCGGTTGCGGACGGTCAGGTCACGGACGGTGATCGGGTCGAACAGGGCGTGCGTCACGCGGGCTCCTCAGAGGACGGGTGCCGGCGCCTCGGCCAGTTCCGTCAGGAACGACCGCAGTGACGCCGGCGACGTGTAGTGGTGGCCGACCGCCCCGATCGCTTCCGCACCGGTGGCGTTCTCGGCCCTGTTGTCCACGAACACCATCTGACCCGGGTCGATTCCCAAGCGCGCACAGGTGTCGCGGTAGATGGATGCCGCGGGCTTCAGGACGTGCTCCTCGGCGCTCACCACGACGGTCTCGAACAACGAGCCCATCGGGGAGCGGCGGTACGGGTCGCCGAAGTCGAAGCCCGCGTTCGAGAGCAGGGCGACACGGGTGCCGGCGTCGTGCAGCTCCTCGACGATCTCGAGGGTCTCCGGCTCGACCTCGAACCACCCGGTGAAGTCGATTGCCCAGAACCGGTGGATCTCGGAGATGCTCCAGGTCCGTCCGGTCCGTTCCGCGATCGCACGCCAGTACGCCACGACGGACAGGTCGCCGCGGTCCAGGTCGTGCCGGAGCTCCTGGTACACCGGGAACAGCTCGTCGGCCGGGACCCCGGTGGCGGCCACGAGGGCGTCCCGCGAGGCGTGCGGCGTCCGGCTGATCACCTCGCCGTAGTCGAAGACCACCACGCGACCAGGCAGGAACAGGCTCATGTGCTCCACCGTAACGTGGGGCCGGTGAACGACTTCGTGCCCGTCCGACCGTCCGATGCCGCCGCGTGGGCCACCGCGCCGACGGGGGAGTCCACCAAGTACCGCCGCGGGGTGCTCGGCATCGCGACCGGGTCCGACCAGTACCCCGGCGCCGCGGTGCTCGGGGTCGACGCCGCCGTGCACACCGGCGTCGGCATGGTCCGGTACGTCGGACCGTCACGCGCCACCGACCACGTGCTCACCCGCCGCCCCGAGGTCGTGTCCGGCGTCGGTCGGGTGCAGGCCTGGCTCGTCGGCTCCGGGATCTCGGCGCCGTCGCTGGGTGACCTGGACGAGACGACGGCGGCGGGCTTCTCGCACGCGTCCGACGACGGCGTCCCGGTCGTCGTCGACGCCGGGGCGATCCCGCTCGTCGACCTCGGGCCGCTCGCCGTGCTCACCCCGCACGCCGGTGAACTCGCTTCGTTCCTGGGGGCCGACCGCGCCGAGATCGAGCAGGACCCGGCCGCCGCGGCGCTCCGTGCGGCGGAGCAGACCGGCAGCGTCGTGCTGCTCAAGGGGGAGCGGACGCACGTGGTCACCCCGGACGGGTCGGTGCGGCTCGTGGCGTCCTCGGCGACGCCGTGGCTCGCGGCGGCCGGTGCCGGGGACGTGCTGGGCGGGGTCCTCGGGGCGCTCGTCGCCGCGCGGCAGGGCTCCGTCGAGGCGGCCGGTTCGTCGCTCACGCCGCCGGACCTCGCGCACCTGGCCGCGTCGGCCGCGGTGGTGCACGGGATCGCGGCGCGGCGGGCCTCCGGCGGCGGGCCGTTCCCGATGACGACGCTCATCGCCGAGCTGCCGGGGGTCGTGCGGGACCTGGTCGTGGACGGGGACGCGCGCGGCTAGCGGTCGGTGCGCGTGCACCTTCCGACGATCCACGAGGTGATCGACGCGTGTTCTGTCGAAGGATGCGCACGCAATGGGTTCGTGCGCATGTTCCGACGGGACACCACGGGTTCGACAGGTGCAAGGTCGCAACATGCGCACGCATCAGCCAGCGGGTGCGGCTTCAGACCGCGACGACGGACGGACGGGAGGCGCGGTGCCAGCTGGCACCGCGCCTCCAGGCCGTCGGCGGTCACGTCACGGACGTGACGCGCGTCGCGGACGTCAGCTCGCGGGGGTCGCGTGCACCAGGAACTCGACGGAACCCGCGTCGTCGACCTTGACGAACCCCAGGCTCGGGGCCTGCACGCCGTAGTCCGAGAAGGTGATCGGGACCGAACCGGAGATGTCGACGCCGTCGCCGTTCAGGCCGACCTGCAGCTTCGCGGTGACGTCCTTCGTGACGCCGTGCAGGGTGAGCTTCCCCGGGGCCGTCACGGTCGTCGTGTCGGAGCCGCTCGGGACCGCGTCGGCGATCGGTCCGGTGAGTTCGAAGGTGGCCTCGGGGAAGGCCGCCGCGTCCATCGCGGAGTCGCGGAAGTAGGCGTCGCGCTGGTCGGAGTCGGTGGTGATGTCGGCGACCTGCACCGTGATCTTCGCGGCGGTGATGCTCGTGCCGTCGACGGTCGCGGTGCCGGCGACGCTGTCGGTGCGGCCGGTGACGGTGACGTCGGAGCCGTTCAGGACCTCGTGGACGCGGTACCCGGCTTCCGAGTCGCCGCCGACCGTCCACTCGCCGGACAGGTCCGTGGCGTCGAGGGTGGAGGCTTCGCGGGTGGCGGCGACGGACGGCGCGGCCGAGGCCTTCGCGTTCTCGGTGCTCGTGTAGACGTTCGTGAAGACCACCGCGCCCACGACGCCGAGGACGACGACGGCGGCGATGACGGAGATCCAGATGACGGCCTTGCGGCGCTTGCGCGGGGTGTCGGAGGTCACGAGCAGAACGGTGACACGTCATGCTCGGGAGACCCTGAGTCCGTGGCAGCGATCGCCCCCGCTCCGGCCGCTACGCTCGTCCGGTGCAGAGGACCTCGACCCGGTGGCTCGAACTCGCCGGCTTCGTCCTGGCGTTCGTCGCCGTGCACGGGTTCCTGTGGTGGCTGACCCTCGTGTCGGCGAACCTGCCGCTCGGTGACGTGACCATCACCTACAGCCGCTGGATCGAGACCGGGCGGACCGCGGACTTCTGGGTCGGCATCGACGGCGCCTGGGTGTACCCGATCCTGGCGATCGTGCCGATGGCCGCGGCGGCCCTCGGGGGCGTCGCGTCGATCGGCACGGGCTGGCTGCTGCTGATGGTGCTGCTCGATGCCGCGGCGTGCGCGTTCCTGTGGCGGTTCCGGGCGCGTGTGGGGTCGTCCGACCGCTTCGGCGTGCACGGCGTGCGGGTCGTCTGGTGGTGGTTGCTGTTCCTGCTCGCGCTCGGGCCGATCGCGCTCGGTCGGATCGACACCGTCGCGACGGTGTTCGCGCTGGTGGGCGTGGCGTTCGTGGCCTCGAGGCCGGCCGTCGCCTCCGCGCTCTTCACCGCCGGTGCCTGGACGAAGGTGTGGCCCGCGGCGCTCGTCGCGGTGCTGCTGCTCCTGCGCCGCGGACACCGCCGGGGTGTGCTCGCCGGAGCCCTCGTGCTGAGCGCCCTGATCGTGCTCGTCGACGTGCTGTGGGGCGGTGCGCCGTACCTGCTGTCCTTCGTCGGTGAGCAGACCGGCCGTGGGCTGCAGATCGAGTCACCGCTCGCGACGCCCTTCATGTGGGCCGCAGCGTTCGGCGTCCCGGGTGCAGCGGTGTTCTACGACCAGGAGATCCTGACCTTCGAGGTGTCCGGTGCCGGCACGTCCGCCGCCGCCGCGGTGTCGACGCCGCTGATGGCCGTCGTCGTGGTGGCCGGGGTCGTGCTCGCGCTCTGGGCCACGCGCCGCGGTGCCCGTCGGGCCGAGCTCGCGCCGGTGCTCGCGCTGCTGTTCGTCGCGGCGCTCATCGCGACGAACAAGGTGGGGTCGCCGCAGTACATCGGCTGGTTCGCGGTGCCGATCGTGTGGGGGCTCGCGGCGGGCACCCCGAGTGCGCGCCGGTTCGTGCCGATCGCGGTGACCGCGCTGCCGATGGCGCTGCTCACGCAGGTGATCTACCCGGGCTACTACGACCAGTTGCTCGGCGTGCAGCCGTGGATCCTCGTGGTGCTCACGGTGCGGAACGTGCTCGAGGTGGCGATCCTGGTGTGGAGCGTCGTCGTGCTGGTGCGGATGGGGCGGGCTGCGGGGTCCGGACGGGTGTCGGCGCGCTCGTCGCCGTCCGTGCGCGACCAGACCGAGCCGGGCAGGATGGACGCATGATCGTCGCCTTCTCCGTCGCTCCGTCCGGTGGTCCCGCTGCAACGTCCGACGGGTCCGTGCACGACGCCGTCGCGGCCGCCGTGCGCGTGGTGCGCGAGAGTGGGCTGCCGAACCGCACCTCGTCGATGTTCACCGAGATCGAGGGGGAGTGGGACGAGGTCATGGACGTCGTCAAGCGCGCCACCGAGGCCGTCGGTGCGTACGGCACGCGGGTGTCGCTCGTGCTCAAGGCCGACATCCGACCCGGGCACACCGGCGAGATCGACGGCAAGCTCGAACGGCTCGAGGCCGCGCTCGGCGAGTAGCGGTCAGCGGCGCCGACGCGGACGCCTGCGGCGACGGGGGTCGGTGCCGAGGACCGCGGCGACCGTCAGCAGGACGAGGCCGGCGACCGCGAACACCACGACGACGACGATCCCGAGCGGGTCGGTGACGTCCTCGCAGTTCGCGGGCGCGCCGGCGGCGCAGGAGGCCAGGACGGTCGTGATGGTGGGCACGTCGTCATCCTGCACCGCAGCGTCGACCGACACGCCGGAGCGGTCCCTCGGATGTCGGTGGCCGGGTGTCTCATGGTGTGCATCGAGCCACTTCCGGTGGCCTGCGAGACGACGATGAGGAGCGCGTGATGATGCACGACGGCTGGTGCCCCGACTGCGACCTGCGAACGGTCGTCATCGACACGGACGAACACGGCGAGAACGCCTGGGCGAGCTGCGCGGAGTGCGGCACCGGATGGGTGCACCGCGACGAGCTGCCCGAGCAGGCCCCGGCACGGACCCGCACCCCGGAGCGCCAGGCGGCCTGAGCTCCCGCGGGCTTTCGTTGGTCCGTTGGAGCGGTCTACACTCGACGGACCAGGACATCACGGCCGCCCCGTCCGGTGGGGTGCTGCACCGTCGTCCCGCTCCGCCCGCACGAGAACAGGCCCCATGTCACAGCTCACGCCTGCGCGTCGCACCCTCGCGCTCATCTCGCTCGCCCTCGGCGGGTTCGCCATCGGCTCGACCGAGTTCGTCGCGATGGGGCTGCTGCCGAACATCGCGCAGGCCCTGCTCCCCGAGCAGTACGGCATCGACCCCGACGCCGGGATCGCCCACGCCGGCTGGCTCGTCAGCGCCTACGCCCTCGGGGTCGTCGTCGGCGCGCCGACCATCGCGGCGATGTCCGCCCGGTTCCCGCGCAAGGGCCTGATCCTCGTGCTGCTCGTCGGGTTCGTCGTCGCGACGATCGCGAGCGCGCTGCTGCCCTCGTTCGGTCTGGTGCTCGTCGCCCGCTTCGTCGCGGGTCTGCCGCACGGCGCCTACTTCGGCATCGCGTCGATCGTCGCGGGCGACATGATGGGCCCGGGCAAGCGCGGCAAGGGCATCGCCATGGTGCTGCTCGGCCTGTCGGTCGCGAACGTCGTCGGCGTCCCGGCGATCACGTGGGTCGGACAGGTGGCCGGGTGGCGGGTCGCCTACGGTGTCGTCGCCGCGCTGTTCGCCCTGACGTTCCTGGCCGTCGCGGCCTTCGTGCCGAAGAGCGCCCGCGACGAGCACGCCACGATCGGCCGAGAGCTCCGGGCGTTCCGCGTGCCGCAGGTGTGGATCGTCATGGGCCTCGGCGCCGTCGGGTTCGGCGGGTTCTTCGCGGTGTACTCGTACATCTCCCCGCTCGTGCAGAACGTCACCGGGATGCCGGAGTCGTTCGTGCCGATCGTGCTCGTCGTCGTGGGCATCGGCATGGTCGTCGGCGGGGTGCTCGGCGGACACTTGGCCGACCACAGCGTGAAGCGCACGATCTACGTCGGCATGTTCTCGCTCATCGGTGCACTGCTCGTCACCGTCCTGACGGCGCAGTGGCTCTGGGGCATGCTGCTCGGCGCGTTCCTGCTCGGTGCGACCTCGTCGGCGATCCCGCCGGCGGTGCAGTCGCGCCTGATGGACGTCGCGGGGGATGCCCGCACGATCGCGGCGGCTCTGAACCACTCGGCGTTCAACATCGGCAACTCGATCGGTGCGGCCCTTGGTGGCGCCGTCATCGCCGCCGGCTTCGGGTTCCTCGCACCGGGCTGGCTCGGCATCGGCCTCGCGCTGCTCGGCGTCCTGGTGACGATGGTCAGCTACGCGGTCGAGCGGCGGAGTACCCGTCGCGCCGCGGTCCGCTCCTCGTCACCGTCCACCGGCCCGATCACCGCACCGGTCCCGACGGCCTGACACGCGGGGTGCGCGCATGCACCCACCGGACGGGAGGCCCGTGGCGACGCCGCCACGGGCCTCCCGTCCGTCACGTGGCGCGGAAGACCGCCCCGAGTGAGCAGAAGACGTCGGGTTCCGTGACGGGACCCGACGTCTTCTGCTCACTCGATGCGCGACGCACGCGCGCTACAGGCCCAGGGGGCTGCCGTCCTGCACGATGATGCCGTCGGTGATCGCACGCTTCCGCAGCGCGACCTTCGTGCCCACGTCGAAGCCGGCGACGCGGTACTTCTCGCGGATGCGCTTGAGGTAGCTCTTCGCGGTCTCCTCGGAGATGCCGAGCTGGTAGGCGACGCTCTTGACGGGCTCGCCACCGCCGTACAGGGCCATCACGCGACGCTCCTGGGCGCTGAGCTTCGGGACACCGCCGACGTCGCCGCTGTTGATGGCGAGGTCGAGCTCGGCCGAGACGTACTGCTCGCCGCGCTGGGCGGAGCGGATCGCCTCGACGATCATGTCGGCGTCCTCGCTCTTGACGAGGTACCCGAGGGCACCGGCGCCGAGGGCCTCGCGCACGACGTTCGGCTCCGAGTACGTGCTCATCACGACGGTCTTGACGCCCGCGGTCTTGAGCGTCGAGATCTTCAGCGACACCGGGATGGAGTCCTTGAGGTCCAGGTCCAGCAGCACCACGTCGACCGGGAACGCCGGGCTCGTCAGGAGCTCGGGCCAGGTCGTGACGGCGGCCACCAGGGTGATGTCGTCGGCCGCGTTCCGGATCCACTCCGTGAGCGCGCCGAGGAGCATCCTGTGGTCGTCGACCAGTGCGAGTCGGATCGGTTCCTCTGGAGTCGCCATGCTGGCGTCCTTTCTCGGTGCGGATTGCTCGGCCGATCCTAGGAGGATGCGGGCCGGAAGTCGGTCAGGCGTGCGGGTGTCCGGCGGCTACATCGACGGATGTCGGTTCACGACGCAGTGCGCGACGATGTGCAGCGCGCCGTCGCGGACGGTCTCGGTGTACGGGCCGATGCGCTGCAGGGCACTCCACGCCGTCGGGCCGAGGCTGCGACGGGGCACCCCGCGGGACTCGATGACGACGGGGACGTCCATCGTGTCGTCGCTGACCGGGTGACCGTCGGAGCCGATCGGACCGAGGGTGACGGAGACGACGGGCATGCCGGGCTGCGCGGTGCGGCCGTCGCCGACCATCTGCCAGATCGCCTGCAGCAGCCCGTCGCGCTGGGTGGGGGAGAGGTGCCCCGCCAGGGCGGTCGGGTCGGCGACGCTCACCGAGCGACCGAGGTGGTCGGACTCGGTGATCGCGTGGTAGAGCCAGGTCTCGCGGCGGCCCTCGATCAGGTGCAGGCGGAGCTCGGTGGCGAGCGATGCGGCGACGGAACTCGAGGCGTCGGACAGCGGCAGCGGGTCGGTGCCGTTGGCGACGGCGTCGAGCAGCTTCTCGGCGGCCAGGTCGAGCCGGGCGAGCTCGTCCGAGGCGAGCATGCCGACGGCGAACTGCGGCGCCTGCACGTTGCTCTGCACGAGCACCCGGTCGAGTTCGCGCTGCACGAGCTGGCGGAACCGCTGCACGACGTACAGCGCGAGCGCCGGCGGCACGACGACGAGCGACAGCAGGGACACGATGCCGGGCATGGTGTCGTGCGTGATCGGCGTCGACGCGACGGCCATCACGATGAACGCGATGCCGAGCGCACCGATGGCGACGGCGACCTCGCGGGCGGGTCGGAGCGTGGCGATCGGCAGCAGGGCGAACCCGGCGGCCATCGACGCGGTCGCGGTGTGGGCGATGTCGTGCTCGGGCCAGATGCCGATGAAGTCGAGGGTGACCACGCAGGCCAGCACGACGCAGATCAACGCGAAGGCCGGACCCGTCAGCCGTTCGCCGTAGGTCAGGACGCTGAGTCCGACCCCGACGGCGGCGACGACGTAGAGCCCCCAGGCGACCGCGGGCAACCACGGGTCGGAGTACTCGTTCCAGCGCACCAGGAAGAACGCGATGCCGGCGACGGCCTCGATCGCCGTGAGGACCGCGGCGCCGAGGCCAAGGTAGCCGGCACCGAGCGAGGCACCGGGCTTGGCGGCCTGCCGCAGGGACCGGGCACCGGTCGACGTCGACGGGAGCCCTCTGGCCTGCCGGCGCTCGCTCGTCCGGTACCGCTCGCGCGCCTCGCGGCGGGTCCGGGGTGCAGGCGGAGCGGTCTCGCCGGGCAGGCTGCGGCCGATGGTGTCCTCGGGGACCCGGGTCATCGCGGTGCCTCCAGGACGACGGTGGTGCCGGAGCCCGGCGCGGAGAAGAGCTTCGCGTCGCCGCCGACCTCGCGCAGGCGGTTCACGACGCTCTCCTTGAAGCCGAGTCGCTCGGCACTGACGGTGGTGAGGTCGAAGCCGACGCCGGAGTCGGTGACCATCGCACGGACGACCTCGTTGTCGTGGACGATCGTGACGTGCGCCTCGCCGACGCCGGCGTGTCGACGGACGTTCTCGAGGCACTCGCCGAGCGCGAGGAGGAACGCGTCGAGCACGTTCGACGGCAGCAGGACCTGCCCGGTGCCGTGCCAGCTGACCTCGAGCCCCATCCGACCGAAGCGCTGCTTGACGGACTCCAGGGTCTGCCCGAGGGGCGATTCCTCTTCGCGGGTGAGCGAGTAGTCACCGGACTGCGAGGGCTGCGGGGTCGCACCGAGGCGCAGGTGCCGCAGCAGTCGGGCGTCCTCGGCGGCCTGCTCGCGCATGGCCTGCTCGGAGACGCCGACGCCGGAGTGCGCCAGCAGCGTCAGGGTCGCGAGCACCGTGTCGTGCAGCAGGCGGGCACCCTGGCGGCGCTGCGCCTCGGTCTCGCTGGCCTGCCGTTCGGCGCGGTGGGCGGTGCCGATGCTGTAGATGCGGCGGGCGACGCGGGGGATGCTGCGCGAGATCCAGATCGCCACGACGGTCATCAGGACCCACCCGAGCAGTGCGCCGCTGACCGGGGTCGACAGGAGCGAGCCCGATCCCCAGACCATGAGCACCACCACGGCGCCGCCGCCGGCGATGGTGATGCCGAGACCGACCGGGTGCCCGCGCTGGGCCATCAGCGGTGCCGAGAGCCCGCCGGCGGCCAGGGGCATGACGGCGCTGGCGACGAGGGGCCGCGCCGAGTCGTCGACGCCGGTGAAGAGCAGCACCATCGTGGCGAGCCCGGCGACGACGATGGCGGCGGTCCACCACACTTCGCCGCCGCGAGCGAAGCACACGAGGGCGGTGATCATCGCGGCGATGCAGAGGAGTGCGCCGATGAGGGGCAGCGTGGGCACGGCGGCGGCGGAGAGGATGCCCACGACGCTGACCAGCGCGCAGACGATGCCCACGACACGGGTCGCCGACCGCAGCAAGCGGTCGCGTTCCTGTGCGATGAAGTCCATCGATGTCCTGGTTGGTGACGATCTGGCGGTGCGGGAAACCGAGCGTCGGTCAGTGCCGAGCTCCACGCCATCATTCCACGCGCGCCACCCGTTGGGGGGTCTTCGGCGCGCCGTGGTGGCAGGCGGGCCCGTTCAGGAGTCGAGCAACCGCCGCAGGTGCGCCCCGACCTGCTCGTGCTCGATGAGGAACCCGTCGTGTCCGAACTCGCTCTCGATCACCGCTGCGGTGTCCCCGTCGAGTGCATCGGGCACGCCCGCGGCGATCCGGTGCTGGTCCTCGACGGGGAACAGCCGGTCGCTCGAGATCCCCACGACCAGGGTCCGTGCGGTGACCAGCCCGAGTGCCGCCGACACCCCGCCGCGCCCGGCGCCGACGTCGTGCGAGTCCATCGCGTACGTCAGCGTCACGTAGCTCGAGGCGTCGAACCGCCGGGTGAACTTGTTGCCGTGGAAGTCGAGGTAGCTCTCCACCGAGAACCGGCCGTCGTCGCCGAGTGGGGAGACGTCGCTCTGCCAGGACCGCGCAAAGCGGCTGTTCAGCTCGTCCGACGCCCGGTAGGTCATGAGCGCCATCCGCCGGGCCAGCGAGAGTCCGCGGTGCGGGCCCTCGCCGACGTCGGCCTCGTAGTAGTCGCCGCCCGCGAACGCCGGGTCCATCTGGATCGCCGCTCGCTGCAGGGAGTTCGCCGCGATCTGGTCGGCGGTGGTCTGTGCCGTCGACGCGAGGACCGCCAGCCGCTGCACACGCGCAGGGTGCGAGACCGCGAACTCGAGGGCGTGCATGCCGCCCATCGACCCGCCGACGACCGCCGCGAAGGTCTCGATGCCGAGTCGGTCGGCGAGCTGCGCCTGCACCTCGACCTGGTCGCGCACCGTCACGAACGGGAACCGCGAGCCCCACTCCGCGCCCGACGGCGACACCGACGACGGCCCGGTGGTGCCCTGGCAGCCGCCGAGCATGTTCGGCGCGATCACGAACCACCGGTCGGTGTCGATCGCCCGCCCGGGCCCGACGACGTCGCCCCACCAGCCGGCGGTGCGGTGGCCCGGGCCGGCGGCACCGGTGACGTGCGAGTCCCCGGTCAGTGCGTGCAGGACGAGCACCGCGTTGTCGCGGGCGGCATTGAGCGTGCCCCACGTCTCGTAGGCCACGCGCACGGACGGCAGGCGGCCGCCGCGCACCCACTGCTCGCCGAGCGACTCGAAGTGGCGTGCACCCGGGTGGTCACCGGGACGCCATGCACCGGTCACGGGCGGCTTGCCGAGGGTGCCGAGTTCGGTGCCGGGCACCAGGGTGGACGGCACGGAGTCCTCGGGGGTCGTCTGCCAGTCCATCGTGCGTCCAGTCTGCCGGGAGGCGCGGGTCGCCGCCGCCGTGTTACGTCACGCCCGGCGCGTGGCCGGCCTTCGGGCCGTGCTCGCCGTTCCGTGCGCGCGCATGTTCCGACATCGTGCGCGTTGTTCGACTCGTGGATCGTCGCACCATGCGCACGTACCGGATGCGTGTGCAACGAGCGACGTCCCACGCGTCGATCGACACGTGGGACGTCGCAACATGCACGCGCATCGGCAGGCAGGCAGCCAGGCAGGCCCGGCCGCGCGAGCCCTACGCGCGCTGGCTCTCCTGCGCGATCGCCCGGGCCGCGGCGAGCCCGGCCTCGAGGTCGGCCTTCAGGTCGGCGATGTTCTCGATGCCGACCGACAGCCGCACCAGGCCGGGCGTGACCCCGGTGGTCAGCTGCTGCTCGGGGGTCAACTGCGAGTGCGTGGTCGACGCCGGGTGGATGACGAGCGAGCGGACGTCGCCGATGTTCGCCAGGTGCGAGAACAGCTGCAGGTTGTCCACGAACGCCTTGCCCGCGGTCACCCCGCCCTTGAGCTCGAACGACAGCACGGCGCCGACGCCCTTCGGCGCGTACCGGTTCGCGGCCGCGTACCAGGGCGACGTCGGCAGCCCGGCGTAGGCGACCGTGGCGACGTCGGGGTGCTGGTCGAGCCACTCCGCGATCTCCTGCGCGTTCGACACGTGCCGCTCGATGCGGAGCGACAGGGTCTCGATGCCCTGCAGCAGCGCGAACGCCGTGTCCGCCGAGTTCGACGCACCGAGGTCGCGGAGCAGCTGCACCCGGGCCTTCACGATGTAGGCGAGCTCGTTGCCGACCGCCTCGGCGAAGACCGCACCGTGGTACGACGGGTCGGGCGTGTTGAACTCCGGGAACCGGTCGGCGTGCTGCGACCAGGCGAACGTCCCGCCGTCGACGATGATCCCGCCGATGACCGTGCCGTGGCCGCCGAGGAACTTCGTGGCCGAGTGCACCACGATGTCCGCGCCGTGCTCGAACGGACGGATCAGGTAGGGCGTCGCGATCGTGTTGTCGACGATCAGCGGGACACCGGACTCGTGAGCGACGTCGCTGACGCCCGTGATGTCGAGGACGTTGATCTTCGGGTTGCCGATGGTCTCGGCGAAGAACAGCTTCGTGTTCGGTCGGACCGCGCGGCGCCACTCCTCGAGGTCGTCCTGGTCCTCGACGAACGTCGTCTCGATGCCGAGCTTCGCCAGCGTGTACTTGAACAGGTTGTACGTGCCGCCGTAGATCGACGACGACGACACGATGTGGTCACCCGCCCCCGCGATGTTCAGCACCGCGTAGGTCTCGGCAGCCTGGCCGGACGCGACGAGCAGGGCCCCGGACCCGCCCTCGAGCGCGGCGATCCGCTGCTCGACGACGTCGTTCGTCGGGTTCATGATCCGGGAGTAGATGTTGCCCGGCTTGGCGAGCGCGAACAGGTCGCGCGCTTCGTCCGAGTTCGCGAAGACGTACGAGGTCGTCTTGTAGATCGGCGTCGCCCGAGCCCCGGTGGTCGGGTCCGGCTGTGCGCCGGCGTGGACCTGGGTGGTCTCGAACTGCCACTGCGCGGCGTCGTGCTCGGTCATCTTGGTGCTCCTGTCCGGTGCGGCTGGTCGTCGGGTCGCCCTGCGCTCGGCCTGGAGGCGCGGCGCGGCTGTGCGTCGGGTGTCACGGTACGCAGGTGGCCGGGCCCGCACCACCGCACCCGCCTCGGGACGTAACGCGCGCGCCGGTCCCGCCCCGCGCCTCCCGGCCAGGATGGTGCCCGGGGCTGACGGCGGCGACCACGGGGGATCGGTCGCGGCCTGCCGCGACGTCGCGCGCTGCCGACTGAGCGCAGCGAAGACGACTGCTTGCGCGGAAATGTCACGCGTCGCGGCGGAACAGCCAGTCGACCTTCGGCTCGAGCAGCCACCGCATCCCGCGCCGCACGAAGGGCTGCGCCAGGAAGAGGCTGACGGCGCACGCGATGACGACCATGAGGAGCACGAACGGCCATGCCGAGTGCTCGCCGGCCAGGACGCCGGACTCCCGGATCGGGTAGAGCACGAACGTGTGGAGCAGGTAGACGTACATCGTCGCCGCGCCGAACCGGGTGATCCAGATGTTCCGACGGGGGATGAGCACCAGGAACGACGCCGTCAGCAGGGTCGCGAGCAGCATCAGGCCGAAGCGCACCGCACCCGCCCACCAGGCGTCCTCGCCGAGCCCTGAGTAGGAGTCGTCGTAGAAGAACCAGTGGTGCAGGTCGAACTCCTTGAACTGCGGGATCCAGACCGCGCACGACACCGCCCACGCCGCGAACACCACGACGGCGGCGATCCGCACCCGGACGACCGTGCGGCGGGACGCCTCGTACCAGCGGTCGAAGACGCCCCACTGCTTGACCTGCCAGCCGAGCAGGAAGAACGGCAGCAGGCTGATCGCGCGGGACAGCGAGAGCGTGGAGTCGACGTTGTCGAAGTAGCCCACGCCGATGCTGAACACGACCGCCCAGAACAGCGGCCACCGCAGCTGCGCCAGGTACGGCAGGATCAGCTTGAAGATGCCCAGGGCCAGCAGGAACCACAGGGTCCACGTCGGCTTCGTCGGGTTGAAGTCCTTGCCGCCCTCGACGATGCCCTGCACCACGGTCCAGATCGTCTGCATGATGATGTACGGCACGACGATGTCCGTGATCGTCCGGCGCATCCGCCTCGCCGTCGGGGTGTCCGCCGACGAGAAGTAGCCGCTGATCACGCCGAACGCCGGCATGTGGAACGCGTAGATGAACGTGTAGAGCGCCAGGGCGTGTTCGCTCGCCGGCGTCTGCCGCTGGATCGCGTGGCCGATCACCACGAGCGTGACCGCGACGAACCGCGCGGTGTCCCACATCGGGATCCGGCGCGGGGCTCGACCGGGCTCGAGCTGCGTCGCCGGGGCCGAGGGGGCGGGAGGGGCGGCATCCGTCGTCATCGCCGGTCACGTTACCGGATCGTGACCTGGACGGCCCGGTGCGGTGCCGGAAGCGTCCCGCTCGGTACGGTGGGCGGACCGGGCAACCACGCGCCCGGTCACCGACGCAGGAGGCAGATCACATGGCAGCACGGCGCGCAGTCGTCACCGGAGCGAGCTCGGGCATCGGGGCGGCCACCGTCCGGCTGTTCCGGTCGCGGGGCTGGGACGTGCTCGCCGTGGCCCGCCGCGCCGCGAAGCTCGAGGCGCTCGCCGCGGAGACCGGGGCCGACACCCTGGTCGCCGACATCACGGACGCCGACGACGTGGCGGCGCTCGCCGCACGGGTCGCGGACCTCGGCGGTGCCGACGTGCTCGTGAACAACGCCGGTGGGGCGTTCGGCTCGGCGAGCGTCGAGGAGTCCGACGTCGACGACTGGCGCGCCATGTTCGAGGTCAACGTGATCGGCACGAAGCGGGTCGTCTCCGCGCTGCTGCCGCACCTGCGCGACCGCGCTCGGGAGTCCGGGAGCGCCGACATCGTCACGGTGACCAGCACCGCCGGGTTCGTCGCGTACGAGAACGGTGGCGGCTACAACGCCGCGAAGTTCGCCGAGCACGCCCTGGTCGGCGCGCTCCGGCTCGAACTGAACGGCGAGCCGATCCGGGTCGTCGAGATCGCGCCGGGCATGGTGAAGACCGACGAGTTCGCGCTCACCCGGTTCCGCGGGGACGAGCAG
Organism: Curtobacterium sp. MCLR17_054; assembly: GCF_003234335.2. Classification (NCBI taxonomy): domain Bacteria; kingdom Bacillati; phylum Actinomycetota; class Actinomycetes; order Micrococcales; family Microbacteriaceae; genus Curtobacterium; species Curtobacterium sp. MCLR17_054. The sequence continues at coordinate 2,272,583 of NZ_CP126263.1, read as the reverse complement.
AAGGCCGCCGCGGTGTACGACGACGTGCCGGAGCCGCTCGTGGCCGACGACGTCGCCGAGGCGATCGTGCACGCGGTGGAGCTGCCGGCACACGTGAACCTCGACCTCGTGACGATCCGGCCGGTGGCGCAGTCGGCGCAGCACAAGCTGGCGCGTGGCCCGCTGACGCCCCGCTGAGCCGACCCGCGCCGGACTCGCGACCGACCCCGCACCGCCCCCGCACTGCCCCCGCGCCGGACCCGCGCAGCGCCCGGGCTGCTGCCGCGGGTCGCGGGCGCGGGCTCCCTGCCGGTACCGTGGTCGGATGCCGATCAGCAGCGAACCCGAGCCCGCGGCTCCGTCCACCGTGACCGTGACGAGCGGGCCCGAGGTACTCGGCTGGCTCGAGTTCGGTGACGCCGCACGCCTGCTCGCCAAGGACGTCCTGTCCAGCGGCTTCGAGCCCGAGGTCGTCGTCGCCGTCGCCCGCGGCGGACTGATCATCGCCGGCGCCGTGGCGTACGCCCTCGGCACCAAGGAGTGCGGCTCGATCAACGTCGAGTTCTACACCGACGTCGAGCAGCGGCTGGAGGAGCCGGTCGTGCTCGCCCCCGCCCTCGACGCCCCGAGCCTGGCCGGCAAGCGGGTCCTCGTCGTCGACGACGTGTCGGACTCCGGCCGCACCCTGCGCCTGGTGGTCGACATCATCCGGAACGCCGGTGCCGACGTCCGGAGCGCCTGCCTGTACTCGAAGCCCGGCACCGTCCTCGAGCCCGACCACGTGTGGCGCCGGGTCGACGGCTGGATCACGTTCCCGTGGAGCGCCCTCGCCCCCGTGACGGCCGAGTCGTGAGCATCCACCTGGTCGGCGGCGGTCTCTTCGCCGCCTCGGACGCCGCAGCGCCGTTCCTCGCCGAGGCCACCGCCCGTTCGGCCGCGGTCGGTCGGAGCGTCCCGCGCATCGCCCTGCTCTCCGTGGCGGGCCCGGACGGCGGCAGTCCGTCGTCGACCGCCGACATCGCCGAGGTCCTCGGCGGCCCGCGCACGGCCGAGGTGCTCGTCACCGAGGTCGCGGCCGGTCAGGTCTTCGACACCACCGTCCTGAGCGATGTCGACGCCCTGGTGGTCGGCGGCGGCGTCACCCCCGACTACCTGGCGGCGATCGCCCAGCTCGTCGACCAGCTCCGGCTGCTCGTCTCCGACGGTCTGCCCTACCTCGGCTACTCGGCCGGTGCGATGATCGCCGCCGACCGTGCCCTGGTGGGCGGCTGGCGCATCGGCGGCGTCGAGATCTGCCCCGAGGCGGCGTCCGAGGGGCTGGACGAGGTCGAGCTCCGCGAGGGCCTCGGCCTGGTCGACCTGACCATCGACGTGCACGCGGTGCAGGCCGGCACGCTCGCGCGGCTCATCGCCAGCGCCGAGGCCGAGTTCGTCACCGCCGGACTCGCGATCGACGAGGACACCACGCTCGTCGTCGGCGAGGGCGCGCTCGAGGTCCGCGGGACCGGCAGCGTCTGGCGTGTGATGGCCGGCGAGGAGTCGGTGGCCGTCGCCACCATGGGCGCGTAGCCGACGTGGAACCACGGCCGCTCGCCGACCTGGTCGACCCCGGCTGGGCCGATGCCCTCGCACCCGTCGAACCCGACGTACACAGGATCGGCTCGTGGCTCCGCGACGAGACCGCAGCCGGTCGCCACTACCTGCCCGCGGGCGGCGACGTGCTCCGCGCGTTCACGAGCCCGTTCGACGCCGTCAAGGTGCTGGTCGTCGGGCAGGACCCGTACCCGACGCCCGGCCACCCGATCGGTCTGTCCTTCGCCGTCGACCCGGCCGTCCGTCCGGTGCCGCGGAGCCTGGCGAACATCTACCGCGAGCTCGCCGACGACCTCGGCGTGACGCCCCCGCCGCACGGCGACCTGCGGGCGTGGTCCGACCAGGGCGTCCTGCTGCTCAACCGGGTGCTCACCGTGCAGGCGGGCGAGGCCGGCAGCCACCGCGGCAAGGGTTGGGAGGCTGTGACCGACCAGGCCGTCCGCGCGCTGGTCGCCCGTGGCACCCCGCTCGTCGCCGTGCTCTGGGGTGCCCAGGCCGGTTCGGTGCGACCGCTCCTCGGCGACACCCCGGTCGTCGCGTCGGCCCACCCGAGCCCGCTCAGTGCGTCGCGCGGGTTCTTCGGCAGCCGCCCGTTCTCGCAGGTGAACGCGCTGCTCGAGTCGCAGGGCGCACCGCCCGTCGACTGGACGCTGCCCGCTCAGTAGGCTCGGCACGTGCTCGAGGAGGAATACCAGCGACGGCGGGTCCTGCCGCGACACCTGCGTGCCCCGGCGGCGACCGAGACGGCCTTCGAGTACCGCATCCGTGCGGCCGAGGTGGGGGACCTGCCCCACGTGCGCGAGATCCACACGCACTACGTCCGCAACTCGTCGGTGACCTTCGACCCGGCGGCGTTCACGTACGCCGCGTGGAAGAAGCGCTACGACGACATCCGGAAGCGCCGCCTGCCGTTCCTGGTGGCGGAGAACCCCGCCGGGCAGATCCTCGGGTACGCCCTGGTCGACGCGTGGAACCCGCGGGACCGCTCGAACCACGTCGTCGAGGACTCGATCTACCTCGGTGCCGCGTCCGGTGGCAAGGGGCTCGGCCGCGCGCTGATGGAGGCGCTGCTCGACGAGTGCCGCTCGGCCGGTGTGCGCGAGGTCGTCGCCGTCATCGCGGACCGCCAGGCCGAGGCGTCGATCCGGCTGCACGAGCGGCTCGGCTTCGAGGAAGTGGGCCGGATGGGCAAGGTCGGCTACAAGTACGACCGCTGGCTCGGCACGGTCACGATGCGGCTCCGCCTGCGCGGCCCGCGGCTGTTCGCGCGACGACGCTGACGGAGCCGACGCGGTCGACGCGCGTCGCGCTCGAGACGCGGCCGCGGGGCGGACGGGAGGCCCGTGGTGGCCCCGGCACGCGCCTCCAGGCCGTCGCCCGGTCGCGTCAGCCTGCCGGCGCCTCGGTGATGAACTCGTCGCGCGTCACACGGAGCAGCGCGGTGGCCGCCGCCGCCGCGGCGTCCGCGTCACCCTCGACCGCTGCGCGCCCGACCGCCTGGTGCCGGAGCGCCGCCTCGCGCGTCCAGCGCGTGATGGGGTCGCGCGACTCCGACGTGCGGGTGCGGAGCAGCGCCTCGACCGTGCCGGCGAAGTGCGCGAACACGGCGTTCCCCGACCCGGTGAGCAGGGCACGGTGGAAGCGGACGTCGGCCTCCAGGTAGGCGCGACTGTCCTCGCGTCCGCAGGCGTCGAGCATGTCCTCGGCAGCGGCGAGCACGGCGTCCGCACCATCGGAGCCGGCGGTCAGGGACGCCGCGACCGGTTCGACGCCGAGCCGGAGCTCGACGAGCTCGCGCTGCTGCACGAAGTACGCCGGTGAGGTACCGCGCCACCGGATCACGGTGGGGGCGAGCAGCTCCCACGCGGTGATGTCGCGGACGAGCGTGCCGACCCGCTGCCGGGGCTCGACCAGGCCGAGGGACTGCAGGACGCGCAGGGCCTCGCGGACGACCGAGCGGGACACCCCGAACTCGTCGGCGACCAGTTCGGGTCGCACGACGGAACCCGTGGCCAGGTCGCCGTCGACGATCCGCTGGCCCAGGGTGTCGAGCACGTGGGCGTGCAGTCCGCGTGCGGTGGGCATCGTTTCCTCCGTGCAGTACGGGTCACGCGGTCGTCGTGACGCCGGTCCCATCGAAGCGGCAGACTCCGGGGACAGGCGGTTGGCGCGCGGGACGACGTCGTATAGTCTGATTAATCAGATTATTGAGGGTCGGCGTTCGTCGCGCCAGTCCACCCTCGACACGAAGGCGACGGAGCCGCGCAGCAGCGACTCCAGGAAGGGGCGCTGATGCCTCACGCTCTCCCGGACCACCTGCTCGCCGCGGGTGGCACCACCGAGACGGTCGACCCGTCCGGTTCGATCCCGCAGCTGATCATCGCGGCACTCGCCGGCATCGTGGTGATCATCGCGCTCATCACCTGGCTCAAGGTGCACCCGTTCATCGCGCTCACGATCGGCGCGCTCGGCGTCGGCATCGGCGCGGGGCTCGCTCCCGACAAGGCGGTCACCAGCTTCGGTGACGGCTTCGGCGCGACCATGACGAGCGTCGGCATCCTGGTCGGGCTCGGGGCGATGTTCGGCAAGATGCTCGTCGACTCCGGCGCAGCGGACCGCGTCGTGGACACCCTGGTGCGGAAGTCGTCGAAGGCGGCGCTGCCGTGGACGATGGCCCTGATCGGGGCGCTCATCGGGCTGCCGATGTTCTTCGAGGTCGGCCTCGTCCTGCTCATCCCGATCATCGTGCTGGTCGCCAAGCGGAGCGAGGTGCCGATCATGAAGATCGCCGTCCCCGCCCTGGTCGGCCTGTCGACGATGCACGCGTTCGTCCCGCCGCACCCCGGCCCGCTCGTCGCGATCTCCACCGTCGGTGCGAACCTCGGCACCACGCTCGCCTTCGGCATCGTGCTGGCGATCCCGGTGATCGTCCTGGCCGGGCCGCTCTTCGCCCGCTTCGCGGCCCGCTGGGTCGACATCCCCGTCCCCGACATGTTCGGGTCGCGTGGGGCGGTCGCCACCGCCGGCCCGGGTTCGGGGTCGGGTTCCGGGTCCGCCTCCTTCGCCGACGACCCGGCACACCCCGGACGGGAGGCCCGGCGCGGCCCCGCCACGCAGGACACCGCGTCCCTGCCCAACGGCAAGAGCGACTTCACGCGCGTCATCAGCGAGCCGCGCAGCCCGTCGTTCACCGTCGCCCTGATCGGCATCCTGCTGCCGGTCGTGCTCATGCTCGCCCAGGCGATCCGAGAGGCCACCGCCCCCGACGCCGCCGGCTCGTGGGTGAGCCTGCTCGACTTCCTCGGCTCGCCGATGATCGCCATCGGCATCGCGGCCGTCTACGCGATGGTCTTCTTCGCGATCGGCGGCGGGATGGACCGCTCGGCGGTGTCGAAGTCGCTCGAGAGCGCGCTGCCCCCGATCGCCGGGGTGCTGCTCATCGTCGGTGCCGGCGGTGGCTTCAAGCAGGTGCTCATCGACACCGGGATCGGCGGCGTGATCGCCGACGCCGTCAAGGACTCCGGCGTCTCGGTGCTGCTCGTCGCCTGGGTCGTCTCGGCCCTGGTCCGTGTGGCGACCGGGTCGGCCACGGTCGCCACGGTGACCGCCGCCGGCATCATGGCGCCGATCGCCGCCGACCTGTCGACGCCGATGACGTCGCTGCTCGTGCTCGCGATCGGTGCCGGCTCGGTGTTCCTGTCGCACGTGAACGACGCCGGGTTCTGGCTGGTGAAGGGGTACCTCGGCACCACGGTGGGGCAGACGTTCAAGACGTGGACGGTGCTCGAGTGCCTCATCTCGGTGTTCGGTCTCCTCGGGGTCCTGCTGGCCGGGGTGTTCATCCGATGAGCGGCGCAGGAGGAGTTGCTGCTGCCGGTGCTGCCGGTGCGTCCGACGCCGGGCTGGATGCTCGCGTCCTGGTCGTGATGGGGGTCTCCGGGTCCGGCAAGTCGACCGTCGCCGCCATGGTGGCGGAGCAGGTCGGGTGGGAGTTCGCCGAGGGCGACGCGATGCACCCGCCGGCGAACGTCGACAAGATGCACGCCGGCACCCCGCTCACCGACGAGGACCGCTGGCCGTGGCTCGACGTCGTCGCCGGCTGGATCCGCGGACACCTGGACGCCGGGACGAACGGCGTCGTGACCTGCTCGGCTCTGAAGCGCTCGTACCGCGACGTGCTGCGTGCCCCCGGGGTGGTGTTCGTGCACGTGGCCGGTGACGGTGCGCTCATCGAGGAGCGGATGTCGCAGCGTTCCGGGCACTTCATGCCGACGTCGCTGCTGCAGTCGCAGCTCGCCACGCTCGAGCCGCCGCAGCCCGACGAGGCCCACCTGACGATCGCCGCCGACCGCACCCCGGAAGAGGAGAGTGCCGAGGTCGTGGCGCGGCTCGGGCTGGTCCGGATCCCGAGAGCCTGATCGGGCAGTGCTCGGCAGCATGGCCGCATGGCGATCGACGACTCCCTCTCGCTCCTGACCCGCGGCTACGGGTTCGGCGCCCACCTGTGGCGCCGGACCCGCCCGGGGGCGCGGGCGGTGGGCTTCCGACTGCTCGGACGTCCGGCGCTGCTCGTGCGCGGTGCCGAGGGCGTCGCGCTGTTCTACGACGGCGACCGCACGGCACGCCACGGCGCGATGCCGGCCATCGTGCAGCGGACGCTGTTCGGCGTCGGCTCGGTGCACAGCCTCGACGGGGCGGAGCACCACCACCGCAAGGCGACGTTCGTCGACGTCGCGTACGAGGACGAGCAGGTCCGGCGCCTCGCACCCCTGCTGACCCACGAGTGGGCGACCGAACGCGACGCGTGGCTGACCGGTGGCACCCGCTCGGCGTACGACGCTGCCGTCGGCGCGATCGGCCGTGCGGTCATGCGTTGGGCCGGACTACCGGGGACGCCGGCGGCGAACACCCGGTGGGCGGCACGGCTCGCCCAGGTCGTCGACGGCTTCGGGGTGCCGTACTCACCCGAGTACCTGCAGGCCGTCCTGAACCGGCACTGGTCGGACCGGCACGCCCGGCGGCTGGTCGAGGCCGTGCGCGGTGGCCGGCTGACCCCCGAGCCGCACACCGCCCTGCACGAGTGGGCGTGGCACCGGGACCCCTCCGGGGCGCTGCTGCCGGCGCGGCTGGCCGGCATCGAACTGCAGAACAGCATCCGGCCGGCCATCGCGGTGGCCCGGTTCGTGGCGTTCGCGGCGAAGGAGTTGCACGACCGGCCGGAGTGGCGGGCACGGATCGCGGCCGAGAGCGCGGCGGCCGACGCCGCTGACGGGCCGCGTGTCGACGGGCCGCGCGTCGATGGGCCGCGCGTCGACGGCCCGCTCGCCGTCGCCTTCGCGCAGGAGATCCGCCGGACCGCGCCGTTCGTGCCGATGCTGCCCGCCTGGGCAACCACGGACGTCGAGCTGGACGGCGAACACCTGCCCGCCGGCGGGCGCGTGGTGCTCGACATCACCGGGACCGACACCGACGAGCGCTCGTGGGAGCGTGCCGGCGAGTTCGACCCGTCGCGGTTCCTCGGCGTGGACGATTTCGAGTCCATCACGACGTTCGTCCCGCACGGCGGTGCCGACGTCGCCACGGGGCACCGGTGCCCCGGCGAGAAGGTCGCGATCGCCGCACTCGCGGCCGCGGTCTCGGTGCTGAGCGACCCGCGGCTGACGATCCTCGACGACGGGCTCCAGGTCGACCGCCGCCGACTGCCGACGAAGCCGGCCTCGGGTGGCGAGGTCCGGGGCCGCTGCCCGTTCCACTGACCCGGTCTCAGCTGACCCGGTCTCAGCTGAACCGGATCGGGGTGCCGACGGGCAGCGCCGCGAGCGTCTTCGTCATCTCCGCCGAGATCCGGACGCAGCCGTGCGAGCTGCCGGTCGGGTCCGGGTAGTAGTGCAACGCGGTCAGTGCAGCGTTGCCGCCGTACGACGGGATCCGGGACGAGTGCGCCCCGGTCAGGATGATCGGGTTGCCCTGCGTGTACGCGACGCGCGTGTCGACGTACGCCGCCTCGACGTAGGTGGCGGTGTCGGCCGGTGTGGGGTCCTCCGGCGTCCCGAGCCGGGCGGCCTCGGTTGCCGTGACCTTGCCCGACCGGGCGACGACGGACACCGTGCTCGCCGCGACGTCGACCGTGATCATCCGGTCGGTGCGCGTCACGGTGAAGTCGGCGGCCCGGGCCCAGGCGAACGTCGCGCTCGGGGCGTCCGGGTCGCCGCCGTCACCGGGGGTGCGGTTGCGGGACGGCGTCGACACCAGGAGCATCCCGCCGTCCCGGCCGGGGGAGCGACCCCACACGGCGGTCGCCGCGGGCCGGTTGATCGTCGACACCAGGTGGGACAGGGTCGCCACCGGCCGGGCGCGGCTGGACGGGCTCGCGTACAGGGCGACGAGCGGCGTGCGCGGGGTCGCGATCTGCCACGTGTCCTCGGGCTCCACGTCCCCGCCGTCGAGCAACTGCGGCACGACGGCGTCGTGGAACGCCAACGGCAGCGCGGCCAGGGTCGCGTCGGACGGTGCAGCGGGGACGGCCGCGAGCGTCGGCTTCGGTTTCGGCGTGGCGCTCGGGGTCGGTGTCGTCGTGGCCCGGGCCGCGCGGGTCGGCTCCGGTGCTGGCGACCCGACGGTCACCCCCACCACGACGGCAGCGACGGCGAGCACCACCACCCCGGCGGTCGTCGCGATCCAGGTGCTGCGTCGCATGGTGCTTCCCCCTCGGTCGATCCGTCAGCGTTCGGTGACGGTGCCGCCCTCGACCCGCCACTGCCGGTCGAGTCGGACGGTCTCCAGCATGCGCCGGTCGTGTGTGACGAGCAGCAGGGTCCCGTCGTAGGACTCCAGTGCCTGCTCGAGCTGCTCGATCGCGGTGAGGTCGAGGTGGTTGGTCGGTTCGTCGAGGACGAGCACGTTCACCCCGCGGGCCTGCAGCAGCGCGAGTCCGGCCCGGGTGCGCTCGCCGGGGGAGAGCGCCGAGGCCGGTCGGCCGACGTGGTCCGCCTTCAGCCCGAACTTCGCGAGCAGCGTCCGGACGTCGGCGGTCGTGTACTCGGGGACGATCGCCTCGAACGCCGCTGCCAGGGGCTGGTCACCGGTGAACGCCGCACGCGCCTGGTCGACCTCGCCGACCGCGACGCTGGACCCGAGCGAGGCCGTGCCCGTCGTCGGCGCCTGCTTGCCGAGCAGCGCCCGCAGCAGGGTGGACTTGCCGGCGCCGTTCGGGCCGGTGATGCCGATCCGGTCACCGCCGTCGACCTGCAGCGAGACCGGGCCGAGGGTGAAGTCGCCCTGGGTGAACGTGGCGTCCGACAGCGTCGCGACGACGGCCGACGACCGGGGTGCGCTGCCGATGGTGAACTCGAGCTGCCACTCCTTGCGCGGCTCCTCGACCTCGTCGAGCCGGGCGATGCGGGACTCCATCTGCCGGACCTTCTGCGCCTGCTTCTCGCTCGACTCCGAGGCGGCACGACGGCGGATCTTGTCGTTGTCCGGGCTCTTCTTCATGGCGTTCCGCACACCCTGGCTCGACCACTCGCGCTGCGTCCGTGCCCGCGAGACCAGGTCGGCCTTCGTCGACGCGAACTCGTCGTACGCGTCACGCTTGTGCTGCCGGGCGATCTCGCGCTCCTCGAGGAACGAGTCGTACCCGCCGCCGAACAACCGGTTCGACGACTGCGCCAGGTCGAGTTCGAGCACCGAGGTCACCGAGCGCGCCAGGAACTCACGGTCGTGGCTGACGAGCACCACTCCGCCGCGCAGCCCGCGCACGAACGCCTCGAGCCGGTCGAGGCCGTCCAGGTCGAGGTCGTTGGTCGGCTCGTCGAGCAGGACGATGTCGAACCGCGACAGCAGCAGCGCGGCGAGCCCGACGCGGGCGACCTGCCCACCGGACAGCGCGGTCATCAGGGAGTCCGGGCCGACGCCGTCCGCACCGGAGTCGCCGGTGCCGGGTTCGAGGCCGAGGTCGGCGAGCACCGCCGGGATCCGGTCCTCCAGGTCGGCAGCCCCCGCGGCGAGCCAGCGGTCGAGCGCCGCCGAGTACCGGTCGGCCGCTGCGTCGCCGGCGTCGGGGTCGCCGAGCGCCGCCGCCGCTGCGTCCATCGTCACGGTCGCCTCGGTGCAGCCGGTCCGCCGCCCGAGGTACGCCGCGACGGTCTCACCAGCGATGCGCTCGTGCTCCTGGGGGAGCCACCCCACGAACGCGTCCGTCGGTGCCAGGGAAACCGTGCCGGCCAGCGGCTCGTCGACCCCGGCCAGCAGCCGGAGCAGCGTGGACTTGCCGGCACCGTTCACACCGACGACCCCGATCACGTCACCGGGCGCCACCGTCAGGTCGAGGGAGTCGAACAGCGTGCGAGCGGCGTACCCGCCGGACAGGCCCTTGGCGACGAGCGTGGCGGTCATGCGCCCATCGTCCCACGCGGAGCGGGCACCCCACGTGCAGCAGACTGGGCCGATGGACTCCTGCGTCTTCTGTGCCGTGATCGCCGGTGACCAACCCGCCGTGTGGGTCGAGCGCGAGGAGCACGCCGTCGCCTTCGCACCCCTGCCCGACTCGGCGCTGGCCCCCGGCCACACCCTGGTCGTGCCGGTCGAGCACACCGCTGACCTGCTCAGTGCAGGACCCACGGCACTCGCCGCCACCACGGCACTGGCGCAGCGCGTCGCCCGTGCGATGAAGGGTGCCCTCGGCGCGACCGGGACCGTCGTGCTGCAGGCATCGGGCGCGGACGCCGGCCAGAGCGTGCCGCACCTGCACCTCCACGTCGTGCCATGCTGGCCGGACGACGCCACGACGCACTGGCCGGAGCGACGATCGGCGCACGTGGTCGACGGTGACCCGCACGCGCTCCTCGCCGAGATGTTCGAGTAGCCGCCCGAGCAGACCCTGCCCGGCCTGGCGCGACCCTCAGCCGCGCGGCGTCAACTGACCCGCACCCACCGGCAGCAGCCCGCCCCGGTACTCGAGCGCCGTCGCGCCGCCGACCGACACCGAGGCCGCCCCGAACCGCCACGCTCGGTTGAACAGGTACACACCGATCACCGTGTCGCCGTCGTCCGGCACCGCCCACGTGCCGGTGCCCCACTGCGCCGGGTGCCCCACCCCGTCGACGGTGACGGTCGGCCGGGCGAACCAGGCGAACAGGGGCCGGACGAGCCGGAGTTCGATCCGGCGCTTCGTCGTGCCGGAGGGGAGAGTGGTGTCCACCGTCGAAGGATACGGGCCACCGCCGCCTAGGCTCGGAGCCGTGTTCGAACTCCACCACCTCTCCGCACAGGAACTCTGGGACTGGATCCGCCGGGGCGAGGCGACCGCCCTCGAGGTCACCGAGCACTACCTGTCCCGCGTGGAACGCCTGGACGCCGGACTCGGTGCCTTCGTGACGGTCACCGCGGACGCTGCCCGGGCCCGAGCCGATCGCCTCGGCCACCTGGTGCCGACGTCGAGACCGTTGTGGGGCCTCCCGTCCGCCGACAAGGACCTGTACGACCGCGCCGGGGTCACCACACGGAACGGCACCGCGAGCCTGCCGGAGCGGCCCGCGTCGGCCGACCACCCGCTCGTCGCCGCGCTCGACGCGGCCGGCACCGTCAGCCTCGGCAAGACCGCCTCACCGGAGTTCGGCATGTCCTCGTCATCCGAGACCCGGCTCGGCGTGACGCGGAACCCCTACGACACCACGCGCGCGCCGGGCGGGTCGTCGAGCGGTGCGGCCGTCGCCGTCGCCGCCGGACTCGTGCCCGCCGCGGTCGGGTCGGATGGCGGCGGATCGGTGCGGATCCCCGCCGCGGCGACCGGGCTCGTCGGCCTGAAGCCGAGCCGCGGCCGCGTGCCGTCGATGCCCGGCCGCTCCGGCGTCGGCGGCCTGTCCGTCGCCGGGCCGCTCACCCGGTCCGTCGCCGACGCGGGCATGCTCCTCGACGCGCTGGTCGCGCCGACCGGGCTGCCGGAGGCCTCGCCCTACGCGCTCGTCACCCCCGACGTCGGCGAGGGACCGTTCACCGCGGCCGCCGTCCGCGGCGAGGGCCGGTTCGTCGTCGGGGTGCTCGAGGGTTCACCGTGGGACGACACCGTCGACGTGGTCGTCGACCCCGCGGCCCGGGCCGCCGTGGAGACCGCCGTGCGGGTGCTCGGCGAGGTCGGGCACGGCGTCGAGGACGTCCGGATGCCCCGCGTGCCGTACGCCGACGCGTTCCGGGTGGCGTGGGAGAGCTCGGCCGCCCGACTGCCGCAGGTGCCCGGGATCGACCTGTCGGCGCTGACCCCGCTCGTGGCGTGGCTCGTGGCGCGCGGGCAGGCGCTCTCCGGCACGCAGGTCCTCGACGCGATGTCGACGCTCGACACCTTCTCGACGACGCTCATCGGCGCGTTCGACCGGTTCGACGCGGTGCTCACGCCGACCCTCGCGATGACGCCGCGGCCCCTCGGCTGGTACGGCGACGACCCCGACGAGGACTTCCGCCGCCAGTGCGCGTACTCGCCGTGGACGTCGATGGCGAACGTGTCCGGGCTCCCCGCGATCACCCTGCCGGTCGGCGTGACCGACGACGACCACCCCGACGGTGGCGGCCTGCCGATGGGCGTGCAGCTGATCGGACGCCCCGGCGGCGAGCGCGTCCTGCTCGCGATCGGCGCGCAGCTCGAGCGCCGGTTGCGCTGGCAGCGGCGGCACCCGGCTGCCTGGACCGCCTGACGGGAGGCCCGGGGCCGGGGTGCGGGCGCGCGGGCGTGCGGCGCACCGTGCGGCGTTGTCAGGCTGGTGCGGGGTTGCTTGCTCGATGCGGCCTCGTAGGCCGGCTCTGTGCGGGCAACCTCGCACGGAGTGGCGGGGCGCGCACGGTGCGGTGGACTCGTGTGCGTCTGGTCTGGAGGCGCGGGGCGGGCCGGTGCCGTGCCTCCTGTCTGGCGCACGGTGCGGTTTCGTGCGTGTGGTGCGGGGTTGCTTGTTCGGTGTGGCCTTGTAGGCCGGCTCGGTGCGGGCAAGCCGGCACGGAGTGGCGGGATGCGCACGGTGCGGTGGACTCGTGTGCGTCTGGTCTGGAGGCGCGGGGCGGGCCGGTGCCGTGCCTCCTATCCGGCGCACGGTGCGGTTTCGTGCGTGTGGTGCGGGGTTGCTTGTCCGGTGTGGCCTTGTAGGCCGGCTCCGTGCGGGCAAGCCCGCACGGAGTGGCGGAGGGCGCACGGTGCGCCGCGCCGCCCGCCGCCGCCCCGCCCCGTGCCGCCCGCGCAGCCCGCCTACGGCAGCGTCGGCGCCGCCGCCACCAACGCCCGCGTCACCGGGTGCTGCGGCGCATCGAGGAGCGACACCGGCCCGTGCTCGACGATGCGGCCGTCGGACATCACCGCGACCGTGTCGCACAGCCGCTGCACGACCCCGATGTCGTGCGACACCAGCACGAGCGTCAGCCCGAGGTCGTCGGCGAGCGACCGGAACAGCTCGATCACCCGAGCGCGGACCACCACGTCGAGGGCGCTCATCGGCTCATCGCCGAACAGGATCCGGGGCGAGTGCACCACGGCCCGGGCGATCGCGATCCGCTGCCGCTGCCCGCCGGAGAACTCGTGCGGGTACCGGTCGACCGTGTCGGCGGGCAGGTCGACGCGCTCCAGCACGGCACGGACCAGGTCGTCGTGCGACCCCGGGACCTGCAGGGCCCGCAGCGGCTCGGCGACGATCGCGCCGACGCGCATCCGCGGGTCGAGTGACGCGTACGGGTCCTGGAACACCACCCCGGTCTCGCGACGGAACCAGCGCAACGCACGCGCGGACCGGGACGCGACCACCGGACGGCCGGAGGCGGCGACGGTGCCGGCGGAAGGGGCCTCCAGGCCGGCGAGCAGGCGGACCAGCGTGGACTTGCCGGATCCCGATTCGCCGACGATGCCGAGCCGTGCGCCGGGGGCGACCGTCAGGTCGACACCGTCGACGGCGGTGCGGACCGGCCCGGGCTCGAACGGGCCGCGGCGGGGGAGTCGGTAGGTGCGGTGGAGACCGGTGGCCTCGAGGACGGGGAGGGTCACGGGGCGGTCCTCCTGGCGGTGGCGCGGGCGGCGTCGACGAGCGCAGCGGTGGCGGGGTGCTGCGGTGCGGCGAGCAGGTCCGCGACGCGGCCCTGCTCGACCACTCGGCCGGCGTCCAGCACCACGGCGGTGTCGGCGATGCGCGCGAGCACGGCGAGGTCGTGGGTGACGAACACCATGCCCGCCGGCAGGTGCTCGAACAGGTCGAGGATGCGGGCCTCGGTGGTGACGTCGAGCGCCGTGGTCGGCTCGTCGGCGACCAGGTACGACGGCTCGCCCGCCATCGCCATCGCGATGCAGATCCGCTGCCGCTGTCCGCCGGACAGCTGGTGCGGGTACTGCCGCAGCAGCGACTCCGGGTCGGGCAGGCCCACGGACGCCGCCAGGTCGACGGCTGCCGCGCGTGCCGCGCGTCGGTCGAGCCCGCGGTGCAACCGGAGCGGCTCCGCGATCTGCGCGCCGACGCGGCGCAGCGGGTCGAGCGCGGTGCCCGGCTCCTGGAACACCATCGCGATGCCCGACCCACGGTGTCGCGCGCGCTCGCGGTCGGGCAGGCCGACGAGTTCGGTGCCGTCCAGGCGGATGCTGCCGGTCACGACGGCGCCGGTGGGCTCCAGGCCCATCAGGGCGAGCGAGGTCATCGACTTGCCGGATCCGCTCGCGCCGATCACGCCGACGCGCTGGCCGGGAGGCACGGTGAAGCTGACGTCGTCGAGGATCGTCCGCCCCGTGATGCGGACCGACAGCCCGCGGACCTCGAGCCCGGAGGCTGCGGTTGCGCGGGCGGTGCCGGCTGCGTCGGCGGCGTGGTCGGGGCGTGCTGCGTGGTCGGTCATGCGGTCACCCCCGGCGTGGTCGTCGCCGGGTCGGCGCTCCGGTCGCTCGGCGTGCGGTCGGTCGTCGTTCGGTCGCTCGTCGTCAGCCGCGGGTCCGAGGCGTCACGCACGGCGTCGCCGAGCAACGACAGTGCCGCGACGACGAGGGCGATGGCGGCTCCCGGCCAGGTCGCACTCCACGGGTGGACACCGATGTAGGTCTGCAGGTCGGACAGCAGGCTGCCCCACGACGCGGTGTCCGATCCGGCGCCGTAGCCCAGGTAGGACAGCCCGGCCTCGGCGAGCACGGCCGTGGCCATCGCGAGCGACAGCTGCACGGTGAACAGCGGCGCCGCGTTCGGCACCAGGTGACGGAAGAGCACCCCGGCACCGCCGACGCCGGACGCCCGGGCCGCGGTCACGTAGTCGCTCCGGGCGATCCGCCGGATCTCGCCGCGGGCCACGCGGGCGATCGTCACGCCGAAGGAGAGCCCGACGCTGACGATCACGACGCCGAGCGATCCGCCGAACACCGCGGTCAGGAGCATCGCGGTGAGCAGGGTCGGGAACGCCACCAGGATGTCGAGCAGGACCGCGGTGCCCTCGCGCACCCAGCGGGCGGTGAGCGAACCGATCGCGGTGAGGACGATGCCGACGACGCTCGCGATCACCCCGGAGCCGACGGCGACGAGCACGGTGGTGCGGGTGCCGGCGAGCAGGTAGCTCGCGATGTCGCGGCCGGCGGCGTCCGTGCCGAACCAGTGCGCGGCGCTCGGCCCCTCCCACTGGTGGAACGGGTCGGCGCGGAACGGGTTCTGCGGTGTCCAGACGAGCGACACGGCGGCGAGCACGAGCAGCAGGCCGAGCACGACGACGGCGAAGACCCCGGTCGGTCGGGACACCAGACGGCGGATCATCCCTGCACCTCGCGCTGTCGGGGGTCGAGGGTGCGGTGCACGACGTCGACGGCGAACCCGACGAGCAGCACGAGTCCGGTGAGCACGAGCAGTTCCGACTGCACCTTCGTGATGTCGCGGCGGCCGACGTCGGTCACGAGCATCCGGCCCACCCCGGGCAGCGAGAACAGCTGCTCGACGACGACGGCACCGACGAGCAGCCCGGCGATCTGGACGCCGAGCACGGCGAGCACCGTGAGGGCGACGCTCGGCAGACCGTGGCGGAGCAGCGCCTGCGTGCGGGTGAGCCCGACGGCGGCGGCGGTGCGCAGGTGGTCGGCGTCGAGGACGGAGAGCGTGGCGGACCGGGTGAACCGGAGGATCACGGCGCCCTCGACCGCACCGATCGTCAGCGCGGGCAGCACGAGCGACGCGAACGCCCGCCCGGGTTCCGACCAGCCGTCGAGCGGGAAGCCCTGCGTCGGCAACCAGTGCAGCGTCACCGCGAACAGGGCGACCAGGAGCATGCCGGCCCACACGACGGGCACGGCGGCGACCGCCTGCGCCGCGAACCCGATCACCGCACCGCCCGGGCGGCGACGGAGCACCGCGGCGACCACGCCGAGCGGGACGCCGATCACCAGGGCGGTCGCCAGGGACATCGCGGCGAGCGGCAGGGTGATCGCGAGCTTCTGCGCGATCTCCGGTGCGACGGCACCGTTCGTCACCAGCGAGCGGCCGAGGTCACCGCGGAACACCCCACCGATCCAGTCGAGGTACTGCACCACGACGGGCCGGTCGAGTCCGAGCTGCTGCCGGAGCTGCTCCACCTGCGCGGGGGTCGACTGCGTGCCGGCGACGACCTGGGCGACGTCACCGGGCAGCACGCGGAGCGTGGCGAAGATGATGACGCTCGCCACGAGCAGGCCGACGACGAGCAGGAGCACCCGCCCGATGAGGAACCGGGTCACGACACCGATGCTACGGGGACGGACACCCCGCCGCGGCCGCTCCGGGTCACTTGACCGCGAGCTTCGCCAGGTCGAGGCGCGAGTTGCCGCCGTCGACCGGGAAGCCCGTCACGCCGGAGCGCACCGCGGTGATCTCGGTCGCCGTGTAGAGCCACTCGCCGGCCGCGTCCTCGCTGACGATGCGTGCAGCCTTGCGGAGTGCCTCGGTCTTCGTGGCCTCGTCGGTCGCCGCGATCGACTGGGCGTAGAGGGCCTGCACCTTCGGGTTGTCGTAGCCGAAGTAGTAGTCCGGGTTCGCCCAGTTGCCGAAGTCGCGGGCCTCGACGTGGTCGACCATCGACAGGTCGAAGTCCCGCTCGCCGGACTTCGGTGCCTGGAACACCGAGGACAGCCAGGTGGCGAAGTCGACGCGCTTGACCGTCAGGGTGATCCCGACGTCGGCGAGCTGCGACTTCAGCACGTCGCCGATCGTCGTCGGGTAGATGTTCGCGTAGGTGAGCGTCAGCTTCAGGTCCTGCTGGCCGGCGTCGGCCAGGAGCTTCTTCGCGTTCGCGGGGTCGTACGCGTCGATGTCGGTCAGGTCCTCGTAGCCGGGGTCGAGCTCCGGGATCGGGCCGCCCTGCTCCACGCCGGTGCCGCCGATCGCCTTGATGAGCGCCTTCGCGTCGATCGCCTGCCGGATCGCCCGGCGCACGCGCTCGTCCGTGAACGGTTCCTTGCGGTTGTTGAACGCCAGCGTGTACTTGTCCGTCGTCTTGCCGCTGTGCAGCGCGATGTCGGCGTTGCCCTGCAGCTGGCTCTTGAGTGTGCCGTCGACCGGGTTCAGGACGTCGAGGTCACCGTTCGCCATCGCGTTGACGGCGGTCGACGGGTCCGTGATGTACCGGAAGACGATCTTCGCGACCTTCGCCTTCGTGCCCCAGTAGTCCTCGTTGCGGTCGAAGGTGAGCGAGTCGCCCTGCTTCCAGCTCGCGACCTCGAACGGACCGGTGCCGTTCGCGCTGTCGGACAGGTCGTTGTCCGCGGCCTTCTCGAGCACCAGACCCGAGCGGCCGGTCAGGTTCCAGAGCAGGTCGGAGTCCGGCTTCGCCAGCTGCAGCACGACGGAGTCGTCCGACGGCGAGGTGATCGACGTGACGCCCGCGAGCTTGGCGGAGTCGACGTACGAGTCGTTCGACTTGACCTGCTCGAGCGACCACACGACGTCGGCCGCGGTGACCGGCTTGCCGTCCTGGAACGTCGTGCCGTCCCGCAGCGTGAACGTGTAGGTCAGGCCGTCGTCCGAGACCTCGTGCGACGAGGCCAGCACGTCACGGATGTCGCCGTCGGCGGTCCGGCCGACGAGCCCCTGGTACACGTTGTCGATGAGCACCTGGTCGAGCGCCGCCCCGGACTGGGTGCGGATGTCGAGACTCGTCGGCTCGAGCACCAGCCCGACGCGCACCGTGGCGTCCTTGCCGCCGGTGGTGTCGGACGAGCCGGAGCAGCCGGCCAGCGCCAGGGCGGAGACGACGGCGACGGCCGTGGCGGCGAGGGCAGCGCGCCCGATGCGCGAGGTGCGCGCGGTGCGACGGGGCAGGAGCGGACTCATGGGGTGGTGGGTTCCTTCCGGGCGCGAGGGCTGGGATCGGGCCTCGCGCTCGCACGAGGGTACCGGCGGCTGGTGCCGTCCGGCGACGGTTCTTCGATCGGGTGCAACAATCCGTGCCGCTCCGCCCATGCCCGGATCGCCGAAGCCAGTTCGAGGGGTGCCTGGTTCTGCACCGCGTGCCGCGAGGTGACCGTCACGATCTCGGCGTCCGGCAGGCGTTCGGCGAACCCGGCGTGCAGCTTCGGGGAGACGTACCCGCGGTCACCCCGGACGAGCAGGACCGGCACGCGCAGGGCCTCGAGGTCCGGCCACGCATCGGCGAAGCGTCCCACCGACGATGTCCGCCCGGCGGGCAGGTGCGGGAAGTGGTGACGGCGAACGAGTCGCCCGTCCGCACCGAGGGCCGTCGTGTGCCGGGCCTCACGGAGCAGCACCTGCCGGTCGTCGCCGACCCGCGCCTCGATCGCCCGGTCGACGACCTGCTCGAGCGACTCGAACGGCTCCTCGGCCTCGAGCGCGCGGGCGATCCGGTCCACCGCACGCTGCGCGAAGTCCGGCGACATGTCGACGAGCACGAGCCCGGTGACCCGCTCCGGCGCGGTGGCCGCGAGTCGAGCGGACAGGATGGCACCGAGCGAGTGCCCGACGACGATGCCCGGCGGCACCGCGAGCGCGTCGAGCGCGGCGAGCACGCTCGGCGCCGTCGCGGCCGCCGCGTAGTCCGCGTCCTCCCGCCACGACGACCGGCCGTGGCCGGGCAGGTCGAGGGCGACCGCCGGCTCGCCCACGGCGAGTGCCGTGGTGTCGAAGCTGTGGGCGTCGATGCCGAGCCCGTGCAGGTAGGTGATCCGGGCCTCCTGGCCGTCGTCGCCCCACCGGATCGCGGACGTCTCCTGCCCGTCCGCGGTGCGGACCACCTGCCTGGAGGCGCGGAGCGGCGTGGTCACGCCGCTCGCGCTGGCGAGGGCGGGCAGGTCGGCGAATTCGTCGTCGGGGGCTTCGGACACGGGGACGATCCTCGCACCGTTCCGGGGGTCTGGAGACGTTAGGTAAGGCATGCCATACTCGATTCCGTGGCAACCCGGTATCGCGTCTTCTCCGTCCGTGTGGCCGCCGTCACGTCGCTCACCCCGAACTTCGTCCGGGTGACGCTGACGGGCGACGCGCTCGCCGACTTCTCCTCGGTCGGTCTCGACCAGCGGATCAAGATCGTGCTGCCCCTGCCCGGCATCGGCTTCTCCGAACTGCCGGAGCACGAGGACTGGTACGCCGCCTGGCGCGCGCTGCCGGACGACGCCCGCAACCCGCTCCGCACGTACACGGTCCGCTCGTTCCGGCCGGACGCCCGCGAACTCGACATCGACTTCGTCGCGCACGGCGACACCGGTCCGGCGTCGCGCTGGGTGTCGGCCTGCCGCGTCGGTGACGAGCTGCGCATCGTCGGGCCGCGGGTTCCCGAGTCGCCGGAGGACCTGCCGACCGGTGCCGCCGAGTTCGCTCCCGGGCACGCGAACCGGATCCTGCTCGCCGGGGACGAGACCGCCGCACCCGCCATCTGCGCCATCCTCGAAGCCCTCGACGTCTCGACCGTCGGCCACGTCTTCATCGAGGTGCCCACCGACGCCGACCGGCTGCCGGTCACCGCGCCCGCCGGGGTCGAGGTCCGCTGGATCGCCCGCAACGGCGCCACCCACGGGGTCCGGATGACCGACCAGGTGCACGCCTGGGCCTCCACCGTCGCGCCGTCCGCCGCCGTGTGCGAGCCGGCCGCCGAGCTCACCGACGTCGACGTCGACGAGCAGGTGCTGTGGGACGTCCCCGCGCCCGCCGACGAGCGCCCCGTGTACGCGTGGATCGCGGGCGAGGCCGGCTGCGTCAAGGAACTCCGCCGCCACCTGGTGCGCGGCGTCGGCATCGACCGCAAGCAGGTCGCGTTCATGGGCTACTGGCGGCACGGCAAGGCCGAGCACTGATGCCGACCGCGGGCACCGCGCTCGGTCCGGTCCCGACCACCGCGCTGGGGGCCCGTGGGCTGACCCTGGCGTACGACGACCGGGTCGTGGTGGACACGCTCGACGTCGACATCCCCGACGGCGAACTCACGGTCATCGTCGGGCCGAACGCCTGCGGCAAGTCGACGCTGCTGAAGTCCTTCGCCCGCACCCTGAAGCCACGAGCCGGCACGGTCTTCCTCGACGGGGCGCCGATCGACTCGTACCGCCCGAAGGCCGTCGCCCGGCGCGTCGGGATGCTCCCGCAGACCCCGATCGCCCCCGACGGCATCACCGTGCGTGACCTGGTGTCCCGGGGCCGGTTCCCGCACCAGGACCTGCTGCACCCGTCGTCCGGGTCCGACCGGCAGGCCGTGCAGGCCGCACTCGAGCAGACGTCGACGGCGGAACTGGCGGACCGGAGCGTCGACGAGCTCTCCGGCGGGCAGCGGCAGCGGGTGTGGATCGCGATGGTGCTCGCGCAGCAGACCGACATCGTGCTGCTCGACGAGCCGACGACGTTCCTCGACATCGCGCACCAGTACGACGTGCTCGAACTCGCCTCCACGCTGCACGCCGCCGGTCGCACGGTCGTCGCGGTGCTGCACGACCTGAACCAGGCCGCGCGCTACGCCACCCACGTCATCGCGATGCGCGACGGGGCGATCGTCTCGGCGGGCAAGCCGTCGTCGGTGCTCACCGCGGACCTCGTCGAGGACGTCTTCGGCCTGCCGTGCGTCGTGGTCCCCGACCCCGAGACCGGCACGCCCCTCGTGGTGCCGCGGCGGCGCGCGGCCTGACCCACGGGCCGGCTGGCTCCGGGCCGGGCCGAGGTCGCACGATCTGCCGCCTGCCCGGCGTCGGGACGACGGTTCGCGCGACCGCGGCGACGTGGACGCGGCGTGTCGCGCGACTTCGGTCACGTGGCGCCGCCGAGTGGTCACGACTCGTCGTCGGTGGGGCGCCGAGTGGTCACGAACTGTCGGCTGGCGGCGCCGCACGCGACGGTCTGCGACCGCTCGCCGCGCACCCGCCGGGGTGTTGCGACCGGCGGGCGGGCGCGGTGGTCGTGGGGCCCGGCGGCCTGGAGGCTCGGGGCGGCGCCGCCACGCGCCTCCAGGCCGTCGACCGGTCGCGTCTCGTCGCCTGGCCGCCCGCCGCCGAGTGGTCACGACTCGTCGTCGGCCGGGCGCCGAGTGGTCACGAACTGTCGGCTGGCGGCGCCGCAGGCGACGGTCTGCGACCGCTCGCCGCGGGGTAGGCGGGGTGTTGCGACCGACGGAGCCCCGGTCGGCACGCGCGCCGAGGTCGCACGAACCGCCGCCCGACCGGCGTCGGGGCGACAGTTCGCGCGACCACGGCGATGCGCACGCGGCGTGTCGTGCGACCGCAGCACACCCGAGCCGCCCCGCGCCGCACCCGCCCCCGTCAGCGGTAGCCGCCGTCCTCCAGACCGGCCTCGACCTCGAACCGGTTCCGCAGGGGATCCCGCCCGGCGACTGCGTAGAGCAGCGGCATGAGCATCCCGTACCGGCGCCACTGCTCGACGTGCACCCGCTCGTGCCGGAGCACCCGCGGGCCGTCGTTGTCGCGGGTCAGGTACACCGAACCGACGCAGGTGCCGCCGCGCCGGAACACCCAGCGCGGCAGCCCCGTGCAGACCACGAGCCCGTCCTCCACCCGGATCCGCCCGGTCGACAGGGGGACGCCCACGGCGAGCCCGACGGCGGTCGCGAACACCCACCCCGCACGGGACACGGGGGAGTCGAGCAGCGGGTTGCGCACGCTCAGGCCGGGCGGCCGTACGTCTCGAGCAGGCGGAGCCAGATCTCGTTCATCGTCGGGTATGCCGGGACCGCGTGCCACAGGCGGTCGATCGGGACCTCGCCCACGACGGCAACGGTCGCACCGTGCAGCATCTCGGCGACGTCCTGGCCGACGAACGTGACGCCCACGACGACCCCGCGGTCCTCGTCGACGACCATCTTCGCGCGGCCCGTGTAGCCGTCTGCCTGCAGCGAGGACCCGGCGATCGCACCGAGGTCGTACTCGACCGCGCGGACGTTCAGCCCCTGCTCGCGGGCCTTCGCCTCGGTCAGTCCGACGCTCGCGACCTCGGGGTCCGTGAAGGTGACCTGCGGCGAGGCGGCGTGGTCGGCGGTGGCGACGTGGGCACCCCACGGCTCGGTGTGCAGCGGCGTGCCCTGGTACCGGGCTGCGATCGCCTCGCCGGCGGCACGCGCCTGGTACTTGCCCTGGTGCGTGAGCAGGACGCGGTGGTTGACGTCACCCACGGCGTACAGCCAGTCGGTGCCGTGCACGAGCATGGTGTCGTCGACGTCGAGCCAGTCGCCCGCGGTCAGGCCGACGGTCTCGAGCCCGAGGTCACGCGTGTGTGCGGCGCGGCCGGTGGCGGCGAGCACCTCGCTCGTGATGACCGTGGTGCCGTCGTCGAGCTCCGTGGTGACGAGACCGTGCTCGTCGCGGTCGACCCGGACCGGGTTGACGCCGGTGCGGACGTCGACACCGAGTTCGCGCAGGGAGTCGGCGACGAGTTCCCCGGCGAAGGGCTCCATGCCGCCGAGCAGACCGTGCCGGGCGACGAGGGTGACCTTCGCGCCGAGGGAGGCCCACGCGGTCGCGAGCTCCGAGCCGGAGACGCCGCCGCCGATGACGAGCAGGCTCTCGGGGACCTGCTGGGCGCTGGTGCCCTCGCGGGTGCCCCACGGCTTCGCCTCGGCGAGACCGGGCACCGGGGGCAGCGTGTGCAGGGAACCGGTGACGACCGCGACGGCGGCGCGCGCCGTGTGCGTCTCGCCGTCGACGTCGATGGTCTTCGGGCCGGTGATGCGGGCGTGCCCGCGGATCAGGTCGATGCCGGCGGACTCGAGCCACGAGACCTGGCTGTCGTCCTTCCAGTCCGAGGTGAACGAGTTGCGGCGGGCGAGCACGTGGGCAGCGTCGAGCGTGCCGGTCACGGCCTGCTTCGCACCGTCGAGCCGCTTGGCGGCGGCGAGGGCGTGTCCGCTGCGCAGGAGCGCCTTCGAAGGCATGCACGCCCAGTAGGAGCACTCGCCGCCGACGAGCTCGGCCTCCACGATCGCGACCGACAGGTCGCGCTTCCTGGCGTAGTCCGCCACGTTCTCGCCGACAGCGCCGGCTCCGATCACGATGAGGTCGTAGTCCGTCATGCTGCCGAGCGTACGCGGACCGGCAGGGGGTCCGCCGGTCGCGTCGTGCCCGTGGTCAGCCCACCCGGGAGGCGCTGGTCACCGCTCCGACGACGCGCAGGATCACGCCGAGGTCGTCCACCGCCCGGTCCGGGTCGACGGGGGCGAAACCGGTGAGCGCGGCGCCGACGAGGCGGCGGCCGCGCGTCGCGGCCTGGATGCGCTCGACGAGCGCTGCGCCGTCGAGGCCGAACGGGACGGGTTCGAGCAGCCCGTCGACCTCGGACGGGTCGAGGACGTCGAGGTCGACGTGCACGAACACCGACGAGGCACCGGTCCGCTCGACCGCTGCGGCGAGGGCGTCCGGGGTGGCGGCATCGACGTCGAGGTGCACGATCCCGGCCTTGTCGAGGGCGGCCCGTTCGGCGTCCTCGACCCCGCGGACCCCGGCGACGACGACCGAGGCCGCCGGCACCACCGGCAGGCCGGGGAACAGGTCGTCGGGGCGGTCGACCAGCAGGCGCAGGGCGGCGGTCTCGGCGGCGACGGGCTGTGCCCGGTTGAGCGCGCGGTACCCGCTGGACCCGGAGATGCGGACGAACGCGGTGTCCGGTGCGAGGGCAGCGGTCGCGCCGAGGACACTGGCGCCGTCACCGCCGACGACGAGCACCGGTTCGGTGGCGACGGCTGTTTCCTCGGCGACGCGTTCGGCGACGGCGAGCACCGAGGTGTAGCGGGCGACGGCGGTCTCGAGGCGGTCACCCGCTCCGGCCGGGACGTCGACCACGGTGGTGGACGCCCGGGGGAGGTCGGCCGCGATCGCCGACGCACCGTCCCCGAGGCGCATCGCGCGCGACGACGCCGAACCCTGCCACTGACCGACCACGAGGAAGTGCATCGTCTCAGTCTGTCAGCTGGGGTCCGGCGTCGTCAGGGCGTTCGTCAGATGCTCGAGGATCCGCCGGACTTCAGCGCGGCGAGCCGTGCCTCGACCTCGGCGTCCTTGCCGACGTCCTCGAGGCTCTCGAACTGGGCGTCGAGGCTCGACGACTGCAGCTCCTGCTGGCCGAGCACCTTCGCCTCTTCGCGGCGGACCTTCTCCTCGAAGCGGCCGAGGTCGCTCGTCGGGTCGAGCACGTCGATGTTGCCGAGGGCGTCGTTGACGCGGGACTGCGCCTCGGCGGTCTTCGAGCGGGCGACGAGGTTGTCCCGCTTCGCGCGGAGCTGCTCGAGCTTCTGCTCCATGCCGGCGAGACCGGTCTTGAGCTTCTCGACGGCCTCGTTCTGCGACGCCAGGTTTGGCTCCGCGTCCTTGACCTCCTGCTCGGCGGCGATCTGCTTGCCGATCGCGATCTTGGCGAGGTTGTCGAACTTGTCCGCCTCGGCCGACTTGCCCTCGGAGCGGTACTTGTCGGCTGCGGTGGAGGCGTTGGCTGCCTTCTGGCCCCACTCGACCGCGGCCTTCTTGTCCTCTTCGTGGTCCTGCTCGAGCAGGCGCACGTTGCCGATGGTCTGCGCGATCGCGGTCTTCGCGTCCGCGATGTTGTTCGTGTAGTCGCGGACGAGCTGGTCCAGCATCTTCTGCGGGTCCTCGGCGTCGTCGATGATCTGGTTGATGTTCGCGCGCACGAGGGTGGAGATGCGTCCGAAGATGGTCTGCTTGGCCATTGCTGTTCCCTTTCGTGGAAGTCCTGTGGACGGTGTTGTCGGGTCGTGTCTGGTTCTGGGTGCCGGGGGAGTGCGTCGGGTCAGAAGCGGCCGCCGCCGGAGAAGCCGCCGCCGCCCCCACCGCCGCCTCCGCCGAATCCGCCACCGCCGCTGAATCCCCCGCCGCCGCCGAAGCCGCCGCCCCCGAAGGAACCGCCGCCGTAGCTGCCGCCGCGTCCGCCGAGCAGGCCGCCGAGGACGAGTCCGGTGACGAGGCCGCCGAGCTGGGCGCCGCCTCCGCCACCGCCCTGGCCGCCGCCCCAGCCGCCGAGGTCGTCGTTGGCGGCGTCCATCGCGGCGGCCGCGTACTGCTCGGCCGCGCGGGCGGCGTTGAGTGCCTGGCCCGGGTTGCTCGGGGCGAGCTCGACGGCGTCGTCGTAGGCGCGCTGGGCCTCGGACAGCCGGGTCCGGGCGGTCGGGCCGATGCCGCCGCGGTGCAGGGAGACGTAGTCGCGGGCCTGGCTGATCCGGTTCCGGGCATCGCGCAGGGCCGCGTCGAGCGCCTGGGTGGCCCGCTGGCGCTGTTCCTCGGCACCCCGCGCCGTGGCGATGGCCTGGTCGATCTCGGTGTTCGCCCGGGTCAGCGCGTCGACGGCCGCCACCGGGTCCTTCGGGTCGAGCCCCTGGCGGAGCACGGCCTCGGCGCGGGTGACCGCCGCGGCGAGGTCCGGCCCGCCCGAGCGCAGGCTGCGGGCGGCGGCGACGTCGCCCTGGATGTCGATGCGCATCGCCTCGGCGCGGGCGGTGGCCTCGTCGAAGGACTGCTCGGCGGCGAGTGCGCCGTCGGTGAGCTGCTGCACCTGTGCGAGGGCGTGCTGGGCGTCGCGCACGGCGACGACCGCCTCGCCCTTGTCGCCGGCCGCGATCGACGCGGTGGCGGCGTTCGAGCGTTCGGTGGCGAAGGCGAGCACCTTGTGGGCCTGGTCGACGTTGTTCGCCACGGTCGCGAGGGTGCGGCCGGTGTAGCGGGCGCGGACACGGTCGAGCGCAGCGGCGGCGGCCCCGACCGATGCCGGTGCGGCGGCCACGGCCTGGGCGAGCGATGCGGCCGCGTCCTCGATGCCGTCCTCGAGCGAGCGGAGCTGGTCGAACGCCTCGGTCTGCTCCTCGATCGCGGCGTGCGCACGTTCACAGATCACGATGATCTGGTTCGCCCACTCGGCGCGCTGCTGCGGGGTGTCGGGGATCTCGTCGTCGAGCTGCTGCCGGATCGTGAAGGCCTTGCGGACCTCGCGCTGGGCGGCCTGCACGGCGTCGGCGAAGGGCTTGGCGGCGTCGGGGCCGAACTGCGCGCTCGCGAACCCGACCTCTTGCTCGGCGGTGCGGAGTTCGTCGTCGATGGTGACCAGGGCGCCGCCGGCGGTGCGTTCGAGGTCGGCGAGCGAGGCTTCCTGCGCCTTGGTCGCCGCGGCGGTGCGGCGCTTGTTGCGGGTCCGGATGACCAGGACCACGACGACGAGCCCGACGACCACGACGAGCAGCAGGATCCACAGCCAGGTCAGGTCCACCGGGGCCTGCGACTGGGTCAGCCCGTCGGCGAAGGCCACGGCGGCGCCGGACCAGTCATCCTGCTTGAGCCGGGGCAGCAGCGAATCGTCGACGGCGTTCTGCACGTCGGACTCCGAGATCGCGGTCTCGTTCGTCTGCTGGACGTCGTAGTTGCGCTCGGTGACCGCGACCGAGAGCAGGATGCCGTCGCTGTCGATCTGGTTCTGCTCGAGCACCGCCCGACCCCACTCGGTGTGGTCGGTGGGATCGGTGAAGGACGGCACGAACACGACGTACAGCTGCGTCTGCGTCTCGGAGTACAGGTCCTGCACGGCCTGCTCGACCTTCGACTGCTGGGATGCGGTCAGCGCGTCGGCCTCGTCGAGGACGTACGCGCCGCCCAGATTGACGGGCGCCGTCGCGTGGGCGGTCGCTGCCGGAGCCAGAACGATCAGCATCGCGACGAGGGCGGCCGTCACACGGCTCCACAGCCGCGTTGTCCCCCTGTGCCCGCTCGATCCGTCCGTGCCCGATCCGTGCTGGACCGCTCGCATCCGTCCTCCGTCCGTCGCCGGCCGGTACCCCGTGGCACCGCACCGGACCGCGCCACGAGTGCGCTGTCGCCCGGAGTCTATCCAGGCCACGCAGGGGCACCGCCAGACTCTGGGGGAACGCTCCGGACCGTGCTTCCTGTGGACGTCTTGTCCCCCGTACCGGGGTATGCTGGCGCCACTGTTCGAGGATGAACGGAAGGGGAAGAACGATGGAACGCACCACGAGCACCGAGGTCGTCCCGCTCGAGGACGGCTACCACCGGGTGTCGACTCCGGCGACGGGTGTGATCGGTTTCGTGCGCGAGCACGACGGCCGCTACGAGGTCCTGCGCGGACGAGTTCGCCAGGCGACCCGCTCCGAGGGGCAGTACAGCACCATGAACGTCGCGCTCATCGCGCTGACGCACGCCTGATCCGCTCTGGGCGCGACCACACGACCAAAGGGCACTGCCCCGGTCGGTGGGTCGCGCCTCCAGACCGTCACGGTGACGCTCCGGACGCCGGCTGCTGACCGCGCGGACGACCGGGAGGCCCTGGTCGCGGCCGTCGCGTCGGCGACCGGCGTCGAACCGGTCGCCGTGCACGCGGGGCGCGTCTGTCCACACTGCGCGGGGACCGACCACGGTCGTCCGTGGGCGACCGTCGCGGGCGTCTCGGTCGGCGTGAGCCTGTCGCGCGCACCGGGCGTCGTCGCCCTCGCGGTCGGACCGTCGGCACTCGGCGTCGACGTCGAACGGGTCTCGCGGGTCGCCGCTGCGCCGCTCGACGCCTTCACCTCGGTGGAGCTGCTCCGGGCTGACGGAGACCCGGCGCTCCTCGCGGCAGCGTGGGCGGCGAAGGAAGCGGTGCTGAAACGCGACGGACGCGGGCTGCGCGTCGACCCGCTCGCGGTGGAGGTCGACGTGGCCGCCGGTACCGCCCGGTTCGAGGGTGTCGAACAACCGCTCACCGTGCTGTACCCCGCGCCAGATGTGGTGCTCGTCGTTGCGGCGGGTGGCCTGCCCGTCGAGGTCGTCGGGGCGGTCAGCGGGGGAGCGTGAGCACCTCGGCGCCGTCCTGGGTGATCGCGATGGTGTGCTCGGTGTGGGCGGTCCGTGCTCCCGTGGCACTCCGCAGGGTCCACCCGTCGGCGTCGGTGACCAGGACGTCGGTGTCCGCCATCACCCACGGTTCGAGCGCGAGCAGGAGCCCGGGCCGGAGCGTGTAGCCGCGACCGGGGCGCCCGGTGTTCGACACGTGCGGGTCCTGGTGCATGGTCGAGCCGATGCCGTGCCCGCCGAACTCGACGTTCACCGGGTAGCCCGCGGCCTCGAGCACGGTGCCGATCGCGTGGGACAGGTCCCCGATGCGGGCGCCCGGTCCGGCGGCGGCGATGCCCGCGGCCAGCGCGCGTTCGGTGGCGTCGATGAGTGCGAGGTCCTCGGGGTGTGCGGTACCGACGACGAAGCTGATCGCGGCGTCGGCGGCGATGCCGTCCAGGGACACCGCGAGGTCGAGGGTCAGCAGGTCGCCGTCCTGCAGCACCTGGTCGTGCGGCAGCCCGTGCAGGACGGCGTCGTTCACGGCCGTGCAGATGTGGTGGCCGAACGGGCCCCGGCCGAACGAGGGTGCGTAGTCGACGTAGCAGGAGTCGGCACCGGCGGCCTCGATCATCTGCTTCGCCCACCGGTCGATCTCGAGCAGGTTCGTGCCGACGCGGGTGCGTTCGCGCAGGGTCTGCAGGATCGTGCCGACGAGGGCTCCGGTGGCGCGGCCCTTGTCGACCTCGGCGGGGGTCAGGATCTCGATCACGCCGATGATCATACCGGTATTACTATGTGGTCATGGTCCGTCTCCCACTCCGTCCCGACGAGGTCGCACGCGGTCGTCGCCTCGGTGCGCTGCTCCGTCGTGCCCGTGGTCCGCGGTCGATCGTGGACACCGCCCTGGCCGCGGGGATCTCGCCGGAGACGCTCCGGAAGATCGAGACCGGTCGGATCGCGACGCCGGCGTTCTCAACCATCGCGTCGGTCGCGGGCGTGGTCGGGCTGTCGCTCGACGCGGTGTGGTCCGAGGTCAGCTGCGACCCGGCGGACGGCGAGCTGGCGGGCTAGCCGGCGCGGCGGCGGAGCCTGCAGATCGACGCGCCGGCGGAGGCTGCTAGCCAGCGGGCAGTGCCGGCACCGACGCCTCGTCGATCCAGGGCCCGGTCACCGCACCGACGTCCGCGACCGAGCGGCCGGCGGCGTCCGCGAACGCACGGAGCACGTCGGGCACGGTCACGGATCCGTGCCGGTGCCGCTCGGTGATGCTCCGCAGCCCGGTGAAGAAGGCGTCGTCGCCGAACGTGCGGCGGACGGCGTGCAGGGCGAGGGCACCGCGCTTGTAGACGCGGTCGTCGAACATGTCCTTCGCACCCGGGTCACCGATCACCAGGTCCTCCGGCTGCTCGAGCAGTCCCTGCCGGTACCGCTCTGCCAGCTGGTCGGCGGTGTCGTCCCCGCGGTCCTCGGACCACAGCCACTCGGCGTAGCAGGCGAACCCCTCGTGCAGCCAGATGTCCTGCCACCGGGTGACCGTGACGGAGTTGCCGAACCACTGGTGGGCGAGCTCGTGGGCGATGAGGCGGTCGGTGCCGTGTTCGCCATCGACGTGGTTCCGGCCGAACACCGCCAGGCCGTGGGCCTCGAGCGGGATCTCCAGGTCGTCGTCGGTGACCACGACGCCGTACGCCGCGAACGGGTACGGGCCGAACCGGTCACCGAACAGCGCGAGCATCTCCGGCACCTGGCCGAAGTCGGTCTTCGCGGCGGCGGCGAGGTCGGCGGGGTGGTGCAGCGTGACGGAAATCCCGCTCGTGCGCAGCTTCGTGGTGCGGTAGCGGCCGATCTGCACGGTCGCCAGGTAGGTCGCCATCGGCTCGGTGGTGGCGTAGGTCCAGCGGGTGCCGACGCGGTCGCGCTCCTTGGCGAGCAGCTCCCCGTTCGCCAGGACGTCGTACGCCGCCTCGGCCGCGATCTCGATCCGGTAGGTGGCCTTGTCGTCGGGGCGGTCGTTGCACGGGAACCACGACGGCGCTCCCGTGGGCTGCGCGGCGACGATGACGCCGTCGGACAGTTCCTCCCAGCCGAGCTGCCCCCACGCACTCCGGACGGGGTGCGGGGTGCCGCGGTACCGCAGGTGCACGCTGAACACGGTGTCGGCGGCGATGGGGTCGGCCGGGGTGACCGTCACCTTGTGCGTCGCGGTCGAGACCTTCTTCGCCCGGCGTCCGTCGACGTCGACCCGGTCGACCGTGAGCCCGTGCAGGTCGATCACGACCTTCTCGAGCGGCTCGAGGGCACGCGCGGTGATCGTGGCGGTGCCGTCCAGGCGGTTCGTGGCGACGCGGTAGTCGAGACGGAGCTCGTAGTGCTCGGCGCTCCACCGTCGGTCGCCGCTGTGCGGGGTGTACGGGTCTGCGGCGGGATCGGAGGGCACGGGGACAGTCAACCTCATGGCGCCGGTGGGGCGGTCACCGAGGGTGCTGCCGATGTCCACGGAGCGATCGGGTTGCCGGACCAGCGGGAGCCCGTCGGCACCTGCTCACCGCGCATCACGAGCGAGGACGGCCCGACGGTCGCCCCGGCACCGATGCCGGCCGCCGGAAGGACCACGCTGTGCGGCCCGAGCGTCGCACCCGCGTCGATCCGGACGGTGTCGAGCTGCATCACGCGGTCGTGGAACAGGTGGGTCTGCACGACCGTGCCCCGCGCCACCGACGCCCCGGAGCCGATGGTGACCAGGTCGGCCTCGGGCAGCCAGTACGTCTCGAGCCAGGTGCCGCGGCCGATCGTCGCACCGAGGCTCCGCAGCCAGACGGCCAGCGCGGGGGTGCCGGTTGCCTGCTCGGCGAACCAGGGGCGCGCGACGGTCTCGACGAAGGTGTCCTGCACCTCGTTGCGCCACACGAACGACGACCACAGCGGGTGCTCCCGGGCGGTGATCCGGCCGACGAACGCCCACTTCGCGATCGTCGAAACGACGGCGGCGACGGCACCGGCGGCGATGAGCACCGGTCCGGCGAGCAGCACCGTCCACCCGATCCCGACGGCCGACCAGAGCGCCAGCAGTGCTCCGGCCACGCCGAGCGCGATGGCGGCGGAGACCATCGGGGCGACCAGGCGCAGCAGCTCCCAGCAGCCGCGGGCGACCTTGAGCCGCCGGGACGGACGGAACGTGCGCGCCTCGTCGAACTCCGTCGCCGCGCGCCGCAGCCGCACCGGGGGCGACCCGAGCCACGACGACCCGCGCTTGGCCTTCTTCGGCACCGCGGACAGCACCGCCACCAGGGCCTCGCGCGGCACCGAGCGCCCGGCCCCCGTCATGCCGCTGTTGCCGAGGAATGCCCGACGGCCGACCTTCGAGCGACCGATCCGCACCCGACCGCCGCCGAGCTCGTACGTCGCCACCATCGTGTCGTCGGCCAGGAACGCCCCCGACGCGATCTGCGTCAGCGCCGGGATGAGCAGCACCGTCGAGATCTCGGTGTCCCGCCCGACGCGCGCGCCGAGCAGCCGCAGCCACACCGGCGTCACGAGTGAGGCGTACAGCGGGAACAGCAGGGTGCGCGCGGCGTCGAGCACCCGCTCGGTCGACCACACCTGCCAGCCGATCCGGGAGCGCACCGGGTGCCGTCCCTCGTGCAGGCCGATGCCGAGCAGCCGCACCGCGACCACCACCAGCAGCGCGTACACCGCACCGGCGACGACCGTCGCCAGGGGGACCGTCACCAGCGCACGGAGCACCGCGTCGCCCAGGGTCGACGCCCGCCCGACCAGGGCGAGGGCGACCAGCAGTCCGACCGCGACACCGACCACCGGCAACCCGGCCACGGCCAGGGACCCGGCCCCGTACGCGAGCAGCCAGCGTCGTCGGGTCGCGGGGCGGGCCTCCCGGTCGTCACGAGCCGACCCGGTGCGCTCCGCCGGTGCCCCTGCCCAGCGTTCGCCCGCGGGCACCGGGCCGCCGACGGCGGAACCCGCCGTGATCTCGGCACCCGCACCGACGTGCGCCCCCGGCAGCAGCGTCGTCCGGCTGCGCACCACGGCGTCCTCGTCGACGCGGACGTGCCCCAGGTGGAACACGTCGCCGTCGAGCCAGTGCCCGGCCAGGTCGACCTCGGGCTCGATCGAGGCACGCTTGCCGATCGTGAGCATCCCGGTCACCGGCGGCAGCGTGTGCAGGTCGACGTCCCTGCCGATCCGCGCGCCGAGTGCCCGGGCGTAGTAGCTGATCCACGGGGCGCCCGCCGTCGAGGGGCCGTCGACCGCCTCGGCGATGCGCTCGGCCAGCCAGACCCGCAGGTGCACCGAACCGCCACGGGGGTACGACCCCGGCCGGACCCCGGCGAGCAGCAGCCGCGCCAGCACCACCGTCAGCGCCATCTTGCCGATCGGCGTCACGAACACCAGGAGCGCCAGCACCAGCACCGGCCAGGGCAGCACCGGCAGGAACGGCAGCGTCGTCGCGTGCAGCACCGCGGCCACCAGGGCCGTCCACGTCAGCACCCGCAACCCCCGGAGTACCTGCACCGGCAGCCCGAGCAGCGTCATCAGCAACCCCGTCGCCGGGGGCACAGGCGTGACGTCACGCGACGACGCCTCGACCGGGCCGGACTCGTCCAGCGCCGCCGCCAACGCCCCGATCCGCGGGTGGTCGTACACGTCCGCCACCGTCGTCGTCGGGAACCGCTCCCGGATGGCCGATACCAGCTGCGCCGCCGTCAGCGACCCACCGCCGTGCGCGAAGAAGTCGTCGTCGACGCTCGCCACCGGCACCCCCAGGATCGCCGACCACCGCTCGGCGATCCACGCCACCGTGTCCGGCAGCATCGCCGCGTCCGAGGCACCGGGCAACGGCCACGGCAGCGCCGCGCGGTCGACCTTGCCCGACGTCCGCGTCGGCAGCGACTCCACCACGGCCACCAACGGCACCAGCGCCGCCGGCAGCTCCTGCCGCAACCGGGCATTCGCCGCAGCCACGTCCACCGTCGCCCCGGCCACCGGAGCCACGTACCCGACCAGCACCTGGTTGCCCGCCGGGGTCCGCTGCACCACCGCGGCCCCACCCGCCACGTCGTCCAGGGCCTGCAGCGCCGCATCGATCTCCCCGAGTTCGATCCGCCGGCCGCCGAGCTTCACCTGGTCGTCCGCACGCCCCTGGAACACCAGCCCCTCGGGCTCGTACCGCACCAGGTCCCCGCTCCGGTACGCCCGCTCCCACCCGAGCTCCGGGAACGGCGCGTACTTCTCCGCGTCCTTCGCCGGGTCCAGGTACCGCCCCAGCCCGACGCCACCGATCACGAGCTCCCCGACGCCGCCCGGCTCCACCCGCTGCCCGGCACCGTCCACCACGGCCAGGTCCCACCCGTCCAGCGGCAACCCGATCCGGATCGGCTGGCTCCCGTCGAGCAGGGACCCGCACGCCACCACCGTCGCCTCGGTCGGCCCGTACGTGTTCCACACCTCACGGTCATGGCTCGCGATGCGCGCCGCCAGCTCCGGCGGGCACGCCTCACCACCGAAGATCACCAGCCGCACCTGCTCCAGCGCATCGTCCGGCCACAACGCCGCCAGCGTCGGCACCGTCGACACCACCGTGATCGTGTGCGCGATGAGCCACGGCCCCAGGTCCACCCCCGTCCGCACCAACGACCGGGGCGCCGGCACCAGCGCGGCGCCGTGCCCCCACGCCAACCACATCTCCTCGCACGACGCGTCGAACGCCACGCTCAGCCCCGCCAGCACCCGGTCACCCGGACCGATCGGCGCCGCCTGCAGGAACATCCGCGCCTCGGCGTCCACGAACGCCGCTGCACTGCGGTGGGTGACCGCCACACCCTTCGGCACCCCGGTCGACCCGGACGTGAAGATGATCCACGCGTCGTCGGTCTCACGGGGGAGTTCGGCGCTCGCCGCAGGGTCCGTCACCGGCAGCTCCGTGCCGTCGCGGTCGCGCAGGACACCGCCCGCGCCGATCACCCCGACGACACCGGCCTCGCCGAACACCAGGGTGGCGCGCTCCTCGGGGTCGTCGGCGTCGACCGGCACGTACGCGGCTCCGGCGGCGAGCACGGCGAGGATCGACAGGTACAGGTCACGCCCGCCGGAGGGGATCCGCACCCCGACCCGGTCGCCCCGTCGGACACCGCGGCGGGCCAGGTCGTCGGCCTGCGCGCGCACGAGGTCGAGCAGGGCGGTGTAGTCGACGCTGCCGGCGGGGTCCTCGAGCGCGGTCGCGTCCGGGTGGGTCGCCGCGGTCGCCACCAGGACGTCGAACAGGGTCCGTGGGGCGGGTGCGTCGCCGCCGCGGGCGAGTTCGAGCTGCGCGTTCCCGGTGCCGATGGTCATCGAGGCCTCTTCCCGGTCGTGTGCGGGACGACCGGCCCGTGATCCTAGAGGGTCGAGGTGTCCTGCTCGGGAACGGACGGTGCCGCACCGGTCGGGCCGAGCGCCGCACCGGTCGGGCCGATCGCCGCACCGGTCGGGCCGATCGCCGCACGGGCCGCGTCGAGCGCCGTCGCGATCCCGATCGAGTCGTCCAGCGAGTGCACCGGGGACTCCGTGCGATCGTCCGCCACGTACTGCGCCAGCGCCGCCGCCTGCCACACGAGTCCCTGACGACCCCGCAGCCCCGTCGGCTCCGCCCAGTGGTCCTCCCCACTCCGGTGGTGCACCGCGAACGACGCCGGGAACACGAAGTGGTCGGTGTAGCGGACCGTGGCCCGGCTCCCGGCGATCACCGCCAGCCCCGGCGTCCACGCCGTCATCGACGTGGCCACCACCGCCTGCGCGCCACGCTCCGCCGTCGACACCGTGACGGACTGGAGGTCCACCCCGCGATCCGAGACTGCCCCCGTCGTGCTGCTGGTCACCGGGGCGCCGGTGGCGAACCGTGCGAACCAGTGCCCGTAGACGCCGGCGTCGAGGAGGGCACCCCCACCTGCGGCGGGGTCGAACATCCGGTCCGCCGGGTCCGGGTCGTGCGGCCACCCGACGTCGACCGTCGCGAGGCGGACGTCGCCGAGGACCCCGTCCGCGAGCAGACGGGCGATGACCGTGGTGCCCGGCAGGTACCGGGTCCACATCGCCTCCATCGCGAGGACGCCCGCGGCCCGTGCGGCGTCGGCGAGGGTGCGGGTATCCGCTGCCGAGGTCGTCATCGGCTTCTCGACGAGCACGTGCTTGCCGGCGGCGATCGCGAGCAGCGCGTGCCCGAGGTGCTGCGGGTGCGGCGAGGCGACGTAGACCACGTCGACGGACGGGTCCGCCACGAGGGCCTCGTACGACCCGTGCACACCGGGCACGCCGTGGCGGGCGGCGAAGGCCGCAGCACGCTCGGGGGAGCGGGACCCCACGGCGACCACGCGCTGGTCGGAGTTCGCGTGCAGCGTCGCCGTGAAGTCGTTCGCGATCTCCCCGGGGCCGATCACACCCCACCGGAGCACGGGGCCGCCCCGCAGCGCGTGGACTCCGGGCACCGGGAACGTCATCGTCATGCCGGAACGCTACCGGGCTGACCCGGGCACGGGCGCGGACGCGTGGTGTGATGCCCCGGAACCGAACCGCATCGAGTCATCCGACCCAATCGCCCCGTGAGACCGTCGATGAGAATCGGATTCCACGAACCGCCGCAGGTCGCGGCGTCGGGAACCCGAGGAAGGTCGTCACCGATGCCCACCCAGCCACCTCCCCACATCGACCGCGACGTGCGGTACTCGGACCAGCACGACGCCCTGGTCCTCGACGTCCACCGTCCGGCCCCCGGATCGCCCCCGAGCACCGGCGCCGTCGTGCTCGTGCACGGGGGCGGCTGGTTCCGCGGGGACAAGTCCAAGGAGGACGGCCTGTCCGCCCGACTCGTCGACGCCGGGTACACGGTCTTCGTCCCGAACTACCGGCTGGCACCGACGGACGTGTTCCCCGCGAGCAGGGACGACGTGCTCACCGCCTACGAGTGGGCGCTGCAGTCCGACATCCCCTTCGACCGGAGCAAGGTCGCCTTCTTCGGCGGGTCCGCCGGCGGGAACCTCGCCGTCGAGGGCGGCATCGCGACCGGCCGTCCCTCCGTGAGCTGGTCCGGGATCTTCGGCCTCGCCGAGATCATCCGGGCGACGGACGGCACGGTCTCCGCGGCGCCGACGACGCAGGACCTCGACGCGATGCGGAGCGCCGACATCGACCAGACCGGGCGGGACGACCCGTTCCTCCGCTGGGTGATCCTGCAGGAGGTCGGCGGCGACCGGTCGGCGCTCGCCGCGGCGTCCACGATCGAGCACGTGACGGCGTCGACGGGCCCCGTCTACCTCGCCAACTCGCTGGACGAGTGGGTCCCGCGGTCGGACCCGATCGCCCTGCAGGCCGCGCTCGCCGCGGTCGGCGTCCCGAACACGCTGCAGCTGATCCCCGGTCTCCGGCACGCCGAGGGCTACACCGACCACGCGCTGCCCGGATCGCTCACATTCCTCGCGCAGACGCTCGGGGTCGAGCACCGCTGAGCGGCGCGCGACGAAGGAGGACCCCCGTGCCCGACGACTCCACAGCTCCGCTCCCGATCGGCCCGGTCGGCAACGTCTTCCTGTTCGTCGACGACCTCGACGCCGCGGTCGTCTGGTACGCGGCCAGGCTTGGCCGCGAACCGGTCGTGCGTGGTGGCGCGCTCGTTGCGTTCGACATCGAGGGCGTCCGCCTCACGCTGCACCGCACCGACGAACTGAACACGCCGGGGCCGTCCGGCACGGTGCCGTACTGGACCGTGCCCGACGTCGATGCCGTCGTCGAGGACTGGGTCGCCAACGGTGCCGTCGCACACCGGGGCCCGAAGACGGTGTTCACGGGAGAGCGGCTCTGCCAGCTGCTCGATCCCTTCGGGAACCTCTTCGGCGTACTTTGCAGTGCCCCCAGGAGGATTCGAACCTCCGCCCCTGCCTCCGGAGGGCAGTGCTCTATCCCCTGAGCTATGGGGGCCAAGGGGTGTCAACAACCGTAGCAGGTCCGGCGGGTGGTCCTGGACAGCGCGTGTCGCGCTGTGGACGTGCCATCGGACGGCCGGGAGGCGCGGTGCGGGCCTGCCACGGCCCTCCCGTCCGCACGGTGGGCGGGTCGCGTTCCGGTGCGAGGTTCCGTGTCCCGTGCGGCGCAGCAGGCGCGCGCCGCGCACGCAAGCTCGCACCAGATGGCGGACCCGGCACCGTGCGAGCGTCGCGAGCCGGCGCGGGGTTCCGTCTTCCGTGCGGCGCTGCAAGCGCGCACCACGTGCGCAACCTCGCACCCGACGGCGGACACGGCACCGTGCGTGGCCGCCGCCGGCCTGGAGGCGCGGCGCGGGCCCGCCACGGCCTCCCGTCCGCACCGTGCGTCCGTCGCGATCCGGTGCGAGGTTCCGCGTTCCGTGCAGCGCTGCGAGCAGCGCACCACGTGCGCAACCTCGCACCAGACGACGGACACGGCACTGTGCGTGGCTGCCGCCGGCCGGGAGGCGCGGTGCGGGCCCGCCCCAGGCCTCCCGTCCGCACGGTGCGTCCGTCGCGATCCCGTGCGACGTCCCGTGTTCCGTGCGGCGCAGCAGGCGCGCACCAGGCACGCAACCTCGCACCCGATGGCGGACACGGCACCGTGCGTGGCCGTCGCCGGCCGGGAGGCGCGGTGCGGGCCCGCCGCGGCCCTCCCGTCCGCACCGTGCGTCCGTCGTGATCCCGTGCGAGGTTCCGCGTTCCGTGCAGCGCTGTGAGCAGCGCACCACGTGCGCAACCTCGCACCGGACGGCGGCGGCCCCGCACCGTGCGCGGGGGCCGCGCGCGTCAGCCCGCGGGCGTCGCCGTCGCCGACCCGGACGGCTGGAGCGCGGCCCGCACCGCGTCCACGACGGGCTGCGCCCCACCCGGCTCGGTGAACAGCGTCGACTGCGCGGTGATCCAGTACGGGTCGGCGAAGGCGTCCGCGCGGCCGACGTCGCCGCTCAGGGCGAAGTAGCCCTCCACGCGGTAGGTGGGGACGGACCCGCCCCGCTCGTACAGGGCGTCCTTCAGGTTGGTGAGCGACTTCTCAGGCAGGTCGGCGACCGCGAGCGTGATCGCCGTGGCGTCCGCGTCGGTGCTGACGAACCGGCACACGCGACCCTGCTGCTTCGCGATGGTCGCGGCGGGGGAGCCCTTCGCCGGGGTGAAGGAGTCGTCGAGCTCGAAGGTCTGCCCGTACACCGACAGTGCGCTCGTCGGCAGGAGCTCCTCGCAGGTCTGCGACACCGGCTTGCCCGCCGGCGTCGCGCTGGCCGACGGGGTGCTGTCCCCGCCGCCCGAGCACCCGGCGAGCACGACGGCTGCTGCGGTGGTGAGGGTGGCGACGGTGAGCGCCCGGGCACGGCTGCGGGGGGTCATCCCGACATGATGCTGCATCGACCGGTGCGGACCTGGGCGTCCCGGTAGGATCGGTCCTCGTGACTCCTGCCGAACTCTCCGCCGCGTACCTGTCGATCCTGACCGGGATCGTCGAGCGCCGAGGCGCGTCCGAGACCGTGACGATCGAGGAGTCCCACGTGGTGCTCGAGCGTCCGAAGAACCGCGCCCACGGCGACTGGGCCTCGAACGCCGCCATGCAGCTCGCGAAGCGGCTCGGCACGAACCCGCGCGAGCTCGCGACCGAGATCGCCGGCGAGCTCACCGAGCTCGACGGCGTGGACTCCGTCGACGTCGCCGGCCCCGGCTTCATCAACATCACGCTCGAGGCGGCCGCCGCTGGCGAGATCGCGCGCACCATCGTGGACGGCGGCGAGTCCTTCGGCACCGGCGACCTGTACGACGGCGTCCGGATCAACCTGGAGTTCGTCTCCGCCAACCCCACCGGCCCGATCCACATGGGCGGCGTCCGCTGGGCCGCAGTGGGCGACAGCCTGGCCCGCGTGTTCCAGGCGCAGGGCGGGCTCGTCACCCGCGAGTACTACTTCAACGACCACGGCGCGCAGATCGACCGGTTCGCCCGCTCCCTCGTCGCCAGCGCACTCGGTGAGCCCACGCCCGAGGACGGCTACGGCGGCGCCTACATCGCCGAGATCGCCGCACGGGTCATCGCGACCCTCGAGCCGGGCATCGACGTCCGCGACCTGCCGCGTGACGAGGCGCAGGAGCTCTTCCGTCGCGAGGGCGTCGACTTCATGTTCGCGGACATCAAGTCGTCGCTGCACGACTTCGGCGTCGACTTCGACGTCTACTTCCACGAGAACGCCCTGCACGAGTCGAAGGCCGTCGAGCGTGCGATCGCCCGGCTGCGGTCGGCCGGCGTGATGTACGAGGCCGAGGGTGCCGAGTGGCTCCGCACGACCGACTTCGGCGACGACCGCGACCGCGTCGTCATCAAGTCGGACGGCGAGCCCGCGTACATCGCCGGCGACCTGGCGTACTACCTCGACAAGCGCGAGCGCGGGTTCGAGCGCAACCTGATCATGCTCGGCGCCGACCACCACGGCTACGTCGGCCGGATGATGGCGATGTGCGCCGCGTTCGGGGACGAGCCCGGCAAGAACCTCGAGATCCTGATCGGGCAGATGGTCAACCTGCTCAAGGACGGCGAGCCGATGCGCATGTCGAAGCGCAACGGCACCATCGTCACGATGGAGGACCTCGTCGACGCCGTCGGTGTCGACGCCGGCCGGTACGCCCTGGTCCGCTTCGCCAGCGACACCGCGATCGACATCGACCTCGACCTGCTCACCAAGCGCACGAACGACAACCCCGTCTTCTACGTGCAGTACGCCCACGCCCGCACGCAGTCGGTGGCCCGGAACGCCGCCGTGGCCGGGGTCGACCGGTCGGTGTTCGATGCCTCGCTGCTGACGCACGAGTCGGAGAGCGCGCTCCTCGGAGCCCTCGCCGAGTACCCGCGGGTGGTCCGGCACGCCGCCGAACTGCGCGAGCCGCACCGCATCGCGCGGTACATCGAGCAGCTGGCCGGCCTGTACCACCGCTGGTACGACTCCTGCCGTGTCACGCCCCTCGGCGACGAGCCGGTGACCGACCTGCACCGCACGCGCCTGTGGCTGAACGACGCCACCGGCCAGGTCGTCCGCAACGGCCTCGGCCTGCTCGGCGTGTCGGCTCCGTCCCGCATGTAGCGGCACTCCTTCCGCAAAGCACCGGTGTTCGCGCACCGAACACCCGCATTCCGCGGTGTCGAGCGCGAACACCGGTGTTTTGCATCCCGGCCGCCGCCGCGCCGGACGCGCACCGGGCTTCCAGGCAGGCTGCCGGGACGGACTGGCAGGGTGGGACGCATGCCCGCAGCCACCGAACGCCCCACCACGCGCCGCCGCTGGCCCGTCGTCCTGCTCGTGGTCGTCGTCGTGCTCGCCGCCCTCGTCGTGATCGCCGAGTTCGTGCTGCGCGGCGTCGTCGACCGGATCATCGCCCAGCAGGTCGAGCAGTCGCTGCCGGACGGCACGACCGGCGAGGTCGACGCCCACGCCGAGGGCATCGTCATCCCGCAGCTCATCAGCGGCACGCTCGACCGCGTCGAGATCTCCTCGGCGAAGCTCACGGTGGACGGCATCCCGCTCGCCGCCGACGTCACCGCGCAGGACGTCCCGGTGGACGGCAAGGGCGACGTCCGCGACGTCGACGGCACGGTCACCCTGGCGTCGTCGAGCGTCAAGGACCTGGCGAAGTACAGCCCGCTGTTCGACCGGCTGAACCTGGTCGACGGCGGCGTCGAACTGACGGGGTCGTCGTCGGTGCTCGGCTACGACATCACCTACGCCGCCAAGGGTGCCGTCGTCGCGCAGGACGACGGCCGCGGCATCTCGATCACCCCGGAGAGCGTCCGGATCACGAACTCCGACCTCGGCCTCAAGGTCGACTCGATCCCGGGCGTCACCGGTGTCCCGGTGCAGGTCTGCACCGCGCAGTTCCTGCCCGAGGCGCTGCGGGTGCGCTCGCTCGACGTGTCGAAGTCGGACGCGACGGTCCGCATCACCGCGGACGCGCTGCCGCTCAACGAGGACGGCCTGCGGACGGTCGGCAGCTGCGGCTGAGCGGACGGGTGCGTAACGCGGCCTGGAGGAACGGCTCGCGTCGGTAGGATCGGGTCCCGTGAGCGAGAACCCCCTTGCACCGCCGCGGCTGCGGTTCCCGACGGACGCCTCCGAACTGGTGGACCGCATCTGGCCCGCGTCCGCGACGCGGACCGACGACGGCACCCTGGCGATCGGCGGCATCAGCGCGACGGACCTGGTCGCGCAGTTCGGCACCCCCCTGTACGTCGTCGACGAGCGTGACGTCCAGTCCCGTGCCGTCCGTGTGCGGAACGCGTTCGCCGAGGCGTTCGAGCGCATCGGCAGCCACGCGCACGTCTACTACGCCGGCAAGGCCTTCCTGACGACACAGGTCGTCGCGTGGATGGCCGAGGCCGACCTGCGCGTGGACGTCTGCACCGCCGGTGAGCTCGCGGTCGCCCTGGCCGGCGGCATCGACCCCGGCCGGCTCGGCTTCCACGGCAACGACAAGTCCGACGCCGAGATCGCCCGCGCGGTCGAGGTCGGCATCGGCACGATCGTGCTCGACAGCCACGAAGAGGTGCAGCGCGTCGCCCGTGCCGCCGCCGACGCCGGGGTCGTGCAGCGTGTGCGCATCCGGATCAACACCGGTGTGCACGCGTCCACCCACGAGTACTTGGCGACCGCTCGCGAGGACCAGAAGTTCGGCATCCCGCTGTCCGAGGCCGTCGAGGCCGCAGCAGCCGTCCGCGCGGAGCCCTCGCTCGCCTTCGTCGGGC
Source organism: Curtobacterium sp. MCLR17_054 (assembly GCF_003234335.2). Classification (NCBI taxonomy): domain Bacteria; kingdom Bacillati; phylum Actinomycetota; class Actinomycetes; order Micrococcales; family Microbacteriaceae; genus Curtobacterium; species Curtobacterium sp. MCLR17_054. The sequence continues at coordinate 2,231,035 of NZ_CP126263.1, read as the reverse complement.
TGCACTCGCACATCGGCTCGCAGATCTTCGACGACGCCGGCTTCCGCGAGGCCGCACGTCGACTCATGGACGTGCACGCGACGCTCGTGGCCTCCGGGCCGGTGCCCGAGCTGAACCTCGGCGGCGGCTGGGGCATCGACTACACCGAGGCCGATTCGGCCTTCGCCCCCGAGGACGTCGCCGAGGCACTGGCCACGATCATCGGCGAGGCCTGCGCCGAGCGCGGCATCCCGGTGCCGGACATCGCCGTCGAGCCGGGCCGCTACATCATCGGCCCGCCCGGGGTGACGCTCTACCGCGTCGGCACGATCAAGCCCGTTACGCTCGAGACCGAGGACGGCGGCAGCGCGACCCGCACGTACGTCTCGGTCGACGGCGGGATGAGCGACAACATCCGTCCCGCCCTGTACGGCGCGGACTACACGGCCCGGCTCGCCCGCACCTCGGACGCCCCGGCGGTGCTGAGCCGCGTCGTCGGCAAGCACTGCGAGAGCGGCGACGTCGTGGTCAACGACGAGTACCTGCCCGGCGACGTGCAGCGCGGTGACCTGCTCGCCGTCGCGGCCACCGGGGCCTACTGCTGGGCGCTGTCGAGCAACTACAACCACGTGGGCCGCCCGCCGGTCGTCGCCGTCGCGGACGGCACAGCCCGTATCCTCGTGCGGGGCGAGACGATCGACGACCTCCTCGCCCGTGACACCGGGGTCGCCGCCGTGCCCGCCGACGGCACCGGCCGCTGACCCCCGACCCGACCGGGTCCGCCCACCCCGCAGGGCGCACCCCCACCGACAGGAACCGCTACCAGATGATCGAATACCGCAACGTCCGTGTCGCGCTGCTCGGGGCCGGCTCGGTCGGTTCCCAGGTCGCGCGACTGCTCCTCGAGCACGGCGACGAGCTGGCCTCGCGCGCCGGTGCCGGGCTGGAGCTGGTCGGGATCGCCGTGCGCGACGTGGACGCGCAGCGCGACGTCGACCTGCCGGCGGAGCTCTTCACCACGGACGCGGCATCGCTCATCCTCGGCGCGGACATCGTCGTCGAGCTCATCGGCGGCATCGAGCCGGCGCGCACCCTCGTGCTCCAGGCCCTGCAGTCGGGCGCGGACGTCGTCACCGGCAACAAGGCGCTGCTCGCGACCCACGGCCCGGAGCTCTTCGCCGCGGCCGAGCAGGTCGGCGCGCAGCTCTACTACGAGGCCGCCGTGGCCGGGGCGATCCCGATCATCCGCCCGCTGCACGACTCGCTCGCCGGTGACCGCATCGTCCGGATCATGGGCATCGTCAACGGGACCACGAACTTCATCCTCGACCTGATGGACCGCAAGGGCTCCACGTTCGAGGATGCCCTGGCCACCGCGACGGAGCTCGGCTACGCCGAGGCCGACCCGACCGCCGACGTCGAGGGCTACGACGCCGCGCAGAAGGCCGCGATCCTGGCCTCGCTCGCGTTCCACACCTCGGTGCCGCTGGCCGCCGTGCACCGCGAGGGCATCACCCACGTCACGATCGACCAGGTCCGCGCCGCCCGCAAGGCCGGCTACGTCGTGAAGATCCTGGCGACCGCCGAGCGGCTCACCGACGAGGACGGCCGCGAGGGCGTCAGCGCCCGCGTCTACCCGGCCCTCGTGCCCGAGTCGCACCCGCTCGCGAGCGTGCACGGTGCGAAGAACGCGGTGTTCGTCGAGGCAGAGGCTGCCGGCGACCTGATGTTCTACGGCGCGGGTGCCGGTGGCGTCGAGACGGCCTCGGCGGTCCTCGGCGACCTGGTCTCCGCGGCCCGTCGGCACGTCATCGGCGGCCCGGGTGTCGCCGAGTCGACGCAGTCCGAGCTGCCGGTGTTCCCGATCGGCACCGTCCGCACGAGCTACCAGATCACCCTGCACGTCACGGACGCCCCCGGCGTGCTGTCGACGGTCGCCGGCGTGCTCGCGAAGCACGGCGTCAGCGTCGAGACGGTCGAACAGACCACCACCGGCGCAGCCGAGGGGACCGCGACGCTCGTCATCGGCACCCACCTGGCGCGCGAGGCCGACCTGGCGGACACCGTCGTCGCCCTCCGTGGCGAGGACGTCGTCCTGGACGTCACCAGCGTCCTGCGCGTCGTCGGTCGCTGACGCGACCACGGGCCTCCAGGCCGACCTGCAGGCCCACCGAGCCGCACCACCACCAGATGCACCCCACCGGACAGAGAGAGAAGCCTGATGGCCCACCAGTGGCAGGGAGTCCTGCGCGAGTACGCCGACCGACTCGACGTGACCGAGGCGACGCCCATCGTCACGCTCGGTGAGGGCGGCACGCCGCTCATCCCGGCTCGTCGGCTCTCCGAGCGCACCGGCGCCGAGGTCTACGTGAAGTTCGAGGGCATGAACCCGACGGGTTCGTTCAAGGACCGCGGCATGACGATGGCGATCTCGAAGGCCGTCGAGCACGGCGCGAAGGCCGTCATCTGCGCCTCGACCGGCAACACCAGCGCCTCGGCCGCCGCGTACGCCACGCACGCCGGCATCACCGCTGCGGTGCTCGTGCCCGAGGGCAAGATCGCCATGGGCAAGCTCAGCCAGGCCGTCGCGCACGACGCCCAGCTGCTGCAGGTGCAGGGCAACTTCGACGACTGCCTCGACATCGCCCGCGACCTGGCGGCGAACTACCCGGTGCACCTCGTCAACTCCGTCAACAACGACCGCATCGAGGGGCAGAAGACCGCCGCGTTCGAGGTCGTCGACGTCCTCGGTGACGCACCGGACTTCCACTTCCTGCCTGTCGGCAACGCGGGCAACTACACCGCGTACTCGCGCGGCTACCGCGAGGACGTCGCCGCCGGCCGCAGCACCAAGCTGCCCCGCATGTTCGGGTTCCAGGCCGCCGGTTCCGCCCCGATCGTGCACGGCGAGGTCGTCCGGCACCCCGACACCATCGCCTCGGCGATCCGCATCGGCAACCCGGCCTCGTGGCAGTTCGCGCTCGAGGCGCGGGAGGAGACCGACGGCTACTTCGGTGCCATCACCGACGAGGCCATCCTCGCGGCACACCGCATCCTGTCGGCCGAGGTCGGCGTCTTCGTCGAGCCCGCGTCCGCCATCGGTGTCGCCGGGCTCCTCGAGCGTGCCGACGCCGGTGTCGTGCCGAAGGGCGCGAAGGTCGTCATCACGGTCACGGGCCACGGCCTGAAGGACCCGCAGTGGGCCCTCCGCACGCCGGACGGCGGCGAGGTCACCCCGACGAGCGTGCCGGTCGACACGAAGTCGATCGCCGACGTGCTCGGTCTGGTCAGCGAGCAGTGATCTCCGACCGCTCGTCCGGACCGGGTGAGGGCATGACCGCCCGCAGTGCTGTACCGGCCGGACGGGCGGTCCGTGCGCTGCCGACCGGATCGGCGGTCCGTGTCCGGGTGCCGGCGACGTCGGCGAACCTCGGCCCCGGCTTCGACTCGCTCGGCCTCGCGCTCTCGCTCTACGACGAGGTCGTGGTGCGTGTCCGCTCCGAACCCGGCGCGACCGTCACGGTCGAGGGCGTCGGTGCCGGTGAGGTCGCCACGGACGACACGAACCTCGTCGTCCGTGCGGTCCGCCGTGGGCTCGAGCACGCCGGTGTCGACCAGCCCGGTCTCGAGCTGCACGCCACGAACGCGATCCCGCACGGCCGCGGTCTCGGATCCTCCGCCGCGGCGATCGTCGCCGGGCTGATGGCTGCCCGTGGCCTGCTCGAGGGCGTCGTCGACCTGGACGCCTCGACGCTCCTGACCCTGGCCACCGAGATGGAGGGCCACCCGGACAACGTCGCGCCGGCGCTCTTCGGCGGCCTGACGATCGCGTGGATGACCGCCGAGGGCCCGGCCTACAAGCGGCTCCTGGTGCACCGCGGAGTCGCCCCGGTGGTGTTCGTGCCGACCTCGACGCTCTCGACCAAGCTCGCGCGCTCCCTGCAGCCCGAGCAGGTCCCGCACGCCGACGCCGCGTTCAACGTCTCCCGTTCGGCGCTGCTCGTGGCGGCACTCATCCAGAGCCCCGAGCTGCTGCTCGCCGCGACCGAGGACCGGCTGCACCAGGCGTACCGCGCCAGCGCCATGCCCGAGACCGACGCCCTGATCCGGTTGCTCCGACAGCACGGCCTCGCCGCGGTGGTCTCCGGTGCCGGGCCGAGCCTGCTCGTCCTCGGCAGCGACCCGGCACAGCGCCTGACCGCCGCCGAACTGGTGCAGCGACACGCCGAATCCGACTGGCGGCCGCTCATGCTGGCCGTCGATCTCGGTGGTGCTACAGTGGCAGCGCACTCGGCGCTCGAAGCCGAACCCGCGTAACCGTACGGATCGCTCGTCCTCAGGACAGCTCCTACGACGTCGCAGGGTCCGGTGCGCGAGTGTGCATCTCTTTCTGATCACCGAATCCCGATCCGTCGTCTGAACGGCGGTCGATGCTCACCCTGCATCCGGGACGGTGGAAACTCTCCGCGTTCTGCGGTTCGAAAGGAAACACCGACCTTGACCGACAACAACTCCGCCCAGGTGGAGATCCCCAGCGACCTGCGTGCCCTCCGTCTCCCGGAGCTCCAGCGCATCGCCTCCTCGCTCGGCATCACCGGGCTCTCCAAGCTCCGCAAGGGCGACCTGATCGCCTCCATCGAGGACAAGCGTCCCGTCGACGAGACGCCGGCAGCCCCTGCCGCCGCTGTCGTCGCCGAGACCCCCGCCGAGCCGACCGCCACCGAGCAGCCGACCCTGCCGGAGCCCGCCGAGACCCCCGCGCAGCCCGCTGCCGAGGCACCCGTCGCCGACCCCGAGGCACCCGCCGAGTCGGCCGCCCCGAGCCGTGCCCGTCGTTCGCGCCGCGCATCGTCCGGCGGCACCGTGAACGCCGCGCCGACCTCGGCCGCCGAGCACACCAACCACGGCCAGACCGGCACCGAGGACCTCCTCGCCGGGCTCGACCAGGTCCGCGCCGAGAAGGACGCCCAGGAAGCCGCGCAGTCCGGCTCGCAGCGCCGTGGCCGTGGCCAGCGGAACGCCGAGCAGCGCGGCACCGAGCAGCGTGGCGCCGACCAGCGCGCCGCCGACCAGGGCCACCAGGCGTCGGCACCCGCCGAGGCCGAGCAGCCGAGCCAGGCGGGCCAGCAGGGCCAGCAGGCCCCGACGTCCGCCGTCCAGGCCGACCAGGACCAGAACGAGTCCGGCGACCAGAACGACCAGGGCGACCAGAACTCCGAGCAGGGCGAGGGCGGCTCGCGTCGCGGTCGTCGCAGCCGTGGTCGCGGTCGTGGCCGTGGCCAGAACGCCGAGAACGGCGAGCAGCAGAACGGCGCCGAGCAGCAGAACGGCGGCCAGAACGCCGGCCAGCAGAAGCAGAACGGTGCCGACCAGCAGAACGGCGGCCAGAACGCCGGCCAGCAGAAGCAGAACGGCGCCGAGCAGCAGAACGGCCAGCAGAACGGCGGCCAGAAGCAGAACGACCAGCCGAAGCAGGCCGAGGCCAAGCAGGACGACAAGGCCGACCAGAAGCAGCAGCAGAACAACGGTCAGCAGAAGCAGCAGACCAGCGGTCAGCAGAAGCAGCAGCAGCAACAGCACGCCGACGAGGCCGAGAGCGGCCGCAGCCGTCGCCAGCGCGACCGCAAGCGCGGCCGCGGCGGCCAGAACGACGACTTCGAGCCCGAGGTCACCGAGGACGACGTCCTGATCCCGATCGCGGGCATCCTCGACGTCCTCGACAACTACGCATTCGTCCGCACCACCGGGTACCTGCCGGGCCCGAGCGACGTCTACGTCTCCCTCGGCCAGGTGAAGAAGTACCACCTGCGCAAGGGCGACGCCGTCGTCGGTTCGATCAAGCAGCCGCGTGACGGCGAGCAGCAGAGCCGCCAGAAGTACAACGCGCTCGTGGCCGTCGAGTCGATCAACGGCCAGTCCGCCGACGAGGCCGCGGCCCGCGTCGACTTCAACGACCTCACCCCGCTGTACCCGAACGAGCGCCTGCGCCTCGAGACTGAGCCGGGCAAGCTGTCGACCCGCATCATCGACCTCGTGTCGCCGATCGGCAAGGGCCAGCGCGGTCTCATCGTGTCCCCGCCGAAGGCCGGCAAGACCGTCGTGCTGCAGGCCATCGCGAACGCCGTCGCCAAGAACAACCCCGAGGCGCACCTGATGGTCGTCCTCGTCGACGAGCGGCCCGAAGAGGTCACCGACATGCAGCGCACGGTGAAGGGCGAGGTCATCGCCTCGACCTTCGACCGTCCCGCCGAGGACCACACCACCGTCGCCGAGCTCGCCATCGAGCGTGCGAAGCGCCTGGTGGAGCTGGGCCACGACGTCGTGCTGCTGCTCGACTCGATCACCCGCCTGGGCCGTGCGTACAACCTGTCGACCCCGCCGTCGGGCCGCGTGCTCTCCGGTGGCGTCGACTCGGCGGCGCTCTACCCGCCGAAGCGCTTCTTCGGTGCCGCGCGCAACATCGAGGACGGCGGCTCGCTGACCATCCTCGCGACCGCGCTCGTCGAGACCGGCTCCAAGATGGACGAGGTCATCTTCGAGGAGTTCAAGGGCACCGGCAACATGGAGCTCCGCCTGAACCGTCACCTCGCCGACAAGCGGATCTTCCCCGCCGTCGACGTGAACGCCTCGGGCACCCGTCGCGAGGAGCAGCTGCTCTCCGCCGACGAGGTCAAGATCACCTGGCGTCTGCGCCGGGCCCTCGCCGGGCTCGACCCGCAGCAGGCCCTCGAGATCGTGCTGCGGAACCTCAAGGAGACGCAGTCGAACGTCGAGTTCCTGGTGCAGGTGCAGAAGTCGGTCCCCTCGACCGGCGCCCACCACAACGGCCACCAGGAGTAACGCGTGTTCGAGTCGGTAGCGGGGCTGCTGGCGGAACACGAGGACCTGACACAGCAGCTGTCGGACCCCGCGCTCCACGCCGATGCGGCCCGGGCGAAGAAGGTGAACCGGCGGTACGCCGAGCTCAACCAGATCAAGTCCGCGTACGAGGCCTGGCAGGCGGCGGGGGACGACCTCGCCGCCGCCCAGGAACTCGCGCGTGAAGACGCAGCGTTCGCGGACGAGGTCCCCGGGCTCGAGGAGCAGCTGTCGGAGCGCCAGGAGCGTCTCCGCCGGCTGCTCATCCCGCGCGACCCCGACGACGGCCGTGACGTCATCATGGAGATCAAGGGCGGCGAGGGCGGCGAGGAATCGGCGCTGTTCGCGGCCGACCTCCTGCGCATGTACTCGCACTACGCCGAGACCAAGGGCTGGAAGGTCGAGCTCCTCGAGCGCACCGAGTCCGACCTGGGTGGCTACAAGGACGTCCAGGTCGCGATCAAGTCGAACACGACCGATCCGTCCCAGGGCGTCTGGGCGCACCTGAAGTACGAGGGCGGTGTGCACCGCGTCCAGCGTGTGCCGCAGACCGAGTCGCAGGGGCGCATCCACACCTCGACCACCGGCGTGCTGGTGTTCCCCGAGGTGGACGAGCCCGAAGAGGTCCAGATCAACCAGAACGACCTCAAGATCGACGTCTACCGGTCCTCAGGCCCGGGCGGGCAGTCCGTCAACACGACGGACTCCGCGGTCCGCATCACCCACCTGCCCACGGGCATCACGGTGGCGATGCAGAACGAGAAGTCGCAGCTGCAGAACCGAGAGGCCGGCATGCGCGTGCTCCGCGCACGCATCCTCGCGCGTCAGCAGGAGGAGCTCGACGCGATCGCCTCGGACGCGCGCAAGTCGCAGATCCGCGGGATGGACCGTTCGGAGCGCATCCGCACGTACAACTTCCCGGAGAACCGGATCGCGGACCACCGCACCGGCTACAAGGCGTACGACCTCGACCGTGTGATGAACGGTGCCCTCGAGCCCGTCATCCAGTCCGCCATCCAGGCGGACGAAGAGGCACGTCTGGCCGCCATCGGCGACCAGGACGCGTAAGCGCACACCCAGCCTGGAGGCCCGGATCACCGCCGACACGCCCCTCACGTACGCCGCGGATCGCCTGCTCGAGCAGGCGACCGCGGCGCTCGTCGCCGTCGGCGTGCCGACGCCCCGGGTCGACGCGGAGCTGCTGCTCGCGTGGGCGACCGACACCTCGCGCGGTGCCGTCCAGGCCCGTGCGCTCATCGGCGGCGGCATCGCCCCGGAGCACGTCGAGCGCTTCCGGCACGCCGTCGCCCGCCGTGCCACCCGTGAGCCGCTGCAGCACATCACCGGGCAGGCGTACTTCCGTGCGCTCACCCTGGCCGTCGGACCTGGCGTGTTCGTGCCCCGTCCGGAGACCGAGGGCGTCGTGCAGTTCGGCATCGACGCGCTGCGGGCGACCGCGGTCCCCGAGCCGATCGCCGTGGACCTGGGCTCCGGCAGCGGTGCGATCGCGATCGCGATGGACACCGAGGTGCCGAACGCCGTGGTCTACGCCGTCGAGCGGTCGGCCGAGGCCCTGCCGTGGACCCGGCGGAACGTCGACGCCCACGGTGGGACCGTCCGGCTCGTCGAGGGCGACCTCGCCGACGCACTGCCGGAACTCGACGGCACCGTGTCCGTCGTCGTGTCGAACCCGCCGTACGTGCCGGACGACGCGATCCCGATCGACCCCGAGGTCCGCGACCACGACCCGGCGATGGCGCTCTACGGCGGGCCGGACGGCCTCGACGCCGTCCGGGCACTCGCCGAGACGGCCTGGCGGTTGCTCGTGCCCGGGGGAGTCCTGGTCGTCGAGCACGCCGAGCCGCAGGGCGCCGGGGTCCGGGAGGTCCTGGCACGCCGGGGGTTCCGCACCCCGGAGACGCACGTCGACCTGACGGGGCGCGACCGCACGACCACCGCGACGCGGTAGCCGGGGGCGAGCCGGGCCTCCCGTCGCTCGGCCGCGCGTGCGTGTGCCGGGTCGATCCGGGCGTACCTGGTGCGATCGGGCGTACCGGGTCGTCCGGAATGACCAGGTGTGCCCGTTCCTGCTTTCCAGCGCGACCGCGATGGGAAGGATCGGGCGTGGCGGGCGTGGGGCGGGCCTCCCGTCGCTCGGCCGTGCTGCCTGTGCCGGGTGGATCCGGGCGTACCTGGTGGGATCGGGCGTACCGGGTCGTTCGGAATGACCAGGTGTGCCCGTTCCTGCTTTCCAGCGCGACCGCGATGGGAAGGAACGGGCGTGGCGGGCGTGGGGCGGGCCTCCCGTCGCTCGGCCGTGCTGCGTGTGCCGGGTGGATCGGGCGTACCTGGTGGGATCGGGCGTACCGGGCCGTTCGAAATGACCAGGTATGCCCGTTCTCGCTTTCCAGCGCGACCGCGATGGGAAGGAACGGGCGTGGCGGGCTACGCGACGGGGGAGGCCTCGCGCTGCTGTGCCGCGACGAAGGCGCGGACGTGCTCGCGCAGGTCGGTGTCGTGCTCGACCAGGACCGCGTGGATGCCGACGCTCCGCGCACCCGCGATGTTCTCGGGCATGTCGTCGGCGAAGAAGGTGCGCTCCGCGGGGACGCCGTGGTGGGCGATCGCGCGCTGGAAGACCTCCGGCTCGGGCTTCCGGGCGCCGAAGTTGCTCGAGGTGTCCAGGTGCTCGCCGAAGACCTCGGGCAGGGACGGTGCCCACTCGTGGATCCAGCGGCCGGCGAGCGGACCGTTGTTGGTGAGCAGCCCGACACGCCCGTGCTCGCTCGCGATCCGGACCGCCTCGATGCGTTCCGGCAGCTCGGTCATGGCGGATCCGCGTATCCGGGCCCAGTCGGCCTCGGGGACGTCGCACTCCATCGCGCGCTCGAACGCGGCCAGGTACTCGTCGCCGTCGGCGAACCCGCCCGCCTCGGCACGCATCTCGTGACCGCAGTCCCACCAGCGGCGACGGAGCTCCTGGAACTCGTGTCCGGTGAACTCGGAGAGTGCGGCCATGCGCACCTGCCAGTCGTACCGGACCAGGACGTCGTCCATGTCGAAGAGGAACAGGAGCGGGGGTGCGGGCGTCTCGTTCACGATGTCCACCATTGTGTCGCACTATCATCGTCGAGTCATGGCATCCCGATACGACTGCACCGACTCCGACGGGCTCCTGACCGGGATGCGGCTCGCACGTGCCGCCCTCGGACGCGGAGAGCTCGTCGTGGTCCCCACCGACACCGTCTACGGCCTGGCCGCGGACGCCTTCAGCGCGACGGCCGTGCAGCGGCTGCTCGACGCGAAGGGCCGCACGCGGCAGTCGCCGCCGCCCGTGCTCATCCCCGGTCCGCCCACGCTCGACGCCCTCGCCAGCGAGGTCCCGCAGCCGGTGCGCGACCTGGTTGCCGAGTTCTGGCCGGGCGGGCTGACCGTCATCCTGCACGCACAGCCGTCGCTCGACTGGGACCTCGGCGAGACGCGCGGCACGGTCGCGCTCCGGATGCCGGACTCGCGGATCGCCCTCGAGCTCCTGCAGGAGGTCGGGCCCCTCGCGGTCTCGTCCGCGAACTCCACGGGCGACCCGGCCGCGATGGACGTCGACGCCGCCGAGCGGATGCTCGGTGACAGCGTCGCGATCTACCTGGACGGCGGACCCGTCGAGGTGCACGACGGCTTCGAGGCCAGCACCGGGTCGACGATCGTCGACGCCACCGGGCTGTCGGACGGCGGGAAGCTCCGCATCGTCCGGCACGGGGTGATCCCCGACGAGGAGATCATCCGGGTCGTCGGAGCCGACCTCGTCACATGAAGTACTACCTGCTCGCCGGGGCCATCGCCGCGGTCGTGAGCTTCGTGATGAGCCTGATCGTCTGGAAGCTCGGGCTGAAGTACAAGTGGTACCCGCAGGTCCGCGAGCGGGACGTGCACCGCACCCCGACGCCACGGCTCGGTGGCATCGCGATGTACATCGGCGTCATCGTCTCGTTGCTCGCGGCCTGGTTCCTGTTCCCGTCGATCGCGGGGACCGACTACTTCCGGCTCGTGTTCTCCGAACCCGGCCGCGTCCTCGCGGTGCTCGGGGGAGCGACCATCATCGTGGTCCTCGGTGTCGCGGACGACATCTGGGACCTCGACTGGATGACGAAGCTCGCCGGGCAGATCATCGCGGCGGGCATCCTCGCCTGGCAGGGCGTCGCGATCGTCTCGCTGCCCATCGGCAACACGCTGGGCGTCGGCTCGTCGTACATGAGTCTGATCTTCACCGTGCTGGCGGTGGTGCTCGTGATGAACGCGGTGAACTTCATCGACGGGCTCGACGGGCTTGTGGCCGGCGTCGCGATCATCGCCGGTGGGGTGTTCTTCCTCTACACGTTCTTCATCAACCGCGTGGTCGTCCAGACCGAGTTCTTCTTCAACCTGCCCTCGCTGCTCACCGCGGTGCTCGTCGGGGCCTGCTTCGGCTTCCTCATCCTGAACTGGCACCCCGCCAAGCTCTTCATGGGCGACGCCGGTGCGCTGCTCGTCGGGTTCCTGATGGCCACGAGCGCGGTCTCGGTCACGGGCAACATCGACCCGGCGGCGGTGCAGACACGCCAGGCGCTGCTGCCGGCGTTCATCCCGATCCTGCTGCCGTTCGCGATCCTGATCGTCCCGATCCTGGACTTCGGTCTCGCGGTCACCCGACGGCTCAGCGCGGGCAAGTCGCCGTTCTCGGCCGACCGGAAGCACCTGCACCACCGCCTGCTCGACATGGGGCACTCGCACTTCCACGCGGTGCTGATCTTCTACGCGTGGACCGCGACCGTCGCCTTCGGGTGCCTGCTGTTCCTCTTCGTGGACTGGTACTGGGTCGTCGTCTTCGTGTCCGTCGGCTTCACCGTCTGCGCCGTCGCGACCTTCGCGCCGCTCGGCCGGAAGCGCACGGAGATCGCCGCCCAGACCGCCAACCGTTCCGCCGCCGTGGTGGACGCCAGCCTCGACCCGCTCGACCGGGCCGCCAACGACCGCACGATCCCTGGAGACATCACGTGACCGTACCGAACGCGCTCGACCACGTCCGGCCGGTGTTCCGCCGCATCATCACGTGGGGAGCGGTCCTCGCCGTCGCCCTGGCGGTGGTCGGCGGGCTCATCGGGTTCCTCGTCGCGGACGGCCCCGGGCTGGTCGGGGGACTGCTCGGCGCCGTGCTGAGCGTCGTGTTCCTCGGGCTCACCGCGGTCAGTGTCCTCGTCGCGCTGCGCGTCTCGAAGGGCCAGATGATCTCCGGCGCCTTCTTCGGCATCGTGATGGGCACCTGGCTGCTCAAGTTCATCGTCTTCATCGTGCTGCTGGTCCTGCTCAAGGACCGTGACTGGGTCGACTTCCCGGTGCTGGCGATCGTGATCATCGCGGGGGTCGTCGGCTCCCTGGTGATCGACGTCATCGCCGTCGCGAAGGCCCGCACCCCGATCGGCGTCCGGCTGCCGGGCGACGGCCTCGACGACTCCGCGGACGCTGGGAACCCGACCCCCCGCGTCTGAGAAGCCGGGAAGCCTCTCGCACCTGATAGGCTTCTTCAAGTCCGCTACCGGAGCCTTTCGCTCGGGGCGGACGAGCCTCCACAACGTCCACCATCGCGTGCCATGATGTGCGCGCGCCGACACAGGAGACAGCGCTGCTATCCCACGCTCTTCCCCTGTCCCTCTCCGCTGCGGTTGACACCGTCGCGGCGGGGAGCAGCAAGGCCGCCGAGTTCCATGGTCCGTCGATCAACGAGTTCTTCCCGGATGCGATCTTCTTCGCCGGGACGCCGTTCGAGATCGATCGGCTCGTCCTCATCCGTTTCTTCGCCGTCGCCGTGCTCCTGGTGTTCGCGTTCGTGGGCACCCGTGCACTGAAGCTCGTGCCGAACCGCGGTCAGGCGTTCATCGAGTACGCGTTCGATGTCGTCCGTCGCAACACCTTCGACAACCTCGGAGAGAAGGACGGCAAGCGCTTCCTGCCGCTCCTGGCGACGATCTTCTTCGGCGTGCTCTTCATGAACCTGACCGGTCTGGTCCCGTTCATGAACCTCGCCGGCACCAGCCGCATCGCGATGCCGATGATCCTGGCGATCGTCGCGTACCTCGCCTTCATCTACGCCGGCCTCCGCAAGCACCCGGGCACGTTCCTCAAGAACTCGCTCTTCCCGCCCGGGGTGCCGTGGCCGCTGTACATCATCGTGACGCCGATCGAGCTCGTCTCCACCTTCGTGCTCCGTCCCGTCACCCTGACGCTGCGACTCCTGATGAACATGGTCGTGGGGCACCTGCTCCTCGTGCTGTTCTTCTCGGCCACGCAGTTCTTCTTCTTCGACGCTTCGCTCGGCTTCAAGGCCTTCGGCGTCGGGACCATCGCGTTCGGCATCGCGTTCAGCTTCTTCGAGGTCCTCGTCGCGCTGCTGCAGGCCTACGTCTTCATGCTCCTCACCGCCGTCTACATCCAGCTGGCGCTGGCTGACGAGCACTGATTCCTCACTGACCCCCTACGGGACCGGCGACCGTCGGACCCGCACCTCGAAAGGAAAACACGTGGACGCAACGACCGTTCTCGCGGAGATCAACGGCAACATCGCGACGGTTGGCTACGGCCTCGCAGCGATCGGCCCGGCCATCGGTGTCGGCATCGTCGTCGGTAAGACGATCGAGTCCGTCGCTCGCCAGCCCGAGCTCCAGGGCCGCCTGACGACCCTCATGTACATCGGTATCGCCTTCACCGAGGCCCTGGCCTTCATCGGTATCGCCACGTACTTCATCTTCACCGGCACCAACTAAGGCTCCTCGATGCACAACGCACTCATCATCGCGGCGGAGGAGACGCACAACCCGCTGATCCCGCCGTTGTACGACGTCGTCTGGTCGGCGCTTGCCTTCGTCATCATCTTCCTGGTGATGTGGCGTGTCGTCACGCCGCGCATCACGAAGATGCTCGATGAGCGCACCGAGGCCATCGAGGGCGGCATCAAGAAGGCCGAGGCCGCTCAGGAGCAGGCCGCTGCTGCGCTCGACGAGTACAACAAGCAGCTCGCTGACGCACGTGCCGAGGCTTCGCGCATCCGTGAGCAGGCCCGCGCCGACGCCACGGCGATCGGCAACGAGGTCCGCGAGCAGGCGGCCGCCGATGCAGCACGCATCACGGCCAACGCCCAGGCGCAGATCGAGGCCGAGCGCCAGAGCGCCGTCCAGGCACTCCGGTCCGAAGTGGGCACCCTCGCGCTGGACCTCGCGTCCGGTGTGATCGGTGAATCCCTCAAGGACGACGCCAAGTCGACCGCAGTGGTCGACCGCTTCCTCGCAGACCTCGAGGCCTCGCAGGCCACGAAGACGGGGGAGCACTGAGCATGCGCAGCGCTACCAGAGAAGCACTCGCGTCCACCAGGGCGGTGCTGTCGGACCTCGGTCCGAGCGCCGGCCTGGCCGCGGGTGCCGAGATCCTCGCCTCCGGGCGTGCGATCGCCGGTGCGCCGCAGCTGCTCGGGCTGCTGTCCGACCCCACGGCCGACGCGGCCGGCAAGAAGGTCCTCATCGACCGTGTCTTCGCCGGACAGTCGGACGCGACGCGTGCGGTCCTGACCGCGGTGGCCGGCTCGCGCTGGTCCTCGCAGCAGGACCTGCTCGCCGGCATCGAGGACGCGGGTATCCGCGCCGTCGCCGCCACGGCGGGTCCGGACTCGTCGATCGAGTCGGAGCTGTTCGCCTTCGAGACCGCCGTCCGCTCGGACGCCGGCCTCGAGCTGGCGCTCGGCACCAAGCTCGGCAGCCCCCAGCAGAAGGGCGCGCTCGTCGAGCGGCTCCTCGGTGCCAAGGCATCGGAGCAGACGATCACGATCGTCTCGGCCCTGGTGCAGCAGCCCCGCGGCCGCCGCATCGGTGAGATCGTCCGTGATGCCTCGCGCATCGTGGCCGAGCAGGCCGGCAAGCTCGTCGCGACCGTCGTCACGGCGACGCCACTGACCCCCGCCCAGTCGGCCCGCGTCACGCGCGGTCTGTCCGAGCGGTACGGCAAGGACATCAGCATCAACCAGGTCGTCGACCCCACGGTCGTCGGCGGGGTCCGGGTGCAGATCGGCGGCGACGTCATCGACGGCACCGTGTCCACGCGACTCTCGGAGCTCCGGCTCCAGCTCGCCGGCTAGGCGTACGGTCGAAGCCGCTCCTCCCCAAGTCCACAACGGGAACTGCCGAGTCCGGCAGCGTCACCCTCTCGGAGCCGAAGGGCCCCGGAAAACCACAAGGAAAATCCCATGGCAGACATCACCATCAGCCCCGATGAGATCCGTGATGCCCTGAAGGACTTCGTCTCGAACTACGAGCCGACGAAGGCCTCCACGGCCGAGGTCGGGCACGTCACCGACGCCGGTGACGGCATCGCCCACGTCGAGGGTCTCCCCGGCGTCATGGCGAACGAGCTCATCCGCTTCGCGGACGGCACGCTCGGCCTGGCGCAGAACCTCGACGAAGACGAGATCGGCGCCATCGTGCTCGGCGAGTTCGGCGGCATCGAGGAGGGCATGGAGGTCACCCGCACGGGTGAGGTCCTCTCCGCCCCCGTCGGCGACGCCTTCCTCGGTCGCGTCGTCGACCCGCTCGGCGCCCCGATCGACGGTCTCGGCGAGATCGCCGCAGAGGGCCGTCGTGCCCTCGAGCTCCAGGCTCCCGGCGTCATGGCCCGCAAGTCGGTCCACCAGCCGCTGCAGACCGGCATCAAGGCCATCGACGCGATGATCCCCGTCGGCCGTGGTCAGCGTCAGCTGATCATCGGCGACCGCCAGACCGGCAAGACGGCCATCGCGATCGACACGATCATCAACCAGAAGGCCAACTGGGAGTCCGGCGACGAGGAGAAGCAGGTTCGCTGCATCTACGTCGCCATCGGTCAGAAGGGCTCCACGATCGCATCCGTGAAGGGTGCGCTCGAGGACGCCGGTGCGATGGAGTACACCACCATCGTCGCCGCTCCGGCCTCCGACCCGGCCGGCTTCAAGTACCTCGCCCCGTACACCGGTTCGGCCATCGGCCAGCACTGGATGTACCAGGGCAAGCACGTCCTCATCATCTTCGATGACCTGTCGAAGCAGGCCGAGGCCTACCGTGCGGTGTCGCTCCTCCTGCGTCGTCCGCCGGGCCGCGAGGCCTACCCGGGTGACGTCTTCTACCTGCACTCCCGTCTGCTGGAGCGTTGCGCGAAGCTGTCCGACGAGCTCGGCGCCGGTTCGATGACGGGTCTCCCGATCATCGAGACCAAGGCGAACGACGTCTCGGCGTACATCCCGACCAATGTCATCTCCATCACCGACGGCCAGATCTTCCTGCAGTCGGACCTCTTCAACGCGAACCAGCGTCCGGCCGTCGACGTGGGCATCTCGGTGTCCCGCGTCGGTGGTGACGCCCAGGTGAAGTCGATCAAGAAGGTCTCCGGCACGCTCAAGCTCGAGCTGGCGCAGTACCGCTCGCTCGAGGCGTTCGCGATGTTCGCGTCCGACCTCGACCAGGCGTCGCGTCGTCAGCTGGAGCGCGGTGCGCGTCTGACCGAGCTCCTCAAGCAGCCGCAGTACTCGCCGTACCCGGTCGAGGAGCAGGTCGTCTCGATCTGGGCCGGCACGAACGGCAAGCTCGACACCGTCCCGGTGCCGGACGTTCTCCGCTTCGAGTCCGAACTGCTCGACCACCTGCGTCGCAACTCCGACGTCCTCACGACGCTGCGCGAGACGAACCAGCTCAGCGACGAGACCGTCGCCGAGATGGACAAGCAGATCGACGAGTTCACGAAGAGCTTCCAGACGAGCGACGGCAAGACCCTCGGCTCCGAGCAGTTCGACGCGGCTGACGCCGAGGACGTCGACCAGGAGCAGATCGTCAAGGGTCGTCGCTAGATGGCAGCGCAGGTCCGGGTCTACCGCCAGCGGATCAAGTCGGCGAAGACCACGAAGAAGGTCACCCGCGCCATGGAGCT
The DNA here is from genome assembly GCF_003234335.2 of Curtobacterium sp. MCLR17_054. Classification (NCBI taxonomy): domain Bacteria; kingdom Bacillati; phylum Actinomycetota; class Actinomycetes; order Micrococcales; family Microbacteriaceae; genus Curtobacterium; species Curtobacterium sp. MCLR17_054. The sequence goes on along the minus strand of NZ_CP126263.1, from coordinate 2,214,226 downwards.
GATCTCGGCGTCGCGGATCCAGAAGGCGCAGGCCCGTATGGCTGCGTCCGGTCCGTACTCGCGGGCCGTCACGCGTGCGGTGTCGGCCGTGGCGACGTTCTCGAACGTCGACCACGTACTGACCACCGAGCCGGAGTCGTCGACCCGTGCAGCCGTCGTGCTCTTCACCTCGGACCGCGGCCTGAACGGCGCGTTCAGCACGAACGTCCTCAAGCAGGGCGAGGAGCTCGCCTCCCTGCTCCGCAGCGAGGGCAAGGACGTCGTCTACTACCTGGTCGGCCGCAAGTCCGTCGGGTACTTCGCGTTCCGTGAGCGTCCGTCCGAGCAGCAGTGGGTCGGGAACACCGACCAGCCGGAGTTCTCGACGGCCAAGGAGATCGGCGACGCCGTCGTGGCGAAGTTCCTCCAGGACACCGCTGACGGCGGCGTGGACGAGATCCACATCGTGTTCAACCGGTTCATCAGCCTGGCGACCCAGGAGCCGCAGGTCGTTCGCCTGCTGCCCCTCGAGGTCGTCGAGGGCATCGACGAGCCCGAGGGCAACGAGCCCCTGCCGCTCTACGAGTTCGAGCCGGACGCCGATGCGGTGCTCGACTCGCTGCTCCCGGTCTACATCGAGAGCCGCATCTTCAACGCCATGCTGCAGTCGGCTGCTTCCGAGCACGCCGCGCGTCAGAAGGCGATGAAGGCGGCCAGCGACAACGCCGACTCGCTGATCCGTGACTTCACCCGACTCGCGAACAACGCGCGTCAGGCGGAGATCACCCAGCAGATCTCCGAGATCGTCGGCGGCGCCGACGCCCTCTCGTCGAAGAAGAAGTAGTCCGCGTCGTTCGCGGACAGATACCCACCCTCAGGAAGGCACCAGCCATGACCGACACCGCAACCACCGCGGTCGAGACGTCGTCGGCGCCCGGTGTCGGCCGGATCGCCCGTGTCACGGGCCCCGTCGTCGACATCGAGTTCCCCCACGACGCAATCCCGGAGATGTACAACCTCCTGTTCACGACCATCACCATCGGTGACTCGTCGCAGGAGATCGGCCTCGAGGTCGCGCAGCACCTCGGCGACGACCTCGTCCGTGCCATCTCCCTGAAGCCGACCGACGGCCTGGTCCGTGGCCAGGAGGTCCGTGACTCGGGCGCTCCGATCTCGGTCCCCGTCGGCGACGTCACCAAGGGCAAGGTCTTCGACGTCCTCGGGAACGTGCTCAACACGGACGAGAAGCTCGAGATCACCGAGCGCTGGCCGATCCACCGCAAGGCCCCGGCCTTCGACCAGCTCGAGTCCAAGACCTCGATGTTCGAGACCGGCATCAAGTCCATCGACCTCCTCACCCCGTACGTGCAGGGTGGCAAGATCGGCCTCTTCGGTGGTGCGGGCGTCGGCAAGACCGTCCTCATCCAGGAGATGATCCAGCGCGTCGCGCAGGACCACGGCGGTGTGTCGGTGTTCGCCGGTGTCGGTGAGCGCACCCGTGAGGGCAACGACCTCATCGGTGAGATGGAAGAGGCGGGTGTCTTCGACAAGACGGCCCTCGTGTTCGGCCAGATGGACGAGCCGCCGGGAACGCGTCTCCGCGTGGCCCTGTCGGCGCTGACGATGGCGGAGTACTTCCGCGATGTCCAGAAGCAGGACGTGCTCCTCTTCATCGACAACATCTTCCGCTTCACGCAGGCCGGCTCCGAGGTCTCGACGCTGCTCGGCCGCATGCCGTCCGCCGTGGGTTACCAGCCCAACCTCGCCGACGAGATGGGTGTGCTCCAGGAGCGCATCACCTCGACGCGTGGTCACTCGATCACCTCGCTGCAGGCGATCTACGTGCCGGCTGACGACTACACCGACCCGGCTCCGGCCACCACGTTCGCGCACCTCGACGCGACGACCGAGCTCTCCCGTGAGATCGCATCGCAGGGTCTGTACCCCGCGATCGACCCGCTGGCGTCGACGTCGCGCATCATGGACCCGCGTTACCTGGGTGCCGACCACTACGAGACGGCCACGCGCGTCAAGCAGATCCTCCAGAAGAACAAGGAACTGCAGGAGATCATCGCCATCCTCGGTGTCGACGAGCTCTCCGAAGAGGACAAGATCACGGTCGAGCGCGCTCGTCGTATCCAGCAGTTCCTCTCGCAGAACACCTACATGGCGAAGAAGTTCACGGGTGTCGAGGGCTCCACGGTGCCGCTCAAGGACACCATCGAGTCCTTCCGCGCCATCGCCGACGGCGAGTTCGACCACGTTGCGACCCAGGCGTTCTTCAACGTCGGTGGCATCAACGACGTGGAAGAGAAGTGGGCTCAGATCCAGAAGGAGAACCGCTGACATGGCGGGTCTCAGCGTGAGCGTCGTCTCGGCGGACCGTGAGGTCTGGTCGGGCGACACCACCATGGTCGTCGCACGGACGACAGAGGGCCAGATCGGCATCCTCGCCGGACACGAGCCGATGCTCGCGATCCTGGCGCAGGGTCAGGTCCGCATCACGCGGGCCGATGGGTCGACCGTCGCGGTCGACGCCGAGGACGGCTTCCTGTCGGTCGAGCACGACACGGTGACGATCGTCGCGCGGCAGGCCGCGCTGGCGTCCTGACCGGACTGACCGTCCTGCTCCCGCCTTCGGAGACGAAGCGGGAGGGCGGGGACACGAGGCGCACGCTCGATCTGCGTGCACTCTCGTTCCCGGAACTGGCCGATGAGCGGGCCGCGGTGATCACCGCGGCCCGCTTCGTCAGTTCCGAGGAGTCCTCGGCCAGGACGGCGCTCAAGCTCGGTCCGAAGTCGATCGCCGAGCGGCTCCGGAACCTCGAGCTCGACACCTCGGGCACCATGCCCGCGATCGAGCGGTACACCGGGGTCCTCTACGACCCGTTGGGCGCGCAGGACGCGGATGCTGCGACCCGCGCGTGGTGGGCGGAACACGTGGTCGTGCAGTCCGCGATGTTCGGCCCCATCGGTGCCGGTGACCCGATCCCGGCGTACCGGCTCTCACACGACTCGCGGCTCGGCTCGATCCGGTTGGCCGCGCACTGGCCCGCGGTGTCGACCCGTTCCCTGCTGACCCGTGCGGACGGCCTGGTGCTCGACCTGCGGTCCGAGGGGTACCGGCAGCTCGGTCCCGTGCCCGGAGCGGTGGCACCACGGGTGGTGAGTGTCGACGGCTCCGGTCGTCGTCGTGCGCTGAACCACTGGAACAAGACCGCGAAGGGTCGCCTGGTGGCGCTGCTCGCCCGCACCGGCGCGAGCATCGGCAGCATGGACGACCTGGTCGGTTGGGCGGCCGCGAACAACGTGGTCGTCGAGCGCAACGAGGGCGGCTGGGACCTGGTCGCCGAGAGCCTGGAGCCCGTCGCCGCCTGAGCGGGTGCCGGGTCGGCTCGTCCTCCACAGGCGCGAGCGAGGTCGCTCCGGTCCACAGATGGTCGGGGCGACCCTGCCTGGAGGCTCCCAGCACGTTTCGATGGCGTGCATGATCCCTCTCACGGCACAGTCCAGCCCCGGCTCCGCAGTCCGTTTCCCTCGCGAGATCGCCGCGGCGGTCACCCTCCCCGCCGCGGCGGCCGCGCTGGTCGCGCCCGGTCGCGCCGACCTGTCGACGGCCGCTGCGACGGCCGTGGTGACCGCGTGCGGCGCACTCGCGCCCCGGATGGCCCTGGTGCCGTTCATCGCGGCGCAGGGCACGCCCGATCCCCGGTCGATCCGGGTGTTCGACCCCTTCGCGGACGCGACACCGCCGGCGCTCCACGGTTTCGGCCCGGCTCCCGATCGGGCCCGCGTGCGGCTCGCCGGTGACCGGTGTGCCGATGCGTGGCGCGTGTGGCGGGCGCAGGACGGCCCGTTCGACGGATCGTCGGGCGCTGCCGGCGCCCTGTCGCTCGGCGCCTGGTGTGCGTGGGCGCTCGGGTCGTGGGCCCGGGCGGAGACGCGTGCCCGGTACGCCCTCGAGACCCGCGCGGACGACCCGCTCGCGGGGCTCGTCCTGCGCTCGGTCGTCGCGGGCAGCGGGCCGTCGTGGGAGCGTCGATGACGTGGGGTCGACCGGATCGTCTACGGTGGGGGAGACCACACTGGGAGGGCTCCGGTTGTACGACGACGACATCGAGGACACCGTCATCCGGCGACCCCGACGATCGCTGGGCGACCGGACGGCGGACGCCGTCGACGACACCGTCATCCGGCGCGCAGGTCCCGTCGTCCCGGGAGCCGGTCCCGACTCCGACTCCGACCCCGGTTCCGACGACGGGGTCTTCGGTGACACGGTCATCCGGCCCGCGGCCGGGGCAACCGACCAGCCACCCGCAGCGGTGGATGACGTCGATCCGGAGGACACCGTCGTCCGGGTGCCGGCGCGACCCGGTGCCGGGCCGAGCCCGTTCCTGGGTGCCGCCCCGGGCCTCCCGGCCGTCCCGGCGGTGCCCGCCGCGCCCACTGCACGCGTGCCCTCGATCCGCATCGGCGACCGCACCTTCCGGCTCGACCACCCGGTGGTCATCGGCCGACGGCCGTCGCTGCCGCGGGTCACCCGTGGCCCGCAGCCCGAACTCGTGACCGTGCGGTCGACGTACGGGCAGGTGTCGTCGTCGCACGTCCGGATGCACGCCGAGGGCGAAGCCGTCGTCGTGCAGGACCTCCGGTCCACCAACGGGACCGTCGTCCGCCCGGCCGGTGCACCCGCCTACCGCATGGCATCGGGTGCGTCGATCGTCGCGCTGACGGGTACGGTAGTCGAGATCGGTGACGGCAACGCCATCGAGGTCCTCTCGCCGTACCTCCGGGTCGCACCGACGGCAGAGGGGCTGCCTCCGGTTCCCCCGTGGCCCTCCGATCAGACAGCACACGGCACGCCCCGACCCACCAGAGAGCGATCCTGACACGTGACCGAACTCGGCCGAGCAGCCACTGCGCACGCCATCGACGTCCCCGGTGCCGACGGCGCCACCCTGACACTCTCGTGGGGAGCCGCGACCGACGTCGGTCGGCGGCGTGACCACAACGAGGACAGCTACATCGTGGGCGCGCCGTTCTTCGTCGTCGCCGACGGCATGGGCGGGCACCTCGCGGGTGACCGTGCCAGCGACGCGGTCGTGCGTCGGCTCGAGCAGGTGACGGCCGAATCGTTCACCACGCGTCAGGGCATCCAGCGTGCGCTGCTCCTCGCGACAGCCGACATCGAGCGTGCAGCCGGCGGCAACGCCATCGGCGCGGGCACCACCGTCACCGGGATCGCGCTCGTGGCGTCGCTCGGACAGCCCGCGGCGCTCGTGTTCAACGTCGGCGACTCCCGCACCTACCGCATCGAGGACGGCGTGCTCCGCCGCGTCACCGTCGACCACTCGGTGGTGCAGGAGATGGTGGACGCCGGCCTGCTGCGTGCCGAGGACGCCGAGCAGCACCCGGACAGCAACGTCATCACGCGTGCGGTCGGCTTCGGCGAACCGCCGGCGCCGGACTGGTGGACCCTGCCCCTGCGGGCCGGTGACCGCTACATCGTCTGCTCCGACGGGCTCACCAAGGAACTCGGCGACGCCGGGATCGCGAGGATCGCGGCACGTGAGCCGGGCGCGCAGGACCTGGCGGAGCGCCTCGTCGGCGACGCCGTCGTGGCCGGCGGTCGTGACAACGTCACCGTGGTGGTGCTGCAGGTCGATGCCGCACCGGACGACGGCGACCTCGAGGACACGCTGCCGCGTCACTAGCTGGCCCCCGAACTGGGGGAACACGTCGAGCTGTGGGGGATCGGCGTGCGGAATGTCGGTCACCCACGCTTCGTACAATGACATGGCCACGTCGAGAGAGCTGGCCGCTCGGCCGGGGGAGGAGAGGACCATGGCGAGACGCCTGCCGTCCAACCCGCCCGTGATCGGCGGTTTCAGTCCCGTGCACGTCCTCGGGTCCGGTGGCTTCGCCGACGTCTTCCTCTACGAGCAGGACATGCCCCGACGACAGGTCGCGGTGAAGGTGCTGCTGGACGAGGTCGTCGACGACCGCGTCCGGCAGATGTTCCAGGCCGAGGCCAACCTGATGGCCCGGCTCAGCACGCACCCGTCGATCCTCACCGTCCTGCAGGCCAGCGTCGCCGCCGACGGCCGTCCCTACCTGGTCATGGAGCTCTGCTCCTCGTCCCTCAGTGAGCGCTACCGTCGCGAACCGATCCCCGTGTCCGAGGTGCTGTCGATCGGTATCCGCATCGGGTCGGCGCTCGAGACCGCACACCGCGAGGGCGTGCTGCACCGCGACATCAAGCCGTCGAACATCCTGCTGACGGCCTACGGCAACCCCGTGCTCTCCGACTTCGGCATCGCCGCGACGATCGGGGGCACCGACCCCGACGAGCCGATCGGCATGTCGATCCCGTGGTCCGCGCCCGAGGTCCTGATCGACGAGTCGCGTGGCACGATCCAGTCCGAGGTGTACTCACTCGCGGCGACCGTGTACTCGCTCCTCGCCGGGCGCAGCCCGTTCGAGGTCCGCGGCGGCAAGAACGGTGCGAACGACCTGATGCACCGGATCGACAAGGGCGGCGTGAAGCCCACCGGTCGCACCGACGTGCCGCCCTCGCTGGAGCGCCTGCTCGCTTCGGCGCTGTCCCGCAAGCCGCAGGGACGCCCCGCGACGGTGATGGAACTCGTCCGCGGGTTCCAGCAGGTCGAGGCCGAGCTCGGCATCCCGCAGACGTCCGCCGACGTCGCGGTCGAGGCCTGGGCGATCTCGACGCCCACCCCGCACGGTGACCGCACCGTGATCCGTGAGCTGCAGCCACCCACCCGGGTCGGTGCGCGTCGTCGTACCCGCCGCGCGGTGCAGGGCGGGGTCGTGGCCGGCGGTTCGCACAGCGTCGGCACCGTGCACCGCACCGGGTCCGTGACGCGTGCCCGGCGCCGGACCCGTTCGACCCTGGTCTGGGCGACGTCCCTGGCCGTCGTCGTGGTCGCCGCCCTCGCGATCGCCACGGTCGTCGTCGTCGGTCGGCTCGGCGCCGGGGCGATCCCGGTCGTGGCCGAGGTCCGTGCCGAGCCGTCGCCGCAGTCCGTGTCCTTCAGCTGGACCGACCCGGGGCTGCGCAGCGGCGACACGTACGTCATCTCGTCCAACGGGTCGTCGAGCCAGCAGACCGGCACGACGTTCGTCGTCTCCGGTGAACGCGGCGACGAGGAGTGCATCGCCGTCGCCGTGAACCGCGACGGCAAGACGGGTGCCGCGAGCGCGCAGAAGTGCGCGACGATCGGGAGCGCCGGGTGATCCGCGCCCTCCTCGCGAAGCACCGCTCCGCCGCCGTGACGACCGGTGCCTCGGTGCTCGTCGCCGCCGTCGTCGCGACCACCGCCATCGTCTCCACCGGGTACCACACGCAACGCGTCGACCTCGGCGACGGCACGGTCTGGGTGCCCTCGGCCGAGTACGGCGCGGTCGGTCGGGCGAACACCGGCATCCTGCAGCTCAACACCGCGGTCGAGACGGCCAGCGACGACCTGTCCGTGCTGCAGCGCGGCTCCACCGTCTACAGCGTCGACGAGACCAAGGGAACGGTCGCTCGGGTCGACGTCGCCGACGCCACCGTGGGCGATGCGATCACGCTGCCGGCGGGGGCGCCGCAGGTCTTCTTCGCGGGCGACACCGCGGTCATCGGCAACGCCGACACGGGCGAGCTCTGGGCGACCCCCGCGAACGACCTCGCCGAGTTCGACGCGTCGGCCAAGGCCGACCTGACCCTGGGCGCCGACACCGTCTTCGACGCCTCCGACGGCCACGTCGCGGTCTACTCCGCGAAGACCGGGACGGCGTCGCTGGTCGACGTCGGCACGACACTCACCGTCGCCGAACGGTGGAAGGTCGACATGGACCGCGGCGACGACTTCCAGGTCGCCACGTTCGACGGGCACCTCGCCGTGCTCGACCGGACGAGCGGTGCCCTGTCGGTCGACGGCCGCACCGTCGAACTCGGCGACCGGGTGGGATCGTCGCCGGCCCTCCAGCGGTCCTCCGACAGCACGGCCCAGGTCACGGTCGCGGGCACGGCGGGGCTGGTCCGCGTCAGCGCCTCCGGCACCGTGGACGCCACCGCGCTCCAGGTGGCCGGACGAGCCGCGCGGCCCTACGTCGACGGCTCCTGCACGTACGCGGCGTGGGCGGGCGGGCAGGCGATCGACACATGTGACGGCAACGCGCTGCAGCGGCTGGCGAGCACCGGCGGCACGAGCGAACTGCAGATCCTGCACAACGGCGACACCGTCGTCGCCAACGACCCGACGAGCGGCCGTTCCTGGGCGATCGACCGGAGCGGGCAGCTCATCGACAACTGGGCCGACCTGATCAAGCAGGACGACGAGCAGCAGCAGGAGCAGGTCTCCGACGACGACCCCGAGGTCGACAAGGACCAGAAGCCGCCGGTGGCGGTGGACGACGAACTGGGCGCTCGTCCGGGACGCACCACGAGCCTCCCGGTCCTGCTGAACGACTACGACCCGAACGGTGACCCGATCATCGTGAGCGAGGTCGGCGCCATCTCGAAGTCCGCCGGCCGCGTCGCGATCGTCGGCGACGGTCAACGCCTGCAGGTCACGCTGTCGTCGCGCGCCACCGGGACCGTGACGTTCCCGTACACGATCACCGACGGCAACGGCGGATCGGACACCGCGACCGTCCGGATCAGTGTGCGCCCCGACAGTCAGAACGAGGCGCCGCGGCAGGTCCGTGACACCTCGGCCGACGTCGTCCAGAACGGGCACGTCGTCTCGAACGTCCTCGGCGACTGGGTCGACCCGGACGGTGACCCGGTGTACCTGGAGTCGGCGACCGCGTCGAACGGCGACCGGGTGTCCACCACGCCGGACGGCCTGCTCGACTTCCGGAACGACAGCGGCCGGACCGGCGAGCGCTCCGTGCAGCTGGTCGTGAGCGACGGCCGCGCCGACGGTCGGGGTGCCGTGACGGTCCGGGTCGCCAAGCAGGGCACCGTCCCGCTGCGCGCCGATCCGTTCCCGGTGTCCGGGTACGCCGGCAAGGCCTTCACGGTCGAGCCGCTCGACCACGTTCGAGGTGGCAACGGCACCGTGACACTGACCAGCGTGTCGTCGGCGTCCGGGCTCACCGTCACCCCGAGCTACGACGCCGGGACCTTCCGGGTGCAGGGGGATCGGGCGGGTGACCACCAGCTCGAGTACACGGTGACCGACGGTGTGAAGACCTCGAGCGGCATCGTCCGGGTGACCGTCCTCGCGCCACCGGATGCCTCGACGGCGCCGATCACCACGCCGAAGACGGTGTTCGTGAACACCCTGTCCACCAAGGACACGGACGTCACCGCGACCGACATCGACCCGGCGGGCGGCGTGCTGCTCGTGACGGCGCTCGACGGACCCCCACGGGGCAGCGGCGTGCAGGCGAGCATCCTCGACCAGCACACAGTCCGTGTCACGCTCACGGCGCCCCTCGACGGTCCGGTCTCGTTCGGGTACACGGAGACCAACGGCCTGGCGTCGTCACCCGGCACGATCACGGTCGTCGAGATCCCGAAGCCCGACCGCATCCAGCCCCCGGTCGCCCAGCCGGACAGCGCCACCGTCCGTGTCGGCGACGTCGCGAACATCGACGTGCTCGACAACGACACCCAGCCCGAGGGCGAGCCGTTGACGCTGCAGCCCGAACTGGTGCAGAACGTCCCCGGTGACGGCGGCCTGCTGTTCGTCTCCGGCGACCACCTGCGGTACCTCGCCCCGAAGACGCCGGGCAACTACACCGCCGTCTACCGGGTCGCCGGCCCGGACGGCCAGTACGCCGACGCCGCGGTGTCGATCTCGGTGCGCGAACGCGACGCCGCCACGAACAACCCGCCCGTCCCGCAGACCGTCACCGCGCGCGTCGTCGCCGGGTCGTCGGTGCGTGTCAGCGTGCCGTTGAACGGGATCGACCCGGACGGCGACTCCGTCCAGCTGGTCGGCGTGGGCTCCAACCCTGACAAGGGGTCGGTCTCGGACGTCGCCTCGGACGCCCTGACCTACGAGGCGGGCGACTACTCGGCCGGCACCGACGAGTTCACCTACACCGTCGTCGACGCCCTCGGGGCCCGCGCCACCGGCACCGTACGGGTCGGCATCGCACCCCGCGCCGAGCAGGCCTCGAACCCCGTGGCCGAGGCCGACCACGTCACGATCCGCCCCGGTGGGTCGGTGACGGTGCGCGTCCTGCAGAACGACTCCGACCCGGAAGGCGGGCAGCTGACCGTCGCGCAGGCCGAGCCGACGGCCGAGGACGTCACCGCCAAGGTCCTCCGGAAGCAGCAGATCCGCGTCACGCCTCCGGAGTCGGCGAAGAGCGGTGACTTCGCAGTGCTCTACACCGTCGCGAACAGCAGCGGGGGGTCGAGCACGGCCTTCCTCACGGTGACCGTCGACCCCGACGCCCAGCCGCTCCGGCCCGAGGTCGACGACACGACCCTCGACCTGCAGGACATCCTGCACCGGCAGAGCGTGACCGTCGACGTGCTCGACAACGTCTTCTTCGCCGAGGGCACCGCGGCCGACCTCCGGGTCGGGGTCGTCCCCGGCTACGGCGACACCGCGACGCCCACCGACGACGGCCGCATCACCGTCCGGTTGACCGACGACTCGCAGGTGATCCCGTTCTCGGTCGCCCGGGCCGACCACCCGGACATCGTCTCCTACGGCTTCATCAACGTGCCGGGCTTCGACGATGCCCTGCCCCAGATCAACCGCAGCGCCGGTGCGGTCACGGTGAAGAGCGAGGCCACCGTCCGCATCCCGCTGCAGGACTTCGTCGTGACGGCGAACGGCGAGACCGCGAAGATCACCGACCGTGGCACGGTCAAGGCCACCCACGCCAACGGGCAGAGTCTGGTGGTGGACTCCTCGACGCTGCAGTTCACGTCGGCGAAGCTCTACTACGGCAAGGCGTCGATCTCGTTCGAGGTCACCGACGGCTCGTCGGCGAACGGCGGAAAGGGCCGCGTCGCCACGCTCGTGCTCCCGATCACGGTCACGCCCCGGTCGAACCAGCCGCCGGCGTTCACGGGCTCCTCGGTCGAGATGCAGCCGGGCGAGACGCGCAAGATCGACCTGACGAAGCTGACCGACTACCCGTACCCCCGGGACCTGCCCGAGCTCCGGTACTCGATCGTCGGCCGGCCCGCCGCGGGGACGACCGCCTCGATCGCGAAGCAGCAGCTCACGATCTCGGTCGCCGACACCGCGAAGAAGAACACCACCGCGTCGATCGGGATCGGTGTCGCGGACGACGCCAACACCGGTCGCGCCGGCACCGTCACCGTCGGCGTCGTCGCCTCCACCCGTCCCGTGGTCCAGCCCGGTGCGGACCGGTCGGTGACGAAGCGCGGGGCGACCACCACCATCGACGTGCTCACGAACGACCAGCCGACCAACCCGTTCCCGGGTGAGCGGTTGCGCGTCGTGAACATCCGCGGGCTGTCCGGCGGGCTGCCGAGCGGCGTCACCGTCACACCGAGCGGTGACCGCACGCGCCTGCAGGTCTCGGTCGCCGACACCGCGAAGCCCGGCGACGCCCACCTGCAGTACCAGGTGGCGGATGCGACGAACGACCCCGACCGGTACGTCTGGGGCGACGTCACGATCTCGGTGCAGGACGTCCCGGACGCTCCGGGTGCACCCACCCGCACCGGCTCCTACGACGGCGGTCAGGTCACGCTCACGTGGTCGACCCCGCAGGGCAACAACTCGCCCATCACGGGCTACCGGGTCGTCGGGACCAACGGCGTCTCGAAGAACTGCGGGACCGCGACGGTGTGCACACTGACCGGACTCGACCCGAAGGCGTCGTACCGGTTCCAGGTCGTGGCGACCAACGCGATCGGTGACTCGAAGCCCTCGTCCCGCTCGGGTCCGATGAGTGCGGACTTCGTGCCGGCACCGCCGAAGGGCATCACGGTCACGCCCAGCAAGGCGACGCCGAACCAGCTCGACGTCAAGTGGGGCAAGGTGTCCGCGCCGAACAACGGCAGCGCGGTCGACGACTACATCGTCACGATCGAGGGCCCCGGGCTGTCGAGCACGCGGCACACCGGCACCGCCACGAACACGTTGTTCACCGGCGCCCAGAGCGCTGCCCAGTACAAGGTCACGGTGTCCGCTCGCAACGACGCCGACCGCAACGGCACCGTCGTGCAGTGGAACTCCGCGTCCGCCACCGGCAGTACCGTCGGGACACCGGGCGTCCCGACGCTGAACGCGTCGCGCGACGTGTCGCCCGGGCGGACCAACGTGTCGCTCAGTGCGGCCGAGAACGACTGGGCCGGGGGCGGTCGAACGCTCACGATCGTGCGGTACCCGCCCGGGGTGAACATTCCGAGCGGTTGCTCGACCACCGGCTCGGACAAGCGCTGGGACGGCGGCAGCGCCAACGACACGCTGAACTCGAACGGCAACTTCCAGTACGTCGCGCTTGCCGACAACGGTCTGTTCTGCACGCCGAGCCGTGCGGCGTCCGTGCAGGGGTACTCCGCTCCGGGGACGGCGTCGGCCGACATCGGCGTCGAGCGGTTCAGCGAGGACGACGGCACGTACGCGATCCGCATCCGGAACCCGCGCGCCCAGCCGAGCACCAACGGATCGATCGACCACTACGCCTACTCGGTCAACGGCGGCGGCCTCGTGTCCTTCGGCGGGAACGGCTCCTGGGTCACCGGTGCAGCGTTCGGCTCGACGGTGAGCGTGACCGTGGTGGCCTGCGCGGACGGCACGTCCAACTTCTGCGGGGACGGCTCCACGGTGGGCGGGCTGCGCCCGGTGCAGACCCGTGCCACGCTGCCGGACTCCGTGACGGCCGGGACACAACTGACGGTGACTGCGCCGCCGCAGAACGCCGGGCTCCAGCCGACCGGCTACCGGGTCGTCTTCTGCGCCTCGCGGTACTACCAGCTCTGCGGAGAGGGCACGGTCTACGCGCCGGACGCCCTGCCGACGGTCGAGGACGCACCGCTCTCGCGGTACGTGTACGTCGCGGCGATCGTCGACGGCCACGAGGACCCGAACCCGCCGAGCGCGTCGATCGATGCGGCACCTGAACCGGACCCCGCTCCAGAGCAGCCCGCCCCGGAACCCGCTCCCGGCGGCTGACGCCCGCCTGGCCTGCCACGACCCTCCCGCCGCCGCACACCTCCCGCCACGACCGAAGGACCACCCCGCATGAGCATGACCCCGGAGCAGGCCACCTGGTTCGCCGACGTCGCAGGCCGCATCGTGACCAACGTCGAGCAGGTGCTCCTCGGGAAGACGTTCGTGATCCGCCTCGCGGTCACGGCGATGCTCAGCGAGGGGCACCTGCTCCTCGAGGACGTCCCCGGAACGGGCAAGACGAGCCTCGCCCGGGCGATGGCGCAGAGCGTGCAGGGCACCACGAACCGCATCCAGTTCACCCCCGACCTGCTGCCGGGCGACATCACCGGCATCAGCGTCTACGACCAGCGGACGCAGGAGTTCGACTTCCACCGCGGGCCGGTCTTCGCGAACATCGTGCTCGCCGACGAGATCAACCGTGCGAGCCCGAAGACGCAGTCCGCGCTGCTCGAGGCGATGGAGGAGTCCGCGATCACGGTCGACGGCGTCAACCACCGTCTCGCCGCGCCGTTCATGGTCATCGCGACCCAGAACCCGATCGAGCAGGCCGGCACCTACCGTCTGCCCGAGGCGCAGCTCGACCGCTTCCTCATGAAGACGTCCATCGGCTACCCCGACCACGCCGCGACGGTGAAGATCCTCGAGACCTCGTCGGCTCCGTCGGCGTCGGTCCCGCTGGCGAGCGTCGTGCCCGCCGCGACCATCACCGAGATGGCCGCCCTGGCGCGCACCGTGCACGTCGACGCGGTGATCGCCGACTACGTCGCGCGCTTGGTGGACGCGACCCGCTCGGCGAGCGAGGTCCGGCTCGGCGTCAGCGTCCGTGGGGCGATGGGCCTGATCCGTGCCTCCCGTGTCCTCGCGGCGCTGAGCGGTCGCCACTACGTCACGCCGGACGACGTGAAGGCACTGGCCGTCCCGGTCCTCGCGCACCGCCTGGTGCTCGACGCCGAGGCCGAGTTCGACGGCGTCAGCGCGCCGAGCGTCATCGCGCAGCTCCTGGTGGAGACCCCGCCGCCCGCCGACCGAGTCACGACGTGACGGACCGCCGGCCCGTCTCCACGCGCTCGCGCCGTCCGTCCTCGACGCGGTCGCGTCGTGGCACGACGGCGTACGAGCGCACGGGGACGGTCACCGGCATGACCAACGTCCGGACGCGCATCGTCGGTGACCGCGAGGGCGTCGCAGCGGATGCGGTCATCGGGATCGTCCGGCTCTGGGCAACGGCCTGGAGGCTCGTCCTGCGTCTCTGGGGCGAGGTCTCGTCCGTCGTCACCGGGCTCGGGTGGACGGTCGCCGCCCTGACGCTCGTCGCGTTCGTGACCGGCTACCGGTTCGGCCTGCGGGAGATCGTCGTCGTCGGGTTCGCCGGCGCCGTGCTCGCGGTGGTCGCCGCGGTGGCGTTGATCGGCCGGTCGCGGCTGGCGATCCGGATGCGGCTGCCGCAGCACCGTGTGGCGGTCGGCGACGACGCCGGCGTGATCATCACGGCCGAGAACCCCACGCGTCTGCCGTCGGTGCCGACCACCGTCGAGGTCCCGGTCGGATCCGGCCTCGTCGACGTCGCCATCCCGGCCATCGGGCCGCACGGCACCTTCGAGCGGGAGGTCCCCGTCCCGACGCTCCGCCGCGGGGTGCTCGACGTCGGTCCCGTGACGGGCGTCCGCGCCGACCCGGTGGGACTCGTGCGCCGCGAGCTCGTCTGGACCGCCCGTGAGCAGGTCATCGTGCACCCGCGCACCATCGCGATCCCGTCGACGAGCACCGGCTTGGTGCGCGACCTCGAGGGGCAGGCGACGACGGACCTGTCACCCGCGGACATCGCCTTCCACGCCATCCGCGAGTACATGCCCGGCGACGACCCGCGCACCATCCACTGGAAGTCGACCGCCAAGTCCGGCGCGCTCATGGTCCGGCAGTTCGAGGACACCCGTCGCTCGCACCTCGTCGTCGCGCTCGGCATCGCCCGCGGTGAGTTCGCCGACGACGAGGAGTTCGAGCTCGCCGTCAGCGCGGCCGCGTCCCTCGGCGCGCGGGCGATCCGCGACGGCCGTGAGGTCTCGGTCGTGGTGTCGCAGCGCACGCCCGAGTTCGCGAAGCGTGCCGTGTACGCCGTGCGGACGCTCCCCACCGTCACGCCGACGCGCCTGCTCGACGACTTCGCCTCGGTCGGCCTCGCTGACGCGTGCCTGCCGATCGCCGAGGTCTCCCGGATCGTCGGGAGCGACACCGAGGGCATCTCCGTCGCGTTCCTCGTGGTGGGGTCGACCGTCGGCCTGCCCGCGCTCCGACTCGCCGCCACGCGGTTCCCCGTCGGGGTGGAGGTCGTCGCGGTGATCTGCGAGCCCGAGGCCCAGCCGCGGTTCCTGCGCGTCGCGGGTCTGACGGTGATGACCATCGGCTACCTGGACGACCTCCGGCACGCCCTGCACCGATCGGCGTCGGCAGCATGAGCGCCGCACCCGTGACCACCCCGGCCCCGGCACCGGACCGGGCGAGGCGCTCGACCCGGCGGTCCGACCGTCGCGACGCACGGCGGCTCGTGCCGTTCCGGCTCGCCGGCGGCACGCTGGCGGTCTGGCTGTTGCTGGCCGTCGCGAGCACGTCCTGGTGGCCGGTGTACCGGGACGGCGCGATGATCACCGCCGCGGTGACCGCGATCGTCATCGGGACGGTCGTCGCGCTCCTCGGCACCCTGTTCCGGCTCCCGACGGCCGTCGTGGCGATCGCGACCGTCGCCGCCTTCACGCTCACGGGCGTCCCCGCCGCCGTGCCGAATCAGGCCAACGGCCTGCTGCCCACCGGACGCGGCCTGCTCGACCTCTTCGCCGGCGTCGCCCTCGGCTGGAAGCAGCTGGTGACCATCGGCCTGCCGGTGGGCTCCTACGAAGCGCTCCTCGTGCCCTACTTCGTGACGCTGCTCGTGGCCACGGTGACCGCCGTGAGCGTGGCGACCCGCGCCTCCAGGCAGGAACTCGCGAGCATCCCGGCACTGGTGCTCTTCGCGGTGGGGGTCGTCGTCGGGCCGAGCCGGCTCGACACGTCGATCGTGACGGCGGTCGTCCTGGTCGGCCTCGCCCTCGTCTGGGCGCTGACCGTGCGGCACGCGCGTCGCGCCGTCGCGGTGGCGACCACTATCGGTGCACGCGTGCCGGTCGCGCGGTCGATCGTCCGCCCCGCCCTCGTGGGAACCGGCACCATCGTGGCCGCGGCGGTCGTCGCGACCGGACTCGGCCTGGTGGCACCTCCGTCGGGTGAGCGCACCGTCGCACGCACCGACGTCGTGAAGCCGTTCGACCCACGCGACTACGTCAGTCCGCTCAGCGGGTTCCGCGCCTACGAGGAGTCCACCGCCTCGGACGCGACCCAGCTCCGGGTGACCGGCCTGCCCGAGGGCGGGTTCGTCCGCATCGCGACGCTCGACACCTACGACGGCGTCGTCTACCGCGTCGGCGGGACCGACGGCTCGGCTGGCTCGGGCACCTTCGAACGTGTGCCGACCGCGGTCGACGTCCGTGGCGTCCGGGGCACCACAGTCGACGTCGGCGTGACGGTCGACGGGTACCGCGGGGTGTGGCTGCCGACGGTCGGTGACCTGGAGCGCGTGGAGTTCACCGGGCAGGACGCCGACGACGAGCGCGGCGCCTTCTTCTACAACGGGTCGACCGGCACCGGCGCCGTGGTCGGCGGAGTGGGGGACGGCACGTCCTACGACCTGACGGCGGTGCTGCCCGACCAGCCGACGGAACGGCAGCTGGCCACCGCGCGCCCGGGGAGCGCCGCCGTGCCCACCGCACGGGACGTCCCCGACGCCGTGCGCGACACCGTGGAGTCCACGACGAAGGACGTGTCGGCACCCGGTGCGAAGCTCCTCGCCGCGGTGCAGTCCCTGCAACGGAACGGGTACGTCAGCCACGGTGTCGGCGACGACCGGATGAGTCGGTCCGGTCACGGTGCCGACCGTGTCCAGGAGCTCCTCACCGCACCCCTGATGATCGGGGACCAGGAGCAGTACGCCGCGGCGGCTGCACTGATGGCGGACGAGATCGGCTTCCCCGCACGGGTCGTGATGGGCTTCACGGCCGGGGGAGACTCGGGCCGCGACGGCACCGCAGCGCCTGGCGGGACGACGACCTTCCGTGGGTCCGACGTCACGGCCCGCATCGAGGTGGACACCGCGCAGTGGGGATGGGTGATGCTCAACCCCAACCCCGAGGTGCGCGAGATCCCGAACGAGCAGCAGCAGACCCCGCAGCCGGTCACCCGACCCGAGACGGTGGTGCCGCCGCCCCCGGTCGACCGGCAGGACCAGGACCAGCAGACGCCCCCCGAGAGCGACCGGAACACGCCGCCGGTGCAGCCACTCTGGCTCCAGATCCTGCTCGCGGTGCTGCCCTGGGCCCTCGGGACCCTCGGCGTGGTCGCGCTCGTCCTGCTGCCGTTCGCCGTGATCGTGCTGCTGAAGCGACTGCGGCGCCGCCGACGGCGGAACGCCACCACGCCCCGCGGCCGCATCGTCGGCGCCTGGGACGAGTACCGCGACGCACTGCTCGACCGCGGGCACGACGTGCGGCAGGCAGCAACCCGACGCGAAGCCGTGGTCGGTGCACCTGGCGACGGTGGCACCGGACTCGCCGCGCTGGCCGACCGTGCGGTGTTCGGTCCGAGTGACGCCGACCAGACCACCGCCGACCGCATGTGGGCGGCGACCGACGACGCGATCGGTTCGCTCCGGACAGGGCGGACCAGGCGGGAGCGGTTCCGCACCGCCGTCTCGCTCCGGTCCCTGCGGGGAACGGGACGCCGTCCGACGGCACGGTCCCGTCGGAGGACCGACCGCCAGGCTGCGTCGGGGCGCGGCGACTACGATGTCCAGAGGCCGGACGAGCGTCGTGGACGGCCGAGTGAGGACAGAGGCACCACGTGATCAGATGCGAACACTGCGGATCAATGCTCCCGGACGGAGCGATCTTCTGCGGTGAGTGCGGTCGCGCGGTCACCGCCGCCGCGAGCCGTCGCCCGGTCGCGCCGACCCCCGTCGAACAGGCACCGCCGCCACCGTTGCAGCAGCCCGACGCCCACGGCCGACGGTCCGACCCGGCTTCCGACGCCTGGTTGCCCGAAGCCACGCTCGATCCCGCCACGCGTGCGTGGCTCACCGGTGCCGACCGTCGCGGGACCGAACCGCCGGCACCCGTGCCGGTGCAGCGTCCCGACGACTTCGCGCCGCGCCAGGCCCCCTCCCACGTGCACGGTGCCGGGTCCGGGCTCGAGGACTGGTCGGGTGCGCCGGGCGATTCCGAGCCTGCCCTCGATCCCGACGCGTACCCGTCCGAACCCCTCGATGCCGACGACCCCGAACGCACGCGGATCGCCCCGGCTCCCGGTCGCCCCGAGACGCCCGAGGACCCGATCCGCGATGCTCCGTCGTCGGTGTCGGACCAGGCGGTGCGACAGCCCGTCAAGTCCCAGCCCGTCGAGCCCCAGCCAGTCGAGCCGCCGCCCGCTGCCGAGCCCTCCGTTCCGGTGTGGGCGCCGCCCGCTGCCACCGCACCCCCGGCGGCACCCGCCGGTCCGTCCTGGTGGGTCGGTCGCGGTACCCCGGCTGCCGCGGCGCCGGCCGATCCGGTCGTCCCGCCGATGCCGGGAGCACCCGCCGAACCTGCTTCCGAACAGGACGCTGCGGCTCCTGCGCCCGACGAACACGGCGCACAGGAACCCCAGAACGCACAGAACGCACAGGACGCACAGGACGCGCAGGAACCCCGGGACGCACAGGACGCGCAGGAACCCCGGGACGCACAGGGTGCCCGGGACGCCTCCGAGCCGGAGCCCGACGAGGCGATCGTGGCCGCGTCGGAGACGAGCGCCACCGACGATCAGCCGGCCGTGGTCTCGCCCCCGCAGCCCGGGGACACCGCCGTCGAGCCGCTGATCGACCGTCGACCGCCCCGTCCGGCCCCGCTCGTCACCCCGGGCATGCACGAGACGACCATCTGCCACGTCTGCGGAAACCGGCTCGAACCCGACGACATCTTCTGCGGCGAGTGCGGAGCCGTCCGTCCGGCGGTCACCGCGGCCTTCACCGGCCCGGTCATGCCGCTGCCGATGACCCGACCCGACTGGGCCGCCGAGGAGCCCGACGGGCCGCAGGCCGCCGACGCGGGCAATGCTGCGGACGAGCCGGACGAGCCCGACGCGGATCCGGCCGTGCCCGCGGGTCCGAACGAGTCCGACGAGCGCGCTGCAGGCGACGAGCCGGACGACGAGATCCCGGTGGACGACGAGTCCCTCCGCGCCGAGGTCGAGCAGTCCGATGCCGGCCGACGTCCCCGCGGGGCGCACGCTGCCCCGGTGACCCAGCCGGATCCGCCGACCGAGGCGTCCGCCGTGCCGCACGCGCCGATCCCGCCGGTGCCCGGTTCCGCCACCGTCCCCTCCTCGGCACCGTCCGCCGACACCGCGGGCGTGCCCTCCGCTGCACCGCTGCCCCCGATCCCGGGAGCGACCGGACCCGCGCTGCCGCTCCCGCCCGTCGACCGGTCGGAGTCGCCCGCAGCGGCCGGCGCGCTCGACGACCTCGACGAGGACGTCGACGAGACCCGCATCGTCGCGAAGACCCCGACCCGGGCACCGTTCGTGCTGCACTTCAGCACGGGCGAGCGGCTCGGCGTCCACGGCACGGGCCTGCTCGGCCGACTGCCGCGAGCGCAGCCGGGGGAGCGCTACGACGACCTGCTGACCGTGCACGACCCGGGCAAGTCCGTGTCGAAGACGCACCTCGAGCTCGGCCGCGACGGCGACGACCTGTGGGTCTCCGACCGGTTCTCCGGCAACGGCACGGTGGTCCGGCACATCGACGGATCGATCCGCCGCTGCGAGCCCGGTCGCCGGTACCGCGTCGAGCGTGGTGCCCGCGTCGACATCGGTGAGCAGTTCTTCCTGGTGCAGTAGGCGACTTCTCCACAGATCGGGTCCCGGGCCAGCGCTGAGCTGCTCGTTCCTGGTGCGATGGGGGCATGTCCCGGTTCACCGCACGTTGCGTGATCGTGGGGGCCGCGGTCGCGCTCGTCGTGGCCGGGGTCCTCGCGCCGATCAGCGGCGCGGGGCAGGGCGTCCTGCTCGGCGCGGGTGCGTGCTGCGCGCTGGTCGACGTGGTGCTGCACCGTTCGGCCTCGCCGGACCCGGTCGCGGTCGTCGCTCCGCGCGGACCTGACCAGCCCGCCGAGCCCGGACCGCTCGGTTTGCCGGAAACGCCGACGGGCACCGTTCCCGAGGACGGCGACGGCACGCCGGCACTCGTCCTCGGGCACGGTCCGGGCGGCCGCGTGGTCCGGGTCGACGCCGCGTCCCACGTCGTGGTCGTCGGTGCCGGAGCACTCGCCGTCGCGGTGTACCGCGGGCTCGCCGAGCAGCTCCGAGCCGCTGCCGTCCACACCGACGAAGATCTGCGCTGGGCCGCTGCTCCCGAGGTCATCGACGCCGTGGGGACCAGCAGCGCCGATCCAGCCCCGAGCGCCCGGTCAGCGAGCACCCGGGCAGCGAGCACGCTGTCAGTGCACGCCCTGCCGTCGGGGACCTCGGTCGCGGTGCGGATCGGTGCCGACGGCCGACCGCACGGCTCCGTGGTGCTCGTGGCCGGACTCGGATCGGCGCCTCGTCAGCGGGACGTCACCGTCGAGGTCTCACGGTACGGCTGCTCCGTCCGTCAACCCGACGACCACGCGGTCGTCCGGGTGTCCCCGGCGCTGCCGGTCCTCGTCCCCGACCCGGTGAGCGCCGATCGATGACCAGCTCCGATCGATGACCAGCGCCGACGCTTGATCAGCGCCCACGCTCGACCAGCGCCGAGCAACGATCATCGCAGCCCGGCCCCGACCCGCACCACGCCGACGGGCACGCCACCACCGAGCACCCGCTCACCCGTCGCCTCGAGCACCTCGGCCACCCCGTCCGACGCCACGAGCCCGTTCCGCTCGAGCAGCGCCAGGGCCGCCAGGGTGCCGGCCCGCTGCGAGCCGTCGAGCACCTTCACGGCCACGGCCGCACCTCCGGGCAACCCCATGACCATGACGCCCTCGGCACCGAGCTTCGCCAGCACCTGCAGTCGCTCGATGGTGACCGTGTTCGCGCGTCCGACGCCGTCGATCGCCCACGGGTGCGCCAGGACCGCGTCGGTCAGCGCAGCGGAGTCGTCGTCGGCCCGTGCCACCACACCGGCGAACCCGCGTGCCAACCCCGTCAGGGTGAGCGGGAACACGGGGGCGCCGCAGCCGTCCGTACCGACCAGGTCGACGGTCTCGTGCGTGTACTCCTCGACCACGGAACGCACCCGCTGCTGCAGCGGGTGCTCGATGTCGAGGTACGTGGCCTCGTCCCACCCGTTCACCCGGCAGGCCGCGAGCATGCCGGCGTGCTTGCCGGAGCAGTTCATCGCCAGGCGACGGGGGCCGTCCATCGTGCGGGCGGTCCCGCGGTCGAAGGGCATGTCGGGCGGGCAGCCGAGGTCGGATTCGACGTGGTCGAAGGACTCGAGCATGTGCAGGGCGAGCGCCTGGTGCGCCGCAGTGCCGGCGTGGCTCGCGGTGGTGAGGACGAGTTCCTCGTCGGAGAACAGCGCACCGGCACGTCGGACGGCCAGGGCCTGGAACGGCTTCATGGTGGAACGCGGGTAGATGCTCGCGGTCACGTCGCCGACGGAGTCGATCACGGTGCCGCTCGCGTCGACGACGACTCCGGCGCCGACGTGCCGGCTCTCGTCGAACCCTGAGCGTTCGAGCACCGCCAGCTCGACGGAACCGTCGGCGGTGAGAGGATGGCGATCACTGCGGACTTCGGGGCTCACCGTCATGCCGCCATGCTAGCCAAGGCGAAGGGGCGCACCCGTGCACGACCACTCCTACGAGGTCTCCGTCAGCTGGACCGGCGACCGCGGGACCGGCACCTCCGGGTACCGCGACTACGGACGCGAACACGTGGTCTCGGCGACCGGCAAGCCCGACGTCCCCGGCTCCGCCGACCCGACGTTCCGCGGGGACCGTGACCGCTGGAACCCCGAGGAGATGGTGGTCGCGGCGCTGGCCCAGTGCCACATGCTCAGCTACCTGCACGTCGCGGTGACGAAGGGCTTCACCGTCGTCGACTACCAGGACACCGCGACCGCGTCGCTCCGCCTGAACCGCGACGGTTCGGGTGAACTGACCGAGGCGACCCTGCACCCGGTCGTCACCATCCTCGAAGCCGACCGGGCCGCGGACGCCGAAGCCGCACACGTCACCGCGAACGAGCTCTGCTTCATCGCGCGGTCCGTGGCGTTCCCGGTGCACCACGAGCCGCAGCTGGTCGTCCGACCTGCGTCATTGGCAGGGGACTCTTCGACAGGTGGGGCAGACTAGGTCCTCGTGAAGCGTCTCCGCCTGCTCCCGATCGCCATCGTCCCCGCCGTCGTGCTGGGACTCGCCGCCTGCTCCGGCTCCGGTTCGAACGGGTCCTCGGCCTCGCCGACCCCGTCGGCCAGTGCCACGGCCTCGGCGATCACCTCCTGCCCCGACCCGGGCAAGTCGTCAGACGCCATCAAGGCGACCGGGTCGTTCGGTGGTCCGAAGGCCCCGACCGTGAAGTTCTCGTCCGGTCTGTCCGCGAAGACGCCGCAGGCCACTCGCCTCGTGAAGGGCAAGGGCGCGGCGCTCGACGAGGGCGACTACGCGCAGGTCTCCTACAGCGTGTACGAGGCATCGGACGCCAAGAAGCTCGGCACCGTCGGCTTCGACGAGGGCAACCCGCAGGTGCTCTCCGTCGGCGGATCGGGCTTCGGTGCGCTCCTCGCCTGCTCGAAGGTGGGCGACCGCGTCGCCGCGGTCGGACAGTCCTCGGCACTCGGCTTCAACACCGGCGGTGAGATCGTCGTGGTCGCCGACGTCGTCGCGCAGACCCCGACCAAGGCGACCGGCACCCCGCAGGACCAGGACCCGGGCCTGCCCACGGTCAAGGACAAGGCCTCGGGCGAGCCGGAGATCACGGTCCCCGATGGTGTGAAGGCGCCCACGAAGACCACGGTCGAGGTGCTCAAGCAGGGCGACGGCACCGAGATCGCCGACGGCGACACCGCACTCGTGCAGTACAAGGGCGTCGTCTACGACACCGGCAAGGAGTTCGACTCCTCGTGGTCGAAGGGTGTCCCCACCACCTTCACCGTGTCGGAGAGCGCGCTCATCAAGGGCTTCGTCACCGGGCTCGTCGGGCAGAAGGTCGGCTCGCAGGTCCTGATCGTCGCCACGCCGGAGGACGCCTACGGCGCGAACCCGCAGGAGGGCTCGGGCATCCCGAAGAACGCCACGCTCGTCTTCGTGGTCGACATCCTCGCCAAGGGCTGACCGTGACGGACGGCCGCCTCGGCACCACCGGTCCTGATCGTCGGCGCATCGTCGTCCTCGGCAGCACCGGCTCGATCGGCACCCAGGCGCTCGACGTCGTCGCCCGCAACCCCGACCGGTTCGAGGTCGTCGGGCTCACCGCCGGCAGCAACCGCGACCTCGTCGCCGAACAGGCCGCCCGGTTCGGCGTCCGCGACACGGCGTTCGGCGCGGCCGACTCGGAGCAGCTCGTCCGGAGCGTCGAGGCCGACGTCGTCCTGAACGGCATCACCGGCTCGGTCGGCCTCGGCCCGACGCTGGCGGCGCTCGAGAGCGGTGCCGTGCTCGCCCTCGCGAACAAGGAGAGCCTGATCGTCGGCGGCTCCCTCGTGCAGCAGGCCGCGGCGCCCGGGCAGATCGTGCCCGTGGACAGCGAGCACTCCGCCATCGCGCAGGCGCTGCGCTCCGGCGCCGACGCCGAGGTGCAGCGGCTCGTCCTGACGGCGAGTGGCGGTCCGTTCCGTGGGCGCACCCGCGAGCAGCTCCGCGACGTCACCCCCGCCCAGGCACTGGCGCACCCGACCTGGGACATGGGTCTCGTCGTCACGACGAACTCCGCGACCCTGGTCAACAAGGGGCTCGAGGTCATCGAGGCCCACCTGCTCTTCGACGTGCCGTACGACCGCATCGACGTCACCGTGCACCCGCAGTCGATCGTGCACTCGATGGTCGAGTTCGTCGACGGTTCCACCATCGTCCAGGCGTCGCCGCCGGACATGCGTCTGCCGATCGCGCTCGGCCTGGCCTGGCCGGACCGGGTGCCCGGCGTCGGCGTGCCGCTCGACTGGTCGGCCGCGAGCACGTGGACGTTCGAGCCGCTCGACCAGGACGCCTTCGGCGCCGTCGCCCTCGCCAAGCGGGTGGGCGAGCTGGGCGGGACGTTCCCGGCCGTGTTCAACGCCGCGAACGAGCAGGCCGTCGCCGCGTTCCACGCTGGCGCGATCGGTTTCCTGGACATCGTCGACACGGTCGAGCGCGTCGTCGAGGAGCACACCGCGGGGGAGCCGTCACTCGACGGCGTGCTCGCGGCGGAGCAGTGGGCCCGCACCGCTGCGGACCGCGCGCTGACCCGCTGACGGGAGTCGCGCCTCCCGTCCGACGCGGAGGCGGCAGACCGCGGACGTGACGCACCGGCCTGGAGGCCCAGCTCGCCTCTCAGACGGCGCTCGGCTCCGTCATGGAATCAGTCCCGTACTCTTTCCCGGTGACCGTCGAATCCGTCCTGCTCTTCGTCCTCGGCGTGGTCGTCTTCATCATCGGCCTGCTGGTCTCGATCGGACTCCACGAGCTGGGGCACCTGTCCTTCGCGAAGCTCTTCAACGTCAAGGTGACGCAGTACTCGCTGGGCTTCGGCAAGGCGATGTGGTCGTTCACGCGGGGTGAGACCGAGTACGGGATCCGCCCGATCCTGCTCGGTGGGTACATCTCGATGGTCGGCATGCTCAAGCCGCGCGCCTCGGGCCGGGCGAACGCCATCACGAACACCGGCATGTACGGCGCGTTCGTGCAGGACGCCCGCCAGGCCAGCGCCGAGCAGATCGCGGACTCCGGCGGGGACGACTCGCGCGCCTTCTACCGCCTGACGCCGTGGAAGCGGATCATCGTGATGGTCGCGGGCCCGGCGATGAACCTGGTGATCGGCATCGTGCTGTTCGGTGTGCTGCTGTGCGGGTTCGGGGCGCCGACGACGACCTTCACGTCGAGCGTCGGGTGCGTGCTGCCGAACAGCCAGACGACCGAGTGCTCGCCCGGCGACGCGGTGTCCCCGGCGAAGCAGGCCGGCATCGAGTCCGGCGACGTCGTGCTCTCGGTGAACGGCGAGCAGGACCCCACGATCACCCGCGTCTCCGAGGTCTTCCAGGAGTCCGCCGGTGAGCAGGTCACCGTGGTCGTCGAGCGCGACGGTGCCCGGAAGACCCTCGAGATCACCCCGACGACCGCCACCCGCGACGTCTACGACGCCGAGGGCAAGGTCGTCAAGAACGACGACGGCACCACGAAGACCCAGCGCGTCGGCGTGGTCGGCGTCAGCATCGGGCAGTCCCTGGTGCGGCAGTCCCCGGCCGAGGTGTTGCCCGCGACCGGCGCCCAGATCGCGGCGTCGGCGCACCTGATCATCGACCTGCCGCAGCGCCTGGTCGCCGTGTGGAACGCCGCGTTCGGTGCCCAGGAGCGGTCGCAGGACAGCCCCGTGTCGGTGGTGGGCGTGGGCCGCGCGATCGGCGAGGTCTCGTCGATGAGCGGCGTCCCCGTCGTCGACAAGGCGTACACGATCCTCGGGCTGCTGGCCTCGCTCAACATCGGCCTGTTCGTGCTGAACATGGTGCCGCTGCTGCCGCTCGACGGCGGACACATCGCTGGTGCGCTCTGGGAAGCGATCAAGCGACGGTCGTTCAAGCTCGTCGGCAAGGCCGATCCGGGGCCCATCGACCTGGCGAAGACGATGCCGCTGACGATGGTCGTCGTGGTGCTGTTGGCGGGGATGAGCGCGCTGCTCATCTACGCCGACATCGTGCGGCCGGTGAACCTGTTCGGGTAGTCGCTCCGGCGCTACGCTCAGCGGATGACCACAGCCGCCCCGAACCCTCCCGAGGTTCGCACCGTCGAGCGCCAGGGCCTCGACGTCATCGCCGAGTCCGATCGGAGGGGCACCCCACGGGGACTGTTCTGGCCGTGGTTCGCCGCCAACATCTCCGTGCTCGGCATCGCCTACGGGGCGTTCGTCATCGGGTTCGGCATCTCCTTCTGGCAGGCCACCGCCGTCTCGGTCGTCGGGGTGGTGTTCTCGTTCCTGCTGTGCGGCGTGGTCGCGATCGCCGGCAAGCGGGGGTCGGCGCCGACGATGGTGCTGAGCCGTGCGGCGTTCGGCGTGCGGGGCAACCGGGTGCCCTCGTTCCTCAGCTGGATCCTCACCGTCGGGTGGGAGACCTCGCTCGCCGCACTGGCGGTCCTGGCGACCTCGACGGTCTTCACCGAGCTCGGCTGGGACGGCGGGGTGCTGACGAAGGTCGTCGCGCTGGTCGTCGTCGCCGCGCTCGTGGTCGGGGCCGGCGTCGCGGGCTTCGACGTGATCATGCGCCTGCAGACCTGGATCACGGTCATCACGGGGGTGCTCACCGTCGTCTACATCGTGCTCGCGGTGCCCTCCATCGACTTCGCCGCGATCGCCGCGATGCCGTCCGGCAGCGGTCAGCAGGTCATCGGGGCCCTGGTCCTGGTGATGACCGGCTTCGGCCTCGGCTGGGTGAACGCTGCTGCCGACTACTCCCGGTACCTGCCGCGGGCCGCGTCCACCGGTGGGGTCGTCGGGTGGACGACCTTCGGCGGCGCGCTGGCCCCGGCGATCCTCGTGGTCTTCGGGGTCCTGCTCGCCGGGTCGTCGCCGGACCTGAACGCCGCCATCCAGGACGACCCGATCGGCGCGCTCACCACCATCCTGCCGATCTGGTTCCTCATCCCGTTCGCGATCGTGGCGATCCTCGGGCTCGTCGGGGGAGCGGTCCTCGACATCTACTCGTCGGGCCTCGCGCTGCTGAGCGTCGGCGTGAAGATCCCGCGGCCGGTCGCCGCCGGGGTCGACGGAGCGTTCATGGTCGCCGGCGCCGTGTACATCGCCTTCTTCGCGACCAGCTTCGCGAAGCCGTTCCAGGCGTTCCTGATCACCCTCGGCGTGCCGATCGCGGTGTGGGCCGGCATCTTCGTCGCGGACGTCCTGCTGCGCCGACGCGCCTACGCGGAGTCCGAGCTCGACGACCGTCGCGGCCGCTACGGTGACGTCCGGTGGGGCGCGATCGCGCTGGTCCTGGTCGGCACGGCCCTGGGCTGGGGACTCGTGACGCTCTCGTCGCCCGCGTGGTTGACGTGGCAGGGCTACCTGCTCGGCCCGTTCGGCCTCGGCGGACGCGAGGGGCCGTGGGCTTACGCAAACCTCGGCGTCCTCGTCGCCCTGGTCGTCGGGTTCCTCGGCACGCTGCTGTTCGCGCGCGGCTCGATCCGCCGGCAGGAAGCACTCGCCACCCCGGACGACCTGCGATGAGCGCGGAGATCCCCGACGACGCCTGGCTCGTCGTGATCGACATGCAGCAGGTCTTCACCGGCGAGAACCCGTGGGCCGCCCCGCGGTACGACCACGCCGGCGCCGGCATCGAGCGGCTCCTGCCGCGGTTCACGGGCCGCACGGTCTTCACCCGCTTCGTGGCTCCGGCGGAGCCCGAGGGTGCGTGGGTGCCGTACTACCGCGACTGGCCCTTCGCGCTGGTGCCGGACGCCGACCCGCTGTACGCGCTCACCGAGCCCTTCGCGTCGGCCGCCGCGGACCGGAACGACCCCGTCGTGACGGAACCGACCTTCGGCAAGTGGGGGACGAGCCTCCAGGCCGTCGTCGGCGACCACCCGCACCTGGTGCTCACGGGGGTGTCGACCGACTGCTGCGTGCTGTCGACCGCGCTGGCCGCGGCCGACGCCGGTGCGACCGTGACCGTCGTGGCGGACGCCTGCGCCGGCGCGACCGACGAGGACCACGACCGCGCGCTCGCGGTGATGCGGCTCTACGCCCCGCTGATCACGGTCGTCGACTCGGTCAGGGAGCTCTGAACGGACGCACGGGGACCGGACCCGGCACGGTCAGACCGAGCGCGTAGAGTGCTCACGTGCCCGCAGTCAACCTCGGTATGCCCAAGTCCCCCGAAACCCTCGCTCCGCGTCGCAAGTCGCGGCAGATCCGGGTCGGCAAGGTGCTCGTGGGCGGCGACGCCCCGGTGTCCGTGCAGTCGATGACCACGACGCAGACCACCAACATCAACGCGACGCTGCAGCAGATCGCCGAACTCACGGCCTCGGGCTGCGACATCGTCCGGGTCGCCGTCCCCACGCAGGACGACGCCGACGCGCTGGCGATCATCGCGAAGAAGTCGCAGATCCCCGTGATCGCCGACATCCACTTCCAGCCGAAGTACGTCTTCCAGGCGATCGACGCCGGCTGTGCCGCCGTCCGCGTCAACCCGGGCAACATCCGCAAGTTCGACGACCAGGTCGGCGCGATCGCCAAGGCCGCCAAGGACGCCGGCGTCTCGCTCCGCATCGGCGTGAACGCGGGGTCGCTCGAGCCGAGCCTGCTGCAGAAGTACGGAAAGGCCACCCCCGAGGCGCTCGTCGAGTCCGCCGTGTGGGAAGCCTCCCTGTTCGAGGAGCACGACTTCCACGACTTCAAGATCTCGGTCAAGCACAACGACCCGATCGTGATGGTCAAGGCCTACCGGCAGCTCGCCGCCGCCGGTGACTGGCCGCTGCACCTCGGCGTGACCGAGGCCGGCCCGGAGTTCCAGGGCACGATCAAGAGCGCCACCGCGTTCGGCATCCTGCTGGCCGAGGGCATCGGCGACACCATCCGCGTGTCGCTCTCCGCCCCGCCCGCGCAGGAGGTCAAGGTCGGCCTGCAGATCCTGCAGTCGCTCAACCTGCGCGAGCGCAAGCTCGAGATCGTCTCCTGCCCGAGCTGCGGTCGCGCGCAGGTCGACGTCTACCAGCTCGCGAACGACGTCACCAAGGGACTCGAGGGCATGACCGTCCCGCTCCGCGTCGCCGTCATGGGCTGCGTCGTGAACGGCCCGGGCGAGGCGCGCGAGGCCGACCTCGGCGTCGCTTCGGGCAACGGCAAGGGGCAGATCTTCGTCAAGGGCCAGGTCGTCAAGACCGTGCCCGAGGCCGAGATCGTCCAGACCCTCATCAACGAGGCGAACCGCATCGCGGACGAGATGGGTCCGGCCGCCGCCACCGGCACGCCCCAGGTGATCATGGCGCCGTAGGCGCGACCACCCTCCGGACCGGAGGCCCGGTGCCAGCTGGCACCGGGCCTCCGGTCCGTCGTCGTGCGGTGCTGGTGCCGGCGCCAGCGCCGGTCGGCACGGTGCGCGCTTCGCGAGCGGCCGCCGGGTTGATCGCCCGGTGCGAGGCTGCAGGCGCGCACGCAGCGGCTGGTGCCGCACCGGCCGATGAACCTCGCACCGTGCGGCTCCGCTCCGCGTCGCCCGCGGCGCGGCCGATGCGGGCGACGCACCGCGGACCGGCCCGGAGGCCCGCTGCAGCTGCTCGACGCGCATCCCCTCCGCACGGTGCGGACTTCGCGAGCGGCCGCCGGATTGACCGCCCCGTGCGAGCCTGCAGGCGCGCACGCAGCGGCTGCCGCCGCACGAGCCAGCGAACCGCGCACCGTGCCGAGCGGCGCCGCTCGCGCCCAGCGGCGGGGACACCGCAGCGAACCCGCGCCGTCGGCCCGTCGCCACTAGGCTTGCCCCGTGGTCACACGGCTTTCGCATCTGTTCCTCCGTACGCTCCGCGACGACCCCTCCGACGCCGAGGTGACGAGCCACAAGCTGCTCGTCCGCGCCGGGTACGTCCGTCGCCAGTCCCCGGGGATCTTCGCCTGGCTGCCGCTCGGCCTCCGGGTGCGCGCCAAGATCGAGGCGATCATCCGCGACGAGATGGTCGCAGCCGGTGCGCAGGAGGTCCTGCTGCCCGCGCTCCTGCCCCGTGAGCCGTACGAGGCGACGAACCGTTGGACCGAGTACGGCGACGGCATGTTCCGCCTGCAGGACCGCAAGGGGTCCGACTACCTGCTCGCCCCCACGCACGAGGAGATGTTCGCGCTCCTGGTGAAGGACCTGTACTCGTCCTACAAGGACCTGCCGGTCACGCTGTTCCAGATCCAGGACAAGTACCGCGACGAGGCCCGGCCCCGCGCCGGACTCCTGCGCGGCCGCGAGTTCACCATGAAGGACGCGTACTCGTTCGACCTCACCGACGAGGGCCTCGAGCGCAGCTACCAGGTCATGCGCGACGCGTACGAGAAGATCTTCGCCCGCCTCGGCCTCGACTACGTCATCGTCAAGGCCGACGCCGGCGCGATGGGCGGCTCGAAGTCCGAGGAGTTCCTGCACCCGATCGGCGTCGGCGAGGACACCTTCGTCCGCAGCGCCGGCGGCTACGCGGCCAACGTCGAGGCGTACGTCACCCCCGTCCCCGAGTCGCTGCCGATCGAGGGCCAGCCGGAGCCCGTGCTGCTGCCGGCGTCGGACACCCCGACGATCGACACGCTCGTCGCCCACGCGAACCAGGTCGCGCCGCGCGAGGGCGCGCCGTGGACCGCGGCGGACACGCTGAAGAACGTCGTCCTCGCGCTCACCCACCTCGACGGCACGCGCGAGGTCGTGGTCGTCGGCCTGCCCGGTGACCGTGACGTCGACCTGAAGCGCGCCGAGGTGTCGTTCGCCCCGGCCGAGGTCGAGGCCGCCGGTGACGACGACTTCAAGAAGCACCGGGGCCTGGTGAAGGGCTACATCGGCCCGCAGGTCCTCGGCGCCGACAGCGCCACCGGCCTCCGCTACTTCGTCGACCCGCGTGTGGTCGACGGCACGAGCTGGATCACCGGCGCCAACGAGCGCGGCGTGCACGTGTCCGGCCTCGTCGCCGGCCGTGACTTCGTGGCCGACGGTGTCGTCGAGGTCTCCGACGTCCGCGCGGGTGACCCGTCCCCGGACGGCTCCGGCCCCCTCGAGACCGCGCGCGGCATGGAGATCGGGCACGTCTTCCAGCTCGGCCGCAAGTACGCCGAGGCGCTCGGTCTCAAGGTGCAGGACGAGAACGGCAAGCTCGCGACGGTCACGATGGGCTCGTACGGCATCGGTGTGACCCGCATCCTCGCGATCCTGGCCGAGTCCCACAACGACGAGAAGGGCCTGGTCTGGCCGAAGAACGTCGCACCGTTCGACGTGCACATCGTCGCCACCGGCCGTGACCAGGTCGCCTACGAGCTGGCGGCGTCCGTCGTCGCCGAGCTCGAGGGCGAGCGGTTCGACGTGCTGTACGACGACCGCCCGAAGGTCTCGCCCGGCGTGAAGCTCCGTGACGCCGAGCTGCTCGGCATGCCGATCGTCGTCGTCGCCGGCCGCGGCGCCGCCGAGGGCGTCGTCGAGCTGTGGGACCGCGCGACCGGCGACCGCCGCGACGTGCCGGTGGCCGACCTGCTCGACGCGGTCCGCGCGATCTAGACGCGACCCCTGACGGACGGCAGGCCCGTGGCGACGCCGCCACGGGCCTCCTGTCCGTCTCCTGGTTCTGGGGTACGCTTGTGGCCGACTTCTGCGCAGTTCCACCCCGCAGGAGCGACTCATCTGAATACGGAGGCACCTCGGTGAAGATCGATCTCGCAGTCCTGCGACTCATGGAGCGCGAGCGGGAGATCCCGTTCGACGAGCTCGTCCAGATCATCGAATCTGCCATCCTGACCGCCTACCAGAAGCACGCCGACGAGAACGGCGAGCCAGCCCACGCGCAGTCGCGTGTGGAGCTCGACCGCAAGTCCGGCGAGGTCAGCGTCTACGTCCCCGAGCTGGACGACGAGGGCACCGTCATCGGTGAAGCCGTCGACCAGCCGAGCGACTTCGGACGCATCGCGGCCTTCGCGGCGAAGCAGGTCATCAACCAGCGCCTGCGCGACATCGGCGACGACAAGATCCTCGGCGAGTTCCGCGGCAAGGAAGGTGACATCGTCGCAGGCGTGGTCCAGCAGGGCCCGAACCCGAAGATGGTGCACGTCGACCTCGGCACGATCGAGGCGATCCTGCCGCCCGAAGAGCAGGTTCCGGGGGAGTCCTACAAGCACGGCTCCCGCATCCGCGTCTACGTGACGAGCGTCGCCCGCGGCAACAAGGGCCCGCAGATCATCGTGTCGCGCACGCACCCGGGCCTCGTCCGGAAGCTCTTCGCACTCGAGGTCCCGGAGATCGCGTCCGGTGTCGTCGAGATCACCTCGCTCGCCCGCGAGGCCGGCCACCGCACGAAGATCGCCGTCAAGGCGAACGAGCCCGGCGTGAACGCGAAGGGTGCCTGCATCGGCGAGCTCGGCGCACGTGTCCGGGCCGTCACGAACGAGCTCGGTGCCGAGAAGATCGACATCGTCGACTACTCGTCCGACCTCGCATCGTTCGTCGCGAGTGCCCTGTCGCCGGCCAAGGTGACCAGCGCGTTCGTGCTCGACGCCTCGACGAAGGCCGTCCGCGCGCTCGTGCCGGACTACCAGCTGTCGCTCGCGATCGGCAAGGAGGGGCAGAACGCCCGCCTCGCCGCGAAGCTCACCGGTGCCCGCATCGACATCCAGCCGGACTCCATCCTGGACGGCGAGGACTAGGACGATTTCGCTCCCGGCGCGCCCTGCGAGGGCGCGCCGGATCGCGCACGTCCGAGGCAAGGAGTAGAGTGGTTCCCGTCAGAACGTGCATCGGCAGTCGTCGTCGCGCTTCCCGATCCTCCCTCCTCCGAGTCTTCGCCCTGAGCGATGGCCGTGTCGTGGCGGATCCGAAGGCAGTCATGCCGGGCCGGGGAGCGTGGCTCACACCGACCGTCGATGCCTACGATCTGGCCGTCAAGCGCAGGGCTTTCCGCCGTGCGCTCCGGTTGGATCGCGATCCCGACACGTCCGCGGTGCTCGACCACATCGTCGGTCTCCCACAGGAACCGGCCGAGCGCCCGGACATGACAGAACAGGCTGAACGGCTTATGGACAACTGATGAGCGGCTCGAAATGAGACCCGTCATCCATTGAGTCCTGCCCCTTCACGGGGTGGGACCCGTGAAGGAGAACAGTGGCTAAACCACGCGTACACGAGATCGCAAGCGAACTCGGCGTCGACAGCAAGACCGCACTCGAGAAGCTCAAGGAGCTCGGCGAGTTCGTCCGGGGTGCCAGCTCGAGCATCGAGCCCCCCGTGGCACGGAAGCTCCGTGCCGCCCTCCAGGCAGACGGCGCCCCCGCGGCGAAGCCCGCCGCCTCGGCCTCCGCGCCGAGCGCACCCGCCAAGGCCAGCGCGCCGAAGTCGAGTGCACCCAAGCCCGGCGGCCCCCGTCCGGGTCCGGCTCGTCCGGCACCGGCTCCCGAGCCCGAGGCACCGGCAGCACCCGCTGCCGACGTCCCCGCGCCGGCCGCACCGAAGTCCGTCGCCCAGCGACAGGCCGAGGCCGAGGCAGCGCAGAAGGCCCGCGCCGAGAAGCAGGCCGCTGAGAAGCAGGCCGCCGAGCAGGCAGGCGGGTCGACCGACGCTGCTCCGAAGTCCGACGCCGTGAAGCCGGGCACCAGCCCGAAGGCTCCCGCGGCAGCCGGTCCGAAGCCGGGTGGCCCCAAGCCCGGTGCACGTCCGGGCAACAACCCGTACTCGTCGAACCAGGGCATGGGCTCGCGCCCGCCGCGCCCCGGCAACAACCCGTACTCGTCCAACCAGGGCATGGGCCAGCGCCCGGCCGCCGGCGCAGCCGGTGGCGGTGGCATCCCGCGTCCGCAGCCCCCGCGTCCGGGCACGCCCCGTCCGGGTGCTCCGCGTCCGGGTGGTCCCGGTCAGGGCAACCGTCCCAACGGCTTCGGGCAGCGCCCGGGCCAGGGTGGTGGCCGTGGCGGCCCCGGTGCCCGTCCGGGTGCCGGCGGCGGTGCCGGTGGTGGCTTCCCGCGTCCGGCCTTCAGCGGCCCGCGTCCCGCCGGTGGCGGTGGCCGTGGTCGTGGCCCCGGTGGTGGTACCGCCGGTGCGTTCGGTCGCGGTGGCGGCAAGAGCCGTGCCCGCAAGTCGAAGCGGACGAAGCGCGCCGAGTACGAGATGCGTCAGGCCCCGTCGCTCGGCGGTGTGCAGGTCCCTCGTGGCGACGGCAACACGGTCGTCCGACTCCGTCGTGGTGCGAGCATCTCGGACTTCGCGGACAAGATCGACGCCATGCCCGGCAACCTCGTGACGGTGCTGTTCCACCTCGGTGAGATGGCGACCGCGACCGAGTCGCTGGACGAGGCCACGTTCGAGGTCCTCGGTGACGAGCTGGGCTACAAGATCCAGATCGTCTCGCCCGAGGACGAGGACAAGGAGCTCCTCGAGGGCTTCGACATCGACCTCGACGCAGAACTCGAGGACGAAGACGACGACGTGCTGCAGCAGCGGCCGCCGGTGGTCACCGTCATGGGTCACGTCGACCACGGCAAGACCCGCCTCCTCGACGCGATCCGCAACTCGAAGGTCGTCGAGGGCGAGGCCGGTGGCATCACCCAGCACATCGGTGCGTACCAGATCGTCGCGCAGCACGAGGGCATCGACCGCCCGATCACCTTCATCGACACCCCGGGTCACGAGGCCTTCACGGCCATGCGTGCCCGTGGTGCCCAGGTGACGGACATCGCGATCCTCGTGGTCGCGGCGGACGACGGCATCATGCCGCAGACCATCGAGGCGTTGAACCACGCGCAGTCGGCCGGTGTGCCGATCGTCGTCGCGGTCAACAAGATCGACAAGGAAGGCGCGAACCCCGCCAAGGTCCGCCAGCAGCTCACCGAGTACAACCTGGTGGCCGAGGAGTACGGCGGCGACGTCATGTTCGTCGACGTGTCGGCGCGGCAGAACATCGGTATCCAGGAGCTCCTGGACGCCGTGCTGCTCACCGCGGACGCCGGTCTCGACCTGCGTGCGAACCCCGACAAGGACGCCCGTGGTGTCGCGATCGAGGCCCGGCTCGACAAGGGTCGCGGTGCAGTCGCCACGGTCCTCATCCAGTCCGGCACGCTCCACGTCGGTGACGCCATCGTGGCGGGTACGGCCTACGGCCGAGTCCGTGCGATGACGGACGAGAACGGGGTCGCGGTCAAGGCTGCGACGCCGAGCCGCCCGGTCCAGGTGCAGGGTCTGTCCTCGGTGCCCCGCGCCGGTGACACGTTCCTCGTCACCGAAGAGGACCGCACGGCGCGTCAGATCGCTGAGAAGCGTGAAGCCGCCGAGCGCAACGCCCTGCTGGCGAAGTCGCGCAAGCGCATCTCGCTCGAGGACTTCACCCGTGCGCTCGAAGAGGGCAAGGTCGAGTCGCTCAACCTCATCATCAAGGGTGACGTCTCCGGTGCCGTCGAGGCACTCGAGCAGTCGCTCCTGGACATCGAGGTCGACGACAGCGTCCAGCTCCGCATCCTGCACCGCGGTGTCGGTGCGATCACGGAGTCGGACATCGACCTCGCCACGATCGACAACGCCATCGTCATCGGCTTCAACGTCCGTCCGGACGTCAAGGCCCGTGAGCGTGCGGCGCGCGAAGGCATCGACGTGCGCTTCTACTCGGTCATCTACAACGCACTCGACGACATCGAGCAGTCCCTCAAGGGCATGCTCAAGCCCGAGTACGAAGAGGTCCAGTCGGGCGTCGCCGAGATCCGCGAGGTGTTCCGTTCCTCGAAGTTCGGCAACATCGCGGGTGTCATCGTCCGCTCCGGCACGATCACGCGCAACGCCAAGGCGCGCGTCATCCGCGAGGGTGTGGTGGTCGCCGATGGCCTGGCCATCGAGTCACTGCGTCGCTTCAAGGACGACGTGACCGAGGTCCGCACGGACTTCGAAGCCGGTATCGGTCTGGGCAAGTTCAACGACATCCAGATCGGCGACGAGGTCGAGACGACCGAACTCGTCGAGAAGCCGCGCGACTGATCGCGTGACTCCTCTGGGCCCCGGCCTCCCCACGCGGGAGGCCGGGGCCCGACCCCTTTCCCACGCAGGACCACCGGCGGGAAGCGTCCCGCCACTGCCTCAGGAGGCACCCAATGGCCGATCCGCAGCGCGCACGCAAGATGGCGGACCGCATCAAGGAAGTCGTCGCACGTCGAATCGACAAGGGTCTGCGGGACCCGCGACTCGGGTTCGTCACGATCACCGACGTCCGTGTGACCGGTGACCTGCAGCACGCGTCGATCTTCTACACCGTGTACGGCACCGACGAGGAGCGTGCGGACTCCGCCGCGGCGCTCAAGGCCGCGACCGGCATGCTCCGGTCCGAGGTCGGCAAGAACATCACCGCCCGGCTCACGCCGTCGCTCGAGTTCATCGCCGACGCCCTGCCCGAGACCTCGGCGCACATGGAGGACCTGCTCGTGCAGGCCCAGGTGCGCGACGAGCAGGTCCGCGCAGCCTCGGTCGGTGCGACGTACGCCGGCGACGCCGACCCGTACAAGCGCGACGAGGACGAGGACGACGACGACGCTGCCGAGACCGACGGCTCCGCCGAGCCGCGTTCCTAGACCCCGGGCAGCTGGTAGCCGCTCGCGTCGTCCCCGACGGCCAGTCCGTCACGCAGGAGCGACGCGAGCGCCCGGTCCCGCTGGTCGGCGTCCGGCCACACCGGTTCGATCTCGGACCGGGTGACCGGCACATCGCTGGCGCGCAGCTCGGCCATGATCAGGCCGCGCACCTGGCGGTCACTGCCGGCGAACTTCGCCTGCCGCGGAGCCCGCGGCCCGTCGTGCTCCGGGTACCCGGCCGCACGCCACGCGCAGCGTTCCGCGATCGGGCACGCATCGCACGCGGGGGAGCGGGACACGCACACCAGCGCGCCGAGCTCCATCACGGCGGCGTTCGTGGCGGCGGCGTCGTCGCGGTCCGCCGGCAGCACGGACTCCATGAGCGGGAGGTCCTGCTTCGCCTTCGCCGGCCCGGGTTCGCCCTGGCCGAGGACCGCACGTGCGAGCACGCGGCGCACGTTGACGTCCACGACCGGGTGCCGGTCGCCGTACGCGAAGACCGCGACGGCCCGCGCGGTGTAGTCGCCGATGCCCGGCAGGGCGAGCAGCGCGTCGACGTCGCGCGGCACGACGTTGCCGTGGTGGGTCGCGATCGCGGTCGCCGCCGCGTGCAGCGCGAGCGCGCGTCGCGGGTAGCCGAGCCGGTCCCAGGCACGCACCGCCTCGGACGGGGGCGAGTCCGCGAGGTCGCGAGGCGTCGGCCACCGGGTGAGCCACGCCTCCAGTCGGGGGACCACGCGCGCGACCTGCGTCTGCTGCAGCATGATCTCGCTGACGAGCGTCCCCCACGCGGGGAAGCCGGGGCGGCGCCACGGCAGGTCCCGCGCCTGCTGCCGGAACCACGCGATCAGCGGGGTCGCGATGTCGGGCCGTTCCGGCGTGGCCGGCTCCTGCACTCCGCGTCGCGCGGTCGGTTTGTCCACATCCGGTCTGGAGGCCCGACTCGCGTTCACCTCGACAGCCTACGGTGGACGCATGGCACGCTGGGCACCCGAAGAGACCGACACGATGGCTGCGATCGCCGCAGAGGCGATCGCGCAGGTCGGCACGAACCGCACCGTCATCGGCATCGACGGGCAGGACGGCACCGACCTCGAGCGGGTCGCGGCCGCGCTCGTCACCGGATTCGAGCAGCACGGGATCTCCGCGATGGCGGCCGCCGCGCCGTCGGCCGACCAGGACACGCTCCGGTCCGACCTGGTGACGCCCTTCCGCACGACCGGAGCCGGTGACGGTGTCCTGATCGTGCACGGGCGGGGCATCCTGGCCCCCGGGGTCCGTACCCTGTGGCGCTGGTCGCTGTGGGTCGAGCAGGAGTCCGGCCGACTCGAGCGTCGTGCCGACGTGAAGATCGCGGCCTCCGCGGTGCTCGACGTCACCGATCCCGAGCACCCCCGCCGCGAGTGGAACGACGCCTGCTGACCGGCGCTGGTAATCTCGCCTGGTGCTCGAAACCGCGCCGGACGGCATCCTCCTCGTCGACAAACCGCAGGGGATCTCCAGCCACCGGGTGGTCTCCATCGCCCGTCGGCGTCTCGGCCTGAAGAAGGTCGGCCACGCCGGCACCCTCGACCCCATGGCGACGGGGCTGCTGCTGCTCGGTATCGGGCCGTCCACCCGGTTGCTCACGCACCTGGTGGGCCTCGACAAGACCTACACGGCGACCATCCGGCTCGGTGTCTCCACGGACTCCGACGATGCCGACGGCACGCCGACCGCTGCTGTCGGTGTGGCCGCTGCCGACGTCTCGGACGACGCCGTCGAGACCGCCGTCGCAGCACAGCGCGGCGTGATCGACCAGGTCCCGTCTACGGTCAGTGCGATCAAGGTCGACGGGCGCCGTGCCTACGACCTGGCGCGCAAGGGCGAGGCGGTGGAGCTCAAGTCCCGCACGGTGACCGTCTCGCAGTTCGACGTGACGACGCGGAACGAGCGGACCGTCGCGGTCGACGGCACCGACGTCGCCGTGGTGGACCTGGACGTCGTCGTGACCTGCTCGTCGGGCACCTACGTCCGTGCGCTCGCCCGTGACGTCGGCGCTGCCCTCGGCACCGGGGCGCACCTCGTCGCCCTCCGTCGGACCCGCGTCGGACCGTTCGACGTGCAGGACGCCATCGACCTCGAGGACGACGCCGTCGACGTCCGCGCCGCGCTCGCACGTCCGGCGGACATCGCCCGGCGACTCTTCTCGTCGGTGACGCTCGACGCAGCCTCGGCGAAGGACCTCACCGACGGCAAGCGTGTCGCGGCCGAGCACCCCGACTCGGACGGACCGGTGGCAGCGGTCACCGCGTCCGACGACCGGCTGGTCGGCCTCGTCTCCGTCCGCCGGGGGCTGCTCCGGGTCATCACGAACTTCCCGACGCCCGGTGCGTCGTCCTCCTCGCAGACCGGAGCCCGCGCGTGATCGAGTGGTACATGTGGGTGCAGCTGGTGCTCGCCGTCGTGGTGGGGCTCTTCGCGGTCGTCGTGGGGTTCATCGGCTGGAAGCCGAACGACTACACGGTCGGCGCGCTCGTGCTCATCGAGTTGCTGCTCCTTGCGCAGGGCGTCATCTCGATCGTGCTGCCGGCGACGGGCAGTCCGCCCGACGGCAACGCGCTCGAGTTCGGGGTGTACGCCGTTTCTGTCCTGCTCGTCCCGCCGGCCGCGGTCGTGTGGGCACTGATCGACCGCACGAAGTGGAGCACCGTGGTGCTCGGCGCCGGGGCCTTCACCGTCGCGGTGATGGTCTACCGGATGTACCAGATCTGGTTCGCGCTGAACTGACGCCGGAGGTCATGCGCGCAGCCGCGCGTCGGTAGAATCGGTGCAATGGCGACCAGATCCTCACTCGCGACCGGCATCGGCCGCGTCCTCATCGCCGTGTACGGCATCCTCGCGCTGGCGGCGACCGGACGCAGCGTCGTGCAGATCATCGAGAAGTTCTCGTTCGCACCGTTCGCCTACACGCTCAGTGCCATCGCTGCCGTCGTCTACATCGTCGCGATGATCGCCCTCATCGTGCCCGGCCGGTTCTGGTACCGGGTCGCCTGCGTCACGATCGTGTTCGAGATGACCGGCGTGCTCGTCATCGGCACCCTGTCGCTGTTCGACCGCCAGCTGTTCCCCGACGACACCATCTGGTCGTACTACGGCTTGGGCTACGCCTTCGCGCCGCTCGTCCTGCCGATCGCCGGGCTCTGGTGGCTCCGCAAGCACCACCGCACCGCGGTCACCGAGCCGTCGGCACCGGCTGCGTCCTCGTCCACCGCCCCGGCGAGCGAGTAGGAGCCACCGTGCAGTTCTACGAGGACACCGCCGACGTGGCGGACGGGTTCGGCCCGAGCGCCGTCACCATCGGCAAGTTCGACGGCGTGCACGTCGGGCACCGAGCCGTCATCGCACACCTCGAGCGCGCCGCCCGCGAGCACGACCTCGTGGCCACCGTG
The DNA here is from genome assembly GCF_003234335.2 of Curtobacterium sp. MCLR17_054. Lineage (NCBI taxonomy): Bacteria > Bacillati > Actinomycetota > Actinomycetes > Micrococcales > Microbacteriaceae > Curtobacterium > Curtobacterium sp. MCLR17_054. The sequence goes on along the minus strand of NZ_CP126263.1, from coordinate 2,174,202 downwards.
GTCACGTTCGACCGCCACCCGCTCAACGTCATCGACCCGCCGCACGTCCCGCCGGCCCTGACGAGCACCGCGCAGCGCCGCGAACTGCTCGAGGACGCCGGGGTCGACGCCACCCTGCTGCTCCGGTTCGACCAGGAACTGCAGTCGAAGTCGCCCGAGGCGTTCGTGTCCGAGATCCTCGTCGACACCCTGCACGCCCGGCTCGTCTTCGTCGGCAGCGACTTCCGCTTCGGTGCGAAGGGCGCCGGTGACGTCGCGCTGCTGCGGACCCTGGGGGAGCAGCACGGCTTCACCGTCGAGCTCATCGACGACGTGGACCTCATCGACGACGTCCGACCCGACGGTGAGCGCCGGGTGTCCTCCACCTGGATCCGTGAGCTCCTGGGCCAGGGCCGCGTGGCCGAGGCCGCTCGACTCCTCGGGCGGGAACACGCCGTGCGGAGCGTCGTGGTGCACGGCAACCAGCGCGGCCGGGCGATGGGGTACCCCACCGCGAACCTCGACCCGGCGTGCGAGGGCTTCGTCCCCGCCGACGGTGTCTACGCCGCCCGGGTGCTGCACGACGGCACCGTCTACCCGGCAGCGGTGTCGGTCGGCAACAACCCGACGTTCGAGGGTGTGCCGGCGAAGCAGATCGAGGCGCACCTGCTCGACGTCGACATCGACCTGTACGGCGATCGGATCTCGGTGCTCTTCGTGTCGTACGTGCGCGGCATGGTGAAGTTCTCGTCGATGGACGAGCTCGCCGCGCAGATGCGGCAGGACGATCTGGACATCCGGCTGCTGCTCGGACTGCCCGCGCCGGTCTGACCTGCCGAGCACACTGGTTCCCCCGTACGACGACGCCCCCGTACGACGATGCCCCCGTGACCATCGGTCACGGGGGCGTCGTTCGTGCTGCGGAAGCTCAGCCGCCCAGGGCGTCGAGCCAGATCTTGCGGGCGTCGAGGGCTTCCTGCGCGTCCTTGATCTTCCGGGCGTCACCGGTGGCCTGCGCCGCGGCGAGCTCGGACTGGAGCTTGCCGATCGCGTCTTCCAGCTGGCTCGCGAGGCCGTTCTGACGGGCCTTGCGCTCCGGGTTCGATTCCTTCCAGTGCGCGTCCTCGAGCCCACGGACGTGGTCCTCGATCGCACGCAGGCGGTCCTCGACCCGACGGACGTCGCCGCGGGGGACCTTGCCGATCTCGTCCCACCGGCGCTGGATGCCGGTGAGGGTCTTGCGCGCGGCGACCCGGTCGGTCGCCTGCAGGAGCGGCTCGGCCTCGGTCAGCAGGGCCTGCTTCGCCTCGAGGTTGGCGGAGAACTCTTCGTTCTCGGCTGCGCTCTCGGCGTGGCGCTGCTCGAACAGCACGTCTCCGGCGGCCTTGAAGCGCGCCCAGAGTGCATCGTCGTGCCGCTTGCCGGCGCGCCCGGCGTTCTTCCAGTCGTCGAGGAGCTGGCGGTAGTCCGGGATCGCGTCGGAACCGCGGGGCGCGAGGGCCTCGGCCTGCGCCACGAGCTCCTGCTTGCGGGTCCGGGCGTCACGGTGCTGTGCGTCCAGCTCGGAGTAGAAGGCACGACGGTGCTGGTCGACGGTGGACCGCGCTGCGCGGAACCGCTTCCACAGGTCGTTCGCCTCGTTCTTGGGGATCCGCGGCCCGTCGTGCTGGTGCTGCTGCCAGCGCGCGAACACGTCGTCGAGCTGCGCCGTGATCTGCTTCCACTGCGCGCGTGCGGGGTCCACCGCGGCGAGTGCCTCGGCTTCCTCCACCAGGGCGGTGCGGTGCGCCAGGGCGTCCTGCAGGGCCTGCTGCGCCTGCTCCGCCTGCTCCTTGGTGAGCGAGCCGAGCTGCTCGGCGAGAACGCCCACGCGGGTCTCGAGCGACTTGATGTCACCCACCACGCGCGCGTCGGCGACCAGGGCCGTCAGGTGCTCGACCGTCCGGGCGACGTCGTTCGCCGACGCACCGCGCTGGACGCGCTGCTCGGCGATCTTCACCTGCCCCTCGAGGTCGGCGTACTTCCGCGCGAAGTAGGCGAGGGCTTCTTCGGGGGTGGCGTCCGGGTACTCACCGACAGCACGTTCGGTCTCTTCGTACCGGACGTACACGGTCCCGTTCTCGTCGACCCGCCCCCAGGTCGTTGCTTCGTCAGATCCCACAGGTCTCGCCTCGATCGTGGTCGTGCATCGCCGACGTCACCGTCGGCACGGTCAGGTCGTCAGCCTATTGCACGGACGGGCTCCGCCGCCCGACCGGTGCGACGGGTTGTGGACTACTTCTGCTCCGCGATGGTCGCGTCGGTGATCTTCGTCGCCACCTTCGGCTCACCGGTGCCGTCGCTGCCGGGGGACGCGATGCCCTTCGCGGCGATCTTCGACTCGAGCTCGGACAGCCCGCTCGTGACCTTGCCGACGACCGTGTAGCCGCCCGTGGAGCCGTCGAGCGTGGTGTCCCCGTAGACGATGAAGAACTGCGTCGACTGCGAGTACGGGGAGTCCGACCGCGCGATCGCGATCGTGCCCTTCTCGTAGACGCCGTCCTCCGGCACGTTCTCGAGCGGGCCGTACTCGAAGCCGGCGTCGCCGGTGCCGTCGCCGTTCGCGGAGCCGCACTGCAGGAACTTCAGGCCGTCGCTGTCGGCGAGCCGGTGGCAGGTGGTGCCGTTGTAGAACTGCTCACGGATCAGCGAGATCTCGGCACTCGTGGCCTGCGGCGCCTTGGCACCGTCCAGCTCGATGCCGAGGTCGATGCTCTTGTTGAGTGTGAGCGTGCCGGTCCAGGTCGCGCCCTTCGCGATCGACTTGCTCGGCACGTCGCCGGTGTTGCCGGCCGTGGCACTGGCCGACGGCGTGGCCGTCGACGACGTGGAGGCGCTCGGGGCCGGGGCGTCCGACCCCCTCGAGCCGGCGAAGGCGAGCTGTGACCCGGTGGCGAGGGCCGCGACGAGGACGAGGGCGCCGGCACCGATCAGGTTGTCCCGCACGCGGCGGCGTCGCTGCCGCTCGTGGAGGCCCTGGCGGGCCTGGTAGAGGCGGAGGCGCTCGCGCGCCTCTCGGTTGTCACGCGCTGGGTTCTTCGGTGCCACGGTGCTGGTCTGCCCTCTCGTCGCAGTGTGCAACGAGCGTAGCCGAACGGTCACCACCACCACCTGGCGGGAGGCGCGGCCTGCGTCGGTGGACCGGCCTACGATTGCAGGATGGCAGCGGATCGTTCGGGAATGCACGCGCCCACCACGGGTGGTCGCGCCGGTCTCGCGCAGGGTTCCGTCCCGCTCGCCGTCCGGATGCGCCCCACCAGCCTCGACGAGGTCGCCGGTCAGCAGCACCTGCTCGGCCGGGGTTCGCCCCTGGTGCAGCTCGCCACCGGCACGCGTGAGAACCCCGGCGGGGTCTCCGTGATCCTGTGGGGACCGCCGGGCACCGGCAAGACCACGCTGGCGCAGGCCATCGCACGGCAGTCCGGTCGCGAGTTCGTCGAGCTCTCCGCCGTGACCGCCGGCGTGAAGGACGTGCGCGAGGTCATGGAGAAGGCGCTGACCCACCGCGACCTGTACGGGTCGACCACGGTGCTGTTCCTCGACGAGATCCACCGGTTCAGCAAGGCCCAGCAGGACGCCCTGCTGCCCGGCGTCGAGAACGGGTGGGTCATCCTGATCGCCGCCACCACCGAGAACCCGTCGTTCTCGGTCATCTCGCCCCTGCTGTCCCGCTCGCTGCTCCTGACGCTCAAACCGCTCACCGATCCCGACCTCGGCATGCTGGTCGACCGCGCGGTGGAGGACCCCCGCGGGCTCGGCGGTGCCGTCGTCCTCGGTGACGAAGCCCGCAGTGCGATCATCCGCCTCGCGTCCGGCGACGCCCGACGTGCCCTGACCGCGCTCGAGGCCGCGGCGGCGTCGGCCACCGCCGCGCAGGACGAGGACGACGACACCGTGCCCGTCGTCGACGCCGACACCGTCGCGGCCGCGGTCGACCGGGCCCTGCTGCGCTACGACCGACAGGGCGACGAGCACTACGACGTCATCAGCGCGTTCATCAAGTCGGTGCGGGGGAGCGACGTCGACGCCGCCCTGCACTACCTCGCCCGGATGATCGAGGCCGGCGAGGACTCCCGGTTCATCGCGCGGCGGATCATCATCTCCGCGTCCGAGGACATCGGCATGGCCGACCCCCAGGCGCTCCCCATCGCGGTCGCCGCTGCCCAGGCCGTCCAGCTCATCGGGATGCCCGAGGGGCGGATCCCGCTGGCCGAGGCGGTCGTCTACCTGGCGACGGCGCCGAAGTCGAACGCCGCCTACAACGGCATCAACCAGGCGATGGCCGACGTCAAGGCCGGGCGGATGGGCACGGTCCCGATGCACCTGCGCGACGCGCACTACGCCGGGGCCAAGCGCCTCGGGCACGGCAAGGGGTACGTCTACTCCCACGACGCCGAGCACGGGGTCGCCGAGCAGCAGTACCTGCCGGACGCCCTCGAGGGCACCGAGTACTACACGCCGACGGCCAACGGCTACGAGCGCGAGGTCGGGCCGCGGCTCGAACGACTCCGGAAGATCACCCGCGGCCACTAGTGTCGGTGCTTCTGCGCTCGCCCCGATGCTGCTAGCATTGCCGGGCCTACGTCCTGGTCCTCGAGCACGGCTGCGTCGAGGACAGAGTGCCACTCCGGTGGTACGGGGGCAGAGGTTCGGACTGTAGCCGTCCGATCCCACAGGCTCATCCCTCTGGATCCCGTCGTCGGGGCCACCGGCACTCGCGTGCCTGGCCTCCGGTGAGTATTCAGTTCGAACAGAGAAAAGGACCCTGTGTCTACCAAGTCACGTACCCGCAGCAAGACCCGCCTGTCGCGCGCACTCGGCATCCCGCTGACGCCGAAGGCCGCCCGTTACCTCGAGAAGCGCCCCTACGGGCCCGGTGAGCACGGCCGTACGCGCCGTCGTGCGGACAGCGACTACGCCGTCCGCCTCCGTGAGAAGCAGCGTCTGCGCGCCCAGTACGGCATCCGCGAGAAGCAGCTCCGCATCGTCTTCGAAGAGGCCCGCAAGACGAAGGGCCTGACCGGTGAGAACCTGGTCGAGCTCCTCGAGCAGCGTCTCGACGCCCTCGTGGTCCGTGCCGGCTTCGCCCGCACCACCGCGCAGGCCCGTCAGCTGATCGTGCACCGCCACATCCTGGTCGACGGCAAGCTCGTCGACCGCCCCTCCTTCCGCGTCAAGGAGGGCCAGCTGATCCACGTCAAGGCGAAGTCCGAGTCGATGGAGCCCTTCCAGGTCGCCGCTGCCGGTGGCCACCAGGAAGTCCTCCCGAAGGTCCCGGGCTACCTCGAGGTCGAGATCGAGAAGCTCCAGGCCCGCCTCGTGCGTCGCCCGAAGCGCGCCGAGGTCCCCGTGACCTGTGAAGTGCAGCTCGTCGTCGAGTACTACGCAGCTCGCTGATCCACTGATCACACCCGAACGGCGGGTCGTCCTCTCGAGGGCGACCCGCCGTTCGGCGTTCCGGCACCGCCCTCCGCTTCGCAACACGCCGTCGTCTCGGCGACGCGCCTCCGGATGCGCGAGACGCCTCCGGTTTCGGCGGCGTCCTGCCGACACGACGGCGTCTTGCGGACGGGGACGCGCGGAAGTGCCCGGCGACTAAGCTTGTCCGGGCATGCACCGCCCGGGTGCACAGAGGGAGAGGCACCGTGAAGCAGCTGTTCTTCGTCGCCGTCGGCATCGTCATCGGGTTCGCCGTCGCACACCGGGTCGCCCAGACCTCCGGTGGCGCCCGGCTCTTCGCCGAGGTGAACGCCAAGACGAAGGCCTTCACGGGTGCCGTCGCGGAGGGCTACCGGTCGCGCGAGGCCGAGCTCCGTACCGACGTCTGAGCGCTCCGACCGAGCAGCCTCGACCCTCCTCCACCCACGACCTGAACCCAGGAAGCACCATGCAGACCGCAGAGATCCGCCGCCGTTGGCTCCAGTACTTCGGTGACCGCGGCCACACCGTCGTCCCGTCCGCGTCCCTCGTCTCCGACGACCCGTCGCTCCTCTTCACGGTCGCCGGCATGGTGCCGTTCATCCCGTACCTGACCGGTCTCATCCCGGCGCCGTTCCCGCGGGCGACGAGCGTGCAGAAGTGCATCCGCACGAACGACATCGAAGAGGTCGGCAAGACGCCGCGCCACGGCACGTTCTTCCAGATGAACGGCAACTTCTCGTTCGGCGACTACTTCAAGGAGCAGGCGATCCAGTTCGCCTGGGAGTTCCTGACCAACCCGGAGACCGACGGCGGACTCGGCTTCTCGCCCGACGACCTCTGGGTCACCGTCTACGAAGAGGACGACGAGGCGATCGGCTTCTGGAAGCAGCACTCCTCGCTGCCCGACGAGCGGATCCAGCGCCTCGGCAAGGACACCAACTACTGGTCGACCGGACAGCCCGGACCGGCGGGTCCCTGCTCGGAGATCTTCTTCGACCGTGGCCCCGAGTACGGCATCGACGGCGGCCCGGCGACGGACGATGACCGGTACGTCGAGATCTGGAACCTCGTCTTCATGCAGTACCAGATCGCCGACGTGCGGTCGAAGTACGACTTCGAGATCACCGGCGAGCTGCCGAACAAGAACATCGACACCGGCATGGGGCTCGAGCGCGTCGCCTTCATCAAGCAGGGCGTCGACAACATGTACGAGATCGACCAGGTGCGCCCGGTGCTCGACCGCGCGGCCGAGATCTCCGGCCGACGCTACGGCGCCGTGCACGAGGACGACGTGCGGATGCGCGTCATCGCCGACCACGTCCGTTCCTCGCTGATGCTCATCGCCGACGGCGTGAGCCCGTCGAACGAGGGCCGTGGGTACATCCTCCGTCGCCTGCTCCGTCGCACCGTCCGCGCGATGCGCCTGCTCGGTGTCGAGGCGCCCACGTTCCCCGAGCTCTTCCCGGCGTCCCGCGACGCCATGCGCGACGCGTACCCGGAGGTGGCGTCCGACTACGACCGGATCTCCCGCATCGCCTACGCGGAAGAGGAGACCTTCCTCCGCACCCTGGCGCAGGGCACGACCATCCTCGACGTGGCCGTCGAGCGTGCGAAGCAGGACGGCGCCCCGTCGATCGGCGGCGACACGGCATTCCTGCTGCACGACACCTTCGGGTTCCCCATCGACCTGACGATGGAGATGGCCGAGGAAGCCGGGGTCCACGTCGACCGCACGGCGTTCGAGACCCTGATGTCCGAGCAGCGTGCCCGGGCGAAGGCCGACGCGAAGAGCAAGAAGACCGCGATCGCCGACCTGAGCGTGTACAGCGCGTTCCGGGCCAAGGGCGAGACGACCTTCCTCGGCTACGACGCGCTCGAGGCCGAGACGCGCGTGCTCGGCATCATCGTCGGCGGTGTGAGCGTCGACCGTGCGGTCGCCGGTGACATCGCCGAGGTGATCCTCGGCGAGACCTCGCTGTACGCCGAGTCGGGCGGCCAGGACGCCGACCAGGGCTCGATCGTCGGCAACGGGTTCGACCTCGAGGTCCTCGACGTCCAGCGACCGGTCTCCGGACTGTGGAGCCACACCGTGCAGGTCCGCTCCGGTGAGGTCGGTGTCGGCGACGCCGCGAGCACCGTCGTCGACGCGGAGTACCGCCGCGGCGCGACCCAGGCGCACTCCGCGACGCACCTGGTGAACGCGGCGCTCCGCGACATCCTCGGGCCGGAGGCGCTGCAGGCCGGTTCGTACAACAAGTCCGGCTACATGCGCCTCGACTTCTCGTGGTCGCAGCCGGTCTCGCTCGAGACGCGCTCCGAGATCGAGGAGGTCGTGAACACCGCGATCCGCACCGACCTCGAGGTCTCCACGCGCATCCTGCCCATCGACGAGGCGAAGGCCCTCGGGGCGCAGGCCCTGTTCGGTGAGAAGTACGGCGCCGAGGTCCGCATGGTCGACATCGGCGGCCCGTGGTCCCGCGAGCTCTGCGGTGGCACGCACGTCGCCTCGAGCGCGCAGATCGGACTCGTCAACCTGGTGGGGGAGTCGAGCGTCGGTTCGACGAACCGCCGCGTCGAGGCGTTGGTCGGGCTCGAGGGGTTCCGCGACCTCGCCGTCGAGCGCACGATCGTGTCGCAGCTCTCCAGCGCGCTCAAGGCTCCCCGTGCCGACCTGCCGGCCCGCGTGCAGAACCTGATGGAGGACCTCCGGTCCGCCCAGAAGAAGCTCGCCGAGTACGAGTCGGCGAACCTGCAGCAGCGCGTGCCCGCCATCGCCCGGAACGCCACCACCGTCGGTGCCACCACCGTGGTCGCCGAGACGGTCGACGGCCTGCAGTCCGGCGACGACCTGCGCTCGCTCGCCACCGGCGTCCGGGGCCAGCTCGGTGACGGCGCGGCCGTCGTCGTGCTCGGTGCCGTCGTGGGCGGCAAGCCGATCGTGATCGTCGCGACGAACGACGCCGCCCGTGCTGCGGGCGTGCAGGCGGGCCCCCTCGCGAAGGAGGCCGCCGGCGTGCTCGGTGGTGGCGGCGGCGGCAAGCCCGACCTGGCGCAGGGCGGTGGGACGGACGCAGCAGCGCTCCCCGCGGCGCTGCGTGCCGTGACCGCACGGCTCGCGGGCTGACCGTGGGCATCCGGTCCGGGCGGCGGCTCGGCGTGGACGTCGGACGCGCCCGGATCGGGGTCGCCGTGTGCGACCGCGACGGCCTGCTGGCGACGCCGGTCGAGACCGTCCGTCGCGACGACTCGAAGGACCTCCGGCGCATCCTGGAGCTCGCGGACGAGTACGACGTGCTCGAGGTCGTCGTCGGACTGCCGCTGTCGATGTCGGGTGGGGACACGGCCTCGACCGAGGACGCCCGCGTGTTCGCGGCTCGGATCGCGGCGCGTCGGCCGGTGCGCCTGGTCGACGAACGACTGTCGACCGTGACCGCCCAGCGAGGGCTGCACCAGGCCGGCAAGAACACGAAGAAGTCCCGGGCCGTGATCGACCAAGCAGCCGCTGTTATCATTCTGCAACACGCGCTCGACCACGAGCGCAGTGCCGGTGCCCCTCCGGGCACCACGCTTCCCTGACAGGGCTGCCCGGTACCGCACATGGGTGCTCTCGTCGTCAGCTGTGAGGACGACGGTGCCCAGGTGGAGTTCCCGACCGAGAGACCGAGGACGTTGGCAGACGATCTGGACTGGAACGCGATCATCGCGCCCGGCAACGACGCCGAGCGGCGGAAGGCGACTTCCGACCGCACGACAGGCACCGATGACCGCGACGACGCTGGTCAGGTGACCCCACCGCCGGCGCCTCCGATGTCCCGACGCGAAGCCCGCGCCCTCGAAGCCGAACGAGCCCGCGTCGCAGCGACCGAGGAGCCGCCGGCCGCCGAACGGACCACCGAGGCCCCGGCAGCCGCACGCGACGAACGCCCGGCGTCCCCCGCCGACGCACCGATCGCCACCCGCCCCGAAGACCTGCACCCCGAGGTCGCCGCACTGCTGACCGGCGAGCTGCCGACCGAGCCCGCGGTGACCGCCGCGGCCGGCGGGTCCGGCGCCGACGGGACGGACGACGGTGACGCGACCGGCGGCGGTGGTGCCGCGGGAGGCGGCGGACGCGGGGGACGAGGCGGCGGAGGACGCGCCTCCAGGCCGCCGCGCGAGCCACGGCCGAAGCGCCGGCGCGGACCGCTCGTCGCGGGGCTCGTCATCGTCGCGGTCGTGCTCGCTGCCGGCGTCGGGGCGTACACGTTCGCCGCGCCGAAGATCCAGCAGCTCATCGCGGCGATCAGCGGCGCGCAGGAGCCCGACGACTACACGGGCAACGGCACCTCCAAGGTGACCATCACGATCAAGCAGGGCGACATCGGCGAGAACGTCGCCGCGACGCTGCAGCGCAGCGGCGTCGTCAAGGACTCGAAGGTGTTCTACAAGCTCCTGCTGGCATCGCCGGACGTGCAGTTCCAGCCCGGTTCGTACGCGCTGAAGAAGCAGATGAGCTCGAAGTCGGCGCTGGCGGCCCTGCAGGACAAGGACAACCGCGTCCAGGCGTCGATCATCGTCCCGGAGGGCACGGCACTCGCCGACATCAAGGCCGGGATGGTCTCGAAGGCCGGCCTGACCGAGAAGCAGGTCGACGCGGCCGCGAAGGACCTGTCGGCCTACGACCTGCCGTCCGGCGTCACGACGCTCGAGGGCTGGCTCTTCCCCGCGACCTACCCGATCAACCCGGGCTGGACCGCCGAGCAGTACTTCAAGTCGATGGTCGACACCATGAAGGAGCACCTGTCCGCCGCCGGCGTCAAGGAGGCCGACCAGGAGCGCACCATCGTCTTCGCGTCGCTGGTGCAGAAGGAAGCCGGTCTCGCAGCCGACTACCCCAAGGTCGCCCGGGTGTTCCAGAACCGCCTCGACCAGGGCATGAAGCTGCAGTCCGACGCCACGGTCGCGTACGGCACGGGCAACACGCACACCGTGACGACCACGGACGCCGAGCGTGCGGACGGCTCGAACGAGTACAACACCTACGTGCACGAGGGGCTCCCGCCCGCACCGATCTCCAACCCCGGGGACATCGCGATCAAGGCCGTGACGAACGAGGCCCCGGGCAAGTGGCTGTACTTCGTGACGGTCGACCTGGAGTCGGGCAAGACCGTCTTCTCGGACACCTACGACCAGCACCTGGTGGCGGTCGAGCAGTTCCAGGCGTGGCTGCGGGCGCACCCCGACTACCAGTAGGCGACGACGTCGCACGGACGATCGCTGTGGGAGGATTGCGGCATGCTTCGTTGGTTGACTGCTGGTGAGTCCCACGGACCCGAACTGATCGCCATGCTCGAGGGCCTGCCCGCGGGTGTCCCGGTGTCGTTCGAGTCCATCCGTGCCGATCTCGCGCGCCGCAAGCTCGGCTACGGCCGTGGCTCGCGGATGAAGTTCGAGCAGGACGAGCTGCACGTGTCCGGCGGCGTCCGGCACGGCTACTCGCTCGGCAGCCCCATCGCGATCCGCATCGGCAACACCGAGTGGCCGAAGTGGGTCGAGGTCATGAACCCCGAGCCGATCGAGTCCACCGAGATGTCCCGCGGGCGGAGCGCGCCGCTCACCCGACCGCGACCGGGCCACGCTGACCTGGTCGGCATGCAGAAGTACGGCTTCGACGAGGCGCGCCCGATCCTGGAGCGTGCGAGCGCCCGCGAGACCGCCGCACGCGTGGCGCTCGGTGCCGTCGCCAAGTCGTTCCTGGCCGAACTCGGCATCCGCTCGGTGGCACACACCCTGCAGGTCGGGACCGTCCGGGTCCCCGACGGCACGGACCTGCCGCTGCCCGACGACGTGGACCGCCTCGACGAGGACCAGCTGCGGTGCTTCGACGCCGAGACCTCCGCACGCATGGTCACCGAGGTCGAGGCCGCGAAGAAGGACGGCGACACCCTGGGCGGCGTCGTCGAGGTGCTGTTCTACGGCGTCCCGCCGGGCCTCGGCTCGCACGTGCACTGGGACCGCCGGCTCGATGCCCGCCTCGCCGCGGCGATCATGGGGATCCAGGCCATCAAGGGGGTCGAGGTCGGTGACGGCTTCGCGACGGCCGGCCGCCGGGGCTCCGCCGCGCACGACGAGCTGTACCGCGAGGACGGCGAGATCTACCGCACGAGCGACCGCGCCGGTGGGACCGAGGGCGGGATGTCCACGGGCACCGTGCTGCGCGTGCGCGCCGGGATGAAGCCGATCGCGACCATCCCGCACGCCCTGCACACGGTGGACGTCGTCTCCGGTGAGGACGCCTCGGCGCACCACCAGCGCTCGGACGTCTGCGCCGTGCCCGCTGCCGGTGTCGTCGCCGAAGCGATGGTGGCCCTGGTGCTCGCCGACGCGGTGCTCGAGAAGTTCGGCGGCGACAACGTCGTCGAGACGAAGCGCAACCTCGACGCCTACCTCGCGGCGATCCCGGAGACCCTGCGCACGCGCCGGACCGAGCCGTCGGCGACGTCGACCGACCTGTGAGCACCGACGTCCGACGCGCCGACGCGCCCGTGGTCGTGATCGGCCCGATGGGCGCCGGCAAGTCGAGCGTCGGCAAGCGGGTGGCGAAGGCCCTCGGCGTCCCGTTCACGGACACCGACCGGGTCATCGTGCGCGAGCACGGGCCGATCCCCGGGATCTTCGCCGACCGCGGCGAGCCGGCGTTCCGCGCGCTCGAGGCCCAGGCGGTCCGGGCGGCGCTGGCCACCGGCGGCGTCATCGCCGTGGGCGGGGGAGCCGTCACCCACGCGGACACGCGGCAGGCCCTGAGCGGCGCGCGCATCGTCCTGCTCACCGTGTCGCCCGAGGCCGTCGCCGACCGGATCGCCGGGTCCGACCGGCCCCTGCTGGCGAACGGCGGGATCGACGCCTGGCAGACGATCATGGACGAGCGGGCGGCCACCTACGCCGAACTCGCGCACGTCGTGGTCGACACGTCGCGCCGGCCGATGTCCCGCGTGGTCGACGAGGTCGTCACGTGGCTGCGCAGCGACGCCGGCACCACCGCCGCGCCCGGCAGCACGACCAGCAGCACCACCAGCACCGAAGGAGCACCGTGACCGAGTCGACCCTGCCCGCCGGGACCACCGAGATCCGGGTCGGCGGTGACGACGGCTACACGGTGGCCGTCGGCACGGACCTGCTCGGTGCCCTGCCCGCGATCCTGGGCCCGCGTGTCGCCAAGGTCCTCATCGTGCACTCGCCGACGCTCGGTGCCCGGGCGAACGAGCTCCGTGCGCTCCTGGTCGAGGCCGGGCTCGAAGCCCTGATCGCCGAGGTCCCCGACGCCGAGGGCGCCAAGCGCGTCGAGGTCGCCGCGTTCTGCTGGCAGATCATGGGACAGGCCGACTTCACCCGTACCGACGCGGTCATCGGCCTCGGTGGCGGTGCCGTCACCGACCTGGCCGGCTTCGTCGCCGCGACCTGGCTGCGCGGTGTGCCGTACGTGGCCGTCCCGACCAGCGTGCTCGGCATGGTGGACGCTAGCGTCGGCGGGAAGACGGGCATCAACACGAACGAGGGCAAGAACCTGGTCGGCGCCTTCTACGCCCCGCGTGCCGTCGTCGTGGACCTCGACCTCGCCCGCACGCTGCCGCGCAACGAGATCCTGACGGGTTTCGCGGAGATCGTGAAGGCCGGGTTCATCGCCGTGCCCGAGATCCTGGACATCGTCGAGGCCGACGTCGAACGGGTCACCGACCCGACGACGCCGGAGTTCCGCCGGGTCGTCGAGCTCGCCATCGCGCTCAAGGCCGAGGTCGTCTCGGACGACTTCACGGAGCAGGGCCGCCGCGAGATCCTGAACTACGGGCACACCCTCGGGCACGCGATCGAGCACGCCGAGCGGTACCAGTGGCGCCACGGCGCAGCGGTGTCGGTCGGCATGGTGTTCGCCGCCGAGCTCGCCCGACTGACCGGCCACCTGGACGACGCCACGGTCGACCGGCACCGGGCGATCCTCGAGTCGCTCGAACTGCCGACCTCGTACGGCGTCGGGCGCTGGCAGGGGCTGCTCGCCACCATGCGTCGTGACAAGAAGGCCCGTGCCGGCATGCTGCGGTTCATCATCCTGGACGGCGTCGGCAAGCCCGTCGTGCTCGAGGGCCCCGAGGACCACCTGCTCTTCACCGCCTACCAGGAGGTCGGCGTCTAGCCACGCCGGTCAGCGCAGGACCCGTCGCATCCTGCGCCACCACCAGGTGACACGCGTCGAGACGGTGACCACGCCGGTGCGCTGGGATTCCCGCCATTCGTCGACGGTGGCGCCGTGGTCCCAGGCGAAGAGGACGTCGTCGTCCTCGTCGAGGTCGGGCGCGTCGGGGAGCGGTCGCAGGATCGACATCAGTCGGAGGCCCTTCGTTCGTCGTCGTCATGTGCCTGGTCGGCGCTGGCTCACCTGCGGAGCGCTCGGCTCGCGAGTCGGCGATCGGCCTTCGACCACCACGGTACGGTCTCCAGGTCTCGGAGCACCGTTGTCGAAATGTCGTATGTGTTCATGTCCGGCCGCTGCGTGACGGCCCAGGTGAACCGATGCCAGGCGTGGTCACGATCGGACGTCCGTCGACTCTGGAACGCCCCGAACCAGCTGACGACGGCCGCGACGATCGCCGCTCCGGCGGCGATGCACGCCGCGATCAGTGCTGTCTCCACGGCACGAGTGTCTCGCTCCAGGACCGCGCCCCGCGCCGGGCCCGCTCCGGCCTGTGGAAGCCGCGCCGGGCCTCCAGGCTGTGGAGGAGGATGGGGCGACGCGACGGACCGCGCCACCCGCACGCTGCGGACCCAGCACCGGGGAGCAGACTGGCGGACGTGCCCACCCCACCCCGACTGAGCGACCTCTCCGGCCCGCGCGATGCCGACACCGGCACCCTGCGCTCCCGTGGTCGCCGCTTCACCGAACTCCTCTCGATCGCCCGTCGCCACCACCTGGTGCCGTTCCGTCGTCTCGACTTCTCGCACGACCCGGCAACGTCGGACCTGCGTCGCGACCAGGCCGAGCACCTGCGCCGGGCCCTCGAGGAAGCCGGTGGCGGGTTCGTGAAGATGGGCCAGCTGCTCTCCACCCGCGACGACCTGCTGCCCGAGGAGTGGACCGAGGGACTCGCCCACCTGCAGCGGAACGTCACGGCGGCGCCGGCGGACGAGGTCCGTGCGCTCCTCGAGCAGGAGCTCGGTGCCCCGGTCGATCAGGTGTTCGCGACCTTCGACCCGGTGCCCGTCGCAGCGGCGTCCATCGCGCAGGTGCACCGCGCCCGACTGCCCGACGGCACCGCGGTCGCCGTGAAGGTGCAGCGGCCGGGGATCGACGCAGCGGTGCGCCGCGACGTGGACATCGCACTGCGGGTCGTCCGGTTCATGGCCCGGTGGTCGACCGAGGCGCGGCAGGTCGGCGTGCAGGACATCGCCGGCCAGTACGCGGACGACCTGATCCGGCAGGTCGACTTCGTCTCCGAGCTCCGGAACCTCACCGCGCTGCGTGCGGCCCAGGCCCGCAGCGCGCGTCCGGACGAGGTCCGGTTCCCGGACCCCTACCCGGACCTGTCCGGCCGGCGTGTGCTCGTGATGGAGTTCCTGGAGGGCGACACGCTCAGCGCGATCC
This sequence comes from Curtobacterium sp. MCLR17_054, assembly GCF_003234335.2. Taxonomy (NCBI): domain Bacteria; kingdom Bacillati; phylum Actinomycetota; class Actinomycetes; order Micrococcales; family Microbacteriaceae; genus Curtobacterium; species Curtobacterium sp. MCLR17_054. Next base: position 2,159,150 of record NZ_CP126263.1, on the reverse strand, counting down.
GCGCCGAGCGTTCCGAGCGCGACCTCGACGCGCCGATGCGCGCCATCCTCCGCGCCTTCCTGCGCCAGGTCGTCTTCGACGGCCTGTACCACGCGGACCTGCACCCGGGGAACGTCCTGGTGCTGCCCGACGGGCGGCCCGCGTTGATCGACTTCGGATCGGTCGGGAGGCTCGACCCGGGTCTCCGGGACACGGTCCAGGACCTGTTGGCCGCCTACCTGCAGGACGACACGTCGCGGATCGCCGATGCGGTCCTGCGGATGGCACCCGTGCGCGATGCGCACGACGAGCCCGACTTCCGTCGGGACATCGCCCGCTTCGTCGCGGACGAACTCGGCCCGGGTGCGCGCATCGGCGTCGACACCGTGGACGACGCGGTCGAGGTCTTCGGGCGGTACCGGCTGAAGCCACCGCCGGACTTCGTCGCCGCGGCCCGCGCGCTGGCCATCTTCGAGGGCACGCTCCGCACGCTCGCGCCGTCGTTCGACCTGCTCGAGGAGTCCCGCGGACTCGCCCGGGAGCAGATCACCGACCAGCTCCGGCCGGGCAAGCTCCGCGACCTGGCGGCGAAGGAGCTGCTCGGCGTCGTGTCGGCCGCCCGTCGCCTGCCCCGCCGGGTGGACCGCATCGGCGAGGCGATCGAGACCGGCCGGTTCACGGTGAACATCCGGCTCTTCGCGGACAGCCGCGACCGGCAGCTCGTGTCCGGGATGATCCGGCGCATCCTGCTCGTGCTGCTCGGTGCGGGGGCGGGGATCCTGGCGATCGTCTACCTGTCCTTGCCGGCACGACCGACGGCGGCCCTGTCCACGGGGGTCGCGGGCGGGTTGCTCGGGGGAGCGGCGGTGGTGCTGCTCGGCTGGGCGGCGATCGACGCCTGGCTCGCTCGACGGCGACGCTGACCGCGGGCCCGGTGCCCGTCCGTGACCGGCGCGTCCGGCACGCACGCGCACCGCTCCGGCCGCCGGGCGGGCGTCCGCTACACTCGTCCGGGGCCGTCCGCGGCCCGAGGACACTTCACAACACGACCGAACGGGACACCGACGACTCATGGCCAGTACCACAGACATCAAGAACGGCGCCGTTCTCATCATCGACGGCCAGCTGTGGTCGGTCGTCGAGTTCCAGCACGTCAAGCCGGGCAAGGGCGGCGCGTTCGTCCGCACGAAGCTCAAGAACGTCGTCTCCGGCAAGGTCGTCGACCGCACGTTCAACGCCGGCGCGAAGATCGACACCGCCGTCGTCGACCGTCGTGACTACCAGTTCCTCTACGAGGACGGCGACTCCTACGTGTTCATGGACACCGACACGTACGACCAGATCCCGGTCTCCGCGACCGTGGTCGGCGACGCCAAGAACTACCTGCTCGAGTCCGCGATGGTCACCATCGCGATGAACGAGGGCAACCCGCTGTACGTCGAGCTCCCGACGTCGATCGTCACCGAGGTCGAGACCGAGCCTGGCCTGCAGGGCGACCGTTCCTCCGGCGGCACCAAGGACGCGACCATCATCGCGACCGGCCACCGTATCCAGGTCCCGCTGTACCTGGAGAGCGGCACCCTGGTGAAGATCGACACGCGCGACGGCAGCTTCCTCGGCCGCGTCAACTCCTAGGCGCTGACCGTATGAGTGCTCGTTCGAAGGCCCGCAAGCGCGCCCTCGACATGCTGTACGTCGCCGAGGTGCGCGAGCTGCCGATCGCGGACGTGCTCGCCACCGAGACGGTCCGGCACCTGGACCAGCCGGAGCGTGCCTCCAGCTGGGACTACGCCCGCCAGATCGTCACGGGTGTCGACGACGCCCGTCACGAGATCGACTCCGTCATCGTCGACCACGCCCAGGGCTGGTCGATCGCCCGGATGCCGGTCCTCGACCGCTGCATCCTGCGGATGGCCGTGTGGGAGCTCCGGTTCAACCCGGAGGTGCCCGACGCCGTCGCGATCGCCGAGGCGGTCGAGCTCGCGCAGTCGCTGTCCACCGAGGACTCCGCCGGCTTCGTCAACGGCGTGCTCGGGGCCGTCGCCGGCGGTCGCGCACCGTCCGGTCGGACGGTCGCAGGAGACCAGGAGTCCCGGTAGGGTTGACCACGTCAGCATCCTTTAATGCCGTCCAGTGAGGCGGGGAAGGGGGTCGACGTGGGAACCAGAACGGTCCTGCAACAGCCCGACATCACGCGTGCCCTGACACGCATCGCGCACGAGATCCTCGAAGCCAACCACGGGGGCTCGGACCTCGTGCTCCTCGGCATCCCGACCCGCGGCGCCGTCCTGGCGGAACGCCTCGGCCGGATCCTGGCCGGCATCGAGCCGGAGTGGTCCTCGGCCGCCGGTGGCATCGGGACGGAGCGTGTCGGCACGCTCGACGTCACCATGCACCGCGACGACCTCGGCCACGGCATCGGCCGCGCGCCGCACCGGACGGTGATCCCCGCCGGCGGCATCGACGGCAAGGTCGTCGTGCTCGTCGACGACGTGCTGTACTCCGGTCGCACCGTCCGCGCCGCGCTCGACGCGCTGCAGGGCATCGGGCGGCCGCGTGCCGTCCGGCTCGCCGTGCTCGTCGACCGCGGCCACCGCGAGCTGCCGATCCGCGCGGACCACGTGGGCAAGAACCTGCCGACCGCGTCCGACGAGCGGGTCACGCTGCACCTGGCCGAGACCGACGGCGACGACACCGTGTTCATCGAGCAGGGGGTGGCGTGATGCGGCACCTGCTCTCGACCGCCGACCTGTCGCGCGACCAGGCCGTCCACATCCTCGACGTGGCCGAGGAGATGGCCGAGGTGAACACGCGCGAGGTCCGGAAGCTCCCGGCCCTGCGCGGCAAGACCGTGGTGAACCTGTTCTTCGAGGACTCCACGCGCACGCGCATCTCGTTCGAGGCCGCCGCGAAGCGCCTGTCCGCCGACGTCCTGAACTTCGCGGCGAAGGGCTCGAGCGTCTCCAAGGGCGAATCCCTGAAGGACACCGTGCAGACCCTCGGCGCGATGGGCATCGACGGCATCGTCATGCGCCACGGTGCATCGGGCGCGCCGCGGGTGCTCGCCGACGCCGACTGGATCGACGTGCCGGTGGTCAACGCCGGTGACGGCACCCACGAACACCCGACGCAGGCGCTGCTCGACGCCTTCACCATGCGCCGCCGCCTGCACGGCGCCGGCTCGCGCGGTCAGGGCCTCGACGGCGTGCGCGTCCTGATCATCGGCGACGTGCTGCACAGCCGGGTCGCCCGGTCGAACGCCTGGCTGCTCCGCACCCTCGGCGCGAGCGTGACCTTCGCCGCGCCGCCGACGCTGCTGCCCGCCACCCCGTCGCCGTTCGGCGCCGCGGTGCACCACGACCTCGACACCGCCCTGGCCGAGGACCCGGACGTCGTCATGACGCTCCGCATCCAGCAGGAGCGGATGAACGACGCCTTCTTCCCGAACCCGCGCGAGTACACGCGGCACTGGGGCCTGACGGCGGCGCGCTTCGGGCGGCTGTCCGAGCGCACGCTGATCATGCACCCCGGCCCGATGAACCGTGGGCTCGAGATCGCCGGCGTCGCCGCCGACGACCCCCGTTCGACCGTCGTCGAGCAGGTCGAGAACGGCGTCTCGGTCCGGATGGCCGTCCTCTACCTCGCCCTGACGGGCAGTGCCGGAACCGGCACCGACGCGAAGGAGTCCGCCGCATGACCGCTCACCTGATCCGTGGCGCGCAGCTGGTCGACGGCTCGCGTGCCGACATCCGCCTGGAGGCCGGGCACATCACCGCGGTCGGGTCCGGTCTCGACACGGCCGGCGCCACCACCGTGGACGCGGACGGCCTCATCGCCCTGCCCGGTCTCGTGGACCTCCACACGCACCTGCGCGAGCCCGGTCACGAGGAGTCCGAGACCGTCCTCACCGGCTCGCGTGCCGCGGCCGCCGGCGGCTTCACCGCCGTGAACGCCATGGCCAACTCGAGCCCCGTCGCCGACACTGCCGGGGTCGTCGAGCAGGTCCAGGCACTCGGTGACGACGCGGGCTACGTGACGGTCCGCCCGATCGGCGCCGTGTCGCAGGGGCTGCAGGGCACGCACCTGTCCGAGATCGGTGCGATGGCGACCTCGCGGGCGAAGGTCCGGGTGTTCTCGGACGACGGCTCCTGCGTGGCCGACCCGCTGCTCATGCGCCGCGCACTCGAGTACATCAAGGGCTTCGGCGGGGTGCTCGCGCAGCACGCCCAGGAGCCCCGGCTGACCATCGGCGCGCAGATGAACGAGGGCCGGCTGTCCTCGGAGCTCGGCCTCGCCGGCTGGCCCGCCGTCGCGGAAGAGGCGATCATCGCCCGAGACGTCCTGCTCGCCGACCACGTCGGAGCACGTCTGCACGTCTGCCACGTCTCGACGGCCGGCAGCGTCGAGGTGATCCGGTGGGCGAAGTCCCGCGGCATCGACGTCACGGCCGAGGTCACCCCGCACCACCTGGTGCTCACCGAGGACCTCATCGCCGGCCACGACGGTGCGCCCGGCTACGACGCCCGCTACAAGGTGAACCCGCCGCTCCGCGCCCGCGAGGACGTCGAGGCGCTCCGCGCGGCCCTGGCCGACGGCACCATCGACATCGTCGCGACCGACCACGCACCGCACACCGCCGAGGCGAAGTGCTGCGAGTGGCCCGCCGCCGCCAACGGCATGGTCGGCCTCGAATCGGCGCTGAGCGTGGTGCAGTCCGCCGTGGTCGACGACGGCCGGCTCGACTGGGCCGACGTCGCCCGGGTGCTGTCCGAGGCGCCGGCGCGGATCGGCCAGGTCGAGGGGCACGGGCAGCGCATCGCCGAGGGAGCACCCGCCGAGATCACGCTCTACGACCCGTCGGCCCGCCGCGAGTTCGCGGTCACCGACCTCGCCGGGCAGTCGCAGAACTCGCCGTACCTCGGCATGACGCTGCCCGGCCGGGTCGTCGCGACCTTCCACCAGGGGTACGCGACGGTGCTCGACGGCCGGGTCGTCGACGCGGACACGATCGCGGCGCACGCCGCGGCGCTCCGGACAGGGGCGCGCGCATGAGCGGCGACGCGCAGCGCTGGCTCCTCGGCGCGGTGATCCTGCTCGCGGTCGCCGCCCTGTTCGTCGCGATGGCGCGCACCTGGCGGACGCGGACCAGGAAACAGGCGGAAGCCGTGCCTCCAGTCCGCGTGCCGGCCGACCTGGCACCGGCGGTCGGGTCGTGGGACGGGTTCACCGTCGCGACGACCCGCGCCGACCAGCCGTTGGAACGCATCACCGCGGGCGGCCTCGGGTTCCGCGGCCGCGGCGGGGTGACGGTCCACGCGACCGGCGTGGTGATGCGCCTCGCCGGTACCGACGACCGCTGGATCGCGCGCGACGCGGTCCGCGGCGCCGACCGCTCCACGTGGGCGATCGACCGAGTGGTCGAACCCGGGGGACTGGTCCGTCTGCGATGGACGGCGACCGGCGCCGCAGGTGCGACGGACCTGGACACCTACTTCCGGTTCCCGGAGGGCGACGCAGCCGCGCTGCACGCCCTGCAGGGACTGACCGAGACCGGGCCGCAGGCGACTGCGGCCGATGCTCCGCGAACCGCGGGCGAAGGGAAGAAAGCATGACACGCGAACGGGCCGTCCTGGTCCTCGAAGACGGCACCCGGTACGACGGCTGGGCCTACGGCGCCCGTGGGCGCACGCTCGGCGAGGTGGTCTTCGCGACCGGCATGACCGGCTACCAGGAGACGCTGACCGACCCCTCCTACGCCGGACAGATCGTGGTGCAGACCGCGCCGCACATCGGCAACACCGGGGTGAACGACGAGGACCCCGAGTCCCGTCGCATCTGGGTCGCCGGGTACGTGGTGCGCGACCCCAGCCGCGTGGTGTCGAACCACCGCGCGAACGCGACGCTCGACGACCACCTGGTGCGCGACGGCATCGTCGGCATCTCCGGCATCGACACCCGCGCACTCACCCGCCGCATCCGTGACGCCGGCGCCATGAAGGGCGGCGTCTTCAGCGGTGCGGACGCCGCACTGTCGGCCGAGTCGCAGCTGGACGCGGTCGTGTCGCAGGCGACGATGGCCGGCGCGAGCTTCTCGGCGGTCGTGTCCACCCCGGAGACCTACGTCGTCCCCGCCGTGGGCGAGCAGATCGGCACCCTGGCCGTGCTCGACCTCGGCGTGAAGGCCTCGACCACCCGGTACCTCGCCGCCCGCGGCTTCGAGGTGCACGTGGTGCCGCAGGACATCTCCGCCGCGGAGCTGGAAGCCCTCGCACCGGACGCCCTGTTCTACTCGAACGGCCCCGGCGACCCCGCCGCGTCGGACGCACAGGTGGAGCTGCTGCAGGACAGTCTGCGCACCGGCCGCCCCTTCTTCGGTATCTGCTTCGGCAACCAGCTGCTCGGCCGCGCGCTCGGCTTCGGCACCTACAAGCTGCCCTTCGGCCACCGCGGCATCAACCAGCCGGTGCTCGACACGACCACGGGCAAGGTCGAGATCACGAGCCAGAACCACGGCTTCGCGGTCGACGCGCCCCTCGGCGAGGTCCTCGAGTCCCCAGCCGGGTTCGGTCGGGTCGAGGTCTCGCACTACTCGCTGAACGACAACGTGGTCGAGGGCCTCCGCGCGCTCGACGTGCCGGCGTTCAGCGTGCAGTACCACCCCGAGGCCGCCGCCGGACCGCACGACAGCATGTACCTCTTCGACCGGTTCGCGGACATGGTGCGCGAGCGTCGCGACGGGGAGCCGCTCGACGCGGCCACCGCCGACGCCACGACCCCCGCAGCAGACATCACCAAGGAAGCGAACTGATGCCCAAGCGCGCAGACATCAACTCCGTCCTCGTCATCGGCTCCGGCCCGATCGTCATCGGTCAGGCCGCCGAGTTCGACTACTCCGGCACCCAGGCGTGCCGCGTCCTCCGGGCCGAGGGCGTCCGGGTCATCCTGGTCAACCCGAACCCGGCGACGATCATGACCGACCCCGACTTCGCCGACGCGACCTACATCGAGCCGATCACGAACGCGTCGCTCGAGGAGATCATCCGCATCGAGAAGCCGGACGCGGTCCTGCCGACCCTCGGCGGCCAGACGGCCCTGAACGCGGCCATCGCGCTCGACGAGGCCGGCATCCTCGCGAAGCACGGCGTCGAGCTCATCGGCGCGAAGGTCGAGGCGATCCAGCGCGGCGAGGACCGCCAGCTCTTCAAGGAGCTCGTCCTCGAGTCCGGCGCCGACGTCGCCCGCAGCCACATCGCGCACACGTTGGAGGAAGCGAAGGAGTTCGCGAAGGACCTCGGGTACCCGCTGGTCGTCCGCCCGTCCTTCACCATGGGCGGCCTCGGCTCGGGCTTCGCGTACAACGAGGCCGAACTCGTCCGCTTCGTCGGCGACGGGCTGCAGTCCAGCCCGACGACCGAGGTCCTGCTCGAGGAGTCCATCCTCGGCTGGAAGGAGTACGAGCTCGAGCTGATGCGCGACAACTACGACAACACCGTCGTCATCTGCTCCATCGAGAACGTCGACCCGGTCGGCGTCCACACGGGTGACTCGATCACGGTCGCCCCCGCGCTGACCCTGACCGACCGCGAGTACCAGAACATGCGGAACATCGGCATCGACATCATCCGTCGTGTCGGCGTCGACACCGGTGGCTGCAACATCCAGTTCGCCGTCGACCCGTCCAACGGCCGCGTCATCGTCATCGAGATGAACCCCCGCGTGTCCCGCTCGTCGGCCCTCGCCTCGAAGGCCACGGGCTTCCCGATCGCCAAGATCGCCGCGAAGCTCGCGATCGGCTACCGGCTCGACGAGATCGAGAACGACATCACGAAGGTCACCCCGGCGAGCTTCGAGCCGACGCTCGACTACGTGGTCGTGAAGACCCCGCGGTTCGCGTTCGAGAAGTTCCCGGCCGCCGACGCCACCCTGACCACGACGATGAAGAGCGTCGGCGAGGCGATGGCCATCGGCCGGAACTACGCCACGGCACTGCAGAAGTCGCTGCGCTCGCTCGAGAAGCGCGGGTCGAGCTTCCACTGGGACACTCCGGCGTCCGAGCTCGACAAGGACGCCCTGCTGGCGAAGTCGTCGATCCCGACCGACGGCCGCATCGTCACGGTCCAGCAGGCCCTGGTCGCGGGCGCCACCGCGGACGAGGTCTTCGAGGCCACCAAGATCGACCCCTGGTTCATCGACCAGATCGTGCTCATCAACGAGGTCGCGGACGAGGTCCGGGCCGCCGAGACCCTCGACGCGGACACGATGCGCTGGGCGAAGGAGCACGGCTTCAGCGACACCCAGATCGCAAGCCTGCGCAGCACGGATGCGGCTCCGGTCTCCGAGCAGCAGGTCCGTGACGCACGGCACGCCCAGGGCATCCGACCGGTCTTCAAGACCGTGGACACCTGCGCCGGCGAGTTCCCCGCCCTGACGCCGTACCACTACTCGTCGTACGACACCGAGACCGAGATCACGCCGAGCGACCGCAAGAAGGTCGTCATCCTCGGCTCCGGGCCGAACCGCATCGGACAGGGCGTCGAGTTCGACTACTCGTGCGTGCACGCGTCCTTCGCGCTGAGCGCCGCCGGGTTCGAGACGATCATGATCAACTGCAACCCCGAGACCGTGTCGACCGACTACGACACCTCGGACCGCCTGTACTTCGAACCGCTGACCGCCGAGGACGTCCTCGAGGTCATCGAGGCCGAGGCCGCGTCCGGCGAACTCGTCGGCGTCGTCGTGCAGCTCGGTGGCCAGACCGCACTGGGTCTGGCGAAGCCGCTCGAGGCCGCGGGCATCCCGATCCTCGGCACCAGCCCCACCGCGATCGACTCGGCCGAGGAGCGCGGGCAGTTCTCCGCCATCCTCGACGCCGCCGGCCTGCTCGCACCGCGGAACGGCACCGCCCACGACCTGGCCAGCGCGACCACGGTGGCCGAGGAGATCGGGTACCCCGTCCTCGTCCGCCCGTCGTTCGTGCTCGGCGGCCGCGGCATGGAGATCCTGTACGACTCCCCGTCGCTGGCGGACTACTTCGACCGGATGGCCGACCAGGCGATCATCGGCCCGGAGCTCCCGCTGCTGGTCGACCGGTTCCTGGACGACGCCGTGGAGATCGACGTCGACGCGCTCTTCGACGGCGAGCGGCTCTACATCGGCGGCATCATGGAGCACCTCGAAGAGGCCGGCATCCACTCGGGCGACTCGGCCTGCACCCTGCCCCCGGTCGGCCTCGGCCGCGCGGAGATCCAGGGCGTCGTCGACGCGACCGAGAAGATCGCCCGCGGCATCGGCGTGCAGGGCCTGCTCAACGTCCAGTTCGCCATCGGCGCCGGCGTGCTCTACGTCCTCGAGGCGAACCCGCGCGCCAGCCGCACCGTGCCCTTCGTCTCGAAGGCGCTCGGCATCCCGCTGGCCAAGGCCGCGTCGCGCATCATGACCGGCACCACGGTCGCCGAGCTCGTCGCCGAGGGCATGCTGCCCGAGCGTGACGGGGCGTTCGTGCCCGCGCAGTCGCCGGTCGCCGTGAAGGAGGCCGTGCTGCCCTTCCGTCGCTTCCGCACCCGCGAGGGCCAGGTCGTCGACTCGGTGCTCAGCCCCGAGATGCGCTCCACCGGCGAGGTCATGGGCATCGACCGTGACTTCCCGCGGGCGTTCCTCAAGTCGCAGGACGCCGCGTACGGCGGCCTGCCGACCAGCGGCACGGTCTTCGTGAGCGTCGCCGACACCGACAAGCGCGCGATCGTGCTGCCGGTGCACCGCCTGCAGCAGCTCGGCTTCACGATCATCGCGACCGAGGGCACGGCGGAGATCCTCCGCCGCAACGGCATCGAGGTCGGGATCGTCGGCAAGTACAGCCAGGGCGGCGAGAGCGTCGTCGACCTGCTCGCCCGGGGCGAGGTCGACATCGTCATCAACACGCCGTCGGGTGCCGCCGGTCGTGCGGACGGGTACGAGATCCGTGCGGCCACGGTCGCGGCGGACAAGCCGCTGTTCACGACGATCGCGCAGATCGGGGCGGCCGTCGCGGCGATCGAGACGATCGGTTCGCCGCTCAACGTCCGCAGCCTGCAGGACTACGCGCTCGAGCGCGCGACCTGGTGACGGCTGCCAGCATGGCAACGACCCGGTCGGGAGGCCCGGCCTCCTTCGGCGACCGCCTCGCGTCCGCCATGGGGGAGCGTTCACCGCTCTGCGTCGGGATCGACCCCCACGCCGCCACCCTGGCGGCGTGGGGGCTCGCCCGCGACGAGCAGGGCCTGACGGCGTTCGGCGCGACCCTGGTCGACGCGGCCGCCGGCCGCGCGGCGATCGTGAAGCCGCAGGTCGCCTTCTTCGAGGCGGCGGGGGTGGCGGGCTACCGTGCGCTCGACGCGACGATCCGTCGGGCGCGCGATGCGGGCCTCCTGGTCGTCGCCGACGTGAAGCGGGGCGACATCGGGACCACCGGTGACGACTACGCGCTGGCGTGGCTGGACCGCGACGGGCCGTTCGCGGCCGACGCGATGACGGTGTCGCCGTACCTCGGGTACGGCTCGCTCCGGGGCACGATCGACGTCGCGCGCCGGAACGGTGCCGGGGTCTTCGTGCTCGCGGCGACGAGCAACCCCGAGGCCCGTGTGCTGCAGACCGCGGTGCTCGCGGAAGGACCGCGTACCGGCCGGACGGTCGCGGCCGGTATCGTCTTGGACGTGGCAGACGACAACCGGTCCGTGGGCGATCAGGCCCTCGGCGACGTCGGGCTCGTGCTCGGCGCGACCCTTCACCTCGACGACTTCGGCATCGACGCGGACGCGATCGGCACCGCGCCGGTCCTCGCCCCGGGCTTCGGTGCCCAGGGGGCCCGCATCGAGGACCTCCGTGCGCTGTACGGCGCGCGTGCCGAGCAGGTGCTCGTGAGCGAGTCGCGGGGCCTGCTGACCGACGGTCCGGACGGCGTCGCGGCGCTCGTCACCGAGCGCGCCGACCGCATCCGCACCGCACTGGCGGCGGCAGCGTGACCGACGAGCACGAGGGCCTGCCCGCCCACCGGACCCCGCCAGAGGTGGACCGGGTCGCCGCGGCGAAGGCCGCCGTCGCCGCGCGACGCGCCCGGGCCGCGGTGAAGGCCGCGATCGCGTCGGGGGATCGCTCGGCACTCGACGTCGCCCGTGCCGCGTGGGACGACTCGCTGGTCGAGACGACCTCGGCGGAACGCTCGCTGCGGGTCCGTGACCTGCTCGTCAGCCTGCCGGGCATCGGCCCCGCACGAGCCGAGGCGATCATGGGGACCCTGCGGATCGCCCCGTCGAAGCGCCTCGGCGGCCTGGGGACCCGGCAGCGGACCGCCCTGGCGGACTGGCTCGCCGCCCGGGGTCGCAAGCGTGGCGCCTCGAAGCTCGTCGTGCTCGCCGGACCCACCGCGGTCGGCAAGGGCACGGTCAGCGCGCACATCCGACAGCACTACCCGGACGTCAACCTCAGCGTCTCCGCCACCACCCGGAAGCCGCGCCCCGGCGAGGTCGACGGCGTGCACTACTACTTCGTGGACGACGACGAGTTCGACCGCATGATCCGCGACCGCGAGCTGCTCGAGTGGGCGACCGTCCACAACTCGTACCGCTACGGCACCCCGCGCCCGCCGATCGACCGCGCGCTCGACGCCGGCGAGAAGGTCATGCTCGAGATCGACCTGCAGGGGGCCCGGCAGGTCCGCGACGCCATGCCCGAGGCGGTGCTCGTGTTCCTGCTGCCCCCGACGTGGGAGGAACTGGTGCGCCGGCTGATCGGCCGCGGGACCGAATCCGCGGAGGAACAGGCGCGTCGTCTCGAGACCGCGAAGGTCGAGCTGGCCGCGCAGGACGAGTTCGACGTGCGGATCGTGAACTCCGATGTCGGCACCGCGGCACGTGAGGTCGTAGACTTGTTCTCTGCGCCCTGACGGGTGCACTGACTTCGAGGAGACACCATGGCCAACCCCCAGGGCATCATCGACCCGCCCATCGACGACCTGCTCAGCAAGGTCGAGTCGAAGTACGCGCTCGTCATCTTCGCGTCGAAGCGCGCCCGCCAGATCAACGACTACTACGCCGACCTGCACGAGGGCTCGCTCTTCGACAACGTCGGACCGCTCGTCGACTCGACGATCGACGACAAGCCGCTGTCCGTCGCGCTCCACGAGATCAACGAGGACAAGCTCACCGTCACCAAGCAGCAGCAGCCCACCGACTGATCCCGGTGACTGCAGCTGCTCTCCGCCTCTTCACGTCCGAGTCGGTGACCGAGGGGCACCCCGACAAGATCTGCGACCAGATCTCGGACAGCATCCTCGACGCACTGCTGACGGTCGACCCGAACGCGCGCGTCGCCGTCGAGACGATGGTGACCACCGGGCTCGTGCACGTCGCCGGCGAGGTCACGACCTCCGGCTACGTCGAGATCCCCAAGCTCGTCCGTGACGTCATCACCGGCATCGGCTACAACTCGTCGGACGTCTCGTTCGACGGTGCCACCTGCGGTGTCGAGGTCTCGATCGGCGCGCAGTCGCCCGACATCGCGCAGGGTGTGGACGAGTCGCTCGACTCGCGCACCGGTGCGGTCGACCCGCTCGACCGTCAGGGCGCCGGCGACCAGGGCATCATGTTCGGCTTCGCGACGAACGAGACCCCCGAGTACATGCCGGTCGCGATCTGGCTGGCGCACCGGCTGGCCGAGCGCCTCGCCGCGGTCCGCAAGTCGGGCGAGCTGTCGTTCCTGCGTCCGGACGGCAAGACCCAGGTCACCATCGGGTACGACGGCGTCGTGCCGAAGACCGTCGAGACCGTCGTGCTCTCCACGCAGCACTCGCCGAGCGTCACGCTCGACGAGCTCACCGCGGCGATCACCGAGCACGTGATCCGTCCGGTCCTCGACCTGGTCGACCTCGACTCGTCGCACGTCGACGTCATCGTGAACCCGACCGGTCGCTTCGAGATCGGCGGCCCCCAGGGCGACGCCGGGCTCACCGGCCGCAAGGTGATCGTCGACACCTACGGCGGGGCCTCTCGTCACGGTGGCGGCGCGTTCAGCGGCAAGGACCCGTCGAAGGTCGACCGTTCGGCGGCGTACGCGCTGCGCTGGGTCGCCAAGAACGCGGTCGCCGCGGGGCTGGCCGACCGGCTCGAGGTGCAGGTCGCCTACGCGATCGGCCGTGCAAAGCCCGTCGGGCTGTACGTCGAGACCTTCGGCACCGGACACGTCGACGACGCCACGATCGAGGCCGCCATCCGCCAGGTCTTCGACCTGCGTCCGGCCGCGATCATCCGCGACCTCGACCTGCTCCGGCCGATCTACGCGCAGACCGCGACCTACGGCCACTTCGGCCGCGAGCTCCCCGGGTTCACGTGGGAGCAGCTCGACCGTGTCGAGGAACTCCGCGCCGCCGCAGGACTCGTCGCCGCGACCGTCTGAAGCACCGCGTGACCACCGTCGCGCGCGTCGTCCTCGACTCGCCGCTCCCGCAGTTGGACCGTCTGTTCGACTACCGGGTGCCGGCCGAGCTCGAGGACGACTGCGTCGCGGGGGTCCGCGTCAAGGTGCCGCTGCGCACCGGGGCCCGGATGTCCGACGGCTACGTGGTCGAGATCGTCACCGAGGGCGAGTACCCGGGGGAACTCAGTCAGATCGAGGCCGTGCTGTCCCCGGTGCCCGTGCTCGCGCCGGAGATCTGGACCCTCGCGCGTGCCGTCGCCGACCGGGCCGCGGGTGTCGCCTCCGACGTCCTGCGCCTGGCCGTGCCGCCGCGGCAGGTGCGCGCCGAGAAGGCCTGGCTCGCCCGGGACACCGCGTGGTCGCCGCCGCCGGTGACCGCCCCGCCCGTCACCGGCTACGCCGACGGCGTCCTGGAGGCCGTGGTGACGGAGCACGGACGCGCCGCGGTCGCCGCCGTGCCCCAGCCCGTGGCGGTGGGTGACGCGGACGCACCGGTCTGGGTGCCGGGATGGGCCGCGACGCTCGCCCAGGCTGCGGCGCACACCCTGGCGGCCGAGCAGTCCGCGGTGGTCGCCGTGCCGGACTTCCGCGACGTCATCGACCTCGAGCGTGCCCTGCTCGCGGTGCTGCCGCCGGAACGGGTGGTGCGGTTCGACGCCAAGCAGACGAACGGGCAGCGCGCGAAGGCCCTGCTGCAGGCCCGCACGCACCCGGTGGTCGCGATCGGCAACCGCACGGCGATGTACGCGCCGGCGACGGAGCTCGGCCTGATCGCGATGTGGGACGACGGCGACGCCTCGTTCATCGAGCAGCGGGCGCCCTACGTGCACACGCGTGACGTGGCCCTGGTGCGGGCCGCCCAGTCCGGGGCCGCGCTGCTGTTCGTCTCGCACGCGCGCAGCACCGACGTGCAACGGCTGGTGGAGCTGCACTGGCTGCAGGACGTCGTGCCCTACCGCGTGAAGACGCCGAAGGTCATCCCCACCGTGCAGCAGACCGGGGCCGAGGGGTTCGCCGCACAGGCGCGCATCCCGAGCTCCGCCTGGCGTGCCGCGCGCGAGGCCAGCCAGCACGGTGCCGTCCTGGTGCAGGTCGCGAGCCCGGGCTTCGGCACCGGGCTGGTCTGCGCCGAGTGCGGCGAACGCGCGCACTGCCGCGTCTGCGGCGGGCCGCTCGGCAGCCCGCACCGCGGCGCCACGCCCGAGTGCCGGTTCTGCGGCGCCCTGGCCGTCGGGTTCCGCTGCCCGACGTGCGGCAACGGCACCGTGAAGCCGGTCGGCCAGGGGGCACAGCGCACCGCGGAGGAGCTCGGGCGGGCGTTCCCCGGCACCCGGATCATCGTCGCGGACGGCTCCCGCCCGCTCGACGAGGTTCCCGCCAAGCCATCGGTCGTCGTCGCCACCCGTGGGGCCGAGCCGTCGGTGCCGGGCGGGTACGCCTGCGTGCTGCTGCTCGACGGCGAGAAGATGCTCGCCCGCGAAGGGCTGCGGGTGCAGGAGGACGTGCTGCGCTTCTGGACGAACGCCGCCGCGAAGTCGGCCCCCGGTGCCGAGGTGTACCTGGTCGGGATCGGTGGGCGGCTGGCGTCGGCGATGGCCCTGTGGCGGCTCGACGGTCCCGCGCACGACGAGCTCACCGACCGCCGCGAACTCCACTTCCCGCCGGCGGTGCGGGTGGCGACGATGACCGGCACCGACGAGGCCGTCACCGCTGCGGTCGAGGCCCTCGGCGACGCCGTCGTCGGTCCGGTGCTCGGCCCGGTCCCGGTCGAGGACGACACGTTGCCGGGTACGGTCCGGGCGATCGTGCGGTTCCCGTACGCGCACGGGGCCGAGGTCGCCGCGACGCTCAAGGCCGAGGTGATCCGGCGCTCGTCGACCCGGCGGGTGCTCAAGGGTGGCAACCGACGACGGGCCGCTCCGACGCTGCGGGTGCGGTTGGACGACGCGGAGCCGTTCTCCGAGGTCTGACGCCGCCGGTCCCGGGCGGGCCCGGGCGCTGCACGACGCAGAACGACACCGCCGGCGTCGTGGGACGTCGGCGGTGTCGTTCGGGGTCTGCCGCCGTGCGGCGACCGGCTGGTGCGGGTCGGTCAGGCGTTGGCGGGCCGACGACGCTCGCGCGGCAGCACGACGCCGAGGGCGACCATGCCGATGGCGAGGACGAGGTGCAGCCAGTTGTCGGCGTTGTTCAGCGGGACGAAGTTCGCACCCGAGCTGTGGCCGGCGGTGAACAGGCCGTAGATCCACAGCACGAAGTAGACGATCCCGCCGAGCACCAGGTACATCCGCGAGCCGGAAGCGCGGTTGGCGGCGAGCAGTCCGACGACGCCGAACAGCAGGTGCACGATGTTGTGCAGCACGGAGACCTGGAAGATGCCGAGCAGCATGCCCATCGACTCGTGTCCGGCCCCGGCCAGGTCGCCGGTCGTGATGCCGGGGACGAAGCCGGCGATCCCGACGAGCAGGAACACGATGCCGACCACGAGGGCGGCCTTCTGGACGGACGAACCGGCGTAGCGGTTGGTGGCGGTGGTGACGTCACTCATGGTGTCTCCTGATCTCAGCGCGGCTGCGCGGGGTTGGTGGGCACGCCGTGGGACGGCGGGTTGATCGTCGGACCGGCGGTGGCCGGCGTGACGTCCGCTGGTGCCGAGGCCCCCGCAGACGTCTCGGGGAGGTGCTCCGGCACGGAACCGGTCGGCTCCGCACCGCCGTCCAGGGCCTCGATCCGGTGACGGATCCGCTCCAGCACCGGCAACCGTGCGCCGTGGGCGTGCTCGTGGTCGAGCAGCACCTGGAGCTGTTCGCGGTCGAGGGCCGTCAGGTGCTCCGTCAGGTTGCCGAGCGGGACGTGGTCGAAGTCCGGGATGGGCAGGTCTCGGTCGGTCATGGTGCTCCTTCCGTCGATGCAGCCAGAACCTACGCAGCCCACGCTCTGCTGGTGCACAGGCAGAGCCGAGCACCGCGTGCTCCGGACAGGCGGTCGGGGTCGGGTGGGGCCGTCGGCGTGGGAGGATCGAACCCATGCGTCTCGTCGTCGCCGGCAGCCCCGCTGCGGCCGTCCCCACCCTCCGCCGTCTGGCGGCGTCCGACCACGAGATCGCCGCGGTGCTCACGCGGCCGGCCACCCCGCAGGGCCGGAAGCGTGTCCTCACCCCGACCCCGGTGGCCGTCGTCGCCGCGGAGCTCGGACTGCCGGTCATCGAGGCCTCGCGTGTCGACGACGCCGTCACCGCCCGGATCGCGGACCTCGACGTCGACCTCGGCGTGATCGTCGCCTACGGCGCACTGCTCCGCCGCCCGGCCCTCGACGCCCCGCGGCACGGGTGGATCAACCTGCACTTCTCCGACCTGCCGGCGTACCGCGGTGCGGCTCCCGTGCAGCGTGCGGTGATGGCCGGCGACACCCAGACCGCCGCCACGGTCTTCCAGCTGGTCGAGTCGCTCGACGCCGGCCCGGTCTACGCCGCCCTGCCCTTCGAGATCGACCCCGAAGCGACCTCGGGTGAGGTCCTCGCGGCGATGGCCGAGGTCGGCGCCGACGTGGTGGCGGACGTCGTGGACGCCATCGCCGCCGGCACCGCCGTCGCGACCGAGCAGTCCGGCGAGCCCACGCTCGCCCCGAAGCTCACGATCGGCGACGGCCGCACCGACTTCGCCGCGCCCGCCGCCTCCGTGCACGCGCGGCTGCGCGGGGTCACGCCCGAGCCCGGCGCGTACGCCCACCTGGGCGAGACCCGCGTGAAGCTGCTCCGCAGCACGATCGAGCCTGGAGGCACGCAGGACCCCGCCCCGTCGCTCGCGCCCGGTGCGCTCGCACTCCACGGCGGTCGGCTGCTGGTCGGGACCGCCGACACCCCGCTGGTGCTGCTCGAGGTGCAGCCGGCGGGCAAGAAGGCGATGGACGCCGCCGCCTGGGCCCGTGGCCTCGGCGAACTGGACGGGAAGGTCCTCGCATGAGCCCCCAGACGAAGCCCCAGGGTGCCCGCCGCGGCCCGCGTCCGGCGAGTGCCCGCCGCGTGGCGTTCGACGTGCTCCGCGCCGTGCAGGTCGACGACGCCTACGCGAACCTGCTGCTGCCGACGCGCATCCGCCGCGCCGGGCTCACCGCCCGCGACGCCGGGTTCGCGACCGAGCTCACCTACGGGTCGATCCGGATGCTCGGTCGCTACGACGTGATCATCGCGCTGGCATCCGGTCGCCGGGCCGAGAACATCGAGGCGGACGTCCTCGACGTGATGCGTCTCGGTGCGCACCAGCTGCTCGCCATGCGCACCCCGACGCACGCCGCCGTCGACGCCACGGTCGAGCTCGCCCGTGAGGTCGGTGCCCGCCGCGCCACCGGGTTCGTGAACGCCGTGATGCGCAAGATCGCCGCCCGCACCGACCAGGAGTGGGACGCCCTGATCACCGAGGGCCGCGCCGGGGACGCCCTGCTCGCCACCCGCTGGTCGCACCCGGTCTGGGTCGTCTCGGCGCTCCGCGACGCCCTGGCCGCCGAACGTTCCCGCGACGAGCTCGCCGCCCTGCTCGCCGCCGACAACGCCGCACCCCGGGTGCAGCTCGCGGCCCTGCCCGGCCTCGCCACCGACGAGGACATCGCCACCGCGACCGCCCGCACCGCCCCGGACGACGACATCGATGCCGCGTTCGCCGACGCGACCGGTGCGGACGACGTGCCCGCGGCCCTGGTGCCCGCCGACGACGAACCGGAGGCCGACGGCGCGACCGGCACCGTGCCTCCCGTCCGGGCCGGCGAGCCCGTTGTGCAGGCGGACGCCGCGCCGGTGTCGCCCGTCGGCATCCGCGGCATCAGCGGCGACCCGGCGCGTGTGCCGGGCGTCGCCGCCGGACGCCTGCGCGTGCAGGACGAGGGGTCGCAGCTCGCCGCGCTGGCGCTGAGCCGCTCGTCGGACGTGCGTGCGGGGGAGCGGTGGCTCGACATGTGTGCCGGGCCCGGCGGCAAGGCCGCACTGCTCGCCGCCGAGGCGCAGCAGGGCGGGGCGACCCTGGTCGCCAACGAACTCGTGCCCGCCCGCGCCGGCCTCGTGCGGAACGCGCTCGGTGTGTTCGGCGACCACGTGCGGGTCGTCGAGGGTGACGCCCGTCGGTACGGACGCGACGGCACCGGGATGACCTTCGACCGCATCCTGCTCGACGCCCCGTGCACCGGGCTCGGCGCGCTGCGTCGTCGGCCGGAGGCACGCTGGCGGAAGCTCCCCGAGGACGTCGAGGAGCTCGCTGCCCTGCAGACCGAACTGCTCGACGCCGCTGTTCGGGTGCTCGCACCGGGCGGGACCCTGGCGTACGTGACGTGCTCGCCGCACCTGGCCGAGACCCGTGGGCAGGTCGACGCGCTGATGGGGCGGCACGGGGACCGGCTCGAGCAGCTCGACACCGCCGCGATCGTCCGGGGTGTCGCCGCACGCGACCCCGAGATCGCGGACGGCGCCACCGCGCAGCTGTGGCCGCACCGCATCGGGACGGACGCGATGTTCATCGCGCTGTTCCGTCGCGTCGACTGAGGAGGTTGCCCCACTGGAACGCTTCTGATATGTTGGTTCCACAAGACCGGTTCCGCCTGCGAAAGCAGGTCCAGGGCCGGTCCTCTTCGTGTAGGGGTGCGTTGAGCGAGGTCAAGGCGTTCCGGTCGACCAGACAACAGGTCGCGTTGCTCGAGGCCCGCGGGATGGACGTCGGGGACCACGATGTCGCGGTCGAACTGCTGCGGCGGGTCAGCTACTACCGCCTCAGCGGGTACTGGTACTCGTTCCGTCAGCTGCGGTCCGGGCGCCGGAGCGACGACTTCGCGGCGGGCACGCGCCTGGCTGACGTGGTCTCCCTGTCCGACTTCGACGCCCGCCTCCGGACCACGGTCTTCGACGCGATCGCGCCGATCGAACTCGCCGTCCGAGCCGCACTCGGCCATGAACTGGGGCGGCTCGATCCGTGTGCCCACCTGGAACCGGCGCTGCTCGGCGTGCTCGCCCGGTCGGGTGACCAGTACGCCGACTGGCGCCGTCGCCACGACCGTGAGGTCGGGCGGTCCCGAGAGGACTTCGTGGAGCACCACCGGCTCGCGTACGGCGGGACCCTGCCCGTGTGGGCCGCCGTCGAGCTCATGGACTGGGGGAGTCTGAGCCGGCTCTTCGGGTTCGCACCGCCGATGGTGCAGACCGAGGTCGCCGGAGCGTTCGGGCTGAGGCCGCCGCAGTTCTCCTCGTGGCTCCGTGCGCTGAACGTCGTCCGCAACGCCTGTGCCCACCACGGGCGGTTGTTCAACCGGGTGTACCCGAAACGCCCCCGCCTGCCGCGCGGAGGGACGCACGACGGACTCGACCTCGCCGCCCACGCGATGAACCGGACCTACGGCCAGCTGACGCTGGTGCAGTACCTCCGGCAAGCCAGCGGCATCGGGCCGTCCCGGCTGCTCGCCGGAGCGATGGCTGCCTACCCGCCGATCGCGCTGGTCCCCTTCGAGCAGACGGGGGCGCCAGCGGACTGGAACGCGACGTCGCTGTGGCGATGACCGCGGGCCTCCAGTGGCACGCCGGTAGGCTTGCCCGGTGACGATCCGCATCTCGCCGAGCATCCTGTCCGCCGACTTCGCGAACCTCGAGCGCGAACTCCAGCGCATCGAGACCGCTGACCTGGTGCACGTCGACGTGATGGACAACCACTTCGTCCCGAACCTGACGCTCGGGCTGCCGATCGTGCAGCGCCTGCAGCAGGTGTCGCCGGTGCCGCTCGACGTCCACCTGATGGTGACCGACGCCGACCGCAACGCGCCGAAGTACGCCGAGACGGGTGCGTCGAGCGTCACGTTCCACTTCGAGGCAGCCGACGACCCGGTGGCGACGGCCGCGGCGATCCGGTCGAACGGTGCCCGCGCCGCCGTCGCCGTGAAGCCCGGCACCCCGATCACGCAGGTGCTGCACCACCTCGACGCCTACGACATGATCCTGCTGATGACCGTCGAGCCCGGGTTCGGCGGCCAGTCCTTCATGCCGTCCGTGATGCCGAAGCTCGCCGACGCCCGCGCCGCCGTCGATGCCTCCGGGCTCGACGTGTGGCTCGAGGTGGACGGCGGGATCGCCGTCGACACCGTGCCCGAGGCCGTCCGGAGCGGTGCCGACACGCTGGTCGCGGGCTCCGCGGTGTACGGCGGCGAACCCGCCGCGCGCATCGCCGACCTGCGCGAGGCCGCCGCTCGGGCGCGCTCGTGACCGGGGGAGCGCCGGCCGGTACCGGTGTCACCGGGGCGACCACTGCCTCCCGTCCGGACGGTGCGTCGGCAGCGTCAGCGGAGACCGGTAGCCTGGACCCCGTGAAGACGTTCGACGACCTGTTCCAGGAGCTCACCGAGAAGGCGCGCACGCGTCCCGAGGGCTCCGGCACCGTCGCCGAACTGGACGCCGGCGTGCACCAGATCGGCAAGAAGATCGTGGAGGAAGCCGCCGAGGTCTGGATGGCGGCCGAGTACGAGGGCGACGAGCGCACCTCGGAGGAGATCTCGCAGCTGATCTACCACCTCCAGGTCCTCATGGTCGCCAAGGGGCTCACCCCGGCGGACGTCTGGCGACATCTGTAGGAAGCGCCGCCCGGCGCACCGACGACCGCCGACGACCCCACAGAAAGCAGACCCACTGATGCTCCGCATCGCCGTGCCCAACAAGGGCTCCCTGTCCGAGACCGCGTCCGACATGCTGCGGGAGGCCGGGTACGCCGGCCGCCGCGACCCGAAGGCGCTGCACCTGCTCGACGAGCGCAACGGCGTCGAGTTCTTCTTCCTCCGCCCGCGGGACATCGCCACGTACGTGGGGTCCGGCGCGCTCGACGTCGGCATCACCGGCCGCGACCTGCTGCTCGACTCCGGGTCCGAGGCGCACGAGGTCGACGCGCTCGGCTTCGCCGACTCCACCTTCCGGTTCGCCGGCACGCCCGGTCGGTTCGCCTCGCTGCAGGACCTCGACGGCGTCCGCGTGGCCACGAGCTACCCCGGCCTGGTCGGTGCCTTCCTCGCCGAGCACGGGGTCAGCTCGACGCTCGTGAAGCTCGACGGCGCGGTCGAGAGCGCCGTGCGGCTCGGGGTCGCCGACGCCGTGGCCGACGTCGTGTCGACGGGCAGCACGCTCCGGCAGGCGGGCCTCGAGATCTTCGGCCCGGTGATCCTCGAGTCGACCGCGGTGCTCGTCTCCACCGACGAGACCATCCCGGGCATCGACGTGCTCCGCCGACGCCTGCAGGGCGTCCTCGTCGCCCGTGGCTACGTGATGCTCGACTACGACGTCCCCACGGCCCTGCTCGAGCAGGCGACCGCGGTGGCGTCCGGCATCGAGTCACCCACGGTGTCGCCGCTGCACGACCGTGACTGGGCCGCGGTCCGCGTGATGATCCCGCGCGACGACGCGAACCTCATCATGGACGCGCTCTACGACCTCGGCGCCCGGGCGATCCTCGTCAGCCCGATCCACGCCGCACGCCTGTGACCCCCGGAGGCGTGTCGGTCCGGGTCATCCCGTGCCTCGACGTCAAGGGCGGCCGCGTCGTCAAGGGCGTGAACTTCCTGGACCTGCAGGACGCCGGTGACCCCGTCGAACTCGCGGCTCGGTACTACGAGCAGGGTGCCGACGAGCTGACCTTCCTGGACGTCGGTGCCACGGTCGAGAACCGGTCGACGATGTACGACACCGTGACCCGGACGGCCGAGCAGGTCTTCATCCCGCTCACCGTCGGCGGTGGGGTGCGCAGCGTCGACGACGTCTCGCGGCTGCAGCAGTGCGGCGCGGACAAGATCGGCGTGAACAGCGCAGCGATCGCCCGGCACGAGCTCATCGGCGAGATCGCCGACCGGTTCGGTGCCCAGGCCGTCGTGCTGTCGCTCGACGTCAAGCGCTCCGACCGGATGCCCTCGGGCTTCGTGGTCACCACCCACGGCGGGCGGACCGAGTCCGACCTCGACGCCATCGCGTGGGCACGCGAGGCCGTCGAGCGGGGCGCGGGGGAGCTGCTCGTCAACTCCATCGACGCCGACGGCACGAAGAACGGGTTCGACCTCGAACTCGTGGCCGCGGTGCGCGCCGTCTCGTCCGTCCCGGTGATCGCCTCGGGAGGCGCGGGTCGCGTCGAGCACTTCGCCCCGGCCGTCGACGCGGGTGCGGATGCAGTCCTCGCCGCCAGCGTCTTCCACCGTGGCGAGATGACCGTGGGGGACGTCAAGGCCGCGCTCCGCGCGACCGGCCACGCCGTCCGCTGATCCGCCGCCGTAGGCTAGGAGCCTCATGACCGACAGCACCAGCACTGACACCGAGGCGGTCCTCGACCGCGCACACTTCGGTGCGGACGGCCTGCTCCCCGCCATCGTGCAGGAGGAATCGTCGAAGGACGTCCTCATGCTCGGCTACATGGACCGGGAAGCCCTCCGCCGCACCCTCACCGAAGGCCGTGTGACCTTCTGGTCGCGGTCGCGGAACGAGTACTGGCGGAAGGGCGACACGTCGGGACACGCCCAGTACGTCCGCGGTGCCGCGCTGGACTGCGACGACGACACGCTCCTCGTCACGGTGCAGCAGGTCGGGGCTGCGTGCCACACCGGTGCGCACCGGTGCTTCGACGTCGACCCGCTCGCGCCCGTGACCATGTCCGCCCCGGCGAACACGGCCGTGGAGCCGACCCGATGACCACCGCGACGATCTCCGAGACCCCGCACACGACCTCCCGACCGGAGTTCGACGGCCTGCTCGGCGACCACCGTGTCCTGCCGGTCGTCCGCGCGCTGTACGGCGACAGCGAGACGCCGGTCGGCGTCTACCGCAAGCTCGCCGACGGCCGCCCCGGGTCCTTCCTGCTCGAGTCCGCCGGCCAGGGCGGCCTGTGGTCGCGCTGGTCGTTCGTCGGCGTGCGGAGCTTCGGCGTCCTGACCCAGGACGGCGACCGCGCGGCCTGGATCGACACCGGCATCGACGCCGAGCGCGCCGTCGGGTCGCTCGACGGCGCCCCGCTCGAGGTCCTGGCACGGTTGCACGAGCGCTGGGCGACGCCCCGCGTGCCCGGCTCACCGCCGCTCGTCGGCGGGACCGTCGGCTTCATCGGGTGGGAGGCCGTGCGCCAGCTCGAGCACCTGCCGAACGTGCCGCCGGCCGACTTCGACGTGCCCGGACAGGCGCTGTCGTTCGTCTCCGAACTCGCCGCGCTCGACCACCGCACCGGTCTCGTGCTGCTGGTCGCGAGCGTGCTGAACGACGGCACCGACGACGCGGACACCCTCTGGGCGGACGCGCAGCAGCGCCTCGACCGCATGCAGGGCGACCTGGTGCAGCCGAGCGTCGCGACCGTGGCCGAGGCCTTCGAGATCGCCGAGCCGACCCCCACCCACCGCACGAGCCCGGCCGACTACATGGCGGCCGTCGAGCGCTCGAAGGGCTTCATCCGCGACGGTGACGTGTTCCAGGTCGTCATCTCGCAGCGGTTCGACCACGAGGTCACGGCCGACCCGCTCGACGTCTACCGGGTGCTCCGGACGCTGAACCCGAGTCCGTACATGTACTTCCTCGCCCTCGCGGACACCGCCGACGAGCGGTTCTGGATCGTCGGCGCATCGCCGGAGGCGCTGGTGAAGGTGCAGGGCGACCGCGCCATCACGCACCCGATCGCCGGGTCCCGCCCGCGTGGAGCGACCCCGGAAGCGGACGTCCACCTCGGCGAGGACCTGCTCGGCGACCCGAAGGAGCGCGCCGAGCACCTGATGCTCGTCGACCTCGCACGCAACGACCTGCAGAAGGTGTGCGAGCCCGGCACCGTCAGCGTCACCGAGTTCATGACCGTCGAGCGGTTCAGCCACATCATGCACCTGGTGTCGAGCGTCGAGGGGCGGGTGCGTCCCGACGCCTCGGCGATCGACGTGTTCCGGGCGACGTTCCCGGCAGGCACGCTCTCGGGCGCGCCGAAGCCGCGTGCGCTCGAGATCATCGACGAGCTCGAACCGGCGAAGCGCGGTGCGTACGCCGGTGTCGTCGGGTACTTCGACTTCGCCGGTGACGCCGACCTGGCGATCGCGATCCGGACCGCCCTGATCAAGGACGGCGTCGCCCGCGTGCAGGCCGGGGCCGGACTCGTGGCGGACTCCGACCCGGAGACCGAGCACGTCGAGGCGGTCAACAAGGCCGCTGCCCCACTGCGTGCCGTCGCCACGGCCAACCGGATGCGCGAGGTCCGCTCGTGAAGCGCTCGCGTCCGATCGTCGTCGTCGCCGGGCTCCTGGTCGCCGGCGTCATCATGCTCGCCTGGACCCAGACCTGGTTCACCGTCCGTCTGCACGCGGGTGCCGCCGTCACCTCGACGGTCTCGGCCGACGGGGCGGCGGTCGTGCCGCAGTACACCGCGTTGGCGATCGCGAGCCTCGCGCTCTTCCTGGCGATGACCATCGCCGGACGGGTGCTGCGCATCGTGCTCGCCGCCGTCGAGATCCTGCTCGGCCTCGGCGTGGTCGTCAGCGGCATCACCGCCCTCGGCGACCCGATCGCCGCCGCACGCGGTGCCGTCGGCGAGGTCGCCGGGGTCAGTGACCTCGGTGCCGTCCGCGGTGTCGTGTCGAGCGTCTCCGTGAGCCCGTGGCCCGCCGTCGGGATCGCGGGTGGCGTGCTCGCCGTGCTGCTCGGCGTGGTCGTCATCGTGGTCCAGCGCGCCTGGCCCGGCCCGAGCCGGAAGTACGGTGCCGCCACCGCCGGAGCCGCCGCAGCAGCACGTGCAGCAGCACCCGTCCAGCGCGACGCGGTCGTCGACTGGGACGACCTGAGCGCGGGCGTGGACCCGACCACCGCCGACGGCGCGGGCGCGGGGGCGCCGAGTGACGACACGGTAGGATCGACAGGGCGTCGCTCGACCGACGACGCCGGAGCAGAACGAGGAGCACCGTGAGCAACACTGAGCCCGCAGAACTCGGCGAAGGCCACTCGCCGGCCGCCTGGACCGCCGTCGTGATCATGTTGATCGGATTCGCGGCAGGCACGCTGTTCTTCTGGTTCGACCAGCCGTGGGGCGTCTGGGCCTCCGCTGGCGTCGTCCTCATCGGCCTCATCGTCGGTGGCGTGATGAAGAAGGCCGGCTACGGCGTCGACGGTCCGAAGTTCGTCCCCAAGCACCACGGCGAGTAGGGGTCTCCCGATGCCGAACGTGCTCGAGTCCCTCGTCGCGGGCGCGCTCGAGGACGCCGCCGCCCGTCGTGTCGACCGTCCGTACTCGGACGTCGAACGCGACCTCGACCGGGTGGCGTCGCCGCTCGACGCCCTCGCGTTCCTCAGCCCGGGTGACCGGGTGAAGATCATCGCCGAGGTCAAGCGCGCCAGCCCGTCCCGCGGGTCGATGGCCGCGATCGCCGACCCGGCCGCCCTCGCCGCCGACTACGAGCGTGGCGGGGCCTCGACGATCAGCGTCCTGACTGAGGGCCGCAAGTTCCTCGGCAGCCTCGCCGACCTCGAGGCCGTGAAGGCCCGCGTCGGGGTCCCCGTGCTCCGCAAGGACTTCATCGCCGACCCGTACCAGGTGATCGAGGCCCGGGCGTCCGGAGCCGACGTCGTGCTGCTCATCGTGGCGGCGCTCGAGCAGGCCCGTCTTGTCGAGCTGCACACCCTGGCCGAAGAACTCGGTATGCGCGTGCTGGTCGAGGCGCACTCCGGTGACGAGGTCACGCGTGGCCTCGACGCCGGTGCCCGCATCCTCGGCGTCAACGCGCGGGACCTCACCGACTTCTCGCTCGACCGAGACCTGTTCGGGTCGCTCGCCGACCGCATCCCCGACGGGGTCGTGCGTGTCGCCGAGTCCGCGGTCTCCGGTCCGGCCGACGTCGCGCACTACCATGCGGCGGGCGCCGACGTCGTGCTGGTCGGCGAAGCGCTCGTGACGGGTGACGACCCCGCCGCGACCCTGGCGTCGTTCGTCGACGCCGCCGACCGGGCCTGACCGGCTCCGCCCACGTATCGAGGCCGCCGACCGCGGCCGCACGTTCCACCCGTCCGACGCGGCCGACCGGCCGCGTCGGACTCGTCCCGGGAGACACATCGTGACCTCACTCCGCGACCTGCACGGCCCCTACTTCGGTGACTTCGGCGGACGCTTCGTCCCCGAGTCCCTCGTCCTCGCGCTCGACGAGCTCGAGGCCGCCTTCCGCCAGGCCTGGGCGGACCCGGCGTTCCGTGCGGAGCTCGACGAGCTGCAGCGCGACTACACCGGGCGCCCCTCGATCATCACCGAGGTGCCGCGGTTCGCGAAGCACGCCGGTGGTGCCCGGGTCATCCTGAAGCGCGAGGACCTGAACCACACCGGGTCCCACAAGATCAACAACGTCCTCGGCCAGGCACTCGTCGCCCGTCGGCTCGGCAAGACCCGCCTGATCGCGGAGACCGGTGCCGGCCAGCACGGCGTCGCGACCGCGACCGCCGCAGCCCTGTTCGGCATGGAGTGCGTCGTCTACATGGGTGCCGTGGACACCGAGCGACAGGCCCTCAACGTGGCCCGGATGCGCCTGCTCGGTGCCGAGGTGATCCCGGTCGAGACCGGATCGCGCACCCTGAAGGACGCCATCAACGACGCCCTGCGCGACTGGGTCGCCAACGTCGAGTCGACGCACTACCTGCTCGGCACGGTCGCCGGTCCGCACCCGTTCCCCGAGATGGTGCGCGAGTTCCACAAGGTCATCGGCGAGGAAGCCCGCCAGCAGGTCCTCGACCGCGTCGGGCGCCTGCCGGACGCCGTCGCGGCCTGCGTCGGCGGCGGCTCGAACGCGATGGGCATCTTCGAGGCGTTCCTCGACGACGAGTCCGTCGCACTGCACGGCTTCGAGGCCGGGGGCGACGGCGTCGAGACCGGTCGGCACGCGGCGAGCATCACGCTCGGTCGCGAGGGCGTCCTGCAGGGTGCGAAGTCGTACCTGATGCAGGACGAGGACGGCCAGACGATCGAGAGCCACAGCATCTCCGCCGGACTCGACTACCCGAGCGTCGGACCGGAGCACGCGTACCTGGCGTCGATCGGCCGCGCGAAGTACCAGCCGATCACCGACACCGAGGCCATGGAGGCGTTCCGCCTGCTGAGCCAGACCGAGGGCATCATCCCGGCGATCGAGTCGTCCCACGCCCTCGCCGGTGCGATGAAGCTCGGCAAGGAGCTCGGCCCCGAGGGCGTCGTGCTCGTGAACCTGTCCGGCCGCGGTGACAAGGACGTCGCGTCCGCCAGTCGCTACTTCGGCATCCTCGACGAGAACGCGGTGCAGCTGTGACCACGAACAAGACCGTCGCCCAGACGATCGACGCCGCCAACGCCGAGCGCGCCGGAGCCGTCGTCGGCTACCTGCCCGCCGGGTACCCGAACCTGCAGACCAGCGTCGACGCCGCCGTCGCCCTCGCCGAGAACGGGGTGGACGTCATCGAGTTCGGTCTGCCGTACTCCGACCCCGTGATGGACGGCCCCGTGATCCAGCGGGCAGCCGAGGAGAGCCTGGCGAACGGCTTCCGGGTCGCACAGGTCTTCGACGCCGTGCAGCAGATCACCGAGCGGGCCGACGTGCCGGTCCTCGTCATGACCTACTGGAACCCGGTGCTGCGCTACGGCGTGGACCGCTTCGCCGACGACCTCGTCGCCGCCGGTGCCGCCGGCCTCATCACGCCCGACCTCATCCCCGACGAGGCCGCCGCGTGGACCGAGGCCTCCGAGCGGACCGGGCTCGACCGGGTCTTCCTCGCCGCACCGTCCTCGTCGGACGAGCGCATGCGCCAGGCGGTCGAGGCCAGCCGTGGGTTCGTGTACGCCGTCTCGACGATGGGTGTGACCGGTGCCCGGGTCGGCGTCGACGTCGCCGCACGCACGGTGGTGTCGCGTCTGCGCGACGCCGGGGTCGAGCGCACCTGCGTCGGTCTCGGGATCTCGACGGCCGAGCAGGTCGGTGAGGTCCTCGAGTACGCCGACGGTGCCATCGTCGGGTCCGCGTTCGTCCGTGCGCTGGCCGACCTCGGTGTGCAGGGTGTGGCCGACCGTGCCGCCGACCTCGCCACCGGCGCCCGCCGCCGCTAGTCCAGTTCCTGTCCGGCCCGCGAGCCGCGCTACAGTGAGCGAGGCCGACGCCACGTCGACCGCGCCCCGTCAGTTCCGAAAGGCGACAGCACCTCCATGCCCCTCCTGAGCATCCCGAGCCCGAGCACCGCCTGGCAGTACTTCGACCTGACCGCCTGGCTGCGCGACGCGTTCGGCTGGTCGCTGCCCCTCGACTTCCGCATCCACGCGTACGCGATCTGCATCCTGATCGGGATCGTGGCCGCGGTCGTCCTGGCGAACCGACGACTCAACGCGCGTGGCGTCGAGCGCTGGATCATCATCGACATCGCGATCTGGGCCGTGCCCGCCGGCATCATCGGCGGTCGTCTCTTCCACGTGTTCACCCACGTGTCCGACTACTTCGGCCCCGGCATCGACCCACTGTCCTTCCTGTACATCTGGGAGGGCGGGCTCGCCATCTTCGGGGCGCTCATCCTCGGGTCGGTCGGTGCGTGGATCGGCTGCCGTCAGGTGGGCCTGCGGTTCACGTCGTTCATCGACGCGGTCGTGCCGGGCGTCCTGCTCGCACAGGCCTTCGGTCGCCTGGGCAACTACTTCAACCAGGAGCTCTTCGGCATGCCGACGAGCCTGCCCTGGGGCCTCGAGATCGACTCGAGCAACGCCGCGTTCCCGAAGGGCCTGCCCGAGGGCACGCTGTTCCACCCGACGTTCCTGTACGAGATCATCTGGAACGTCCTCGGTGTCGTCGTCATCCTCTTCCTGGCGCGCAAGTTCACGCTGCAGTGGGGCAAGGTCCTCGGCCTGTACCTGATCTGGTACGGCGCCGGACGCTCGGTGCTCGAGTCCATCCGCGTCGACACGAGCGAGACCTTCTTCGGTGTCCGCACCAACGTGTGGGTGGCCCTCGCCGCGGTCGTGATCGGCATCCTGATCTTCGTGGTGCAGAGCCGCCGGCACACCGGCAAGGAGCCGAGCCCGTACCTGCCGGGTCGCGGGCCCCGTCCGACCTCCGTTGTAGACTCCGAGGACACCTTCTCGGAGCACGATGACGACGCAGCAGACGGCGTCACGAGCGACGAACCGGTCACGACCACTCGCTGATCCCGTGGGGGAGCACCCGCTCCCTACGACCACCGGTCACGCGCAGCACCACCAGCAGCAGCAGCACCAGACGGTCTCCGCCACAAGCGGGGCCCAGCAACCTCGCCGGCCGGCAGGGCAACTCACTGACGGCGGGCACGGGCACCAGTCCCGCCCGCTCGGGCGGAACGCACCACCGGGCCACCGCTGTCCCTGTTCCACTTCCTCGTGAGGACGGTTCCCCATGGCGCTCCAGCCAACCCAGCCCTCGGCACCGACGAGCCTCGTGCCGCCGCACCGCCGCTTCTCCGCGATCCCGGACGCCACGGGCATGTACGACCCGGCGAACGAGAAGGACGCCTGCGGTCTCGCGATGGTCGCGACCCTGCGCGGCACGCCCGGGCACGACATCGTCGACGCGGCCCTCGGTGCGCTCCGGAACCTCGAGCACCGCGGTGCCGTGGGGTCCGACGCTGGCACCGGTGACGGCGCGGGCATCCTGTGCCAGGTGCCCGACGAGTTCCTGCGGGCCGTCGTGCCGTTCGAGCTGCCGGCAGCGGGGGAGTACGCCGTCGGCACCGCCTACCTGCCCCTGGACGACGACGCCCGCCACGCGGTGAAGGGCGCCGTCGAGCGACTCGCCCGCGAAGAGGGCCTGAAGGTCCTCGGGTGGCGCGAGGTCCCGGTGCGTCCGGAGGTCCTCGGTACGCTCGCCCGTGCCGCGATGCCGGCGTTCGAGCAGCTCTTCGTCGCCTCCATCCGGCACGACGTGCACGGTGCCTCGTGGAGCGGCATCGCGCTGGACCGTCAGGCCTTCCGCCTCCGCAAGCGCGCCGAGCACGACAACGACCTGTACTTCATGTCGCTGTCGAGCCGCACCATGGTCTACAAGGGCATGGTCACGACGCTCCAGCTGGAGCCGTTCTACCCGGACCTCAGCGACGAGCGCTTCGCGTCGAAGCTCGCGATCGTGCACTCGCGCTACTCCACCAACACGTTCCCGTCATGGCCGCTCGCGCAGCCGTTCCGGACGATCGCCCACAACGGTGAGATCAACACCGTGCGCGGCAACCGCAACTGGATGCGCGCCCGCCAGTCGCAGCTCGAGAGCGAACTGCTCGGCGACATGGCCCCGCTGCTGCCCATCGTGAGCCCGGGGGCGAGCGACTCGGCCTCGTTCGACGAGGTCCTCGAGCTGCTGACCCTGACCGGCCGGACCCTGCCGCACGCCGTGTCGATGATGGTGCCCGAGGCGTGGGAGAACCAGGTCGGGATGGACCCGGACCTCCGCGCGTTCTACGAGTACCACTCGATGCTCATGGAGCCGTGGGACGGCCCCGCCGCGATCACCTTCACCGACGGCTCGCTCGTCGGCGCCACCCTCGACCGCAACGGCCTGCGCCCCGGACGCTTCCTGGTCACCGACGACGGCCTCATCGTGATGGGCTCCGAGACCGGGGTCATCGACGTGCCGGCCGCCAAGGTCGTGCGCAAGGGCCGCCTGCGTCCGGGCCGGATGTTCCTGGTGGACACCGAGGCCGGCCGCATCATCGAGGACGACGAGGTCAAGCGCGAGCTCGCCGCCTCCGGTCCGTGGGGCGACTGGCTCGAAGCCGGACGCATCAACCTCAACGACCTGCCGGAGCGCGAGCACATCGTGCACACCCCGGCGTCGGTCACCCGTCGTCAGCGCGCGTTCGGGTACACCGAGGAAGAAGTCCGCATCCTGCTGCGCCCGATGGCGGCAGCGGGTGCCGAACCCCTCGGCGCGATGGGCTCGGACACCCCGATCGCCGTGCTGTCGGAGCGTCCGCGCCTGCTCTTCGACTACTTCACGCAGCAGTTCGCGCAGGTGACCAACCCGCCGCTCGACTCGATCCGCGAGCAGGTCATCACCTCGATGGGGATGGGACTCGGTCCGGAGCGCAACCTGCTCTCCGCCGGTCCCGAGCACGCGAAGCAGATCACGCTCGACTTCCCGGTGATCGACAACGACCAGCTCGCCAAGGTCCAGCACTTCGAGACCGAGTCGGGTCGCCACCTGACCGTCACGATCAAGGGCCTGTACCGCGTCGACGCCGGCAAGAAGGCGATGCAGAAGCGCATCGCCGCCGTGTGCGACGAGGTCGACGCCGCGATCGAGTCCGGCAAACAGTTCATCGTGCTGTCCGACCGCGACGGCAACTCCGAGCAGGCACCGGTGCCGAGCCTCCTGCTCCTCGCCGCGGTCCACCACCACCTGATCCGCACCGAGCAGCGCATGAAGGTCGGGCTGATCGTCGAGGCCGGCGACGTGCGCGAGGTCCACCACGTGGCGACCCTCATCGGGTACGGCGCCTCGGCGATCAACCCGTACCTGGCGATGGAGACCTGCGAGAACCTGGTCCGCGCCGGCATGATCCCCGGGATCACCCCGGAGCAGGCCGTCAAGAACGTCATCAAGGCGCTCGGCAAGGGCGTGCTGAAGATCATGTCGAAGATGGGCATCTCCACGGTGTCCAGCTACGCCGGTGCGCAGGCGTTCGAGGCCGTCGGGCTCAGCCAGGAGTTCGTCGACAAGTACTTCACGGGCACCTCGTCGATCCTGGGCGGCGTCGACATCGACGTCATCGCCAAGGAGAACGCCGAGCGGCACGCCCAGGCGTACCCGCAGGACGGCGCGGTGCTCTCGCACGAGCGACTGCAGATCGGTGGCGAGTACCAGTGGCGCCGTCAGGGCCCGCCGCACCTGTTCAACCCGGACACGGTGTTCCGCCTGCAGCACGCCACCCGTGCCCGCCGCTACGACATCTTCCGCGAGTACTCGAGCGCCGTGGACGACCAGTCCGAACAGCTCATGACGCTCCGCGGGCTGTTCCGGTTCAAGCAGGGCGCTCGGAAGCCCATCGCGCTCGACGAGGTCGAGTCGATCGAGTCGATCGTCAAGCGGTTCAACACCGGTGCGATGTCCTACGGGTCCATCTCGAAGGAGGCCCACGAGACGCTCGCCATCGCGATGAACCGACTCGGTGGCCGGTCGAACACGGGTGAGGGCGGCGAGGACGTCGACCGCCTGCTCGACCCCGAGCGCCGCAGCGCGATCAAGCAGGTCGCCTCCGGCCGGTTCGGCGTGACGAGCATGTACCTCACGCACGCCACCGACATCCAGCTCAAGATGGCGCAGGGCGCGAAGCCCGGCGAGGGCGGTCAGCTGCCCCCGGCCAAGGTCTACCCGTGGGTGGCCCGCACCCGGCACGCCACCGCGGGCGTCGGCCTCATCTCGCCGCCGCCGCACCACGACATCTACTCCATCGAGGACCTCAAGCAGCTGATCTTCGACGTCAAGCGCGCCAACCCGGCCGCCCGCGTCCACGTGAAGCTCGTGAGCCAGTCCGGCATCGGTGCGGTCGCGGCCGGCGTGACGAAGGCCCTGGCCGACGTCGTGCTCGTGTCCGGCCACGACGGCGGCACCGGCGCGAGCCCGCTCAACTCGCTCAAGCACGCCGGCACCCCGTGGGAGATCGGCCTGGCCGAGACCCAGCAGACGCTCATGCTGAACGGCATGCGCGACCGCGTCGTCGTGCAGGTGGACGGGCAGATGAAGACCGGACGCGACGTGGTCGTGGCCGCGTTGCTCGGGGCCGAGGAGTACGGCTTCGCGACCGCCCCGCTCGTGGTCGAGGGCTGCATCCTGATGCGCGTCTGCCACCTGGACACCTGCCCGGTCGGCGTCGCCACGCAGAACCCCGAGCTCCGCAAGCGGTTCTCCGGCAAGCCCGAGTTCGTCGTGAACTTCTTCGAGTTCATCGCACAAGAGGTCCGCGAGCTCCTCGCCGAGCTCGGGTTCCGCAGCCTCGACGAGGCCATCGGGCAGACCGACTCGCTCGACGTCGACCGTGCCGTCGAGCACTGGAAGGCGTCGGGCCTCGACCTCGCGCCGGTGCTCAAGGGACCGCACTTCGACGACGCCGAACCGCGCCGCCACCACCGCGAGCAGGACCACGAGCTGGACCAGCACTTCGACGTGCAGCTCATCCAGCAGACCGCGGACGTGCTCGACCACGGCGGTTCGATCGCGCTCGACCTGCCCATCCGCAACACCGAGCGCGCCGTCGGCACCATGCTCGGCCACCAGGTGACCCTGCGGCACGGCGAGCACGGCCTGCCGAACGGCTCGATCGACGTGACGCTGCGCGGTTCCGCCGGGCAGTCGCTCGGCGCGTTCCTGCCGGCGGGCATCACGCTGCGGCTCATCGGCGACAGCAACGACTACGTCGGCAAGGGGCTCTCCGGCGGCCAGATCGTCGTCCGGCCCGACGCCGGCTCGGGCTTCGACCCGGCCGAGAACGTCATCGCCGGCAACGTCATCGGGTACGGCGCCACCCAGGGCAGCATGTTCATCCGCGGCATCGTGGGCGAGCGCTTCCTGGTGCGGAACTCCGGTGCCACGGCCGTCGTCGAGGGCGTGGGCGACCACGCGCTCGAGTACATGACGGGCGGGCTCGCGCTCATCCTCGGCGAGACCGGCCGGAACCTCGGCGCCGGCATGTCCGGTGGGACGGCGTACGTCCGAGGCCTGCGCCAGGAACACGTGAACACCGACGCCCTGGCGTCCGGCGAGCTCCGGCTCGAGGCGCTCGACAGCGCCGACGTCGAGATCGTCACCGACCTGCTCACCCGGCACGCCGACGAGACGGGTTCGACGCTCGCGTCCGACCTGCTGGCGTCCGGAGACCTGAGCGACTTCGTCAAGGTGCTGCCGCGCGACTACGCGGCGGTGCTCGAGACGCGCAGACAGGCCGTCGACGAGGGGCTCGACCCCGACGGTGACATCGTTTGGAACAGGATCATGGAGGTGACCGGTGGCTGACCCCAAGGGATTCCTGAAGGTCCAGGAACGCGAACTCCCGCCCCGGCGACCCGTGCCCGTGCGGCTCATGGACTGGAAAGAGGTCTACGAGCAGCAGGAGTCCGGTGTCCTGAAGCGCCAGGCCGGCCGCTGCATGGACTGCGGCGTGCCGTTCTGCCACCAGGGCTGCCCGCTCGGCAACCTGATCCCGGAGTGGAACGACCTGACCTGGCGCGGTGAGGGCCGCCAGGCGATCGAGCGCCTGCACGAGACGAACAACTTCCCGGAGTTCACGGGTCGGCTCTGCCCGGCACCGTGCGAGTCGTCGTGCGTGCTCGGCATCAACCAGCCCCCGGTGACGATCAAGCAGGTCGAGGTCTCGATCATCGACCAGGCGTTCCAGAACGGCTGGGTCACCCCGCACCCGCCGGAGCGCCTGACGGGCAAGACCGTCGCCGTCGTGGGCTCCGGTCCCGCCGGGCTCGCCGCCGCGCAGCAGCTCACGCGTGCCGGCCACACGGTCGCCGTCTACGAGCGGGACGACCGCATCGGCGGCCTGCTCCGCTACGGCATCCCGGACTTCAAGATGGAGAAGCGCCAGATCGACGCGCGCCTCGCCCAGATGCAGGCCGAGGGCACCCGGTTCCGTGCCGGGGTCGAGATCGGCAAGGACATCACCTGGGACGACCTGAAGTCGCGCTACGACGCGGTCGTCGTCGCCACCGGTGCCACGGTGCCGCGCGACCTGCCGATCCCGGGGCGCGACCTCGAGGGCGTGCACTTCGCCATGGACTACCTGGTCCAGCAGAACAAGGCGAACGCGGGCACGACGGTCGACAACCAGATCACGGCAGAGGGCAAGCACGTCGTCGTCATCGGCGGCGGCGACACCGGCGCGGACTGCATCGGTACCGCCCACCGCCAGGGCGCGTTGAGCGTGACGAACCTGGCGATCGGTAAGCAGCCGCCGCTCGAGCGTCCGTCCGACCAGCCGTGGCCGATGTTCCCGACCGTGTTCGAGATCACGAGCGCGCACGAAGAGGGCGGCGAGCGGCACTTCCTCGCCTCCACCGTCGAGTTCCTGTCGAACGACGCCGGCGAGGTCCGCGCACTGCGGGTCGCCGAGACCGAGTACCTCGACGGCCGGCGGGTCCCGAAGGCGGGCAGCGAGCGGGAGATCCCGGCCGACCTGGTCCTCATCGCCATGGGCTTCACCGGCCCCGAGTCGGACACGATCGAGCCGCAGCTCGGTCTGCCGACCACGGGTTCCGGGGCGCTCGACCGCCGTGCCGACTACGCGACCAACGAGGCCGGCGTGTTCGTCGCCGGCGACGCGGGTCGCGGGCAGTCGCTCATCGTGTGGGCGATCGCCGAGGGCCGTGCCGCGGCCGCACAGGTCGACGAGTACCTCGAGGGCTCCACGATCCTGCCGGCACCGGTCAAGGCGACCGACCGGGCGATCTCCGTCTGATGTCGGACGATCACGGAATGTCGGACGGCCACCAGATGTCGGACCGCCGCCAGACGGCGGACCGTCTCCACCAGATGCTCACGCTCCCGTGAGCGTGAGGCCACCAGCACTCGGTAGGGTGCTGGTGGCCTCGCTTCGTTCCGCGCGGCCCCACAGCGCGGAAACCCAAGCTCCATCCACCACCACGAAGGAATCCATTGAGACGCGCAAAGATCGTTTCGACGCTCGGACCGGCAACGTCGGACTACGAGACCGTCAAGGAGATCATCGAAGCGGGCGTCGACGTCGCCCGCCTCAACCTCAGCCACGGTGACTACAGCGTCCACGAGGCCAACTACGTCAACGTCCGTCGTGCCGCCGAAGAACTCGGCAAGCCCGTCGCGATCCTCGTCGACCTGCAGGGTCCGAAGATCCGTCTGGCACGGTTCGCCGACGGCCCGCACGACCTGGCGGTCGGTGACATCTTCACCATCACGACCGAGGACGTCCCCGGCTCGAAGGAGATCTGCGGCACGACGTTCAAGGGCCTGCCGCAGGACGTCAAGCCCGGCGACCCGCTGCTCATCGACGACGGCCGTGTCCGCCTCCGTGTCCTCGACACCGACGGCGTGCGGGTCCGCACCGAGGTCGTCGTCCCCGGCACGGTGTCCAACAACAAGGGCATCAACCTGCCCGGTGTCGCCGTCAACGTCCCCGCGCTGAGCGAGAAGGACGAGGCCGACCTGCGCTGGGCGATCCGCCAGGGCGCCGACCTCATCGCGCTGTCGTTCGTGCGCAACGCGAGCGACGTCGTGCGTGCCCACGAGATCATGGACGAAGAGGGCAAGCGCCTGCCGGTCATCGCCAAGGTCGAGAAGCCCCAGGCCGTCGACGCGCTCGAGGAGATCATCGACGCCTTCGACAGCATCATGGTCGCCCGCGGTGACCTCGGCGTCGAGCTCCCGCTCGAGGCCGTCCCGATCGTGCAGAAGCGCGCCGTCGAGCTGTCCCGCCGCATGGCCAAGCCGGTCATCGTCGCGACGCAGATGCTCGAGTCGATGATCTCGTCGCCGATCCCCACCCGCGCCGAGACGTCCGACGTCGCGAACGCCGTCCTCGACGGTGCCGACGCGGTCATGCTGTCCGGTGAGACGAGCGTCGGTGAGTACCCGGTGCAGACCGTCCGCACCATGGCCCGCATCGTCGAGTCCACCGAGGACCACGGTCTCGAGCGCATCGCCCCGCTCGGCACCAAGCCGCGCACCCTCGGTGGTGCGATCACCCTCGCCGCCGTCGAGATCGCCGAGTTCACCGAGGCGTCGTACCTCTGCGTCTTCACCGAGTCCGGTGACTCGGCCCGCCGCATGTCGCGCCTGCGCCACGGTCTGCCGATCATCGCCTTCACCCCGAACGAGGCCACGCGTCGCCGGATGGCCCTCACCTGGGGTGTCCGTTCGTTCCTGGTGGAGCGGAAGACCCACACCGACGAGCTCTTCTCGCAGGTGGACGACGTCCTCCTCGAGAACGGCCTGGCCGCCCCCGGCGACCGCGTCATCGTGACGGCCGGGTCCCCTCCCGGCATCGAGGGCTCGACGAACGACCTGCGCGTGCACCGGGTGGGCGACGCCCACGCCGAGGCCGCGCCGGCGTACGTCCGGGACTGATCCCGAGGATCCGTCCCCACCAGGGCGCGGACTGGAGGCCCGGTGCGAGCAGCGCCGACCGCTTCCGGTCCGCGCCCTGCCGCGTCTCCACGGCCCTGGTGGTGACCGGACGTCGGCCGCAGGCGGCAGGATGGTCGCTGTGAGCCTCCGATCCGACACCCCGGCGCCGCGCGCCGACGTCCGCCGCTGGCGTCGCTACCTGGCCGACGAACGTGCCGAGGCGGCCGTGTACCGCAACCTCGCTGCCCGCCGTTCCGGCGAGGAGCGCGAGATCCTCGCCGCGCTGGCCGAGGCCGAGGGACGGCACGCCGACCACTGGCTCGACCTGCTCGGCGACGACGTCGGACGTCCCCAGCGGGGGAGCCTGCGCACCCGGGTGCTCGCCGTGCTCGCCAAGCGGTTCGGGTCGGTCTTCGTCCTCGCGCTCATGCAGCGCGCCGAGGACCGCTCGCCGTACGCCGACGACTCGGACGCGACCGCGCGGATGGCCGCCGACGAGCGGATCCACGGCGAGGTCGTGCGCGGGCTCGCGAACCGGGGCCGGATGCGGCTGTCCGGCACGTTCCGGGCGGCGGTGTTCGGCGCGAACGACGGTCTGGTGTCCAACCTGGCGCTCATCATCGGCATCAGTGCCTCCGGGGCGGACCGGCACTTCGTGCTGCTGAGCGGCATCGCCGGCCTGCTCGCCGGCGCGTTGTCGATGGGGGCGGGGGAGTACGTCTCCGTCCGGTCGCAGCGCGAACTGCTCGAGGCGTCCGCGCCGCACCCCGAGGCCGGCAAGGCGGTGTCGGACCTCGACGTCGACGCGAACGAACTCGCGCTGGTCTACCGCGCGCGCGGGATGTCCGAGGCCGAGGCGACCGAGCACGCCGCGCAGGTGCTGTCCGGCATCGGTGAGCGGCGGCCCGCGACCGGTTCCACCGCGGTCGCGGACGACCACGAGGCGGTCGGCACCGGGCTGAGCGCCGCGGTGTCGAGCTTCTGCTTCTTCGCCTCGGGCGCGATCATCCCGGTGCTGCCGTTCCTGTTCGGCATGCAGGGGTGGCCGGCGATCGCGGTGGCCGGCGGGCTGGTGGGCATCGCCCTGCTCGGCACCGGCGCCGTCGTCGGCGTGCTCAGCGGGGCCTCGCCGGGCAAGCGGGCCTTCCGGCAGCTCGCCATCGGTTTCGGTGCGGCGATCGTCACCTACGCGCTCGGGCTGCTCTTCGGCACCGGGTCGGCCTAGCGGCCATATCCGATATGTGACATGCTGTTTGCATGTCGTCTGCTCGCGCACCCCGTCTGGACCTCGCCCACATCGACGGGATGCGCGGGATCCTCGCTGCGTTCGTCGTGGTCGCCCACACGGTGCAGTTCACCGGCGTCGCCGGCTCCGTGGCGACGTCGATGCCCTTCGTCTACCGGGTGCTCAGTGCCGGCGACCTCCGTGTGCCCGCGTTCATCGCGATCTCGGGCTTCACGATGATGATCGCCGTCTCAGGGCGCCACGACCTCCGCCTCGGGACCAGCTACGGGGCCTACGCGAAGCGCCGGATCCGTCGGCTCGTCCCGCCGTACCTGGCGGCGCTCGTGTTGGCGCTGGCGCTCATCGCGTTCGTCCCGGTGATGAACGAGCCGCACGGCACGGTCTGGGACGACAAGCTCCCGGTGACGTTGCAGGGCATCGTGACCCACGTGTTCCTGCTGCACAACCTGTCGCCGGAGTGGATCACGTCGATCAACGGGACGCTGTGGAGCCTGCCGATCGAGATGCAGCTCACCCTGCTGATGCCCGTGCTCCTGCTCCTCTGGCGACGGACCCACCCCGTCGTCGTCATCGTCGTGTCCTTCGCCCTCGCCGTGCTGTCCATCGCCACCGGCGTCGGGGCATGGTCCGCACCGCACTTCCTCGGGGTCTTCGGCGTCGGCATGTACGGGGCCTTCCTGGTGATCGGGTCCGAGGACGACCTCCGACGGCGTCGACCCCGAGCCGTGCAACGGATGCTCCGGCACCAGCGATCCGTGCTCGTCGTCGCCCTCGTGGTGCTGACAGCAGCATTCGCCCAGGTCGCCGCCGCGCCGGGCATCGTCCACAGCGCGGTCACGGGCACCGTCGCCGGACTCGGGATCACGCTGCTCCTCATGGTGCTCGCCGAAGGCCAGCGGACCGGACGCGTCGGCACACACGGCGTCCGGCAGTTCCTGGGCGGACGTCGTCTGGTGCAGTCGGGGCTGGTCTCCTACAGCGTGTTCCTGGTGCACAGTCCGCTGCTCGCGCTCGGGAACCTGCTCCTGCTGCCACTCGGGCTCCCGACGCCGGCGCAGTTCGGGCTGATGCTGTTCGTGGTCGCTCCGGTCGTCGTCGCGGTGTGTGTCGTGTTCGCGGTGCTGGTCGAGCGCCCGTTCATGAACAGCCACCAGCGTGCGTTGCTCGGCGAGCTGTTCGGCCGACGCGCGGTCCCCGACGCACCGCTCATCGCCCCCGCCGTTGTGCCGGCGGTGCCCGCGGTGCCGCTCAGCGGCGGACGGCGGCGCGCGGCGGCAGGAGCAGCAGGGCCGCGGCCCCGACGACGATGAGCGCGATGCCCGCGAAGACCATGAAGACGGTGAGCGCGAGTCCGGGCGCGACGAGCACGACGATGCCCCCGATGATCGACAGCACGCCGCTGACGACCGTCGGGACGCGTGACGACCCCGGGTGGCCGACGAAGCCGCCGACGATCGCGGCGACCCCCTCGATCAGGAACCCGACACCGGCGAGCACCGCGTAGACGACGAGCGGGATCGCCGGGTCGAGCAGGGTCACGAGCCCCGCGACCGCGACCAGGCCGCCGACGATGCCGGACGTCCACCGCCACACCGGACGGGTGCCGTGCCCCCGCACCGCGGCGAAGACGCGCAGTGCCCCGGCCACGACGAGGTACACGCCGAACAGCAGCGCCACGAGCACGAGCGACGGGCGGGGCCAGACGATGGCCACGATTCCCAGTGCGATGGCGACGACGGCGGTGACGACGACGAACACCCGGAACGTCCTGACGGCACGAGAATCCACGAGCGCTCCTCCCTGATCGCCAGCGCTGGTGTCCAGCACGCTACCCGTCGGAGCCGCGGGCCGTGCAACGACCTGCAACCCCCGCGGTCGTACCGTGCGGAGCAGGCGCGCGACCCGTGCGCCCCGACAGCGTCGTCGAAAGGGCACCACCATGACCATCGCACCCTCGCCCACCAGCTACGCCGCACCCGGCGAGCCCGGCTCCCTGGTCGAGTACCGATCCCGGTACGACCACTTCATCGGCGGCGAGTACGTGCCGTCTGCCAGCGGGCAGTACTTCGAGAACCCCACCCCCGTCACGGGCAAGGTGTTCACCGAGGTGGCCCGCGGCGACTCCACGGACGTCGACCGGGCCGTCGCCGCCGGATGGAAGGCGTTCCCGGCCTGGGGACGGACGAGCGCGGCCGAGCGCGCCGTCATCCTCAACAAGATCGCGGACCGCATGGAGGAGCACCTCGAGATGCTCGCCGTCGCCGAGACGTGGGAGAACGGCAAGCCGATCCGCGAGACCCTCGGCGCCGACATCCCGCTCGCGATCGACCACTTCCGGTACTTCGCCGGGGCGATCCGCGCACAGGAGGGCTCCGCCGGCGAGATCGACCACGACACCGTGGCCTACCACTTCCACGAGCCGCTCGGCGTGGTCGGGCAGATCATCCCCTGGAACTTCCCGATCCTGATGGCGGTGTGGAAGCTCGCACCGGCCCTCGCCGCCGGCAACTGCGTCGTGCTGAAGCCCGCCGAGCAGACCCCGGCGTCCATCCACGTGCTCGTCGAGCTCATCCGCGACCTGCTGCCCGCCGGGGTGCTCAACGTGGTCAACGGCTTCGGTATCGAGGTCGGCGCACCGCTCGCGCAGCACCCGGACATCCGGAAGATCGCCTTCACGGGGGAGACCACGACCGGGCGGCTGATCATGCAGTACGCCTCGCAGAGCCTCATCCCGGTGACGCTCGAGCTCGGCGGCAAGAGCCCGAACGTGTTCTTCCCCGACGTGGCGGCCGAGCAGGACTCCTTCTACGACAAGGCGCTCGAGGGCTTCACATTCTTCAACCTGAACCAGGGCGAGGTCTGCACGTGTCCGTCGCGGGCACTCGTGGCGGAGGAGATCTACGACGGGTTCGTCGCCGACGGCCTGGAACGCGTCCGCGCCGTCAAGCAGGGACACCCGCTCGACCTGTCGACGATGATCGGCGCCCAGGCGTCCAACGACCAGCTCGAGAAGATCCTGAGCTACATCGACATCGGCAAGCAGGAGGGCGCGAAGCTCCTGACCGGTGGCGAGCGCGCCGATCTGGGCGGCGAACTCTCCGCTGGCTACTACGTCACGCCGACGGTGTTCGAGGGCGACAACTCGATGCGGATCTTCCAGGAGGAGATCTTCGGGCCCGTGCTCGCGCTGACGTCCTTCAGCGGCTACGACGACGCGATCGCCACGGCCAACGACACCCTGTACGGGCTCGGCGCCGGGGTGTGGAGCCGCGACGTCACGACCCTGTACCGCGCCGGACGGGACATCCAGGCCGGGCGCGTGTGGTCGAACACGTACCACCAGTACCCGGCGGGTGCGGCGTTCGGCGGCTACAAGCAGTCCGGCATCGGGCGCGAGAACCACAAGATGATGCTCGACCACTACCAGCAGACGAAGAACCTGCTCGTCTCCTACGCCGACGGACCGATGGGCTTCTTCTGATGCCCGACACCGCACGCGTCGCGGTGACGCCGGCGGCGGGGGAGCTCCTGCGCACCCTCACCGCCCGGCACGGCCCGCTGATGTTCCACCAGTCCGGCGGCTGCTGCGACGGCTCGAGCCCGATGTGCTATCCCGTCGGCATGTTCCGGACGGGTCCGGGGGACGTCCTGCTCGGCGCGTTGCAGGTGGACGGCCTCGAGCCGGTCGAGGTCTACATGTCGGTGTCGCAGTTCGAGTACTGGAAGTACACGCACCTGACGATCGACGTCGTCGACGGTCGGGGCGGCGGGTTCTCGGTCGAGGTCCCGGAGGGCAAGCGGTTCCTCACCCGGTCGCGGATGTTCGACGACGCCGAGCTCGCCGATCTCGGCCTGGTCCCGCGGGTGGCCCGGACGTAGGCTGACCGCACGCGTCGCGACGGAGCGGCGGGTGGGGTCGATCGGAGGACGCATGCGCGCACCCGGTCGGCTCCGCCCGCTCGTCGCCGCGTCGTGGCAGCGGTCCGCCCGGGTCGACCCCGACGCCACCCCGGTCCTCGTCCTCGACCACGACGAACTCGACGCCGTACGGCACGACGGCCCCCTCGCCACCCTGCTGCCGGTGGTCCGCCGGCTGCTGCTCGACGACTCCCGCTCGGCCGGGTGCGTCGTCGCCGTCGCGGACGCCGCGGGCCGTCTCGTCTGGGTCGACGGCGCCCGCTCCACGCGTCGCGCCGCCGAGGACATGGGCTTCGTCTCCGGGGCCGACTGGTCGGAGGACCGCGTCGGCACCAGCGCGCCCGGCACGGCACTGCGCCTCGACCGTCCGGTGCAGATCCGCTCCGACGAGCACTACGCGAACGCCGTCAAGCCGTTCTCGTGCACGGCCGTCCCGGTGCACGACGCGAGCGGTGCGACCGTCGGCGTGCTCGACCTGACGGGCGACGACCGCGCCGTCGAGCGGCACACGCTGTCGCTGCTCGCCGCCACGGTCGCCGCAGCCGAGGCCCAGCTCGCCCTGGCCGCGGTCCGACCACGGGCGCGGACCCCCCGCGTACCGTCGGCCGAGCTGACCGTGCTCGGGACCGACACCGCCGTGCTCCGGATCGCCGACCGCCGGGTCGAGCTGTCCGCCCGGCACTCCGAACTGCTCGTCGTGCTCGCCGCGCACCCCGCCGGCCTCGCAGCGACCGACCTCGCCGCCGCCGTCTACGGTGACCCGGGCGCGGTCGTCACCCTGCGCGCCGAGGTCGTCCGGCTGCGCCGGGTCCTCGCGCAGCACGCGCCGGACGTGACCGTGACGTCGCGGCCGTACCGGGTGACCGGGGTCCGGACCGACGTCGACGGCGTGCTGTCCGCGCTCGAACGCGGGGCGCGCCTCCAGGCCGTCGACCGGTACGCCGGACCGGTCCTGCCGGGCTCCGCCGCACCCGGCGTCGACGCGGTCCGTGACCTGGTGCGGCTGCGGTTCCGCGAGTCGGTCGTCGCCGACGGCGGCGTCGACGCCCTGCTCGCGTGGGCGCGCACCCCGGACGGTGCGACCGACGCGCTCGTGCTGCGCGCGCTGCTCGCGGTGCTGCCGCGGCGGTCGCCGCGACGGGCCGGTCTCGTGGCGGCGATCGAGGCGCTCGAGGGCTCCTGAGACGGTCGACGACGGGCCGGGAGGCGCGGGTCGGGCTGGTAGTGTTGGCCTCCTCGCGAGTGTGGTGGAATCGGCAGACACGGGGCACTCAAAATGCTCTGCCTCACGGCGTGCGGGTTCAAGTCCCGCCACTCGTACCATCCGACTGATCGATCTGCGTG
The DNA here is from genome assembly GCF_003234335.2 of Curtobacterium sp. MCLR17_054. NCBI lineage: Bacteria > Bacillati > Actinomycetota > Actinomycetes > Micrococcales > Microbacteriaceae > Curtobacterium > Curtobacterium sp. MCLR17_054. The sequence continues at coordinate 2,115,148 of NZ_CP126263.1, read as the reverse complement.
GTCTGGGATACGGCACTTCCGTCGTCTAGTAGGCTTTCGTCCGTGAGTGACACAGAAGCAACAGCACCAGCACCCCGTCGCGTCGTCGTCGCCGAGGACGAGTCGCTCATCCGCCTCGACATCGTGGAGATCCTCCGCGACAACGGGTTCGACGTGGTCGGTGAAGCCGGTGACGGTGAGACCGCCGTCCAGCTTGCGACCGACCTCCGCCCCGACCTCGTCGTGATGGACGTCAAGATGCCCCAGCTCGACGGCATCTCCGCAGCCGAGAAGCTGTCCAAGAACCACATCGCGCCCGTCGTCCTGCTGACCGCGTTCAGCCAGAAGGACCTCGTCGAGCGTGCCACCGAGGCCGGTGCGCTGGCCTACGTGGTCAAGCCCTTCACCCCGAACGACCTGCTCCCCGCGATCGAGATCGCCCTCTCGCGGTACCAGCAGATCATCACGCTCGAGGCCGAGGTCGCCGACCTCGTCGAGCGCTTCGAGACCCGCAAGCTCGTCGACCGCGCCAAGGGCCTGCTGAACGAGAAGATGGGTCTCACCGAGCCCGAGGCGTTCCGCTGGATCCAGAAGGCCTCGATGGACCGCCGCCTGACCATGCACGACGTCGCCAAGGCGATCATCGAGCAGCTCAGCGCCAAGAAGTAGTCCAGCGCACCACCGTCGCTCACGGAACGCCGTCGGACCCCCTGGGGTCGGCGGCGTTCCTGCGTCCGGGGGTGGGGCGTGTGCCGCGACCACCTGGCAGGCTGGAGCCATGGACGACGTGGTGATCCGGGCCTCCCGGCCTGACGACATGCCGGCGGTGGCGGACCTGCGGTGGCGGTGGAGCGTCGACGAGGGCGGCGCGCAGCCGGCGGCGAGTGTGCAGTCGTACCGCGTTGCCATGACGGCGTTCGCCGCCGACCACACGGAGTCGCACCGGTGCGTCGTCGCGGAGCGGGACGGTGTCGTGCTCGGCATGGCGTGGCTCGGGCTCGTCGCGCGACCGCCGCTGCCGGACCGGCCGGGCCGCCGACTGACCGCTGACGTGCAGACGGTCTACGTGCACCCGGAGCTGCGTGGTTCCGGCGTCGCCGGACGCCTCGTGACGGCGCTGCTCGAGCTCGCCGACGAGCTCGGCGTGGAGCGGACGTCGGTGCACTCGAGCGTGGACGGCGAACGGCTCTACCGGCGGCTCGGGTTCGGCGACGCCCGCCTGCTGCTGCAGCGGCCGCCGGAGGACTGAGTCGTCGGTCCGTCGCTCCGTCGCTCCGTCGGTCAGCGTCGCTCGCGGATCATGTTCGTGATCCGCACGGTGGAGCAGCGACGACCCTGGTCGTCGGTCAGGACGATCTCGTGGGTGGTGAGCGTGCCGCCCAGGTGGATGGCGGTGCACGTGCCCGTGACGATGCCGCTCGTGGCGCTGCGGGAGTGCGAGGCACTGAGCTCGATGCCGACGGCGTAGCGGTCGGGCCCGGCGTGCACGTTCGCGGCCATCGAACCGAGGCTCTCCGCGAGGACGACGTAGGCACCGCCGTGCAGCAGGCCGACCGGCTGGCGGTTGCCCTCGACGGGGATCGAACCGACCGCCCGCTCGGCCGAGAGCTCGGTGATGACCATGCCCATCTTCTCGGCCAGCTCGCCCATGCCGCGTTCGTCGATGCGGGGATCGATCGTGGTCGATGTGGTGTCGTCGGTCACGGTCTGCGTCGACCTTCCGTGTCAGCGGGCGTCGGTAGGCTGTCCGGGTGTCGGACTCCGCAAAGCCTACCCTCATGGTCATCGACGGCCACTCGCTCGCCTTCCGGGCCTTCTACGCGCTGCCGGTCGACAGCTTCGTGAACCGCGAGGGGCAGCACACCAACGCGATCCACGGCTTCATCTCGATGCTGCTGATGCTGCTGCAGCGCGAGAAGCCCACCCACCTGGCGGTGGCGTTCGACATCTCCCGGTTCTCGTTCCGAACGCGTGAGTACGCCGAGTACAAGGGCACCCGCTCCGAGACCCCGGCCGAGTTCAAGGGCCAGATCCCGCTCCTGCAGCAGGCGCTCGAGGCGATGGGCATCACCACCGTCACGAAGGAGGACTACGAGGCCGACGACATCCTCGCGACCCTCTCCAAGCAGGGCGCCGACCAGGGCTTCAAGGTCTACGTGGTCTCCGGTGACCGCGACTCGATCCAGCTCGTCAACGACGACGTCACGCTGCTCTACCCGTCCGTCCGCGGCGTCTCCGAACTCACCCGCTACGACCGCGACAAGGTCTACGAGCGCTACGGCATCGAGCCCCACCAGTACCCGGACATCGCCGCACTCGTCGGCGAGACCAGCGACAACCTGATCGGCATCGACAAGGTCGGCGAGAAGACCGCGGTCAAGTGGGTCACTCAGTACGGGTCGCTCGACGGCGTCCTCGAGCACGCCGACGAGATCAAGGGCGTCGTCGGCAACAACCTGCGCGAGCAGCAGGACCGGGCGATCCGGAACCGCCGGCTCAACCGCCTGGTCACCGACGTCGAGCTGCCCGTCGGTCCCGCCGACGTCGCACTCCGCCCGGTCGACGAGACCGCGGTGCGCGAGCTCTTCGCCAAGCTGCAGTTCCGCACGCTGCTCGACCGCGTCTTCAAGGTGGCCGGGTCGGGCGACCCCGCCGAGCCCGCGGCCGAGGGCACCGTCGACGACGGCGCGCCGACCCCGCCGCCCGTCAAGACCCTGATCGACGAAGAGCTCGGCTACTGGCTCGAGCGCCGCAACGCGACCGAGGCGGCGAACGGCTACGGCGTCGCGGTCGAGGTCATCGACGGACGCCTCAGCGCCATCGGCATCGCGACCCACGACGACGCCGTGCTGGTACCGGGCGGCAGCGGCGCGCAGGACTACGAGCAGCTCTCGGCCTGGTTCGCCTCCGACGCCCCGAAGCACTTCCACGACGCCAAGGCCGCGATCAAGGCGCTCGGCACCGCCGGCTTCGTCGTGAACGGCATCGCCGGCGACGCCCGGATCATGGGGTGGCTCGCGCAGCCCGGCAAGCAGGGACAGCCGCTGTCCGACCTCGTCTACCAGGAGCTCGGCGAAGAACTGCCGACGGCCGACCCGAACCAGCTGGTCCCCGAGACCGACCCGGTCAACGTCGGGGTGCACGCGTGGTTCGTGCTCCGCGTCACCACGGCCCTGCGCGCCCGGATCGACGCGTCCTCGCTGCAGGTCCTCGACGACATCGAGCTGCCGCTCGTGTCGGTGCTGGCGGGCATGGAGACCATCGGCGTCGGCATCGACCGCCCGGTGCTCACCGGCCTGTCGAAGGAACTCGGGGAGCGCGCCGCCGAACTCGCGCAGCAGGCCTTCGCCGAGATCGGGCACGAGGTCAACCTCGGATCGCCGAAGCAGCTGCAGGAGGTCCTGTTCACCGAGCTCGCGATGCCGAAGACCCGCAAGACCAAGACCGGGTTCTCGACCGACGCCGCGAGCCTGGCCGACCTGCAGGAACAGCACCCGCACCCGTTCCTCGGGCTCCTGCTGCAGCACCGCGACGCCACGAAGCTCCGGCAGATCGTCGACACGCTCGACGCCGCCGTGGTCGATGGTCGCATCCACACCCGGTACGAGCAGACCGGTACGAGCACCGGCCGGGTCTCGTCGACCGACCCGAACCTGCAGAACATCCCGGTGAAGACGGCCGTCGGTCGCCGGATCCGGTCGGCGTTCGCGGTGGCCGAGCCGTACACGACGCTCGTCACCGCCGACTACTCGCAGATCGAGATGCGGATCATGGCGCACCTCTCCGGCGACCCGGGGCTCATCCAGGCCTTCAACGAGGGCGAGGACCTGCACCGCTTCGTCGGCGCGCGGGTGTTCGGCGTCGACCCGTCCGAGGTCTCCAACGAGATGCGCACCAAGGTCAAGGCGATGTCCTACGGCCTGGCCTACGGGCTGAGCGCCTTCGGTCTGTCGAAGCAGCTGCGCATCGAGCAGTCCGAGGCCCGCACCCTGATGACCGAGTACTTCGCTCGCTTCGGCGCTGTGCGCGACTACCTGCGCAACGTCGTCGAGCAGGCGCGCGAGGACGGCTACACCGAGACGATCTTCGGTCGCCGTCGCCCGTTCCCCGACCTGAAGAGCCCGAACCGGGTCCTGCGCGAGAACGCCGAACGCGCCGCGCTGAACGCCCCGATCCAGGGTTCGGCCGCCGACATCATCAAGATCGCGATGCTCGGGGTCGCCGACGACCTGCGCGACGGCGAGCTGCAGTCGCACCTGCTGCTCCAGGTGCACGACGAGCTCATCCTCGAGGTCGCGCCCGGGGAGCAGGAGCGTGTCGAGGAGATCCTCCGCACCCGGATGGGCAGCGCCGCCGAGCTGAGCGTCCCGCTCGACGTCTCGGTCGGTGTGGGGCCGAACTGGGAGAGCGCCGCCCACTGACCCGGGCGGCTCGGGATTCCTGCCGACCCGCGGGTCGGTAGGGTCGGGGCATGAGCGAAGAGCGTCCTGTCCGCCAGCCGTCCGCCGTCGACCGCGTCGCCGAGGACTGGGTCACCACCCTCGTCGACCTCGACCCGACGACCGCCACGTACATCGGCGTCCCGGGGCGCACGGGGGAGTACGGCGACACCTCGCCCGCCGGCGCCGCCGCGATGGCCGAGGCCGCGCGCGGTGCGAAGCGTGCGCTCGACGCCGCTCCCGCCGTCGACTCGGTGGACCAGGTGACGAAGGCCGACCTCGGCGCCGAGCTGGACCTGGTGCAGGAGTCGTACGAGCGCAAGCTGCACCTCCGCGACCTCAACGTCATCGCGAGCCCGGCGCAGTCGGTGCGGGAGATCATCGACCTGATGCCGACCGCGACCGAGGGCGACTGGCAGGACATCGCGAGTCGGCTGCAGGCGCTGCCGGATGCGCTCGAGGGCATCCGCGAGACCCTGCTCGAGGGCACGCGTGAAGGCGTCACCCCGGCGAAGCGCCAGGTCGCGCTCATCGCCGAGCAGGCGGCGCGCACCGGCGCCGACGGCGGGATGTTCCGTCAGCTGGCCGACTCCGCCGCGTTCGAGGGCGACGTCCCCGTGCCGGAGACGCTCCGAGCAGACCTGCACCGCGGTGCCGAGGTCGCCGCGGCGGCCTACCGCTCGTTCGGACAGTTCCTGGAGCACGAGCTGCTGCCGCTCGCCACCCCCGTCGACGCCGTCGGTCGCGAGGCCTACGAGCTGCACTCGCGCCGGTTCCTCGGCGCGGTCGTCGACCTCGACGAGACGTACGAATGGGGCCTCGAGGAACTCACGCGCATGCGGGACGAGCAGGAGCGCATCGCCGACCGCATCGAGTCCGGTGCGAGCGTCGCCCGGGCGATCGAGGTGCTCGACACCGACCCGTCCCGGATCCTGCACGGAACCGACGCGCTGCAGCGGTGGATGCAGGAGACGAGCGACGCGTCGATCGCCGCGATGGCCGGGACGTACTTCGACATCCCGGACCCGATCCGTCGCCTGGAGTGCCGGATCGCCCCCACCCAGGAGGGCGGCATCTACTACAGCGGCCCCTCCGACGACTTCTCCCGTGCCGGCCGCATGTGGTGGTCCGTGCCCGAGGGCGTCACCGAGTTCGGCACCTGGCGCGAGAAGACGACGGTCTACCACGAGGGTGTCCCCGGACACCACCTGCAGATCAGCCAGGGCGTCTACAACCGCGGCGAGCTGAACACGTGGCGCCGGCAGCTCTCCGGGTCCTCCGGGCACGTCGAAGGCTGGGCGCTGTACGCCGAACGGCTGATGGAGCAGCTCGGGTTCCTCGACGACGACGGCGACCGGCTCGGCATGCTCGACGGGCAGCGCATGCGGGCGGCCCGCGTCGTGCTCGACATCGGCGTGCACCTGCAGAAGACGAACCCCGACGGCGGCGGCTGGACGTGGGAGTACGCGCTCGACTTCATGGGGCAGAACGTGAACATGGACCCCGCGTTCGTCCGGTTCGAGGTCGCCCGGTACTTCGGGTGGCCGGGGCAGGCCCCCTCGTACAAGGTGGGTCAGCGCGTCTGGGAGTCCATCCGCGACGAGGTCGCCGCCCGCGAGGGAGCCGACTTCGACCTGAAGGCGTTCCACCACCGTGCGCTCTCGCTCGGCAGCATCGGCCTCGACACCCTTCGGACCGCCCTGGTCGGGTGACGCGCCGTCGACACGCCCGGTTGTGGGGCCTCCGCCGGTGCGGTTAGACTTGTGCGGCGCAATCCGCGCCACTCAATCAATCGCCACGGCGGTGCACCACGGGGGCCGAGTCCCCGCACGCCATGGCCCGACTCATGTCCGTTCGGAGCAATCTCTACATGACAACCACTACGACCAAGGCTCCTAAGCAGGTCGCCATCAACGACATCGGTTCGGCTGATGACTTCCTGGCCGAGGTCGAGAAGACCCTGAAGTTCTTCAACGACGGTGATCTCATCTCCGGCACCGTCGTGAAGATCGACCGCGACGAGGTCCTCCTCGACGTCGGTTACAAGACCGAGGGCGTCATCCCCTCGCGCGAGCTCTCGATCAAGCACGACGTCGACCCCAACGAGGTCGTCGAGGTCGGCGACGAGGTCGAGGCCCTGGTTCTCCAGAAGGAGGACAAGGAAGGCCGCCTCATCCTGTCGAAGAAGCGCGCGCAGTACGAGCGTGCGTGGGGCGACGTCGAGAAGATCAAGGAGTCCGACGGCGTCGTGACCGGGACGGTCATCGAGGTCGTCAAGGGCGGTCTCATCGTCGACATCGGCCTCCGTGGCTTCCTCCCCGCCTCGCTCATCGAGCTCCGTCGTGTCCGCGACCTCACGCCGTACCTCGGCCAGGAGATCGAGGCCAAGATCCTCGAGCTCGACAAGAACCGCAACAACGTGGTCCTGTCGCGCCGTGCGCTCCTCGAGCAGACGCAGTCCGAGTCCCGGACGACGTTCCTCAACAACCTCCACAAGGGCCAGGTCCGCAAGGGCATCGTCTCCTCGATCGTCAACTTCGGTGCGTTCGTGGACCTCGGCGGCGTCGACGGTCTCGTCCACGTCTCCGAGCTCAGCTGGAAGCACATCGAGCACGCCAGCGAGGTCGTCGAGGTCGGTCAGGAAGTCACCGTCGAGATCCTCGAGGTCGACCTGGACCGCGAGCGCGTGTCGCTCTCGCTCAAGGCGACGCAGGAGGACCCGTGGCAGGTCTTCGCCCGCACCCACGCGATCGGTCAGATCGCACCGGGCAAGGTCACGAAGCTCGTCCCGTTCGGTGCCTTCGTCCGCGTTGCCGACGGCATCGAGGGCCTCGTGCACATCTCGGAGCTCTCGAACAAGCACGTCGAGCTCGCCGAGCAGGTCGTCTCGGTCAACGACGAGGTCTTCGTCAAGATCATCGACATCGACCTCGACCGTCGCCGCATCTCGCTCAGCCTCAAGCAGGCGAACGAGGGCGTCGACCCGGAGAGCGACGAGTTCGACCCGGCGCTCTACGGCATGCCGACCGAGTACGACGACAAGGGTGACTACAAGTACCCCGAGGGCTTCGACCCGGAGACCAACGAGTGGCTCGAGGGCTACGACACGCAGCGCACCGAGTGGGAGGGCCAGTACGCGGCCGCCCAGGGTCGTTGGGAAGCCCACAAGGCGCAGGTCGCGAAGACCATCGCCGACGAGGCGCAGGGTGGCTTCGACCTCCCGGCCACGGCTTCCTCGTCGTCGTCGACCTCGTCGTTCGCCGGCGAGACGGGTGGCGCGAGCCCCCTGGCCGACGACGCGTCGCTCGCTGCACTCCGCGAGAAGCTCAGCTCGACCAACAACTGATCGAGCGGTTCGTCCCGACCGGAAGCCCGGCACCCCTGACAGGGTGCCGGGCTTCCGGCGTTTCCGGGCATCGGGGTCGTTACCCTGTTGCCGTGCACATCATCGGACTCACGGGCGGCATCGCCGCGGGCAAGTCGACCGTCTCCCGGCGCTGGGCCGAGCACGGGGCCGTCGTCATCGACGCTGACCGACTGGCTCGGGACGCCGTGGCACCGGGCAGCCCGGGCCTGGCGCAGGTCGCCGAGCGGTTCGGTCCGTCGGTGATCGCTGCCGACGGTTCGCTCGACCGGCCGGCGCTCGGGTCGATCGTGTTCGCGGACCCCGCGGCGCGGAAGGACCTCGAAGCCATCACGCACCCCGAGGTCTGGCGGCTCGCGCAGCAGGCGTTCGACGCCGCCGAGGCCGCCGACCCCGACGCCGTGGTGGTCTACGACGTGCCGTTGCTCGCCGAGGCCCGCGGCTCGCGTCCGCTCCGGTTCGACGCCGTCGTGGTGGTCGACGCCCCCGCGGCGCAGCGCATCGAACGGCTCGTCGAGCACCGCGGCATGCCCCGTTACGAGGCCGAGCGCCGCGTCGCTGCCCAGGCGAGCGATGCCGACCGTCTCGCCCTCGCCGACCACGTCGTCGACGCCACCGGGACGCTCGAGCAGACGATCCGCTCCGCTGACGAGGTGTGGGCGCGGATCACTCCATGAGCCACCGCCTGCTGCTGGTCCTCGCCGCGATCGTCCTCGTGGCGATCGGGGCCGCCTCGCTCGTCGCCGCGAACGTCCTCGGTGCCCAGCGTGTGGCGGACAACGGCCGGGTCGCGGTGCACGAGCGGCCGTCGGGTGACGAACAGGGGCCCGAGGGAGAGTTCCACCGGTTCCGGCTCGGAACGGTGAACGGTGAGCGGCTCACGCCGAACCGGGACGACTTCGCCGCGCGCACCTCGGCCGACGGTCCGCTCCTGCTGTTCCTGCCCGCGACCCGATCCCGTCCCGCGGAGTACCAGCGGTTCCTCGGAGCCGCCCTGGCTGATGGGTACCACGTGCTCGGCCTCGACTACTGGAACCTGGGCCGCACCCTGTCCGGCACGTGTGAGGCCGACGCACGCTGCTACGGCATGGTGCAGCGGAACCGCTTCGACGGCACGCGGCCCTCGGCGTTCAGTGCGGTCAGTCCGGCCGGGTCGATCGTCTCGCGCTTCCGGGACGCCGTCGCGTACCTCGACGACCACGACCCGGACGGCGGTTGGGGGCGGTTCGTCCAGGGCGACGACCGCATCGTCTGGAACGACATCGTCGTGGCCGGGCACTCGCAGGGCGGCGGAGAGGCGGCGTACATCGCCCACGTCCGCAGTGTCCACGGCGCGCTGATGTTCTCGTCACCCGTCGAGTCCCGCGGGCCGGCACACGCAGCGTGGATGGACCGCCCGGGCCGGACACCGGTGGACCGGATGTACGCCATCGACGACGTCCGTGACACGTTCGGCCCCCGCATCACCGGTTCGTGGGACGTCCTCGGGCTGAGCGGTGTGTCCGGGCCGTTCGAGACGGACACCGCACCGCCACTCGCCGGAGCGGACCCGCACGCGATCCTCACCGACCTCGGCGGCGAGGGCAAGGCGCACTCCCTGATCATCAAGGACTCGACGCCGCTCACCCGTGACGGCGTCCCCCGGATGCTCCCGCTGTGGCAGTGGATGCTGCACCGGTTCTCCACAGATCCTGCTGTTCCCTCCGACCGCTCATAGCGTCGCGCAATAGCCTTCCTGCGTGCAGCCCGTTCGTGATGAACCCGACCTGCGCTCGCTCATCCGGGCCCGTGCGGCCGACGGGGGCGTGCGCCACTTCCTCGAGGACGCCCGCTCCGAGCGCGTCCTCACCTACCGCGCGCTCGACGACGCGGTGACCGCCTGGTCGCGGACCTTCGACGCGATCGGCATCGCCCCGTCGGGTGCCGTCCTGGTCGACGTGGGTGACCCGCTCGCGTTCGCGGTCGTGCACCTGAGCGCCGTCGCCTCCGGTCGCCGGGCGATCCCCGTCGACACCGGCCAGCCGGCCACCGAGCCCGGCCGTCTCGCCGACCTCATCGGCGGCGCGTCCATCGTCGTGTCGGACCGCGCGGTGGACGGGACCGTCCCCGGGGCACCGGCGAGCGGGATCGACCCGGCCACGTTCCTCCCGACCGCCGTCCGTGACGGCGACCTGCCCGCCGACAGCCCGCACGCGCCGGGCCAGGGGTCCGTCGTGCTGTTCACCTCCGGTTCGACCGGCACGCCGAAGGGCGTCGAGCTGCCCGAGACGCAGCTGCTGTTCGTCGCCCGGGCCGTCGCACGGCACAACCGGCTCGTGCCGGACGACCGCGGGTTCAACTCCTTGCCGCTGTTCCACGTCAACGCCGAGGTGGTCGGACTGCTCGCGACGCTCGTCGCCGGCGCGACCCTCGTGCTCGACCGGCGCTTCCGTCGGACCGGGTTCTGGGACCTGCTCGCGGAACGACGGATCACCTGGCTGAACGCCGTCCCGGCCGTCCTGGCCGTGCTGGCGAAGACCGGGCCGCTCGAGTTCCCGCCGGGCCTGCGGTTCGTGCGCAGCGCGTCGGCGCCGCTGCCCGATCCGGTGCGCGCCGCCCTCGGAGACGTGCCGCTCGTCGTGAGCTGGGGCATGACCGAAGGCGCCTCGCAGATCACGGCGACGCCGCTCGACGAACCCGCCCGGCCCGGCACCGTCGGGGTGCCGGTCGGGTCCGAGGTGCAGGTCCGCGGCGAGGACGGCTCGGTGCTGCCCGCCGGCGAGATCGGTGCGCTGTGGGTGCGGGGCGAGGGGATCGTCCGGGGATACCTGGGTGGCCGCGCGCCCGAGCGGTTCGACGCCGATGGCTGGCTCCACACCGGTGACGTCGGGTCCGTCAGCACCGACGGCTGGGTGTCACTGGCCGGACGCTCCGACGACGTCATCAACCGCGGTGGCGAGAAGGTCTACCCGTCCGAGGTCGAGGACGTCCTGCTCGGCGACCCCCGCGTGCTCGAGGCGGTCGTCGTCGGCCGCCCCGACGACGTGCTCGGTGCCGTCCCGATCGCCTACGTGATCCCGCAGCCCGACGAACCCGTCGACCGCGCAGCCCTCGTGGCCGATCTCGTTGCCCGGGCCGAGGCACAACTGACCCGGTTCCGCCGACCGGTCGAGGTCATCGTCGTGCCCGACCTGCCGCGTGCACCCACCGGCAAGGTGCAGCGCGCGAAGGTCCGGACCATGGCCCGACCATCGTGAACGGACCATCACGCGTGTCCCCGGCATCGACCGGTGACGAGCCGGGGGTGCAGACGCCGACGCGGACGGCCGAGGGCAAGCCCCGGCACCTGTACGAGGTCGACGTGCTCCGCATCCTCACGTTCGCGTGCGTGATCGGGGTGCACACCACGAGCCACACCGCCGCCACCGACGACGTCGGGCTGAACGCGCTGCTCGCCCTGCTGCACTTCACCCGGCTGGTCTTCTTCTCGCTGACCGCGTTCGTGCTCGTGTACAGCTACACCTTGCGCCCGAGGCCGATGGCGCAGTTCTGGCCGAAGCGGTTCCTGCTCGTGGGCGTGCCCTACCTGGCGTGGTCGTTCGTCTACGTCGCGGCGGCGTGGCTGCTGAGTCCCACCCGCCGTGGCGACGTCCCCGACCTGGTGCGCACCGCGGCCGAGGGCATCGTCACCGGCACCTCGTGGTACCACCTGTACTTCCTGCTCGTGACGATGCAGGTGTACCTGCTCCTGCCGGTGATCGTCTGGCTGGTGCGCCGGACCCGTGGGCACCACGTGACCGTGCTGGTCGTGGCGTTCCTGGTCCAGCTGGTGGTGTTCGCCGGGTACAAGTACTTCCCGGCGAGCGACGCGTGGATGCAGGGGTACCAGAAGCAGTTCTTCTTCTCGTACGTCTTCTTCATCGTCTCGGGGGCGATCGCCGCCGACCACGCGGATGCGTTCCTGCGGTTCATCCGGGTCCACCGCCGTTCGGTCCTGTGGGCGTTCGCCGGCGTCGGTGGGCTCACCCTCGGTGTGTGGGCGCTGCAGGTCGGCCTCGGGCAGTCCCTCTACGCCGCGGGGACGCCGCTGCAGCCGGTCCAGGTGGTCTGGAGCACCGCGGTGTTCGTCGGGTTCCTGGCGATCGGCGCGGCCTGGGCGGATCGACGGCGCCCCGGGAGCCGGACCGCCCGGTTCGTCGACTACGCCTCCGATCGCTCGTTCGGCATCTTCCTGAGCCACCCGTTCGTCATCTGGATCCTGCTCTACGGCGACAGCTGGCTCGAGGCCGTCGTGCCACGGCCGTGGCTCACCCTCGTCACCTACGTGCTCGTGCTGGTGCTGTCCGTCGCGGTGACCGAGCTGTTCCGGTGGACGCCCCTCGGCGTGCCGTTGACCGGGCGGCCGTCGTTGTCCTCTCGGGCGTCGCGAGCGGCGCGGGCGCGTCGTGCCGCAGGCGCGGCGGTGCCGCAGCGGTCGCCGGAACCGGTGGAGCCGGACGACGCCCTCGTCGGCGAGACCGACGACGTCGGGCGGCGCGCCGCGCGCTGAGCGCTCGCCCGCACGGCGCAGCTCTCGTGCGAGGTTTCGTCCGTGGTGCGACGGTGACGCCGTCCCACGGGGTCCGGAACCTCGCACCAGCCGTTCGGCGCAGTGGACACGTGGAGCGGCGGCCGGGAGGCACGTGGCGGGCCCGACCCGCGCCTCCCGGCCGTCGCGTGCGGACCACCAGGGCCGGCGCGCGTCCCGCGCACCGGCTGCCGGCCGTCAAGCCGAGCGCTGCTCGGCCTTCGGGGTGCCGATCTCGAGCACGCCGTCGGTGGACGTCAGCCGCTGGGGCTTCATGAACCACGCGACGACGGCCGCGGCTCCGAGCAGGACGCAGGAGAGCGCGAAGGGCACCTGCCAGCCGGAGGCGTCGATGAGCAGACCGAACACGATGGGCGAGACGACACCGGCGATGCCGAACCCGGTGTTCATGAAGCCCGAGGCCGTGCCGGACCACTGCGGCGCCACGTCCATCGGGATCGCCCAGAGGTTGGCGTTGCAGAGCTCGAGGAAGAAGAACGACAGGGCCAGCGAGATCGTCGCGACGAGCAGGCCCTGCCCGATCACGAGCGGGATGAGGCAGAGGAGCGAGCCGCCGAGCCCGATCACCAGGATGGTCCGGCGGGCGTTCCGGGTGTTCCCGCCGCGGTGGATGATGCGGTCGCTCAGCATCCCGCCGACCGTGTCCCCGACGACACCGGCCAGCAGGATGAGGGTGGTGAACAGGGCGAAGTCGCCGATCTCCAGGCCGTAGGTGGAGCTGAGGAACGTCGGGAGCCACGTGAGGAACACCCAGAGGGTCCAGCCGTACCCGAAGTCGACGAAGGTGACCGGCAGGATCTGCTTCGCCATCTGCCGCCACGGCACCGGGGGACGGGTCGCGCGGGTCTCGACCGGCGGGAGCTCGGCGAGCTCGACCTGCGTGATGCCCTTCGCGGACTCGGGCTTGTCCCGGAACCAGACGAACCAGACGACGGCCCACGCCAGGGACAGCACCGCGGTGGCGAAGAACGCCCAGCGCCAGCTGCCCGTCGCCCCGATCACCCACGCGACGATGAGCGGGGCCAGCGCGTTGCCGAGCCGTGCCGCGGAGTGCACCACGCCCTGGGCGAAGCCGTTCCGGTCGCGGGGGATCCACCGGCTCATCGCCTGCGTGGCGGTCGGGAACGCGGCGGCCTCGCTCAGCCCGAGCAGGGCCCGCGCGGCGAAGAGGGTCCAGAAGCCGACCGCGAACCCGGTCCAGAGCGTCGCGACGCCCCAGATCACCGTGATGACGAAGAGCGCCCGGCGCGGGCCGAACTTCTCGCTGATCGTGCCGCCGAACACCTGCAGCAGGGCGTACGGCAACGAGAACGCGGAGACGATGAGACCGGCGGTCGCCTCGTTGAACCCGAACTCCTCGGTGATGTGCGGCAGCGCCGTCGAGATGTTCGTCCGGTCGATGTACGAGATCGCGTACATGCAGCAGAGCAGGACGAGCACGCGTCCGCGGATGCGTCCGCGGAACGGGGTGCCCTTGATCGGTGCGGCCGGGTTCGCCGTGGTCATGAGGCCTCTTCGGGGGAGTGGGAAGGAGTCGGGTGACTGAACGGATCGGACGGTATGCCCGTTGACCATCAGTCGACTTGGAGCCTGCTTGCAGCGGACAGTACGCCGAGGGCGAGCAGCGGTCCTCGGTGTCAGGGGTGCCGACTACCGTTGTCCCCATGGGTGTTGCGATCGAACCGACCCGAGCGGTGCGTCCGTTCGAGGTCATCAGCGAGTACTCGCCGAGTGGCGACCAGCCCGCGGCCATCGCGGAACTCGCCGGGCGGATCAACGCCGGTGAGACCGACGTCGTGCTGCTGGGTGCGACCGGTACCGGCAAGTCGGCGACGACCGCGTGGCTCATCGAGCAGGTGCAGCGGCCGACACTCGTGCTCGCGCACAACAAGACGCTCGCGGCCCAGCTCGCCAACGAGTTCCGCAGCCTGATGCCGAACAACGCGGTCGAGTACTTCGTCTCGTACTACGACTACTACCAGCCCGAGGCGTACGTCCCGCAGACGGACACCTTCATCGAGAAGGACTCCTCCGTCAACGCCGAGGTCGAACGACTCCGGCACTCCACGACGAACTCGCTGCTCAGCCGTCGCGACACCGTGGTGGTGTCCACCGTCTCCTGCATCTACGGTCTCGGCACCCCCGAGCAGTACATGAACGCATCGGTCGCGCTCCACGTGGGCCAGACGATCTCCCGCGACCAGCTCGTGCGCAAGTTCGTCGCCATGCAGTACCAGCGCAACGACGTCGACTTCGCCCGGGGCACGTTCCGGGTGCGCGGCGACACCATCGAGATCATCCCGATGTACGAAGAGCACGCGATCCGCATCGAGATGTTCGGTGACGAGATCGAAGCGCTCTCCTCGCTGCACCCGCTCACCGGCAACGTCATCGACGACCTGCCCGCGGTGTCGATCTTCCCGGCCTCGCACTACGTCGCGGACACCGACGTGATGCACCGCGCGATCGCCTCCATCAAGGAAGAACTCGCGGAACGGCTCGCCGAGCTCGAGGGCCAGGGCAAGCTGCTCGAGGCCCAGCGCCTCCGGATGCGCACCACGTTCGACATCGAGATGATGGAGCAGATCGGGTTCTGCTCGGGCATCGAGAACTACTCGCGGCACATGGACGGCCGTGGTCCGGGCGAAGCGCCGCACTGCCTCATCGACTACTTCCCCGACGACTTCCTCATCGTCATCGACGAGTCGCACGTCACCGTGCCGCAGATCGGCGCGATGTACGAGGGTGACGCCTCGCGCAAGCGCACCCTCGTCGAGCACGGGTTCCGCCTGCCGAGCGCGATGGACAACCGCCCGCTGAAGTGGGAGGAGTTCCTCGAGCGCGTCGGGCAGAAGGTCTACCTGTCGGCCACCCCGGGGCGCTACGAGCTCGGGGTCACCGACAGCGTGGTCGAGCAGATCATCCGCCCGACCGGCCTGATCGACCCCGAGATCGTGGTCAAGCCGAGCGACGGCCAGATCGACGACCTGCTCGAGGAGATCAAGCAACGGGTCGAGAAGGACGAGCGCGTCCTCGTCACCACGCTGACCAAGCGCATGGCGGAGGAACTCACGGACTTCCTCGGGAACGCCGGTGTGCGCGTCCGCTACCTGCACTCCGACGTCGACACCCTGAAGCGCGTCGAGCTGCTGACCGAGCTGCGGCAGGGCGTCTACGACGTGCTCGTCGGCATCAACCTGCTGCGCGAGGGCCTCGACCTGCCCGAGGTGTCGCTCGTCGCGATCCTCGACGCCGACAAGGAAGGCTTCCTCCGCTCGTCGACGTCGCTCATCCAGACGATCGGTCGTGCTGCCCGCAACGTGTCGGGCCAGGTGCTCATGTACGCCGACAAGATGACCGACTCGATGAAGACCGCGATCGAGGAGACCGATCGCCGTCGTGAGAAGCAGGTCGCCTACAACCTGGAGCGCGGCATCGACCCCCAGCCGCTGCGCAAGAAGATCGCGGACATCACCGAGGTCCTGCAGCGCGAGAACGACGACACGAAGGCGCTCCTGCAGGGTCGCCCCGGCACCGACGGCCGTCGGTCGCCCACGCCGAACCTCAAGCGCGGCGGCATCGCGGGCGAGGGTGCGACGCAGCTCGGTGCCACCATCGCCGACCTGAACGACCAGATGCTGCAGGCGGCGGCGGAGCTGAAGTTCGAGCTCGCGGCGCGACTGCGCGACGAGGTGCAGGACCTGAAGAAGGCCCTGCGCCAGATGGAGTCGGCCGGACATGTCAGCTGACGGCGCCCGCACGGTCGTCGTCACCGGTGCGAGCGCCGGGCTCGGGTACCACGCCGCCGAGCAGCTCGCCGCGGCGGGGCACCGTGTGGTGCTGGCGACGCGCGACCGCGGCCGGGCGGACGCCGCCGAGCGCAGCATCCGTCGGCAGGTCGACGGGGCCTCGCTCGCCCACGTCCACCTCGACCTCGCCGACCTCGACTCGGTCAGTGCCGCTGCCGCGGAACTCGCCGCGCTGGAACCCGACGGCGTCGACGCGGTCGTGAACAACGCCGGGGTCGTCGGGGCGTCGACGCGGGGGAGCACGGCACAGGGCACCGAACTGCAGATCGGTACGAACCACCTCGGGCACTTCGCGTGGACCGCCCGGGTCCTGCCCCTGCTCGAACGACGAGCCGGCCGGGTCGTGCACCTCGGGTCGATCGCCCATCGATTCGCCCAGCTCGACGCGACCGATCCGCTCGGCGTCGGTCGGTACTCGAGCCACCGCCAGTACGCCAGGAGCAAGCTCGCCGTGATGCTGTTCGGCTTCGAGCTCGCCGAGCGACTGGCCGACTCAGGGTCGTCCGTGTCGAGCGTCGTCGCGCACCCCGGCCTGTCGCTCGACCGCCTGTCACCGGCACGCCCGGACGTCAGCCCGGCACGACCCGAACCGGAGTGGATCCGCCCGGCGCAGCGCGTCGTCGCCCAGGGCAAGGACGTCGGCGCCCAGCCGCTCGTGCACGCGGCCGTCGGTGCTGACGTGCACTCGGGGGAGTACTGGGGCCCGGCCGGCTGGATGCAGCTCCGTGGCCCGGCCACGGTGGTCGCGGCCGAACCTCGGGCGCACGACCGCACCGTCGCAGCGCAGCTCTGGGCCGCGAGCGAGCGTGCATCCGGTGTCGCGTTCGCTCTCGACGCACTCGTCTGACCCTCCATCCCGGCCGAATGTCGGTGCCGCTTCGTAGAATCGACGACGATGACCATCACCTCTGACCCCGGTACCTCGACGTCGGGCCGGAACGCCTTCGGCGAGCCCGCTGACCTCCACCTCCCCGGCGGGACCGCTCCGCACAGCACCTCCACGCTCAGCGTGCGCGGCGCGCGCGTGCACAACCTCCGTGACGTCGACCTCGAGATCCCGCGCGACTCGCTCGTCGTGTTCACCGGCCTGTCCGGCTCGGGCAAGTCCTCGCTGGCGTTCGACACGATCTTCGCCGAGGGGCAGCGCCGGTACGTCGAGTCGCTGTCCGCCTACGCGCGCCAGTTCCTCGGCCAGGTCGACCGCCCCGACGTCGACTTCATCGAGGGGCTCTCGCCGGCGGTGTCGATCGACCAGAAGTCGACCAACCGCAACCCGCGGTCGACGGTCGGCACGATCACCGAGGTCTACGACTACATGCGTCTGCTCTGGGCGCGCATCGGGGTCCCGCACTGCCCGACGTGTGGCGAGGTGATCAGCAAGCAGACCGTGCAGCAGATCGCCGACCAGCTCATGCAGTTCGAGACCGGCACCCGCTTCCAGGTCCTCGCACCCGTGATCTCGAAGAAGAAGGGTGAGTTCGTCGACCTCTTCCAGGAGCTCGCGGCGTCCGGCTACGCCCGCGCGATCGTGGACGGGGAGCGCATCCAGCTCAGCGACCCGCCCAAGCTCAAGAAGCAGGTCAAGCACGACATCTCGGTCATCGTCGACCGCCTGGTGGCGAGCGACGACATCCTCGGGCGTCTCACCGACTCGCTCGAGACCGCCCTGCGCCTGACCGACGGCACCGTCGGCATCGACCTGGTGGACCACGAGGGGCCCGGAGCGGTCCGGAACTACTCCGAGAACCTCTCGTGCCCGAACAACCACCCGCTCGCGCTCACCGAGATCGAGCCGCGCACGTTCTCGTTCAACGCGCCGTTCGGTGCTTGCCCCGAGTGCTCCGGCCTCGGCACCCGCATGTCGGTCGACCCCGACCTGGTGCTCGGCGACCCCGAGGCCTCGTTGCGCGACGGCGTCCTGCTGCCCTGGACCGGGACGAGCGGGCTGTACTCCTACTTCGAGAAGCTGCTCGGCGGCCTCGGCAAGGAGCTCGGCTTCTCGCTCGACACCCCGTGGAGCCAGCTCGACCCCGCGGTGCAGGCGTCGATCCTGACCGGCAAGGACTTCCAGGTGTCGGTCTCCTGGCGCAACCGCTTCGGCCGCGAGATGCGGTACACGAGCGGGTTCGAAGGCGTCATGCCCTACATCGAGCGCAAGTTCGCCGAGGCCGAGTCGGACTCGCAGCGGCAGCGCTTCCAGGGGTACCTGCGCGAGGTCCCGTGCCCGGTGTGCGAGGGAACCCGCCTCAAGCCCGAGGTGCTCGCGGTGACGGTCAACGACCGCAGCATCGCGGACGTCACCGACATGTCGCTCGACAACGCGTACTCGTTCATGGACGAGCTGACGCTGACCGACCGCGAAGCGCACATCGCCGCCGCGGTCCTCCGCGAGATCCGCGCACGCCTCGAGTTCCTGCTCGAGGTCGGCCTGAACTACCTCACGCTGGCACGTGGTGCCGGCGGTCTCTCCGGCGGCGAGGCGCAGCGCATCCGCCTGGCGACGCAGATCGGCTCCGGGCTGACGGGCGTGCTCTACGTGCTCGACGAGCCGAGCATCGGCCTGCACCAGCGCGACAACCGTCGACTCATCGACACCCTGGTCAAGCTCAAGGACCTCGGCAACACGCTCATCGTCGTCGAGCACGACGAGGACACGATCCGCACGGCCGACTGGGTCGTCGACATCGGCCCCGGTGCCGGTGTGAACGGCGGCAACGTCGTGCACTCCGGTTCGTACGAGGGCATCATCGAGAACCGCGAGTCGATCACCGGTGACTACCTCGCCGGCCGACGCGCGATCGAGGTGCCGGCCGAGCGTCGCAAGGTCAACCTGAAGCGCGCCATCACCGTGCAGGGTGCCCGCGCGAACAACCTCAAGTCGATCGACGCGGACTTCCCCCTCGGTGTGTTCACCGCGGTGACGGGCGTCAGCGGGTCCGGCAAGTCGACGCTGGTGAACGACATCCTGTACAAGGTGCTCGCCAACCAGCTCAACGGCGCACGGCACATCGCGGGCAAGCACACCCGGGTGAAGGGCCTCGACCAGCTCGACAAGGTCGTGCACGTCGACCAGGCACCGATCGGCCGCACGCCGCGCTCGAACCCCGCGACCTACACGGGCGTGTTCGACCGCATCCGCCAGCTGTTCGCCGAGACGCAAGAGGCCAAGACCCGCGGCTACCAGCCCGGCCGCTTCAGCTTCAACGTCAAGGGCGGCCGCTGCGAGAACTGCGCGGGCGATGGCACGATCAAGATCGAGATGAACTTCCTGCCCGACGTCTACGTCGCGTGCGAGGTCTGCGGTGGTGCGCGCTACAACCGCGAGACGCTCCAGGTGCACTACAAGGGCAAGAACATCTCCGAGGTCCTCGACATGCCGATCAGCGAGGCGGCCGAGTTCTTCGAGCCGATCTCGGCGATCCACCGCTACATGGCGACCCTGGTCGACGTGGGCCTCGGCTACGTGCGTCTCGGCCAGAGCGCGACCACGCTCTCCGGCGGCGAGGCGCAGCGCGTCAAGCTCGCCACCGAGCTGCAGCGTCGCTCGAACGGCCGCACGGTCTACGTGCTCGACGAGCCGACGACCGGTCTGCACTTCGAGGACGTCCGCAAGCTGCTCCTCGTGCTGCAGAGCCTGGTCGACAAGGGCAACACCGTCATCACGATCGAGCACAACCTCGACGTCATCAAGTCCGCCGACTGGCTGATCGACATGGGTCCTGAGGGCGGTTCCGGTGGCGGCACGGTCCTGGCGACGGGTACCCCGGAGCACGTGGCGACCGTGCCGGAGAGCCACACCGGTGTCTTCCTGCGCGAGATCTTCGACGCCCAGGACGCCCGGGTCGGCAAGCAGCAGGCGGTCGGCGCACGCCAGGCCACCCAGAAGCAGCAGGGCGGCAAGCAGCAGGGCACGACCAAGCAGGCGAGCAAGCAGAAGGCGGGTGCTCGGTAGGTGGCGGACACCGTCCCGTGGCGTCCGAAGGCGGGAGAGATCCCGACCGACCCGGGCGTCTACCGATGGCGTGACGAAGCCGGTCGGGTGCTCTACGTCGGCAAGGCGAAGAACCTCCGCGCCCGGCTGAGCAACTACTTCGCGCCGCTGCCGACGCTGCACGAGCGCACGCGGCGCATGGTCCTCACGGCACGCAGTGTCGAGTGGACGACGGTCGGCTCCGAGATCGAGGCGCTCCAGCTGGAGTACACCTGGATCAAGGAGTTCGACCCGCCGTTCAACGTCAAGTTCCGCGACGACAAGTCGTACCCGTACATGGCGGTCACCCTGGGTGACGAAGCGCCGCGGGTGATGGTGACACGCAACCGCAAGATCAAGGGCGCGAAGTACTTCGGTCCGTACCCGAAGATCTGGGCGGTGCACGACACCATCGACCTGATGATCAAGGTCTTCCCGATCCGCACGTGCTCGGACTCGTCGTACAAGAAGGCGATGCAGACGGGTCGTCCGTGCTTCCCGGGGCAGATCGGCAAGTGCGGTGGCCCGTGCTCGCAGAAGGTCACGATCGAGGAGCACCGCGCGCTCGTCGAGGAGTTCGTGCGCTTCATGAACTCCTACGACCGTCGGGTCATCACCGAACTCCGGCAGCGCATGGGGGCCTCCGCCGACGCGATGCAGTACGAGCAGGCCGCGAAGTACCGCGACCAGGTCGAGGCGCTCGAGGCCGTGCTCGAGAAGTCCGCCGTGGTGCTCCGCGACTCGGTCGACCTCGACCTGTTCGGCATCGCGGAGGACGAGCTCGCCGCAGCCGTGCAGCTGTTCTCCGTCCGTGGCGGCCGCATCCGCGGTGTCCGCGGCTGGGTCGTCGACAAGGAGCTCGACATCGCCACCGGCGACCTCGTCGAGCAGATCGTGCAGGGCGTCTACGTCACCGACGAGCCCCCGCGCGAGGTCGTCGTCCCCGAGCTGCCCGAGGACGCCGACGCACTCCAGGAGTGGCTCAGCAAGCGCCGGAACGGGCGCGGCACGAAGCTCAGCACGGCACAGCGCGGCGATCGCGCCGGGCTCGCCCGGACGGCCGCGCAGAACGCCGGGCAGGCGCTCATGCTCTACAAGACCAAGCGTTCAGCCGACTACACCACCCGGGCCGCAGCACTGGCCGACATCCAGGACGCCCTCGGCATGACCGAGGCGCCGCTCCGCATGGAGTGCTACGACATCTCGCACCTGCAGGGCACGAACGTCGTCGCGTCGATGGTGGTGTTCGAGGACGGCCTGCCGCGCAAGGACCAGTACCGCCGGTACTCGATCGCCGAGACCACCGACGACACCGACAGCATGTACCAGGTGCTCTCGCGGCGCCTGGCACGGCTGGACGAGGACGCCGAGCTGCCGGACGTCCCCGACGTCACGACCGACGAGGTCGTCGAGGGGTCGAAGCCGACGAAACGGTTCGCGTACCGCCCGCAGCTGCTCATCGTCGACGGCGGCCAGCCCCAGGTGCAGGCCGCGAAGCGCGCGATGGACGAAGCCGGCGTGCACGACATCGCCCTGGTCGGCATCGCCAAGCGGCTCGAGGAGCTCTGGCTCCCCGACGACGACTTCCCGGTCATCCTGCCCCGCAACTCCGAGGCGCTCTTCCTCATCCAGCGCATCCGCGACGAGGCGCACCGGTTCGCGATCACCCACCAGCGCAGCAAACGGAAGCGCGACGTCCGGTCGCGGTTGTCCGAGATCCCCGGTCTCGGCCCGAGCCGCGTCAACGCCCTGCTGAAGCACTTCGGCTCGGTCGCCCGGCTGCGCGAAGCCACGGCCGAGGACATCGGTGAGGTGAACGGCATCGGTCCGGCGACCGCTGCCGCGGTGGTCTCAAAGCTGGCCCAGACGCCGACGAGCGCACCCGCCACGAGCGCGTCCAGCGCCCCCGAACCGGATGCCGACGCGATCGCTGACACCGTGACCGAGAACGCAGCCACCCAGCAGACCGCCACCCACCCGGGAGGCCCGGTGCGGGTCCCCGAGGTGACCGACGACGGTCCGCAGCGACCGTCGTGACGAACCCCGCGCCTCCCGGCCGCCACCGGGCGGTAGCCTGGTCCGGCAGCCGAGACCTCCCCGGGCGACGCGCCCGGGCCGCCACGACGGAGCCCACTCCCAGATGACCGACAGCGCCACCGCGACCACCCACGCGTCGCAGCACGACATCCTCATCGTCACCGGCATGTCCGGGGCCGGGCGGTCCACCGTCGGCAAGGCCCTCGAAGACCTGGGCTGGTACGTCGTCGACAACCTGCCCACGCAGATGCTGGCCCCGCTGACCGAACTGGCCGACCGCGCGGGGGAGAAGATCCCGAAGATCGCCACGGTGGTCGACGTCCGCGGCGGGCGGTTCTTCACCGACCCCGAGCACGCGGTCGAGCAGGTCCGCTCGAGCACCTCCGCGCGGGTCCGGGTACTGTTCCTCGAAGCCACCGACGCCGTGCTGGTCCGGCGCTTCGAGCAGGTCCGCCGACCCCACCCGCTCCAGGGCGAGGACACCCTGCTCGACGGCATCGCCCGCGAACGGGCGCGTCTCGCCGGCCTGCGCGAGGCGTCCGACGTGGTGATCGACACCTCCGACCTCAACATCCACCAGCTCGCGAACACCGTGATCGAGCACTTCGCTGACGAGCACTTCGTGGGTGTCCAGGTCACGCTGATGAGCTTCGGGTTCAAGTACGGTCTGCCCGCCGACGCCGACATGGTGGCCGACGTGCGGTTCCTCCCGAACCCCTACTGGGTGCCGGAACTGCGGCCCCACACCGGGCTGGACCAGCCGGTCTCGGACTACGTGCTGGCGCAGGCCGGAGCCCGTCCGTTCGTCGATCGCTACGCCTCCGTCCTCGAGCCGGTGTTCGAGGGGTACCAGCGCGAGAACAAAAGACACGCTACGATCGCCATCGGCTGTACCGGCGGGAAGCACCGCTCGGTCGCCATCGTCGCCGAGTTGGCGAACCTCCTCCGCGGGATGCCTGGCGTCGCCGTGCGTGTGAAGAACCGAGATCTCGGCCGGGAGTGACCGTCCCTCCGGCCGCTCCCACGCCCGTGCCGCCGGATCTGCGGGAACCACTGAACGAACGTTAGGAATGATGCTGTGCCGTTGACTGCCGAGGTCAAGGACGAACTGGCCAGGGTCGCCGTGAACCGCAACACGGTCCGCGCCGCCGAACTGGCCACGATCCTCCGGTTCGCTGGTGGTCTGCACGTCATCTCGGGCCGCATCGCGGTCGAGGTCGAGCTCGACACCCGGATCATCGTGCACCGGGTCCGCAAGGACCTCGCCGAGCTCTACGGCGTGCGCAGCGAGGCGTCGGTGGGCTCGTCCGCGTCCGCCCGCCGCGGGACCCGCTACCTGGTCCGCGTGCTCGAGGCGGGGGAGACCCTCGCCCGCCAGACCGGCCTGATGGACGCCCGTCGCCGCCCGGTCCGCGGCCTGCCGAACCGCCTCACCACGGGCAACCGTGAGGACCTCGCCGCCATCTGGCGCGGCGCCTTCCTCGCCTCCGGCACCCTGACCGACCCGGGTCGGGCCGCAGCGCTCGAGGTCACCTGCCCCGGCAACGAGGCCGCGATGGCCCTCGTCGGTGCCGCGTCGCGTCTCGGGGTCGCCGCGAAGGGCCGCGAGGTCCGCGGGGTGCACCGCGTCGTCATCCGCGACGGCGAGGCCATCGGCCAGATGCTGACCGTCATGGGTGCAGCGCGCACCACCGCCGACTGGGAGGAGATGCGCCAGCGTCGCGAGGTCCGCGCGACCGCGAACCGCCTGGTCAACTTCGACGACGCGAACCTCCGCCGTTCCGCGCAGGCCGCCGTGGCCGCCTGCGCCCGGGTCGAGCGTGCGCTCGAGATCCTCGGCGACGAGGTCCCCGACCACCTGCAGTACGCCGGCACGCTGCGCCTGCAGCACCGCGACGCGTCGCTCGACGAGCTCGGCCAGCACGCGGACCCGCCCATGACCAAGGACGCCATCGCCGGCCGCATCCGTCGCCTGCTGGCGATGGCCGACAAGCGGGCCTCCGACCTGGGCATCCCGGGCACCGAAGCGAGCGTTCCCGAGGAGCTCGAAGGGGCCTGAGAGCGGTCTGTCGACCCTGCGGACGGGAGGCGCGGTGCCAGCTGGCACCGCGCCTCCCGTCCGTTTCCCGGCCCGTTCTCGGACCCGTTCCCGGCCTGGTCGGCGACCGTCCGGACGGACCGTCATCCCGCTCGGGCACGCAGTGTCCGACTGCTAGGGTCGTTACGGCGACGTTACGGGGCGTATCGTCCACCACACGCGGGCCCGCCAGGGTGCGCGACTCCCGAAAGCAGCGCCCCCTGGGCGCTCCACACTCACCAGGAGATCCATTGACCGTCAAGATCGGTATCAACGGCTTCGGCCGCATCGGCCGTAACTTCTTCCGGGCCGCCCTCGCGAAGGGCTCCGACCTCGAGATCGTGGCGGTGAACGACCTCACCGACAACGCGTCGCTCGCCAACCTGCTGAAGTTCGACTCCATCACGGGCCGTCTCGGCGTCTCCGTCGAGCTCGACGGCGACAACATCGTCGTCGACGGCAAGGCCATCAAGGTCCTCGCCGAGCGCGACCCCGCCAACCTCCCCTGGGGCGAGCTGGGTGTCGACATCGTCATCGAGTCGACCGGGTTCTTCACCAAGGCCGCCGATGCGCAGAAGCACATCGACGCCGGCGCCAAGAAGGTCATCATCTCCGCCCCGGCCTCGGGTGACGACGTCACCATCGTGCTCGGCGTGAACGAGGACCAGTACGACGCGGCGAACCACCACATCATCTCGAACGCGTCCTGCACCACGAACAGCCTCGCGCCGCTCGCCAAGGTGTTCCACGACAAGTTCGGCATCGAGCGTGGCCTCATGACGACGGTGCACGCCTACACCGCCGACCAGAACCTGCAGGACGGCCCGCACAAGGACCCCCGTCGTGCCCGTGCCGCCGCGCTGAACATCGTCCCGACCTCGACCGGTGCCGCCAAGGCCATCGGCCAGGTCATGCCGGAGCTCGCCGGCAAGCTCGACGGCTTCGCGCTGCGCGTCCCGGTCCCCACCGGCTCGATCACCGACCTCACCCTCGAGACCAAGTCCGAGGTCACCGTCGACGAGATCAACGCCGCCTACAAGGAGGCCGCAGAAGGCCCCCTCAAGGGCATCCTGCTCTACAGCGAGGACCCGCTGGTGTCGACCGACATCACCACGGACCCGCACTCCTCGATCTACGACTCCGGCCTGACCAAGGTCATCGGCGGCCTCGTGAAGATCACCTCGTGGTACGACAACGAGTGGGGCTACTCGAACCGCCTCGTCGACCTCACCGAGTACGTCGGCGAGCGTCTGTAACACATGGCCCTCCGCACCCTCGAGGACCTCGGCGACCTCGCCGGCAAGCGCGTCGTCGTCCGTTGTGACCTGAACGTCCCGCTCAAGGACGGCACGATCACGGACGACGGCCGCGTCCGCGCGTCGCTGACCACGTTGAACACCCTCGTCAACGCCGGCGCACGCGTCATCGTGATCTCGCACCTGGGCCGCCCCGACGGGGAGCCCAAGCCCGAGTTCTCGCTCGCACCGGTGGCCCAGCGGCTCTCCGAGCTGCTCGGCAAAGAGGTCACGTTCGTCGGCGAGACCGTCGGCGACGAAGCGACCGCCGCGGCCGAGGCCCTCGAGGACGGCGACGTCCTGCTGCTCGAGAACCTCCGCTTCAACCCGGAGGAGACCTCGAAGGACGCCGCCGAGCGCGGTGCCTTCGCGGACCGCATCGCCGCCCTCGGTGACGCCTTCGTCTCCGACGGCTTCGGTGTCGTGCACCGCAAGCAGGCCTCGGTCTACGAGCTCGCGTCCGCACTGCCCAGTGCAGCCGGTTCGCTGATCGAGACCGAGCTGCGCGTGCTCGAGCGTCTGACCACCTCGCCGGAGCGGCCGTACACGGTCGTGCTCGGCGGGTCGAAGGTCAGCGACAAGCTCGGTGTCATCGACCACATCCTGCCGAAGGTCGACACCCTCTGCATCGGTGGCGGCATGCTCTTCACGTTCCTCGCGGCCCAGGGCCACGGGGTCGCGAAGTCGCTGCTCGAGGCGGACCAGCTCGACGTCGTTCGCGAGTACCTCTCGCGGGCGAAGGAGCTCGGTGTCACCATCGACCTGCCGACCGACGTCGTGGTGGCCTCCGGCTTCGCGGCCGACGCCGACCACGAGACCGTGGCGGCCGACGCCATCGAGTCCTCGTCGTTCGGTACGGACGGCATCGGCCTCGACATCGGCCCGGAGACCGCTGCGCGGTTCGCCTCGGCCGTCTCGGGTTCGAAGACCGTGTTCTGGAACGGCCCGATGGGCGTGTTCGAGTTCCCGGCCTTCGCCGCCGGCACGAAGACCGTCGCGCAGGCGCTCACCGAGGTCGACGGCC
Organism: Curtobacterium sp. MCLR17_054; assembly: GCF_003234335.2. Taxonomy (NCBI): domain Bacteria; kingdom Bacillati; phylum Actinomycetota; class Actinomycetes; order Micrococcales; family Microbacteriaceae; genus Curtobacterium; species Curtobacterium sp. MCLR17_054. Next base: position 2,088,587 of record NZ_CP126263.1, on the reverse strand, counting down.
TCGGCGTCGTCGGTGGTGGCGACTCCGCTGCCGCCGTGCGGTCGCTCGGATTCTCGGACGACCAGTTCGGCCACATCTCGACCGGTGGCGGTGCGAGCCTCGAGTTCCTCGAGGGCAAGTCGCTGCCCGGTCTCGAAGCACTGGGGTGGACCGCATGAGCCGCACGCCGTTGATCGCGGGCAACTGGAAGATGAACCTGGACCACCTCCAGGCCATCGCCACCGTGCAGAAGCTCGCGTGGACGCTCAAGGACGCCCGGCACGACTTCGACGACGTCGAGGTCGCGGTGTTCCCGCCGTTCACCGACCTGCGGAGCGTGCAGACGCTCATCTCGGCCGACAAGCTGCCGATCCACTTCGGTGCGCAGGACCTGTCGCAGTTCGACTCCGGTGCCTACACCGGTGACGTCTCCGGCGCGTTCCTCGCTGCGCTCGACGCCCAGTACGTCATCGTCGGCCACTCCGAGCGGCGCACGCTGCACGGTGAGACCGACGAGGTCGTCGCGGCGAAGACCGCAGCGGCCGTCAAGCACGGCCTCGTCCCCGTGGTGTGCGTCGGCGAGACCGGCGAGCAGCGCGAGGAGCGCGGCGCCGGTGTCGTGCCGGTCGAGCAGCTCCGCGTCGTGCTCGACGCGGTCAAGCCCGCCGACATCGTCGTGGCGTACGAGCCCGTCTGGGCCATCGGCTCCGGCCAGGCCGCCACGGCCGAGCAGGCGCAGGACGAGTGCGCGGCCATCCGTCGTGGCATCGCCGCAGCCTGGGGCGACCAGGCTGCTGCCGACACCCGAGTGCTCTACGGCGGCTCGGTCAAGTCGGGCAACATCGCGGGGTTCCTCCGCGAGCCCGACATCGACGGCGCGCTCGTCGGTGGCGCTTCGCTCGACGTGCAGGAGTTCGCGGCCATCGCCCGGTTCCGTCAGCACGTCGGGCTGTAGTCCACAGGCGTCGTCGCGGGCAGTCGTCCGCACCACTCCCGTCCAGGTACCGGCCGTGCTCCGCGCGGCCGGTACACTGGTACGGCTGACTGACACGAAAGGTACGTCGTGGCGATACTCTCCGTCGTGCTGCAGGTCCTGCTCGCAATCACGAGCCTCCTGCTCACGCTCCTCATCCTGCTGCACAAGGGCCGCGGTGGTGGCCTCTCCGACATGTTCGGCGGTGGGGTCACGAGCAACCTCGGTGCGTCCGGCGTGGCCGAGCGCAACCTCAACCGCATCACGGTGATCCTCGGTCTGGTCTGGATCGTCTCCATCATCGTGCTCGGTCTCATCAACAAGTTCACGGCGGGGGTCTGATCCATGGCAAGCGGAGGCAGTGCAATCCGAGGGTCTCGCGTCGGCGCGGGACCGATGGGCGAACAGGACCGCGGGGTCCAGGCAGAGCGCGTGGCGATCTCGTACTGGGACGCCCTCGGCAACGAGGTCGTGCGGTACTTCGCCGCGAACCTGCCCGATGAAGAGATCCCCGAGACGGTGGACTCGCCGTCGAGTGGTCTGCCGGCTGGGCGCGACAAGGAGAACCCTCCCGTGGTCTCCAAGACGGAGCCCTACAAGACCCACCTCGCGTACGTGAAGGAACGCCGCACCGAGGAAGAGGCAGCGCAGCTCCTCGAGGACGCGCTCCAGCAGCTCCGAGAGCGTCGCGGCACCGCGGCGAAGAAGAGCTAGCGCACACACGCTGACGAAGGCCCCTGCACCGAAGGTGCGGGGGCCTTCGTGCGTGCGGTGCACGGGTGGCTCGGTCGCCGAGTGGTCACGACACGCCGCGTGCGGTGCGCGCTGGTGGCGCGAACCGTCGCCTGCGGCGCCCGCGGCCGACAGTTCGTGCCCCCTCGGCGTCGTGCGGGCGCGGAGTCACGGCCGTTCGGCGCCGGGGCGCCGCGTCCGGGTGCCGGGCGGAGGGCGGGCTCGCCGATCGGTCACGACACGCCGCGTGCGATGTGTCGAGGTGGCCCGAACTGTCACCTGCGGCGCCCGGAACCGACGGTTCGTGACCACTCAGCGTCGTTCCGGCGGGGTGTCACGACCACTCGGCGTCGCTCGGTGCCGAGGTGCCGCGCGGAGCGACGGTTCGCCGAGGGTCACGACACGCCGCGTCCGGTGCGTCGTGGTGGCACGTTCTGTCGCCTGCGGCGCCCGCGGCCGACAGTTCGTGCCCTCTCGACGGAGGCGCTCGGGCGCGGCGTGCAGTGGGCGCGACCACAGACGGACGGGAGGCCCGGTGCCAGCTGGCACCGGGCCTCCCGTCCGTCAGGAACGCGCGTCTAGTACGTCGACGCGATCAGGTTCTCGGGGACGTCGCGCGCGGCGTCCTGGTCCACGAAGAAGACGGTGCGCTTGCGACCCTGCACGCCACCGACGGGGACGTCCTCGATCGACGCACCCGCGAGGGCCAGCCCGAGGACCGAAGCCTTCTCGGCACCGGAGAGGATCACCCAGACGCGCTGCGAGGCGTTGATCACCGGGAAGGTGACGGTCAGACGCTGCGGCGGCGGCTTGGGGGAGTCGTCGACCGACACGACGGCACGGTCGGTGACGGTGAGCTGCGGGAACTCCGGGAAGAGCGAGGCGGTGTGCCCGTCGGGACCGACACCGAGCAGGGTGATGTCGAAGCGCGGAGCCACGGCGCCCTCGGGTGCGGCGTCCTGCAGCTCGCGCTCGTACTGGGTCGCCGCGGCCTCGATGTCGAGCCCGCCGTCCGACGCCGGCATCGGGTGGATGTTCGACGCGGGGATGTCGACGTGGTCGAAGAAGTCGGTCTGCGTGCCGATCGTGTTGCGGTCGGCGTCGCCCGACGGGACCCAGCGCTCGTCGACCCACCAGACGTGCACCTTCGACCAGTCGACGCTCTCGCGCGCCGGCGACTGGCCGATCGCGGCGAGGACGAGGGAGGACACCGAGCCACCGCTGATCGCGATGTCGGCACGCTCCTGCTCGTCGAGCACGTCGATGATCTTGGTGATGAAGCGTGCGGCGACCGAAGCGCCGAGGGCCTGCTTGTCCGGGTGCACGAGCACCCGCCGTTCGTTGGTCACGTGACTCCCGTGTTCGTGGCGGCCGACCGGTCGTCCGACCGCCTTCGGTCCGGTCGGGCCGCCTGCACCAGACAGGCGGCCCGACCGTGTGGGGTGTTGATCAGCGGGCGATGGTCTCGCGCAGCTGGGGCACCCCGTGCTTGACGACGTCTCCGAAGAGGACGTCCGGGTCGAGTCTACGGAGTTCCTCGGCCAGGCAGTCGCGCAGGTTGCGGCGTGGCAGCGACAGATCGTGCGTCGGCTGCCCGGGCATCGAGAGCGTCGCGACGTCCACCAGGGAACGCTCGAGCTCGATGGTGCCGGACTCGCGCACGAGCTTCACGCCGTGGATGCCGCTCGACCCCGTCGCGCGCGGCGACGTGACGACGGACACCGGCACCTGGAGCTGCAGCTGCAGCCAGGCGGCGAGGAGGATCGTCGACGGGCTGTCGGACGCTCCCGAGACCTCGACCGCGGTGATCGGCTCGTACGGCGGCTGGTCGAGCGCCGCGGCGAGCTGGTTCCGCCACAGGGTCAGACGGGTCCACGCGAAGTCGGTGTCGCCCGGCACGTAGGACGCACCGAGCGCCTCGATCGCGCCGTTGGGGTCCTTCTGCGCGGCCGCGTCGGTGATCCGTCGCTGCGCGATGCGGCCGAGGGCCGACGCCGCGGGCTGCTCGGGAGCGGTCTGCGGCCACCAGGCCACGACGGGTGCGTCCGGCAGCAGGAGGCCGGTGACCAGGCTCTCCTCGTCGGTCGCGGTCTCGCCGTACGCACGGAGGACGATGACCTCGCTCGCACCCGCGTCGCTGCCGACGCGGATCTGCGCGTCGAGGCGCCCGGGGGACTTCGTGTCACCGCTGTTCTTCGAGACGATGATGACGCGCATCGGGTGCTCGCGGGACGCCTCGTTGGCCGCCTCGATCGCCTCTTCCTCGTGGCCGAGGGCCGTCGAGATGATGAGGGTCAGCACGCGGCCGAGGGCGACGGCGCCGCCCTCCTCGCGGATGCGGACGAGCTTCTTCTGGATCTTCGACACCGTGGTGTCGGGCATGTCGATCTTCACGGACGCCTCCAGGTCCGACCGTCGCGGGCGAGCAGGGCGTCGGCGGATGCCGGGCCCCACGTGCCGGGACGGTACTGCTCGGGCTGGCCCTGCGTGGCCCAGAACTCCTCGATGGGGTCGAGGATCTTCCAGGACAGCTCGACCTCCTGGTGCCGCGGGAACAGCGGCGGATCACCGAGGAGCACGTCGAGGATGAGTCGCTCGTACGCCTCGGGGGATGCTTCGGTGAACGCGTGGCCGTAGCCGAAGTCCATCGTCACGTCGCGCACCTGGGTGCCGACGCCGGGGACCTTCGAGCCGAAGCGGAGCGTGACGCCCTCGTCCGGCTGAACGCGGATGACGAGCGCGTTCTGGCCGAGCGGGGACTGCGTGTTGCCGTAGACGTCCTCGGGGACGCGCTTGAACACGATCGCGATCTCGGTCACACGACGGCCCAGACGCTTGCCGGCGCGCAGGTAGAACGGGACGCCCTGCCAGCGACGCGTGGCGATGTCGAGCTTGATCGCCGCGTAGGTCTCGGTACCGGACTCGGGGTTCATCCCGGCCTCTTCGAGGAAGCCGAGCACCTTCTCGCCGCCCTGCCAGCCGCCGTCGTACTGCCCGCGGGCAGTGGCGGTCGACAGGTCCTCGGGCAGACGGACGGCGGAGAGCACCTTCTCCTTCTCGGCACGCAGGTCTGCGGCCTTGAACGAGACGGGTTCCTCCATCGCGGTGAGTGCGAGGAGCTGCAGCAGGTGGTTCTGGATGACGTCGCGCGCCGCACCGATGCCGTCGTAGTACGCGGCACGCCCGGCGACGCCGATGTCCTCGGCCATCGTGATCTGCACGTGGTCGACGTAGTTCGAGTTCCAGATGGGTTCGTACATCTGGTTCGCGAACCGGAGCGTCAGGAGGTTCTGGACGGTCTCCTTGCCGAGGTAGTGGTCGATGCGGAACACGTCGTCGGGCGCGAAGACGCTCTCGACGATCGCGTTGAGCTCGCGCGCGGTGCGGAGGTCGGAGCCGAACGGCTTCTCGACGACCACGCGGCTCCAGGAGCCCTCGCGCTTCTCGGTCAGCCCGGACAGCTTCAGCTGCTCGGTGACGACCGGGAACATCTTCGGCGGGATGGACAGGTAGAACGCGTGGTTGCCCAGCGTCCCGCGCTCGGCGTCGAGGTCGTCGACGGTGCGCTTGAGCTCGCGGAACGCCTCGGGGTCGTCGAACGAGCCCTGGACGAAGCGGATGCCCTGTTCGAGCTGACGCCAGACGTCCTCGTCGAACGGGGTGCGCGAGTGCTCCTTGACGGCGTCGTGGACGAGCTGGGAGAAGTCTTGGTCCTCCCAGTCGCGACGAGCGAACCCGACGAGCGCGAACCCCGGGGGCAGGAGCCCCCGGTTGGCCAGGTCGTAGACCGCGGGCATCAGCTTCTTGCGTGACAGGTCGCCCGTCACGCCGAAGATGATGAGCGTGCTCGGTCCCGCGATCCGGTTCAGTCGACGATCCGTCGGCAGCCGGAGCGGGTTGTGCTCCGGGGTGATTGCCACCGGTGACATGAGTCGGTGAACTCCTTACGAGTCAGTGGGAGACGGCGGACGCGATCGCCGCGGTGGCGGCGTGGACGTCCGACGTCGTGAGGGTGAGGACCGGCCGGCCGTGCTCGGCGAGGACGCTCGCGTCGCCGGCTGCCTGGGCCCGGAGGAGCTGCCCGAACGTGAACGGCCGACCCGGGATCGCCAGGTCCTCCGCTTCGTCGGCCACGATCTGCAGGAACACTCCCGTGGCGGGGCCGCCCTTGTGGTACTGGCCGGTCGAGTGCAGGAACCGCGGGCCGTACCCGAAGGTGACGGGGCGCTCCGTGCGCGCCGCGATCGCGTCGCGCAGCGACTCGAGACCGCTGTTCGTGGTGCGGTCGACGTACGCCTGCACCGACACGTAGCCGGTCGGGTCGAGTGCGGACAGGAGGCCCGACACGGCTTCCGAGAGCGTCGCACCGACCGCGAGTCCGGGCGTCGCGTGCACGGCGATGCCGTCCTCGGAGAACGCCGGCTCCGCCGGAGCGGGGCGGTCGTCGAGGAGCGCGCGGGTCGCGACCTTCGCGGCCTCGACGTCGGGCTGGTCGAACGGGTTGATGCCGAGCAGGCGACCGGCGACCGCGACGGCGTACTCCCAGACGAGGATCTGGCCACCGAGCGTGCCGGTGATCTCGACCTCGCCCTCGGCGACGTGACGCTCGTCCTCGCGCGAACCGACCAGGCGGATGACCTGGACGTCGGGCAGGCCGGCGGTGACCTCGGGGGAGTCCGTGTGCAGCACGACGGGCAGCAGGCCGCGGCCGTCCTTGCCGGTCGACTCCGCGATCAGCTGTTCGACCCAGTCACCGAAACCGACGATGTGCGTCCCGTCGGGCACGATGGCGATCTTGTCGCGCAGCGGCTCCGTGCCGGCGAGGACCGCACCGAGCACGAGCCCGGGGTTCTCGTCCAGGTCGACCGAGAGCAGCGCGGAGATCGCGTCGGCCTCGTCGAGGAGCTCGGCGATGTCCGCTCCCGCGAGCCCGGACGGCACGAGGCCGAAGGCGGTGAGCGCGGAGTAGCGGCCGCCGACCGTGGGGTCGGCGGTGAAGACGCGGTAGCCGGCGTCGATCGCAGCGGCCTCGAGCGCGGAGCCCGGGTCGGTGACGACGACGATGCGGCGGGCCGGGTCGATGCCGGCGTCGCGGAAGGCCTGCTCGTAGACACGGCGCTGCGAATCGGTCTCGAGCGTCGAGCCGGACTTCGACGAGACCACGAGCACGGTGCGCTCGAGGTCGGTCGTCACGGCCGCGCGGACCTGTGCGGGGTCGGTCGAGTCGAGGACCGTGAGGGGCACGCCGGCGGTGCGCGTGATGACCTCGGGTGCGAGGGACGAGCCGCCCATGCCGGCGAGGACGACGTGGTCGACCCCTTCGGCACGGAGCGACTCGCGCAGCGCGGTCACCTCGGCGACGAGCGGGCGGGAGACCGAGACGGCCTCCACCCAGCCGAGGCGCTTCGACGCCTCGGCCTCGGCGGTGGTTCCCCACAGATCGGCGTCCTGGGCGGTGATGCCCGAGGCCACCAGGTCAGCGACGAGCCGCGGGACCACCTGTTCGATGGCCCGCGCGGCGTCGCCGCTGGCTGCGATGGAAACCGTCACTACTTGGCGCCCTCGAGCGCTGCCTTGACGGTGTCGACGAGCTCGCCCCAGGAGACGTTGAACTTGTCCACGCCCTCCTTCTCGAGCAGTGCGACGACCTCGTCGTAGTCGACGCCCTGTGCGGCGAGCTGGTCGAGGACCTGCTGCGCCTGGTCGAACGTGCCGGCGATGGCGTCGCCGTGGATCTCACCGTGGTCGAACGTGGCGTCGAGCGTCTTGCCCGGCATCGTGTTGACGGTGTTCGGGGCGGCGAGCTCGGTCACGTAGAGCGTGTCGGGGAGCGACGGGTCCTTGACACCGGTCGAGGCCCAGAGCGGACGCTGCGTGTTGGCGCCGGACTCGAGCAGGCCGAGGGCACGCTCGGAGGCGAAGGCCTCGGTCCAGACCTGGTAGGCGAGCTGCGCGTTGGCGATGCCGGCCTTCGACTTGAGGGCCTTGGCCTCGTCGGTGCCGACGGCGTCCAGGCGCTTGTCGATCTCGGAGTCGACGCGCGACACGAAGAAGGACGCGACGGAGTGGATCTTGGAGAGGTCGTGGCCGGCGGCCTTGGCCTTCTCGAGCCCACCGAGGTAGGCGTCGATGACGGCGCGGTAGCGCTCGAGCGAGAAGATCAGGGTGACGTTGACGGAGATGCCGGCGCCGATGACCTCGGTGATCGCCTCGAGACCCTCGAGCGTCGCCGGGATCTTGATGAGGACGTTCTCCTTGCCGACCTTCTCGAACAGGAACTTGGCCTGCTCGATGGTCTTGGCGGTGTCGTGCGCGAGGCCCGGCTCGACCTCGATCGAGACGCGGCCGTCGAAGCCCTTGGTCTCGTCGTAGATCGGCTTGAAGACGTCGGAGGCGTTCGCGACGTCCTGCGTGGTGATCGCGAAGATCGCGTCGGTGACGTCGGTGCCCGCAGCGGCGAGCTCCTTGACCTGCGAGTCGTAGCGCTCGCCCTTGGCGAGGGCCGACGCGAAGATCGTCGGGTTCGTCGTCACGCCGACGACGTTCTTCTGCTCGATGAGCTCGGTGAGCTTGCCGGTCTCGAGGAGCTCGCGGGAGAGGTCGTCGAGCCAGATGCTCACGCCGACCGCGGAGAGGGCGGCGGTGGGGGTGTTCTCAGCCATGTGTTTCTCTTCTTCTTTCATCGACGGGTCCGTGAGGACCGTGAGTCGGGGTTTCGGGGACGGGAGGCCCGTGGCGGAACCGAGCCGGGCCTCCCGGAAGAAGGGCCGGATCCGGAAACCGGACCCGGCCCTTGCAGGTCAGGAAGCTGCGATCGATTCCTTCGCGGCGGCCACGACGTGCTCCGTCGTGAAGCCGAACTCCTTGAAGAGCGTCTGGTAGTCGGCCGAGGCACCGAAGTGCTCGATCGAGACGCTGCGGCCCTTGTCGCCGACGATGTCGCGCCAGCTCATGGCGATGCCGGCCTCGACCGACACGCGAGCGGTGACGTCCTTCGGGAGCACCTGGTCCTGGTAGTTCTCGGACTGGGCGCGGAACCACTCGATCGACGGCGCGCTCACGACGCGGGCGTTGATGCCCTCGGCCTTGAGCTGCTCGCGAGCATCGACCGCGATCTGGACCTCGGAACCGGTCGCGATGAGGATGACGTCCGGGGTGCCGTTGGGCGCCTCGGCCAGGATGTACGCACCCTTGGCGACGTTCTTCGCCGAAGCGAAGACCTCACCGGATGCGTCACCCTCGCCACGCTCGAACACGGGGAGGTTCTGACGGCTCAGCGCGATGCCGGCCGGGCGGTCGGTGTGCTTGAGCATCTCGAGCCACGCGTACGCGACCTCGTTGGCGTCGGCCGGGCGGACGACGTCGAGACCGGGGATCGCACGGAGCGACGAGACCTGCTCGATCGGCTGGTGCGTCGGGCCGTCCTCGCCGAGGGCGATGGAGTCGTGGGTCCAGACGTAGATCGCCGGCGCCTGCATGAGCGCGGCGAGACGGACCGCCGGACGCATGTAGTCGCTGAAGATGAGGAACGTGCCACCGAAGGGGCGGGTGTTCCCGTGCAGGACGATGCCGTTGAGGATCGAGCCCATGGCGTGCTCGCGGATGCCGAAGTGCAGCACGCGGCCGTACGGGTCGGTGCTCCACGTCGACGTCGAGGCCTCGGCCGGACCGAAGGACTTGGCGCCCTCGATCGTGGTGAGGTTCGACTCGGCGAGGTCGGCCGAACCGCCCCAGAACTCGGGCATCAGCGGCGCGATGGCGTTGATGACCTTGCCGGAAGCGGCACGGGTCGAGACGGCCTTGTCGGTCGGGAAGACCGGGAGCGCTGCTTCGAGGCCCTCCGGGAGCTCCTTCGACTGGACACGGTCGAACAGCGCCTTCTTGTCGGCGTTGGCCGCGGCCCACGCGTCGAAGGACTTCTGCCACTCGGCGTGCTCGGCCTGGCCCTTGGCGACGGCGCCGCGGGTGTACTCGAGGACCTCGGGGGCGACCTCGAAGGTCTTGTCGGTGTCGAAGCCGAGGATCTCCTTGAGACCCTTGATCTCGTCGGCGCCGAGCGCCGAACCGTGGATCTTGCCCGAGTTCTGCTTGGTCGGCGACGGCCAGCCGATGATCGTCTTGAGGACGATGAGCGACGGCTTGTCGGTGACCTGCTTGGCGGCCTCGATCGCGGCGTGGAGCTCCTCGACGTCCTCGGAGTACTCGCCGGTCTTCTTCCAGTCGACGATCTGGACGTGCCAGCCGAGCGCCTCGTAGCGGTCGGCGACGCTCTCCGAGAACGCGATGTCGGTGTTGTCCTCGATCGAGATCTGGTTCGAGTCGTAGAACGCGATGAGGTTGCCGAGCTGCTGACGGCCGGCGAGCGAGCCGGACTCGTTCGTCACGCCTTCCTGCATGTCACCGTCGCCGGCGATCACGTAGGTGTAGTGGTCGAACGGCGACTGGCCGGCCGGGGTCTCCGGGTCGAACAGGCCGCGCTCGAAGCGCTGGGCGTAGGCGAAGCCGACCGAGGACGCGAGGCCCTGGCCGAGCGGGCCCGTGGTGATCTCGACACCGTCGGTGTGGCCGTACTCCGGGTGACCCGGGGTCTTCGAGCCCCACTTGCGCAGGTGCTGCAGGTCGTCGATCTCGAGCCCGTAGCCGTGCAGGTAGAACTGCACGTACTGGAGGATCGAGGCGTGACCGGCGGAGAGGATGAAGCGGTCGCGGCCGATCCAGGTGGAGTCGCTCGGGTCGCGACGCATCACCTTCTGGAAGAGCAGGTGGGCGAGCGGAGCGAGGCTCATCGCGGTGCCGGGGTGACCGTTGCCGGCGGCCTCGACCGAGTCGGCGGCGAGAACGCGGGCCGTGTCGACGGCCTTCCGGTCGATGGCGTCCCAGGTGAATTCAGCCACTTGGATGTTGACCCTTCTTGATGCGACATGTGCGAGGGCTCGTGCCATCGCACGGACATGTGGCCATCCCGGGGCCGAGTCGTGTCGCCGTCTAGCGGCGGCCGACCGGCTCATCGCGGCCGACGTCATCGGGGCGCGCACTGCGGGAGGGCGTGTCCAGCATAGTGACCCGGTACTCAGAAGGGGTTCAGGTGACCCCCGATGTTCACACCGGGGTGGCCGTCGACGGTCGATCCGGGCGTGTCGAGCGCGTCCGGATCACGCCGGGATGTCGGAGCGGGGCACCGTCGCGGCGCTTCCATCCCGTAAACTGATCGGGACCCGTGGACATTCCGGGTCAGCGCATGCCCGGACGCCGTCGCAGTCGTCCACCGAGTGTGCGAGCTGATGCGAACAGACTGAGGTTCTCTTGCCGACTGCCACCGTGACCCGGCCCGACACCGATCGACCCCGATCGCCGCTGTCCCGCAAGGTCCGTGCGTACGTCTCGTTGACGAAGCCGCGCGTGATGGAGCTGCTGCTCGTCACCACGGCGCCGACGATGTTCCTCGCCGAACGCGGCGTCCCCGACCTGTGGCTCGTCTTCTGGACGATGCTCGGCGGAGCGATGTCGGCCGGTTCGGCGTCGGCCTTCAACTGCTACATCGACCGCGACATCGACCGGCTGATGAAGCGGACGAGCACCCGCCCGCTCGTCACCGGCGAGCTGTCCGACCGCGAGGCCCTCGTGTTCTCGTGGGTGCTCGGCATCCTGTCGACCGCGGTGCTCGGCTTCCTGGTGAACTGGCTCGCCGCCGCGCTGAGCGTCATCGCGATCCTCATCTACGTGTTCGTCTACACGCTGTGGCTCAAGCGCCGCACCCCGCAGAACATCGTGTGGGGCGGCTCGGCCGGCTGCATGCCCGTGCTCATCGGCTGGGCGGGCGTCACCGGGTCGCTGACCTGGACCCCGGTCATCCTGTTCATGGTGATCTTCCTGTGGACGCCGCCGCACTACTGGCCGCTGTCGATGAAGTACCGCGACGACTACGACGCGGCCGACGTGCCGATGCTCGCCGTGGTCCGTGGCCGCACCGTCGTCGGCCTGCAGGTCGTGCTGTACGCGTGGGCGACGCTCGTCTGCTCGCTCCTGCTCATCCCGGTCGGACACATGGGGCCGCTCTACACGGTGGTCGCGCTGGCGGGCGGCATCTGGTTCGTCGTCGAGTCGCACCGCCTGTACTCGCGGGCCATCCAGCACGTCGAGCACGTGCAGCCGATGCGGGTCTTCCACAGCTCGATCACGTACCTGACGCTGCTCTTCATCGCCGTGGGCATCGACCCGCTGCTGCCGCAGGTCTTCACCTTCTAGGCGGTCGAGCGGGCGCCCGCGCGCGCTCGGTCCGCACGACGCCGTCGTGTCCAGGTGACGCCGTCGTGTCCTGCTGACGCCGTCATGTCCGGTTGACACCGTCGTGTCCGGTTGACGCCGTCGTGTCCTGTTGACGCCGTCGTGTCGGCACGACGCCGCCACCCCGCCGAGACGCCGCCGAATCCGGCGGCGTCTCGCGCGTTCGGCGGCGTACCGGCAGGACACCGGCGTCCTGCGTCGGCCACGAGGCGGCCTGGAGGCGCGGTGCGGGCCCGCCACGGGCCTCCCGTCCGGCGTGACCGCCGTCGGCCGCGGGGCGGACGCGAGTCGCTGCGGACCGCGCGTGGTGCGGATGTCGAGCGACGAAGTCGATGTCGTGCGACGTCCGCGGTGTCGTTCTGCGTCAGCAGCGTGGCGCCCGCCGGCCACGTCCACCGGAAACGCGACACCCCACGAGTCGATCGACTCGTGGGGTGTCGGGGGACGGGTGTCGAGCGCGCGACGCGCCCGGGTGTCAGGCGTCGATGGATTCCCGGACGGCGTCTCGGCCGGCCGAGGCCCGCGTGGACAGCACGACGGCGGTGACCGCTCCGACGAGCAGCCCGGCGAGCACCATGTGCGTGCCGACGAGCCCCACGGGCAGACCCGTTCGCGCCTGCGTGAGCCCGACCGCGATCTGCAGGAACTCGACGACGAGCAGCAGCAGCGGCCACTTGCTCGGGCGGCCCAGGCGGACGGCTCCGATGACGAGCACCAGGGTCAGGGCGAAGAGGGCGTACGCGGGCCAGGCGTGCACGTGCTCCATGACCGCGGGGTCGAACCCGGTGCGGTGCAGACGTCCACCGTCGACCGCGGCGTCGGCTCCGGCGTGCGGGCCGCTGCCGGTGGTCAGGATGCCGACGAGTACGGTCACGACGACGGCGGCGACGGTGCCGCGGACGACACCCGTGTACCAGCGCGGGACGAGGCGCTGGGCGGTGCGCGGGCCGTGCGTCGTGCGGTAGACCAGCGCAGCGGTCACCGAGGTGAGGGCGGCGGAGACGACGAAGTGCAGCCCGACCACGAATGGGTTCAGGTTCGTCCAGACGCTCATGCCGCCGATGACGGCCTGCACCGGGATCGCGACGCCCTGAGCGAACGCGAGCCAGAAGAGTTCGGGGCGCGTGCGGAGCATCCGGACGACCGCGAGGAACATCGCGACTGCCACGATCACGAGCACGAAGGTGAGCAGGCGGTTGCCGAACTCGATGATGCCGTGGATGCCCATCTCCGGCGTGGAGACGAGCGAATCCGCCGTGCACTTGGGCCAGGTGGGGCATCCGAGGCCCGAGGCGGTGAGGCGCACGAGGCCTCCGGTGCCGATCAGCACGACCTCGACCACGAAGGACGCCCAGGCCAGTGCGACCACGCGACGGTCGACCACGCGGGGGAGCGACCACCACCGTCCGGTCCGGAGATCCTGCTCGACGGGGGATCCGACGCGTGTCACGAGGGTGGTGCCTTCCTGTTGTTCCGTGCAGTGAACCTGTAGGATTCGAGGGTTCAGCAGCAGTCAAGTCTAGGCAGGCGCCGGCTCCGAATGGGCCGAGATCGCCGATCAACCCACGGACTGCGTGGAACCATTGTCGTTGCGAGGGAGCAGCACCGGGTCCGCATGTCAGCGGTCCGCGGTGGAATGGCGTCCAGACGCCACGGGTTCACACCTGTAACGCTGTCCCGCGAGAAGGAAACGAGGAGACCATGTCCGACGTGCTCATCGACCGTCCCGAGCTCGAAGGGCTCGGCCAATACGAGTTCGGCTGGTCCGACTCCGACTCGGCAGGGTCCTCCGCCCGTCGTGGGATCTCGGAAGAGGTCGTCACCGACATCTCGAACCTCAAGGACGAGCCCGAGTGGATGCTGAAGAACCGCCTCAAGGGGCTGTCGCTCTTCGGCCGCAAGCCGATGCCGACGTGGGGTGCCGACCTGACGGGCATCGACTTCGACAACATCAAGTACTTCGTGCGCTCCACCGAGAAGCAGGCGCAGTCGTGGGAGGACCTCCCCGAGGACATCCGTGCGACCTACGAGAAGCTCGGCATCCCTGAGGCCGAGCGCCAGCGCCTCGTCGCCGGCGTCGCCGCCCAGTACGAGTCCGAGGTCGTCTACCACCAGATCCGCGAGGACCTGGAGCAGCAGGGCGTCATCTTCATGGACACCGACACGGCGCTCCGTGAGCACCCGGAGCTGTTCCAGGAGTACTTCGGCACCGTGATCCCGGCCGGCGACAACAAGTTCGCCGCGCTGAACACGGCCGTCTGGTCCGGTGGCTCGTTCGTCTACGTCCCGAAGGGCGTCCACGTCGAGATCCCGCTGCAGGCCTACTTCCGGATCAACACCGAGAACATGGGCCAGTTCGAGCGGACGCTGATCATCGCGGACGAGGACTCGTACGTCCACTACATCGAGGGCTGCACCGCCCCGATCTACAAGTCCGACTCGCTGCACTCGGCCGTCGTCGAGATCATCGTGAAGAAGAACGCCCGCGTTCGGTACACGACGATCCAGAACTGGTCGAACAACGTCTACAACCTCGTCACCAAGCGTGCGATCGCGCACGAGGGCGCGACGATGGAGTGGATCGACGGCAACATCGGGTCCAAGGTCACGATGAAGTACCCGTCGATCTACCTCGCCGGCGAGCACGCCAAGGGTGAGACGCTCTCCGTCGCCTTCGCGGGCCCCGGTCAGCACCAGGACGCCGGCGCGAAGATGATCCACATGGCGCCGTACACGACGTCGTCGATCGTCTCGAAGTCGATCGCCCGTGGTGGCGGTCGTGCGGGCTACCGCGGTGAGGTCCGGGTCGACCCGGCCGCGCACCACGCCGCCAACACCGTGCGCTGCGACGCCCTGCTGGTCGACACGATCAGCCGGAGCGACACCTACCCGGCGATCGACATCCGTGTCGACGACGTGCAGCTGGGACACGAGGCCACGGTCTCGCGTGTCAGCGAGGAGCAGCTCTTCTACCTCATGTCCCGCGGCATGGCCGAGGACGAGGCGATGGCGATGATCGTCCGTGGCTTCATCGAGCCGATCGCCCGCGAGCTCCCGATGGAGTACGCACTCGAACTCAACAAGCTCATCGAGATGAGCATGGAAGGATCCGTCGGCTAGATGTCCAGCACCACCCCTCCCCACATCGACCAGCCGATCGAGCCCGCTGCCGCAGCGCAGGGCGGCACCCAGCACGGCGCCGGAGCCCACTCCGACGGCGGCTGGGACGCCCCCGACAAGAAGGTGCCGGTCCAGACCCGCTCCGAGCGGTTCCAGTCCGGCGACGTCGAGGCGTTCCCGAAGGTCACCGGCCGAGAGGTCAACTGGAAGTTCGCGCCGCTCGCCAAGCTCCAGCCGCTGCTGGACGGCGCGCTCGACGGTTCCGCCTACCCGTACCTCGCCCGCCAGTCCGAGGGCGCCGACGTCGAGTGGGGTCGCAGCGACGACCCCCGCGTCGGCTCCGCCGGCCTGCCCGAGGACCGCGCGTCGGCCGCAGCCTGGACCGCCCGTGACGCGGTCCTGGCGATCACGATCAAGGCCACCGAAGCGCACGAGTTCATCACCGTGACCCGTTCCGACTTCGGGTCGCAGCCACGCGCCGCGCACACGGTCATCACGGCCGAGCCGAATTCCCAGGGCATCGTCGTGCTCGACAACCGCGGCAGCGCCCTGCTGAGCGAGAACATCGAGATCGTCGCGCAGCAGAACGCACGACTGACCGTCGTCAGCCTGCAGGACTGGGACGACGACGCGGTGCACGTCTCGACCCACTTCGCCGAGGTCGGCCGTGATGCCTTCCTCAAGCACGTCGTGGTCTCGCTCGGCGGCGACGTCATCCGCGTCAACCCCTCGACGCACCTCGGTGCGCAGGGCGCCGACACGGAGATGTACGGCGTGTACTTCGCCGACGCCGGCCAGTACATCGAGCAGCAGGTCTACGTGAACCACGACGCGCCGAACACGCGCGGTCGGGTCAACTACAAGGGCGCGCTGCAGGGCCAGGGCGCGCACACCGTCTGGATCGGTGACGTCCTGATCGGCCGCGCCGGTGACGGCACCGACTCGTACGAGCAGAACCGCAACCTCGTGCTGACGGACGGCACCCGTGCCGACAGCATCCCGAACCTCGAGATCGAGACGGGCAACATCGAGGGCGCCGGCCACGCGAGTGCGACCGGTCGCTTCGACGACGAGCAGCTGTTCTACCTGCAGTCCCGCGGCGTCCCGGAAGAAGAAGCGCGGCGCCTCGTCGTGCTCGGCTTCCTGGTCGAGGTCATCCAGAAGATCGGTGCGCCCGAGCTCGAGGAACGCCTCATCGCCGCGGTCGAGCAGGAGCTGGCCGAGGGCCGTTCGGTCATCGCCGCACCGGCCGAGGCGGGCGACGCACAGGCATCCGCCCCGCAGGCCGACGGCGCGGAGGCCACCGCCTGATGGCCGAGAAGGTCTGCGCCGAAGCCGACATCGCGGTGGACAGCCCGATGCGGGTGGTCGTCGACGGCACGGCGGTCGCGATCGTGAAGGACTCGTCCGGCACGGTCCACGCCATCGGCGACACCTGCACGCACGGCGACATCTCGCTGGCCGAGGGCTTCGTCGAGGGTGACTCGCTGGAGTGCTGGGCCCACGGGTCCCGCTTCTCGCTGGCCACCGGCAAGCCGCAGAACTTCCCGGCCTACGAGCCCGTCCCGGTCTTCCGGGTCGAGGTCCGCGACGGCGACGTCTACGTCGACGTGCAGGACGTCGTCCCGGTCGACTGAGCACCCCCAACACTTCCCGCGGCTGACGCCGCACACAGCTGCAACCGAAGGAACGCAATGTCCACTCTGGAAATCCGTGACCTCAAGGTCTCGATCGACACCGACCAGGGCACCAAGGAGATCCTGAAGGGTGTCGACCTCACCATCAACGAGGGCGAGATCCACGCGATCATGGGGCCGAACGGCTCCGGCAAGTCCACCCTGGCGTACACGATCGCCGGTCACCCGCGGTACAACGTCGTCGGTGGCACGATCACCCTCGACGGCGAGGACGTCCTCGCGATGAGCGTCGACGAGCGCGCCCGTGCCGGCATGTTCCTTGCGATGCAGTACCCGGTCGAGATCCCCGGCGTCACGGTGTCGAACTTCCTCCGCACCGCCAAGACGGCGATCGACGGCGAGGCTCCGGCGCTCCGTGGCTGGATCAAGGAACTCCGCCAGTCGATGGCCGACCTGAAGATGGACTCGTCGTTCGCCGAGCGCAACGTCAACGAGGGCTTCTCCGGTGGCGAGAAGAAGCGCCACGAGATCATGCAGCTCGAGCTCCTCAAGCCGAAGTTCGCGGTCCTCGACGAGACCGACTCCGGCCTCGACGTCGACGCACTGAAGATCGTCTCCGAGGGCGTCAACCGCGCCAAGGCCGCGACCGGCCTCGGTGTGCTGCTCATCACGCACTACACGCGCATCCTCCGCTACATCAAGCCGGACTTCGTGCACGTGTTCGTCGCCGGCAAGATCGCGGAGCAGGGCGGCCCCGAGCTGGCCGACCGCCTCGAGAACGAGGGCTACGACCGCTACGTGCAGGTCGCCGCCGCCGAGGCGCAGGCCTGATGATCGCCGCACTCGCTCCCGACAAGTTCGACGAGGTCGTCGAGGGCCTGAAGGAGGTCCAGGACCCGGAGCTCGGCGTGAACATCGTCGACCTCGGCCTGATCTACGACCTCGCCTGGGACGACGACGCCAACGCGCTCGTCATCAGCATGACGCTCACGAGCGCCGGTTGCCCCCTGACCGACGTCATCGAGGGTGACACCGCGAACGCCCTCGACGGCATCGTTGACGCCTTCCGGATCAACTGGGTCTGGATGCCGCCGTGGGGTCCGGAACGGATCACCGACGACGGCCGCGAGATGATGCGCGCCCTCGGGTTCGCGATCTAGTCGCGACCCACCACGGACGGGAGGCGCGGTGCCAGCTGGCACCGCGCCTCCCGTCCGTCTGTGCGCACGCCACGCGCGGGGCGCGCCGCCGAGTGGTCGCGACCACACGCTCACGTTCGCCGAGTGGTCACGTTCTGTCGGCTGACCGCGCTCCAGGCGACGGGATGCGACCACTCGGCGTCCGGGTGGCGGGGAGTCGTGACCGACCGAAACCCCGGCCCGGCCCCGCACGGACTGTTCATCCCCGCACCGGACGCAGAACGGCCCCGCACCGATCAGGTGCGGGGCCGTTCTCGTACGACGGGTCAGCGGCGACCGACGACCTTCCACGCGAGCGGCAGGATGCCGGCGGCGATGAGGGCCTTGGCGATGCCACCGACGATGAACGGGTACAGGCCGGCGGCGAGCACCGACTGGACGTCGTTCGGGGCGCCGAGCTGGCCGAGCGCCACGGCCAGGTACGGCAGGCCGGTCACGAACGGGATGGCACTCGCGAGCAGCATCGCGACGGTGGCGCGGCCGACGTTGCGGTCCCAGTTGCGGCGGGCGAGCCAGCCGACGAGCCCGGCGGCGGGGATGAAGCCGATGACGTACCCGAAACTCGGCAGGGCCAGGGCCTGCAGACCGCCCTGCATGTCGGCGAAGAACGGGGCACCCGCGAGTCCGGCGACGGCGTAGACGAGCAGCGAGAGCATGCCGCGACGTGCGCCGAGGGTCGCGCCGACGAGCACGACGGCGAGCGTCTGCCCGGTGATCGGGACCGGCCACATCGGGACCTCGAGCTGCGCCATCGCGGCGGTGAACAGGGCTCCGCCGGCGACGAGGGCGGCGTCGGCGGCCAGCCCGTGCGTGCGCAGACGGTCGGCGAGGACTGCGCGGGGAGCGAACCCGGTGGCGTTCGTCATGGATTCTCCTAGAATGGACTGCTGGTTCCGTTCGGAACCATCGGTCCCGTCAGCGTAGCGGTGCACCTCACGCACACACCGTTGTGCAAACCCACCAACTGATTGGACGTCCACTGTGCTTGCCGTGCACGAACTCGAGATCCGCGTCGGAGCTCGTCTCCTCATGGAAGACGTGTCCTTCCGTGTCGAGAAGGGCGACAAGATCGGACTCGTCGGCCGCAACGGCGCGGGGAAGACGACGATGACCAAGGCCCTCGCGGGCGAGACGCAGCCGAACGGCGGCACGATCGACCGCGGCGGGGAGATCGGCTACCTGCCGCAGGACCCCCGCTCCGGCGACCCGGAGGAGACCGCGCGGAAGCGCATCCTCGACGCCCGTGGGCTCGGTGAGCTCGTGGAGGGCATCCGCCTCGCCACGCTCGACATGGCGAGCGACGACGCGGCCGTTGCCGAGAAGGCGATGCGACGCTACAGCCGCCTCGACGACCAGTTCAACGCGCTCGGTGGCTACGCGGCCGAGGCCGAGGCGGCGTCGATCGCCTCGAACCTGAAGCTGCCCGACCGCATCCTCGACCAGCAGCTCAAGACGCTCTCGGGTGGTCAGCGCCGCCGCATCGAGCTCGCCCGGATCCTGTTCTCGGACGCCGAGACGATGATCCTCGACGAGCCGACCAACCACCTCGACGCCGACTCGGTCGTGTGGCTCCGCGAGCACCTGAAGACCTACCCCGGTGGCGTCATCATCATCTCCCACGACGTCGAGCTCGTCGACGAAGTCGTGAACCGCGTCTTCTACCTGGACGCCAACCGCCAGACCATCGACATCTACAACATGGGCTGGAAGCTGTACCAGCGGCAGCGCGTCGCCGACGAGGAGCGCCGCCGCAAGGAGCGCGCGGGCGCCGAGAAGAAGGCCGCCACGCTCAAGGACCAGGCCGCCCGCTTCGGTGCGAAGGCGTCCAAGGCTGCAGCAGCCCACCAGATGGTCGCGCGTGCCGACAAGCTCCTCGCCGGCCTCGAGGACGAGCGTGTCGCCGACCGGGTCGCGAAGATCCGCTTCCCCACGCCGGCCCCGTGCGGCCGCACCCCGCTGATGGCCGAGGGGCTGTCGAAGTCGTACGGGTCGCTCGAGATCTTCGCGGGTGTCGACCTGGCGATCGACCGCGGTTCGCGCGTGGTCATCCTCGGCTTCAACGGTGCGGGCAAGACGACCCTGCTGCGCATCCTGGCGGGAGCCGACCAGCCCGACACCGGCGAGATCCAGCCCGGTCACGGTCTGCGCATCGGCTACTACGCGCAGGAGCACGAGAACATCGACATCAACCGCACCGTGATCGAGAACATGGTGTCGGCGTCGACGGACCTCAACGAGACCGAGGCCCGGCGGGTGCTCGGCTCGTTCCTGTTCACGGGCGACGACGGCTACAAGAAGGCCGGCGTCCTGTCCGGCGGCGAGAAGACCCGTCTGTCGCTCGCGATGATCGTGGTCTCCGGCGCGAACGTCCTGCTGCTCGACGAGCCGACGAACAACCTGGACCCGGCGTCGCGCGAGGAGATCCTCAACGCCCTCGCCGGCTTCGAGGGCGCGGTCGTCCTGGTGTCCCACGACGCCGGCGCGGTCGAGGCGCTCAACCCCGAGCGCGTGCTGCTGCTGCCGGACGGCACCGAGGACCACTGGAACAAGGACTACGCGGAGCTCATCGAGCTCGCGTAGCTGCCGCGCGCGTGGTCGGGCGATGCCCGTCCGCACGGTGCCGCGTTCGCGGTCCGGTGCGGTGGTGCGTGCCGGGTGCGCGCTTGTCGCGGTGCGCGGAAGCGCGCACGGGGTTGCAAGGTCCGCACGGTGCGGTCTGGAGGCGCGGTACCGGTCGTGCGTCGCGCCTCCCGTCCGCACGGTGCCCGTTTCGCCATCCGGTGCGGCGTTGCGTGCTGGGTGGCCGTTTGTGGCGCTGCACGGTGCTCGGAAGCGCGCACGGGGTTGCGAGGTCCGCACAGTGCGGTCCCGTCCGCACGGTGCGGCGTTCGCGGTCCGGTCCGGTGCGGTGTTGCGTGCTGGGTGGCCATTTGTGGCGCTGCACGGTGCGCGGAAGCGCGCACGGGGTTGCGAGGTCCGCACGGTGCGGCCTGGAGGCGCGGTGCCGGTGGTGCGCCGTGCCTCCCGTCCGCACGGTGCCGCGTTCGCCATCCGGTGCGGCGTCGCGTGCTGGGTGCGCGCTTGTGGCGCTGCACGGTGCGCGGAAGCGCGCACAGTGCGGCCCCGTCCGCACGGTGCCGCGTTGGCCATCCGGTGCAGCGTTGCGTGCCGGGTGCGCGCTTGTGGTGCTGCACGGTGCTCGGAAGCGCGCACGGGGTTGCGGTGTGCGCACGGTGCGGCCTGGAGGCGCGGTGCCGGTCGTGCGTCGCGCCTCACGTCCGCACGGTGCCGCGTTCGCCATCCGGTGCGGCGTTGCGCGCTGGGTGTCCGCTTGTGGCGCTGCACGGTGCGCGGAAGCGCGCACGGGGTTGCGACGTCCGTACGGTGCGCCGACGCGCACACACGGCCGCGCCTCAGCCGCGCGTCAGCGACGTGACGCGATGAGCTCGTCCTCGATCTCGGCGTCGGTCTTCGGCTTCGCGTTCTTGCGGCGTTCGCGCTCGAGGGCGCGCTCGCGCTCCTCGGGGTCGTCCTGGTTGAGGTTCCGGTACTCCTGCACCATCACGTACGCCAGGAACCCGAAGCCCCCGGCGGCGAACAGGAACCACTGGATGAAGTAGCTGAGGTGCAGCCCGGTGTCGGCGTTCGGACGCTCCCAGCCGAGCGGGCGGGCTTCGGTCGGGGCGGGGGACTCCGAGGCGAGTTGCCCGTACGCACCGGTCCAGATCGGGTCGTCGACCTTGTTCGCCACGTCGGCCAGGGTCACCGACTGCACCTGGTCGGTGTCCTTCGGGTCGGATCGGCCGGGGATGCGCGGTTCGCTCTGCTGCAGGCGGACGATCGCGGTGACCTCGCCGGACGGGGGAGCGGGCACGTGGTCGGGGGCATCCTGGGCGTTGCCGGTCGGCACCCACCCGCGGTCGACGATGAAGGCACGGCCCTCGGGCGTGACCAGGGGCGTCAGGACCTCGAACCCGGGCTGCCCGTTGTGCACGCGATTGCGCACGAGCAGCTGCGAGTCGACGTCGTAGCGGCCGGTCACGGAGACCCGGAGCCACTCCTGCTCGTCCTGCCAGCTCGAGGCCTTCGGCAGCGCCCGGTCGAGGGGGACGGGGGTGTGGTCGTAGTTCTGCGCGACCTGCTCGTTCTGCCGGACGGCCTCGTTGCGGCGGTCCCACTGCCACATCCCGAACAGTGCGCACACGATCGCGAAGGCGACGGCGATCGCGAAGTAGCCGAGCCAGCGGCGGCTCCGGACGAAGCGCCAGCCCACGAACGGTTCGTCGGGGTCCCGACCGGACGAGCCCGACCTGGTGTCGTCGGTCGAGCGGGACTCCGCCGCGGCGCGCTGCAGCTTGGCGGCGTGCTTGCGGCCGTACCGGGACTGCGGGTCGAAGCCGTCGGTCATCGCGAGGTGCCGGTGGAGCGCACCCCGACGTCGTTCTTCGGCGCCGCCGTCGACTCGCGCTCGTCGTCGAGGTGGTCGACGTCCTCGTGCATGCCGGTGACGCGCACCGGGAAGGAGCGGGACCGCAGGTAGTCGGCCAGGAAGTCGCGGTGTTCTTCGCACGCGGCCCAGATCTTCACGCGGTCGATCGCGTGGATCCGGGGGTTGCGCCAGTTCACACGCCACCCGGCCGTCGACACGCAGCCGGCACGCGAGCACACCGGGGTGGATCCGGGTTCGGTCTGCAGGTCGAACGTCGCACCCATCAGCGGGGTCCCCACATCTTCGATCGGTCGCCGTTGCGCTGCCACTCGTCCTGCGCGTGCTGCGCCTGCTGGCGGAGGCGGTCCTGCTCGTCGCGGTAGGCCTGGGCCCGGGCGTCCTCCTGCTGTTCGCGGAGGCGCGGGTCGACGGCGTCGTAGAGCTCGATGGATCCGGCGGGGGAGATCATGTCGCTCTCGGTCCGGCTGCCGGCGTTCGCGATGACGACGGCGACCCAGGGGATCACCGCGGCCAGGACGATCGGGATGACCGCGAGCCACGAGTGCCAGATCGAGTACACGAGCACGGCGGAGATGAAGAGGACCACTCGGATGGCCATCTGCCAGACGTAGCGGGACAGGCGGTGCGCCCGGTCCTGCTCCGGTGTGTCCGGCAGCGACGTGATGCTCGTGTGCGTGCTCTTCATACAGATGGTCTCCGTCTACCCGTGGTCAAGCCTAATCCCGCCGGACCGATCGTGGGTGCGCCGCGCGCGAACCGGCGGGGTGGTCCGCTCCGGTACGCTCGTCCGGGCGTGTCCGCCGGGTCCCCGGCACCGCGTGCCGAGCAGATCCCACCGAACGGAGCGACCATGAGCACCCCCCGTACCGTCCTCATCACCGGCGGCAACCGCGGCATCGGCCACGCGCTGGCCGAGCGGTTCGTCGCCGCCGGCCACCGGGTCGCCGTGACGTCGCGCAGCGGTCAGGGTGGCCCCGAGGGCGCGCTGACGGTGCAGGCCGACATCACCGACACGGCCTCCGTCGACGCCGCGTTCACGCAGGTCGAGGCCGAGCTCGGTCCGATCGAGGTCCTCGTCGCGAACGCCGGCATCACGAACGACCAGCTGCTCCTCCGCATGTCCGAGGACGACTTCACCAGCGTCGTCGACACGAACCTCACGGGCACCTTCCGCGTCGTCAAGCGCGCCACGAAGGGCATGATGAAGGCCAAGTTCGGCCGCATCGTGCTGATGTCGAGCGTCGTGGGCGCCTACGGCCAGATCGGCCAGGTCAACTACGCGTCCTCGAAGGCCGCCCTGGTCGGCATGGCCCGGTCGATCACGCGTGAGCTCGGCTCGCGCGGCATCACCGCCAACGTCGTGGCGCCCGGCTTCATCCAGACGGACATGACCGCCGCGCTCTCCGAGGAGCTGCAGGCCGAGTTCAAGAAGGCGATCCCGGCCGCCCGCTACGGCACGGTCGACGACGTCGCAGACGCCACGCTGTTCCTGGCGAGCGACGGCGCCGGGTACGTCTCCGGTGCGATCATCCCGGTCGACGGCGGCCTCGGGATGGGCCACTAGCCCTCGGACTGATCAGCCGCGCAGGCCGAGCGTCGCGAGCACGGCGGACAGGTCACGGTCGACGACCGCGACGTCCGCCTGCTCCCGCACGCGCGGCTTCGCGTCGAACGCCACCGACAGCGCGGCGACGCGCATCATCTCGAGGTCGTTCGCGCCGTCGCCGATGGCGATGGTCCGTGCCGGGTCGACCCCGTCGGCGTCCGCCCACTCGCAGAGCGCGACGGCCTTGGCGTGCGCGTCGACCACGTCGCCGAGCACGCGGCCGGTGAGCACGCCGTCGGTGACCTCGAGGCGGTTCGCCCGGCAGTGGTCGAGGCCGAGCTGCTCGGCGAACGGGTCGAGTACCTCGTGGAACCCGCCCGACACCACGCCGACGGTGCCGCCTGCGGCGTGCACCCCACGGACGAGCTGGTCGGCGCCCCGCGTCACACGGACCGACTGCTGTGCACGGACGAAGACGTCTGCCTGGAGGCCCGCAAGGGTCGCGACACGCTCCCGGAGGCTCTCGGCGAAGTCGAGTTCCCCGCGCATCGCGCGCTCCGTGATCGCCGCCACCTGTGGCCGGGTCCCGGCGCTGTCGGCGAGCAGTTCGATCACCTCGTCCTCGAGGAGCGTGGAATCGGCATCGAGGACGACGAGGAAGCGGGGCACGCACCAACGGTACCGACTGGCGGAGGCACGGCCGCGTCCGTGACGCGAGCCGTGCCTCCAGGCCGTCCGTCCGGGGCTGCGCCCCGGGTGTCTGCTTGCCTACGCGTCGTGCCTATGCGTCGACGCGGACGCCCTTGCCGACCACGGTGATGCCGGACTCGGTGACGGTGAAGCCGCGTGCCTCGTCGGCCTCGCGGTCGACGCCGACCTGCGCGCCCGGTGCGATGACGACGTCCTTGTCGAGGATGGCGCGGTTGACGACCGCGCCGGCGCCGATGGTGGCGCGCTCGAAGACGATCGAGTCGAGGACCTTCGCGCCGGAGTCGATCGAGCACCAGGGCCCGATCATGCTGCGCTCGACCTGCGCACCCGACACCAGGCAGCCGAGCGACACGAGCGAGTCCACCGTGGACCCGGTGTTGCCGTTCGCGTCGCGGACGAACTTCGCCGGCGGCAGGTTCGTCTGCTGGTTGAAGATCGGCCAGTCCTGGTTGTACAGGTTGAAGACCGGGACCGGGGCGATGAGGTCCATGTGGGCGTCGAAGAACGAGTCGATGGTGCCCACGTCGCGCCAGTAGTACTTGTCGCGGTCGGTGGAACCGGGGACCTCGTTGCGCTGCAGGTCGTACACGCCGGCGTCGCCGCGGTTGACGAAGTCGGGGACGATGTCGCCGCCCATGTCGTGCGCGGACGTCTCGAGCTGGCCGTCGCGCAGGACCGCGTCGACGAGCGCGTCCGCGTTGAACACGTAGTTCCCCATCGAGGCCAGGATCTCGCCGGGGGAGTCGGTCAGGCCGACGGCGTCCTTCGGCTTCTCGAGGAACGCCTCGATCTTCGTCGGGTCGTCGTCGGCCACCTGGATCACGCCGAACTGGTCGGCGAGCCCGATCGGCTGACGGATCGCCGCCACCGTGGCACTGCGGCCGGAGGCGATGTGCGCCTCGACCATCTGGTGGAAGTCCATCCGGTACACGTGGTCCGCACCGACGACGACCACGATGTCGGGGCGTTCGTCGCGCAGCAGGTTGAGCGACTGCAGGATCGCGTCGGCCGAGCCGGCGAACCAGCGCTTGCCGAGCCGCTGCTGCGCGGGGACGGACGCGACGTAGGAGCCGAGCAGTCCCTCCATGCGCCACGTCTCCGCGACGTGCCGGTCGAGACTGTGCGACTTGTACTGGGTCAGGACGACGATCTTCTGCAGACCGGAGTTGACCAGGTTCGACAGTGCGAAGTCGATGAGACGGAAGTTGCCGCCGAACGGGACGGCGGGCTTCGCGCGATCGGCCGTGAGCGGCATGAGTCGTTTGCCCTCGCCGCCGGCGAGCACGATGCCGAAGACCTTCTTTGGTGCCATGCCGCTCACAGTAGGCGTCAGCACTGGGAACCGGTTACGTTGAACCAGTGCGAGTCGATCTGCTGACCAGGGAGTATCCGCCGGAGGTCTACGGCGGAGCGGGTGTCCACGTGTCCGAACTCACCGCCGCGTTGCGGTCGGGGACGGACACGGAAGTCCGTGTCCGGGCCTTCGGGGCCTTCCGTGACGAACCCGACGTGTGGGGCTACCGGACCCCGGACGGCCTCGGCCAGGCGAACGGCGCGCTGCAGGCCCTCGGGACCGACGTGGCCATCGCGGCCGACGTCGAGGGCGCCGACCTCGTGCACTCGCACACCTGGTACGCGAACTCCGCGGGCCGGATCGCGCAGCTGACCTACGGCATCCCCCACATCGTGACCGCCCACAGTCTCGAGCCCCTCCGCCCGTGGAAGGCCGAGCAGCTCGGCGGCGGCTACCGCCTGTCCAGCTGGATGGAGCGCGAGGCGTTCGAACACGCCGACGGCGTCATCGCGGTCTCGAAGGCCATGCGTGCGGACATCCTGCGCTCGTACCCGTCGATCGACCCCGCGAAGGTCCACGTCGTCTACAACGGCATCGACATCGACGCGTGGAAGCCGACCGTCGACGAGGACGCCGTGCGCGCCCTCGGCATCGACCCGACTCGCCCGAGCGTCGTGTTCGTCGGACGCATCACCCGCCAGAAGGGCCTGCCGTACCTGCTCCGTGCCGTGGCGTCGCTGCCGTCGGACGTGCAGATCGTGCTGTGCGCCGGCGCGCCGGACACCCCCGAGATCCTGGCCGAGGTCACCGAGCTCGTCGAGGGCCTCCGCGCGGAACGTGAAGGCGTCGTCTGGATCGACCGGATGCTCGCGCACGAGGAGATCGTGAACGTGCTGTCCTCGGGCACCGTGTTCGTCTGCCCGTCGGTCTACGAGCCGCTCGGCATCGTGAACCTCGAGGCCATGGCGTGCGGCATCCCGGTCGTCGGCACCGGCACCGGGGGCATCCCCGAGGTCGTCGCCGACGGGCTCACCGGCCGCATCGTCCCGATCGACCAGGTGCAGGACGGCACCGGCACCCCGACCGACCCCGACCGCTTCGTGGCCGACCTCGCCGCGACCCTCACCGAGGTGCTCGCCGACGAGGGGCTGGCGAAGCTCATGGGACGCGCCGGACGGCTCCGTGTCGAGACCGAGTTCACCTGGGACGCGATCGCCACCAGGACACGGCAGGTCTACGACCGGGTGCTCGGCCAGAACCCGTAGGCTGGTCGCATGCCCTCGGTCGTGCGCTTGTCAGACGTCTCCGTGGTCCGCAACGGGGCCACCATCCTCGACGCGATCTCGTGGGAGGTGCAGGACGACGAACGCTGGGTCGTGCTCGGCGCGAACGGCGCCGGCAAGACGACGCTGCTGCAGGTCGCCGGCGCCCAGACGTTCCCGACCTCGGGTGACGTCGAGGTGCTCGGGACCGAACTCGGCGGTGCCGACCTGTTCGAGCTCCGCCCGCGCATCGGCTTCGCGTCGACCGCGCTGGCCCGTCGCATCCCGGTGACCGAGAAGGTCATCGACGTCGTGCTCACCGCGGCGTACTCGGTCACGGGCCGCTGGAACGAGGAGTACGAGGAGCTCGACGTCCGCCGTGCGCAGCGCGTGCTCGAGGAGTGGGGCCTGGGGTCCTTCACGGACCGCACGTTCGGCGATCTCAGCGACGGCGAGCAGAAGCGCGTGCAGATCGCCCGTGCCGTCATGACCGACCCGGAGATCCTGTTCCTCGACGAACCGGCCGCGTCGCTCGACCTCGGTGCCCGTGAGAGCCTCGTCCGCACCCTCGGCGGCTACGCCCAGAGCGCGGACTCGCCGGCCATCGTCATCGTGACCCACCACGTCGAGGAGATCCCGGCCGGCTTCACCCACGCGCTCGTCCTCGCCGACGGCCACGTGCAGGCCGCCGGCCCCATCGACGAGGTCCTGACGGACCAGACCCTGACCGAGGCGTTCGGCATCGATCTCTCGGTCACCAAGGACGCCGGTCGCTACACGGCACGCGCCGCGTAGCGCTGCGATCCCGCCGTCTCTCTGGTATCGTGGACGGCTGGCGCAAGCCGACGACTTCCCGCGCAGTTCGCGCAATCCCATCACCGCTATCGAGGAATCTCCATGAAGACCGACACCCACCCCGAGTACCGCGCCATCGTCTTCCGCGACCTGGCCTCCGGTGAGACGTTCCTGACGCGTTCGACCGCGAACAGCGACAAGACCATCGAGCTCGACGGTGCGACCTACCCGGTCATCGACGTCGAGATCTCGTCCGCTTCGCACCCGTTCTACACGGGCAAGCAGCGCATCCTCGACTCGGCCGGTCGCGTCGAGAAGTTCAACCAGCGCTTCAAGGGCTTCAGCAAGTAAGCAGCCCCCACGCAACGCCCACGGGCGGTCCTCCTCCGGGAGGGCCGCCCGTTCGCGTTGTGCGGCGTTTCCGGCCGCCGCTGACCCAGGGACGAGGGACACCGGTGTTCGCGCGTCACACCGCGGTCTGCGGGTGTTCGGTGCGCGAACGCCGGTGCTTTACGAGGGGTGGCAGCGCGGGATCACGCGCCGTTGCGGTGGGGCCAGCGGCCGTCGGCGGTGAACGTCGGGTCGCGCTTCTTGCGCATGTAGTCCTGGAACGAGCTGGCCTGCTCGGCGCACCAGCCGACCTGCTTGCGGTGGAGTTCCTCGGCGGAGATGCCGAGCTCGTCCGGGTACTTGCTGGCGATGGCCTGGGCGACACGCCCGGCAGCGATCGCGTCGGCTCCGGCGTCGTGCGCGTCGTCGAGGGTGACGCCGTAGAGCTCGGACGCGGCCTCGAGCGTGCGCTTGCCCTTGCGGAAGGTGTCGAGCGCCTTGTCGATCACCAGCGGGTCGACGACGTTGCCGATGACGGGGGAGGCGAACCCGTGCCGCTTCGCTTCGCGGTCGAGCACGGTGAGGTCGTACGGGGCGTTGTAGATCACCAGGGGGATGCCCCGGGCGAACACGGCCTCGATCGCGGCGATGATCTCGGCGACGACCTCGGCCGCGGGACGCCCCTCGGCCTGGGCACGCTCGGTGGTGTAGCCGTGCACGGCCGCGGCGCCCTCCGGGATCGGGACGCCGGGGTCCGCGATCCAGGCACCCTCGACGATGGAGGCCCCGGTCATGTCGATGAGCCCGACGTGGGCGGTGACGATGCGGGCCGTCTCGACGTCGACCCCGGTGGTCTCGAGGTCGAAGACGCCCAGCGCGTGCCACCAGGGCCGACCCGTGAGGTCCTGGGTCGGAGCGGGCGCGTCGAGCTGTGCTGTGGGGAACGTCACGCGGTCAGGCTAACGGGACGCACCGACACCCCCGACTACCGGGTCGGCGCGCCGACGTGCAGCCAGTAGAACGACTGCGTGCCCATGGTGAGCGTGACGGTGCCGTCCTCGTCGAACGACGGGAACGAGCTGCCGCCGAACAGGTCGTAGAGCGGGCGCCCCGCGAACTCCGGCGCGGAGATCGTGACCGAGGTCGGGTTCGTCGCGAAGGAGAACACGCACAGGACGTCCTCGGCGGACGGCCCGAACTGCTGCCCGGAGCCCTCCCACGAGCGGACGAAGGCGAGCACCGAGTCGTTGGAGGTCTCCTGCACGTGCAGGGAGCCGAGACCGAACACCGGGTGGGCCTTGCGGGTGTGGATGACGTTCCGGACCCAGTGCAGCAGCGAGCGCGACTGGGCGAGCTGCGCCTCGACGTTGACCTGCGCGTAGTTGTACACGAGCGACTGGACGACGGGCAGGTAGAGCTTGCCCGGGTCGGCGGTGGAGAAGCCGGCGTTGCGGTCCGGCGTCCACTGCATCGGCGTGCGCGAGGAGTCACGGTCCGGCAGCCAGATGTTGTCGCCCATCCCGATCTCGTCGCCGTAGTACAGGAACGGCGAACCGGGCAGCGAGAACAGCAGCGCGTGGATGAGCTCGAGCTCGGCGCGCGAGTTGTCGAGCAGGGGAGCGAGACGTCGGCGGATACCGATGTTCGAGCGCATCCGCGGGTCGTAGCCGTACCAGCCGTACATCGCCTGCCGGTACTCCTCACTGACCATTTCGAGCGTGAGCTCGTCGTGGTTGCGGAGGAAGACGCCCCACGCCGCGCTGGCCGGCACGTCGAGGGTCTCGGACAGGATCGCCTTGAGCTCGGCGGCGTGCTGGGCGCGGAGCGAGTAGAAGATGCGCGGCATCACCGGGAAGTCGAACGCCATGTGGCACTCGGGCTCCTCGTCGGTGCCGAAGAACGCCGCCGTCTCGCGCGGCCACTGGTTGGCCTCGGCCAGGAGCACCCGCCCGGGGTACTCGTCGTCGACCATCGCGCGGAGCTTCTTGATGAACTCGTGGGTCTCCGGCTCGCCCTCGCCGTTGCCCTCCTCCGACTCGAACAGGTACGGGATCGCGTCGAGCCGGAGCCCGTCGACGCCCATGTCGAGCCAGTGCCGGACGACGTCGTAGATCGCCTCGATGACCGCGGGGTTCTCGAAGTTCAGGTCGGGCTGGTGCGAGAAGAAGCGGTGGAAGAAGAACTGGCGTCGGACCGGGTCGAAGGTCCAGTTGGACTCCTCGGTGTCGACGAAGATGATGCGGATGTTCGAGTAGTCCTCGTCCGTGTCCCGCCAGACGTAGAAGTCGCCGTAGGGGCCGTCCGGGTCCTCGCGGGACTGCTGGAACCACTCGTGCTGGTCGCTGGTGTGGTTGATCACCATGTCGATCACGATGCGCATGTTCCGCTCGTGCGACTTCGTGACGAGCTCGCGGAAGTCGTCGAGCGTGCCGAACTCCGGCAGGATCGCCCGGTAGTCGGCGATGTCGTACCCGCCGTCGCGCATCGGCGACTGGAAGAACGGCGGCAGCCACAGGGCGTCCACGCCGAGCCACTGCAGGTAGTCGAGCTTGCCGATCACGCCCTGGATGTCGCCGATGCCGTCTCCGTTGGAGTCGACGAACGACCGGATCATGCACTCGTAGAAGACCGAGCGCTTGTACCACTGCGGGTCGAGCGTCAGGCCGGGCAGCTGGATCGGGGCTGTGAAGGTCACCGTGCTCCTCGTCGTCATCGACGGACCGGTCGACGGCCCGCCCCGGACACGATAGGCGCGAGATGCTGCGGGTGTCCGGGGTTTCGTGCGGTTCGCTCCCTAGACTTGCGCGGATGCAACCGCCCGTGCTCTCCCCGTACCAGTCGTTGATGGCCGCCACCCCGGTCGTGCACCGGGCCGTCCAGGTCGACGGCCGGACCACGCACTACTGGGTCTACGGGCCCGAGGACTCGGATCGCACCGTGCTCGCCGTGCACGGGTTCCGCGGGGACCACCACGGGCTCGAGACCATCGCCGCGCACCTCGAAGGTGTCCGTGTGATCGTGCCCGACCTGCCCGGCTTCGGCGTGTCCGATCCGCTGCCGGTGTCGGACATCGACGCCTACGTGGCCTGGCTGACGGGGTTCCACGCCGCGCTCGGGCTCGGCCGCGACACTGTGGTGCTCGGGCACTCGTTCGGGTCGATCGTGGTGTCGGCCACCGTCGCCGCCGGGCTCGACACCCGGCTGCTCGTCCTCGTCAACCCCATCGCGGCCCCGGCACTGCAGGGACCGCGTGCCGTCGGGACCGCGATCGCGATCGGGTACTACCGCGCCGGCGCGGTCCTGCCGAAGCCGATCGGGCTCGGGATCCTGCGGAACGGCGCGATCGTCCGGGCGATGAGCATCGCGATGCTGAAGTCGCACGACCCCGCCGTCCGCCGATGGGTGCACGACCAGCACGACCGGTACTTCTCGGCCTTCGCGAACCGCACGAGCGTGCTCGAGGCGTTCCGCACCTCGGTCACCCACGACGTCTCCGAGTACGCCGACCGCATCCACGTGCCCGTGCTGCTCGTCGCGGCCGAGCACGACGACATCACCGCCGTCCCCGAACAGCGCGCACTCGCCGAGCGGCTGCGTGACGCCGAGCTCGTCGTGATCCCGGGGGTCGGCCACCTGGTGCACTACGAGACGCCGGCTCCGGCCGCGGCGGCCGTGCTCCGCCGGATGGCGGACACGACCGGGCGTGCGGGACGCCATGGACGCACTGGACGCGGCGCGGCCGCGACGGACAGCCGACCGTCGGGGGCGGGGCGGTCCTCCCTGACGGCGGACGCGTCGTGACGCGCCTGCGCATCGGCATCGACTGCCGGTACGTGCGGATCGGTCGGCACGACGGCATCAGCCGGTTCACCGCCGGGGTCGTCGCGCACCTGCCGGACCGGCACGACTACGTGCTGCTCGTCAGCGACGAGCGCCAGCTCGAGTCGCTGCCGAGGGACCTGCCGTGGGAGCTGCTGCCCGCGCCGACGGACGCGGGGGAGCCGCTCGTCGCCCGGCGCGTCAACCGGCTCGGGCTCGACGCGGTCTTCTCGCCCATGCAGACGATGGGGTCACGGGGGCGCCGGTACGCGCTCGTCCTGACGCTGCACGACCTGATCTACTACCGCAACCGCACGCCCCCGCGGGAGTTCTCGTGGCCGCTGCGGCTCGGCTGGCGGGCGTTCCACCTGTCCTGGGCGCCGCAGCGGTTCCTGCTGAACGGCGCCGACGGGGTCGTGACGGTGTCCGAGACGACCGCCGGGCTGATCGCCGAGCACCGGCTGACGAAGCGACCCGTGACGGTCGCCTACAACGCGGCCGACCCGGCGACCCCGCGGGTGGCCGGAGCGCCACGTGGACGCTCGCTCGTCTACATGGGCTCGTTCATGCCGTACAAGAACGTCGAGACCCTGGCGACGGCGCTGCCGCTCCTGGGGGCGGACTGGACGCTGCACTGCATGTCACGGGTGTCCGACGCCGATCGTGCACGGCTCGAGGCGCTGGCTCCCACGGGGACGATCGTGTTCCACGACGGCGCCACCGACGAGGAGTACCTGTCCGTGCTCCGTTCGGCCACTGCGCTGGCGACCGCGTCGTACGACGAGGGGTTCGGCATCCCGCTCGTCGAAGCGATGGGCGTCGGGACCCCGGTCGTCGTCAGCGACATCCCGATCTTCCGGGAGATCGGTGGCTCGGCTGCGGAGTACTTCGACCCGGCGTCGCCGTCCGCCCTTGCCGCGGCCGTCCGGCGGGTCGAGGAACGGTGGGACGAGGCCTCGCGGCAGTCGATTCAGCGTGCCGGTCGGTTCCGGTGGCAGGACTCGGCGGAGCAGGTCGTCCGGGCCGTCGAGCGGGCCGTGGGGGACCGGCGGGGCTGAAGGGCGGGTGCGGGCTCGGGCGCCGGCGCTTGCGGTTCGCGGCGATGCGGAACGACGATGTCGATGTCGTACGACGTCGACCGTGTCGTCCCACGTCGGACGCGTGACGAGCGCGCGACCACCACACCGTCACTCCGGCGCGATGACCTGCACGTCCGCCCCGGGGAACACCTTCTGCGTCTCCTCGGTCACCCGCGACACGATCGGCGGCACCGCTGCACCCCGACCCGGGGTCCGCACGACGATCGACTGGTCGCGTGCGGCGTCGGACGGATCCCCGCCGCGCTCCCACGAGCAACGGACCTCCGTCACACCGCCGATGTGGTCGAGCGTGTCCGCCAGTGCCAGGCGCTTCGCCGCGACCCCACCGGCACCGGTGACGCCGATCTCCAGGTTGCCGAGGTCGGCGACCACGACGACGCGGACACCGTTGCCACCGGACTCGTCGGCTGCGCGGCTGATGGCGGCGACCAGGTCACGCCGGGCAGCGAGGTCGAGCGCCGGGTCCGCCCGGACCGAGGCGATGGCGTCGTAGCTCGCGAACGCCGTCTTCGACGGGGCGTGGTGCCGCACGTCGGTGACGCCGGGCAGCGCGCGCACGCGCGTGTCGAACCGGTCGAGCGCCACGTCCGGCCGTGGGAAGACCCCGCCGATGCCGTTCTGGACGCTCCCGATGATCGAGCCGAGCACCACGGCGATGACCGCGACCACCGCGAGGGTGCTGCCGCCGATGATGAACCAGGTGCGGGCCCGGGTGCGGGTGGGGACGCTCGCCGTCTCGGGACCGAACACCCGGTCGAGGTCGTCGTCCTGCTGGTCGAGGGCATGCTGGCCGTGTCGGCTGGTTCCGTCGTCGGACATGTGGCTCCCCTCACCCCGGTGTGCGGGTGCGTCGGAGCCTAGTCCCCGGTCAGCCCCGGCGCTCCAAGGGGTTCTGGTACTCGAACGCGGACCCTCCGGTGGCGTCGGACACGTCGTCGATCGGGTCGTCGAACCGGACGAGTTCGGCGTGGAAGCGCTCGGGGTCCCACCGGAACGAGTGGATGGACCCGTTGCGGATCGGGGTGTTGCGGCGGTCGGCGGTGCCGGGGGCTGCGGCGTTCACGACACTGCGGATCACCGCGCCGTGGGTCGCGACCACGACGACGCCGGCGTCGAACCGGACCGCGATCTCGCCGAGCGTCTCGGTGACGCGGGCGAGCAGCGCGGAGCGGGACTCCCGACCGGGGATGTCGTCGTGTGGGTACCGTGCCGACACCTCGTCGTCGGTCAGCCCCTCGGCTTCGCCGTACGAGCGCTCGGCCAGGCCCGGGTACGTCGTCGGTGCGTCGAGGCCCAGGCGGTCGGCGATGATCGCGCCCGTCTCGGCCGCACGGGACAACGGGGAGGCGACCACCGCGTCGAACGGCCGGCGGGTCAGGAGCTCGGCGGCCTCGGCGGCCTGCCGTCGTCCGGTGTCGTTGAGCGGGATGTCGGTCGAGCCCTGGATGCGGCGCTGCGCGTTCCAGTCGGTCTCGCCGTGCCGGACGAGGTACAGGAGGGTCGTCACCCGTCGATCTTCGCAGACGCGCCCGGCAAGTCCGTCCGGCGGCAGCGCCCGCGCGGGTCCAGGCAGCGCCCGCGCGGGTCCAGCCCGCCGCGACCCGCTAGTCGGTCGCCGCCGCCGCGCTGAGCCGCTCCGCCAGGTGCACGAGCGTCTCGGTGGTGCCGGCGTCGAGCTTCACGGCCGCACGACGGTCACTGCGGGTCTCGCCGCGGTTCACGATGACCACCGGGTTCTTGCGGCGCGCAGCGTGGTCGACCAGCCGCACGCCCGAGTTCACGGTGAGGGACGAACCGACGACGAGGAGTGCGTCGGCGTCGGCGACGATCGACACGGCCTCGCGGAACTTCTCGGCCGGCACGAACTCGCCGAAGAAGACGACGTCGGGCTTCAGGTCGCCGCCGCACACGGTGCACGCGGGCACGACGAACCGTTCGACGTCGGTGATCTCGACGTCACCGTCCGGCTGCAGCTGCACGGACCCCGGTTCGTCGATCCAGGGGTTCTCGCGGTCGATCGTGGCGGCGAGGTCGGAGCGGGAGAACACCTGGCCGCACCGCAGGCACACGGCGCGGTCCATCGAGCCGTGGATCTCGACGACGCGGCGGGAGCCGGCGCGCAGGTGCAGGCCGTCGACGTTCTGCGTGATGACCCCGGCGACGATCCCGGCGTCCTCGAGTGCGGCGAGCGCCCGGTGTCCGTCGTTCGGCACGGCGGCCGCGAAGCTCCGCCAGCCCAGGTGGGATCCTGCCCAGTAGCGCTGGCGCTTCGCGGGGTCGGCCAGGAACTCCTGGAACGTCATGGGCTTGCGCACCACCCGTCCGGCACCGCGGTAGTCGGGGATGCCGGAGTCGGTGCTCAGACCGGCACCGGAGAGCACGGCGATCCGCTTGCCCGCGAGCACCTCGACGACGCGGTCCAGGTCGTCGGCGGTCACCGATCCGGCGGCCGCCCCGGTGGTCGGTCCGGTCGTCGACGCAGCATCATCCAGCACCCTGTTCACGGTACCCTCAACACCCGACCGTCCCGGTCGCTTCCCAGGCGGAGCGCATCCTCGGCGGACCCGTCCGGCGGCAGCCCGGAGCAGCCCGTCGGCAGCCCGGACCCGTGTCGGCCCGGCCCGCCGGACCCGCACCGGCCCCGGCCCCGGCCCAGGCCCGCCGAACCCCCGCGCCGCCCCCGCACCACACCGAAACGAGCCCCGTGCACCCCGTCCGCATCGACTCCCTCGACGATCCCCGCCTCGACGACTTCGCCCGTCTGACCGACGTGGCACTCCGCCGGGTCTCGGAGCCCGAGGGCGGCCTGTACATCGCCGAGTCGAACACGGTCATCGAGCGCGCGGTCCGCGCCGGGCACGTCCCGCGGAGCATCCTGGTGCAGGAGAAGTGGCTCGACAGCGTCCTGCCCCTGGTCGCGGAGCACGACGGGCCGGTCTTCGTCGGCGCGGACGCCCTGCTCGAGGAGCTCACCGGCTTCCGGATGCACCGCGGTGCGATCGCCGCGATGCAGCGTCCCGAGCTGCCGAGTGTCGCCGACGTGGTGCGGGACGCGAAGGTCGTCGTCGTGCTCGAGGACATCGTCGACCACACGAACGTCGGCGCGGTGTTCCGCAGCGTCGCCGGCCTCGGCGCCGATGCGGTGCTCGTCAGCCCGCGGTGCGCCGACCCGCTGTACCGCCGGAGCGTCCGGGTGAGCATGGGCACGGTCCTGCAGGTGCCGTGGACCCGCATCGGCGACTGGCCCGCGGCTGGTGAGGAACTCCGCGCGCAGGGCTTCCACCTGGCCGCGATGGCGCTGACCGACGAGTCGATCGACCTCGACGCCTTCGTGGCGGACCTGCCCGACAAGGTCGCGCTCGTGATGGGCACCGAGGGGCAGGGGCTGACGCCGGCCGCGATCGCCTCGGCCGACACGACCGTCCGGATCCCGATGGCGCACGGCGTCGACTCGCTGAACGTGGCCGCGGCGAGCGCCGTCGGTCTGTGGGCGGTCACCCACGCCCGGCGGCTCGCCTCCTAGCGCACCAGCGAGACGGTCGGGAGGCCCGGGGCGGCCTGGTCCGGCAGCATGCGCCCGGCACGGATCACCAGGGCACGGTCGGTGGCCGGCCCGCCCACCAGGCAGACGCCGACGGGCGCGCCGTCCACGGTCAGCGCCGGTGCACTCACCGCGGGCAGGCCGCCGACGCTCGCGAGCGCGGTCATCGCCGTGGTGGCGGTCCGGGTGCGCTCGAGCGCAGCGGTGTCCGCGTCGAGCAGCGGAGCGGGTCCGGGCACGGTCGGGAACAGCAGCGTCCGACCGGCGAGGGCACGGCGGATCGTCGCACGGACCTCGTCGAGGCGTGCGACGGCGTCGGCGGTCGCGTCGGGGTCGTTCGCGCGTGCCGCCCGGAACCGGTCACCGACGACGGGGCTCAGTGCGCCGGGGTGCGCGTCGATCCAGGGGCCGTGGGCGGCGAGTGCCTCGGCGGCCTGGACGAGGCGCATCTGCTCCTGCAGTGCTGCGGGGTCCGGGATGCCGAAGTCCCGCAGCCGGACGGTCGCGACGGGTTCGTCGAGTGCCTCGACGAAGGCGGTGAAGGACCGGGCGACGGCCGGTTCGACGAGTGCGACGAGTTCCTCGGGGACGACGAGCACGGTCGCATCGGAAGCCCCTGCCGTCGCGGGCGGCGGCACGGTGGCGTCGAGGGCGGCGAGCAACACGCCGGGGCTCCGCGTGAGCCACCCGACGGTGTCGAACGACGGCGCGAGCGGGAGCAGCCCGTCGCGGGACACCGTGCCGTGGGTCGTCCGGAGGCCCCAGAGTCCCTGGTACGAGGCGGGGACCCGCACCGATCCCGCGGTGTCCGTGCCGATCCCGATCTCGGCCCACCCGAGGCCGACGGCCGATGCGGATCCGCTGGACGAGCCTCCAGGCAGTCGGGTCGGAGCCGCGCTGTTCGGCGGCGTGCCGTGGTGCGCGTTCCGGCCCGTCAGGTTGTAGGCGAACTCGTCGGTGCGTGCGATCCCGCGGATCGAGGCGCCGGCGGCGAGGAGCGCGGCGACCGCTGCGGCGGGCGCGGTCTCGACGGGTGCCTCGCGCAGGTGGGTCGGGTTGCCGGCGCCGACGGGCTGGCCGGGGACGGCGTAGAGGTCCTTGACGGCGACGGTCAGGCCGTCGAATGGTCCGGAGGCGGTGGGGGCGACGAGTGGGTCGCCGACGGCCCGCCAGACGGTGGTGTCGACGGCCTTGGGGCGGCCGGTGACGTGGGCTGCCTCGATGCGCCAGCGGGGGCCGGCGCCGGTGTCGCCGTCGTTGGTCTCGCGTTCGCTGCTGTCGCCGTCGCGGCGCCAGAGCTGGGTCTGGAGGCCCTGCCCACCCGCGGCGAACCGGGACACCGACACGACGAGGGCGCGGTCCTCGGTCAGGGGGCGGACCTCGACGTGCGTCAGCGACCGGGTCGCGACCCCACCCCGTGCCCCGCGGAACGCGCTGATCGCGTCGTGCCCGACGAGCAGGCCGCGGTCGTCGCCGCGCATCGTGCCGGGGGAGTCGACGAACGCGGCGTCGAGGGCGTCGAGGTCGTTCGCCAGCAAGGCGGCCTCGTAGGCGTCGAGCGCCTCGAGCAGGCCTTCGGGCGCGGCGTCGGGCGCGGGCGACGCCGGGGGCGTGGTCATCGGGCGGGCTCCTCGAAGTCGGCCTTGCGGATGCGGGCGTGGACCCCGGTGACCAGGTCCACCACCTGCGAGATGTTGAAGTCGGTCGCTGCGGACAGGTACGCGTACGCCAGGTGGCGTTCCATGCCCCAGCGCGCGCCGAGGATCGCGACGGCGTGCCGGACGCACTTCCGGACGGCCTCGTCGAGGTCCGGGTCCATGCCCGTGGGCACGAGGAACTCCTGCGTCTCGGCGACGGGCCAGACCAGGTCACCGAAGCGCGCGGCGGCCTCGGCGGCCGGGGTCAGGTCGAAGCGGATCGTCGCGCGGAGCGAGGCCTCCATCGCGGTGAGTGCCACCTCGCCGTCGCCCTGGGCGAAGTGCGGGTCACCGACGTGGGCGAGCGCGCCGGGGACGAGCACCGGCAGGTGCAGCTGCGACCCGGCCTGCAGCAGGTTGACGTCGATGTTGCCGCCGTGGCGACCGGGCGGGACGGAGTGCAGCCGCTCCCCGGGGGTGGCGACGCCCATGATCCCGAGGAACGGGGCGAGGGGGAAGTGCGCGAAGCGGTCGCCGGCGGCGGTGAGCGGGATACGGCCCCGCCGGCCCTGGTCGGTGTCGACGACGTCGGCGAAGACGCTCACCGTCGTGCCGTCGACCGGGAACTCACCGTGCAGGGCGCCGCGGCCGTGCCGGTTCGACACGACGCCGTAGTGCACCCGGGGCAGGGTGTCGAGGACCGTCATCGTCAGCACGTCACCGGGACGGGCACCGCGCACAGCGATCGGCCCGGACACCACGTGCGGTCCGTCCGACGCGGGGTCGCGGTGGCCGGAGCGGGCGATCGCGACGGCGTCGGCGAGGACGTGCTCCGGTGCGACGCCGTGGTCGCCGAACCAGGCGACGGGGTCGCTGCCCTGGTCGGGGAGGATCCCCTCGTGGCTGACGGTGTCGATCGTGACCGACTCCCCGGGGCCGATCGTCAGGGCGGGGGTGTCGCCGTCGCTCGGCAGTCGGCCCCAGAGGACGGTCTCCGGGTCGACGCGCAGGGAGTGGTCACCGCGGACGGGTCCGGTGCCGGGCTGCAGGGTCGCCACCGCGGGGGCGGTGGTCTGGTGTGCAGTGGTGCGGTGTGTGGTGGTCATCGTTCCGTCCTCCGTTCGACCAGGTGGGCCACGTCGGCCAGGTGGTCGGCCATCGCCCGCGTCGCGCCTGCGACGTCGTGCTCCCGGATCCGCTCGAGGATCCGCTCGTGCCACTCGAACGACGACCGGCGCCCCTCGCTGGTGCTGTGCGAGCGGGCGCGGACGTCCTGCACCCAGCCGCTGCTGAGCTCGCACAGGGACACGAGCAGGGGGTTCCCCGACGTGCGGGCGACCTGCACGTGGAAGGCGACGTCCTGGGCGAGCGACTCCTCCGGGCTGAGCCCCGCGT
Organism: Curtobacterium sp. MCLR17_054; assembly: GCF_003234335.2. NCBI lineage: Bacteria > Bacillati > Actinomycetota > Actinomycetes > Micrococcales > Microbacteriaceae > Curtobacterium > Curtobacterium sp. MCLR17_054. The sequence goes on along the minus strand of NZ_CP126263.1, from coordinate 2,048,783 downwards.
GCGTGGCGGCGAGGATGCGTTCCAGGCTGAGCAGGTCGGCCTCGCCCGCCCGCGCCGCCGCGAGTCCGGCGACCTGCGGCTCCACGACGGTCCGGAACTCGGCCACGTGCTCGGCCCGGTGGTCCAGGTCGTCGCGGTGGTGGTCGAGCAGGGCGGACGCTTCCTCCGGCCGCGGCAGCACGACGGTGCCACGACCAGGGGTCCGGGAGACCAGGCGACGGCGCTCGAGCTCCTGCAGCGCCTCGCGGATGGTCGTGCGGGACACGGCGAGGTCCTCGGCGAGGGTGCGCTCCGGCGGCAGCTTGTCGCCGGGCTGCAGGTCGTCGAGCACGAGCGTGCCGAGGTGGGCGGCGGTCGCCGCGCTCAGGGTCCGTCCACGGTGCATGCCCTCGACCGTAGGGCCGGTTGGTCTGCTTGGTTCATTGGTACGACCATCTTTTACACGGCCGTCACACGCGGCGTCGGAAGCCGAAACACGGCGGGCGAATGGTGGAGCACGTCCCACCCGCACCGACCGGAAGAGGGGTTCGACGTGGACCTGGTCCTCACCAACGCACGGCTGACCGACGGTCGATCCGTCGACGTCACCATCGCCGACGGCGTGATCGTCAGCGTGGCCGACGCGCTGCCCGGTGCCGCCGCTCCCGCTGGTTCCGCGCGCGTGGTCGACTGCGCCGGACGTGTGCTCATCCCCGGGCTCATCGAGGCACACCTGCACGTCGACAAGGCCCTGCTCGACCGGGAACGCCCGAACCCCGACGGCACCCTCGCCGGCGCCATCGCCGTCACGGGGGAGCTCAAGCGCGGCTTCACCCACGCCACCGTCCGCGACCGCGCCCGCACCCTGCTCGACCAGGCCATCACGAACGGCACGACGCTCGTCCGCGCACACCCCGACGTCGACCCGATCGTCGGGCTCACCGGGGTCGAGGTGCTGCTCGACCTGCGCGACGAGTACCGGGACGCCCTCGACCTGCAGATCGTCGCGTTCCCCCAGGAGGGCATCGCCAAGGCACCGGGCACCCTCGCGCTGCTCCGTCAGGCGCTCGCCGCGGGGGCGGACGTCATCGGGGGCTGCACGTACAACGAGCACACCCTGGCCGCGTGCCACGAGCACGTCGAGACCGTCCTCGACCTCGCCGAGGAGTTCGGGGTGCCGGCCGACCTGCACGCCGACTTCGCCGACGACACCTCCGACCCGCGGTACGCCCTCGCCGGGCACATCGCCGACCGCGTGACCGCCCGCGGGCTGCAGGGGCGGGTGGCGCTCGGGCACGTGACCTCGGTCGCGAGCCTGCCCCGCGGCGAGCGCCGGGTGCTGTTCGATCGCCTGGCGGCCGCCGGGGTCGCCGTCGTGCCGCTGCCCGCGACCGACCTGCACCTCGGGGGACGGTCCGACGACCACGACGTGCGGCGCGGGGTCGTGCCGGTCCGGGAGCTCTGGGACGCCGGGGTCACGAGCGCGTACGCGTCGAACAACGTCCGGAACGCCTTCACCCCGTTCGGCAACGCCGACCTGCTCGACGTCGGGCTGCTCCTGGCGCAGACCGGGCACCTGTCCGGCCCGGACGACCTGCGCCGGGTGCTCGCCATGGCGACCACGGGGGCGGCGGAGGTCGTCGGCGTCGCGGACACCCACGGCATCCGGCCCGGCGCCGCCGCCGACCTCGTCGTGCTCTCCACCACCGACCCGGACGGCGTCCTGCTCGACCGGCCGGACCGCGCCCTGGTCGTCAAGCGCGGCCGGGTCGTCGCCGAGACCACCCGGACCACCCGCCTCACCACCAGCCGCACCACGAACCGATCGAAGGAACTCAGCCATGCGTGAACGGATCCCGCACGAGATCGTCGCCTCCGTCCTGGCCGGTGCCACGGCGTTCATCGGGGGCAACGCCCTGCACCTGCCGACCTGGGCGATCTTCATCAGCTGGGCGGGGATGTTCCTGCTCGGCAGCAAGCCGACGCTGCGGAACGCCACGCGCCTGTGGGCCGCGATGCCGATCGGCTCGGCGTTCGGCCTGGTCATCGTCCTGCTCGACCAGCGGTTCGGCACGCTGTTCGGCGAGGGGCAGGCTGCGCAGAACACCGTCCTGGCGCTGCTCATCCTCGTCGTGAACTGCGCCCTGATGTACACCGGTCGCACGAAGCTGTTCGGGCTCGTCCCCGGCATGTTCCTCGGGTTCGCCTCGTTCTTCGCGACCTGCTTCGGCGGCTTCGGGTTCGACCCGGGGAACGCCTGGGCGGCCTGGGTGTCGGTCGTGCTGATGAACGCGCTCGGGCCGGTGTTCGCCTACCTGTCCCGCCGCCTGACCTTCGCCCGGGCCGAGACGACGGGCTCGGCCGGTTCGGTCGGCTCGTCCGACCCGGCCGCTTCGGCCGACCCGGTCGCCGCGACCGACGCCGGCGGCGCAGCGACCCCGCCTCCTGCTCCGGAACGCCAGCCCGACCAGCCCGTCGCAGCCTCGGCCTAGGAGCGGACCGGTACGCTCGGGTCCCGTGTCACGAGTCGTCCGCCGCCCCCGCTCCGCCGTCCGGAGGCCGGTCACGATCTCGGTGGTCGCCGTCCTGCTCCTGGTGGCGGGGTACCTCGTCGCCGCGGCCGTCGTACCGTTCGGCCCGGCGAGCGCCAGCACCACGACGTACTCGGCCCCGAAGACGACCGTCCCGGCGCTGAGCTTCCCGGGGTACGGCGCGACGGCGGTCGAGGCGACGGACTTCCCGGAGAGCCTGCGCACCAGCGGCGACACGAAGCCCCGGTCGATCGCGAGCATCACGAAGGTCGTCACGGCGCTCGTGGTGCTCGACGAGAAGCCGATGGCCGCGGGGGAGTCCGGTCCGTCCATCCGCTTCACGAAGCAGATGGAGGGCTTGTACGCCAAGTACGCCGCGCAGAACGGCGAGGTCGCCCCGATGCCCGCCGGCCTGAAGCTCACCGAGCACCAGACGTTCCAGGTGATGCTGATGAAGTCGGCGAACAACTACGCCGGCGCACTCGCCATCTGGGCCTTCGGGTCGATCGCCGCCTACGAGCACGCGGCGAACGACTGGCTCGACGAACACGGCCTGGACGACACCACGATCCACGAGCCGACCGGCCTCGACCCGGACAACACCTCGACCGCCACGGACCTGGTCGAGCTCGGGCAGCTCGCGCTGGCGAACCCGGTGGTGAAGGACATCGTCGGTACCCAGGACGTCACGATCCCGACGGTCGGCGAGATCGAGAACTCGAACAAGCTCCTCGGGCTCGACGGCATCGAGGGGATCAAGACCGGCACCCTCGACGAAGCCGGCGCCTGTCTGCTGTTCGCGGCGACGTACGAGCGCGGTGGCAAGGACGTCACCGTCGTCGGGGTGATGCTCGGCGGTGTCGACCACGACTCCCTCGACGTCGACGTGCAGCGGTTGCTGCGGTCCGTGGCGGACAACTTCCAGGTGGTGACGCTCACGCACCAGGGCCAGACCTTCGGCACCTTCTCGACCCCGTGGCAGGACGAGGCCGACGCGGTCACGACGAAGGCCGCCGAGGTGCTCGTGTGGGGCAAGACGACCGTCACCGCGAAGGCGAAGCTCGAGCAGGTGACCTTCGGCACGAAGGGCGAGCGGGTCGGGCAGGTGCGGTTCCGCATCTCCGACCACGACCCGGTCACGGTGCCGCTCGTGCTCGAACGCACGATCGACGACCCCGGCGTCTGGTGGCGCTGGACGAACCCGTTCCAGGGGGCGTGACGCCCGTCGTCCGCCGACCGTAGAGTCGGTCGGGTGACGACGATGACGACGTTCCCCCGGACCACCCCCGCCGCCCTCGGCATCGATCCCGGTGGTGTGACCGCCCTGCTCGACGCCCTCGAGTCGACGCCCGCCGTGGAGCCGCACAGCATCATGCTGCTGCGGCACGGCCAGGTCGCGGCCGAGGGCTGGTGGCAGCCCTACGCCGCCGACCGCGTGCACCTGCTCTACTCGCTGAGCAAGAGCTTCACCGCCGCCGGGGTCGGCATCGCCGTCCGGGCGGGCCTGATCGACCTCGACGCGACCGTGCTGTCGTACTTCCCGGAGCTCGACGCCGACGTCACCGACGAACGCAGCCGCCGCATCCGCGTCCGGCACCTGCTCGCGATGGCGAGCGGCCACCGCGAGGAGACGATCGACCGCGCCCAGGCCCTCGACCCGACGAACACGGTGCGCGGGTTCCTGCTGCTCCCGCCGGACGAGGAACCCGGCACGGTCTTCGCCTACAACCAGCCGTGCACGTACACCCTCGCCGAGATCGTCCGGCGGGTGACCGGCGGGTCCCTCGTCGCGTGGCTCCGCCCGCACCTGCTCGACCCGCTCGGCATCGACGACCTCGCCTGGCGCCGCGACGACACCGGCGCGGAGCTCGGCTACAGCGGGTGCTACGCCCCGACCGACGCGGTCGCCAAGCTCGGCCAGCTGTACCTGCAGGGCGGTGTCTGGGACGGCGAGCGGATCCTCGACGCCGACTGGGTCGAGCAGGCGACCAGCACGCAGGTCGCCAACCCGGACGAGGCCAACCCCGACTGGTCCCAGGGCTACGGCTTCCAGTTCTGGATGGCCCGCCACGGCTTCCGCGGCGACGGCGCCTACGGCCAGTTCTGCGTCGTCCTGCCGGAGCAGGACGTCGTGCTCGCGATGACCGGCCAGAGCCTCGACATGCAGGCCGTCCTCGACGCGGTCTGGCAGCACCTGCTGCCCGCCGTCGACCGCGCGTCCGACGCGGCGTCGGCTTCCGCCCTGGAGGCCCGGCTCACCTCCCTGGGACTGCCTCCGGTCCAGGGTGGTCGCCTTCCGGAGCACCTCGCCGACGTCGAGCTCCGGTTGCGTCCCCGCGGGATCCTCGATGCCGTCACGTTCGCCCGAGGTGCGGACGGGATCCGCCTGACGATCACCGACGACGGCCGGTCGGAGTCCGTGCCGCTCGGCGAAGGGCGGTGGGCCGTCGAGGGCGCCCTCGCGGCGAGCGCGGCCACCGAGCCGGAGGGCAGCGTGCTCGTCGCGGTCCGCTTCCTGGAGACCCCGCACCTGCTGCACCTGCGCGTCGACCTCGACGCGGGCACGGTCGGGGCGAAGTGGAAGACCGAGCCGCTGCACGATGGCCCGATGACGCTCCGTCGCCCGGCGGACTGACCTGCGCCGACCACAGGGCGCGCACGACCCGGTTCGCGGCGCGCACGATCCGGTTCGCGCCCCCGCGTCGTCATCGCGCCCTGGGGAGTCGGGGCGCGATGACCGTGGTGGGGCGCGGTCGGGGAGGCGTGCGGACTCGGACGGGCGTCTGGCTACGGGGTGTCGGAGGGGTGCTCGGTGACGATCTGCAGCTCCGGCCGCTTCGCCGACACCCCGTCGCCGGACGAGGTGTGCTTGATGCGCCGGACCACCCACGGCACCAGGTACTCCCGGGCCCACCCGAGGTCCTCGGCGCGGGCCTCGCGCCACGGGCGTGCCTCGAGCGGGTCCGGGTTGAACGGTTCGAGCCCGTGCGGCACGCCGAGGGTGTCGAGCACCGCCGCGGCGATCGTCGAGTGGCCCATCGGGGAGTGGTGCAGCCGGTCCGGAGCCCACATGCGCGGGTCCCGGAGCACCCGGAGTGCCCACATGTTCGCCACCAGGGCGCCGTGCTTCAGGGCGATGGCGTGCAGGTTCTCGTTGTAGATCGCCGTCTTGCCACGGACCATGCCGAGCACCGGGGTCATCCCGACGTCCGGGCCGGTGAACAGGACGACGGTGGCTCCGTCGCGGCGCAGGTCGGCGACGAGCCGGTCCACGCGCTCGGCGAGCTCGTCCGGGTCCGAGCCGGGGCGGATGATGTCGTTGCCGCCGGCGGACACCGTGATGAGGTCCGGGTGCAGGGCGACGGCGGCCTCGGCCTGCTCGTCGATGATCTGCTGCAGCAACCGCCCGCGGATCGCGAGATTCGCGTAGGCGAAGTCGTCGGTCTGGTGTGCGAGCACCTCGGCGACGCGGTCCGCCCAGCCGCGGTTGCCGCCCGGGACGGTGGGGTCGGGGTCCCCGATGCCCTCGGTGAACGAGTCACCGATCGCGACGTACCTGGTCCAAGGATGACGATCTGACACGTCCCGGACCCTAGTCTCGTGGCATGACGAAGGCCAACACGGACGCCGTCGGCTGGTCGGTGCCGGACGAGCTGCTCGACCGCATCGCCGAGCGCGCCCCGGGCTACGACGCCGCGAACGCGTTCTGCACCGAGGACCTCGACGAGCTCCGCGCCGCCGGCTACCTGCGGATCGGCGTCCCCGTCGAGCAGGGCGGGGCAGGCCTCGGTCTCCGCGCCACCGCGCGGGTGCAACGCACCCTCGCCCAGGCCGCACCGGCGACGGCACTCGGCCTCGGCATGCACCAGGTGTGGGTGCAGGCGGCCCGCGCCGTCCGTGCGCGAGGCGAGTCGTTCCTCCAGGCCGTCACCGACCACGCTGCGGACGACCACCTGCTCGCCTTCGGGGTGAGTGAACGCGGCAACGACGCCGTGCTGTTCGACTCGTCGACGACGGCGGAGCCGGACGGCGACGGCGGCTACCGGTTCACCGGGACGAAGGTGTTCACGTCGCTCGCACCGGCGTGGGACGTCATGAGCGTCTTCGGCAAGGACACCTCGGGGTCGGAGCCACGACTCGTGCACGGGTTCGTCCTGCGGTCCGACGGCGACGTCGAGCACCTGGACGACTGGGACACGCTCGGGATGCGCGCGACGCAGAGCCGCACCACGAAGCTGCACGGCGTGCACGTCCCCGCCGACCGCATCGTCCGGTCGCTGCCGGTCGGGCCGAACCAGGACCCGCTCGTGTTCGGGATCTTCGCGTCGTTCGAGCTCCTCATCGCCTCGGTGTACGCCGGGATCGCGGAGCGGGCGATCACGCTCGCGGCGACCGCCGTGGCGGGGCGGACCGCGGCCGACGGCGCCCCGCGGTCGCAGGACCCCGACGTGCGCCGGGCGATCGCCGACCTGCGCGGTTCGGTCGACGCGATCACGCTGCAGGTCGACTCGCTGGCGCGGTCGGTCGACGAGCTCGACGACCTCGGAGCCCGCTGGTTCCCGCTGCTCGTCGGCACCAAGGCCCGGGCCGTGGACACGGCCCAGCACGTCGTGGACGAGGCCATGCGCGTCGTCGGTGGCTCGGCGTTCCGGTCGTCGAGCGAGCTGGCGCGGCTGGCGCGTGACGTCCGGGCGGGGCAGTACCACCCGTCGTCGCGGGACTCCGCGGCGCGGACGATCGCCGCGTCGGTGCTCGGCCCGCTCGGCTGAGCGCTGCGCTCGCACGGTGCGAGGTTGGCGTGACGGCGGCGTGGCGTGGCGGCGCACGGTGCCGGGTCCGTCGGCCGGTGCGACCTTGGTCGCTCGGTGCCGCCCTGTGGCGCCGCACCGTGCAACCAACCCGGCACCGATTCGCGAAGGGCGCACGGTGCGATGGGCGCGACGGCGTCGATGGCGTGGCGGCGCACGGTGCGGAGTCCGTCGGCCGGTGCGAGCTTGGTCGCTCGGTGCTGCCCTGTGGCGCCGCACCGTGCAACCAACCCGGCACCGAGTCGCGAAGGGCGCACGGTGCGACGGCGGGCGAGCAACCGTGCACGACGGGACGAACCTCGCACCGAGCGGCCGTGAGCACGCCCCGCACGGCGATGTCGGCGGCGCCTGGCATCATCTCGGTGTGAGCAAGCAGGACGGACGGAACCGCCTCGTCTCCGACGCACCGGTGGACGACGTCTCGGCGACCGTGCTGCACGTTGACATGGACGCCTTCTTCGCCTCCGTCGAACTGCTCGACCGCCCCGACCTGGTGGGGCTGCCGGTCATCGTCGGACACGACTCCGACCGCTCCGTCGTCACCGCCGCCACCTACGAAGCCCGTCGCTACGGGGTCAACTCCGCGATGCCGATGGCCATCGCCAAACGCCGCTGCCCGAACGCCGTCATCGTCGAGCCGCACTTCGAGAAGTACCGGGCGAAGTCCGCCGCGGTGATGGCGATCTTCGACCGGTTCACCCCGCGCGTGGAGCGCCTCGGCATCGACGAGGCGTTCCTCGACGTCGCCGGCGCCCTCCGCTTGTACGGCACCCCGTGGCAGATCGGCCAGGCGATCCGCCGCACGGTCTTCGCCGAGACCGGTCTGCACTGCTCCGTCGGTGCGGCATCGACGAAGTTCGTCGCGAAGCTCGCCTCCAGCCGATCGAAGCCGGACGGCCTGCTCGTGGTGCCCGCCGCCGACACCGTGGCGTTCCTGCACCCGCAGCCGGTGTCCGCGCTCTGGGGCGTCGGCGGCAAGACGCAGGAGACGCTCGAACGCCGGGGCATCCGCACGGTCGGCGACCTGGCGAACACCCCGCTCGGGTCGCTGGTGTCGGCACTCGGCCCGGCCGGCGGGCAGCGGCTGCACGACCTGTCATGGGGTCGCGACCCGCGCGTGGTCGACACCGGCGTCGGCGAGAAGTCGATCGGGCACGAGGTCACGTTCGGTCGTGACCTGACGGAGCGCGACGACGTCGCACGCGAACTCCTGCGCCTGGCCGACAAGGTCGCCGTCCGCCTGCGCCAGGCCGACGTACAGGCCCGGACCGTGGCGCTCAAGGTCCGGTACACCGACTTCACCACCCTGACCCGGTCGCGCACGCTGGCGGAGCCCACCGACGTCGCGAAGCGCCTGCACCGCGAAGCCGTCGAGCTGTACGACGTGCTGCACCGACCGGGCAACCAGATCCGGCTGATCGGGGTGCGCGGCGAGAACCTCGTGCCCGCGGCCGCGAGCAACGCCCTGTGGGACGACGACGCGCCGTGGCGTGACACCGAGACCACGGTCGACGCGGTCGCCGCACGCTTCGGCGCCGGCGTGCTGCGGCCGGCATCCCTGGTCCGCCGGACCCCTGACGGCGGCGTCCCGCACGCTCGGCAGGACTGACGGTGGCGGTAGAATCGGGTTCAGTGAGCGCAGCGGAGTACGAAGACCAGCAGCCCGCCACGCTGTGGGCGGAGTCGGGTGACGACCAGTCCGGCGCAGGCGGATCGTCGTCGACGCACGACGGCAGCCAGGCGCATCAAACCCAGGCGTACCAGACGGCGCAGGCGCAGGGTGACGCCGCCCGTGACGAAGCCGACGCCGCGGCCCTGGCCGAAGCGGCCGGCAACTCGGCCGTCCAGCACCTCTCGCCGGCGTTCCCGGACCGGGCCGCCTGGGGCACGGCATCGAAGCTCCGCGCCTGGCAGATCGAAGCGCTCACGAAGTACTTCGAGAAGGAACCCCGCGACTTCCTCACGGCCGCGACCCCCGGCGCCGGCAAGACCACCTTTGCGCTGCGTCTGGCGACCGAGCTCCTCGCCCGCGGCACCGTCGACCGCATCGTCGTCGTGGCCCCGACCGAGCACCTGAAGCGCCAGTGGGCCGACTCCGCCGACCGTGTGGGCATCCGGATCGACCCGATGTTCAAGAACGGCGACGGCATGTTCGGCCGGCACTACCAGGGCGTCGCGATCACGTACGCCCAGGTCGGCATGAACCCCGAGGTGCACAAGCGCATCACCGAGGGCGGCCGCACCCTGGTCGTCCTCGACGAGGTCCACCACGGTGGCGACGCCCTGACGTGGGGCGACGGCATCCGAGAGGCGTTCTCCGGCGCCACCCGCCGGCTCTCGCTGTCGGGGACCCCCTTCCGGTCCGACACCGCACCGATCCCGTTCGTGCAGTACGCCCCCGACGAGCAGGGCATCCGCACCTCGATCTCCGACTACAACTACGGCTACGGTCGCGCGCTGAAGGACGGCGTCGTCCGCCCGGTGCTGTTCATGGCGTACGCCGGACAGATGCGCTGGAAGACCCGGATGGGCGACGAGATGTCGGCGTCCCTGGGCGAGCAGGTCACGAAGGACATCACGGCTCAGGCCTGGCGCACCGCGCTGTCACCCGAGGGCGAGTGGATGCCGGCCGTGCTCTCCGCGGCCGACAAGCGCCTGACCGAGGTTCGCCGTGGTGTGCCCGACGCCGGCGGCCTGGTCATCGCCACCGACACCACCACAGCCCGCGCCTACGCCCGGATCCTGCAGCAGATCACGGGGGAGCGTCCCACCGTGGTGCTGTCCGACGAAGCCGCCGGGTCGAGCCGCATCAGCGCGTTCGCCGACGACACCTCGCGCTGGATGGTGGCCGTCCGCATGGTCTCCGAGGGCGTCGACGTCCCACGGCTCTGCGTCGGCGTCTACGCCACGAGCGCGAGCACGCCGCTGTTCTTCGCCCAGGTGATCGGCCGCTTCGTGCGTGCCCGTCGCCGCGGTGAGACCGCGAGTGTCTTCCTGCCGAGCGTCCCCGGCCTGATGGCCCTCGCCGCCACCCTCGAGCTCGAGCGCGACCACGCCCTCGACCGCCCGAAGGACGCCGACGACGGCATGTACAACCCCGAAGACGCGATGGTCGCCGAGGCCAACAAGGAAGACCGCGCGTCCGAGAGCCTGCTCGAGGTCCAGCCGTTCGAGGCACTCGACTCGCAGGCGTCCTTCGACCGCGTCCTCTACGACGGCGGTGAGTTCGGCACCGGCGGCGAGGTCGGTTCCCTCGAGGAGCTCGACTTCATCGGCATCCCCGGGCTCCTCGAACCCGATCAGGTGCGCGACCTCCTGCGTGCCCGTCAGGCGACCCAGGCCAAGCGTTCCAAGGGCCGCACGGCCAAGGACGGCATGCCGAAGCCGCCCGAGCCCGACCGCCCGATGTACATGACGATCAAGGAGCAGCGCACCGAGCTCGCCCGGCTCGTGTCGATCTGGTCCCGCCACTCGAACGAACCGCACGGATCGATCCACGCCGAACTCCGACGGATCAGCGGTGGCCCGGCCGTGGCGCAGGCGAGCATCGAGCAGATCCAGAAGCGCATCGACATCCTGCGCTCCCGCATCGGCGGACGACGGTGACCGCGGCGTGATCGAGCCGGTCGACGACCGCACCTGGTACGTCAAGCGCGACCCCGAGGCATCACCCGAGGCGATCATCGACCGCTTCGGCGGCGGCTACCGACTGCGCCGGTTCTCGCTCACCGAGTCCCGCCGCACCCCGCACGGGGTGTTCACGGGGCCCGAACTGGCCGAGACCGCGTGGTGGCGGCTCCGCGACAGGCCGCGGAACTCATGACGCGCCAAGCCAAAGTCCGGTAGACCGGAGGAATGGCAGACTCGATCCCTCACGTCCTCGTCCTCGGCGGCGGCTCCGCTGGCTACACCACGGTCAAGCAGCTCCAGAAGCACGCGGCCACGGTGCCCATGCGCATCACGCTCGTGGACCAGAACACCTACTACACGTACCTGCCGTTCCTGCCCGAGGTCGCCGGTGGCCACATCGCGCCGAAGGACGTCACCGTCGAGCTGCGCCGTGCACTGCGCAAGACCCGGGTGATCCAGGGCAAGGTCACCGCGATCTCCTCGGCGGACAAGACCGTCTCGATCGCGACCGCCGGCGGCGACGACCGCACCCTCGGCTACGACCACCTCGTCGTCGCCCTCGGTTCCGTCACCCGCACCTTCCCGACCCCCGGGCTCGAGGAGTACGGCGTCGGCTTCAAGAGCGTCGAAGAGGCCGCCTACGTGCGCGCCAAGCTCCTCGACAACATCGCGAAGGCCGCTGCCACCCGTGACGAGGACGAGCGTCGCCGTCTGCTGACCAGCGTCTTCGTCGGCGGTGGCTACACCGGCGTCGAGGCGATCGGCGAGCTCTTCGACGTGTCGCAGGCCGCCATCAAGACCTACCCGTCGCTCGCCGGTGAGCAGCCCCGCTGGGTGCTCATCGACGCCCTCGACCGCGTCGCGCCCGAGGTCGGCCCCGAGCTGTCCAAGTGGACGCTCGAGTCGCTCCGCGCCCGCGGCATCGACGTCCGCCTGAAGACCACCATGCCGAGCGCCGAGGGCGGTGTCGTCAAGTTCTCCGACGGCGACGAGTTCGCCACCGGCCTGCTCGTCTGGACCGCCGGAGTCAAGCCGAACCCGCTCCTCGACGCCTCCGACCTGCCGCGCGGGCCGAAGGGCCACCTCGCCGCGAACGCGAAGCTCCAGGTCGAGGCCGAGGACACCCACCAGGTCGTCGAGGGCGTCTGGGGGCTGGGTGACGTCGCGCAGGTGCCCGACCTGACCGCCGACAAGCAGCCGGCGTTCTACCCGCCGAACGCGCAGAACGCCGTGCGCCAGGCCGTGGTCGCCGCCGACAACATCGTCGCGACCATCACCGGCAAGCCGCTCGAGGAGTACCGCCACCCCTCCATCGGCACCGTCGCGTCGTACGGTGTCGGCAAGGGCGCCGCGAACATCAAGGGCATCAAGATGACCAACCTGCTCGCGTGGCTCGCGCACCGCGCGTACCACGTGTACGCGATGCCGACCCTGAACCGGAAGGCCCGCATCATCATCGGCTGGATCACCGGCGCGGTGTCGGGTCGCGACGCGACCTCCCTGATCAAGGAGACGGACCCGCGACGCAACTTCGTCGAGGCGTCGAAGAGCTAGACGCGTCCACGGACGGACGGACGGGAGGCGCGGTGCCAGCTGGCACCGCGCCTCCCGTCCGTCCGTGACGTGCGTTCGCACCCACCTGCCGCTCTCCGGCATACTGACTCCCTCGGCGCCCACGGCGACGAGGTCCCGGAAGTCGACCGACACGTGCGCCCCACCACCACCATCTCCTCCGTCCGATCGTGCCTCCGATGCGGCGCCGAGCGTCACGACAGCACCGTCCACCGGTGCCCCGGTCCGGCCGACCCGCTCCGCGCCTTCGGCCTCGACGCCGGAGCCCGAACGGTGCTCGAGGTCCTGGGCGGGATCGGGCAGCCCTCCCTGGTCGGCGGAGCAGTCCGCGACGTGCTGCTCCGGGAAGCCGGGCGCGGACCGACCACCACCGGTGACGTCGACGTCGAGGTGCACGGCACCAGGACCGATGTGGTCGTCGGAGCGTTGCGTGCGGCCGGCGCGATCGTCGTCGAGGCCGGTGCGGGGTTCCCGGTCCTCAAGGTGGTGCTCGACGGATCCCGCGTCGACGTCGCAGTGACGGCGGAGTCCGGTGCGCTCGATCCGGTCACGGTGTCCGCCCTCGGTCGGGACTTCACGGTGAACGCCGTCGCCTGGGACCCCCGCACGAACGTGTTCCTCGACGCGGTCGGTGGGATCGACGATGCCGTCATCGGCGTGCTGCGGCACGCTTCCGAACGCTGCAGCGAGGACCCGCTCCGGGTCTTGCGTGCCGTACAGCTCGTCGCCCGGTTCGACTTCGCCGTGCACCCCGCGACGCTGCATCTGGCGCGGTCGCTCGCGGCGCGGTTCGAGTCGATCGCCACCGGGCGGATCTGGCCCGAGATCCGCAAGCTGGCACTCGGCGACCACGTGTCTGCTGCCCTCCGAACGCTGCACGACAGCGGCTGGGAGCGACACCTGCCCGAGCTCGCCGCGGTCCGAGACGTGCCGCAGGACCCCCGGTGGCACCCGGAGGGTCCCGTGCACGTCCACCTCGGAGCGGCGGGGGACGCTGCCGCCCGCGCCTGCACCGCGGACGGGATCCGGGGTGACGACCGGGTCGTCATCGTGCTCGCCGCCGTCCTGCACGACCTGGGGAAGGCCGGCTCCGGCACGCAGGTCCTCGCCGACGACGCAGGTGCGGTCCGCATCCGCAGCCTGGGCCACGAGGTGTCCGGCGCTGCGGCAGCAGCAGCGCTGCTCGGTCGTCTCGGCGCGCCACGCCACATCGTCGAGCGGGTCGTCCCGCTCGTTCGCGAGCACATGGTCCCGCACTCGTCCAACGGCGCGCCACCGTCCGTTCCCGCTGCTCGGCGGCTGTTCCGACGGCTCGGATCCTCCCTGCCCGCGATGGAGTCGTGGGCCCGGGTGTGCGAAGCCGACTCGCAGGGGCGTGGTCCGGGGGCGAGTCGGTCCTCGGCGTGGTCGTGGTTCGACGTCGCGCTCCGGGACCAGGTCGCGCGTCGACCCGTGCGGCTGCTGTCCGGCCGCGACCTCGTCGACGCGGGACTCACCCCGGGGCCGGTGTTCCGCGAACTCCTCGTGGCGTCCGCGGCGGCGCAGGACGACGGCGTCTTCGATGACGTCGCCGGAGCCCGCGCGTGGCTGCGCCGAGCGGTCGACGCACGCCGGTGACGGACGGGAGGCGCGGTGCCAGCTGGCACCGCGCCTCCCGTCCGTCGGTGCGGACGCCCACCGCCTGTCCGCCATCTGCGGTCCTGTGTCCGTTCCAACGTGGCGCGCGCCAGCGTTGACGCGACGAACGAGAGGAGCGTCCATGCGCGCCATGACGTACCGCGGCCCCTACCGGATCCGCGTCGAAGAGAAACCGGATCCCCGGATCGAGCACCCGAACGACGCGATCGTCCGGGTGGAACGGGCCGCGATCTGCGGGTCGGACCTGCACCTGTACCACGGCATGATGCCCGACACCCGGGTCGGGCACACGTTCGGCCACGAGTTCATCGGGGTGGTCGAGCAGATCGGCTCGTCCGTCGAGACCCTGTCGGTCGGCGACCGCGTGATGGTCCCGTTCAACATCTTCTGCGGCACGTGCTGGTTCTGCGCCCGCGGACTCTTCGCGAACTGCCACAACGTGAACCCGAACGCGACCGCGGTCGGCGGGATCTACGGGTACTCGCACACCACCGGCGGGTACGACGGCGGGCAGGCGGAGCGCGTGCGGGTGCCGTTCGCCGACGTCGGACCGCAGGTGATCCCGGACTGGCTCGACGACGACGACGCCCTCCTCATGACGGACGCACTGAGCACCGGCTACTTCGGGGCGCAGCTGGCGTCGATCCGCGAGGGCGACACCGTCGTGGTGCTCGGTGCCGGGCCGGTCGGACTGTTCTCCGCGGCGTCGGCGTGGTTCATGGGAGCCGGCCGGGTGATCGTCGTTGACCAGCTCGAGTACCGGCTCGAGAAGGCCCGGAGCTTCGCGCACGCCGAGACGATCAACTTCGCCGAGGTCGACGACGTCGTGCTCGAGATGAAGAAGCAGACCGACTTCCTGGGTGCGGACAGCGTGATCGACGCCGTCGGAGCCGAGGCGGACGGCAACTTCACCCAGCAGGTCACCGCCTCGAAGCTCAAGCTGCAGGGCGGGTCCCCGACGGCGCTCAACTGGGCGATCGACGGCGTCCGCAAGGGCGGCACGGTCTCGGCGATCGGCGCGTACGGGCCGATCCCGAGCGCGGTGAAGTTCGGGGACGCGATGAACAAGGGCGTCACGATCCACACGAACCAGGCGCACGTGAAGCGCCAGTGGCCGCGGTTGCTCGAGCACATCCAGGCCGGTCACTTCAAGCCGAGCGACATCATCACGCACCGCATCCCCCTCGAGCACATCGCCGAGGGCTACCACCTGTTCTCGTCCAAGCTCGACGGTTGCATCAAGACCGTCGTCGTGCCGTGAGGAGGCCCGACATGTCCGACCACACCCCGTACATCGCCGATCCGCCCCGTCGGGTGCCGTCGGCCGAGGAACTCCGTGCCCGCATCCCGGGGTGGGGGAGCGACCTCGACCCGGCGGACCGGCCGTCCGTGCCGAAGCTCTCGCGCGAAGCCGGTTCGGCCACCGGAGCCCACTGGGACCTCCCGCCGCAGCAGGACGGTGCGCACGGCCGGGAGCGCTCGATCGAGCACGCCCACGTGACGCCGGTGTTCGGCACCGCGCAGCCCCTGCACGGCGTCGCCGGGATCGTCCGGCGGTACGCCTACCGGCGGTTCAGCGAGGGGCGCCTGGCGCACTGGATGCTGCTCGTCGTGGGGGACCGCCTGGACGTCGCGACGCACCGGGTGACCGATGCGCTCCGGGGTCGGCCGGACCGGGTGATCAGCGAGACCGGTGTCGCGGCGGAGCGTGGGAACCACCCCGTTGCGTCGCGCCTGGGGTCGAGTCGGTCGGACTGGCGGCACCAGGTGCTCGACCCGGTGGTCGCGAACTGGGGCTGGCTGGCGGCGCTCGGCGCCGTGGTGCTGGTGGTGCGGCGGGTGCGCCGCTCGCGCTGACCGCGCGCGCCGCCTGGCCTGCACCATGGTGCGGCGTTGCCCACTCGGTGCGACGTTGTCCCGTCACACGGAGTGCGCAACCCTGCACCGGCCTCCGACGTGCGCACGTTCCGGCCTGGAGGCGCGCCGCGGCCCCGCCCCGCGCCTCCAGTCCGCACGTCCCGCGTCCACCCGCGCGCACCGACGCTGCGCGGAGAACGTCCTGAGCGCAGCGAGGCGGCGCGGGCGGGGATCGCCCTGAGCGCAGCGAAGTGGCACGTGGTCGCCCTGAGCGCAGCGAGGTGGCGCCCCAGAGGCGGTGACGCCCTGAGCGCAGCGATGGCGGCACTCGCCGGGAAGACACAACAGAAAATGCCCCCCGACCGAAAGGTCAGGAGGCACGCATTTCCTGTGTCCGAGAGGGGACTTGAACCCCTACGCCCTAATACGGGCACTAGCACCTCAAGCTAGCGCGTCTACCAATTCCGCCACCCGGACAGGGTGTCTGGTGTCTGTTTCCCGGGTTGAACCCGGCGTTCCTGCCGAGAGAAGACACTAGCACGGGTCTGAACGCGCGATGAACACGGCCGCGCATCCCGGGCGAGTCCTGCGCGCGCTGTCCCGGCGACGGGGTCGGTGCCGACCGATACCGTGGAGCCATGACGAACCCGGAGCCCTCCGAGCCGCAGTCCGTGCCCGAGCTCGAGGCCACCGCGGCGATCGCCCGCGACCTCATCCGCATCGACACGACGAACTGGGGCGAGGGGAAGTCCCGTGGTGAGACGGAGGCAGCTCACTACGTCGAGGACAAGCTCCGCGCGCTGGGCCTGGAGCCGCAGTTGTTCGAGTCGGAGCCGGACCGGGTGAGCGTCGTGGCGCGGGTGCCCGGTCGGAATCGTGACAAGCCGGCGCTCGTGGTGCACGGGCACCTCGACGTCGTGCCGGCCGACCCGGCGAACTGGTCGGTCGACCCGTTCGGTGGCGTGGTCAAGGACGGGTCGCTGTGGGGTCGGGGCGCCGTCGACATGAAGAACATGGACGCGATGATGCTCACGTCGCTGGCGGACGTCATCGAACAGCACGGTGCGCCGGAGCGTGACCTGGTGATCGCGTACTTCGCCGACGAAGAGGCCGGGGGAGTCCTGGGGTCCCACCACGTGGTCGACCAGCACCCGGAGGTCTTCGCGGGGGCGTCGGCGGCGATCAGCGAGGTCGGCGGGTACTCGATCACGCTCGGTGACCGTCGCGCCTACCTGCTGCAGACCGGCGAGAAGGCGCTCATGTGGGTGAAGCTGATCGCGCGCGGCACCGCTGCCCACGGCTCGCACGTGATCCGCGACAACGCCGTCACGAAGCTCGCGGCGGCGGTCGCCCGGATCGGCAGCGAGGAGTGGCCCGTCCGGCTCTCGGCCACGACGGACGCGATGGTGGCCGAGGTGGCGCGGTTCCTCGGGGTGGACCCGACGGTCACCGGCCCGGACGAGGTCGCCCTGGCCACCGGCTCGGCGTCGCGGTTCATCCACGCCGCGCTGCACACCACGTCGAACCCGACGGTGCTGACCGCCGGCTACAAGCACAACGTGATTCCGGACACCGCCGAGGCCCTGGTGGACATCCGCTGCCTGCCGGGTGACGAGGAGTCCGTGCTCGAGCGGGTGCGGGAGCTCGCCGGACCCGACGTCGAGGTGGTCATGTCGTTCCGCGACATCGGCCTCGAGCAGGACTTCGGCGGCCCGCTGGTCGATGCCGTCCGCGACGTCCTCGGCCGGCACGACCCGGGCGCACCGGTCCTGCCGTACCTGCTGTCCGGCGGCACCGACAACAAGGCGCTCTCGACGCTCGGCATCGCGGGGTACGGGTTCGTGCCGCTGCAGCTGCCGGCCGGTGTCGACTTCCCCGCGATGTTCCACGGCGTGGACGAGCGGGTGCCGCTCGACTCGCTGGCGTTCGGTCGGCGGGTGCTGGGCGACCTGCTCGCCACGTACTGATATTGTTCATGGTCGCCGTCGTGGCGGTGCCCTGACCGACCTCCCCCTGAAAGGCCCGTGCGATGCACATCCTCGAGGCGATCTTCCTCGGCTTCGTCCAGGGGCTCACCGAGTTCCTGCCGGTGTCCTCCAGCGCGCACCTGCGCATCGTGGGGCTCTTCCTGCCCGACGCGAAGGACCCCGGAGCGGCCTTCACCGCCGTGACGCAGCTCGGCACCGAGACCGCGGTGCTCATCTACTTCTGGAAGGACATCACCCGGATCATCGGGCGGTGGTTCCGGTCGGTGGTCAAGCGTGACGTGCCGAAGGGCGACCCCGACGTCCGGCTCGGCTGGCTGGTGATCCTCGGCACGATCCCGATCGGGATCGCCGGGCTCCTGCTCAAGGACTCGATCGAGACCACGTTCCGGTCCCTCTGGATCGTCGCGATCGTCCTCATCGTGTTCGGTGTCGTGCTCGGGGTGCTCGACCGTGTCGGCCGCAAGGAGCGCCGGATCGAGCAGATGACGTTCCGCGGTGGTCTGCTCATCGGCCTGGCGCAGATGCTCGCCCTGGTGCCCGGTGTCTCTCGCTCCGGTGCGACCGTGTCGATGGGTCTCGCCCTCGGGTACACCCGCCCGGCGGCAGCCCGGTTCGCGTTCCTGCTGGCGATCCCGGCGGTGTTCCTGTCCGGGTTCTACGAGGCCGCGACGAGCCTCGGCGACCACGGCTCGCCGTTCGGACTCGCCGACACGCTCATCGCCACCGTCGTCGCGTTCGTGGTCGGGTTCGTCGTGATCGCGGCGTTCATGAACTACATCAGCAAGCGCAGCTTCATGCCCTTCGTCGTTTACCGGATCGCACTCGGTATCGTGCTCATCGTGTTGTTGTCGCTCGGAGTGATCCAGCCGTGAGGGCCTGGCAGGCCCCATCCGTCCCCGACGTCCCCGGCGCCGCGCCCCGACCGGTCGTCCACGACACCGCAACGGGCAAGCCGGTGGACCCCGCCCGCGACGAGGACCGTGCTGCGCTGTACGTCTGTGGCATCACGCCGTACGACGCCACGCACCTCGGCCACGCGGCGACGTACCTGGCGTTCGACACGCTCGGCCGTGCCTGGCGTGACGCGGGGCTCGACGTCGAGTACGCGCAGAACGTCACCGACGTGGACGACCCGCTGCTCGAGCGTGCCGCCCGCGACGGCGTCGACTGGCGTGCCCTGGCGGCTGAACAGGTCGACCTGTTCCGCCGCGACATGGAGTCGCTGCGGATCCTGCCGCCGGACGACTTCGTGGCCGTCACCGACGAGGTCGAGCGCGTCGCCGAGGCGGTCTCGTTCCTGCAGGAGTCCGGCTACGCGTACGAGGTCCCGACCGACGGCGCCGAGGGCGACGACCTGTACTTCGACGTGAACCGCCCCACCGACGCATGGACCCTCGGTGACGAGAGCGGCCTGGACCGCGAGACGATGCTCGCCCTCGCAGCCGAACGCGGCGGCGACCCGGATCGTCCGGGCAAGCGCGACCCGCTCGACCCGCTGCTGTGGCGCGCCGCGCGTGACGGCGAGCCGGCCTGGGACACCGAGATCGGCCCCGGTCGCCCCGGCTGGCACATCGAGTGCAGCGTGATCGCCGGTGACCGCCTCGGGCTGCCGATCAGCGTGCAGGGCGGCGGGAGCGACCTGGTCTTCCCGCACCACGAGATGAGCGCCGGGCACGCTGCTGCCCTCGCGCACCAGCCGCTCGCGAACGCGTTCGTGCACACCGGGATGATCGCCTACCAGGGCACGAAGATCTCGAAGTCGCTCGGCAACCTCGTCACCGTGCGCGGGCTGCTCGACGACGGCGCCGACCCCCGTGCCATCCGGCTCGCGCTGCTGTCGCACAAGTACTCCGACGACTGGGAGTGGTTCGACACCGAGCTGACGAGTGCCCAGACGCGGCTCGCCGGCTGGGACGCCTGGGCCTCGGGAGCCTCCGCCGGGCACGCCGACGACGCAGCGGACGTCGCGGCACGCATCCGCGCGCGGGTCTCCGACGACCTGGACACCCCCGGTGCCGTCGCCGCGGTCGACACGGCGATCGCCGGTGGCACGGCGTGCACGCCGGAGCTCATCGACCTGATCGACGCGCTGCTCGGCATCCGCCTGGCCTGACCTGCGCGGACGCGACACGTCGCGTGCGCGCCGCCGAGGGGTCAGGAACTGTCGCCGACGCGGGCCGCAGCCGACAGTTCGCGACCACTCGCCGGACGTGAGCGGGGTGTCGTGACCGTTCGCGGCCGCCTGACGGGAGGCCCGTGGCGAGGCCGACACGCGCCTCCCGTCCGCGTGTGGTCGCGACACGTCGCGTGCGCGCCGCCGAGGCGTCAGGAACTGTCGCCGGGGCGGGCCGCAGCCGACAGTTCGCGACCACTCGCCGGCCATGAGCGGGGTGTCGTGACCGCTCGCCGCAGGCCGCAGGCCGCACGCCGCACGCCCACCACGGACAGGAGGCACGGTGCCAGCCGGCACCGTGCCTCCTGTCCGTCAGCGGGTGACGGCTACTGCTGGGGCCGCCACGGCCCCTCGCCACCGGCGGTGCCGCCGTCCTTGCCGTCCTTGCGCTCACGGCGGCGGAGGTACTGCTCGAACTCCTGGGCGATGGCGTCGCCCGAGGCCTCGGGGGAGTCGACGGTGTCGCGCGCCTGCTCGAGCTGCCCGATGTAGGACGCCATGTCCTCGTCGTCGGCGGCGAGGGCGTCGATGCCCTCTTCCCACTCGGTGGCGTCGTCGAGCAGCGAGCCACGGGGCACCGTGACGTCAGTGAGCTCCTCGATCTTGTCGAGCAGCGAGAGCGTGGCCTTGGGCGAGGGCGAGTTGTGCACGTAGTGCGGCACCGAGGCCCACAGGGACAGCGTGGTCAGGCCGGCCTTGTCCATCGCGTCGGCGAGGACCCCGAGGATGCCCGTCGGGCCCTCGTACGAGGACTTGTCGACGTCGAAGGCGGCGCGGACCCCGGCGTTCTCGCTCGACACGAACACCGAGATCGGCCGGGTGTGCGGGACGTCGGCGAGCATGGCGCCGACGAAGACGACGGCGTCGATCGAGTAGACGTCCGCCAGGTCGATGATCTCCGAGCAGAAGCCCCGCCAGGTGCGCGAGGGTTCCGGGCCGACGAGGACGAAGACGTCGCGGTCGGTGGGGGAGCCGGTGGCACCGATGACCGGACGCCCCTCGGCACCGGGGCCGTGCAGCACGATCCGGGGCCACTGCACGCCGCGGTCGCCGTTGTCGTCGGTGCCGACGGTGGGCCGGTTGAACTGGTAGTCGACGTACCGCTCGCCGTCGAGCTCACGCAACTCGTCGAGGCCGAGCGACTCGACGATGCGACGCGCCAGACCGCTCGCGGCCTCGCCGGCGTCGTTCCAGCCCTCGAAGGCGACGACGAGCAAGCGACCGTCGCTGAAGGGGGAGTGCTGTGGCACGGAGCGGACCTCCTGGTGGTGGAGCGGAGCGGGGCGGGAGCGATGCCCCCGGCCGGACACGATTCAGGCATCCACTGTAGGCCCAGGGGGTGTCGGCGCACGCGCGCGTCCGCGCCCAGCGGAACGGCCCCGGTAGACTCGTCGCCCGTGACCGCGCATCCTCCTGCCCTCGTCCCGCCCGCAGCCGTGCTGTGGGACATGGACGGCACGATCATCGACACCGAGCCGATCTGGCAGCGGTCCCAGGTCGACCTGACGAACCGCTACGGCGCCGAGTGGACCCACGAGGACGGCCTGTCCCTGGTCGGGTCCGGCCTCGAGCGCTCCGGCGAGCTCCTGCGCGCCAAGGGCGTCGACATGGAGGTCGAGGAGATCATCCAGTGGATGACCGACTACGTCATGGAGCACCTGCGCGCCGGTGAACTGCCCTGGCGGCCGGGTGCCCGTGAGCTCGTCGAGGAGCTCCACGCCCGCGGCATCCCGACCGCCCTGGTCACGATGTCCCGTCGCAAGATGGCGCTCGTCGCCGCCGAGGCCCTGGGCGAGCGCGGCTTCCGCGTCGTCGTGGCCGGCGACGACGTCGACCGCCCGAAGCCGTTCCCGGACGCGTACCTGTCCGCCGCGGCGCAGCTCGGCGTCGAGCCCACCGCGTGCGTCGCGATCGAGGACTCCGCCACCGGCGTCGCGTCGGCCGTCGCCTCCGGCGCCGTCACGGTGGCCGTCGAGCACATCGTCCCGCTCTCCGAGATCGCCGGCGGCGACGTGCACCTGACCACCCTGGCTGGGGTCGACGTCGACCGTCTGGTCGAGTTGACGACGCCGGCACTGGCCGCACGGGCTGCGCACTCTGGAGGCTCGGTGCCGGACCCGGCGCACGCTGCGGACACCGAAGGGGTCACCCGATGAGCCACACCGACGACGCACGCGACGAGGCGGACGCGAGCAGCGCCTCCAGTCCGACCGCGGATCCGACCGCAGCCCTCCCGCACACCGCGGGCGGCGCACCACACACGCCGCCGCGCGGCCCGTTCCGGGCCGGCGACCGCGTCCAGCTGACCGGTCCGAAGGGCAAGCTCACGACGCTGTCGCTCGAGACCGCGGGTGAGTACCACACGCACCGCGGGGTGCTGCGGCACGACGACGTCATCGGCCAGCCCGACGGCTCCGTCATCCGGGCGAGCACCGGTGACGAGTACCTCGCGCTCCGTCCGCTGCTCAACGACTACGTGATGTCGATGCCGCGTGGCGCCGCGATCGTCTACCCGAAGGACGCGGCGCAGATCGTGGCCTTCGCGGACGTCTTCCCCGGGGCCCGCGTGGTCGAGGCCGGCGTCGGCTCGGGGGCGCTGTCGCTGTTCCTGCTGCGCGCGATCGGCCCGACCGGGCAGCTGCAGTCGTTCGAGCGCCGCGAGGAGTTCGCGGCGATCGCGAAGGGCAACGTCGGCACCTTCCTCGGCGCAGTCCCGGACAACTGGTCCGTCACCGTCGGTGACCTGGTCGAGTCGCTGCCCGACGCAACCGAGCCGCAGAGCATCGACAGGGTCGTACTCGACATGCTCGCGCCGTGGGAGTGCGTGGACGCCGCGGCCGACGCCCTCGTGCCCGGCGGACTCATCGTCTGCTACGTCGCGACCGTCACGCAGCTGTCCCGCACGGCCGAGGCCCTGCGCGACACCGGGCGCTTCACCGACCCGATGCCGAGCGAGACCCTGGTGCGCACCTGGCACGTCGAGGGCCTCGCCGTCCGCCCGGACCACCGCATGGTCGGGCACACCGGGTTCCTCATCACGGCACGACGCCTGGCCGACGGCACCGTGCTGCCGAACCTGAAGCGCCGCGCGGGCAAGGCGGAGTTCTCGGACGAGGACATCGAGGCCTGGACCCCCGGTGCCGTGGGTGAGCGGGCGACGAGTGACAAGAAGCTCCGCAAGGTCGCCCGGCAGTCGGCGGCGCAGGCGCGCAAGGTCGCGGCGGCCGAGGCGTCGTCGGCGGCGGATGGTGCTGTGGCTCCGTCCGAGGGCGCTGTGGCTCCGTCGGATGCCGCTGCGGCGCCGTCCGGGGCCGTCGAGGACGAACGGTAGGCTGACGGCGTGCCCGTCCTGCATCGAACGGAAAGAGGGTCTGTGCGCACCATCCCCGCACTCCTGGTCACCATCGGTCTCGCGGTGTCCCTCACCGCCTGCGCCTCGAACGGCGCCGGCACCACGCCCTCGAGCTGTGCCGCTCCCGGCGCCGCGTCCGAAGCGGTGACCGCCACCGGCAAGTTCGGCTCGGAGCCGAAGGTCAACGTGCCGAAGGGCCTGACCACCAAGGGCACCCAGGTGTCCGTGCTGAGGCAGGGAACTGGTCGGACGATCGACGACGGCACCCCCGTCCTGGTCGAGTACACCCTGGTCGACGGCTCCACCGGCCAGGTCGCCCAGACGAGCGGCTACTCGGGCCAGACGGCACCGATCACCGCCGGTGCGAGCAACTACGGGGCCCTCGGCGCCTCGCTGCAGTGCGCCCGGGTCGGCGACCGCCTGGCGGTGGCCCTGCCGAAGAGCGCCCTGAGCAGCACCGGCGGCACCGCTGGCAGCTCGTCGTCGAAGAAGACCGAGGACGCCGTGATCGCCGTCATCGACGTCAAGCGCGCGTTCGACGCCCGTGCCACCGGCACCCCGCAGCTCGCCGGCGACAAGATGCCGGCCGTGGTGCTCGCACCCTCCGGCGCCCCCGGCATCACGATCCCGTCGTGGAGCGCGCCGAAGTCGAACGAGACGCACCTGCTCCGCAAGGGCGACGGTCGCGAGCTCACCGCGAAGGACACTGCGGTCATCAAGTACACCGCCGTCACCTGGGGTGCCGACCCGTCCGTCGCCGGCTCCAGCTGGACCGACGGTTCCGGCGCGCAGGCCATCCCGCTCACCAAGGGCCAGGTCGACGAGGGCGTCCGGACCGCCATCGTCGGGCACCACGTCGGCGACCAGGTCCTGGCCATCGTCAACCAGCAGGGGACCGCGTACGCGTACGTGATCGACGTCCTCGGGGCGATCTCGAACTGACCCGGTCCGACCGTCCACGGACCGCGGCGCGGGTGCACTCCGGTGCACCCGCGCTGCCGTAGGATCGGCTCGTGCCAGCGACCCGTGTGCCCCGTGTGCCCGCCGAGGAGCGGCTGTTCAGCCTCGTGCTCGCGCTGCTCTCGACGGAGTCCGGGCTGACCAAGGCCGAGATCCTGGCCAACGTGCAGGGGTACCGGCAGCGGTTCTCGACCGGTGGCGACAACGCCTCGCTCGAGCGCCAGTTCGAACGCGACAAGGACGACGTCCGCGAGCTCGGCATCCCCCTCGAGACCATCGAGACCCCGGGTGCCGCGGGCAACAACCAGACGCTCCGGTACCGGATCCCGAAGGGTGAGTACGACCTGCCCGTCGACGTCCGCTTCACCCCGGACGAATCCGCGCTGCTGTCCCTGGCCGCGATGGCCTGGCGCGAAGGCGCACTGTCCGCCGACTCCCGCCGTGGCCTGCTGAAGGTCCGCTCGGCCGGCGCCGAGGACGACGACGGTGCCCTGCAGCTCGGGGTCGATGCGTACGCCCCGCGGCTCCGGGCTCGGGATGCGTCCTTCGAGCCGCTCCGTTCCGCGCTCGATCGCGGCGCCGCAGTTCGCTTCGACTACATCACGCCGGGGCAGCACGACGCCCGTCGGCGCGAAGTTGCTCCACTCGCCCTGGTGCAGCACGGCGGCCGGTGGATGCTCGCCGCCCACGAGTTCGCGACGGACTCGGACAAGAACTACCTGCTGGCCCGCATCGTCGGACCCGTCACCCAGTACGAGGTCGGGCAGCACACCGCTCCCGTCGGCGCGGGGGAGCGCACCCTCGCCGAGCTCGAGCGGATCTGGGCCGAGCGCACCGCGCGCATCGCCGTGACGCCGGGTTCCGACGCCGAACGCCGACTGACCCGTCGCCGCGACACCGAGACCGACGCCGACGGCGCGCTCGTGCTGCACCATGTCGACCCGCAGATCCTCGCCGAGGAACTCGCCGCCTTCGGTCCCGAGGTCCGGGTGCTCGAACCCGACGACCTGCGGGCGCGGGTCGACGAGCGCCTCCGTGCACTCGTGCGCGACCACACCGACGACGACCGTGCCGCAGCCCCCGGAGAGGACCCCGTTCGTGGCTGACGCCCAACCTCTGCAGGCGCAGGACAAGCTCGCGTTCCTGCTCGCCCTGGTGCCCTACCTGATCGACCGCGAGCGGGTCTCGGTGGCCGAGGCCGCTCGGCACTTCGGTGTGCCCGAGGCCCGCATCCGGCGTGCCGTCGAACTCATCGCGGTGTCCGGGGTGCCCGGCGAGACGATGCAGTACCAGCACGGCGACCTGTTCGACATCGCCTGGGACGACTTCGACCAGAACGACATGATCGTGCTGACCAACCTCGTGGCGATCGACGACTCACCGCGGCTGTCCGCTCGTGAGGCCTCGGCACTCATCGCGGGCCTGCAGTACCTGTCCGCGCTGCCCGAAGCCGCCGACCGTGACGCCATCCGCGCGCTGATGGCCAAGCTGTCCCGCGGTGCCGGGGGAGCGGCGTCGACCGTCGCCGTCGGGCAGGACCTGCACGACGTCGCCCTCGCCACCATCCGCCGGGCGATGTCCGACGGCCGCGGCCTGGTCTTCGAGTACGCCGGACCGCGCACCCAGGGCGGCACCCGACGGGTCGACCCGCTCCGGGTCGAGTCCATCGACACCGACTGGTACCTGCGCGCGTGGGACCTCGACCGGCAGGCGCTCCGGACGTTCCGGCTCGACCGGATGTCCGAAGCCCGGGTCGACGACCGCGCGGCCGAGAAGACCATCGACCAGGTCGTCATCCCGGACACGCTGTTCCAGCAGGCCGCCGACGACGTCATCGTCACGGTGGAACTCGACTCGACGTCGCTGCCCCTGGTCGCCGACTTCCTGTCCGACACGGCCGACGCGCCCGACTCCGACGGCCGTGTCCGCATCCGGCTCGCGGCGTCGCACGGGTTCGACGGCGTGGTCCGGCTCGTTGCCGGGTTGCCGGGTCGTGCCGTGGTGCTCGATCCGCCAGCGGCCCGTGACGCCGTGCGCGACTTCGCGGCCGCGGCCCTCGCCGCGGGCTGACGTCTGCCGCTGCGGCTCGTTCGAGCGCTGCACGTTCCGACCGGGTACGCCCGATCCCGCCAGGTATGCCTGATCTCGCCAGGTACGCCTGATCTCGCACGGTGGACCTCGGGTACCTGGTTGTTCCGGGCGTCCCTGGTGTGATTTTCCGACCCGGTATGCCCGTTCCCGCCAGGTAAGCCCGAACTCGCCAGGTACGCCCGATGTCGCACGGCACGCCCGATCCCGCACGGTGAAGCTCGGGTACCTGGTCGTTCCGGGCGTTCCTGGTGTGTTGATCCGACCAGGTACGCCCGATCTCGGCAGGTATGCCCGATCCCGCACGGTGAAGCTCGGGTACCTGGTGGTTCCGGGCGTACCTGGTCTGTTGCTCCGACCAGGTACGCCCGGTCTCGCCGGTACGCCCGATCTCGCCAGGTACGCCCGATCTCGCCAGGTACACCCGATCCCGCCCGCCCACGCGCCACCCGCCCGCCACCCACCCGCCACGCGGCCGCACCGACCCCCGGCGGACTGTCGGTCCCGACCCCGTAAGATCGAGCACATGGCTTCGACGACCGCGCGCGGGCGAGCGAAGCGGCAGGGGCGCCAGAAGACCGACGCCGAAGGCCGCATGTCGCTCGGGCAGCACCTCATCGAGCTGCGCAACCGTCTCTTCCGCGCAGTCGTGGCGATCGTCGTCGGTGCGATCGGCGGCTGGTTCCTCACCCCGTGGGTGCTCGACGCGCTCCGGGCACCGGTGACCGAGCTCGCCAAGGTCGGTGGGCACACGGCCGAGCTGAACTTCCCGATGATCACCGGGGCGTTCGACCTCAAGCTGCAGATCGCGATCACCATCGGCGTCGTCATCGCGAGCCCGGTCTGGCTGTACCAGATCTGGGCGTTCATCGTGCCCGCGCTCGTCCGGCGTGAGCGGCAGTACGTCTGGGGCTTCCTCGGCACCGCGATCCCGCTGTTCTTCGCCGGGTGCTACTTCGGGTGGTACATCCTGCCGCACGTGGTCGGCATCCTCGGCAGCTTCGTGTCGAGCCAGGACACCTCGATCGTCGATGCGAAGGCGTACTACGACTTCGTCATCAAGCTCATCGTCGCGGTGGGCATCGCGTTCGTGCTGCCGGTCTTCATCGTGCTGCTGAACTTCGTCGGGGTGCTGTCGGCCTCCGCGATCATCAAGAGCTGGCGCGTCGCGATCCTCTGCATCCTGGTCTTCTGCGCCATCGTCACCCCGAGTGCCGACGTCATCTCCATGTTCCTGCTGGCCATCCCGATGACCGTGCTCTACATCGCGGCCTGCTTCATCGCGTGGATCCACGACCGCCGTCTGGCCAAGCGCCAGGCGAAGCTCGACGAGGAGTACGACCTGTGAGTGGCACGAGTGCGGCCGAGCGGTTCGCCGCGGCCAAGGTGCGCAACCGGTCGCGCAACCTCGAGCTCTTCCGGACGGACCTGCGGTTCGACCTCGACCCGTTCCAGTTCGCCGCCTGCGACTCGCTCGACCAGGGCCGCAGCGTCCTGGTCGCCGCCCCGACCGGAGCCGGCAAGACGATCGTGGCCGAGTTCGCCATCTGGCTCGCCATGCGCCAGCCGACGGCGAAGGTCTTCTACACGACGCCGATGAAGGCACTGAGCAACCAGAAGTACGCCGAGCTCGTCGACGTCTACGGCGAGTCCGAGGTC
The DNA here is from genome assembly GCF_003234335.2 of Curtobacterium sp. MCLR17_054. NCBI lineage: Bacteria > Bacillati > Actinomycetota > Actinomycetes > Micrococcales > Microbacteriaceae > Curtobacterium > Curtobacterium sp. MCLR17_054. Next base: position 2,020,548 of record NZ_CP126263.1, on the reverse strand, counting down.
GGGCTGCTCACCGGGGACACGAACGTGAACCCCCGCGCCCGCGTCGTCGTGATGACGACCGAAGTGCTCCGGAACATGATCTACGCCGACTCGGACCTGCTCGACGACCTCGCCTGGGTGGTCCTCGACGAGGTGCACTACCTCGCCGACCGGTTCCGCGGTGCCGTGTGGGAAGAGGTCATCCTGCACCTCCCGACCGAGGTCCGCCTGGTCTCGCTCAGCGCCACGGTGTCCAACGCCGAGGAGTTCGGCGACTGGCTGCAGACCGTCCGTGGCGACACCGACGTCATCGTCTCCGAAGACCGTCCGGTGCCGCTGGAGCAGCACGTCCTGGTCGGTTCGAAGATGGTCGACCTGTTCGACTCGAGCGGTGCCGCGGCGACGAACCGCGTGAACCCGGAACTGCTCCGCATGGTCGGCGGCGGTTCCCGCAGCGAGCGGAACGGCGGCGGCCACCGCGGCCGGCGCGGTCGTGGTGGCTACCCCGAGCGTCGCGGGCCCCGCACCGAGAAGGTGCACCGCGAGCAGATCGCGCACATGCTCGACGAGCGGATGCTCCTGCCCGCCATCTTCTTCGTGTTCAGCCGCAACGGCTGCGACCAGGGCGTCCGCAACGTCCTGCGCTCGGGCCTGTCCCTGACGACGGTGCAGGAGCGCAACGAGATCCGCGAGACGGCGGAGTACCACTGCCGCACCCTGCTCGACGAAGACCTGGCCGTCCTCGGCTACTGGGAGTGGCTCGAGGGGCTCGAGCGAGGAGTCGCGGCGCACCACGCCGGCCTGCTCCCCGCCTTCAAGGAGGTCGTCGAGAACCTCTTCCAGCGCAAGCTCCTGAAGGTCGTGTTCGCCACCGAGACCCTGGCGCTCGGCGTGAACATGCCGGCGCGCACCGTCGTGCTCGAGAAGCTCGAGAAGTTCAACGGCGAAGCCCGTGTGCCGATCACCCCGGGGGAGTACACGCAGCTCACCGGCCGTGCCGGTCGTCGTGGCATCGACGTCGAGGGGCACTCGGTCATCCAGTGGACCGACGGACTCGACCCGCAGGCCGTCGCGTCGCTGGCCAGCCGCCGCACGTACCCGCTCAACTCGTCGTTCAAGCCGACCTACAACATGGCCGTCAACCTGATCGACCAGTTCGGCCGGCAGCGCACGCGCGAGGTCCTCGAGACGTCGTTCGCCCAGTTCCAGGCCGACCGGTCGGTGGTCGACCTCGCCCGCAAGGTCCGCTCGCAGCAGGAGTCGCTCGACGGCTACCGCGAGGCGATGCAGTGCCACCTCGGCGACTTCACCGAGTACTCGGCACTCCGCCGTGAGCTCTCCGACCTCGAGCGCACGAACGTGCCCGGCGGTCGCGAGGCGTCGCACGGCGCCCGCCAGGAACGACAGGCCGCGATCACGGCGGTCCGCCGCCAGCTGCAGCGCCACCCCTGCCACGCCTGCCCGGAACGCGAGGCGCACGCCCGCTGGTCCGAGCGCTGGTGGAAGCTCAAGCGCGCCAACGACAAGCTCGTCCAGCAGATCCGGTCCCGCACGGGCGCCGTCGCCACGACGTTCGACCGTGTCACCGAGGTCTTGCTCGAGCTCGGCTACCTGGTGGACGCCGGCAACGGCGAAGCCACGGTGGCAGCGGGCGGCCGTCGCCTGCAGCGCATCTACGGCGACCGCGACCTGCTGGTCGCCGAGTGCCTCGAGGCGGGGGTCTGGAAGGACCTCACCCCGGCACAGCTCGCCGCCATGGCCGCGACGATCATCTACCAGCCCCGCCGCGAGGACGCGCCCGGCACCGAGCATGCCCTGCCCCGCGGTGCGTTCCGCCCCGCGCTCGACGAGACACTGACGATCTGGTCGCGCCTCGACGACATCGAGCGTGCAGCGCGCCTGGCCGGTTCGCAGCCGCCGACCCCGGCGATGGCCGTCGGCATGTTCCGCTGGGCCTCGGGTTCCGCCCTCGACGACGTCCTCCGCACCCTCGACCTGCCGGCCGGTGACTTCGTGCGCTGGTCGAAGCAGGTCATCGACCTGCTCGACCAGATCCGGAACGCCGGCGACGACGAACTCGCCCAGACCGCCCGACGGGCGACGGACGCGGTTCGCCGCGGCATCGTCGCCTACGCGGCGGTCTGACAGGAGGCCCGGTGCCGGTTCCGGAGACCAGTGTGCGCGGGCTGCCCGCGCGCGTCGGCCGCGGGGCGGTCGCGACCGGCCCGTTCGCCGCGTTGCCGCTGGGCACCGCGGTGCCGTTGGCCGTCATCGGCGGGATCCTCTTCGCCCTCGCGTTCCCGTCGCCCGGGTGGTGGTTCCTCGCCTACCCGGCACTCGCCTGCATGCTGCTCGCGGTGATGGGACAGCGGGCGCGGCGTGCGGCGTGGATCGGCTACCTCGCCGGCGCGGCGTTCTGGATCCCGGCGATCTCGTGGGCCGGTCGCTACCTGGGCCCGGTCCCGTGGTTCGCACTCGCCCTGCTCGAAGCCGCGTTCTTCGCGCTCGGCAGCGTCGCCATCGCCCTGGCGTACCGCTGGGTCGCCCGTGTGGTGCCCTCGACCGCCGGACGCGTGTGGGGCCTCCCGGCCGTCGTCGCCGCACTCTGGACCGGACGCGAGTGGTTCTCGGGGAGCTGGCCGTACGGCGGTTTCGCCTGGGGACGCGTCGGCCTGTCGCAGTCGCAGGGGCCGTTCACGCACCTGGCCGCGTACGTCGGCGTCCTCGGGCTGACGTTCATCGTCGTGTACTGCGTCGCGGTCGTGGTGTCGCTCGCGCTCGTGGCACCCCGCGTGCCGGGCGTGACGCTCCGGCTGCCCGTGCGGGTGGCGACGGCGGGTCTGCTCGTCGCGGCGGTCCTGGCCGTGCCGGCGTGGCCGACGGCGACGAGCGGCACGATCCGGGTCGAGGCGGTGCAGGGCAACGGTCCCGCAGGGTACTTCGACCGTGCGGAGCCCGGCGACGTCCTGGCGGCGCAGGTCGCTGCGACGGACGTGGACGCGAAGGGTGTGGACCTCGTCGTCTGGCCCGAGGCCGGTGCGGAGTACGACCCGCGCCAGCAGCCGGTCATCGCGTCCGCCCTCGACTCGGTGGTCGACTCGCTCGACGCCCCGATCGTCGCGGGTGCCATCACGCAGACCCCGTCGGGGGTGCTGCACAACACGTCGTTCGTGTGGACCGCCGACGGCTGGCAGTCGTCCTACGACAAGAAGCGTCCGGTGCCGTTCGGCGAGTACGTGCCCGACCGCTGGTTCTTCTCCAAGCTCGCACCGTCGCTGATCGGTCTGCTGCAGCGCGACTACACGCCGGGGACGAAGCCGAACGTGCTCTCCGTCGCGGGCATCCGTGCCGGCATCTCGATCTGCTTCGACATCGTCGACGACGGTCTGACCGCCGACATGGTGCGCGGGGGAGCGCAGGTGATCCTCGCGCAGACGAACAACGCCGACTTCTCGGGCACCGACGAGAACCTGCAGCAGCTCGAGATCGCGCGGATGCGGGCCATCGAGACCGGTCGGTCGCTGGTGAACATCTCGACCGTCGGAGCGTCGCAGGTCATCGACCCGAGCGGCCGCACGATCGACCGGGTGCCGGAGTACACCGCGACGTCGATGGTGACCGACGTGCCGCTCGGCACGTCCACCACCCCCGCGTCGATCCTGTCCGGCTCGATCACGCTCATGCTCTCCCTCGGGGGGCTCCTCGTGCTCCTCGCCTGCGCGCCCTGGGGTCGTCGCACCCGCTCCTGATCGGGCACGCCGCGCCCAGCCACTGGGAACGGACTGTGAATGCGCCGGTACGGGATTGATGGGGCGTGGGACAGTGTTGTGGAGGGCAGACGAGCGAGAGGAGCACACACATGGCTGATCGGAGTCTCCGCGGCATGCGGCTCGGGAGTCAGAGTCTCCAGAGCGAAGAGGGCGTCGAGCTCTCAGATCGCAAGCGCGCGGTCTACCAGACGGATTCGGGTGAGACGTTCGACATCGTCTTCTCGGCCGATGCGGACGTCCCCCAGACCTGGTCGGAGCCGCGCTCCGGTCGCGAGGGCCGCCTGCTCGGCGACGACGGGATCCCCGTCGAGGTCGCCGAAGAGGACGTGAAGGCACCCCGTACCCACTGGGACATGCTGCTCGAGCGCCGCTCGCGCGAGGAACTCGAGGAGCTCCTCGAAGAGCGCCTGCAGGTCCTCCGCGCACGACGCGGCGCCTGACACCACCGAACACACGACGACGCCCGCCCCGGTTCCCCGGGGCGGGCGTCGTCGTTCGTTGGTGCGGGACCGTCAGCGCCGGCCGGAGCCGTCGCTGGTCCGGTGACCGGACGCGTCGTCGCCCGGCGTGGCCGGAGTGTCCGCGACCTGTTCGGCGGTCGCGTCGTCGGCCGCCGCGAGGTGCGCATCGACACTGCGGTTCGACTCCGCCAGGCGCGCGTCGAGGTCGGACTCGGGGACGATGTCCGCGGCGGTGGCGTCTGCACGCGGCATCGTGGTGTCCGCGGCTGCGGTGTTCGCCAGGCTCTCGTTCGCGAGCTTCGAGATGCGGGACAGGAAGTCCGTGCCACCGGCACCGCCGGCGACCGGACCGGCGCCGCCACCGCGGCTGGCGCTGAAGCCCTTCGCGATGCCGGACAGGGCCTCGGTGAACTCGCTCGGGATCATCCAGAGCTTGTTCGACGTGCCCTCGGCGATCTTCGGCAGGGTCTGCAGGTACTGGTAGGACAGCAGCTTCTCGTCCGGGTCACCGGTGTGGATGGCCTCGAACACGGTCGCGATGGCCTGGGCTTCACCCTCGGCACGGAGCACCTGTGCCTTGGCGTCACCCTCGGCGGCCAGGATCGCTGCCTGTCGCTGCCCCTCGGCCTCGAGGATCTGGGACTGCTTGGTTCCCTCGGCCTGGAGGATCGCGGCACGTCGGCTGCGCTCGGCACGGAGCTGCTGCTCCATGGCGTCCTGGATGGACACGGGCGGCTCGATCGCCTTGAGCTCGACTCGGCCGACGCGGATGCCCCACTTGCCCGTGGCTTCGTCGAGGACGACGCGGAGCTGGCCGTTGATGTTGTCGCGGCTGGTCAGGGCCTCTTCGAGGTTCAGGCCACCGACGACGTTGCGGAGCGTGGTGGTGGTGAGCTGCTCGACGGCGCCGAGGTAGTTCGCGATCTCGTACGTCGCGGCACGGGCGTCGGTCACCTGGAAGTAGACGACGGTGTCGATCGAGACCACCAGGTTGTCCTCGGTGATCACGGGCTGCGGCGGGAACGAGACGACCTGCTCACGCATGTCGAGCAGCGGCCGCAGGCGGTCGATGAACGGCACCAGGAGGTTCAGGCCCGGGTTGAGGGTCTTGTGGTACTTGCCGAGTCGCTCGACGATCCCCGCGGTGGCCTGGGGAACGATCCGGATCGCCTTCGCCAGGACGACGATCACGAAGATGACGACGACGAGGATGAGCACGATCAGTGCGATCGTCCCCGGGGAGATGCTGGTCACGAGGTGGCCCTTTCTGCGAGGCGCACGACCGCGGTCGACCCCTCGATCGACTCGACGACCACGGGGGTCCCGAGTGGCGGTGTGCGGTCGACGGAGTCCGCGGCGAATCGCGCACTCCAGGTCTCGCCGTTGGCCAGGCGCACCTGACCGGGACTGGAGGAGGTGAAGGCGACCGCGACCGTGCCGGCGAGCCCGATGAGCCCCTCGACGTTGGTGCGGTGCGGGTCGGCACCGCGGCCGAGCGCGACGAGCAGTCGCGGTCGGACGAGCGACAGCAGCACGAGGGCGGCCACCGCGGCGACGATGGCGGACAGCCACCACGGGGCGCCGAGCAGTGCGGCGATCAACCCGCCGGCGGCACCCGCCGCGAGCATGATGAAGATGAAGTCGAGGGTGAAGATCTCGACCACGCCCAGGAGCAACACCAGGCCGATCCAGACGGTGCTCTGGATCCAATCGATTCCGTTCACGCGATCTCCCTCCCTCGGTCGCGCGCGGCGGCTCGCTGCGTCGCGACAGCCGGTACAACTCCGTTCAACATATCAGGGCCGTCCGACGGTCGTGCAGGCGATTGGTAGGCTCGGTGCGCCCGACCGGCCGGAACCAGACCTGGAGAACACGACTGTGAGCAACCCCCTCGCCCCCGGATCCCTCACCGACAAGCGCGCCGTCGTCACCGGTTCGTCCCGTGGCATCGGCGCCGACACCGTCGGGTACCTCGCCGAGGCCGGGGCGAAGGTCGTCGTGAACTACCGCAACAAGGCCAAGCGCGCGGAGCAGATCGCCGAGAAGATCGTCGAGGCCGGCGGCTCCGCCCTGGCCGTCGGCGCCGACCTGACCGAGCACGACTCCGTGCAGACCCTCGTCGACACCGTCGTCCAGGAGTGGGGCGGCATCGACCTGCTCGTGCTCAACGCGTCGGGGGGCATGGAGTCCGGCGTCGGCGAGGACTACGCGCTCCGCCTGAACCGCGACGCCCAGGTCGACATGCTGCAGACCGCCGTGCCGCACATGCCCGCCGGCTCCCGCGTGGTGTTCGTCACGAGCCACCAGGCGCACTTCGTCGAGACCGCCGAGACGATGGACGAGTACGTCCCGGTCGCCAAGAGCAAGCGTGCCGGAGAACTCGCCCTCCGTGAGCTCATCCCGCAGCTCGAGGCCGCCGGCATCGAGTTCGTCGTCGTCTCCGGCGACATGATCGAGGGCACGATCACCGCGACGCTGCTGAACCGCCTGAACCCCGGCGCGATCGAGGGTCGTCGGCAGGAGGTCGGCAAGCTCTACAGCGTGTCCGAGTTCGCGGCCGAGATCGCCCTGGCCGCCGTCGAGCCGATCCCCGCCGACCACACCAAGCTGGTCGGCGACGTCAGCGGCTTCGTCGGCTAACGTCGGGCGGGTGACCGCCAAGCCCGGCCTGCGCCGCACCTCCCGCATCCTGCTGCTCGACCCAGAGGGCCGCGTGTTCCTGATGGACACGAATTCGCCCTCGTCGGACGGCGCCCACCGCTGGATCACGCCGGGTGGTGGGGTCGACCCGGGGGAGACCCACCGCGACGCCGCGATCCGCGAGCTGCGCGAGGAGACCGGGATCGTCATCGACGAACCCGGCGAGCCGGTGTGGTCCTGGGACTTCACGGTCGAGTGGGACCTCGCCGACCACGACCGCGGGCACGCCGAGTTCTACGTCGTCCGCACGCCCGGCTTCGAGCTGTCCGACGCCGAGTGGACCGACGACGAGCGCGTCGACATCCTCGCCTCGCGGTGGTGGACCGCCGACGAGCTCGAGGCGACCGACGAGGAGTTCGAACCCGCCGAGTTGCCGGACCTGGCGCGCCGTCACGGCGCCTGAGCACCGCACCACGGCCTGACGGCCGACCCAGGACCGGACGGGAGGCCCGTGGCGGGCCCGCCACGGGCCTCCCGTCGGTACGCTGACCCGCATGCACACCGATCCGGTCGACGACGACCCCACCGGCGCCGACGCGCACCCTGCCGACCGGCACGGCCGGATCCGGGTGCGCGGTGCCCGCGCGAACAACCTGCGCGACGTCGACGTGGACCTACCGAAGCGGCGGCTCACGGTGTTCACCGGGGTCTCCGGCTCGGGCAAGAGCTCGCTCGTGTTCGGCACCGTCGCCGCCGAGTCGCAGCGGATGATCAACGAGACCTACAGCGCGTTCGTGCAGGGGTTCATGCCCTCGCTCGCGCGTCCCGACGTCGACCTGCTCGACGGCCTGACCACCGCGATCGTCGTCGACCAGGAGCGCATCGGCGCCGACCCTCGCTCCACCGTCGGCACCGCCACGGACGCGAACGCGATGCTGCGCGTGCTGTTCAGCCGACTCGGTCAGCCGCACATCGGGGGGCCGAACGCGTTCTCGTTCAACCTCGCCACCGTGACGGCCGGGGGAGCGATCACGGTGCAGAAGGGTGCGGACGCGAAGGCCCAGAAGGTCTCGTTCACGCGGCTCGGCGGTATGTGCGCGGACTGCGAGGGCCGGGGGCTGGTGAACGACATCGACCTGACGCAGCTGTTCGACGACACGAAGTCGCTCGGGGACGGCGCGCTCACGATCCCCGGGTACGGGACCGACGGGTGGAACGTGCGGCTGTACGCCGAGTCGGGCTACTTCGACCGGGACACCCCGATCCGCGACTTCACGGAGCAGGAGCGGCAGGACTTCCTGTACCGCGAACCGACGAAGCAGAAGATCGCCGGCATCAACATGACCTACGAGGGGCTCGTGCACCGGGTCCGCCGATCGTTCCTGCAGAAGGACCGCGAGGCGATGCAGCCGCACATCCGGGCGTTCGTCGACCGTGCGGTGACCTTCACGACGTGTCCGGCCTGCGACGGGACCCGGTTGAACGACACCGCCCGCTCGTCGAAGATCGCTGGCCGCAGCATCGCCGACGTCTGCGCGATGCAGATCACCGACGCCGTCGCCTGGCTGCGGGGTCTGGACGACCCGGGGGTCGGGCCGTTGCTCGAGGGGCTCCGCGACCTGCTCGAGTCCTTCGTCGAGATCGGACTCGGCTACCTGTCGCTCGACCGCCCGACCGGCACGCTGTCCGGGGGAGAGGGGCAGCGCGTGAAGATGGTGAAGCACCTCGGCTCCTCGCTCAGTGACGTCACGTACGTCTTCGACGAGCCGAGCACGGGGCTGCACCCGCACGACATCGAGCGGATGAATGAGCTGCTCGTCCGGCTGCGCGACAAGGGCAACACCGTCCTGGTCGTCGAGCACAAGCCCGAGGTCATCGCGATCGCCGACCACGTCGTCGACCTCGGACCCGGTGCCGGTTCCGGCGGTGGGACGCTCTGCTACCAGGGGTCCGTCGACGGGCTGCGTGCCAGCGGGACCGTGACCGGTCAGCACCTGGACGACCGCGTCACCGTGAAGTCCGAGGTCCGTCGTCCGGACGGGGCGATCGAGATCCGCGGCGCTTCGGCCCACAACCTGCACGACGTCGACGTGGACGTCCCCACCGGGGTGCTCACCGTCGTCACGGGGGTCGCCGGCTCGGGCAAGAGCACGCTCATCCACGGGTCGCTGGCCCGGCGCGACGACGTGGTCGCCATCGACCAGAGCGGGATCCGTGGCTCACGGCGGAGCAACCCGGCGACGTACACCGGTCTGCTCGAGCCGATCCGCAAGGCCTTCGCGAAGGCCAACGGCGTCAAGCCCGCACTGTTCAGCGCCAACTCGGAGGGCGCCTGCCCGGCGTGCAACGGTACCGGTGTCGTGTACACCGACCTCGGCATGATGGCGGGCGTCGCGAGCCCCTGTGTCGAGTGCGACGGCAAGCGGTTCGACCAGTCCGTGCTCGGGTACCACCTGGGCGGGAAGGACATCAGCGAGGTCCTCGGCATGTCCGTCGCCGACGCGCTGGCGTTCTTCGCGGCGGGGGAGTCCGCACTGCCGGCGGCCCACACGATCCTCGCCCGGCTCGCAGACGTGGGGCTCGGCTACCTGACGATCGGACAGCCGCTCACCACGTTGTCCGGGGGAGAGCGGCAGCGGCTCAAGCTCGCGACGCACCTCGGTGACCGGGGTGGCGTGGTGGTGCTCGACGAGCCGACCGCGGGCCTGCACCTGGCCGACGTCGAGCAGCTGCTCGGCCTGCTCGACCGGCTCGTCGACGCCGGCCGGACGGTCGTCGTGATCGAGCACCACCAGGCCGTGATGGCGCACGCCGACTGGATCATCGACCTCGGGCCGGGCGCCGGGCACGACGGTGGACGGATCGTGTTCGAGGGGACGCCCGCTGCACTCGTGGCGGCGCGGTCGACGCTGACCGGGCAGCACCTGGCGGCGTACGTCGGAGCCTGAGTCGGGGGACAGGCTCGGACGGCGAATCTGGGCGCCAGCCGTGTGTGAGGACTACCGTTCTGACTGACGCTCACAATCGGCTGCCCGGCCTGGATCGGCGTCCTGACCAGAAGGAGCTCCACCATGTCCAACCCCGGCAACGCGCCCGCGCAGTCGAACACCTTCGCCATCGTCTCCCTGGTGCTCGGCATCATCGGGACCGTCGTGGGTCTGTTCGTGCCGATCGTCGGTGTCATCGGCGGCATCGTCGGTCTCGTGCTCGGCATCTCGGCGCGCAAGCGTGGCGGCAGCCGCGGGATGATCACGGCGGGCGTCATCCTGTCGATCGTCGCCATCGCCATCGGTGTGATCGGTTTCATCATCAACGCGGTGGCGCTCTCGAACATGTGAGTGGTGCGCTTCGCATCGTGAGCAGCAATGGTCGAGCCCAGCGGATGGACTCGACCATTGCTGCTCACCAGGCGTCTCGGGTGCCGAGCTTGCGGCTGTTCAGGAACGCGGGCGTACCGTCCGGCGCATGAGCTACAGCCAGCCTGACCCAGCCGAAGAGACCACCCAGAGCGAGTCGCCGGAACAGCCCGACACCGACCAGGACACCCTGGAGGAACAGGGCGGCGAGCCTGCAGCGCTCGAGATCGACGCTGACGACGTCCCGACGAAGCCCGCCGACTGACGCCGTCGTCATCCAGTGAGCAGAAGAGGTCGAGTCCGTACAGCGGACTCGACCTTTTCTGCTCACGAAGCATCTCCGCCGGAGCGCCGATAATGCATATTATGTCAACTCAGGCTTATGTCACTCAGGCGTTCCTGCCCTGCCCGCTCGGCTGACGGGACGCTCGACATCGCTTCCCTACCGTGGAGGCGTGCGCGATCACCGAGATGACCAACGCCGCTCACGAACCGTGACACCCCGGGTCCTGTTCGCCGTCGCCCTGTCCGCGTTCCTCGTGCTGATCGGCACGCCACCTGCATCGGCGCACGCAGCACTGACCTCGAGTGATCCGGCGGACGGCGCCACCGTGGCTGCCGACCTTGAGCGAGTGACACTCAGCTTCAGCGAGGCGCCGCTTGCCGGGCTCGAAGCCGGTCTGCGCATCGAGGTCCGGGACGACGGCGGGACCGACGAGTCCTCCGGAGCGGTGGACGTCGACGGCACCTCGATGTCCAAGGCGGTGTCGCTCTCCCCCGGCCCGCACACCCTCGTCTGGCGGTACGTCTCCCCTGACGGCCACCCGATCGAGGGGCAGCTCGCGTTCTCGGTGGAACCGGCCGCATCTCCGACCGTTCCACCCACGACGACGAGCCCGACGGCCGCGCCCACATCATCCTCGGAACCGTCGGCAGCGGCAGCGGCAGCGGGAGCCGCACCGAACACGGGTGCCGGAACGCACGCGCACGGCCACGGCGGCCCGGCACTCCTGGTCGGGGTCGTCGGGATCCTGGCAGTGCTCGTCATCGGCGCGGTCGTGCTCCGCATCCGCCGGGCCGCGGACGCGCGGACCGAGGGCTGACGGGACGCCCGAGCCTCAGAACACCGCGACGGTCATGCCCGACGAGGTCGCAGGGCGGTCCATCGCGACGAGCGCCTCGGGCAGATCGTCGAAGCCGATCGTGCGGCCGATCGTCTCTTCCGGACGCAGCCGCCCGGCCACGATGGCGTCGAGCATCGCGCCGTACTCCCCGACCGCTGCCCCGTGGCTGCCGAGCAGTTCGAGTTCGTCCGCGATGACCCGGCCCATCGGGATCGCCGGAGCGGCTTCGTCGTCAAGCAGCAGCCCCACCTGCACGTGCCGACCGCGCGGACGCAGGGACGCCACGGCGGCGACCGAGGTGGCACGGCTGCCGTAGGCGTCGAGCGAGACGTGTGCTCCGCCGCCCGTGCGGGACCGGACCGTGGTGACGACATCGGCGTCCATCAGCACGGTGTCGGCGCCGAGGGCGGCTGCGCGTTCGAGTGCGGCCGTGGAGACGTCGACGGCGACGACGTACGCGCCGGCGGCCACGGCGACCATGACCGCGGAGAGCCCGACTCCCCCGCAGCCGTAGACCACGACCCACTCCCCTGCGGCGACGCGCCCTCGGGCGTGCAGGGCGTGGAACGCGGTGCCGAATCGGCAGCCGAGCGCCGCCGCCACCGCGAAGTCCACGGCATCGGGCAGCGCGACGAGATTCAGGTCGGCGTGCGGGACGACCAGGGAGTCCGTGTACGAGCCCTGCAGGTCGAACCCGGGCTGCTGCTGGGCGGTGCACACCTGGGTCGCGCCGTCGAGGCATTCGGCGCAGGTCCCGCAGGCGAACACGAACGGTGCCGTGACCCGGTCGCCGACGGCGAAACGCTGGACGCCCGCCCCGATCGCCGCGACGACACCGGCGAACTCGTGGCCGGGCACGTGCGGCAGCCGGACCGAGTCGTCGTGGCCCTTCCACGCGTGCCAGTCGCTGCGACAGACACCGGTAGCAGCCACCCGCACGACGACACCGTGGTCCGGGGCCACGGGCTCCGGCAGGTCGACGATCGAGGGGACGGAACCGAACTGGGCGTACTGGACGGCGCGCATGCCGCCATCCTGACAGACGGGAGGTCGCAAGACGACGGAGCCCCGACCCCTGGGGTCAGGACTCCGTCGCATCGCCGTGCTGCAAGTGATGGATCAGCGCTGCCGCCGCTGGTTCCGGTTCGTTCCGAGCATCGCGGCGCCGAGCGCCAGCAGGAGGAACGCGACGCCGAGGACGAGTGGCGCTCCCGACGTGCCCGTGAAGGCGAGTTCCCCGACACCCGCGCGCGCACCGGGCGGCGGTGTGACAGGCGGAACGGTCGTCGCCCCGGAGCCGGGGACCGCGCCGGCGCCGGGGACCGCGCCGGCGCCGGGGACCGCGCCGGCGCCGGGAACCGTGCCGGGGTCAGGATCGGGGTCAGGCCCGGGTTCCGGCTCGGGGTGCGACGGCGAGTCGTCGACCAGCAGCCCCGCATCGACCGTGCGGTCGCGGGTGATCGATTCCTTCGCGCCTTCGTCGGAGCGTTCCCATGCGAGCGAGACCGCGGGTGTCTCGCCGTCCTGGCCGGCGTCCGAGTCGATGGTGCCGTCGGTTCCGACGTGCTCCTTCGTGAACCGACGGCCGTCCGGAGCCGTGAACGTCACGACGTAGGCACCCGGGCGGAGTCCGTCGAAGGAGTACTCCCCATCGGGTCCCGAAGTGGTCGCGCGTACGACATCGGCACCACGATCGTCGACGCCGGACAGCTGGACCGGTACGCCGTCGATGCCCGGCTCGTCGGAACCCTGGAGACCGTCACCGTCGCTGTCCGTCCACACCCGGTCTCCGATGCTGCCGGCGACGACCCGCACGGTGGCGCGGTTCGACAGCGCGGCGAGTTCGAGGTTCGAGGCGCGGAGCCCGAAGCGGTTCGTGTAGGTGTCGCCGTCCCGCTGCCCGTGGGTCTGCACCACGACGTGGTGTCGGACCGACTGGCCCGGGGCGACCTCGCCGGTCCGTTCGATCCGCACGGCGGTGACGTCGGCGAGTTCCGCGGACCCGCACGCGGCGTCGCCGAGGTCCGCCGCCGCGCACCAGAGCGTGCTGCCGCCCGGTTGGTTGGACGGTGCAGAGCCGTCGAGCGAGATGGAGGCCGGATCGCTCGTGGTGTAGCGCACGGTCTCACCGGCGCCGGGTGCGACGTCGACGCGGTCTGCCAGCGAGACCGTCCCGTGGAAGGCGGAGCCCTGAGGGTCGCCTCGGTGCGGCAGGACGTCGATGACGTCGAGCCCGCTGATGCTCCGGGCGTCGCGGTTCGTGTAGAGCAGGTCCCATTCGAGCTGGTCTCCCGTCGCGACGACCGGTTCGGTGGCGACCTTCTCGACACCGACACCGACCGCGGCGACGACCTGCACCGCTCGTTGGGTGTCGCGGCGGAACGCTTCGGAGCGGTCCGTCGGCGACGCGATGGTCGCGTAGTTCTGCACCGGTCCGGCTGGCGCGAGACTCGACACCTGCAGTTCGTAGGTGATCGGCGGGATCTTCGTGTTCGGCTGCAGGCCGTCGAGTGTCCACGTGAGGCGCTGGCGGAGGTTGCCGGCGTTGTCCGTGATCGTGTCGATCTCGGCCGGACGGGACGCACTCTCCGCGATGTAGTCGGTGTGCATCGGCAGCACGTCGCGGACCGTCACCGTGGTCGGTTGACCACCGGAGTGGCCGTTGGTGAGTGTCGGGTAGAGGGCGTACTCGAGAGTGCTCCCGGACCCGACGAAGCTCGTCTTGTCCGGTGTGTCCTCCGCGGTCGTGCCCGGGTCGACGATCTTCTTGCTGATGCGTGCCAGGTTCTCCGTGATCACGACGCTGTCGGCCATGGCTCCGGCGCCGTTCTCCGGCCGAGCCGTGTCGTGGGTCCAGACGTCGGTGTGTTCGCCGAGCAGGGCGTGCCCGAAGTCGTACGCGCGGGTCCCCGAGGGTGCGGCGGACACTGCGACGTACGTGTGCAGCACCGCTCTCGCCCCACCGTCGACGTCGCCGAGCGCGCGCACGGCGCCGACCGCGGCGCGACCGCCCGGAACGTCGTCCGGGCTGGTGAACCACGGTCCGTCGTCATCGTCGCACGTGTGTCCCTGGCCGGACGCGGGGCTCGTCATGTCGTAGGCCGCGTACTCGATCCGCGGTCTGCTCAACCCGCTGGTCCACGCCGTCGCCCCCGGGGTGCCCGCGCGCGTGAGGCGCTGGGTCTCGCGATCGAAGGTGTCGCAGAGGATCGTGCCGGTGTAACGGCTGTACCCGTCGTTGAGGACGGTGACGTCGCTCCGCAGGACCTGCCCTTGCGTCACCCACGGATCGCCGGCGCGGGCGGAACCCTCGACGGTGGTGCCGGCGCCGTCGATGACGCGCCAGAGTCGCTTGCCGGCAGTGCCGGACCCGAGACCCACCAGGTTGCGCGACGTGGTGTTGTCGGCGAGGGGCTCCTCGCTGCCGGGGTAGTTCTGTGCGCCACTCGCCGAGGTGGTCCGCAGGGCCGAGTACCGATTGGTCGACAGGACAGAGCCCGGCGGGTAGGGCAGCCAGAGGCTCAGGTAGCCCGAGACGAAGTACGCCCTGGTGCCACCCGTGACCGGGCCACCGCTGAGCGACTGGGTGGGGATGCGGTCCGGATCGGTGACGGTGTCCGTGATCGTCACGTCGATGTCCGCGCCGGGCGAGGACTGCGCGCAGACGATGGTCCCCGAGTCGACCACGCTGCGCGGCCCGCCACCCCGTCCGCCCGGCAGGCCGTCGAAGCGCCAGGCGTTCGTCGCGTTCACGCCACAGGCAGGCGCGGTCCCGTTCCACAGCACGGCGGTCGACGGCAGGTCGCCGAGGATCTCGGACACGTCGTCGGTGAAGGTCATCGGGCCGGCGCTCGCTTCGAACCCGAGCAGGCCCTGTCCGGCGACGACGGGCTCCCAGTTGACCGCGATCGGGTAGACGAGACGGAGGCCTCGATCGCCGTCGGGACCGATGACGTCGGGGGTGAGCGACGAACCGACGACGTCCTTGCTGAGGTTGTAGCGCGCAGCTGCCGAGACCGTCACGGTCGGTGCGAGCGCCGTCACGACGCCGTTGTCAGCGTTGTCCGCGGTGGCTTCGACCGTGACGTCGATGTCGTCGCCGTGCCGCATGGTGCCGGAGACGTCGAGCACGACGGGGACCTCGACGAGGTTGCCTTCCGTCAGGTCACCGACCGAGCAGGTGAGCCGCTGCCCGTCGATGCGCGACGCGGCCCCGGTGCACGGCTTGGGCAGGCCCGCCCAGGTCGTGCCGGCCGGAGCGGTCGCGACGAACCGCTGGTCGACGCTGTCGCCGTCGTTCACGCTCATCTCGACGCTGTACGTGATCGCGTCGAGTGTCCGCACGATGCCGTTCGTTCCGCTCGAGTCGCCTCCGGGTCGGTCGTCCGGGCTGAACGGACCGTTCCCGTCCTTGGCGACCTTCGCAGCGAGACCGACCGTCCCTGCTGGGCGGGCGGTCGACCGCGGAGCGTCCGTCGCGGCCGTGCCGACCGCTCCCCCGGCTGGGGTCGCACCCGCTGGGGCGACGGCGGCGAGTGGGAGCGTCATCGACAACGCCGTGGCGACGACTGCTCGGATCGGGATGCGTGTTCGCATGGGACTCCTCGTGCGGGCGGATGCGGGTGCACCCACTGCCCAGGAGTGTAGGAATCCATCTGGAATGCTGCAATGAATATGTCGTATTCGTTCTTGCGGGCTTCGCGGACGCATCGAGGAACGGTCCACCGGATCCGGATCGGACGTCGACCCTCCGCCGCGTCTCCGGTTGACTGAGGCGATGACCGATCTGCGCTTCTCCGCCGACCCCGAAGACCTCGACGTCGACCGCGTGCACCGCTGGCTGAGCGAGGAGTCGTACTGGGCCCGCGGCCGTGACCGGGCGACACAGGAGGCGATCATCGCCGGCTCCCGGAACTTCGGCGTGTACGACGCGACGACCGGGGCGCAGCTCGGCTACGCGCGCGTGATCACCGACGGCGTGACGTTCGGCTGGCTCGCCGACGTGTTCGTGGACCCCGACGCCCGGGGCCGCGGCGTCGGGGTCGCACTCGTGCGCGGCGTGACCGAGGCGGTCGAGCCGCTCGGCCTGAAGCGCTTCGCCCTGTTCACCGCGGATGCCCACGGGCTGTACGAGCGGTTCGGGTTCCGCCCGCTGCCCGACCCGGACGGCTGGATGATGCGTCCCGGGCCGGGGTTCGGCGCCGACGTGCACGACTGAGGGGGCGCGGGCGCACACGGAGCGCTGCCACTCAGTACTCGATGCGGCCCTCGCGGTTGTGGAACTCCCCCGTCGGCCCGTCGGTTCCGATCGTCGCGAGCATGACCGTGGCGTCGGTGCCCTCGGTGATCGTCTGGTGTCCGCCGAACCCGTTGAACTCCGTCGCGGTGTAGCCCGGGTCGCTCGCGTTCACCCGGAACCCGGGCAGGTTCTTCGCGTACTGCACGGTCAACGCGATCACGGCCGCCTTCGACGCCGCGTACGGCACCGCCGGCACCCCGTACTCGTCGTGCCCCGGCGTCGTCAGCCAGCGCGGGAACCCCACCCCCGACGAGACGTTCACGATGACGGGTGCCGCCGAACGTCGCAGCAGGGGCAGCGCGGCCTGGGTCACCCGGACGATGCCGGTGACGTTGGTGTCGAGCACGGTCGCCATGGCGCTCGCGTCGAGGTCGTCGACCCCGAACGAGGTGCCGAGGATCCCGGCGTTGTTCACGAGGACGTCGAGCTCGGGGATGGTCGCGATCGCCGCGTCGATGCTGGCCTGGTCGGTGACGTCCAGCTGCACGACGTGGGCGCCGAGTGCGCGGGCGTCGTCGCCGCTGGCCGGGTCGCGCATGCCTGCGTACACGGTGTGGCCGGCTTCGAGCAGTCGGCGTGCGGTCTCGAGTCCGAGGCTGCGGTTGGCCCCGGTGATGAGTGTCGTTGTCATGCGCCCAGCCTGCCCCCGCCGGCCCGGCTTCCCCAGGCACGGTGCGACGGTGGGACCGGCAGTACCAGGACGGACTGGAGGCGCGGGGCGATGATGGTGGGCATGAGCGAGTTCGCGAACGTGTTGCGTTCCTGGCGTGACCGGGTGCGTCCCGAGGCGGTCGGCCTGCCGGCCGGCCCCGGCAGACGGACCCCGGGCCTCCGCCGCGAGGAGCTCGCCGCGCTGGCGGGCGTGAGCGTCGACTACGTCGTCCGCCTCGAGCAGGGCCGGGCGACGAACCCGTCGCCGCAGCTGCTCGGCGCCCTCGCGACGGCGCTCCGGCTGTCGTCCGAGGAGCGGGACCACCTGTGCCGGGTGGCCGGTGTCGCCCCGCCGTCGCGTCAGGTGGTGCCGCGGCACATCACGCCCGGCGTGCAGCGGCTGGTGGACCGGCTCGGCGACGTCCCGCTCGCGGTGTTCACGGCGACCCACGACATCGTGCTCTGGAACGAGCTGTGGGCCGCGGTGAACGGCGACCCCTCGCGGTACGTCGGGCTCGATCGCAACCTGGTCTGGCGGCACTTCATGCAGGAGCGCGACGGGGTGGACTGGGACGACGAGCACCAGGAGGAGTTCTCGAGCGACCTCGCGGCCGACCTGCGGCAGGCGTACGGGCGCTACCCGGCGGACCGTGACCTGTCGGACCTGGTCGAACGGCTGCTGCGGGAGTCCCCCGAGTTCGCCCGGCGATGGGAGACCGGCCGGATCGCCGAGCACCGTGCGAGCCGCAAGGTCGTGCACACGCCCGTCGGGCCGGTGGAGATCGACTGCGACGTGCTGAGCGTCCCCGGCGGTGACCTGCGGATCGTCGTCTACACGGTCGTCCCGGGCTCCGAGGACGCCGCGAAGCTCGACCTGCTCCGGGTCACCGGCCTGCAGGAGCTCACGCCGCGGTGAACACCAGCGACGCGTTCTGACCGCCGAACCCGAACGAGTTGTTCAACGCCGCACGGAGCGGCGCGGTCCGGGCTGTGCCGGAGACGACGTCGAGGTCCACCGCGGGGTCGAGCCGGTCGAGGTTCAGGGTCGGTGGAACGATCCCGGTCTCGAGCGTCCGCAGGGTCAGGATCCCCTCGACCGCGCCGGCAGCGCCGAACATGTGCCCGATCGCGCTCTTCGGAGCGGTGACCAGCGCGCCCGTCCCCACCGCACGGCTGATGGCGGCCGCCTCGCCGACGTCGCCGACCGGGGTACCGGTCGCGTGCGCGTTCACGTGGTCGACGTCGGCACCGGTGAGGCCCGCCATCCGGATCGCGGCGCGCATCGCCCGCTCCTGCTCGCTGCCGTCCGCGAGCGGTGCGGTGATGTGGTGCGCGTCCGAGGTGATCCCCCACCCGGCGAGCGTGCCGTGCGACCGCTGCCCTCGGGCGGCGGCATGGTCGGCACGCTCGAGCACGACGATGCCGGCGCCCTCGCCGAGGACGAAGCCGCGGCGGTCGGCGTCGAACGGCCGGGACAGGGTCGTCGGGTCGTCGCCGTCGGGCTTCGCGAGGGCCTGCGACTGGGCGAACGACGCCATCGTCACCGGGGTGACGGCGGCCTCGGTCCCGCCGGTGATGACGACGTCGGCCTCACCGGTGGCGATGAGTCGCGCGGCGGTGGCGATGGCCTCCGCACCGGAGGCGCATGCCGAAACCGTCGTGTAAGCGCCGCCCCGCGCCCCGAACGCGATGCTGATCTGCGCGGCGGCACCGTTCGCCATGAGCATCGGCACCGTGCGCGGTGAGACCCGCCGGGCACCGGATGCACCGAGCACGTCGTGGGCGTCGAGGAGCGTCTCCACTCCCCCGATCCCGGTGCCGATGACCACGGCGAGGCGGTCGCCCTCCACCGCGGGGGCACCGGCGTCGGCCCAGGCCTCGTCCGCGGCGACGAGCGCCAGCTGCTGACTGCGGTCCAGGCGATTGGCGCGGACCCGCCCGAGCGACCCCTCGGCGTCGAGTGTGGCATCGGCCCCGACCCGGATCGGCACCTGTTCCCAGAGTGCTCCGTCACGGTGCAGGGCTCGGACGCCGGAGCGACCGGCCACCAGGGCGTCCCAGAGCGGCGCGACGCCGTGGCCGAAGGGTGAGACCGCGCCGTAGCCGGTGATGACGATGTCCACGGGAACTCCTCTTGTACGTTGAACAAGTTGAGTTGTACCACGTACAATTCCGACATGGCAACCACGGTGGACGGCTCCGGCACGGCACGCGGCGCGGCGACACGGGCGAGGATCCTCGCCGCGTCGGCCGGACTGCTCAGCGCGGGCGCTCGGAGCGTCACCGTCAGCGAGGTCGCCCGGGCCGCGGGTGTCTACCCGAACCAGATCACGCACCACTACGGCTCGAAGGACCGCCTGGTGCTCGACGCCGCGTTCGCCCTGTTCCTCCGCGACACCACGCGACTGCAGGCGGCCGGCCGTCGTGCCCGCTCGGCGGAGTCGTTCCGGCAGCTCCTCGCGCGCACCGCCCTCGCGATGCCGTCGACCCCGCTCGTGGTCCGCGCGCTCGGGGCCGCCGGGGACGACCCGGCGCAGCGTGAGCGCGTGCGGTTGCTGCTCGCCGTGCTCTTCCGGCAGTCCGAGCGCTACCTGGAGCGCGTCGTCGCCGACCAGGGCTGGACGAGCCCGAGCGGCGTCGCCCGGGACGCCCGCACGTTCTGGAGCGCCGTGTTCGGTGCCACCCTGCTCGCGGACGCCGGGGTCACCGGCGGCCCCTCGGACCTCGACCTTGCGGGGACGATCTCGATCCGTTGACCGGAGCGGGCACCGCCGCCGGGGTCTCCCCCGGCGGCGGTGTCACTCGCCGAAGCCGGACCGGACCAGTTCCACCAGGGCGTCGACCGCGGCCTGCGCGTCCTGCCCGGTCGCGTCGATCGACACCGTCGCACCCTTCGGCAGCGCCAGGGCCATGATCGCCAGCAGGCTCTTCGCGTCCACGCCGTTGACGTGCACGCTCGCGTCGTACTTCGCCGCCGTCTTCACGAACTCCGCGGCGGGCCGGGCGTGCAGCCCGGTCTCGTTCACCAGCTCGACCGACGCGCTGACGCGGTCGGAGCCGGCCGCGTCGTCGACGGGGGCAGTCCCGTCGGCCGGCCCCGTGCCTCCAGGCTGGTCACCGGACGGACGGGAGGCGGTGCTCGAGTCCGCCTCGGAACCCGCGGCCGATGCAGCGGCGGCCAGCACCGCGTCGGCGTCTCCGCCCGTCTGGGCGGCGACCGCAGCGGCCACCGCTCCCTCGACCAACGGGGCCTGCGACACGTGGACGCGTGCGCGGACGTCGTCGTCCAGGAAGTCGAGCGCGGTGTCGGTCGTCAGGTAGGCGGAGCCGAGGTCGCACAGGACCACGACGGCGTCCGCCTGGGCGAGTTCCTCGATGCCGGCGGTGATCGCCTCGAACGAGGTGCCGATGCCGCCGTCGTCCGTGCCGCCCGCGGCGACGAGCGGCACGTCCGCGGCCATCTGCCGTGCGAGCTCGACGGTGCCCGTCGCGATCGCCGCGCTGTGCGAGACGACCAGGATGCCGACGGTCACGCTGCGTCCACCGCTGCGCGCAGGATGTACGCGGTCGACTGCGCACCGGGGTCGCGGTACCCGATCGCGCGGTCGCCGAGGTAGCTCGCGCGGCCCTTGTGGGCGACGAGCGGCTCGGTGTCCGCCGCACCCTGCGCGGCGGCGTCGGCTGCTGCGGTGAGCACGGCCTTCGGGTCGTCGCCGGCACCGGCGGCCGCTGCTGCGGCGTCGACCGCGGGGCTCCACGCGTCGACCATCGTCTTGTCGCCGACCGCGGCCTTGCCGCGGGACACGACACCGTCGCGGGCGGCGGCGAGGACCGCGACGAGGGTGTCCGCGTCGAGTTCGGCCGCGTCACCGGCGGCCTGCGCCGCCTTCAGGTAGGCGGTGCCGAAGAGCGGGCCGGCCGCCCCGCCCACGGTCGAGATGAGCTTCGTCGCGACGGTCTTGAGCACGGCACCCGGGGTGTCGAAGGACCCGGAGTCGACGGCCTCGAGCACGGCCCGGAACCCGCGGTCGAGGTTCTCGCCGTGGTCGCCGTCGCCGATCTCACGGTCGAGCGTGACGAGCTCGGCGCGGTGTTCGTCGATCGTCGCGGCGGTGCGACGGACCCAGTCGATGGCCCATGCGGTGTCGAGCGCCAATGCGGTTCCCTTCGTGTGGCGGGCCCGGTGGGCCCGGTGTCGTGGTCCGGTGGTCGAGCGGCCGTGGTCGGTCGCGGTCGCAGTCGCAGTTGCGGTCGCGGTCGCGGTCGGTCAGCGTCCCCAGCGCAGGGCCGGGGTCTCCACCGGGGCGTCCCAGAGGGCCGTGAGTTCGTCGTCGAGCACCGTGACGGTGAGCGAGAACCCCTGCATCTCGAGGGACGTGACGTAGTCGCCGACCAAACTACGCGTGACCTGGTAACCGCGGTCGGAGAGGACCTCGGCGGCGCGCCGGTAGGCGATGTAGAGCTCGGACAGCGGGGTGCCGCCCATGCCGTTCACCAGGAGCAGCAGCGACGACCCGGCCGGGGCGTCGAGGTCGTTCAGGATCGGTTCGAGCACGCGGTCGACCAGCTCGTCCGCCGGTGCCATCGCGATCCGCTCGCGGCCGGGCTCGCCGTGGATGCCGATGCCGAGCTCGACCTCGTCGTCGGCCAGCACGAACGACGGCTCCCCCGCGTGCGGGACGGTGCCCGATGCCAGTGCGAGCCCCATCGACCGCGTGACGTCGTTGACGTGCCGGGCCACGGCGGCGACCGCGTCCAGGTCGTCCCCGCGCTCGGCGGCGGCGCCGGCGCACTTCTCCACCACGACGGTCCCGGCGACACCGCGACGGCCGGCGGTGAACAGGGAGTCCTGCACCGCGACGTCGTCGTCCACCACGACGGACTCGACGCGGACGTCGTCCATCGCCGCGAGTTCGGCGGCCGTCTCGAAGTTGAGCACGTCGCCGGTGTAGTTCTTCACGATGTGCAGCACGCCCGCACCGCCGTCGACGGCCTTCGTCGCGGCGACGATCGGGTCGGGCGTCGGGCTCGTGAACACCGGGCCGGGCACCGCGGCGTCGAGCATGCCGTACCCGACGAAGCCGGCGTGCAGCGGCTCGTGGCCACTGCCGCCGCCGCTGACGATCCCGACCTTGCCGGCGACGGGTGCGTCAGCGCGGTGCAGGTGGATCGGGTCCTCGACCAGGACGACGTGTCCGGCGTGTGCCCGGGCGAAGCCCCGGACGGTCTCCTCGACCACGGCCTGCGGGTCGTTGATGAGCTTCTTCATGCGGTGCCTCCACGGGTACGGGGTCGAACCGTGGCGGTCACACCGCGCGTCGTCGACCGGAGTGGGCCCAATCTACATCGACGGCACGGGCAGCCGTCCGCTCCCGATGCACGTTCGTGCAGTGCGCCGAGGACGCGTCACCGGCTCGGGAGAGTGCTGGGGACACTCGTCCTGCACGTTCGTGCACGATGCCGCACTTCGCTCACGAATTCATCGCCCGGCCGTGAGCGTCGTCACTATGGTTGGCCTCAATCACTCAACGGGGAGTGCGGCGCAGCACGGCCGGACCCCCACCTCACGCACTGGAGGTCACCGATGGACGACATCGGCGTCAAGTTCCTGTCCGAGCTCGTCGGTACGGCGATGCTCATCATCCTGGGTGGCGGCGTCGTCGCCGCTGTGTCGCTGGCGAAGTCGAAGGGCTTCGGAGCCGGGTTCCTCATGGTCACGATCGGCTGGGGCTTCGCGGTCTTCGCCGGTGTCACCGTGTCCTACAAGTCCGGCGGACAGCTCAACCCCGCGGTCAGCCTCGCGCAGGCGATCCTCGGCAACATCACCGTCGGCGAGATGTTCCTGTTCTGGCTCGCCCAGCTGATCGGCGCGATCATCGGTGCGGTCATCGTCTGGCTCGCCTACAAGCAGCACTTCGACGAGGAGCCCGACGCGGCCGCCAAGCTCGGCGTCTTCTCGACCGGCCCCGCGATCCGGTCGTACGGCTGGAACCTCGTCACGGAGATCATCGGCACCTTCGTGCTGGTCTTCGTCGTCATCGCGTTCACCAACGGGCAGACCCCGTCGCAGCTCGGTGCGATCCCCGTCGCCTTCCTCGTGATCGCGATCGGTGTCAGCCTCGGTGGCCCCACCGGCTACGCCATCAACCCGGCCCGTGACCTCGGCCCCCGCATCGCGCACGCCTTCCTGCCCATCAAGGGCAAGGGCTCGAGCGACTGGGCCTACGCCTGGGTGCCGGTCGTCGGACCGCTGATCGGTGGCGCCCTCGCCGCCGGGCTGTCCTACGCCCTGCTGCCCATCGTCAGCTGACCCACCCCCACCCCGAAGGCGTGGACGGCCGTTCCGCACGACCGAACACGCACCCGCACCGAACACACCCGTAAGGAGCACCAATGGCCGACTACATCGTCGCCATCGACCAGGGCACGACCTCGACCCGAGCAATCGTGTTCGACCACTCCGGTTCGATCATCTCGACCGGGCAGAAGGAACACGAGCAGATCTTCCCGCGCGCCGGGTGGGTCGAGCACGACCCCGCCGAGATCTGGGACAACACCCGCGAGGTGATCGGTCAGGCACTGTCGCGTGCCGACATCACGCGTCACGACGTCGCAGCCGTCGGCATCACCAACCAGCGCGAGACTGCCGTCGTCTGGGACAAGACCACCGGCAAGCCGATCTACAACGCGATCGTCTGGCAGGACACCCGCACGCAGGCGCTCGTCGACAAGCTCGCCGACGGCGACACCGACAAGTACAAGGCCATCGTCGGCCTGCCGCTCGCGACCTACTTCGCCGGCACCAAGATCATGTGGATCCTCGAGAACGTCGAGGGTGCCCGTGAGAAGGCGGAGGCGGGCGACCTGCTCTTCGGCACCACCGACACCTGGGTCCTGTGGAACCTGACCGGTGGCATCGACGGCGGCGTGCACAAGACCGACGTCACGAACGCGTCCCGCACGCTGTTCATGGACCTCGAGACGCTGCAGTGGCGCGACGACATCCTCGCCGACTTCGGCGTGCCGAAGTCGATGCTCCCCGAGATCGTCAGCTCCTCCGAGGTCTACGGCCACGTCGAGTCCTCGAGCCTGCTGCGCGAGGTCCCGATCGCCGGCATCCTCGGCGACCAGCAGGCCGCGACCTTCGGTCAGGCCGCGTTCGACCAGGGCGAGTCGAAGAACACCTACGGCACCGGCAACTTCCTGATCTTCAACACCGGTACCGAGATCGTCCGCTCCGAGAACGGCCTGCTCACCACCGTCGGCTACAAGCTCGGCGACCAGGAGACGCACTACGCCCTCGAGGGTTCGATCGCCGTCACGGGCTCGCTCATCCAGTGGCTCCGCGACAACCTCGGCCTGATCGGCAGCGCCCCGGAGGTCGAGGCCCTGGCCAAGACCGTCGAGGACAACGGCGGCGTGTACTTCGTGCCGGCGTTCTCCGGGCTCTTCGCGCCGTACTGGCGTCCGGACGCCCGCGGTGCGATCGTCGGCCTCACCCGCTTCGTCAACAAGGGCCACATCGCGCGTGCCGCCCTCGAGGCGACGGCGCTGCAGACCCGCGAGGTCCTCGACGCGGTCAACGCCGACTCCGGCGTTGACCTGACCGAGCTCAAGGTCGACGGCGGCATGACCGCGAACAGCGAGCTCATGCAGTTCCAGGCCGACATGCTCAACGTGCCGGTCGTCCGTCCGGTCGTCGCGGAGACGACGGCGCTCGGTGCGGCCTACGCCGCCGGTCTCGCGGTCGGCTTCTGGGCCAACCTCGACGAGCTCCGTGCCAACTGGCAGGAGGACAAGCGCTGGGAGCCCCAGCTCGACGCCGCCGAGCGCGAGCGCACGCTCCGCCTGTGGAAGAAGGCCGTCACGAAGACCTTCGACTGGGTTGACGAGGACGTGCAGTAACGAAACACGCGCACGCTGACCGCGTGCACTGAACGCACCGACGGGAGGCCCGGTGCCGGTTCCATGAACCGGCACCGGGCCTCCTGTGCGTTGCGTCTCCTGCGGGTCCGTCGCGGTTGGCCGGTCGTCGGTCGTCGGGCGGTTGCCGGCACAGCACGGTGCGGGTTTGTTCACCGAGTGCAGCGGTGACTGCCCCGTGCGCGCTCGTGGCGAAGCACCGAGCCGTCAGGCTCGCACCGGGTGACGCACCGTGCACGGTGCGGCTCGCGCGGATGCGGCACGGGATCGCGAACCGCGCACGGTGCGGACTGGAGGCGCGGGGCGGGCCCGCCACGGCCCTCCGGTCCGGCACGGGGTGGCAGGCACGGCACGGTGCGGTGTTGTTGACCGGGTGCAGCGGTGACGGCCCGGTGCGCGTTCGTGGCGCAGCACCGAGCCGTCAGGCTCGCACCAGGTGACGCACCGCGCACGGTGCGGCTCGCGCTGGGGTGGCACGGGATCGCGGACCGCGCACGGTGCGGACTGGAGGCGCGGGACGGGCCCGCCACGGCCCTCCGGTCCGGCAGGGGGTTGTCGACACGGCACGGTGCGGGCTTGTTGACCGGGTGCAGCGGTGACCGCCTGGTGCGCGCTCGTGGCGCAGCACCGAGCCGTCAGGCTCGCACCAGGTGACGCACCGCGCACGGTGCGCAGGGCGGCGTGGACTACGCGGCGGGAGCTGCGCCGACCCAATCAGCCAGTTTGCGCGCACCGGCGCCCGAGTCGACCGCCTCGGCGGCGACGACCAGCTGCTCGCGGAAGCGCTGCAGGATCGGCCGGTCGGACTCGTTCGGGTCCTGGGCCAGCCGGAACGAGACGAGGCCGGCCGCGGCGTTCAGCAGGACGATGTCGCGGACGGGTCCGGTCTCCCCAGCGAGCACCCGGTGGACGACTCCGGCGTTGTGCTCGGGGTCGCCGCCGAGCAGGTCCTCCGTGCGTGCGCGGGCGATGCCGAGGTCCCGCGGGTCGAGGTCGTGCTCGGTCACGCGGCCACCGGTGACCTCCCAGATGTGGCTGTGCCCGGTGGTGGTCAGCTCGTCGAGTCCGTCGTCGCCGCGGAACACGAGGGCCGTCGCTCCGCGCGTCTGGAACACGCCCGTGATGATCGGGACGAGGTCGAGCTGGGCGACCCCCACGGCGTTGGCCTCGCACCGTGCGGGGTTGACCAGCGGGCCGAGGAAGTTGAACACCGTCGGCACGCCGATCTCGCGCCGCACCGGGCCTGCGTGGGCGAAACCGGGGTGGAACGCGTTGGCGAAGGCGAAGGTCAGCCCGACACGCCGGAAGGTGTCCGCGACACGCGCGGCGTCCATCGTGAGATCGAGTCCGAGGGCGGCGAGCACGTCGCTCGAGCCGGACTTCGACGAGCTGGCCTTGTTGCCGTGCTTGACGACGGGGACCCCGGCGGCGGCGATCACGATGGCCGCCATGGTCGAGATGTTCACGGTGCCGACCACGTCGCCACCGGTCCCGACGATGTCGAGCGCCATCGGATCGACGTCGAGCGGAACCGCGGCGTCCAGGATCGCGTCGCGGAACCCGACGACCTCGTCGACGGTCTCGCCCTTCGCGCGGAGCGTCACGGCGAAGGCTGCGATCTGTGCCTGGGTGGCGCGCCCGTGCACGATCTCCTCCATGGCCCATGTGGATTGCCTGATCGTCAGGTCCTCGCGCGCCATGAGCGCGCTGATCACTGCTGGCCAAGAAAGTGCGTCAGGCATGGCTCGATCGTAGTGAATTCGAGAGACCCGCCAGTCTCCTGCGAAAACACTGTCGGGGGTTTCGGCCATAATGGAGGACGTGACTAGCACCTCTCTCTCCAGATCAGCCAGCGGTCCGGCCCTCAACAGGCCGAACGCCGTGGCCGTGGGGACGATCGTGTGGCTGGGCAGCGAGGTCATGTTCTTCGCCGGCCTGTTCGCGATCTACTTCACGCTCCGCAGCACGTCCCCTGAGCTCTGGGCGACCGAGACCGCGAAGCTCGAGGTGCCCTTCGCCTCCGTGAACACGATCATCCTGGTGCTGTCCAGCTTCGCCTGCCAGTTCGCCGTGTTCGCCGCGGAGCGCTTCCAGGTGCACCGGACGAGCTGGAACCCGCGCCACTGGGGCATGACGGAGTGGTTCTTCGTCACCTACGCGATGGGTGCGATCTTCGTCTGCGGCCAGATCTTCGAGTACGCCAACCTCTGGCACGAGGGCGTGACGCTCTCCTCCAGTGCCTACGGCTCGGCGTTCTACATGACCACCGGGTTCCACGGGCTCCACGTGACCGGTGGCCTCATCGCCTTCCTGCTGACGCTCGGCCGCGGTTTCGCCGCCAAGAACTTCGGCCACAAGGAAGCGACCACCGCCATCGTCGTGTCGTACTACTGGCACTTCGTCGACGTCGTGTGGATCTTCCTCTTCGCCGTCATCTACCTTCTCAAGTAGGAACTGGACACCCCCCAGCACATGTTCAACAGAACCAAGTCCAAGAAGGGCCGCCGTTCACCGATGGCGACCGTGTCGCTCATCGTCGTGGGTCTCATGACCACCGGTGGCGCGTACGCACTGTTCAGCTCCACGGCGAACGCCGACGACAGCACGAACACCGTCGCCGCCTCGAGCCAGTCGCAGGTGAACGAGGGCGAGAAGCTCTTCGCCTCGAACTGCGCCACCTGCCACGGTCTCTCCGCGCAGGGCACGAGCGAGGGCCCGTCCCTCATCGGTGTCGGCGCCGCGTCGGTCGACTTCCAGGTCGGCACCGGCCGCATGCCGATGGCCGCTCAGGGCCCGCAGGCCGAAGAGAAGCCCGCGCAGTTCACGGACGAGCAGGTCGACGCGCTCGCGCAGTACGTCGCCTCCCTCGGCCCCGGCCCGTCGGTCCCCTCCACCGAGCTCACCAACGGTGAGGACGGCGACGCTGCTGAAGGCGCCGAACTGTTCCGCATCAACTGCGCCATGTGCCACAACGTGGCCGGCGCCGGCGGTGCGCTGACCGAGGGCAAGTACGCCCCGAACCTCGAGACGGTCTCCGGCAAGCACATCTACGAGGCCATGCTCACCGGTCCGCAGAACATGCCGGTCTTCAACGACCTGAACCTGACGCCGGAGCAGAAGGCCGACATCATCACGTACCTCAAGTACGTGCAGGACAACAAGTCCCCCGGTGGCTTCGCACTCGGCTCCCTGGGGCCGGTCGCCGAGGGTCTGTTCATCTGGATCTTCGGACTCGGCGCGGTCGTCGCGATGACCGTCTGGCTGACCGCGAAGTCCAACTGATCGTCCGTGTCGAACGACACTGAAGGGAACACCATGGCAGAGCACGACGACGAGACGCTGAACTCGTCCTCGGCTGTCGAGAAGCACGGCACGACCACCTCCCCCGGGATCGCGGTCCTCCCCGTCGACCCGTTCGAGAACCCGGGCGAGCCGCCGCACCGCCCGCGTCGCACCGACGTCGACCCGAAGAAGCAGCGTCTGGCCGAGCGCCAGGTCGCCGCGTACTTCTACCTGTCGATCGTCGGCAGCGTCCTGTCGATCGCTGCGTACGTCGCCTTCCCGATCGACCCGAGCGACTTCGGGACGGTCCGCACCGCGAACCTCTTCCTGGGCCTGTCGATCGCCCTCGCGCTCCTCGCCCTCGGCCTCGGCGCCGTCTACTGGTCGAAGTCGCTCGTCGTCGACCGCGAGATCACCGAGCTCCGCCACGGCACCCGCGGCACCGACGCGACCCGCGCCAAGGCGGTCGAGGCGTTCCAGCTCGCCGACAAGGAGTCCGGCTTCAGCCGTCGCAAGCTGATCCGCAACTCGATGATCGGTGCCCTGGCCGCGTTCCCGCTCCCCGGCATCGTCCTGGTCCGTGACCTCGCTCCGGCCGAGGACCCCAACGAGCTGCTCCGCCACACCTTCTGGAAGCAGGGCCTGCGCCTGACGAAGGACCCGACGGGTCTGCCGATCAAGGCCTCCGACGTCACCATCGGTTCGGTGTTCCACGTCATCCCCGAGGGCATGCTCGAGTCCGAGCACATGCTGGAGGAGAAGGCCAAGGCCTCCGTCCTCCTCATGCGTCTCGACCCGAAGGACCTCAACCCGTCCAAGGGCCACGAGAACTGGGGCTACGACGGCATCGTCGCGTACTCCAAGATCTGCACCCACGTCGGTTGTCCCGTCGCGCTCTACGAACAGCAGACGCACCACCTGCTGTGCCCGTGCCACCAGTCCACCTTCGATGTCTCGAACAACTGCGAGGTCATCTTCGGTCCGGCAGCACGCCCCCTCCCCCAACTTCCGATCGCGATCGACGACGACGGCTACCTGGTTGCCCAGAGCGACTTCCACGAGCCGGTCGGACCGTCCTTCTGGGAGCGTGAACGCTGATGACCAGCACCACCACCACCGCACCGAACACGTCGACGAACAAGCCGGCGCCGGAGCGCGGATCCCGCATCATCGGCGGGGTCGCCAACTACATCGACGAGCGCACCAGCATCTCGGGCCTCGTCAAGGAAGTCGGCCGCAAGATCTTCCCGGACCACTGGAGCTTCATGCTCGGCGAGGTGGCGCTGTACAGCTTCGTCGTCGTGCTGCTCTCCGGGACCTTCCTGACGTTCTTCTTCCAGGCATCGATGACCGAGGTCGTCTACAACGGCTCGTACGTCCCGCTCAAGGGCGTGGCGATGTCGACGGCCCTGCAGTCCACGCTCGACATCTCGTTCGACATCCGCGGCGGGCTCTTCGTCCGCCAGGTCCACCACTGGGCAGCCCTGCTGTTCGTGGCGTCGATCATGCTGCACATGGCCCGCGTGTTCTTCACCGGCGCCTTCCGCAAGCCGCGTGAGCTCAACTGGGTCTTCGGCTTCCTGCTCTGGGTCCTCGCCATGGCCGAGGGCTTCACCGGCTACTCGCTCCCCGACGACCTGCTCTCCGGAAACGGTCTGCGGATCATCGTCGGCATGATCGAGGGTGTCCCGGTGATCGGCGTCTGGATCGCCTACCTGCTGTTCGGTGGCGAGTTCCCGGGGACCGACATCGTCGGCCGCCTGTACACGCTGCACATCCTGCTGCTGCCGGCGATCCTCGTCGCGGTGCTCGGTGTCCACCTCGTGCTCGTCGTGATCAACAAGCACACGCAGTTCGCCGGTCCGGGCAAGACCAACGAGAACGTCGTCGGTGTCCCGATCCTCCCGGCGTTCGCTGCGAAGGCCGGTGGGTTCTTCTTCATCGTCGCGGGCATCCTGGCCCTCATCGCGTCGCTGTTCACGATCAACCCGATCTGGAACTACGGCCCGTACGACCCCTCTCCGGTGTCCGCCGGTACCCAGCCCGACTGGTACATCGGCTTCGCCGACGGTGCGCTCCGACTGGTCCCGCCGCACTGGGAGGTCGTGTGGTTCGGCTACACGGTGTCGTTCAACATCCTGGCGCCGATCGCGGTCCTGGTGCTGCTCATCCTGGCGATCCTGCTCTACCCCTTCATCGAGGCGTGGGTCACGGGCGACAAGCGTGAGCACCACATCCTCGACCGCCCGCGCAACGCCCCGACGCGCACGGCGTTCGGTGCCGCTGGCATCACGCTCTACGCCAGCCTCTGGGCAGCAGCCTCGTCGGACATCATCGCGACGCACTTCCTGGTGTCGATCGAACACGTGATCCACGTGATCCAGGCAACGACGGTCCTCGGTCCGTTCATCGCCTTCTGGATCACGAAGCGTGTCTGCCTCGCCCTCCAGAAGAAGGACCGCGAGATCGTCCTGCACGGCTACGAGTCGGGCCGCATCGTCCGACTCCCCCACGGCGAGTACATCGAGGTGCACGAGCAGCTCGACGAGTACGAGCGGTGGAAGCTCCTGCAGTTCAACGAGTACAAGCCGCTGATGATCCGCCCGAACGCCAAGGGCAAGATCACGGGTCTGCAGAAGGTCCGCGCCGGCGTCTCCCGCTTCTTCTTCGAAGACCGCATCGAGCCGGTCTCGAAGGCAGAGCTCGAGGCAGCACACGCCGCGCACCACGGCCCGAACCTCGAGGGTGGCCACCAGGCTCCCCAGGTCGGCCCCGGCGATCACTGATCGGTAGCGCACGAAGCAACCCCCGTCACGAAGTGGCGGGGGTTTCTTCGTGCACAGGGCAACACGCCGCCCCCAGTTCACGGCTGGTTCACTCTCGCATGCTGGACTCGTCCAGGACGGTGTGGCAACGTGTTGCACCACGCATCCGCCAACGGAATGAGACCCCGATGGACAGCCGGACGGCCGAACACCCCAGGCCGAACCACTTCCTCCTCCACCTCAGCGACACGCACCTCGTCTCCGGGGACCGCAACCTGTACGGCGATGTCGACTCCGCCGCACGGCTCACGCAGATCGTCGCGGACATCGAAGCCTCGGGCACGCGGCCCGAAGCGATCGTCGTCACCGGCGACGTGGCCGACAAGGGCGAGCCGGGTGCGTACGCCCGCGTCCGCGAGATCCTCGAACCGGCCGCGCAGCGCATCGGTGCACAGGTCATCTGGGCGATGGGCAACCACGACGAGCGCGGTGCCTTCCGCCAGGAGCTCTTCGGCCTGCAGCCCACCGACCGCCCGGTCGACTTCGTCTACGACGTCAACGGCCTCCGCGTGATCACCCTGGACACGAGCGTGCCGGGTCACCACCACGGTGAGGTCTCCCCCGAG
This sequence comes from Curtobacterium sp. MCLR17_054, assembly GCF_003234335.2. NCBI lineage: Bacteria > Bacillati > Actinomycetota > Actinomycetes > Micrococcales > Microbacteriaceae > Curtobacterium > Curtobacterium sp. MCLR17_054. The sequence goes on along the minus strand of NZ_CP126263.1, from coordinate 1,988,672 downwards.
CAGCTCGACTGGCTCGCCGAGGTCCTGTCCGAGGCCGCGCCGCACGGCACCATCCTCGCGATGCACCACCCACCGGTGCCGAGTGTCCAGGACCTCACCGTCCTCGTCGAGCTGCGCGACCAGCAAGCCCTCGCCGAGGTCGTCGAGGGCAGCGACGTCCTCGCCATCATCGCCGGGCACCTGCACTACTCGACCAGTGCCGTCTTCGCCGGCATCCCGGTGTCCGTCGCCAGCGCCACCTGCTACACCCAGGACCTCACGGAGTACCAGGGCGGCACCCGTGGACGCGACGGAGCTCAGTCGTTCAACCTCGTGCACGTCTACGGCCACAACGTCGTGCACTCGGTCGTGCCGATCGGGCACTACGCCACGGTCGGACAGCCCGTCTCCGCGCTCGAGACCGAGGCGAAGCTCGCCGCGCACGGCGTGACGATCCCCGCGGCCGTCGAGCCGGCACCGGTCACCTCGAGCATCCCGGTGTTCACGCTCGACTCGGTGCCCGTCTCCCCCATCCACCGGTAGCCCCGCGCGCTTCGATTGCAGAAGAGGTCGGGTCCGCCATGCGATCCCGACCTCTTCTGCTCACCAAGCGCGGGCGCGTGCGGTCACGACTCCCCGTCAGTGCGCGGCGAGTGGTCACGTTCCGTCGGCTGGCGGCTCGGCAATCAACAGTTCGTGACCGCTCGGCGGGCAGCCAACGGGGTGTCTTGACCGCGCGGCGTCGTGTAGGTCTCGACGGCACGCCCGACGGTCGGGAGGCCCGTGGCGGGGTCGACTCGCGCCTCCCGGCCCGCGGGGTGGTCGCGACTCACCGCGGGTGCTGCGTCGCGTGGTCACGTTCTGTTGGTTGCGGGAGGCGGAGGCGACGGGTTGCGACCGCTCGGCGTGGGGGTGGCGGGGAGTCGTGACCGGTGGAGCGTGCGAACCTCGTGGCCGGGTTCCGGCGCCGGGCTCGCAGGCTCGCCCGGAGCGCCCCAGCAGGCTCGCCCGGAGCGCCCCAGCAGGCCGCTGGCGCGTCCTAAGCGCCCCGTGGGACCGGGCTCGCAGGCTCGCCCGGAGCGCCCCAGCAGGCCGCTGGCGCGTCCTGAGCGCTGGGACGCTCCCAGCAGGCCGCTGGCGCGTCCTAAGCGCCCCGTGGGACCGGGCTCGCAGGCTCGCCCGGAGCGCCCCAGCAGGCCGCTGGCGCGTCCTAAGCGCTGGGGCGCTCCCACGGCGCGGGGAACGGGAAGTAGCGCTCCAGGAAGCCCGTGACGCGCTGCGTGCGCTCTTCGTCGCTGACCTCGGGGAAGCTGCCGTCGTTGAGGCAGAAGAAGTCCACGTTCCGCTTCTTCAGCAGCTCGTCGAGGGCCTTGAGTCCGGAGACCATGGTCGTGTCGATGTACCCGACGGCCGCGTTCTCCTGGATGATCGCCCGACCGGTGAGCAGCGAGTAGTAGTGGTACAGCGAGTTCGTCACCGAGATGTTGTCGGCGGCTCGGAAGCGGGACGCCGCAGTGGCCGCGAACTCGTCGGCGAACTCGTGCTCCATCTCGGTCATGATCGAGGCGCGCAGGGGCGTCGGGGCGTGCTCGAGGTGCCGGGTGGTCACCGCACCGAAGCGCTGCTGCAGCAGGCGACGGTTCACACGGGCGGAGTTCTCGAAACCGCTGCGTGCCGGGTTGTTGGAGCCGAGGCCGATCCGGGTCGACGCGAGGATGAACTTCGTGACCGATCCCGGGCTGTAGAACACCGAGGGGTCGACGAGGCGCCCGAAGAACATGTCGTCGTTCGAGTAGATGAAGTGCTCGCTGATGCCCGGGATGTGGTGCAGCTGCGACTCGACGGCCTGCGAGTTGTGGGTCGGCAGGACGGACGGGTCGGCGAAGAACTCCTCGCTGCGGACGATGCGGACCTTCGGGTGCTCGGCGAGCCAGTGCGGCGCCGGGGAGTCCGTCGCGATGTAGATCTGGCGGATCCACGGTGCGAAGGTGTGCACCGAGCGGAGCGCGTACTTCAGCTCGTCGATCTGGCGGAACCGGGCCGGGGCGTCGTCGCCCTCGCCCAGGACCGCGTTCGACTGTGCGGCCTGGCGGGCGCGCTGGTACTCGATGGCGTTGCCGTCGACCCACGAGAAGACGATGTCGATCGGGAACCGGATGTCCGAGACGTGGTCGTCGAACATGTGCTCGACGGTGCGCCAAGTGCGGCCGTAGCGCTCGATGTCGACGAGGACGAACTCGTCGATCGGCAGGCTGCGACGCATCAGGGCGTTCTCGACAGGTGCGAGTACCTCGATGTCGGTGACGCGCCAGAACTCGAGCTGGACGCTCGTCTCGGCGCCGTAGCGCAGGCGGCCGAGCGGCTCGAGCCGCGGACGGAACACGCGGAGCACGGGTTCTTCGACGGAGCCGAGTCCGTCGTCCTGCACGAGCACGGCCGGCTTGCCCGGGGGCTTCGCGTAGAAGGGCTCGTTGACGGCCGCGGACATCACGGCGCTCTCGGCACGCTGGCGGTCACGCTCGTCGAGGGCGATCACCGGGCGCTGGTCGTTGCCGCGGATGAGCAGGTGGTCGACGTCAGCCGCGGTGAGCGCGTCGTCGAGGAACAGCAGGTCCTCGATCATCGACTGCTGCGGCGTGAGGTGTCCGTTGATCAGGGTCAGCCGCCCCTTGCGGACGACGACGTCGGATCGGTCGAGACCGCCGGAGGACGGTCGAGGGTTCAGCAGAGGACTCTCGGTCACCGGCTCGGTCTCGTCGTTCATCCATGCCCTTCGGGTGTGCGGCCGGGTCCTGTACCCGACCTGCCGATCCTACCGTCCGTCCGACTCGCGGGGCACCTTGACCACGATGCCCACCACGATGAACAGCGCGGCGGCCACCAGCTGCAGTGCCGCCCACACCTGTCCGGGGATCGGCACCGTGACGAGCGGGTTCCAGCAGACGGCGACTGCGGCCATGAGCAGGGCGGCCCACCAGACCTTGCCGCGCACGCTGAAGACCAGCACGATCAACGCGAGCACCGTGACGCCCCAGCGGGCGAAGACGAAGCCCGACGAGTCGACGATGGCGACGCAGGCCAGCAGCACGATCGCCGCGATCATCGACGGCGCCAGCGCGGGGCGGGTGAAGGGCGGCGTGGTGCGGGCACCGTTGACGGGTGCGGCGGCTGCGGGTCGAGGGGACCCTGCGGGCACGCCGTGCTGGGACGACCCCACCGGGGGCCGCCCCTTGCGTGCGGCCATCAGTCCGCGGAGCCGTCGAGGTCGATCGCCTGGATCGACCGCGACATCGGCGGCAGGTCGCGGACGCGCTCGAGCGCCGGCACCAGCTCGCCGACCATCGCGCGGTAGCCGTCCTCGGTCAGGTGCAGGCCGTCCTCGGTGAAGCGGGCGTCCAGGTGGTCGCCGTCGGCCAGGGCGGGCCAGGCGTCGAGGTACTGCGCGTGGCACGTGGCGACGAACTGACGGAGGTGCCGGTTGGCCTGCTCGATCTTCGTGGCGTACTCGGCCTGCCGGGGCAGGATCGACACGAGCAGCAGGCGCACGCCCGGCAGCTCGCGGCGGAGCGTGACCAGGATGGTCTCGACGTTGCGGACCACGTGCTCGGCGCTCGCGCGGTGGTTGCCGAAGTCGTTCGTGCCGATGAGCAGCACGATCACCTCGGGCTGTTCGGCGACGACGGCGTCGAGGCGCGTCAGTACACCGTCGGTCGTGTCGCCACCGATGCCCTGGTTCAGCGTGTGCTCGTCGGGGAGCCAGGTGTCCCAGTCGCCCTGTTCGGTGATGCTGTCCCCCAGGAAGAGGACGGGGCTGCGGTCGTCGGTCATGCTGCCTCCTCGTGCGCCGGCTCGGGGGTCCCGGTCTGCTGCGTCCGGTTGCGCTGCGTGGACTCGGTGTGGTCGGACTCCCGCTCGGCGGCGGCGGTGATGCGCTCGACCATACCGGGGAAGATGACGCCGTGGAACGGCAGGATGCCGTACCAGTACAGCCGCCCGGCCAGGCCCTGCGGGAAGTAGATGGCCCGCTGGTGGTAGTCGCTGCCGCCGTCGGGGTTCGGTGTGACGGTCATCTCGAGCCACGCACGACCGGGCGACTTGAACTCGGCGCGGAGTCGCAGGTACCGGCCGCGCTCGAGTCGTTCGACGCGCCACCAGTCGAGCGCGTCGCCCTGCTCCAGGCGTTGCTGGTCACGCCGGCCGCGGTTCAGGCCGACACCGCCGGCGATCTTGTCCATCCAGCCGCGGGCGACCCAGGCGAGTGGGAACGAGTACCAGCCGTTTTCGCCGCCGATCGACTCGACGACGCGCCAGACGTCCTCGGCGGAGGCACTGGAGTGCCGCTTCCGGTCGTCGACGTAGACCGTGTGCCCGGCCCAGTCGGGGTCGTTCGGCATCGGGTCGGCCGAGGCGCTCGAGAGCGTCGCGCTGCGCCAGCTCGTCTGGACCTGACCGATGCGCATCTTGTTGAGCGCGAGGCGGACGGCCCGACGGTACGAGGTGAGCCCGCCCTCGGGCTGCGGCACGACGTCGTCGATGTCGTGCTCGCGCTGCACGCACTCGAACTGCAGCGACTCGATGATCGGCGTCGCGAGCTTGCGCGGGATCGGGGTGACGGCGTTGAACCAGTGTGCGGCGAGGCGCGGGGTGAGCACCGGCAGGACCGTGATCGGGCGCTGGGGCAGCTTCGCCTCGACCGCGTAGCCGTTCAGCATCTGGCCGTACCGCAGGACGTCGGGGCCGCCGATGTCGAAGGTGCGGTTGACGTCGGCGGGGACGTCGAGCGCGGCCACCAGGTAGTACAGGACGTCGCGGACCGCGATCGGCTGGATGTGGTTGCGGACCCAGCGCGGCGCGGGCATCCACGGCAGGACGTCGGTCAGGTGCCGGATCATCTCGAACGAGGTGCTGCCCGAGCCGATCACGACCCCGGCCTGGTACGCCACCGTCGGCACGCCGGAGCCGAGGAGGATCTCCCCCACCTCCTTGCGGCTGCGGAGGTGCTTGGACAGCTCGCCGTCCGGGTGCAGCCCGCCCAGGTAGACGAACCGGCTGACGCCGGCCGCCTTCGCCTCGCGCGCCATGGTCTCCGCTGCTTCGCGCTCGGCCGACTCGAAGTCGCCGTCGGCGCCCATCGCGTGGGCGAGGTAGTAGACCGCCTCGATCCCGTCGACGGCGGCGCGCACCGCCTCAGCGTCCTGGAGGTCGCCCTCCGCGACGTCGACCTCACTGCTCCACGGGACGTCCTGGAGCTTCCGGGGGTTGCGCACGAACACACGGACGGAGTGGCCGGCTTCGAGGAGACGAGGGACGAGACGACCACCGATGTACCCGGTGGCGCCGGTGACGAGGACCTGCATGCCCTGCACGCTACGCGGCACGCCTGACGGGTAGGCTTGCCGGGTGGACAACGCAGCCTTCCCCGTCACCGTCGATGCCGTCCGCGGCCTCATCGACCACGCGATCCTGAAGCCCGAACTCACCCGCGCGGACGTCGACGCCCAGCTCGACGAAGCCGCCGCCCACCGCGTCTTCAGCGTCTGCGTCCGTCCGAGCGACGTCGCCCACGCCGTCGAGCGCCTCACGGGCACCGGCGTCGGCGTCGGCACCGTGATCGGCTTCCCGCACGGCACCACGTCCACCGCGGCGAAGGTCGCCGAGTCGCTGCAGGCCCTGGCAGACGGCGCGTTCGAGCTCGACATGGTGCAGAACATCGGCGCCGCGAAGTCGGGCGACTGGCAGCGCGTCGAGCAGGACGTCCGCGCGGTCGTCGACGCCGCCGGCGACACCGTCGTCAAGGTGATCCTCGAGACCGCGTTCCTGACCGACGACGAGATCGTCGCGGCCTCGCGTGCGGCACAGACCGCCGGCGCCGCCTTCGTGAAGACCTCGACCGGGTTCGCCGGCGGTGGCGCGACGGCCGAGCACATCGCCCTCATGCGCCGCACGGTCGGTGCCGACACCGGCGTGAAGGCCTCCGGCGGCGTCCGCGGCCTCGACACGCTGCTCGAGATGGTCGAGGCGGGCGCGAACCGCATCGGCACGAGCGCCTCGGCCCGCATCCTCGACGAGGTCGCGCACCGCGCCGAGACGGGCGCCGCGTCGGCGCTCGGCGACGACACGACGTCCTACTGACCCACGGGGCTGACCCACGGCGCTGAGCCCACCCGGCTGAGCCAGCCCAGCTGAGCCAGCCCACGCACCCAGCACGACCCACCACGACCAGGCCGGTGCCCACCGGACGCGACGACGCGTCGGCGACCCGCACCGTGCCTCCAGACCGCCGCATCGGAGCGCGCATGTCCAGCACCGCACCCCAGTCCCCCGCCCTCGCCCTGGCCGTCGACCTCGGCGGCACGAAGGTCGAGGCCGCGCTCGTCACCGACCAGGGCGTCGTGCTGCCGGCGACCCGGTTCCGCAGCCCCACCGGGCCGCAGCGCACCTCGGACGAGCTGCAGGCCGCCGTCGACGAGGTCGTCACGGCCGCGCTCGGCGCGCTGCCCGCCGACGCGACGCTCGTCGGCGTCGGCGTCGGTTCCGCCGGCCCGGTCGACGAGGAGCACGGCCTCGTCTCCCCGCTCAACATGCCGGTCTGGCGTGGCCACCCGCTGCGCGACCGGATCGCGGCGCTCGTGCCGGACGACGTCCCGGTGACGCTCCGCATGGACGGCCTGGCGATCACCCTCGCCGAGCACTGGGTCGGCGCGGCCCAGGGCTACGAGCACGTCATGGGCATGATCGTCTCCACCGGCGTCGGCGGCGGGCTCATCCTGCACGGTCGCACCGTCAGCGGACCGACGGGCAACGCCGGCCACATCGGCCACGTCGAGTGCGGCGGCTACGACGACCCCTGCGCCTGCGGCGGCACCGGTTGCCTCGAGGCCATCGCCAGCGGCCCGAAGACCGTCGCCTGGGCACGTCGTCAGGGCTTCGCGGGCACGACCGGCGAGGAGCTCTCGGCCGCCTACGCCACGGGCGACGAGATCGCCGTCGCCGCGGTCCAGCGGAGCGGCCGTGCCCTCGGGCAGGCCATCGCCGCCGCCACGAGCCTGGTCGACCTCGAGATCGTCGCCATCGGTGGCGGGTTCTCGCACGTCACGCCGGACCTGTTCGAGTACGCCCGGCAGGCCGTGGCGGAGCGTGTCGAGTTCGGGTTCGTCACGAAGGTGCAGATCGTGCCGACCGGGTTGTCCCAGGACGGCCCGCTCATCGGTGCCGCGGCGCTCGTGCACCGCGCCGACGTCCTGCGCTGAGCGCGCGCGTCGCGCCCGGCCGCGTCCGATCCGGCGCGCGGCCGTCGGCTGGTCGCGTCGTCGACGCGGCCTACGCCGTGGACGTGACCGGCGACGGCCTGGAGGCGCGGTGCCGGCCCGCCACGGTCCTCCCGGTCGGTGCGTGGCTTGTCCACAAGCCTGTCGGTCGCGTGCGCAGGTCGGGCAGGATGTGCGGGTGCCCCACCCGCGACTGCTGACCAGTGACGACTGGCCGGAGCCCGAGCTGCGTGCGGCGGTCCTGGCCGGCGAGCTGGTCGCCGTCGGTCCCTGCTGGGCCTCCCCCGCTGAGCCGCAGACGCCGTCGTTGCGCGCCGCCGCTGCCGCATGGGTCCTGCGGGACGCGCGCCTGATCGCTTGCACGCTGACCGCCGCGTGGATCTGGGGTGCGGTGTCCCGGCCGCCGGCGCCGCTCGAGGCCTGCATCCCGCCCCAGGTCCGTGTCCACGTCGGGCCGGACGTGCGCCTGCGAGAGGTCAGGATCGACGTCGACGACACCGTCGAGCGCTCGCGGCTGCGGGTCACACTGCCGGCGCGGACCGCGGTCGACCTGCTCCGGACGCCGGGGCCGACGGCCGGTGCGTTCGGGGAGGCCGAGGCGACGGCCGTGCACGGGCTGCTCGCGATCGGGGTGGTCACGGCTGCCGAGCTGCAGGCGCGCCTGAGGTCCCTCGGGACGATCCCCATGGTGCGGCAGGCCGAGCGGCGGTTGCGGGGGCTGCAAGGCGCGGCTGGGGGTGCTGTGCGGTAGGGGTTGCGCGCTGGGTGCGGGCGCGGGTGGTCACAACACCCCGTTCACGTCCGCCGAGTGGTCACGAATCGTCGGTTGGCGGGGCCGCAGCCGACGGTTCGTGACCGGTCGACGGAGGGGCCGCGCGGGGCCCTGCCGCTAGCCGGCGCTGACGCGGTAGACGTCGTAGACGGCGTCGATGCGTCGCACCGCGTTGAGCACGCGGTCGAGGTGGATGGTGTCGCCCATCTCGAACACGAACCGGCTCAGCGCGAGACGGTCGGACGAGGTCGAAACCGTCGCGGACAGTATGTTCACGTGGTGGTCGGTCAGCACCCGGGTGACGTCGCTGAGCAGGCCCGACCGATCGAGCGCCTCGATCTGGATCTGCACGAGGAACACCGACTTCGATGACGGGGCCCACTCGACCTCGATCATCCGGTCGGGTTCGTTCATGAGCGACTTCACGTTGGTGCACGACGACTGGTGCACGGAGACACCCTGGCCGCGGGTGATGAAGCCCACGATCTGGTCGCCCGGCACCGGCGTGCAGCACTTCGCGAGCTTCACGAGGATGTCGGGCGCACCGCGGACCAGCACGCCGCTGTCGCTCGTGCGCAGCTGCCGACTGGTGACCTGGCGCGGGAACGCGAGTTCGGGTTCATCCGTCTCGGTCTCGGTCTGGACGTTGCCGAGGACCTTCTCGATCACCGACTGCGTCGAGACGTGGCCCTCGCCGATGGCGGCGTACAGGGCGGAGACGTCCTCGTACCGCATCGACGAGGCGACCTCGGCGATGCTGTCCTGGCTCATGATGCGCTGGAGCGGCAGGTTCTGCTTGCGCATCGCCCGGGCGATGGCGTCGCGACCCTGCTCGATCGCCTCTTCGCGGCGCTCCTTGGTGAACCACTGCTTGATCTTGTTGCGCGCGCGGGGGCTGCGGACGAACTGCAACCAGTCCTGCGAGGGGCCGGAATCGGGATTCTTCGACGTGAAGATCTCGACGACGTCGCCACTGGACAGCTGGCTCTCGAGCGGGACCAGGCGGCCGTTGACCTTCGCACCCATCGTGCGGTGGCCGATCTCGGTGTGCACGGCGTAGGCGAAGTCGACCGGGGTGGCTCCGGCGGGGAGCCCGATGACCTTGCCCTGCGGCGTGAAGACGTAGGTTTCCTTCGCGCCGATCTCGTAGCGCAGGGAGTCGAGGAACTCGCCCGGGTCGCTGGTCTCGGCCTGCCAGTCGGTGATGTGGGCGAGCCACGCCATGTCCTGGTCGTCCGTGGTCGACGAGGTACCGGCGTCACGGCCGGCAGCACGCTGCTTGTACTTCCAGTGGGCGGCGACACCGAACTCGGCGCGCTGGTGCATCTCGTGCGTGCGGATCTGGATCTCGACCGCACGACCCTGCGGTCCGAGCACCGTGGTGTGCAGCGACTGGTACAGGTTGAACTTGGGGGTCGCGATGTAGTCCTTGAAGCGACCGGGCAGCGGGGTCCAGCGGGCGTGCACCGAGCCGAGCATGGCGTAGCAGTCGCGCACGGTCGGCACGAGCACGCGGATGCCGACGAGGTCGTAGATCTCGTCGAACTCGCGACCCCGCACGATCATCTTCTGGTAGATCGAGTAGTACTGCTTCGGCCGACCCATGACGTCGCCGCGGACCTTGGCGGCCTTCAGGTCCTTCTTCAGGGTCCCGATGACGTTCTGGACGAACTGCTCGCGCTTCGGCTGGCGTTCCTTGACCAGGCTGTCGATCTCGACGTAGAGCTTCGGGTGGAGGACGGCGAACGACAGGTCCTCGAGCTCGAGCTTGATCATCTGGATGCCGAGCCGGTGCGCGAGCGGCGCGTAGATCTCGAGCGTCTCCTTCGCCTTGCGCGTGGCGGAGGTCGACTCGACGAAGCCCCACGTGCGGGCGTTGTGCAGGCGGTCGGCGAGCTTGATGACGAGGACGCGGATGTCCTTCGACATGGCGATGACCATCTTGCGGACGGTCTCGGCCTGCGCGCTGTCGCCGTACTTGACCTTGTCGAGCTTCGTGACGCCGTCGACGAGCATCGCGATCTCGTCGCCGAAGTCGGCTCGCAGCTGATCGAGCTGGTAGTCGGTGTCCTCCACCGTGTCGTGCAGGAGGGCGGCCGCGATGGTGATCGTGCCGATGCCGAGGTCGGCCAGGATCTGCGCGACCGCGACGGGGTGCGTGATGTACGGCTCACCGGACTTGCGCTTCTGCCCGTCGTGCGCGCGCTCGGCGACCGAGTAGGCCCGCTCGATGAGCGTCACGTCGGCCTTGGGGTGGTGCGAGCGGACCGTGCGGATCAGTGTGTCCACGGCGCCGGCCGGCTGGGCGCGCGAGAACAGGCGCGGCAGCAGCGAGCGGAGGGAACCGAGGTTGCCGGTGGTGTTCGGACCGATCGGGCTCGAGGGCCGCGGGGCGGAACCCGGGCGGCTCGGCGCGGACGGCTCTTCGCGGGTGTCCGTCATGATGCGCCTCCCAGGACTCGGTCCGAGAGCTCGATCCGAGCTCGATCCGACAAGACTACGCGTCCCCGGTCAGTGCCCGTGACGCGGTTCGCCCTGGGCGTCGCGCTCCACCGGTGCCCCCGCCTGCTCCCAGGCGAGCATGCCGCCGGAGAGGTTGACGGCCGGGACCCCCGACTGCTCGAGCGCCGCGACGATGCGCGACGAACGGCCGCCGGAGTGGCAGACGATGATGGCCGGCTGGTCGCCGCCGTCGATCTCCTGCCAGCGGTCCACGAACTCCGACATCGGCACGAGCGTGGCCTGGGGAGCGTGGACCTCGTCCCACTCCCCCTGCTCACGGACGTCGAACAGGCGGGCTCCGGCGTCGATGCGGCGCTGGGCCTCGGCGACGTCGATCTCCTGGATCTCGATGGGCATCAGACGTTCGCCTCCGCTGCGTCGACCTCGCGTCGGCGCTTCTCGGCCGCCGCGGTCTTCTTGGCGTCCGACTCCTTGATCTTCGGCTCGTTCTCGCGCAGCTGCGCGTACATCGGCGACGCGATGAAGATCGTCGAGTAGGTGCCGACGATGATGCCGATGAACAGTGCGAGCGAGATGTCGCGCAGCGTACCGGCGCCGAGCACGTACGACCCGATGAAGAGGATCGCCGCGACCGGCAGCAGTGCCACGACCGAGGTGTTGATCGATCGGACGAGGGTCTGGTTCACCGCGAGGTTGACCGACTGCTTGAACGTCCGGATCGACTCCTGCGCGGTGTTCTCACGCACCTTGTCGAAGACCACCACGGTGTCGTAGAGCGAGTACCCGAGGATCGTCAGGAAGCCGATGACCGCCGCGGGCGTGACCTCGAGCCCGACGATGCCGTACACACCGGCCGTGATGAGCAGGTCGTGCAGCAGCGCCGCCATCGCGGACAGCGACATCTTCCAGGTGCGGAAGTACAGCGTCATGAAGACCGCGGCGAGGGCGAGGAAGATCACGAGACCACGGATGGCCTGCGCGAGCACGTCGGCACCCCACGTCGCGCCGATGAAGGTCGCGGCGACCTGGCTCTCCGGGACGTCGTAGGCCTTCGCCAGGGCGTCCTGCACCTCGGTCGTCTGCCGGTCGGTGAGCTGCCCGGTCTGGACCCGGATGCCGTGCGTGCCGAGCTGCGAGACGCGCGGGATCGACTCCGGGACGACGTCCTCGACGGTCTCGGTGGCGATGTTCTGGTCGAGCGTCTTGACGTCGGAGATCGTGAACTCCGAGCCGCCGGTGAACTCGATGCCGAGCTGGTACCCGCCACGGAGCCACGGGGTGACCAGGGAGATCAGGATCATCGCGAGGGCGATGAGGTACCAGGTCTTCCGGCGCCCGATGATGTCGTACGACCGCTTCCCCGTGTAGAGGTCGCTGCCGAACTGGCTGAAGCTGGCCATCAGTCGTCCTTCCCGTCCGGCGTCGAGCCGTTGTCGCCGGAGGCCTGCTGGGCCTTCCGCTCCGCGATCGTCTGTCGGCGCTGTGCCTCACCGGCACTGCGCTGGCGCTTGCCGTCCACGACGGGTGCACGGAACTGTGCGCGCCCCCGGTAGACGGCACCGAGTGCTGCCGGGTCGAGACCGCTGAACCGGTGCCCCTCGCCGAAGAACCGGCTGCGGGCGATGAGCTGCATCATCGGGTGGGTGAAGAGCGCGACCACCACGATGTCGATGAGGGTCGTGAGGAGCAGCGTGAACGCGAATCCCTTCACGTCGGCGACCGCGAGCACGTAGAGCGTCACGGCGGCGAGGAAGTTCACCGCGTCGGACGCCAGGATCGTGCGCAGGGCACGCTTCCAGCCGGACTCGACCGCGCTCTCGAGGGCACGGCCGTCACGGAGTTCGTCACGGATGCGCTCGAAGTAGACGATGAACGAGTCCGCCGTGATGCCGATCGCGACGATCAGACCCGCCACACCCGCCAACGAGAGGCGGTAGTCGACGCGCCACGACATGATCGCGATCACCAGGTAGGTGAGCACGGCGGCGATCCCGAGCGACAGCACGGTGACGAACGCCAGGGCCCGGTACTGGATGACCGAGTAGATGATCACCAGGATCAGCCCGATCAGGCCGGCGACGAGGCCACCGATGAGCTGCGCGGTGCCGAGCGTCGCCGAGATGTTCTCGTTCGACTGCACCTGGAAGTTGATCGGCAGCGCACCGTACTTGAGCTGGTCCGCCAGGGTCTTCGACGACTCGGCCGTGAACGACCCGGTGATCTGCGCCTTGCCGTTCGTGATCGCGGAGTTCGTCGTCGGTGCGGTGATGACCGAACCGTCGAGCACGATCGCGAACTGGTTCTGCGGCTGCTGGAGCGAGACGAGACGGTTCGTGACGGTGCGGAAGTCCTTCGAGCCCTCGCCGTTGAACGTCAGGTTGACGGCCCACTGGCCCGTCGACGTGCCCTGCGAGTCGGTGGCGAGACCCGAGGTGGCGTTGCTGATGTCGGCACCGGAGACCTCGACCGGACCGAGGATGTACTTCCCCGCGCCGTCCTGGTCACACGTGACCAGGGGCTCGTCGTCGGGCGCCGTGGTGACGTCGTCCGGAGCCGCGCAGTTGTAGTTGGTGTACAGGTCCTGCAACTTCGGCGTGACCCAGTTCAGGTCGCTCGCGTTCGTCGGCTTCGCGCTCGGCGTCGCGGCGAGCGAGGCCGGCGGCGAGTACGGCGTGGCCGATGCGGTGCCCTTGCCGTCGTCACCGACGGCGGAGTTCGTCGCGGCCTCGGTGAAGAGCACCGGGCGGAAGGTCAGCTTGGCGGCTGCCTCGATGCGGTCGATCGTGGCCTTGTCGGGACGACCCGGGATCGAGACGACGATGTTGTTCGCGCCCTGGGTGTTGATCTCGGACTCGGAGACACCGGTGGCGTCGATGCGCTGGCGGATGATGTTCACCGCCTGCTGCAGCTGCTGCGAGGTGACGGAGTCGCCCTCGGTGTTCTGCGCCGCGAGGGTCAGCTGCGTGCCGCCCTGCAGGTCCAGAGCCAGCTCCGGCACCCAGCTCGCGCCCTGGTACCACTTGTCGGTGTCGTCCTTCGAAGAGCCGGCGAGGATCGACGCGGCGGTGTTCACGCCGGCGAGGATCGCCATCAGGATCACCAACCAGGTGAGCGAGCGCAGCGCCTTCTTGACGGGTGTCGATCGTGCCACCGGTCGTCTCGTCTTTCTGTTCAGGACCGTCGGCACACCGTGCGACGGCAGAGGGAAGCCGCCGGGTCAGACGACCCGGCGGCCGAGGGCGTCAGTCGTCGGACTTGCGCTTCGTGACGTCGGTCTCGTCGACGCGGTCGGTGTCGACACGCTCGCCGTAGACCGGCTCACCGTTGAGCTCGGCCACGGGCTTCGGCTCGTCCTCGGTGGTCGTGGTGGTCTCGACGTCGGACGCGTTGTCGTCGACGACGCGCGACAGGGTCTGGCGGTGCACGGTGACGATGGTCCCCGGTGCGATCTCGACGTCAGCGGTGACCTTCTCCTCGTTCACGGAGAGGAGCGTGCCGTAGAGGCCGAAGGACAGCATGACCTTGGCGCCCGGGACCATCTTGTCCACGAGTTCGGCCTGCTGCTTCTTGCGCTTGCGGCTGTTGTAGAACATGAAGGCCGCGAACGCCACGACGATGACGATGAGGATGACTTCTTGACCCATGATGCGTTGCCTTCTCTGGTTGCTCGGTTTCGGGCCGTAGCAGTCTAGGGCACGCCGGTGTCCGTGGCATGTCACTCGACTGATCGGCGTTCAGTCGTCGGTGTCCTGGTCGTCGAAGAGCCCCGGCTGCCCGCCGTCGGCCTGTCCCGGGGTGAGTCCGAGGTGCCGCCAGGCACGTGGTGTGGCGATGCGCCCACGGGGCGTGCGCGTCACGAGACCGACCCGGACGAGGAACGGTTCGACGACCGACTCGATCGTCTCGGATTCCTCTCCGACCGAGACGGCGAGGGTGTTCAGACCGACCGGGCCCCCGTCGAACCGGGTCAGCATGATCTCGACCACGGCCCGGTCGAGCCGGTCGAGCCCGAGTTCGTCGACGTCGTACAGGTCGAGCGCACCCTGGACCGCGGCCATGCCGTCGGTGGTGCGGTGCACGAGGGCGTAGTCGCGCACCCGGCGGAGCAGGCGGTTCGCGATGCGCGGGGTGCCGCGGGAGCGTCCGGCGATCTCGCGCAGGGCGGTCCGGTCGATGTCGAGTTCGAGCAGGTGGGCCGCACGGATCAGGACCTGTTCGAGCTCGTCCTTCTCGTAGAACTCGAGGTGGGCGGTGAAGCCGAAGCGGTCGCGCAGCGGGTTCGGCAGCAGGCCGGCCCGGGTGGTGGCGCCGACGAGCGTGAACGGTGCGAGGTCGAGCGGGATGCTCGTGGCACCCGCACCCTTGCCCACCATCACGTCGATGCGGAAGTCCTCCATCGCCAGGTAGAGCATCTCCTCTGCCGAGCGGGCCATGCGGTGGATCTCGTCGATGAACAGCACTTCGCCCGGGACCAGGGACGACAGCACGGCGGCGAGGTCACCGGCGTGCTGGATCGCCGGCCCGCTCGACATGCGCAGCGGCCGGCCGGTCTCGTGCGCGACGATCATCGCGAGCGTGGTCTTGCCGAGGCCGGGAGGACCCGCCATCAGGATGTGGTCGGGCGTGCGCTCCTGCATGCCTGCGGCCTTGAGGAGCAGGTCGAGCTGCCCGCGCACCTTGCGCTGCCCGACGAACTCGTCGAGCGAGCGGGGGCGGAGCGCGCCTTCGAACGCGAGTTCCTCTTGCGACTCGGCGCCGGCGGACGTGATGCCGCTCACCGGCCGGCTGCCGCGGGTCGCAGGGCGCCGAGGGCGGCGCGGAGCAGGGCCTGGGTGCCCATCGCGGCGGCACCGGGCTCGTTGGCGACGGCGTCGTCGACCGCGGACTGTGCCGCGTCCTCGCGCCAGCCGAGGCCGATGAGCGCCGAGACGACGTCGACCGCGGCGGGGTGCACTGCGGTCCCCCGTGCGGCCGCGACCACGGCTGCCTGCTCGAAGGCCACGAGCTTGCCGGAGAGCGCGACGATGATGAGCTTTGCGGTCTTCGGGCCGATGCCGGAGACCTTGCGGAACGCGCCGTCGTCCTCGTTCGCGACGGCGTTCGCGATCTGCGCCGGGTCCATGTGGGCCAGGACGCCCATCGCGGACTTCGGGCCGACGCCGGAGACCCCGCGGAGCAGGTCGAACACCTGCAGCGCGTCGGTCGACTCGAACCCGAAGAGCAGGTGCTCGTCCTCGCGCACGATCATGGCGGTCCGCACGAACACCTCGGACCCGTGGCGCATCGTCAGCGCGTGCGCGGGGGTCACGGTGACGGCGTATCCGACTCCCCCGACCTCGATCACCACGGCCGAACCGGCGATGTCGATGCAGGTGCCCCGGAGACTCGCGATCATGCTCCGAGCCTAGGGCCGCCCACCGACGACGCCGACCTGCCACGCTGCGGGCGGGCCGCGGCGGCGGCCGCGCGGGCCAGCGGCGAGTCGACGGTGCCGCCCTGGGCGTCCCGCCAGGCACGCTGTGCCGGGGTGAGGTTCGTGGCACGCGAGCCGGCGGCGTCAGGTGATCCGAGCCTCCAGGCATGGCACACGGCCAACGCGAGCGCGTCGGCGGCGTCGGCCGGCTTCGGGGCCTCGTCGAGCCCGAGCACGCGCGCGATCATGGTCTGCACCTGACGCTTGTCAGCGTTGCCGTAGCCGGTGACGGCGGCCTTGACCTCGGACGGGGTGTGCAGCCCGACGGGCAGGCCGCGGGCGGCCGCGGCGTGCAGCGCCAGGCCAGCGGCTTGCGCGGTGCCCATCACGGTGCGGACGTTCGCCTGCGCGAACACCCGCTCGACGGCGACCGCATCCGGGTGGTGCTCGTCGATCTCGGCGGCGATGCCGTCGGCGATGCGGAGCAGCCGCTGTTCGAGCGGCATGTCCGGCGGGGTGCGCACGACCGTCACGTGGACGAGCCGAGCGCGCCGGTTCGGTGCGACCTCGACGACGCCGACGCCGCACCGGGTGAGCCCGGGGTCCACCCCGAGCACACGGAGCACGGTTACTCGCCCTCGTCCTCGTCGAGCTCGGCCTGGACGTCCGCGGGGATGTCGAAGTTCGAGTAGACGTTCTGCACGTCGTCCGAGTCCTCGAGCGCGTCGATCAGGCGGAACACCTTGCGGGCGGTCTCGGCGTCGACCGGGACCTTGAGGCCGGGCACGAACTCGGCGTCGGCGGAGTCGTAGTCGATGCCGGCGTCCTGGAGGGCGGTGCGGGCGGCGACCAGGTCGCTCGCCTCGGTGATGATCTCGAAGCCGCCACCCTGGTCGATGACGTCCTCGACACCGGCGTCCAGCACAGCGGTCATCACGGTGTCCTCGTCGAGGCCGTCGGTCTTCGTGACCGAGATGACGCCCTTGCGCGAGAAGTTGTAGGCGACGCTGCCCGGGTCGGCCATGGTGCCGCCGTTGCGCGACATCGCGGTCCGGACCTCGGCCGCGGCACGGTTCTTGTTGTCCGTGAGGCACTCGATGAGCATCGCGACGCCGTTGGGGCCGTAGCCCTCGTACATGATCGTCGTGTACTCGATGGTCTCGCCCGTGAGACCCGCACCGCGCTTGACGGCGCGGTCGATGTTGTCGTTGGGGACCGAGGTCTTCTTCGCCTTCTGCACGGCGTCGACCAGGGTCGGGTTGCCGGACATGTCGGCACCGCCCATCTTCGCGGCGACCTCGATGTTCTTGATCAGCTTGGCGAACGACTTGGCACGGCGCTGGTCGATGACCGCCTTCTTGTGCTTGGTCGTTGCCCACTTGGAATGCCCGGACACGGTTCTCCTTGCGTCTTGCGGAAAGTCCCGCTCAGTTTAGCGGCCCTGTGGGCCGAACACCGGCCTGGAGGCGCGGCGCGGCTTCCGTCCCGTCGGTGCGGCGGGTGGACGGTCACGCCTCAGGCGCTGCGCACCAGGTCGAGGAACCGGCGGTGGAAGCGGTCCTCGCCGGCGACCTCGGGGTGGAACGCACTCGCGATGACGTTGCCCTGCTGCACGGCGACGACCTGGCCGTCGGGCAGTGCGCCGAGGACGTGGACGTCGTCGCCGCGCTGCTCCACGACGGGGGCCCGGATGAACACGGCGTGCACCGGGGCCTCGCCGAGGTCGGGCATCGGGATGTCGATCTCGAACGAGTCGTTCTGCGCACCGAACGCGTTGCGGCGCACGGTGGTGTCGAGCACGTCGAGGGTCTGCTGGCCGCTGATGCCGTCGGTGATCCGCGACGACAGCATGATCATGCCGGCGCAGGTGCCGTAGGTGGGCAGGCCACCGCGGATCGCGTCGGCGAGGGGCTCGGCGACGCCGAACGCGCGGGACAGCTTGTCCATCACGCTCGACTCGCCCCCGGGGATCACGACGCCGTCGAGGGTCTCGATCTCCTCGGGGCGACGGAGCGGCACCACGTCGGCGCCGAGCTCGGTCAGCGAGGCGATGTGCTCGCGGAAGTCACCCTGCAGCGCCAGGACCCCGATGCGGGGCCGAGCGCTGCTCGTCGGACTACCAGCCACGCTCGGCGAGGCGGTGCGGTGCGGGGACGTCGGCGACGTTGATGCCGACCATCGCCTCGCCCAGACCACGGGAGACCTCGGCGATGACCTTGGGGTCGTCGTGGAAGGTCGTCGCCTTGACGATCGCGGCGGCACGCGCTGCCGGGTCGCCGGACTTGAAGATGCCGGAACCGACGAAGACACCGTCGGCGCCGAGCTGCATCATCATCGCGGCGTCGGCCGGGGTGGCGACACCACCGGCGGTGAAGAGGACGACGGGGAGCTTGCCGGTGCGGGCGACTTCCTGCACGACGTCGATCGGGGCCTGGAGCTCCTTGGCGGCGACGTAGAGCTCGTCGTCACGCAGGTTGCGGAGCGCCGCGATCTCCTTGGTGATGGTGCGGATGTGCTTGGTGGCCTCGGACACGTCGCCCGTGCCGGCCTCGCCCTTGGAACGGATCATGGCCGCGCCCTCGGTGATGCGACGGAGCGCCTCGCCCAGGTTGGTGGCACCGCAGACGAAGGGGGTGGTGAACTTCCACTTGTCGATGTGGTTGAGGTAGTCGGCCGGCGACAGCACCTCGGACTCGTCGATGTAGTCGACACCGAGCTCCTGCAGCACCTGCGCCTCGACGAAGTGGCCGATGCGGGCCTTCGCCATGACGGGGATCGACACCGCGGCGATGATCTCCTCGATCATCGAGGGGTCGGACATGCGGGCGACGCCGCCCTGCGCACGGATGTCAGCGGGAACGCGCTCGAGGGCCATGACGGCGGTCGCACCGGCTTCTTCCGCGATGCGGGCCTGCTCGGCGTCGACGACGTCCATGATCACGCCGCCCTTGAGCATCTCGGCGAGTCCGCGCTTGACGCGGTCGGAGCCGGTGATCGAGGTGCCAGGGGTGCCGGAGGTGCTGGTGCTGTCGCTCATGATGCCGACCAGTCTAGTGCGCCCGGGGCCACCCGTCGGCGACGAGTCGACGGGTCTCGCCGAGCAACTGCGACATGGACTTGGTCCGGGCGATGATCGGGAAGAAGTTCGCGTCCGACTGCCACCGCGGGACGATGTGCTGGTGCAGGTGTGCGGCCACGCCGGCACCGGCGACCTCGCCCTGGTTCATGCCGATGTTGAAGCCGTCGCAGTGCGAGACCTCGCGCAGCACCCGCATCGCGGTCTGGGTCAGCTCGCCGATCTCGCGCAGTTCGTCCGGCGTGGCCTCGTCGTAGAGCGGGACGTGGCGGTACGGGCAGACCAGCAGGTGCCCGTTGTTGTACGGGAACAAGTTGAGCAGCACGTAGGCGTGCTCACCCCGGGCCACGATCAGGGCGTCCTCGTCGGACTTCCGCGGGGCTTCGCAGAACGGGCAGTCGTCGTCGTGCCCGCGTCCCCGGCCTTCGCGGCCGGCGTCGATGTAGGCCATCCGGTGCGGGTTCCAGAGCCGCTGGAACGCGTCCGGGACGGCTGCGCCGGTGGCCGCGTCGCGGATCACCAGCGGATCGGTGTCCGCGCCTTCGGAGGGCGCGGCGGCGGTGGGGCCGACCACGTCGTCGACGTGACCGGTCCCCGCGGCCTGCTCCGGGCCTCCTGGGAGGGCCATCAGACCTGCGTGCGCTCGCGGATCGCGGTGAGGATGCGGTCCACGGCCTCGTCGACGGGCACCGCGTTGTCCTGGCGGCCGTCGCGGAAGCGGAAGCTGACGGCGCCGGCATCGCGGTCGTCGCCACCCGCGATGAGCTGGAACGGCACCTTCGCCTTGGTGTGCGTGCGGATCTTCTTCTGCATGCGGTCGTCCGAGTGGTCGACCTCGGCGCGGACGCCGTGGGCACGGAGCTTCGCGATGACCTCGTCGAGGTAGTCGCCGTACTCGGCCGCGACCGGGATGCCGACGACCTGGACGGGCGACAGCCACGCCGGGAACGCGCCCGCGTAGTGCTCGGTGAGGACCCCGAAGAAGCGCTCGATCGAGCCGAACAGCGCGCGGTGGATCATCACCGGACGCTGGCGCGAGCCGTCGGCCGCGGTGTAGTCGATGCCGAAGCGCTCGGGCAGGTTGAAGTCGAGCTGCACGGTCGACATCTGCCAGGTGCGGCCGATGGCGTCGCGGGCCTGCACGGAGATCTTCGGGCCGTAGAACGCGGCGCCGGCGGGGTCCGGCACCAGCTCGAGGCCGGACTCCTCGGCGACCTGGCGCAGGGTCTCCGTCGCGACGTCCCAGACCTCGTCGTCACCGACGTACTTCTCCGGGTCCTTCGTCGACAGCTCGAGGTAGAAGTCGTCGAGGCCGTAGTCGCGCAGGAGCGAGAGCACGAACGCGAGGGTCGTGGTCAGCTCCTCCTTCATCTTCTCCTGCGTGGTGAAGATGTGCGCGTCGTCCTGGGTCAGGCCGCGCACGCGGGTGAGGCCGTGGATGACGCCGGACTTCTCGTTGCGGTACACCGTGCCGAACTCGAACATCCGGAGTGGCAGGTCGCGGTAGGAGCGGGGCTGCGACCGGTACGCCAGGATGTGCATCGGGCAGTTCATCGGCTTGAGGTAGTAGTCGGCGCCCTGCCGGGTGACGTTGCCGTCCTCGTCCTTGGCCTCGTCCATGTGCATGGCCGGGAACATGCCGTCCTTGTACCAGCCGAGGTGCCCAGAGGTCTCGAACAGGTCGCCCTTGGTGATGTGGGGCGTGTAGACGAACGAGTAGCCGTTCTCCTCGTGCCGACGGCGCGAGTAGTCCTCCATCTCGCGGCGGATGATGCCGCCCTTCGGGTGGAAGATCGCCAGGCCGGAACCGATCTCGTCGGGGAACGAGAACAGGTCGAGTTCGGCGCCGAGCTTGCGGTGGTCGCGCTTGGCGGCTTCCTCGAGGCGCACCAGGTACGCCTTGAGCTGGTCCTTGTCGGGCCAGGCGGTGCCGTAGATGCGCTGCAGCTGCGGGTTCTTCTCCGAGCCGCGCCAGTACGCGGCGGCGACGCGCATGAGCTTGGCGGCGTTGCCGATCCAGCGGGTGTGCGGGACGTGCGGGCCGCGGCAGAGGTCCTGCCAGAGCACCTCGCCCGACTTCGGGTCGACGTTCTCGTACACGGTGAGCTCGCCGGCACCGACCTCGACGCTCTCGCCGGAGTCACCGTCGGACGCCGCACCCTTGAGGCCGATGAGCTCCTGCTTGTAGGGCTCCCCCGCCATCAGCTCGCGTGCCTGCTCGTCGGTGACGACCACGCGACGGAAGCGCTGGGCCTGCTTGACGATGCGGTCCATGCCCTTCTCGATCGCCTTGAGGTCTTCGGGGGTGAAGGGCTCGGCGACGTCGAAGTCGTAGTAGAAGCCGTCGGTGACGGGCGGCCCGATCCCGAGCTTGGCTTCCGGGTTGATCTGCTGCACGGCCTGCGCCAGCACGTGGGCGGCCGAGTGGCGGAGTATGTCGAGCCCGTCCTGCTCCTGCAGGGTGACGGCCTCGGCGGTCTCGCCGGCCTGCACGTCCGCCGCGAGGTCCTTCAGGACACCGTCGACGCGGATCGCGACGACGCCGCGCTCACCGTCGAAGAGCTCGGTGCCGGTCGTGGTCGTCGTCGCGGTCCGGGGCTCGGGTGCCTGGGGAAGCTCGGCGGGCGCGGGTGCGACTGACTCGGTCACGATGATGGGACTCCTCGATCGAAATGGTGCGTCAAGACTAGTGCGAGACGTGCTCGCGTGCGGACGCCGGGGACGCGCCTGTGGAGAGAACGGATGCCGCCCCGACCGCGCGGTTGCCCGCGCTCAGGCCGGGACGGCGCCGAGCGTCGCGACGGGCAGCCGCGGCTCGAGACGCTCGCGCCCGTTCAGGCCGTCGAGCTCGAGCAGGGCGGCGAACCCGATGGCCTGGTAGCCGGCGCGTTCGAGCAGCGTGATGGTCGCTGCACCGGTCCCGCCGGTGGCCAGGACGTCGTCGACGACGAGCACCCGGGTGCCGGCCGGCAACTGGCCGGGGCGCAGTTCGAGTTCGGCCTCGCCGTACTCCAGCGCGTACTGCTCGCTGAGGACCTCGCCGGGGAGCTTCCCCGCCTTGCGCACGGTGAGCACGCCGACCTGGTGCTGGGCGGCGATGCCCCCGGCCAGTGCGAAGCCGCGGGCCTCGATGCCAGCGACGGCGTCGAACCCGGCTCCGACCGCGAACGGTGCCGCGAGTGCTTCGCACACGCGGCCGAACGCGACGGCGTCCGAGAACACCGGCGTCACGTCACGGAAGAGCACCCCCGGCTTCGGGAAGTCCGGCACGAGGGCGGTGAGGCGTTCGACGAGTGCAGCTGCGGTTTCGGTCACCCGCCAACGGTACGGGAGGCCCGGGGTGCGTCCGACACGTCGGCGCACGGTGCGAGGGTGGTCGCCTCGTGCGGGGCCAACCGTTCGCGGCACGGTGCGGGTTCCGTCGGACGGTTCGCCGAAGGTGGCTCGGTGCGAGGCTGTTTCCTCGCACCGAGCCGTTCAGTCCGCACGGGCTTCGGAACGACGCACCGTGCGTGCGTGACGCCGACGACAGCGCCGGCACCCCAGCGCCGCGGGTCAGCGCCACATCCGCATGGCGGCGCCCTGGGTGATCCAGTCGGCCTCGCGCTGCTGGCGTTCGCGCTCCATGCGGGCCAACGTGGCGAGGTCGACCTCGGGCCGCTCCTTGCGGGTGCGTCGGCTCCAGATGATGAGCGACATCCCGACCCGGAGTGCGATGCGGTCGGCGAGTGAGACCCGGCGGCGCACCGCGCGGGTATCGGGTGGACGGGTGGTGGTCTTCGTGGACACGGTGTTCCCCTTCAGGGCACGGCAGAGCTGCCCGGGTGTCGGGCAGGACGAATCCGCCCGGGTTGCGGGCAGCAGGAAATGAATGCGTGAGAATGCACTCCGGGATGGTCCGGAAATGTTCGGACAACGATCGCGGAATGCTCGTCGACACCGAGAGCGTCGCACTGTCCACCGACATTCTTCCGGCGTCGTCCGCGCAGATCGGACGGCACGCATCGACGAGTCGACGAGCCGTTCAGCAGGCGAACGAACCGGTGCTACGGCGAGCCTGATCGGCTCAGCGCACGGTGCCCGGAGGCACAGGTGTCAGGAGAGTGGGACGCTCCGGGTCAGCGGACGCGGAACGGGGTACCGACGCGTCCACGGATTCCACGGAACGGAGTGGTTGCGGAGATCATCATGGTCGGCCCCCTTTCGGTCTCGAGCTGGCGGAGTCGTCCGGGTCGAATGTTCGACCGTTCGCGACGAGTGAACACTATCGGCACCGCAATTCGGAGCGCAACCCCTTTTCCGGAAAAGATCCGGAATTGCATTCCCGAACAGGCTGATCACGGTGCGACGTTCGTGGTCTCGCGTCAACTTGCCGGCTGCGTGCCGAGTTCCCGTCGTGCACTGGAGCCGGGCCTCCCGGCTGCACCGTGCGCCGTCGGCGGATCGGTGGCAGCCTGCGCGCTCGGTGCGGGATCGCAGCCGTGCACCGTGCGGGCAACCTCGCACCGTGTGACGGAACACGCACGGCGCGCGGCGGCGGCGCGCAGCGCAACACCGCGGCGGTCCGCGCACGCCGAAGGCCCGGTACCGAATCGGTACCGGGCCCTCGTTGTGCGTGCGACCGGACTAGACCGCCGCGTGCTCCGCGACGCTCGCCGTCAGGGCATCGCCCTCGACGTCGAGCCGCACGGTGTCACCCGCGGTGACCCCACCCTCGACCACCAGGGTCGCGATGCGGTCGTCGACCTCCCGCTGGATGAGCCGACGGAGCGGGCGGGCGCCGTACTCCGGCTCGTACCCGTGCTCGGCGAGCCAGTCGACCGCCGCGTCGGACACCGACAGGAGCATGTCCTGTGCGACCAGCCGGAGCGCAGTGTCCTGCAGCAGCAGCGACACGATCGACGCGATCTGGGACCGGTCGAGCTTGCGGAACAGCACGATCTCGTCGATGCGGTTGATGAACTCGGGCCGCATCGCCTCGCGCAGCTTGCCCATGACGCGGGCCCGCAGGTCGTCTTCGGCGTAGCCGTCCGTCGCGCCGACCGGGGAGAACCCGAGCGCTCCCGAGCGGGAGGCCAGGAACTCCGAGCCGATGTTCGACGTCATGATGACGACCGTGTTCCGGAAGTCGACCGTCCGCCCCTGCCCGTCGGTGAGCCGGCCGTCGTCGAGGACCTGCAGCAGCAGGTTGAAGACGTCCGGGTGGGCCTTCTCGACCTCGTCGAGCAGGATCACCGAGTACGGGTTGCGGCGGACGCGCTCGGTGAGCTGGCCGGCCTCGTCGTAGCCGACGTACCCGGGAGGGGCACCGACCAGGCGGGACACGGTGTGGCGTTCGCCGAACTCGCTCATGTCGAAGCGGAGCATGGCGGACTCGTCACCGAACAGCGACGACGCCAGGGCCTTCGCGAGTTCGGTCTTGCCGACCCCCGTCGGGCCGAGGAACAGGAAACTGCCCACCGGACGACGCGGGTCGCCCATGCCGGTCCGGCTGCGCCGCACCGCCTTGGCGATCGCCCGCACGGCGTCGTCCTGGCCGACGACTCGGTCGTGCAGCTCGGACTCGAGCGCGGCGAGCCGCGTCTTGTCGGCCGAGCCGAGGCGGGTCACCGGGATCCCGGTGGCGCGGGACACCACGGCGGCGATGTCGGCCTCCGTGATCGACGTGTCCGCGGATTCCGGACGGGAGGCGCGGGTCGCGTCCGCCGACGAGGCGGCGGTGATCCGGGCCTCCAGTCCGACGATCTCGTCACGCAGGTCGGACGCTTCTTCGTAGTGCTCCTCGGCGACCGCGCGGTCCTTGCGGGCCGTCAGGTCGGCGACCTGGGCACGCAGTGCCTCGACGTCGACGTCGCCCGACAGGGCGAGGCGACGGCGTGCACCGGCCTGGTCGATGAGGTCGATGGCCTTGTCCGGCAGGTGCCGGTCGGTCACGTAGCGGTGCGAGAGCTCGACGGCGGCGCGGAGCGCCTCGGGCGTGTAGCCGACGCCGTGGTGCTCCTCGTAGCGCGGGGCGAGGCCGGTCAGGATCGCGACGGCGTCCTCGACGTTCGGCTCCCCCACCGTGACGGGCTGGAACCGGCGCTCGAGCGCGGCGTCCTTCTCGATCCGGCGGTACTCGTTGAGTGTCGTCGCGCCGACCAGGTGCAGGTCGCCGCGGGCGAGCCGGGGCTTGAGGATGTTGCCGGCGTCCATCGAGCCGCCCTCGCCGCCGCCACCGGCGCCGACGACGGTGTGGAGCTCGTCGACGAAGACGATGAGCTCGTCGGCGTGCGCCGCGATCTCGTCCATCGCCGTGGTGAGGCGCTCCTCGAAGTCGCCGCGGTAGCGGGTGCCGGAGAGCATGCCGGGCAGGTCGAGCGCGACGAGCCGCTTGCCCTGCAGCAGGGCGGGGACGTCACCGTCGACGATGCGCTGGGCGAGGCCCTCGACGATCGCGGTCTTGCCGACGCCGGGCTCACCGATCAGCACCGGGTTGTTCTTGGTGCGACGGAGCAGGATCTCGACGGTCTGCTCGATCTCGTCGGCGCGGCCGATCACCGGGTCGACGTGCCCGTCACGGGCGCGCTCGGTCAGGTCGGTGCCGAACTGGTCGAGCGTCGGGGTGTCGCTGTCGGTGGCCTGGTCGGTGCCGACGGCGTCGTTCGTTCCTGGCATGGGGCGCCCCTCTCGTGCTGCTGCCGCGGCCTGCTGGGCGTAGTCCTGCATGACCTGCGGGGTGATCCCGGCGCTGGCGAGCAGCTGGCCGGTCACGGTCTCCTGGTCCATCACGAGCGCGAAGAAGACGTGCTCGGGGTCGGTGTAGGTGCTGCCGAAGCCCCGCGCGGCCTGCGTCGCCTCGACGAGGATGCGCTGGGCGGTGCCGGTCAGCGCCGGGCGGCCGGTCTGCTCGGTGAGCGGCTCGTGCGCCATCGGCAGGCGCTGCTCGATCTCCTCGGCGAGTCGCTGGGGATCGACCCCGGCGGAACGCACGACGGCGTCGAACGGTTCGGTGCGGACGAGCACGTGCAGGATGTGCAGTGCGTCGATCTCGCGCTGCCCCTGCGCGACCGCGTACTCGGCGGTGTGCTGGAGCAGCTCGTGGGTCCGGCGGCTGAGCAGCCGGGTGATGTCGACCGGTCGACCGAACGCGCGGACGCGCTGCTGGTCACCGGTGCGCTGTGCCGCGAGCAGGCGGGCGAGGAACTCGTCGAACGAGTCGTTGCTACCGGTCGGGCCGAACGTCTCTGGCAAAGGGACCTCCTGGGGAACTTGAGTGCCTTCGACTCAATGCAACGCAGGAGGGCCCAGGTCATTCCCGGGTGCCGAAAAAACTTGCGGCGACTCGACTCAGGTCCGCGCGATGGGTGCGGCGACCGCCTCGGTGATCCGCGCGAGGTCGGTCGGCGCCACCTCGACGTCGAAGCCGCGACGTCCGCCGGACACGAAGATGCTCGAGTACGACAGCGCCGACTCGTCGAGCACGGTGCGGAGCCGGGTCTTCTGGCCGACCGGGCTGATGCCGCCGACCACGTAGCCCGTGCGCTTCTCGGCGAGGGCGGGATCGGCCAGCGTCGCCTTCTTGCCCCCGACGGCTGCGGCGATCGCCTTGAGGTCGAGCCGGTTCGCCACCGGCACGATCGCGACGGCGAGGGTGCCGTCGACGGAGACGACCAGGGTCTTGAAGACCTGCTCCTCGCGCAGCCCGAGGGCGGCGGCCGCCTCTTCTCCGAAGTTGGTGGCGCTCTCGTGGTGCTCGTACACGTGCGGCGTGTACGGGACCCCGGCCGCCTCGAGCGCGACGGTCGCTGGGGTGCTCGGCGAACCTGCGGTCATGCCGTGATCCTCCCCCGCCGCACCTTCCGGTCCTCGACGGCACGCGGGCGTTACGCTGAACGGACCATGACCGCCGTCCTGCTGCTGCTCCGCGCCACCGCCGCGCTGGTGCTCGGCGACCCGGCCGCCGGGGTGCTGCCCCTGCTGGCCGTCGCGGCACTCGGGCTGACCGCGGTCGCCGTGACCGTCGTCGTCGCCCGGCTGCTCGTCGCGGTGCTCGCGGCCGTCCTCGGGGTCGGATCGGCGTCCGTGTCGGACCGGTCGGCGGTACCCGACCTGGTCACCCGGATCGGGTGGAGCCACCCCGACGCCGACGGCCACGTCCGCTCACGGGCACCGGGGGTCGCGACCCCGGCCTGACCACCGACCGGTGGCCGGGCCGCTCGCGCACCCCGCTGACCCACCACCGATCGGAACCGTCATGGACCTGTCCACCCTGCCCCTCGTCGGCCCGCTGCTGCACGGCGGCGCGGACCTCTTCACCGCCCTCACCGCGGCGCTCTCCCCCGTGGCCGGCTCGTTCGCCGCGGCGATCGCCGTCGTGCTCCTCACCCTGGCCGTCCGCCTGGTGCTCGTCCCGCTGTCCGTGCTGCAGGTGCGGGCCGAGCGGGACCGCCGGCGCCTCGCACCCCAGCTCGCGGCGCTGCGGAAGCGGTACGGCCGCGACACCCAGCGCCTGCAGCGGGCGATGCAGCAGCTGTACACCGACGAGAAGGTCTCGCCGCTGGCCGGCTGCCTGCCCGTCCTGGCGCAGGCACCCGTCGTGTCGCTCGTCTACGCCCTGTTCACGCACGCCTCGATCGGCGACACCACGAACGCCCTGCTGGAGGCGACGCTCGTCGGGGTCCCGCTCGGCCACTCGCTCGTCGTCACCCTGACGTCGCCGCTGTGGGTGCACGCCTGGGTGGTGATGGTCCTGCTGGCGGTGCTCGCGGTCGTCGTCGAGCTCAGCCGCCGGTCGAACGCGCACTGGAACCCGGTGCCGGCACCGGAGCCGGGCGTCCCCGGCGCCGCCGCGACCGCCGCCGTGGGTCGGTACGTGCCGTTCATCACGGTCGTCTTCGCGGCGATCGCACCGCTCGCCGCCGCGCTCTACGTCGTGACGAGTGCGGCCTGGACGTACGGCGAACGCGCCGTGCTGCGCCGGGTGGTCCGTTAGCCGCCCTGGCCCTCCTGCTGCGGTCCCTGGTCGACCGGGTCGTACTCGGTGCCGCGGCCCTGCTCCTCGTCGGCGGTCGGCACGTGGCGTTCCGTGCCGGCACCGCCGGGGCTGGTCGCGACGTAGTCGGCCTCGCCGGACTGGGTGTCGTGGCTCAGCGGCTCGAGGGTCTCGGCGTCGGCGTCGTGCTGCGGCATGGGGTCGGTGCTCATGCACCACGCCTACTCCCTCGTTCTGGGTGCGCGCGCACGGCTGTGCGGTGCCACGATGGAACTGTCCACGCGACCGGCAGAGCGGGAGTGCGCATGGCCCACGACGACGTGGCAGCGGAACGGGCACGGCTCGAGGCCGTCGCCTGGGGAGCAGGATCGAGCCCGGCGGACGCGGCGCGCGCCCGGATCGCACTGCAGGACCTGGAACGCGGACGACGACCCCGCGTGCGTGCGGTCGCGACGGCGCGGGATCTCCTGCCGGGAGGCCCGGGTCCGGTCCGGACGTCCGTCCCGTCCGTGACGCGGTCGGGTCCAGGGCCCGTGCCGGTGCCCGTGTCCTCGCCCGCTGACGCGGCGGTCGTGTCCTTGCCCGCCGGCGCGGCGGCGGTGCCTGCCGGAGCCGACGTGTCGGAGGCGACCGACGGCGGTGGGGGCGAGCACGTCGACGACGCGCGGGGCGACGGCGGGGACGAGCCGGGCCGCCAGGCCGAGCCGACCGGTCGGACCCGGTGGCGGCGGTGGTTGTGGACGGAGCGACCACGCGCCTGGATCGCGGGCGGCGCGGCTGCCGCGGTGGGCGTCGCGTTCGCCGCCGGGACGCTCGTCGGGACCGCGCAGCCCGACGTCGCCGCGGCGCCGAGTGTCACGCCGACGGCGGGGACGGTGACGCTCGAACAGCTGCTCGACGTCCCGCAGACGTACGCCGACCAGCTGCCGGGGCCGGTCGCTGCGCCGGTGAGCCTGCACACGACGCGACTCGTCTTCACGAACCGAGCGCTCGACGGCGGGACCGCCGAGACCCCCTGGAACGTCTGGGCCGGAATCGGGACCGACCGGTCGACGATCTGTCTCGTGGCGACGGCGGACCGGATCGAGTCGTCGACGGCGTGCTTCCCGCGGCAGGCGGCGCTGCACGGGGCGGTGTCGATGTCGGCGCAGTCCAGGAGCGGCACGTTGACGATCGAGCTGCGCGGCGGCGGGGTCCAGGGCCGGGTGACGAACGAGTACTGAGCGGGCGATCAGTACCTGAGTGTTTCGTTGGAGCGCTCCGATGTATTTGCTGGATGCCCTCGCGAGAGTCGTTCCATCGTGCAACACTGGATGAGCGCACTCGTCGTGGAGTCGTACCCACATCATCCACATCCGCCAGCGAGCGCGCCCCGCAGACCCTCCCGGTCACCGCCGTCAGAACGATCGGCATCGTCGCGCGCTCCACCGTGCCTCGGAGGAGGTCAGCAGCGTGTCCACCAACACCACCACCTCGGCCGTGTCGACCCACACGCGGCCGATCACCGTCACCAGTCAGTCGATCGTCGGCATCGCCGTGCTCGGACTGGCGACGTTCTTCGCCATCACCACCGAGCTCATGCCCGTCGGGCTGCTCGGCACGATGAGCGCCGACCTCGGCGTGACCGAGGCCACCATGGGCATCGTCATCACCGTGTACGCCGCTGCCGTCGCGCTCCTCGCGCTGCCGCTCACCGCGTTCACCGCGAAGCTGCCCCGCAAGACCGTGCTCGTCGCCACGCTCGTCGGCTACACCGTGTCGAACCTGATGGTCGCGCTCGCACCGTCGTTCGCCGTGGTCTGCGCCGGACGCGTCGTCGGCGGCATCGCGCACGCACTGTTCTTCTCGGTCGCCTCGGCGTACGCCACCCGGATCGTGCCACCGCGGCTGGCCGGGCGCGCGATCGCGTTCGTGTACTCGGGCAGCTCGCTGGGTTTCGTGCTCGGTGTGCCCGTCGCGACCTGGGTCGCGCAGCACATCGGCTGGCGCCAGGCCGTGTTCTCCGTCGGGGTCGCCGCAGCGGCACTCGCGGTCGTCGCCCTGCTGTTCCTGCCCGCCGTCCGCGGTGCCTCGTCGCCGCACATCGGGTCGCCGAAGGCCTGGGCGCGCACCGGACTGCTGTCCGTCGTGATCGCCGACATGCTGCTGTTCGGCGGGCACTACGTCGTCTACACCTACATCGGGCCGTACGCGATCGACGCCGGGCTCGACGCCGGCATGGTCAGCGGGGCGCTGCTCGTGCTCGGTGGCACCGGTGTCGTCGGGCTCTGGCTCGCCGGCATGTTCGTCGACCGTGCGCCCCGGCAGACGCTGATCGCCTCGGTCGCCGTGATGGTCGTGGCCTTCGCGACGATGCCGTTCGTGCACGGCTCCCTGATCGGGACGATGGTCGTCGCCGGGGTCTGGATGGCCGCGAACGGCACGACCGGCACGCTCTTCATGGCCGCGGCGATCCGTGCCGGAGGCGTCTCCCCCGACATCGCCGGCGCGCTGGTCAACGGGGCGTCGAACATCGGCATCGCCGGTGGTGCGGCGTTCGGCGGGCAGGCCCTCGGGATCGTCGGGCTGCAGTACCTGCCGTTCGCCGGTGCCGCGGTGCTGGTCGGCGCGCTCGGGGTCGTCGTGCTGGCGCGCCGTGGGTTCCCGGTGCACTCGCACGCGCAGGAGCACCTGTCGACCTCGTCCATCGAGGCGATCACGTCGTCGCTCGCGGTCGTCACCACGTCGGTGCCGGTCGTCGGGCGGGCGATCCAGACGGTCACGGGGTCGATCGGTGTCGTCACGGGTTCGGTGCGGCGGCCGCGGACGCGGTAGGGGCTGTGCGGGGGCGCGGGCGCGGGTGCGTTCGCGGGGGCGTTCGCGGAGTGGTCACGACATGCCGTTGGCGTGGCGTCGGGGTCGCTCGAACTGTCGTCTGACGGGCCGGCGGGCGACGGTTCGTGACCCCTCGGCAGACGCGGGCGGCGTGTTGTGCGACCGCGACGAAGGCCCGCGGCCAGGCGCCGAGTGGTCACGACATGCCGTTGGCGGGGCGGCAGGGTCGCACGAACTGTCGTCTGCAGGGGTGGCGGGCGACGGTTCGTGACCCCTCGGCGGACGCGGGCGGCGTGTTGTGCGACCGTGGCCGCCGCCGCCGCCGCCGCCACCACCGCGGCCGCAGCCCGGTCAGTCCTGCAAGTGGTCCGTGCGGCGGCGGTTGCGCACCGCGCGGTAGGTCAGCAGCGCCGCACCGAGCAGCACGAGCACCCCGGCGGCGATGAGCCCCGGCCCGAGGTCCGCCCCCGTGTACGCCAGCGGTTCACCGTCCCCCGCGTCGCCCTGGCCCGAGACCGGCGCGGAGCCAGAGCCCGAGCCGGCAGCGGGGCCGGTCGGAGCCGCCGAAGGAGAGCCACTCGGCGACGGCGACGGCGACGGAGCAGGAGCCGGCGCCGGACCCGCCGCGGCCCGCAACACGAACGCCAGCGGTGTCGCAGCCCCGGACTCCGGGGTGACGACGGTCGCCGTCTCGGCCCCCTCGACGTCGACCGAGACGACGTACTCGGTCGTGGGCTCCAGGCCGGTCAGGTCGAACGCACCATCGTCGTCCGTGACGACCGACACGGGATCGCCGGACTGTGGGTCCGTCGGAGTCGCGACGACCTCGACGTCCGGAACGGGTTCGCCGTTCGGGTCGACGACCGTGCCGGGCTGGTCGGTCGTGACCTCGGCTGCGGGGGCGGCGGAGGCGAACGGCAGGTCGGACGCAGCACGCTCGCCAGCGACGGCCGTCACACCGGTGTTCGAGG
Organism: Curtobacterium sp. MCLR17_054; assembly: GCF_003234335.2. Taxonomy (NCBI): domain Bacteria; kingdom Bacillati; phylum Actinomycetota; class Actinomycetes; order Micrococcales; family Microbacteriaceae; genus Curtobacterium; species Curtobacterium sp. MCLR17_054. Next base: position 1,956,942 of record NZ_CP126263.1, on the reverse strand, counting down.
TCGCCCCGGTCGCCCCCGGCTCCGGTCGTTCGGTCCGGACCGTGTACGTGCCGGCCGCGGTGGCGAAGACGTAGCGACCGTCCGCGTCGGTCTCCGTCGATGCGACCACGGCGCCTGTGCCGTCGACGAGCTCGACCACTGCGCCGGCGGGCACGGGTGCACCGTCGAGCGACACCACACCCGCGACCGTCGCGACGACGGCGGCCGGCACATCGATCTCGTCGGGGACCGCGGGTGCCGCGTCGACGTCGCCGGTCGTGATGGTCACGGGTGGCTCGTCGGCGACGGACACGTCGAGGTCGGTGTCCGCCGGCAGGTCCGAGCCGGTGTAGACGCCGTCGCTGTTCGTCGTGGTGTCGACGAGGACGTCCCCGGATCCCGGGTCGGTGATGACGACCTCGAGGTTCGAGACCGGTCGACCGTCCTCGTCGACCACGGTGCCGATGACCGACACGGTGTCCTCCGGCGACGTGAACGCGAAGTCGGCCTGCTGGTCCACGCCGCCCGGTGAGCCTGCCTGGGCGAGGGAGACCCTCGTGGGCTGGTCAGGACCCTCGGCGCCGTCCGGCGGGGTGATCTCGACGCGGTAGTTCGCGATGACCGGCAGCTGCGGGAACGCGTAGGTGCCGTCGGGGTTGGTGGTCGTCGTGTAAACGGTGCCGCGCGGAGCGGTGACACGGACGATCGCCCCGGGGATCGGCGCTCCGTCGAGGGTCGCCGTGCCGGTGATCGCGGCGGTGCGGTTGGCGAACCAGGTCTGGTACACCGGGAACCCGCTGCGCTGCTGGTACGTGATCGTCAGGCTGGTGAGCGACACGGTCGGCGTGAACCAGGCCGTCGCACCGGCGGTGTCGACCGCGCCGGTGTTGCCCGTGAGGGTCCGGGTGGCCGGGTCCCAGGTGGGCCGGTCCTGCCCGGTCGTGCCGTCGGGGTCGGCGGTGCAAGACGGCCCTCCGGCGACGGCGGCCGAGCACGAGTTGTAGGACCTCACGTAGCCGAGCTGCTCCGCGGTCGCGGCGCCACCCCCGGAGACGGTGGCCGAGATGGTCGCCCGGTCCGCGTCGACGTCGCCGAGCACGAACGACCAGCTCTGGGCACCCGGCGTCGGCTCGGCGAACGTGTAGGTGGTCGTCGAGGCGCCGGTCGTGGGCGAGTCGACGTTCGGCCGCTGGTTCATGTAGGTCTGGCCACGGCTCGTCCCGTAGACCGCGCCCGACGGGGTCGACGCCGACTGCCAGGTCGATGCCCCGCTGACGACGGTCGACTGCCGGGAGTCCGACGTGAAGGTCGTCTCGGGGAACCCGGCGAGCGTCATCGTGCCGGTGTAGGCCCGGCTCGCTCCGCTGAGGGTGAAGGTCCCCCAGTTGCCGACCGGCTCCGCCGACGCGCTGGTCGCGCCGCCGATCGCGAGTCCTGCTCCGAGTGCGAGGGCCGTCAGCCCTGCCGTGACCGCGCGCCAGCGCCGCATGCGTACTCCCCTGCTGTGGCGCCGGTGAACCCGACACCCCCTCAGACTATCCAGCGGGCGAGGCTCGTGTCCGGGGCATTACACGAGCAAGAAGGTCCCGCCGAGTGGTCACGACCTGCCGCGTGCCGGTCGCCGGGTGGCCGAGAAGTGTCGGCTGGAGGGCCGCCGGACGACAGTTCGTGACCCCTCAACGAACACGAGCGGCGCGTCAGGCACCCATCGCCACCAGGGCGTCGAGCGCAGCGACCTGCCCGGCCACCACCAGCTCCCGCGCCTCGTCGAGGCCGACCCACCGTGCGTCGTCCACCTCGGGCACCTCCACGAACCGCCCCGACCCGCGCGGCAGCTCGAGCCGCACGGTGTTGCTCCGCACGGTGTCGACCGAGAACCCCGACGCCCGTGCCGCGAAGACCCGCACCCGCTTGCCCGACGCCTGCCGGAACTCCCCCAGGTCGGTCAGGCCGGCCGCGGTCACCGGTGCGGGCACGCCGATCTCCTCCGCGAACTCGCGCAGTGCGGTGCCGAGCGGCTCCTCGCCCGCCTCGACCAGGCCCTTCGGGATCGACCAGGCACGCGGCCGGTTCCGCCAGAACGGTCCGCCCATGTGCGCGAGGAAGACCTCGGGCCCGGACGGACCGGTCCGGTGCAGCAACAGTCCGGCGCTCACGACCACGTCCCGAGACTACGCAGACCCGGCCGGGAGGCCCGGATCACCACCCACACGCCGCGCACCACCCGACGTGCGCGGTTACACCGCCGGTTCCCCACGTCCGCGCCGGGAGTACCGTGTGGCGCACGGAGCGCCGTGTGACGCCCCCGGAGGACCTGCGATGGAGGAGGCCGATCGGGATGGACGAACGATGGACGACGGTGACGTTGGCCGCGGACGCCGCGATGCCGCACGACGAGGCGCTGCGGTGGATCGCCGCCCGCGCGGACAGCGGGATCGAGCGGATCCGGATCATCGGTGCCGACCCGGCGATCGAGGGCCCCCGACCGGTCGCCGACCGCCTGGCCGAGGCCGCTCGTGCCGCCCTGCCCGGAGTCACCGTCGAGGTGCACCGGCACGCCGGACCGTTCGCCACCGCTCTGGTCGAGGAGTCCGACGGCGGTGACCTCCTGGTGATCGGGACCTTCCGGAGCCGACGGGGTTCGACCGCCGGCGGCGACCCGGCGCGGGTCGCGGTCCGCGCGGCCGTGCCGACCGTGATCGTCCCCGAGGGCCCGCGCCCGATCGACGGCGACGTGGTGCTGGCCGTCGAGGAACCCATCGACGAACGGGCCGTCTCGATCGCCGTCGCCGAGGCCGTCCGGCTGCACCGACGACTGACGCTGCTCCGGGCGTGGGAGATGCCCGTGCTGACCCGGACCGGGCTCACCGACTTCGCCGAGGATCCCCTGCGGTGGCGCGCCCGCAACGCCGAACTGCTGCAGCGGGTCACCGAGGACCTGACCGCGCGGTTCCCGGCGGTGCGGATCCGGCCGCTGCTCGTGGAGGGGCACCCGGGGCACGCCATCGCCTCGCGCACCCGGCGGGCGTCGCTCGTGGTGCTCGGACGGGGGCACGTGCGGGTGCTGTCCGGCGCACTGCTCCACGACGTCGTCCGTGAGACGGCGGCTCCGGTGTGCGTCGTCCCTCCGGCGGCGCACACGGACAGCGCGGGGTCCGGACGGGTCAGCCGGCGAGTTCCCGGATCGCGTCGGCCATCTGGTCGGTGAGGTACGCGACACCGCGGCCGTTCGGGTGCAGGGCGCCGGCCTTGAGGTCGATGCGTCGCAGGTCGCTCGAGCCGGTCAGGCTGACGCCGGCGACGTAGCGTTCGTCCGCCGGGGCGCAGGCCGAGTGGGCCTCGGTGCGTTCGAGGACGTCGACGAACCGCACCCCGGCGGCGTCGGCGGCGGATGCGGACACCGCGTCGAGCTCCTCCTGGACGCCGTGGAGGTACGCCACGTCGTCGTCGGTGAAGGGGAAGGTGTCCGAGGGGAACGATCCCGCGAGCGTGCCGAGGTCGAGCGCGGAGCGGAAGCAGCCCTTCGCCGGCGTGTGCTCGGCGTCCGGGAAGATCGCCGGGTACCCGAGGAACACGACGACGGCGTTCGGCGCGGCCCGTCGCACCGCTGCGAGGGTGTCGGCGATCCCGAGCGCGACCCGCGACTGGATCTTCACGCTGAGCTGGTCCTCACCGTCCTGCACGAGCGTGCTCTCGCACGACGGCGCGTCGCGTCCGGAGAACACCGGGCCGTCGGCCGAGATCGCCAGGCACGACGCGGCGGTGCCGAACAGGTCCGCGTCGTTGCCGCCGATGGTCAGGGTCACGAGCCGGGTGCGCGACGACAGCGACTCGATCTGCGGGGGGACGCCCGTGAACTGGTGTCCGGTCGTGACGTCCTCGCTGGTGGCCCCCGCGCACGTGACGTCGGTCAGGTCGAGGCCGAACCGCGCCGCGAGCCGGTGCGGGTAGTCACGGGCCGACTGCACGCACGCGCTCGTGGGCAGCCGCGTCCGGTCGCCGAGTCCGTAGCCGGCGGAGTACGAGTCACCGAGGGCGACGTACTCGCTGCCGGGCGGGAGGTCGGCGAGTGGCTCGGTCGGGTCGTCCGGCACCGGGTAGGGCTGCGGGACGGGCCACATCGGTGCGGCCGACGCGGGTTCCACCGGCCCCGGTGCCGCGACCCCGGCCACCACCAGCCCGACGACGGCGACCGCCGCCAGGGCGGCGAGCAGCGTCGTACGGGCGGTGCGGAGCAGTTGCGGCCTCCGGGCGGGTGCGGCGGATCGGTCGGTCGGGTGGGGTCGGTCGGTGGGGCGGGACGGACTCAGCGGCGTCCGAGTCGGCGTTCGCCACCGCTGCCGGTGCGGTACTCCAGCCCGTAGTGCTGGAACAGCTCGGGCTCGGTCGCGGCGTCGAGCTCGCCGTCGGTCGAGATCGACGGGGCGTCCTTGACGAGCTTCTTCGGGAACGTCACGCGCAGGTGCTTCGGGGCGACCGTGGCGCCGAACAGCGGGACGAAGACGAGCTTCTGGAACCCGACCATGCCGGTGGTCAGGGCACCGAACGCCGGCTCGGAGGTGGCGGTGTCGTAGTAGATGCTCTCGAGCGTGCCGACCTTGTCGTCGGCCTCGTCGACGACCGGCAGACCGATCCAGTCACGGATGTTCGCGGCTTCGAACACGAAGGACTCCCTCCGAGCATCCGGCAGGTCCGGGTGGCTCTCGGTCGACGCTACCGCCCGGCCGCCTGAGCGGTCACCCGGAGCCGGTCCACCGCGCCGAGCACGTCGTCCGCGGTCACGGCCAGGATCGCCGGGTCCGGGTCCTCGGCGAAGACGTCACCGCGACGGACCGAGGCGTCGGTGAGCACGATGTGCGGACCGGTCGACGGCGGGCCCCACGCCTCGGGCGGGGCCGGGCCGAACAGCACGACCGACGGCACCCCGTACGCGGACGCCAGGTGCGCAGCGCCGGTGTCGACCGTGACGACGAGCCGCGCCGCGGCGATCACCGCGGCGAAGGCCTGCAGGTCCAGGGTGCCGGCCAGGACCGCCTCCGGCGCCAGGCCGGCCGCGTCGGCGACGGCACGGGCGCGCACGACGTCGTCCGAGCCTCCTGTCAGGACCACGTCGGCACCGCGCGCACGCAGTCCGCGCACCACGTGGGCGAAGCGGTCCGTCGGCCAGTGCCGCGCACCGTGGAAGGCACCCACGTGCACGACGGCCGCGTCGGCGACCACCGGCGGCTCGGCGGGGCGGTCGATGTGCACCTCGGTGGCGTCCGCCTGGATGCCGTGCCACGTGAGCAGGTCCGCCCAGCGGTCGCGCTCGTGCACGTCGTCCGGCCACTCCGGGCCCTCGTAGTCGTGGGTCGGGTCGACGTGCCCGATGACCCGGCGCGGGGCGAGCGCGGCGACGAGGTCCGAGGACTCCGGGCCGGCGCCGTGCAGGTTGACGGCGATGTCGACGGCACCGTGCGGCACCGCGATCGGGTGGTCGAGACCGTGCTGGGCCAGGTGGACGTCCACCGCCGGCACGAGTTCGACGACCGGCGCCAGCCACGCCGTGGTGGCCAGGGTGATGCGGTGGTCGGGGAACGCGCGGCGGAGCGCGTGCAGTGCGGGGACGGCGACGAGCAGGTCGCCGAGCTTGATGGCACGGAGGACGAGCAGTTCCGGGCGTCCGTCGGGGTCGGGCAGCTTCTCGAGGGCGGTCACCGCCGCGACGGTAGACCCGACACGCTGACGGTCCTGCCGGGACCGCGCTCCGCGGCTCTTCCTGGGGCGGTCCCCGGCTGTGGACCGGTAGTCACGGAGCATGGCCCTCGCACCGGACCGCGTCATCCGCGGCCTGCTCCTCGACCGCGACGACACCCTGGTGGTGGACGTCCCGTACAACGCCGACCCGCACCTGGTCGTCCCCGTCCCCGGTGCCCGCCGCGCCGTCGACCGGGCGCGTGCCGCCGGGTTGCAGCTCGGCGTCGTCACGAACCAGTCGGTGATCGCGAAGGGCATGGCCACGCGCGAACAGGTCGACGCCACCAACGCCCGGGTCGACGAGCTCGTCGGCCCGTTCGACGTGTGGTGCGTCTGCCCGCACGACGCCGGCGACGACTGCGCCTGCCGGAAGCCCCGGCCCGGGATGGTCCTCGACGCCGCCGAGCGGCTCGGCATCCCGCCGGAGTCGATCGTCGTCGTCGGTGACATCGGCGCCGACGTCCAGGCCGCGCGGAACGCCGGCGCGCAGGGGATCCTCGTGCCCACCCCGCGCACCCGCCGTCAGGAGATCGACGAGGCCGACACCGTCGCCACGGACCTGGACGAGGCCGTCACCCTGGTGCTCGAGCACGTCGGCAGCGTGGCGGACCGGGCATGAGCGCCGGCCGACGCGTCCTCGTCGCCCGACTCGACTCCTTCGGCGACGTCCTGGTCGCCGGCCCCGCGGTGCGCGCGGTCGCCGCCGGTGCCGCGCACGTGACGATGCTGTGCGGACCGCAGGGGGCGCCGGCCGCCGACCTGCTGCCCGGCATCGACCGGGTGCGGGTGTGGGCGGCACCGTGGGTCACCGAGACCGCACGCCCGATCGACGACGCCCTGCTCGCCGAGTTCCGCGCGCTGGTCGCCGAGGAACAGCCCGACGAGGCCGTCGTCCTGACGTCCTTCCACCAGTCGCCCCTGCCCCTCGCGCTGCTCCTGCGCCTGGCCGGGGTCCCCCGGGTCTCCGGGGCCTCGGTCGACCACCCCGGGTCACTGCTCGACGTGCGGCTGCGCCCCGGCGAGGACCTGCCCGAGGACCTCCCCGAGCCCGAGCGCGCGCTGCGGATCGCCGAGGCGGCCGGGTTCCGGCTGCCGCCGGACGACGACGGGAGGCTCGCGGTGCGCCACGACGCCGTCCCGCCCCCGCCCGTGGCCGGTCTCGACCGCTACGTGGTCGTCCACCCCGGAGCCAGCGTCCCGGCACGGTCGTGGCCGGAGTCCCACCACCGTGCGCTCGTCGCCGCCTACGCCGAGCGCGGCGTCCCCGTCGTCGTCACCGGCTCCCCCGGCGAACGCGCGCTGACCGCCGCCGTGGCGGGTGACAGCGGCATCGACCTCGGCGGACGCACCAGCCCCGCCGAACTCGCGGCCGTCCTCGCCGGCGCCGAGGTCGTCGTCGTCGGGAACACCGGTCCGGCCCACCTCGCCGCGGCCGTCGGGGCACCCATCGTGAGCCTGTTCTCGCCGGTCGTCCCCGCCGTGAAGTGGGCGCCGTACGCCCCGCTCGTCGAACTGCTCGGCGACCAGGCCGCACCGTGCCGGCTCAGCCGCGCTCGCGAGTGCCCGGTCCCCGGCCACCCGTGCCTGTCCGGAGTGCGCATCGCGGACGTCCTGGAGGCCCACGAGCGGCTCCGCGACCGCGTTTCGCGGACTGATCCGAGAAGTCTGCGGGGCGGCCCAGAAGGCGCTGCGTAGCGTGCGCCACTGCTTCTCCTGCTCCTTCTCCTGCTGCTCCGGCAGCGGCGGGGAGCGAGCCCATCGACACCGACCGGAAGGCCCTGCATGCGGATCCTCGTGTGGCACGTGCACGGCGGCTGGATGGACGCCTTCGTCCGCGGCCCCCACGAGTACCTCATCCCGACCACCCCGGCGCGCGACGCCTGGGGACTCGGCCGCGGCGGCCGCGCTTGGCCTGACTCCGCGATCGAGATCGACCCGGCCGACGTCGCCGAGGCCGAGGTCGACGTGGTCGTCCTGCAGCGCACCGAGGAGCTCGAGGAAGCCCGCCGTCTGCTCGGTGGCCGTGACGTCCCGATCGTCTTCGTGGAGCACAACGCCCCCCGGGTCGACGTGCCGAACAGCCTGCACCCGATGCGCGACCGCGACGACCTGACGATCGCGCACGTGACGCACTGGAACGCCCTGATGTGGGACTGCGGCACCACCCGGACCACCGTCGTCGAGCACGGCGTCGTCGACCCCGGCCCGCTGTACACCGGCGCGCTCGAGCGCCTCGGCGTCGTCATCAACGAACCCGTCCGGCGCAACCGTGTCGTCGGCACCGACCTGCTCCCCCGCTTCGCCGAGGTCGCCCCGGTCGACGTCTGGGGCATCGGCACCGAACGGCTGCCGGAGCTCGGCTTCGGCGACCGCGTGGTCGCGCAGGGCGACGTCCAGGCCGACCCCATGCACGCGGCGCTGGCCCAACGGCGGGCCTACGTGCACCCGAACCGCTGGACCTCGCTCGGCCTGTCGCTCATCGAGTCGATGCAAATGGCCATGCCGGTCCTGGTGCTCGCGACGACGGACGCGGCCCGCACGGTCCCGGGTGAGGCCGGGGCGATCGCGACCGACGTCGAGGAGCTGGTGCGGGCCTCCAGGCTGCTGCTGGAGGACCCGGACGAGGCGCGCCGACGGGGGCTCGTGGCGCGTGAGGCCGTGCTCGCACGGCACGCGCTCGGTCGGTTCCTGGCCGACTGGGACGACCTGCTCGACGACGCCGTCGCGCGCGGTGCGCGACGGAACCGTGCGGCGGGAGCCGCGCTCGAAGGGAGCCTGCGATGAAGATCGCCATGGTGTCCGAGCACGCGAGTCCGCTCGCCGTGCTCGGCGGGGTCGACGCCGGTGGGCAGAACGTCCACGTCGCCGAACTGTCCGGTGCACTGGCCGACCGCGGCCACCACGTGACCGTCTACACGCGGCGCGACGACGCGTCGCAGCCCGTCCGCGTGCCCCTGCGCCCCGGTGTGGACGTCGTGCACGTCGACGCCGGTCCCGCGCGTGCCGTGCCGAAGGACGAGCTGTTCCCGTTCATGGGGACGTTCGCGTCGGTGCTCGCCGCCGAGTGGTTCCTCGACCGCCCCGACGTGGTGCACGCGCACTTCTGGATGTCGGGCCACGCCGCCCTCGACGCGGTGACGCAGGTGCAGGCCCGGACCGGTGGGGTGCGGATCCCGGTGGTGCAGACCTTCCACGCCCTGGGTGTCGTGAAGCGCCGGCACCAGGGTGCCGCGGACACCAGCCCGGCCGAGCGCGAGTGGGTCGAACCCGCCGTCGGTCGGAGCGTCGACCAGGTCGTCGCGACCTGCTCGGACGAGGCCTTCGAGCTCAAGGCCCTCGGTGTCCCGCTGCACCGCATCTCGGTGGTGCCGTGCGGCGTCGACGTGTCGCTCTTCCGTCCGGACGGCCCCGTCGAGCAGCGCGACCGTCCGCTCCGGGTGCTCACCGCCTCACGACTCGTGCAGCGGAAGGGCGTCGGGACGACGATCGCCGCACTCGCCGCGCTCGTCGAACAGGGCCGTGACGTCGAACTCGTCGTCGTGGGCGGTGCCGGTGTCGCCGGTGCCGACCTGGTGGACGACCCCGAGTACCAGCGCCTCGACGCACTCGCCCGGTCGCTCGGCGTGCGCGACCACGTGACGTTCCGCGGGCAGCTCGGGCAGCACGACATGCCCGCCGTCTACCGCAGCGCCGACGTCGTCGTCTGCGCCCCCTGGTACGAGCCGTTCGGCATCGTGCCGCTCGAGGCGATGGCCTGCGGCCGCCCGGTGGTCGCGTCGAGCGTCGGCGGGCTCATCGACACCGTCGTCGAGGACGCCACCGGCCTGCACGTGCCGCCGCGCGACGAGACCGCGGTGGCCGAGGCCGTCGGCGCACTGCTCGACGACCCGGAGCGCCGCGAGGCGTACGGCCGTGCTGGTCGACAGCGCGCCGAGTCCCGCTACACCTGGCAGAAGGTCGCGGCCGACAGTGAACGCGTCTACGAGCGCCTGCTCGCCGGCGCGACCTCGTCCGCCAGCACCACCGGGCCCGCTGCCGGCCGCTCGCGCACCACCCACGCCGGCCGGGTCACCCGCGCCGCGCAGTCGACGGAGAGGACCGCACGATGACCATCGACCAGCAGACCGGGATCGAGGACCGCGCCGTCACCGACAGCGCCCGCGTCGTCGTCGACCACGTCGCGGCGTCGGTCCCCGTGATCGCCTCCCTCGTCGACCACCGGGACCACATCGCCGAGTGGGCGGACGACATCGCCGGGCGGCTCGTCGCCGGACGTCGGCTGCTCGCCGCGGGCAACGGCGGCTCCGCTGCCGAGGCGCAGCACCTGACGTCCGAGCTCACCGGCCGCTTCGAGGGCGACCGGCCCGCGTACTCGGCCATCTCGCTGCACGCCGAGACCTCCGCCGTGACCGCCATCGGGAACGACTACGGCTACGACCAGGTGTTCGCGCGGCAGGTGTCGGCGCACGCCCGTGCCGGTGACGTCCTCGTGCTGCTGTCGACGAGCGGCAAGAGCCCCAACCTGCTGCGGGCCGCCGAGGCCGCACGTGCCGTGGGTGCCCGCTCCCTCGCGCTGACCGGCTCCGGACCGAACCCACTCGCCGACCTGGTCGACGACGCGATCTGCATCGAAGGGCCGTCCGCCAACGTGCAGGAGGCGCAGCTCGTCCTGGTGCACGCGCTCTGCAAGGCCATGGAGCCGACGCTGCGTCGCGGGGGCCGTCGATGAGCGGGCTCGTTGCAGTCGCACCGCGTTCCGGTGCCGCCGGTGGCCGTGCCGCCGGACCGCGCTTCCGCATCGCCGTCGTCGGGGACACCCTGCTCGACGTCGACGTGTCCGGCACGAGCGAGCGCCTGAGCCCCGACGCCCCCGTCCCCGTGGTGGACGTCGCCACCGACGACCGCCGTGCCGGTGGTGCCGGACTCGTCGCGACCATGCTCGCCCGCGACGGCCACGACGTCACCCTGGTCACCGTCCTGAGCGACGACGGCCGTGCCCAGGAGATCCGCGACCTGCTCCCCGACGTCACGATCGTCGCCGGACCATCCGGAGTCCCGACCCCCGTGAAGACCCGCGTGCGCGTCGTCGACCACGCCCTCGTCCGGATCGACGAGGGCTGCGCGACCCCGCCCGTGCCCGAGGCCACCGACGCGATGACCGCAGCCCTCGACGGCGTCGACGCGATCGTCGTCGCCGACTACGGCCGCGGGGTCGCCGCTGCCCCGGCACTCCGTGACGCCCTCACCCGTGCGGCCGAGCGCCTGCCGGTGGTCTGGGACCCGCACCCCAAGGGCGCCGCGCCCGTCCCCGGCACCACCGTCGCCACCCCGAACGCTGCCGAGGCGCGACGCTTCACCGACGTCGAGGGACACGGTGTGCCCTTCGCGACCGTCGCCGCCGCCCGGCTCGTCGAACAGTGGCAGGCCGGCGCCGTCGCCGTGACGATGGGTGACCGCGGTGCGCTGCTCGCCGACGCCCAGGGCGACAGCCGCTTCGTGCCGGCTCCGTCCGTCAGCGCCGGGGACCCCTGCGGTGCCGGCGACCGGCTCGCCGCGGGCGTCGCCGTCGCACTGGCGTCCGGCGCGGACGTCCCCGACGCCGTCTCCGCCGGCGTGGTCGCCGCGTCCGAGTACCTGGCCGCCGGTGGCGTCACCGCGCTCTTCGCCGACGACGGCCCCGCGCCGCTCGCCGTGCCCGGGGCCGACCGGGACGCCATGCGCCTGGTGCACGACGTCCGGAGCGCCGGCGGAACCGTCGTCGCGACCGGAGGCTGCTTCGACCTGCTGCACGCCGGGCACGCCCGCACCCTGTCGGCCGCCCGTGCACTCGGCGACTGCCTGGTCGTGTGCCTCAACTCGGACTCGTCAGTTCGCGCACTGAAGGGCCCGGACCGGCCGATCATGACCCAGGACGACCGGGTCGAGCTGCTCCTGGCACTCGACTGCGTCGACGCCGTCGTGGTGTTCGACGAGTCCACCCCCGACGAGGCCCTGCGCCGCTTCCGACCGGACGTCTGGGCGAAGGGCGGCGACTACACCGCGAGCGAACTGCCCGAGACGGCGACCCTCGCCGAGTGGGGTGGCCGCGTCGTCACCGTGCCGTTCCACCCGGGCCGGTCGACCACCCGGCTCGCCGCCGCGATCGAACGCGTCGGCTGAGCGTCCGTCCGCCGTCACACACCTGCTCGACCACTTCCCGCTCCACTACGCAAAGGACATCCATGCCCGTCCCCACCACCCCCATCGGCCGCGTCCTCGTCACCGGCGGCGCCTCCGGACTCGGCGCCGCCGTCGTGGCTGCCGTCACCGAGGCCGGCGGCACCCCGATCGTCCTCGACCTGCGGATCGACGCCGTCCCCGAGGGCGTCGACGCCGTCGCCGTGGACGTCTCGGACACCGACGCCGTCGAGCAGGCGGTCCGTGACGCCGCCGAGCGGCACGGCGGCCTCGACGCCGTCGTCACCGCCGCGGGCATCGACACCCCCGCCCCGATCGACGCGATCTCGTCCGGCAAGTGGGAGCAGATCGTCGGCGTCAACCTGATCGGCACCGCCTCGACCGTGCGCGCCGCACTGCCCGCCCTCGAGGCCACGCACGGCCGCGTCGTCACGATCTCGTCGTCGCTCGCCCTGCGCGGCGTCGGCGACGGCACCGCGTACTCGGCGTCGAAGTTCGGCGTCCGAGGCTTCTCGCAGGCGCTGGCCGCCGAGACCGCCGGTCGCATCGGCGTGACGAACATCATCCCCGCCGGGATGCGGACGAACTTCTTCGCCGACCGGACCGAGCAGTACAAGCCGGGCCCGGACGCGCAGCTCATCGAGCCGGAGTACGTCGCGAACTCGATCATCTTCGCGCTGTCGCAGCCGGCCGGCTGCGAGATCCGCGAGCTGTCGATCATGCCGGCGACGGAGCCGAGCTGGCCGTAGTCGCTCGCCGCTGACGGACGGGAGGCGCGGTGCCGGCTGGCACCGCGCCTCCCGTGTGTCCGCGTGCCGCGTGCCGGGTCCCGTGCACGGTGCACGGTGCGCGGTGCGTCGCCTGGTGCAGCGTTGACGGCTGGGTGCGCGCTTGCAGCGCCGCACGCAGCGGTGAACCGCGCACGGGGTGACGGCGTGCGCACGGTGCGGCCGGGAGGCGCGTTGCGGGCTGGCAGCGGGCCTCCCGTCCGGCGTCCGGTCGCGTTCCGTGCACGGTGCGCGGTGCGTCGCCTGGTGCAGCGTTGACGGCTGGGTGCGCGCTTGCAGCGCCGCACGCGGCGGTGAACCGCGCACGGGGTGACGGCGTGCGCACGGTGCGGCCGGGAGGTGCGTTGCGGGCTGGCAGCGGGCCTCCCGTCCGGCGTCCGGTCGCGTTCCGTGCACGGTGCGCGGTGCGTCGCCTGGTGCAGCGTTGACTGCTGGGTGCGCGCTTGCAGCGCCGCACGCAGCGGTCAACCGCGCACTGGGTGACGGCGTGCGCACGGTGCGGCCGGGAGGCGCGTTGCGGGCTGACAGCGGGCCTCCCGTCCGGCGTCCGGTCGCGTTCCGTGCACGGTGCACGGTGCACGGTGCGCGGTGCGCCGCCTGGTGCAGCGTTGACGGCTGGGTGCGCGCTTGCAGCGCCGCACGCAGCGGGCAACCGCGCACGGGGTGACGACGCGCGCACGAGACCGAAGCTCGCACGGTGCGAGGCTCGTCAGAGCGTGCGGAGCAGGTCCTCGACGTCGGCGAGGACGGCCTCCGGCTCGACCTGGTCCACGTAGGACGGGTCGTGCTCGCACCGCTCGGCGGTCCAGCCGACCTGGGTGACGTCGGTGCCGCACACCGGGCACTGCGTCACGAAGGACAGGTGCACGCGGTGCCGACCACGGTCGAACGGCCCGGCGTTGATCACGTTGCCGAACCAGAACACCCCGACGGTCGGGGTGCCGACGGCGACGGCGAGGTGCCGTGGGCCGGAGTCGTCGCCGACCATGACGTCGGCGGCGGCGAGGACGTCGGGGAGTTCGCGCAGCGGCAGTGACCCGGTGCGGTCGTGCACGCGCTCCCGGAGCTCGGGCGGCAGCGACGCGACGATGGCGGACGACGCCGGCACGTCCGAGTCGTCACCCACGAGCACCACGTCGTCCCCCGAGGCGAGCCGGGCACGGGCGACCTCGGCGAAGCGCGAGGGGCTCCAGCGGCGACGCGGGTCGGTGGCGCCGGGGTGGATCGCGACGAGTCGTCCCCGCGCGCCGAGGCGCTGTCGGACCCCGGCCCGCGTGGCCTCGGGGACGTGCAGTCGGGGGTCGAGGGTGACCGGTTCGGCGCCGGCGAGCGAGGCCACCTCGAGCGCCCGGACGACCTCGTGCTGGTAGTAGACGTAGCGGACCCAGCGCTCCAGGACCTCGGCGTCCTCGGTGGCGGTGCCCACGGTGTGACGGGCGCCGAGCCGGAGCAGGAACGGGTTCGAGTTCCGGCCGCCGCCGTGCACCTGCACCGCGAGGTCGAAGCGCCCGTGCAGCCGCTCGAAGAAGTCCTGCTCGGTCGGTGCGCCCTCGCCGGAGTCCCGGACGCCGGGGACGACGGGGAGCTCCTCGAAGGCGTGGACGGCGTCGGTGCGACCCTCGAGCACCGGCCGCGCGGACGGCGCCCCGAGCAACGTGATCCGGGCCCCGGGGTACGCGGCGGCCAGGGCCTCGACCGCCGGGAGGGCGAACATCAGGTCGCCCAGTCCCCCGCCGCGGAGCACCGCAATCTCGCTGACACCGTCGAACCGTTCTCCGCCCACACCGATCTGTTGCACAGCTCCACGTCTACCGGTCGGACCCGTCCGGACGCCCAGCAGCGCCCCCGGATGGACGAGAAGCGCGATGCCGTGACCGCACACAGCGGAGCACGAGCACCGTGTGAGGCCCCGCCCGCCTCCGGAAGGACCCCATGACGATCGCACCCCCCGCCGCCGACGACCTCGTGGTGACCGACCCCGTGAACGGATCGATCGCGTCCACCGTGCGCCGCTCGACCGAGGACGACGTCCGCAACGCCGTCGCCCGCGCCCGTGCCGCTGCCGGTGCCTGGGCCCGGACCGCGCCGGCCGAGCGCGGTGCCCTGCTGCACGCCGCGGCCGAGCACCTCCGTGCGCACGCGCAGGAGCTGGCGGACCTGAACACCCGCGAGACCGGCAAGGTGCCCGGCGACGCCCTCGGTGGGGTCGAGGCCGGCATCGGCACGCTCGTGCAGTACGCCGAGCTCGGGCCGGTGCACCGCGGTGAGGCCCTGCGCGGGCAGTTCGGTGCCGCCGACTGGTCGGTGCCGCACCCGCGCGGCGTGGTGCTCGCCTTGACGCCGTGGAACGACCCGGTCGCCGTGGCCTGCGGGATCCTCGGCGCAGCGATCGTCACGGGCAACACCGTGGTGCACAAGGGCAGCGAACGCTGCCCGGCGACCTTCGCCCGACTCAACGCGCTGCTCGCCGAGGTCCTGCCGGACGGCGTGCTCATCGGGGTCGACGGCGACGCGACCACCGGCGAGCTGCTCCTGGCGCAGGAGGGCATCGACGTCTACGCGCACGTCGGGTCGACCGCGACCGGCGACCGCCTGAGCGAGGTGGCCGCGACCACCCGCGCCCACGTCATCCGCGAGAACGGCGGCAACGACCCGGTCATCGTCGATGCCGACGTCGACCCGGAGTGGGCAGCCGCACAGGTCGCACTCGGCGCGTTCGCGAACACCGGCCAGATCTGCACCAGCGTCGAGCGGGTGTACGTGCACCAGGACGTCGCCGAGCCCTTCGTCGCCGCGCTCGTCGCCGAGGCGGAGCGCCGCACGGCCGCACCCGCCGCCGAGTTCGGGCCGCTCGTGGACGACCGGCTGCGCGAGCTCGTGCAGCACCACGTCGACGACGCGATCGCCCGCGGCGCCTCGGTCCGGACCGGTGGCGTCACGCCCGGCGGGCTCGGATCGTTCTACCCGGCGACCGTCCTGACCGACTGCACGGACGACATGCTCGTGCTGACCGAGGAGACCTTCGGCCCGATCGCCCCGGTGCGCATCGTGTCGGACTTCGCGGAGGGACTCCGGCTCGCCGCGGCCGACCGCTACGGCCTCGCGGCCACCGTGCTGACGAACGACACCGCGCACGCGCTCCGTGCCGCGGCCGAACTGCCCGTCGGCACCGTCAAGGTGAACGCCGTGTTCGGTGGCGCTCCGGGCGGCAGCGCCCAGCCCCGCGGTGCCTCGGGCGCCGGGTTCGGGTACGGCCCGCACCTGCTCGACGAGATGACGACCACGACGGTGGTGCACCTCGAGGCCGCACCGCCGCGCCGCACCGCCGAGACGTCGACGGCAGCAGACCGCAGCAGCGCAGCCACAAACAGCACCGCAGCCACCATCGGCACCGCGACCGACACCGGCCCCGCAGCCGCAGCAGGCGCCACCGCCGGCAGCGCCGACACCGTGGGAGGCACCCGATGACCGCCGACGTCCGGCTGGTCCGTGACCTCGTCGCCACGATCGACGACCGCGAACCCCTCGTCGTCGTCATCGGCGACTGCATCCTCGACCGCTGGACCGTCGGCGAGGCCGAGCGGGTCTCCCGCGAGGCCCCGGCCCCCGTCGTCCGCGTCACCGAGACCATCGCGGTGCCGGGCGGTGCGGCGAACACAGCCGTGAACGCCCGCGCCCTCGGCGCCCGGGTCCGCATGGTGGGGCTCATCGGTGACGACGAGGCCGGTGACGTCCTGCGCCAGCGGCTCGAGGCTGCCGGCGTCGACACGTCGTTCCTGGTCGAGATCCCCGGTGCCCGCACCACGACGAAGTCGCGCGTGGTCGGCGGTGACCGCGTGGTGGTCCGGGTCGACGAGCTGGCTGCGACCCCGACCGCCGAGCACGGCGAACGCCTCGCCCGTTCGGTGGCCCGTGCCATCAGGTGCGCCGACGCCGCCGTCGTGTGCGACTACGGTCTGGGCGTCCGCGCCGAGGACGTCGTGCCGATGCTCGACCGTGACCGCCCCGGTGCCGTCGTCGTCGACGCGCACGACCTGACCCGCTGGGCCGCGCTGCACCCCGACCTCGTCACGCCGAACGCCGGTGAGACCGCCGCACTGCTCGGCACGGAGCTCGGCACCGGTGCCGACCGCGTCGGCACCGTCGTCGCAGCCCGTGCCGACGTGCTCGCCCGCAGTGGCGCCCGTGCCGCGGTGGTCACGCTCGACCGCGACGGCACCGTGCTGCTCGAGCCCGGCTCCGACCAGGGGTTCCGCACGCGTGCGACGCCCGCCTCCGAGCAGCAGGCCTCCGGCGCCGGTGACACCTTCTGCGCCGCCGCGACCGTCGCCCTCGCCGTGCAGGCACCCCTGCGCGACGCCGTCGCCGTCGCCCAGGCCGCTGCCGACGTCGTCGTCCGCGAGGCCGGCACGTCCGTCTGCACCGCCGCCGCCCTGCTCGACTCGGTGACCGCTCCGGCGGCGACCGTGGTCGACCACGACGAGCTCGCCTCCGCCGTCGAGGCCGCACGGCAGGCCCGCCGACGCGTGGTCTTCACGAACGGCTGCTTCGACGTCGTGCACCGCGGGCACACCACCTACCTGCGCCAGGCCCGTGACCTGGGCGACCTGCTCGTCGTCGCCCTGAACGACGACGACTCGGTGCGCCGGCTGAAGGGCCCGGAGCGGCCGATCAACCCGGCCGAGGACCGCGCCGGCGTGCTCGCCGCGCTGGCCTGCGTCGACCTGGTCACGGTGTTCGCGACGGACACCCCCATCCCGCTCATCGAACGGTTGCGCCCCGAGGTCTACGTCAAGGGCGGGGACTACTCCCCCGAGATGCTGACCGAGACCGAGGTCGTGCGCGGCTACGGCGGCGAGGTCGTCATGGTCGACTACGTGCCCGAGCACTCCACCAGCGCCGTCGTGCGCCGGATCCGCGAAGCCGCTGCGCGGCCCGAACCGGACCCGGCACCGTGACCGCCCGCTGGTCCGGGTCCTGGGCGAAGGCCCCCGATCCAGCGGACACGAGCACGGTCGACGTCGACGTGCTCATCCCGACCGTCGGCAGGCCGGCCGAGCTCGCCACGACGCTCGCCGGCCTCGCCGCCCAGACCGAGGTCGACCTGCGCGTCGTCCTCAGCGACCAGTCCGCGGACGGAGACGCCGCCAGCGCGCCGGCGGTCGCCGCGATGCTCCGCGTCCTGGAGGCGCAGGGCCGGCCCGTCACGCTCCTCACCCACCCGGAACGGCGTGGCCTGGCAGAGCACCGGCAGTTCCTGCTCGACCACGCCGAGGCCGCCGCGGTGCTGTTCCTCGACGACGACGTCTGGCTCGAGCCGGGGTCGATCGCGCGGATGCTCGACGCGCTGCGCACCCTGGGCTGCGGGTTCGTCGGCAGCGCCGTGCAGGGCCTGTCGTACCTGCAGGACCGCCGCCCGCACGAGACCTCGGTGTTCGAACGGTGGGACGGCCCCGTCGTGCCCGAGGTGGTGCGCCGCGGCACCCCCGGCTTCGACCGCTGGTCACTGCACAACGCCGCGAACCCGACGCACGTCGCCGCCGACCTCGACCTGCACCCCGGCGAGTGGGTGCCCTACCGCGTCGCGTGGGTCGGTGCCTGCGCGCTCTACGACCGCCGTGCGCTCGAGGAGGTCGGTGGCTTCCGGTTCTGGGACACCCTGCCGACCGAGCACGCCGGCGAGGACGTCGTCGCGCAGTGGCGGGTGATGGAACGGTTCGGCGGTGCGGGCATCATGCCCTCGGGTGCCGTGCACCTGGAGGCCCCGACCACCGTCGTCGACCGCCGTGTGGACGCACCCGACGTGGTCTTCGCGGACGGGAACGTCATACCGCGGTAGGGGGTGGTCGAGACCGCCGCGGGATGGCCAGAGCGCGCCGGCTCCGTAGCGTCGTCCTCGTCGGCGAGTTCCGTCGGCCGGAGGGAGCACCCCGTGTTCGACCAGATCACCCCGCTCGTCGTCGAGCTGGCCGCGAGTCCGCTCGTCTACGTCGTCCTCTTCGCCCTGTGCCTGGTGGACGGCTTCTTCCCGCCGGTGCCGAGCGAGGCCGCCCTCGTCGCGATCGCCGCCATCGCCGCGACGTCCGGACAGCCCGTGCTCGCCGTGGTGCTCGTCGCCGCCGCCCTCGGAGCGATCGCCGGCGACTCGATCGCGTACTGGATCGGGCGCCGGATCGGGTTCGCTCGGCTGGCCCGTTCGAAGCGACCACGGATCGCGGCGGCCTTCGCGTTCGCCGAGCGGCAGATGCAGCGCCGCTCCGCCAGCCTCATCCTGACCGGGCGCTTCATCCCGGTCGGCCGGGTCGCGGTCAACATGACCGCCGGAGCAACACGGCTGTCCTACCGCCGGTTCCTGGCGATCAGCGCGATCGCAGGGCTGGCGTGGTCGGCGGTGTCGATCGGGATCGCCCTGGCTGCGTCGAGCGTGCTGCACGAACCGATCGTCGCCGCCCTGGTGTCGATGGTGGTCGCCGCCGGGCTCGGGATCGCGGTCGACCGGGTGCTCGGTACCATCAGCCGCAGGCGCGAAGCCCGTGACGCCCGCGCCGCAGCCGCAGCCACCGCAGCCGCAGCCACCACAGCCACACCCGCCACAGCCACACCCGCCACAGCCACCGCCACAGCCATCGCCCCCGAACCCTGCCTCGCCCGAACCGGAGAGACCGCCTGCCCGTGACCGTCGTCCCGAAGCCCCGACCCACCTGGGTCCGGCCCGCCGTGCAGATCGGCTTCGTCGTCGTCGCGGTGTCCCTGTTCGCCGTCGCCGCACCCGTGACCGCCGCGTTCTACGGCGTCCCCGTGCCGCTCGCGTTGCTCGTGACCGCCGTCCTTTCGGCGAGCATCGGCCTCGCACCGCTCTTCCCCCGCACGGCGTCGGGCGCGCACCTCGTCGCCCTCGCCGGCCTCGGGGTCCTGACGGCACCCGGCACCATCGGGCCCTGGCCGGTCTCGGTCACGAGCATCGTCGGCCTCAGCGTGCTGCTCGTCGTGCTGGGCGTCCGCACCACCTGGCGGCTCACCGCGGTGGTCTGGGTCGCGGCGACACTGCTCACCCTGCTGCTCATCGGCGTGACGCCCGACCGGTGGGGACAGGTCGACGTCTGGGCGACGAGCTTCGTGGTGAGCGCCGGCGACACCCTCGTCGTGGCCGCCGCTGCGGTCGTCATCGGGCAGCGCCGGACCGTGCGCGAGGAACTCGCCGCCGCCCGCCGGGACACCGAGCTCGAGCAGGCCCGACGCCGGACGGTCGAGGAGCGCTCCCGGATCGCCCGCGAGCTCCACGACGTCGTCGCCCACAGCATGTCCGTCGTGCACATGCAGGCCGAGTCCGCCCCGTACCGCGTCGCGGACCTGCCGCCGGACGCCCGCACCGAGTTCGCCGCGATCGCCGAGACCTCGCGCACCGCTCTGCGGGAGATGCGGCAGCTGCTCGGCACCCTGCGTGGCGACGCCGACGCCGAGCGTGCACCGCAGCCGCGGCTCGCCGACTTGTCCGCACTGGTGCAGGCCACCCGCGCGGCCGGCATCCCCGTCGACCTGCGACTCGACGAGCGGCTCGACCCGGACCTCGACGACGTCGACCGGCTCGCACAGCTCACCGTGTACCGGGTCGTGCAGGAGGCGCTCGGCAACGTGGCCCGGCACGCGCCCGGTGCGACCACCGTCGTGACGGTCGGGAGGCACGGCTCGGCCCTCACGGTCGAGGTCGCCAACGCCGCGCCACCGGCCGGCAGCGTGCCCGGTGCTCCGCCGGACGACGGCGGCTTCGGCCTGGCGGGGATGCGCGAGCGGGTCGCCGCGCTCCGCGGCACCATCGACCACGGACCGGACCCGGACGGCGGCTTCCGCGTCGCCGTCAGTCTGCCCACCCGGCCCACCGCGACCACGTCGCAGCCGACGGCCAACGGGGGAACGCGATGACGCGGGTGATGGTGGTCGACGACCAGCAGATGTTCCGTGTCGGACTGCGGGCGATCCTCCAGGCCCAGGACGACGTCGAGGTCGTCGGCGAGGCCGCGAACGGTGCCGAGGCGGTCGTGATGGCGATCCGGCTCCGGCCGGACGTGATCCTGATGGACGTCCGGATGCCGGAGCTCGACGGGATCGAGGCGACCCGGCGGATCACCGCGGCGCCCGCGGAGTCGCCCGTCCGCGTGGTGATGCTCACGACGTTCGACATCGACGACTACGTGTTCGACGCGCTCCGTGCCGGGGCGAGCGGGTTCCTGCTCAAGGACGCGAGCGCCGAGGAGCTCGTGCAGGCCGTGCGGACCGTCGCGGCCGGCGACTCCCTGCTCGCACCGAGGGTGACCCGGCACCTCGTCGAGGCCTTCGTCGCCGGTCCGCAGCCGGCGGCCCCGCGGACCGAGGTGCTCGACGTGCTGACCGACCGGGAGCGGGACGTGTTCCTGCTGATGGCGCGGGGGCGGTCGAACGGCGAGATCGCGGCGGAGCTGTTCATCGCCGAGCAGACCGTGAAGACCCACGTCGGCCGGGTCCTGGCGAAGCTGCAGCTGCGGGACCGGGTGCACGCCGTCGTGCTGGCGTACGAGGGCGGGCTGATCACGCCGTCCGCGTGAGGTGCGGGCCCGGAGCGCGACCCGAGACGGACGGGAGGCCCGGTGCCAGCTGGCACCGGGCCTCCCGTCAGAGGTGTGGTCGCGACTCAGGCGGCGAGGTGCGCCTGCAGGAACCAGCGGTCCTTGGTCAGCGCGCGCTCGATCTCGATCGCGACGTCCTGGCTGTTGAGGTCGACCTCGTCGAGGCCGTCGACCGCACGGCGGACCTGCAGCAGCGCGGCGTCGATCTGGGCGATCACCTCGGTGACGGTGACGTCCGAGTTCTGGAAGCCCTGCGACAGCGGCGGCAGGGTGGTGTTCGCGGCGACGGTCGCGATGCGCGAGTCGACCGGCAGGCCGAGGGCGACGATGCGCTCCGCAGCCTTGTCCGCGTAGTCCTGCGCGTGGTCGACGATCTCGTCGAGGAGCTCGTGCACGCCGACGAAGTTGCGGCCACGGACGTGCCAGTGGGCCTGCTTGCCGTTGACGACGAGCGCCTCGAGGTCGATGACGACGGGGGCGAGGAACTGGGCGACCCCGGCTGCGAGCTCCGGCGTGGTCGAGAACGGGGACGTGGTGCTCGGGGTGGTGGTGCTGCTCTGCGTGGTCATGGCACAACCATGCCCCCGTCTTTTGCACATTGCAAGGAAGAGCAGGCTGCCCTTACCCGCCGTACTCGACCTGGACGTGCTGGCCGGCGTCGGTGAGCTCGAGCTGCACCATGGACCGAGCGCGCTCGATCCACGGGCTGTCCGCGCACCCGATCCACACCGAGGTGCGGGGCTCGCAGCCCGTCACGCACCACTCGGCGGCCCACCCGGTCAGGGCGTGTGCCAGCGCTTCGCCGTGGTCCGCGAAAACCAGCGGAGCGACGGCCGAGCTGCGGGCGCTCCGGACCAGCCAGGTCACGGTGACGCGCGGCGGGGCCGGCAGGATGCGGATCTGCTCGTCGAGGGCGACCTCGACGAAGACCTGCCCGTACGTGTTCTCGGGGAGTTCCTCGAGCTGGCGGTGGATCTCGACGAGGTCCTCGGCACCACCCGCGATGAGGATGCGTTCGCTGGGCTGTCGCCGGGTCCGTGCCATGTGGCAACGGTAAGGGAAGCCTTACCTCATCACAAGGGGGAACGACCGGTTCCGGCGATGTCCACAGCGGGCACACCGAGTTCGTGCGACAGGAACCGCCACATCCACGACAGGGCGACCGTGTTCGTCAGCCCCGGGACGCCCTGGGCGATCTGGGTCGCGACGCCGTCGCTGTACGCTGCGAGCTGCAGCGCGACGGTTTCGGCGTCGACGGGGTCGCCGCCGTCGCTGCCCTGGCGTGTGCCACCGAACACCCCGGCGTCCACCCCGCGCCGGATGACCCGCACCAGGCAGGCCTCCCAGACGCGGATGCGTTCGGCGTACTCGGCGGCGACCTCGGGCCGCCGGACCACCGCGGTCCAGTAGTCGGACCAGATCCGCCAGTGCTGCCGGACCTGCTCGGTGTCGCCGAACAGCGGGGCGACGAGCATCCGCAACCCCACCAGCACGTCGGGTTCGGCGTCGACGGCCGCGACGATGGCGCCGTAGAAGCGCTCCGTCTCGAGCACCACGACCTCGTTGAGGATCTCCGCGACACTCCCGAAGTGGTACGTCACGGTGCCGACGGAGACGCCGGCCTCGGCCGCGATGTCGCGCAGCCCGGTGGCGCCGACACCGTTCCGGACGATCACCGCGCGGGCGGCCTCGACGATCATCGCGCGCCGGACCTCCGGCCGCTGCCGGACGCGTGCCGCCGCGGTCACGCCGAGGTCCGTGGGACGTCGTCGACGAAGGTCCGCTCGGTGACGAGCACCTCGGGTTCGTCGGGTCCGCCGTCGCGTGCCCAGGCGCGCACGGTGTTGAGGACGTGGAAGGTGTCGGCGTCGGCGGTGACCTCGGACGTCGTCTCGAGGCGCGCGGCCCACTCCGGCTTCGTCAGCCCGATCGCCCAGCGGGAACTCGCCCGTGCGCTGGTCGGGTCGTCGGAGCGGATCCGGTACGTCTCGCGGGCGTCCTCGGTGAACACGAGGCCGTCCGGGTAGACGCGTCCGCCGCCGTACCCGGGATCGACGTCGAGCGTCCACTCCCCCGTCTCGACGTCGTGCGTCACCGTGCGCTGCGGCAGCGGGTCGGCCGGCGCGACGCGCTCGATCACGAGGGGCTCGGACCGTTCGGGCTCGGCGAAGGCCACCCCGTCGTCGGTCTCCCGGGTCCAGGTGGGCAGGGTGACGCTCGAGGTGGTCGGGTCGATCGTCACGGTGGCCTCGACGCCGTGCGGCCACACCCACGGCCAGTACGACGAGGAGACCGCGATGCGCAGCCGGTGTCCGGCGGCGAACCGGTGTCCGGTCGAGACCAGGCGCACGGGCAGGTAGGCGGGTGTCCCGGGCACGAGCACGTCGTCGCGGTCCATCCCGTCGCGCTTCGCGGCGTTCAGCACCCCGCGCGTGACGAGCGTCGACGAGCCGTCCGGTGCGACGTCGCAGAGCCGCACGGTCAGGGTGGCCCGGGGCTGGTCGCTCGTGACGGACAGCCGCACGAGCACGTTGCCGAGCAGGTCGAACGCCTTGCCGACGGGCAGGTCGAAGGTGACCGACCGGCCGTCCTCGGCGCGCTGGTCCGTCGGCAGGTC
Organism: Curtobacterium sp. MCLR17_054; assembly: GCF_003234335.2. NCBI lineage: Bacteria > Bacillati > Actinomycetota > Actinomycetes > Micrococcales > Microbacteriaceae > Curtobacterium > Curtobacterium sp. MCLR17_054. The sequence continues at coordinate 1,933,045 of NZ_CP126263.1, read as the reverse complement.
GGTGGCGTTGCCGAACGGGAAGAACCGACCGGCGTCCACCCCGGTGTGCTGCGGCGACCGCACGACGACCGGCCCGAGGTCACCGCCGCGCAGGGCGGCGAGGGGCAGGACACGCTCGTGGGTCGCGGCGGAGGGCCACGCCTCGGCACCGATCCAGCGACCGCGGCGGCCGGCGTAGTAGGGCGCGGGGGCTTCGCCCTCGTTGATCCAGGCCCGCAGTGCGGGGTCGTCCTCGACGCCGGTGTCGACCCCGCGCAGCCAGCGGTCCCACCACCGCAGGGTCTCCTGCAGGAACCCGATCGACGGCCCCGGCGCGAGTCCACGGTCCGGGTACTGGTGCGACCACGGGCCGACGATGCCCTTCACGGGGGCGCTGACGTGGTCGACCAGCCGGAGCACGGCGTCCCGGTACGGGTCCGCCCACCCGCCGACCGCGAGCACCGCGGCGCGGATGCCGTCGTAGTCCTCGGCCGCGCTGCCGTGCCGCCAGTAGTCGTCGCGCTCCTGGTGCGCGAGCCACACCGGCGTCATCGGGCGGTTCGCCTCGAGGCGTTCCCGCCACCGGTCGATCCACCCGGCACCGACGACCTCGGGCCGGGGCGGCCGCGAGTTGAAGGCGAACATCGTCGCGCCCCAGGCCGCCATGTCGATGGCGAGCACGGCGCCGCCGACGTAGTGCACGTCGTTGTCGTACCGGTCATCCGTCGAGCAGACCGTCACGATGGCCTTGAGGGCGGCGGGTGCCCGGGCCGCGAGCTGCAGCGCGTTGAAGCCGCCCCACGAGATGCCGAACATGCCGACGGCACCGGTCGACCACGGCTGCTCGGCGAGCCAGGCGATCACGGCTTCGCCGTCGAGCAGCTCCTGCTCGCTGTACTCGTCGTCGAAGAACCCGTCGGACGACCCGGTGCCGCGGATGTCGACCCGCACCGAGGCGTACCCGTGCTGGGCGTACCAGGGGTGCCGCTCCGAGTCGCGCGGTGCGGTCCAGTCGTCGAGCCGGTACGGCAGGTACTCGAGCAGCACCGGCGTCGGGTCGCTGGGCGTACCCGACTGCGTCGGCGGCTGCGACGGCGCCCAGATCCGGGCGTGCAGCCGCACGCCGTCGGGCATCGGGATCCACTCGTCGCGGACCGTCACGCCCGCGGGCAGCGAGCCAGGGTCGCCGATGGCGGTGAAGGCGGTGGCGGCGGTGCCGTGGTCGGTGCCGTCGTCGGTGGTCATGCGTCCTCCCAGTTGCGGGTGCGGTGTCCGTCGCCGTGGTCGGTCCAGCCGTCGGCGTGCCGCCAGCGCGGCACCCCGTCACCGACGTCGGGCAGGGTCGTGCTGCCGGGTTCGAGCGTCGCCGCGAGCAACGTCGACGTGTACGGGTGGTTCGGGCCGGTGAACACCCGCTCGGTCGGTCCGATCTCGACGATCCGGCCACCGGTCATCACCGCGACCCGGTCCGCCACACCCCGCACCACGGCGAGGTCGTGGCTGATGAACAGGCAGGCGAGGCCCCGCTCGCGCTGCAGGTCGGCCAGCAGCGCGAGGATTCCCGCCTGCACCTGCACGTCGAGCGCGGTGGTGATCTCGTCGGCGATCACGAGCGACGGCTCGGCCGCGAGTGCGCGCGCGATCCCGACGCGCTGGCGCTGCCCACCGGACAGCTGCGCGGGCAGGCGGTCGGCGAACTCCGGCCCGAGCCCGACCTGGCTGAGCAGGGCGCCCACGCGCTCGCGCGAGGACGAGCCGCTGAACAGCCGGAGCGGCCTCGCGACGGCGGCACCCACGGTGCGCCGCGGGTTGAGCGACGTGTCCGCGTTCTGGAACACGAGCTGCACCGCGCGCCGCAGGTCGGGCGCGCGGCCGGCGATCGGCTCGCGCAGGTCGCCGCTCGTCGCGCCGTCGTCGTACGTGAACGTCCCCGACTCGGCCGGCACCAGGCCAGCCAGCGCCGTCGCGAGCGTCGACTTGCCGCTGCCGGACTCGCCGACGACGGCGAGCGTCTCGTGCGCGGCGATCGTGAACGAGACGCCGTCGACGGCGGCCGGCAGGCCGCGGCCGTAGCGGATCACCAGGTCGTCCGCGGTCACCACGGGGCGGGCTGCGCGCTCGGGAGGCGCGGTGCCGGTGGCCGTGGAGCCGACCGTCCCGGGGACGGTCGCGTCGTCGGACACGTGCCCCCCGCCTCCAGGCCGTCGCCCGTCCGGCACCGCGGCCAGCAGGGCGCGCGTGTACTCGTGCTGCGGCGCGGCGAAGAGCGCCGCGGTGGCGGCGTTCTCGACGACCTCGCCGTCGCGCATCACGGCGATCTCGTCCGCCATGGCGGACACCACCCCGAGGTCGTGGCTGACGAGCAGGACGGCCATGCCGAGCTGCCGGCCGAGGTCGGCGACCAGGTCGAGGACCGCGGCCTGCGTGACCACGTCGAGGGCGGTGGTCGGCTCGTCGAGGACGAGCACGCGCGGCCGGGCGGCGACGGCCATCGCGATGGCGATGCGCTGCTGCTGCCCGCCGGACAACTGGTGCGGGTACCGGCGGACGATCGCGTCGGGGTCCGGCAGCCGGACCAGCCGGACCAGCTCGGCGACGCGTTCGGGGCCGTCGGGCTCGCCGTGGGCGCGGAGGGCCTCGCGGATCTGTTCGCCGACGCGCATCGACGGGGTGAGCGCCTGTCCGGCGTTCTGGGCGACGACCGAGGCGGTGCCGCCGCGGAGCGCCCGGCGGCCGGCCGGCGACAGGGCGAACACGTCGGCGCCGTCGACGCGGACCGTCCCGCCGTCGATCGCCGACCCGGCGCGCAGGTGTGCGAGGAGCGTCCGCGCGACGGTGGACTTGCCGCTGCCGGACTCGCCGACCAGGCCGAGGGTGCGACCGGCCTCGATCGCGAAGGAGACGCCCCGGACGACGGGGACGCGTCGTTTGCCGGCGGCGTACGAGATGGACAGGTCGTCGACGCGGACGACCGCGTCGGGCACGGTCGCCGTCGCGGCGGACGTCGTGCCGGTGTCGGTGCGGGTCATGCGCTGACTCCCTGCTTGGCGCGGTCGACACCGAGCGACTTGCTCAGGCCGTCGGCCGCGAGGTTCAGTCCGATCACCAGCGTGGCGAGCGCCACGATCGGGGCGAGGGTGCCGAGCGGCACCACGGTGAGCGCGGTGCGGTTCTCCTGCACCATCAGGCCCCAGTCCGGGGTCGGCGGGTTCGCGCCGAAGCCCAGGAAGGACAGCGACGCGACGAGCAGCACGATCCACGAGGCCCGCATCGCGTACTCGACGAGCACGACGTCGAGCACGTTCGGCAGGATCTCGCGGAACACGATCGACAGCGGCCGCTCGCCCCGGGCGCGGGCAGCGGTGACGTAGTCCTGGGTGATCACGGTGCGGGCGGCGCCGCGGACGACCCGGGTCACCGCGGGGGCGTAGACGACCGTGACGGCGAGGACGATGACCCAGAGGCCGGCGTCGAAGACCGTCACGACGACCAGGAGCGCGAGGATCGACGGCACGCTGAGCAGGGCGTCGACGACGCGCATGACGACCTCGTCGAACCAGTTGTCGGCGTAGGCCGTGACGCAGCCGAGCACGGTGCCGACCGCGACGGCGATCGTGGTGGCGAGGAAGGTCACGGACAGCGCGTACCGGCCGCCGTTCAGGGTGCGGGAGAGGACGTCACGCCCGTACTGGTCGGTGCCGAGCCAGTGCGTCCACGTCGGACCGGCGAGCACGTCGCCGGCGTTCGTGGCGACCGGATCGTGCCCGGCGATGACCGGCGCGAGCAGGGCGAGGACGACGTGCAGGGCGATGAGGCCGAGGCCGATGCTCAGCGCCGTCGACCCGCGCAGGGGTGCGAGCGCGCCGGCGAGCACGTCGCGTCCGACGCGGCGGCGGCGGGGTGCGGTGGCGGTCATGCGGCGGCCTTCCTGGTGCTGCGGGCGCTGCGGGTACGCGTGCGCGGTCGTCGCTGGCGGGTCCGCAGCTTCGGGTCGAGTGCGAGCGCGACGAGGTCGGCGGCCAGGTTGCACACGACGTAGATCAGGGCGCTCAGCAGGGCGATCGCCTCGATGGTGGGCAGGTCGCGGTTGAACACCGACTCGAGCATGAGCTTGCCCATCCCCGGGTAGTTGAAGACGTTCTCGACCACCACGACACCGCCGAGCAGCCACGCGACGTTGAGCGCGACGACGTTGAGCGTCGGCAGCAGGGCGCTCGGGACCGCGTGCTTCCAGACCACCCGGCGCATCGTCAGGCCCTTGAGCTCGGCCGTCGTGACGAACTCCGACGCCATCACGTCGATGGTCGACGAGCGGGCCGTCCGCACGATGTAGGCGGCCATCGCGAGCGTCAGCACGATGATCGGCAGCCAGATGGTGGGCAGCAGCTCGGCGACGGTGGCGTCGCTCCCCCGCAGCACGACGGCGGGAAAGACCGGCAGGCCGATCGCGAACAGCAGCACGAGGACGGTGGCGACCATGAACTCCGGCACGCTCATCACGACCAGGCTGACGATCGAGATCACCTTGTCGCTCGGACGGCCGCGGCGGACACCGGCGACGACACCGAGCGTCAGGGACACCGTGACGCCGACGAGCATCGCGGGCACGGCGATGAGCATGCTGTTCCGGAAGGCCGTGAACAGCGTCGGGGCGACCGGTTCGCCGCTGACGAGCGAGGTGCCGAAGTCGCCGTGCACGGCGCCGCCGAGCCACTGCAGGTAGCGGAGCCAGACGTTCTGGTCGAGGCCGAGGGTCTCGCGTAGTTGCTTCACGGCGTCGGGGGTGGCGTTCTGCCCGAGCAGTTGCTGGGCGACGTCACCGGGGAGCGCCTGCACCGCGAGGAACACGAAGAGGGAGGCGAGCACCACCGTCAGCACGGCGATGCCGACGCGGCGGAGGACGGGGACGAGGACGTCCGACGGTGCGTTCGTGGTCGTCATCGGCGCAGTCCGATCCGCAGGTAGTCGAACTCGAAGCCGTACTCCGAGTAGTTCACGACGTCGCGGGACAACCCCACGAGCCGGTCGCCGAACATCGGCGTCATGTCGGCACCGTCCTCGACGACGAGCCGCTGGGCGTCCTGGTACAGGGTGAGCCGCTTGGCGTCGTCCATCTCGGCGCGGGCGTCGTCGAGCAGCCCGTCGAAGGTCTCGTTCGACCAGGCGCTCTCGTTGTACGACGACCCCGAGCGGAAGATCTGGTTGAGCAGCTGGTCGATCGGCCGCCCCGTGAACCAGTAGCTCACCATGAGCGGCTTCTGCATCCAGATCTGCGTGTAGTACGAGTCCGAACTCGCGTTGCGGACGGTCAGACGGATGCCCGCGTCGGCGACGGCGTCGCGGTAGGCGACGGCCATCGGGGTGAACACCGACTCGTAGCTCGACGTGTAGATCGCGGCGCGGAAGTCCTCGCGCCCGGCCTGCTTGAGCAGCGCCCGGGCCTTGTCCGGGTCGTACTCGCGGTGGTCGTCGACGAACGCGGCGAGCTGCGGCGGCACGGGGTTGTCCCAGCCTGCCGAACCGGTGCCCTGCAGCGCGGTGTCGACGATCTTCCGGGGGTCGTAGGCGAGCTTCATCGCCTGGCGCACCCGCGGGTCGCTGAACTCGTCGCTCGTGGCGAGCATCGGGATCGTGTACCACTGGGCGTTCTTCGACCGGGCGACGGTGGCGCGGTCGGACGCCGACACCACCCGGGCGGTGGCGAAGTCCAGGTTGGTCTGCGAGATGAGGTCGATCTGTCCGGCGAGCAGGGCGTTCACCCGCGCGGTGGTGTCCTGGATCGAGTAGAAGTCGATGCCGTCGAGCGCCGGGCGGCCGGCGAAGTGGTCCGGGAACGCCTCGACGCTGCCGGCACCGGCGGGGGTGAACGACGACAGCCGGAACGGCCCCGTCCCGATCCCGGTGCGGCCGATGTCGGCGACGGCGTCGGCCGGCACGATGTAGCACTGGTAGGCCGTGAGCAGCGACGGGAACTCGGCGTTCGGCTTCGTCAGCGAGAAGCGCAGCGTGTACGGGTCGACGGCGCGCATCGAGTCGGCGTCCATGACCTCGCCGAGCACCCCGGCCTGCGGGCTGCCGGTCTTCTCGTCGAGGATGTGCCGGATGCTCGCGATGGCGTCGTCGGCGGTGAACCGAGAGCCGTCGTGGAAGGTCACGCCCCGGCGGAGCGCGAAGGTCCACTCGGTGCCGTCGGCGTTCGCGGACCACTCCTCGGCCAGGTCCGGGACCGGGGTGCCCTGCTGGTCGAGCTTGACGAGCCGGTTGTACAGCGCGCCGAGGTACTCGTAGGCCGACAGTGAGCTCGCGGAGTCGAGGGTCTCGGCGGCGGACGCGGCGGGCCGCGCGATGCGCAGGCGTCCGCCGCGACGGGCGACGCCGGTGGCCGCGGCCTCGGGGATCGTGGGGGTGCCGGCGGACGCGCCAGAGCTGCACCCGGCGAGCGTGAGCAGGCCGAGGCCGGCCAGACCGGCGGCGCCGGTGATGAGCGCCCGACGGCTCGGACCGTGGGCATTGCGGGGTTCGGGGACGATGGGCTGCATTCGGGGTGACCCCTCCTGTAATCGTTCCGGTGAACGATAGAGGTCCCAGGCCGATCCCCCAAGCCCGCTCCCAGCGGTCGCGTCGGTGCCGAGGGCGCCGAGAACGGCGGACCGGTGGGGATCCGGCCTGGGATACGACCGTTCCGTACACGGGTGGAACGTTTACCAACCCGTTACACGGCACCGCCCGCCACACGGCATGATCGGGAACGCACCGACGTCCCCGAGGAGGACCATGGCCACGTTCACCCGCGGGTTCGGCGGTCGCCGCGACGACCGCGACGACACCCGCATCCCGCCCGGTCAGACCCTGGTCCGCGACTGGCCCGTCCTGTCCGCCGGGGCGACGCCCGACATCGAGCCGACCGACTGGGCCTTCTCGATCCGCACCGAGTCCGGCCTGCACCAGTGGACCTGGGACGAGGTGCACGCACTCGGCGTCGAGGACGTCACCGTCGACATCCACTGCGTCACGCACTGGACCAAGCTCGACATGCCGTGGCGGGGTGTCCCGCTCGACCGTCTGTTCGAGGACGTCGAGACCGAACTCGACTACTGCATGGTGCACAGCCACGGCGGCTACACGACCAACGTCCCGCTCGACGAGCTGCTCGACGGCAAGTCCTGGATCGCGTTCGAGGCCGACGGCGAGCCCCTGACGCCCGAGCACGGCGGGCCCGCCCGCCTGCTGGTCCCCCACCTGTACTTCTGGAAGAGCGCCAAGTGGGTGCGCGGCATCGTCATGCAGTCCGACGACGAGCCCGGCTTCTGGGAGAACGCGGGCTACAACCTGCACGGCGACCCGTGGAAGGAAGAGCGGTACTGGTGACGCTCCCCGACACCGGCCTGGAGGCACGGATCACCCCCGTCGCTCGTCCCGCCACCCGCAGGCGGCCGGCCTGGCACGCCGCCACCGTCGCGTCCGTCGGCCGCGAGACGACGAACGCGCGCCGGATCGTCCTCGACGTCCCGACCTGGCCGGGCAACGACCCCGGGCAGCACCTGGACCTGCGGCTGACCGCCGAGGACGGCTACCAGGCACAGCGCTCGTACTCGATCGCGTCAGCCGGCCCCGCGACCGACGTCGTGCTCGCGGTCGACCGGGTTGACGGTGGCGAGGTCTCCCCGTTCCTCGTCGATGCCGTCGAGGTCGGCGATGCACTCGAGGTCCACGGACCCCTGGGTGGCTGGTTCGTCTGGCGGCCGGGCGAGTCCACCCGTCCGGTGCAGCTCATCGCCGGCGGCTCCGGCATCGTGCCGCTCGTCGCGATGGTGACCGCGCACGCCGAGGCGGACGACCCGGCGCCCTTCCGGCTCCTCGCTGCCGTCCGCACACCGGATGACGTCTTCTTCCGTCCGGAACTCGACCAGGCGCTCGCGAGCCGGGCACCGCTCGAGGTGACCCACGTGTACAGCCGCACCGCGCCTCCAGGCTCGACCGTGCCGGCCGGACGGCTGACGCGGGACGCGCTCGCTGCCGCGGTGTTCCCGCCGGACGCGGGCGCCCTGGTCTACGTGTGCGGGTCGACGCCGTTCGTCGAGCAGGTGCTGCGCTGGCTCACCGAGCTCGGGCACGACACGAGTGACGTCCGCGCCGAGCGGTTCGGGGGCAACTGATGGTCGTCGTGGACGGCAACGCGCTGGCGGGGACGCTGGCCGACAGCCTGGGACCCGAGCCGACCGTGGTCGCCCTGCGCTGCGCCGGGTGCGGGTCGCTCGGGGTGCTCGGGCAGACCACGGTCTACCGCACCGCGATGGGGTCGGTGGCGCGCTGCCGCGGGTGCGACACGGTGCTCGTCACGGTCGTCGAGTCCGGAGCCCGGCGGTGGGTCGGGTTGCCCGGTGCCCGCACGATGTCGGCGTCACTACCGGACGGCATCGAGTAGCACAAGGCTCACGCGGCGGGTCGTGCGGGGTTCTTGCGGGTTCCCGCAACCCTGGATCCGGTTCCCACCCGAACGGGGCACGGCTCCGGATACATCCTCGGAACTGCGCCGGGCCACCCACCCGGCGCGTACCGGTGGGGGCAGGGTCGCCTCCGCGCCCGGCGGGCGCGGGTACCCGAAGCCTGCGCCCGCCGGGCCCCCACGCCTCCGGTGCTGCGACGCCCCCGAACGACGGAACCCCCGCCGCTCTTCCGAGCGACGGGGGTTCCGGTCTTCCTGTTCTGAGCGGATGACGAGATTCGAACTCGCGACCCTCACCTTGGCAAGGTGATGCGCTACCACTGCGCCACATCCGCATTCACACGCCGTCCTGGCCGTGCGGAGATGACTCTACCCGAAGAAGGGCGGCATCACCGGTTCCGGTGGAGGTTCCGGGCGTGTCCGGCGCGGCGCGGGCGGTCCGTCAGGTCGACGGAGTTCGATCGGACCATGAGCTACGTGCACGACAATCCCGGCGGGACCGAGGCCCACGGCGTCGACCTGGTCGACGGCGACGCCCCCGCGATCCGGATCCTGGTGCACGGCGACCTGCCGACCACGATCGAGCACGAGGGTCGCACCTGGCTCGCGACGGGCGACGCCCACGACGCGGGCGACGACGACACCCCGCCGATCGCGATCTACCGCCCGGTCTGAGCCGACCAAGGGCGGCCCGGTCAGTGGCCGCGGACGTCACCCGTCAGGATCGCGTGCTCGACACCCGCTGACAGCTCGTCGTGCAGGGCGTCCGCGAAGAACTCGCCGGCACCGAGGCTGATGAGGTGCGCGACCGCGGCCTCGGCGGCCGGGAACCCGGGCTCCCACTCGTCGTGCAGGAACGCGCGGACGTGTCCGGACTCGTGCACGACGACCACGCCGATGTGCTCGTGCCGGGTGCCGTCCTCGAGCACGGCGTCGAAGACGATGGGTTCGGTGTCCTCGCCGAGCTCCTCGAGCAGGACGGTACCGGTGCCCGGCCACTCCGTCCGGTACGGCGGCAGGTCGGGTGCGTGCAGGTGCCCCGCGAGTTCGTCCGACGCCGACTCGATGTGTCCGGTGGACAGGTACTCGTCGACGACGTCGTGGATGCGGGCGTGCAGGTCCGGCTCGTACTGCCACCAACGCTGGTGCACGGTGCGGAGCCACTCCTGGGTCGCGGCGTCGGCCGAGGCCGAGATCCCCACGAGCTGCGGTGCGGTGCCGGGCGAACCGACGACCTCGAGCTGTTCGTCGTGCGTCTCCACCGTGATCGACCCGGTGGTCTCGTCCGGGTGCACGCCGTGGACGTCCTCGGGTGCGGCGGCCCAGATGCTGGCGGGGAGCTTCGGCGGCAGGTCGAACGGCACCGCGATCGCCGGTTGCGTCATCGCGTGGTCGATCGCGTCGCCGAGGTGCACCTCGTCCGCCCGGGACCCCATCACGATGCCACCGGCCGGCGGGACGAGCGACAGGTGTTCCAGGTCGTCCGGCGCGGCGTTCATCGAGGTGAGCACCGCGGTGTCGGCCCACTGCACGAACGCGCCGGCGGACCGGTCGTCCTCGCCGAACGGCACGTCCCAGACCGTCGGGTCGGTGAGCACCCACGATGCGGTGCGCCCGGCAGGTCCGTGGCGGACGGCGTCGACGATCGCCGGCACCAGTCCGGGCAGCCCCCGGTACGCGGGACGGACCGTGAGCCGGTCGACGGCGAGCAGGTCGGGCTTGCCGAGCATCTCGGCGGCGTGGGTCTGCAGCGAGAAGAACGTCTCCCCCGTCGCGTCCTGCGCGGCGACGGCGGACGCGAAGGACCCGGCGACGTCGGAGACCTGGTAGCCGAGCACCAGTGCCTCGAGCGACTCCGGTGCACGGCTCGTGAACGCGGTGACCTCGGCGACGGAGACCGCCTCGGTCTCGTCGTCGTCGGTGATCGGGACGCGGACGTCGATCACCCACCGGTCGACGTCCTGCCCGGGGTAGGCGTCACCGTCCTCGTCCGAGATCGTGATGTGCACCAGGCGCAGGGAACCGTCCCAGGCGTCGTGGACGTGCTGGGCGATGGCGGCATCGGGGTCGTCGTTCACGGACGCAACGGTACCGGTGCGGAGGGCGCCGACCGGAGCCGCGTGCCCGAGGAGGCGTAGGCGGAGCACGACGGGCACCGCGTCAGCAGGTCGTGGGTGCAGTCGATCACGTGCTCGAGGAACCGCTCGGCGTCGGCCAACTGGTCACGCTGCGCCCGGATCTGACGGAGACGTTCGGTGATGACTCCGGACCGGTCGGGTGCACTCCGTCGGAGCACCAGCCGGATCTCGGCAAGGCTCATGCCGACGCCCTGGCAGGCCCGGACGACCTGCAGGCGACGGACGTGTTCCTCGGAGTACTCCCGGTGACCCGACGGCGCTCGATCGGGCACGACGACCCCCGTGTCGTGCCAGTGCCGGAGCACGTGGACCTCGACGCCGACCCGCCGAGCTGCTGCACCGATCCGCACTGCCCCGTCCGTTCCTCTTGACCTCAGGTCGACATGAGGTCCTAGCGTGCGACCATGCTGCCACGTCGAGTGCCCCTCCCCGTCCCCGTCCACCTCCCCGCCCCGGTCCCGATCGTCGTCGACGGCACCACCATCGCCACGAGGGTCCTCGAGCCGGCAGGACCGGCACGCGGCGACGTCGTCCTGTGCCACGGGACGCCCTGGTCATCGGCGGTCTGGGCCGAGGTCGGCCGGGCGCTCGCGCAGGACCACCGGGTCTTCCTCTGGGACATGCCCGGGTACGGCGACTCGGACCGCGGGCCGACCGTGGACACCACGCTCCGAGCGCAGGCGATCCGTCTCGGCGCGCTCCTCGACCGGTGGGGGCTCGATCGACCCCACCTGGTCGCACACGACGTGGGTGGCGCCGTGGCGCTCCGGGCGCACCTGCTGCACGGTGCCGAGTACGCGAGCCTGTTCCTCTGGGACGCCGTCGTGCTCGACCCCTGGGGGTCTCCGTTCTTCCGGCTGGTGGCGGAGCACCGTGACGTCTTCGACCGACTCCCCGGTGACCTGCACGCCGCCCTGGTGCGGCAGTACATCGACGGTGCCTCGTCGCGGGGCTTCTCGCCGTCGGACCTCGAGGCCCTCGCGCGGCCCTGGGCCGGCCCCGAGGGGCAGGTCGCGTTCTCACTCCAGATCGCCGCGCTGACCCCCGACGACACCCGGGCCGTGGCCGAGCTGTTGGGCTCCGTGCGGTGCCGGACCCGGATCGGGTGGGGGCGGCAGGACCCCTGGATCCCCCTGCACCAGGCGTACGACCTGCAGACGGCGCTGCCTGGGCACCCCGAGGTCGTCGTGCTCGACGACGTCGGTCACCTCGCGCCGTGGGAGGACCCCGTCGCGGTCACGGCCGCGCTCCGGCAGTGGGTGCACCGTCCGGAGCGTTCGGAGTGACCCGCACGGGGCCGTTCAGATCAGGGCGCGGGCGGCGAGCACGACGGCCGCTCCCCCGACGGTCAGCGCCGCGAGCACCGACAGCACGACCGCGACGGTGTCCCGCCGGGCCGGGGCACTCGCGCGGACAGCACCGGCGACGAGCTGCTGGGCCGCCGCCAGGGACGCCGCGCTCCCGAGCGGGCGGTCGTCCTGGTCGAACGCCAGGAACCGCTCACGGACGTGCAGCACGAGCCCCAGGCTGGTCCCGTGGTCGCGCGCCACCCAGGACTTCGGTCCCTGCTGCTCCCAGCGGACGGCGAGCATCAGGGGCCGGGGACCGGCAGACCGGCCCGCTCCCCCTCCGGACGCGGCCAGCTGAACGCGACGACGAGCTGGACGACACCGAACACGATGAGCACGCTCCCCACGGCGGCCACCGTCACCAGCGCGCCGAGACCCGGAAGGTTCATCACCAGGATGCCGCTCAGCACACTGAGCACGGCGAGCACCACGGTCAGCGCACGGCGGCCCACCCACGGTGCGTAGATGAGTGCGATGCCCTCGAGGATCCAGGCGAACCCGAGCAGCAGCGCCACCCACCGCGCCCCGATCGGCGGGAACACGATCGCGACGACACCGCCGGCGACCACCAGCGCCCCGAGGACCACCAGCCCGACCTGACGCCACCAGACCCGAGGGTGCACCTGGAGTCCCCGGACGACCAGCACCGCCCCCGACACGACCAGGTAGATCCCGAAGACCCACGACACCGCGAACAGCGTCGCGTGGGGCAGGACGATCGCAGCCAGTCCGGCGAGCACGCCCACCGCGCCGACGATCCCGAACGCCACCCGGATCCCGTCGCCGCCCGGCGGAAGCGAGCCAGTCCGCTGGCCGACGTCACGTTCGTCACGCATGTCCGTCCGACCTCCCTGCAGGTCCCGACTGGTGCTGTGGTGCTGGTGGGTGCTGGCGACCTGTGACCGCCCGTGCAGTGCGTCCTGCGCACAGGACTACACCCGAAGGTGAGCACTTGTCCATGTCCCATGCGTGCGCATGAGGCCACGCCGCCGGCCCGGGCGTACGGGCGACGAGCGCTCCGGGGGCGGTAGCCTGACGCGCCGGCCGACGAACCACCGGCGATCGCGACGGCAGACCAGACGGAGGACCACGGTGCCAGCACTCGGAGACGGCCGCGCCGACGGCGTGTGGTGCACGCTCGGCGAACCCCGCACCACCGCGCAGATCGCCCAGAACGGGTTCGCCTGGCTCGGCCTCGACGCCCAGCACGGCGCCTTCGACGACGCCACGCTCCTGGCGACGATGCCGGCACTCGCCGCGGTCGCACCGCAGGTCCCCGTCGCCGTCCGGGTCGCCGAGGGCTCGGACGCAGCGATCGGCCGTGCGCTCGACCTCGGCGCCGACATCGTGATCGTCCCGATGATCGAGACCGTCGAGCAGGCCGAGCACGCCGTCCGTGCCGCGCACTACCCACCGCGGGGCCGACGGAGCTGGGGGCCGATGGCGGGTCTCTGGGGCTGCGCGGCACCATCCGCCGCCGCTGCCGACCCCGAGGTGTGGGTGATGCTCGAGACACCCGAGGGCCTCCGTGCCGCCGAGCAGATCCTGGCGGTCCCGGGCGTCTCGGCGGTGTTCGTCGGTCCCTTCGACCTGTCGATCGGGCTCGGCGTGGATCTGCGCGAGCTGCTCGACGCCGACAGCGCCACGGACCCCCTCCCCGCGATCGTCGCCGCAGCCCGCCGCGCGGGCAAGCACACCGGCGCCTTCGCCGGTGACCTGGCCCGCGCCGAACGGCTCCGCGCGCTCGGGTTCGACCGCGTCGCCGTCGTCACCGACGGGACCCTGCTGGCCCACGGCGCGGCCGCGGTGCTCGGCGCAGCAGCCACCGGTCGCACCTCGTACTGACGGGCCGTCAGCGGCGAAGTACTGACGGGCCGTCAGCGGCGAACGCACCGGCGACCGGTCCTCGTCGGCGTCCTCGACGCCGCTGAGAGGGCGTGCCCGCGCCCCGGTCCACACTCGGTCGGGAACCCGAGCCGACCGCGACCGCAGAGAGGACGAGACATGACCGACGTCTCCAGCCAACCGCCCGCCGAGGGCGACGACCGCCGCATCCTGACGAACCGCCAGGGCCACCCCGTCTACGACAACCAGAACCAGCGCACCGTCGGGGCCCGTGGCCCGGCGACGCTCGAGAACTACCAGTTCCTCGAGAAGATCAGCCACTTCGACCGCGAACGGATCCCGGAGCGGGTCGTGCACGCGCGCGGTGCCGTCGCCTTCGGGTACTTCGAGGCCACCGGCACGTGGGGTGACGAACCCATCGCGCAGTACACCCGCGCGAAGCTGTTCCAGGAGCCCGGCAAGCGCACCGACCTGGCGATCCGGTTCTCCACCGTGATCGGCGGCCGTGACTCCTCGGAAGCTGCCCGCGACCCGCGCGGCTTCGCCGTGAAGTTCTACACCGAGGACGGCAACTGGGACCTCGTCGGCAACAACCTCGGCGTCTTCTTCATCCGCGACGCCATCAAGTTCCCCGACGTCATCCACTCCCTCAAGCCCGACCCCGTGACCTTCCGCCAGGAGCCGGCGCGCATCTTCGACTTCATGTCGCAGACCCCCGAGTCGATGCACATGCTCGTCAACCTGTTCAGCCCGCGCGGCATCCCCGCGAACTACCGCACCCAGCAGGGCTTCGGCGTGAACACCTACAAGTGGGTGAACGCGGACGGTGACACCAAGCTCGTCAAGTACCACTGGATCCCGTCGGTGGGCGTGTCCTCGATGACCGAGGCCGACGCCGCCGCCGTGCAGGCCGGCGACCTCGGGCACGCTTCGAAGGACCTGTACGAGGCGATCGAGCGTGGTGAGTACCCCGAGTGGGAGCTCCGTGTGCAGCTCATGGACGACCACGAGCACCCGGAGCTCGACTTCGACCCGCTCGACGACACGAAGGTGTGGCCGGAGAACGAGTTCCCGCCGAAGCCCGTCGGCAAGATGGTCCTGGACCGCAACGTCACGAACCACTTCGCCGAGAACGAGCAGCTGTCCTTCGGCACGGGCGTGCTCGTCGACGGCCTGGACTTCTCCGACGACAAGATGCTCGTCGGCCGCACGTTCTCGTACTCGGACACGCAGCGCTACCGCGTCGGCCCGAACTACCTGCAGCTGCCGGTGAACGCCCCGAAGAACGGCGCCGTCGCGACCAACCAGCGCGACGGACAGATGGCGTACCACCAGGACCACGGCGGCGAGAACCCGCACGTCAACTACGAGCCGTCGATCACCGGCGGCCTGCGCGAGGCGGAGTACCCGACCCACGACGACCAGGGACCGGAGATCGTCGGGCGCCTCACCCGCAAGCGGATCCCCCGGACGAACGACTACACCCAGGCCGGCCAGCGGTACCTGCTCCTGCAGGACTGGGAGCGCGACGACCTGGTCGCGAACTTCGTCGACCTCATCTCGCAGGCGGCCCGTCCGGTGCAGGAGCGCATGCTCTGGCACTTCTACATGGTCGAGGACGACCTGGGTCGTCGCGTCGGCGAGGGACTCGGCATCACCCTCGACGAGGTCAAGGACCTGCCCCCGCTGCAGTCCCAGACGCTCAGCGACGACGAGCTCGCCCGCCTGGCGAACCTCGGCCACAACGGCTCCCGCGACATCGACGGGCTGATGATGACGCACTGCGTCCCCGACGAACGCGCCGTGCGCGTCTGAGACGCGACCCCAGGACGGACGGGAGGCCCGGTGCCAGCTGGCACCGGGCCTCCCGTCCGTCTCACTGCCGTTGCCTGCCGCAGCGCATCACGGACAACCCGGGACGGCGCCAGGGAGGCCACGCTCATCGTGGATCGACAGGAGCGACTCCGTGGTCCCGACCGGCACGATCGCGCGGTCGTCGCTCCCGTCCCGTTGATCCGCACCGATGCGTCTCAAGGAGGCCGCGATGGAACACACGAATCCCCGGCGGTGTGGCGCGAACGCGTCCGCTGCCCACCGACTCCTCGCCAGGACACCACGATGAGGGCCCGGAACCTCGCCGCCGCTGCGATGGTCACGGCTGCCGTCGGCGTCGTCGTCTCGCGCCGCCGACGCGGCGCACCCGGGCCCGTACGGAAGGTGCTGGCCGAACCGCGTTCCGGCTGGCATGCGGTCACGGTGAACCGCGGGCAGGACGAGGTGCTGCCAGGCGGGCGGATCCCCGCGCCGCTCACGGCGTTCGGGCAGGACGTCGAGGTGGAGGCCCGTCCCGCGCCCGGCGATCGTGGCACCGAGCTCCGTGCCCGGTTCCGTGGCGGCGGCCCGGATTCTCAGGGTCGGCTGCGGGCCGCTCTGCGTGAGGCGAAGCAACTCATCGAGGTCGGCGAGGTGCTCCGGGTGGATCCGGTCCCCCACGGCCGACGGAAGGCCACACCCACCGGCGCGTTGGTGGACGTGGCGACGAAACGGAGCAACGAGGAGGGTGTGCTGTGAAGGCGCTCTGTTGGACCGGGGTCAACGAGACCGCGGTGGAGACGGTGGAGGACCCGAAGATCCTCAACGAGCACGACGTGATCCTGAAGGTTCGTCTGAGCACCACCTGCGGCTCGGACCTGCACCTGCTCGGCGGGTACATCCCGACCATGCGATCCGGTGACGTCCTGGGGCACGAGTTCATGGGCGAGGTCGTCGAGACGGGATCGGCCGTCACGAAGCACAATGTGGGCGACCGGGTCGTCGTCTGCTCGTTCATCGCCTGCGGGCAGTGCTGGTACTGCACCCACGGGCAGTTCTCACTCTGCGACAACGGCAACCCGAACCCGGGCTTGACCGAGGCGATGTGGGGGTCGTCGATCGGCGGCTGCTTCGCCTACAGTCACGCGCTCGGCGGGTTCGCAGGCAGCCACGCCGAGTACGTCCGCGTGCCCTACGCCGATCAGGGGGCGTTCACGGTCCCCGACGGCGTGTCCGACACGGCCGCCCTGTTCGCCTCCGATGCCGCACCCACCGGGTGGACCGGAGCCGACCTGGCCGGGATCACACCGGGTGACACCGTCGCAGTGTGGGGCGCCGGTGGTGTGGGCCAGATGGCCGCTCGTGCGGCGATGCTCCTCGGCGCCGAGCAGGTGATCGTGATCGACCGTCTGCCCGAACGGCTGCGACAGGTGCGCGAGCACATCGGTGCCGAGACGCTCGACTACACGAGCGACGCCGTGCTCCCGGAACTCAAGGAACGCACCGGCGGTCGGGGTCCCGACGTGTGCATCGAGGCGGTCGGCATGGAAGCGCACGGCACCGGACCGCTGTACCTGTACGACCAGGCCAAGCAGCAGCTGCGCTTGCAGACCGACCGGCCGACCGCCCTGCGCGAGGCCATCTACGCCAGCCGGAAGGGCGGCAGCCTGTTCTCGCTCGGGGTCTTCGGTGGGCTCGTCGACAAGTTCCCGTTCGGCGCGATCATGAACAAGGGCATGACGGTCCGCGGCGCCCAGCAGCACGGGCACCGCTACATCCCGATGATCCTCGACCGCATCGCCGGGGGAGAGATCAGCACCGAGCACCTCGCCACGCACGTGATGCCACTGTCGCAAGGGCCGCGCGGGTACGAGATGTTCAAGAACAAGGACGACGGCTGCGTCCGCGCCGTCTTCACCCCCGGCGTGTGACGACCGACCACGCAGCGGACAGGGGGAAGGAACGATCGTGAAGGCACGACGATGAACGATCGGATACTCTCCACGCGCCGGGCCCTCGTCATCGTGGGGATCGGGGTCCTGGTCGGGGTCGCGCTGACCTTCACCGGGGCTCCGTCCCTCGGGCCGCTCGCGGCCTGGCGCGAGATCCGGCCTCGGTCGCGGCGGTCATGCTGGGTGTGCTCGGCACGATGGTGGCGTGGGCGTTGGTCAACACGGTCTACGCCTTGAAGTACGCCCGGATGTTCTTCCTCGACCACCGGGGCGGTGGGTTCGACGTCAAGCAGGACGGGCGGCCGACCTACAGCGACTTCGCCTACTTCGCCTTCACGATCGGCATGTCGTACGCGGCACCAGAGATCGAGCCGGATGACAGTGAGACCCGGCGGAAGGCGTTGCCGCACGCGCTGCTGTCGTACTTCTTCGGGACGGTGCTGATCGCGGTCGCCATCAACCTGGTGACGAACCTCGGTCAGGGGTGAGCAGAGGGATCCTCGTCGCCCCTAGGCTGGCCGACGTGACCGACCTCGCTCCTGACCAGACCGCGCCGAGCGCCGCCGGGTCCCCCGCATCGGCAGCCGTGCCGGTACCGCCCCTCAGCATGCTCGCGGTGGTGGCGATCGCCCTCGCATTCGTGGCACCGATCGGCGGTCTCGTCGTCGGGTTCATCGCGCGCCGCGACGTGCGACTGACCGGTGAGCGGGGTGACGGCATCGCGTTCGCGGCGATCCTGATCGGGGCGACGCTGACGATGTTCGGGGTCATCGTGCCGCTGTTCCTCGGCGGTGCGGGGTTCTTCGACCTGGATCTCCAGCTCTGAGCACCGGACGCCGGTCGCTACCCTGATCGAGTGGGGAACGATGACGACGTCTCGACGCTGATCCGGCCGGCGACGCTCGCCGATGCGGATGCGATCGCCCACGTGCACACGGTGTCGTGGCGAGAGACGTACGGCCGGTTCGTCGACGACCCGGACACGAGCCCCTGGTTCGACGCGGGTCGTCGGGTCGACATGTGGCGGTCGACGCTCGCGAGTCCTGACGCCCGAGAAGGCATCCAGGTCGCTCTCGACAGCACCGGCGTCGTGGGCTTCGCCGCGGCGCAGACGACCCCCGAGCCGGATGCCGTCCGCCCCGAGGAGCTGACGACGCTCTACGTCCTGGCACGTGCGCACGGGACCGGAGCCGGCCAGGCACTCCTCGACACCGTGCTCGCCGATCGTCCGGCGTCACTGTGGGTGGCCGCGGACAACCCGCGGGCGCACGCCTTCTACCGGCGGAACGGCTTCACGCCCGACGGTGCCGAGTCGGCGTTCGGACCCATCCCCCGGACCGTGCGTCTGGTGCGCTGAACGTCAGTCCCCCGCCGGCGCGGAGATGTCCCACACGGTGGTCTCCTCGTACTGCTCGGACCAGCCGCGGCGCATCCGTGCGGCGGCACGGTCGAACGCGTCGACGACGTCGGTGTCCGGCGTCAGCAGCGCCTGCAGGCGGATGCCGTCGTAGAGCGCGAGCAGCTGCTGTGCCCCGCGGATCGGGTCCATCGTCGCCGGTTCGCGGCCGGCGCGGACGTCTTCCTGCAGCGCGGTGCGGACGGTCTCGCGGAACTGCAGGTACGCGGACCGGTAGTAGTCGGCGCCGTCCGTCGACGGGTCGGTCGAGATGGCCAGCGTCGCGGCGATCAGGCGCATGAGGGACGGGTCCTCGGCGTGGGCGGAGAGCAGCGCGTGCAGGAACGCCACCGTGCCCTTCTCACCGGCGAGCGGCAGCAGCGGTGCCGACACCGCGCGGGTCCACCGCATCACCGCGGCGGCCAGCAGTGCGTGCTCGGAGGGGAAGAGCTCGAGGATCTCGGCCTGCCGCATCCCCGACCGGGACGCGACGCCCTCGAGCGAGAAGCGTGACAGTCCCCCGTCGTGGATGACCGCGATCGCACCGTTGATCGCCCGCGTGCGCGGGACTTCCTCGTCGGCGGCGTTCTGGTTCGTCAGTGGTGCCAGCGGGTGCTTCCGGAACCAGTCCAGGAGGGCGCGAGCGCGGGAGGCCCCGAACGCCGGATCAGTCGGGCGACCCGGGCTGAACAGGTCGCTGAACCCCGGGACGTCCTGCATCAGCGGGTCGAGGGACTGGAACGCCATCGACCAGTCCGGGAACGAGCGCTGGGCGATCGGCTCGTCGAGCAGCACCCGGACGTTCGTGTGTCGCGGGTCGGCCCGGACCTGGTCGAAGCGTTCCCGGACGACGTCGTCCTCGCCCTCGATGATCCCGATGCAGTTGTCGTCGCGGTGCGCGAGCATGCCGGTGACGCCGAGCCGGGTGTTCTTCTCGCGACCGACCGCCAGGATCTGGGCGAGTTCGGAATCCGTGATCGGACGGGTCTGGGTGCTGGTGTAGACGAGCGATCGCATGGTGCTGCTTCCTGGTCGGACGGTCCCCCGGTGTGTGGGAGGCGCCGCCGTGTCGAACCCGAATCGACTCGACGGCACCTCGTGGTCACCGTAACCAGCGGCGACCACCTTCACTGCGACGCAAGACGGTCCGTGGCTGTTCGGCACCCGGAGGATGCCGACCTCTGAATGGAACCATCTGGCCGAGTCCGGCGGTACCCCCACAACGGGGAACGCACGTTCTCCGGCCGCATTCCGGGGCGAGCGTCAGTGCGCGCGGTCGCCCGACGGCGGCGTCTCGAAGATGCGCTCGCCCGTCGTCGGGTCCCACCCGATGGTGCGGGGTTCCGCTGCTCGCGGGCGTCGTGCGTCCCGCGGGAAGAACGGACGGGCACTGGGCAGGTAGCTGAGCACCGCGGCGACGACGACGCAGACGGCCTCGATGAAGCTCCAGTCCACGCCGTCGGTGGCGATGGCAAACACTGTGCTGCCGGCACTCAGCCCGGCGATGATGGCGAGCCAGAGACGCGCGTTGCCGGAGCCTCGTCCCATCCGCGTCGCCAGCCACACGAACAGTGCCGACCAGGCGAGGACGAGGACGAGCCCGAGCGACGCCCCGATGATCGCGCCGCCGGCTTCGCGCATGGACACGACCATGCCGGGCGCAGCGGCCACGAGGCTGATGATGACGGACGCCCACCAGAGGGCCACGGCGATCGTGACGACCCGCGGTCGCGTGCGCTGTTCGGCGTGCTGTTCCATCAGGTGCTCCCCCGTCGTTCCGCTGGATGCGGCTCGACGATCCTACGGTGACGGAGCGGAACCACGGTCGCGCTGCCTAAGGGCGGTAGTCCTCGCGACGTGGCGGGACCTGCGCCGCGTGGGAATCGGTGTACGGCTTCGCGCCACGCATCCCGCCCAGCGTCTTCGCAGCCGTCGTCAGCAACCAGCCCAGCCCTCGTGCCACGATGCTCAAGATCTTCATGGCGCCCCCTCGTCGGACCGACCTACGGAGTCGGCCTCATGTCGTGACACCGTACGCGGAACAGCCGGATTCCCGCCAGGGACGGCAGACTCTCGGTCCCGTCGTCGATCGAAGTCGCGCATAGGCTGGACGCCCGACCGGGGAGGAGTCGCGATGCCGGTGGTCCGCGAGCGAGTGCCGTTGTGGCGCACACCCTGGTGGCACCCTCGCCGCTGGGAGGCGCGCATGTGGGTGCTGCTCGTCGCGGCTGCTGCTGGCGGCGTCCTCCGCGAAGTGGCGCATCCGTTCTACGACGACGGGGTCGAGGCGATCGTGAAGTGGCTCGGCCTCTGCATCCCAGGATGTGTGATCGCGTACGTCGTGGTCGGTCGGTGGAAGAAGGGCCTCACCACGCTCTGGAAGCCGTCGTGGCGCGAGCTCCGACGGATCCTTGTGGCAGCACCGCTCGGAGTGCTGGCCCTGCGGCTGCTCATCGAGGACGACGACGGGTGGTTGTGGCTGCTCGCCGGGGTGTCCGCCGCGCTGCTCGCGCTCGCGGTGGCTCGCTGGGTCGCTGCGCGCCGCGATCGTCGACGTCGGACGAATGCCTACGGGACGGTGTCCGCTGACCCGTACGCGTAGCGCCCGATGGGGTTCGTCTGTGCCCTACGCGTCCCGTGCGGCGGCCGTCTTCGACGGTAACCGCGATGCCACGAGCGTCCCGACGAGCGCCACCACCGCGAAGGCCGCGAACCCGAACGGCAGCCCGATCGCGCTGCCGACACCACCGACGACGAGTGGTCCGACGGCGTCCCCGGTCTCACGCCCGAGCTCCGCTGAACCCATGGTGCGACCGAGCCGATCCGGCGGAGTCGTCCCGGCGAGGTGCGCGAACGCGACGGGTGTCAGCGTGGCGACACCGGCCCCGGCGAGCAGGGCCGCGATGAAGACGGCCACCGCCGAGGGTGCGACGGCGACCACCAGGAACGCAGCGGCCACCGCGGCCGTCCCGGCCACACCCGCCACCCCGGTACCGAGACGCCCGGCGTCGTGCAGTCGGCCGGCGACGGGCTGCACGAGCGACGACGTCACGGCGAGGACGGCGACCGCGAGCGTCGACACCAGGAGTGGGATGCCGACCTCGGTGCCGAGCGCCGGGAGCATCCCGGTCAGCGCGCCGATCGCAGCGCTGCCGACGGCCAGGACGACGACCGGGATGAGGAACTGGCGGTCCGTGGCAGTTCGGACCATCACGGCGAGCGTGGCCCGCTGCCGGGGCAGGGGCACGATCGGCTCGACGGCGACGAGCACCGCCACCGCCGTCACGAGAGCCATCACGACGAGGATCCCGAACAGCCACTGCGTGCTGCCGAACTGCACCACGAGTGCACCGATGACCGGTCCCCCGGCGTAGCCGAGACCCTTCCACGAGCCGTACCGACCGAAGTACGTCCCGCGGCGGTGCGCCGGCACGAGGCGGGCAACTGCGGCGGACGATGCGGGCGAGAACGCGGAGGCGCCGGCACCCTGCAGCAGACGGGCGAGCCCGAGCCAGAACGGGCCGGTCCCGAAGACGCCGATGAGTGAAGCTGCCGCGAAGACGACGAGTCCGCCGACGATCACCGGTCGCGGGCCGATGCGGTCGGACAGTGCGCCGAAGACCGGCTTGAGGACGAGTTCGGCGACGTCGTAGAGCGCCAGGAAGAGCCCCAGCCACGCGAGCGTCAGACCCAGTTCGAGGTGCTCGCCGCCGACCGCCGCGGCGATGCCGTTCGCCCCGAAGGCGGTCACGAACCCCGCGGCGTACAGCGGAGCGAGCCGAGGGGGCGTGGTCGTCGACAGGGCGGTCACGTGACCACCCTGGCCGACCGCGCTCTGGCCCACCAGCCCCTCGTGGTCGACACGCGGGTCGGCGAACTCCGCGCGCCCTGCGACGAGGCCGGCTGACTCGATCTGGGCCATTCCAGTCGCCGTCGAGGGAACTCCGTCGCTACAGCCGGATCGCCCACTCGATGGTCGGCGGTGCTCCGCCGCCGTGTCGGAGGGCGTAGTCGTCCAACACCGCCCGGCGGACGTCCACACCGCTCGCGAATCGTTCCAGGTGTGCCAGGAGCCAGTCTGCCGGCGCCTCGTCGATCATCTCCTGCCACGTCGGGCCGAGCACTTCGTCCAGTTCGAGCACGGCAGCGTGGGTGTCACGGCCGTCGAACTCGTAGACCGCGACTCGGCGCGCGGTGAACGCCAGCCAGACTCCTCGTTCGACGACGACGTCACCGGGGTCCCGATCGTTCCGCTGCCACTCGCAGACCTTGTGGAACAGCACCGGCGTGGTGCCGCGTCGGGCACGCTTCCGCCTCCGGCCGATCTGCATGACCACCACCGTACCGGGCGGGGTCCACGGAACATCGCGGTCCTGGCGGACTGGGAACGGCGAGCAGACCGGAACGAAGAAAGCCCCCGACCGGACCTGGTGGTCCTGCCGGGGGCTTCGTGGTGGTGGGCGATACTGGGATCGAACCAGTGACCTCTTCCGTGTCAGGGAAGCGCGCTACCGCTGCGCCAATCGCCCAAGTCCCTGCGTGGACCGGGGTCCATCAAGGTCTTGGAGGGTGGATCTGGAGGTGGGGACGGGATTCGAACCCGCGTGGACGGCTTTGCAGGCCGCTGCCTAGCCTCTCGGCCACCCCACCATCGAGGTTCACGTCTCCGTGAGTACCCGAACGGTGGGATACCCTCTGGTGAGTCGCGGGCCTTCGAGAAGACCCACACTCGAGCGGATGACGAGATTCGAACTCGCGACCCTCACCTTGGCAAGGTGATGCGCTACCACTGCGCCACATCCGCACTTGTCGTTCCGCTGTCGCGGCGACGACGTAAACTCTATACGCACCGGGGCACTTCCACCAAAATCCTCCCCGTTCACCGGGCGTGTCCCCCGAGTTCATGCGGATCGGGGCGGTTCGACACCCCCTACGGGCAGCGCGCCACACCCGGGCCGCGCGACGTGTTCGATGCACCGCCGGACTTCCGCTAGTATCGATCCGCACGAACAGTGCAGGGGGCGATTGGCGCAGTTGGTAGCGCGCTTCGTTCACACCGAAGAGGTCATCAGTTCGAGTCTGGTATCGCCCACACAGCAACACACACCACCGACAAGAGCCCGACGCAGCAGCGTCGGGCTCTTCTCATCTCATCAGGCCGCAGCACGCGGGCCAGACCACCAGCACGATCGGACGAAGGGGCGCATGACCGACGTCGACCTCGAGTTCGCCCGGGTCCGAGCGGTCCTCGACCGTCCGACCCTGCGGCTCATGTCCCGGCCGACCAGCGCCACGGTCCTCGCCGTGTTCCGCACGGTCTTCGACCGCGACGTGCAGTACGTCCCCGCCGACCGCATGCACCTGCAGGTCGAGGAGCACGTCGCGCGCCTGCAGGCTGCTGGTGCCCGCGTGCCCGCGAGCGACCAGCCGATGCCGGCGGCCAGCGCGCAGGCCGACAGCGAGCAGACCGAGGGCGAGCAGGAGGCCCGCCCGAACGGCCGCGCCCTGTGCCGCGAGTGGGTCGGCGCCCAGTGGCTCGTCCGCTCGAACTCCCCCGACGGCGACGAGCAGTACTCCCTGACGAGCCACGCCCTCGAGGCGCTGAGCCTCGTCGACGCCCTGTCGGCTGACCGCGCCCTGATCAGCGAGAGCCGGCTGGCGATGATCGTCGACGCCGTGCACCGGTGGGCGGCCCGGGCCGAACCCGACCCCGACGTGCAGATCCGCAGGATCGACGCCCAGATCGCCGAGCTGCAGGCCGAGCGGGAGCGCCTGGAGCACGGCGACGACGTCGTGGCCGTCGACGACGACCGGATGCGCGACGGGTACACGAACATCTCCGACCTGATCCGGCAGCTGCCGAGCGACTTCAAGCGCGTGGAAGAGGCGGTCGCGACGATGCACCGCTCGATCGTCGAGGACTTCCGGCAAGAGGTCCGCCCCATCGGCGAGATCCTCGACGACTACCTGGCGCGCACGGACAACCTGATGGAAGCGACGCCCGAGGGCCGTGCCTTCGAGGGCGCCTTCGAACTGCTGCGCGATGACGCCCTGCTCCTGCGGCTCCGGGACGACATCGCGACGATCCTGGCGCACCCGTTCGCGCAGGGCCTCGGAGCCGGCGAGCGTCGGGCCTTCCGCAACACCGTGACGATCCTGCGCCAGGGCATCGAGGACGTCCTCGCCCAGCGCCGTCAGCTCACCGCCACGCTCCGCGACCAGATCGTCGCCCACGACGTGGTGCGCGACCGCGAGCTCGACGCCGTGCTCCGCTCGATCAACCGCGGCCTCGCCACCCTGATGGACCAGGGCGGCGCACGCGACCGGATCCCGCTGCCGCTCCTACCGGCGGCCGCCGAGGTCGGCACGCTGCGCGAGCGCTTCTACGACCCGGACGCCGAGTCCGTGCCGCCGCCCATCGAGGAACCCGACGACGACGTCTTCGAGGACCTCGACGTCGAGATGCTCCGCATGCACGGCGGGCCGCTCCTGACCGAGCTGCGCGCGGCACTCCGCTTCGCCGAGGCCGACTCCAGCGTCGACGCGTTCCACGGGCTGCCGCCCGAGCAGCGCCGACCGGTCGAGCTCTTCGGCCTCGCGCACCTGCTGACGGGGCGCGACGACTTCGAGTCCGCCGCGCACGTCGCCGAGCACCGCACGATCCGCCCCGACGGCACCGCGATCACCTTCCACATGCCCACCGCTGCGCTCGACGACGAGCGCACTCCGGTCGGCGACGCACACGACGAGAACGCACAGGAGGCACGGTGAGCGACACGACGCCGGCACCGGTCGACGACACGGTCCCCTACGACGACCCCGCATCCGTGATGCAGGACGACGAGCGTGACGAGTCCAGCTTCGCCCTCTTCGAGGGCGACGAGGGTCGGCTCGACGAGCACCAGCGACGCGCCCTGGTGGCACTGCTGCGGCACTCGTACGTCAGCTCCCGCACGCACCCCGACGAGTGGCGCGCGGTGCTCGACGCCGAGTACCAGCTGCGGTCCCGCCTGAACGACCTGTTCCTCGAGCTGCACGTCGACCGTGACCGCGAGGTCGCCTGGAAGCGCCAGGCCCGGTCGGAGAGCCAGCGCCGCACGTTCCCGACCCTGCTCCGCGACCTGCCGTACACCCGCGAGGAGACGATCGTCCTCGTCTACCTGCGGATGCGCCTGCGCGCCGACGCCCGACCGGGCCCGGACCAGGTCGTCGTCGACCGCTCCGAGATCCTCGGGCACGTCGCGGGCTTCCGTCCGGCGACCGCGACGGACCGCACCCGCGACGAGGGCCGGGTCGCGAAGGCCATCGAGCGCCTCGTGACCGCGCGCATCCTGATCCGCACCTCCGACCCGGACCGCTTCCGGGTGGCGAGCGTCGTCGAGGTGCTGCTCCCCCTGGAGCGCCTGCTCGAACTGGACGCCTGGCTGCGGACCACCACCTCGCAGGGTGAGGCGACCGCCCCGGGTGGCGAGCCGACCGACGGGGACGACCCGTCCCTCCAGGCAGACGGCGAAGCCGAGACCGACACCGACGACGAAGGCGAGACGGAAGCGTGACCGACACGTTCGAGATCCCGGCGCTCTTCGACACGGTCGCGCAGTGGCGCGCCGAGTCGATGCAGGTCGTCAACTGGGGTGGCTTCCACGGCCACCGGCAGGTCGAGCTGTCCGGCACGGCGACGCTCATCTCCGGCGCCTCGGGCACCGGCAAGTCGACGCTGATGGACGCCTACCTGGCCGTGATGATGCCGTCCGACGTGCCGTTCAACGGCGCCTCGAACGACGCCACCACCGGCCGCGCCCGCAGCGCCGACCAGCGCAACCTGCTCACGTACCTGCGCGGCAAGGTCGACACCCGGCGCGACCCGGAGACCGGCAGCCTGCGTGACGTGAACCTGCGCGGCGACGACCAGACCACCTGGGGTGCGGCGGCGGTCACGTTCCGGAACGACGACGAGCGGCGCTTCACGGTGCTGCGTGCGTACATCGTGCCGAAGCGCGCACGCGGGGTCGGCGACATCCAGATGACCATGGCGACGGTCGACGACACCTTCGACCTGCGCCGGCTCGAGGAGTTCGTGCCATCGCGGTTCCACCACCTCGAGCTGACCGGCCGCGTGCCGGGGCTCGTCATCCGCGACACCTACCAGGAGCTCGCGTACACGCTGCAGACCCGGCTGGGCATCGGTGACTCCGGCGGCGGCAACCGGGCGATGCGTCTGCTCGCCCGGATCCAGGCCGGCCAGCACCTGCCGACCGTCGACGCGCTGTACAAGTCGCTCGTGCTCGAGACCCCCGGCACGTACGAGGCGGCTGACCGGGCCCTCGCGCACTTCTCCGCCCTCGACGAGGCGTACGAGGCGATGGACACCGAGGAGCGCAAGGTCCGCATCCTCTCCCCCATCACCGACCTGCACGACGAGATCTCGCGCGCTACCGAGGCCGCAGCGGCCCTGGACGGCATCGCGACCGGCGCCGAGGTGTCGCCGTTCGCACACTGGACGGCCTCGCGGAAGCGCGACCTGCTCGACGCCGAGGTGTCGCGCAACGCCCGCGAGCGAACGGCATCGCGCGCCGAGGTCGCCGCGGCCGAGGCCCGGCACGCCGCCGTCGAGATCGAGCTGCGCGACGCCGAGGCCCGGCTCCGCGACCAGGGCGGCAACGCGCTCGCCCAGCTCGAGGACCGCATCGAACGGCTCACCCGTGAGCGCGACGCCGTGGTGCGCACCCGCGCCACCTTCGACGAGCGCACGGCGGTGCTCGGGGTCCCGGTCTCCTCGGAGCAGGACTTCACCGGGATCCAGCGTGCCGCGCACGAGTTCCTCGGGTCGTACGCCGACGCGCGCACCGCCCTCGACGAGCGCCGCGACGCCCTGACCCGCGAGGAGTACCCGCTCCTCGACCGCGAACGGTCCCTGCGGCAGGAGCGCCAGTCGCTCGAGCACCGGCAGGGCGCGATGCCGCTGCCGATGCACGAGGCCCGGCTCGCGATGGCCCGCGCCGCCGGCATCGACCCGTCCGAACTGCCCTTCGTGGCGGAACTGCTCGACGTGCTGCCCGGCGAGGAGCGCTGGCGCACGGCCATCGAGTCCGTCCTGGCCCCCGTCGCCCGCACGCTGCTCGTCGACCAGGACCGCCTCGGCGACTTCAGCGAGGCGATCGACGCACTGC
The DNA here is from genome assembly GCF_003234335.2 of Curtobacterium sp. MCLR17_054. Classification (NCBI taxonomy): domain Bacteria; kingdom Bacillati; phylum Actinomycetota; class Actinomycetes; order Micrococcales; family Microbacteriaceae; genus Curtobacterium; species Curtobacterium sp. MCLR17_054. The sequence continues at coordinate 1,904,958 of NZ_CP126263.1, read as the reverse complement.
GCCTGCCCGTCCGCGTGCAGTTCGAGGGTGTGCCGACCGGCCCGCACCTGGACCTCGACGGCGACCCGGCGATGGTCTCCGGCAAGCTCGCCATCAAGCCGTCGCCGTTCAGCACCTGGGTGCGCGAACGGATCGAGTCCGACCGCACCGACGCCCGCTGTGTCGCCTCGGCGTCGGACCTCGGCGGAGGTGGCCGCCGGGTCACCGAGTCCGGGCAGCTGCGTGACGGCCGTCGTGGCGCGCACGGTGACCGCCGCCAGTCGAACGTCATCGGCTTCACGAACGAGGCCCGCGTCGCCGCGGTCGAGCAGGAGCTCGCCTCGATCGCGCAGGACCTCGCCACGCTCGAGGCCCGCCGCACCGACGTCGCGCAGGACCTCACCGCGCTCGACGTGCTCCGCGCCGCGCACCAGCACGTGGTCGACGTCACGTGGGCCGTGATCGACGTCGACGGGCTCGGGACGTCCCTCGCCCGGCTCGACGAGGAACGGCAGGCGCTGCTCGCCGCCGACGACGGCCTGCGGACGCTGCGGGCCTCGGTCGCCCGGCTCCGGAAGTCCCTCGACGAGGCGGCCGACCGTCGCTCCGCCGCACGGCTGTCCGTCCAGCGGCTCGAGGATCGCCACGCGGTGCTCGTCGACGGCCAGGACGCCGCCGCCGAGATCCTCGAGCGCTTCGAGTCCTCGCCCGGTTCGCTGCCGGACGACCAGCAGTCCCGCCTGCTCGAGGAGACCTTCGAGGAGATCGGCGCCCCGGACGGCGTCGACGGGTTCGACGACGCCACTCGACGGCTGAAGCGTCGGCTCGAGGAGCGGCTCACGCAGGCGCTCGACGGTGCCGCGGCGGCCTCGACCTCGTTGACGCTGACGTTCCAGCGGTACCAGGACGCCTGGCCCGACCCGAACCTCGGCACCGGCGTCGCGTCGTACCCGGACTACCACGCGATCCTCGACCAGATCGTGGCGACCGGCCTGCACGCGCGTCGGAGCGAGTGGCGTCGACGCCTGTCGCAGTGGAGCGGCGAGGACCTCGTCCCGCTCGCCGGCGCCTTCGACCGCGCCGTCGTCGAGATCGAGGAGCGCCTCGAGCCGGTGAACGAGATCCTGCGGGAGCTGCCGTTCGGCGCGAACCGGGACCGCCTGAAGATCCAGATCCGCCGGGTCACCCGCGAGGACGTCACCGCGTTCCGCCGCGAGCTCCGCGCGCTGTCCGCCTCGGTCGACACCGAGCTGACCGACGACGTGCTCGAGACCCGGTTCCGACGGCTCCGGCGCTTCATGGCGGTCATCCGGCCCGACCCGGACGCCGCCCGGGGCCGCACCACCCAGCGCGACGCGGTGCTCGACGTCCGCCGGCACATGGAGATCACGGCGGTCCGGTACGACACCGACGGCAACGACCTCGGCGTCTACTCGTCGCTCGGCGACAAGTCCGGTGGTGAGACGCAGGAGCTCGTGGCGTTCATCGTCGGCGCCGCGCTGCGCTACCAGCTCGGTGACGAGACCCGTCCCCGGCCCCGGTTCGCGCCGGTGTTCCTCGACGAGGCGTTCATCAAGGCGGACTCGGAGTTCGCCGGCCGTGCGGTCACCGCGTGGCTCCGGCTCGGCTTCCAGCTCGTCGTGAGTGCGCCGCTCGACAAGGTCACGGCGCTCGAACCGTCGATGGAGCGGCTCCTGTCGATGCGCAAGCACCCCGAGACGGGCCACTCGTCCATTACCGAGATCGCCCGGGTGGAGCCGGCCGCCGTCTGACGCGGGTTGGGGTGAGTGGTCGCGCGTGTCGGGTGGTCAAGACACCCCGCTCAGGTCCGCCGAGGGGTCACGAAGTGTCGGATGGCGGCGCCGCCGCCGACAGTTCGTGACCACTCGACGCGCGGCAGGCAGGGTGTCCTGACCACCCGGCGGCCGGTCCGTCAGCGTGTCGACAGGTGCTGCACAGACGTTCCGTGACCACTCGCCGCTACGGTGATGGCGTGTTCGGACGCCGCCGCTCCCCCAGTCCCCGCCCCGACGACGCTCCCGGTCTCGGCATCGGGGCCCTCGTGCAGGTCATCGACACCGATCGGGGTGGCGAGCAGTGGGCCGACGAGCCGATCGGGGTGATCGTGGCTCCCGGCGGGAGTCAGATCGGCGGGACACAGCGCACGTGGACCGTCGCCTTCGATGAGCCCGCCTACACGAAGGACGGCCGCGGCCCCTTCGAGCGCGCGACCGTCCTGAGTCGTCAGTTGGTGCCGGTCACGACCGACAGCGGCGAGTAGTCCGGGTCAGGGACTCAGTACTCCTCGGAGCCGCTCTTCATCATGGCCGCGACGGCCATGCAGCACCCGACGCCACCGAGGACGCCGACGCCGATGATGATCCCTGCGATGAGTTCGAGCATGGGTGGTGACTCCTTGGTTGCGTCGGCGTGTGGCTCCGCTCAGGTTACCGGATGCCGCGCATGAGCCGCAGCACCGGCTTGGCCAGGAGCAGCAGGACCACGCCCACCACGACGGCGACCAGACCGAGGATCGTGAAGTACGGGGCCTCGTCCGCCGGGTCGTAGTAGCGGGACAGCACCCCGGTGACGGCGGTGCCGAGCGACACCGACAGGAAGAACAGCGCGACCATCTGCGTCTGGAACTTCGGCGGCGCGAGCTTCGTGGCGACGGACTGGCCGACCGGCGAGAGCAGCAGCTCCGCGAGCGTGAACACCAGCAGGATGCCGACGAGCGCCAGCAGCGGCGTGCCGTTCTCGCCCGAGCCGGTGAACGGCAGGAACAGCAGGAACGCGAGCCCCATGATCCCGGTGCCGAGGGCGAACTTCGTCGGGGTGGACGGCTGGCGGTCGCCGAGCTTGGTCCACAGCGCCGCGAAGACGCCGGACAGCACGATGATGAAGACCGGGTTGATCGACTGCACCCACGACACCGGCATCTCCCAGCCGAACAGTGAGCGGTCGAGGCGCTCGTCGGAGTAGACCGTCACGACGGTGAACTGCTGCTGGTAGAGCGACCAGAACACGGCACTGCCGATGAACAGCGGGATGAACGCGAAGACCCGCGACCGCTCGTCACGGGTGATGCCGCTCGACAGGATGACGACGAAGTAGCCGATGGTGGCCAGCACGACGACCGCCACCACGACGGTGGGCAGGTTGCCGACGTTGAGCAGGCCGGTCAGCACGGCGACGACGATGACGACGAGCGCGACGACGACGCCGGCTCCGATGAGCGGCAGACGGCGGCGGTCGACGGGGTTCGCCACGTGGCGGACGACCTCGGGCAGCTTCTTCCGCCGGATCGCGTACTGCACCAGGCCCGCCGCCATGCCGACGGCGGCCAGGCCGAAGCCCCAGTGGAAGCCGAGCGAGCTCTGCAGCAGCCCGGTGAGCAGCGGTCCGAAGAACGCCCCGAGGTTCACGCCGAGGTAGTAGAGCGAGAAGCCGGCGTCGCGGCGCGGGTCCTCGCGGCTGTAGAGGCCGCCGACGATCGTGGTGGCGGTGGCCTTGAGCCCGCCGGAGCCCAGCGCGATGAGCACGAGACCGACCCCAACCCCGGCCACCCCGGGGATGAGCGCGAGGGCGATGTGCCCGAGCATCACGACGATCGCGCTGCCGAACAGGGTCCGGTCCGCCCCGATCAGCCGGTCGGCGATCCACGCCCCGATGATCGTGAACAGGTAGACCGCGCCGCCGTAGGCACCCATGATGCCGGTGGCGATGCCCTTGTCGATCCCCAGGCCGCCCTGCGTGACCGTGTAGTACATGTAGATGAGGACGATGCCCTGCATCCCGTAGAACGAGAACCGCTCCCAGAGCTCCACGGCGAACGGTGTCGAGAGCTCGAACGGTTGCCCGAAGAAGGTGCGTCCGGGACGGCCTTCGCGGTCCGCGGGGGTGGTACGTGACATGGCGGCCAGTCTGCCCCTGGCCGGGTGGGCACGCCCAATCGTCGAACACGGCTCATGTCTTTGGAGGGTTCCCACGACCTCGTGACGCCACCGACGACACGGGGTTGTGCGGCCCGCACGGCGTTCCCGCCACTGTCGGCACCGGTGTCTAGCGTGGACGGTGCAACACGGACACCGCAGTTCAGGAGGACTCCGCCCATGGTCGACACCGCACCCGCCCAGCGCACCACCCCCGCCAGCGGCAACGACACCGCGCCGGACGTCGACGCGCAGCACGCCGCGCCGAACGCGGACGCCGCCGGCGACCCGGCAGCGGGCACACCGACCGCCGGCACGGACACCGACGTCCGCATCGACGTCGAGCTGGTGCAGGAGCTCCTGCTCGGACGCTGGGCCGAGGACCGCCGGATCTCCCGGCGGCTCGCGCTCGACCCCGCGATGCAGAAGATCGAGGGCCAGCCGATCCCCGAGCACCGGGCACGCGTGCTCGAGCAGCTCCGGACCCTGGTCGACGCCGGGGCGATCCAGCGTCCCTACCCCACCGAGTTCGGCGGCCAGGACAACCACGGCGGCAACCTGGCGGCGTTCGAGGAGCTCGTCGTCGCCGACCCGTCGATGCAGATCAAGGCCGGGGTGCAGTGGGGACTGTTCGGGTCCGCCGTGCACCACCTGGGCACCGAGGCGAACCACCGCGAGTTCCTGCCGGGCATCGTCTCGTTCGAGGTCCCCGGCTGCTTCGCGATGACCGAGACCGGCCACGGCTCGGACGTCCAGAGCATCGCCACGACGGCCACGTACGACCCCGCGACCGAGGAGTTCGAGATCCACACGCCGTTCCGTGGTGCGTGGAAGGACTACATCGGCAACGCGGCCCTGCACGGGCACGCCGCCGTCGTGTTCGCGAAGCTCGTGACCGCCGGTGTCGACCACGGCGTACACGCGTTCTACGTCCCGCTCCGCGACGCCGAGGGAGCGTTCCTGCCCGGCGTGAGCGGTGAGGACGACGGCCCCAAGGGCGGCCTGAACGGCATCGACAACGGCCGGCTCGCGTTCGACCACGTCCGGGTCCCCCGCACGAACCTGCTGAACCGCTACGGCGACGTCGCCGCGGACGGCACCTACTCGTCGCCGATCGCCTCGCCCGGCCGCCGGTTCTTCACGATGCTCGGCACCCTGGTGCAGGGCCGGGTGTCGCTCGACGGCGCCGCCGTCGTCGCGCAGAAGATCGCGCTGCAGATCGCCCTGACGTACGCGATGCAGCGCCGTCAGTTCCCCACCGGTGACGGCACCGAGGGCGTGCTGCTCGACTACGGCCGGCACCAGCGCCGTCTCATCCCGCGCCTGGCGACGGTGTTCGCGCAGTCGTTCGCGCACGAGAAGCTGCTGCGCACCTTCGACGACGTCTTCAGTGGGCGCGAGGACACCCCGGAGCGCCGCGAGGACCTGGAGACCCAGGCCGCTGCGTTCAAGTCGATGTCGACGTGGTCGGCGCTCGACACCCTGCAGGAGGCGCGCGAGGCCTGCGGCGGTGCCGGGTTCCTCGCCGAGAACCGCCTGACCGGGCTCCGCGCCGACCTCGACGTCTACGTGACGTTCGAGGGCGACAACACCGTGCTGCTGCAGCTCGTCGGCAAGCGCCTGCTCACCGAGTTCCGCGCGAAGGCCCCGAAGGACCCGGCGTCCACCGCGAAGTTCGTGGCGGCCGTCGCGGCGTCGAAGCTGGCCGACGCGTCCGGCATCCGCCGCCTCGGCCAGACCGTGGCCGACCGCGGGTCCCTGGCCGCCAGCGTCGCCGACCTGCAGGACCCCCGCACGCAGCGCGAACTGCTCGCCGGTCGGGTCGACACCATGGTCGCCGAGATCGGCATGCGCCTGGCGTCGGCCGGCAAGGACCGAGCCCGCGCCGCCCGACTGCTGAACCGCTCGCAGCACGAGCTCATCGAGGCGTCGAAGGCGCACGCCGAGCTCATGCAGTGGGACGCCTTCACCGAGGCGCTCGACGAGGTCACCGAGGGCGACACCCGACGCGTGCTCGTCTGGCTGCGCGACCTGTTCGCGCTCGGCCTGCTCGAGCAGCACCTGGACTGGTACCTGCTGCACGGCCGACTGTCGGCGCAGCGTGCCCGTGCGGTGTCGGCGTACATCGACCGGCTCGTCGCCCGGGTCCGGCCCATCGTGCCGCAGCTGATCGAGACCTTCGGCTACGAGCCCGGTCACGTCCGGGCGCCGATCGCGCTCGGTGCCGAGCAGGCCCGACAGGACGAGGCCCGTGCCTGGTTCGCCGCCGAGGCCGCCGCCGGCCGCCAGCCCGAACAGGAGAAGAAGCCCCGTCCGTGATGGACACGCGGCCGCGCCCGTGACGGACGTGCAGCCACGTCCGTAACGGGCGTGCAGCCCCGCACGTGACGGGCGCGGCCGTGTCGGCCGCTAGGAGTCGGTCGGCTCCGGCGAAGTCGCGCCGCCCGCGGCAGCCCCACCGCGGGCCCCGAGCGCCGCGCGCAGCTGCGCCTCGGCGTCGTCACCGGCAGCGGCGGCCTCGGCGTTCGCCTCGGCGACCGCACGCACGACCTCTTCGCGCTGGATCTTCACGCCGCGCGGGGCGTCGATGCCGATCCGGACGCCGTCGCCCCGGGAGTCGAGCACCGTGATGACGATGTCGTCGCCGACGAGGATCCGCTCGCCGACCTTCCGCGTGAGTACCAGCACCCGTTCAGCCTAGCGACACGACGGGGAGCCCCAGCAGGTCCACTGACCCGGGCGTGGCGGTCTCCCCCGCACCGATCGCCACGACGCCGACCACGGGCAGCCGCGAGGCCACCGCGGACACCATCGCGGCCGAGTCCGCGGGCTTCCGCCCGACGTCGACCACGACCCACACCTGGTCGGCCTGCAGCGCGTCGCCGGTCGCCCGGTCGTCCCACGCGGCGACGGCGAGCACGGCGTGCCCGTCGCGGACACCGTCGGCCCGCGCCAGGATCGCCGCACGGCGGTCGGCGGCGTCCGTCGGCCGGAGCGCGTGCCGCACCGCGAAGAGCCCGGCGGCCGCGTCGACGTCGTTCGGCCGCCCGACCAGGAGCACCAGGTCACCGTCCGCGGACCGCACGGTCGGGGCCGTGGGCCGGCCCACCGGTGCCGGCGAGGGCGCGTCGAGGACGCGGGACGGGCCTCCCGACCGGGTCTCGACGACCGGCTGCGCGACGGCCACCGCCTGCGCGTCGACCACCGTTTGCGCGTCGACGGCGGCCTGGAGGCGCGGGTCGACCCCGGTGGGCGCGTCCGGCTCGGACGGCGCGCGCGTCGGGCGCGGGGCGCTCGGCGTGATGCCGTCCGCCTGGAACCCGTCGAGCACCGACGCGAAGGCGTCGGCCCGCGTCGCCCTGGTGCCGTCGGTGCCGGCGATGCGTGCCTCGGCTGCCTCGGCGTCGGCGAGCAGCGCGGCGATGCCGACGCGCTGCACGGGCGAGTCGGCGATGAGGACCCGGGCGGTGGGCTGGTCCCCCGGTTCCGGCACCTCGACGGTGGCCTCGACGTGCGCCTTGCGGAACAGCCCGCCGAAGCCCGGCGTGGTCACGCGTTCGGCCGCGACGATCCGCGCACCCGCGCCGAACTCGGTCCGGACCGCGTCGCGGAGGGACTCGAGCGTGGCGCCGCTACGCTGCAATCGGGTCGGCGGCACGGACCACTCCCACGGTCTCGATGGTGGAGCCCGCGGCGGTGGCCTCCTGGTACGACAGCACCGGGAGCCCGTTCGACTGGGCGGCGACCATGCGGTGCACGGCCGGGCGGAGCTGCGGGGCGCAGACCAGGACGGCGGAGAGCCCCTGGTCCTCCACGGAGCGCACGGCGTCGCGGACGGAGCCCAGGACCTGCTCGACGCGGTGCGCGTCGAGCACGATCTGGCTGCCCTGCTCGGACGGCCGGAGCCCCTCGAGCATCGACTGCTCGAGCATCGGGTCGATCATGATGACGCGCAGGGTGCCGGCGTCGGTGTGGCGGGCGGCGAGGGCCGGTCCGAGGGCCGCACGGGCGGACTCGACGAGCCCCTCGGGGTCGGTCGACACCTTGGCGCGGAGCGTGAGGGCCTCGCAGATCCGGCCGAGGTCGTTGATCGGCACGCGCTCGGCGAGCAGGCCCTGCAGCACCCGCTGCAGCTCGGCCATCGAGAGCATGCCGGGGACGAGTTCCTCGACCGCAGCGGGGTTGACCTGCTTGACGCCCTCGGTCAGGACCTTGACGTCCTCGCGGGTGAGCAGGCGCGCGGCGTTGTCGCCGATGACCGCCTGCAGGTGGGTGACGAGCACCGAGACCCGGTCGATCACGGTCGCGCCGGTCATCTCGGCAGCGTGCCGGAGCTCGGCGGGCACCCACTTGCCGGTCAGGCCGAACACCGGCTCGACGGTCGAGGTGCCGGGCAGGCCGTCCAGGTGGTCGCCGAGCGCCAGGACGCTGCGGGCGGGCGCGGTGCCCCGACCGGCCTCGACGCCGGCGATCCGGATGGCGTACGTCGACGGCGGCAGGTCGATCGAGTCGCGGGTGCGGACCGGCGGGACGACGATGCCCATGTCGATCGCGATCTTGCGGCGGAGGGCACGCACCCGGCCGAGCAGGTCGTCGGAGGCGCCGGAGACCATGTCGACCAGGTCGGGGGCGAGCAGGATCTCGAGGGCGTGCACGCGCATCTGCTCGAGCAGGTCCTCCGGGGTGTCGCCGGTCGGTGCCGCCGCCGCGAGTGCCTGCTGCTGGGCGGCGTCGGCCTCGGCCCGGGCGGCGTTCCGGCCGATGCGCCAGCCCGTGAAGAGCAGGGTCGCGCCGACGAGCAGGAAGGGCAGGATCGGCATGCCGGGGATGAAGCCCATCGCGATCGCGGCGACACCGGCGATCATCAGGGCGTTCCGCGACTGCGACAGCTGGGTCGCGGCCGATGACCCCATCTCGGACTCGGCGCCGGACCGGGTGACGATCATGCCCGTCGACACCGCCATGAGCAGAGCCGGGATCTGCGTGACCAGGCCGTCACCGATCGTCAGGATGCCGTACTTCGACAGTGCGTCGGTGACGGACAGTCCGTTCTGCAGCATGCCGATCGCGATGCCGCCGATCAGGTTGATGATGATGATCAGGATGCCGGCGATCGCGTCGCCCTTGACGAACTTCGACGCACCGTCCATCGCGCCGTAGAAGTCGGCCTCGGCGGACACCGCGGCGCGGCGCTCCTTGGCTTCCTGATCGGTGATGAGCCCGGCGTTCAGGTCGGCGTCGATCGCCATCTGCTTGCCCGGCATCGCGTCGAGGGTGAAGCGTGCCCCGACCTCGGCGACGCGCTCGGCACCCTTCGTCACCACGACGAACTGGATGACGATGAGGATGAGGAAGATGACCGCGCCGATGATGATCGACCCGGAGACGGCGACGTGGCCGAACGCCTGGATGACGTCACCGGCGAAGCCCTCGCCGAGCACCAGCCGGGTGGACGCCACGTTGAGGCCGAGGCGGAACAGCGTCGCGACGAGCAGCAGGGACGGGAACACCGAGAAGTCGAGCGGCTTCTTCACGAACAGCGTCGTGAGCAGGATCACCAGCGCCAGCAGGATGTTGATGATGATCAGGAAGTCGAGCAGGAACGACGGCACCGGCAGGATCAGCAGCAGGATGATGCCGACGATGAACACCGGGACGACGAGCTTCGGCAGGTCCTTGCGGTTCATGCGGGGAGTCCTTCGGTCTGGTTCTCTGCGGTGCGCGGTGTGCGGAGCCTGCGGGGGCGGAGGTCCCCGGTCAGGGTGGCGGGGTCGATGACGCTCGCGACCTCGTCCGGGGTGGTCGGCCGTGGCGGCGCGTGCGTGCCGGCAGCGGTGCCACGGGCCTTGAGCGCCATCACGAAGGACAGGACGCGGGCCACGGGCGTGTACAGGTCGACGGGGATCTCGTGCCCGAGCTCGCACGCGGCGTGCAGGGCCCGGGTGAGCGGGACGTCGCGGACGATCGGCACGCGCTCGTCCTCGGCACGGGCGCGGATCACGTCGGCGACCGGGCCGGCCCCCTTCGCCACCACCCGGGGCGCGGACTTCCCCGGCTCGTACTTGATCGCGACGGCGTAGTGGGTCGGGTTCGTCATCACGACGTCCGCGGTGCCGATGGCCTGGATCATCCGGTTGCGGCTCATCGCGAGCTGACGGGAGCGTCGCTGCGACTTCACCAGCGGGTCGCCGTCGCTCCGCTTGTTCTCGTCCTTGACCTCGCGCTTGGTCATCATCGTGCGCTTCCGGTTGCGGCGGATCACCACGAACACGTCGAGGGCTGCGAGGACGAGCCCGGCGACGATCGCGGCGCGCAGCAGGGTGCCCGACCCGGCGGCGGCGGCCTCGAGCACGGCCGACAGCGGCAGCGAGCCGCTCGTCATCAGGACCGGCATGAGCCCCTGCACCGCGAACCAGAGGACGAGCCCGACGACGGCGGTCTTGAGCAGCGCCTTCGCCCCGTTCCAGAGCGCCTGGGTGCCGAACACGCGCTTCAGTCCGGCGATCGGATCGAAGTGGTCGGGCTGCGGCGTCATCTTGCGGAAGTGCACCCCGCCCTGGGTGACGGCGGCGGCGAGCACCGCGACCGCGACGACCGCGAGCATCGGGCCGAGGGTCGCACCCATCGAACCGAGGGCGTCGGCGAGCAGGGCCTGCACGGCACCGAGCTCGGGGTCCTCGATGACCCGCTGCACGGCGAGGAGCTGGTCCTGTCCGGCGGCCGCGGCGTTGCCGATCGCGGCCGGGATCATGAGCGCCGCGACGGCGATCCCGATCCACGCGCCGAGGTCCTGCGAGCGACCGATCTGGCCCTTCTCGTGGACCTCGCGCATCCGCTGCTGGGTTGCCTGTTCGGAACGTTCTCCGCTGTCGGACACGTCGTCACCCCCGTCCCGTGATCGCCTCGACGGCGTCGCCGGTCAGCGACGACACCACCGAGGGCAGGGCCATGAAGAGCGCGCCGGCGAACAGGACGGTCAGCCCGATCTTGATCGGGAAGCCCATCTGGAACGCGTTGAGCGCCGGTGCCACGCGGGTCAGCAGCCCGAGGCCGACGTCGGCCAGGAACAGCACGACGACGAGCGGGCCGGCGATCTGCAGGGTGGCGAGGAACATCTGCGACATCGCGGTCACGAGCATCGACGCGAGCCCGTCCACCGCGAAGGTGCCGGTGAGCGGCACGGCGTCGAACGACCGCACCAGGCCACCGACGATGAGCTGGTAGCCGCCCGAGGTGAAGAGCAGCGCGAGCGCGGTCATCTGGAACAGGCGGGTGAACTGGGCGCCGTTGACCTGGGACTGCGGGTCGAACGCCTGCGCGAGCGTGAACCCGCCGAACAGGTCGATGAGCGCACCCGCCGACTGCACGGCGGCGAACACCAGGAACACCAGGAACCCGAGGGACAGCCCGACGACGAGCTGGGTGAGCAGGGCGAGCAGGAACGGCCCCGTGTCGAGCGACTCGTAGCCGACGGCGACGCGCGGGGCGACGCCGATGGCGAGCCCCAGCCCGAGGATCACCTTGACGGTGCCGGGGAACGCCCGGTACGAGAACGGCGGCGCGATGACGAAGAACGCGACGAGCCGGACGCCGGCGAGCATGGTCGCCTCCAGACGGTCGGCGTCGATGCTGAGCTCCATCAACCGGCCCCGAGCAGCTTCGGGATCATGTCGAAGGCGACGTGCGTGAACGCGATCATCTCCGAGATCATCCAGTTGCCGCAGACCACCAGGGCGATCGCGACGGCGACGGCCTTCGGCACGAACGAGAGCGTGACCTCCTGGATCTGCGTCACCGACTGGAACAGCGAGATCGCGAAGCCGACGACGAGCGAGGTGACGAGCACCGGGGCGGCGAGCTTGCCGGACACCAGGAGCGCCTGGAGCACGAGGTCGATGACTGCCTGCTGGTTCATGCGTGCCCCCTAGACAACGTGGTAGCTCTCGATGAGCGACGTGATGATGAGGCCCCAGCCGTCGACCAGCACGAAGAGCAGGATCTTGAACGGCAGCGAGATCATGACCGGCGGGAGCATCATCATGCCCATCGACATCAGGGCCGCGGAGACGACGAGGTCGATCACCAGGAACGGGATGAAGATGACGAACCCGATGATGAACGCGCTGCGGAGCTCCGAGATGATGAACGCCGGGATCACCGTCGTCATCGGCACGTCCGCCATCGACTTCGGGTTGTCGAGCCCGGCGGCGCGGGTGATCAGGGCGACGTCCTCGTCGCGGGTCTGGTGGAGCATGAAGGTCCGCAGGGGCTTCGTGCCGATCTCGACGGCCTGGTTGAAGTCGAGGTGCCCGGCCAGGTAGGGCTGCAGGGCGTCGTCGTTGATGTGCCCGAGCACCGGTGCCATCACGAACAGCGACAGGAACAGCGCCAGTCCGGCGATCACCTGGTTCGGCGGGATCGACTGCAGCCCGAGCGCGTTCCGGGTCATCGCGAGCACGACGAAGATCTTCGTGAACGACGTCATCATGAGCATCAGCGCGGGTGCGACGCTCAGCAGCGTGATGCCGATGAGCGTCACCACGGCCGACGACGGGGTGCCGTCCGGACCGTTCACGCTGACGCTGAAGTCACCGGTCGCGGGGGCGGTCGGGGTCGCCGGGGCGGTGGGTTCGACGACACCGGCGGCGTGCGCACCGGTCGTCGTGAGCATCAGGAACCCGGCCACGACCGCCAGGCCGAGCAGGACGAGGGCGACGAGTCGACCCGACCGTGCCAGCCGGTGCGGCCCTGCCGCGGTCACCCGGCCCGCCGGTTCCGCAGCGCGGCAGCGGCCTGGCGCCAGGTGTCGACCGACAGGATCGAGCCCTGCAGCTGCTGCGCGCTCGGCACGGCGCGCTGCGGGCGACGGTTGCGCGGGCGCATCGGCAGCGGCGCGACGGCGCTGGTCGCGTCGGTCGTGCGGGTCACGTCGTCCGTGTCTGCCGGGAGGCCCGTGGTGGCGTCCGACTGCTGCGCGAGTTCCCGACCGAACGCGTCGGCCGACGGGGCGGGACGCACGGGCAGCGCCACCGGTCCGGTCACGATGGTGAGTTCCGGCGCGGGCGCCTGCCCGCTGGTGAGCAGGTTGACCCCGTGCTCGGACACGCCGAGCACGAGCCGCTCCCCCTCGACGTCGACCACGACGACGCTCGCCTTGCCGCCGATGCCCTGCCGACCGACGACCTCGACGGTCGCGGCACGACGGCCCGACGGCTTGCCCGAGAAGCGCTTGCGGCTCGCGCGGTGCAGCACCCACATGAGGGCGAGCACGACGCCGAGCGAGAGCGCGACGCGGAGGGTGACGACGAGGGTGTCCACGCGCGGGTCAGACCGTTTCGGCGACGTCGAGGATGCGGGTGATCCGGACCGCGTAGTCCTGGTCGACGACGACGACCTCGCCGTGCGCGATGAGGCGGCCGTTCAGCAGGACGTCGGCGGGGGCACCGGCACTGCGGTCGAGCTCGACGACGGCGCCGGGCTCCATGCCGAGCACGTCGCGGACCGACATCCGGGTGCGGCCGATCTCGACCGTCAGGGTCATCTCGACGTTGTTGATCCGGCCGAGGTTGCCGGCGGGCAGGTTCGCCACGACGGGCGCCGACACCGTGCCGTTCTCGCGGACCCGGATGCCGAACCACCCGGCGGGCAGGCCACCGGCGGCCAGTTCGAACACGACGGTGTCCGGGTCGGCCAGCAGCGACGCGGCCGACTCGCGGTTCGCCTCGCCGAGCACCCCGACGCCGAGGACCCCGGCCGCGGCCTCGAGCGACGGACGCAGGACGTCCGTGACGGCCACGATGCCGTGGTCGGTGCCTCCGGCGGCCGTGATCGACTCGAGGTCGGTGAGCACGAGCGCCAGGTCGGCCGACAGGCCGCCGACGAACGAGGCGACCACGGCGTCCGTCGCCGCGTCGAGCACGACCGGTGTCGCGCCTCCAGGCAGGAGCACCGCGGTCAAGGGGGCGGCCGTCGGGAGCTGCGCCGCGAGCGACTCGGCCGCTGCGGTGTGGAGGGTGGTCGTTTCGGTCATCAGTGCTGCTCCGTGCTCGTGGTGGTGACGACGATGCCGGCGAGGCGCGAGCCGTTCGCGCCGACCGCGGCGGTGCCGACGGGTTCGCCGTCGACCGCGATGGTGAGGGGCCGGTGCTGCGGGTGCGGCAGCGGCAGGACGTCGCCGACGGCGAGCCGCAGGACCTGCGTCGGCAGGACCGCGGCCGGGGCGAAGCGCAGGCTGACGCCCACGGGCACGCTCTCGAGCTGCGCGTCCAGCAGGGCTCGGGCGTCGGCGGGCGACACGTGTGCGGCGGCCTCGCCGAGCTGCGGCAGGACGGCCTCGGCCGGCAGGGCCAGCGTGCCGGGGGCGATGCGGTCGCCGACCCGGATCGAGAACGAGGCGACGATCATCAGGTCGCCCTTCTGCGCGGCCTGGGCGAACTGGCTGTTGAACTGGAACCCGCCGACCGTGACGTCCTGCGCGAGCAGCCCGCCGAACGAGTAGCGGAGGTCGTCGAGGGCGTCCTCGACGATCTTGCGGACCAGGGCCTGCTCGATGGGCGTGAAGGTGCGGTCCGGGGTCGGCAGCGGCTTCGAGGCGCCCAGCGCGTGGGACACCCACGTCAGCGCGGCGTCGAGCGGGACCTGCAGCACGCCCTTCGGGGTCAGGCCGGTGATCGGCAGCAGCACCATGCCGGTGAGCGCGGGCAGCGACGCGGCGTACTCGTCGTACGTCGTCATCTCCACCTGCTCGCAGGTGACCTGGCTGACCGCGCGGACCTTCGCCGTCAGCTGCGTGCCCCACTGGCGCGCGAACGTCTCGAAGGCGAGCTCGAGGACCCGGGCGTGCTCACGGGCCAGCGTCGACGGGCGCGCGAAGTCGTACACCTCGGGCGCTGGCAGGGTCTCGGTCACGGGTGCGTCTATCGGTCACCTGTGGGGCACCCGTCAGTGCTGTACCCCGTAGTGGGGCGGTGGCGGCAGCGCTCGTGCGCTCCGCGCGCTGCGTGTCCCGGCCCTGCTGCGCTCCGTGTCCCAGCCCTTGCTGCGCTCCGTGTCCCAGCCCTTGCTGCGCTGCGTGTCTCAGCCCTGCTGTGCTCCGTCCTGCGCCTTGGCCAGCGCTGGCATGAGGGCGCTGACGTCCTGGTCGGCGTTCGACAGGACCACGATGTCGACCCGCCGGTTCAGTGCGAGGTCCTGCTCGGTGCCGCCCTTCGCCAGTGGTCGGCTCGACCCGAACCCGACGCTCTGCACGTGGTCGCCGGGCATCCCGCCCCGCTCGACCAGGTCGCGCAGGACCCCGGTCGCCCGTGCTGCGCTGAGCTCCCAGTTGGTGGCGTACGGCGCGGTCGAGTTCCGCTGGTCGGCGTGCCCCTCGACGCTGACGTCGTGGGCGGAGGTCTTCAGCACCGGCGCGATCGCGTCCATGATCGACCGCGCCTGGTCGGACAGGTCCGCGCTGTTCGTGCCGAAGTACGTCTCGCTGCCGATCAACCGGACGATCAGGCCGCGGGCGTCCACGGTGAACTGGACGTTCTCGGTCTGACCCGCCTTCGCCAGGTTGCGCTGGATCGCACGCTCGAGCTTCGTCAGGTCGTCGAGCTCGCGCTTCGCCTCGGCCAGGTCCTGCTTGCTCGCCGTCGTCGGCACCACCGTCGACGCGGGGTCGACGTTGGTGTCCTTCGTGCCCGACGAGGCGGTCGAGTGGTCGGCCTGGGACTTGTCCGTCGAGTAGCCGGAGCCGTCCTCGACCTGGTCCTTCGTCACGACGGTGCCGCTCGCGGTGTCGATCTTCTGCGAGTCGACCTCGCCGAAGCCGGTGGCGAGCGACTGCTTCAGCTGGATGTACTTCTCCTGGTCGACGGTGGACATCGCGAAGAGCACGAGGAACATGCACATCAGCACCGTGATCATGTCCATGTACGACGCCATCCAGCGCTCGTCGGGGTGCTCGGCCTCGTCGTGGGACTTCTTCGCGCGACCGCGGCCGCGGCCCCGGGGGTTGGCGCTCACGGTCAGGCCGCCAGCTGCTGGTCGTCGGCCGCGTCGGCCTTCTTGCCGGCCTTGCCGGGCTTGCCACCCGTGTCGGCGCGGGCGGCGGGCGGGACCATGGCCTTCAGCCGCTCACCGAGCAGACGGGGCTGGCTGCCGGCCTGCACCGCGAGCAGCCCCTCCATCAGGAGCGTCTGGCGGTCCGACTCGAGCTGGGCGAGCTTGCGGAGCTTGCCGCCGATCGGCAGCCACATGAAGTTCGCGGTCAGCAGGCCCCACAGGGTCGCGACGAAGGCGCTTGCGATCAGCGGTCCGAGCTCGTCGGGCTTGCCGAGGTTCGCGAGCACGTGGGTCAGCGAGACCACGGTGCCGATGATGCCGACGGTCGGGGCGAAGCCGCCGAGGCCCATGAAGAACGCGCTCGCGCTCCGGGTCGGGGCCGCGTTCGACTCGATCTCGTCCTCGAGCAGGATCCGCAGCTCGTCACCGTCCGTGCCGTCCGCGATGTTCTGCAGCGCCTTCTTCATGAACGGGTCGTCGTGCTTGTCGGCCTCCTGCTCGAGGGCGAGCAGGCCGTTGGCGCGGGCGGTCTCGGCGAGCCCGACGACGTCGTCGATGACCGACGCCGGCGGGGTGACCTTGCCGGTGAACGCCTTCGGCACGGCCTTGAAGCTGGCGATCGCGTCCTTCAGCGTGGTGCTCGCGATGCCGCAGCCGATGGTTGCGCCGAACACGAGCAGCATCGGGGCGGGCAGGAAGAGTCCACCGAGCTCGACGTGCTCCATCTGGACCATGCCGAACAGGGCGCCGAAGGCGAGCAGGATGCCGACGATCGTTGCGATGTCCACGTCAGCGACCCCCATCCAGCGCGCGACCGTGCTGCGTGGAGCGGAGCGCGGCGACCGGGGCGAGCGTCGGCAGCGGGCCGGTGTTCGTGCGGGGGGCCTGGTCGGTGCCGTAGGCCATGCCGACGATGCGTGCCCGGTACGCGGCGATCAGGTCGATGACGTCGGCCATCGACTCCCGCACGATGTACTTCGCACCGTCGACCATGATGAGCGTCGTGTCCGGCGTCTCCTGGATGCGCTCCACGAGATCGGGGTTCACAGCGAATCCGCTGCCGTTCAGTCGTGTGACGACGATCATGGCCCGTCCTGGTTCTCGATCGTCCCGCCGCCGTCCGTGGGGCGGGATGCGGGCCCGTCCGTGGGCCTGCACGGAGGACTATCGGCGGGTGCGACGGGTGCGTTAGCGACGCGTTCTGGCCGTCTCAGGTGATCCCCAGGAAATCGCTGCATCCGATCGGGGTGCTCCGGCGGTAGTGGGAGTACGACGTCGAGGACGACGTCGTCCGCACCGGCCCGGACAGGCCCGAAGGAGACACGTCATGCGCAAGACACTCGCCACCGGCCTCAGCGCCGGTGTCCTGTTCGCCGCCGCTGCGGCCGTACTGCCCGCGACCGCTGCGACCGCCGCCACCGGCGAGGCGACGCTCTCGGTCCTCCATGCCGTCCCCGACGTCACCGTCGACGTGTACCTCGACGGCGAACGTGCCATCGACGACTTCACCCCGGGCACCCTCGCCGGCCCGATGATGGTGCCGGCCGGTGCTCACCAGCTCGCGATCACCGCCTCGGATGCCACCGACGCGTCGAAGCCGATCATCGGCCCGGCGGACGTCTCGTTCGACGCCGGCGGCAACTACACCGCCGTCGCCCACGACGCCACGGACGGGTCACCCACCGCCACGGTGTTCACCAACGACACCTCGGCCGTCGCGGCCGGCCAGGGACGTCTGGTCGTCCGGCACGTCGCCGCCGCACCGGCCGTCGACGTCCTCGCCGGCGGGAAGGCCGTCGTGTCGAACCTGTCGAACCCCGACGAGCAGGCACTCGAGCTGCCGGCCGGCACCGTGTCAGCGACCGTCGCCGCCACCGGGACCACCGACCCCGTGATCGGCCCGGCGGACGTCGCGGTCACCGCGGGCTCGTCGACCATCGTCTACGCCTGGGGCAGCCTGGACGACGACAACCTCGCCCTCGCCACGCAGACGATCGCGGACCTCGGCGGCACGCCGAACGGCGTCCCCGCCGGGAACGCCGGTCTCGTGGCCACGAACGACCAGGACCCCCTGCCCCTGGTCGGCGCAGCGGCGGCCGCACTGGCCGCCGCTGCCGCGATCGGGGCCGTGGTGCTCCGCCGCCGGCACGCAGCGACCCGCCGCTGAACGTGCCACGCCCCGTGCGGTCCGCCACGGTGACGCTCGTCGTCGCCGTGGCGGCCGCCGCCCTGACCGGGTGCTCGTCGGCCGGGACCACCCCCGGCGGGCAGCCGTCCGTCCTGCCGACCACCACCCCCACACCGGTCCCGTCGGCGTTCTCGACCGAGGTCCCGCAGCAGGCCGCCACGATCCCCCCGGTCCGGGACGCCCCCGCCCCCACCACCATCACGGTCGACCACGCCGGCATCCGCGCGCCGATCCGCCCCGAGGGGGTCGACGAGGACGGCGCCATGGCGCTCCCGCCCGACCCGGCCACCGCAGGCTGGTACCGGTTCGGTGCCGCACCGTCGTCCACCGAGGGCACCGTCGTCATCGCGGCCCACGTCGACGCGGTCGGCTACGGCATCGGCCCGTTCTCCCGGCTCGGCGACGCCCCGACCGGCACCCGGGTCACCCTGACCGACGCGGACGGTGCCGAGACCGCGTGGCGGATCGACTCCGTCAGCATGCTCGAGAAGCAGGGACTCCCCTGGGGCGAGGTGTTCCGTGACGACGGACCACGACGGCTCGTCCTGGTGACCTGCGGCGGGACGTTCGACGCAGCCACCGGACACTACGAGAGCAACCTCATCGTCACCGCGGTCCCGGCCTGACCGTGGCGACGATCCGCACCCTACGATCGGATCGTGGTCGACGACGACCGCGCCAGCGACAGGAAGACGTGACGACCATCCTCCCGGACGACAGCGAGCTCTCGGACGCGTTCCGCGCCGGGGGCGAGCACGCCCTGCGAGCCGTCTACGAACGGTGGTCGTCGCTCGTGTACTCGCTGGCCCTGCGCGCCCTGGCCGACCCGGCCGCCGCGGAGGACGTCACGCAGCAGGTCTTCGTGAAGGCCTGGCAGCGCAGCACGAGCTACGACCCCGGCCGCGCCCCGCTCGGCGCGTGGCTGGTCGGCATCACCCGGAACTGCATCGCCGACGCGCAGAACGAGCGTCGCCGGCACGCCAGCGCCGCCGACCCGGACGTGGTCGAGGAGACCACCCCGGCGCCGGAACCGGCCTTCGACCTGGCCGAACGCGCCCTGGTCGCCGGCGAGCTCGAGCGGCTCGACGAGGTCCCACGGCGCGTGATGCGACTGGCGTTCTACGACGACCTCAGCCATCGTGAGATCGCCGAACGGCTCGAACTGCCGCTGGGCACCGTCAAGAGCCACATCCACCGAAGTCTGGCTCGGCTCCGAACACGTCTGGAGGTGATCGAATGAAGCACGTCGACGACGAGACGCTGGCGATGCTCGCGGTCTCCGACCAGGTCGCCGCGGACGACGTCGCCGAGCACCTGGCGTCCTGCGACCGGTGCCGCGACGAGGTCGCCGCGCTGCAGCGGGTCGCCGCGGTGACCCGGGCGTCCGAGGACGTCACGCTGGCCGCGCCCCCGGAGCACGTGTGGGACCGGATCGCCGCGGAGATCGCCCGGACGCCGCAGCAGGCTGCGGCGCCGGCGGCCGACCCCGGACGAGCGGCCGAACGCGCGTCCGCCGCCACGACGTCCGACGCGCAGCACCACGCCGTGGCACGCCAACCCCGATCCCGTCCGCGTCGTCGCCGTGCCTTGGCGCTGGTGATCGCCGGCGTCGGTGTCCTCGCCGTCGTCCTCGGCATCGGTGTGGCGTCGGGGGTCGTCCCCGGACTCCCCCGCGGCGACACCGAGACCGTCCTGGCGAACACCGAGCTCGCCGCGCTGCCCGGTTGGTCGGGGACGACCGGCCGCGCCGAACTCGAACGTGACCAGGACGGCCGGGTGACCCTGCTCGTCGACCTGCACGGAGAGCGCGGTCGCTCCGGCACCGGTCCGCTGCGCGAGGTCTGGATGATGCGGTCGGACCTCGGTGGACTGGTGAGCGTCGGCTACCTCGACGGCGACCAGGGCCGCTTCACGGTGCCCGACGGCGTCGACACCGCGGAGTTCCCCGTGGTGGACGTCTCGGCCGAGGCCGACGACGGTGATCCGGCGCACTCCGGTGACTCGATCGTCCGGGGCACCCTGACCGATCCCTGAGCAGTGCGGGGCACTGGTGTCCGCGAGCGGGACAACGGTGCGCGCGGCCACGCGGAATCGTACGGGTGGGACTGCTCAACAGACGGCGTTGATTGGTGCCCCGCCTGTCGTGCAGCGCAGGCAGAAGGCCGATGGCCACTTGACGTCGCAGATCGCACTGCCTTGGGGTACTTCATCGCGTTGCAAGCAACCCGGACACAGGTGAACCGAAGAACGGCAGACTCGCTCGCTGCTTTCGCCGCACGGCTTGAGATTGGCTTCGGGGGACGAGATCGGTTCAAGGCTCGGCTCGAGCACGACGGAAAGGACCGTCCCCGAGGAGAAAGTGCAACAGCTGTGGGATGAAGCAATGCGCCCCGAGAGGCCGCCCGTACAAGTCAGTCATGGGGAGTTCGCCGAACAGATGCTGAAGACCGCCGACGGCGTTCTGAAATACCTGATCGGACGACCTTGGACGCTGGTCCGATTCGATCGCAGGTCGCTAGTCACCTCCGACTCCCCGGTGAGCTTGGTCGCACAGCCCGACGCTAACGAGTGGGAAGGGGTCGGATACATGACCGCTTGGGGCATCGCGATGCCCTTGACTCGGAAGCTTGGACTCATCATGGGAGACCCGACGCCGTTCCAAGGCCTGGTCCCCGTCGAGGAGGCGCACCAGGGCCTGCGAGACACACTCGTCCCTGTAGACACGACCGCCTACGAGCGCTTCTTCAACGAGCACACGATCGGCCACGCAAGCCGATGGCTCTACTGCCACCCCAGCGATGAGCACCGCATCCCGGACGACCTACCCGAGCCCCATCTCGTGAACATGCGCATCCAGAACAATCCTTGGGAGTTCAACGGCGAACCGAACGGTGTTGTCTAACCGCTCGCCGACGCCGAGCACGCCGCGAATCCGGCCCACGCGGACCGTCTCGATAGCCGATCGGCTACCGGACGAGATCAGCGGAAGAGCTCGGCGTTTTCCGCGACCCAGTCCGGGATCGAGCGGGCAGGCCGGCCCAGCAGATCTTCCACAGTGGACGTCTTTTCGGTGCTGGCGCCAGACGCAAGGGCTTCGACGTCGATGCTCACGAGGAGCCCCACGACCATCTCCGGCAGTCCGAGTGACAGCAGCAGGGCCCGCTGTTCGTCAGGGGTTCGGTGCGTGTAGGTCACGGTGCGCCCGATCGCTTCCGAGATGAGCTCTGCTATGGCGTCCATGTTCAGCCCGTCGGGTCCGGTGAGGTGGTAAGCCCTGCGGACCGAGCCGCTCGCTGCACCGCTCAGGATCAGGCGTGTCGCGACGTCTCCGACGTCGCGCACGTCGATGAGGTTCGCGGGAAGCGTGCCGGCAGCGCCTCCCCACAGGTCGCTCTTGATGAGTCCGGCCTGACCTCCGATGACGGCGCTGAAGGTCATGGGGCGCAGCACGCTGTAACCGATGTCGACCGCGCCGAGATGGTCCTCCACCTGCAGATGCCAGTCGATTGGGTGCATGCGGGAGGGCCAGCTCCACGAGCTGACCTTGACGATGTGTTCGACCCCGGCGCGGGCGGCCGCGTCGATGAGGGCGATTTCCTGGTGGGCTTGGTCGTCGGAGCTGCCGAGGCTGATGACCAGCACGTCGGCGCCGTTGACAGCGGACGCGATCGACTCGGGGTCCGCGTAGTCGATGTGGACGCTCGTGGTCTGGGTGCCAGCGTTTTGCGCTGCGGGTGTCCGGCTGAGTGCACGTACCGCGGTGCCGGCAGCGGAGAGCCCGTCGGTGATCACCCTGCCGACACGCCCCGTCGCGCCTGCGATGGCAACGAGCCCCGGTCCTGATACTTCGGTCATGTCGATGTCTGCCTTCTCTTGGTGACTGCGGCTCGGGCGGGCGCTTCGCGCTCCTTGACGACCGGGATGAGCGGTGGTCGTGGTGCGGCTCAGCCGTTCGCTCGGACGGAGAACTCCTTCCAGGACTCCCACTCCGCCAGTCGGGCGGCGTAGACCTGGGGGACGACAACCGTCGGTGCGGCGCCGAAGAAGACGCGGAGCGGCGGGGTCGGGTTGTCGACGAGCTCCAACATGGCTGCGCCGACGGCCTCGGGCTTGCCCAGCCACTCGACCGGTCGCTTCCTTTCGGCCGCCTCGGCTGCGCGGTGGGCGTCCTCGTACGCCGAGTTCGGGGTGGCGTTGACAGCGCTCGATCCTGCCCAGTCGGTGCCGTACTGCCCCGGTTCGACCAGGGTGACGTTGATCCCGAACGGGGCTACTTCCTGGGCGAGGGCGTCCGAGAGGCCCTCGAGTGCCCACTTGGAGGCGTTGTACCCGCCGAGGCCGGGGAACGCGATGACCCCGCCGATGGTGGAGATCTGCACAATGTGGCCGCTTCCCTGAGCGCGCAGGACGGGCAGCGCCGCCTGCGTGACGTTGAACGCGCCGAAGAAGTTGACGTCGAACTGCTGGCGGAGTTCGGTTTCGCTGAGTTCCTCGACCATCCCGAACAGGCCGTACCCGGCGTTGTTCACGACGACGTCGAGCGTGCCGAAGCGTTCGGCCGCCGCGTCGACCGCCGCGTGGACGGCGGCGGCGTCGGTGACGTCGAGTGCGATGGCGAAGAGGCGGTCGCCGTGGGTGGCGGCGAGGTCGTTGAGTGCGGCGAGGTCCCGAGCGGTCGCTGCGACGCGGTCGCCGCGTTCGAGGGCGGCAACCGTGAACTGCCGGCCGAAGCCGCGGCCGGCGCCAGTGATGAACCAGGTCTTGGAGGTCATGCGTTTGTTCCGATCTGCTGTGTCTGCGGAGTTGTGTTGCGGGGTGTCAAGTTGGAGCGGATCAACTGGTTGACGAGTTCGCTTCGGTTCGGCTGATGGTCCTGTCTCGGTGCGCACGGACGCGGGCCGCGTTGCCGCAACGGGCCGACGAATGCCACTTGCCGGCCCCGTTCTTCGACTGATCGAAGAACGCGACCTGGCAGTCCGGGTTCGCGCACAACTTGAGCCGCGAGAGCGCACCCGTGGCGCGCCCTTCGAGCAGCGCGACTGCGACCTTCGCCTCGATGAAGTCACCGCCGCCGTGCGGCACGGTGATGCCGTCGTCGTCGAGGCGCAGGCGGAGGGCGAGATCCACTGGCTGATGGTGTTCCGCGGGCCCGTCACCGAGCAGTCGCCTGAGGGCTGTCCGTAGGCGACGCAGGCGTTCGAGGGAGTCAACGTCGACGCCGGCCCCGGTGCCGGTGCCGATCGACGCCAGCCAGGTCGTTGCGCTGTCGGTGGATCCCAGGAGGTCAGCCCCGGGGCCGACGCTGACGGTGTTGACGAGGTCCTGCAGGAGCGCGAGGTCACCCGGTGCGGGGTTCGCCTCGTACCGGGTCGTCGCGGTGCCCTCGAGCATCAAGCCGCTCCCCCCAGGAGGGTGAGACCACCGAACCAGACAGGGCTGAGATTGAGGTGGTGAGGGTAGCGGGTGGTCATCTCCTGCAGGAACCGCTCCGGGGTGACACCGTCATCGAGCAGCGCCATGACGTCGCGCAGGTACATCCGGGTTTCGGCGATGGTTTCGGGGCTGTCCGCCAGTGCCCGGTTCTTGTGGCCTGCCACGACGTGATGGGCTCCGAGTGCTTCGATGACGTCGAGCGCTGCGAGCCAGTGCTCGAAGCCGCCACCAGGCCCCTCCAGGAGGTACTGGTGCACCCCGTTGTAGACGCTGTCGCCAGCGACGACGAGGTCCAAGTCCGGGACGTGGAGCACTGTGGTGCCGTCGGTGTCGGTGTGTCCGACCTCGATGGGGAGCAACCGATGACCTTCGAGGTCGAACCCGTCGGGGCCAACCTCTTCCGCGATGACAGGTGCCTCCGGGATCAGCCCCGGGAAGATCTGGTCCCACAGCTGTTCGCGGCCCGTTGTCGCCTCCTGGTGCATCATCGCGATCGTCTGCTTCGTCGCGACCACCGTCGCCGACGGGAACCGCTCCACCAGGGCGTGTCCACCGAACCAATGGTCACCGTGGCCGTGGGTTGCGTAGATGGACGTCAGTGTCTTGCCGGACGCTTCGACCCAATCACCGACCGCCTTGATCTGCTCGTGGGTGAACGGTGCGTCAACGAGCACCGCGTGCTCCGCCCCGGAGATCAGGACCGTGCTGCCTGGGTTCCACACCAGAGGGCGGCCGTCAGGCAGCCGTGCGTCACCAGCCCACTCCGGTCCGTCGGTCACGAGAACGTCGTAGCTCAATTCACTCATGCGACTCACTGTAACGTACAAAACGGTTTTGCTCGTTACAGAACCTCAAGGAGTTCGATGCTGCCGTTCGGTTCGGCTCGGCTCGGCACGCACCCGCCCGCGCACCCCCATCGGTCAGGCTGATCGCGGGGCTGCCACAACAGGCCTCACTCACTGAGCATGCCCTCATCGAGCAGGACCCACTTTTCGACATACGGTCGTATGGCGTGATGCGACCGCAGGACCGCGGCCATGCGACCGCGGGCGCTTCGGAACCGAGCGCCGTCAAGACACGACTCGCCGGCGAGGAGCCCCGTGAACCTGTACTTCCGACTTCTTCTGGTGCTCTTCGGACAGCGCTTCCGACGAGGCCTCAACATCCACGAGACCGACACCACCATCTTCCGCGTGACCGTCGGGGACCTCGATGTGTACGGCCACATGAACAACGGCCGCTACCTCACGATCATGGATCTCGGCAGACTGCGGTGGCTCCGACGCACCGGGATCTTCGGTCGCACCCGGGCCAGAGGTTGGGCAGCGGTCGTGGCGCAGCAAACGGTGACCTACCGGAGGCCCCTCCGAGTCGGCCAGCGCTTCGAACTCCGCACGAGGTACCTCGGTTCCGACGATCACGGCAGCTACACCGAGCAGACCTTCGTTCGACGCGGAAACCTGCACGCGCACGCCGTCGTGCGGACGAAGTTCTTGACGCGACACGACGGCCCCGTCGTGACCGACGATCTCCGCGCTCTCCTCGACGGGGACGATCTCGTTGTGCCCGACTGGGTCGCTGACTGGTCCGCTTCCGCTCGCAGCGCCGCGGCCGATTCGCCGTCGTGAGCCCGGCGGCAGCGTGACACAGATCCCGCTCAGGACCGCGGGGTGTCAGTCGCCGGACGGCCGATCGACGATGGCGTCGGCGTGCTCGACTATCCAGTCCATGAGGGGAACGAGTCGAGCTGCCAGTTCGCTACCGCTGTCGGTGAGCGAGTAGTCCACCCGAGGCGGGATCGTGGGCTGCGCGACCCGGTTCACGATCCCGTCGTGCTCCAGCGTCCGCAGGGTCGAGGCGAGCATCTTCTCGCTGATCCCCTCGATGGTGCGTCGAAGTTCCCCCCAGCGCATGCTGCCCGGCTCGAGCGCGAGGAGCACGAGGACACCCCACCGACTCGTGACGTGGGTGAGCACGACTCGCGTAGGACACGCCGCTGGGAAGCGCGCGAACGCATCCGGATCCTGCACGGGCGGTGCAGGGGCTTCCACGATTCCGACATCCATGTAAGTACCTTACAAAAAGGTGCGTACCTCCGTACAGGAGAGTTTCCTGCGATGCTGCGATCACCCGCTGAAGATCGCAGAAGGAGACCTCGTGTCCATCATCGTCACCGCCGCTTCCGGCCAGCTCGGCCGCCTCGTCGTCGAAGCTCTCATCGAACGCGGGGCCGACCCCGAGTCGGTCATCGCGACCTCACGCAACATCACTCGCCTCGCAGACCTCGCGACACTGGGCGTCCGGACCGCCGTGCTCGACTACACCCGTCCGAGCACGATCGCTGACGTCATCGGTGCCGGCGACGTCGTCGTCCTGATCTCGAGCGATGCCGTCGGGCAGCGTGTCGCCCAGCACACTGCGGTGATCGACGCCTCCGCAGCGGCCGGCGCCAGCAGGATCATCTACACGAGCGTCCTGGACGCTGGTCGCTCGGAGTTGATCCTCGCTCCCGAGCACAAGGCCACGGAGGAGGCCATCGCCGCATCCGGCGTCCCCGCCACCATCCTCCGCAACGGTTGGTACACCGAGAACTACGCGACCACGCTCGACATCGCACGGCAGTCGGGTGTGATCACGGCGAGTGTCGGAGACGGCCGCGTCGCCAGCGCCAGCCGACGCGACTTCGCTGAAGCAGCCGCGGTCGTCGCGCTCGATGACGAGACCGCCGGGCGTGTGTTCGAACTCTCCGGCGATTACGCATGGACCCATGCCGAGCTCGCCGATGCCCTCACCGACGTGATCGGTTCACCGGTGCACTACCAGGCCCTCAGCACGGACGAACACGCTGTCTCCCTCCGGGGAGCGGGGCTCGACGAGGGCACAGTCGCGTTCTTGGTGGCCCTCGACGCGGGCATCCGCGACGGTCTCCTCGCCCACACCAGCGGGGAGCTCAAGGCTCTCATCGGCCGACCGACCACCCCGCTCGCCGAGGGCCTCGCAGCCATCGCGGCGCAGTGACCCGCATCCAGTCCCGTCAACCACACACGAGCAGGAGCACAACCATGACCAACGACCTGATCACGCGCACACGAAGCAGCCGCATCGCCCGCGGCGCGGCGGCCGTCGCCGGAGCCGCCCTCCTCACCGGTCTCGTCGTGTCCACGCCGGCAGCGGCCGCTCCCGCAACCCAACCGAAGCCGACCGTGACGGTCGCCGGGAACCGGCAGAACACCAACACGGAACACCGCAACGCCTGCATCGTCCGGACGCTCATCACCCGGACCTTCACCGATCCTGACAGCAGATCCTCCCGGCAGGTCGCGGCACGGTTCGTGTCCCCGAGCGCAGTCACGCACGGCGCAGCAACCACTGCCGGACCGAAGGGTGTCCTTGCCCAGTTCTCGGCGGACCGTACCCGCATCCCTGGTGCTCGAGCAGTGATCAAGCGCACCGCAGCAGACGGCAACCTCGTCGCCGTGCACTGGCAGATCGCACCAGACCCGCGCAACGAACGACGCGGTGATGCCGCCGTCGACCTGTTCCGCCTCCAGCACGGACGGATCGTCGAGCACTGGTCGCTCGAGCAGCCCATCCCGACGGGCACCCCCGCAAGCGGGAACACGAACACCATGTTCAGCGACCTGTACCGGCCGGCACGTCCGACCACCGCGCCGTCGGAACGTCAGGAAGAACGCAACCGCGTCCTCGCGGTGTCGGCGTACAACACACTCTTCCGAGACCACGATGCGTCCGTCCTCGACCGCGCCTTCGACCCCGCGTACTTGCAGCACAACACCGTCGCTCCGAACGGGACAGCAGCCCTCAAGCAACTGTTCGGGAGCGGCGCCCAGTTCCCGGCGCAGCAGTCCGTCATCTCGCTCTCCGACGGTGACATCGTCTGGACCTTCTCCCGCGCGGTCGGGGCGAAGCCCGGCGACCCGCTCCTCGCTGCCGACCTGTTCCGCGTCGACGGTGGCCTCATCCGAGAGCACTGGGATGTCGTCCCCACCAGCTGACCACCGCCCGGGAGGCAGAACCTGCCACCGCGACGAGTTGTCTATGACGACTGCAACCAGTCGGCAAGACGGGGTCTCATCAGCCGATCGCCTACCGGGACAGCGGAGCTAAGGGTGATTCGCTGAGTGCCGTGACGGCCCCCGAAGTGATCCTCGTTCACGGCTTCTACCACCAGCGGCAGCACATGCAGCCACTCCGGGCAGCTCTCGAAGAGCAGGGCGCGATCGTGCACATTCCTCGCCTGCACCGAGGGTCTCTCATCAGCTCCGTCAGCGCAGGACGCCGAGCGCCCGGGCCTCGGACACCGCGGCGGTCCGGGATCCGACGCCGAGCTTGGAGAACACGTGGACCAGGTGTGACTTCACGGTGGCGTCGGTGATGTGCAGGCGTGCCGCCACGTCGACGTTCGAGGCGCCCTCGGCGACGAGCCGGAGGACCTCGATCTCACGAGCGGACAGGCTGACCCGTGGCGCACGCATCCGCGCCATCAGGCGGCTCGCGACCGCCGGCGCGAGGGCGCTCTCACCGGCGGCTGCGGCACGGACCGCGGCGAGCAGTTCGTCGGGCGGCGTGTCCTTGAGCAGGTACCCGCTGGCCCCCGCTTCGACAGCGCCCAGGATGTCGCCGTCGCTGTCGTAGTTGGTGAGGACGAGGACGTACGGCGCGGCGTCGGTCGACCGGATCTGCCGGGTGGCGTCGGCACCGGTGCGGTCCTGCCCGAACTGCAGGTCCATCAGCACGAGGTCGGGGTCCAGGGACGCCACGAGCGCGGCGGCTTCGTCGGGTGTCGCGGCCTCCCCGACGACGTCGATGTCGACCGCCCCGTCGAGGAGTGCGCGCAGGCCGGCGCGGACGACGGGGTGGTCATCCGCGATGACGAGTCGGATCACGGGCGACCGACCTCCACGGTCGCGGTGATGGTCGTGCCGTCCCCGGGTGCGCTGTCGATGGTGAGACGGCCACCCAGCTGGTCGACACGTTCACCCATCGCGCGGAGCCCGAACGCGTCGGACGTGCCGGAGCGGGTGCCGACACGGTCGGGGTCGAAGCCGGAGCCGTCGTCCTGCACCCGCAGGGACGCGTGCGTCGAGGTGACGTCGAGGGTGATGTCGACGGTCGTGGCGCCGGCGTGCTGGGCGACGTTCGCGAGGGCCCCTTGGGCGATGCGCAGCAGAGCGGTCTGCACGTCCATCGTCAACTCCGACGCTTCGGGTGCGGCCGTCACGGTGATGCCGAGCCCCTCGCGGTGCCACTGGTCGCTGAGGCGGCGCAGTGCCGCGGGGAGGCCGGCGTCGAGGGACGGCGGTGCGAGTTCCCGGATGAACCGCCGGGTATCGGCGAGGCCGTCGGCCGCTGTGGCGCGTGCGAGGCGGATGTGCTCGATGCCCGGCCGGCCGCCGTCGGCTGCTTCGGCGGCGTGGAGGAGCATCTGGATGCTCGAGAGGTCCTGCGCGACGGTGTCGTGGATCTCGCGCGCCAGGCGGGCGCGTTCGGTGAGGACGCCCTGCTGCCGTTCGGTCGCGGCGAGTCGGTCGCGGGTGGCGAGGAGTTCCGCCAGGAGTGCCTCCCGCTCGACGGACTCGCGGGCGAGCGCCCGGTAGCCGAGGCCGATGAGCAACGCGACCCCGGCACCGACGAGGGGCCCGATCACCCCGCCCACGGTGAAGCCGCCGTGCAGGCCCAGGGCGACGACCGCGATCAGGGTCGCTGCGACCACGGCGGCCGGCCCGACGATCCGGGGCAGGACGTGCAGGTAGAGGAAGAACAACGGGAACACCAGGTACGCCGCTTCCGGCACCAGGACGAGCAACGCCACCCACACGGCGGTCAAGGCGGTGATCCAGGCCGCTCCCACCACGGCTCGGCGTGCCTCCGGCGCGGCGGCGACACCGGCGCCGAGCAGGTACAGGACGGCGAACCCGACCACCAGGGCGATCGCCGCCCACATGGTCGGGTCACGGACGACGAGGACCCGGACGACGACGAGTGCCACGAGCGCGGCGAACAGCACGTGCAGTCCGGTGCGGAGCCCGACGAACACGGGCGTGAGGGTGCTGTGTGCCATGTCCGTTGCAGCGTACGGCGGCCACGACCTACCGGACATCAACCAGAAGTCGGACGACAGCAGTCAACCTCCCGGCGATGGCACCGGGACCCGCGACGGCGAGGCTCGTCTGGACGGCAGGGAGCGTCCCCGCCGTCGGGAAGGAACCATCGTGTTCGTCGCTTGGCGCGACCTCCGATCCGCCCGTGGCAGGTTCGTGCTCATCGGGTCCGTGGTGTCGTTGATCACCCTCCTGGTCGGCTTCCTCGCCGGCCTGACCGGCGGCCTCGCCGCGCAGAACGTGTCCGCGGTCCTCGGCCTCCCCGGGAACCGGCTCGTCCTGCAGGAGCCCTCGACCGGGCAACCATCGTTCTCGCAGTCGACGATCGACGCCGCGACGGTGTCCGCGTGGCGGGAGTCCTCCGGCGTCGAGCACGTCACGCCGATCGGGATCGCACAGGGGCGCGCCGCCGTGCACGCCGAAGCCGCACCAGCGGTCGCCGTCGCCCTGTTCGGCGTCCCACGGGGAGCCCCCACGTCGACGGTGACCGACCTTGCTCCGAGGTCCGACGACACGGTGGGCCTGTCCGCCGGCGCAGCGAAGGACCTCGACGTCGCCGTCGGGGACGCCGTCACGATCACCGGGACGACCTACCGGGTCGCCACCGTCGGCGGAGACGCCTGGTACAGCCACACCCCCGTCGTCGCGCTCTCCCCGACGGCGTGGGCGTCGACCGACCGGCGCCTCGGCGGGGACGGCGAAGCGACCGTGCTCGCCGTCTCCGGAACGCCGGACTGGGGCAGCACGGCGGACCGCACGCGCACCGTCGCCGTGTCGCCGCTCGCCAGCCTCACCGCGCTCGAGACGTTCAAGTCGGAGGTCGGGTCCCTCGGACTCATGATCGTGATGCTCTTCGGAGTCTCCGCGCTCGTCGTCGGGGCGTTCTTCACCGTGTGGACGCTGCAGCGTGCCGACGACATCGCCGTCCTGAAGGCCCTCGGCGCCTCCGACGCGTCGCTCGTGGGCGATGCCCTCGGCCAGGCACTCGTCGTCCTGGCCGCGGGCGTCGGGGTCGGGATCGGTCTCGTGTCGGTCCTGGGGACGCTCGCGAACGGTGTCCTGCCGTTCCTGCTCAGTCCGCTCACCACCCTGCTGCCGGCCGCCGTGATGGTCGTCCTCGGCCTCGCCGGTGCCGCCGTCGCACTCCGCACCGTCACCAGGGCCGACCCCCTCACCGCACTCGGGAGCAACCGATGATCACCCTCGACGACGTCACCCTCACCTTCCCCGACGGCGACTCCCGCATCACGGCGGTGGATCGCGTGTCCCTGACCGCTCCGAGCGGGGTCGTCACGGGCATCACCGGGCCCTCCGGCTCCGGGAAGTCCTCACTGCTCGCGGTCGCGGCGACCCTGATCCGCCCGGACTCCGGGCACGTGTGGATCAACGACGTCGACGCGGCGACCCTGAGCCGGAACGAGGCGACGACGCTCCGCCGCGACCAGGTCGGCATCGTGTTCCAGCAGTCGAACCTCATCGAGTCGCTCACCGCTCGGGAGCAGCTGCTCGTCATGGCGGAGCTCGGCGGCGGCCACCGTGACCGGACCGCGGTGCGCACCCGTGCCGATGCGCTGCTGGCAGCGGTCGGTCTCGCCGAGCACCGCGGCAAGCGACCCGCGCAGCTCTCCGGCGGCCAGCGGCAACGGGTCGCCATCGCCCGAGCCCTGGTGAACACCCCGTCCGTCCTGCTCGTCGACGAACCCACCAGCGCGCTCGACCAGGAGCGAGGCGCCGAGATCATGGCGCTGATCGCGCGCCTCACGCACGAGCAGGGCACGGCGACGATGCTCGTCACGCACGATCTCGTCCACCGCGAGGCGCTCGACCGCCTGGTCACCGTCGTCGACGGCCGCCTGACCGATGCCTGAGCGTTCGTCCCCCGAAATTCCCAACTGTGACGTATTCGAGACCTCGGGACGCGCAACGGGTGTCGATCTTCCACTGGTTTATCTCATGAGCGTGTTAGCGTGGCGCGCATGACCGACACCACCACCGTCGTCTCGCCGGCATCTCCGGCGACCGCAGCACCCCTCCGTGAGGTCGGCGCCCTGATCCGGGGCGCCCGCAAGGGCCGCAGCATGACGCAGGCCCAGCTCGCCGAACGCGTCGGCACCAGCCAGAGCGCCATCAACCGCATCGAGCAGGGCGGGCAGAACCTGTCCCTCGAGATGCTCACCCGCATCAGCGACGCCCTCGACCAGCAGATCGTCTCGATCGGCGGCGCCCCGCAGCGCGCCCACCTGCGCGTGCAGGGCGGCCGGAAGCTCAGCGGCTCCATCGCGGTGAACTCGAGCAAGAACGCCGCCGTGGCACTGCTCTGCGCCTCGCTGCTCAACCGCGGCGTGACCCGGCTGCACAAGGTCGCCCGGATCGTCGAGGTCGACCGCATCATCGACGTGCTCCGCAGCCTCGGCGCGAGCGTCACCTGGTCGGAGGACGGCGAGACCCTCGAGATCGTCGCCCCCGACGACCTGCACCTCGACGCGATCGACGCCGACGCCGCCCGCCGCACCCGCAGCGTGCTCATGTTCCTCGGCCCGCTCAGCGGCCGGTACGAGTCCTTCCGCCTGCCCTACGCCGGCGGCTGCGACCTCGGCACCCGCACGGTCGAGCCGCACCTCATCGCGCTCCGTCCGTTCGGCGTGGACGTCGAGGCGACCTCCGGTTGGTACGAGGTCGACGTCGCGAACCAGGCCGTCCCCACCAAGTCGGTCGTGCTCACCGAGCGCGGCGACACCGTGACCGAGAACGCGATCCTGGCCGCCGCGGCCCGCGACGGCGAGACCGTCATCCGGAACGCCAGCCCCAACTACATGGTGCAGGACCTCTGCTTCTTCCTCGAGCTGCTCGGGGTGCAGATCGAGGGCATCGGCACCACCACGCTCCGCATCACCGGCAAGAGCAAGATCGACGAGGTCGTGGACTACTGGCCGAGCGAGGACCCGGTCGAGGCGATGAGCCTGCTGACCGCGGGCATCGTCACCGCGTCGACCCTCACCGTGACCCGTGCACCGATCGAGTTCCTCGAGATCGAGCTCGCGACCCTGGCCGAGATGGGCCTGCGCTTCGACGTCACCGAGGAGTACGCCGCCGCCAACGGCCGCACCCGCCTCGTCGACATCACGGTGTACCCGTCCGAGCTGCACGCGCCGATCGACAAGATCCACGCGATGCCGTTCCCCGGCCTGAACATCGACAACCTGCCGTTCTTCGTCGTCATCGCGGCCATGGCCGAGGGCACCACGCTCGTGCACGACTGGGTCTACGAGGGCCGGGCGATCCACCTGCTCGACCTCACCCGCCTGGGCGCGAGCGTCACCCTGCGTGACCCGCACCGCCTCGACGTGACCGGTCCGACGCACTTCTCGGGCGCTGAGATCAGCTGCCCGCCGGCGCTGCGGCCCGCCGTGGTGATCCTGCTGGCGATGCTCGCGGCGAAGGGCGAGAGCGTCCTGCGCAACGTCGGCATCATCGCCCGTGGCTACGAGCAGCTGCAGGAGCGCCTCAACTCGCTCGGCGCGTCCATCGAGACGTTCCACGACTGACGCGACCACCCGCCCGCGCGACCTGACGGCCCGTCCCCGCAAGTGGGGACGGGCCGTCACCCGTCTGACGGGGTCCCCACGGGCCTCCAGGCCGATGCCCAGGAGCGCTCCATGCGCCGCCCAGCCCGACCGTGCTGGATGGGCAGATGGCCACGAGATCACTCCTGACCGTCCCCCTGCTCATCACCGTCGCGGCCGCCGCGGCGGCCTGGCTGGTGCTCGGCCCCGCCGCAGCGCTCGCCTTCGTCGCCCTCGCGTTCCTCGAGATCGCGATGGCCGCGGACTCGTCCGTGCCGATGGCCGGCATCGCCGGCCGGCTGCACTCCCCCGCCCGACGGCTGTTCCTGTCGCTCGGGATCGTCGCGGGCGTACTCGCGATGCGCCTGCTCCTGCCACCGGCCGCCGTCGCGGTCGGTGACGCGACCGACCCGGCCAGCTCGGTGGAGGAAGCCGTCTTCGCGCCCGGCTCGTTCTCCGCGCACCTGGCCGAGGTGCGTCCGGCCCTCGCCGCCTTCGGCGCCGCGTTCATCTGGCAGGTCTTCGCCGAGTACCTGTTCAACACCGACCGCGCGTCCCGCAGGTCGTGGCTGGGCAGCCTGGAGGCGCGGCTCGCCTCCGTCGCGCGACCGCGCGTCTGGTCGCTGGTCACCGCTGCGACGGGGGTCGTGGTGACCTCCGTGCTCGTCGGGTCGCGTTCCGGGTGGGCCGCCGGTGCGCTGCTGCCGGTCGCGCTCGGCGGGGTGGCCGGCATCGCCGCGTACCTCGTGTCGAAGCGGACCGCGTCGTGGGCGCTGCGCAGCGGCCCCGTCGGCGGCGCGTCGGACACGGCGTCGATCGGGGTCGGCCGCGGTGCCTGGCGCATCCACCTCTACGCGTCGACCGTCGTCTTCGAGCGGGGGCTCGTCGTGTTCATGCTGTTCGAGATCCTCGACGGCGTGTACAGCCTGTCGGGGTCCGGGCCGCTCGGATCGGACGGGCTCGGGGCCCTCGAGCAGGCCGCCGTCGCCATCGGGGCGATCGGTGTGGGCGCCGTCTTCCTCGCCCGCCTGACCTCGCGGGTGGACCAGGCTGCGGGGCTGAAGCGGCTGCGGTACCTGAAGGCCGGGGCGGCGTACGTCCTCGGCGTGCTGTCGGTGCTGCTGTGGGCGAGTCTGCTCGTGCCGATCCCGGGCGTCGTCGTGGGGTGGTTCGGGACCGTCGTGATCGGGTCGGCGCTGGTGAGTTCCCTGCCGTGGCGCGCGTGGTGGCGGCGGGTGGTGCGGCGGCCGCGGGCGGTGTGAGCGGCGGCTCGTGACGCGTCGTGCGCTGTGGTGCGGCGCGTCGTTCGGCTGTGCGCGGCGCGTCGTCCGGCTGTGTGCGGCGCGTCGTCCGGCTGTTCTGGAAGGATCCACCGTGGATCGGCGTTGACTGGCGGGTCGGACGACGATCGGAGTGCACGTGCTGGGACCGGAACTGGTGGTCGTGCTCGGCCTCGCCATCGCACTGACGGCGGCCGTGGCCGACCGGATCCGGATCGCACCACCCGTGCTGCTCCTGGTCTTCGGCGCGCTGCTCGGGCTCGTGCCGGAGTTCGCGGACGTCGAGCTCCCCGCCGAGGCCGTGCTGCTGCTGTTCCTGCCGGCGCTGCTCTACTGGGAGAGCCTGACGACGTCGCTCCGCGAGATCCGGAAGAACCTGCGCGGCATCGTCCTGATGGGCACCCTGCTCGTCGTGGTGACCGCCGGTGCCGTCGCCGTCCTGCTGCACCTGCTCGGGATGCCGTGGGGACCGGCCTGGGTGCTCGGCGCCGCGGTCGCCCCGACCGACGCGACCGCGGTCGGCGTGCTCACGAAGATGCTGCCGCGGCGGAACGTCACGGTGCTCCGCGCCGAGAGCCTGGTGAACGACGGCACCACCCTCGTCGTCTACGGCATCGCGGTGGCCGTCACCGTCGGCACGCAGGAGCTCACGTTCTGGGGCGTGTCCGGCATGCTCGTCGTGTCCTACATCGGCGGGGTCGCCGCCGGGCTCGCGGCCGCGTGGATCGGGACGATGGTGCTGCGGCGCGTCGACACCGTCGTGCTCGAGAACCTCGTCACCCTGCTCGTGCCCTTCGCAGCCTTCCTGGCCGCCGAGGCCATCGGCGCTTCCGGCGTGCTCGCCGTCGTGGCGGCCGGCATCGTCGTCAGCCAGGTCGGTCCCAAGCTCGACCGAGCCGAGACCCGCCAGCAGGTGCGCGCGTTCTGGTCGTTCCTGACCTTCCTGCTCAACGGCGCGCTGTTCGTCCTGGTCGGCATCGAGGCGATGGTCGCCGCACGTGCACTCGACCCCGCCGACCTGCTGCGCGGGACCGGCATCGTCTTCGCGGTCGCGGTGCTGCTCGTCATCGTGCGGTTCGCGTTCCTGAACGCCGCGGGCGGGACCATCTGGCTCGTCACCCGACGCACCGGCGGAGAACCCCGCGATGGCCACCGCGACCGGCTCGTCAGCGGGTTCGCCGGGTTCCGGGGCGCCGTGTCGCTCGCCATGGCCGTCGCCGTGCCGCGCACCCTCGAGTCCGGCGGTGACTTCCCCGAGCGGGACCTCATCGTCTTCGTCACCGCCGGCGTGGTCATCGTCACGATCGTCGGCCAGGCCCTCGTGCTGCCGGCCGTCCTGCGTCGCGCCGCGCTGCCCGAGGACGAGTCCGTCAGCGAGGAACGTCGCTACGCCGAACGCACCGCGATCGAGGAGGCACTCGATGCGCTCCCCCGCCTCGCACGGTCGACCGGAGCCGATCGTGCCACCGTCGATCGCCTGCGGAAGGAGTACGAGGCGCACCTCGACGTGATCGAGGCCCGCGAAGGGGACGACGACGACCACCCCGCGCTGCAGCGGCACGACAACGCGGTCGCCCTCGAGCTCGCACTCGTCCAGCACAAGGCGAACACCCTGTTGCGCCTGCGGGACGCCGACGAGATCGACGACCTGGTGCTGCGTCAGGTGCGTGCCGGGTACGACGCGGAAGAGGCGCGGCTGGACGGCATCGAATCGGTGGCGTCACCGCCCACGTCGTCGTAGGGCGACTCCGGGCACACCTGGTCGAAACGGGCGTACCCGGTCTGTCGTTCCAATCAGGTATGCCCGTTTCCGGCTCCCGTCGCAGCGGGAACGCTAGCCTGGCCGCAGTGATCCTCCGTCTCTCTCGGTGACCCACCGGTCACCCAGCACCACCGGCTCGCCCCGCCGACGCGCGGGGGTGGTCTCGTGCGCCCGGACGGGGAACTCCACCCGGAGTTCCCCCGCCCGCGGCACACCATCCAGACCACCAGAGGAAGACCACTCCATGACGACCACCGACCGGTCCGCCCTGCGCGCGGACTGCGGCAACTGCTTCGCGCTCTGCTGCACCGCCTTCGGGTTCCAGCGCTCCGCCGACTTCCCGATCGACAAACCCGCCGGCACCCCTTGCGGCAACCTCGCTGACGACTTCTCCTGCTCCATCCACGAGGCGCTGCGGCCGCGAGGGTTCCGGGGCTGCACCGTCTTCGACTGCTCCGGTGCTGGCCAGTACGTGTCCCAGACCCTCTACGACGGGGTCAGTTGGCATGACCACCCTGACTCCCGCGCGGAGATGTTCCGGGTGTTCCCGATCGTCCGCAGGTTGCACGAGATGCTCTGGCACCTCGCCGAGGCACAGGACCGTGCGGTGACCCCGGACTCAGCAGACGACGCTGCCCTGCTCGCGCAGGAGATCCGGCGAAGCCTCGACGCCGGTCGGCCGACGCTCCTCGCGCTCGACGTCGAGCCGCTGCACGCTCGAGTGCGCGACGTCCTGATCGAGGTGAGCGCCGAGGTCCGAGGCCGGTACAACGCCGGGGCGGACGACGCTCCGGACGGCCTGTTGCGACCGGGGGCGGACCTCGCCGGTCGCGACCTCCGCGCAAGGTCGCTGCGCGGGGCCGACCTGCGGGGAGCCGCGATGATCGCGGCAGACCTGCGCGGTGTCGACCTGTCCGGTGTCGACCTTCTCGGCGCGGACCTCCGGGATGCGCGGGTCGACGGAGCCGACCTGTCCACAGCGGTGTTCCTCACACAGGCGCAGGTGAACGCGGCGCGCGGAGACGGCACCACGGCGCTGCCCCGTGGTGTCGATCGACCGACACACTGGCCGTCGACGGCCGCCCCGGTTTCGCCCACGGCGCCGCGCTGAGACCGCGGATCGGCCGGTCAAGGCCTCGCGTCGAACCGTCGGCGGTAGCTCGAGGGTGTGCTGCCGAACGCCACGGCGAAGTTCTGCCGCAGCGTGACCGGGTTGCCGAACCCGCACGCTGCGGCGATCCGGTCGACGGGCAGGTCGGTGGTCTCGAGCAGCCGACGGGCCTCGTCCAGACGGCGACTCCGTACCCAGGCCGCCGGGGTGGTGCCGGTCGACGCCTTGAAGGCCCGGACGAAGCTGCGGCGGCTCATGTGGGCCGCCGCAGCGAGTCGGTCGACGCCGAGTTCCTCGTCCAGGTGCTCCACCGCCCAGGCCGATGCCGTCGCCACCGGGTCGTCGCCCCGACGCTGCACGACCGGCCGCTCGATGTACTGGGCCTGCCCGCCTTCGCGGTGCGGCGCGACGACCAGGCTGCGCGCGACCCGGTTCGCCGCCTCGGCGCCCAGCCGCGTCCGCACGACGTGCAGGCACGCGTCCAGCCCGGACGCCGTGCCGGCCGAGGTCAGCACGTCACCGTGGTCGACGTAGAGCACGTCGGCGTCCACGGTGACGTCGGGGTGCGCGGCGGCGAGCCGGTCGACCTCGCGCCAGTGCGTGACGGCGCTGCGTCCCGCGAGGAGCCCGGCACCGGCGACCGCGATCGACCCGAGGCACAGACCGACCACGCCCGAACCC
Source organism: Curtobacterium sp. MCLR17_054 (assembly GCF_003234335.2). Classification (NCBI taxonomy): domain Bacteria; kingdom Bacillati; phylum Actinomycetota; class Actinomycetes; order Micrococcales; family Microbacteriaceae; genus Curtobacterium; species Curtobacterium sp. MCLR17_054. The sequence goes on along the minus strand of NZ_CP126263.1, from coordinate 1,866,862 downwards.
CGCGCGTGCGCGTCGACGACCGCCCGCTCCGTCGGTGCCGGCAGTCGGGTGCCGTCGTCGGTCCAGGACGGCACCACGACCAGGTCGGCCTCCGCCGCGGCGTCGAGCCCCTGCACGGGACCGAGCGTCAGTCCCTCAGCGGTCCGGACCGAACCGGGCCGGTCGGAGAACACGACGGTCTCCCAGTCGGCGAGCCCGAGCCGGGTGACCTCGTCGAACACCATCTGCGGGACCGACAGGTGGAACATCGTGATGCCGTCGAAGGCGTAGATGGCGATCCGCACGCGGGACTCCTCCGGTTTGGCCTGGATCCATCGTACCGACGCACGCGTGCCAATCGCACCGAGGGTGTCGGCGGACGAGGATCGTCGAGTACGCCTACCGACCCAAGGAGCTCCCGTGTCCGATCCCCAGCGCGCCCTCGTCCTCGTCGACATCCAGCTGGAGTACTTCAGCGGTCCACTCGAGGTCCGGTTCCCGCCCGTCCGCGACGCACTCGCGCAGATCACGACCGCGATCGACGCCGCGACCGCTGCCGGCACGCCGATCGTCGTCGTCCAGCACACCGCCGGTGACGCTGCACCGGTGTTCAACCCGACGACGGAGGCGTTCGCCCTGCACCCCGAGATCGAGCGGCGACGGACACCCGAGTGGCATCAGGTCACGAAGCAGTTCAGCTCCGTCTTCGCCCACACGGACCTGCTCGCCTGGCTGCAGGAGCGGTCGATCGACACGGTCACCCTGGTCGGCTTCATGACGAACAACTGCATCATCGCCTCGGCTGCCGAGGCGGAGGCACTCGGCGTCTCGGTCGAGGTGCTGTCCGACGCGACCGGCGCGATCAACATCGTCAACGCCGGCGGGGCTGTGTCCGCCGAGACGGTGCACAACACCCTGATGGCGTTGTTGCAGTCGAACCTCGCCGCCGTCGCACCGACCGCGGAGTGGACGGCGGCACTCACCGCCGGAGTCGCGATCGCCGCGGACACGCTGCCGACGTCGGCCGTCGCGGGAACCCAGCGATTCCCGGGCTGACATCCGTTCTCATCTATAAATGTATTGCTACGTCTGCATATGTGATCTACGCTGAGGGCATCCCAACCGCCGATCAGCAGGAGGTCACCATGGCCGAGCACGAGAACAGCGCAGAGCACACCGTCGCCGAGCACACCCACCAGGACGGCTGTGGCCACGAGACGGTGCAGCACGAGGACCACGTGGACTTCGTCCACGACGGCCACAAGCACGCCCAGCACGGCGACCACTACGACGAGCACTGATCTCCTGATCAGCGCAGGCCCGTGATCAGCACCGATCGACGGACCTGCACGACGGCCCCGACGCACCGCGCCGGGGCCGTCGTGTTGCATGCACGTATGCGCGTGCGCTTACATGAGTCCATGTCAGACGGGATCGAAGCAGCAGCCGAACTCTTCAAGGCGCTGTCCTCGCCCGCCCGACTCCGGATCCTGTCGGCGTTGATCTCCCAGCCTTCCGACGTCGGCTCCCTCGCCGACGCGACCGAGCTGTCGCAGCCCCTGGTGTCCCAGCACCTCCGCACGCTGCGGCTCGCGGGCATCGTGCAGGTCGAGCGCATCGGGCGGAACGCCGTCTACTCGCTGCACGACGAGCACATCGCGCACATCGTCGGTGACGCGGTCAGCCACGTCAGCGAGTCCGAAGCCGACTGAACCACCGGCCGCTGGCTGACTCGGTTCAGCAGCAGTCGCAGCCGTCGCGCTCGCGCTCCCCCGTCAGCGCCGACACCGGCTGCTTGCACGCGTCGCCGCGCCAGGCTTCGAGCCCCTCGCGCACGGCGAAGACCACCACGACGAGTCCGGCGAGCGGGTCCGCCCACCACCAGCCGAACAGGCTGTTCGCCAGCAGGCCGAGCAGCACCGCCGCCGACAGGTAGCTGCAGATCAGCGTCTGCTTCGAGTCGGCGATCGCGGACGCCGAACCGAGTTCGCGTCCGGTCCGCCGTTCGAGGAGGCTCAGGAACGGCATGACCGCCAGGCTCACCGCGGCCAGCAGGATGCCGACCGGACTGTGCTCCGGCGACCGGACACCCGTGAAGGTCAGGACGGCATCGACACTGACCACGACGGCGAGCCCGAAGAACGAGACCGCGATCACCCGCAGTGCCGTTCGTTCCCGGGCTTCCGGGTCACGCCCGGAGAACTGCCACGCGACGGCCGCTGCCGACAGGACCTCGACGATCGAGTCGAGCCCGAAGCCGATCAACGCGGTGGACGAGGCAACCGAACCGGCGGCGATCGCCACGACGGCCTCGATCACGTTGTAGGCGATGGTCGCCGCGACGATCCACCTGATCCGTCTCCGGAGCACGCCGACACGAGCCGGTGCGAGCGACACCGCGGTCGTGGTCACCGCTCGACCTCGCATCCGTCGTCGTCGGTGACGTCCACCGCCAGCACCACGTCGACCAGGGACTCGAGCGCGCGGGTGAGGTTGCGGTCGGCGATCTCGTAGCGAGTCCGACGCCCCTCGGGCACGGCGACGACGATCCCGCAGCCGCGCAGGCACGCCAGGTGGTTCGACACGTTCGTCCGCGTCAACTCGAGTTCCTGGGCGAGCCGCGCTGGGTAGCCGGGTCCGTCGAGCAACCGGAGCAGGATGCGCGCACGCGTGGGGTCGGAGAGCGCCCGCCCGAGACGGTTCAACACGTCGTGCCGCGAGGCAATGGTCAGCATGCGCTGACCATACATCGGGCCACGCCCAGACCGCCACCGATCCGGACGACGCGTCGCGCTCCCGGGCAGCGTTCGGGCTCAGACCTCCCTGAGCCGACGCCCGGTCAACCCGTCGTTCCAGTTCGTGCGGGTGCTGCCAGCGCCCGATGCGTGGGGACCCGGATGGCCGTCCGGACGCTCACACCGCCAGCGGTCGAAGACGCTGCAGCATCGGTGGTCGGACTGGTGGTCGGTGTCGTGGTTCTCGCGCATCGCACCGATGAGACGTGGCGACGCAGCGTTTCGTCACGAACGGGCGCCGAACTCCCTGCACCACGAACGATGGTGAGCAGGAACGGTCGAGTCCCCCTTCAGCACCCGACCGTTCCTGCTCACCAAGCGCCCGCGACCCGAGACGCGAGCGCAGCGCCCGCGAGCCCCCGCGCCTAGCGCTTCAGGTTCGTGAGCTCCTGCAGCACCTCGTCCGAGGTGGTGATGATGCGGGCGTTCGCCTGGAACCCGCGCTGCGCCACGATCAGGTTCGTGAACTCCTGCGACAGGTCGACGTTCGACATCTCGAGCGTCCCCGCAGCGAGCGAACCGACGCCCGCCGAGCCGGGGCCGCCGACCGTCGCCCCGCCCGAGTTCGCCGTGGCGCGGTAGCCCGACGCCCCGGTCTTCTCGAGGCCGGCCGGGTTGGCGAACGTGGCGAGCGCGATGCGGCCGAGCGCGAGCGACGCGCCGTTCGAGAACGTGCCGGTGACGGTGCCGTCCTTCGAGATCGAGTAGCCCTGCAGCGCGCCGGCCTCGCGGCCGTTCTGCGAGCCGATCGCCGCGGTGTTGAGCGAGGCGAACCCGGTCAGGTCGCCCATGTCGACGCGGATGCCACCGACGGCGAGGGTGCCGCCGGCGGTCAGCTTGCCGTCGGTGCCGAAGGTCAGCGAGGTCGTCGCCGTGGTGCCCTGGCCGTTGCGCCCGGTGACGTCCCAGCCGTCGGCGGTGCGCGTGTAGGCGAGCGACATCGTGTGCTTGGCACCCGAGGCGTCGTACACGGTGGCCTCGCGGGTGATGGTCTGGCCGACGGCGGTCTCGGACGGCAGGTTGCCGGCGACGGTGGCGGCGGTGGTGCGGACCGCCGGGGCCGCTGCTTCGAGCGGCAGCGTAATGTCGGACAGCTGGCCGTTCTCGTTGACGACGCCGTTCGTGGCCGGGTAGCCCTGCACGATCTTGCCGTCGGCGGTGACCAGGCGGCCGTTGGCGTCGAAGTCGAACGCCCCGGCACGGGTGTAGACGGTGTCGTTGCCCAGGCGGGTGACGAAGAACCCGTCGCCCGAGATCATCAGGTCGGTGGCCTTGCCGGTGGCCTGCGCCGAGCCCTGCGAGAAGTTCGTGGAGACGCCGGCGACCTGCACGCCGAGGCCGATCTGGGCGGGGTTCGTGCCGCCGATGCCGGTCTGCGGTCCGCCGGCACCCTGGGTCATCTGCGACAGGGTGTCCTGGAACACGGTCGTCGACGACTTGAAGCCGACGGTGTTCACGTTGGCGATGTTGTTGCCGGTGACGTCGAGCATCTGCTGGTGGGAGCGGAGGCCGGAGATCCCGGAGTAGAGCGAGCGGAGCATGGTGCGTCCTTTCGGAGAGGCAGGAAGAGCGAGGAAGTACGAGGAAGAGCGAGGAAGAACAGAGAAGGAAACAGCGGGCGTCAGGACGCCGGAGCGGTGGTGGTGATGCCGGAGATCACGTCGAGAGCGACCTCCTTCCCGTTCACGGTGACCGTGGGCACGCTGTTCGCGTACGACACGGCCGAGGCGGTCCCGGTGACGGACTTGCCCGAGTCGGCGTCGGTGTAGCTGACCTGCTTGCCGACGAGGTTCGCTGCGGCGATGCGCATCTGGAGCGAGAAGTTCTCGTTCCCCGTCGTGGTCTGGTTGGTGATCTGCTCCATCATCGCGAGCTGCGTCTGCTGGCCGATCATCTGGTTGGTGTCCATCGGCGACGACGGGTCCTGGTTGCGCAGCTGCGTGACGAGCAGCTTCATGAAGACCTCGGAGTCCATCGTCTGGGACTTCTGGGCGGTGGAGTTCGCGGCGAGGGCCGCGGCCTGCGCGGTCGGGTCCACGCTGCCGGTGATGCCGTCGATGGGCATGGTGCGTTCCTGTTCGTGAGCCGGATCAGGCGAGGACGTCGAGTCCCGCGGTGCGGATGGAGGGCGTGTGGGCGGTGGGCTGCGTGCGCGGGGTGACCCGCGCCTCCAGGCCGGGGTCACCAGGCAGCGCACGCGCGGCCGGACGCTCGTCGCGACCCGGCGCATCCTGCGGCTGGTTCTGCGACGACAGGTCGAGCGTGGTGCTCACACCGGTGCCGGCCGCATCCCGCCGCAGGTCCGGCAGGACCTGGCGGACGGCCTCGCGGCCGGCGTCCGACGCGGCGAACAGCTCGACGTGCATGCCGTGCGCGGTGACGTGCGCGCGGACCGTGACCGGGCCGAGGCTGTCCGGCACGACCTGCACGGTGACGACGTGCTCGCCGGGGCCGGCCTGTGCGAGCGAGAACACCGGTCGCGCCAGCTGCTGGGCGAGCGGTGCCGGGGCCGGCGCGGTCGCCGCGGCGGGCGCGGCGGTCGGCGTCGTCGACATGACGAACGGCGTCTCGCCACCGCGGCTGGGGGCGACGGCCGGGAGGCCCGGATCACCCGGCGTCGACGCCTGCTGCTCCGTCCCGTGGCTGGCTCGGGAGCCGGTGCCGGCTGCCGGGGCGGCGGCCGCCACGACCGGCGGCTGGCCCGGGGTCACGGTGGCGGTGTCGCCGTCGCCGGTGCGGGCGGCGGCGGGGGCTGCGATCGCGGCAGCGGCCGTCGGGGCGGTGGTCGCCGGGTCGCTCGTGGCCCTGGTCGTCGACGCAGCGGTCGTCGCGGGGGTCGCGTCGGCGACGGTCGTCGCGGCAGCGGCCGGAGACGCGGTGCCGGCGGGCGTCACGGTAGGCGTCGCCGCGGCGGCGGTCGCCGGCCGGGTCGTCGCAGCGGCAGCCGTCTCCGGTGCCACGCCCGACGCCGGTGCCTGCTGCGGGGTCGCCGTGGCGGGGGCGGTGGTCGGCGCCGCAGTCGACGGGACCGGCGTCGACGTGTCCCCCTCCACCGACGGCGGTGTCGTGGTCGTGGTGTTGGTCGTTCCGGCGATCACCCCTGCGGCCACGACGGCGTGTGGGTCGCCGGCGGAGGTCTCGGCGGCGCGGCTGGCCGGAGCGATCGGTGCGGCCACGAGTCCGGCGGTGAGCAGCGCCTGCGCGTCGACGGGCGCTGCCTCGGTCGCGGGCACCGACTGGTCCGACGCGGACGCAGACGCGGACGCGGACGCGGACGGCGTGGCAACGGTGCCCGGCGTAGCCGCCGACCCGTCCGCCGTGCGGCCGTCGGCGTCGTCCCGCCCGGCAGCACCGTCGCCGGGGCGCCGCTCGGTCGCGACGGCGGCGGTCAGTGCCGCACCGAAGGACCCGGCAGCCGCGGGGTCGGACGATGCACCCCGGGTGGAGCCCGGTGCGGTGGGCACGGACGGCTGGGTGGCGATGGTCAGACTCATGCGGCGCTCCCGGACTGCATCATGGACAGCAGCGCGGCGGTCTGCAGGTCGGTCGCGGAACGCGCAGCCGAGGCGGTCGGCGCGGCGACGGCCGCCGGGGCCGCCTGGGCGGGGACGATCCGGCGGATGGTCGCGATGTCGGCGTCGGAGTACCAGTTGTCGACGATCCGGACGTCCTTGCCGGGGCGCGGTGCGTGCAGCACCTTGCCGTCGCCGACGTAGATGACGACGTGGCCCTCGCCCTTCGGGATGATCAGGTCGCCGGGCTGCGCGTCCTTCAGGGAGCCGACCTCGACGCCCATCTTCGCCTGGTCCGGCACGACCCGGGGCATCGTGACCCCGAGGTCCTTGAAGACCGTCTGCACCAGGCCCGAGCAGTCCATGCCCGCGGTCGTCTCCCCGCCGAACACGTACGGCACGCCGAGGTACTTCTTCGCGTCGGCCACCACGTCGGCGCCGGTCGCACCGCTGCCGGTGGCGAGGGTGCCGGCACCGGCGTCGACCGAGGTCGCCGGGGCACGGTTGGCCGTCGGGGTCGCTGCGGCGGTCGCACCGGCAGCGCTCGCGGCGCCGGTCGTGCCGTCGGCGGTCGCGAGGGCATCGGCGAAGGCCGACGATCCCGCGGCACCGCTGGTGGCGGAGGCGCTCGGGGCAGCCGTGGCCGTCCCGCCGCGCAGCGTGTCGATCTGGGACCGGATCTCCGAGATCCGGGAGAGCACCGCTTCGACGCTCATCGGGCACCACCTTCCGTGCGGCGTCGTGCCGCGATCTCGTCGAGGGCGTTCTGTTCGGTCCGGAGTTCCTCGGCCGCCTGCTGCTCGGTGTGCTTGCCCTCGAGCTTCTCGAGGCCGACGGCGGCGCGACGCGCGGCGGTGTAGTCCTGCTGCGCCCGGTCGGCGTCGGCACGGCGGTTCTGCACCACGGCGTCGAGCTCCTCGAGCATCCCGCGGGTCGCGGCACGGGCTGCGGCGACGGCGCTCAGGGTGGCGGCGTCCTGGATGGGCTGGGCGTCCTCGCTGTCGGCGAGGCTGCGGCGTGCGGCGATCCGGGCGTCGGCGGCGTCCCGGACGCGCTCGTTCGCGGTGGCCAGTGTGGCGGCGGCACGGTCCTGTTCGGTGTGGCGCAGGCGCAGGAGTCCGGCGAGCGGGAAACGGCGGGCCATCACGACACCCCCAGCTGCTGCACGAGGCCGCCGAGGCGCTGCCAGGACGCGTCGGCGGTCGCCCGCTCGTCCATGCCCTGGCGCAGGAACGCGTCGATCGATCCCTGGTGGTCGACGGCGGCGTCCACGAGCGGGTTCGACCCGCGCTGGTACGCACCGACGTCGAGCAGGTCCTGGGCCCCGGCACGGGCGGCCATCACCTTCCGCAGCACGGTGGCGGCGGCACGCTGCTCGGGTCGGGTGACCTTCGAGGCGACACGGGACACCGAGCCGAGGGCGTCGACCGACGGGAAGTGTCCGGTGATCGCGAGCTTGCGGTCGAGCACGACGTGGCCGTCCAGGATGCTGCGGGCCGCGTCGGCGATCGGCTCGTTGTGGTCGTCGCCGTCGACCAGCACGGTGTACATGCCCGTGATGCTGCCGACGCGGTCGGTCCCCGCACGCTCGAGCAGTCCCGCGAGCACCGAGAACGTCGACGGCGGGTAGCCCCGGGTGGCCGGTGGCTCCCCCACCGACAGGCCGATCTCACGCTGCGCCATCGCGACGCGGGTGAGCGAGTCCATCATGAGCACGACGTCCTGGCCGGCGTCGCGGAACGACTCGGCGATGCGGGTGGCGACGAACGCGGCACGCAGGCGCATGAGCGCCGGCTCGTCGGACGTCGACACGACGACGATCGAGCGGGCGAGCCCCTCGGGTCCCAGGTCGTCCTCCAGGAACTCGCGCACCTCGCGGCCGCGCTCCCCCACCAGGGCGATGACGTTGACGGCCGCGTCGCTCCCGCGCGCGATCATCGACAGCAGCGACGACTTGCCCACGCCGGACCCGGCGAACAGGCCCATGCGCTGCCCGCGGCCGACGGTGGTCAGGGTGTCGAGCACGCGGACGCCGAGCTGCATCGGGGTGTCGATGCGGGTCCGGGCCATCGCGCTCGGGGTGTCGTGGTCGAGCGGGACCCAGGTCACCGGTTCGCTGCCGGGACCCTCGAGCGGGCCGCGGTCGTCGATCGGTCGGCCGAGCCCGTCGAGCACGCGGCCGAACAGACCGGATCCGGTCGGCACGAGCACCGGGCGGCCGGTCGGACGCGCCGGGGTGCCCGCGGTCACGCCGGTCAGGCGGCCGAGCGGCATGCAGCGGACGCCCGAGGCATCGGTGGCGACGACCTCGACCGCGGTCTGGTCGCCGTCCTCGGCGCCGACCGTGACGACCTCGCCCACGCGGGCGTCGAGCCCGGCGATCGTGAGCCCCAGGCCGACGGCGCTCGTGACGACACCGACCCGCTGGGGTGCGGCACGCAGGAGCGCCTCGTCGAGACCGCGCGGACGGAGCAGCGTGGCGGTCACCGGTCGGCTCCCGTCGTGTCGACCCCGAGGGCGGTGCGGGCGCGGTCGAGCGCCGTGGCGATGCGCGCGTCGAGCATGCCGTCCGGCAGGTCGACGACGGCGTCGCCGTCGCGCAGGGCGCCGTCGGCGACGACCGGCACCGGCAGGTCGAGGTCGGCGACGCGCGCGGCGTCCGCCGGACTCAGCCGGACGGCCACCGGGACCGTGCGGTCCACGGACGCGAGCGCCCGCCGGACGGTGGCCTCCGCGCCGGACGCGATCCGGGCCTCCCGGCTGCCCGGTCCGTCCGGACCGACGGCGACGGTTGCGTCGTGTGCGGGCCTGGAGGCGCGGACCACGTTCCCGACGATCGCCTCGGCCAGGTCGACTGCCGCGCTCGCGACCGACGCCTCGGCGTCCGCCAGGACGGGTGCGACCGTGGAGAGCATGGCGTTCGTGGCGGCATCGAGGACCGCGATCCGGCGGGCCGTGTCGGCCTGCAGCGCGGTGATCCGCGCGGCGTGCTCTGCCACGAGCCGGGCGCGCAGGGCGTCGGTCTCGGCCTGCGCGGCCCGCAGGCCGGCGGTGTACCCGGCCGCGTGCCCGCGGACGTCCGCGCTCGACGCGCGCTCGCGTCCGGCGGGGTCGGCGAGCACCGGGAAGGCGACGCGGTGCACGATGGTGTCAGTCAACGAGCTCGTCCTCCTCGGCGCGGTGCACGGTGACGACGCCCTGGGCCTCGAGCTCGCGCACGGAGCGGACGACCTCGGCGCGGGCTTCCTCGACCTGCGAGACGCGGACCGGGCCCATGGCCTGCAGTTCGTCGTCGAGCAGTTCGCGGTTGCGCTCGGACACGTTCGCGCGGATGGTCTCGACGACCGGCCCGGCTGCGCCCTTCATGGCGGTCGCGAGGATCTTCGAGTCGATGCCGCGCAGCACCTGCTGGATGTCGCGGGACTCGAGCTTCACGATGTCCTCGAAGGTCAGCATGCGGGAGCGGATGTCCTCGGCGAGCTCCGGGTCCCGGGCTTCGAGTCCCTCGAGGACGGCCTTCTCGGTCGCGACGTCCGAGCGGTTGATGATGTCGACCAGGGGCGCGATGCCCCCGACGACCTCGACGCTCTCGCGCGGCGACACGACGGCCCCGGCGCGCTGGCGCAGCACACCGGCGACGATGCCGACGGCCTCGGGGGTCGCGCTGCCCATGGTGGCGAAGGCCTGGGCGACGTCGGTGCGGACACGCTCGTCGATCCCGGCGAGCACGGCACTGGCCTGCCCGGGGCCCAGGTGGGCGAGCACGAGGGCGATCGTCTGGGGCAGCTCGCCCTCGAGCAGGGAGATGACCTGGCCGGGTTCGGCGTCGTCGAGGAAGTCGAACGACTGGCCGGCGAGGTTCGAGGCCAGACGGTCCATCACGCCGGCGGCCCGCTCGGCGCCGAACGACGCCTCGAGCAGCCCGAGCGCGGTCTCCTTGCCGCCGCGCTTCTGCAGCCGGCCGCTCATCGTGATCCGGTGGAACTCCGACAGCGTCTGGTCGACGACGGTGTCCTCGACGCGGCGCATCCGGACGATCTCGGCGGAGATCTCCTCGGCCTCCATCTCGGTGAACTGCTTCATCACCTCGGCGGCGCGGTCGGTCTCCATCTGCATGAGGATGAGCGCGACCTTCTGCGCACCGGTCAGGGCACGGTCGCTCGGACCGGAGCCGCCGCCGGGGCTCGGCATGAGCGCGCTCACACCGGTGCCCGGTCGTCCAGGAGCCCGCGCAGGAGCTCGGCGGTGCGCTTCGGGTCGCGCTCGGCCAGGGCGGAGATGTCCTGACGGCGGCGCTCGGCGGTGATCTCCTCGGTCGTCAGCACCTCGGTGGGGGCGTCGCCGGCGGGCATCGCCGACAGCACGGCGGTCGGGGCGTCACCGGCACCGAGCGTCGCCCGGTCGTCGACGCCGTCCATCGCGAGCGGCAGCTGGAACGTCTCGCCGGCGAAGGCGTCGAGCTCGCCGAGGTCGACGGCCTCGCGCTCCTGCTTCCGGTTGCGGCGGGCGACGAAGAACATGATCGCGATGACGGCGAGGACGATGCCGATCACGATGCCGGCGGTGCGGATCGACGACCACAGTGCTTCCTGCTGGTCGGCCTTCTGCTGGGCCTCCAGGGCCTTGGCGGCCTGGTCGGAAGCGCTGGTGTCGAAGTCCATCATCGCGACCTTGACCTGGTCGCCACGGTTCTGGTCGACACCCGCGGCGGCGGACACCAGGTCGTTGATGCTCTGCAGGTTCGCGTTCTGCACGGCGGCGGCCTTCGAGTTCAGCGCGACCGAGATGGTCTGCCGGTCGAGCCCGCCCGAGGGGATCTGCGTGGTCTCCGTGGTGTGGTCGACGGCGTTGTTCTTCGTCGCCGACTCGTTCTTGTACCCGTCGTCGCCGGTGCCGCTCGTCGCGGTGCCGTTCGGGACGGCGATGTTGTCCGGACCGAGGACCCCCGTCGCGCCGCTCCCCGCGCCGGAGCCGGCGCCGTACTCCTCGGTGGTGCTCGACTCGTTCAGTGCGACCGGACCCGAGGTCGGGCTCGTGTAGCTCTCGGACGTCCGGGTGCCGGACTCCTGGTTCATCGTCCCGGAGACCACGACGGTCGCGTTGCCGACGCCGAGCGTGGTGTCGAGCAGGTCCTGGATCTTCTTGCTCGTCGCCGCGTCGTAGTCGGCGGCCTGGTCCGCGCCGCTCCCGGTCGCACCGGTGCCGACGGCGGACAGGGTCTGGCCCTTCGCGTCGACGACCGAGACATCGGTGGGCTGCATGCCCTCGACCGAGGCGCTCGTCAGGTGCACGATGGCCTGCACCTGGTCGGTGCTGAGCTGCGTGCCGTTGTCGGTCGCGATGAACACCGACGCGGTCGGGTCCTTCTCCTCGGAGACGAACACCGACTTCTCCGGGATCGCGAGCTGCACGGTGGCGGTCTGCACGCCGTCCATCGCACCGATGGTCTTGGCGAGCTCGCCCTCCATCGCACGCTTGTAGGTGACGTCCTGCTGGAACTCCGAGCTCGTCACGCCCATCTTGTCGAGCAGCGAGTAGCCGCCCTCGTTCGACGACGGCAGGCCGTTCGACGCCGCCTTGAGCCGCTCCGAGTACACCTGCGCCTGCGGCACGAGGATCGTCGCGCCGCCGTCGGTGAGCTGGAACGGCACACCGTCGGTCTGCAGCTGGTCCGTGATGGAGCTCGCGTCGGCCGCGGCGAGCCCGGTGAAGAGCGGCGCGTAGGACGCCTTGCCGAGCCAGGACGCGAGGGCGATCCCACCGAGCACGAGCGCCGCGATCGCCAGGATCGCGATGGTGCGCTGGGCGGCGGAGAAGCCCTTCACGTAGGCGCTGAGGCGCGCGAAGACGTTCTTGAACGCGACGGGCATCAGGCCTGCATCCTCATGATCTCGTTGAAGGCGTCGACGCCCTTGTTGCGGACGGCGGAGACGAGCTCGAGCGTGACCTGTGCGCGGGTGGCGGCGATCGTGGCGTCGTGGATGTCGTCGAGGTTGCCGGTCACGGCCTTGAGCGCGAGGGTCTTCGAGTCGCTCTGCAGCGACTGCAGCCCGTCGACGGCGTTGCCGAGGCTCGCGGCGAACCCGCTGCCGTCGGTCGTCGCGCCGGCAGCACCGGTCGCGTTCGTGCTGTCGCTGGACGTCCCCGACACACTCGTCAGGGCGTTCGTCATCGCGTTGGTGGTCACACCGTTCACGGCGTCGATGGGCATCAGTTCTTCCCGATCTGCAGTGCCGCCTCGTAGGCGGTCTTGGCACGGTCGACCACGGCGGCGTTCGCCTGGTAGCCGCGCTGGGCCATGATGAGGTCCGCCATCTGCGTGCCGAGGTCGATGTCGGGCATGCGGACGTAGCCCTCCTCGTTCGCGAGCGGGTTGTCGGGGTCGTAGGTCACCCGGCCGGCGGCGCTGCCGAACGCGGCGCCCTTGACGTAGGCGCCGGAGACGCCGGCGCCCTCCTGCACCTCGACGTAGCGCGCCTGGAACGCGGTGTCGTCCATCGACTTCACGGTGTTCGCGTTGGCGATGTTGTCCGAGACGGCGTCGAGCCACTTCCGGTGCACGGTCAGGCCGGTGCTCGCGATGCCGATCGCGTCGAAGGTCGTCACGAGTTCGTCCGCATCGCCGCACGGACGCTGGTGAGCTCGGAGTTCATCGCCTGCGTGGCGAACTGGTACCGCAGCACGGTGTCGATGTTCGACAGCGTCTCCTCGTCGAGGTTGACGTTGTTGCCGTTCGTGTTCGTCGGCTCGAGGCTGCGCGCCATCGTCGGCGTGGTGGCGCCGTCGCCGTCCACGATCGACTTCGCCAGGGCGTCCTCGAACTGCACCTTCTCGGCGTGGTAGTTCGTCGTGTTGATGTTCGCGATGTTGTTCGCGATCACCTTCTGGCGCATCGACAGGCCGTCGAGTGCGCTCTGCAGCGCGACGCTCGTCACGGAATCGAACACGGGGGTCCCCTCGTCAGGCGTCGTCGGTGCGACGTCGCCGTGCGGTGGTGGCCGATCCCTGGCCGAACTGGTGAGCGATCCGTGCTCGAGTGGCGCTATCGGAGCCCGTCGTCCGCCGCGTTAGGCGTCGCCCCGAACGGGGGGCGGTGGGGCGCGGGGCGGAGCACCCGAGATGCGACAGAGCACCCGTCGATCGACGGGTGCTCTGTCGCAGAACTGGTGCGGGGGCGCGGTCAGGCGGAAGCGTCGAGGTACACGGAGCCACGGGGCTCGCGCGTGGCGTCGACGGCGCGCAGGGCACCGAGGTGCTCCAGCGTCGAGCGGCGGTCCGCCTCGAGCACCGTCATGCGGTCCCGCTGCGCGGCGAGCAGCCGGGAGGCCCGTCCCACCAGGTCACGCGGCAGCGGTCCCAGCCCGGCCGGCTCCGACCACCCGGCCACGGCCGTGGAGTCGGCCGCCTGCCCGGCGGCGTCGTGCTCCAGGGACGTGAGCAGGGCCTCCCATGCGGCTCGTCCGTCAGACGGCTCAGGCGACACCGAGGGCTCCCCCGGTCGGCTGCTGCGTGGCGGGCGTCGCGGGCAGCGACGCGGCTGCCTCGTGCCACGACTGACGCAACGGCTCGAGGATCCGGATGCAGTCGCGGGTGGCTTGCACGTCGCGGTGCACGTTCGCCGTGATGAGCGACGTGGAGGCGTAGTTGTAGACGGCGAGCAGGCCCTCGCCACCGTCCCAGACGTCGATCCGGAGGGTGCTCGAGAGCTCGCCGACGATCGCCTGGGCGTGCAAGAGCTGCTCGCGGGCCGTCGCCCAGTCGGCGGCGACCTGCGCGGCCTCGGCACGGTGCAGGTCGAGCAGCAGCCGGTCGTAGAGCATCGTCACGAGCTGGGCCGGCGTCGCCGACAGCACGGCCTCGTTCGTGTACTGGGCACGGCGCTGGTCGGTGACGGTGCGCGGCTGGGCGGCCTGGCGGAAGGCGGCTGCCTGGAAGTCGAAGGTCATGGTCGTTCCCGTCAGCTCGACGTCGAAGCGAGCTGGCTGGCGAGCCAGCTCGACTGCGACTGGAGCTTGCTGAGGCTGGTCTCGAGGGATGAGTAGAGGGTCTGCAGCGAGGCCCGGCGCATCGCCAGCCGGTCGGTCCAGCTGTCGATCTGGGTGGTGAGGTCCTTGGCGACGGCCTGCTGCCCGGTGATGGACGTGGTGACCGAGCCGTCGTACTTGTCGGACGCGGCGGTGGCCGCGGCGCCGACGTTCGCGGCGACCCCGGAGAGCATCGCCTGGGTGGCCTTCGGGTCGGTCGCGAGGGCCTTCTGGAAGACCTCGGGGTCGAAGGTGAACGTGCCGTCCTTCGTGATCACGATGCCGATCGTCGACGGGGACTTGCCGTCGACCGGGGCGGACATCGTGCTCGTGAGCCGCTGCACGGCGTCGCGGGACGCACCGTCGCCGAGCAGGACGCCGGCCTTCGTCGTCGTGGTGCCGGACGTCGCGCTCGTCGAGCTCGACACCGCGGTGTTCGTCTTGTAGTAGGCCGCGATCGCGTTCATGGCGTCGACGAGCCCGGAGGCGACGGACTGCGCCTTGGTGGTGTCCTGCGCGACCGTCACGGTGACGGGCTCGGTGGTGGCCTTCGAGACGGTGACGTCGACCCCGGGGACGAGACCGGTGAAGGTGTTCGTGGCGCTCGTGACCGTCTGCGCGGCGGCGGTGCCGGCCCAGAGGGTGACGCTGGCGTCGGTCGCCGCGGTGACGACGGCGGCACCGGTCTCGGTGAGGACGTTCGTCGCGGTGCCCGCTGCCACCTCGTCGGCGCCGCCCCGGTACACCTGGAACCCGCCGGCCGCTCCGGTCGTGGCGGACGTGAGCTGCAGGCGGTAGAGCTTGGTGCCGTCGGCGTCGGTGCCGGCGGCGACCTTCGTCGCGGTGACGCCCGCACCGGACTTGTTCAGGGCGGACACGGCGTCGTCGAGCGAACCGGACGCCGGCGTCACGGTGGTGGACTTCCCGTCCGCGCCGACGATCGTGATCGGCTGCGCACCGGTCGACCACGTCGACATCGCGGCCGTCACCCCGACCTGGGCCGAGGCGGTCGATCCGACGGTGAAGCTGATGGAGCCCGCGGTCGCTCCGGTACCGGTGACGGCGGTGACGCTCGGCGCGGTGCTCGTCGCGGCGAAGAGGTCGAGCGACGAGGCCTTCGCGGCGTCCGCGGCCTTCGTGGCGAGCCCCTGGATCAACCCGTTGAGCGTCTGCAGTGACGAGATGAACGAGTTGGTGGTGGTGAGCTTGTTCTTGAGCAGGGTCTGCGGGACCCCCTCGACGCTCATCAGCGAGTTGATGAGGTCGGTCGTCTTGAGACCGCTGACCAGACCGTCGATCGCGAGGCTGGTGCTCGATGACACGGACGAGGACATCGTCGACACTCCCTGGCGTCGTGGAGGTGGTCAGGACGGCGGCGTCCGTCCTCCGGGGCACCCGATCGGGCCCGGAGGACGGACGTCGTGATGGCTAGCGCAGGAGCGAGAGCACGCCCTGGGTGCTCTGGTTCGCCTGCGCGAGCATCGAGGTGCCGGCCTGGCTGAGGATGTTGTCGCGCGTGTACTTGACCATCTCCTCCGCCATGTCGACGTCGGTGATGCGCGAGGAGGCAGCGGTGAGGTTCTCCTTGGCCACGTTCGTCACGTTGATGGCGTGGTCGAAGCGGTTCTGGACTGCACCGATGCTCGAACGGGCGGCGGAGACGTACTTGATCTGCTCGTCGATCGCGGTGATGGCGGCCTGAGCGTTCGTCGCCGAGTCGAAGGTGAGCGCGCCGACCGCGGTCGACACGGACTCCACGTTCGACTTCGACAGGTCCACGTCGATCTGGCTCGCCGCGTCGCCGTTCGCGCCGACCTGGAACTTCAGGACGCCTGCGGCGCCGGCGGAGCCGTCGAGCAGGTTGATGCCGTTGAAGTTGGTCGACGCCGAGATACGGGTGAGCTCCTTGGTGAGCTCGCCGACCTCGGTGGTGATCGCCGTGCGGGAGTCCGCGTTGTTCGAGTCGTTGCCGGCCTGGACGGCCAGGTCGCGCATGCGCTGGAGGATCGAGTGGGTCTCGGTGAGGCCACCTTCAGCGGTCTGCACGACGGAGATGCCGTCCTGCGCGTTGCGGGCGGCGACCGTGAGGCCACCGACCTGGGACTTCAGCCCCTCGGAGATCGTCAGACCGGACGCGTCGTCGGCAGCACGGTTGATGCGGAGGCCGCTCGAGAGCTTCTCGAGGGACTTCGACAGGTCGTTCTGCGTCGAGTTCAGGTTCCGGTACGTGTTGAGTGCCGAGAGGTTGGTGTTGATGGACATACCCATGGTGGTTTCCTCCGTGAATGTGGGTCGTGCGTCGGCCCGTCCGTGGGCTGACATGGATGACTCTCGACCGGTTGCCGGGAGTCGTTAGGGGATCGGCGGAGAAGTTTCCGCCGAGGTCTCAACTCGCCGCGACGGCCGGTCCTGCTGCGGCATCGTGCACGGCACGTGCGACACCGGCCGCGGCGTTCGTGGCGACACGGGCGAGGTAGGCGCTGCGGCGGGCCGCGGTGGTGCGGCTCGCGGGCTCGACGGTGGCGCCGTCCCCGTAGTGGGCGGCGAGACCGTCGTGGAGCAGGCGCATCGCCTCGGAGCGCTGCTGCGAGACGGCCGAGTGCGTGATGCCGAGCTCGGCGGCGACGTCGGTGACCGAGCGGTCACCGAAGTAGACGGCCTCGACGATGAAGCGCATCCGCTCCGGCAGGGCCTCGACCGCGGCGCGGAGGTACCGGCGCTTCTCGGTCTCGAGCAGGTCGTCCCCGGGGAGCGGCAGGTCCGCGGCCACGAGGTCGTGCACGGTCTCGTCGAGCGGCGCGACGGTGCGGGCAGCGTCGCTCATCGCGTCGACGGCGGTCTGCTTGTCGACGCCCATGGCATCGGCGATCTCCTGCGCACCGACGCTCCGGCCGAGGCGCGCGGACAGGGCCTCCTGCGTGGCGAGGGTCTCGCGGATCCGCTTCCGGGTGCCGCGGGACGCCCAGTCGGCCGAGCGCATGTCGTCCGCCAGCGCGCCGGCGATCCGGGTGCGGGCGTAGGCGCCGAACGGCACGCCGAGGGTCGGATCGAAGGCCTCGGCGGCTGCGACGAGTGCGAGGGACCCGACGGCGGCGAGGTCGTCGCGGTCCAGGTGCGTCGCCCGGGAGCGGACGTCGGCCACGATGTAGCCCACGAGCGGGAGGTGCTCCACGATCATCGCGTTGCGTTCGGTGCGGTCCATGCTGTTCCCCTGGTCGACCTGACGTGTGTCGGCTCACCCGTCCGTGGGCGCGACGGACGCCGGCCTCGGATGGCCGGTGCGTACGCCGAAGACCCGCCCGGGTCCCTCCGAGCGGTGCACCCCGCGTCGTTCCCGAGCGGTTCCGGGTGTCCCCCGGGGTGCGTTCTGAATGTATCGGCTGGCAATGCGCTGAACAGGTGCACAACCGTCCCCAGTGCGGGGGTGTCAGGCCCCGTTTCCGGTCGGCATTTGGGGGGACCCGGGGTCGGGAACGCTCGTTCTTGTCCCCCGACGGGGGTCATCGGGTCACAGCGTCGACGAGTACGGGTGACGGCACTCGGCCGCCGGGGCTTACGGTCGCGGTCACCGAGTCGATAGGTCCCGGTGTCCGCAGGATGACGGACCGGGGGCCACCCCGACGAACCACCACCTGGGAGGAGCTGATGAGCGTGAACGACCTGTCCGCCGTGCTCTGGCGCGAACGCGAGCTGCTCGAACTGCTCACATTCAAGCTCGAGGAGGAGCAGCTCCTGCTCACCGCGGGCCGCTCCCGCTGGGTGTCGCACGCCAGCCGCGAGGTCGAGCAGGTCCTCGACCGGCTCCGCAGCACCGGTCTCGAACGCGCCGCACAGAGCGCCGAGGTCGCCGAGGAGTGGGGTGTCCCCGCCGACGCTCCCCTGCGGGACGTCGTCGCCGCGGCACCGAACGGGCCGTGGGGCGAGATCCTGTCGTCGCACCTCACCGCGATGGTCGAACTGACCACCCAGATCGGCGCCCTGCGCGACGAGAACGACCGGTTCCTCCGTGCCGCCGCCCAGGCCACCGAGGAGACCCTGGCGGGGACCGTCACCGGTGCCGCCACCTACGACGCCAGTGGCACGTCCGGCGCGGGCCAGGACGGCGCCCGCCTGTTCGAGGGGACGCTGTAGCACCGTGGTCAGCACCTTCGGATCCCTCGCGACCGCCTACTCCGGCCTCGCCGCCGCCCGTGCCGGCATCGACGTCACCGGCCAGAACATCGCGAACGCCGGCACCGCCGGGTACACGCGGCAGCGCGTCCCGCAGAACTCGATCCCCGCGACCCAGACCGGTTTCATGCGGGGCACCGCGGCCCTCGCCGGCCAGGGCGTCTCGGTCGACGGCATCGCCCGCCTGGCATCCCTCACACTCGACGCCGGCGTCCGCGTCGCCGCCGGTTCGTCCGCCTACGCCGACGCCCGCGCCACGGCGCTCTCCGCCCTCGAGACCGGGTTGCACGAGCCCGGCAAGGACGGCCTGAGCGCCAAGCTCGACGCGTTCTGGTCGTCCTGGAGCGAGCTCGCCAGCCACCCCGACGACCCGGGTGCCGCCAGCGCGGTGCTCGGGGCCGCCGGCACCGTCGTCTCCGCCCTGACCGCCGGCTCGAAGGCCGTCGACGCGCAGTGGTCCTCGGTGCGCGGCACCCTGACCGGGCAGGTCGCCCAGCTGAACGGTGCCGCGGAGCAGGTCGCCGACCTGAACGGCCGGATCCGCACCGCGCTCGCCTCGGGCGGCACCGCCAACGAGCTGCTCGACCAGCGCGACCAGCTCACGCAGCAGATCGCCACGCTCGCCGGCGGCACCACCCGGACGAACGCCGACGGCACG
Source organism: Curtobacterium sp. MCLR17_054 (assembly GCF_003234335.2). Taxonomy (NCBI): domain Bacteria; kingdom Bacillati; phylum Actinomycetota; class Actinomycetes; order Micrococcales; family Microbacteriaceae; genus Curtobacterium; species Curtobacterium sp. MCLR17_054. The sequence goes on along the minus strand of NZ_CP126263.1, from coordinate 1,847,724 downwards.
GTCGACGTGCTCCTCGGCGGCAACCCGCTCGTGCAGGGCACCGACGCCCGCTCGGTCGCCCTCGGCGGCGGCGAGCGTCTCGCCGACGGCACCGCCGTCACCCTGACCTGGACCACCGGAACGGCCGGGGCGGTCGGGCTGAGCGGCGGCTCCATCGGCGGCGCCCTCGCGGTCCTCGCGCCGGCGTCCGGCACCGGTACCGGCGGCGCACTCGCCGAGGCCTCCGCGTCCTACGACGCCGTGGCCACGCGGCTGGCCACCACCGTGAACACCCTGCACGCCGCCGGGACCACCCCGACCGGTACCACCGGCGCACCCTTCTTCTCCCTGGCGACCGGCGTCCCCGCCGCCCAGGCGCTCGGCGTCGTCCCCACGGACGCTAGCGGACTGGCGACGCGGAACGCGGCGGGGGAACTCGACGACTCGTTCGCCGACGCGCTCGCGCGACTCGGGGCGTCGTCGGACGGTGCCGACCAGGTCTGGGCGACGTTCGTGGCGGGGGTGGGCACCGCCTCCAGGTCGGCGACGTCGGAATCCACGATGACCGGACTCGCGCTCACCAACGCACGCACCCAGCAGCAGTCGGGCGCCGGCGTCGACCTCGACGAGGAGAACGTCAACCTGCTGAGCTACCAGCACGCGTACCAGGGCGCGGCGCGCGTCCTGACCGCGGTCGACGAGATGCTCGACACCATCATCAACCGCGTCGGACTCGTCGGGAGGGGCTGATCGTGATCACCCGTGTGACCACCCAGATGTCGATGGCGGCCGCGTCGGCCCGGCTGCAGGCCGGGGCCGCGCGGGTCGCCGAGCTCACCGACCAGGCCACGACGCTGCGTGCGATCCAGAAGCCCTCGGACGACCCGGTCGGCACCGCTTCGTCGATGCAGGTGCGCAAGGAGCAGGCCGCTGCAGCGCAGTACTCGCGGAACGCGAACGACGCCGCGGCCTGGCTCGCGACCACCGACAGTGCGCTGTCGAGCGTCTACTCGGTGCTCAACAGCGTCCGCGACCTCACCGTGCAGGCCGCGAACTCCGGCACCATGAGCGACACGAACCGCGACGCCTTCGTCACGCAGTTCCGGTCGCTCAAGGCGGACCTCGAGGCGCGGGCCAACACGACCTACGGCACCCGTTCGGTGTTCGCGGGATCGTCGACCGCCGCTGCTGCCTACGACCCAGCCACGGGCTGGGCGGCCGCCGGCACCGACGTGTCCCGGCGGATCGGTGACGGCACGACGGTGCGCGTCGACACCGCCGGCACCGCGGTCTTCGGGTCCGGCGACGACTCGGTGTTCGCGGTGATCGACTCCATCGTCAACGACCTGCAGAACGGGGTGAACGTGAACGCTCGGATCAACGACGTGGACGGCGCACTCGGGACCGTCCGCGGCGCCCAGGCCGACGTCGGGATCCGGCACGCCGCCGCGCTCACGGCGCAGGACTCGCTGAAGTCCGCGACCGTCTCGCTCGAGAGCCGTCGCGCCGACATCGAGGACGTCGACCTCGCCAAGGCCGTCCTCGACCTGCAGGTGCAGCAGACCAACTACCAGGCAGCCCTCGCCGTCACCGCGAAGGTCCTGCAGCCGACCCTGATGGACTACCTCCGATGAGCATCTCCCTGACCTTCGCCGTCCCGCCGTTCGGGCTCGCCCCCGCCGCGGCCTTCGAGTTGTCGCCGGTCGACGGCGCCGAGGGGCTGTTCACGCTCGTCGGCGACGACGCGCGGCTGTTCCTGCTCGACGCCGCGGTGCACCTGCCGTCGTACGCGCCGGAGCTCACCGACGAGCAGGCTGCCGGGCTCGGGCTGACCGACCCCGCCGACGCGATGCTGCTGGTGGTCGCGAACCCCGGGGCGTCCGGCACCACGGTCAACCTGCTCGCGCCGATCGTCGTGAACGCCCGGACGGCCGTGGGCGCGCAGGTCATCCTCGAGGAGCAGGACCTGCCGCTGCGGGCGGAGCTCGCGCGGGTGTAGCGCGGGCGGGGCTGGGCGCGGCGGGGCGGGCGGGCGCGGGCTCCGGACTGGTCGACGCGGAACGACACTGTCGACGTCGTACGACATCGGTGCTGTCGCACCCCCGCGTCTGCAACTGTTCCGCACGCGTGACAGCGACAGAGTCGCCGTCGTACGACATCGACATCGTCGCAAGTTGCGTCCGCCTCATCCCTCCACAGCCTGGAGGCCCGGCTCGTCATCCCCAGATCGGCCCACCGCCGCCCCGTGGTCGGGCCCGGCAATCGATGGTTGATCCATGGACGACCGCGCACGCACCATCCCCCTCATCCGCACGACCGGCAAGCCCAGCGCCGAACGCCGGGCCCTGCAACGCCGGGTCCGTCTTGGGGAGTTGATCGCGGTCCGTCCCGGGGTCCTGGTCTCCCCGTCGTCGGTCGTCGGACTCCGGCCCGAGGACCACCTGTTGCTCCTGGTGCGCGCGACCGCGCCGATGGTCCACACGCCGAGGGCGTTCGCGCGCTCCGCAGCGGCCGCCGTGCACGGACTGCCCTTCGTCCATGCCCCTCCGTCGAAACTCGACGTCGTCGATCCGCGCCGCGAACGCTCCGACACGTCCGCGTACCTCCGGCTCCACCCCGGACCGCTCGTCCACGCGCCGACGACGGCCTCACGGTGGGCCGGCCTGCCCGCGACCACCCCCGCCGACATCGACGGAGCGCCAGTCACGTCGTTGGCACGGACCCTCGTCGACATCGCGGGGTCGTCCACCCTCGAGTTCGCACTGCCGATGATCGACCAGGCACTCCACGACCGGCGTCTCCTGCCCGAGATCCTGCTCGACGAACTCACCACGACGACACCCGCGGGTCACGACAAGGCGGGGATTGTGGTGGGGATGGGGTCGGCGCTGTCGGGGTCACCCGCGGAGTCGGTGTGCCGGGTGCGGTTCCGGGAGCTCGGAGTGCCGGAGCCGGTGCAGCAGCACGTGTTCGCCCGGGCCGGATCGGCCACGGCGATCGTGGACTTCTGGTTCCCGGACCAGGGCGTCGTGGTCGAGGTCGACGGCCGCGCGAAGTACGAGGACCCGGTGCTGCTCGACGGGCGCTCCACCGCGGACGCGCACTGGCGCGAGAAGCGGCGTGAGGACTTCATCCGGTCGTTCCCCGAGGTCCGCGCGGTCGTGCGGCTCTCGTGGGCCGACCTGATGCAGCCCGACCGGGTGCGGGCTGCCCTGCGGCGTGCGGGTGTCCCGTGCTGAGGCTGCGTGTTCGACGATCAGCGCGGACGACGCGGCGCATCCGGGTGGTACGTGCGCTGACGCTCGATCCGCGGGCGGCCGGAGGACGCCCCGATGTCCACTGCCCCACCGACCACGACCTCGCCGAGCCCCACGCGCACCCCACGGACCGGCCCGGTGCCCTTCACCACGCCGCCGCGGTGGTCCGGGTCGGGTTCGCGGTGGTCGCCGCCGTCCTCGAGCTCGACGTCGCGCACGGACACCGGCCCGAGCACCTGCGCGCCCACACCGATCCGCGCCGGCCCCTCGACGAGACACCCGGCCGTCAGGCGAGCCCGACCACCGATCACGACGTCGGCCCCGTCCGCGACGACGGTGACGGGGCCCGGGCCGAGTTCGGCGCCCTCCCCGATGTGCACCGTCGCCGCAGACGCCACGACGGTCACGGGTCCGGGGCCCAAGCGGGCACCGGTAGCCAGCGTGATCGCCCCACCGTGACAGGTCTCGAGCGTCGTGGACGGGTACAGCACCACGCCAGGCAGGACCGACACGCCCACCCCGATCAGGACGGACGCCGGATCGAGGACCCGGACCTCGGGCGAGAGAGCGGCCACCTGCCGGACGGTCAGGAACCCGGCCGCACGACGGGCGTCGTCGAGTGCTCGCTGCGCGGGGTCGGTGTCCATCCAGCGAGCCTCTCACGTGTGCGGCGTACGGTGAGCGCATGGCCCGCGCCCCGAAGGACCAGTCGATCGTGCCCCTGCCGACCGCACCGGTCTCCCCCACCACGTCCGACCCCCGAACGCAGCAGGTCCAGCCCACGGGCTGGGCGAAGTGGCTCGATCGGGTCATCAGTGTGCAGCGTCCCGTCGTGGTCGCGCACGTCAACGCGATCCGTCGCCGCAAGCCCGACGCGACCCCCGCCGAGGTGATCCAGATCCTTGAGCGGCAGTACCTGGCCGCCGTCACGACCGGTGGCGCCGCGGTCGGTGCGAGTGCGGTGATCCCCGGCGTCGGGATGGCCGCTGCGCTCGGACTGAGCGGCGCCGAGACGGTCGGGTTCCTCGAGACCACCGCGCTGTTCGCACAGTCGGTGACCGAGGTCCACGGCATCGCGCTGGACGACCCGGAGCGCGCCCGCACGCTGGTGATGGCGATGATCCTCGGCGCACCGGGCACGCAGCTCATCAAGCAGCTCGCCGGACAGGCTGCCGGCGGGCAGGCCCGGACGGCGTTCTGGGGCGAGATGGTGACGTCCTCGCTGCCGAAGCAGGTCGTCAACGGCATCGGCGGACAGGTCCGCGACCAGTTCATCAAGCGCTTCGCCATCCGGCAGGGCGGTTCCGTCCTCGGACGTGCGCTGCCGTTCGGCATCGGAGCGGCGGTCGGCGGTCTGGGGAACCACGCCCTCGGGCGCAAGGTCATCCAGGCGTCGCGGACCGGGTTCGGGATGCCGCCGGCGGAGTTCCCGATCGTGCTGACGGTCACCCCGGCTGCCGAGAAGACCCGGCGTGCCCTGCCGTGGAAGCGCGGCGCAGGCAAGGACCAGGACCTCTGGACCGAGCCGGGCCAGGACGACCCCCGCTCGAAGCGTTAGCCAGGACGACCGAGAACGGCCCGGCGCGACGCCGAGCAGGGCCCGGGCACGGATGCTCAGCAGCCGGGCCCGGGCCCTTCGTGCAACTGCGCCTAGAAGGATCGCACCGGCGTCGTCACGACCTGGCCGGCATGGGCGAACCCACCACCGAACCCGAACAGCAGGGCCGGCACCCCCTCCGGGAGGTCGCCGCGCTCCCAGGCCTTCGAGAGCCCGAGCGGCACGCTGGCGGCCGAGGTGTTCCCGGACTCGACGACGTCACGGATGACGAACTTCGACTCCCCGCCGAGCGCGGTGACGAGCGGCTCGATGATCCGCAGGTTCGCCTGGTGGAACGCGAACACCTCGATGTCGTCCATCGTGAGTCCGGCGGCCTCGACGACCTTGCGGGCGTGCCCCTCGGCCTCGGTGATGGCCCACCGGTAGATCGAGCGACCCTCCTGGTTGAAGCGCCCCGGCGACCCTTCGACACGCACGGCGTCGAGCAGGTGCGGCACGCTCCCCCACGACACCGGGCCGATCTCGGGCGTCTCGGCGACCCCGAGCACGGCGGCACCGGCCCCGTCACCGACGAGCACGCACGTCGACCGGTCGGTCCAGTCGGCGATCCCCGACAGCACCTCGGACCCGATGACGAGCGCGACGTCGGCCGAACCGGTGCGGATGGACTGGTCGGCGAGCCCGAGCGCGTACTCGAACCCGCTGCACGCGGTGTTGATGTCGATCGGCGCCGGGCCGTTCGTCATGCCCAGTGCGGCGGCGACGCGGCCTGCCGTGTACGGGGCGCGGTCCTGGTGGGTGGTGGAGGCGACGATGACGAGTCCGACGGCCGAGGGCGACACCCCAGCGTCGGCGAGGGCACGGCGTCCGGCCTCGATGGCCAACGACGTGACGGTGTCGTCGGGCCCGGCGATCCGACGGGTCTGGATCCCGGTGCGGGTGCGGATCCACTCGTCGTTCGTGTCGACCATCGTCGAGAGCTCGTCGTTGGTCAGGACGCGTTCGGGCTGGTGGTGTCCGAACCCGAGGATCCGGCTGCCGCGGAGTGCTGGGATGTTCATCGTCGGCACGTTACCCCCTCACCCCACCGCCGCATGCCGACCGGGGAATGGACGGCGCCCCACCCGCGGTCACTTCCGCGCGGCAGCGGTCGCGCGGTCGTTCGCCTTGCCGATCGCCTCGACCAGCTCGTCCTTCGTCATCTTGGAGCGGCCGCTGACGTCGAGCCGCTTCGCGACGTCCATCAGGTGCGCCTTCGAGGCGTTCGCGTCGACACCCCCCTCGGTCTTCCCGGAACCGCGGGAGCCGGCGGCACCGGAGTCGGACGGCCCGGAGGACTCCTTCTCCTCCCAGTGGTCGCCGACCTTCTCGTACTCGTGCTTCACGGCGGCGAAGGCCGTGCGGTGCGCCCGCTCACCCGGGCCGTACGTCTCGTTCGCCGAGTCCAGTGTCTTCTCGAAGATCTCCTGCGCGTGCTCCGGGGACCGCTGCAGGGTGCTGGGGATCTCGTCCTTAGCTGGCATGGCTGCTCCTCTCGAGTGGTCCCTCCTGACTACTCCCCACCACTCGACCGGTACTCCCAGGGCCTGGCACCACCAGCGCGTCACGAGTAGACCCGTCTCATGGACTACACACACCTCGGTCGCACCGGTCTGTCCGTCTCCCGCGCCGTGCTCGGCACGATGAACTTCGGCCCGGAGACCAGCGAGGACGACTCGCACGCGATCATGGACCGGGCCCACGAGCTCGGCGTCAACTTCTTCGACACCGCCAACGGCTACGGCGGCTCGGTGGGCAAGGGTGCCACCGAGGAGATCATCGGACGGTGGTTCGCCAAGGGTGGCGGTCGCCGCGAGAAGACGGTCCTCGCCACGAAGGTCTACGGCGAGATGACCGACTGGCCGAACGCCGGCAAGCTCAGCGCCCTGAACATCCGGCAGTCGCTCGACGCGAGCCTGCAGCGGCTGCAGACCGACCACATCGACCTGTACCAGTTCCACCACGTCGACCGTGCGACGCCGTGGGACGAGATCTGGCAGGCGATCGACGTCGCCGTGCAGCAGGGCAAGGTCCTGTACGTCGGCTCGTCGAACTTCGCCGGGTGGCACATCGCACAGGCGCAGGAGGCAGCGAAGCGCCGGAACACCTTCGGCCTGGTCAGCGAGCAGTCGATCTACAACCTCGTGGTCCGCGACGTCGAGCGCGAGGTCCTGCCCGCCGCCCGCGCGTACGGCCTCGGCGTGATCCCCTGGTCGCCGCTGCAGGGCGGCCTGCTCGGCGGCGTCATCGAGAAGACCGAGAACGGGTCCCGTCGGCTCTCCGGCCGCAGCGCCGAGTACGTCGACGCGCACCGCGACCAGCTGCAGTCGTACGAGTCGTTCGCGAAGGAGCTCGGCCACACGCCCGGCGAGCTGGCCCTCGCCTGGCTGCTGCACCAGCCCGGCGTCACGGCGCCGATCACCGGCCCCCGCACGATGGAGCAGTGGGAGTCCGCGGTCCGCGCCGTCGACATCCGCCTCGACCAGCGTGCGCTGGACCGTCTCGACGAGATCTTCCCGGGGCACGAGACCTCGCCGGAGGACTACGCGTGGTGAGCTGAGCCCGGAAAGCAGGGCACAGCCGGGAGGCGCGGTGCGGGACGGACCCGCACCGCGCCTCCCGGCCGTGGTCACGTCGAGAACGCGACCAACGCAACGACGACGGGCCCCGCGCTGCTGTGTGCGCGGGGCCCGTCGTCGTGCGGGTGGTGCCTGGTGACTAGCGGACGCTGACCGGGCTGTCGTCGGTCTGCTCGTAGAGGACGTAGCCCTCTTCGCCGTGGACCGCGGTGTCGATGCCGGCGACCTCGTCCTCGGTCTTGACGCGGAAGCCCATCGTCTTCTCGATCGCGAACCCGATGACCAGGGCGAGCACGAACGAGTAGACGCCGACGGCGAGGGCCGCTACGGCCTGCTTGCCGAGCTGCTCGAACGAGCCGGAGTAGATCAGGCCGGTGTCGTTGGCGAAGAAGCCGAGGAACAGCGTGCCGAAGATGCCGCCGACCAGGTGGACGCCGACCACGTCGAGCGAGTCGTCGAAGCCCAGGCGGTACTTCCAGTCGATCGCGAAGCAGCAGACGATGCCGGCGAGGAAGCCGAGCAGGATGCCCCAGCCCGGGGTCAGCGCGGCACAGGCCGGGGTGATCGCGACGAGGCCGGTGACGGCACCCGATGCGGCACCGACAGAGGTGGCCTTGCCGTCCTTGAGCTTCTCGATGAGCAGCCAGCCGAGGATGGCGGCGGCCGGGGCGGCGAGGGTGTTCACCCAGGCGATCGCGGCGATGCCGTCAGCAGCACCCTCGGAGCCGGCGTTGAAGCCGAACCAGCCGAACCACAGGATGGCGGCACCGAGCAGGACGAAGGGCGGGTTGTGCGGCTTGTGGGCACCCTTGGCGAAGCCGACGCGCTTGCCGAGCACGATCGCCAGGGCGAGACCCGCTGCACCGGCGTTGATGTGCACCGCGGTGCCACCGGCGAAGTCGATGACGCCCCACGTGGCGGCCCAGCCCGAGGTCAGGTTGAAGACCCACGAGGCGACCGGGAAGTAGACGACCGTCACCCAGACGCCGGCGAAGACCATCCACGCGCCGAACTTGGCGCGGTCGGCGATGGCACCGGAGATGAGCGCGACGGTGATGATCGCGAACGTCGCCTGGAAGCCGACGAAGGCCATCGACGGGTACGCCGCCTGGATGTTCGAGGACTGCGCTTCCTCGAAGGCCTGGCCGAGACCGATCTGGTTCCAGTCGATGCTGAAGAACCCGACCACGCCGGAGACCGCCGTGCCGTCGCCGTGGTTGGCGAAGGCGATCGCGTAGCCGTAGACCACCCAGAGCACGCTCACGAGCGCGATCGCACCGAACGACATCATCATCATGGAGATGACGGACTTGGCCTTCACCAAGCCGCCGTAGAAGAAGGCCAGGCCGGGTGTCATGAACAACACCAGCGCAGCCATCACCAACACGAACGTCGTGTTGCCCTGATCAACCATCTGCTCACCTCTCGATTGCACGAGCGGCTCTTGGACCGCCTCGGGTGTCACAGAGTCTGGCGAGGCGAGGTTTCACGAGGGAGCACGAACTGTTTCGCGGATGTAACGCGACCGCGCCGTTTGTAAACGTCGTGTTTCCAGCGGCCCGATGTCCCCTGCGCGAGGGGCAGGAGACCGCCGTGGACAGATCGGTCTGACGGCGAGCGACGCTCAGGCGCGGGTGAGCGCCACCACGCGGGACGCCGCGCGCAGGTACTTCTTGCGGTACCCGCCCTCGAGCATCACGTCGGGGTACACCTGGTCGAGCGGGGTGCCCGACGCGACGATGCGCACCTGCGCGTCGTACAGCCGGTCCACCAGGGCGACCCAGCGCAGCGCGTCGGTCTGGTCGGTGAACGCCCGGACGTCGGTGAGCCCGACGGCGTCGAGGTCCTCGACCAGCGCGACGTACTTCGACGGGTGCACGGAACCCAGGTGCGCGACCACCGCACCGAAGTCGTCGAGCGTCACGGAGCCGGACGGCAGCGCGGCGGGCACGTCGGACACCACCTGCGCCGACTCGTCCACGGCACGGCGGCGGTAGTCGAGGCCGTCGATGCGCATGGTGTCGAAGCGGTCCGACATCGCCTGGATCTCGCGCAGGAAGTCCTGCGCGGCGAAGCGTCCCTCACCCAGGGCTCCCGGGGGCGTGTTCGACGTCGCGGCGAAGCGGGTGCCGGTCTCGGTCAGTTCCTTGATGAGCCGGGTCATCACCATCGTGTCGCCCGGGTCGTCGAGCTCGAACTCGTCGATGCACACCAGCGCGGTGCCGCGGAGCAGGTCGACCGTTCCCTGGAACCCCAGGGCGCCCACGAGCGCGGTGTACTCGATGAAGGTGCCGAAGGTCTTCCGGCCGGTGGCCGCGTGGTAGGCGGCTGCGAGCAGGTGGGTCTTGCCGACACCGAACCCGCCGTCCAGGTACACGCCGGACTTCGCCGCCGGTTCCGCCGCCTGCTTCCGACGCCCGAACAGCCCGCGCCGCGGGGCCTCCGTCGGACCGGCGGCCACGAACGCGGCGACGGCATCGCGGACCGAGGCCTGCGAGTCGTAGTCCGGGTCCGGCCGGTACGAGTCGAACGACGCGTCCGTGAACTGCGGCGGGGGCACGAGCGCCGCAGCCATCTGCTGCGGCGTCACCTGGGGATCACGGTCGACGAGGTGAGCGGGCAATCGGGGAACCCTTCCGGGAAGCATGTCGTGGGGTGTCACGTTGCGTCAGGAGCACGGTACGTCCGCGTACCGTTGCCCACAGGCACCGACGCCCGATCCTAGTCCGGCGCCGGCAGCACGCACCCGGGCACAATGCTCGGCCCGCACCACGCTCGCCCCGCACCACGCTCCCCCGCACCCCTGGAGGTACCCCCGATGACCGCACCGGTCGACCCGTCCGAGAAGTTCGCCGCCTACGCGCACCCGGAGCGCCTCGTCTCCACCGAGTGGCTGCAGGAGCAACTCGACGCCGGGGCCGCCGCGCCCGACCTGGTGGTCGTCGAGTCCGACGAGGACGTCCTGCTCTACGAGACGGGGCACATCCCGGGTGCTGTGAAGATCGACTGGCACACCGACCTCAACGACCCGGTGCAGCGCGACTACATCGACGGCGCCGCGTTCGCCGAGCTCCTCGGCGGCAAGGGCATCGGCCGCGACACCACCGTCGTGATCTACGGCGACAAGAACAACTGGTGGGCGGCGTACGCCCTCTGGGTGTTCACCCTGTTCGGCCACGAGGACGTCCGCCTGCTCGACGGCGGTCGCGGCAAGTGGATCGCCGAGGACCGCGCCCTGACCACCGACGAGACCCCGGTCACGCCCGTCGAGTACCCCGTCGTCGAGCGCCACGACGCGCCCGTCCGCGCCTTCAAGGACGACGTCCTCGCGCACCTCGGCAAGCCGCTCATCGACGTCCGCAGCGCCCCGGAGTACAGCGGGGAGCGCACGACCGCGCCCGACTACCCGGAAGAGGGTGCGCTGCGCGGCGGCCACGTCCCCACCGCCGTGAACATCCCCTGGGCGACGGCCGCCGCCCCCGACGGCACCTTCAAGTCGCGCGACGAGCTCGACGCCGTCTACCGTGACGGCGCCGGCATCGGTGACGCCGACGAGGTCATCGCATACTGCCGCATCGGTGAGCGCTCGAGCCACACCTGGTTCGTCCTGCAGCACCTGCTCGGCTACGACAACGTCCGCAACTACGACGGCTCGTGGACCGAGTGGGGGAGCGCCGTCCGCGTCCCCATCGTGCAGGGATCCGAGCCGGGTACTGTTCGGAACCGATGAACGCCAGCACCGACGCACCACTCCCCGCCACCCTCGCCGAGATCCGCGACGACTTCCTCGCCCTGGGCCAGAAGGACCGCCTGCAGCTCCTGCTCGAGTTCTCGAACGAGCTGCCTGCGCTGCCCGAACGCCTGCAGGGGCACGAGGACGAGCTCGAACGTGTCGAGGAGTGCCAGTCCCCCGTCTTCATCACCGTGACGGTGGGCGAGGACGGCGACGCCCCGGACGTGGTCCGGATGCACGCCACCGCCCCGCGCGAGGCGCCGACCACCCGCGGCTTCGCCTCGATCCTGGCGCAGGGCGTGTCCGGCCTGACCGTCGAGCAGGTGCTCGCCGTCCCGACGGACTACCCGCTGACCATCGGCCTGTCCGAGGCGGTCAGCCCGCTGCGGATCCGCGGCATGGTGGGCATGCTCGGCCGCGTGCAGCGTCAGGTGCAGGCGGCGGTCGCGTAGACGCGACCCACTGACGGACGGGAGGCGCGGTGCCAGCTGGCACCGCGCCTCCCGTCCGTCGATGCATCCGCTTTCCGGCATCGCAGTCGCTGGCCATGCCAGGCTGGGTCGTCAGCACCATGAGGAGGGGGAACCGACGATGGCGACGAACCACAGGAACGATCCGGCCCGCTCCTCCGTCCGCCCCCGGAACACGCTCGACTTCATCGGCGTCGACTTCCGGCTCGATCTGCGCTTCACCGACGGTTCCGGCGTCCAGCTCGAATCTGCCTGCACCGTCACCGACCGGTCCGGACGCAGCGTGGTCGTCGACCCGGAGCGCAAGGACTCCCTGCTCCCGATCCTGCGGCTGTTCGGTGCCGAGCTCGTTCGGAGTTCGATCGACGACGGCGTGCGCACACTGACCTTCGCCGACGGCGCGACCCTCGTCGCGGATGCGGATGCGGATGCGGATGCGGATGCGGACGGGGATCGAGGGTGAGCCGCGTTCCGGGGCCGCCCTTCGCGCTGGACATCGTCGGCGACACCGTCGACTTCATCGGCATCGGACCGGACGTGACGCTCCGCTTCTCGAGCGGTGCGTCGCTGCGGTTCGAAACCGACCTCGCGCTGACGGACTCTGACGGGGAGCACGCTTTCCTCGATCCCGGCGACGCACCGTCCCTGCTCGACCTCCTCGCCCTGCACACCAAGGTCGTTTCGGACGGTGCAGTCACGGGCGCGCGGATCGCCATCCGGTTCGTGTCGGGTGAGTTGCTCGAGGGCTGGTCGAACCGCCGAGGTCCGTCCTGGCACTACAGCGAACCAGGGCGCGCACGGGTCGACATCGACGTCCTGCCCGACGGCGAGGTCCGGTACCGACACAGCCCGTCGTCCGCGGAGATCCGGCGGTGACGGACGTTGCCGCACCACCCGCTTGGTGAGCAGAAATGGTCGGGTGTCGGACGGCGACCCGACCATTCCTGCTCACCAAGCGACCGTACGGACGCAACGACGGACGGGAGGCACGGTGCCAGCTGACACCGCGCCTCCCGTCCGCCGTTCGGTCGCGGCTACCGCGCGCTGGCCGCCCCGCGCCGCTGGACCACCTCGGTCAGCCACGCGAGGATCCGCGCGTCGAACCAGTCGGCGTCGTGGTTCCAGAGCTTGGTGTGCCGGGCCGTGGTCTGGATCTCGAGTCGCACCAGGTCGGGCCGCGCGCGGGCCAGGTCGTGCGAGGCCGAGGACGGCACGAACCCGTCGTCGTCGCTGTGCAGCAGCAGGATCGGCACCGTGAGCTCGTCGGATCGCGTGACCATGTCGAGCTCGCGCAGGTCCACAGGAGCCTGGAGACCGGCGAGCCGGTGCAGCACCGGCGTGCGGAGCAGGCGCTGCGCGACCTTGCGCACCGGACGTGGCAGGCGCAGGAGCTGGCTCTGCGACTTCAGCACGGCGTGCCAGTCGACCACTGGGGACTCGAGCACCACCCCGTCGACCAGGCCGGCGAAGCGCGAGCGGAGCAGGGTCTGCAGCACGACGGCGCCGCCCATCGACCAGCCCATGAGCACGACGCTCTGGGCGTCCTGCGCGGTGAGCCAGCGGAGGACGGAGTCGACGTCCTCCCACTCGGTGCTGCCGAGGCCGTAGCGGCCGTCGACGCTCGGCGGGGCGACGCCGTCGTTCCGCCACGAGGCGAGCACGACCGAGTACCCGGCGGCGCGGAAGACGGGGACGGCGCGGATCGTCTCGGCACGGGTCACACCGCGGCCGTGAACCAGGACGGCCCACGGCGCTGCCGGGTCGTCGGCGCGGACGACCCAGGCGGGGGCGGGGCCGTTCGGGGTGGGGATGTCGACGTCCTCGACGGGCACGTCGAGCTCGCCCGGGGTCAGGTAGAACCAGCCGCCCCAGCGACCGCGACGAGCGGCGGTCGGGTCGCCGGCGTCGATCGCGATGATGCGGCGCGTGACGGTGGTGTCGGTCGTGCCGAGGACCTCGCCGACGCGCATGTGGCCGGTGCCGCCGCCGAACCAGAGCGAGTAGCGGCCCTGCAGCTCGGTGTCGGCGGTGCGCTCGATCGTGACGGTCTTCCGGACGGGGTCGACGGCGTGGATCGGGACGCGTTCGTTGCGCTTGCGGTCGGGGGTGACGACGGCACGGGCGACGGCGGCGACGAAGCCACCGATGACGGCCGTCCCCACCGCGGCAGCTGCCAGACCGGCGCCGAGTGCGATGAACCCGGCCGATCGAGCGGTCTCCTGGACGACGTCCTCGGCGGGTCGCGCGGATCGGGACATGGCCCGGAGCCTAGTCTGCATGTGTGTCCGAAACCCGAGAGCCCGACGCCTTCGCGCGGCTCCGCGCGTTCGTGTCCGGCGGCAGCGGCCGTGCCGAGACCACCGTCACCGAGATCCCCTCGCCGACCCGGATCGCACCGTTCTCGATCGCCCTGGCGGCGGACGTGTCCGGCACCGCGCACGGCGTCGAGTCGGACCTGGGGACCGGTCGGTTCATCGCCCTGTACGACCCGGAAGAACCCGAGGGCTGGGGCGGCGCATTCCGTGTCGTCTCGTTCGCCCAGGCGCCGCTCGAGCCGGAGATCGGCGTCGACGAGTTCGTCGCCGACGTCACGTGGAGCTGGCTCGTCGACGCGCTCGAGTCGCACGGTGCGACGTACGACCACGCCTCGGGCACGGCCACCAAGATCATCTCGCGCGGGTACGGCGACCTCGCCGCACAGGGCGACGGCGCCCAGTTGGAACTCCGCGCGTCGTGGACACCACGCGGCGACGACCTCACCGCACACGTCCGGGCCTGGCAGGACATCGTCGCCATGCTCGCCGGTCTGCCGCCCGCATCGGACGGCGTGACCCTGCTGGCCCCGAGGAGGCTCGCCAAGTGACCGACCCCGCTCCCCAGGACGCTGCTGGATCGACCGGCCCGGCTGCGTCCGCAGCCACCGCTGCCGGCGCGACTGCCGCCGCCGGCCCCGCCTTCGAGGCATCGCACGACGCCGTCAAGGTCATCGACACGCGCGAGGATTACCTCGAGGCGGTCGCCGCCATCGCCGCCGGCCACGGCCCCGTCGCGGTCGACGCCGAGCGCGCCAGCGGCTACCGCTACTCGCAGCGCGCCTACCTGATCCAGGTGTTCCGCCGCGGTGCCGGTGCGTTCCTGTTCGACCCGATCCCGATCGGAGACTTCTCGGAGCTGCAGGCCGCCATCGTCGACGAGGAGTGGCTGTTCCACGCCGCCTCTCAGGACCTGCCGTGCCTGCAGGAGGTCGGCCTCGTCCCGACGCGCATCTTCGACACCGAGCTCGGCGCCCGCATCGCCGGGTTCCCCCGCGTCGGCCTCGGCGCCGTCGTCGAGCAGCTGCTCGGCATCACCCTGGCCAAGGCGCACTCGGCCGCCGACTGGTCGACCCGTCCCCTGCCGCAGTCGTGGCTCGTCTACGCGTCGCTCGACGTCGAGCTGCTGCCCGACCTCCGCGACGCCCTCGCCGAGAAGCTCGACGAGGCCGGCAAGACCCGGATCGCCCAGGAGGAGTTCGACGCGGTCCTGCACCGTGCGCCGAAGCCCGCCCGTGCGGAGCCCTGGCGTCGACTGTCCGGCATGCACGCGCTCCGTGGTGCGCGAGCACTGGCGATCGCCCGGTCGCTCTGGCTCGCTCGCGACGAGTACGCCCGACAGGCGGACATCGCCCCCGGGCGCACGATCCCCGACTCGGCGATCGTCGCCGCCGCGGCCGCCGCACCCGAGTCCCGCGCCGAACTCGGTGCGCTGAAGACGTTCACGGGCCGCGCCAGCCGTTCCGAGCTCGACCGCTGGTGGGCCGCCGTCGAGGAAGGCCGCACCACCGAGGACCTCCCCCGACTGCGCGGTGCAGGCGAGGCCACCCTGCCCCCGCCCCGTGCCTGGGCGGACCGCAACCCGGCCGCCGACCGCCGGTACAAGGCCGCGCGCGCCGCGGTCACGAAGCGGGCCGAGGAGCTCGACATCCCGCTCGAGAACCTGCTCACGCCGGAGACGCTCCGGCTCGTGTCGTGGGCCCCGCCGTCGCCGCCGTCGACCGAGCTGGTCGGCGCGGCCCTCGCCGAGCACGACGCCCGCCCGTGGCAGGTCGAGGAACTCTCGTCGATCATCGCGTCGGCCTTTGTCGCTGCTGCACAGCGGCCCGCGGCGACGGACGACGACGAGTCGTAGGAACTGCCCAACCGGCATGCGGCCGCCCAGGCTGGGGGCATAGCGTCGGGAGGGTCGCCGGGCGAGGCCCGGCCAGGCCGGAGCGACCTGCGTTCCGGCCCGATCGATGAGGATCTGGGAGGCCCGGATTGCCAAAGGCATCAGACGTCGTGTTCGTGGACGGCGTTCGCACACCGTTCGGACGAGCCGGCGAGAAGGGGGTGTTCTGGAAGACCCGGTCCGACGACCTCGCGGTGCACGCGATGCGCGGACTGCTCGACCGGAACGCCTTCGACACCGCAGCGGTGGACGACGTCGCCGTCGCGGCCACCACGCAGCAGGGTGACCAGGGGCTGACGCTCGGCCGCACCGTGGGCATGCTCGCTGGTCTGCCGAAGTCGGTTCCCGGCTACGCGATCGACCGCATGTGTGCCGGTGCCATGACGAGCGTCACGACGCTCGCCGGCGCCATCGCCTTCGGCGCCGCCGACATCGCGATCGCCGGTGGTGTCGAGCACATGGGCCGGCACCCGATGGGCTTCAACGCCGACCCCAACCCGCGCTTCGTCGCGGAGCGCATGGTCTCGAGCGACGCCCTCGTCATGGGCGCGACCGCCGAGCGCCTGCACGACCGCTTCCCCGCGATCACGAAGGACCGCACGGACGCCTACGCCGTCCAGTCCCAGCAGCGCTACGCCGCCGCCTGGGCGAACGGCAAGCTCCAGCCGGACGTCATCCCGGTCGAAGTCAACAAGGGCGACGGCTGGGACGTCGTCAGCACCGACGAGCCGCCGCGGCCGGGGACCACCCTGGAGGCGCTGGCCGCGTTGAAGACGCCGTTCCGGCCCCACGGACGGGTCACCGCCGGCAACGCCGCCGGTCTGAACGACGGTGCGACTATGAGCCTGCTCGCGTCCGAGGACGGTGCGAAGCAGCACGGGCTGTCGACGAAGATGCGCATGGTCTCGTTCGCCTTCGCCGGTGTCGAGCCCGAGGTCATGGGCGTCGGACCGGTCCCCGCGACCGACAAGGCCCTGTCGAAGGCCGGCCTGTCGATCGACGACATCGGCCTGTTCGAGATCAACGAGGCGTTCGCCGTCCAGGTGCTCGCGTTCCTCGACAACTACGGCATCGCCCAGGACTCCCCGAACGTGAACGCCTGGGGCGGCGCGATCGCCGTCGGCCACCCGCTCGCGTCGAGTGGTGTCCGGCTGATGAACCAGCTCGCCGCACAGTTCGCCGAGCGACCGGACGTCAAGTACGGCATCACCACGATGTGCATCGGGCTCGGCCAGGGCGGCACCGTCATCTGGGAGAACCCGAACCACAGCAAGTCGGCCGAGCGTTCGGCTCGGAAGGGGGCGTGACCATGACCATCGTCGACAACGACCGACTGGCCGAACTCAGCGAGGACGAGGTCGTCACGCACTCGTTCGTCAAGCACGTCACGATGCCCTCTGGTGGCACGCTGGCGCTCATCACGCTCGACAACGGCAAGGACTACAAGCGGCCGAACACCCTCGGGCCCCGCACGCTCCGTGAGCTGTCCGGCGTGCTGGACACCCTGAAGACCGAGGCCGCCGCGGGCACGATCCAGGGCGTCGCGATCACCGGCAAGGAGTACTGCTTCGCCGCCGGGGCCGACCTGTCCCAGGCAGCGGCGGTCCCGTCGCGCGAGGCCGCCCACGACCTGGCCGCCCTCGGGCACGCCACGCTCCGCAAGTTCGCCGACCTCGGGGTGCCGTCGTTCGCGTTCGTGAACACCCTGGCACTCGGCGGTGGGCTCGAGATCGCCCTGCACTGCACCTACCGGGCGTTCTCGTCCGCGGCGCAGGGCATCGGCCTGCCCGAGGTGTTCCTCGGCATCATCCCCGGCTGGGGCGGCGCGACACTGCTCCCCCGCCTGATCGGCCCGGAGCGCGCGCTCCGCGTCATCGTCGAGAACCCGCTCAAGAACAACCGCCTGATGGACGGTGCGGCCGCGGTCGAGATCGGCATCGGCGACGTGCTCGTCCCGTCCGTCACGTTCCTGCCCTCGGCCGTGGCCTGGGCGGACGGCGTCATCACCGGCACGACCAAGGTGGTTCGGAAGAACGAACCGGGCATGCTCGAGAAGGCCGCCTGGGGCACCGTCGTCAAGGTCGCCCGCGGACAGGTCGCGTCGAAGATCGGCACCGTGCCGAAGTCGCCGTTCCGGGCGCTCGACCTCGTGGCCGCCGCCAAGTCGGGCTCGCTCGACGAACGCTTCGCCGACGAGGACGAGGCCCTCGCCGACCTCATCTCGGGCGACCAGTTCGCCGCGTCGATGTACGCCTTCGACCTCGTGCAGAAGCGTGCGAAGAAGCCCGTCGGCGCTCCCGAGGGCGTCGAACCGAAGAAGATCACGAAGGTCGGCGTCCTCGGCGCCGGGCTGATGGCGTCGCAGTTCGCGCTGCTGTTCGCCCGACGTCTCGGCGTCCCCGTCGTCATCACCGACGTCGACCAGTCCCGTGTGGACGCCGGCGTCGAGCGGATCCGCGGCGAGGTCGCGAAGATGCTCGACAAGGGCCGGATCTCCCCCGACGACGCGAACCGCATCACCGCACTCGTCAGCGGGTCGGTGTCCTACGACGCCTTCGCCGACGCCGACTGGGTGATCGAGGCCGTCTTCGAGGAGATGGCCGTCAAGCAGCAGGTCCTCCGGAACATCGAGCAGGTCATCGCGCCGGACGCCATCCTCGCCACGAACACGTCGTCGCTCTCCGTCGACGAGATGGCGTCGGTGCTCACCAACCCGGAGCGGCTCGTCGGCTTCCACTTCTTCAACCCGGTCGCGGTCATGCCGCTGCTCGAGGTAGTGCGCGCGGCGAAGACCTCGGACGAGGCCCTCGTCACGGCCCTCGCCGTCGCGAAGACCCTGAAGAAGACCGCGATCATCACCGCGGACCAGCCGGGCTTCGTCGTCAACCGGGTGCTCGCGCGGGTGCTCGGCGAGGCGATGCGCGGCGTCGAGGAAGGGACCTCGTTCGACACCGTCGCCCAGGGTGCCGCGCCCCTCGGTCTGCCGATGTCGCCGTTCGAGCTGCTCGAGCTCGTCGGGCTGCCGGTCGGCGCGCACGTGCTCGACTCGCACCACGCGGCCTGGCCGGAGCGCTTCTACCCCGGTGACGGCCTGAAGAAGATCGCCGAGCACGGGACGATCCTGACCCGCGACAAGAAGGGCAACGCGACCGGGTACGACCCCGCCGCCGTGAAGCTCGTCGCGCCGTCCAAGAAGGACGCGAAGCCCGTCGACGCCGCCGAGATGCAGCGCCGGTTCGAGGATGCCCTGGCCGACGAGCTGCACCGCATGCTGGAGGACCGGGTCGTCGAGCACGTCGAGGAGATCGACCTCGGGCTCATCCTCGGTGCCGGTTACCCGTTCCAGGCCGGTGGGATCAGCCCGTACCTCGACCGCTCCGGTGCGTCCGAGCGGGTCTTCGGCGGCACGTTCCACGAGCCCCGGATCGTCGGCCCCGCTTCCCGCTAGGGCCGACTCGGTCTCGAAGGCGGCACCGCCGCACAACAAAGTCACCCCGAACCGCGGATCGCCGTGGTTCGGGGTGACTTTGATTGTGCGGCGCCGAGGCGTGCCACCGTCTCCGACAGCAGCCCGGGCGTCTGCTACCGTGCGCCGCCGTCAGCCACCGACGCAGTCGTTGCTGCCACTGAAGCACGGCGGCACCGACGGCCGGGGTGCCGGCGGCTCTGGCGGCTCGTTGTCGTACGACGTGAAGTAGTCGGCGCTGTGCGTCACGACGAGCACGTAGTCCGCCCCGCTCGCCCGCACGGCGTCGTCTCGTCGGACGACACCGAGTCCCGGCGCGGACTGCACGACGGACGATCCGTCCGGTTGCCACAGTCCGAGTGACTGGTCCCAACCACGGACCCGGACGACGGCGAACCGGTCCTGGCCGACATCGCTGCCGAGTGCGATCGACTGCCGCCCACCGACATCGATCAAGGACGGTGTCGATCCGTCCGGCCGGATCGCCTGCGCCACGAGGTCCTCGTCGGTCAGGCCGCCTGCACGAAGCGCTGGGCCGACGATGCGCACCGCGTCGACCGGTGTGGTCGCACCGTCGATCGTGTAGACCACTCCGGCGTCGATCCGGCACGTGGTTCCTGCAGCGGGCTGGAAGAAGCCGGAGTTGCTCGCGTGCCCGCAGGAGTCGGTCCAGGTGGCATCGACCCGGTGGACCGCTTCCCCGCCGTCCCAGTCGATCACGCGGTGCATCGTCTGTCTGGCACCGACCCGGGCATCAGCACCGAGCTCCGGCGCGACCGAACCGTCGTTCATCGCCGAACACCCCGAAGTCAGCGCCAACACGGCGAGGCAGAGCCCCACCGTCACCGTCCTGAGCCCCCGTCGCATGTGGCGATCCTGCCAGACGTCCCCGTGGCACATGCCCCTCGCGGCATGGCAGCACGGCGGCAAGGCGGCCTCCCACCGAACCAGGTTCCGGACACAGCACCGCGGAGGAACGTGGTGCCGTGTCCGGAACCTGGTTCCGAGCGGTCAGCCGTCAGCCGTCAGGCGGTCAGCGGTCGGACGCCGCCGTCTCGCGGGACCGCGCGGGCTTCGCCTGCGGCAGCTTCGTCCCGACGACCTGATCGATGACGTCGCGGGCGATGGCCTGCGCCGTCAGCCCTGCGTCGGCGAGGATCTGCGACCGGGTCGCGTGGTCGATGAACGCGTCGGGCAGCCCGAGCTCGTTCACCCCGGTGTCGACCCCGGCGGCGCGCAGGTCCTGCCGCAGCCGGGTCCCGACGCCGCCGACCCGCACGCCGTCCTCGATGGTGATCACGAGTCGGTGCGTCCGCGACAGCTCGATCAGCGACGCGGGGATCGGCACCACCCAGCGCGGGTCCACGACGGTGACGCCGATGCCCTGCGCCTCGAGCAGCGCCGCGGCCTCGAGTGCCACCGGCACCATCGACCCGACGGCGACGAAGAGCACGTCCTCGACGTCGTCCGCGGCGGCGTGCAGGACGTCCACACCATCGGAGAGTCGACGGACCGCGGGGATGTCCGGCCCGACCTGCCCCTTCGACCACCGCAGCACGGTGGGGGCGTCGTCGACGGCGATCGCCTCGCGGAACTCCTCGCGCAGGGTCGCAGCATCGCGGGGCGCGGCGATCCGGATCCCCGGCACGACCTGCAGCAGCGCGAGGTCCCACATGCCGTGGTGCGAGGGGCCGTCCGGGCCGGTGATCCCGGCACGGTCGAGCACGAACGTCACGCCGGCCTTGTGCAGGGCGACGTCCATCAGCACCTGGTCGAACGCGCGGTTCAGGAACGTCGCGTAGAGCGCCACCACGGGGTGGAGTCCCCCGTAGGCCAGGCCCGCGGCGGTCGTCACGGCGTGCTGCTCGGCGATGCCGACGTCGTAGACCCGGTCGGGGTGCTGCTCCTGGAACAGGTGGAGCCCGGTCGGTCGGAGCATCGCCGCCGTGATCGCGACGATCCGGGGATCCGAGGCGCCGGCTTCGGCCAAGGAGGACGCGAACACCGAGGTCCACGACGGGCCCGATGCGGCGTCGAGCGACTCCCCCGTCTCCGGGTCGATGTGTCCGACGGCGTGGAACTGGTCGGCCTGGTCGCGCAGGGCGGGCTCGAAGCCGTGGCCCTTCTCGGTGATCGCGTGCACGATCACGGGAGCGCCGTACTCCTTCGCCTGCCGGAGTGCTGCCTCCATCGCCTGCTGGTCGTGGCCGTTCACCGGGCCGATGTACTTGATGTCGAGGTTCGAGTACAGCGCCTCGTTGTTCGTCAGCCGCGAGAGGAAGCCGTGCAGGCCACCGCGCATGCCTCGGTACACCGCACGACCCGGAGCGCCGAACCGCGCCGCCACGGCCTGCGTGCCCTCGTACAGGGCCCGGTACTCGCGGCGGGTGCGCACGGAGCTCAGGAACCGGGCCATGCCACCGATCGTCGGGGCGTACGAGCGGCCGTTGTCGTTGACGACGATGACCAGTCGACGGTCGTTGTCGTCGGAGATGTTGTTGAGCGCCTCCCACGTCATGCCGCCGGTGAGGGCGCCGTCCCCGACCACCGCGACGACGGTGCGGTCGGTCTGCCCGGTCTGCCCGAACGCGCGGGAGATGCCGTCGGCCCACGACAGCGACGACGACGCGTGCGAGGACTCGACGATGTCGTGCTCGGACTCGCTCCGCTGCGGGTAGCCGGCGATGCCGCCGCGTTCGCGCAGCTTCGAGAAGTCCTGGCGCCCGGTGACGAGCTTGTGCACGTACGACTGGTGCCCGGTGTCGAAGACGAACGGGTCGTTCGGCGAGTCGAACACGCGGTGCATCGCGAGCGTCAGCTCCACGACGCCCAGGTTCGGCCCGAGGTGCCCACCGGTCTTCGCGACCTCGGCGACCAGGAAGCGCCGGATCTCGGCGGCGAGGTCGGTCATCTGCGCGTCGGAGAGACGCTTCAGGTCGCGCGGCGACGTGATGCTGGCGAGCAGGCTCACGGGCGCTCCTTTCATGGGGCTGTCGGCCCACTCTATGCGCGTGGGGACAGAACGGACTGGAGGCGCGGTGCCAGCTGGCACCGCGCCTCCAGGCAGTATCCGGGTCGCGTCAGACGAGCGAGCGGAGCACGTACTGCAGGATGCCGCCGTTGCGGTAGTAGTCGGCCTCGCCGGGGGTGTCGATGCGGACGACCGCGTCGAACTCGATCGGCTGCTTGCCGGCCGGCGAGTGCTCGCTCGGCGTCGCGGTGACGTGCACCGTCTTCGGGGTGCGACCCTCGTTCAGCTCGGTCAGCCCGGAGATCGAGACGACCTCGGTGCCGTCGAGCCCGAGGGACTCGACCGTCTCGCCCGCCGGGAACTGCAGCGGGACGACGCCCATGCCGATGAGGTTCGAGCGGTGGATCCGCTCGAAGCTCTCGGTGATGACCGCACGGACACCGAGCAGGTTCGTGCCCTTGGCAGCCCAGTCACGGGACGAGCCGGAGCCGTACTCCTTGCCACCGAAGATGACGAGCGGGATGCCCTGCTCCTGGTAGTGCTGCGAGGCGTCGTAGATGAACGACTGCGCACCGTCCGGCGTCGTGAAGTCACGGGTGTAACCGCCCTCCACGCCGTCGAGCAGCTGGTTGCGCAGACGGATGTTCGCGAACGTGCCGCGGATCATGACCTCGTGGTTGCCGCGACGCGAGCCGTAGGAGTTGAAGTCCTTGCGGTCGACGCCGTGCTCGGCGAGGTACTGGCCGGCGGGGCTGTCGGCCTTGATCGAACCGGCCGGCGAGATGTGGTCGGTCGTGACCGAGTCGCCGAGCTTCGCGAGCACCCGGGCGCCGGAGATGTCCGACACCGCGTCGGGCTGCATCGTCATGCCCTCGAAGTACGGGGGCTTCCGGACGTAGGTCGACTCCTGGTCCCACTCGAAGGTGTCACCCGTCGGGGTCGGCAGGTTCTTCCAGCGGTCGTCGCCCTCGAACACGGAGCCGTACTCGTGGGTGAACATCTCGGTGTCGATCGACTCGTCGATGACCTGCTGCACCTCGGCCGCGTCGGGCCAGATGTCGGTCAGGTAGACGTCGTTGCCGTCCTGGTCGGTGCCGAGGGCGTCCTTGTCGAAGTCGAAGTGCATCGACCCGGCGAGGGCGTAGGCGATGACCAGCGGCGGGGACGCCAGGTAGTTCATCTTGACGTCGGGGTTGATCCGGCCCTCGAAGTTGCGGTTGCCCGAGAGCACCGCGGTGACGGCGAGGTCGTTGTCCTGCACGGCCTGCGAGATCTCCTCGGGCAGCGGGCCCGAGTTGCCGATGCAGGTGGTGCAGCCGTAGCCGACCGTATAGAAGCCGAGCTGCTCGAGGTAGGTGGTGAGACCGGCCTTCTCGTAGTAGTCGGTGACGACCTTCGACCCGGGCGCGAGGGTGGTCTTCACCCAGGGCTTCGCGGTGAGGCCCTTCTTCGCGGCGTTCCGGGCGAGGATGCCGGCGGCCATCATGACGGACGGGTTCGACGTGTTCGTGCACGAGGTGATCGCGGCGATCGCGACGGCACCGTGGTCGATCGTGAACGGATCGGCCCCGTCCATCGCGACCTTCGTCGGCGCCGAGGCGGTCGACGGTGCGCTCGACACGTGCACGTGCTCGTGCAGCGCCGTGTCCTCGTTGGTGGAACCGGCGGCGATCGGGTCGGAGGCCGGGAACGTCTCCTCGACCGCGTCGTCGAGGTCGGTCTGCTCGGACGGCGTCGTGTAGTTGTTCAGGTCGAGCTCGAACTGGCTCTTCGCGTTCGTGAGCTCGATGCGGTCCTGCGGACGCTTCGGGCCCGAGATGGAGGGCACGACCGTGGAGAGGTCGAGCTCCATGTACTCGGAGTAGTTCGGCTCGACCGACGCGTCGTGCCACAGGCCCTGGGCCTTGGAGTACGCCTCGACCAGGGCGATCTGTGCCTCGTCGCGACCGGTCAGCCGCAGGTAGTCCAGCGTGACGTCGTCGACCGGGAAGATCGCCGCCGTCGAACCGAACTCGGGCGACATGTTGCCGATGGTGGCGCGGTTGGCGAGCGGGACGGCGCCGACGCCCTCGCCGTAGAACTCGACGAACTTGCCGACGACGCCGTGCTTGCGGAGCTCCTGCGTGATGGTGAGCACCACGTCGGTCGCGGTCACGCCGGCCGGGATCTCACCGGAGAGCTTGAAGCCGACGACCTTCGGGATGAGCATCGACACGGGCTGGCCGAGCATCGCGGCCTCGGCCTCGATGCCGCCGACGCCCCAGCCGAGCACGCCGAGGCCGTTCACCATCGTGGTGTGCGAGTCGGTGCCGACCAGGGTGTCCGGGTACGCGTAGGTCTCGCCGTCGAGGTCACGCGTGTAGGTGACCTTCGCCAGGTACTCGATGTTCACCTGGTGGACGATGCCGGTGCCCGGCGGGACGACCTTGAAGTCCTCGAACGCGGTCTGGCCCCAGCGGAGGAACTGGTAGCGCTCACCGTTCCGCTCGTACTCCAGGTCCGTGTTGCGCTGCAGGGCGTCCGTGCTGCCGAACAGGTCGGCGATGACGGAGTGGTCGATGACCATCTCGGCCGGGGACAGCGGGTTGATCTTGTTCGGGTCGCCGCCGATGTCCGCCATGGCCTCGCGCATGGTGGCGAGGTCGACGATGCACGGCACACCCGTGAAGTCCTGCATGACGACGCGCGCCGGCGAGAACTGGATCTCGGTGTCGGGTTCCGCGTCGGGACGCCAGGAGCCGAGCGCCCGGATCTGTCCCTCGGTGACGTTCTTGCCGTCCTCGGTGCGGAGGAGGTTCTCGAGCAGCACCTTCAGGCTGTAGGGCAACTTCTCGTGCCCGGGAACCGAGTCGATCCGGTGGATCGCGTAGTCGACACCCCCAACCGACAGTGTGTCCTTCGAGCCGAAGCTATTGACTGCAGCCACCGTGCCGCCTCCCTACTGATCGGTTTGCCCTCATCCTCGCGGGCCGTGGACCGTCCCACCAGCAAGGCAAACCTAATCCCGAGGACGCGTGCGCGCCCTGCGAGAACTATCTTGATGTCGAGAGAACTCTACACCGGGGCGACGTCGTCGCGTCGGACGAACACGGTGCGGACCAGCAGCCAGGTCACCCAGAGCACCGCCGCGTACAGCGGCACACCGAGGATGAGCTTCAGCCCGGCGAGCAGTTCGACCTGCGCCGTCAGGTACAGCGGGACCTCCACCGCGAGCCGGACCGCGAACAGCCCGACCCAGATCCAGGTGGCGACCGTCAGCACGCGGCGCTTGACGGGGTCGGCGCGCCAGTCGACGTGCGAGCCGTCCTCGTTCGCCGGCAGCAGGAAGCCGACGACGAGTCCGATGAGCGGCCAGCGGATCGCCAGCGTGATCAGCAGCCCGACGAGCCAGACCGCGTTGATGACGATCCCGGGGATGAAGTTGCTCTCCGCGCGGCCGGTGATGAGCGCCAGGCCGGCCGAGACCGCGACGCCGAGGATGCCCGCGAACGACATCGTCACCGACTGCCGCTGCAGCAGCCGGAGCACCACGAAGACGAGCCCGACGGCCACCGGGATCACGACGCTCGGCACGAGCTCCTTCGTGATCGCGTAGACGACCAGGAACGCGAACCCGGGCAGCACCGACTCGGCGAGGCCGCGCACCCCGCCGACCGCGCCGAGGAGCGCCCGGCCGGACGGTGCCTCACCGGGTGCCACGCGGGCGATGCCGGCGTTCTGCACGGCGTCACGGAACTGCGCGGAGAACGACGGCGCCACCGAGGGCTCAGCCGCCGGCGCCACCGATGACTCAGCAGCCGGTGCAGCGGGGTCGGAGCCAGCCGTCTCGGGTCGTGGGGTGTCGTCGTGGTCCGGCACCGTGCCTCCAGGCGGGGTTGGTCGTCAGTCGGTCAGATCGCGGTCTGCGTCGACTTGGGCATGTGCAGCGGGATGAGGTCGCGCGGCGGCATCGGCGTCGTGCCGCGCACGACGACGACGCTGCGGAACAGCTCCTCGATCTCGCTCGCGTCGTCGGGCTGCTCGGCGGCCTTGCCGGCGATCACGCCGCGCAGGAACCAGCGCGGGCCGTCGACGCCGACGAACCGGGCCGGGCGGGAGCCGGCGGTGCCGCCGTCGCCGTCCACGGCGACCGGGACGGACGCGCGCAGCTCGGGGCCGAACGGACCGTCGACCTCGGTCACGACACCGCCCTGGCGCTCGATCTGCTCGGCGATCTGGGCGCGGATCTCGTGCCACAGGCCGGTGGACCGGGGTGCTGCGAACGGCTGGACCTGCAGCGTGGACTCGTCGTAGTCGAGCCCGACCGCGACGACGCGCTGCGAGCCCTCCTCGACCTCGAGGCGCAGGTGCAGGCCCTCGCGCGGGAGCACCTTCACCCCGCCAAGGTCGACGTAGGGGCGGACCAGGTTCGCCTCGGTCTCGTCGTGGGGGCCGTTCTCGGCCCGGTCCTCCGGAGCGGACTTGTCCGTCGGGGCGACCGCGTCGACCTCGTCGAGGTCCGCGTCGGCATCCGTCGCGATGTCGACCTCGGGGGACGTGTCCGCGACCTCGATGTCGTCGGCGACGGCGTCCGCCACCTCGACCTCGTCCCGCTTGCGTCGGCCGAACTTCATGCGCGCGTTCCTTCCTGAGCGTCTGCGGCGGCACCGGTCACGGCGTCGCTCCGGTCACCGTAGCCCGACGAGCCGAACCCGCCCTGTCCGCGGACACTGTCCGGCAGGTCGTCGACCCGGGTGTAGGTCACCTGCGGCACCGGCATCACGATCAACTGGGCGATGCGGTCGCCGACGTGCACCTCGTACGGTTCCGTCTGGTCGGTGTTGAGCAGGGCGACCTTGATCTCCCCGCGGTAGCCGGAGTCGACGGTGCCGGGGCTGTTCACGATCGTGATGCCGTGCTTCGCCGCCAGGCCGCTCCGCGGGACCACGAACGCGGCGTAGCCCTCGGGCAGCGCGATGCGCAGCCCCGTGGCGGCCAGGTGTCGCTCCCCCGGCTGCAGCACGAAGGCCTCGGTGGAGACGAGATCGGCACCCGCGTCGCCGGGGTGGGCGTGGCCGGGAGCGTGCTCCCCGGTCCAGAGGACGTCGACTGGTTCGGTCACGTGACGAGGGTAGTGCAGCCGTGACCGTTCCGTGACCTCGCTCGCTCGTGATCGAATGGAACCGTGACCCTGTACCGCGAACGACTCTGGGCCCCGCCCGCCCTCTACCTGGCGACGGCGCTCGTCATCCCCGCCACCCTGCTCGTCTTCCTCCCCATCAGCGTCCTGGCCGGCGTCCTCGTGGCGATCGGGATGGAGCTCGGGGTCCTGGTCCTCCTGTGGGCACTCGCACCCACCATCGAGGTCACCGACACCGAGTTCCGCGCGGGCAAGGCACACCTCCCCCGCGCGCTCGTCGGCACGACCGAGGCGTTCGAGGGCGCAGCGGCCACCGAGCAGCGCGGGCCGGCACTCGACGCCCGCGCCTGGACCCTGTTCCGCGGCTACGTGCGCGGGGTCGTCAAGGTCGAGGTGCGCGACGACGCGGACCCGACGCCCTACTGGCTGGTCAGCGTCCGGCACCCGGGCAAGGTCGTCGAGGCGCTGCGGTCCTGACGGACCACGGCCCACGGCCTGGAGGCGCGGCTCGGCCCCGCCTCGCAGCGCACGACGAAGGCCCCGCATCCCTGGAGGATGCGGGGCCTTCGCTGATCGTTGCGTCGAGAGCGACGCGGCTGTGCTCGCTAGAGCGAAGCGCACTCCGCGCAGACCGGTCCGAGCTTCGACTCGTGGTCGAGCTGGGAGCGGTGCTTCACGAGGAAGCACTCGACGCAGGTGAACTCATCGACCTGCGGGGGCAGCACCACGACGTCGAGGTCGACGTCGCTGAGGTCCTGCCCGGCGAGTTCGAAGCTGCCGGGGTTGTCGGAATCATCGTCGACGACCCCCGACATCTTGTCGGGAACGCGCTCCTTGAGGGCCTCGATCGACTCTGAGTCAGAGTTGTCGTCGGTCTTCCGGGGGGCGTCGTAATCGGTGGCCATGCCCATCCATTTCTCGTATCGAGAGGTCGTCGCCGGGTGATCGGCGGCGACAGTTTGCACCACGCCCCGCCAGAGCGCAAACCGAGTGCTGCGGCGGGTCGTGCTGGCTGTGCAACCCATGACCGGAACCGGACATTCCCGACACCCGTTGCCGGAGCGTCGCGCGCCCGGGATCGGCCGTGCGGATGTCCGCGGCACGCCCGTGCGCCTCCCCGGAAACCGCCCGTCGTCCCTGCATACTCACGGGGTACGACAGCAGGACCGTACGCGACGCTGGGAAGGCGGAACCATGCAAGACGTGAGAGTCATCGGAGTCGAGTCCGGCGCACTCCTCCTGGCGACCGACGGCGGCACCGAGTTCCGGTTGCCCGTCACGTCGTCGCTGGCAGGCCAGGTGCGCCAGGCGAACCCCGACGCCGGTCCGCAGAAGCGGGTCTCCCCCAAGGACGTCCAGGCGCGCATCCGTGGTGGCGCCGACGCCGCCGACGTGGCCGCCGCGCTCGACGTCGACGTCGAGTACGTCCGCCGCTTCGAGGGCCCGGTCCTCGCCGAGCGGGCCTTCATCCTCGACGCCTCACACCGCGTGCCGGTCACCCCGGTCGACGACGAGGCCCCCGACACCTTCGGCCCCGCGATCACCGCGAAGCTCGAGGCCGGCGAGGCCACCGCGATCACCTGGGGCTCCTGGAAGCACCCGGAGAGCGGCTGGCAGGTCCGCGTCCGCTACACCGCCGGCGAGGTCGAGCACGACGCCCAGTGGCACTTCGACCCCAAGACCTCGACCCTCGTGCCGGACAACGGTGATGCGCACCGGCTGTCGCACACCGACGACGAGGGCATCGCCCCGCGCCTGCGTGCGGTCGAGTTCGAGCAGCAGGACGACGACGGCACCCGCTTCGACTCGGGCGCCTTCCGCGTCGACGAGCCGGAGCAGCCGGCCGCCGAGCCCGAGCCGTCCCAGCACGCGCCGCTCCGTGCACCGCTGCCCCGCATCGGCCAGGCCGCCGTGGAAGAGCGCGCTCCCGGCAACGAGACCGCCGACCTGCTCGAGGCGCTCCGCCGTCGCCGCGGTGAGCGCGAAGCAGCGTCCTTCGGCGAGCAGCGCGACGAGTCCGCCCGCGGCACGTCCATCAGCGTCGTCGACATCCCGCTGCAGGGCTTCGAGGACGGCGGCGCGCACGACACCGCACCGCAGTCGACCGATGCCCGTCCGGCATCGGCGCCGGAGCCCGAGAGCCGTGGCGAACGCAAGAAGCGCAACCGCCGCTCGATGCCGAGCTGGGACGAGATCGTCTTCGGCACCCGTCCGGACGACGACCCCGCCTGATCGGCATGCTCACCGACCGTCGGCGCTGACACCCCTAGTGGGCGAACGCGCCGGCGAGCCGGAGCGGCACGATCGTCTCCTCGTCGGTCATCGCCCCGTGCTGGCCGATCATGCGCTTCGGCGTCTCGTCCTCGCGCAGGGCACGGTCGTCGTTGAACGCCCACGAGCCGCGCGCCACGACGAGCACGTCGCCGATGCGCGGCACCACCTGGTCGGACACCTGCCCGAACCACCCGGCCTCGATCGCCTCGGCACGGCTGGCGACGGAGGCCCTCTTGCCGTAGCGGGCCCGGAACGCGCCGACCAGGGCGCGGACGTCGGTACCGGGTGCGACGGTGAGCTGACGGCAGCGCGGGTCACCCGCGACGCCGACGACGTCGGTGAGCAGCAGCGGGTCGATGGCGATGTTCGCGTGGTCCGGCACGTCGAGCACACCGTGGTCCGCCGTCACCAGGACCCCCACGTCGTCCGCGGTCCGGGCATCGAGGCGGGCGAGTTCCCCGTCGAGCAGCTCGAGGGCGGCCGTCCACCGGTCGGACTGCCAGCCGTACTTGTGCCCGATCGAGTCGAGCTCCGGAACGTACAGGTAGACGAGCGAGCGGCCGGTGGCGGTCTCGGCCAGTGCGGCGTCGACACGCTGCGGGATGGTGTCCGCCGACACGTACCGGGCGCCGCCGAGCACGTTCGCGGTCATCCCGGACGAGCGGTACCGGTCCGGCCCGACGACGACGGGGTCGAGCCCGAGCTCCGTGGCCCGGGTGAACAGGGTCTGCGTCAGGAACCAGTCGGCGGGCACCTCGGTGTCCCAGCCGCCGAGCAGGTTCATCACGGCACCGGTGTCCGGGTTCCAGCCGCTGTACCCGACGACGCCGTGGGTGCCGGGCGAGCGGCCCGTGGTCAGGGTGCTCAGCGCCGCCGCGGTCGTCGTCGGGAACCCGCTCCGGAGCTTCTTCGCGGTGCCGGTGCCCTTCGCGCCGGTCAACCAGCGGGCGTGCCCCGCGCGCGCCGCCAGCGCGGCGGAACCGAGGCCGTCGACCAGCACGACGATCGCCGAGCGGGCGGGGCGGAGGGTGATCCGGGCCTCCAGGCCGTCGTTCCGCAACCACGCGTCGTCCGCAGCGCCGAGCGCCACGAGGCAACTCGGGAAGACGTCGGCGAGGTTCGCGACGGCGTCGGGGGCCGTCGGTACGCTTGTTCCCATCCCACGAGTCTCCCAGACGACTCCGGTTCTCCAGAAAGGTGCCATGGCACGCACGGACGTAGTCGGCCTGCCCGACGGTGAGCGCATCGAGGACGTCGACGTCTCCGAGGAGATGCAGGGCTCCTTCCTCGAGTACGCGTACTCCGTCATCTACTCGCGGGCGCTGCCCGACGCCCGCGACGGCCTGAAGCCGGTGCAGCGTCGCATCCTGTACCAGATGGCCGAGATGGGGCTGCGGCCCGACCGCGGACACGTCAAGAGCGCTCGCGTCACGGGCGAGGTGATGGGCAAGCTGCACCCGCACGGCGACGGCGCGATCTACGACGCGCTGGTCCGCATGGCCCAGCCGTTCACGATGCGCGTGCCGCTCGTCGACGGCCACGGCAACTTCGGCTCGCTCGACGACGGCCCCGCTGCCGCCCGGTACACCGAGGCGCGGCTCGCCGAACCGTCGATGGCGATGACCGAGGGCCTGGGCGAGGACGTCGTCGACTTCGTCCCGAACTACGACAACCAGATCATGCAGCCGGGCGTGCTGCCGGCGGCGTTCCCGAACCTGCTGGTCAACGGCGCCTCCGGCATCGCGGTCGGCATGGCCACCAACATGGCGCCGCACAACCTCGGCGAAGTCGTCGAGGCCGCGAAGCACCTGCTCATGAACCCGCAGGCCAGCCTCGAAGAGCTCATGGAGTTCGTCCCCGGCCCCGACCTGCCGTCCGGCGGCACGATCGTCGGACTCTCCGGGGTCCGCGACGCCTACGCCACCGGCCGTGGATCGTTCCGCACCCGCGCCAAGGTGAGCGTCGAGAACCTCACCCCGCGCAAGGTCGGGCTCGTCGTCACCGAGCTGCCCTACCTGGTCGGCCCCGAACGCGTCATCGAGAAGATCAAGGACGGCGTCCAGTCCAAGAAGCTCGTCGGCATCTCGGACGTCAACGACCTGACCGACCGCAACCACGGGCTCCGGCTCGTCATCGGCATCAAGAGCGGCTTCAACCCCACCGCCGTGCTCGAGCAGCTCTACAAGCACACCCCGCTCGAGGACGGCTTCGGCATCAACAACGTCGCGCTGGTCGGCGGGTCGCCGCGGACCCTCGGGCTCCGCGAGCTGCTCGACGTCTACGTGCAGCACCGGCTCGACGTCGTCACCCGGCGGTCGCAGTACCGGCTGGCACGACGCAAGGAACGGCTGCACCTGGTCGAGGGCCTGCTCATCGCGATCCTCGACATCGACGAGGTCATCCAGGTCATCCGCACCTCCGACGACTCCGAGGCGGCGCGCAACCGCCTGCGCGACGTCTTCGACCTGTCCGAGGTGCAGGCCGAGTACATCCTCGAGCTGCGCCTGCGCCGCCTGACGAAGTTCTCGCGGATGGAGCTCGAAGCCGAGCGTGACCAGCTGCTCGCCGACATCGCCGCCCTCGAAGAACTCCTGGCGTCCGACGAACGGCTCCGCGCGCAGGTCGCCCTCGAGCTCACCGAGGTGTCCGACAAGTTCGCGACCCCGCGGCGCACGCTGCTCACCGAGGCCGACGCCCCGGTGAAGGGCGGTCGGAAGGCCGCGGTCGACCCGGAGTCGCTGCAGATCGCCGACTCCCCCTGCCGCGTGCTGCTCTCCACCACCGGGCGGCTCATCCGCGTCGACATCCCGACGTCGGAGCTCGGCATCGTCCGCGTGCCGAAGCGCTCGAAGCACGACGCCGTCCGCTCCGCCGTGGTGAGCACGGTGCGGGGGCAGATCGGCGCGATCACCTCGACCGGGCGGGTCCTCCGGCTCTCCCCCGTCGACGTCCCCGCCGTACCGCCAGCCGCGGTCCGGCTCGACGCCGGCGTCCGGGTCACCGACTTCCTGGCGCTCACCAAGGGCGAGACCGTCGTGGCGATCGTCGACCTGTCCGGCGCGTCGTCGGACTCGCTGGCGATCGGCACCGCACACGGCGTGGTGAAGCGCGTCGTGGCGGGTGCATGGCCCGACAAGCCCGAGTTCGTCGCCATCGGCCTGAAGCCCGGCGACCACGTGGTCGGCGCTGCCCAGGCCCCGGAGTCCGACGACCTCGTGTTCATCAGCTCGAACGCGCAGCTACTGCGGTTCCCGGCGTCCGTCGTCCGGGCGCAGGGGCTGCCCGCGGGTGGCGTGGCCGGCATGGCCCTCGCCGACGGCGCCTCGGTGATCTGGTTCGGCTCGGTCGCACGCTCCGACGACGCCGTGGTCGCCACGGTGTCCACCACCTCGACCGCACTGCCCGGCACCGACGCTGGCCGCGCCAAGGTCTCCGCCCTGTCGGAGTTCCCGGCGAAGGGCCGCGCCACCCAGGGTGTCCGGGCGCACGCGTTCCTGAAGGGCGAGGACGGGCTCACCGTGGGCTGGGCGGGCATCGCTCCCCCGCACGCGGTCGGCACGGACGGCGCGGCGCGGACCCTGCCGGACTGGCTGTCGAAGCGTGACGGGTCCGGTGCGCCGCTCGAGGCCGTCATCGGCTCGATCGGTGGCAGCGCTGCGACACTCGACGGCACCGCCGGCGAGGCGTAGGCGCGCGCTGGCGTCCGCCGCGTTTCGCGCCTGACGACACCTCACGCCCTGCGGACCCCGTGAGGTGTCGCCCAGCGCGTGAGAACGCAGGGCGCACCGGCCTGGAGGCGCGGGGCGGCCCCGCCACGGGCCTCCCGTCCGCCATCGCGGAAGCGACAGAACCCCGCCGACGTTCGGCGGGGTTCTGTCGCTCTTGCGCCATGGACCGCGGGCGTCGGCCGAGCGGTGTCGCTTTCGCGACGCGCTACGCGTCGATGCGGTCGCGGTCCAGGCCCTCGCCGGCCAGGATGAACTCCTTGCGCGGCGCGACGTCGTTGCCCATGAGCAGCTCGAAGACCTTCGCGGCGCCCTCGGCATGGGTCACGTTCACCCGGCGCAGGGTGCGGTGCGCGCGGTCCATCGTGGTCTCCGCCAGCTGGTCGGCGTCCATCTCGCCGAGGCCCTTGTACCGCTGGATCGGCTCCTGGTACTTCTTGCCCGTCTTCTCGAGCTTCTTCAGCACCGTCCGCAGCTCCTGTTCGGAGTACGTGTAGAGCGTGTCGTTCGGCTTGCCGCGGTTCACCACGACGACCCGGTGCAGCGGCGGCACGGCGGCGAAGACCCGGCCCTGTTCGATCATCGGCCGCATGTACCGGAAGAACAGCGTCAGCAGCAGCGTGCGGATGTGGGCGCCGTCGACGTCGGCGTCCGACATGATGATGATCTTGCCGTAGCGGGCCTGGTCGATGTCGAACGTGCGGCCCGAACCGGCGCCGATGACCTGGATGATCGACGCGCACTCGACGTTCGAGAGCATGTCCGACACGGACGCCTTCTGCACGTTCAGGATCTTGCCGCGGATCGGCAGCAGCGCCTGGTACTCGCTGTTGCGGGCGAGCTTCGCGGTGCCCAGCGCCGAGTCACCCTCGACGATGAAGAGCTCCGTGCCCTCGGTCTCCTGCGAGCGGCAGTCGGCGAGCTTCGTCGGAAGCGACGAGTTCTCGAGCGCGTTCTTGCGGCGCTGCGTCTCCTTGTGTGCCCGCGCCGAGATGCGGGTCTTCATCTCGGACACGACCTTCTCGAGCAGGGCGGCCGACTGTGCCTTCTCGGTGCGCTGCGTCGAGGTGAGGATCTCGGTGATGCGCTTCGACACGACCTGGTCGACGATCTTGCGGACCGCCGGGGTGCCGAGGATCTCCTTCGTCTGCCCCTCGAACTGCGGCTCGGGCAACCGCACGGTCAGCACGGCGGTCATGCCGGCGAGGACGTCGTCCTTGTCGAGCTTGTCCTGCCCGACCTTGAGCTTGCGGGCGTTCGCCTCGACCTGGGCACGGACGGCCTTGACGACGCCCGACTCGAACCCGGCCTGGTGGGTGCCGCCCTTCGGCGTCGCGATGATGTTGACGAAGCTGCGGAACACGGTCTCGTAGCCACTGCCCCAGCGGAGCGCCAGGTCGACCTCGCACTCGCGCTCGACCGAGGTGGAGACCATGTGGCCCTTGTCGTCGAGCATCGGCACGGTCTCGGTGAAGGTACCGGTCCCCTGCACGCGCCAGACGTCGGTGAGGGGGCTGTCGACGGCGAGGTGCTCGACGAACTCACCGATGCCGCCCTCGTACCGGAAGCGCTCCACCACCGGCCCGGCGGCCACGGTGGTGCCCGTCGCCTCGGCCCGGGCGGCAGCGGCGTCGATGGACGCCGCGCGCTCGTCGGTGATGGTGATGCCGAGCCCGGGCACGAGGAACGCGGTCTGGCGTGCCCGCGTGACCAGGTCGTCGGTGCTGAACCGGGCGTCGGCGGTGAAGATCTGGCGGTCCGCCCAGTACCGGATCCGGGAGCCGGTGACGCCCTTCTTGACCTTGCCCACCACACGCAGTTCGCTGCCCGAGGTGAAGGGCGCGAACGGGGCGTCCGGCCCGATGCCCTTGCTGTCGTCGAAGATGCCCGGCTCGCCGCGGTGGAACGACATGGCGTAGGTCTTGCCGCCCCGGTCGACCTCGACGTCGAGGCGCTCCGACAGCGCGTTCACGACCGAGGCGCCGACACCGTGCAGGCCGCCCGAGGCCGCGTAGGACCCCGAGCCGAACTTGCCGCCGGCGTGCAGCTTGGTGAACACGACCTCGACCCCGGTCAGGCCCGTCCTCGGTTCGACGTCGACGGGGATGCCCCGGGCGGTGTCCCGGACCTCGACCGAGCCGTCGGCGTGCAGCACGACACCGATCTCGTCACCGTGTCCCGCGAGGGCTTCGTCGACCGAGTTGTCGATGATCTCCCACAGGC
The DNA here is from genome assembly GCF_003234335.2 of Curtobacterium sp. MCLR17_054. Taxonomy (NCBI): domain Bacteria; kingdom Bacillati; phylum Actinomycetota; class Actinomycetes; order Micrococcales; family Microbacteriaceae; genus Curtobacterium; species Curtobacterium sp. MCLR17_054. Next base: position 1,812,125 of record NZ_CP126263.1, on the reverse strand, counting down.
AGTGCATGAGGCCCCGGGAGTCCGTCGAGCCGATGTACATGCCCGGCCGCTTCCGGACCGCCTCGAGCCCTTCGAGGACGGAGAGATGGCGTGCGGAGTAGTCGGAGCTCACCGTCGGAGTTTACCGAGCGGCACCGACAGCACCGTGTGGACACTCGCACTGGGGCCAAGCGATCCGCGCTGAGCGAAACAGGCCCCGACAATGCGTCGCTCTCAGGCATCACGTGTTGAAATGGTGCAACCACCCGGCACCACCTGCGATCCGTGAGGAGCACAGCAATGACCCAGACCGTGCAGGACCCCTCCATCGACGAAGTCAGCAACCACCAGCTGACCGCCGCCGACCGTTGCGACAGCTGCGGGGCGCAGGCCTACATCCGAGCCACCATGTCGAGCGGCGAGCTCTACTTCTGCGCCCACCACGGCGCCGAGTTCAAGGACAAGCTCGCGGCGACCGCCATCGAGTGGCACGACGAGAGCAGCCGACTCTACGAGTCGAAGTAGTCGCGACCGACACAAAGACAGGAGGCGCGGTGCCAGCTGGCACCGCGCCTCCTGTCTGTCTGCAGCCCGGTTCAGAACTCGCGGTTCAGCGACCAGGCCACCCCGCGGTAGCTGTTCGGCCCCCAGATGCCGTCGATCGGCCCGCTGTACCTGCCGTGGGCGGCCGCCCATCGCTGCAGTGCCCGGATGATCTCGGGGCTCTGCCAGTTGTGGAGGTCGCCTGCACGGAAGTACCCGCCCTTCGCGAGCTGCTCGGAGACACCCGTCCAGGAGTTCGGACCCATGATCCCGTCGATCGGTCCCTTGTAGCCGTAGTACCCCGCCATGCTGCCGAGGCACTGCAGCCGCTTGTAGAAGATCGGCCCCGGGACGCCGTCCGACTCGGTCGTGGTCGTCGGCACCGAACTGCAGGCCGAACTGATGCGGGGCGTCGCGGCCTCAGCCGGAGCTGTCTGGACGACGGCAGCGGCAGTGGTGATCGCCACGACGAGTGCGCCGACCAGGGCGAGGACGGATTTGTTGGTGAGCATGAAGCCTCCTTTGTCGGCTTCCAACATTTCACATCTCGCACACGAGCGGACCGACTTGGCAATTGTTGCCACTCATCAGAGACGACGAAGGCCGGGCCCCCTCGGGACCCGGCCTTCGTCTTCGTGCGTCAGGCGATGCGCTTGAACGCCTTGTCGACGTAACGGTCGACCGTGGCGCGCGCTTCACGTGCGTAGCGGTCGATGGTCGCCGTCTGCTCCGCGTCCGGCGCGTACTCGCGGCCCAGCCGTGCGGTGGCCGCGGCGAGGACACCGTCGGTCAGCTGCGGGTTGAGCGGCAGGACCGGACCCTGGGTGTGCGTGCCGAAGGAGTTCCCGACGATCGCGCCCTCGACCGGGGAGCCGGCCTGGTTGCCGCCGCCGGAGACGACGTCGGCGAAGGGGGTGACCCCGGCTGCGAGCTCGATGCGGGTGGCGTGGTCCTCGAAGCCGGCGAGACGCTTCGGTGCTCCGGGGAGCAGCGGGTACCGGGTCTCGAGGACGAAGTAGTTCACGCGGCGCTCAGCACCGCGGACGGCACGGGCGTCGAACACGCCGAAGCCAGCGACCGGCGCACCCTCGGTCGGCACGACCTCGTTCGTCGCGAGGTCGAACCCACCGCCGACGGCGAGCACCGGCACACCATCGGTCGCGAACGCGCGGAGCGCGCCACCGATGCGTGTGACGTCATCGCCCAGGGAACGCATCGCGCTGAGCGGACCGTTGCCGATGACGACGACGTCCGCCGTGGTCGGCAGGTCGTCACCGGGCGCGTACTCGAGGACCTGGGTCTCGATGTCCGCGGCGGCCGCACGGCGGACCAGCGCCGCGACGTTGCCACGGTCGCCCGAGACGCCCATCTGCCGGGGGTAGACGTGCAGGATCGTCAGCCGATCGGCCGTCATGCGGTCTTCTCCATGTCCGGGTGGCCGAGGGCCTTGCGGGCGATCATCATGATCTCGTAGTTGACGATGAAGTTCTTCGTCCCACGGGTCGTCGAGCCGAGCTGCTCCATGTGCTTGATGGCCGCTTCGACGTCGGGCTCGACCCGGCCGATGCGGACACCGGCGTGCTCGAGCGCGATCGCGATCTGCCACGCCTTGTCTCCGGAGACGACGTCCACGTGGTCGAGCTTCGAGAAGTCGATGTCGTAGATCCAGGAGATGTCGGGCGTGCCCTCGTCGATCGCCATGAGGACCTGCTCGGGCTGGTCCGGCAGGGCGTCGAGGTTGAGCTGCAGGCTCGCGGCGTTCTTGAACATCGTGAACTCGGCGGACTCGCCCGCGATGGGCAGTCGCTCGCCGCGGCCGTACGCGGGCTTCATCGTGCCGAAGGCCTTGGTCACGGCATCGGCGCGGAACTGCGCGCCGAGGGCCGCACTCGCCGTCGCGGTGGCTGCAGCGGCGTCGACCGCGTAGTGCAGGCCGCGGGCGGGCAGCCGGACCGGGATCTCGGCGCCGTCGAAGCGGATCGTCGCGCCGTCGCCCGTGTGGGCCACGACCTCGGCGTCGGCGGTGTGCTGGGCACGGTCACCGGCGTCGAACGAGTCGGCGTTCTGCAGGCCGTTCGGCGCTGCGGCGATGACCTCGTCGCTCGCACCGAACCGCAGGACACGCTGCCCGGGGGTACCGGAGTAGCCGTCGAGGAACTGGTCGTCGTGGTTCGTGATGACGTTCGCCGTCGACAGTGCGGCGGTGTCGAGCATCATCGTCGCCACGCGCTCGGTCTCGAAGAACCGGTACAGCTGGTCGACCTGCACGTTGAGCATCGTCACCGTCGAGGGCGACAGGATCCCGGCGAGCTCGACCGCGAAGGCCTCGTCGACCTCGAGGATTCCGATGTCCGCCTTCAGGCGACCGGTCAGCGAGACCTCGGACAGCAGGGCCGACGCGATGCCCTGCGGCAGGTTCGCGCCGGACGGGTTCGTGAAGACCCGCAGCCCGTGGGCCCGCACGATGTCCGAGATCATGTGCGTGGTCGTCGACTTGCCGTTCGAGCCGAGCACGAAGACGACGCCGTTCGGGAACTGCTTCGTCACGTGCTGCAGGAAGTCCGGCACGAGCTTCAGGACGATGAACCCCGGGTAGGCGGACCCGCCGCCCCGCGCACGAGCGAGGGCACGGAGGATCCGCCCGATCAGGATCGGGATGAAGAAGCGCATGCCGGCTTACTCGAGGTAGTCGCGCAGCGACTGCGACCGCGACGGGTGGCGGAGCTTCGCCATCGTCTTGGACTCGATCTGACGGATGCGCTCGCGCGTCACGCCGAACGTGTCACCGATCTGGTCGAGCGTCTTCGGCTGGCCGTCACCGAGGCCGAAGCGCATGCGGATGACGCCCGCCTCGCGCTCGGACAGGGAGTCGAGCAGGCTCTCGAGCTGCTTCTGCAGCATCGTGAAGCCCACCGCGTCGGCCGGCACGACCGCCTCGGTGTCCTCGATGAGGTCACCGAACTCCGAGTCGCCGTCCTCGCCCAGGGGCGTGTGCAGCGAGATCGGCTCACGGCCGTACTTCTGGACCTCGACGACCTTCTCCGGGGTCATGTCGAGCTCGCGGGCGAGCTCTTCCGGAGTGGGTTCGCGACCGAGGTCCTGCAGCATCTGCCGCTGGACTCGTGCGAGCTTGTTGATGACCTCGACCATGTGCACCGGGATGCGGATGGTGCGGGCCTGGTCGGCCATGGCGCGGGTGATGGCCTGACGGATCCACCACGTCGCGTAGGTCGAGAACTTGAAGCCCTTGGTGTAGTCGAACTTCTCGACCGCACGGATCAGGCCCAGGTTGCCCTCCTGGATGAGGTCCAGGAACTGCATGCCACGACCGGTGTAGCGCTTCGCGAGCGAGACGACCAGGCGGAGGTTCGCACCGAGCAGGTGCGACTTCGCACGCTGACCGTCACGGGCGACCCAGCGCAGTTCACGCTCGGCGGGCTTCGAGAGCCCCGTCGCGTGCTGCAGCTTGTCCTCGGCGAACAGGCCGGCCTCGATGCGCATCGCGAGCTCGACCTCCTGCTCGGCGTTGAGCAGGGCGACCTTGCCGATCTGCTTGAGGTAGTCCTTCACCGGGTCGGCGGTGGCACCCGTGATGGTCGTCGAGTAGACCGGCGCCTCGTCGTCGTCGGTCTGCGAGATGACGAGCGCACCGGCGGCGACCGCGGCAGCGGCGTCCGGCTTGGCCGTCTTGTCGTCGGTGTCGTCGGCCTCGTCGGTCGGCTCCTCGACGGGCTCGTCGGAGGCGATCGCCTCGTCGACGGCGTCGGTCTTCTTCGCCTTGGGCGCCGCCTTCTTGGCGGGCGCCTTCTTGGCGGGGGCCTTCGTGGCGCGCTTCTTCGGCGCTGCGGTGCCCTCGGTGTCCGTGGCGTCCTCTGCCACAGCGCCCTCGGGCTCGGTGTCCTTCGTGGGATCGATCGTCGTGCTCCGGGCAGCCATGCGATCACCTCTCTCGTCGTGCCACGTTCGTGGGGTCGTGGCCTCCCTCGCCGCCCAGGTCCCGCGCCGCAGTCCCCCGCGTCGTACGAGTCCTACCGTTCCGGGCAGCACTAGGACCCATGTCAAGTCCCCCGAGTTCACCGGCGCACCGAAGTGCTCCGACAGACAGGGGTCCCGAACGGGTCCGTGATCATTATTGCACGTGCCGCTTCCGCAGGCGTGCAACGAGTGCAACCCAGAGTGGCCCGACGCGTATTCCCTCTTCCGAGTGCAGCACCCGGCGGGTCCGACGGCGGGCATGCAGGAGCATCCCGACGCCGAAACCGACCACGACGTACTGCACGGTGAGGGCGATCCGGAAGTTCTCCCAGGCGAACACCTCGGTGCCCGAAGCCCGCGCAGCGACGTCGAGGACGACGCCGATCAGGTACATCATCACGAAGGCCGCCAGGAAGCCGCCGACGTTCACGACGCCGTTCGCCGAACCGAGCGATCCGACCGGGTTGAAGGTCCGGGCGAAGTCGAAGCCGATCAGGGAACCGGGCCCACCGATCCCCATCGCGACGACGAGCAGCACGAGCAACCACGTCGGCGGGTGCCCGGGCCAGAGCAGGATCGCCGTCCAGAGCACCGCGAGCAGGACGACCACGCCGAGCACCAGGTTCGACCGGCGCATCGGGAACCGCGCACAGAGCACGCCGAGCACCGGACCGGCGACGAACCCGACGACCACGATGATCGTGAGGAACCCGGCAGCCTCACCCGGGGAGTACCCGAGCCCTCGGAGCATCGGCACGCCCCACAGCAGCGAGAACACCGTGCCCGACGACTGCGTGACGTAGTGCGACCAGAACCCGAGCTGTGTGCCCGGGCGCCGGAGCGCATGCCCGAAGGTGCTGAAGGCGGCACCCCACGAGTGCGGCAGCGGGATGGTGTCCGTCCGCACCGGCACGGGACCGTTCCTCACGAAGACCGCGGCGAGCACCAGGCCGACCGCGCTGGCCGCGGCCGCCACACCGAACGCCGGGGTCCAGCCCACCGTGTGCAGGAGCACGGCGAACGGGAACGCCGAAAGGATCTGGCCGATCTGCCCGAGGTTGCCCGTCCACTGCGAGATCTGCGGCAGGATCCGGCCGCTGAACCACATCGGCACCAGGCGGATCACCGAGATGAAGGTCATGGCGTCACCGGCACCGACGAGCACCCGCCCCGCGATGGCCGGCCCGATCGACGGGGACACGGCGACGATCGCCTGTCCGACGACCAGCAGCGCGGCGCCGAGGAGCACCAGCCGGCGCGGGCCCACGCGGTCGAGCGCGATCCCCACCGGGATCTGCAGCCCCGCGTAGACGGCGATCTGCACCACGGCGAGGGTGGACAGGACCGCGGCGGAGACGGCGAACCGGTCCTGCGCGTCGACGCCGGACACCCCGAGCGAGGACCGCTGCACCACGGCGAGGACGTACGCGAGGACCGCGACGCCCCAGATCAGGAAGGCACGACGGGAGTTCACCGGACCAGGCTACCGACGCGTCCCCACGTCGATGCGCGACGAGCGTCGTCGACGCGCGTCACGTCGTGCGGGCGACCAGAGGACGGCCTGGAGGCGCGGTGCGGGGCCGCCACGGGCCTCCAGGCCGCCCTGTGGGGACGTCCGGATCCCGCGACGGTCAGTCGGTCGCGTCGCCCTGGGTGCGCCGGTCGGCGAGGAAGCGCTCGAGCTCGGCCGCGATCGCGTCGGCGGTCGGCACCTCGCCGTCGACGCCGGTGAGCGGCGACGCGACGGGGTTGCCCTCCATGTACGTGTCGTGCCGCTCCTCGAGCACGGAGACCAGGCGCTGCAGCTCGGGGTTGCCGGCCACCTGCTCCTCGACGCGGGTGAGGAACTCGCGACCCGACTCGCGCAGGGCGTCCGTCGGGAAGATGAGCCCGGTCGCGGCGGCGATGCCGGACAGCGCCGCGACGGCGGCGTCGGGGAACTCGGTGTCGGACAGGTAGTGCGGCACGAGCAGCACGAGCCCGGTGACCTGCGCGCCGGTCTCGGCGAGGCGGTGCTCGACCAGGTGCAGGACGTTCGCCGGCGCCTGGGTCTCGGGCTTCCAGACGCTCATCTGCTCGACGAGGTCGGCCCGGGTGCCGGAGACGGTCAGGCTGATCGGACGGGTGTGCGGGACCGGCATCGGGATGGACTGCACCCACGTGGTGTCGGCCACCTGCAGGTCGGCGGCGAGCCCGGTGACGGCGCGGACGAAGCGGTTCCACTGGAAGTCCGGCTCGTAGCCCGACAGGAACAGGAACGGCTGGCCGATCTCGTCGCGCACCAGGTGCAGGGCCAGACGGGGCGGCTCGACGGCGCTGATGTGGTCGTGCTCGAAGGTGATGACCGGGCGACGGGCCCGCCAGTCGAGCAGCACGTCCGGGTCGAACTCGGCGACGAGCTCGGTGTCGAGGTCCTCGAGGATCGAGTTCGTCACCTGCGCCACGGCCGATCCGGCATCGGCGAAACCGGTCAGCCCGGCGATCAGGTGCAACCCTGCTGGCACGGTCGGGGCGTCCGCGTCGAACGTGTAGAGCTCCTCGGGGTGGTTCACCGTCCCCATGCTAGGCGGGGCCTCCGACGTCCCCGGTGCGCGACGACCACGCCGACAGCGAACAGGCCGTCGGTAGGGTTGGAGCATGGTCCGACCGACGCTCTCCACCACCAGTTCACCCCCCGAGACCACCACCGCCGACGTGCTCGTCGTCGGGGTCCGCCCGGGCTCGTCCGGCGAGGCCGACAGCCCCGCCGTGCTCGCCCCCACCGCCCTCGGCACGCTCGACGCCCTCGCCGGCCTCGACCTCGCCGCGATCGGGGTCACCGGCGCGAAGGACCAGCTCGTCCGCCTGCCCGCCACCGGCGTCGGTGCGAAGTCGGTCGCGCTGATCGGCCTCGGCTCCGCCACGGGCGCCGCGGCGATCCGCGCTGCGGCCGGCAGCGCCGTGCGACAGCTCCCCCGCGTCGACTCGATCACGCTCGCCCTGCCCACCGACTCCGCCGAGCTCGTCGACGCCGCCCTCGAGGGCGCGGCGCTCGGCGCCTACGCCTTCACCCGGCACAAGGGCACCGGCACCAAGGCCCCGGCCCGCGGTGACCAGCGCATCGAGGTCGTCGCCCCCACCGACGTCGCAGCCGACGCCGCCGTGCGCCCCGCGATCGTCGCCGACGCCGCGTCGCTCGTGCGCGACCTCGTGAACACCGCCGCGGGCGACCTCGGGCCGCAGGACGTCGCCGACGTCGCGACCGGGTTCGCCTCGGACCTGCCGCTCACCGTCGAGGTCCTCGACGAGCAGGCGCTCGAGGAGCAGGGCTTCGGCGGCATCCTCGGTGTCGGCCGCGGTTCGGCGCGTCCCCCGCGCCTGGTCGTCGTCCGGTACGCGCCGGAGTCCGCCACGAAGCACCTCGCCCTCGTGGGCAAGGGCATCACCTTCGACTCGGGCGGCCTCTCGCTCAAGCCCGCGGCGTCGATGCTCGGCATGAAGACCGACATGACCGGTGCCGCCACGGTGCTCGCCGCGACCGTCGCCGCCGCCCGCCTGGGGCTGAACGTGCGCGTGACCGCGTGGCTCGCCCTCGCCGAGAACATGCCCTCCGGCACCGCGACCCGCCCGGGCGACGTCCTGACGCTGAAGAACGGCACCACGGTCGAGGTCACGAACACCGACGCCGAGGGCCGCCTGGTGCTCGGCGACGGGATGGCCGCCGCGTCGCTCGAGCAGCCCGACGCGCTCGTCGACGTCGCCACGCTGACCGGCGCCCAGGTCGTCGCGCTCGGCGACCGCACCACCGGCCTGATGGGCAGCGACGACCTCGTCGCGAAGGTCCGCGCCGTCGCCGAGGGCGTCTCGGAGCCGATCTGGCCGATGCCGCTGCCCGAGGAGCTCGAGGCCCGGCTGTCCAGCGACGTCGCCGACATCGTCAACGCCACGGTCGGCAACCCGGCCGGTGGCATGCTGCTCGCGGGCAAGTTCCTCGAGCGCTTCGCCGGCGAGGGTGTCCCCTGGGCGCACCTCGACATCGCGGGTCCGTCGGAGAACAAGGGCGGCGGGTACGCCTGGTTGGGCAAGGGTGCGACGGGCGTGATGGTCCGGACGCTCATCGCTCTCGCAGAAGACCTCCAGTCCGAGTAGTAGGTTTGGTACCGGTGGGAACGGCGCACCGACGCGCCTCCCACCGGTACTGCACGGGACGGGACCGGAACCACGCGGTCCGACCGTCGGACGCCGCCCTCCGCGGTGTCCACGTAGGGCCCGATCGGCCCGACACGCACGAGGGAGTTGCACCAGGTGACGGAACAGACTTACGACGTCGTTGTCCTCGGTGGCGGGAGTGGTGGGTACGCCGCTGCGCTCCGGGCCGCCGAACTCGGCATGAGCGTCGCGCTCATCGAGGGCGACAAGCTCGGAGGGACGTGCCTGCACCGCGGCTGCATCCCGACGAAGGCACTGCTGCACGCGGCCGAGGTCGCCGACGCGACGCGCGACGCCGACAAGTACGGCGTGGTCGCGGAGTTCGCCGGTGTCGACGTGCCCAAGGTCATCGACTACCAGCAGGGCATCATCAACTCCAAGTACAAGGGCCTGCAGGGTCTGATCAAGGCCCGCGGCATCACCGTGGTCGAGGGCTGGGGTCGTCTGACCTCGCAGAACACCGTGCAGGTCGGCGACCAGACCGTCACCGGCAAGAACATCGTGCTCGCGACCGGCTCCTACTCGAAGTCCCTGCCCGGGCTCGAGATCGGCGGCCGCGTGATCACCAGCGAGACCGCGCTCCGCATGGACTACGTCCCGAACAAGGTCGTCATCCTGGGCGGCGGCGTCATCGGCGTCGAGTTCGCCAGCGTCTGGAAGTCCTTCGGGGCCGAGGTCACCATCGTCGAGGGCCTGCCGCACCTGGTCCCCGCCGAGGACGAGTCGATGTCGAAGCAGCTCGAGCGTGCGTTCCGCAAGCGCGGCATCGAGTTCTCGCTCGGTGTCCGGTTCCAGGGCGTCGAGCAGCACGAGAACGGCGTCGTCGTCACGCTGGAGGACGGCAAGACCTTCGACGGTGACGTCCTGCTCGTCGCCGTCGGCCGTGGCCCGGTCACGCAGAACGTCGGCTACGACGAGGTCGGCGTGGCGATGGACCGCGGGTTCGTCACCACGAACGAGCGTCTCGCCACGAACATCCCGAACGTCTACGCCGTCGGCGACATCGTCCCCGGTCTGCAGCTCGCGCACCGCGGCTTCCAGCAGGGCATCTTCGTCGCCGAGGAGATCGCCGGTCTCAACCCGGTGGTCATCGAGGACAAGAACATCCCGAAGATCACCTACTCCGACCCCGAGGTCGCGTCGGTCGGGCTCTCGCAGGCCAAGGCCGAGGAGCAGTACGGCGCCGACAAGGTCGACTCGTACGAGTACAACCTGGCCGGCAACGGCAAGAGCCACATCATCGGGACCTCCGGCTCCGTCAAGGTCGTGCGCGTCGTGGACGGCCCCGTCGTCGGCGTCAGCATGATCGGTGCCCGCGTCGGCGAGCTCATCGGCGAAGCCCAGCTCGCCGTGAACTGGGAGGCCTACCCGGAGGACATCGCTCCCCTGGTGCACGGTCACCCGACCCAGAACGAAGCCCTCGGCGAGGCGTTCCTGCACCTCGCGGGCAAGCCGCTGCACGCGCTGTGACCGGCACCGGCCGCACTGTGACAATGACATCAACAACCACTGCAATCCCCCGCGAAGAGGAGTCCACCCGATGAGCGAATCCGTCAACCTCCCGGCGCTCGGCGAGAGCGTCACCGAGGGCACGGTGACCCGATGGCTGAAGAACGTCGGTGACCGGGTCGAGGTCGACGAGCCGCTGCTCGAGGTCTCGACCGACAAGGTCGACACCGAGATCCCGTCGCCGATCGCCGGCGTCGTCGAGGAGATCCTCGTTCCCGAGGACGAGACCGTCGAGGTCGGCACCGCCCTCGTGAAGATCGGTGACGGCTCCGGCTCGTCCGACGGCGGTTCGGACTCGTCCGACTCCGGCGCCGACGACGCGAACGCCGCCGCTGCCGACGCCGAGGAGCCCGAGGCCGCTCCGAGCACGGAGCAGGAGGCCGAGACCCCCGCGCCCGAGCCCACCGAGCCCGAGCCGGCCCCCGCCGGACAGACGCAGCCCGCCGCCCCGCAGGCACCGTCCGCCCCGCCCGCGGCAGCGCCGGTCCCGGCCGCCGCACCGGTCCCGCCGCCCGCAGCCGCTCCGCCGGCAGCCGTGCCGGCCCAGGCCGCTCCGGCTCCGGCGTCCGCGCCGAGCACCACGGCCGCCGCGGCGGTGCCGAACCCCACGCAGGACGGCGCAGCCTCGGGCTACGTCACCCCGCTGGTGCGCAAGCTCGCCAACGAGCAGGGTGTGGACCTGTCCACGGTCACCGGCTCCGGTGTCGGGGGGCGCATCCGCAAGGAGGACGTCCTCGCCGCCGCCGCGAAGGTCCCGGCCGCCTCGGCAGCAGCAGCACCAGCCGCCGCGTCCGGCCCGTTCGTCGCCGAGGTCTCGCCGCTGCGCGGGACCCGCGAGAAGATGACCCGCCTGCGCAAGGTGGTCGCCGAGCGTGCCGTGCAGTCGATGACCTCGACCGCACAGCTCACGAGCGTCGTGGAGGTCGACGTCACGAAGGTGGCGCAGTTCCGCGACGCCCACAAGGCGGAGTTCCTCGAGAAGACCGGCTCGAAGCTCTCCTTCATGCCGTTCTTCGCCCTCGCGGCGTCCGAGGCGCTGAAGGCCCACCCGAAGATCAACTCCACGGTCGAGGGCGACGAGATCGTCTACCCGGAGTCCGAGAACGTCTCCATCGCGGTCGACACCGAGCGCGGCCTGCTGACCCCGGTCATCAAGGACGCGGCCTCGCTGGACCTGGCGCAGTTCTCGAAGTCCATCGCGGACCTCGCCGAGCGCACCCGGAACAACCAGCTCAAGCCCGACGAGCTGGCCGGCGGCACGTTCACGCTGACCAACACCGGTTCGCGTGGCGCGCTGTTCGACACCCCCGTGGTGTTCCTGCCGCAGTCGGCGATCCTCGGCACCGGCATCGTCACGAAGCGTCCGGCGGTCGTGAAGGTCGACGGCCAGGAGGCCATCGCCATCCGCTCGTTCGTCTACCTGGCGCTGTCGTACGACCACCGGATCATCGACGGTGCGGATGCCTCGCGGTACCTCGTCGCGGTGAAGAACCGTCTCGAAGAGGGCAACTTCGCTCCGAACCTCGGGTACTGATCCCAGCAGCACGGCCGACGGCCCCGGTTCCCCTCGTGGGAGCCGGGGCCGTTCCCGTTCCCGTTCCCGTTCCCGTTCACGGGCGGGTTCGGCTTCACCCGCCGCCGAGCAGGGTCAGGGCGGCGACCACCGACCCGACGGCGACGACGAGCCCCACGAGCACGCGGCGGAGCGGGAGCCGTCGGTCGGCTCCGAGCGGGACGCCGTGCTCGACCACGTCCCGCAGGCGCTCGAGCAGTCCGTCCTGCCCGTCCGATGTCGGCGGTTCGGCGAACACGAGGTCGCTCGGCACAGGGGTCCAGCGGAACGGCCGGGGCGCGGCGGTGCCGTGGACGACGTCGAGTGCCGTTCGTGCGCTCGGTCCGTCACCGTCGAGGGCGTCCTGCAGCGCGTCGAGCACCGGTTGCTGAGCGGGATCGGCCGGGTCGACGCGGTCCCACACCGTCCGGGCTGCGAGCACGAGGGTGCGGGTCGCGTCGGTCGAGTGCGCGGTGCGCGTCGGGGGTGCGGTGCGCGTCGGGGTCCTCGCGTTGGTTGGGTTCGTCGGGGTCATCGGGGTCAGCGGGTTCGTCGGTGTCGTCGGGCTCGTCGCGTTCGTCGGGCGGTCGCAGAGCACGACGGCACCGGAGTCGTCCACCAGCACGTCGTCGATGCCGGCTGTACCGAGCAGGACCGCGCCGTCGTGCACCGCCACCAGGAGCTCCAGGAGCGGGACCGTCAGGGTCACCGCGACGCCGGTGGTCGGGGTGCCGAGCCGGTCGAGCGCCGCCACGAGCGGTGTGCCGATCGGCCGGTCGAGGTCGACCACGAGATGCCCCGTCGGGGTCCGACCGACCGCGGCCACCGGGACGAGGTGCCGCTCGGCGGCCGCGGAGCGGTCGGCGACCCAGCTGAGCACGTCGTGCTCGTTGCCGGTCGCGATCCAGCGATCCGGGTGGTCTTCCGTACTCGTCTCCATGGTGACCAGCGTGGCGGTGGCGCGGCGGGCCTCCAGGCTCTCCCGCACCACCTGTGGACAAGACGTGTTCGCGCACAGCCGGACACGCGACGGTCTCCCCCGGCGCACGGAGGCCGTATCCTGTTCGCATGGCACGCAGCTCTTCCACAGACAAGAAGGCGAAGGAGCCGGGACGTCTCAAGCAGATGTTCCAGGTCTTCCAGATGACCCGAAAGGCCGACCCGTCGTCGGTCTGGTGGTTCGCCCTCGCCTTCGTCGGCCCGGTCGTCCTCGGTGTCCTGCTGGCGCTGCTCCTGCCGGGGCAGAACTGGCTCGCCATCGTCCTGTGGATCGTCGCCGGTGTGCTGCTCGGTGTGCTGCTCTTCCTCATCGTGCTCGGTCGTCTGGCCGAACGCGCCGCGTACTCGCAGATCGAAGGCCAGCCCGGCGCCGTCGGTGCCGTACTGTCGAACTCGCTCCGTCGCCAGTGGCGCTCGAGCGAGATGCCGGTCGCGGTGCACGGTCGCTCGCAGGCAGCGGTCTACCGCGCCGTGGGTCGCCCGGGCGTCGTCCTGATCACCGAGGGCCAGCGTGGCAACCTCAACCGCCAGGTCGACGAGGAGCGCCGCAAGGTGCAGCGCATCGTCCCGAACGTCGCCGTGCACGTGCTGCACGTGGGTGACGGCACCGGTGAGAGCCTGACGCTGCACAAGCTGCCCCGTGCCATGAACAAGCTCAAGAAGTCGCTCAACCGCAACGAGGTCCTGGCGGTCGCGAACCGTCTCGACTCGCTGACGCAGAGCCCCGCGGCCTCGATCCCGAAGGGCATGGACCCGATGCGGGCTCGCGCCGGACGGCCGCGCTGACCGAAGCACCTCGGAACGAGAACGCCCCCGACCAGATCTGGTCGGGGGCGTTCTCGTGTGTGCGTGGAGTGCCGGCGGGGGCGGGGTGTTCGCGAAGCACGCACCGTGCGACCTTCGCTGAACCGTGCGAGGTCGTCGGCTCGGTGCGGGACTCCGACGGCGCACGGGGCGGGCAAACTCGCACCCGATGAGCAACCTCGCACGGTGCGACGGCGCGGCCCCGGCCCTGGACCGTGCGAGGTTGCCAGCTCGGTGCGGGACTTCGACGGCGCACGGGGCGGGCAAACTCGCACCCGATGAGCAACCCCGCACGGTGCGAGGGCGATCGGCGGAGGCCCGGCGCGCAACCTCGCAGGGTGCGAGGGCGCGGCCCCGGCCCTGAACCGTGCGAGGTTGTCGGCTCCGTGCGAGACTCCGACGGCGCACGGGGCGTGCGAGGTTGCCAGCTCGGTGCGGGACTCCGACGGCGCACGGGACGGGCACGCTCACACCCGGTGAGCAACCTCGCACGGTGCGACGGCAAGCGGCGGAGCCCTGCATGGTGCGCGGTTGCGTACTCGGTGCGAAGGGACGGAGCACGCATGGAGTACGCAACCTCGCACCCGACGAGCAACCTTGCACGGTGCCGACGGCCACCGCCCGCGCGCCGCACCAGCCGACCAGCCGAGCCCCGGCTCAGCGGCGGACGAGCACCGTCCCCGCGATGCGGTCGTGCGCACCCCGGCTGTCGCGGTCGATGATGAGCGCCGGGACCACCAGGCAGAGCAGCACCGTCCGGAGGATCGGCCGCCACACCCCCACGTAGCCCCCGCGCATCGGGACGACCCGCAACCCGACGCAGATGTGCCCGAACGACCCGGACAGCAGGCAGATGAACACGATCTGCAGCACGGCGAAGATGGCGATCTGCACCCAGGAGTGCGCGATGTCGCCCGAACCGTTCACCGGCGACCAGACCCCGGTGACGTAGGCGACCAGGTCAGCAAGTGCGCCGTCGATCAGCAGCGCGACGACCCGCCGCCCGATCCGCCCGACACTCCGGGGCCCGGACTCGGGCAGACCGAGGTCCTTGCCCGGCCATCCGTCCGGGTGCTCGGAGGGCGCGGACGGACTGGGAGTGCTGCGGGCCATGGTCCCCAGCGTAGGCGACAGCCCGGGCGTAACACGCCCGAAACAAACCAGTCATGTCCGGGAAACCCCGTGTCAATAGCCTCGTCGGAGGTGCCTTGACCGGTGCCTCCGACATCACCCAACCCATTGGAGATCGGCCCCATGTTCAGCGATTCCTCCGAGGTCCTGGCCTTCATCAAGGACACCGACGTCAAGTTCCTCGACATCCGCTTCACGGACCTGCCCGGTGTGCAGCAGCACTTCAACATCCCGGCATCCACCGTCGACGAGGACTTCTTCTCGGTCGGCCAGCTGTTCGACGGCTCCTCCATCCGCGGCTTCGCGTCGATCCACGAGTCCGACATGCAGCTGATCCCCGATGTCACCACGGCGTACGTCGACCAGTTCCGCGCCGAGCGCACGCTCATCATGATCTTCGACATCTACAACCCGCGGAACGGCGAGATCTACGGCCGCGACCCGCGCCAGGTGGCGAAGAAGGCCGAGAAGTACCTCGCGTCGACGGGCATCGCGGACACCGCGTTCTTCGCCCCCGAGGCCGAGTTCTACATCTTCGACGACGTCCGCTACTCGGTCACGCAGAACGAGTCCTTCTACGCGGTCGACTCCGAAGAGGGCGCCTGGAACACCGGTCGTGACGAAGAGGGCGGCAACCTCGCCAACAAGACCCCGTACAAGGGCGGCTACTTCCCCGTGTCGCCGGTCGACAAGACCGCCGACCTGCGCGACGACATCACCCTCAAGCTGATCGACGCGGGCTTCGAGCTCGAGCGCTCGCACCACGAGGTGGGCACCGGCGGCCAGCAGGAGATCAACTACAAGTTCGACACGATGGTCCACGCCGCGGACGACATCCTGAAGTTCAAGTACATCGTCAAGAACACGGCTGACCAGTGGGGCAAGGTCGCCACGTTCATGCCGAAGCCGCTCTTCGGCGACAACGGCTCGGGCATGCACACCCACCAGTCGCTCTGGTCGGACGGCAAGCCGCTCTTCTACGACGAGAACGGCTACGGCGGTCTGTCGGACCTCGCCCGCTGGTACATCGGCGGCATCCTGAAGCACGCCTCGGCGCTGCTCGCGTTCACCAACCCGTCGATCAACTCGTACCACCGTCTGGTCAAGGGCTTCGAGGCTCCGGTCAACCTGGTCTACTCGGCCGGCAACCGCTCGGCGGCGATCCGCATCCCGATCACGGGCACCAACCCGAAGGCCAAGCGCATCGAGTTCCGCGCGCCCGACGCCTCCGGCAACCCGTACCTCGCCTTCGCCGCGCAGCTGATGGCGGGCCTCGACGGTATCCAGAACCGCATCGAGCCGCACGAGCCGGTCGACAAGGACCTCTACGAGCTCCCGCCCGAGGAGGCCAAGGGCATCCCCCAGGTCCCCGGCTCCCTCGACGAGGCGCTCGACGCGCTCGAGGCGGACCACGAGTTCCTCACGAAGGGCAACGTCTTCACCGAGGACCTCATCCAGACCTGGATCGACTACAAGCGTGAGAACGAGATCCTCCCGCTGGCCCAGCGCCCGCACCCGTTCGAGTACGAGCTGTACTTCGGCGTCTGAGTCTCGCTGACGCACTCGCGCTCTGCGCATGCGCGTCTGAGTCTCGCTGACACCACACGAAGGGCCCCGCACCGTCAGGTGCGGGGCCCTTCGTGTGTATGCCAAAGCGACAGTGCGCTGACTGCCAGGGCGCTGGCACCCGCGAGAGCGACAGAACGCCGCGAACGTTCCGCGGGATTCTGTCGCTTTCGCGAGAGGACGCTGCCACCGTGCGCGCGGGGTGCGGACGCGACCGCCTGGAGGCCCGGTGCCGGTCCGGCGGGCGGGCGCCGGGCCTCCAGGCGGTCGCGACGCACGTTCCTTCCCAAAGCAGCCGGACTGGAAAGCGGAATCGGGCGTACCTGGTCAGAACTCCCGACCAGGTACGCCCGATTCGACCAGGTACGCCCGATTCGACCAGGGACGCCCGGAACCGCGCGAACAGACCAGCCCCCGGGCGCACGGGAACGGGGCCCGCGCCGCCCGGCACGGACCCCGTCTCGCGAACGGTGACTAGCGGCTCGTGGCCAACGCGTCGTTCGTCCCCGCTGCGACGCTCACGGGTGCACCCGTGACCGGCGTGGGACGTCCCAGGGAACGGACGGTCCACCCCGCTTTCACCCAGTCGAGGACCGGGAGGCAGTTGCGCGCGTCGATCACGACGCGGCGCCCGACGAGGTCACCGAGGGCGACCGGGTCGGCGGTGATGATGTCGTCCCACTCGGTGAGCACGAGGACGACGTCGGCGCCCTCGATCGCGTCCGTCATCGACGCGGCGTAGCTCAGCGTCGGGAACGAGCGCTTCGCGGGCTCCATCGCCTCCGGGTCCCAGAGCGTCACCTGGGCGCCGCGGAGGTGCAGCGCAGCGGCGACGTTCAGCGCCGGGGAGTCCCGGACGTCGTCGGTCAGGGGCTTGAACGCGGCACCGATGACGGCCACGCGACGGTTGAGCACCGATCCCCCGGCCGAGTCGATCGCCATGTCGATGACCCGCTGGCGCTGCCCCATGTTGATCTCGTCGACCTGCTGCATGAGGCCGACGACCTGGCCCGCGCCGATCTCGTTCGCGCGGTACATGAGCGCCCGGATGTCCTTCGGCAGGCAGCCGCCGCCGAAGCCGAGGCCGGCGTTCAGGAACTTCCGGCCGATGCGGGCGTCGTGGCCGAGGGCGTCGGCGAGCGTGGAGACGTCGGCGCCGGTGATGGCGCACATCTCGGAGATCGCGTTGATGAACGAGATCTTCGTGGCGAGGAACGCGTTGGCGCTCACCTTGACGAGCTCCGCGGTGGCGAGGTCGGTCGTGATGACCGGGGTGCCCTCGCTGATGGGCGCGGCGTAGACCTCGCGGATCACGGCGTCGGCGGCCTCGGAGGCTCCACCCCAGACCAGACGGTCCGGGTGCAGGGTGTCCTCGACGGCCTTGCCCTCACGCAGGAACTCGGGGTTCCAGATGAGTTCCGCGTCGATGCCGGCGGGGGTGAACTCGCGGACGATACCGCGGAGCCGCGCTGCCGTGCCGACCGGGACCGTCGACTTGCCGACGATGAGGCCCGGGTGCGTGAGGTTCTCGGCGACGCCACGGGTGGCGCTCTCGACGTAGGCCAGGTTCGCGGCGTGCGACCCGGCCTTCTGCGGGGTGCCGACGCACACGAAGTGGACGTCCGCAGCGGCGACGGCCGAGGCGATGTCGGAGGTGAAGCGGAGCTTGCCGCTGGCGACGTGCTTCGTGATGAGCTCGGGCAGACCGGGCTCGAAGAACGGGACCTCACCGGCGGACAGTGCGGCGAGCTTCGACGGGTCGATGTCGACACCGATGGTCTCGAAGCCCATCTCGGCCATGGCGGCCGCGTGGGTGGCGCCGAGGTAGCCGGTGCCGATGACGCTGATGACGGGTGCGGGGCGGGTGTCGGCCGATGCGGTCGACTTCTTGGACTCGCTCATTGCGTGACCTCCTGCAGGTCGTAGTCGATGTCGTTGCGCTTGATGCCCTCGGCGAAGGCCTTGAGGGAATCGGCGCGGGAGTTGAGACGCCAGTCGTTCGTGGTGCGCTTGCCGTCGATGATGGTGGTCGCGGTCTCGCTGAAGTACGCGAAGCCGACGATGTCCTTGTTGGCGGGGTCCGCCAGCGCATCGAAGAGCGAGTTGATCCACTGCGTCTTCTGCGGGTTCGCGACACTCGTGCCGGTCTCGGTCGCCCCGATCTCGTTGAGCATGATGCCCTTGCCCGGCGCGATCTGGCGGAGCTGCGTGAGCGTCGCTCCGAAGGTCGTGCCGAACGTGGGCTGCTCGGTGGCGTCGCGGTAGTAGCCGCTCATGCCGACCCAGTCCACGTAGTCCGCACCCGGGTAGTACTGCTGCATGTAGTCGAGCGTCTGGTACTTCGGGTTGCCGAGCTTGTCGATGCGGCTCGGGGACCAGTCCCAGATGACGTACTTGTTCGCGCCGTTCGCCTGGAAGACGTCGTGCACGTGCTGCCACATCTTCACGTAGGAGCCGGCCGGGTTCTTCTGGGCGTCACCCTCGGACCAGTTGTACCAGGAGCCGTTCATCTCGTGGTCGAGACGGATGACCATCGGCTGTCCGTTGGCCGCCAGAGCCTTGGCGTACTTCGTCAGGTAGGCGTCGAACGACCCACCGGAGATGTCCTCGTTGGTGTACCCGGGGACGTACTTCTGGTCGTTGCCGGTCTGCGCCGGGACGGTCTCCCACGTCATGAGCGGGACACGGCCGTTGGCCCAGGAGCGCTGCACCGCGGGGGCGTTGAACTCCTGGTCGAAGCCCTGGAAGAAGCCGGTCATGTTCGACGCGGTGCCGACCTGACGGGAGACCTCGTCGTACTCGGCCCAGTTGAACGGGGACTGCGCGGTGTACAGGCCGTACCAGCGCGACTGCTGGCCGAGGATCTCGGCCTTGGTCGGTGTGACGACCGGGGTGGCACCCGGGTCGGTCGAGGGACCGGGGTTCGGCTTCGAGCCGCCACCGTTGCCGGAACCAGAGCCGGACCCGGAGCCGTTGCCGGAACCGGAGCCGCTGCCGGAGCCGTTGTCGGACGAGCCCGAGCCGGACCCGGACGCACCGGCCGAACCGGCACCGGACCCGCCGGAACCCGAGCCGCCGCTGCCGGAACCCGCGGCGTTGACGTTGGACGAGCCTCCCGAGTCCTTCGCGGCACCGAGCTGGGACTGCAGCGACGCGATCTGCGCCTTGAGTTCCGAGATCTGGTCGCCACGCGACCCGGCCTGGGCCGTGCGGGAGTCGAGCTTGCCCTCGAGCGACCAGATGCGCTCCTGGGCGGCGTCGAGCTGCGTCTGCAGCTCGGCGGCGGACACCTTCTTGGCCTTCGGCGCCTCGACGCCCAGAGCCTGGTGCACGGCGGTCGAGACGGGGCCGGAGGGTGAGATCCACACCGACCAGGTGATGAGGCCGAGCGCCAGCACGATGGCCGTCGTGCCGATGGCCGTCCGGCGGGCGTGCTTGCTGGACTGCGCCCACCAAGCACTCGAGGAACGGATGAAGTCAGACAATGAGGAACGCCTCCAGGGCGAAGATCGCGATGCCGATCACGTACGGGATCGCTGCGTACGGGTTGTACCGGCGGGCTCGGGCGGGGGCCGGCGCGGCTGCTCGCTGGGCCTCCTGCTGCGCGACCGCTGCTGCGGCCTCGCGGCGGGTGGCGAGCACGGTGGTGGTGGAGTTGGTCGCCGCGTCGGCGCCGAAGAGCTCGTCGAACGCACGGTCCACGGCCACCTGGTCGACGGTCTCGAGCGGAGCGGGCGAACCAGCGCCCGAACCCGCCTGCCCGGACCCGGCCGACCGGGCACGTTCGTCGTCGATCGGACTGACCGGGACCTGCGCCGCGGAGGACAGCGGCTGGACGGCGTCCGCCGGGTCCTCCTGCATCGGACCGCCGGCGTAGGCGCCGGCCCGGGTCCCCCAGCCGGACGCGTGCGCCAGGCGGAAGAAGCCGATGAGCCGGATCGGCATCAGGAAGAACGTCGACACGATGATGAACATCGGCAGGCGGAAGAAGTCGCTCGGCTTCTCGGACAGGTGCCGCATCTGGCGGATCGCCATGCTCAGCACGCTCGAGATCACCATGAGCGCCGCGACGTAGACGAACCCGGTCGAGAAGCCGTACTGCGACAGGATGCCCTGGTACAGGTTCTCGCCCTGGCCGGTGAAGGCACGGTAGATCCAGCCGGCGATCACGCCGAAGAGCATGAACGGCAGGATGATGTCGGTGATGAAGAACGCCGCGAGGACCGGCGCGTGGCCGAGCATCCACGGCAGCATCCGCAGCGTGTTGTACTGCGAGCCGCGGGCCCAGCGGAGCTGCTGCTTGAACAGCTTCTTCACCTGCAGCGGGGCGTCCGTGTAGACCAGCGACGTGTACTGGTAGACGGTCCGGTACCCCTCCTTGAGCGTGAGGTTCGTCAGTGTCCGGTCGTCCGAGACCTCGAGGAACACGCCCATGAACTTCTCGTGCATGAACCGGTCCATCACCCGCATGAGGATGCTCCGGCGGAACGCGATGGTGCGCCCGGGCAGGCAGCCGATCTGCCCGAGGACACTCTGTGCCGGCATCGAGTAGAGCGCCCGCGAGTTCTCGAGCCAGTCGGCCCAGCGGGTGATCCAGCTGCGCTCCGGTTCGAGGATGCGCTGCCGGGTCGTCACACCACCGACGGACTCGTCGGCGAACGGCTTGAGGAGTTCCTCGAGCGCGCCGGGGGTCCAGACGGTGTCGGAGTCGACGAGCACGGTGATGTCGCCGTTGGACATCTCGGTGCCGACCTTGACGGCGTTGCGCTTGCCCGGGATGGGCGTGTGGGTCCAGCGGACGAGCGGGGCGAACTCGTCGCAGACCTCCTCGAGCGCCTCGTTGCGGGCACCGTTGATGACGACGATGATCTCGCCGGGCTGCTGCTCGACCATGCGGCCGATGACGTCACGGAACAGGTCGAGCGGTTCGTCCACGACGGGGACGACGACGCTGGTGGTACCGACGAAGGTGCCGGTGAAGGGGCGGTAGCGGGCGGAGATGACGACCTTGAGCAACCAGAGCAACCAGATCACCGCGGAGTACACGGCGAACAGGTAGAACTCGGGGTGGCCTTCGACCATCTGCCTGATCTGCAGAATGAAGGTGAACACTGATCCCTGCTTCAACGTTCGAGGTGGAGATTCCGCTTCATCGGGGAATCAGGGCCGGTTCGGGTGATGCAATTGATGCAGAACCTGAACGCGCGCGCAACGCGGCCCCCGTCCGGGGGCGTTACGGGCACGTTACGGGGTACACACCGGTCCCCCTCTCGGCCGGTCGGAGCGGTCCCCCGTGGTGCTGACAGCACTCCTGCGGACCGCGCCTCGACGCAGCGTCGCCCTGATGGGCGACAGGTGCGGCCTGGAGGCACGGGTCGGGTCTGACGGAAAGCCCAGGTCAGCAGGTGGTCACGCGGCGTGTCGGGGGACGTCGGAAAAGGTCCCCTGGCGGTCCGGTGGGAGTTCGGTCACGGCCCGGTAACGAGCGGAGCTCTGTTTCGAACAGGGGTACGAAGAGGGTGCCGTCGGGGGACGTCGTGCGACACGGAGAATTAACCTTCGATGGCTGCTCAGGTCGGGTCCGTCCGCGGACGCTCGGGCGTGTCGCGGGGTGCTCGGCGCTGCGTCGGCGGCCGGTCAGGCGCTGCGTCGCGGGCGGGTCAGGCGCCGTAGAACTCGCGCTCGAACACCTGCCGTGCTCGCCGCGTGACGCCGAGGTAGTCGTCCTCGAGGCGGCTCGCGGAGCCCGGCGGGTACTCCATCAGCCGTGCGACACCCTCGAGCTGGACGCGGTCGACGGGCAGCACGTCGGTGGTCTTCCCCGACCACAGCACGAGGGCGCTGCGGGTGCGCGACGCGAAGCGCCAGGCGGCCCCGAGCCGCTCGCCGTCCTCGGCGCCGACCAGTCCGGCGTCGACCGCGGCGTCGAGCGCCTCGAGCGTCGACGTGGTGCGGAGCGACGGGATCTCGAGCGCGTGCTGCAGCTGCAGGAGCTGCACGAACCACTCGACGTCGCTGAGTGACCCGCGGCCGAGCTTGAGGTGCCGGGCCGGGTCCGCGCCGCGGGGCAGCCGCTCCGACTCGACGCGGGCCTTGATGCGGCGGACCTCACGCACCTGGTGGTCGTCGATCCGCTCCGGGTACCGGGTGCGGTCGGCGAGGTGCTCGAAGTCACGCAGGAGCTGTGCGTCGCCGACGGCCCCGCGGGCGCGGAGGAGCGCCTGCGCCTCCCACGTGAGCGACCAGCGGGCGTAGTAGGCGCCGTAGGACTCGAGCGTCCGCACGACGGGACCGTTCTTGCCCTCGGGGCGCAGGTCGATGTCGAGGTCGAGCGGGTGGATCGTGTCCTCGGTCAGGCGGTTGAGCTCGCGCACGATGGTCTGGGCGGTCCGGGACGCGACCTCGGGCGCCAGGTCGGGGGCCCGGTACACGTACAGCACGTCGGCGTCCGACCCGAAGCCGAGCTCCCGCCCGCCGTACCGGCCCATCGCGATGATGCCGAACTCGAAGCCCTCGGGGGCGTCACGGCGGGCGAGCGCGAGGGCGCCGGCGAGGGTGGCCTCGGTGACGTCGCTCAGGGCCGGGCCGAGCCCGTCGACGTCGAGGGAGCCGAGCACGGCGGCCATGCCGAGCCGCAGGGTCTCCCGACGTCGGGCCGACCGGAGCAGGGCCGCGGAGCCGTCGACGTCGTTGCCGTGCCGGGCGGTGGTCGCGGTCATCTCGGCGAGCAGGGAGTCGATCGGCCGCGGACGCAGGAGCGCCTCGGGTTCGTCGAGCCAGGCGACCGCTTCGGGGAACCGCTCGAGCAGCCCGGACAGGAACGCCGACTCGGACAGCACGGTGGTGAGCGAGTGTGCGGCACCGGACGAGTCGCGCAGCATGCGGAGGAACCAGCTCGACTCCCCCAGCCCGTCGCTCAACCGCCGGAAGGCCAGCAGCGCACGGTCCGGCGCCGGCCCCTCGGCCATCCATCGCAGGAGCACCGGGAGCAGGTTCCGCTGGATCGCCGCGCGTCGGCTCGTGCCCTGCGTGAGGGCGCGGATGTGGCCGACGGCTCCGGCGGGGTCGACGAACCCGACACCGGCGAGCCGGTCGACGACCTGGTCGTTGGTCAGGACGATCTCGTCCTCGGTGGAGGCCACCGCGGACAGCAGCGGCCGGTAGAACAGGCGCTCGTGCAGCCCGCGGACCTCGAGCTTCACGGCGCGCCAGCGGGCCTCGAGCGCCGGGGCCGATGCTGCGACGCCGCTCGACCGGGCGAGCACCCGCAGCTCCTCTTCGTCGGAGGGCATCAGGTGCGTCCGCTGCAGGCGCCGGAGCTGGATGCGGTGCTCGAGCACCCGGAGCAGGGCGTAGTCCGGCCCGAACCGAGCGGCCTCGGCACGGCCGACGTACCCGGCGTCGGTCAGGGCGTCCATCGCCTCGAGCGTCGATCGCACCCGCACGGACGGGTCGTCACGGCCGTGCACGAGCTGCAGGAGCTGCACGGTGAACTCGACGTCCCGCAGGCCACCGGGGCCGAGCTTGAGCTGCCGGTCGACGTCGGCGTCGGGGATGTGCTCGGTCACCCGCTCGCGCATGCGCTGCACCGACTCGACGAACCCAGGCCGGGTGGAGGAGTTCCACACGAACGACGCGACGGCCTCGGCGTACCGGTCGCCCAGGTCGGCGGATCCGGCGATCGGACGGGCCTTGAGCAGCGCCTGGAACTCCCACCCCTTCGCCCAGCGCTCGTAGTACGCCACGTGCGAGTCGAGGGTGCGGACGAGTGCACCGTCCTTGCCCTCGGGCCGGAGGTTCGCGTCGACCTCCCACAGGGCGGGCTCGGCGGCGAGGTCGGTGATCGCGTGCATGGCGGCGATCGCGATGCGGGTGGAGACGAGCACGGCCCGGTCGGTGGGGACGTCGTCGGTGGGCTCCGTGACGAAGATGACGTCGACGTCGCTGACGTAGTTGAGCTCGCGCGCACCGGCCTTGCCCATGGCGATCACCGCGAGCGGGGTCGCCGCGACGTCGGCCGCGGGGAACGGCACCTCGCGCCGGGCGATGTCGACGGCGGCGTCGAGGGTGGCGCCCGCCAGGTCGGCGAGTCCCGCCGCGACGGCCGGGAAGGCATCGGTCGGCACGGCGTGCAGCACGTCGAACAGGGCGATCTGGGCCAGGTGCCGGCGGTAGCGCACCCGCAGGCGCATCCGTGCGTCCTCACCCGTGGCACCGTCGACGGCCTCGGTCAGCGACGCCGTGTACCGCTCCTGCGACCACGGTTCGCCGACCGGTTCGAGCAGCAGTGCGAGCTCGGCCGGACGCCGGTGCAGGAACTCCCCGAGACCGATCGAGGCGCCGAGCAGGCGGATCAGGCGCTCGGTCGCGGCGTCGTCCGTCAGGACGGGGCGGAGCTCGTCCGGCGCGCGCTCGAGCAGCCGCTCGAGCATCCGCAGGGCGCCGTCCGGATCAGCGGTGCCGCCCCAGAGCGCGGCAGACCCGGCGACCGGCAGCGGCACGTCGGGGCCGAACCGGGCCTCCAGGTCGGCAGCCCGCTCGAGGCTCTCCGACAGCTCGGCGAACCCCAGACGGGCCAGCTCCGAACGTGACGTCGTCGTCCGACCGGTCATGTGGAACGTGCTCCCGAGGGATCAGGGCGCTCGGTTCTAGAGCGCGCCGAGGTTGGTGTCGAGCTCGAACGGGGTGACCTGGTCGCGGTAGCGCTTCCACTCCTGCCGCTTGTTGAGCAGCACGAAGTTGAACACCTGCTCGCCGAGGGTCTCGGCCACCAGCTCGGAGTCCTCCATGAGGCTCAGGGCGTGGTCGAGGCTCGCGGGCAGCTGGCTGTAGCCCAGGGCCCGGCGCTCCGAGTCGCTGAGGCTCCAGACGTTGTCCTCGGCCTCGGCGGGGAGCTCGTACTCTTCCTCGATGCCCTTGAGGCCGGCGGCGAGCAGCAGCGAGTACGCCAGGTACGGGTTCGCCGCCGAGTCGATGCCGCGGTACTCGATGCGCGAGGACTGGCCCTTGTTCGGCTTGTAGAGCGGCACGCGCACCAGGGCCGAGCGGTTGTTGTGGCCCCAGGTGACGAAGGACGGGGCCTCGTCGCCGCCCCAGAGCCGCTTGTACGAGTTGACGAACTGGTTCGTCACCGCGGTGATCTCCGGCGCGTGCTTGAGCACCCCGGCGATGAAGTGCTTGGCGGTCTGCGACAGCTGGTACTGGCCACCGGCCTCGTAGAAGGCGTTCTGGTCGCCCTCGAACAGCGAGACGTGGGTGTGCATGCCGGAACCGGGCTGGCCGGAGATCGGCTTCGGCATGAACGTCGCGTAGACGCCCTGCTCGATCGCGACTTCCTTCACCACGGTGCGGAAGGTCATGATGTTGTCCGCCATCGTCAGTGCGTCGGCGTAGCGGAGGTCGATCTCGTTCTGCCCGGGGCCGGCCTCGTGGTGCGAGAACTCGACCGAGATGCCGAGGTCCTCGAGCATCCGGACCGACCGGCGGCGGAAGTCGTGCGCGCTGCCGCCGGGGACGTTGTCGAAGTAGCCGGCCTGGTCGACGGGCTGCGGGCCGCCGTCCTTCCACTCGCGGCTCTTCAGCAGGTAGAACTCGATCTCGGGGTGCGTGTAGAACGTGAACCCTCGGTCGCTCGCCCGGGCCAGGGTGCGCTTCAGCACGTTGCGGGGGTCGGCCACGGCGGGCTGCCCGTCCGGCGTCGTGATGTCGCAGAACATCCGCGCGGTGGGGTCGATCTCGCCGCGCCACGGCAGGATCTGGAAGGTCGAGGGGTCCGGGTGTGCCAGGACGTCGGCCTCGTAGGAACGGGTGAGGCCCTCGATCGCGGAGCCGTCGAACCCGATGCCCTCGGCGAACGCGCCCTCGACCTCGGCCGGGGCGATCGCCACCGACTTCAGCGTCCCGATGACGTCCGTGAACCAGAGTCGGATGAACTTGATGCCGCGCTCCTCGATGGTGCGGAGCACGAAGTCCGTCTGCTTGTCCATGCACGACCTTTCCGTGTATCGGGTGGCCGCTGGCGGGCCTCGTCCCAGGCTAGTGGTCCGGCGGTGTGCGCGGGGCCGTGCGACGCGCCGTCACCGGGGCGCCGGCGGAGCGCCGGCCGCGGAGCTCAGCGGTCCTCGGCGTCCCACTTCTCGTTGTTCGCGGCGATGCGGTCGAGCGCGTGCTGCGCCTCCTCGCGCGTCGCGAACGGGCCGATCCGGTCGCGCTGCGGGGACTGCGGGCCCTGCTCGACCTGGCCGGTCTTGTCGTTGAACCACCACTGGGACTCGATCCGTTCTTCGCTCATGCCGCCCACCGTACCCACGCAACCGTCTGGAGGCCCGGTGCCGGTCCGGCGGACCGGCACCGGGCCTCCAGGCAGTCACGTCCACCACGTCGGGCCGCACCCCGGGGCGTTGTGCTCGGCGCGTCGCGCCGCGGCTAGAGTGGTCCGCATGCCCCGGGACGAACACGGACACCTGACCGCCGGCCGCATCTCCCCGCACCGCGCCGTCCCGAAGGACATCGAGCGTCCGGAGTACGTCGGGAAGGTCGAGCCCCACGAGCACGGTCTCGGTGACACCTACACACCGGACGAGGTCGAGCGCATCCGGGTCGCCGGACGCATCGCGTCGCAGGCCATCGACGCCGTCGGCGAAGCCATCCGCCCCGGTGTGACCACGGACGAGCTGGACCGGATCGGGCACGAGTTCGTCGTCGCGCACGGTGCCTACCCCTCCACCCTCGGCTACCGCGGCTACCCGAAGTCGCTCTGCTCGAGCCTCAACGAGGTCATCTGCCACGGCATCCCCGACGACACCGTCCTGCAGGAGGGCGACCTCGTCAACATCGACATCACCGCCTACAAGGACGGCATGCACGGCGACACGAACCGCACGTTCGTCGTCGGGCAGGCAGCACCTGAGGTGTCGGACCTGGTGACCCGGACCGAAGAGGCACTGCGTCGCGGCATCAAGGCCGTCGCCCCGGGCCGGCAGGTCAACGTGATCGGCCGCGCGATCGAGGCGTACGCGAAGCGCTTCGGCTACGGCGTCGTCCGCGACTACACCGGACACGGCGTCGGTCGGGCGTTCCACTCCGGCCTGATCATCCCCCACTACGACGCACCGCAGTACGACACGGTGATCGAACCCGGCATGGTGTTCACCATCGAACCCATGCTCACGCTCGGCGGCATCGAGGCCGACATCTGGTCCGACGACTGGACGGTCTCGACCCGTGACAAGTCGTGGACCGCGCAGTTCGAGCACACCCTCGTCGTCACCGAACGCGGCGCGGAGCTCCTCACCGTCTCCTGACCGGACACCTCCGGCAGGCAACCGAAAGGCACGACAACCTCATGACCTCCCTCGCAGTCGGCGTCGACATCGGTGGTACGGGCATCAAGGGCGCGATCGTCGACGTCGCGTCCGGCGCCCTCACCACGGACCGCATCAAGAAGGCCACGCCCGAGGGCGGGAAGCCCCAGGACATCACGGCGGTGGTCAAGGAGATCATCGGTGAGCTCGCCCCCGGTGACGACGTGCCCGTCGGGGTCTGCTTCCCGGCGATCGTGCGGGACGGCAAGACGATGTCCGCCGCGAACGTGTCGAAGAAGTGGATCGGCTTCGAGGCCGAGGCGCTGTTCGAGAAGGAACTCGGCCGCTCCATCCACTTCGTCAACGACGCCGACGCCGCCGGGTTCGCCGAGCAGCAGTTCGGTGCGGCCAAGGGCAAGGACGGCCTGGTCATCGTGACGACGCTCGGCACCGGCATCGGCACCGCGCTCATCAACGACGGCGTGCTCATCGTCAACTCGGAGCTCGGGCACCTGGAGATCGAGGGGCACGACGCCGAGTCCCGCGCCTCGTTCGCCGCCAAGGAGCGCGACGACCTGTCGTGGAAGCACTGGGCGAAGCGCCTGCAGAAGTACTACTCGACGCTGGAGGCCCTGCTCTCCCCGGAGCTCTTCGTCGTCGGCGGCGGGGTCTCGAAGCAGTACGAGGAGTTCCTCCCGCTGCTCGACCTGCAGGCCGACATCATCCCCGCGACGCTCCGCAACAACGCCGGCATCATCGGTGCCGCGACCCTGGCGGCGCGCAGCGTCTAGTCCGGGTCGCGCGTACCTGGTCGGGGGTACTTGGTCGCGCGCGTACCTGGTCGAATCGGGCGTACCCGGTCGGAACTTCCGACCAGGTACGCCCGTTCTCATCAGGTACGCGTGTGCGTGGGGCTCCCCTCGCATCGGGCGCCGCGGAGCCGGGTAGACTCGCTCCAGCGAATGGGTCGGTGAGACGGTCGCGTCGCTCCCCCGGGAGCGCCGAGGAACGTCCGGGCTCCACAGAGCAGGGCGGTGGGTAACACCCACCCGGAGCAATCCGCGAGACAGTGCCACAGAAAGCAGACCGCCGGCGGCAACGTCGGTAAGGGTGAAACGGTGGTGTAAGAGACCACCAGGGGTCCGGGTGACCGGATCCGCTCGGTAAACCTCGCCCGGAGCAAGGTCAGACAGAGGACGTTGAGGCTGCTCGCCGAGTCCTCGGGTAGACCGCTGGAGGCCGACGGCAACGTCGGTCCGAGAGAGATGGCCGTCACCGCCGTGCAAGCGGCGGGACAGAACCCGGCGTACGGCCGGCCCATTCGCCCCTTCTCCGTGCCGCGTCGGTCCACGCGGACGTCGCGCGCGGCGCGCGCGGTCACGACGCCCCGCTCAGGTTCGCGGAGTGGTCACCAAGTGTCGGCCGGCAGGGCCGCAGCCGACAGTTCGTGACCTTTCGGCGCCCGGCGAGCGACGCGGTGCGACCAGCCCACGACGGACCGGAGGCGCGGTGCGTCGCCGCCACGGGCCTCTCGTCAGGCGGCACGCACGGTCACGACTCCCCGCTCAGGTTCGCCGAGTGGTCACCAACTGTCGGCCGGCACGACCCCAGCCGACAGATCGTGACCGCTCGGCGGCACGCACCCGACGCGTTGCGACCAGCCCACGAACGGACAGGAGGCGCGGTGCCAGCTGGCACCGCGCCTCCGCCACGGACGTCGCTCGCGTCTACAGCCCGGACTCGGCCGTCCGCACCAGGATCGCGTCGCTGTCGGGGCACAGCACCACGTCGTCAGGCGCAGCCCGGCGGATGGTCTGCAGGTCGGAGTTGTTGAGCGCCACGCCCGAGGCCGTCGACACGCCACCCTGCAGCAGCGAGGCGCCGAAGCCGTAGCGCGCACGCTGCCGGTCGTACAGGGCGAGCAGCTCGGCCGGCACCTTGGCGGCGACGTCGGCACGGGCCTGCTCGGCGGACTCGCGGTCGGCCGTGAGCCGGGCGATCTCGGCGTCGCGCTCGGCGACCAGGCCACCGCGGGCGGCCTCGACGTCGGCGAGCTTGGCCTCGATGTCACCGACCCGGGCGCGGAGGCCGTCGAGGTTCTCCATGATCTCGAGCTCGGCGGTCTCGAGGCCGCCGATGCGCCGCTGCAGCGAGTCGAGCTCGCTCTGCAGTCCGGCGGCGTCCTTCGCGTTCGCGACGTTCTGCAGCATCGTGGTGTCGCGTTCGACACGGGCCTGCGCGACCGCGGTGTCGGACTCCAGGCGGGCGAGGTCGCGCTCGGCGTCCTCGACCTCGCCGGTGGCGGCGACGAGTTCGCTCCGGAGCGCCGCGGCCTGCTTGCTCAGCTCGGTCAGCTGGTCGCCCTTCTGCAACGACGTGATGCGGTGCGCGATGCGGGTGACGTCGTTGTCGAGACGCTGGACGTCGAGGAGGATGACCTGGTCCTCGGGTGCTGCCTTCATGGTCAGGCTCCTTCTGTGGGGGTGGTGGGTTCGGCGGCCGGCAGGACGGCGAAGTCCCACGGGTCGGTGCGGAGGTCGCTCACGGTGACGCGGACCCCGGCCCGGGTGCGCAGCTGCTCTGCGGCAACGTCGAGCCAGAGCCACTCGGTGGCCCAGTGCGAGGTGTCGATGAGCGCCGGTCCGCCGCCGAGGAGCGCCTGTTCGCGGAACTCCGAGGCCGGGTGGTGCCGCAGGTCGCTCGTGATGTAGACGTCGGCGTCGAGTACGGCGGGGTGGCCGAGCAGCGAGTCGCCGGCACCCGCGCAGAGCGCCACGGTGCGGACGGACTGGTCGAAGTCACCGGAGACGCGAACCCCGGTGGCCGTGGGCGGCAGCAGGTCGACGAGCTTCCGGGCGAGGGCGCCGAGGGTCGTCCCCTCGGGCAGCACGCCGACGCGACCGATGCCCGTGTCGGGGTCAGTTCCGGCGTCGAGCGGTCGCTGCGCGGTCAGCCCCAGGCGGTCGGCGAGGATCGCCGAGGTGCCGGTCGTCACGACGTCGGCGTTGGTGTGCGCCGCGAGCAGGGCGCTGCCGCCGCGAACGAGGGTCGCGAGGACGCTGCCCTTGTAGGTCGACTCGGCGATCGTCGTCACCCCGCGGAGCAGCAACGGGTGGTGCGTGAGCAGGAGCCCGGCACCGAGTTCGACGGCTTCACGGGCGGTGGCCGGCACCGCATCGACGGCGAGGTGCACGTGCTCGACGGTGGCGTCCGGGTCGCCTGCGACGAGGCCGACGGAGTCCCACGACTCGGCACCGGCGGCGGGCCACAGGTCCTCGATCACGGCCTGGAGTTCGCGGAGCGTCGGCATCCCGTCAGTCTACCGAGGCGACCGCCCCGCACGGGGCAGCCGGTCCGTGTGGGGTGATCCGGGCCTCCAGGCAGTGCAGCCGGAAGCGGGGTGACCGGAAGCGGTGCAGCCGACCGCGCCGCGGCCGCGGGTCGTCAGCGACGACCGAGCAGGCCGAGCAGGCGGTCGACGAGTCGCGACCACCAGCCGGCCGGGGCCGGCGCTGCCGCCGTGGCGGAGTCGGTGTCGGCTTCCGTCGCGTCCACGACGTGGGCCGGGACGACGGGTGCGGCGACGGCGTCCGGCAGGACGACCGGCGTGCTCGCGGTGACGCCCTGGTGCGCGGTGAGCGCTGCGGCGAAGGCCGCGCGGTCGATGACCGTCGGCCCGGTGGCGGGCAGGACGAGCGGGGTGGGTCGCGTGGCCGCGGACACCGGGGACACGGCCGGGAGGCCCAGCACCGGTCGGACGGGTTCGTCGCGTTCCGGGGTGACGAGTGCCACCACCGGCGCGGCTTCCGCGGTGGGTGCGGCCTGCGCTGCTGCGGGGACGCTCGGTGCTGCGCGGGTCGGCACGGGTGCCGGCCGGGTGACGAGCGCCACCGGCGCGGTCGCTGCGCGGCGGGCTGCGGCACGGTCGCGGCGGTCCGCCTCGGCGGCGGCGTCGGTGAGCAGGTCGGCGAAGACGGTGTGGGCGAAGGCGCGGGCGGCCGTCACCTCGGGGTCCTCCGAGCCGGCGACGGTGGCCTCCCACGCGGCGAGGCGGGCGAGGTCCTCGTCACGGCGGCGGACCTCGTCCTCGAGCAGGACGATGCGCTCGATGCTGCTGCGGCCCGTGGACGACGACACCTCCACCGCGAGGTCCTCGATGCGCAGGGCCAGACGCTCCGGCGGCTCCGGGAACGACGGGGCGCAGACGGCGGCGTGGCGGGCGCGGTCGCGGCGGAACGCGGGGGCGGCGACGGGTGCCGACCGGGTCGTCTCGTCGGCCGGTGCCGGGGTGGCGACGTGCGCCGGGATGGTCAGCTGGTCGGCGGTCGTCGCGTCGGCGGTTGCTTCGGCGGCCGCGGTGGTGGTGCTGCTCGCGGCGTGTCCGGGGCGCTGCACGGGGCCGGTGACGGGCGGGACGACGAGGTCCGGCACGTACGGGGCACGGGTCGCCGGTGCGTCGCGGAGCCACTCCTCGAGCTCGCAGCCGAACGGGTCCACGAGCGGGGTGCGTGCGCCGGACTGGGTCTCCATGTCCGAAGGATAAATATCGCGCGGGCCGAAACGCGGGACATCCGCGGTGTGTCGCTGCACCGCCTGCCATATCGGCGCGGAGTTGAGCGGCGTGTCGCACCCCGTGGTCACCGAGGTGGGCGGAGGCCGTCCTCGAACGCCCGCAGCAGTTCCCGGCCCGCGGGCCAGGCACCGACGCCACTCGCGACGTTCACGTGCCCGAGGGCGCCGACTCGGACGACGTCCGCGCCCATCGCGTCGGCGAACACGAGCGCCCGGTCCGCGCTGCAGTACGGGTCGTCGTCGCTCACGACGAGGCGTGTCGGGACCTGCTGGGCAGGGGGCACCGGGCGCGGTGTCACGAAGCCCGCGGCCTCGTCCGGGAACGTGTCGCCGAGTGGGTCGGGCGGGGCGACGAGGAAGGCACCGGCGACGAGCGCGGGAGCGTCCGCCGTGGTGGCGAGCCAGTCGGCGACGGCCAGGACCCCGAGGCTGTGGGCGATGAGGACCGGGGGCTCCGGGCACGAGGCCGCGGCCGTCGAGATCGCGTCGCGCCAGTCGTCCGGGTCCGGGTCGCTCCACGAGGTGGGGGCGATGCGGACGGCGGCGGGCTGCTGGGGGCGGTGGTCGTGCTGGATGTGCTCGTCGTGCTCGTCGCGCTCGTCCTGCTGCTCCCGCTCCCAGACGGACTGCCAGTGGTCCGGGTCCGAGTTCCAGATGCCGGGGACGATCACCCACGGTCGCGCTCTGCTCACCGGGGCAGCGTAGCGAACCGGCGAGGCACCGTTCCGGAGTGTGACGCGCGGTGCGCTGCCCTGTTCAGAGCTGCGGGACCGCGCCCCGGGGCTGCTGCAGCGTGTCGCGCGGGTACTGCCCGAAGCGGGACGCGTACGCCGCCGAGAACCGGCCGAGGTGCGCGAAGCCCCAGCGCAACGCCACGCTCGCCACCGTCAGGTCGCCCGCCGACGCGCGGCGGAGTTCCTCGTGCACGCGGTCCAGCCGGATCCCCCGCAGCAACGCGTTCGGCGCCGTTCCGACCTGCCGCTGGAACGCCTGCTGCAGCCCCCGGACGCTCAGGCCGACGTGCTCGGCGACGTCGGTCGTGGTCACGGGCGTGTGGGCGAAGGCGTGCATGAACTCCACGGCCTCGCGGACACGACCAGTGGCCCCCTGCGGCAGCGCGACGTCGGGGGCGATGGTCTCGTGCGGGAACGTGTCGAGGAACGCCAACGCGGTCTCCCGCACGGTCTCGGCGAGGGCCAGTGCGGTGAGCGGTGCCGGGCCGAGCACGATCGACGCGGCGCGCTGCACCCGGGCGTTCCAGGCGCGGAGGTCCTCGGGCCGGGGCGCTGCGGTGTGGTCGAACACGAGGGGGCCGGGCCGGGTGCCGTGCACCTCGGCGGCGACGCCCTCCAGGTATGTGCGGTCGAACTGCACGAGGCTCTGGCGGACGTCCTGCAGGTCGAACACGAAGGGACGCCGCGTCGGGAACACCCGCGGGGCCCCCGGTGCGAAGTCGACCTCCTGGCGACCGACGTCGACGCGGCCACCGCCGTCCGACGTCCACATCACGACGTACTCGTCGGGGACCTCGACCTCGCCCTGCATCCGCCCGTCGAACCGGGTGGAGCGGAAGGTCATCGATCCGTCGCCCACGACCTGGAATCGGTACGCGAACGGACGATCGGTCCGGGACGCCGAGAACCCCGTGCTCTCGTAGGCCTCTTCGTACAGTTGCACGGCCGCGTCGAGTCCGGCGCCGGACGTCTCGAACCGGATCCGGGGATCGGGCTCGACAGTCATCGCGCGAATCGTGACACGGTATCCGGGAAACGCGACAATCGCCGACCCGTCATTGCGGTTTACGGCCCACGGAGTGCGCTGGGCGGACGACCGCTGCGACTCGGCCGATCGATGACGGCCGTGCTCCCGCTCAGTGCCGGGAGCGCAGCACCGTCCAGCGGTTCCGGTCGGCCACGCGTTCGTACCGCAGGTCGTCGACGACCATGCGGACGAGCGCGAGCCCGCGACCGCCCTCGGCGAAGTCGTCGGGCAGCACGGCGGCGTCGGGATCGACCGTCGCCGCGACCCCGTCGTCGGACAGCAGCGCCTGGAAGCGCTCGTCGCCGATCTCGAGCCGGAGCTCGCACGAGACACCGTCCGGGCGGGCGCCGTGCTCGATGACGTTCGAGGTGAGTTCGACCAGGGCGAGCTCGAGGGCCATCCGGTCCTCGGCGGCGACGGACGGCTCGTGCTGCCAGACGCCTGCGAGGAAGTCGTGCACGGCGGACACGTCGTCCGGGGGGCACGCCAGTGCGAGCATGTGCTCGGCGACGGGGGCGGTCATCACCAGTCGGTCACCGCGGCGTCCCCGTCGGGGTACGTCCGCAGGATCTTGTCGATGTTGGAGAGCTTGAGCACCATCTGGACCTGTTCCGACGGCGCCGCGATGCGGAGGTCGCCGCCGGCCTGGCGTGCGGTCTTCAAGCTGCCGACCAGGGCGCCGAGGCCGGAGGAGTCCATGAACTCGACCCCGGAGAGCTCGACCACGAGCCGCGAACGCCCGTTGCCGACGATCTGGGCGACGGTCTCGCGGAAGGTGGGCGCGGAGACCATGTTGAGCCGGCCGCTGCACTCCAGGACGGCGGTGTCGGTCTCCGCCTCGTGTACGACGATGTCCATCTCGGTGGGTCTCCTCAGATCGGTGCGCCTTGCAACCAGCAACCTACCGGCTCAGCCCCTCAGTTGTGGGACCGGTTTCGCCGCGTCGCCGTCACCTGGACCACGACAGCCGCGGCCATCAGCGCTGCCATCACCCCGCCCATCGCCAGTGCGGTGCCGCCGAGGGCGCCGGCGAGCGGGGTGCCGAGACCGCCGATGCCGAAGGTCAGGCCGCCCTGCAGGGCAGCCGCCGTGCCCGGGTGTGCCGCACCGACGTGCTGCGTGCGGGTCATCGCCGCCGGCAGGACGAAGCCCCACGCGGCCGTCACGACCGCGAGGGCGCACCACACCGGCACCGGCCCGAGCCCGAGGAGCGCCGACACCAGCACGGCCGTGGCCCCGACCGTCCCGACGACCAGGCCCAGGGTCAGCAGGGCGTCCTCGCTGAACCGCCCGACGAGCCGACCGAACAGCAGCGTCGTGACGATCATCATCGACGCGTTCGTGGCGAAGACGAGCGTGTACAGCCCCTCGGAGAACCCGAACTCCGACTGGAACACGAACGAGCTCGTCGCGATGTACGCGAAGAACCCCACCGTCGACAGCACCCCGCTCAGCACGTAGGCCCGGAACCGCGGGATCGCCAGGAGCTCGCGGATCCGCTGCCCGTTGGCCGCGAACCCGACCCCGCCACGCCGCTCCGGCGGCAGGGTCTCGCGGAACCGCAGGACCACGGCCACGAAGAACACGGCGCCGAGCACGGCCAGCACGACGAACATGAGCCGCCACGTCCCGACCGTCAGCACAGCTCCCCCGGCCAGCGGGGCCACCACGGGTCCGATCGCGTTGATGGCCGCGAGCGTGCCGAACACCTTCGCCATCCGGGTGCCGCTCGTCACGTCGGACACCATCGCCCGACCGGCCACGGCACCCGCGGCTCCGGCGAGTCCCTGGGCGACGCGGGCCACCACCAGCGTCACGACGTCGGGCGCGAGCGCGCAGCCGACCGACGCGAGGGCGAACAGGGCGGTCCCGGCGACGAGCATCGGCCGACGACCGATCCCGTCGCTCACCGGTCCGACGAGCAGCTGGCCGACCGCGAAGGCCACGAGGAACGCCGTGAGCGACAGCTGCACGGCGCCGGGCGTCGTGTCGAGGTCGCGCGCGATGGCCGGGAGTGCGGGGATGTACATGTCCGTCGCGAACGGCGAGACCCCGACGATGAGCGCCAGCGGCACGATCGGGGGCAGCACGGTCGTCGTCGGTCCCGGGCTGCGCTCCGTCGTCACCTCGGACACGCTACGCGTCCCCGAATCGATTCGACGGGCACTTCGTGAGCAGCAATGGTCGGTTCGCGGTGCCGGAGGCGACCGTTCCTGCTCACGAAGTGCGGCCCTGGACCTGCGCGGGGACGGACGGGAGGCCCGGTGCGGGCCCGCCACGGGCCTCCCGTCCGGGGACGCGCGCGGTCACGACACCCCGCTCACGTCCGCCGAGTGGTCGCGTTCCGTCGCCCGGCGACGGCGCAGCCGACGCTTCGTGACCACTCGGCGGTGCGGCCCGGGACGTGCGCGCGGACGCACAGGAGGCCCGGTGCCAGCTGGCACCGGGCCTCCTGTCCGTCGGGTGGGGGCGTCAGCCCGTGTTCTGCAGGCCGGCCGCGATCCCGTTGACGGTGAGCAGCAGGAGCCGGTGGTCAGCGTCCGTCGGGTCCGTGCTGCCGGACGTGCGGATGGCGCGCAGCGCACGGAGCTGCAGGTGCGACAGTGCGTCGACGTACGGGCTGCGGAGGCGCACGGCGCGGGCGAGGACGGGTCGGTCCTCGAGCACGTCGCTGCCGCCGGAGACACGGAGCACCCAGTCGCGGGTGCGGACCATCTCGTCGAGCACCTTCGCGGCGAGGTCGTCGCGGTCGGCGAGCTCGAGGTACCGGCGGGCGATGTGCTCGTCGGTCTTCGCGAGCGACATCTCGACGTTCTTGATCATCGCGGCGAAGAGCGGCCACTCGGCGTAGGCGGCGCGGAGGACCTCGACGTCGCCGACGGCCTCGAGCGCGGAGCCGAGCCCGTACCAGCCGGCGAGGTTGATGCGCGCCTGCGTCCACGAGAACACCCACGGGATGGCGCGGAGGTCCTCCAGCGACTCCACCGACAGGCCACGACGGGCCGGGCGGGAGCCGAGGGGCAGCAGGCCGATCTCCTCCATCGGGGTGACCCGGGCGAACCAGGGCGCGAAGCCGTCGGCCTTGACCAGGTCGTAGAAGGCGACGCGCGAGACGTCGTCGAGCTGCTGGGCGAGGTCGGCGAACCGGGCGGCCGCGGCGGCGGTGCGCGCCTCGTTCGACGGCGTCGACGCGAAGAGCGTCGCCGAGGCCATCTGCTCGAGGTGGCGGGCGGCGATGTCCTGGTCGCCGTACTGGGCGAAGATGACCTCGCCCTGCTCGGTGAGCTTGAGCCGGCCGTCGATCGATCCCGGCGGCTGCGCGAGGACGGCCTCGTTGGCGGGACCGCCACCGCGGCCGAGCGAACCGCCGCGGCCGTGGAACAGGGTCAGCTCGATGTCGTTGTCGCGGGCCCAGTCGGCGATGCGGGCCTGGGCGTCGTACAGCGCCAGGTTCGCGGACACCGGGCCGACGTCCTTCGACGAGTCCGAGTAGCCGAGCATGACCTCGAGTCGACGGCCGGTCGCGGCGAGGCGTCGCTGGAACGCCTCGGTCCGGACGGCCTCGTCGAGGATGTCGACGCTGGCGTGCAGGTCGGCGAAGGTCTCGAACAGCGGGATGACGTCGAGCACCGGCGCAGCCTCGGCGGACCCGAGCGCGGCGACCGCGAGCTCGTGCACGTTCGCCAGGTCCGCCGGGGACTGCGTGAAGGAGACGATGTACCGGTTCGCCGCGCGGACGCCGTAGCGGGACTGCAGCCCGGCGATCGTGCGGAAGACGGCGAGGACCTCTTCGGTGGTCTCGCTCAGTTCGCCACCGGCGCGGATCTCGGCCAGGGCCGTGCGGTGCACTTGCGAGTGCTGGCGGACCTCGAGCTCGGCCAGGTGGAACCCGAAGGTCTCGACCTGCCAGATCAGGTTCTGCAGCTCGCCGTTGGCCGGGCGGATCGCGCCGGCGGCGACGAGCGACGCCTGGATCGTGCGGAGGTCGGCCAGCAGCGCCTCGGGGCCGTCGTAGGCCAGTGGCGTGGTGCCGGTCCGGGTGGCGTCGATGCGCGCGGCGACGAACAGGAGCGCGCGGCGGTGCGTTTCGTTCGGTGCGCGGACGCCGATGCGCTCGGCGATGCCCGGGTCGAGGGACTCCTGCGCGGCGACGAGGGCGGTGAGCCCGGCGTCGGCGGGGGTGTCGCTCGCGTCGAGCGTCAGGGCGCTGCCGATGCGCGTGGTCGCGCGGGCGAGGCCGAGCAGGATGTGCTCCGCCGCGATCTCGGCGGCCTGGCGGGTGACGTCGGCCGTCACGTGCGGGTTGCCGTCGCGGTCGCCGCCGATCCAGGTGCCGAACCGCACGAACGCGGGGGCGATCACGGATGCGCGGCCGGCGTCGTCGCCCTGCAGCCGGTCGTCGAGCAGGCGGTAGACCTGCGGGACGATCTCGAACAGGGTCTGGTCGAACACGCTCATCGCGGTGCGGACCTCGTCGAGCGGGGTCGGCCGGGTGGTGCGGAGCGGCGAGGTGCGCAGGAGGGTCGTGATCTCCTCGAGCAGGCGGCGCTCGTTCTCGGCGCGGGCCGTCGCGTTCCGGGCACGGTCGCGCTCGTCGATGAGGTCCGTGATGCGGCGGACACCCGTGGTGACCGCGCGGCGGCGGGCCTCTGTCGGGTGGGCCGTCAGCACCGGGTGGAACCGCAGGGTGCGGAGGCGCTCAGCGGCCTCGGCCTCGCCGACCTCGGCGACGAGCTCGGCGTAGGTGGCGGGGAACGAGTCGCCGGCCACGCCGCCGTCGTCACCGCGCTGCCGGAGGACCCGCACGCGGTGGTGCTCCTCGGCCAGGTTCGTCAGGTGGAAGTAGGTGGTGAACGCCTGTGCCACAGCCTCGGCGCGTTCGGCCGACATGCCGGAGACGATCGCCTGGGCACGCGCTGCGCCCTCGGCGTGGTCGCCCTCGTAGGCGTCGATCACGGCGGCGCGCAACGACTCCACGTCGTGGAGCAGTTCGTCGCCCCCGTTCTCCCGCAGCACCCGGCCGAGGAGGTTGCCGAGGTACCGGACGTCGGCGCGCAGGTCACTGTCGACCGCACCGCTGACGTCGTCCCGCGCGCGCTCGTGGCGTGCAGATCCGTCGATCGCCGTCATGGAGTCCTTTCCGGGTCGTCCGGGAGGCTGGTCCCGGGTCCCAGCAGCGTATCGGCACCCGGGGGCGCATGACGTCGACCGTCCGGACGGACGCGGAGCGGGGTCCGGACGGACGCGGGGCAGGGTCCGAGCTGGCCTGCGCGGCGACCGCCGCTGTGCGGTCAGGCCGTGACGGCGGCGACCGTCGTGTCCCCCGGCTCCTGACGGAACGGAGCACGGCGGGCATCGAGGCCGGCGAGCAACCCCCGGTTCAGGTCGTAGGCGAGCTCGACCTCGGCGATCACCCGCTCCTGCTCGTCGGCCGTCCAGGGCGCGGCGTCGAGCTGGGCCCGGTAGGTGTGCTCGAAGTCGCTCGGGTCGGCGACCTGGTCGAAGATGTAGAAGAGGACACCGTTCGTGTCGAACCCGAACCGCTCGGCCAGCACCTGCCCGATCACGTGCCCGCCGGACACGTCGCCGAGGTACCGCGTGTAGTGGTGCGCCACGAAGCCGCCGGGCCACTCCGCCGCGACCTCGTTGAGGCGTCGCACGTACGCGGTCGTCGCGGGCAGCGGGCACACCAGCTCGGACCAGTCCGGGCCGATCAGGTACTCGAGGTCGGCACGGATCGCCGGCATCCGGGTGAGCTGCGCGGTGACGAACGGCGCCGCGACGGGGTGGTCGGCCATGCGTTCCGCCGCCCGCTCGAGCGCGTCGTACACGAAGGCGTACTGTCCGAGCAGGTCCGCGTAGTCGGCGACGTCGCAGTCGCCGCCGAGCAGGTCCTGCATGAAGCCGCTCGTGGCCGAGGCACCGTGCGAGCGCCGCGTGCGACGCCGCAGCAGCTCGGAGAACGGGATGACGGTCGAGTCCATGAGGTAAGGCTAACCTTAGTGATGCGCGCGTCAAGCAGGGATCACCCAGGTGGCGCCGAACCCGCGAGAGGAAGCTCCCCCACGATGAGCTCGAAACCCAAACGCCCCCAGCACGTCTTCGTCGTCGACCGCACCGAACGGCTCTCGCCCCACATGGTGCGCGTGCACCTGGGTGGCTCGGCCTTCGAGGACTTCGTCGCCCAGGCCGACCCCGACCGGCTCGGTGCGACCGACAAGTACGTCAAGCTCCTGCTCGCGAAGCCGTCGCTCGGACTCGTGCCGCCGTACGACCTCGAGGCCTTGCGCGAGACCCTCCCAAAGCACGACCGCCCGGCCCGCCGCACCTACACGGTGCGCGCGGTCGACCACACCACGCGGACCATCGCGATCGACTTCGTCGTCCACGGCGACGAGGGCCTCGCCGGTCCCTGGGCAGCGTCCGCGCAGCCGGGCGATCGACTCGCCCTGTCCGGGCCCGGTGGTGGCTACGCGCCGACCACCGACCCGGCGGTCACGCACGTGCTGCTCGGTGACGACAGCGCCCTGCCCGCGATCGGCGCGGCACTCGAGTCCATGCCCGACTCCGCCACCGGGGTCGCCCTGGTCGAGGTGGCCGGGCCCGCGGACGAGCAGGACATCCGGCACCCGGCCGGGGTCGACCTGCGGTGGCTGCACCGGGACGCCACCGGCGCCCAGCCGGGCACGCTCCTGCTGGAGACGGCCCGCGGGCTGCCGCGTGCCTCCCGGCCGGTCCAGGTCTTCGCGCACGGCGAGCGGACCGCGATGAAGGCGATCCGTCGGCTGCTGCAGGACGACTGGGGGCTGGAGAAGCGCGAGATGTCGCTGTCGGCGTACTGGGCGCTCGGTCGTGGCGAGGACGAGTTCCAGGAGGAGAAGCGCGAGCCCGTCGGGGTGATCTTCACCGACTAACGGCGGGCCTGCGTGTCTGTTCCTTCCCATGACGGGCGGGATGGCTGGTGGAAACGGGCGTAGCTGGTCGGAAGAACGGACCAGGTACGCCCGTTCTCGGTCGGTACGCCCGTTCTCGGTCGGTACGCCCGTTCTCGAGCGGTACGCCCGGATCGGCGGACGTGCGTGGCGCCCGTTTCCCGCAGGTACGCCCGTTCCTTCCCAGAACGGGCGCGATGGCTGGTGGGAACGGGCATACCTGGTCGGAAGAACGGACCAGGCACGCCCGATTCGACCAGGTACGCCCGGCACGCCCGATCTCGGTTGGTACGCCCGGTTCGGCGGACGTGCGGGGCGCCCGTTTCCCGCAGGAACGCCCGTTCTTTCCCAGAACGGGCGCGATGGCTGGTGGGAACGGGCATACCTGGTCGGAAGATCGGACCAGGTACGCCCGGTTCGACCAAGGACGCCCGATTCGACCAGGGACGCCCGGGACGCCCGGTGGGCCCAGCGCGCGCAGCGGCCGGGAGGCCCGGGGCACGTCGGTGGGTCGGGCTAGCGTTCGGCGCATGGTCACCTCGTCGTGCTGCGTGCCGGGTTGCGCAGGCGTGCTCGCGGACGGGCTCGCGGACGTCCCACTGTGCGGCGCGCACGTCGCGTTCGTCACCGACCTCGCGGCCGAACACCCCGGCATCGAGGACGCCCTTCCCGGGGCGTGCCCGGCGTGCGGGTCACGGATCGGGGTGCGCTACCCCTCGGGGATGGTGTGCGCCCGGTGCGAGTGGCGGTGGGGTGACGTGCCGGACGGCGACCTCGCTCTCCCACGGGTCGACGTCGTCTACTACCTGCGGATGCGCGACGACTTCGGCGACCGCATCAAGATCGGCACGACGATGAACCCCCGGCAGCGGCTCGCGGCGATCCCGCACCAGGACCTGCTGGCGTTCGAGCGCGGTGACCGGACCCTCGAACGCCGACGGCACGCCTCCTTCGCCGCCAGCCGGTACCCGGGTACCGAGTGGTTCCGGGTGACGCCGGAGCTCCTGGCCCACGTGGACACCGTCGCTGCCGGGGTCGACGACCCGTGGGACCTGCACGCCCGGTGGACGAGCGAGGCGCTCGCGCTCCGAGGCTGAGCCCCGACCGGGCGGTCGGGGCTCCTGCTCAGGCGGCCTGCAGCATGCGGTCGGCGGTGCGGAGCGAGAGCGCCATGATCGTCAGCGCCGGGTTCGCGATGACCGCGCTCGGGAACACCGAGTTGTCGGCGATCCACAGGTTCGGGACGTCCCACGAGCGGCCGTCCTGGTCGACGACGGAGGTCTCGCGGTCCGTGCCCATCCGCGCGGTGCCGATGGTGTGCGCCGTGCGTTCGAGCACCCGGACGTCCTGACCGCCAGCGGCCTCGACGATGGTCGTCATCGTGCGGACCGCGTGGCGGCGGATCGCCTCCTCGTTGGAGCCCGGGGTGAACGAGACCCGGGCACGCGGCACACCGTGCTGGTCGAGTTCGTCGGTCAGCTCGAGGCGGTTGTCGTCGTACGGCAGGCACTCGGCGTTGATGCCGACGCCGGCCGAGAACGGGTAGTCCTGCAACGCCCGGACGAGCTCAGCACCGCGGAGTCCGCCACCCCGCACAAGCGAGGTCGCGAAGGTCTGCGGCTGCACGCCCAGGCTCTGGATGAGGTAGCCGCCCGCGAAGTCGGCGTCCGCCGGTCGGACGAAGTCCTCGGTGATGATCGACGACGGGTACCCACGGTACGAGCGCATCGACTCGTCGAACCGCGCCCACACCTGGGTGGCTCCGTGCGCCGTGAAGTTCCGGCCGACCTGCCCGCTGCCGTTCGCGACACCGGTGTGCAGCAGCAGTCGCGGCGTCTCGACACCGCCCGCGGCGAGGACGAGGGTCCGGCAGCGCTGGCGGTGCTCGCGCCCGTCGGCGGTGTACAGGACCGCCTCGACCCGTCCCGCCGCGTCGAGCTCGATGCCGTGCACGAAGGACTCCGGACGGATCTCGGCACCGAACGCCACGGCGGCGGGCAGGTACGTCGTGTCCATCGACACCTTCGAGCCGTTGCGGCAGCCCTGGTGGCAGGAGCCGCAGGACACGCAGGCCTGGCGCAGCCCGTGGTGCTCCTGGTGCCGGTCCTCGGTCGTCAGGCCGACCGGGGCGTCGGTCGCGGTGATCCCGGCGGCCGCGGTGCCGCGCATCATCATGTCCGACGAGGCGTTCCGGGCCGGTGGGCGCATCCGGTACCGGCGGGAGGGGTCCCACGGGTAGTGCTCGGGGCCGGCGACGCCGACGTCGTGCTCGACCTGCTCGATCCAGCCGGTGAGCTCGGCGTGGCTGATCGGCCAGTCCTGCCCCGCGCCGCTCTCGGTCCGCAGCCGCAGGTCGTGCTCGCTCGGCCGCGGGGTGAACGCGCCCCAGTGCAGCGTCGAGCCACCGACGCCCGTGCCGCTGTTGTTGGGGCCGAAGGCCGTGGGGGCTCCGCCGCCGCTCAGCCGCTCGTCCATCCAGTTGATGTCACCGGGGGCGGCGACCTCGTCCGGGACGTGGTCGCCCGGCTCGGTGTTGCGGCCGGCCTCGAGCGCGACGACCGTCAGGCCTCGGCGGGCCAGCGATGCGAGGAGCGGTGCTCCCCCGGCCCCGGTGCCGACCACCACCACGTCGACGACGTCGTCCGTGCCGTACGTGCGTTGTCCGTCGAGTCTCATCGTGCAGCTCCGGTCGTCGGTGCGGTGTCCATCGTGGTGGCGGTGCCGGCGGGGGCCTCGGGTTCCCAGGCCTCGCGCTCGCCCGCCGCGAGCAGCTGGAAGCCCTGCTTGCGGACGCCGTCGCCGCCGTTCGCGTAGCCGTCGAAGTCGATGGCGGCCATGGTGGCGGGGTGTGCGAGCCAGTGCTTCACGAGGTCGACGCTGGCGTCCTCGAACCACGCGCGCAGCTGCTCGGCGTCGAGGTCGCCGTCGGCGCGGTACCGCCCGACAGCCACGGACTCGAGGGCCTGGTCGAGCACGCCGTCGCGGGCGGGTGCAGCGAGCACGTCGAGCGCGGCACGGTAGGCCTCGGCGTCCACCGGCAGGCCGTCCGGCCGCCAGCCGTCGCCGAGCCCCGCGGCCAGCTGCGCGTCGACCCGCAGCGCCAGGTCGACCTGGTCGGTGCCGGGCTGCGGGACGACGATCCGTGCGACGGCGCGCAGGGTGTCCAACTGCGTCGGCGTCAGCGCGTGGGGTGCGGCCGACGGGTCGTCGGGCAGCGCGCGCTCGGCGAGCAGGCCGCGGGTCCGGGCGCTGACCCGCGGCGAGGCGATCACGCGGGCGTGCTCCACGGGGACGACCGGCGACCCCGCGACCCGGCGCTGCCAGAAGTCGCGGATGCGCTCGGCCACGGCCTCGGGCTGTTCCCAGGGCAGCAGGTGTGCGGCGCCGTCGACGACGTGGAGCTCGCTGTTCGGCCAGTGCGGCAGGGTCAGGCGGCGCTGGGCGTCGGCATCGAGGTCGCCGTCCTCGGCGCCGGCGAGCACCAGGGCGGGCACCGGGTTCGGTGCGGCGTCCGACCAGTCCTCGCGGCTGCCGCGGGACAGCCAGTCCGTCCAGGCGGCGGGGTCGGTCCGCTCGACGTCCTGCACCGCCGCGATGTGCCGCGCGGGCGCCAGGGGCGACGCGGTGTTGGCGGCGACGAACTCCGCGGCGTCATCGGTGACGATCGGGCCACCGGCAGCCCACGAGAGCATCGTCCAGCGGCGGTCGTCGTCCATCGGCTCCGGAGCGAGCGGGGACGCGGCGAGGAGCACCACGGCCCGCAGCCCGAACAGGCCGTTCGCGCCGGAGATCGTGCGGTCGGCCACCACCGTGGCGACCTTGCCGCCCATCGAGTGTCCGAGGAGCATCCACTCCGTCGAGCCGCTCGCCCCGATCGCGCGCTCGACCAGGACGGCCATCTCCTCGACGGTGGTGCCGGACGACGCCGGGCTGCGGCCGAAGCCGGGCAGGTCGATGCCGATCAGGTCGAGGTCACCGAGGAGCTCGGCGCGCAGCAGCGCGAACTCCTCGGAACTCGCGCCGAGGGCGTGGAGACAGAAGACGGTGGTCACCCTGTATACCTACCCGTCGCTCGCGACC
Organism: Curtobacterium sp. MCLR17_054; assembly: GCF_003234335.2. Taxonomy (NCBI): domain Bacteria; kingdom Bacillati; phylum Actinomycetota; class Actinomycetes; order Micrococcales; family Microbacteriaceae; genus Curtobacterium; species Curtobacterium sp. MCLR17_054. Next base: position 1,767,231 of record NZ_CP126263.1, on the reverse strand, counting down.
GCTCCCAGCCGGGCCGTACCCCGCCGGGTCGCGCGTGTACCCCGATCGACGGCGTCACCGGGCGTACGCGTCGACGAACAGCGCGCCCCGGAGCTCGCGCAGGGTGTCCGCCAGCCGGTCGACGGTCCGGCCGGAGATCCCCGACACCTGGAGGTCGTGCGGGCCGAGCGCGGGGAGCCGCCCGGTGCGGATGCGGACGACCTCCCACCCCACGGCGCGGACGGCGCGGTCCTTCTTCCGGTCGGTCTCCTGCCGCGGGCCGACGTGCTCGAGGCCGTGCCGCCCGGTGGAGTCGTACTCGATGGCGACGCGGAGCTCCGGCAGGATGATGTCCGGCCAGGCCTCGACGTGGTCGAAGAACGGGCGGTCGAGTCGGATGGCGGAGTGGTCGTAGGTGAACGCGAACCGCTCGGACAGCATGCCGCGGAGTTCGGCCTCGACCGCCGAGGCCGTCGCCGGGGCACAGACGCTCGTGAACGACTCACCCGACGGCAGCCGCGGGGTCTTCGGGCAGATCGCGCGGGGAACGGGCTGGGCGGTCCGCCGTGGCGCCCCACCGGCCGACCCGGCCGAGCCGGCGACGGGCCGACGGGACCGGGACCGGGAACGGCTCGACGCGACGGCTCCGGCCGGGACCCCGCGCACCGGAGCCGCGGGCAGGGTCTGTCGTCCCGCACTCCGGACGACCCGCTGCGGCACGGGTACCGCCTGCGGCCAGTCCGACGGCAGCACCGGCCACCGCTGCGGTTGGGCCTGCACCGCGCACTCGGGGCACCAGACAGATCGCCGACGTTCACGGCCCGGGCGGGACCGCTGTTCGGACGGGGTCGCGACGAAGACGTGCCCGACGTCGCACTCCCAGGTGAGCAGGACCTCGGCAGCCGGGGGGACCTGGGTCAGGACGACGCCGTGGTTCCAGTCGGGGTGGTACTGCCGGATGAGCACCGGGTACGGAGCCCAGTCGGCGCGGAACTGTCCGACGGCGTACGGCACCGCTTCGCCGCGCGACCACTGTCGGCGGCGCCACCACGCATCGACGGGTTCGGCCACGCCCCCACGCTAGGAACGACCACCGACACCCGCTGCACCACGCGGCCAGCAGCGCGACCGACGCCACCGACACCCGCCGCACCACGCACTGCGACCGACACCCGCCGAACCACAGGCGAGCGACGCGACCGCTCAGGAGGCCAGCGCGTGCTTCACGTAGGCGACCAGGGCGTTCGCGTGCCCGTGCCCGAGGCCGTGCTCCGCCTTGAGCCACCCGACGACCTCCATGTGCTGGTGGTCGTCGAGCCGGTCGGCGACCAGGTCGAGCCACTCCTGCACCGGGCGTCCGTACGTCGTCTCGATGCTCGGGAAGTACGACGCCGGACCCTTCACCTTGGTGCCGTCCGCCGGGGGCACCGGGGCGGTCACACGATGCGCTGTCATGGCGCAACGGTAGCGCTCCGTCGGCCGTCACGGAACGTCACGCAGGACACCGTTTCGTGACGCCGCGTTGCGCCGGATGGCCGGGTGTTGCGCCGCGTGGCGGGGTGTTGCGCGAGGCGTTGTCGGCGTCGGCCGGCCCTCCTACGGTCGCGACATGACCGACACCACCAGGGCCCCGCAGTGGGAGGCGACCAGCGTCGACGACGCGGGCCGGACGACCGGGGCGAGCCGCGCCTCCAGGCCGGAGACCGCGACCATCGACGCGGCCGGACACGCCGCACTCGACCGTTCCGTCGTGCCGTTGCGGCACCCGCTGCGGTGGATCGCCGCGGCCCTCGTGCTCGTCGTGCTGCTGAACTTCGGCGAGACGCTGTTCACGAACGAGCAGTGGGGCTGGCCGGCCGTCGGCAAGTGGCTGTTCAGCCCGGCGGTCCTGACCGGCCTGCAGCTGACGCTCACCGCCACCGCGCTGAGCGCCGTGATCAGCTTCGCCGGCGGGATCCTGGTGGCCGTCGCCCGGCTGTCGCACAACCCGGTGCTGTCCGGGCTGGCGTGGGGGTACGTGTGGCTGTTCCGGTCGGTGCCGCTCATCCTGGTGCTCGTCTTCCTGTACAACCTCGGGTCGCTGTACCCGACCATCGGCATCGGGATCCCCTTCGGGCCGCAGCTCGAGGTGCCGACCGCGAACCTGCTCGGGGACCTGGCGATCGGGGTCATCGGGCTGAGCCTCAGTGAGATCGCCTACGCGTCCGAGATCGTCCGCGCCGGGGTGCTCGCCGTCGACCACGGCCAGCACGAGGCCGCGCAGGCGCTCGGGCTCCCCCGTCGCCGGCAGTTCCTGCGGGTGATCATGCCGCAGGCGCTGCGGTCGATCGTCCCGGCGTTCGTGAACCAGGTCGTCGGACTGCTGAAGGCCTCGTCGCTGCTGTTCTACGTGTCGCTGCTCGACCTGTTCGGCGTGGTGCAGAACCTGTCGAGCACGTACCCGGGCGACATCATCCCGCTGCTCGTCGTCGCCACCATCTGGTACCTCGTGCTCACCAGCGCGGTCTCGATCGTGCAGTACTACGTCGAGCGCTGGACGGCCCGCGGGTCGGTCCGTGCGCTGCCGCCGACACCGTGGCAGCGGGTGCGGAGCGCGCTGCGGGGCGGCGGGCCCGGACGTGGTCCGGGACGGCCTGGAGGCGCGGGTCGCCGCACACGGGCAGCCGCCGCCGAGCGCGCGGTCGCGTCCGGGTCCGCTTCCACCGTCGACGACAGGAGCATCTGATGAGCGCCGCCATCGCGATCCACGGGGCCGTCAAGGCGTTCGGGGACAGCGTCGTCATCGACGGCATCGACCTGTCGCTGCCGTCGGGCAGCGTGACCGTCGTCCTCGGCCCCTCCGGTTCCGGCAAGTCCACGCTGCTCCGGGCGATCAACCACCTCGAACCGCTCGACCGCGGGGTCGTCACGGTCGGCGACGAGCCCATCGGCGTCCGCCTGCGCACCGGCCGCGACGGGGTCCCCCGCTGGAAGGAGCTGCCCGAGCGGCACATCCTGCGGCAGCGTGCCCGGATCGGGTTCGTGTTCCAGCACTTCAACCTGTTCCCGCACCTCACCGCGCTCGAGAACGTCGCCGAGGGGCCGATCGCCGCCGGGGTCCCCGTCGCCACGGCCCGAGCGCGGGCACAGACCCTGCTCGATCGGGTCGGACTCGGCGACCGCGGCTCCGCCCGCCCCCGGCAGCTGTCCGGCGGGCAGCAGCAGCGCGTCGCGATCGCCCGGGCCCTGGCGCTCGAGCCGTCGGTGGTCCTGCTCGACGAGCCGACCTCGGCGCTCGACCCGGAGCTCGTCGGCGAGGTGCTCGGGGTCATCCGGGGGTTGGCGGACACGGGCACCACGCTCGTCATCGTCACCCACGAGATCGCCTTCGCCCGCGAGATCGCCGACCACGTCGTGTTCCTCGACCACGGGCGGGTCGTCGAGCAGGGGCCGCCGGCCCAGGTACTCGACCACCCGCAGCACACCCGCACGCGCGACTTCCTGTCCCGCGTCCGCTGACCCCTGACCCCTGACCCCTGATCCCCGCACGCACCCCAAGGAGAACCATGTCCACGACCACCCCGTCCCGCTGGCGCAACCGCGCCGGTTTCCTCGTCCTCGCAGCCGGCGTCGTCGTCGCCCTCGCCGGGTGCTCCGCGGGCGCTTCCGCCGACACGAGCGGCGCACCCGACGGCTCCGTCACCATCGGCGCCGCCTCGAACGGTGCGGCGAAGGAGACGACCGTCGAGGTCACCGAGGACACGAAGCTGCACGACGCGCTCCCCGCCGCGGTCCGGAAGTCCGGCAAGCTCACGATCGGCGTGGGGGCCCTGCCCGCCGGGTTCCCACCGCTCGCCTTCACCGGTGACGACCAGAAAACGATCACCGGTTCGGAGCCCGACCTCGGACGGCTCGTCGCCGCGAAGCTCGGGCTGCGCGCGGACGTGCAGAACGCCACGTGGGACAACCTGTTCGTCGGCATCGACAGCGGCAAGTACGACGCCGGCTTCTCGAACGTCACGGTCACCGAGGAGCGCAAGGAGAAGTACGACTTCGCCTCGTACCGGCAGGACAACCTGGCGTTCCAGGTGCTGGCGTCGAGCTCGCTGCGGTTCGACGGCGACCCGTCCGTGCTCGCCGGGAAGACGCTGTCCGTGAGTTCCGGCACGAACCAGGAGAACATCCTGCTGGAGTGGCAGAAGGAACTCCGGGCGAAGGGCGAGGACTTCACGATCAAGTACTACCCGGACGGCAACGCGATCAAGCTCGCGCTCGACTCGGGCAAGATCGACGCATACTTCGGCCCGAACCCGACGATCGCCTACCAGAACACGCAGAGCAAGGGCACCGCGAAGGCGACGAAGACCGCGGGCACGTACTCCGGCGCCGGCTCCTCGTTGCAGGGGCTCATCGCCGCGACGACGAAGCAGGGCAGCGGGATCGCGAAGCCCGTCGCGGCGGCGATCAATGAGTTGATCGAGGACGGCACCTACGCGAAGTGGCTCGCGGCCTACAACCTGTCGAACGAGGCCGTGAAGACGTCCGAGGTGAACCCCGAGGGTCTGCCGCTCGACAACAGCTGAGGCCGTACCGTGACACCCCCGTGGCCGTCGTGGTCGCGGGGGTGTCGTGCGTGCGGGGGGCACTCCCCGCTCGACGATCGACAATCGACGATCCACGAGGGGAACGACTCGTGGATCGTCGGAACATGCACACGCACCCGATGCGTGGGCAACGAACGACGTCCCACGAGGGGAACGACTCGTGCATCGTCGGAACATGCACACGCCCCCGATGCGTGCGCAACGAACGACGTCCCACCAGTCGAACGACAGGTGGGACGTCGGGTTGCCGCCGCCGGACGACGGGGTCGACGTCGTACGGCGTCGGCGTTGTCGCACCACGGCGCGCGCAACAGTCGCAGCCGCGCGGGAACGACATCGTCACCGTCGTACGACGCCGGCGTTGTCGCACCACGGCTGCGGCGGCCCACGCCCAGAACGACGATCCACGAGGGGAACGACTCATGGATCGTCGGAACATGCACACGCACTGAACTGGCGGGCCGTCGGGTTGCCTCCGCCGAACGACCTCGTCGCCGTCACGCGGCGTCGGCGTTGTCGCACCCCGTCGCCGGCCCACGCCCACGCCCACGCCCACGCCCACAGCGACGATCCACGAGGGGAACGACTCGTGGATCGTCGGAACATGCACACGCACCGAACTGGCGGGCCGTCGGGTTGCCGCCGCCGAGCGACTTCGTCGCCGTCGTGCGACGCCGGCGTCGTCGCTCCACGGCGGCGACCCACGCCCACAGCGACGATCCACGAGGGGAACGACTCGTGGATCGTCGGAACATGCACCCGCACCCGATGCGTGCGCAACGAACGACGTCCCACCCGTCGAACGACAGGTGGGACGTCGGAACACGCGCACGCAGCGAGCTACCGCGCAGCCAGGGCGGACTCCCCCACGACGGCACCCGCGCCCCGAGCCGCCCACTCGGCCGCGAGCAACTCGTACGAGCGCACCCGTGCCGCATGGTCGTGCGTGATCGTCGTGACGAGCAACTCATCCGCCCCGGTGGCACGGCGCAGGGTCTCGAGCCGGTCCGCGACCTCCGCCGCGTCGCCGACGAAGCGCGTGCCCACCCGGTCGGCGACGGACTTCGCCGCCGTCGGGTCCAGCGGGTCCAGTCGCGCAGCGGCCGGCGACGGGTACGCGATCGCACCCACGCCGGAGCGGATCGAGTACACCCACGAGTCGTACCCGAGCGCGAGCTCCTCGGCCTCGGACGACGACCGCCCGACCACGACGTCGGCGGAGACGATGACGTGCGGGGCGTCGAGCTCTCCCGGCCGGAAGGCATCGCGGTAGGCCTGCACCGACGCCAGGACCGTGCCCGGTGACGTGTGGTAGTTCGCGCCGTAGGGCAGCCCCAGCGCACCGGCGATCCGGGCGCTCTCGCCACCGGTCGACCCGTGGATCCAGAGCTCGACGGGTGCGCCGGCGGCCGGCGGAGCCTCGACGACGGCACCGTCCCGCGACCACGTACCGGCGAGCAGCCCGCGGATGAGCTCCAGCTCACCCTCGAACCGGTCGACGTCGCCCGGCACCCGCCCGAGCAGTTCACCCTGCAACGCGAACCGGCTGCCCGGCGCGACGTGGAAGTCGAACGGGGCGGGGACGAGCAGTCCGTCGACGACCTGGTCCGACCGCGGCGCGAGCGACGGCGGCTTCGGCGTGCCCGGTGCCGGGGCGCCGGACCGTCCGAGCCCGAGGTCGATCCGGGGACCGTACAGCGCGGCGAGCGTGCCGAAGGTCTCGGCGATCTGCAGCCCGCGGGTGTTGCCGACGAGTGTCGCGGCGCTGCCGACGCGGATCGAACTGGTGGCAGCGGCGACCGCACCGATGACGACGGTCGGGGCGCTGCCCGCTACTCCGGGGTTCAGGTGGTGCTCGGCCAACCAGTACCGGGCGTACCCGGCGCGCTCGGCGGCGACGGCCAGGTCGACCGTGTTCGCCAGGGCGGTGGCGGCGGACGAGCCGGCGCTCACCGGCACCAGGTCGAGGACGGAGAGCGGGACGGGCCGCGCGGCGGTCACGATGCGTCCTTCCAGGCCCCGGTGAGCTGGTCGAGTCGGGTGTCGGCGCCGAAGGCGATGCCGTGGACGTCCGTGGCCGGGGCGATGATGCTCGTCAGCTCGTGCACCGGGACGAAGTCGACCTGGGACGCGATGCGCTCCTGAATGTCGGCGAAGGTGGCCGAGCGGTCCTGCGCGGACGACTGCGACAGCTCCTTCGTGAAGAGTGCGTCGAGCGTCTTGTCCGCGGCGCCGATCGACTGCGCACCGGTGCTGGAGAACTTCGAGCGGAGGACGTCCCCGTCGGCACGGGAGTTGTTGTCCCACGACAGGTCCCAGTCGCCGCTGGTCAGGTTGGCGAGGTACTGCGGGACGGTGCCGCTCTCGAGGGTGAGCCCGACGCCGACCTTCCCGAGCTCCTGCTGGATGAGCTCGAGCGACGTCTGGTTCGGCCCGAAGTTCGTGATCCAGATGAGCTTCAGCTGCAGCTTCGTGCCGTCCTTCGACCGGATGCCGTCGGAGCCCTCCTTCCATCCGGCGTCGTCCAGAGCGGCTGCTGCGGCCTTCGGGTCGTACGCGGGCAGCGCGTCGGACGCGTCCGTGTACCCGGGCGTCGTGGACCCGAGCACCGAGGTCCCCACCTTGAACAGGTCGTTCAGCGAGGTGTCCCGGACGGCAGTGGCGTCGACCGACTGCGCGATGGCCTTGCGGACCACCAGGTCGGACACGATCGGCCGCTCCTGGTTGAACGTCAGCCCGAACACCTGCCCGGGGTTGGCCCGGGTGACCAGGTCGTACTGCGCCTTGAGCGTGTCGACGTCGCTCGGCTGGACACTGCTGATCGCGTCGAGCTGCCCGGACTCCAGGCTGCCGGTGCGGACACTGGCTTCCGGCACGACCTGGAAGGTGACCTTCGACAGGTGCGCGGCGCCCGTGTTGCTCCGCTCGGCGGGACCCCAGTCGTAGTCCTTCCGCTTGGTCAGGACCGTCGAGGTGTTCTTCGTGTACGAGGTGAGCGTGAACGGCCCGGTGCCGATCACGGCCTTGCCGTCGGCGCGGTCGTCGAACTTCGTCTCGGTGGTCTCCGGCGCGACGATGCCGAGTCCGACCGACGCGGTGGCGTTCGGGAACGCGGCGTTCGGCGTCGTGAAGTCGACCTCGACGGTGTCGTCGTCGATGACCTTCGTCTTCTCGTACCCGGAGAAGGACGCGGCGGCCGTGCTCGACGCCCCCGCCGCGACGATGTCGTCGAAGGTGTCCTTGACGGCGGTCGCGTCGAAGGCGGTGCCGTCCGAGAAGGTGACGCCGGAGCGCAGGTCGAACGTGAAGGCGGTGGCGTCCGCGTTCGCCGAGTACTTCGTCGCGAGCCAGGGCTTCAGCGATCCGTCGGAGGGGTCCTGCCACAGCAGCGAGTCGACGAGCTGTCGGGTGATCGCGAAGGTGTCGTTGCCGGCGCCGGTACCCGAGGGGTTGAGCGAGATCGGGTCGTTCGCGATGGCGTAGGTCAGCGAGCCGCCGTCGACGGGCTTCGACGACGACGTCGACGCGGTGCCGCCCGACGAGCAGCCGGCCATCACCAGGGCCGCCGTGGTTCCGGCCGCGATCGCGGCCACCAGACGGAACGGCGTGCGGTGGATGGTCATGAGACTCCTTCGGGTGCGGGTGCGGGTGCGGGTGCAGATGCAGGAACAGGAACGGGAACGGGCACGACGCGCCGGGAACGCCCCGGGATCGCGTCGAGCAGGGCACGCGTGTACTCGTGCTGCGGGTCGTGCAGGACCTGGGACACGTCGCCGTGCTCCACGACCCGCCCGCCCCGCAGGACGGACACCTGGTGCGCGATGCGGCGGACGACGGCCAGGTCGTGCGAGATGAACAGGTACGAGACGCCGAGCGTCGACTGCAGTTCCGCGAGCAGGTCGAGGATCTGTGCCTGCACGGACACGTCGAGCGCGGAGACCGGCTCGTCGAGCACGATGAACGACGGGTCGAGCGCGAGCGCACGGGCGATCGCGACCCGCTGCCGCTGGCCGCCGGAGAGCTCCGCTGGTCGTCGTGCGGCGGTCGAGGCCGGCAGTGCCACCAGGTCGAGCAACTCGGCGGCACGGGCTGCGCGGGACCGCCTGGTACCGATGCCGAACGCCGCGAGCGGGTCGGCGATGACCGACCCCACGGACAGCCGCGGGTGCAGCGCCGCGTACGGGTTCTGCTGCACGATCTGCGCCTGCCGCCGGTACGCCCGGAGCGCGGCGCCGCGGGCTCCGGCCACGTCGGCACCGTCGAACCGCACGCTGCCCTCGTCGGGCCGTTCGAGTCCGAGCACGAGCCGAGCAGTGGTCGACTTGCCGGACCCGGACTCCCCCACCAGCGCCAGCGTGCGGCCTCGCGGCACGGTCACGTCGACGCCGTCGACGGCGGTGACGCGGTCGAAGGACTTCCGCAGTCCGGTCGCGACGACGAGTGGGTCGGGGCGTCCGGACGGGAGGCCCGTGGCCTGTCCCACGGACACGGTCACGTCGTCGAGACTGGGCGCCGCTCGGATCAGTGCACGCGTGTACACCTCGCGGGGTGCGCCGAGCACCTCGGCGGGGGTGCCCTGCTCGACGATCCGCCCCTCCGACATCACGACGATCCGGTCGGCCCGGTCGGCGGCGACCCCGAGGTCGTGCGTGATGAAGAGCACGCTCGTGCCCCGCTCGGCGACGAGCCGGTCCAGGTGGTCGAGGATCGTCCGCTGGACCGTCACGTCGAGGGCACTCGTCGGTTCGTCGGCGACGAGCAGCTCGGGGTCGCCGATCAGCGCGATCGCGATGAGCACCCGCTGCCGCATCCCGCCGGAGAGCTCGTGCGGGTACTGCCGTGCACGGAGCTCCGGACGGTCGATGCCCGCACGGCGGAGCTCCTCGACGGCACGGTCCCGGGCCTCGGCGCCGGTGGCGAGGCCGTGGATGCGGAGCACCTCGGCGACCTGGGTGCCGATCCGCGTCACGGGGTTGAGCGAGACCGTCGGGTCCTGCGGCACGAAGCCGATCCGGACGCCGCGAACGGACCGGACCTCGCTGTCGGTCGCGGTTACCAGGTCGAGGTCCGCGGAACCGGCGGCCGCCCCGGAGAGCCGCACCGTGCCTCCCGTCAGATCCGCTGCTGCGGGCAGGAGCCGGAGGACCGCGTGCGCCGTCGTCGACTTGCCCGAACCGGACTCACCGACGATCGCGACGCGCTCGCCGCGGCCGACCTCGAGCGAGATCCCGTGCAGCACGGGACGCGCGGTACGGCCGCGACCGTACGAGACGGTCAGGTCGCGGATGGAGAGGAGGCTCATCGGACGGCCCGCCGTTCGGTGTCGAGTGCCCGCGCCACGCGGTTGCCGGCGAGGACGGTGACGGCGATGACGAGCCCCGGGATCGTGGTGAGCCACCACGAGGACGCGATGAAGTCGCGGCCCGTCGCGACGAGCGAACCCCACTCCGGCTGCGGTGGTTGGGCGCCGTAGCCGAGGAAGCTCAGGCTCGAGACGGCGAGGATCGCGGTGCCGAACTCGAGCGCGGCGAGCACCAGCACGGGGCCAGCGGCGTTCGGCAGCACGTGCACGAGCAGGACGCGCCACCAGCTGTTGCCGTTCGCGCTCGCGGCCTCGACGTACGCGGCGGTGCGGACACGGACCACCTCGGAGCGCATGATGCGGGCGATGGTGGCGATGCTCGCGACGCCGACCGCCACGGCGACGTTCACGGTGCCGAAGCCGAGGACGGTGACGATCGTCAGCGAGAGCAGCAGGCTCGGGATCGCGAGCAGGACGTCGGTGACGCGCATGAGCACCGCGTCGACGACACCGCCGACGAAGCCGGCGACGAGTCCGATGAGCGAGCCGCCGACCAGTCCGATGACGATCGCGAGAACCGCTGCCTGCAGGGTGAGCGCGGTGCCGTGCACGACCCGGGCGTACAGGTCGCGGCCGAGCTGGTCGGTGCCGAACCAGTGCGCGGCGTCGGGGGCGGTCAGCTTGGCGGCCGGTTCGGCGGCCAGGGGGTCGTGGTGGGTGAGGGCTCCCGGCACGAGGGCGGCGACGATCACGAGGGCCAGCCAGACGACGGCGATGGTCAGGGTCGGGCGGGCGACGATGGCGCGGAGGGCCGTGGTGCCGCCGGGCACACGGTCGGCGGTGGTGGCGAGCGGGGCCGGACGGCCGATGGCGAGCTGCGTGGTCTCGGTCATGCGTGGACCGCCTTGGGTTCGGGGGTGCTGGACGGAGTGGTGCCGGGCGCGCCGGGGGTGGCGCCGGGGGTCGCGCCGTCCCGGTCACGGAGCTTCCGACGGCTGTCGGCGATCACGACGCGGGGGTCGAGCAGCGGGTACACGAGGTCGACGACGAGGTTCACGACGACGAAGATCGCGGCGGCGAGCAGGACGATGCCCTGCACGACGGGGATGTCCTGCTGCTGCACGGCCGTCGCCGTCACCCGCCCGAGGCCCGGCCGCGAGAACACAGTCTCGGTGACGACGGTGCCGGAGAACAGCTGCCCGACGATGAGTCCGGTGACGGTGAGGGCGGGCAGCGCGGCGTTCCGCAGTGCGTGGCGGAGCTGCACCCGCCAGCGCCCGGCGCCCTTCGCGTACGCCGTGTCGACGTACGGCTCGCGGAGCGTCTGGACGAGCGACTTGGAGAGCAGCTGGGCGATGGTGGCACCGGTCGGCAGCGCCAGGGTGATGGCCGGCAGGACGACGGACGCGGGTCCCTCGCCCCCGAACGCCGGGAACAGGTGCAGGCCGAACGAGAACCACTGGACCAGGAGCAGCGCGAACCAGAACCCCGGCACCGCGACGCCGATCGGGGGCAGTTGGAGCAGGAACTGTCCGAGGGCACGGTTCCGGGTCCAGGTCGCGAGGACGGCGATGCCGCCACCGAACACGATCGCGAGCACGAGGCCGGCGAGGGCGATCTGTGCCGTCGGGGCGATGGCCTCGCCGATGACGTCGGCGACCGGGCGACCGACCCCGATGGACCGGCCGAGGTCGCCGGTGAACAGGGAGCCGAGGTGCTGGAAGTACTGCACGAGCACAGGCTGGTCGAGCCCGTACTGGTGGCGGAGAGCGTCGAGCTGCGCCGCGGTCACGTCGGTGGCGTCCGGGCCGACCATGATCCGTGCGGGGTCGCTCGGCAGCACGTAGAGGACGAAGAACGAGATCGTCCACGCCGCCCAGAGCACGAGCAGCGCCTGCCCGATGCGGGAGAGCACGTAGCGGGTCATGCGGCGACCACCACCTGGTGCGTCCGCGCCGTCCATCCGAGCGCCGGCGCGACCCGCTCGACGACGTCGGCGACGATCTGCTCGTACTCGTCGCCGGCGAACTCGTAGGGCAGCTCGATCCGGAACTCGTCGACCTCGGCGAGGGTGGCGTCGTGCACGAGCTGCTCGACGATCTGCTCGGCAGGACCGACGAGGTCGGCGGAGAAGAGGGTGCGGCGGGGCCCCTGCGGTGCGGTCTGCCGTGCCAGGCGCGACTCGTTCCACGCGCGGTAGCGCTCGCGCGAGACCCGGTCGGTCGAGTCCGTCGGGACGACGCAGCGGCCCCAGGCCACGCGCGGGCGGCGACCGTCGGGCAGCGCGGCGCGGTAGGCGGCGAGCTGGTTCCGCTGGGCGGTGCCGTAGTCGTCGGTGCCCTCGCCCGAGGTCAGGTTGCCGATGAGCAGGTTGAGGCCGGCACTGCCCGCGAAGGCCGCGGAGCGGAGCGACCCGCCCCCGTACCAGACCCGGTCGACCAGGCCAGGCGCGTACGGCTGCAGGCGGGGCCGCTGGACGTTGCCCGGGCTCTCGATGACGGTGTCCGTGTCCCCCAGGAAGTCCCCGCGCAGGTTGTCCACGAACCGGGCGACCCGGCCGTACCCGCGGTCGAACGAGCGCCAGTCGCCGTCGAACACCAGGTCGCCGAGGATGTCGGCGTGCGGTGCGCTCGTCGACAGCCCGACCTGCACCCGCCCGTGCGACAGGACGTCGGCGAGCGAGAAGTCCTCGGCGAGGCGGAACGGGCTCTCCCACCCGATCGGCACCACGGCGACGCCGAGTTCGATCGACGTCGTCCGCTGGGAAGCCGCGGCCAGGAACACCGCGGCCGAACCGATGCCGTGCTCGAGGTGGCGGTGCCGGACCCAGGCGCCGTCGACGCCGAGTCGTTCCGCGGTGGCGAAGAGGTCGAGGGTGGCCTCGAGCCCGTCGGCGGGGGCGTCGTCGTCGAAGTTGCCGGGGACGAGGATCGCCAGGCTCGAGATCGTCATGCGAGCACCCCGGCGGACGCTGCCGTACGCGCCGGACCCGCCGCAGCGGCCGTGCGTGCGGCGACCGAACGGTCGCGGATCGTGCCGGGCAGGTCGAGCGTCTGCCGGAGCGTCGCGCCCTCGTCGTACGACTGGCGGTACACGCCGCGCTCCTGCAGCAGCGGGACGACCCGGTCGACGAACTCGTCGAGCCCGTACGGGTTGGTGTGCGGCACGACGACGAACCCGTCGGTGGCGCGCTCCTGCACGTACCGGTCGATCTCGGCGGCGATGTGTGCGGGCGTGCCGACGAAGCCGCCACGGGTCGAGGCGCGGATGACCAGGTCACGGATCGACAGGTGCTCGGCCGCGGCGAGGTCACGCCACGACTGCACCAGCGCGGGGACGTCGCGGGTGTGACGGACGCGGCCACGGGTGATGTCGGCGCCCTCCAGGTCCGGCTCGATCGAGGGCAACGGCCCGTCGACGTCGTACGACGACAGATCGCGGTTCCACACCTGTTCGAGGAACGCGATCGCCGTCGCCGGGCTGACCTGGGCGCGGCGGATCGCCCGGGAACGTTCCTCGGCCTCGTCCGCCGTGTCGCCGAGCACGAAGGTCGCGCCGGGCAGGATCAGCAGCTCGTCCTTCGACCGTCCGACCCGTTCGAGTCGCTCGGTCACGTCGCGGTAGAACGACTGCGCGTCGTCGAACTCGGTGTGCAGCGAGAAGACCACCTCGGCGTGCCCGGCGGCGAGGTCGCGGCCCTCGTCGGAGTCGCCGGCCTGCACGATCACGGGGTGCCGCTGGGGGCTGCGCGGCACCGGGAACGTGCCGGTCACGTCGAACTGCGGACCGTGGTGGTCGACGTCGTGGATGCGGGAGGGTTCGGCGAAGGCGCCGGCGGCCAGGGTCCCGGCGGCGCCCGACCCGTTCGCCACGATCGCGTCCGACTCCCACGAGTCCCAGAGCTCACGCGACAGCTCCACGAACTCCGCTGCCCGCGTGTACCGGTCGGCGTGGTCGAGGAACCCGCCGCGGCGGAAGTTCGCACCGTGGAACGCGTCCGAGCTCGTCACGACGTTCCAGCCGGCACGGCCGTCGGTCAGGTGGTCGAGCGTGGCGAGCTGCTTCGCGAGCTCCACGGGCTCGTTGAAGGTCGTCTGCAGCGTGCCGACGAGCCCGATGTGGTCGGTGACCCCGGCCAGCGCGGCGAGGATCGCGAGCGTGTTCGGGCGTCCGACGACGTCGAGGTCGTGGATGCGTCCCTTCTGCTCGCGCAACCGCAGCCCCTCGGCGAGGAACAGGAAGTCGAAGGACCCCCGCTCGGCGTTCCGGGCGAAGTGCTCGAACGACGAGAACGCGATCTGGCTCTCGGCGCGGTCGTCGCTCCAGACGGTGGTGTTGTTGACGCCCGGGAAGTGGGCGGCGAGGTGGACCTGACGCTTGGCGCTCATGCTGAGACCCCCGAGGAGACGGAACCGACACCGACACCGACACCGGTGACGGCAGGACGCGCGTACCGGCTGACCGCCGGCGCGATGCCGAGCCGCGTGCGCAGGTCGGCGGTGGGACGGGACGCCACGTCGGCGCGGAGCCCGGCGGTGACGAGCGCGGGGACGAGCTGCCGCGCGATGGCGGTCGAGTCGATCGGGATGCGCAGCGGACGGAGCCGGACGCCGGCGTACCCGAGGGCCCGCAGGTCCGCGATCCGTGCCACCAGGTCCGGTACCGTCGTCGCGAGGACGGACGTGTCCGACCCGGAGCCGACGGCGTACGGAGCGCCCGCTGCCGCGTCGAGCGCGGCGAGCTCGTCGGAGGCGGCCGCCGGCGACGACCCGATGAGCACCGCGAGGTCCGCGAGGACCGGACGACGGAGGTCGGACCCGGCCGCCTGCTCGGCGTCACGGACGAGTGCCAGCGCAGCACGATCCTCCAGGCCGTCAAAGCCGGGCGTGACCAGCACGACGTCCGCGGCGTCCACCGCGAACGCTGCCGCGTCGGCGCGGTGCGCGAGCGCGAACACCGGCGGGCGCCCCTGCGGCGACCGCGGCACGATCGACGCGCCGTGCACCGACACGAACGAGCCGGAGAACGCCGCGTCGTGGATGCGGTCGCGGTCGATGAAGCGGCCGGTCGTGACGTCGCGGATGATCGCGTCGTCGTCCCAGCTGTCCCAGAGGCGGGAGACGACCTCGGCGGCCTCGCGGGCCTCGTCGAACAGCGTGGCAGCGTCGTCGCCGCCGGGGCGGCGGCCGAACAGCGCGGCCTCGCGAGTCGTCGGACTCACCTGGATCCGCCATCCGGCCCGCCCCAGCGAGACGTGGTCGAGGGTCTGGAGGCCCGTGGCGACGTGGAACGGTTCGGTGTGCGTGACCGAGACGGTCGGCACCAGACCGATCGCGCGGGTCGCCGGGGCGACCGCGCTCGCGACGAGGAGGGCATCGAGGCGGCCGACGACGGTCGACGTGTCGAGGTCGCCGTCGGGGTCGGTGGGGCCGGCGGTGAAGGAGTCCTCGAGGGTGACGGCGTCGACGCCGAGCCGGTCCTGCTCGACGACGACGTCCCGCCAGTGCCGGAGGCTCGTGAGCCGGTGCGCTGCCGAGCTGGCGGCGCGCCAGGCGGCGGGGTGCCAGCCGGCGCCCTGCAGCGCGGTGACGAGGGTGATGCGGTCGGGCACGGTCATGGGGCGACGCTAGGACGGTTCGGCCGGGCGGCGAAGCGGTGTTGCGGAACGTGACCGACGGTGTCGCCGTGTGACGTACCTCGCACCGTGCGAGGATCGCCGGATGGTCTCGTCGTTCCTGACCCACGCGGAAGTGGTGGTCGACCCCGCGGTCCCGATCGAGTCGTGGGGGCTGTCGCCCGAGGGTCGTGTCCGGGCCGCCGCCGCACACCGGCTCGCATGGACACCGGTCTCCCGGCGGATCGTCTCGAGCACCGAGCGCAAGGCCGTCGAGACCGCAGACCTGCTCGCCAGCGCCGTCGGACTGCCCGTCGAACAAGACCCCCTGCTGGGCGAGATCGACCGGAGCGCGACCGGCTACCTGCCGCCGTCCGAGTTCGAGGCCGTCGTCGACGCGTTCTTCGCGGAGCCCGAGCAGTCGGTCCGCGGCTGGGAGCGGGCGATCGACGCCCAGGAGCGCATCGTCGCGGCCGTCCGCCGGCACTGCGCCACCGGCGACGTCACGATCGTGTCGCACGGCGCGGTCGGCGCGCTGCTCCTGGCCCACCTGCGCGGCGTCCCGATCACGCGCGCCCTCGACCAGCCCGGCATGGGCAGCGTCTTCCACTTCGACGTGCCCGCCTGGCGGGCGACCAGCGGCTGGAGACGCGTCCCAGCGACCTGACGGGAGGCGCGGGGCGGGGCCGCCACGGGCCTCCCGTCCGCCGCCTGCGCGGCCCGACCGCCCCGCTCGTCAGACCACGCGCGTCGCGCCCGTCACGGGGCCGGGGGCGGCGTCCTCGTCGTCGGCGTCGTGCAGGGTGCGCTCGGCCTGCCCGAGCAGGTGGTGCACGGCGAGGCCGATCGAGCGGGCACCGACGACCGCGACGAGCACGCTCAGCAGCGCCAGCAACGCGGTGGTGGGGATCCAGGCGGACGGCAGCGCGAGTGCCCGGAACCACTCCACCGCGGCGGTGGCGACCGCGGCGGCCGGGAACACGAACGACCAGAACCCGAGCGAGAACGCCAGGCGGACGTACCGCGGCAGCAGGGCCAGCTGCACGAGGACCATCAGGACGCCGAGCCCCGCGATGGCCTGCACGGGCAGGGTCACAGCGCCGTCGGTGAGGGCGAACACCGACAGGGTGGCGACCGCCGGCGGCGCGACCAGGATCGCCATCGTCGGCACGAGCGGCCCCGGCAGCGCCGGCCGGAACGCCAGCCGGATGAGCAGCAGGCCGGTCATGACGCCCCAGAAGAACACGCCGACACCGAGGGCCGGCCAGGACAGCCAGCCGACGCCGACCTCGTGCGTGGCGACCGAGGCGACCAGGGCCGCGGCGACGGTCGGCAGCAGGTAGCCGCCGTGCACGGACTCCAGGGCGAGCCGGCCCTCGAACCAGGTGCTCAGCAGCCAGGCGGCGAACCCGGCCGCGGTGGCCACGGCGGCGAGCACCACGACCTGCCCGGCGACGGGGGCGAACCGCGCCAGGTCGACGCCGAGCAGCATCGCGGTCGCGGGGACGAGCGCGGCGATCGGGCCCTGCGCCGGGTGGCGGAGCTGGTCGACCAGCCGTTCGCTGACGCGTGCGCCCCGGACGATGTGCGCACCGAGCAGCCACACCCACGCGACGGCGGCGATCGCCCAGAACACCTGCGGCACCACGGTGGGCAGGTGCAGCACGGGGGCGGCGTACGACCACGTCTCGGCGAAGCCGGCGAGGCCGAACGGGACGGCGAGGGTGTTGAGCGGGATGCGGGAGGTGGGTCGTGGCATGGCTCCCCCATTGTCCTGGACGGGTCGGTTGCGCCGGTGCGCGGCCGCGGGCCGGGCGTGCTCCGCGGTCAGGCTGCGGGCAGCTGCTCGCCCGCCTCGATCGCCACGTCGAGCCGGTTCTCGGCGGGCGGCAGCGGGCAGGTCGCGTGCGGGGTGTAGGCGCACGGCAGGTTCGTCGACCGGTTGAAGTCGATGCGGGTGGCACCGTCGGCGTCCGGTGCGGCAATGTCGAGACTCCGGTTCGCCGCGTACGTCGTGACCCCGCTCGTGCGGTCGGTGAACAGCACGTGCAGGCCGCCGGCGTGCCCGTTGAACGCCAGGAGCGACCGCGGCCCGTCGAGGTCGAACGTCAGGACGCCGGGGGCCTCGTACACGTGCAGCAGGCCGTCGACGACGCTGCCGACGGTTACCTCGCGCGGGGTGCCGAACGGCTCGAAGTGCGCGTCCACGACGAAGCGCTCAGCAGGGGCGTACGCCGGGGTGCCCTGGTAGCCGACGCGGGTCGGGTTCGACGGGTGCCGCGGGCGGAGCAGGTCACTGCCGCCGCGCCGGGCGACCTCGATCACCACGGTCTCGTCGCCGTCGTGCCACACCACGTTCGTGCTCGAGCGCTCCGGCAGCGGGCCGAACCGGTGCGTCCCGGTGACCGGCTGTCCGTCGACCTCGATGGTCTCGTCGTCGGCCAGTGCGACCACCGGGCCGTCCTCGTCCGTCGACCAGCTGCCCGGGGCGTCCTCGAACCGTTCCGGCGTGCCGGTGAGCCAACGGATGCTCGTGATCGCGAGGAAGCCGTGCTCGCTCGCCCGGGCCTGCTCGTGGTCGTCGTGCCACGTGGTCCACGATTCGGCGAAGGTCGGTGCGGCCGGGGTGGTCGGGTTCGTCGTGGTGGTGTCGCTCGTCGGGGTCGTCGTGCTCATGGGTCGACCGTACGACTCGTGGCCCGGTGACGCGACGATCGTGTCGCCGTGCGTCGGCGGGCGGCGGGGCGGGCGGGCCGGGCCGATGCGGAACGACACCGTCGACGTCGTACGACATCGACCCTGTCGTTCGCACGCGCCTGCAACCGTCCGCGCACGCAACAGGCGACCGAGTCGGTGTCGTCCGACATCGACCCTGTCGGTCGGCGTCCGCACGCAGCCGTGGTCGCGCAACGTAACGGGCCCGATCGCTCGTGGCAGAGTGGCACTGCAGCGCACCGCGAAGCCTCGCGCGCGGCCCCCGACTCCCGACAGTCCGCACCCATCGAGAGGAAGGCAGCGCATGCCCTTCGAGAACACCGACCGCATCCAGGCCACCACGGCCGGATCGCTCCCCCGCACCCCGGAGCTCATCGCCGCGAACGCCGCACGGCCCGTGGCCGACGACGGCTTCACGCTCGAGACCACCGACGAGGTCCGGGCCCTGACGAGCGCGGCCGTCGACGACGTCGTCGCACGGCAGACCGCGCTGGGCATCACGCAGCCCGGTGACGGCGAGTTCGGCAAGGCGATGTCGAACAGCGTCGACTACGGCGCGTGGTGGGGCTACTCGTTCCAGCGTGTCAGCGGCCTGAGCCTGACCGACGAGAACATCTTCTCGCAGCAGCCGGTCCGGTCCACCCCGGGGAACATCCGGCTCACGAGCTTCCCGGACCGCCGCGACTGGACGATCTTCCACAAGGCCTACACCGACCCCGAGTCGGGCATCGGCACCGGCAAGAACGCCACCGCGTTCCCGACCACGACCGGTCCGATCACCTACACCGGCCACGAGGCCGCGGCCACCGACGCCGCGAACCTCAAGCACGCGGTCGAGGCCGTCGGCGCGGACAACGGCTTCATCACGGCGCTCTCCCCCGGCTCCGCCGCCCGCATCGCGAACGAGTACTACGCGACCGAGGAAGAACACATCTGGGCGTGGGCGGACGCCCTGCGCGAGGAGTACACGACGATCCTCGACGCCGGCCTCGTGCTGCAGATCGACGATCCCTCGATCGCCGAGAACTGGGACCAGATCAACCCCGAGCCGAGCATCGAGGACTACCGCGCCTTCACCCGCATCCGTGTCGAGGCGCTCAACCACGCGCTGCGGGGCCTCGACACCAGCCGCGTGCGCTTCCACCTGTGCTGGGGCTCCTGGCACGGCCCGCACACCACCGACATCGAGCTCCGCCACATCGTCGACCTGATGCTCGACATCGACGCCGGTGCGTACTCGTTCGAGGCCGCGAACGCCCGCCACGAGCACGAGTGGACCGTCTGGCAGGACGTCGCCCTGCCCGAGGGCAAGGTCATCGTCCCGGGCGTCGTCGGCCACGCCACGAACGTCGTCGAGCACCCCGATCTCGTCGCGCAGCGCATCGAGCGGTTCGCCTCGGTGGTCGGGCGTGAGCGCGTCATCGCCGGCACCGACTGCGGCCTCGGCGGCCGCGTGCACCCGCAGATCGCCGCGGCGAAGCTCGAGTCGCTCGGTGAGGGTGCCCGGCGCGCGAGCGCGAAGCTCTTCTAGCCGCCCGTTCCTTCCCAGAACAGCTGCGATACCTAACGAGATCGGGCGTACCTGCCAAGAAGAACACCGCAGGTACGCCCGATTCCGCCAGGTGCGCCCGGTTCGGGGAAGTACGCCCGGTTCGGGCAGGTATGCCCGGATCGGGCAGGTGCGCCCGGTTCGGGCAGGTACGCCCGGTTCGGGCAGGTACGCCCGGTTCGGACGCACGCGCGGACGGACGGGAGGCCCGGTGCCAGCTGGCACCGGGCCTCCAGGCCGTCAGCGGGTGCGTCTACCGACGCGAGCGGCCGAGCACGACCGCCGCGCCCGCAGCGGCGACGCCGAGCCACACGAGGGGGCGCGTGACGCGCCGTCGCTTCGCGACCCAGCCGCCGTTCGTCGCGTTCGCGGCGTCGGCGGGGGCGTAGAGGTTCCCGTCGGTGGGGGCGCCCTCGCCACGGAGCGCGAACGTCTCCACCATCGGCTTCGTGATCTTGTGGAACAGGCCCGGGAACACGTACTGCAGCGGCACGAGCGACGCCTGGATGCGTCCGACGAAGCGGTAGCGCTTGGGGTGCGTGGCGGCCTGCACGACGGCACGGCCGGCTCGCTCGACCGAGACGGTGGGCGGCAGCGGGTGCGAGGTCTTGCCGGTGTAGTTGGCGCCGTTCTGGTAGATCGGGGTGTCGATCGTGGACGGCAGCAGCGCGGTGAACTTGATGCCGGTGCCCGCGAACTCGTCGCCGAGCACGTCGACCAGGCCGAGCGCAGCGTGCTTGCTCGTCACGTACGCCGACTGGTACGGCGCCGAGAGCAGCGACTGGATCGAGCCGACGAGCACGTAGGTGCCCTTCCCGCGCTGCTTCCAGTGCGGCAGCAGGTGCGTGATGGCGTTGAGGTGCCCGTACAGGTTCGTGTCGACGACGCGCTTGAACGCCTCGGTGGGCGTCTGCTCGAACAGGCCGTAGACGAACAGGGCCGCGTTGCCGACGAAGACGTCGATGCGACCGAAGCGGGTCGTCACCGTGCCGATCAGGTCCTTGACCTGGTGCTCGTCGGCGACGTCGGTCGGGATCGCGATCGCCTCGGCGCCGAGCTTCCGGCACTCGGCGGCTGCGGCCTCGAGCGAGTCGTGCCCGCGTGCGGCGAGCACGAGCGTGGCGCCCTGCCGGGCGAACTCGTGTGCGGCGGCCCTCCCGATGCCGCTCGATGCTCCGGTGATGACGACGATCTTCCCGCGGTACCGATGTCCCATGTGTCCTTGGTACCCGGCCGTGGTCCGTTCCCGCACAGCCGGGTCGTACCCCTGCACGCGGTGCGAAGATGGAGCATGCGCAAGGACGACCTGACCGTCGACGAAGCCGCGGTCATCGCCGAACACGCCCGCGCCGGTGTCCTCGACGTCGACGACCCCGAGGTGCGGAAGGTCGTCGAGCAGGCGAACCGGGTGCTGGTCCGTGCACAGATGTGGGGCGAGGAGCGGAGCCCGAAGCTGCGGCGTCGCCGACGGCTCATCGCGGTCGGCGCCCTCGTGATGGTGCTCGTCTGGGTCGCGGGGTTGCTCGTGCCGCTGGCGATGCGCTTCGGCTGACCGGTGCGCCCCGCGGACGAAGCGGGATCCGGGCCTGTTCAGGCGCAGCCGGATGGTGCATGATCCGACGACCACACCACCATCGCGCTGCAGGGAGCACGACATGGACCAGCACATCGATCGACGGCGCTTCATGACGCTCGGACTCACCGGAGCCGCGACGACCGCCCTCGGCGCGACGGCGATCGGCTCGGACGGGTCGGCACAGGCCGCGACCGGAGCTGCGGCGCCGACCGCTGCCCCCGTGCTGCTCGCCGCCGACGAGTTCGACGGCCCGGCCGGCAGCGCGCCGAACCCGGGGATCTGGCGGTACGACCTGGGTGCGGGCGGCTGGGGCAACGCCGAGCTGCAGACCTACACGGACTCGCGGCGGAACGCGGCGCTCGACGGTGCCGGCAATCTCGTGATCACCGCACACCGCGAAGCCGACGGGTCGTACTCATCGGCCCGGCTGAAGTCCGAGAGCACCTACACCGCGCAGTACGGCCGCATCGAGGCGCGGATCCGCATCCCGCGCGGCCAGGGCATCTGGCCGGCGTTCTGGATGCTCGGCGCGGACATCGGGCAGGTCGGCTGGCCGGCGTGCGGGGAGATCGACGTCATGGAGAACGTCGGGTACGAGCCGGGGATCGTGCACGGCACGGTGCACGGACCCGGGTACTCCGGCGCGCAGGGCATCTCGGCGGCGTACACGAACCCGTCCGGAGCAGCGTTCGCCGACGACTTCCACGTGTACGGGGTCGACTGGCGCCCCGGCTCGATCACCTGGACGGTCGACGGCGTCGCGTACCGGACGATCACCCGGGCCGACGTCGGCTCGGCCCCGTGGGTGTTCGACAAGCCGTTCTTCGTGATCCTCAACGTCGCGGTCGGCGGGAACTGGCCGGGTTCGCCGGACGCCTCGACACGGTTCCCCCAGCAGATGACCATCGACTGGCTGCGGGTCCACCAGAACGCCTAGCCGGGATCGCCGAAGCGGACGAGCGTCAGGGACGGCGGTTCGCCCGGGCGACGAGCCACAGGTAGGTGCTGTGCCCGACCAGGGCGAGTCCGAAGAACACCGCGGCGACCGCGTAGACCCGGTCGAGCTTGCCCTGCCCGATCACGAGCATCACGACGCAGAACGCGACGGCGATCGCGAGGACACCGACCTGCACGGTCGACCAGATCCGTCGGAAGCGCGGCATGCCCGTCTCGTTCACGCCACCCATTCTGCCCGATGCCGTCAGTGCTTCTCCGGGTCGTGGCCCCAGTTCATGAGCGAGTACCGCCACGGGGTGTCGTGCACGTCGCCGCCGGGCCGCTGCTCCGAGTGCCGGGCGACGTAGCCGACGACCTTCCGCATGTGCGCCAGGTCGTCGTCGGTGCGGTCTGCCCTGTGCTTCTCGAGGATGCGGATGATGTGCCGGCCGCTCTCGTGGCCGGTCGACTCGCCGCCGCCCGAGGGCTTCTGCCCGACGGACTTCGACTCGTCGGTGTCGAGCCACTTCCGCAGCTCGGTGGCGGTCATGTTCACCGCGTCGTCGAAGTCGGCCCGGGTCTGCTCGTCGTCGTGCTCGCTCATGCGGTCGAGACAACCCGACGGTGCTGGACGACTGCGCAGGGCGGGGCGGGTCAGATGGGAATGGAACGGCCCCGCCCGGTGTCGAACACTCCACCGACCACGAAGGAGCCCACCATGAGCCTCGACCTCCACAAGAGCCCCGGCGCCGGAACCGTCACCGACGAGCGCGCCTGCCTGCCGAAGCCCGTCCTGCCCACCCTGCACGACGAGCGCACCCCGTCCTTCGGTCGCTGGCTCGGACAGATCAACCACACCGACTGACCCACCGTCGGGAGCGACGGCACGCACGGCCCGCCGACGGCCCGGCCCCTCGCCGCGCACTGCTACCGTGCACCCATGTCCTGGGGCCGGCGGTACTACGCGCTGCAAGCCGTCGGTGGAGCGGCCTGGTGGATCGCCGTCGCGACGCTGCCCTGGATCCGCACGGCGACGCTCGGCTCGCTCGACCCGGTGCTCGTCGCCGTGTTCGACGTCCCGCTGTTCGTCGTCGCCTCAGCGCTCGCCGCCGCCGGTGTCCGAGCCGCCGCGGTGGTCACGACGGTGTGGACCGCCCTGGTGCTCGTCGCCCTGAGCGTCTGGGCGACCGTGACCGGCGAGGCCGGCTGGGGCGTGCTCGTCATGCTCGCCGCCACGATCGGCTCGGCCCTCGCCCTCGCCCTGGTGCTGCTCGGGCGGGTCCCGACGGAGTGGGTGACGAGCGGTCCGCTGCGGATCCGCACCGCCGACGCCAGCGCCCCGCGCTCCCGGCACGTCACCGCGACCGCGCTGCAGATCGTCGTCTTCTGGGGCCTGTTCCTCGGGGCGTTCCCCCTGCTCATCGCGTTCGCCGAGCACCGCTGGGGCCTCCACCCGCAACTGCCGGCACCCTTCGTCACCACCCTCACCGTCGTCGGTGTGGTCGTGCTCCTGCTGGCCAGCGCGCTCGGCATCGCGTCGGCAGCGGCGATGTCGACGAAGGGCGAGGGCACGCCGCTGCCCTCGGCCACCGCGAACCGCCTGGTGGTCGCCGGGCCGTACCGATCGGTGCGGAACCCGATGGCACTGGCCGGCATCACCCAGGGCGTCGCCGTCGGCCTGCTGCTGTCGTCGTGGCTGGTCGTCGTCTACGCGGTCGCCGGTTCCGTGGTCTGGAACTGCATCGTCCGCCCGCTCGAGGAATCCGACCTGGCGGAACGGTTCGGCGACGACTTCCGTCGCTACGCCGAGCAGGTCCGGTGCTGGGTGCCGCGGTGGCCGGTGCCGGCACGCGTGGGTTCGGTGCCGCTCAGCTCGTCGCGCCGCTGATGTTGACCAGCCACGACACCCCGTGGCGGTCGGTCAGCATGCCGAAGGTGTCGCCCCAGGGGGCGGTGGTGAGCGGTTCGACGATCGTTGCGCCCTGGGCGAGGCCGTTCCACCACCGCGTCAGCAGTTCGTGGTCGTCACCGCTGAGCGAGAGCGAGATGCTGCTCTCGGCCGGCGTCGGCATGCCGGACGGCGCGTCCGAGGCCATCAGGAGCAGGCCCTCGTCGCCGTCGAGCTGGCCGTGCATCACCTTGTCGGCGTCGGCGGGGTCCTGGCTCATGCCGGCTTCACCGAACGTGCCGATGGTGAGCGTGCCGCCGAAGACCGAGTGGTAGAACTCGAGCGCTTCGCGGGCGCCGCTCCGGAACCCGAGGTAGGGGTTGAGGCGAACGGTCATGACGGTCTCCCTCGTCCAGCGCGGGCGCCGTCGCCCGCGTCGTGATCATGCTGGCAGAGTGCGCGTCCCCGCGTAAGGAGACGCCGTCGTCTTCGTTCGGCGCCGCCAGGTCGTCGAGACGCCTCCACTTTCGGCGGCGTCTCGACGGCGGGGCGGCGGCGCAGCGGGACGCCGGCGTGTTCGAAGCAGCACCAACGCCGGACGGGAGGCGCGTGGCGGCGCCGCCACGGGCCTCCAGGCCGTCACCCGGCGGGGTCCACCACCGGCGGTCGCGCGGACGGGGCGAGCTCACGGATCCGCTTCGCGGGGACGCCGGCGTAGACGCCGTGCGCCGCCAGGCGGCCGACGACCACGGCGCCGGCGGCGACCACGACGTCGTGCTCGATGTGGGCGCCCGGCAGGATCGTGGCGCGGCCGCCGATCCAGACGTGCTCCTCGACGACCACCGGGCGGCCGGTCGCGACGTCGCTCCACCGGCCCTCGGCGTCGATCTCGTGGTGGCTCGTCATGATGAGCACCTGCATCCCGATCGCGGTGTTCGCACCGATCGTCACGGGAGCCACGGCCTCGACGGTCACGTTGCGGTTGCAGAAGACGCCCCGGCCGATGGTGAGGTGCTTCGGGTCCCCCGTCAGCGAGAACCCGGTGCCCACTCCGGACTCGGCGCGTGCCCCGGCGGCACGGAGCAGCAGCCGCCGGACGATCCGGGGCAGCAGCGGGGATCCGAGCAGTGCCGTGAAGACGAAGTGCTCACGGGCGTAGGAGGCGTCCTCGACGAGCCGACGGCCGAACGTCGACGGATCGGTCGTCGGCGGGACGGCCGTGGTCGGGACGGGTGGTGCTGCTGAGCCGGCCATGGGGTCTCCAGTCGTCGTGGCTGCGTGTCCGTGCAGCGCAAACGTAGGGCGACGATCGTCGGCGATCGGCCGGACGGCGGGCGGTTGCGGGATTCTTGCGGGCCCGCGCGGCTGCTCGCTAGGCGCGGGCGCCGTCCCGCGCGGTGGACGCCGTCTGCCGGGGCAGCTCGCCGAACTCCTCGCGGTAGCTCCCCGCGAACCGGCCGAGGTGGGCGAACCCGGTGGCCCGGGCGATCTCGGCGATGCTCCGACCGTCGCCCGACTCGAGCTGTTCGCGGGCGAGCAGCAGCCGGATGCGACGCAGGTACATGGTCGGGGTGATGCCGTGGTGCCGCTGGAACGCCGCCTGCACGCCACGCACGCTCAGGCCTGCGGCCTCGGCGACGTCGTCGACGGTGATCTGCTCGGTGGCGTGCTCGAGCAGGAAGGTCTCGGCACGGGCGAAGCGGGCGGTGGCGGCCATCGCTGGCTCGTGCTGCCCGACCGGCCAGTGCGGGATCGCGGTGAGCAGCCCACCGGCGGCGAAGCGCGCGAGCTCCCGCTCGCGTTCGACCGGGACGGCGTCCGGTCCGGCCAGCACCTCTTGTGCGACGGACCGCACCATGAGCCACCAGGCAGCGAGCGGGGCTCCCTCGGGGACGTGCCGCGGACGGAACTCGATGGGACCGGGGGCCCAGTCGCCGCGCTCGGCCGCGACCTGTTCGACGATCGAGCGGTCGATGCGCAGGACGTCCTTGTTGCACGCGATCCAGCGGAAGCGCTGGGGCCCCTGCCGGAAGAGCGTCGGGCGGCCGATCTTCACGGTGTTCTCGTCGACCTGGGCGACCCCGGACTTCATCCAGAAGATCATCATCGCGTCGCCCGGCTCGATCGTGCCGCTCAGGACCCCGGTGCAGCGGGTCGACTCGAGCGACAGCAGTGCCGTCCCGCGCACGCGCTCCTCGAACACGAACTCGGCGTCCGTGGGTTCGACCGACAGTCCGTGGGTGATGTGCGTCCGAGCCATCGCCTCGGCCGCGACCGACGGCTCGGCGGTCTGGGTCTCCCGCAGCAAGCGGTGCATCGTCTCGGGCACGTGATGATCCTCCCGACAAGTCGGCGTCCGCGCAACGAGCGACGCGCCGCGTTCCTGTACGGCGGCCAGCCAACGCGCTGTTGGCTGTGCTCCAGGAGGTCGAACATGAAGTACATCCAGTACGACCGCTCGACGATCCTGACGAGCGACGACGTGGCCGATGCCGTGATCGAGTACGCCGCCGCACTGGCCGGGGGCAGCCGTGCCGACACCGTGGCGATCCCCGCCGTGGCCGCCGACGGCACCATGACGACCACCAAGGTGCTCATCGGTCCGTCGAGCCAGCTCGTCGTCGAGGACGCCGAGGAGGACGAGCTCGAGGGTGAGGACACCGTGTTCGTGGCACGGCTGCGCGCCGCCGCGCTGACGTTCGACCACGACGAGGTGATCCACGCGGACACCCGGTCGGACCTGACCGAGGGGCCGGTGGAGTAGGGGCGTCGGCTCAGCGCCCGAAGTCCGGCGGCGACGCGTTGGTGTCGACGGCGAGCACGGCCTCGGTGCGCCGACCGAGTTCGAGCAGGAACGCCTCGCCCTCGGGTTCGAGGTCGTCGTCCGGAGCGGGCTCGAGGGCGACCGGGATCGCCGGGGCCAGGAGCACCTCGATCGTGCTCGCCACCCCGAAGTCGTCGGCCGTCGGGATCGACACGACGTCGCTCAGCCGGCTCTGGTGCAGTGCTGCGGCGTACCGGATCACCGCGTCGGCGATCGTGTCGCTCGTCAGGACACGGACCGTGCCCGCGTAGTTCACGTACTTCAACGTTGCTCCCTGGTGAAGAGGAGCTTCCGTCGCGGTGACGGTTCCCTGATCCGGTGCCACGGTAGGCCGCCGTTGCGCGCCGCACACATCTTCGCTTTCCGGACGGGGTACGCCCGGAGCCTGAACCGGTGCCCAGTGGGGGTCGCCGACCATCGGGGACGTCCAGGGAAACCGACCACAGGGAGAGACATGACCGAGCAGCAGCAGCCCCCGGGGAGCGACCAGGAACTCACCCCGAAGGCCGACCACGGCGAGGAGTCGTACCGCGGCTCCGGCAAGCTCACCGGCAAGCGCGCCGTCATCACCGGCGGGGACAGCGGCATCGGGAAGGCCGTCGCGATCGCGTTCGCGCGCGAGGGTGCCGACGTCCTGATCAGCTACCTGCCGGAAGAGGAGGACGACGCGCAGGACACGAAGCGCTGGATCGAGAAGGCCGGTCGGAAGGCCGTGCTGTTCCCGGGCGACGTGAGCGATCCCGCGTACTGCCGATCCGTCATCGACCAGGCGGTCTCGGAACTCGGCGGGCTCGACGTCCTCGTGAACAACGCCGCCTACCAGATGACCCACGAGACGATCGAGGAGATCAGCGACGAGGAGTGGGACCACACCCTCGCGACGAACCTCAGCGCCTACTTCCACCTCGTCAAGGCCGCGCTGCCGCACCTCGGCCCGGGGTCGTCGATCATCGGGTCGAGCTCGGTCAACTCCGACAACCCGAAGCCGAACCTGGCGCCCTACGACGTCACCAAGGCCGGCGTCGCGAACCTGTCGGCCGCGCTGGCGCAGCTGCTCGGGGAACGCGGCATCCGCGTGAACAGCGTCGCCCCCGGTCCGATCTGGACGCCGCTGATCCCGTCGACGATGCCGCCGGAGCAGGTCGAGCAGTTCGGCAAGCAGTCGCCGCTCGGCCGTCCCGGCCAGCCGGCCGAGCTCGCGCCCGTCTACGTGCTGCTCGCCAGTGACGACGGCAGCTACGTCTCCGGCGCACGGGTCGCCGTCACCGGCGGCACCCCGATCCTGTGACGGGACGCCGGTCCGGCAACGGGACCAGGTGACGGACGGGAGGCCCGGGGCACGACGTGCGCCGGGCCTCCCGTCCGTCGTCGGGGGACGCTCCTGGCTGAACCGCCGCCCACCGGGGCCGGCCTACGTTCAGGGCCATGTCCACGCGAGCGAAGACCGTCACGGCGCTGTTCGGCGCCGCCACCGTAGCCCTCCTGCTCACCGCCTGCGACCCCGGCGGAGCGCAGAACATCAACCCCGTCGGCAAGGTCCCCGGCTCCGAGGAGAAGTCGCAGTCGGCCCAGTGCGACGTGGCCGCCAGCGCCGCCGTCGACATGATCGACAAG
Organism: Curtobacterium sp. MCLR17_054; assembly: GCF_003234335.2. Lineage (NCBI taxonomy): Bacteria > Bacillati > Actinomycetota > Actinomycetes > Micrococcales > Microbacteriaceae > Curtobacterium > Curtobacterium sp. MCLR17_054. The sequence continues at coordinate 1,738,651 of NZ_CP126263.1, read as the reverse complement.
GCCGTCGGGTCGCACGACACCACCGAGTTCGCGAACATCCAGAAGGGTGACGGCGGCTGGTACCTCGGTGCCGCGATCGTCCCCGCGGACAGCAACGACTCGAACGACGACGAGGTCACCATCTGGGCGACCACCGCCGACCCCACGGCCGACGACTTCGACGGTCCGCTGTACGCCGTGAACGACGTCGCCAAGCAGGCCGTCGCCGACGAGACGACCACTACCTCGGACGCGCCGACGCCGTTCGCCGACGACTCGAAGGCCGCCCAGCAGGTCGAGAGCTGCGTCGTCGAGGCATCCGACCGCTAGTCGTCGGACACCGTGTTGTGGCCGATCAGTCCTTGGGCTGGTCGGCCACTTCCACGTCCACGTGGTAGTCGTCGCCGCCGTCGGTGCTGATCGTGGACACCGAGTCGTAGACCACGTCGTAGCCCGCCGTGTTCACGTCGCAGTGCACCTCGGCGCCGTCCTCGATCGCGATGTCGTCCGCACCGCAGTCGACCTCGGGCGTCGCGTCCGAGACGTCCGCCAACGCGTCGACGACGACGCGTTCGAAGGCGTCCGGTGTGACGGTCCGTGACGACGACGTCGACACCGCGCACCCGCTGAGCGTCACCGCCAGGGCGATCGTCGCGGTGAGCGTCGTGAGTGCGGTGATGGCGCGCTGGTGCTGCATGGTGTCCCCCGTGGTCCCCTGGCCGCTGCTCGCCCGAGATCGGGGACCGGCGGTTCCTCGACGATAGCGGGAAGGTGCGAGGACGTCTGCACGAGTTCGGGTCAGGAGCAGACGTCCTCGCGCTACGACGCCGTCGGGTTCGACGCGGTGGTCATGACGAGGCCAGCCCGGGAACGGGGGGTCGGGCACCCGCCGGTAGGGTCCGGCGGGGTAGCTTCCGGAGACTGTACGTCGACCACGGCTCAGACGTGTACAGAATCCGCCGGAACCGGACAGGAACCGGCGGGTCCCGGATCAGCCGCGCAGCCGCTAGCCGTGCAGCAGCCGGTCCGCGACGCGGGCCCACTGGTCGTGCTCCCACTGGGCGTAGGCCTGTCGCCGACCGGACGACCCGAAGTCGTTCTCGACGTTCGCGCTGACGGTCATGATCGTCTGCCCGTCGGTGGCTCGGACCGTGAAGTCGATGTTCAGCACCGATCCGGCCCCGCCGATGTTCTGATCGGTCGCGGTCATGATCAGGCCGGAGTTCACGCCCGGCCGCACCGTCGGATCCGAGTAGTCGTACAACGTGCTCACCCGGAAACTGTCGTCCCCGAACCGGTTCAGGGTGAACGGCACCACGTCACCCACCTGCGGGAACGCGGTCGGGGCGCCGGTGATCGGGATACCGCAGGAGAAGCAGGTGTGCAGCCGGTTCCAGATGTCCGTGGGGCTCGCGTGCCCCAGGGGGTAGGTGAACGAGTAGTTCCAGTGCTGCGACGGGGTGGTGGGGGTGGACGGCGTGGCCGCCGTGGGCACGGCTGCAGCCGCCGGCGCGGCGTCTGCGGAGGCCGGCGCCGGAGCCGCCACCAGGACCGAACCCAGGACGAGCGCGACGCCGGAGAGCAGCGCGGAGACGTGGTGCGCCCGAGAGGGCACGGAGATGGACATGTCGTCTCGTTCCTCGGCGTGTGCCGTCGGCTTCACCAGACGATCGTCTGGTGACTCCACGGTAGGCGAGCTGGGACCGCGCCCGGCTGGGCGTCCGCCCGGGGAGTCGTGAAGGCCTGCTCAGCAGCACAGCGGCTCACTAGACGATCGTCTTCTGAACGCCTACGGTTCCCAGCACCCCGTTCCGCTCCCGAACCGTGAGAGACCGCATGCGCAGCCCCCGCCAGACCACCGAGCTCGAGACCGGCCGCTGACGTGGCCGCGGCGAAGGCGACCGTCCTGCTCGCGAGCGACTTTCCCCTGTCGGCGATGCGGGGTGAACGCGCCGCGCTGGTCGAGCAGGCGAAGGCCTTCGCGGAGTCCGGTCACGTCGTCTGGGTGGCGACTCCGCGCTCGAGCGAGACCGCGGAGCTGCGGAAGCACGGCGTCCGCCTGTTCGAGGTCGAACCGTCGATCAGCGCCCCGGAGAGCGACCTGCCGGTGGTCCGCAACTCGGTCCGTGTCCGCCGGTGCCTCGGCACCCTGATGCTCGAGGAACGGATCGACCTCGTCGTCACCCACTCGGACTTCGGCCTCGCCGCGGCGGCGCTGACCACGGCGCGCTCCCTCGAGCTGCCGACGATCCACACCGTGCACGGCTCGGCGCCGGTCCGGGGACGGACCGCGGCGGCGATGGCGCCCCTCGCACGGCACGCGCACCGTGTGGTGACCGGCATCCGGTCCACGCGGCACCGCTTCACGGGGCACCCCATGGACGACGCGCGCCGCAACATGGCCGTGGCCGTTTCGAGGGCGGCCGACGTCGTCGTCACCCCGACGACCCGGCAGGCCCGTGTCCTCCGCGAGGCCGGCGTCGGCCCGGTCCACGTCGTGCCCAACGCCCTCGGCCGCCGACCGGTCGAACCGCCGCCGGCGCCGGAACTCGGCCCGCTCCGACTCGTCTGGGCGTCGCGGTTCACCCCGGACAAGCGCCTCGACGTCCTCCTCAACGCGATCCGGCTGGTGGAGATCCGGCTCGGGGCACACGCCGTGCGGGTCGACGTCGCCGGCGGGACCGTTCCCCCGACCCGCACGCCGGTGTCGGTCCGTGTCCACGGCCGCCTGTCGTCGCAGGCCGTCCACGACCTGCTGCTGTGCGGGCACGCGGCGGTGGTCTGCTCGCTCGAGCACGACGGCCAGCCGATGACCGCGCTCGAGGCGTTCCGGGACCACCGTCCGGTCATCGTGTCCGACATCCGCCTGGCGAGCGAGTTCGGCTCCGCCGCCGTCCTGACCGACGACGAGACCGCGTTCGGGCTCGCCACGACGATCATCGAACTCGCCTCGGACCGGACGCTGCTGCGGCCGCACACCGCCGCCGCGATCGAGCACGCGCGGCTCGCGACGGCGGAACGGCACACCGATCAGGTCCTCCGGCTGGTCGCCGGCAGCTGCCGGCCCTGAGTGACGGCTCCCCCGCGAGCGCGCGCCGCCCTGGGCGCACCACGGGACGGACGGGAGGCACGGTGCGGGCCCGACCCGGGCCTCCAGTCCGCAGGCGGTCGAGCAAGGAGAACGCCCCGATGAGGAGGGGGGATCTCATCGGGGCGTTCCGTTCGTGGGGCCGCGTCAGGCGGCGAGGCGCGCAGCGAGCGCGGTGGCGCGGGACCGGAGGTCAGCGTAGGTGGCCTCGTACGCGTCCGGCGTGCCGACGCGCGAGGGGTTCGGCAGCGACCAGTGCAGGCTGTCGCCGTCGTTGATCGACTCGTGCGCACGGTCGCAGACCGTGACGACCAGGTCGCCGTCGGCGACGAGGTCGCGGAAGGCTCGCGGAACGTGGCGGCCGAGGTCCAGGCCGTGGCGTTCCCCGACGGCGACCGCCCCGGGGGCGATGGCGGCCGCGGGACGCGTCCCGCCGGACAGCGAGCCGATCTCGCTGACCTGCGCCCAGACGCCCGCGGCCAGCGGTGAGCGCGCGGAGTTGCCGGTGCAGACGAACAGCACGCGGGACACCGGGCCCGGCACCGCCGCCGAACCGTGCGGGACACCGCTCGGTTCGAGGTGCAGGTAGCTGCGGCGCCCGTCGCCGTCGGAGCGGCGTCGTGTGACCAGACCGGCCTGCTCGAGGACGCGCAGGTGGTGCGCCAGGAGCGGCCCGGAGATCCCGAGGGCGGCCCGCACCTCGCTCGGGCTGACGTCGGACGCGGCGAGCAGGTCGACGATCGCCAGGCGGGCGACGTCGCCGAGGGCCGCGTGCTGCGTCGCACGCCGCTCGAGGTCCTGCCGCCCGGTGTTCATCGGTTCAATGTTGACTGAACCATCTGCCATCGTCAAGATGAGCGGGTGACGACCAGCCCTGAGCCCCTGCGGTCATCCGCGGCATCGGTGTTCCTGGTGTTCCTGCGGCTCGGGCTGACCTCGTTCGGCGGGCCGGTCGCACACCTCGGGTACTTCCGTGAAGCCTTCGTGGTGCGTCGCCGCTGGCTGCGGGACGACGCCTACGCCGACCTCGTCGCGCTGTGCCAGTTCCTGCCCGGACCGGCGTCGAGCCAGGTCGGGATGGCCCTCGGGCTGCAGCGCGCCGGACTGCTCGGGCTCCTCGCGGCGTGGTGCGGGTTCACCCTGCCGTCCGCGGTGCTGCTCGTCGCGTTCGCCCTGCTGGTCTCCGGCACGCCCGACCTGGCCGGCGCCGGGTGGCTGCTCGGGCTGCAGGCCGCCGCTGCCGCGGTGGTGGCGCAGGCGGTGCTCGGCATGGCGCGCTCGCTCACACCGGACCGCCGTCGGGCGACCATCGCGGCGGCCGCCGCGATCGTGGTGCTGCTCGTCCCCGGCCCGGCGGCGCAGGTCGCGGTCATCGCGGTGTGCGGTGTGGTCGGCGTGCTGTGGCTCGGTCGGGTGGTCGGCCCGGTCGAGGATGTCGGAGACACCGAGGACGTCGACGACGCCGAGGTCGCCGTGCGCCTCCCCCGCTGGGTCGCCGTGTCGGCGCTCGTCGCGTTCGCCGCCCTGCTCGTCGCGGCACCCGTCGCCGCGAGCGGCACCGGGGCCGTTCGCCTGTTCGGGGTCTTCGCCCAGGCGGGCTCGCTCGTCTTCGGCGGCGGCCACGTCGTCCTGCCGCTGCTCGAGTCACAGACCGTGGCCACGCACCTGGTGGGCCACGCGGACTTCCTGGCCGGGTACGGCGCCGCACAGGCCGTGCCCGGGCCGCTCTTCACCTTCGCCGCCTACCTCGGCGCCGTCGCCGACGGCAGTCCGAGCGGGCTCGTCGGCGCGGCGGTGGCACTCGTCGCGATCTTCCTGCCGGCGGCACTCCTCGTCATCGGCGCCCTGCCGTTCTGGCACGTGCTCCGCGCCCTGCCGTGGGCCCGGCGCGTGCTGGCCGGCGTGAACGCGGGGGTCGTCGGGCTCCTCGCCGCGGCACTCTGGGACCCGGTCATCACCGAGGGGGTCCGCTCAGCACCCGCACTGGCGCTCGCCGTGGCCGCCTTCACCGCCCTCACCCGCTGGTCCGCTCCCCCGTGGGCCGTCGTCATCGGAGCCGGCCTGCTCGGCGCCGTCGTCCTCTGATCGGAGCACCCCGCATGCCCACCGTCCTGTTCGTCTGCGTCCACAACGCCGGCCGCTCCCAGATGGCCGCCGGCTTCCTGCAGCACCTGGCGGGTGGCCGCGTCGACGTCCGGAGCGCCGGCTCCGAACCGGCCGACCAGCTCAACCCCGTGGTCGTCGCGGCGATGCTCGAGGAGGGCATCGACATCCGGAACGAGCAGCCCGCCCTGCTCAGCACCGATGCCGTCCGCGCCGCCGACGTCGTCATCACGATGGGGTGCGGCGACGCCTGCCCGGTGTTCCCGGGCAAGCGCTACGAGGACTGGGAGCTCACGGACCCTGCGGGGCTCGACCTGGACGCCGTCCGGCCGATCCGCGACGACGTGCGCGCGCGGGTGCAGGACCTCATCGCCCGGACCGCTCCCTGACGCGGTCGAGCAGGCGGTCGACGAGCTGCTCGCGCCACGGGACCGACGACCAGACGTGGTCCGCACCCTCGACCGCGGTGAACGTCGCCCCGCTGAGCAGTTCGCCGTAGCGCCGGCCGTACTCGACCGGGACGATCTCGTCGGCAGTGCCGTGCAGCACGTCGACCGGCCCGTCGTACCCGCGTGCCTGGGCGTAGACGTCGAGTCCGTCCCGGACCTCGTCGACGAACCCGCGCCCGAGGGCGGTCCCACCGAAGTCGAACCAGCCGCGGTCACGGACGGGTGCGAGCGGCTGCCCCTGGATGGTGTCGTGCACGGCGATGTCGTCGACCACGACCCCGGCCGGCGACCACAGGGTCAGGCTCCGCACCAGGTCGGGGACCCTCGCCGCCGCCATCGCCGACTCGACGGCGCCCAGGCTGTGGGCGACGACGTCGATCGGTGCCCCCTGGTCGTCCGAGAACGCCCGGATCATCGTGACGACCTGCTCGACCTCGTCGCCGATCGAGATGTCCGCGAACCGTCCGTCGCTCGTGCCGTGCCCGAGACGGTCGTAGGAGCGGACCGTCAGACCGGTGTCGGTCAGGGCGGTCGCGGCCTGCACGAAGAGCTGGCGCGGACCGATCGACGAGTCACCGAACCCGTGCACGAACAGCACCGCGCCGCCGGCAGCCGCGGGCGCCGACGCCGACGCCGACGCCGGGCGGTACTCCCACCCCCGGAGCGCCCCGCCCCGGTGCTCGAGCCGGATGCTCGTCAGGGCACGCTCCACCGGACGTTCCGCGGTCATGCTCAGTTGCTCCGGTCGGCGAACCCGGCCGGCAGGTCGGCGGGCGCAGTGTCGACGACGGTCTCGTCGTCCTGGCCGACGAACTCGAACAGGGTGATGTGGGCGAACTCGGGGACGACGTAGATCGGGTAGGTGGGGCCGGCGTCGCGGTACTCGCGCATCCGGTCCAGGTGGTCGTTCTGGAACAGCACGGTCTTGCTGCCGTCCTCCTCGACCCAGTGCGGGAAGAAGATCGTGCCGTGCAGCACGCGCTCCCCCGGCACCACGGTCACGACGACGCTCGTGCCGGTCGGCTCGTTCCACGACACCTTGTAGACGCCGGCGGTGAGCACCACGAGGTCGACCTGCTGGTCCTTGACCCAGCGACCGCCGACCATGCCGGAGTGGATGCGGTAGTCGATGGTGGTGGCGTTCTTGACGTACATCTCGTACTGCCAGCCGTTGGCGTACGTGTAGATGAACCGGTGTCCGACGATGCCGGAGAGGTCCTGCGACGGGACGGGCTGTGCGACTGAGGTGGTGATCGTCATGCACCCATCCTGCGCCAAACATAGTTTTGTTGCAAACCTTTTTCGAGGACCTAAGCTGAGGACATGGGCAGCGAGCACGACACCGCAGGACTCCGGGACATCGCCCGGCGCCTCAGCGACCAGGTCGGCCCGTTCCGCCGCACCCTGCTGAACGCATCACGCCGTGACGGTGCACTGCCGGAACTGCCCGACGCCCAGATCGAGGTCCTGCGACGACTCGACGACGCCGGATGGCTCACGCCGACGGCGCTCGGCCGGTCCCTCGGCCTCGCCCGCTCCACGGTCAGCAACCTCGTCACCGCGATGGAACGCGGCGGGCTCGTCCACCGGCGGCTCGCCACCGGCGACGGCCGCAGCACCGAGATCGCCCTGACCGAGCTCGCGTCCGAGCGGCTCCGGGTCTACGACGCCTCGGCCGAGCACGTCCTGGTCGGCGCGCTCGAACGCCTGGGCCCGGACGGGGTCGACGCGCTGCGCGCCGCGCTGCCCGTGCTCGCCGAGCTCCGCCTGGCCATCGACGAGCCCGGAGCGTAGGGATCGGCTGACAGTGCGCGTGAGCCGTCGCACAGGTCCGGCTCGTCGATCACCAGCGGGAGCGGGTCACCCTGGCAGCGCGCGCACAGGCCGCCCTGGAGGCGCGCACCGCGACTGAGAAGCCGGTCACGGTCGAGCGAGTGGCGGCCCCAGGGCGCGCGTGGGCTTCCAGGGACCGGTTCCATCGTTCTGCCGTGCAGACGACATCACTTCTCCCCATCATCGCCAAGGCGTGTGCGGTGGCAGCTCCGGTCGCCATCGCCGTGTCGCTCGTGGCCGGTCCGGCCGTGGCGGCACCCCTCCACACCTCCACCTCCTCCTCCACCTCCGTCACCACGGCGACCTCCGCGCACCACACGGTGGACCGTGCGGCGCGGACGACCTCGGGTGGCACGGCGGTCTCGCGGCTCGACCGTCGCGCCGAGCAGCGCAACGAGGCCACGGTCCGGCACCTGTTCCGGTGCGCGTTCCGGTCCCCCGCGTCCGCGAAGGCCCGTGCGGCTGCACGGACCGCCGTCGCGACCGGTGCCGTCGCGCACGGTGCGACGAGCGCCTCGGGTCCGTCGGCGTTGCTCGCCGAGTTCACCGCCGACCGCTCCCGGGTGCCCGGCGCCCACGCCGTGATCAAGCACATCGCCGGTGACGCGGACCTGGTGGCCGTGCACTGGCAGATCACCGCGAAGCCGAAGGACGAACGCACCGGTGACGCCGCCGTCGACCTGTTCCGCATGCGCAACGGGCGCATCAGCGAGTGGTGGGCACTCCGCCAGACGGTCCCGACGGGGACCCCGGCCAGCGGCAACACGAACAGCATGTTCAGCGACCTGTACCCGGCCGCGAAGCGTGACCGTCACCTGACCGAGCGGCAGGAGGAGCACAACCGGGTGCTCGCCGTGACCGCGTACGACCGGCTGTTCCGCGACCACGACGTGTCCGTCCTCGACGAGAAGTTCGACCCGGCGTACCTGCAGCACAACTCGGTCGCCGCGAACGGCACGGCCGCGCTCAAGCAGTTCTTCGCCGGCAGCGCCGCGCAGAGCCTGCCGAAGCAGGAGTCCGTCATCTCGCTCGCCGACGGCGACCTGGTGTGGACGTTCTCGAAGCCGGTCGGGGCGAGGGCCGACGCACCGTTCGGCGCGGCCGACCTGTTCCGGGTCGACCACAACCTGATCCGCGAGCACTGGGACGTCGTCCCGACGAGCTGAGGCTCGACCACGGAGCCGCGCGTCTCAGGACGCGCGGCTCCGTCGTGCCCGCTCCTTGATCGCGGTGATGACGGCCGTCTTCGCCTCGGCGTAGGCGTTCATGTCGTCCCAGCTCCGGTCGAGCAGCTCCCGCTTCGTCCGTTCGTACAGCGCGCGGTCGTCGGCGTCGGCGCGCAGGTGATCCCGGAGGAGCAGGTACTCGTCGACCGCCGTCGCGCCCCGCTCGTAGACGTGCACGTGGACGTCTCGGGCCGGCGTCCGGACCAGGCGGTGGCCCGGTTCGCGGACACGCAGCTCGTACCCGGCGGCGAGGAGCTGGTCGAGGTACGTGGCCTCGGCGGTGACGTCGGCGACGACGACCACGATGTCGACGATGGGTTTCGCTGCCAGGCCGGGGACGGCCGTGGAGCCGATGTGCTCGACGACCGGAGCGTCCGTGCCGGAGCCGGGGAGGGCCTCCAGGATGCGTCGCCGGTGGTCCGCGAAGACCGCAGCCCACCCGCTGTCGGCGGGGTGCAGGGTCACGGTGACCGGCTCCGGGCCGCCGATGATCGCGATGGTCGTGACGTCCGGGCGGGGGTGGTCGTCGTCGTGCTGCACCCGGACATGATCGCAGCCCGTGGTCGCCGTCGTCGATCGCGTCAGAGCTTCGCGGGGAACGCCGATCCGCGGCCGATGACGGTGAGGAGCGCCGCGACCGCCCCGAACACGATCATCACCACGGCGAGCACCAGCCCGTCGAAGGCCGTCAGCAGGGCGGCACCGAACAGGCCGGCCGCGAAGATCGCGATGTTGAACGCGACCGGCAGGAACGCGCTCGCGACGTCGGCGTCATCACCGCCGGCGGTCGTCAGGGCGGCCTGCAGCTGCGTGGAGGACCCTCCGAAGCCGATGCCCCACAGGCCCGCGGCCACCAGGACCGCGACCGGCGACTCGTGCCCGACGAGCAGCACCACGCCCGCCAGGACGAACAGGCCGACGCTGCCGTGCAGCAGGGGTCGGGGGTGCCGGTCGAGCAGCGCGCCGGTCACGACGACGCCGAGGATCGCGGCGATCCCGTAGACGAGCAGCACCAGCCCGGCGCTCAGGTCGGTGCCGGTCGCCCGCAGGTACGGCGAGATGTACGTGTAGATCGTGTTGTGCGCCACCATCCACGTCGCGATCACCGCGAGGATGACCGCGATGCCGCGGATCCGGAACACCTGCACGACGGACAGCTTCGCGCCGCTCGTCTGCCCCTGGGCGTCCGGCACGAACAGCGCGATCAGTGCCAGGACCACCACGCCGACCAGGCTCAGCCCGATGAACGACGACCGCCAGCCCAGGGCGTTGCCGATGAAGGACCCGAGCGGGGTGCCCAGCGCGAACCCCACCGGCGCGCCCGTCGACACGATCGCGAGCGACACCCCGGCGAAGCGTGCCGGGCTGATCCGCCGGGCGTAGGTGGCGAACATGCCCCAGATCGTCCCCGACATCGCGCCGGCGACGAACCGGGTGACCAGCGCGACCGCGACGTTCGGCGCGAACGCGGTCAGGGTGTTCGCGACGAGGAGCACGGCGATGGCGGCGACGATGAGCGGCTTGCGGCGGAACCCGCGGGTCAGGGCGATCGCCGGGACCGTGGCGATGACCGTCCCCATCGCGTACGCGCTGACGAACAGGCCGACCGTGCCCTCGCTCGTGCCCATGCCATCGGCGATCGCGGGCAGCAGCCCGGCCGGCATCGTCTCCATGGCGACGAGGAGGAACCCGATCGCGGCGAGCAGGGCGAGCGGGAACCAGGGCAGTCGACCGTCGGTGGCCCGGTCGGTCGTGGGGAGGTCGGAGGTCGTCGTGGTCACGGACCGACGGTAGGGGCATGGTCCGGCGGACAGGGAGGTTCGGCTGGACCCCGTTTCGCCGGAGCCTCACTGGGCGGGTGGTGGTGGGGCTTCGATGGTGGTGTCCACGAACAGAGGGAGCCCCGATGCACGTCCGCACCAGACGCCGTCCCGCCGCGGGTCCGCACCTCGCACTGGGCCCGCTCGCGCTGGCTCCGGTCGTCGCGCTGGTGGTGGGGGCGCTCGCCGGGTGCAGCGGCGTCGACCGCGCGGAGCCGCCGGCGCCTGCGTCCGCGGCCGCGACTGCGACCGCGACTGCAGCTCCCACGATCACCACCCCGACGGAGGCCGACCCCGTGCACATCACCATCGAGCTCGACGGCGAGACCCTGACCGGCCGGTTGACCGACAGCGCGACGGCGCGCGCGCTGGCCGCCCGGCTGCCGGCGACGCTGACCTTCGCCGACTACGGCGGGCAGGAGCAGATCGCCCGGCTCCCCGCGCCGCTCGACACCACCGGCGCCCCGAGCACGAGCGATGCGCCGGCGGGCACCATCGCCTACTACGTGCCGGATCAGTCGATCGTCCTGTACTACACGGACGTCGGCAGCTTCCCGGGGATCGTGCCGATCGGCACCGTCGACGACGTCGGAGCGGTGCGCGACCTGCTGTCCGGCGCCGCCACCATCCGAGTGCGCGGCTGACGGGCGTCCGCCCCTTCCCCGCGTCCCTGCCTCGCCTCGCGTCCCTTCCACCGAACAGGAACCACACCCCATGACCGGAACCAGCACCTTCCTCATCACCGGCACGAGCCGCGGGATGGGCACCGACTTCGCCCGGACCGCCCTCGACGCCGGGCACCGGGTCGTGGCGACCGGACGCGACCCCGAGCGGGTCCGCGCCGTCCTCGGCGACCACGAGCGCCTGCTCGCCGTCGCGCTCGACGTGACCGACCCGGAGTCGGTCCGAGCCGCAGTCGACGCCGCGACCGACCGCTTCGGCGGCGTCGACGTCCTGGTGAACAACGCCGGGAGCTTCCAGGCCGGGTACTTCGAGGAGATCTCGGCCGAGCAGTTCCGCGCGCAGATGGAGACGAACTTCTTCGGGGCGCTCGCGGTGACGCGTGCCGTGCTCCCGGTCATGCGACGGCAGCGCTCCGGGCACGTCATCAGCATCAGCTCCACCGCGGGCATCGTCGCCGGCGCAGGTGGGAGCGCCTACTCGGCGTCGAAGTTCGCGCTCGAGGGCTGGATGGAGGCCCTGCACGACGAGGTGGCGCCCTTCGGCATCCACACCACCGTGGTCGAGCCCGGCTTCTTCCGCACCGACCTGCTGGCCGAGGGCGACTCGACCTTCTGGGGCGACGTCGCGATCGACGACTACGCCCCGCTCTCGGCCGGGTCGAAGGAGTTCTTCCGCGGCATGCGGGGCAACCAGTCCGGCGACCCCGCGAAGCTCGCGCAGGTGCTGCTGACGCTGATCGCGATGCCCGAGCCGCCGCTGCGGTTCGCCGCCGGTGCGGACAGCGTGGCGGGGATCGTGCAGAAGGGACAGCAGCTCGTCGACCAGGCGCAGGCGTTCCCCGAGCTGTCGACGACGCTCGACCTGGATGCGTGACGATTGCCCCTTGCCAACTTTGGCTATGGGTATTAGCTTCTGAGTTACTACCCGTAGCCGAAGGAGCCACGTCATGCTCGAACACCTGGACACCGAGGGCGGCACGATCGCCTACGACCTCTCCGGAACAGGGCCGCTCGTGGTCCTCGCCCACGGCATGGGCGACAGCCGGCACGCCTACCGCTTCGTCGTGCCGGAGCTCGTCGCGGCCGGCTACCGGGTGGCGAACGTCGACCTCCGCGGCTGCGGCGACTCGAGCACCGGGTGGGCCGGCTACCAGCGCGCCGACATCGCACGCGACCTCGTCGCGGTGGCCCGCCACCTCGGTGGCCCGGCCGTGGTCGTCGGACAGTCCATCAGCGGGGGCGCGGCGACGATCGCCGCGGCCACCGCACCGGACCTGGTCGCGGGCATCGTCGAGCTGGCGCCGTTCACGCGCAAGCAGTCCGTCGACCTGGGCGGACTGCTGCGCAACCGCCGGCACCGCGCCGGCACCGTCCAGCTCGCGCGGGTCATGACGAGCGGCAGCCTGCCCGGCTGGCTCGCGTACCTCGACATCGCGGTCCCCGCCAAGCCCGCCGACTGGGCGACGGAGCGCAGCCGGATCGAGACGACCCTGCGGCAACCGGAGCGGATGGCGGTCCTCCGCGCCATGACCCGCACGTCGCCCGCCGACGCCGGCGAGCAGCTGGGTGCCGTCCGGTGCCCCGTGCTCGTCGTCGAGGGCAGTGCCGACCCGGACTGGGCCGTGCCCCGCGCCGAGGGCGAGCGGATCCTCGCCGACCTGCCGGACGGCCTCGGGGAACTCGCCGTGATCGACGGCGCCGGTCACTACCCCCACACCGAGACGCCGGCGGCGCTCCTCGCCCTGCTGCTGCCGTTCCTCGCCCGCACGCTGCCCGTCGCAGGTCCCGTTGCCTAGGGCGGGGCTCGACCCGGCGACCGTCACCGAGACCGCGGCGACGCTGGCCGACGAGATCGGCCTGGCCCAGCTGAGCATGAGCGTCGTCGCCGACCGCCTCGGGGTGAAGGCACCGTCGCTGTACAAGCACGTCGACGGACTCGGCGACCTCACGCGCAGGATCGCGATCCTCGGTGCGAACGAGCTCGGTGACGCACTCCGCGACGCCATGCAGGGCCGCAGCGGTCGGAGTGCGCTCGAGGCGGCGGTGCAGACCGTGCGCCGGAGCGTCCGGGAACACCCGGCGCGGTACCAGGCAGCCGTCGGCGTCCGGCCGACCGGTGCCGATGACCCCCTGGCGGTCGCACTCGGTCGCACCCTGGCGTCCTTCGCCGCGGCGCTCCGCGACTACCCGCTCGACCCGGCCGACGAGGTCCACGCGCTCCGGGTGCTCCGCAGCGTCCTGCACGGGTTCGCCACGATCGAGGCGTCCGGCGGGTTCCAGATGGACACGGACGTCGATGCGAGTGCCGCGTGGATGGTCGACTTCCTGGATCGCGGCTTCCGTGCCGCGACGACACGGTGACCGTGTCCACGGCGGCGCGCCCGTCGAGGCCCGTCGGTCACGACCCGCTCCGTGGCGGCCTGCGGTTCCTGGCGGAGCTCGTCGCGTGGGTGGGCCTGCCGTGGGCGCTCTGGCCCCACTCGCCGGTGCTCGCGATCACCGCCGTCCTGGTCCTCGTCGTGCCGCCGGCGGTGTTCGGGACCACGGGCGACCGCCCCGGCGGCGACCCGCCGGTCGCGGCACCGGGAGCGGTCACCATCGCGTCGGTCCTCGCGCACCTCGTGGGGGCGGTCGCTGCAGCCTGGGTCCTGTGGCCGACGGCGGTCGCGATCGTCGTCACCGCCCTGTGCGTCGCCGTCGTCGTCTCGGAACAGCCGCGGTGGCGCGCGCTGGTCGGACGCGGGCGCTGAGCCGTTCGTAGGCTGACGCCATGGCAGCAGCAGACGAGACCGGTCCGTTCTGGCACGGCACAGTGGCAGCCCTGCGGCCCGGCGAGTTCCTCTCCCCCGGTTTCCGCTCGAACTACCGCCCCGACGTCGTGATGAACCACGTCTACTTCACGGCGACCCGCGACGGAGCAGGGCTCGCGGCCGAACTCGCGGCCGAGCTCGTGCCCGGCGACCGTGAGCCGCGTGTGTACCGCGTCGAGCCGACCGGTCCCTTCGAGGACGACCCGAACGTGACCGACAAGAAGTTCCCCGGCAACCCGACCCGGTCGTACCGCAGTGTCCTCCCGCTCCGCGTGGTCGGCGAGGAGACCGGATGGACACGGCTCACCCCGGAGGCGTTGCGCCAGTGGCGGGAACGGCTCGTCGCGCTCCCGCCCGAGGAACGCGGCGAGATCGTCAACTGACCGACGTCAGGCCGCGATGATGTTCGGGGCGAACCGGCACCAGTAGTCCGTGATCGGCCCGTCGGACTCGCGGATGCCGACCCCGAAGGACTCGCCGCCCACGACCCACGACCCGAGGACCGGGTGGTTGTGCCCGTTCGACCCCGGGAAGTCCGGGAGCTCGTGGTACTGCTGCCACACCCGTTCGGCCCCGGTGCCGGGGCGCCGGTACTCGCGACCGTTCGTCGTGACCGAACCGTCGGCTCGGTGCACCGCGATGCCGTCGCCCTCGCGCCCGAACACGGGCTTCACAACGAAGTCGCGCATGCCGTTCGGACCGTCCGCGAAGGCCGGCAGCAGGTTCGGGTGGCCAGGGAACAATCGCCAGAGCGCGACGAGCAGCAGCTTGTTCGACAGGAACATCTTCCACGCCGGCTCGTACCAGCGGCCGAGCCGCCCGCGGTCGCTGACCAGGAAGGCGCCGAACTCCTCGTCGCCCTGCGCCCGGTCGTCCCCGGAGACGAGGTCCTCCCACGGGTACAGCTTGAAGAGGTTGCGGATCACCGGGTACTGGGTCCCCGGATCGTCCCCGGGCAGCGTGAACACGCTGCGCGACGAACCGACCGGCTCCTGGTCGCCGACGAACTGTCGGGCCGTCGCGTGCCAGCCGATGTCCTTCATCTCGATGCCGGTGTGCTCCCACCCGGCCTCCCCCGCCAGGTCGCGCATGTAGGCCACCGTGTCCCAGTCCTCGCCCGCCGTGTCGAGGTCGGAGTGCGCCACGAACAGTCGCCCACCGTCCTCGGCGCGCAGGGACTCGTGCAGCAGTGTCCGCCAGCGCGCCACCATCGCCTCGTGGATGCCGTTCCACTGGTCAGTCTCGGCGGACAGTTCGCCGGTGGTGAGCCGGTCCTGCATCCAGTGCCACTGCGTGACCGATGCCTCGATCAACCCGGTCGGGGTGTCCCCGTTGTACTCGAGCATCTTGGCGGGTGAACCGTCTCCGGCGTAGGCCAGGTCGAACCGCGCGTACAGGTCGGGCTCATCGTGCTCGAGCGACCACGAGGCGAGGTCGAACCCGGCTCGCGTCAGGCCCAGCGTGCCGAGGGCACCGGTGGCGAGGTACCGGGCGGCTTCGAGGCACATCCGGTGCAGTTCCTCGGTCTGCCGCTCGAGCGCCTCGACCTCCGGCAGCGTGAAGACGTACGCGGCGGTGTCGTTCCAGTACTCGACGGGCGTGCCGTCGTCGCGGACGGACCGCGAGTAGATCAACCCGGTCTGCTGGATCCGGCGCCGCCAGTCCGGACGCTCGGGGAACTCGATGCGCTCCATCAGCCGCCGAACCCACCGTGACCGCCGGCTCCGCCGAAGCCGCCCTTGGTGACGGAGCTCCCACGGGACGAGACGCCGGCCTTCGCGGTCTTCCCGGCGGGCAGGGCGCTCGTGCCGCCGGAGACCGCGTCCCCCACGCCGGGGACCCTCGTGGCACGGTTGGCGAAGAGCGGCAGGAAGTACCAGCCGGCGTGCCCGCCGTGGTTGTTGCAGTCGTCGTCCGGCAACCGCTTCTCGGTCGCGTTGTCGCGGCAGATCTTCGCGTAGTCGCTGTCGACGCCGGCTCCCTCGCCGCACCCGGTCAACGACGCCGCCAGGGCTGCGACCACCCCTATGGAGACGACACGGGAAGCACGGCGACGAACACTCACGAAGGGGAACAGTACCGCTCCCCATGGACCGGTGTCCGCGTCGGCACCTCGACCAGCGCAGACGATCGTCTGGCGAACCGGTAGCGTGTGCGGTGGCGGCAGCCGCCGCACACCGTCCACGAAGGGGCCGACCATGCCGCGGAGCACCGATCGGGTCCGGGCGTCTCCGATCATCCTCGCCGTGGGGATCGCTGCGCTCGCCGTCGCCATCGCCCTGCCCGCGCCGTCACCGACCACGCCGGGCCCCGAGACGATCGGCCTCGGCGCATCCGGCGCACTCGGCGCCGCACTCGGGGCACCGACCGTGACGAGTGGCGCACACCGGTTCGCGATCCGCCCACCACGGACGGTCGGCACCAGCGGAGTCGTCAGGGTGCGGTTCGCCGGGCTGGGCACCCCCGGTGCCGTCGTGGTCGTCCACTACGGCAGCCCCGGGGACGACTCCGGGAACGAGCGCGTCGCGGAGATCGAGCCGGGCAGCAGCGCCGTCGGCCCGACCGGCCGGTTCGCCTTCACGGCGGCGCTGCCCGAGCTGCCCCGTGGAGCCGACCGGGCGTCCTGGAGCGCCCGCCTGATCGACCCCGCGTCACTGGACGTCCTCGGCCGCGTCGAGGGCGTTCACCTCGTCGAGCACACCGAGCACTGACCACCGATCCACGGCCGGCACGATGAGAGGGCGCGCAGGGTGCTGGCTCCCGCCTCGTCCTGCGGTTACGTTCGCTAGACGAACGTCTGGCCAGCAGTCAGCGGCGAGACCTGACCTCGAGGAGCCCCCGTGTCGACACCCCACCGCACCCCGTCATCCCGACCCGCGTCCATCGCACTCGGGGCCGCGCTGCTCCTGACCCTCGGCCTCGCCGGCTGCTCCACGGCCGGATCCGCAGCACCCTCACCCTCGCCGTCCCCGGCCGCGCAGGGCGACGCTCCCGCGACGACCGACTCGTCACCGTCGGTCGACGTGACCGTCGCCGCGACGACACTCGGCAAGGTCGTCGTCGACGGCAAGGGCATGACTGCCTACTACTTCGACGCCGACGTCAAGGACTCCGGCAAGAGCACCTGCACCGGTGGCTGCGCGACCGCGTGGCCCGCGATCGAGGCGACGACGGCGACACCCAAGGTGTCCGGCATCACCGGCAAGGTCGGCACCATCACGGGCGTGGACGGCGGACGGCAGATCACGATCGACGGCCGACCGATCTACACCTTCATCGGGGACAAGAAGGCCGGTGACGTGACGGGTCAGGGCGACAAGGGCGTCTGGTACGTCGTGAACCCGGACGGCTCCGAGCAGAAGAAGTAGGGCATGGCACCCCGGCGGGGACGGCAGGGATGTCACGCCCGCCGGGGTCAGCCCTCGGCCTCGGCCGGATGACCGCCCACGCGCACGGGCTCCACCTGCTCGAGCAGCGCGTGCACACCCGGCAGACCGAGCCCGGTGAACAGCGCCGCCCACAGGTCCCGGAGCTGCCCCTCGGTGTCCCGCGTCAGCCGGGCGCTCGTCCGGGCCCACATCACCCCGAAGGTCGACGTCAGCACGAGGTCCGCCGCACGTGCCCACTCGGGGTCGGTGGCCGGTCCGGTGCCACCGCTCGAAGCCGACAGGTGCCGACGGACGTAGTCGTCCCACGTGAAGACCCGTGGAATCACTTCCCCCGCACCGCGGAGTTCGTGACTCAGGCGGATCGCCCCGGCAGCCACCGGACACCGTATGGCGTCGGAGCAGGCGGACGTGAGCATGACGAGCAGGTGCTCGAGCCCCTCGGGCTGCCGGATCAGCGAGTCGATCGCCGCCCAGCGCGCCTGCTGCCGCTCGATGACCGCGAAGGCGAGTTCGTGCTTGGACGAGAACACGTGGTAGCCGATCGCCGACTTCGGGCGGTCCATCGCGGCGGCGACCCGTGCGAACGAGGTCCCCGCGTAGCCGTGGCTCGCGAACACCGCCGCCGCAGCCTCGATGATCTGCTCGCGGGTCCGGGTCTTCGCCTGCTGCCGCTGGTTCATCGCACTCCTCGGTCGGGTCTTGGTTCATCATACGAACGTCTGACCAGGAGTCGGCAGCGGTCGCACCGGGCGCAATGCCTCTGATCCCCTCAGCTTCAGGATTTCGCTAGACGATCGTCTGGCGCGTTGTTAGCGTTCACGCACACCGGGCCACCCCGGCCCGCACCCCCACGAACCAGAGGAGTCTCCATGCGTTCGACCCCGTCCACCCACCGCTCCCCATCGGTCCGCCGACTGACCGTGCTCGCGACCTGCGTCACCCTCGGCGGTGCGCTCGCCGCCGGCGTCCTGGTCCCCGCGCAGGCCGGAGCCGCCACGATCTCCCACACGGCGGACGCCACACACACCTCGACCCGGGCTGCGGCCGTGGCGTTCACCGCGAAGACCCACGGCGGGCCCGACCGGAAGAGCTTCACCGGCATCACCTTCGCCGGGACCGGGAAGCCCGGCGCCCTGGTCATCGTCTACTACGACGCACCGGGCAAGCCGCGCGGCCTGTTCAACAAGCACATCGCCGAGGTCACTTCGGGGGACGACGTCGTCAGCGCCAGCGGCCACTACCGCTTCACCGCCGCGTTCCCGGACCTGCCGCGCGGCACCACGACGCTGCACTGGCACGCCCGTCTCGGTGACCCGGACACCCTGTCGGTGATCGGACGCGTCAACGGCACCCGCACGCTCGGCTGACCCGTGACCCGCCACGCGCAACCGGCGCTCGTCCGCACCCTGGCCGTCGCCGTGTCCCTGGCGGCCGTCGTCGGGGCCACCCTCACCTGGGCTCCGTCGGCCTCGGCCACCACGAGCGACCCCGACCGGGTCGCAGCGCCGATCATCGCCGGCACCGAGGTCGGGGTCCCCGGCGGCACCTGCACGGTCGGTGCCGTGCTGGCCGCCAAAGGGTTCCGGAGTCAGCTGAAGCAGTACCAGCGAGCGACCCGGTGGGTGGTGCTCGCGAAGCACTGCGCGCCGCTGCAGGCACCCGTGCAGCTCGCCGGCGCGACCGTCGGCAACGTGGTCTGGCAGTCCGCGGAGTCGGACCTCGAACTCGCCGTCATCCCGCCCCTGGCGTGCACCCGGGCCCGGGCGGCGACCGGGTCGTGCGACCCGTCCGTCGCAACGTGGACGCCCCGGGCATCGGGTCGAGTGTTCAACCGGGTGGACGGGGGCCTGACACGCGCCGCCGTCACCGGCATCGGCAAGCCAGATGCCGATCCCTTCTGCACCAGCGGGGCGGCGAGCGGGCTGCACTGCTCCTGGACGGCCACACGCGTGCCGGCAGGGAGCCGTCCCGGCGTGCAGCACCTCGCCGCCGCGCGCGGCGGCGCCGGAGCCGGCATCGAGCCGGGCGACGCCGGCGGACCGGTGATGAGCGCCACGAACCGGTTGTACGGGATCGTCTCGGGCAGTTCGACGAGGGCTGCAACGGGCACGACGAGCACGACGGGTTCGACGGTGCTGCTCTACACGCCCGCCCGGCAGGTCCTCAGCGAGTTGTTCCGGTACCGGCTGGCCCCGGCGTCCTGAAGCACGGGCCGTCGGGTGCGCGACTGAGCGCTGCCTCATGACCCGGACACGCCCCGGCCACCTCGCCGCCACACCGCCGACGACCCGCGCCGCGATCCTGCGGGGAGCCGGACGCCACCACGTCCGGCTCCCCACGACCCCCGGGTCCTGATCAGATCGAGGTTGCCCCGTGTCCCCGCTCCGCCGCTCCCCACTCACCCACTCCCCACTCACCCGTTCGCCGCGCACCACCCGCGTCGCAGCGACCGCCCTCGCCGGCTTGGCCGTCGTCGCCTCCGCCGCGTTCTCCGTCACCGCCGCCCACGCTGACGACACCCTGCAGCCGGCGTTCACCGCCGCCGACCACCCGATCACCGACGTCCCCGGTCTGGTCAACGGCCGTGAGCTCGCCGCGGTCCACGGCCGGTCTGGTCAGACCGTGAACGCCCCGCGCCTGATCCGCTCCGAGTCACTCGACAAGATCACCGCCGCCGGGGCCACGTCCCTGGCCGACGAGTACCACGTCGACCTCGTCGTCGACCTGCGCACCCCGTCCCAGATCGCCGCGAAGCCGGACGTCGCGATCCCGGGTGCGCGCCACGTCGACATCTCGATGTTCGGCGCGGACGGCGACTACAGCGACGACACCGCGATGTACCACGACCTGGTCGACAAGGGCCGGGTCGACCAGGCCACACCCGGGTCGATGATCACCGCGTACCGCCGGGTGCTCCGGATCCTCGCCACGCACACCAGCGGCACGGTCCTGATCCACTGCTCCCACGGCATGGACCGCACCGGCACCGTGGTGGACCTGCTCGACCGGGTCCTCGGCGTCGACAGCGCGGACATCCTGCACGACTACCTGCTCTCGAACACGCAGCTCGGGGTGACCTGGGCGACCCCGCAGCTGCTGCAGGGCACCTTCGAGCAGGACATCGCGACCGAGTACGGCGGCATGGGCTCCTACCTGACCGACACGATCGGCGTGACCAAGCACGAGGCTGCCGCCCTGCGCGAGCGTTTCCTGGTGTCGAACGACCCCACCGTGTCCTCGATCGCGGTCGCGGGCGTGCGTGTCCACCTGCCCGCCGCTGCCTCGTCGCACGGTGCGACCGTGACCGCTCCGGTCCGGACGCTGCGCGTCGCCGACGTCCACGTGCACACGACGAACCCGAACGCGGCCGCCGCAGTGCACGTGTCCGGCCGGACGGCACGCATCACGGTCACCGCCCAGGACGGCACGACGAAGAAGGAGTACCGCCTGACGCTCCGTCGCCCGGCGACGAAGCGCTAGCCCGGCACCCACGCCGACCGCCCGCGGCCCGCGCCGGGCGGTCGGCGTGACCAACTGTTCACCACCACCGTCGCCCGGTCCGGGCGTCCCTCCGGCTACCGTGACAGTCGTGCAGTCCTCCAGACAACGGCGCCCGCGGTGACCGGACACCCCGCCGTCCCGACCATCCACGACGTCGCCGCCCTGGCCGGTGTGTCGAAGTCGGTCGTCTCCCGCGCCCTCGCCGGCGCGTACGGCGTGGCTCCGTCGACGACCGAGCGGGTCAAGCGGGCCGCGCTCGACCTCGGCTATGTCGCGAACGCGAACGCCCGCGGCATGTCGGCACACCGCACGCACACGCTCGG
Source organism: Curtobacterium sp. MCLR17_054 (assembly GCF_003234335.2). Lineage (NCBI taxonomy): Bacteria > Bacillati > Actinomycetota > Actinomycetes > Micrococcales > Microbacteriaceae > Curtobacterium > Curtobacterium sp. MCLR17_054. The sequence continues at coordinate 1,717,447 of NZ_CP126263.1, read as the reverse complement.
GGTGTTCGTCCGCGACGCCTCCACCCCCTTCTACGGGCACCTGCTGACCGCGTTCCAGCTGCAGGCCGCGGCGCGCGGGTACCGCGTCGTCACCGCCACCGGTGCAGGGTCGTTCCCGGTCAGCGAGGAACGCCGGGCGTTGGAGACCCTGGTCTCCCTGCGCGTCGAGGGGCTCATCGTCTGCAGCGGCGCCCTGCCGATCGCCGACGTGCTGCCGTTCGCCCGACGCATCCCGACGGTGGTCTCCGGGCGCCCCGAGACGAACGACGCGGTGAGCAGCGCGTACTGCGACGAACGCGGCGGCGGACGCGGGCTCGCCGACCACGTCGCCGACCTCGGACACCGTCGCGTCGCCGTGCTGACGGTCACACCGTCCGGGTCACTGACGCAGTCGGCACGCACCGACGCGATGGTGCGTCGGCTCCGTGCGCGCGGCGCCGAGGTGCTCCGGATCCGCTCCGAGGACCACGGAGCAGACCCCGAGGACCTCGACTCGTTCCTCGAGCAGGTCCTGCGGGCCGGCGGCGTGACGGCGATCATGGCACCGAGCGACCGCTGGGCCGTCGGTGTGCTCGAGTCGATGCGCCGCCGCGGCCTCCGAGCACCGGACGACCTGTCGGTCACGGGCTACGACGGGGTCGCCCCACTCGCCACCGAGCTGCTCGGCATCACCTCGTGGCGACAGCCGCTCAGTCTGATCGGTCGTCTGTCCGTCGACGATGTGGTCGACCAGATCGACGGCCGTTCGACGGGCGTCACCCACAACGCGGTCGACGGCAGCCTGGTACCGGGCCGGACCGCCGCCCGGGTCTGACCCCCTTGCAGAACGCACCCCTGGCCTGCCCGGCCCGCTCCTCAGCCGCGACGTTCGGTCGTTCGAGAGTCCGAGTGACGATGTGGTCGGCGAACACGGTCAGCACGCGGGGAGCGTGACGCTGGCGACGGCACCCCCGGAGGGGACGTTGCGGAGGTCCGCCGTCCCGTTGGCACGTTCGGCGATGCCTCGTACGAGGGAGAGCCCGAGTCCGCTCCCGCCGAGGACGGCACGCCGTGCGCTGTCCGCCCGGGTGAAGCGGTCGAAGGCCTGTGGGAGGAAGTCGTCCCGGACGCCGGGTCCGTCATCGACGACGCGCAGCTCGAGCCGCCCGTCGGCGGACTGCTCGAGCGTGACCCGGATCACGCCGCCGTCCTCCCCCGCTGCGATCGCGTTCGCCACGAGGTTGTCGACGACCCGGGCGAACGCAGCGGGCTCGATCCCGTAGTGCTCGTCCGGCGAAGTCAGGCGGACGGCGAAGTCGATGTCGCGCAGACCGACGGACGAGACGGCGCGAGCACGGTCGATCGATCCCATGAGTTCCGTGACGAGCGCAGCGACCGGAGTCGATGGAACGGCGCCGCCTTCACCCAGTCGACTGAGTTCGAGCAGGGCGTTCGCCAGCGCGACCAACCGGGCGGCATCGCTCTCGGCTGCGCGCAGCGCACGTTCGAGGGCCACGGCATCGCCGGACGAGCGATGCGCGAGTTCGAGCCGCGCGGTCAGTGCCGCCAGCGGCGTGCGGAGTTCGTGGCTCGCATCGGAGACCATCCGCCGCTCACGCTCGGTGTTCTCGCGCTGCCGGTCGATGAAGGTGTTGAGGGTCCGGGCGAGTGCCGCGAGTTCGTCGTCGGACGCCCCGACGGGCAGGTGTCCAACACCGTTCCCGGCACTGAGGTGCTCGGCGATCCGGCGCATCCGCCCCACCGGGCGGAGGGCGAGCGTCGACAGCAACCACGCCGTCGCGGCGAAGGCGAGCAGCGCCAAGACCGTGCCGACGACCAGTGACCGGTCCACCCGCGCCACCGTCTCCTCTCCGGCCCGACCGTCGTGCGCGGCCCAGACGACGAACGACCCGGCGGCGTTCCGCACCGGCACACCGACGACCGTCACGACCCGGTGTGCGGTGTGGAGTCTCAGCGTGTCGCCGTCATCCGGCACCGTCGAGGGCAGCGCCGCACGGACGTCGCGCGGCAGGGAGTCCACGACCCATCCGCCGGACGACGACCGGATCCCGACCAGGACGTCCTCTGCCGGACGGTCCGGCGCCTCGTCCGGGTTGCGCCGGAGATCGGAGACGAAGGGCGCGGCGTCACCGGAGGCGAGGGACCGGTCGGTCGCGAGCGTCGCGCGTTCGATCTGCACGTGCAGGACGACCGCGACCCCGGAGAGCACGACTGCACCGACCATCAGACTCCCGAGGGTGATCCGGGCACGGATCGACAGACGGCGCAGGAACCTCACCTCGCCGACACGACCTCGAGGGCGTACCCCACGCCGCGCACCGTCCGGATCACGACGTCAGCGCCCGAGGCCTGCAGTTTCTTGCGGAGGTAGCTGACGTACTGGTCGACGATGGTCGGATCGAAGTGCTCGGGGCTCCCCCAGACCTCCTCGAGCACCTCGGTTCTGGTGCGCGTGTCAGGGGCGCCCTGGATCAGGAACCGCAGCAACGAGAACTCCTTGACGCTCAGCGGCAGGTCCCGCCCGTGCACCGACGCACGCACGGCCAGGGTGTCGAGCCGCACCGACCCGGCCTCCACGATGGTCACCCCACCCGCGGCGCGACGCCGCAGGTGCGCCCGGATCCGCGCGTTGAGCTCGGTGATCGCGAACGGCTTCGTGAGGTAGTCATCCGCCCCGGAGTCCAGCCCGAACACCCGGTCGTCGACGGCGTCCCGTGCGGTCACCAGGATCACCGGGAAGTCCTGGCCGAGCTCACGGAGCCGCCGACAGACCTCGAAGCCCGTCATCCCGGGCAGCATGACGTCGATCGCCGCCGCCTCGAACGACTGGGCCCGGGCCTGGACGAGTGCGGCGATGCCGTCGGTCACGACCGTGACCACGTGTCCTTCACCGGTCAGGCCGCGCTCGACGAGGGCACCCATCTCCGGGTCGTCCTCCACCACCAGGATGTTCGCCATCTCAGACGACCCCGCTCGTGCCGAGCAGGGACCCGATGACGAAGGTCGCCGCGAGGGCCAGGGCTCCACCGACGACCACCCGGGCGGTGGCGCGGCGCAGCGAGCCTCCGCCGATGCGGGCTCCCGTGGCTCCGGTCAGGGCCAGCGCGAGGAGGACGACGACGAACGTCGCGGGCACCCGGATCGCCTCCGGGAAGAGGAGGATCGCCAGGAGCGGAAGGAGCGCACCGATCGAGAACGCTGCGGCGGATGCGAACGCGGCGTGCCACGGGCTGACCACCTCGTCCTCGTCGATCCCGAGTTCGGTGGTGAGGTGTGCGGCGAGGGCGTCGCGCTCGGTCAGTTCCGAAGCCACCTGTTCGGCCGTTGCTCGTCGGAGACCGCGGGCCTGCCAGAGCTGCGTGAGCTCCTCGAGCTCGGCGGCCGGGTCGTCGGCCAGTTCGCGGCGTTCCTGCTCGATGAGGGACTGCTGGCTGTCCTTCTGGCTGCTCACCGACACGTACTCGCCGAGCGCCATCGACACCGCGCCGCCGACGAGGGCCGCGCTGCCGGCCGTCGCGATCGCCGGCACGGACGACGAGGCACCGGCGACGCCGACGACGATGGAGGCCGTCGACACGATCCCGTCGTTCGCGCCGAGGACTCCGGCGCGCAGCCAGTTCAGACGTGCCGCGAGGTCGCCGGTGTGCGCTTCTCCGGCGTGCGGCTCCGCGGTGCTCATGGTCTCAGCGAACCATGTCCGGGACGCCCTGTTCGTGTGAGGTTTCGAACGATCCGAGCCGCCAGATCCTGTTGTCTGGTCGAACCGCGCCTGCACCGTCGGGCGCTCGACGTGAAAGGCCGTCATGGACTGGCAGTTCGGCGGGATACCGCTCCACCCCCTCTTCGTCCACCTGACCTCGGTCGCCGTCCCGGTCGCGGCGTTGACCGCGATCGTGGTCGCGGTGTGGCCCGCGGCACGACGGTGGCTCGCGGTCGGCGCACCGATCATCGGCCTCATCGCCCTCGTCTCGGTCCCCCTGGCGACGTCCTCGGGTGAGTGGCTCGAGCACCGAGAGCGCGAGAGCGCACTGCTCGAACGGCACACCGAACTCGCCGACGGCCTGCTGCCGTGGTCGATCGCGGTCTTCGCGCTCCTGCTGCTGTGGTGGGCCTGGCACAGGTTCGCGACCGACCGGGTGACGAGCGGCGGGGCGCTGCGCGCGGTCGCGGTCGTGGGGCCCGTGCTGCTGCTCGCCGCCGGCGTCGTGTCGATGATCGAGGTCATCGTCATCGGACACGCGGGCGCCGCGTCCGTCTGGAAGGGCTGACCGCACGGACAGGGACGGCACCTGCTCGGCGCCGCCGACACCCATCGTTCACCGTTCCGTCACGGACCGACGGGTGATACCCGGGCCCGTCCGGTCGATCATGGGGAACGTTCCCGACCATCGGGAACGTTCCCCATCCCCGATCCCGGACGGACCCATGCCCCAGAACGTCACCGCCAAGCTGCCGCGCGACCCGAGCGACCCGTACCGCCACGGCATCTACCTGCGCCCGGACGCCCGCACCTGCCGGGCCGTCACGGTCGTCACCGACCAGCTCCGCGCGCAGTACGGCCTGCTGTCGGCCGGTGCCTTCCCGCCGCACGCCACACTCGTCGGCAGCCAGCCGTTCGGCAGCCACGAGGACCAGGTCGTCGCGGCCGTCACGGCGCTGCTCGACAGCCGACCGGCCTTCGACGTCCACAACGCCGGCGTCCGTGAACAGGGCATCGGGTTCGTCTACGACGTCGCGACCCGACCGGACGGCTCGCACAACGACGACTTCGTCCGGCTCGCCGCTGACATCGAGGCCGTGGTCGCACCGTTCCGGCAGCCGATGCAGGTCCCGCTGGCGAACGACTACGACCCGGAGCAGTACCGCGCGCACCTCTCCCTCGCCTCGCACGACCTGTACGGCCGGCCGGACCTGCACGACGAGGTCGGCGCGTTCATCCGCGAGCTCGACGTCGACGTCCCGACCGGATTCCGCGGCGACACCGTCGTGCTCTACCGCACCACGAGCCCGGACTGGTCCGGTCGCTGGTGGCAGACGATGACGTGGGAACACGTCCACACCTGGAAGCTCGCCTGACCGTGGCCGCGACCCTCCGCGACGTGGCCGAGCGGTGCGCCATCTCGCGATCGCTCGTGTCACTCGCCCTGCGAGGCGACGACGGTGTGTCCCGGCCACGTCGGGAACTCGCGGTGCGGACGGCGGACGAGCTGGGCCTCCCGGTCGGTTCGCTCGCCAGGCGACGCGCGCAGGGCGCGCCGCTCGTACTCGGGGTGGTCGTCACCGAAGCCGCCAACCCGTTCCACGACGAAGCGCTCCGGAGCGCACGCGCGACCGCGCAGACCCTGGGGTTCGCGCTCCGCGTCGTGGACGGGTTCCGGGACCCTGCCCGGCTGGCCGACGGCCTGGAGGCCCTGCACGCCTCCCACGGATCGGCCGACGGTGTGCTCGGGGTCGCGGTCCTGAGCAGTCGGCTCGCCCCCGCACGGCTCGCTGCGGTCGCGCGCGACCTGCCGGTCGCGGTCCTCGGGTCGAGCGGGTCGGCGCTCGCGGGTCTCGGACTCGACACCGTGCGCGCCGACGAGGAGTCGGGCATGCGCGCGCTGGTGCTCCACCTCGCCGCACTCGGGCACCGGCGCACGTGCTTCGTGGCGGAGTCCGATCACCCCTCGACGACCCGTCGTGCCGTCGCGCACGCCGCGCTCACCGCGCAGCTCGGTGCGCCGGGCGACCACCGCGTCGACGACGTCGAGGCCCTGGCGGCCGACCCGGCGCGGATCGCGCGGCACCTCGGTGACGGGGTCACGGCGTTCGTCGCGACGAACGACGCGACCGCGGCGCGGCTCGTGGCGATCGCCGACGGCGCGGGACTCGCGCTCCCCCGGATGGCGGCGGTGACCGGGTTCGACGGCACCGGCCTCGGCGAACGGCTCGACCTGACGAGTGTCGACCAGCCGCGCGTCCGGATGGGCGCGCGGGCGGTCGAGCTCGTGGTCGAGCGGCTCCGGGGTCGCCGCGGCGACCGGCACGAGGTGCTCCCGACGCACCTGCTGCCGCGTGGGTCCACCGCGCGAGCAGTCGCCGGGCACCCGCTCGGCTGACCGCTCGCGACACCCGAGTCGAACCGGTCGGCGGCCCGGTCTGTGCCTCAGTCGGCGAGCCGGCTGGGGGGCCCGGTCCGTGCCTCAGTCGGCGGGCCGGCGGCCCGGGCGGCGGCTCAGTCGGTGGCGGTCGTGGCCGACAGCTCCTGCACCCGGCGCACCAGCTCGGCATGCGATCCCCCGGCGCCGGCGGCGACGTAGTCGTCGGCCAGGTGGGCGCGGTCGACGGCTTCGCCCCGACGGAAGCCCCGGAACCATCCGCCGGCGCGCTCGAGCACCAGTGCCCCGGCGGCGACGTCCCACGGGTGCGTAGCGAAGCCCATCGTCACGTCCGACCACCCGGCGGCGACGTGCACCAGGTTGAGGGCGCCGCTGCCGAGGCTGTGGTGGTGGCGGTACCGGAGCGTCAGGTCCCGGAGCAGGTCGAACGCCGCGGCCTCGCCGAGCAGGTCGAGGTCCTGCTGCACCGGGAAGCTCGTCAGGACCGTCGCTGCGTCGTCGGGCCCGGACGACGAGTGCATCGGCGCACCGTCGAGCCAGGCACCGTCGTCGTCCGCCGCGAACACGTGGTCGGCGACCGGGTCGAAGACCACGCCGGCGACGACCTCACCGTCGACCTCGGCCGCGATCGAGATGCACCAGTACGCGAGTCCGCGGGCGAAGTTCGCGGTGCCGTCGATCGGGTCCACGATCCACCGCACCACGGGGTCCGCGGTGCTGCCGGTGTCGCCGGCGGTACCGGTGTCGCCGGTGGTGCCGCCTTCTTCGCCGAGCACGACGGAGCCCGGCACGGCGGCGGTGAGCACCGCCGTGATCGTCTCTTCCGCGGCGCGGTCGTGCAGGGTCACCACGTCGTGCGCATCGCGCTTCGTGCTGATCGTCATCGGGGCGCGGAACACGGCGAGCAGGTCGGGCGCGACGGTGCGCGCGGCCTCCTCGGCGATCGCCCGGAGTGTCTGGGGAGCAGGAACGGTTCGCATGGTCCCCGGTTCTACGACGCCGAGGCCCCTGGACGGCGAACCACGCCGGTCGACGGGCCGAACCCGAGGTGAACGCGCGGCGTGCGGCGGTGAACGTCGGCACCCGATCGGCGGAGGGGTTGAACGCGGCGTGAACGGGTGACGGCGGGTGGCCGACGTGGCTTGACCGGTCTCCGACCCCCGCCGCACAGTGGAGTCGTTCCCGGTTAGGGAACGTTCCCTACTCGGAGGAGTCCGCCCCATGACGGTCCCCGTCAGGTCCGGCCTGGTCGCCGGTCCCCCGCGTACCGCAGGGTCGCCGCGGTCACCGCAGTCGCCGCGTCCGCCCCGGGCGACCAGGACGACGCGGTCCTCGTTGCGCTCGGACCGCCGGCTCGGTCTGGTGCTCCTCGCTCCGGCGCTGCTCGCGTTCGCGGTCTTCGTCTTCTACCCGCTCGGCCGCGTCCTGGTCCTCAGCACCCAGGGCACCGACATCTTCGGTCAGCCGGCGGGCTCGGTGGGGCTGCAGAACTACGTCCGCACGTTCACCGACCCCGCGTTCGGACGGACGATGCTGACCACCGCGGTCTTCTGCGTCGGCGTGGTCGTCGGCCGCATCGTGTTCGGTCTGCTCGTGGTGATCCCCCTGACCGTGAAGCTCCGCGGCCTGCCGGTCTTCCGCGCACTCCTGACGGCACCCATGGTCGTGTCCGTGTCAGCGGGGTCCGTCGCGTTCGCGGCGATGCTCGCACCCGGCAACGGGCTGCTGAACACGGTGATCACCCAGTTCGGCGGCGCGCCCGTGCCGTTCCTGACGAGCACGCAGTGGGCCCTGGCGAGCGTCATCGTCGTGACGATCTGGGGGTCGCTCGGGTTCACCGTGCTGCTCCTGCTTGGAGCGTTCGGCGCCATCGACCAGGACGTCATCGAGGCGGCGCACCTGGACGGCGCCGGGCCCGTGCGGACACTCTGGTCGATCTCGTTGCCGCTGGTCACGCCGACGCTCTTCTTCGTCGTCGTGACCGGAACCGTCGAGGCACTCACGACCTTCGGGCAGATCCAGATCCTCACGGGCGGCGGTCCGGCCGACTCGTCGAAGACCCTCGTCTACGCGATCTACCAGCAGGCGTTCGGGTCCGGCAGCGCGAACTTCGGCCTCGCCGCCGCGCTCGGGGTCGTGCTGTTCCTGCTGGTCCTCGGGCTGTCGCTGGTGCAGTTCGGCGTGCTCGAGAAGCGGGTGAACTACTGATGCGCCCCGTCACCGCACGCCGGCTCCGGAGCGTCTTCGTCTACGCCTGGCTCATCATCGCGGTCGTCGTCGTCTGCTTCCCGCTCTACTACGTGTTCGAGGGCGCGCTCACCCCGACCCGGTACCTGGACCAGGGCCTCGCCGGTCTGGTGCCGATCCACCTGACGCTCGACAACATCGTCCGCGCCACGCAGGTCGTCCCGCTCGGGCAGCAGTTCCTGAACAGCGTCGCCGTCACCCTCGCCCAGACGGTGCTGCAGGTCGTGATCGGCATCATCACCGCCTACGCCCTGGTGTTCTGTCGGCTCCGGGGCACCCGTGCCCTGTTCCTCGTCCTGCTCGCCAGCATGATGATCCCCGGCGAGACGACCCTGATCGCGAACTACCTGACCGTCTCGTCGTGGCACCTCATCGACACGCTCCTGGTTGTCTTCCTGCCGTTCGTGGCCTCGGCACTGACGATCTTCCTGTTCCGCCAGGCGTTCCTGAGCTTCCCGGACGAGCTGCGCGAAGCCGCGGTACTCGACGGCGCCGGACACTTCCGGTTCATCCGGTCCATGCTCCTGCCGCTCACCCGCCCGACGCTCGTCTCGGTCACCCTGGTGAGCGCGACGGCCGCCTGGAACGGGTTCTTCTGGCCGCTCCTCGTCACCAACTCGCCGGAGCACCGCACCGTGCAGGTCGGCATCGCCCAGCTGTCCGACGCCGAGGCCGCCGACATCGGCGTGGTCCTCGCCGGCGCCGCCATGGTGACCCTCCCCGTCCTGGTCCTCGTCCTCGTCGCCCAGCGGTTCCTCGCCGGCGGTCTCACCGCCGGGGCGCTCAAGTGACGACACGCTCGATCCCCTCCCCGACCCCCGCCCGCCCCACACCCGAAGGACGCACCATGCCCGCACGTCGTTCCACCGCCCTCACCGCACTCGCCACCGGGGCCGTCGCGGTCCTCGCCCTGACCGGGTGCTCCACGTCGAGCTCCGCGTCGGACATCTCCGGCCCCGTCACCGTCGACTTCTGGCACGCCATGTCCGGGCCGCCCGCGACCGAGCTCGACGCGCTCGTCGCCCGCTTCAACAAGGAGAACGACCAGCACATCACCGTGAAGTCGTCGTTCCAGGGCGACTACGCGGCCGTCCAGACGAAGTACACGGCGGCGGTGCAGTCCGGCTCGACGCCGGACCTGCTCATGATGAACGACGTGTCGACCGGCTTCATGATCGACTCCGGCCAGACGGTGTCCCCCGCGAAGATCAGTGGATCGACGTCGGGCACCGACACGATCGCCCCGGCCGCCGCGACCTACTACAGCGACGGCAAGGCACTCGCGGCGATGCCGTTCTCGGTCTCGATGCCCGTGCTCTACCTGAACAAGGCACTCGTCGCGAAGGCCGGTCTCGACGCCACGAGGCCGCCGAAGACGCTGGCGCAGGTCGCGACCTGGGCCGAGAAGATCCACGCCGCGACCGGTGGCTACGGCATGAGCATGAACATGGGCGACTCGTGGATGCTCGAGGAACTCAGCGCCTCGGGCGGCCAGCCCTTCTGCACGCCGGACAACGGGCGGAAGGGCAAGCCGGTCACCGGCGTCTCGCTCACCTCGGACACCCAGGTGCAGTTCATGACCACGCTGCAGAAGCTATACCAGGACGGCGCCGCCCTGAACCCCGGCACCGACTCGACCGTGCAGAACTCGGCGTTCTCGAGCAACAAGGTCGGGATGCTGCTGACCTCGTCCGGTGCCTACACGACGGTCGACCCGGACGGCTCGAAGTCCGTCGTCGCCGGGTTCCCCACCACGTCGGCCTCCGACGACGCCGGGCAGGTCATCGGCGGCAACGCGCTGTGGATCTCCGGCAAGGGCCACTCGTCGGCCGAGCAGCAGGCGTCGTACACGTTCGCCAAGTGGCTCCAGACGCCGGACGTGCAGGCCGAGTGGGCGAAGGCGACCGGCTACGTCGCGATGAACACCGACGCCCAGGACACCACCGTGGGCAAGCGCTCCCTGTCCGACCCGAACATCGCCACGATGTACCAGCAGCTCGCCGACGACCCCACGAGCGTCGCCGCTGCTGGCTGCATCACCGGCGCGTTCCCGACGGTGCGCGCCACCGTCATCGGCGCCTTCAACCGGATCGTCGAGGGTGCAGACGTCGAATCGACCATGCAGGACGCCGAACAGCAGGCCGGCAAGCAGATCGAGTCCTACAACGAGGCCGCTGGCAAGTGACCGACTCCGGGTGCACGCCCCGTCGAGGCTGACCAAGGGTTCATGGAGCACGACCGTCGTTCGCCATACGGTTGTCTGACGAAGCGGGCGGGCAGCCCGCGCGACGATCGGAGCCCTGTGGTGTCTGCTGCGAACGGCCGGTCCGGCTACGGGGCTCCGGAACCCCTGCGCATCGTGTTCTCGTTCCCACGGGGGCGGGGACACCTCGCGCCGATGCTGCCGCTCGCCCGCGCGGCCAGCGCTGCCGGACACCGGACCGCACTGAGCGGCGCACGCGAGGCGGTTCTCGAACAGACCGGTTTCTCGCACCGGCAGCCGCGGGACGTGGAGCTGCCGGCGAGCAGGCCGGGCACCGGCACCCTGACCCCGCTCGACCCGAGCACGGTGCTCACCCGCGTCCCCCAGGTGTTCCTGGGGGACGCGGCCGCCGGGGCCGTCGTCGACGTCGGACGGCTGGTCACACGGTGGACGGCCGACCTCGTGGTCTGCGGGGAGTTCGACTTCGGCGCGATGACCGCCGCCGAACGAGCCGGGGTGCCGTGCGTGGTGGTCCTGGCCTTCGCCTCGGCCGGTGGGACCTGGCGCGACGCGGTGCGAGAGTCGCTCGAGGCGCTCCGCCGACGCGCGGGACTCGGGCCCGACCCGCAGCAGCACATGCTCGGCGGCGCGCTCACCGTCATCCCGTTCCCGGCGTCGATGCGATCCGGGCACGAGCTGCATGGCCCGGTGATCCGGATGCGACCGGACACCTGGTCGTCACCACCGTCGGATGCCGCGGCGTGGTTGGCCGCCGGCAACGGACCGCGCGTCTACGTCACGCTCGGCACCGAGTTCAACACGAAGTCAGGCGACCTGTTCGCTCGGCTCATCGACGCCCTCGCCGCCCTGCCGGCACGGATCCTCGTGACGACCGGACCCTGGGTCGACCCAACGACCTTCCCGGTGCCGGCGGGGCCGGGAGCGGTCCGGATCGAGCAGTACGTCCCGCAGGACTCGGTGCTCGGGCTCGTGGACCTCGTGGTGAACCACGGCGGGTCCGGATCGGTGACCGGGGCGCTCGCGCACGGGGTGCCCCTGCTGGTCCTGCCGCTCGGTGCGGACCAGTTGCCGAACGGCGGCTGCGTCGAGGCCCTGGGCGCCGGACTCGTCCTCGACGCAGCGACGGCGACCGCGGAGGACATCCGCACCACCGCGTCGCGACTCCTGACCGAGCCGTCGTTCCGCGTCGCGGCCGGACGGGTCCGGACCGAGATCGTGACAGGTGAACCCCCGGCCGTCGTCCTGGCCGCCGTCGAGCGCCTGGTCGGCTGGACGCCCGCCCCGCGGTGAGGAGCGCAGGTCCCGCCACACCACGGCGGCGCGGCTGTCCGACGGTCAGCTCGTTGGTGAGCGAGGGTCTGTCGGCGCCTGCGGCGGTGGGCGAGTTCGGCGCGAGTTCCCAACCTGCATCGCTACCGCTGTCCGGCCGCGCATGACCCTCCTCCGCGGCCGTCGGTATGCCTGCGGCGCCGAGCTCATAGCTGAACAGCCGATGCAGGACCGCGAAGCGGCCATCGAGGCACCTCGTCGCTCACGTCTCGGATCGTCAGCAGGTTGACGGAAGAAGTCAGTGGCTGCCGGACGAGACGGTCGCTGCATCGATGAGCACCGCTGCGGCGGCGCGGGCCTCCGCCATGACGTCGCGCGACTGAAGAGAGGTCGTCAGCGCCCGCGATCCCTCGAAGAGGACCGAGATCTGGCGCGCCAACGAACCCGGATCCGACGCGCCGGCCTCCGCGGCGGTTGCCGTGAGCTTCGCCAGGAACGCGGTCTTGTGCCGGATCACGGCTTCCCCGACGGCCGGCATCGTGGCGGCCGCTTCCACGCTGGCGTTGTGGAAGGCACAGCCGCGGAGGGGGGCGTTGTCGGGAAGATCGGCGAACATCCCCAACAGGCGATCGCGCGGGCTCACCTGCACCTGGTCGAGGACCCGCTCACTGTCGATGCCGGATTCCTCGAACTGACGGAGGTACTCATCGACGATCAGGGCCTTGCTCGGAAAGTGGTCGTACAGGGTGCGTTTGGACACGTGCGCGACCTCGGCGAGCCGTTCCACGCCGGTGGTGACGATCCCCTCCTCGTAGAAGAGCGTCGCCGCTGCCTCGAGGATTCGTCCGCGAGCCCCGCGACCGCTCCGCGACCGCTTCTCGGGTGCAGCTGATTCCGTCGTCATGCCTCAAGTATACCGATCGTTGTGGTTTGGCTCCAGCTTGTGTACGTTCGTGGGGTTGCACACCGATCGGTGTACTTCGCCATCCCGAGGAGCAGAACCATGACTGAAGCCGTCACCCTGACGCCGCGATACGACCACTCCGGTTTCACCGTCCCGTTGCACATCACCGAGGAGAGCCCGGGCTTCGTCCGCGCGACGTTCGCGAACCCGCCCATGAACATGCTCGGCCCCAGCGTCTACGCGGCACTGCGTCTCCTTGTCGAGCGCATGGAGACGGACCCTGCTCTCAAGGTCGTCGTCTTCGACAGCGCGGATCCTGACTACTTCCTCTCGCAGCTCGACGTCCAGAACATGTCCGACGTGCCTGACGTGCCCGGTGCCGCGTCCCTGCCGGAGACCTGGCACGACTTCGTCACACGGATGGCACACGCCCCGGTCATCACCATCGGCTCGGTGCGTGGCCGCACTCGCGGGATCGGGGACGAGTTCGCGCTTGCCCTCGACATGCGCTTCGCAAGCATCGAGAAGGGCGTGTTCGCACAGCCGGAGATCGGCTCCGGTGCCGTCCCGGGCGGAGGGGGCTTCGACTGGCTGCCGCAGCTGGTCGGACGTTCCCGAGCGCTTGAGGTCCTGGCATCCGGCAACGACTACGACGCTGTCACCGCAGCGGAGTACGGGTGGATCAACCGAGCGCTCCCTGACGCCGAACTCGATGGTTTCGTCGATCGCCTGGCCGGACGGCTCGCGAGCTTCGACAAGCACGCGCTCGCGACCGTGAAGCGTCTGGTGAACGAGCGCGTCGCGCCGCCTTCGGCGGGAGACCTCCTGCAGTCGTTCCGCGAGATCCTCGACGCGATCCCTCGCCCCGAGACCCAGGAGCGCTTCGGACTGCTCGTCGCTCGCGGCTGGGCACAGGACACGCAGACCGACCTGGACCTGCCGGCGGTCATGGGCGCTGTCAGCGCCGAGCTCGCCACCCAGGCACAGCGATGAACCACCAGCTGCACGACGCCACCATGCCGGCGTCCGCACGAGGCGCACGATGATCGCGGCAGGCACGGCTCAGTGGAGCGGGTCGTGGAAGGAAGGACGTGGGTCGTTGTCGACCGGCACAGACACCCTCGCTGATGTCCCGTACGACTTCGCCAGCCGTTTCGAGGGCGCAGACGGAGCGATCCCGGAGGAACTCCTCGCGGTCGCCTACGCCGGCTGCCTGAACCAGGCCTTCGCGAACGTGTTCGGGTGGGGTAACTTCACCGCGGAGTTCATCGAGACGACCGTCGACGTCGACAACGAGCTGAGCCTCGACGTCACCCAGGCGGGACCGATCACGATCACGATGCGCGCGAAGGTGCCCGGCATCGAACCCGGCCAGTTCCAGGGACTCGCGATCACCGCGGCACGGGGGTGCCTCATCTCACGGTTCCTCAAGGTCGAGCCGAAGATGACGTTCACCCTCGTGGACTGAGCACTGCGAACAGCGGCGCGGACAGCACCACAAGATGCCGCTCCGCGCCGCTGGCCCCGCACGTCAGCGCCTCCGCTGCGGCGCTCGCACGTACGTAGGGACCGATGAGACCAGCAACAGGCGAGCGACCGGACCTCGAGCCCGACGCCGCCGCGAAAGGAACACTGATGACGTGGATCGAATCCACCCACTCCGGCCGCCGCGAACAACTCGGACCGTTCATCCTCGGCACCGGCAACATCGGCGGCGTCGCCATGTCGACGGGCCCCGGCATCGGATTGTCCGAAGACGAGGGACTCGCCCTGCTCGATCGAGCGGTCGCAGAAGGGTTCACGGCGTTCGACACCGCTGACGCCTACACAGGAGGCACGAGCGAGCGCGTCATCGGACAGTGGAACCGGACGCATCCGGACAGCTCCACCCTCACCCAGACGAAGACCGGTGTGACCGCGAACGGGCCGGATCTGGACCCGGAACGGATCCGGAGGCAACTCGCAAACAGCACGAAGACCCTCGGGCACGTCGACCTCTACCTCGCGCACACCACCGATCCCTCCACCCCCTGGGAACGATCGCTCCCGGTGTTCAGCGACGCCGTCGACGACGGCAGGATCCGCGCGTACGGCCTGTCCAACGTGAACGCCATCCAACTAGCCGACGCACTCGCGACCGCAGATCGCCTCGGACTCCACCGACCCGAGATCGTGCAAAACTCCTACTCCCTGCTCGACCGGAGCGACGACCGGGACGTCCTGCCTCTGGTCACAGCAGAAGGCCTCGCGTACACGCCGTTCTCCCCACTCGCGAACGGCATCCTTGCGGGACGCTACAGCGATGGGCAGCGACCACAGACCGGCAGCCGCGCCAGCACTGCGCCCCACGCGGAACGGCGCCTCGGCGACGCCGAGCTGATAAACACCGTACGTCGCTTCGACACACTCGCCGCCGACCACGGCATCTCACCCGCCGGACTCGCCCTCGCTTGGTTGCTCAACCACGCCGCTGTCACCGCTCCCATCGTCGCTTTCAGCAAGGAGCACCACTGGCGCAGTGTCGACGAGTCGCGTGCCTTCGACTGGGACACGAACCTCGACGACGCACTCGACACCCTGTTCGCGATCTCGTGACCTTCAGCGCTCCTGTCCCATGGACGCCGGACAACCAGCCGGAGGATCAGTGAGCCGACGACCATGCGGGCGATCGACCGAGGAGGACCGAACCAAGCTCAAACACCGAAAGCGGCAGCGTCCGGGCATCCGCCTCCTTGGACAGCTTTCGCGTGACCACCCTCTACAACTTCACCAACCCAACGGCGAAGCCCGGCCTGAACTCGGGCATGATCTCGACGGTGACGGACAAGAACATCGGTGGCACCGGCTCGGTGCTGAACATCGACTTCCTGGTCCGCGCTATCGACGGCCAGACGATCATGACGGCCAGCGCGAACGTCGAGAACGACTTCGGTTCCTCAGGGCGCCGGCACGCGTGCGCGCAGTGGGAGCACGACCAGTGGTCTCGCGTCGCTGCGCAACTCCAACGCGGCTAGCCCGCTAGGGCGCACGAGCCGCGGCACACCTGCGGCTCCGCCGCCTCAGTAGCAGGCGGGTTACGGGGCGTGGCCTAGGGGGCGAGGTTGCGCTTCTCCAGCCAGTTCTCGGTGACGGTCATCTTGACCTGGCCGCCGATGCTGTCCTCTGTGGCGTCGAATCCGTGCCAAGCGAAGGGGACCTGCACGATCGTCGCGTCGGCGCCCGCTTGTTTCGCCTGTTTCATCACCTCGTCGTTGCCCTTGGCGGGGATGAAGTCATCTCGCTCGGGCTGCAGGACGAGAGTCGCCGGGATCGCGGCGCTGAGGTAGGTCGAGGGCGACACTGCTCGGACGTGGTCGGGGACATCAGCAGGTGCGCCACCGAGGAAGAACCGCGTGAACTCCTGCGGGTTGAAGCTCGGCAGGGGTGAGGCGCCGTGGTCGTACGTGTAGTCGATGTTGCTCACGGGATACCCGGCCACGACGGCGTCGGGAACGGGGACCTTGCCAGCTCCGGGGCACGTGGAGGGGGCGGCACCCGCGGCGGCGGACCAGCCGAGGAGCATGGCGAGGTGGCCGCCTGCGGAGTCACCCATGACGGTCAGCCTGCCGGTGTCAGCGCCGACGTCCTTCGCCAGCTTGTCCGTCCAGGCCAGGGCGCAGGCGACGTCGGCGGGGGCTTCGTCCCATGTTGCGTGCGTGGCGTCCGCGAGCCGGTAGTCGACGTTGACGACGTACCAACCCCGATCGGCCCACCGCTGCGCGAGACTGTCGGACTCTTCCGCAGTACCGCCGTACCAGCCGCCGCCATGGATGTACATCATCACCGGCGCGCCCTTCGGGCCGCCCTTGGGTTCGTAGATGCGCGCTTGCTGGGCCTTGCCGCCAGCCGTGACGTAGGTCGTGATCTTGGTCGGGGTCACGGGCGTGTTCGTCAGCGCCAGAGTGCGGGCGAAGTTCACGGAACCGCCGTTCGCCGTCGCCGAATGCACCAGGGCTGCGGTGATGCCGGTCGAGGCGACCAGCGCCCCAAGGGCGAGAACAGAGGCGATGCCCCGGATCACGGGTCGTCGCCGTGCCCGCCAGAGGGGAACGCAGAGAAGAACAGCGATGACACTGACGATCACCAGGTGTGGCGCGAAATAGCCCCAGGCCATCGAGCCGCCGAGCGTCACGATGTTGCTCGTCGCGGGAACGAGGTTCCCGGCAGCGAGGACGACAACAAGGCCCCCCAGGACGGCGCCGACCACGGCAGCGACGGTCCGCGCCCACCGGAAACGCGCCGGACGGTCTCTGCCAGTCCGCTCGTCCTGCGGAGGTAGGGACTGGGGTGACTGCTCGTTCGTGCTCATGGTGCCCTTCATGCAAGCCGACGTGGTGAATCGAGACTACGTCTAAACATCGACGCCGTCTAGCTCTTGGGCGTTACACTCGGCGTATGAGTTCCCCTGCAATCCCGCGCGGACGCCGCGAGATGTTGAAGGCCCGCTCACGACGCGCGATCCTCGACGCGGCCATCGCGTTGGTCGCCGAGCGGGGTGGCCCCGCCTTCACCGTCGAAGAACTCGCCGAGCGTGCTGACATGTCTCGGGCGACGGTGTTCAACTACTTCCCTTCGGTGTCAGACGTCTTGGTAACGGCGAGTGTCGAGCAGTTCGAGACTGCGTGGGCGACGTTCGACGAAGTGAGTGCGGCCGCGCCAGGGACCGACGGTTCTCGTGCCGCTGTCTTTGACGAGGTGTCTCGGTCATTGCGCGCCACGAGCATGCCCGACGTGATCGTGTCCGTCGGAGCAGTCGTCGGGCGAGGCGACGAAGCGTCACCCCGGCACGAAGCCCTGCTCCGACAGGTCATGGACCGAACCTCGCTGCACCTGGCCGAGCACGTCTCCACCCGCTACCCGAGTTGGAGCCGTCTCGAAGTCGATCTGCTCGTTGGATCGCTCATGAGCGGCGTCACGGTCGCCTCGAGCCACTGGCTCCTGAACGAGGGCGGGAACCTCAGCACAGAGTCCAGGGCCACCTGGACCCGGATGCTCGACAGCGCAATCGAGGGGTCACGAACCGGCTACGGCGAGAACAACCGACCCACCTGAGCTGTCGATCCACTGCGCCGGAGCGACGACCCGACGACTCCCGGGTCAGCGCACGAGGCAGATCGTGCGGAAGTCGACGTCCGGACCGGGCCGTGTGTACGACGAGCCGCTCTCGAGCCAGTCGGCGGTCGGCGCGATCTGGTCGGGCACCATGTCCTCTTCCGACCGCGCGTCGATGCCCTCGGACGCCCAGTACTCCCGGACTCCGTCCACGTCGCGGTTCGCACCCTCGATCAACGTGTGGTCCTCGGGCAGCAACTCGTTGCCCTGCTCGTCGGTGTACTCCCCCGGGTCGTACCAGTACATCCACCGCACCCCCTGGTGGGCGTTCGACAGCTGGCACTCCTCGCTGTACGCGCCACCGGCTCGCTCACCATCGCGGTAGGCGGACTTCCGGTCGCCGCCGAGGATCCGCACCGTGCGGTCCCCGATCCGCTCGAGCGTGGCCCGGGCGTCACCGTCGGCGAAGTGCCGCTCGGCGGCGGTCGCCGGCTGCGCCCACTGCCGGGCATCGGCGACCATGCTCCGCACCTGTGACGTCAGGACCAGGCCGTTCCACGGTACGGCGATGACCAGCACGACGATCGCCGCGACCACGGCGGCCAGCGAGTGCCGCGGTTCGCGCCGACGAGCCCGGACCTGCACGACGAGCACCACCACGGGGATCCCCACGGCGAGCACGGCGCCGATGACCAGCCGCGTCAGGACGCCCCCTGCTCCGAGCCGGTCGTCCATCGACCCGAAGTCGCGCGCCAGGTACGCCCCGATCTGGACCGCCCAGCTCACGACGAGCAGCACCGGCAGCACGAGCGCGATGGTGATCGCGTTCCCTCGCCCCGTCGTCGGGCCCGTCCGCTGGTCTCGCCAGTCCTGCTGTTCCGTGCCCATGCCGGCCCCCGCCCCCGTGGTGTCCGGACCATCCTGTCAGCAGAACGCGATCGGGGCCCGAGCGACGCATCCGCCCACCCCCGAATCGGTGGTGCCGGAGTAGCCCTGGTTGCTGCCAAGATGACCGACGTGACCACGACCACGCCTCGCGCCGATCCCGACGCCGCTGCCGACGGCTTCGAAGGCGGCTGGTTCCGCATCGACGACGACGTGGAGCACCTGGACGACGTGGTGTGGCGACCCGCCACGGACGCGGACGACACAGCTCCCACCCCCGGCCCTGCCGCCGTCATCGTCGGTGGCGAGCCGCGCGACCACATCGGTTCGACGCTGCCGTTGGCGCAGCTGGCGGAGATCGACGTGGCACGTCAACGCACCGTGCGGAAGCTCTGGCTCAGCCCGATCACCTTCGTGGTTTGTCTGCTCGTATTCACCGCGCTCGAGGTCTCGGGTCTGCCGTGGCGGACGGACCTCGGCAGGGAGCTCCTGGTCGGACTCGGCACGGCCCTGCCCATCGACGCAATCTGTGTCGGCGTGTGGTGGCGCATCACCCGTGACCCCTCGGGCGCAGTCGTCCGCAAGATGGGCGGCCACCGAACCCGCCAGCAGTACGACCAGCAGCGCGCCGTCCTCGAACGCTGACCGCGCCGCGAGCCCTCACCGAACCGGCGCCGACACCGCGGCTGCACCCGCAGCACCCGCAGCAGACTCCGCCTCCGACGACGGCCGCACCCCTCGACCGGGCCGCAGCACCGCCTCCACCCGCTCCCGGTCGAGCTCGCCCTGCCACCGCGCCACCACGAGCGTCGCGACGCAGTTGCCGAGCAGGTTGACGCTCACCCGCATCGCGTCCATGATCCGGTCGGCACCGAGCAGCAGCGCGACGCCCGCGACCGGGAACAGCCCGAGGCTCGTCGCCGTCGCGGACAGCGCCAGGAACGACGACCCCGGCACCCCGGCCATGCCCTTGGACGTCAGCAGGAGCACCCCGAGTGCGGCGACCTGCTGCTCGAGCGTCAGCGGCACCCCGAACGCCTGGGTCAGGAACAGCAGCGAGATCGACAGGTAGATCGCGGCCCCGTCGAGGTTGAACGAGTACCCCGTCGGCACGACGAGCCCGGCAACACTGCGGGAGACACCGACCTCGGTGAGCCGGGTGATCATCCGCGGCAGCACGGCCTCGGTCGACGCCGTCCCCAGGGCCAGCCCGAACTCCGCGCGGGTGTGCCAGACGAACCGCCAGATCGGCACCCCGGACAGCAGCCGCCCGCCGACGAGCAGCGCCACGATGAACACCGCCGCTGCGCCGTAGCAGGCCGCGATCAGCAGCCCGTACGACCCCAGGGTGTCGATGCCGTACTGCCCGACCACGTACGCCATCGCCCCGAACGCACCGAGCGGCGACAGACGCATCACCCAGCCCAGGATCCGGTAGACGACCTCCAGGCACAGGTCGAGGCCCCGCACGAGCGGCCGCGCACGGTCACTGCCGATGGCGGCGATCGCCGCGCCGACGAACACCGCGAAGACGAGCACCTGCAGGATGTCGTTCGTCGCGAACGCGTTCACGACGCTCGACGGGATGAGGTCGAGGATGAACGTCCCCGCGTCCGGAGCCGTGCCGCCCGCGGTCTTCGCCGCCACGGCCGAGGCGTCGAGCGACGACGGGTCGATCCGCAGGCCGGCCCCGGGGCGCACGAGGTTGCCGACCAGCAGGCCGAACACGAGCGCGCACGACGACGCGAGCAGGAAGTAGATCATCGCCTTGCCGGCGATCCGTCCCACGGAGCGCAGGTCACCGACGTGCACGATGCCCGTCACCACGACGATGAACACGAGCGGCGCGATGACCATCTCGATCAGCCGGATGAACCCCTGCCCCACCACGTTGAGCACCGGCGCGGCCGCGGGGAAGCAGACCCCGACGGCGATGCCGAGGGCCACCCCGATCGCGATCTGCACGAACAGTGAGTGGTACCAGCGAGCGGGAGCACGATCCGTGGTGATGACGTCCATGCATCCACCCCACAGGGCGCGTGTTTCGTCGACGTTGCGAGTCTGTTCCCACCTCCCGCACCGCGCGCCCACCGAAACAGCGCCGCACGCCCACCGGAACAGGGGTCAGCTGCCGCCGACGACCGTCAGGGTCGGCCGGTGCCGAGCACCGGACTCGTCCTGGCTCGTCAGCACGCTCCACGACCGGACGACTCCGACCGACGGACCGACCAGGGTGTGGTCGATGGGCATCGCCAGCCGCGGATCGAGCCACGTCGGCCACGTACCGAGCGCCGCGGCGTGCACGGTGGACGCGGCGTCCCGGCACGAACCGAGACGTCCGTCGTCGAAGCTGTCGACCGATCCGTTGAAATCCCCCGACACGACCACGTCAGCGCCGCGGCCGCACTGCTCGCCGATCCACCGCAGATCGGTCCGCCAGCCCGCCAGGCCCCGCCCGATCGGTTGCGGCGCGTGCACGGCGACGATCGTCGGGATCGACGGCCCGGACACCGTCATCGTCTTCACCCGATCGATGCCGGGCGACATCGAGGCGCCGGACGCGCGGTCGGCCCCGACGAGCACCGCCACCTGCGTGCCGGCACCACCCATGAACACCCGCACCGGCCGACCGTGCTGCCCCATCGACCGCGCCACCGCGGTGGCGGCCCGTCGGTCCCCCGCGTCGGGGAGCACGACGACGTCCGCCCGTGCGGTCAGTGCCGCGGGGGCGATGCCCTGCGCACCGACGAGTCCTCCGTTGGTGTTCCACTCGAACACCCGGAGCGCACCCCGGGCACCGTCGCCCGGCCGCACGTCCCATCCCCGCACGCCGAGCACCGCCGTGTTCGCCACGGCGACGACGAGCAGGAGCGCACCGAGCGACGCTGCAACCAGCCGCACGAGTCGCGTGCGTCGCAGGACGACGGCGACGAGCACCAGGGCGAGACCGGCAGCGACCAGTCCCGCGGTCACGAGAGACCGGGCCGGCAGCACGGCGGCGAGCACCGGAGCCCGCCCCACACCGAGCCACGGAGCAGCGACGAAGACGGCACCGAGGACGGCACCGACCAGCAGCACGGTCACGACCGCCACGGCGGTCCGGACGGCAGCGCGACGACGAGGCACCCTCGGATCATCGTGGACGGCAGCCTGCAGCCGCCGGTGAACGACGACCTCGCGCTGAGGATCCTGCTGGATCCCAGCACCCGCCGCGCCCGCAGCGGCGCGGGGCACCGGCTCACGCCGTGGGGCGTCACGACACCGGACTGGAGGCCCGGTGCCAGCTGGTACCGGGCCTCCAGTCCGTCACCCGCCCACGTCGCGAGCCGCACGCGCGACCGCGGGCAGCTAGCTGCCGTTCGCCTCGACCACGCGCCACAAGAGCATGCCGACCGTCACGAGGGTGCCGAGCACCGAGACGACCGCCGCGACGACGCCGAGCCGGCGTCCGCGACCGGGCCGCACGATCGCGACCACCGCGAGGATCGACGCGACGAACTGGAACGGCCACCCGAGCACGAACACCGACGGCCAGCAGCTGCTGTACAGCCCGGTCAACGCGAGGAACAGCGCGAGCAGGGCGATCCCGAGCCGGTTCGCCCCGGCGGTCTCGGCGGTCCCGCCGTCCGAGTCGTCGTCGAGCGGGCCGCCCGGGTACGGGTTGTCGGGGCGGAGCGCCTGCAGCGCGTGGATCCGTTCGGCGTCGAGCGCACCGTCGCGGGCACGGGCGGCATCGGCCAGCGCGAGGGCGTCGTTGCCGTGCCCCGCGGCCTCGTGCTGGGCGATGGCCCACGCGAAGAGCGCGCGCTGTCGGGGGTCCGAGCGGGTCGCGGCGTCGACCGCCCAGCCGAGCGTGGTGAGGAAGAGCAGGCCCCCGAACGCGAGCAGGACCGCCCGCCCCGGCTCGTCGGGGTCCACCCGGAAGAGCACCACGCTGCACGCCACCATGCCGACGCCGAACAGGGCCGTCGCCCCGATCTGGCCGCGCCAGTAGCCGTTGCCCGAACTCGCCCCCGCGGGTGTGGTCATGCAGCGACCCTAGCCCCCGGGCTCCGCGACGCCGACACGGCTCCGGTCAGGCGGCGGGAAGGACTCCGTCGAAGGTGACACGGAGCTCACTCGGACCCCGGAGGAGCGCGTTGCGGCGGTACGGCGGCGGGTCGAGCACCAGCCTCGGGTTGACGAGCCGCCGGAACAGGGTGGCGAGGGCGATCTGGGTCTCCAACCGGGCCAGTGGGGCGCCGAAGCACGCGTGGATCCCGGCGCCGAAGCTCAGGTGGTCGTTGCCCGCGCGGTGCGGGTCGAACCGGTCCGGCTCGGGGAAGTGCCGTGGGTCGCGGTTCGCTGCAGCCCAGGCGATCCACACGGGTGCGCCCTCGGGGATGGTGACGCCTGCGACGGTGACGTCGGCGAGGGCGATGTACTTCGGGGTCACCTGCGCCGGCGGTTCGACTCGGATGAGCTCCTCGAACACCTGCGCGATGGTGTGCGGGTTGTCGCGGATCAGCTCGATGGTGTCGGGGTGGCGCAGCATGGTCAGGGTGCCGTTGGCGATCATGTTGACGGTGGTCTCGTGCCCACCGACGAGCAGCATGATCGACGTGTTGAGCACCTCCGTCTGCGACATCGGGCCGTCGGGGCCGTGGTCGTTGACGAGTCCGGAGAGCAGATCGCCCTGCGGTGTGCCGCGCCGCGACTCGGCGAGTGCGCCGAGGTACGCAGCCAGCTCACGGCTGGCCTCGTCTGCTTCGCGCCGCTTGACCGCGGCGTCGGCGTCGTCCGTGGCCTCCGGCGGCGCGATGATGGCTGAACTCCAGGCGTGGAAGCGGGGCTCGTCCTCCGGGGGGACGCCGAGCACGTCGCAGATCATCGCGACGGGCAGCGGGTACGCGAACGACTCCACGACGTCGATCTCGGTGCGTCCGGCGAAGCCGTCGATGAGGTCGTTCGTGATGGCATCGATGTCCTGTCGGAGCCCGTCGATGTAGTCGGCGGCGTGCGGCGGTCCGAAGTGGCGCATCGTCTGCCGGCGCAGGCGGTCGTGCACGGGCGGGTCCGTCATGACGAACGCCGACGTCAGCGCGGGTTCGCCCGGATCGGCACCCTCGGCGCGGTGCTTCGCCATGGGGTCGGAGCTGATCCGCGGGTCGTGCATGAGCTGCACGACCTCGTCGTACCCGGTGACGAGGAACGCACCGTTGTCGAGTTGCTGCACCGGGTGGGTGCGCAGCTGCGCGTAGAGGGGGTTGGGGTCGTGCCGGTTGTCCTGCTCGAGCAACGTGTCCCACGTCGTCGACGCGGTGTGCGGGTTGTTCGTCATCGTGTTCTGCTCCTGTCGTCTGGCTCTGATCGGTGGTGTCGGGAGCGGTCCGCTAGCGTGCTGCGGCCACTCCGGGGTTCCGTGACGGGTCGACGGTCGGGTCCTCGAGCGGGAAGGACGCACCAGCGGCGATCTGCGCGCGGTAGTACGGCAGCCACTTCGCCTGGTTGACGGCGACGGCGGCCACCAGGCGTCCGTCCCGGCCGAACGTGACGACGCCGGATCGCTCGTCGAGGGAACCCTGCGCGACCTGCGCGGAGTCCGCGACGGACGGCTCTCCGACGGCCTTGAGGACGTTGCCGAACTGCATCGTCCAGAAGACCGCGGTGCTCTCGTGCGGCACGTTGCCGTCGTGCACGAGGTTCCGCGCTGCGACGTCGGCCTGGCTGACCGCGGCGCCCCAGTGCTCGCTCGTCCAGGGGCCGGGGCCCGCCGACGGGTTCGGGTGCCGCGCGATGTCGCCGGCGACGAAGACGTCGTCCATCGGTTGCCCGTCGGTGTCGAGCGCCCGCTGCGCGACGTCGCACAGCACCCCACCGGCGTCCTGTGCGACACCGGACCCGGTGAGCCATTCACTGTTGGGAACGGCCCCGACAGCGACGACCGCCAGGTCGACGTCGACGGTGGAACCGTCGGTGAGTCGAGCACCGCAGAGCCGTCCGCTGTCGTCGTCGAGCAACGACGCCACGCCGGTGCCGGTCCGGAGGTCCACACCGTGTTCGCGCTGGACATCCGCCATCATCCGTCCGATCGCGGTCCCGAAGACCTTCACCATCGGAGCCGGCCCGCGATCGACGACGGTGACGGGGATGCCGAGCGTGCTGCACGACGACGCGATCTCGCCGCCGGTGAACCCACCGCCGATCACCAGCACTCGACCAGGTCGGTCCTCCAACCGGGTGCGGATCCGTGCGGCGTCGTCTGCCGTCCGCAGCACGAAGACGCCGTCCAGGGCGGCCTCGGACTCGACGGGCCACGGCCGGGAGCGACGTCCGGTGGCGATCAGCAACCGGGTGTACCGGATGCGTTCCCCACCGTCGAGGACGACCTCCCGGCCCGACGTGTCCAGCGAGACCGCTGCGTGGCCCAGGCGCCAGTCGACGTCCAGGTCGGCAGCGTGCGGGAGGGTCGTCGTGGTGGTGCCGACCACGCCGGTGAGCACCTGTTTCGACAGCGGCGGGCGGTCGTAGGGCCGGTGCGGCTCGTCCCCGACGATCGTCAGCTGGCCGGTGAACCCCGCTGCGCGCACCGTCTCTGCGGCTCGGAGGCCGGCGAGCGATGCACCGACGATGACGACCGCGTCGCTGGACGTCAACGGCGCGGCACCGCGCACGGCGGGGTCGGCGTGCCGGACCGGGAGGCGCGTTCCCCCGACACGGATCGCCTGCACCGGACACGCCGCCGCGGACTCCAGGACGCGAGAGCGTTCCTCGTCGCTCGGGTTCGGGTTGTAGACCAACGCTTCCTCCCCCTCGAACCGGAACACGCCGGGTGCGAGGAAGCAGCACTGGGCGTAGCTCTGGCACTTCGTCATGTCGACTGCGATGTCCATGGAGTCCTCTCGTCGGGGTGTGGTGGTCCTCAGCGTGCGCCGATCCGGAGCGCGAGCGGTACTGCAGCGGGAGCGCCCCGACTACTGCGGACGCAGTACGTCACCCGGGCGCCGACGTGTGTGCCGTCGTGTGCTCGAGGACTCTCACCCACACCCAGTCCGTGCCGCGCCACACGCCTGCTCGCCGCGCCTACGCTCCGAACGTCCGGCCATCCCCCGACGGAAGCGGCCCCCGTGTCCTCGTACCTGCTCTGCGCCCCGCCCGTCTACGGCCACCTCGCGCCCCTCGTCGACGTGGGCCGCGACCTCGCCGAACGCGGCCACCAGATCACCGTGCTGACGGGGTCCAAGTACCGCGAGCTCGTCGTCGGCGCCGGGCTCCGGTTCGTGGGGCTCCCGGCCGACGTCGACTTCGACGACGCCGACCTGCAGGACCGGCTCGCCGACGCCACTGCTGCCCGCGGGATCGCGGTCGTCCGCGAGGGCATCATCGCGATGTTCGTCCGGCCGATCCCCTCCCAGTACCGCGCGCTGACGGCCCTGCTGGCAACGAGCCGGTTCGACGCGGTGCTCGGCGAGGCGACGTTCACCGGGCTCGCCCCGTACCTCGCGCTGCCGCCGGGCGACCGCCTGCCCGTGCTCGGGATCGCGACCACCCCGGTGACGCTCACGAGCGTCGACGCCGCCCCCTTCGGCACCGCACTCGCGCCGGGTCGCGGGCCACTGGCGCGGGTGCGCAACCGACTGCTCACCGCCGCGATCCACCCCGTGCTCACCCGCCCGCTGCAACAGGCCGTCGACGCCGTGCTCGCCGAGGTGGGGGCGCCGCCGTCGCAGACCGGGACGTTCGACTTCGCCTACCGCTGCTTCGACACCCTGTTCCAGCTGAGCGTCGCGGAGCTCGAGTACCCCCGGCGCGAGCTCCCCGACTCGGTCCGGTTCGTCGGTCCGGTCGTGGCCCGCGCGGCACCGACGCCCGCGGCCGACCTGCCCGCGTGGTGGGGCGACCTGGACACCGACACTCCGGTGGTGCTCGTGACCCAGGGCACGATCGACACCGTCGACCTCGGCCGGCTCATCGCGCCGACACTCCGCGCGCTGGCGGACGAGGACGTCCTCGTCGTCGCGACCACCGGTGGCCGCCCCGTCGACCAGGTCGACCGCGCGCTCGGCACGGCACTGCCCGCCAACGCCCGGGTGGCGACCTTCCTGCCCTACGACCAGCTGCTGCCGCGGTGCAGCGCCGTCGTCACGAACGGCGGGTTCGGCGGCGTGCAGCGTGCCCTCGCACACGGCGTGCCGCTCGTGGTCGCAGGGTCGACCGAGGACAAGCCGGAGGTCGCCACCCGGGTCGCGTGGGCCGGGTGCGGGCAGAACCTGCGCTCCGGGACGCCACGGCCGGCGGCGATCCGTCGGGCGGTCCGCGAGGTCCTGGTGACGCCGACCCACCGCACCCGCAGCCGTCAGGTCGCCGCGTCGATCGCGGCCCTGCCGGACCCCGTCGACGTCATCGAGGCCGGGTTGGCAGCGGCCGCCGCCGCGGACGGCGCACAGCGACGCTGACCCCGCCTGCCGGCCCACGTCGTGGGGTCGCGTGGAGACGGACGGGAGGCCCGGTACCAGCTGGCACCGGGCCTCCCGTCCGGCTCATCCCGCGTCGTCGTGCCCGGTGCCGGTCCGCGGTGCCGGTGCCGTTGCGGACGCCGTCCGGATCCGGAGCGGCACGGTCCCGGCGACGTACCGGTCGTCGCCCGCCTCGAGCGGGCGGCCGTCCTCGGCGGTGCTGGACCGGCGCACCTGCAGGAGCGCCGCGCCGGGCCGGACCCCGAGGAGCGCGGCGTCGGCGTCGTCGGCCAGCAGCGCGTCCACGGTGGTGACGGCGGCACCGACCCGGATGCTGAACCGGTCCTCCAGGGTCGCCGACACCGACGTCTGCCCGCCCGGGATCGTCCGGATGACGGCGGCGACCCACGGCGCGTAGGCGGTGCGCTCGAGCATGACGTCGACACCGTCGAGGGAGCGCACCCGCACGACGTGCAGGACGGGCTCGTCGTGCGCGGCCCGGAACAGGCGCCGCTCGCGCACGGTGGCCGGTCGTTCCTCGACCGCCACGACCCGCCCGCCGGGCTCGTGCCCCCTGGCCCTGGCCAGCTGACCGAAGGACTCGAGTGCGCCGGCTTCGTGGCCGAGCGTCGTGGTGCGCACGCGCCAGCGGGAGCCGGCACGTGCCGTCAGGACCTGCCGGTCGCGGAGCAGCTCGAGCGCGTTCCGCACGGTGCCGCGCGCGACGGCGTAGTCGGCCGCCAGGTCGTGCTCGGCCGGCAGGAAACCCGTGGCGTCGAACTCACCGCGGAGCACCCGGTCGGCGATGTCCTCGGCGATGTCCCGGAACAGTGGTCGCACCCGGTGATCCTCCCCCGCCGCGGCAGGAGCTGTCCAGGTGGGTCGGAGTCTTCGCGGGGCCGACACCGGAACAACGGGGCCCAGCCGCGGCACACCTGGACAGGTCGATCCTGACTCCACCGGACGCGTTCACCCCGCCGCCACGGCCGGGCAAGGCACGGTTCAGCGCACCTCGTTGTCATGCTGACGGGCGCTCCTCCCCCGCAGCGCCCGCACTCCCACCGACCTGGAAGGCCCGCGATGAGCACGAGGAAGCCCGAACACGGCGCACCCGACGTCAGCCTGGACGCCGCACCACCGCTGACCCCGGACGCGCCGTACACCGCAGCGGTCCGCCCCGGCCTGAGCCGCCGGACGGTCCTGGTCGGCGGCGCAGCAGCGATCATGGTCGGCGTCGCCGCAGGGTCTGCGTTCGGACCGGGCGCGGCCGACCGCGCCAGCGCCGCAACCGCTCGTGCCGTCCCCACCGGCACGATCGCCGATGTCAAGCACGTCGTCGTGCTCATGCAGGAGAACCGGTCCTTCGACCACTACTACGGCACGATGCCCGGGGTCCGCGGGTTCTCGGACAAGCAGGCGCTCGAGCTGCCGACCGGACACGACGTCTTCCACCAGCCGGCGGCGGCCCGCACCGACGGAGGCGCCATGCTGCCGTTCCGGCTCGACACCACCCGGTTCAACGCGCAGAACGCCGACGGCCTCGACCACTCCTGGGGCGGTGGGCACACCGCGTGGAACGGCGGTGCCTGGAACCGGTGGGTCGACGCGAAGAGCGCCCAGACGATGGGCTACTTCACCAGCGAGGACATCCCCTACCAGCGCGCACTCGCCGGGGCGTTCACGGTCTGCGACGACTACCACTGCTCGCTCAACGGTCCGACGACGCCGAACCGCCTGTACCAGTGGTCCGGCACCATCGACCCCCGCGGCGCCCAGGGCGGACCGGCGACCGACAACCCGGCGGACTACGAACCGGTGTTCGCCTGGACCACCTACGCCGAACGACTGCAGGCGGCCGGCGTCACCTGGAAGACCTACGCCAACGACGAGGTCGGCGACAGCTCCGCCGACCCGTACGTCGGCGACTACGGCGACAACCCGCTCTGGCTGTTCGAGCAGTACCACCGCGCGCTCGCGTCCTCCGACCCCGCCCAGCAGGACCTCGCCGCACGTGCCGGGCTGCACGACGGGTGGAAGCCGAACTCCGGCAAGGGCCTCGACGTCACCCACCTGCTCAGCCAGTTCGGCCAGGACTGCGCGACCAACAGCCTGCCGACCGTGTCGTACGTCGTCGCCCCCTACGGCTGGAGCGAGCACCCGGCGGCCAGCCCGGACTACGGCGCCCACTACACGAACGCCGTCGTGCAGGCGCTCTTCAGCAACCCGGACACCTGGGCCTCGACCGTCCTGCTCATCAACTACGACGAGAACGACGGGTACTTCGACCACGTCGTCCCCCCGTTCGCCGAACCCGGCACCCCCGACGAGTACGTCGACGGCCTGCCCATCGGCATGGGCGCCCGCGTGCCGATGACCGTGGTGTCCCCGTGGAGCCGTGGCGGGTGGGTCAACTCGCAGGTGGCGGACCACACCTCCGTGATCCAGTTCCTCGAACACGTCACGGGCGTCCGCGAGCCGAACATCTCCGACTGGCGGCGGACCGTCTCCGGGGACCTGACGAGCTGCTTCGACTTCAGCGCCCCCGACGCGAGCATCCCCGGCGCCGACGTGGTCCCCGGCATCGAGCAGACCCGCGCGCTCGTCGCGGCCGCCGACGCCGACCAGGCGAAGCCGCCCATCGAGGAACCCGCGATCGGCGCGCAGACCGTGCCCGTCCAGGAGCCCGGCACCGTCCGCCGTCGGAGCCTGCCCTACCGACAGCACGCGGACGCGACCATCGACCACCGGACCGGTCGGGTCACCGTGACGCTCGCGAACGACGGTCGCCAGGGGGTCAACTTCCTGGTGTACCCGAAC
Source organism: Curtobacterium sp. MCLR17_054 (assembly GCF_003234335.2). Classification (NCBI taxonomy): domain Bacteria; kingdom Bacillati; phylum Actinomycetota; class Actinomycetes; order Micrococcales; family Microbacteriaceae; genus Curtobacterium; species Curtobacterium sp. MCLR17_054. The sequence continues at coordinate 1,687,477 of NZ_CP126263.1, read as the reverse complement.
ATCGCGATGCCGTTCGCCGCCCACCCGAAGACCGTCCCGGTGGGCGCCACCGCCGACTGGGCATGGGACACCACGACGACCGCCGGCGCCTACGACGTGAGCGTCTACGGACCCGACCGGTTCCTCCGGCGCTTCGCCGGCACCGTCGCGGTCGGTGGTCCGGCGACCGGCGGCGTCCCGCACGTCTCGGTCGTCCGGGACACCCGCGGTCGGCGCACCCTGCAGCTCCTGCTCGAGAACACCGGCAGGGCCGAGCTCCGCTTCGTGCTCGTGGCCAACGACTTCGTGGAGCACCGCGAGACCGCGCACGTCCGCGGTTCCGGGCACAAGACGATGCACTGGCCGCTCGACGAGTGGGGGTACTACGACGTGGTCGTCACCGCCGACGGTGTGCCCGGGTTCCGGTACCGCTTCGCCGGGCGCGCGGAGCGCTGAGGCGGGCCGACCCGCGTGGGTCGGCAGGGGCGGTCAGGCCGCGTCCACGACGGACGGGAGGCCCGGTGCCAGCTGGCACCGGGCCTCCCGTCCGCCTCGCGTCCCGTCGCTCGCGCTAGGGCGTGTCTTGTAATCGGTTGCTCGTGATTCCTGGATGCTGTTGGGGTGCCTCGCTTCCAGTTGCTCTCGGATGCTCAGTGGGTGTTGATCGCTGATTTGTTGCCCGGTCGGACGGGTCGCGCGGGGCGGCCGTTCGCGGACGCCAGGAGCATGGTCGAGGGCATCATCTACCGGTACCGGACCGGGATCGCGTGGCGGGACCTGCCGCGGACGTTCGGGCCGTGGCAGACGGTATGGGCTTGGCATCGCCGGCTCGCTGGCGATGACACCTGGGATATCGTCCTCGACCGGCTCTTGACCGCGGCGGACGCGGCCGGGCAGGTGGACTGGTCGGTGTCGGTGGACTCCACGATCGCCCGTGCGCATCAGCACGCCACGAACATCACCCGCACCACAGGGGGCTTCATCGAATTACACGGATCCTCGGTCCGAGCCGCCTGACCACGGGTTCGGCCGCTCCCGCGGCGGCCTGTCCACGAAGGTGCACCAGCTCGTCGACGGGCACGGGCTGCCGCTGGTGACACTGATCACACCCGGGCAGGCCGGCGACTCACCGATGCTGCTGCCCCTGCTGGCCGAGCTTCGCGTCGCTCGGCCAGTCGGCCGGCCACGCACCCGACCCGAGAAGCTCCGCGGTGACAAGGCGTACTCATCCCGAGCCATCCGAGCCCATCTGCGCGGTCGCGGCATCGAGGCAGTGATCCCGGAACCCCGCGACCAGCAAGGACACCGAAAGCGGCGCGGATTCCGCGGCGGCAGACCCGTCACCTACGACCCGATCGACTACAAACAGCGCAACGTCATCGAGCGCGGCTTCTGTCGGTTGAAGCAGTGGCGAGGCCTGGCGACCCGGTACGACAAACTCGCGATCGTCTACCGCGCCGCCGTCGTCCTCAACGCCGTCATCGCCTGGCTCCACCAATTGCAAGACACGCCCTAGGCGACGACCACCTGCGCGTTGACCAGGATGTCGTGCAGGTCGGGACGGAGCGCATCCTGCGAGGTCGTCCGGACCTTCACGATGAGCGCCGCTCCGGGCTTCGCGAAGGCGCGTGCGACCGTCGCCGACCAGGACCCGTCCGTGTTGTGCCCGGCGATCGACAGGAACTGCGCGGTGCCGCCGGTGATCGTCGGCAGGAGCTGCTCCTCGAGCCGGTCGGCCGGGAGCCCCGCCGCGGTGAACAGCTGCTCGGTGGCGGCACGGTCCCCGATCGTCGGGTCGAGGTCGGTGAGCCGCTGCTGCGTGATCGTCGCCACGGAGCCGTCGGCGTTCGTGTACTCACGCGACCCGGTGGTCGGGTCCTCGCCGGTCTGCTCCCAGCCGTCGAGTGCCGAGACCTGGAGCCCGAACGCGGGCAGCGTGCTCGCCGAGAGCGCGTCGCCGTCCTCGAACGTGAGGTCCTTCGTTGCCGAGTCGACGGTGGCCGGCGCGGTCGGCGTCTCCGTCGGTGCCTGGGTCGGCGCTTGTGTCGGTGTCGACGACTGCGTTGCCGCTCGCTCCGTCCCCGGTGCGGTGGTGCCGGTGCCGGCGCAGCCGGACAGTGCGAGCACGACGATCACGGTCGCCGTCCCCGCGGTGGTGATCCTGGATGTGATGGTCATGTGGTTCCCCCTCGGATCCCACCGTGCGCCCCGTGCACCGGTGGGTCCGCCTGGAGCCTACGGGTCCCGGCGGCGGCGCGCCGCTCGGGTCACACGTCCGGGTTCTGTCCAGACGCGCCGAGCGATCTCCGGAGCACGACGAAGTGCAGCCCCGCGACGCGAGCGACGTGTGCCGGGAACGGTCGGGTCTCCCCCGTCGCGATGAACCCGCTTCGCTCGTACACGCGTCGCAGTCCCTCGTGCACGCTGAGCACCTCGAGCTCGACGGACTCGCATGCCATGGCTTCCTCGGCGTACGCGATCGCCGCGGTCCGGAGCCGCCGGGAGATGCCTCGGGACTGCCACGCCGGGTCCACAGCGAGCATGCCGAGGTGCGCCGTCGCCCGGTCGGAGGCCCGCAGGTGACACGTCGCGACGATGGTGGCGTCGTGGACCGCGACGAGCACCACCGACCGCGGGGCACGGATCATCGCACGCACCTGGTCCGGGCTCGTCCGCTCCCCGGTGACCAGCTCGGCGTCGCTCACCCAACCCTGTTCGTTGGCGTACGCACGGACGACGACCGCAGCGACGGATGCCGCGTCCGTCTCGGACGCCGACCGGATCTCGAGCAGGGGTTCGTCTGTCACGACCGCATGCTCTCACGCAGCGCACAGGCATCTCGCCGAGCTCTGCGCACGCTCATGCACTGGGCGGGCGTGGGCGTGCTCCGGGCGCGGACGTGCTCTGGGCGCCGGCGTCGGGCCGGCTACGAGTCGTCGCCTGCGTTCCGAGCACGCTTCCGCGCCTGCGCGCGGGCGTAGGACACCGAGCCGATCTGCACGGCGGCGAGGATGATCCAGAGGACCGCCATCTGCGTGTGGAACCGGGACGGTTCGACGACGGCCAGGACGAGCCAGACCAGCGCGATGACCGCCCACACCCAGGCGAGCCACGGCAGGGGCTTGCCGATCAGCCGTTCGAGCAGACTGCGTCGCTGCATCTCGGTCACGGCGCTGACGCTACCGGACGCCGGGGTGATCGCCGAGGACCGCTACCGTGACCCGATGACACGTCGAACAGCCTCACGCCGGTGAGCGATCGCCCTCATCGCCCTGAGCGCTGTTGCACTCGTGACCTGCGTCGTAGCCCCTCCGGGGTGACGGCCACCCGCCACGCCTCGCCCGGCGGCTCGCTGCGACACTGCGGAGCAACTCAACGCTGGGCCGCAGGTCGCACGACGATCTCGTTCACGTCGACGTCGGGTCGCTCGGCCACCGCGTAGGAGACGGCGCGGGCGATCGCGTCGGCGGAGATCGACTCGGCACGGTAGACGACCATCGCGGCGGCGGCGGAGGGGTCGGTGATCGTTGCGGCGAGCTCGGACTCGGTGACTCCGGGCGACACGGTGGTGACACGGATCCCGCGCGGTGACTCCTGACGCAGCCCCTCGGTGATCGCCCGTGCTGCGAACTTCGTGCCGCAGTAGACGGCAGCCGTGGGCGAGACGTCGTAGGCACCGACGGATGCGATCGTCACGACGTGGCCAGTGCCCTGGGCGAGCATGGTGGGCAGTGTCGCCGTGATGCTGTGGAGGAGGCCGCGGACGTTGACGTCGATCATCCTGTCCCACTCGTCGACGAGGCCTGCGGCGAGGGGCGACAGCGGCATCACGCCGGCGTTCGCGACGAGCACGTCGATCCGCCCGAAGCGTGCCCGGGCAGCAGTCGCGAACTCCTGCACCGAGGCGAGGGCGGTGACATCGAGCGGTACTGGCATCGCCGTACCGCCCGCCCCCTCGATCTCGCTGACGAGTTCGTCGAGCCGGTCGGTGCGCCGGGCCCCGAGCACGACGGGGTGGCCGGCCGCGGCGAGGCGGACGGCCGTCGCGCGCCCGATGCCGCTGGAGGCGCCGGTCACGAGGACGACCTTCCGTCGGTGCAGCACCATGCCGGCGTGGTGCAGGACGTCGTCCCTGAAGTCGCCGTCCGCGGTGAAGCCGGTGTCGTCTCGGTAGTCGATGTGGTCGCCGTCGACCTCGTAGGTGCCCACGTAGGCCGCCTCACGGTCACCTCGGGCCTCCACGTAACGACCGTCGGGCCGCAGCTCGTGGCGGATGCGGCCGTCGGCGGTGACCCAGAGGCCGAGGTAGGGGTGAACGGGCTGGGGCGTGCTGCTGGTGTCCATGCCCCCAGCCTCGACGCCGCGCAGCCCCGGACCATCGCCCTGTCCTGCCGGGGTGCGGCAGGACCAGGGAGGCGGAGTTCCTGCCACCTACCCTGGTCCCGTGCCCATGCCCATGCCCGCCGACGACCTCACCCTCGCCGCGTACCTGCGCGCCGTCCGCGGCCGCCTCGCCCCGGAGTCGCTCGGACTGCCAGGCGGCGGTGTCCGCCGGGTTCCCGGGCTTCGCCGCGAGGAACTCGCGGTGCTCGGCGGCCTCAGCGTCGACTACTACACGCGCCTCGAGCAAGGGCGAGAGGTGAGCCCCGGCGCCGCTGTGCTCGAGGGCATCGCCGACGGGCTCGAGCTCGAGGGCGACGAGCGCGACCACCTGTTCGCGTTGGCAGGACTGTTTGCTTCCCCGCGAGTCCCCCGGATGGCGACGTCGGTGACGCCGGCTCTCGGGCAGCTGCTGGACTCGTGGTCGACACACCCCGCGTTCGTGATCGACCCCGCGCACGAGGTCCTCGCCGCGAACGCCCTTGCCCGTGCGGTGTACGCACCCTTCGGACGCCTCGACAACCTCGTGCGGATGGCCTTCCTCGACCCGACGGCTCGGCACTTCCACGCCGACTGGGCCCGCGCCGCCGACGCAACCGTCGCGAGCCTGCGGGCGGCGACCGCGGAGTTCGGGGGCGACCCGCGCCTCCTCCGTCTCATCGCGGAAGTGAACGATGCCAGCCCGGAGTTCGCGGACCGGTGGAGCACGCAACGGGTACAGCGCAAGACGACCACCGCGAAGCAGTTCGAGCACGCGGAGGTCGGGCGGCTGGAGTTCGACGCCCACACCTTCGCCGTCGAGGGGTCACCCGGCCTGCAGCTGGTCGTCTACGGCTGCGAGGCCGGCTCTGCAACGGCGCGCGCGCTGATCCTGCTCTCCATGGGCGCGGCGAGCACATCGACGATCAGCGAGTAGTGCTCCCGTCAATCGGCGCGCTCACCTGCGCGGGCGACCGTTCGGTACCGCCCGGGCGGGAGCGACCGTTCGCGGCTGAAGGCTCGGCTGAACGCGTAGACAGAGGTGTACCCGACGTCGGCGGCGATCTTCTGGAGGCCGTCGTCGGTGTCACGGAGTCGACGCGCTGCGAGGTCCATCCTCCAGCGGGTGAGGTACTCCCCCGGCGTGGTGTCCGCGAACGCCCGGAAGCGGCGCACCAGCGTCTGCTTCGACGTTGCGACGTCACGTGCGAGCGCCTCGGTCGTCCAGGGGTGACCGGGAGCCTCGTGGATCCTCGTGACAGCCCGCATCAGGAGCGGGTCGCGGAGGACTCCCCACCACGAGGCGCCGGGTTCTGGCGAGGAGGCGAGCCAGGTCCGCAGGATCGCGACGAGGAGGACGTCGACGAGACGATCGAGGACGAGGTGGGTCGCGAGGCCGGGACGAGCGAGTTCGTGCCCGATGAGTCGGACGATGTCCGCGAGGCTCGCGTCGAGCTGCTGGGCCCGGAGGTGGATCACCGGAGGAAGCAGGGCGAAGACCGGTGTGGATCCAGCGGGGTCGTGCGAGTACGAAGCGCCCAGGATCTGCGTCTGCTCGTCCCCGTCACCCAGACGCAGGAGGCCACCGTTGCGGCGTGCCTCGTCCGCGGCCGCGACGTCGCACGAGTGGATGTCGACGCCGGGCGCGCTGGAGAGCGCATGTGCGGCGCCGGTGGTCAGGACGACGACGTCGCCCGTCGTCAGGAGCCTCGGGGCACCGCCCTCGACCATCAAGTAGGCGACACCGGCAGTGACCGCGTAGACGACGGCGTCGCGATCCCGGACCCATTCCACGCCCCAGTCGCCGGCGGCCGCGATCCGGGCGCCGGCACTTCCCCGGACTCCGGAGACGTCGAGTACTTCGGAGAGGACGTCCACTTCGACGAACGTACGCCGGTCTTTCCGGATGGACCATGGAACCGCTTCGGTTGGTCCTCGCGGACATGAACCTGGTCCTCAGGAACATTGAACGTCGCACTGACCGCTCCTAGCGTTGGCGACGTCCGGAGCACTCGTTCGGGACGGCAACGACACGAAGGAAGCAGTCACCATGAGCACGACCGAAGACACCGTCCCCGATGGCTTGATGCCCGCCGACGTCCTGGCCTCGACGACCCCGGTGGCCGTCTACGGGTTCGCCCGCGCCCGGGCCGGCAAGGAGCAGGCACTCGAAGACGCGATCCGCGCGATCATCCCCACGGTGCGGTCCGAGCACGGCTACGAGCAGTACTCGGTGCACACCACGAAGGAGCAGCCCGGGGCGTTCGCGTTCTACGAGCGGTGGTCCTCCGGGGCGGACATCGCGCGCCACGTGCAGCAGCCGCACATGCAGGACTACTTCGGCAAGCTCGCGGAACTCGTCGAAGGCGACCTCGAAGCCGAATGGCTGTGGCCCCTCGGCGACTGACGGATCGCTGGCCGGTCCCGGTGGGAGACCGGCCAGCGGTGGCTCAGTGGGCCCTGCCGGGATCGAACCGACGACATCCACGGTGTAAACGTGGCGCTCTACCAGCTGAGCTAAAGGCCCTCACCACGATCCTAGGGCGTCAGCGCTCGATCGTCGTCGAACCAGGCGGGCACGTCACGACGCCCCGCACCGAGGTCGGTCGCAGCGGATCACGAGTCCCTTCGCGTCCTCGTCCCGGTCCTCCGGAACGCCATCGGACAGCACGATCGGGGTGTCGTCAGCGCTGAGGCCGATCGCCAGCGTGCTGGTGCTCGACCGTTCGTCCTGCACCGCCGGGAACCGGGCGATCGTCGTCTGCTCGGAGCTGGTGCACCGCGCATCACGGCACGAGAGCAGTCCCAGAGTGCCGCGTTCCTCGTCACGGACCGCGACGAGTGGCCGCCCCGATCGGTCGATGACGAACGCCGGAAGCAGGTTCGTCGGCCCGTTCGGCGTGATGTCCGTGTGCGACGAAGACGAGCACGACGCATCCGCGCAGAACGTCAGCCGTTGGGTCGAGACACCGTTCGACCGCGCAAGCACGACCGGGTTCCCGTCGCCGCCGATCGCCACCCGTGCGTCGTACGCCTCGTCCCACGCCCGGACCGGCTCCCCCGGCGGGATCGCGTGCGACAGGTCGCGGACGACGGGCTGGCCGCCGTCCGGGCGGAACGACACCAGCCGAAGGGCGGTGAAGGTAGGCGAACGACCGTCGGTCTCCGACACCAGCGAGACCACGGCGGTGCCGTCCGGCGCGACGGCGACGTCCACACCTTGGTGGTCCAGCGGTGGGATCCACGGCAGCGCCACCTGCCGAACCGTGTGTTCGGTGCAGGACACGTCCTCGCAGAACACGGCGACCAGGTGCGAGCGTCCTTCCGGTTCACCGCCGCGGGCGATCCCGACCACCACCGGCCGGTCGCCGGAACTCGCGACTGCCACGTCGGTCATCCAGTAGCTGACGCGCCCGTGATCGGTCTCCACGATGTCGACGGCGGCGACCGTGGTGCGGCGCCCTTCCGGGCGATCGACGGCCGGTGCCTCGTCGGCGGAGTCACGCTGCTCCGCCCGTCTCCCCGCGGGCCAGGCGGCATCGTCCGACTTCGGTGCCACATCGAGTTGGTCCGCGCGTGAGTGCACGACTTCGAGCTCGTACTGCTGCGCGACCTCGTCCTCGAACCGCACCTTCCAATGGGCAGTGAGCAGCCCGCCGTCGCCGGCGCTCCCGATCGCGGAGCCGCCGGTCAGGCCGGGCATCTCCATGGGGGTGTCGCACGACGCATGCCCACACATCCGCAGACGGCTGGGCGGTGTCGACGGCGTGCTCACGACCGCCGTCCGGCCTCCGATGTCCGCGATGTCGCCGCCGAGCAGGCCGCGCGCGTCGGCAGGGGCGGCGTCGTACTGCACGACGCCGAGCGGATTGCTCGAGACGATCACCGCGAACACCACCGCCGGGACGAGCACCACGCCCGCTCCGACGAGTCCAGGCCGCGCCCGTCGTCCCCGGGCCATCGGATCGGCCGGGTCGACCGTCAGCGGTGACCGAAGCCGACCGCCTTCGTTCCGCGTTGCGGCCCCACGCACCGCGATCGCGACGATGACCAGCACCAGACCGGTCACGGCGACGCAGCACCAGGCCACGATGACGCTGCTCCGGAGCACGGACGGCGGCAACAGGCGCAGCAGCAGCAGGACGCCGACCCCGAGCACCGTCATCAGCGCCGCTCCCCCGACGAGCGCGCGGCGCGGCGTCGCCTCGTGCCCACCACGGACGATGACCCGACCAGATCCCCAGGCGCGACGGAAGGCCGATCGACGGGGCACACCGGCCAGGAGCAACGCCCACCCGAGCAGCAGCGGCGCCACGATGACGACACCGACCGCCAGCACCACGACGATCACGACGGTGCCCCAGACACTTGCCCGCCACGACACGGCCGTGGCTGTCCCCGCCGCCACCGCCACCAACGCGACGAGAGCGGCCTCGACGACGAGCCGCCAGTGGTGGACCGACCACCGCCACGCATCGCGCGGCCCCGCGGTCGCATCATCCGTGGCCGCGAGCATGACCACGGTGGTTGCGGTCACCCCGAAACCGAGCCCGAGCGCCGCGATGACCGTGCCCACGGCGAGCAGGGCCACGGGCACCCCGGTCCCGTCGAGCGCCGCGAACGCACCGTTCACCAGGGCGACGCGACCGCCCGGCACGCCGAGCAGGAGCACCACCCCGGCCAGCAGCAGCCCGGCCGTGAACGGCACGACGAGGGCGAGCCCCGCGCGGCCCCCGCTCCACGCAATCGACGGCACGGGTGGTGGACCGTACTGCCGCCGCACCGCGGTCTCGGTCGAACCCGTCCTGGCGACACCCGTCCCCGGTCGTGCACCATCCATCTGCTCGTCCCCCTCCGACAGCGTCCGCCCATGCTGTCAGGTTCGACGCCAGACGTCCAGAAGGTGACATTTCAGCCGCGGACCCGCGCGCTGGCGAGCGTGGCCGCCCCAAATGGTTTAGCCCCAGGCTTACTTTCGACGATATGAAGCTCTACGCTTAACCCATGCAGTCCGAGCCCGTGATCGCCGTGATCGTCGACCTGGTCGACTCCCGCACGCTCGAGGACCGCTCCGCAGCCCAGCAGGACGTCGAGCACGCCTTCGACAGTACCCCGGACGTCAGCGCACTCGACCCCCTCCGCGCCACCGTCGGCGACGAGTTCCAGGTCATCTACGCCACGCTCACCGACGCACTCCTGGCCACCACGGCCGCGACCCTCGCACTCCCCCCAACCGTGCAGATCCGCCTCGGCATCGGCCGCGGGCAGGTCCGGACGATCGGCACCGGCGGCGCCGGCCCGCTGCAGGACGGCCCGGGCTGGTGGTCGGCGCGGGACGCCATCAACGAGACCCACCGGCGCGAGGACGGCCGGACCGCGTTCCTGCGGTCCTGGTACCACGACGCCGACGACCGCCACGGAACGACGGAGCGACTCGTGAACGCCTACTTCCTCAGCCGCGACCACGTCGTCTCGCGACTCGCACCCCGCGCCCGCCGGATCGCACTCGGTCTGGTGCAGGGCCGCACGCAGGCGCAGATCGCCGCGGACGAGGGCATCACCCCGTCGGCGGTGTCCCAGTCCGTGCAGAAGTCGGGCGTCGCCGCCCTGGTCGAGGGCCTGCGTGTCCTCGGGGACGGGGGCCGCTGATGCTCGCCGGAGTCCTCCTGACCCTCGTCGGGCTCGCCGACGTCGTCCGCGCACGGACCGGGACCGATGCGGCTCCACGGCGCGGGCTGACCGCCACGGTGATCGTCCTGCTCTGGGCCGCCGTGACGGCCGTGGCGGTGCTCGGCCTCGGCCTCGCCGTCTGGTCGGTGCTGGTCACGGTCGTCCTCGCAGCCCTGTGGGTCGCGACGACGATCCCGGTGCGGTCCGGGGGCGCACCCGGCGGTCGTGATCGGGCACTCCCCTGGCTCCGACGCTCCGGGTCCTGGCCGGCCGTCCTGCTCGCGGTCGCCGTCGCCGTGCTGCTGCTCTGGGTACCGGCTGCCGACGCCTCCGGCTTCGTGGTGGACTGGCACCGGGACGTCGGCCCGTCCTTCGTCGGCGCGGTGCCGCTCGCGGCGCTCGTCGCCGGCATCGGGTCCGCACTGTTCCTGGTCGACTCGGCCAACGTGGTCGTCGCCCAGGCGCTGCCGCCGGGGATGTCGCCCGACGCACGGCCCGGTGCAATGGCGGCCGAGCCGACCCGCCGGAAGCGCTTCGACCGGCGCCGCATCACCTGGGCACCCGGGGCGGACACGGACACGGACACGGACCGCACGGTCACCCTCAAGGGCGGCCGCATGATCGGCCCGATCGAGCGCCTGCTGCTCGCCGGGTTCTCGTTGGCCGGCGCCTTCCCCGTCGTGGCCGCGCTGATCGCCGCGAAGGGGATCGTCCGGTTCCCCGAGATCCGCCGCGAGACGACCGGGTACCAGGCCGAGTACTTCCTGATCGGCAGCCTGGTGAGCTGGGCGATGGCCTTCGCCGCCGCCGGCATGTGCTGGTTGCTGGCACTGGGCTGACGAACGCCCCGGCCCCCGATCACCGCAGGTACGCTCTCCCCCGTGAACGGTGTCGGAGTCGGTGTCCTCGACGAAGCCGGGCGGCTCCGCCTGCTCGGCGCCGGTGTGACGGGCGCGGCCTTCGCCGTCGTCCTGGTCATGCTGGTCCTGTCCTCGTGGACCGAGGCGACCACCACCGTCCTGGTCTCGGCCGGCATCCCGACCGCCGTGGCTGGTGCCGCGATCGCCGTCGTCCTGCAGCGCCGCGCCTGGCGTGCCGAGGGCGGCTACGAACGGTCGATCGTCGTGCGCGAGTGGATCGCCGACGGGCAGGTGCCCGCGGGTGTGCCGGCGGACCAGTGGATCCCGCTCGTCCAGGCGCAGGCCGACCGCGAGGGCGCCGGCTGGGGCAAGGTCGTCCTCGGCGTGCTGTGGATCGCGATGACCTGGTCGATGCGCGACCAGCACGGCACGCTCATCACGACGATGCTCATCCTGCTCTGGAGCGCGATGGCCCTGTGGGCAGCCGTCTGGGTCATCCCCCGCGCGCGGGCAGCGCGAGCGCTCCTGCGCCGCGGCGTCTCGACGATCGGCTGAACCCCGCCCGCGCGCGTCTGACTACGCTCGGACCCATGCAGAGTCGCACCCTCGGCCGCACCGGCCGCTCCGTCTCCCCCATCGGCCTCGGCACCTGGCAGTTCGGCGGTGACTGGGGTCCCGTCTCCGAAGCCGACGCCAACGCCGTCATGGACGCCTCCGTCGAGTCGGGCGTCACCCTGTTCGACACCGCCGACGTCTACGGCGACGGCCGCAGCGAGCAGCTCATCGGCGCGTGGCGTGCCGCGAACGCCGACGTGCCGCTGACGATCACCACGAAGATGGGCCGTCGCGCCGACCAGGTCCCCGAGAACTACGTCGCCGCGAACTTCCGAGAGTGGGTGGACCGCTCGCGGAAGAACCTCGGGCAGGACACCCTCGACCTCGTGCAGCTGCACTGCCCACCGACCCCGGTGTACGAGGACGACGCCGTCTACGACGCCCTCGACGCGCTGGTCGCCGACGGCTCCATCGCCGCCTACGGCGTCAGCGTCGAGACCGCCGACCAGGCCCTCACCGCGATCGCCCGGCCCGGCGTCGCGAGCGTCCAGATCATCCTCAACGCGTTCCGTCTCAAGCCGCTCGACCGCGTGCTGCCGGCGGCCCGGGAGGCAGGGGTCGGCATCCTGGCGCGCGTCCCGTTGGCCTCGGGGCTGCTCTCGGGCAAGTACACGACCGACACGTCGTTCGCCGAGGGCGACCACCGCAACTACAACCGCCACGGCGAGGCCTTCGACCAGGGTGAGACCTTCAGCGGCGTCGACTACGACGACGGCGTGCGTGCTGCGCAGACCTTCGCGGCGTCCCTGCCGGACGCCGTCTCGGTCCCGCAGGCGGCGCTCGCGTGGATCATCGCGCAGGACGGTGTCACCGCGGCGATCCCCGGCGCGCGCAACCCGGAGCAGGCGCGCTCGAACGCCGCAGCGGGCGACCTGCCGCCGATCGAGGGCCTCGACGCCACCGTGCACGACCTGTACGACACGTGGTTCCGCGCGAGCGTCCACGACCGCTGGTGAACCTGCGGAGCGTCGCGGTCGCGGTGGCCGCACTCCTGCTGCTGTCCGGGTGCGCCGCACCCGGAGCGGTCACCACCCGCGACGCTCCACCCTGGCCACGGCCGACCGACCTGACGGCCCGCGCCGAGTCCGCCGGGCTCCGGAACGTCTGGGGCGAACGGCTGGCCGAGCACGTGCACACGCACCTGACGATCCTGGACGGCGACGAGCCGGTGACCGTCCCGGCGAACATCGGGCACTCCGACGACCGGAAGTTCGCCGCGGAGATCCACACGCACGACACGTCGGGCATCGTGCACGTCGAGTCCCCGACGGAGCAGACGTTCACGCTCGGGCAGTTCTTCGACGAGTGGGGCGTCTCGCTCGGTCCGGAGCACGTCGGTGGTCTGCGCGGCGAACTGACGGTGTGGGTCGACGGGCACCGGCGGATCGGCAACCCGCGCTCGATCGAGCTGACGGACCTGCGCCAGATCGTCCTCGTCGTCACGACCGTCGGCGAGGTCCCGCACCTGCCGGCCCCCTTCGACTGGCCCCCGCAGTACGACTAGCGCCGGAGGCGGCTCGACTCAGGCCTCCTTCGCCGCGACCCACGACAGGTCCAGGTCCCACTGCTCGACCGACCCGGCCGGCAGCTGCCACACGTACTCGTTCTTGAGCTTCTTGCCGTCCTCGCGGAACGGCCCCGTCCGGTACGGGTAGAACGCCACCGTCGGCAGCGTGCCGGGCGGCGCCGTGCGGATCGCGTTCGAGAAGTCCTTGTTCAACCGCCGCAGCTCGGCGATCACGTCGCCCCGGGCGGCGTCCGCGTCGAACCCGCCGGCACCCGACGCGAGCTGGAACGCGATGTGCAGCTGCCGGTCACCGCGGTCGTCCTCGTAGCTGATCAGCCGGTGGTTCTCGACGGCCTCGAGCAGCTCCGGGTCGCCGTACACGACGTCCCGCACCACGTCGGGTGCGACGACGGCGCCGTTGTAGTCGACGGACAGGTCGGACCGGCCGTAGTGGAACAGCAGCGGCAGGTCGAGCTCGGCCTCCGCGGCGAGCGCCGCGTGTCCGGTCGCCCGCAGCACGGACCGCAGCTCCTTCATCCGCACCACGTGTCCGCGATCGTGGATGTTGTAGCGGATGCGTGGGCTGATGTTCTCGGAGCGGGCGATCGTGACGACGAGTTCGCCGAGGTCGTTCGTCTCGATCAGGTAGCCGAACGGGTTGAACTGGAACACCATCGGCAGCACCCCGTACTCGCCCTGCTTGGTCAGGGCGGCGGAGAGTTCCGGTGAGGCGGCGATCGCCCGGCGGAGCTGCACGCTGAACGGGGTCTCGATGCCGAGGTTGATCTCGAGATCGCTCGCCCCGTAGGAGCCGAGGACGGCCTGCGCGTACTGCTCGATGTGGGCGCGCATGTTCTCGCTGATGCCCTCGCCCCCGAACGCGGCCACGATCGTGTACTGGCTCCAGTCGAGCCGGTCGTCCTCGAACAGGGCCTTCAGGAACGGCGGGTAGCTGCAGATGATGTAGGTGAAGTCGGTGCCGAACTCGCGCATCGTCTGCACGATCTTGTCGCGGTCCGGACCGATCGACTTGATCATGGAGGACTCGGTGAGCGAGGCGGTCACGTTCATCCCGGTGGCCCAGGCGCCGAGCGAGAAGGCGTTGAGCACGAACGGCTGCTTGGACAGGTCCTTCGCGGTGCGGGAGAACCCGAGTTGCAGCAGCTGTCGGGTGGCCTGGCGTTCGTCGGGGCCGCGCACCCAGCTGGTCGGGGTGCCGCTCGATCCGCTGGACTCGTCGACGACGACGCCGCGTCGGGGCAGGCGTCCGTCGATGCAGCGCTCGGGGATGCTCCAGCGCTTGACGTAGGAGTCCTTGTCCATCTCGGGGAGCCCCGAGATCGCCGCGGCGATGCCGCCACGGGTGTCGAGCCTGGAGGCTCGTCCGGACTCCGCCAGGAACGCCCGGTACGCGGGGACCCGCTTCGCAGCCCGTTCCGCGGTCCGCCAGGCGCGCCAGCGTCCGAGGGTCCAGCGGAGCGGCTCGATGCCGGGCGTGAGCAGGAGCTTGTGGGTGCCGACGCGGGGCATGAACAGTGCGACGAAGGTCTCGACCACCCACACCACCGAGAACACCGCTGCGCGCTTCACCGGGCACCGCCGACGGTCATCGCTGCTGCGGGTCGGCGGTGTGCCAGGGGTGGTGGGTCGCTGTGTCCGAAGCGGAACAGCATCCAGGCCATCCGCCCGTCGGACTCGTCGACGCCCGCACGTTCCACGAACGCGGCGTGTGACCGCGGGTTGGTGATCACGGTGCCGAAGGGGTGCATGGCGATGCCGCGGGCGGAGAGCTCCAGCCAGATGCGCATGAAGACCCGTCCGGCCTCGACGTACTCGGCCGGGGTGCTGAACGGTCCCTCGAGCCAGGCGAGCTGTCGGACGCCCCGCATGGTGGACAGGTACACCCTGCGGAAGACCCCGCCGATGCCCGGGGCCTGCCAGAGTCCGCGGTGCTCCATGGCGAACCGGAGCACCCGGCCGGGCATGAGCATCGTCTCGGCGGACAGCCCGTCACCGGTGGCCGCTGCCTGTCGCTTCGAGAACCGCAGCCAGTGCAGGATCTCGTCGTGCACGGCGTCGTGCTGCAGGTCGTCGAACAGGGTCTCCTGGTTGACGCGCACGATCTCGTCGACCGTGGCCCGGTCGTCGGTGGTGCGGAAGCGCTGCCCGGCCGCCGACGCGATGGCGGACGCGGCCTCGATCGCGGAGGCGTCGACGAGCGTTGCGTCGTAGGGCCTGCGTGAGGTGCGCCGTGCGAGGAAGCCGGCCAGGGCCTCCCGGTCGTCCGCGGTGACCACGTGCGGACGCAACGTCACCGTGCCCAGCCGGTGCAGTCGGTCGTCCGCGCCAGCGTCGAGCCGACCGAAGTCCATCTCGGCGTGGTCGAGCCGTTCCTGCACGGTGAACCCGTGCGCCCGTGCCACCACGTCGAGCCCGGCCAGGAACACCCCGGCGCAGACGTGCCCGAACGGGATGCCGAACGACTCCGCCGGCAACCCCCGTCGCAGGTCGTAGAACACGGTCGCGGTGCGGTCGTCCTCGACGCGCACGACGATCGGTTGCGAGTTGTGCGGCGACGGGTAGTGCCGCGCGTCCTCGATGATGCCCGTCCACGGTGATGCCATCGTTCCCCCTCGGTGGTCCCTGGCGACGATCATACGAACCCCCGGCGTGCCCCATGCCGGTCAGGGCATGCACTGTGGACAACCGGTGCGTAGCCTGCTCCTCGTGATGACCATCCGCACCGGCACCGACCTCGCCGCGGTCGAGGACGTCATCGACGCCGTGACGGCGCACGGCGAGCGGTACCTGGACCGGGTGTTCACCCTGCGGGAACGCACCGACACCGGCGACGACCCGGAGCGCCTCGCTGCCCGGTTCGCCGGCAAGGAGGCCGTCGTGAAACTGCTCCGGCCGGCTCCGGACCAGGCGATCCCGCTGCGTGACGTCGCCGTCGTGCTCGACGCCGACGGTGCCCCCACGGTCGAGCTGTCCGGGGCGGCCGCGGCCCTGGCGGAGTCGATCGGGTGCGGCCCGATCGCGGTCTCGTTGGCACACGAACGGGGGCTCGCGGTGGCGACGGCGGTGGCCCTCTCGGAGCGCTGACCCGGCGCTCCGGACAGGGGTGCGGTTTCCCGCACCGGCACGGCGGTTTCCCGAGGGCCGTTCCTCTTTACGGTTGCAGTCATGGAACAGGACCCGAACCCCTCCAGCACCACCGCGACGATCGCCGACCCGGCCACCGACCGGGCCGTCCGTCGCGCTCTCGCCGAGCACGGCCGGCTGACGGTCGACGCGTGGGACGTCGCGTCGATCGCCGACCTCTACGCCCTCGGCCTGACCTCGCACGCCACCGTCAACGTGATGCTCGCGGTGGAGTCGGACCTCGACGTCGAGTTCCCCGACTCCGTGCTGAACCGATCCACCTTCGCGAGCGTCGAGTCGATCGTCGCCGCGGCGGAGCTCGCCGCGGAGCTCGCCTCGTGACCCTGGTCCTGCCGGCACCGTCGGTCGTCGACCGCTTCGCCGAGCGTGCGAGCGCGGTGGCCGAGGTCGCCGCACAGTTCGCCGACGAGGTCGACCGCGACGCCCGACCCCCGCGCGAGGCCATCGCCGCGATGCGGGAGTACGGCCTGCTCGCGGCAGCGGTGCCGACCGAGCACGGTGGCGAGGGTGCCTCCGTGGCGGAGCTCTCCGCGATCGCGACCGAACTCGGCCGGGCCTGCGCCGCGACCGGCATGGTGTTCGCGATGCACCAGGGCCAGGTCATGGCGCTCTGGCGGCACGGCGGCGACGGTGCCGGCGTGCTCGAGACGATCGAGGCCGTCCGGGGCGGGGCACTCGTCGCGTCGGCCACCACCGAGCGCGGCGTCGGCGGCGACGCGCGGCGGTCCACCTGCTCCATCGAGCCGACCGACGACGGCCGGATCCGCCTGCGCAAGGACGCGCCGGTGATCTCGTACGCCACCGAGGCCGACGCGGTGTTCGTCACCGCCCGCCGCGGCCCGGACGCCCCGGCGTCGGACCAGCGACTGCTCATCTGCCGCACCGACACGATGGTCCTGTCGCAGACGTCCACCTGGGACACCATGGGGCTCCGCGGCACGTGCAGCAACGGGTGGATCCTCGACACCGAGACGACGACCGACCGGGTGTTCCGCGACGACTACGCCGCGATCTCCGCCCAGACGGTCCTGCCGGTGTCGCACGTGCTCTGGGCCTCGGTCTGGCTCGGCATCGCGGTCTCGTCCGCCGAACGTGCCCGCAGCGCCGTCCGGAAGCAGGCCCGCGCCGCCGTCGGGACGACCCCGCCCGGTGCCCTCCGGCTCGCCGAGCTCCTGGTCGACCTGCAGGCCCTGGCCGACTCGGTGCGCCACGCCGCCGAACGGTTCGACGCCGCCGCCGACGACCCGGACGTGCTGGCCTCGAGCGCGTACGCCCTCGCCGCGAACGCCCTGAAGATCGGTGCGTCCGAGCGCGTCACCGACATCGTCACGAAGGCGCTGCGCATCGTCGGGATCGCGGGCTACGCCGCCTCGGGTCCGATGAGCATCGCCCGACACCTCCGAGACGCCCACGGGGCCGCCGTCATGGTGAGCAACGACCGTCTCCTCAAGAACGACGCCGACCTGGCCATCATGACGGGAGTGATCCTGTGACCATCACGGACACCACCACGCACACCACCGACACCACCACCGCGGACACCGCCGCCGCGCTCGACGCCGCTCGCGCCGCCCTCCGCGCCCGCCTGCTCACCGACGGCGTCCTCCTCGACCTCGGCACGCCCGGCCTCTACGGCCGCACCGGGGTCTTCGAGCGCGTGTACGCCGCGGTCGATGCCGCAGCGGTGCGCAGCCAGCAGCACCTCGGCGCCGAGGTCCTGCGCTTCCCGCCGGTCGAGCCGCTCGCGTCCTTCGAGCGCACCGACTACATCGCGTCGTTCCCGGACCTCGCCGCGTCGATCTCCGGGTTCACCGGCGACGACCGCACCCACCGCGCACTGCTCGCCGCCCGCGAGCGCGGTGAGCGCTGGGAGGGGTTCCTCGAGCCGGCCGACCTCATGCTCACCCCCGCGGTCTGCCACCCGGTCTACGGCCTGATCGGCGACACCGTGCCGCAGCAGGGCCGGTTCTTCGACGTCCTCGGCGACTCTTTCCGCCGGGAGCCCTCGCTCGACCCGATGCGCCTGCAGGCGTTCCACATGCACGAGTTCGTGCACGTCGGCACCCCCGCGTCCGCAGCGGCCCACCGCGACGGCAGCATCCCGGTGATGCGCGCGCTGCTCGAGTCGTTCGGGCTCGAGATCGACGTCGTCCCCGCCAACGACCCCTTCTTCGGCCGCGTCGGGCAGATGCTCGCCCGCAACCAGGTCGAGCAGGCGCTCAAGTTCGAGTTCGTGACGAAGGTCTACGGCCCCGACCACGACGCCACCGCGATCAGCTCCGCGAACCTGCACGAGGACCACTTCGGCACCTCGTTCGGCCTCCGCACCGAGGACGGAGAGGTCGCGCACAGCGCCTGCATCGCGTTCGGCCTGGAGCGCATCACCATCGCCCTGTTCGCCGCCCACGGCACGGACCTCGACGCCTGGCCGGCGTCCGCCCGCGCCGCCCTCGCCCTGTGACCACGCTGCACGGCTGGTCCGGATCGCCGGCGATCCGCGCAGCGGTCCAGCTCCCCGCCGCCGCGCGCGCCGGCGTCGTGATCTGCCCGCCGCTCGGGCAGGAGGGCGTCATCGCGTACCGCACGCTCCGTCTGCTGGCCGACCGCCTGGAGGCCCGTGGCATCGCCTCGGTGCGCTACGACCCGTCCGGACGTGGTGACGGCGCACCCGACACCGCGCCCGACGCGCAGGTCCGGTCCGCACGCCACGCTGCCGCCGTGCTCCGCACGACGGGGGTGCAGCACGTCGCCTTCGTCGGGCTGGCCTCGGCGGCCCTCGTCGCGGCGAACGCGGCCGCGGACACCGACGGCCTCGTCGTCTGGGACGCACCGGCCTCGGGGAAGGGGTGGCTCCGCCGGCAGCGCGCCCTCGCGACCATCACGATCGGCGCCGACCGCGTGGTCGACGGCGTCGAGAGCCTGATCGGGTTCGACGTCGAGCCGGACGAGGCCGCCGCACTCGCGGACCTCGCCTTCGCCCCGCGCACCGGGCCCACCGTCGCGCTCGTCCGTCCGGGTGCCCGGCCGCCGAAGCCGCTCGGTGGCGTCGAGGTGACCGAGGTCACCGGCAGCGCCGAGCTCCTCGACGGCACGAGCATCCACGCCCGCATCCCCGGAGCCGCCGTCGACACCGTCGTGGCCTGGCTCGACACCTGGGCACCTGAGACTGCGGTGCCCGTCCGCACCCCCGTCCTCGACGAGGTCCTCGACGTCGACGGCCGCGTGTCGGAGCGCATCGTCCACCTCGGCGTTCAGGGCCTGTTCGGGATCGAGACCGTCTCGTCCGCCCAGCACCACGACGCCCCCGTCGTCGTGCTCCACAGCGGCGGCGCCGAACACCGCGTGGGGGCCACCGACTACCAGGTCGAACTCGCCCGCGCCCTCGCCCGCGACGGCGCCCGGGTCGTCCGGGTCGACCGTCGTGCCACCGGCGAGAGCACCGGCGTGCACGAGGACGAGCGGAGCTTCCTGTTCGCGCAGGAGTGGGTGGAGGACCAGTCCGCCGTCGTCACCGCACTCGCCACCCCCTCGGACCGGCTCGTGCTCGTCGGCATGTGCGCCGGCGCCTGGGTCGCGGGCCGCGCCGTCGAGGAGGCCCCGCGCCTGGTCGTCGAGATCAGCCCGAACGACTACCGTCGCGTCCCGGCCGAGCCCGGCTCGTACGCCGACGGGGTCCGGGCCATCGACGCCCCGTCGCCCGCACGGATGTGGGTGCGTGAACGCTACAACCGCTTCGTGCCGAAGGCCGTCCGCGACCGGATCGCCCGTCGCGACCGGATGGGCGGGGTCGTCGGCCACGTCCGCCCGCTCGTCGAGCACGGCACCGACGTCGTCGTGATCGTCGCTCCCGAGGACGCCGCCCTGTTCGACCGACTCGGTGGGCAGAAGGCCGTCCGGCGCTGGCCCGGCGACGACCGCCGCGGATCGGTGTCCGTCGTCCGCGTCGAGGACGGCGACCACTCGCTGTTCTCCCCGACGATGCGCGAGGCCGTCGTCGCCGAGGTGCGCTCCCGCGTCGCGGCGACGTTCCCCGTCCACACCTGACGCGCCCGCCCAGGCGGACGGTCCGTGCGGGTGCATGTTCCGACGATCCACGTGTCGAACGACTCGTGGGGTGTCGCCCGATGCACGCGCATCCGATGCGGGCGCATGTTCCGACGATCCACGTGTCGAACGACTCGTGGGGTGTCGCCCGATGCACGCGCATCCACTTCGGGTCAGACGAGGGCGAGTGTCCTGGCGACGGCGTCGGGACGCTCGACGTGGGCGAAGTGCCCGCAGTCGTCGAGCAGCACCGTCCGGACCTGCGGCACGAGCGCCCGCAGCGCCTCGAGGTCCGAGACGCGGGCGAACACGTCGTCGCGCCCGGCGATCGCCGTCACCGGGCAGGTGATCACGCGCCACCGGTCGACGTCGTACGCAGCCGCCGACCGTGCTGCCTCGGTGAACTGCTCCGGCCGGAGCTCCTCGACGAAGGCCTCGAGCACGCTCGGGTCCAGGCGTCGAACGTGTGTGAACACCGGCGCCGCGACGAGCGGCAACAGACCGATCCGCGCGATCCACCGGAGCAGCGGACGAGCGGCGCCACCGGTCACCGTGAGGCCCGCACGCAGCAGGGTGAACGCCGGCAGGGTGCCGAGCGCCCGCACCGGGTGCCGAGCCGCACCGGCGGTCGCGACCGTGGTGCCGGACACCAGGGCGAGCGACCGCACCCGCTCGGGCGCCACCACCGCCAGGTGCAACCCGACGAACGCTCCCATGGAGTGCCCGACCACGTCGACCGCGCCGAGGCCCAGCGCACCGAGGACCGCCGACACGGCACCTGTGACGGCGTCGAGCCCGAGCGGACCGTCGGGAGCCGGCGATGACCCCCAGCCGGGCAGGTCGACGAGCACCAGCCCGCGGTCCCCGATCCCGTCCGCGGCGCGCAGCAACGGCGTCCACGTCGACCAGGAGCCGGCGACGCCGTGCAGCAGCAGGAGTGGGTCCGGGCCGGCGCGGTGGTTCACCACGACGGGCCCGGTCGGGGCCTCCACGACCGTGCGGGTCAGCCCCCAGGCGCCGGGCGTGACGCGCACCGGGTACGGGGCGTACGCATCAGCGGTGACCCCGTGACCACGCGGGTCGGTGTCGATGGCGTGCACCGGGCCTCCTGTCCGACCGTCGACGCGGACGCGTCCGTCAGGAGGGATTCGGAACGCTAGCCGACGGGGACGGGTGCCGAACAGGCGGCGAGCCGGTCGAGGGCCGCCTTGTACTCGGCGACGTCGCGCTGCAGGCCGGGCTCGGTGATGATCGAGGCCTTGATGCGGCCCTGCACGTCGATGACGAAGGTCGCGCGGGTGGCGAAGCCCTTGTTCTCGAGGAACACGCCGTACTCCTTCGAGACCGCGCCGTGCGGCCAGAAGTCGGCGAGCAGCTCGAAGTCGTAGCCGTGCGTCTCGGCGAACGACCGGAGCGTCGCCTTCGAGTCGACCGAGATGCCGAGCAGCTCGATGCGCTGGTCCTGGAACATCGTGATGTTGTCCTGCAGGGTGCAGAGCTCGTTCGTGCACCCGGACGAGAACGCCAGCGGGAAGAAGACGAGTGCGACCGGGCGGTTGCCACGGAAGTCGCTGAGTCGGACGTGCTCACCGAACTGGTTCGGGAGCTCGAAGTCCGGCGCGAGTGAGCCGATCTCCAGTGCCATCGCTACGTGTGCTTCTTCCTCGGGCGTGGGGTGTGCCCGTCGGGTCCGTGCGCCGCGGATCGCGTGTGCACGATCGGCCATGCTACGCCGACGACACGCGAATGCAAGCACCCGTCCACCTGCACGTCACCATCAGCATCAGCGTCGGTCCTGGGGCCTAGAGTGGACGGGGCCCCAGCCGGTCGCGACCCGACCACCGGAGCCACCATGTCCACCACCACGAGAACGAACGAGGTCAAGGGTGACGGTGAACGACCAGGACCCGTACAGCGCCGGGGCGAACGACCAGGATCCGCAGGAGACCGCCGAATGGCGTGAGTCCCTCGACGGGCTGGTCCAGACCCACGGACACCAGCGCGGTCGCGAGATCATGCTGAGCCTGCTCAAGCGGTCCAAGGAACTGCACCTCGGTGTGCCGATGGTCCCGACGACGGACTACGTGAACACCATCGCGCCGGAGAACGAGCCGGAGTTCCCCGGCGACGAAGAGCTGGAGCGCCGGTACCGCCGCTGGATCCGCTGGAACGCGGCCATCACGGTGCACCGCGCACAGCGTCCCGGCATCGGGGTCGGCGGCCACATCTCGACGTACGCGTCGAGCGCCGCGATGTACGAGGTCGGTTACAACCACTTCTTCCGTGCGCAGGACCACCCCTCCGGTGGCGACCAGGTCTTCTTCCAGGGCCACGCCTCCCCCGGCATGTACGCCCGCGCGTACATGGAAGGTCGCCTCTCCGAGGACCAGCTCGACGGGTTCCGGCAGGAGAAGTCGCACGCCGGCGGCGGCCTGTCGTCGTACCCGCACCCGCGCCTCATGCCGCACTTCTGGCAGTTCCCGACCGTGTCGATGGGCATCGGCCCGATCAACGCGATCTACCAGGCGCAGCAGGCCAAGTACCTGTCGAACCGCGGCATCAAGGACGCCATGGACCAGCAGGTCTGGGCGTTCCTGGGCGACGGCGAGATGGACGAGGTCGAGTCCCGCGGGCAGCTCCAGGTCGCCGCGAACGACGGCCTCGACAACCTGAACTTCGTCATCAACTGCAACCTGCAGCGACTCGACGGTCCGGTCCGTGGCAACGGCAAGATCATCCAGGAGCTCGAGGCGTTCTTCCGCGGTGCGGGCTGGAACGTCATCAAGGTCGTCTGGGGCCGCGAGTGGGACGACCTGCTCGCCCGCGACACCGAGGGCGCGCTCCTCAACCTGATGAACCAGACGCCGGACGGCGACTACCAGACGTACAAGGCCGAGAACGGTGCGTACGTGCGCGAGAACTTCTTCGGGCGCGACCCGAAGGCGCTCGAGCTCGTCAAGGACTACACCGACGACCAGATCTGGAACCTCAAGCGCGGTGGCCACGACTACCGCAAGGTCTACGCCGCGTTCAAGGCCGCGACCGAGCACAAGGGCCAGCCGACCGTCATCCTGGCGAAGACGGTCAAGGGCTACGGCCTCGGCCCGAGCTTCGAGGGCCGCAACGCGACCCACCAGATGAAGAAGCTCACGCTCGACAACCTCAAGCAGTTCCGCGACGAGATGCGCATCCCGATCTCCGACGCGCAGCTCGAAGAGAACCCCTACACGCCGCCGTACTACCACCCGGGCAACGACGACGAGGCGATCCAGTACATGCACGAGCGTCGTCGCGCGCTCGGTGGCTACGTGCCGGAACGTCGCACGAAGTACACGCAGTTCACGCTGCCGGACGACTCGAAGTACCAGGTCGTCAAGAAGGGCTCCGGCAAGCAGGAGGTCGCCACCACCATGGCGTTCGCACGCCTGCTGAAGGACCTGCTGCGCTCGCCCGACTTCGGCGACCGCGTGGTCCCGATCATCCCGGACGAAGCACGCACGTTCGGCATGGACGCCTACTTCCCGTCGGCGAAGATCTACAACCCGAACGGCCAGCACTACACGTCGGTCGACCGCGAACTCCTCTTGGCCTACAAGGAGAGCCCGCAGGGCCAGATCATCCACGTCGGCATCAACGAGGCGGGCGCCCTCGCGGCCTTCACCGCGGTCGGTACCTCGTACTCGACGCAGGGCGAGCCGCTCATCCCGGTCTACGTCTTCTACTCGATGTTCGGGTTCCAGCGCACCGGCGACGCCATCTGGGCCGCCGGCGACCAGATGACCCGTGGCTTCATGATCGGCGCGACCGCCGGCCGCACCACGCTGACGGGCGAGGGCCTGCAGCACGCGGACGGTCACTCGCCGCTCCTCGCCACGACGAACCCGGCCGTCGTCTCGTACGACCCGGCGTACGGCTACGAGATCGGCCACATCGTCAAGGCCGGCCTCGACCGCATGTACGGCACGAACGAGGACGGCTCGCCGAAGCACGCCGACCCGAACGTCATGTACTACCTGACGGTCTACAACGAGCCGCTGGTGCAGCCGGCCGAACCCGAGGGCGTCGACGTCGAGGGCATCCTCAAGGGGATGTACCTGCTCAAGGCGAGCGAGCACGACGGTCCGAAGGCCCAGCTGCTCGCGTCCGGTGTCGCCGTGCCGTGGATCCTCGAGGCGCAGCAGCTCCTCGCCGAGGACTGGGGCGTGTCGGCCGACGTGTGGAGCGTCACGAGCTGGGGTGAGCTGTACCGCGACGGTGTGGCCGCCGAGCAGCAGGCGTTCCTCAACCCGAACGAGCCGGCCCGCACGCCGTTCGTCACCGAGCGCCTGCTCGGCACCGAGGGCCCGGTCGTCGCCGTGAGCGACTTCATGCACCTGGTGCAGGAGCAGATCCGCCCGTTCGTGCCGACCGACTACGCCACGCTCGGCGCCGACGGCTTCGGCTTCTCGGACACCCGTCCGGCCGCTCGCCGCTTCTTCCACATCGACGGCCCCTCGGTCGTCGTCCGGACGCTGCAGCAGCTCGCCCGCCAGGGCAAGGTCGACGGCGCGCTCGTCCAGCAGGCGATCGACAAGTACCGCCTGCACGACGTGACCGCCGGCACCACCGGCAGCGCGGGCGGCGAGAGCTGATCAACCCGTGACGACGGTCCGCCCGGACCACGAGAGCCAGGAGAGCGCGCGCGAGCGTGCGCTCTCCTGGCTCCGTCAGGTGTCCGGAGAACTCTCCACCGCCACGATCAAGCGGCTCGAGGACACGCTCCCCTGGTACAGCGAGATGCCCCCGGGGCGCCGCTCCGCCGTGGGCCTCGTCGCCCAGGCGGGCATCACCTCGTTCATCAGCTGGCTCGAGGGCACCGCGTCGACGCCGTGGATCGCCGCGGCCGACGTCTTCGGGTCCGCCCCGCGGGAGCTCCTGCGCTCGGTGAGCCTGCAGCAGACCCTGCAGCTCATCCGCGTCGTGGTGACCGTGGTCGAGGAACGCGCCGCCGACGACGAGATGCTGCAGGAGGCGATCCTCAAGTACTCCCGCGACATCGCGTTCGCCGCCGCCGACGTCTACGCTCGCGCGGCCGAGGCCCGCGGTCTGTGGGACGCCCGGCTCGAAGCGCTCGTGGTCGACTCGATCCTCTCCGGCGAGTACGACGACGAACTGCCCTCCCGCATCGCCGCCCTCGGGTGGCACGGCCACGGCGAGGTCGCGGTGCTCGTCGGCACCGCGCCGAAGCAGCTCGAGGTCGACCAGGTCCGGCGGACCGCACGGCACATGGACGCCGACGTGCTCGTCGGGGTCCAGGGGTCGCGGCTCGTCGTGGTGATCGGCCGCGCCACCCCGCGCGACGACGTTCCCGAGGGCGAGGAGCCCGCCTCCTTCACGACCATCGCGCAGGCCCTCGAACCACTGTTCGGCGAGGGGCACCTGGTGCTCGGCAACGAGGTCCCCGGGGTCGTCGACGCCTCGACCAGCGCGAAGGCCGCCCTCGCCGGGTTCGCCGTCGCGCGTGCCTGGCGCGGCGTGCCCCGCCCGGCCCTCGCCGACGACCTGCTGCCCGAACGGGCCCTGGCCGGCGACCCGCTCGCCCGGTCGGCCCTGGTGCAGCGCATCTACGTCCCGCTCAAGGACCAGTCCACCGAGCTCCTGCAGACGCTGTGGTGCTACCTGGACACCGGCCGGTCGCTCGAGGCCACGGCGCGCGAGCTCTTCGTGCACCCGAACACCGTGCGCTACCGCCTGCGCCGGGTCGCCGACATCATCGGGTGGGACGCCACGCACGCCCGGGACGCCCTGATCGTGCAGTCGGCGCTCATCCTCGGCGCGATGTCCGAGTCCGCGACCGGCCGTCGCCGCATCACGCCCCGACGCTAGAGCGCTCCGGACGGTAGAGCGCTCCGGACGGTAGAGAACCGACAATGTCTCGCGGGGATTCGTGTGGGAAGTCCACACGGGCCCCGCGGGACGAGAACGCGAGGATTGTCCGGTGATCGTCGTCGTCGCGCCCGGACAGGGCTCCCAGACCCCCGGCTTCCTCGCCCCCTGGCTCGAGGACGCCACCGTTCGTGAACGAGTCGGGCAGTGGTCGGAGTCGATCGGCGTCGACCTCGCCGAGCACGGCACGAACTCCGACGCGGACACCATCAAGGACACCGCGCTCGCACAGCCCCTCATCGTGGCCGCCGGCCTGGTGACCGCCGACGCACTGCTCGCCGAGGGCCGTCGTGCGCTGGTGGGCGGGGTCGCCGGACACTCGGTGGGCGAGTTCACCGCCGCCGCGGTCGCCGGGATCCTCGAGCCGACCGACGCCGTCGCCCTGGTCGCCGAGCGCGGCCGGGCCATGGCGGACGCCGCAGCGCTCGAGCCGACCTCGATGGCCGCCGTCCTCGGTGGCGACGCCGACGCGGTGGCCGCAGCCCTCGCCGAGCACGGCCTGGTGCCCGCGAACCACAACGGTGGCGGCCAGACCGTCGTCGCCGGTGCCGCAGACGCCATCGCGGCCCTCGCCGCCGACCCGCCCGCCAAGGCCCGGGTGATCCCGCTCGCCGTGGCCGGTGCGTTCCACACCCGGTACATGGCCCCCGCCGTCGAGCGGGTCGCCCCGGTCGCGGCCGCCGCCACCGTGCAGGACCCGACCCTGCCGATCTGGACCAACGCCGACGGCTCCCGCGTCGACGACGGGCGCCGCTTTGTCGACCTCATGGTCCAGCAGATCGCGAGCCCCGTGCACTGGGACGCGGTCATGGAGTCCTTCTCCGCCGCCGGCGTGACCGGCATCATCGAGCTCGCACCCGCCGGTGCCCTCGTCGGCCTGGCGAAGCGCGGCCTCCGCGGCACGCCGACCGTCGCCATCAAGACCCCCGACGACCTGCCTGCAGCGATCGACCTGCTGCAGCGCGCGGGCCAGGAAGCAGACGCAACCGCATGACCGACCCGACCACCCCGACGGACGCCCCCACGGGCCTCCCGACCGGATCCGCGCGCCCGCTGCTCCAGCAGCGCCGCGGCCACGAGTTCACCCGGATCCTGGCGTTCGGCGCCGCCCGCGGCGAGAACGTCGTGCCGAACGACGACCTCGTCGGCCCGATCGACTCGTCCGACGAGTGGATCCGCCAGCGCACCGGCATCATCACCCGCAAGCGCGCGGGCAAGGACGTCGAGGCCGTCGACCTCGCCGAGGCCGCCGCACGCGAGGCCATCGAGAAGGCCGGCATCGAGCCGTCCCAGATCGGCGTCGTGCTCGTGAGCACCGTCACGCACACCGTCGCGACCCCGTCGATGGCGTCGCTGCTCGCCGAGCGCATCGGCGCCACCCCGGCCGCCGCGTACGACATCAGTGCCGCCTGTGCCGGGTACGCCTACGGGATCGCCCAGGCCGACTCGTTCATCAAGTCCGGACTCGCCGACCACGTGCTGGTCGTCGGGGCCGAGAAGCTCAGCGACGTCGTCGACCCGACCGACCGCTCGATCTCGTTCCTGCTCGGGGACGGTGCCGGCGCCGCCGTGATCGGCCCGAGCGACTTCCCGGGCATCGCCCCCACCATCTGGGGTTCCGACGGCTCGAAGTGGGACGCCATCGGCATGACCGCGACCTACAACGAGTGGGAGGCCGGGGCCCCCCGTCCGACCATGCGCCAGGCCGGCCAGACGGTGTTCCGCTGGGCCGTCTGGGAGATGGTCAAGGTCGCCCGCCAGGCGCTCGAGACCGCCGGCGTCCGCCCCGAGGACCTCGCCGCGTTCGTGCCGCACCAGGCGAACATCCGCATCATCGACGAGTTCGCCAAGCAGCTCGGCCTGCCCGAGACGGTGACGATCGCCCGCGACATCACCACCACCGGCAACACCTCCGCCGCGAGCATCCCGCTCGCCACGCACCGCCTGCTCGAGGAGCACCCGGACCTGTCGGGCGGCCTCGCCCTGCAGATCGGCTTCGGCGCCGGACTCGTGTTCGGTGCCCAGGTGGTCGTCCTCCCCTGATCCCCGTCCGGTCGCGCAACCGCGCGCCCGGTCCCCATCCCGACGAGCCTCCGCGCACCCGGACCCCGCGTGCCCTAGGCTGGTCAACGGTCAAACGACACCCCCCTTCAAGGAGAACACTCATGGCCCTGTCCAACGAAGAAGTCCTCGCCGGCCTGGCCGAGCTGATCAACGACGAGACCGGTATCGCCACCGACACCGTCGCCGCCGACAAGTCCTTCACGGACGACCTCGACATCGACTCCATCTCGATGATGACCATCGTGGTCAACGCCGAGGAGAAGTTCGACGTGAAGATCCCGGACGAAGAGGTCAAGAACCTCAAGACCGTGGGCAACGCGGTCGACTACATCGTCAAGGCCCAGGCCTGACACGAGCTTCCTGAGCGCCGCGGCCCGCGGACCCCTGCGGGCCGTGGCGCTCATCTTGTTCACCCCAACGAAAGAGCACGTCGTCCCATGACCAAGAAGACCGTCGTCGTCACCGGGATCGGTGCGATCTCACCCCTCGCCGCGACCGCCCCGGACACCTGGGACGCGCTGCTCGCCGGCAAGTCCGGCATCACCCGTATCGAGGACCCCCGCTACGCCGAGCTCGAACTCCCCGTGGAGTTCGCCGGCCAGGCGCGCCGGTTCCTCACCGACCAGCTCACCCGCCCCGAGTCGAAGCGCCTCGACCCCTCGTCGCAGCTGTCGCTCGTCGCGGCGCGCGAGGCCTGGGCCGACGCCGGCATCGACGACGAGTCGGTCGTGCCCGAGCGCCTCATCGTCGACTGGGCGACCGGCATCGGCGGCGTGAACACGCTGCTCGACGCCTGGGACACCCTGCGCGAGAAGGGTCCGCGTCGCGTCCTGCCGATGACGGTCCCGATGCTCATGGCGAACGGCCCCGCCGCCGCCATCGAGATGGAGTTCGGCGCCCGTGGTGGTGCCCGCACCTACCTGTCCGCCTGCGCGTCCTCGACCGAGTCGCTGGCCGAGGCGTACCGGCACATCGCCGACGGCGACGCCGACATCGTCATCACCGGTGGCGCCGAGGCCGCGCTGCACCCGCTCCCGCTGGCCGCGTTCGCCGCCATGCAGGCCCTGTCGCGCCGGAACGACTCCCCCGAGACCGCGTCGCGTCCGTACGACGTGACGCGTGACGGCTTCGTGCTCGGTGACGGCGCTGCGGCGCTCATCCTCGAGTCGAAGGAGCACGCGGAAGCCCGCGGTGCGACGATCTACGCCGAGGTCGCCGGCTCCGGCATCACCTCGGACGCCTTCCACATCACCGCGCCGGACCCCGAGGGCAGCGCCGCCGCCCGTGCGGTCCTGCAGGCCCTCGAGCACGCCGACGCGAGCATCGAGGACGTCGTGCACGTCAACGCGCACGCCACCTCGACCCCCGTCGGGGACGTCGCCGAGTACCACGCGATGCGTCGGGTCTTCGGCGACCACCTGGACGACGTCGTGGTGTCCGCGACCAAGGCCTCGACGGGCCACCTGCTCGGTGGTGCCGGTGCGATCGAGGCGGTCTTCACCGTCCTCGCGCTGCACAACCGCGTCGCCCCGCCGACGATCAACCTGCACGACCAGGACCCGGAGATCGTCATGGACGTGGCCCGCGAGCCGCGCGCACTGCCCGAGGGTGACCTGCTCGCGGTCAGCAACTCGTTCGGCTTCGGCGGCCACAACGCCGTGGTCGCGTTCCGTAGCGTCTGATCCGTCCCACCCTGCCAGGAGGCCCGTCCCGCGTCGTCGGGGCGGGCTTCCGTCGTTCCGGTGGCCGGCTGGAGTCCCGGCAACACGCCGTCGTGTCGCTGAGGCGCCCCGGAAACGACGAGACGCCGCCGTATTCGGCGGCGTCTCGAGTCTTCGGCGGCGTCAGGACAGCACGCCGGCGTGTTGCGCACCCGACGTCGGCGTCCGGCGCACCCGAGACGCCGGCGTGTTGCGTGTCGGGTCAGCCGACGCGGTGCAGCCAGACGACCGGGTTGCCCTCGGCCGCGTGGCGGAAGGGCTCGAGCTCGTCGTCCCAGGCCTGCCCGAGGGCAAGCCGGAGCTCACGGTGCAGTTCGAGGGCGTTGCTGCCCGCGACCTCCATCGCGTAGCGCACCCGGTCCTCGGGGATGACCATGTTGCCCGTGACGTCGGTCTGCGCGTAGAACACCCCGAGGTCGGGCGTGTGCATCCAGCGGCCGCCGTCCGAGGCGCTCGTCGGCTCCTCGGTGACCTCGTACCGCAGGTGTTCCCACCCGCGCAGGGCCGACGCGATCGCGGCACCGGCGCCCACCGCACCGGTCCACGTGTACTCGGTCCGGCGCGCACCGTCCTGTGCGGGCTGGTCGAGCCACGAGAAGTTCACGGCGCGGTTCATTGCGCGACCTGCTGCCCATTCGACGTGCGGGCAGAGCGCGCGGGGTGAGGAGTGCACGTAGAGCACTCCTGTCGTCGTTCCGTTCACGGTTCCTCCGATACGTCAGGTGCGACTTCCCCATCGACCTGGTGCGGAGGATCCTGACCCGAGGGGCCACGGAACCATCGGTATGCGATTGTGATGTCCCGACGGGACACGCCCATTATGCAGCGCCGCGGCTGGGAACGGCAAGGAACCGACCCCGATCAGTGCAGGACGGCACCGTTGGCGTCGACCGGGTGTCGCTCCCCCGCCGTGATCGGCACCGGGACGCGGTTGTCCTCCGGTGGGATCGGGCACGCGTACTGGTACGAGAACGCGCACGGCGGCAGGACCAGCAGGTTCCAGTCGAGCTCGACCGTGGACTCGGCGCCGGGGTCGTCGAGGTACAGGAACCGACCCATCGAGTAGGTGCTGCCCGGGTCGTCCTCCGGCAGGGCGCTCGTGGCGTCCTGCACGATGAGCTGCAGCCGCGGGGCTCCGCGGTGGGCAGCCGACCGGACGGCGACGAACCGCACCGTGGCACTACCCACGACGGTCTCGACGTGCCCGGCGACCGGCAGGGCGTCGCCGGCGGCGTCGCGGACGCTGCCACGGGCCTCCAGGTCGTCTCCCACCAGCGGGACGTACGTGCCGGACGTCACCCAGTCTCCGGACCACGCGAAGCGGGCGATCTGCGCGAAGCGGGCGATCGCCTCGGACGACGGGTCCCAGACGCGCAGGGTGTCGCCGCTGACGGTGCCGGCGAAGCCGTCCGGCAGCGCGACGGTCGACGGCACGACGGCGGTGTCCCCGGCCACCAGGACCGTACCGTCGACCGGGACGCCGTCGACGACGACACCGTCGGAGGCCTCGGCCGTCACGGTGAGTCCGCCGACGGCCGGGGCCCACGTCCCGGGGACCGGCCAGACCGGCTGCGGGTGGTCGACGTGCTGGGCGTTCACCAGGGCGAGCGGCCCACGGGCACTGCGCGCCCAGCGGTCACGATCGTGGACGTGCTCGGCGAAGGCGGCGACGACCGCGTCGTCCGGTGCGCCGGTGCCGCTCGTCACGCCTGCTCCTGGCGGGGGTAGATGACCTTCTGCACGATGATGATGACCGACGCCGCGACGGGCAGCGCCACGAGTGCGCCGAGCACTCCGCCGATCGTGCCGCCCGCGACCGCCGCGATGACCACGAGCGCGCCGGGCACCTGGACCGCACGCGACATGATGCGCGGGGAGATCAGGTAGGCCTCGACCTGCATGTAGACGAGGTAGTAGATGGCGGCGGCGAGGGCGGTGGCCGGCGACGCGAAGAAGCAGAGCAGCGAGATGACGATCGCGGCGGCGAGCGTGCCGACGAGCGGGATGAGCGAACCGAGGAACGCGAACGACGCGAGCAGCACCGGCAGCGGCGCGCCGATGATGAGCAGGAAGAAGAAGCTCAGGATGCCGTTGATCAGTGCCTGCGAGACCTGCCCGACGACGTAGCGGCCGACAGCCTGCGTGATCTGCTCGCTCACGTCGATGAAGTTCTGGCGGCGCGACGCGGGCACGAATCGGTACGTCGCACGCTTCATGCCCCGCATCGACGCGAGGAAGTAGAGCATCAGGATGATGACGATGAGCGCCCCGGTGACCCCGGACAGGATGCCGCTGCCGACCGCCAGGATCCCGCCGCCGACGCTGAGCAGGTTGCCCGGCTTCTCGACGAACGACTGCAGCGACTGCAGGGCGTGGTCGATGTCGAACGACCCGGCGAACTGCTTCGACAGGTCCTGCACCCACTGCTGCTGCGAGATGTCCTGCACGATGTCGGGGAAGTTCTGGATCAGGTTGGACGCCTGCTCCACCAGGATCGGCACGACGGCGAACACGATGCCGGCGAAGGCCCCGAGCACCGCGACCACGACGATCGTGATGGCCGACCAGCGCGGGATGATGCGCTCCAGGAACGACACGAGCGGGTCGATGCCGAGCGCCAGGAACAGTGCGACCCCGATGTAGACCAGCACCGTGCTCAGCTCGTTGATGATCGCACCGGCGAGCAGCGCGACGAGCACCCCGATGGCGCCCATGAACCCGAGGCGGAAGGCGTTCACTCGCACGCCGGTACCGCCACGGGTCACCTCGAAAGTGACGTTCGGTGTCGGTGCGTGGTCGTCCTGCGACGTGTCGCGCTTCCTTGGCATGTGCACGTAGGGCGGGCGGGACTCGAACCCGCGGATCGTTCGGTTATGAGCCGACTGCCTTGACCAGCTTGGCTACCGCCCCTCGCCGGAGACCCTCAGGCCACCGGCTCACCACGATACAGCGACTCGAACGTCGACAGCGTGCGGTTGATGTCGTGTGCCTCGATCATCGTCAGACTGCGATCCCGCATCGCGACGTACTCCGACTCGGACGCGGTGAGCACCGTCGTGAGCTTCGCCGCCAGGTCGTCCACGTCGCCCGGGGTGAACAGGTACCCGTTGCCGTCGATCAGGTGCGGCAGCGCCATCGAGTCGGCGGCGACGACCGGCAGCCCCGAGGCCATCCCCTCGAGCGACGAGATGCTCTGCAGTTCCGCCGTGGACGGCATCGCGAACACCGTCGCGTTGGTCAGGGCCTCCTGCTTGCGCTCGTCGGAGACGAAGCCCAGGAACCGCACACGGTCCTCGAGCCCGAGCTCCTTCGCCAATGCGGTGAGCTTCGGGATCATCTCGCCGTCGCCGACGATGGTCAGCGTCGCGGACAGCTCGGCGGGCAGCAGCGCCACCGCGCGGACGAGCACGTCGAGGTTCTTCTCGGGGGCCACACGGCCCACGAAGACGATGTCGTTGTTGACCGGGCGTCCCTCGCGCGCCACGTACCGGGACGCGTCGATGCCGCACGAGATCGCGAGGACCTGCTGGCCGGCGATGGCCTTCCGCAGGTAGTCGGCGGCCAGGTTCGTCGGCGTCGTGATGGTGTCCGCCAGCCGGTAGGTCTTGGCGGCGTCGCTCCACGCGATCTTCAGCGCGAGGGGCAGCGTCCACTTGCCGAACGGCGTGTACTCGAGCAGGTTCTCCGGCATGAAGTGGTTCGTCGCGATGACCCGGATGCCGCGGTCGTTCGCCTCGTGCACGATGCCGCGGCCGATGACCACGTGCGACTGGATGTGCAGCACGTCGGGCTTGACGGCGTCGAGGATCGGTCCGGTCCACTTCCGGACGCTCCACGGCCACACGAAGCGCAGCCACGGGTGCAGCGGCCACTTGTACGACTTCAGGCGGTGCACGACGAGCGTGACGCCGTGGTGCTCCTCGTCGAAGGTGCCGTAGTGGCGGCTCGAGGCCGGGGCCACGACGTGCACCTCGTGCCCGCGCTCGGCCAGGCCGACGGCGAGCTGCTCGGCGAAGGTGGCGGCGCCGTTGACGTCGGGGGCGAAGGTGTCCGCTGCGATCAGCACGCGCAACGGTCGGTGACCGCCCGTCGCTTCCGTCGGTCCGGCGGTGGCGGTGGTGGCGTCTCCTGACACGGCTGAGTTCGTCCTCTCGTGGGCGATGGCTGGTCGGCAGTGACGCTATCGCACCAGGATCGACGGTCGCGTCAGCCGCGCGGATGAGGGCGGCGACCACCCGGGGTGCGCGGCGAGTGCACCGCCGCGTGCGCGCCGGTCGCCCGCGCCGGCCGGCGTCAGGCCCGGGTCTGCGGGTGGTGCTTGGCGAGCAGGAACACCCCGGTGATGGCGATGCCCGCGGCCACCACGAAGCCCGCGACCGCGAACCACGGCGCCCCCGAGGCCTCGCCGAGCACGATCACGCCGATGCCGACCGCGACGATCGGGTCGATCACCGTCAGCCCCGCGATCACGAGGTCCGCCGAACCGCTCGAGTACGCGTTCTGCACGAAGTACCCGCCGAGCGACGCCGCCACGACCACCCCGACGATGGCGAGCACGGTCAACCAGTCGAAGGTGCCGTTCACGAACCGGTTCAGCACCACCTTGGCCAGCGTCGCCACGAACCCGTAGAGCACCCCCGCCCCGACGATGTAGTAGAGCGCACTGCGGTGCTTGGCGACCAGGCGGAAGGACACCAGCACGAGCACCAGCACGACGGCCAGGATCACCAGCACGGTGACGAGCTGCTGACGGGTGATCGCGCTCTCGTGCCCGACGAACGCCGCGATCCCGACGAAGATGCCGACACCGATGATGCACGTCCACACGGCCCGCCGGGCACGGCGACCGAGTGGCACACCGGACGACCGCGACGAGAACCACGTCGTGATGACGAGGGCGACGGCACCCAGGGGCTGCACGACGATCAGGGGCGCGAACGTGATGCTGATGAGCTGCAGCACCACCGCGATGCCGAGCATGAGCGTGCCGAGCACCCAGTAGCCACTCGAGACGAGCCCGACGACGTGCCGGACGCTCAGCCCCTTCGACTGCCGACCGAGACGCGCCTCGACCCGCTGGACCCCGCGGCTCTGGAACTGCGCCCCGAGCGACAGGAACACCGCACCGATCAGCGCCACCGGGATCATCAGCGCCTGGAACGGCGTGAGGTTGCTCACGGCGTCGGGCAGCTGGAGGTCCGTCGTCACGCGTCGAGGCTACCGTCCCCCGCCGGATAACCTGGGTGAATGGCCGTTCTCCCGATCCGCATCACCGGCGAACCCGTCCTGCACGAGCGTGCAGCCGAGGTCACCGCGTTCGATGACGACCTCCGCACCCTCGTCGCCGACATGCTCGAGACCATGGACCTGGCACCGGGCGTCGGCCTGGCCGGACCGCAGGTGGGTGTCGGCAAGCGCCTGTTCGTGTACTCCTACACCGACGACGACGACGTCCTGCACCGGGGCGCCGCCGTGAACCCCGTCCTGTGGATCACGCCCCCGGTGCCCGAGTCCGTCGAGGAGCTCGACGAGGACGAGGAGTCCGAGGGCTGCCTGTCGATCCCGGGCGAGCGGTTCCCGCTCCGCCGCTCCGAGGGCGCCCTGCTGCGGGCCTTCGACGAGCACGGCACCCCGTTCGAGGTCGAGGCGCACGGCTGGCTGGCCCGGATCTTCCAGCACGAGTACGACCACCTGGACGGCTGGCTCTACGCCGACCGCCTGGTGCACGCGTACGGCAAGCAGGTTGCCAAGGCGATCCGCAAGAGCAGCTGGGGCGGCCCCGGCCAGTCCTGGTTGCCGGGTCGCGACCACCCCGAGGGCTGACGCCCGTCGGCGTCGGCACCCGGTGCCGTCCAGCCCGTCGCTGGTCCGGCGGGCGGCCTAGAGGCCCGGCTCAGCCCCGGTAGGCAGCCAATGCGTCCCGCAGGCGGTCGGTCTCCGGGTGCCCGGGGCAGTACCGCAGGAGCCCGGCGGCCACGTGCGCACCGCGCGCGTCGGCGACCGCCGACGTCCACGGCGCCGAGCCGCGGACCGCGCACGTGCTCGCGAGCTCGACGAGGGTCGCGTCGCCGCGCGCCGCCGCCACCGCGGCCTGCTGCTGGCTCGACGGCACCGACCCGGTCAGGCGCTTCGCCGAGCAGTCGGCCCGCTCGGCCTCCCACACCGCCGAGTAGGTGGTGTAGGTCTCGCTGTCCGATCCGTCGGCGGCGCAGACGAACGCGAAGACCACGGGCGACGCGCCCGAGCCCAGGCCGGTGTCCGAGCTCGTCGGGTCCTCGGACGCGTCGGTGTCCGGGCCGACACTGCTGCAGCCGGTGAGCACCGCCGTCACGGCGACGACGACGCCCAGGAGCGTGAGTCGAGGCGAACGGGAACGGTGCACCTGTGAACGCTAACAGCAAGCGCTGCGGACGACCCGTACGGCGGCTCCTGCGATGATGGTCCGGCATCGCCCTGTCCTGGAGGTCCTCATCCCCCGCCTGCACTCCCGCCCCGTCCGTGCGACGGCCCTCGTGGTCGTCGCCCTGGCTGCTGTGTTCGTCGCCTACTGGCACCTCGGCCGTCCGACCATCGTGAACGACGAGTTCGTGTACCTCCGCGCGAGCTGGGCCTACGTGCACGGGAACTTCTCGCTCAACCTCGAGCACCCGCCGCTCGCGAAGTACGTGTACGGCGTGGCGCAGCTCCTGGTGGGACAGGGGCCGCTCGGACCGAGGCTGGTGGCTGCGACCGCGATGCTCGGCACGGGTGTCGTCCTGTTCCTCTGGCTGCGACGCGAGGTCGGCTTCTGGACCGGCCTGACCGCGGCGGCGATGTGGTGGCTGACGCCGCGTGGCTCGGGCTCGTCCTGGGCGGAAGCCGGGTCGGTCATCGGTGTCCGCATCGACCGGTTCGCGATGCTCGAACCCCTCATGGTCTTCTTCGCCGTCGCCTCGCTCGCCGCGGCCTGGCGCTGGATGCGGACCGGCAACCGGTGGTGGGTGGCCGCATCGGGTGCGCTGCTCGCACTGTCCGTGACCTCGAAGGTGTCGACGGCAGTGCTCGTCCTCGCCGTGGGAGCACTCCCCCTGCTGTTCCGTCGGTGGCGCGACCTGGGGGTCGGTGCGCTGTACGGCGGCATCGCGTTCGTGGTCGTGTTCGTGGTCGTCTACCTGCCGGTCGGGCTCTTCGGGGCCATCGGGCAGATGCTCCGGTTCCAGGCGCAGCAGAACGCCCACGGGCACCCGACGACCATCCTCGGGACGATCTACCCGGCGGCACCGTGGTGGGCGAACTTCGCCTTCCTCGCCGACGGCACGGGCTGGTTGCTGCTCACCGTCCTGACCATCGGTGTGGTCGCCGCCCTCGTCGTCCGACCGGACCGCCTGGTCGCGTACCTCGGCATCGCCCTCGGTGTCTTCCTCGTCTTCTACGTCATCGTCGCCAACGTCTCGCTGCCGTACTACTACGACGCGTGGATGCCGTTCATCATCGCCTTGGCGGCGATCGGGTACGGGCGGCTGGCGACCGTCCGGCCGCCCGTCGGACGCATCACGGCCGCAGTGCTCGTCGCCGCGCTGCTCATCCCCGTCGCACGGCTGGGCGTCGCCGTCGTGCAGACCCGTCCGAGCGGGATCGCTCTGCTCTCGGATGCTCTGAAGGTCCGCGGACACGACTCCGAAGGCGTCCTCTTCAGCCAGTTCAGCGCAAACACCTGGCGCATCTACTTCGGGGACCGTGGCTCCATGCGCCCTGAGAACGGACCGTTCGACGCCGTCGTCGTCGGCTCGGACACCCGGCGGACCATGCCCGAGCAGGTCCGGACGTTCCTCGACGAACACGCTGCAGAACTCCAGCACTTCCGGCTCGACTACCTCGACGTCTACGTGCCCCGACAGGGCATCATCGAGGACAACAACCGGGACGGCACGCTCAGGGTCGAGCCCGACGCTCGCTGACCGCGATCGAGGTTCAGCTGTCCTGTCCGGCGACGACGACGTCCACCGGCGCCTCGAGACGACCGCCGTGTCGTGCGTCCGTGCGGATCTGGCACCGGACGGTCGTCGTGCCGACCGGCGCGGTGACCACACGGTCACTGCAGTTCGGAGAAGTCAGTCCGAGTGGCAGTTCCAGTCGGAGCACGACGCGGACTGCTGTGCCGTCGGTGCTCCGGACCGAGAGCGCTCCGGGTTCCAGTGCTGTGCCCCGGACGCTCATCTGCTCGATCCGAGCGCCCGACAGGTCGGCACCGGAGACGTCTGCACCGTCGATCCGGGCGGAGGAGAGATCAGCGTCCGCGAGCCGGGCTCCGCGCAGATCAGCACCGCGCAGATCGGCGGCGTGCAGATCAGCCTCCCGGAGGTCCGCGCCGCGCAGGTCGGTCGAGCGCAGGTCGGCTCCGAAGAACACGGTCTCGGAGAGGTCTGCGTCACGGAGGTCAGCACCACGCAGGTCTGCGAGCCGGAGGTCGGCCGTCGAGAGATCGACCGATGACAGGTCGGCTCCGGGGCACGCCGTCGCCGTGGCCGGCCCCGGCTCGGACACCACCGCACAACCGTCGACATCGTGACTCGTACCCCCGTCGTCGCCCGGCCTGAGGAAGGCTGCGACACCGATCACCACGACGAAGGCAGCTGAGGCGACTCCGACGCTCACCCCACGGGCGCGACGGGACGCGCTCACGACTCGACCCCGGTCAGCCATCTCGGCAGGACGTCGAGCCCCCAATCGGAGTACCACGCGGCGGAGTGTGCGTAGGGGAAGAACGCGCTCAGCGGGTTGTACAACACGAAGAGCGCGGCGAGCACCACGCCGACCACGGCCGTCGCGACGGAACGCGTTCGCGGTCGGAGACGTCGGAGCCACGTCCGGACACCGACCAGGACGACGACCACGGCCAACGGCATCGCTGGCAACAGGTAGCGACCGGAGAACGCGTACGACTCCCCCAAGTTGACCATCGTGGCGGCGTTGAAGCAGAGGACGGCGAACGTGTAGGTCGCCGCGACCGCGGCGCACCAGGTGAGCGCCGGATCGTGCAGGATCCGTCGGGCCTGCGTCAGCGCGATCCCGATGCCGACGACGGCGCTCGAGGCTCCGAACACGACGACCGACGGGTTCGGACGCCACGGGAACGAGGCGCCCCAGAAGAAGAACAGTGACTGGAAGTAGATCGTCACCCATGACCACAGGAAGGACAGCGGCGCGAATGCCGGCAGCGTTCCGTTCACCTCGGCCAGGTCGTGGGCGCGGGAAGCGGCGTAGTTCCGGCGGAAGATCGCGTAGTCCATGCAATCGGCACGACTGTGCAGGGCAGTACAGGCGGGGTTCACCGCGTGGAACTGCAACAGGTTCAGACCGAAGCGCTCGATCGCGAGAGCGGTCAGCACACCGCCGATCACGAGCAGCACGATCGACTGTCCGGGTCGCGCGCGGAGTCCCCCGACGGTTCGCTGCACCGGGTGCCGCAACCACGACCAGCCGGCGGCGCGGTACCGCAGCAGGATGGCGAAGAACCCTCCCGCGAGCACGAACGGCGCCTGCGAGTACTTCATCAGGAGGGCGAACAGCGCTGCGACGGCCATCCAGGCCAGCGTGCGCAGTCCCCCACCGCGGACGAAACGGACCGCGACGGCGGCGAACACGAAGAGCGCTGCCATGGCCGGGGCGTCGTAGCTCACCGACGCGGCCTGCCAGGTGAACCGCCCCGTGAACGCCGTCGCCACGATCGCGAGCAGCCCGATCGACGCGGGGACGCGAGCGTGCTGGAACAGCGACCGGAGCGCGATGAGCCCCGAAGCTGCCCACAGCACGTCCACGGCACGGAGAACGAAGACGACTTGCTCGTAGTCGAGCCCGATCGCGAGTGCTCCGCGCGCGGGGAACGACATCAGGTAGTGGTACAGGTACAGCGGCGACCGGACGAGCTCGCCCATCCAGAGCTGCGACGGGTCGACCTGCTGCAGGTAGGGGCCCGCGAGCACGGGGCGCTCGGCGTAGAGCAGGATGTTCCAGACGTGCCCTCGCTCGTCCGGGGCCGCGGCCACGTGGACGTGGAACCACCCGGCGAAGGCGAACCCCATGACGACGAAGACCGTCAGCACCACCACGAACGACGCTCGTGACGACAGTGCGACGTCCACCGCCTGCACGACGGACCGCCGCTCCGTTCGCTCCGAACGTCCGCGGCGGGACTCCCGAGTGTTCGTCATGACGGAACGATCGTACAGGGAGCACCGAACGCGCACGACGACAGCAACGCAAAAGATCCCCACCCCGAAGGGATGAGGACCTGTCGCTCCCCGAGTTGGACTCGAACCAACAACCTGCCGGTTAACAGCCGGCTGCTCTGCCAATTGAGCTATCGAGGATCACTGTCCGCTGGCGAATGACGTGCGAACAACGGGTAACAGCATAGCAGGACGCTGAGGCCCTCCACCGCATCGGACACGCAGCCCGGGCGCGCCGCGCTTCGAGGTCCCCGTGTCAGTACCCGGCGACCGGGTCGACGACGCCGACGAAGCCCCCGCCGTCGCCCCCGAGGAACGCCGCGGCGTTGAGCCGGACGCGCTCGGCGAGCAGCGGTGCGACCATCTCCGGGGTGTCGGCCTGGTGCGGGGTGATGACCGCGCCGGGCTCCGACCAGAGCGGGTGCCCGTCGGGCAGCGGCTCGGGGTCGGTGACGTCGAGGCCGACCGCGGCGATCTCCCCCGCGCGCAGGGCGGCGACCAAAGCGTCGGTGTCGACGAGTCCGCCGCGGGCGATGTTCACGAGCCGGGCGGACGGCTTCATGATCCGGAACTGCTGCTCGCCGAAGAGCTTCGCGGTGCCCGAGGTCATCGCCGCCGCGATCATCACGACGTCGGCGTCCGGCAGGACCCGGTCGAGCTCGTCGGTGGTGACGGTCCGCGCGGCTCCGGGCACGGGCTCGGGCGAGCGGCGCACGACCGTGACGTCGACGTCGAACGGCGCGAGCAGCCGGAGGTACTCGAGGGCGATCCCGCCCGCACCGATCACGACGACGTTCCGCCCGTACAGCGAGACACCCTCGGGCTCGGTCGCCCACGACGACGCACGAGCGCGCTTCTGCAGGACCCGGAGCGTGCCGAGGGTCAACGCGAGCGCGTGCTCGGCGACCGGCTCCGCGTAGGCGCCCTTGGCCGAGGTGAACAGCACGCGGTCGCCGTGCTCCTGGATCAGGTGCGCGAAGGCGTCGACGCCGGCGAACGGCAGCTGCACCCAGCCCACCCCCGGCGCCGAGGACAGCGCGTCGGCGAGGCCGGCCGGGTCACGGGGGTCGAGCCAGACGACGCCGCGGGTGTCGGCGTCGAGCGGCGCGACGGTGCCGCCGGCCTCGGTCACGGCGTCCACGTGCAGGTCCGTCGGTTCCGGCAGCACGGC
The DNA here is from genome assembly GCF_003234335.2 of Curtobacterium sp. MCLR17_054. Lineage (NCBI taxonomy): Bacteria > Bacillati > Actinomycetota > Actinomycetes > Micrococcales > Microbacteriaceae > Curtobacterium > Curtobacterium sp. MCLR17_054. The sequence goes on along the minus strand of NZ_CP126263.1, from coordinate 1,646,189 downwards.
GACCGGCCCGGGCTGCGGGGCGTCGATCGGCAGCGGTGCGCCCGACGTGGGGACGACGGCGCGGTGGCCGCGGGGGCCCTGGGTTGTGGCGCTCACGCGTTCTCCTGACGGTCGGTGCGCGGGCCGGTGCCGGCGGCGAGCGGACGACGCGGCGCCGACGAACGGCGGGCCGCGGTCGGTGCCGGACGACGCTTCACGCCGCGGGCCGCGGTCGAGGCGAGGGTCTTCACGTAGGGGTCGACCGGGTTGTCGAGGACCTCGTCGAAGGTGCCGAGCCCGACGAGCCGGGCATCGGCCATCACGGCGACGCGGTCGGCGAGGGCGCGGGCCTCGCGCAGGTCGCTGGACACGACGACGGCGGAGAACTGTCGGCCGCGCTGCAGGGTCGCCAGGGCCTCGAGCACGGACTGCCGTACGAGCACGTCGACGCCGCGCGCTGGTTCGTCCGCGACCAGGAGCTGGGGTTCGAGCACGAGCGCCTTCGCCAGGGCGACGCGCTGGCGCTGCCCGCTCGAGAGCTCCCACGTGTTCAGGCGCATCGCCCCGAGCGGCAGGTGCACCGCGTCGAGCAGCCGGGCCACGATGAGCCCGGCCTCGCGCCGGTCGAACCGGCGGTCGCGGGCGTAGATCGGTTCGGCGACGGCTTCGCCCACGGTCAGGTCCGGGCTGAGCCGGTCGGCGCCGTCCTGCGGCAGGTACCCGATCCGGCCGCTCAGCCGTTCGAGCTTGCGCGACGAGGGACGGAGGCCCCGGGTCTTCTGGCCGAGCACGGTCAGCTCGCCGCCGACGATGTGCCGACGGAGGGCGCCCTCGCCCTCGCCGTGGGATCCGAGCTGGCCGGCGATGGCGGCGGCGAAGGTCGACTTGCCCGATCCCGACTCACCGAGCAGGGCGAGGATCTCCCCCTGCCGGACCGTGAGGCTCAAGCCGTCGACGGCCCGGATGGACTCGCCCCCGCGTCCGCCCCGGTACTCGATCGACACGTCGTCCGCGACGACCGCCGGTCCGTTGACCGCGATCATGGGTCCCCTTCCACGCCGCCCCCTGGCGGCGGTTCGCGACGGGCCGCCCTGGCAGGTCCGTCGTGCGTGCAGCAGTGGAGACGACCGCCCTGGAGGCCCGGCGTGCGTCGACGACGCTGGCCGGGCCTCCAGGGCGGGTCACGTCGGGTCAGGACCCGACGTTCTCCAGTCGCTCCAGCGTACGCCGTCGCTCCGCCTGCTCCGCTGGGTCCGGCACCGGCAGCGACGCGAGGAGCCGCTGCGTGTAGGGGTGCTGCGGCGCACCGAGGACCTGCGCCGTCGTGCCCGTCTCGACCAGGTCACCGCGGTACAGCACCGCGATCCGGTCGGACAGCGCGCCGACGACCGCGAGGTCGTGGCTGATGAACAGCGAGGCGAAGCCGAGGTCCTGCTGGAGCTCGAGGAAGAGCTCGAGCACCCGGGCCTGCACGGAGACGTCCAGCGCACTCGTCGGCTCGTCGGCGATGAGCAGCTTCGGCCGGAGCGCGAGCGACCGGGCGAGCGATGCGCGCTGGCGCTGCCCGCCGGAGAGCTCGTGCGGGTAGCGGTCGCCGTACGCGGCCGGCAGCTGCACGGCCTCGAGCAGCTCGTCCACCCGCTTGCGCGCGGCACGGGGGCTCGAGACCTCCTTGTGCACGACCAGCGGCTCGGCGACGCACTCGGCGATCGTCAGCAGCGGGTTGAACGAGGTCGCCGGGTCCTGGAACACGAACCCGATGTCCTTGCGCAGGTGCTTGAAGTCGCGTTCGCGGTACCCGAGCATCTCGGCGCCGAGCACCTTGAGCGAGCCGCCGGTGACCTTCGTCAGGCCCGCCATGGCCCGGCCGATGGTGGTCTTGCCCGAGCCGGACTCCCCCACCAGGCCGAGGACCTCGCCCGGACGGATCGCCAGGTCGACGCCCTTGACGGCCTTGAACGCTGGCGAACCGAGCCGCCCGGGGTACTCGATCTCGAGCCCCTTCGCCTCCACCAGCGGTGTGACGTCCTCGGAGATCGCGGCGCGCCGGGCCACCCCGGTGGACGCCTCGAGCCGGGGCACCGCCGCGAGCAGCCGCTTGGTGTAGTCGGCCTGCGGCGTCGCGAACAGTGCCGTCGCCGTGGCCTCTTCGACGATCTCGCCCTGGTACATCACGGCGACGCGGTCGGCCAGGTCGGCGACGACGCCCATGTTGTGCGTGATGACGACGATCGCGGTGCCGAACTCGTCGCGGCAGCGACGCAGCAGGTCGAGGATCTCGGCCTGCACCGTGACGTCGAGTGCCGTTGTCGGCTCGTCCGCGATGATGACGCTCGGCTCGAGAGCCAGTGCGCTCGCGATGACCACGCGCTGCTTCTGCCCACCGGAGAACTGGTGCGGGTAGTGGTCGACGCGGGTCTCGGGGTCGGGGATGCCGACGCGGCCGAGGTAGTCGATGGCCTTCGCCCGTGCTTCCTTCTTGGACACGCCGCCGTGGGCACGGAGCCCCTCGGCGATCTGCCACCCGACGGTGAAGACCGGGTTGAGCGCGGTCGACGGCTCCTGGAACACCATCGCGCCGGCGGTCCCGCGGAGCTCGCGGAGCTTCTGCGAGCCGACCGACACGACGTCGGTGCCGTCGAGCAGCACCGCGCCGCCGAGTGTCGCCGTCTCCGGCATGAGCCGCAGCATGCTGCGGGCCGTGACGGACTTGCCGGAGCCGGACTCGCCGACCAGGGCGAGGACCTCGCCGGGGCGGACGTCGAGGCTGACGCCCTTGACCGCGTCGACGGCGCCGCCGTCGGTCGCGAAGGTGACGGTCAGGTCGTCGACGACGACGACCGGCTCGGTGGTGGTGTCGCCCGGTTGCAGGCGGGTGGTCGGGGTCATGCGCCCGTCCCTTCCGTGTCGTTCCCGGCGGTGCGCGGTGCCTCGGGGTTGCGCGTGTCGCGGGGTGTGCCGGCGTCGCGCGTTTCGCGCGTCTCGCGCGTGTCGCGCGTTTCTCTCGTGGACACGAGCTGCTTCAGGCGTCGGCGTGCCCGCAGGCGGGGGTCGGAGATGTCGTTCAGGCTCTCGCCGATGAAGGTCACGCCGAGCACGAGCACCACGATCGCGACACCCGGGTAGACACCGGTCCACCAGACGCCGCTCGCGACGTCCGAGAGCGCGCGGCTCAGGTCGTAGCCCCACTCGGCACCGGACGTCGGACCGATGCCGAACCCGAGGAAGCCGAGGCCGGCCAGGGTCAGGATCGCGTCGCTCGCGTTGAGCGTCAGGATGAGCGGCAGCGAACGGGTCGAGTTCCGCAGGACGTGCCGCGTCATGATGCGCCACGGGTTCGTGCCCATCACGCGCGCCGACTCGACGAACGCGTCGTTCTTCAGCCGGACGGCCTCGGCACGGACCACGCGGAAGTACTGCGGCACGTACACGACGGTGATCGAGATCGCCGCCGCGATGATGCCGCCCGAGTAGCTCGAGTTGCCGCCGGAGATGACGATGGACACGATGATCGCGAGCAGCAGCGACGGGAACGCGTAGATGGCGTCGGCCACGACCACCAGGACGCGGTCGAGCCAGCCGCCCAGGTACCCGGAGACCATGCCGAGCAGGACACCGACGATGATCGAGACGATCACGGCGACGATGACGACGAGCACGGCCGTGCGGGCGCCGTAGAGCACGCGACTGAACACGTCGAAGCCGCCGACCGTCGTGCCCCAGATGTGCTCGGCACTCGGTGCGCCGGTGCGCGGGAAGCTCTGCCCGTCCGCGCCCTGCAGCTGGCCGAAGCCGTACGGGGCGAGGAGCGGGGCGAACACCGCGACGAGCAGGTAGAGGGCACAGATGACCACGCCGACGATGAGCATGGCGCGCTGCCAGCCGGTGCTCCGGCGCAGCTGGACCACCACGGGGAGCCGCTTCCAGAGCGGCTCGTGGCGGTCGACGAGGGTGGTGTCGGCCATCGTCAGAACCTCACTCTCGGGTCGATCAGGGCGGCGACGACGTCGACCATGAAGTTGGTCACCGCGACGATCACCGCCAGCATCGCGACGATGCCCTGCACCGCGACGAAGTCACGGGCCGACAGGTACTGGTTGAGCTCGAAGCCCAGACCGCGCCACCCGAAGGTCGTCTCGGTGAGCACCGAGCCGCCCAGGAGCATCGCGATCTGCAGCCCCATCACGGTGATGATCGGCACGAGGGCCGGACGGAACGCGTGGGTGCGCACCAACCGCGACTCGCGCACACCGCGGGACCGGGCGGCGTCGACGTACTCGGAGCCGAGCGACCCGATCATGTTCGCGCGCACCAGGCGCAGGAAGATGCCGGCGGTGAGCAGGCCGAGCGTCAGCGCGGGCAGGACGGCGTGCTGGAGCACGTCGCCGATGACCTGGGCGTTGCCGGTGCGGAGCGCGTCGATGATGTAGATGCCGCTCGCGCCGGGGATGCCGTCGAGGATGAGCGACACCCGGGTCGAGGCCCGGTCGCCGAGGGGCAGCCAGCCGAGCCACACCGAGAAGACGAGCTTGAGCAGCAGACCGCCGAAGAACACCGGCGTGGCGTAGGTCAGGATCGCCAGCGCGCGGAGCAGCACGTCCGGCCACTTGTCACGCGTGTACGCGGCGAGCATGCCGAGGGGGATGCCGAGCACCAGCGCGACGATGAGCGCGTAGAACACGAGCTCCGCGGTCGCACCGCCGTACGTGACGATGATGTCGGTGATCGGACGGTTGTCCGTCGACGAGGTGCCGAAGTCGCCGCGCAGGATGTTGCCGAGGTACTCGAAGTACTGCACGAGCACCGGCCGGTCGTACCCGGCGGCGTGCAGGCGTTCCTGCAGCTGGCTCGGCGTGAGTCGACCGCCGACCGACGCGGTGATCGGGTTCCCGATGACGCGCATCAGGAAGAACACGAGCGTCACCAGGATGAAGACGGTCGGGATGATGAGGAGGAACCTGACGAGGATGTACCGGCCGAGTCCGCCACCACTGTTCTTGGCACTGCGTTGTGCCTGTGGCTTGGTGGGATCGGTGCCGTTCACGTCCTGCGTCGCCTCGGGAGTGCTGAGGGTCACGGGGTGTGTGCCTTTCGTCGCCGTTGCACAGGCACGCGGGCGTTCCTCGTGGGAACGCCCGCGGCCTGCACGTGGGGCTTGGTGCTACTTGCTCAGGGTGGCGTACCGGAACTTGAACGAGGCGTCGAGGGTCAGGCCCTTGACGTCCTTGCCGGCGACCGCGACGGACTTGCCCTGCAGCAGCGGCAGCGTCGAGATCTGGGTGGCCTCGCGCTCCTGGGCCTGCTCGATCAGGTCAGCACGCTTGTCCGGGTCGGACTCGGCCTGCTCCTTCGCGATGAGGTCCTGGATCTCCGGGTCGTCGTAGTGGTTCTGGACGAAGTTCTCCTTGGTGAAGAACGGCGACAGGTAGTTGTCGGCGTCGGAGAAGTCCGGGAACCAGCCGAGCTGGTACACGGGGTAGGCGTCCTTGGTGCGCTCCTGGGCGTAGGTCGTGTAGACCGTCGACTGGATGTTGACGGTGAACAGACCGGAGTCCTCGAGCTGCTGCTTGAGCAGCGCGTACTCGTCGTCCGAGGCCGAACCGTAGTGGTCGGGCGCGTACTGGATGTCGAGCTGCACCTTGCCCTTGACGCCGGCGTCAGACAGCGTCTTCTTCGCCTTGGACACGTCCGCGCCGCCGTCGCCGTCGCCGTACATCTCCTTGAACGGCTGGACCGCGCCGGTCAGGCCGTCCGGGACCATCGAGTACAGCGGGGTGAAGGTGTCGTTGTAGACCTCCTTCGCGAGCTGGGCGCGGTCGACCACGTCGGCGGCTGCCTGACGCACGGCCAGGGCCTTCGCCTCGTCGGCGTCGTCCTGCCCGGTGCCGAACGGCTGCGTCTTGAAGTTGAAGACCACGTAGCGGATCTCGCCGCCGGGGCCGTCGGTGACCTTGAGGGAGTCGTCCTTGCGCAGGTCCGAGATGTCGGTCGGCGTCAGGGAGCGGTACGCCACGTCGACGTCGCCCTTCTGCACGGCGAGCTTGAGGTCGGTCTCCTTGGTGTAGTAGCTGGCGGTGACCTCGTCGGTCTTCGCCTTGCCGAGGAGGCCGTCGTACTTCGGGTTCGTCTTGTACTGGATCGTGTCGTTCTCCTTGTAGGAGCTGATCTGGTACTGCCCGGCGAACGCCTTGCCCTTGACGATGTCGTCGGCGCTGGTGAGCTTCGTCGCGCTGAAGACGTCCTCGTCGACGATCGGACCCGCGGGGCTCGAGAGCACCTGCGGCCAGGTCTGGTCGGCGTGGTCGAGGTTGAACACCACGGTGGTGTCGTCCGGGGTGTCGATGCTCTTGAGGTTGGCCAGCAGCGACTGCGGACCGTTCTCGTTGTTGATCTTCAGCTCGCGGTCGAACGAGAACTTCACGTCGCTCGACGTGAGCTTGTTGCCGTTCGCGAACTCGAGCCCGTCCTTGAGGGTGACCTCGTAGGTGGTCGGGTTCGTGAACTCCGCCTTCGTGGCGATGTCCGGTTCGACGTCCGGGCTCCCCACGGGCGTGTTCATCAGGAACGGGAACACCTGGTTCTGCACGGCGAAGGAGCCGTTGTCGTAGGAACCGGCCGGGTCGAGGGACGTGATCTTGTCCGTCGTCCCGATGCTCAGGCCGTTCAGTTCGGTGTCACTCACGCTGCTGCTCGCGCAGCCGGTCAGCACCAGCGCCGTCGCTGCTGCACCGGCGCCGAGCGCGATGCCGCGCTTGCCCCACTTGGTCACGGATGCCATGTCCGCTGCCTCTCTGGTCATGATTGCAAGAGTCCTGAGCCGGAGGGTGGAACGTCTGTGTGCCCGGCCAGGAACGCTCATTGGTATCACCCTGTCACGGAACAGAACGAACCGGGGGCGATTTGTTTACACCGCTGTAATGCACGGGCCCGCCGCGTGATGCATGATTCCGCCGGAGTCGAGCGGCGCGTCACGCACGAAAGTTGCGTGGTGCAACCGGGGCAGTCTGGCGCTCGAGAGCGCCTGTCGAGCGACGGTTCGTGCGATCACGCCCGCCCGGCCAGGAGGCCCGCCCCGCGACCGCCGCGCCCCCTCGCCCCCGCCGACTGGTCACGACTCACCGCCCGCCCCACCACGCGCGGTCACGTCCCGTCGGCCGGACCCCGGCCAACCGACACCCTGCGACCACTCGAGGCCCGACAGACGGCACGTCCTGACCACTCACCCTCGCCGAGGTCGCACGAACTGCCGCTCGCAGCCCCACCGTGCGACAGTTCGTGCGACCTCGGCGCGCACGCGGCGCGTCGTGCGACCTCGCCCCCTCGGCCGGGAGGCCCGCCCCGCGTCCGCCGCGCCCCACACCCCGCCGACTGGTCACGACTCCCCGCCCGCCCCACCCCACGCGGTCACGTCCCGTCGGCCGGACCCCGGCCAACCGACACCCTGCGACCACTCGAGGCCCGACAGACGGCACGTCCTGACCACTCACCCTCGCCGAGGTCGCACGAACTGCCGCTCGCAGCCCCACCGTGCGACAGTTCGTGCGACCTCGGCGAAGCGCACGCGGCGCGTCGTGCGACCTCGCCCCCTCGGCCGGGAGGCCCGCCCCGCGTCCGCTGCGCCCCTCGCCCCCGCCGACTGGTCACGACTCACCGCCCGCCCCACCGCGCGCGGTCACGTCCCGTCGGCCGGACCCCGGCCAACCGACAATCTGCGACCACTCGACGCCCCACACGCGGCACGTCCTGACCACTCACGGACCGCCGAGGTCGCACGAACCGCCGCTCACGGGCCTGCCGCGCGACAGTCCGTGCGACCTCGACGACACGCACGCGGCGCGTCGTGCGACCGGGGCCGACCGGGGCGACCTCGCGCACGCCCGGCACCAGCCGCGCGAAGAGCCCTAGGACGCCTCGGCGTCGGCGCGCAACCGCATCCGCTGTCCGTCGATGTCGACGAGCTGCCGCTGGATCTCGGCGCGACGCTCGGCCTGCTCGTGCGGGTCGGCGCGCTGCAGCTGCCCGAGCAACGAGGCCTTGCGGGCGAGCAGGTCGCGCTCGACCAGGGCCACGACGATGCTCCGGCAGTAGGCCGCCAGGTCCTCCGCGTTGCGCGCGGGGATGGGTGCGAGGGCGAGTTCGTGCGTCAGGGTTCGCAGCGGCGCCGGCACGTCGGCGAGCAGCCGGTCGAGCCAGTCCCCCGCGCCGATGACGTCGACGTTGGCGACCACGGCGTCCCGCACCGCGGCGAGCATCGGCGTCGAGAACGTGGCCGACGCGGCGAGCCCGAGCATCGGTGCGCCGACGGACGTGGGCTGCTGCACCATCGCCATCACGGCGTCGCGCTCCATGCGGCTGATCGGGTCGTTCGGCAGCGAGCGGATGCCGGCGACGGGCTCGTCGGGGGTGTCGGCCCCGTCGGTGCCGTTCCCGTTGCGGCCGTCGCGCCCGGCGCCTCCGGACCGGTCGTCCTGCCCGGCAGAGCCCGCACGGCGCCTGGCCGTCTCGACCGACCGACGGACCTCGGGGATCTCCATGCCCAGCCAGCCGGCGAGTTCGCGGACGTAGCCCTGCGTCAGCGAGCGGTCGCGGATGCCGGCGAGCACGGGCGCGGCCGCACGCAGGGCACCGACGCGCCCCTCGACGGTCTCGAGGTCGTGGCCGTCGAGCGTGCGGCGGATCATGAACTCGAACATCGGGCGCTTGTTCGTGACCAGGCGGCGGATGGCGTCGTCGCCGCGGGCGAGCCGGAGGTCGCACGGGTCGAGCCCGCCGGGTGCCACGGCGACGTAGGTCTGCGCCGCGAAGCGCTGTTCCTCCGCGAACGCACGAGAGGCGGCACGCTGCCCGGCCTCGTCGGGGTCGAACGTGAACACGACCTCACCGTTGGCGTTCGGGTCGGCGCCAGCCAGGTCGCCGAGCATCGGGCGGAGCACCTTGATGTGGTCGACGCCGAACGACGTGCCACAGGTGGCGACCGCGGTCGTGACGCCCGCGACGTGACACGCCATCACGTCGGTGTAGCCCTCGACGATGACGACCTGCTTCTGCTTCGAGATGTCGCGGCGGGCCAGGTCGAGCCCGTAGAGCACCTGGCTCTTGTGGTAGATCGGGGTCTCGGGCGTGTTGAGGTACTTGGGACCCTTGTCGTCCTCGAGCAGGCGGCGCGCCCCGAAGCCGATGGTGGCCCCGGTGACGTCGCGGATCGGCCACATCAGGCGCCCGCGGAACCGGTCGTACGGCGAGCGGTCACCCTGGCTGACGAGGCCGGCGGACACGAGCTCTTCCATCGTGAAGCCGCGCCCGCGCAGGTGGTCCTTGAGCATGTCGTAGGACTTCGGCGCGAACCCGACGCCGAAGTGCTGGGCGGCCGAGGGGTCGAACCCGCGCTCCCCCAGGAACCGGCGGGCGGGGTCGGCGGCGGCCGTGGTGAGCTGCCCCGTGAAGTACTCGAGCGCGGCTTCGTTCGCCGCGATCAGCCGGGCACGGGTGTTGTAGTCGGTGCGCGGCCCGTCGCCCTCTTCGTAGTGCAGGGTGAAGCCGATCTTCGCGGCCATGCGCTCGACGGCCTCGGCGAAGGTGGTGTGGTCCTGCGCCATGATGAAGCTGAAGACGTCGCCGTCCTCGCCGCAGCCGAAGCAGTGGTAGCGGCCGACCTGGGGCCGGACGTGGAACGACGGGGAGCGCTCGTCGTGGAAGGGGCACAGGCCCTTCATCGACCCGACGCCCGCGTGCTTCAGCGTGACGTAGTCGCCCACGACGTCGGCGATGTTGACACGCGAGCGGACCTCGTCGATGTCGTTCCGCGCGATCCTGCCAGCCACCCCTCGATCCTAGTTCGTGGGACCGACGTCGGCGGACCGGTCAGACGGCGATGTGGACCGGGTCACGGTCACCCACCACCAGACGTCGGTGCCAGGCGAGTGCGCCCTGGTCGGTCAGGCTCGCGACCTGGTCGACGACGGCGCGCAGTCGGCCGGTGTCGTCGTCCGCAGCGTGCCAGTCGGCGGCGAAGCCCGGCTCGAGGTCGGACGCACCGGTCGCCGCCAGCGCGTCGAGCAGTTCGGTGAGCACGCGACGCTGGTCCTCGTACACGGGCTGACGGTCGCCCTGGGTCATCACGAAGGCCGCGACGATGCCCTTGAGCACCGCGATCTCGCCGATGATCTCGGGCGGGGTGACGACCGACGCGGCGAACCGCACGAGCGATCCCGAGGCGTAGGACTCGCGGGTGGCCGTCGTGGCGGTGCGCGCGAAGCGTCCGATCAGCTGCGACGTCAGGTTCTTCAGGCGTGCGGCGTCACGGCGGGAGCCGTCGTACGCGGTCATCCAGAGCGGCAACTCGCGCAGGCGGTCGAACGCCTCGAGCAGCTCGTCGCGGCTCAGGTCGTCGCCGACCCAGGCGTGCATGGCGGTCACGATGTCGTTCTCACCGACGCGGTCGCCCAGGGCCGCGACGTCGATGAACCCGGCGACGACGGCGTCCTCGAAGTCGTGCACCGAGTACGCGATGTCGTCGGCGAGGTCCATGACCTGCGCCTCGATGCACCGCTGGCGGCGCGGCGCGCCGGCACGGAGCCACTCGAAGGCGTCGTGGTCGTCGTCGTAGAAGCCGAACTTGGTGCGCCCGGACGACGACTCCGACACCCCCTGCGCAGCGGGCCACGGGTACTTGCAGCTGGCGTCCAACGACGCACGGGTCAGGTTGAGCCCGAACGGACGGTCGACGTCGGCGCCGGGCCGGACGCCGTAGACCTTCGGCTCGAGCCGCGTCAGCAGCCGGAGCGTCTGCGCGTTGCCCTCGAAGCCACCGATGCCGGTCGCCCAGGCGTTCACGGCCGTCTCGCCGTTGTGCCCGAACGGCGGGTGCCCGATGTCGTGCGCCAGGCACGCGGTGTCGACCACGTCCGGGTCGAGTCCGAGCGAGTCGGCGAGCTCGCGGCCGACCTGCGCGACCTCGAGCGAGTGGGTCAGCCGGTTGCGGGCGAAGTCGAGCCCCGCGGTCGGGCTGAGCACCTGGGTCTTCGCTGCCAGGCGCCGGAGCGCACTGGAGTGCAGTAGTCGGGCGCGGTCACGGGCGAAGTCCGAGCGGCGGTTGCCGTGCTCCTCGGGGAGCCAGCGCTCCGCGTCCGCCGGGCCGTACGAGGCGGTGGCGCTCATCCGCCGCTGTGGTGCAGCTCGGCGGCGGCCAGGACCTTGCGGAACTCGGAGTCGACGTCGCGGCTCTCGAGCCAGCGGTCGGGCAGGGCGGTGCGCTTCGGGTGCCCGGCACGACCGCGCGGCCCCTCGGCGTCGGCACCCGGGTACGGCGCGTCGTGGTCGAGCTGGCCGAGGAAGTCGTCGATCTCCTGCAGGCTCGACGCCATCGCCAGGCCGGCCCGGACGTCGCTGCCGATCGGGTACCCCTTGAAGTACCAGGCCACGTGCTTGCGGATGTCGCGGCAGGCGTGCTCTTCGTCGCCGAAGAACTCGACGAGCAGCTCGGCGTGCCGGCGGAACCCGTCGGCGACCTCGCCCAGGGACGGCATGTACCGCAGCCCCTCGCCGCGGAACGCCGCGGCCAGGTCACCGAACAGCCACGGACGGCCGAGGCAGCCACGGCCGACGACCACGCCGTCGGCACCGGTCTCGTCGATCATCCGGAGCGCGTCGGCGGCCGACCAGATGTCGCCGTTGCCGAGGATCGGGATGTCGGTGACGGTCTCCTTCAGCGCGGCGATCGCCGACCAGTCGGCGTGCCCGGAGTAGTGCTCGCTCGCGGTGCGGGCGTGCAGCGACACCGCGGCGACACCGGCGTCGCGCGCGATGCGGGCGGCGTCGAGGTAGGTCAGGTGGTCCTCGTCGATGCCCTTGCGCATCTTCACCGTGACGGGGACGGCACCGGCGGCGCGCACGGTCTTGGTGACGAGTTCGCGGAAGAGGTCGAGCTTCCAGGGCAGGGCCGCGCCGCCGCCCTTGCGGGTGACCTTGGGCACCGGGCACCCGAAGTTCAGGTCGATGTGGTCGGCACGGTCCTCGCCCACCAGGATCGACGCCGCCTCGGCCACGGTCTTCGGCTCGACGCCGTACAGCTGGATCGACCGCGGGGTCTCGGACTCGTGGTGCTGGATGAGCTGCATCGACACGGGGGTCCGTTCGACCAGCGCACGCGAGGTGATCATCTCGCACACGTAGAGCCCGGCGCCGTACTCGCGGCACAGCCGGCGGTACGCCATGTTGGTGATCCCGGCCATCGGCGCGAGCACGACCGGCACGTCGACCTCGATCGGGCCGATGCGCAGGGGGCCGCCGACTCGCGAGGCGGGTGCTTGTGTGATCGTCATACCTGTCCCATCTTCCCACGTCGGTGCGCGCCGGTAGCGTTCTCCACATGACGACCGACGCCAGCACCCGGTTCGACGCCGACGCCCAGGCCCGTGGCCTGCCGGTCGAGGTGGTCGAACGCCCGGCCGCGGACTCCCTGCACGAGGCCGCCGGACTGCTCGGCATCGAGCCCGGCGACATCGTCAAGACCCTGGTGGTGAAGCGCCACGACGGCGGGTTCCTGCTCGCCCTGGTGCCCGGCGGCCGCAGCATCGCCTGGAAGAAGCTCCGCACGGTCGTCGGCGTCAACAAGCTCTCGATGCCCGACGCCACCACCGCGCTCGGGGCGTCCGGCTACGAGCGCGGCACCATCACGCCGATCGGTGCCACGGGCGACCTGCCGGTGTACGCCGACGAGCGCATCGTCGGCCGCCGCGTCGCCCTGGGTGCGGGCCGGCACGGCGCGAGCGCCTTCGTCGACGCCGATGCGCTCGTCGCCGCCTACGGCGCGACCGTCGCCGACATCACCGACGAGGAACCGCAGCGCGACTGACGCAGCCGTCAGTCCGGCACCTCGGACCAGTCGCCCTCGGCCCCGGCGAACGAGCCGGCGTCGATCAGGCACGCGTCGCCCTCGCAGACCGGCGCACCGCCGGGCGTGACGAGCGTCAGCAACGCGGGACGGGCCTCCAGGCCGGGAACGCCGGGAACGCCGGAAGCGGCGGAGAAGGCGCGAACGCCCGGCAGCCCCGTGAGCGCGTCCGGCACGGACGGGACCGACGTCACGGCCTGGAGGCGCACCGCGCCCTGGTCGCTGATGGTCATGTCCGTCATCGGGTCACCGCCACGTCCGCGCTCGCGTCGTCCGCGGCGCGCTCGGCCGCCGACGCGACCTCCTCCGGCGTGGTCTCGCGGAGCGCGACCACCTGGCGGAGCACCTGCTCGAACGCCGTGGGGTCCTGGGCGCCGGAGACGCCGTACTTGCCGTCGATCACGAAGAACGGCACGCCGTTGATCCCGTACGCCTCGGCCTGGGCCTGGTCGGCGCGGACCGCGGCGAGCTGGGCGTCGTCGCGCAGGGTGCTGAGGACCTCGTCGCGGTCGAGACCGATCTCCGCCGCCAGGTCGGCGAGCGAGGACTCCTGTCCGACGTGCTCACCGCGCTCGAAGTAGGCGGTGAACAGGCGCTCGACCATCTCGAGCTGCTTGCCGTGCTGCTTGGCGAGGTGGATGACCTGGTGGGCCTTCACGGTGTTGGTGTGGTGCATGGCCTCGAAGTCGTACTCGAGGCCGACGCCCGCGGCGATGGCAGTGACCTGGTCGAGCATCTGCTGCGCCTGGTCGACGGGCATGCCCTTGTGGCCCGAGAGGAACTCGGCCTCGGTGCCCTCGAAGTCGACGGGGGTGTCCGGGCTGAGCTCGAAGGAGTGGTACTCGACCTCGACGGGGCGGCCCTCGCTCGAGGCGCCGAACGCGGCGACGCCGGCCTCGAACTTGCGCTTGCCGATGTAGCACCAGGGGCAGGCGATGTCCGACCAGACATCGACCTTCACGGAGTCGTTCATGCTGACCCCAACGCGCTTGTGCGGCGCGCATTCCCGTCGCTGGCAGCAAGACACCGGTGTTCGCAGGTCGAACACCCGATTGGGGGTGTGCAACGCACGAACACCGGTGTCTTGCGGAGCCGCCGAACCCCTACGCGCCGAGCAACCGCTGCGCCAGGTACCCCTGCAGCTGGTCGAGCGAGACGCGCTCCTGGCTCATCGTGTCGCGCTCGCGCACCGTGACGGCCTTGTCCTCGAGCGTGTCGAAGTCGACCGTGATGCAGAACGGCGTGCCGATCTCGTCGTGGCGACGGTAGCGACGGCCGATGGCACCGGCGTCGTCGAAGTCCACGTTCCAGTTCTTGCGCAGGTCGTCGGCCAGGCCGCGGGCGACGGGCGAGAGCTGCTCGTTGCGCGACAGCGGCAGGACGGCGGCCTTCACCGGGGCCAGGCGCGGGTCGAGGCGCAGGACGGTGCGCTTGTCGACGCCGCCCTTCGCGTTCGGGGCCTCGTCCTCGTGGTACGAGTCGAGCAGGAACGCCATGAGTGCACGGGTCAGCCCGAACGACGGCTCGATGACGTACGGCACGTACTTCTCGTTGGCGGCCTGGTCGAAGAACCGGAGGTCCTGGCCGGACGCCTCGATGTGGTTGTTCAGGTCGAAGTCGGTGCGGTTCGCGACGCCCATCAGCTCGCCCCACTCCGAGCCGGTGAAGCCGAAGCGGTACTCGATGTCGGCGGTGGCGTCGGAGTAGTGCGCCCGCTCGCCGTCGGGGACGTCGAAGCGACGCAGGTTCTCGGGGTCGATGCCGAGGTCGGTGTAGAACGCCACCGAGTCGGCGATCCACTGCTCGTAGTGCTCCTGGGCCGAGGCCGGCGGGACGAAGTACTCGATCTCCATCTGCTCGAACTCGCGCGTGCGGAAGATGAAGTTGCCGGGCGTGATCTCGTTGCGGAACGCCTTGCCGACCTGGCCGATGCCGAACGGGGGCTTCATGCGGCTGGTCGTGACGACCTGCGCGAAGTCGACGAAGATGCCCTGGGCCGTCTCGGGGCGCAGGAAGTTCAGGCCCTCTTCGGACTCGACCGGGCCGAGGTAGGTCTTGAGCATCCCGGAGAACTCGCGGGGCTCGGTCCACTCGCCGCGGGTGCCGCAGTTCGGGCAGGCGATCTCGGCCATGCGGCCTTCGGGATCGCGGCCCTTCTTGGCGACGAACGCCTCGATCAGGTGGTCCTCGCGGAACCGGTGGTGGCAGTGCAGGCACTCCACCAGCGGGTCGGTGAAGGTCGCGACGTGGCCGGAGGCCTCCCACACCTTGCGGGGCAGGATCACCGCGGAGTCGAGGCCGACCATGTCCCCGCGGCCGCGGACGAACCGCTGCCACCACTGGCGCTTGATGTTCTCCTTGAGCTCCACACCGAGGGGCCCGTAGTCCCATGCGGAGCGGGAGCCTCCGTAGATCTCACCCGACTGGAAGACGAAGCCGCGGCGCTTGGCCAGGGCGATGACGCTGTCGAGACGGGAGGGCTGTGCCAAAGGGTGCTCCAGAGGTCGCCGAGCTGGGTGCTCGGTGCGGAAACGGTCCGGGCAAGACTACCGGCGTTCGTGGCCCGGGAGGCCCGCCACGGGTCCGCCCGCCCCGCTCACCTGCCCGACGTGGTCGGCCCCACCCCGCCCAGTGCGGCCACGACGTCGGTCACGTCGGACTCGTCGTTCCACAGGTGGAACGCGATGCGCAGCCGCCCGACACGCCCCGAGGCGGTGAGCCCCGAGGCAGTGAGGGCCCGGAGGGCCGACCCGTCGGCGTCCGCGAACGTCACGATCGCCTGCCCGTCGCCCTGCCGAGGCGACCCGAGGGCGTCGCACAGCCGATCCGCGAGACCGGTGGCGTGCCTCCAGACCGCCTGCTGGTCGAGCGCGACCGCGTGCTCGAGCGCGGCCACGGCACCGGGCCACGCCTGCCAGGCCGGCGAGACGTCGAAGCGACGCGCGTCGTCGGCCAGGTGCATGGCGGGGCCGTAGCAGGAGGACCACACGTCCGCTCCCGCGTACCAACCGGCCTGCACCGGGCGGAGTCGGCCGAGGGCGGTGTCGGAGAGCGTCATGAAGGCGACGCCGCGCGGCGCGCAGAGCCACTTGTAGGTGTGCGTGAGCGTCACGTCGAACGGTGTGGCGTCGACGGGCAGGACGCCGGCGGCCTGCGTGAGGTCGCAGAGGGTCAGGGCGCCGACGCGTCGGGCGGCGGCCACGACCGGGTCGGGGTCGGTGACCACGCCGGTCGCGGACTGCACCGCGGACCACGCGACGAGGGCGGTCTCGGGCCCGACGGACGCCGCGAGCCGCTCGAGCGGGACGCTCCGGACCCGGACGCCGCGGTGTGCCTGGGCGAGGAACGGGAAGACGACCGAGCTGAAGTCCCCGTCGGGGACGACCACCTCGGCGCCGTCCGGCAGCGCGTCGGCGACGACCGCGGCCATCACCGAGGTCTGCGAGCCCGTCGCGACGCGCTCCGCCGGGACGCCGACCAGCGCGGCGAAGAGCGCACGTCCCTGCTCGACCAGCGCGCCGTACCGGGCGGGCGACGTCTCGGCCCGGGACCACGCGTCGAGGTCGGCGCGCTGGGCGGCGAGGGTGCCGCGGGTCGGCAGGCCCGCGGTGCACGCCGCCAGGTAGCCGCGGCCGGCGGGGAAGGAGTCCATGCGGACAGCGTCCCGGTTCCCGAGCCATCACACCAGAGCCGGTTCGTTGTGCCACCGATAACATCGGATGATGGACGAGATCGATCCCCAGTTGCTCCGGGTCCTCCGCGCCGTGGCCGACGGCGGGTCGATCACCCGCGCTGCCGCCGCAATCGGGTCGAGCCAGCCGGCCGTCAGCCAGCTGCTGGCCCGGGCCGAGCAGCGTCTCGGCCACGCGCTGGTGCTGCGCGGCGGACGGGGCGCGACCCTCACGCACGCGGGGCAGGTGCTCGCCGACCACGCCCTGCACGTGCAGGCCGCGCTGACCGCGGCGCGGGAGGACCTCGACGCCGTCGGCGGACTCAGCCGTGGCCGGGTGCGACTCGCCGGGTTCCCGAGCGCGTCCTCCGCCCTCGTGCCCGCCGTGCTCGCCCGGCTCGCCGCGACGGCGCCCGGCGTGACGACCTCGTACGTCGAGGTCGAGCCGCCCGAGGCACTCGACCTGCTGCGCGGTGGCGAGGTCGACGTCGCCCTGACCTTCACCTACGTCGGCGACGAGGTCGGGACCACCCCGGACCCGAGCCTCGTCACCCGGGCACTCGGGCGCGACCCGCTCGCGCTGGTGACGCCGGTCGAGCCGGGAGGCTCTGAGCGACTCCGCCCCGCCGGCTCCACCGTCGTGGACCTCGCGTCCCACCGCGACGCCCGGTGGATCGGGGGCTGCCCGCGGTGCCGAGGGCACCTGCTCGCCTCGTGCGCGAGCGCGGGGTTCACGCCGGACATCGTGCTCGAGACGGACAACGCGGCCGCGGTGGTGGGGCTCGTCGCCGCCGGGCTCGGGGTGGCGCTGCTCCCCCGGCTGGCACTCGCGACGACGGTCATCCCCGCCGGTGTCGCGATCGACCCCGTGGACGACGAGCTGGCCCGGCGTGTCGAGGTCGTCGTCGCCCGTGGCGCCGACCGGGTGCCGAGCGTCCGTGCGGCGCTCGACGCGGTGCGCTCCGCGGCCCACCTGCTCGAGGGGCCGCTGCCGGGCTGAGGGGCCGGGCTCGGGGGCTTGGGCTCGGGCTCTGGCTTGGGCTTGGGCTAGGCCGTCGGGGTGTCGACCGCGCCGCCGTAGCGTCGGTCGCGGCTGGCGTACTCCTCGATCGCACCCCACAGGTCGGTGCGACGGAAGTCCGGCCAGAGCCGGTCGAGGAACACCATCTCGGCGTAGGCGGACTGCCACAGCAGGAAGTTGCTGGTGCGCTGCTCCCCCGAGCTCCGGAGGAACAGGTCGACGTCGGGCATCTCGGGCACGTACAGCCGCTTCGCCAGGGCCTTCTCGGTGACCTGGCTCGGCTTCAAGCGCCCGGCTGCGACGTCCTCGGCCATGCCCCGCACGGCGTCGACGATCTCGTTCCGGCCGCCGTAGTTCACGCACATCGTCAGCGTGAGGACGTCGTTGCCCGCCGTCATCCGCTCGGCGGTCTCGAGCTCGTCGATGACGCTCCGCCACAGCCGCGGACGCCGGCCTGCCCACCGCACCTTGACGCCCCACTGGTGCAGCTGGTCACGGCGACGGCGGATGACGTCACGGTTGAAGCCCATCAGGAACCGGACCTCTTCCGGGGAGCGCTTCCAGTTCTCCGTCGAGAACGCGTACGCCGACACGTGCCCGACGCCGATCTGGATCGCGCCGGCGACGACGTCGAGCAGTGAGGCCTCGCCCGCTTTGTGCCCCTCGATCCGGGTCAAGCCGCGGCCGTTCGCCCACCGGCCGTTGCCGTCCATGACGATGGCCACGTGCTCCGGCACGAACCGGGCCGGGATCGCCGGGGGCGTCTCGCCGGTCCAGTCGATCGGGCGGAACGGTTCGACGTCGTCGGGGCGGCGGGGGCTCATGCGGTGGGGGCTCCTTCGACAGCGGGATCAGGGTCGGGCTCGGGCACGGCGGGTGCCGGGGTCGAGGCCACCGCACGTGCTGTCGCCTCGGGTCCGCCGTGGGTCTGCGGCACCGGCATCGGGTGTTCGGAGCGGTCGACGTGCGGCAGGGACCGGAGCGATCGTTCCAGGTGCCACTGGGCGTAGGCCGCGACCACGCCGGAGGCCCGCGAACGTGTCCGCTCGTCGGTGGCGTCGACCGTCGCCCAGTCGCCGGCGAGCAGGGAGCCGAGCACCTCGAGCGTCGCCGGGTCGAGCCGCGGGGTCCCCGGGGGTGCCGCACGGTCGGCGACGACACCACCGAGCTGCACCACGAACGCCGAGTGCGGGCCGGGCTCCCCCGTCACCGCACAGTCGCTGAACGAGGGCGCCCACCCCGCGATGCTCATCGCGCGGAGCAGGTACGAGTCGAGGGTCGCGCTGGACTGGTGCTCACCGCGCGACAACGAGCGGAGCGCCCCCACGAGCAACAGGTACTGCTGCAGCCCCGCGTCGGCCTCGCTCAGTCGGTCGGCGGTCTCCACCATGGCGCTGGCCGCGGTGTACGCGCCGTAGTCGGCGACGATCTGGGCCCCGTACGCGCCGAGGGACTCCGCCTGGGTGACGATGTCGAGCGACCGGCCCTCGTAGAACTGGGCGTCGACGACCATGAACGGTTCGAGCCGGCTGCCGAACTTCGACGCCGTTCGTCGCACGCCCTTGGCCACGGCACGGATCTTGCCGTGCTGCCGCGAGAGCATCGTGACGATGCGGTCGGCTTCACCGAGCTTGTGGGTGCGCAACACGACGCACTCGTCCCGGTACAGCGGCATGCCCCCAGTATCCCCCGCCCCGCCGACAGCCGCGTGCGGCGCGGTGCGGAGGCGCTGCGACAAGACGCCGTCGTCTTCGCCGGACGCCGCGCACTCGTCGAGACGCCGCGACTTTCGGAGGCGCCTCGGCAACACGACGGCGTCTTGCGTCAGGCAGTGAACGTGCGCACAGACGGGAGGCGCGGTGCGGGACGGACCCGCGCCGCGCCTCCCGGGCCGGTTGCGTCTCAGGCGGAGACGAGCTCCGGCGCGTCGGCACCGGCCGCGGCACCCGCACGCACCGCGCGGTTCACCGCGGACACGATCGCCTTGAGCGACGCCGTCGAGATGTCGGCGTCGATGCCGACGCCCCACAGACGCACGCCGTCGACGTCGAGCTCGACGTAGGACGCGGCCTTCGCGTCACCGGAGGCGCTCATCGTGTGCTCCGAGTAGTCGTACAGCGTGACCTGGACGCCCTGCTCGGCGAGCACCTTCAGGAACGCGTCGATGGGACCGGTGCCGACGGCCTCGGCCGTGACCGCACCCTCGTCGACCCGGAGCGCCACGGACAGCGAGGTCGTTCCCTCGAAGTCGCTCGACGTCGCCGTCTTGGTGAGCTCGTACCGGCCCCACTTCTCGTCGTCGATCGACGCGGGCAGGTACTCGTCCTGGAACACGTCCCAGATGCGCTGCGACGAGAACTCGCCGCCCTCGGTGTCGGTGTGCCGCTGCACGACGCCGGAGAACTCGATCTGCAGCTTGCGGGGCAGGTCGAGGGCGTGGTCGGTCTTGAGCAGGTAGGCGACGCCGCCCTTGCCGGACTGCGAGTTGACACGGATGACGGCCTCGTACGAGCGGCCGATGTCCTTCGGGTCGACGGGCAGGTACGGCACCGCCCACTCGATCTCGTCGATGTCCTTGCCCGCGGCGGCGGCCTTGGCCTTCATCGCCTCGAAGCCCTTGTTGATGGCGTCCTGGTGCGAGCCGCTGAACGCCGTGTACACGAGGTCGCCCGCCCACGGCTGGCGCTCGGGCACCGGCAGCTGGTTGCAGTACTCGACGGTGCGCTTCACCTGGTCGATGTCGGCGAACGAGATCTCCGGGTCGATCCCCTGCGTGAACAGGTTCATCCCGAGGGCGACCAGGTCCACGTTGCCGGTGCGCTCACCGTTGCCGAACAGGCAGCCCTCGATGCGGTCGGCACCGGCCATGTAGCCGAGCTCGGCGGCCGCCACCGCGGTGCCCCGGTCGTTGTGCGGGTGCAGCGACAGGATGACGTCCTCGCGGTGGGCGAGGCGGCGGGACATCCACTCGATCGAGTCGGCGTAGACGTTCGGCGTGGCCATCTCGACGGTCGCGGGCAGGTTGATGATGACCTTGCGCTCGGGCGTCGGCTCGAAGACCTCGAGGACGGCGTTGCAGATCTCCAGTGCGACCTCGAGCTCGGTGCCCGTGTAGGACTCCGGCGAGTACTCGTAGTAGATCGTCGTGTCGTGCTGCAGCGTGGCTTCGGCCGCCTTGCAGAGCTTCGCACCGGTGACGGCGATGTCCACCACGCCCTGCACGTCGGTGCGGAAGACGACCTCGCGCTGCACGATGCTCGTCGAGTTGTACAGGTGGACGATGGCCTGCTTCGCGCCGTCGATCGCCTCGTAGGTGCGCTGGATGAGGTGTTCGCGCGCCTGGGTCAGGACCTGGACGGTGACGTCGTCGGGGATCGCGCCCTCGTCGATCAGCGACCGGACGAAGTCGAAGTCGGTCTGCGAGGCGCTCGGGAACCCGACCTCGATCTCCTTGTAGCCCATCCGGACGAGGAGGTCGAACATCGCCCGCTTGCGCTCGGCGTCCATCGGGTCGATGAGTGCCTGGTTGCCGTCACGCAGGTCGACCGCACACCAGCGCGGTGCCTTGTCGATGCGCTTCGTGGGCCAGGTCCGGTCCGGCAGGTCGACGCTGATCTGCTCGTGGAACGGGACGTACTTGTGGATCGGCATCCCGGAGGGCTGCTGGCTGTTCTGCATCGTTCTTCGCTTTCGTCGCGTGTTCGTGAGCTGTTGTGGTGCGGCCACGACGGACTCCGCGACGAGGTGGGCCGGAGTGTCAGGCCTCGTCGCGGCAGCGAAGGAGGAGGAGTGCCGAGTACATCGGGACCCACGGTAGCACCGGAGCAGCGGGCTGGCGCAAGCGTGTGACGCAGGACTGCCCGGCGCCGTCGAACGGGGCGCCGAGTGGTCGAGACGTGCCGCGGGCCGGTCGCCGAGTGGTCACGTTGTGTCGCCCGGCCCGCGTCC
This sequence comes from Curtobacterium sp. MCLR17_054, assembly GCF_003234335.2. Lineage (NCBI taxonomy): Bacteria > Bacillati > Actinomycetota > Actinomycetes > Micrococcales > Microbacteriaceae > Curtobacterium > Curtobacterium sp. MCLR17_054. The sequence goes on along the minus strand of NZ_CP126263.1, from coordinate 1,624,679 downwards.
AGACGACGGTTCGTGGCACCTCGGCGAACGTGAGCGGCGTGGCGGGGCCGGGCAGGGCACGTCGGCGCGACCCCACGACGGACGGGAGGCCCGGTGCCAGCTGGCACCGGGCCTCCCGTGTCGTCGCGTGGTGCGACCAGGGCGACGGGTCAGTCGACCGCGAGGGCCTCGGTCGGCGGGACGCGCATCGCGCGCCGCACCGGGGCGATGGTGGCGACGACCGCCAGGACCAGTGCGCCGATCACGACGATGCCGATGGTCAGCGGCGGCAGCACCGGCGCCACGGGCGTCCCGAGCGAGCCGAGGAGCGTCTGCCCGCCGACCCAGCCGTACAGCGTGCCGAGTGCGAGCCCCGCGACGACGGCCGCGACGACCATCTGCACGGCCTCGGTCACGATCATCCGTCGGACCTGCGCACCGGTCAGGCCGAGCACCCGCAGCAGCCCGAGCTCGCGTCGACGCTGGAGCACCCCGAGCGCCAGGGCGTTCACGACGCCGACGGCGGCGATCACGGCGGAGAACCCGACGATCACGCTGACGACGGCGTTGATCTGCACGAAGAGGTCGCGCTGCGCCTCGATCATCTGCGGGGTGGCGCTCCCCGCGCTCATGGCCCGCATCTCGGTCTCGAGCACGTGCTGCATGATGCCGAGCGCGACCGCGAAGGTGACGAGCAGGGTGACGCCGATGACGAGCCCGATGGTCGCCCGCGAGGACCTTCCCGGTGCCCGCATCGCGTTCCGTCCGGCGAGCAGGATGACGGGATCGTTCGAGCCGATGCGGCCGATCAGCTGCAGCACGGGCGGCATCACGATCGTCGCCCCCACGGCGACCCCCGCGAAGGACACGAATCCGCCGAGCGCCGCCGGCAGGACCGCGACCGGGGACAGCGAGCTCACCGCGAGCCCGAGCAGCATGAGCACCGCGCCGCCGGCCATGAGCACGATCGACCAGACCTTGCGGGCCGTACCGGACCGGACGTCGTCGTGGCTCGGCTCGACGGACGACGACAGCGCTTCGAGCGGGGTGACGGTGAGCACGCGGCGCGACCCTGCAGCGAAGGCCCCCCAGGTGGCGAGGACGACGGCCACGACCGGCAGGACGAGCTCCCACGGCACGTACGTGTACTCGGCGTCGGGCAGGACCCCGTTGCCCCGCAGGACGATGACGAACAGGGCCGAGAGCGCGGTGCCCACGACGGCGCCGACGACCCCGCCGAGCACGCCGACGACCAGGCCCGTGCGGGTGATCCGCGCCCGCAGGGTCGCACCGGTCGCGCCGACCAGCCGCTGCAGGGCGATGATCCGGGTCTGTCCGGCGATCAGGGTGGCGCAGGTGTTCGCGGTGACGATCGCGCCGACGTAGAGCGCGATGCCGAGGAACAGCCACCCGACCACCGACAGGATCGCCTTGATCGGGCCGAGGTCGGCGACCCCGGCGGCTCGGAGCGCCTCGGTCACGATCCCCGGCGCGATGACGAGGGCTGAACCGAACGTGGTGCCGAGGGCGGCGACCAGGACGGTGGGGGCGAAGGAGCGGACGCCGTTCACGCTGCTGCCTCCATCCCGAGCATCGTCGTGGAGATCGCGCCGGCGTCCATCGCGGGGCGGTCGGCGACGATCCGGCCGTCGGCCAGGAACAGGATCCGGTCGGCGTTCGCGGCCGCCACCGGGTCGTGCGTGACCATGACGACGCTCTGGCCCCACTCCTGGACGGCACCGCGGAGGATCGCGAGCACGTCGCGCCCCGTGCGGGAGTCGAGCGCGCCCGTCGGTTCGTCGGCGACGACCACCGCCGGCCGCGAAGCGAGTGCCCGTGCGATGGCGACGCGCTGCTGCTGCCCGCCAGAGAGCTGGTGCGGACGATGGGTCAGCCGGTTGCCGAGCCCGAGCATCTCGACCAGCCGGTCGATCCAGGCGGTCTCCTCACGCGAGGGCTTGTGCCCACCGAGCAGGAACGGCAGCCGGATGTTCTCGCTGACGTCCAGCGTCGGGACGAGGTTGAACGACTGGAACACGAAGCCCAGCCGACGACGACGCAGCTCGGTGAGGTCCTTGTCGCCCAGGGCCGTGATGTCGACGCCGTCGATCTGGATCCGGCCGGTGGACACGGCGTCGAGGCCGGCCGCGACGTGCATGAGCGTCGACTTGCCGGACCCGGACGGGCCCATCACCGCGGTGAACTCCCCCGCGCCGATGTCGACGCTGACGTCGTCGAGCGCGGTCACACGTCGGGCGTCGTCGCCGTAGTGCTTGGACACGTGGTCGAGGCGGATGATCGGGGCGTGGCTCGTGGTCATGCATCCACGATGGCGGTCAGCGGTCCTGTCCCGCGTCGCCCGTTCGGCTCCTGTGGATCGTCCGCTCGGCTCGGTTGTCTGTGGAGGGGTCATCCCCGCGGATGACCCGGCGTCAGTCGGCCTTGGTGACGAGCCCGTGTTCGTGGGCGAAGACGACGAGCCGCACCCGGTCGCGGAGCTCGAGCTTCGTCAGGACCCGCGAGATGTGCGTCTTCACGGTCGCCTCACTGACGTACTCGTGCTGGGCGATCTCGCTGTTGCTGAACCCCCGGGCGGCCAGGTCGAAGATCTCGCGCTCACGCGGGGTGAGGTCGGCGAAGGCCGCGGGGACGGCGGCGGCGCGGCCGACCGAGTCGTCGTACCGGCGCAGGAGCTCCCGCGTGGCCGACGCGGCGAACACCGCGGTGCCGGCGTGCACGGTCCGGACCGCCGCGAGCAGGAACTCGGGGTCGGCGTCCTTGAGCACGAACCCGCTCGCGCCTGCGCGGATGGCCTTGGCGGCGGCCTCGTCGAAGTCGAACGTGGTCAGCACGAGGACCTTGGCGCCGTCGGTGCCGGACTGCTCGACGATGTGACCGGTCGCCGTGATGCCGTCCATCACGGGCATCCGGACGTCCATCAGCACCACGTCGGGACGGGTGCGTCGGACGAGTTCGACCCCCTCGGCACCGTCGCCCGCCTCGCCGACGAACCGCAGGTCGGGCTGCGAGTCGATGAGCATCCGGATACCGGTGCGGAACAGCGCCTGGTCGTCGACGAGGGCGACGCGGATCGAGTGCTCGTCGGTCGGGATCGTGGTCATCGGGCGGTGCGCTCCTGCTCGGTCGGGGTGATCCGGCCCCGGGGCATCTGCCCGCTGGCCGGGACGGTCGGCATCCGGACGGCGACCGCGAAGTCGTCCCCTCGGGCCCCGGCGGTCATGGTGCCGCCGGTCATCACGGCGCGCTCGCGCATGCCGACCAGGCCGTGGCCCGTGCCGGGGCCGCGGACACCGTCATCGGCACGGCGGTTCACGACGGCGATCTCGACCGTGTCCGGCCGGTAGGTCAGAGCGGCACGCACCGGGCTGCCGGGCTCTCCGTGCTTGTAGGCGTTCGTCAGGCTCTCCTGCACGATCCGGTAGACCGCGAGCTGCGTGGTGGTCGGCAGCCCCGCGGGATCGCCCTCGCGCTCCACGCGCACGTCGAGCCCGAGCTGCCGCATCTCGTCGACGAGCCGGTCGATGTCGTCGATCTCGGGCGTCGGCGCGGTCCCCTGCTCGTGCCGGAGCGCGCCGAGGAGTTCGCGCACGTCACCGAGGGCTCGCCGGGCCGTGGCCGAGATGGTGCTGAGGGCCTGGTCGGCCACCGCGGGGTCGGCCTTCAGGGCGTACCGGGCGCCGTCGGACTGCGCGATGACCACCGCGAGCGAGTGCGCGACGATGTCGTGCATGTCGCGGGCGATCCGCACGCGCTCCTGCTCGACCGCGACGGCCCGGTCGGCCCGCGCGGCGTCACGTTCGGCGAGGAGCTGGGCCTCACGACTCATGCTCGCCGAGCGACGGGTCCGGACCACGAGTCCGGCGAGCCACGGCAGCAGCAGCAGGAGCAGGACGACGGCGAAGAACGAGAGCGTGACCTGCAGGGACTCCTGCAGTGGCGTGGAGGCGGTCTCGTAGGTGAGCCGGTTCTGGTAGTCGTCGAAGCCCATGTACGCCGCCGCAGCCACGGACCCGACGATCGCCGACACGAGCCCGGCCAGCCGCACACGGCGGCTGCCGTACGCACTCGTCGTGTACATGACGCCGGCGATGAACGCGTTCGACACGTCCGGTACCTGCAGGGTGACCATCTCGAAGACCGCGAACACCCACGCCACGGCCAGGGCGAGCCCGGGTGACAGGCGCCGGAGTGCCAGGGCGCCGGTCATCCCGACGACGGTGACCACGGACAGCGGCCCGTCGAGCCCGCGCCCGCTGGCGACCAGCACGAGGCCGCCGAGCAGCACGGCGATCAGCAGGTCGGTGATGACCTGCGCGCGCAACATGGGACGGAACACCCGTCCACGGTACGGCGGGCCACTCGTCCCCGCGTCCCTCGCCCGGATGACCCGGGGTGCGAACGGCGGACGGTCAGAAGCCGAGGCGTCCGAGCTGCTTCGGGTCACGCTGCCACTCCTTGGCCACCTTCACGCGGATGTTCAGGTAGACGTGCCGGCCGCCGAGCAGCGACTCGATCTCGACGCGGGCCCGCGAACCGACGTCCTTCAGGCGCTCGCCCTTGTGTCCGATGACGATCGCCTTCTGGCTGTCCCGCTCGACGAACAGGTTCGCGAAGATGCGCAGGGGGCCGTCGGCGTCCTCGTCGGCGTCGGGCTCGACGATGTCCTCGATGACCACGGCGAGCGAGTGCGGCAGCTCGTCGCGGACGCCCTCGAGCGCGGCTTCGCGGATGAGCTCCCCGATGCGCTCCTCGTCGGTCTCCTCGGTCACGGCGCTCGAGTCGTACAGCTGCGGCGACTCGGGCAGCAGGCTCGTGACGACGCCGAGCAGGTCTTCGAGCTGCATGCCCCGGGTGCCCGAGGTCGGCACCACAGCGTCCCAGTCGCGGAGCTTCGAGACGGCCAGCAGCTGCTCACCGACGCGGTCCTTGGAGGCGCTGTCGATCTTCGTGACGATCGCGATTTTCTTGGCGCGCGGGTACTGGTTGAGCGTGTCGTTGATGAACCGGTCACCGGGACCGACGGGCTCGTTCGCCGGCACGCAGAACCCGATCACGTCGACGTCGCCGAGGGTGGACTGCACGAGGTCGTTGAGCCGTTCGCCGAGCAGGGTGCGCGGACGGTGCACGCCCGGGGTGTCGACGATGATCACCTGGCCGTCGGGCCGGTGCACGATCCCGCGGATGGCGCGCCGGGTGGTCTGCGGCTTGGACGAGGTGATGGCGACCTTCTCGCCCACCAGGGCGTTGGTCAGCGTCGACTTGCCGACGTTCGGGCGGCCGACGAACGAGACGAAGCCCGCGCGGTAGGGCTTGTCCGAGCCGGCCTGGGTGGTGTCGGTGTCGGTCATGCGTGCGTGGTTCCCGTCGTGGTGGGTTCGGCGTCGTCGAAGGCGTCCTCGACGTCGGCCAGGGCATGGGTGCGCTCGGCGAGCACGGTGATGAGGTGGCGGCGCTTGCCCTCGACCCGGTCGGCGGTCAGGACGACCCCGGACACGGTGACGGTGTCGCCGGAGACCGCCAGGTGTCCGAGCTCCTTGGTGAGCAGGCCACCGGCGGTGTCGACGTCGTCGTCGTCGAGCTCGATGCCGAACAGGTCGCCGAGCTCGTCGATCGGCAGTCGGGCGGAGATCCGCCAGATGCCCGGTTCGACCTCGGTCCGGTCGACGACGGCGCGGTCGTACTCGTCGGAGATGTCCCCGACGAGCTCTTCGATGAGGTCCTCCATGGTCACGAGCCCGGCGACTCCGCCGTACTCGTCGACCACCAGCACCAGGTGGTTCTTGGCGACCTGCATGTGCCGCAGGGTGTCGTCGGCGTGCTTCGACTCCGGCACGAACTCGGCGGGCCGCAGCAGCCGGCTGACCCGCTCGCTGCGGGACGCCGGTCGTTCGTACAGCGACCGCGCGACGTCGCGCAGGTAGAGCACGCCCCGCACGTCGTCGCTGTCCTTGCCCGTCACCGGCATCCGGGACACTCCGGCGGCCAGGAACTGCTCCATGGCCGCGGCCAGCGTCTCTGCGCCGTCGACGGTGAGCATGTCCGTGCGGGGCACCATGACCTCGCGCACCAGGGTGTCGCTGAACTCGAACACCGAGTGGATGAGTTCGCGGTCCTCGTCCTCGAGCACGTTGCTCTCGGTGGCCTCGTCGACGAGCGAGAGCAGCTGCTCCTCGCTCGACACGGTGGAGGCGCTCCGGCCGCGGCCGGGGGTGACCCGGTCGCCGATCCGGACGAGCAGCCCGGCCAGCGGACCGAGCACGATGCGGACCCCACGGACGATGCCGCCGGTCGCACCGATCAGCCGCTCGGCGTGGGCGCGTCCGACGCTGCGCGGGCTCGACCCGACCAGCACGAACGACACCGCGGTCATGATCGCGGCGGAGAGCACGAGTGCGAGCCACCAGCTGTCGAAGGCGCGCACGAGGGCGATCGTCACGAGCACCGCGGCCGCGGTCTCGGCGAGGACGCGGAAGAAGTTCAGCGCGTTGACGTGCGCCCCGACGTCGTCCGCGATCGCCTCGATGGCGCGGCGGCGCTTGTTGCCCCTGGCGATCTCCTCGAGGTCGGCACGGGAGACCACCGAGAGCGCGGCGTCGCTCGCGGCGAGGAGTCCGCCGAGCACGACGAGCCCCAGCGCCACCGCGAGGAGTCCGGCGACGACGACCACCGGCTACCGCCCTCGGTGCTGGGCGGCGAAGGCGGTCAGGATCTCGCCCTGGATGCCGAACATCTCGGCCTTCTCGTCGGGCTCGGCGTGGTCGAAGCCGAGCAGGTGCAGGATGCCGTGGCAGGTGAGCAGCAGCATCTCGTCGGTGCTCGAGTGCCCGGCGGTCTTCGCCTGCTCCTCGGCCACCTGCGGGCAGAGCACGATGTCGCCCAGCAGCCCGGCCGGCGTGGGGTCGTCCTCGGTGCCGGGACGCAGCTCGTCCATCGGGAAGCTCAGGACGTCCGTCGGACCGGGCTCGTCCATCCACCGCACGTGCAGCTGCTCCATCGCGCCCTCGTCGACCAGCACGATCGCGAGCTCCGCATCGGCGTGGACGTGCATCGCGTCCAGGGCGAAGGCGGCGAGCCGCTGGATCGCGGCCTCGTCCACCTCGACGCCGGACTCGTTGTTGAGCTCGATGCTCACCGGGTGCCTCCTCGGGCGTCGTTCTGGGGGTACGGGGGTCGTGCGCGGTCCTGCGGCGGGCGCCCACGGCGTTCGGCGCGGTTGGCGCCGTCGGGGTTGCCGACCGGGGCGGTGCCACGGCCACCGGGGCGCTGCCCGGCCTGCTCGGCGAGGCGCTCCTCGTCGTAGACCGTGTAGGCGTCGACGATCCGGCCGACGAGGGTGTGGCGGACCACGTCCTCGCTGCCGAGACGGGCGAAGTGGATGTCATCGACCTCGTCGAGGATGCGGGTCACGAGCCGGAGACCGGAGACGTTGCCCGGCAGGTCGACCTGGGTGATGTCGCCCGTGATGACCATCTTCGAACCGAACCCGAGGCGGGTCAGGAACATCTTCATCTGCTCGGGCGTGGTGTTCTGCGCCTCGTCGAGCACCACGAAGGAGTCGTTGAGGGTCCGGCCACGCATGTACGCCAGCGGGGCCACCTCGACGGTGCCGGCCGCCAGGAGCTTCGGGACCAGCTCCGGGTCCATCATCTCGTTGAGGGCGTCGTACAGCGGGCGCAGGTACGGGTCGATCTTGTCGGTCAGCGTGCCCGGCAGGAAGCCGAGCCGCTCGCCGGCCTCGACCGCGGGACGGGTGAGGATGATCCGGTTGACCTCGCGCCGCTGCAGCGCCTGCACGGCCTTGGCCATCGCCAGGTACGTCTTGCCGGTACCGGCCGGCCCGATGCCGAACGTGATGGTGTGCTCGTCGATGGCGTCGACGTAGGCACGCTGCCCGTCGGTCTTCGGCCGCACGGACTTGCCGCGGCTCGACACGATCGGGGTGCCGAAGGTGTCGGACGGCTTGCGGTCGTCGTCGAGGATCCGTGCCGACATCGGGATGTCGGCCGGGCCGATCTCCTGCCCACGCCTGACCATGCCGACGAGCTCGTCGACGAGCGCCTTCGCGCGGGCGACGTCGCGCTCCGGCCCGGTCAGCGTGACCTCGTTGCCACGGACGACGACCCGGACGCCCGGGTACTGGCGCTCGACCGTCTTGAGCAGACGGTCCTGGGGGCCGAGCAGCTGCACCATGGCGATGCCGTCGACCTGGAGCGAGACCGAGACGGGCTCGTCGTCGGCGGCGGTGGGCTGTACTGGTTCGTTAACCGGCAAGGGTGCCTTCCTGCAGTTCACCTGCGAGTACGTGCGCGTGCACGTGGAACACGGTCTGACCGGCGGCTTCGCCGGTGTTGAAGACGAGTCGGAACTGGCCGTCGGCGCGCTCGTCGGCGATGCGCTGCGCGGTGGCGACGACGTGGGCCAGCAGGTCGGGGTCGCCCGCTGCGAGTTCGCCGACGTTCGCGTACTGCTCGGTCTTGGGGACGACGAGCACGTGGACGGGAGCCTTCGGGGCGATGTCCTCGATCGCGATCACGCGGTCGTCCTCGGCGACGATGGTCGCCGGGATCTCGCGCGCGATGATCTTGGAGAAGACGCTGGGCGTGCTGCTGCTCATGGCTCCATCGTAGGACGCGCCCGACGGCGTGGTCCGGCTCACCAGCGGCCCAGTCGCGCCTGCAGGACAGCGAGTGCCGCCGGTCCGGCGGTGGACGTGCGGAGCACGCTGTCGCCGAGTCGGACCCGCACGGCACCCGCGGCCTCGAGCCGGTCGAGCTCCGCGCCGTCGATGCCGCCTTCGGGGCCGACGACGAGTGCGATGTCCTCGGCCTCCGTCGGGGGTGCCCAGGTGGCGAGTCGCACGGTCGCGGTCGGGTCGAGCAGGACGAGGGCGGTCCCCTCCCCGAGCGCGGACACGAGCTGTCCGGTCGTCACCAGCGGCGCGACGACGGGCACGCGCGGTCGGATCGCCTGCTTCGCGGCCTCGTGCGCGATCGCTGCCCACCGGGCACGGCCCTTCTCGACCTTCGCGCCGTCCCACCGGGAGACGCTGCGCGCGGCTGACCACGGCACGACCCGGTCGACGCCGATCTCGGTCGCCGCCTGCACCGCCATCTCGTCACGGCCGCCCTTCGCCAGGGCCTGCACGAGGGTCAGCGACGGGCGCGGTGCATCCTGGTGCTCGACGGTCTCGACCGCGAGCTCCAGCGTGTCCTTGCCGAGCGTGGTGACCGGCCCGGACACCACGGTGCCCCGACCGTCGGCGATCCGCAGGACCTCACCGACCCGGACGCGCGCGACGGAGACCGCGTGCCGGCCCTCGGCGCCGTCGAGCGACACCGGGTCACCGACGGCGACGCCGTCCAGCGAGTCGACGAGGTACAGCGACGCCATCAGTGGTTGAAGAACCGGTCGCGGAGCTTGCCGAACATGCCCTGCTGGAACCGGGCGAGCTGCGGGGCGGTGGTCTTGTGCGACTTCGCGAGCTGCTCGACCAGCTGCCGTTCCTTGTGGGACAGCTTGGTCGGGGTGACGACCTGCACGCCGACCCGCAGGTCACCGCGGCCGTTCCCGCGCAGCTTCGTGATGCCGCGGTCCTTGATGACGAGGACGTCGGCGCTCTGCACGCCGGGACGGATCTCGAGCTCGACCGGACCGTCGAGGCCGTCGATCGTGGTGGTCGTGCCGAGGACGGCGTCGGTCATGCCGACCTCGAGCGTCGCCAGCAGGTCGTCGCCGTCACGGCTGAAGACGTCGTCGTGGCGTACACGGATCTCGAGGTACAGGTCGCCGGACGGGCCGCCGGCCGGGCCGACCTCACCCTGGCCGGGCATCTGCAGGCGCAGGCCGGAGTCGACGCCGGCGGGGACGTCCACCGGCACGGTGCGACGTGCGCGGACGCGGCCCTGACCCTGGCAGGTCGGGCAGGGGCTCGGGATGACGGTGCCGTACCCGCGGCACGTGCCGCACGGGGCGCTCGTCACGACGTTGCCCAGGAGCGAACGGACCTGGCGCTGGATGTGCCCGGAGCCGCCGCAGATGTCGCACGTGCGCGGGCTGGTGCCCGGTGCGCAGCAGGAACCGTGGCAGGTCTCGCACAGCACCGCCGTGTCGACCTCGACGTCCTTGTGGGTGCCGAAGACGACCTCGTCGAGGTCGACCTCGATGCGGAGCAGGGCGTCCTGACCGCGCTCGGCACGGCTGCGCGGGCCCGAGCCACGGCCGCCGCCACCGCCGCCGCCGAAGAAGGCGTCGAAGATGTCGCTGAAGCCGCCGGCGCCACCGCCGAAGGGGCTGTCGGCCTGCGGGCCGGCGTCGTACCGGCGTCGCTGCTCGGGGTCGCTCAGCACGTCGTACGCGTGCGTCACGTCCTTGAAGCGCTCGGCGGCGTCGGGTGCCGGGTTCACGTCCGGGTGGAGCTCACGCGCCAGGCGGCGGTAGGCCTTCTTGATGTCGGCATCGGAGGCGTCTCGCTGGACGCCGAGGACGTCGTAGTGGTCTGCCACGTATCCCTCAGTCGGTTGGGTTCGGTCGGTTGGTCAGTGTTCGCCCAGGAGCTTGGACAGGTAGCGGGCGACGGCGCGGACGGCGGCCATGTTCGTGCCGTAGTCCATGCGGGTCGGTCCGAGGACGCCCAGTCGGGCCACCTCGCCACCGGCCAGGTAGCCGCCGGCGACGATGCTCGTGGCGTCGAGTCCGTACTCGGCGTTCTCGACGCCGATGCTGGCCGCCACCGCGATGTCGTCCACCTGCATCTCCCCGAACAACCGGAGCAGGGTGACTTGTTCCTCGATCGCTTCGAGCACCGGGAAGAGGCCGCCGGAGAAGTCCTGCTCGCTCTTCGCCAGGTTGGCCGCACCGGCCATCAGCAGGCGGTCCTGCCGGTTCGCCGCGACCTGCTCGATGAGCGTGGCGACGACGACCCCGCCGAGCGTCTGGGCGTCGGGGCGGAGCTGCTGCGGCACGGCTCGGAGCGCGGTCGGGACGTCCTGCAGCAGGAGCCCCACCGTCGCGCCGTTCACCACGGTGCGGAGTTCGCCCAGCGAGTCCTCGTCGAGCGGGACGTCGGTCTCGACCACGCGCTGTTCGACGCGGGCGGTGTCGGTGATGAGCACCACCATCAACCGTGCGTCTCCGAGCCGGACGAGCTCGACGTGCTGCACCCGGGCGCGCACCATCGAGGGGTACTGCACCAGGGCGACCTGGTTGGTGAGCTGGCTGAGCAGCCGGACGGTGCGCCCGAGGACCTCGTCGAGGTCGTTCGGGGCGCCGAGGAAGGTCTCGATGGCGTGCCGCTGCGCGCTGGAGAGCGGACGGGCACCCGCCAGGTGGTCCACGAAGACGCGGTACCCCTTGTCGGTCGGTACCCGGCCGGACGAGGTGTGCGGTGCGGCGATCAGCTGCTCGTCCTCGAGCAGGGCCATGTCGTTGCGGATCGTGGCGGCACTGACCCCGAAGGCGTGCCGCTCGACGATGGTCTTCGACCCGACGGGTTCACGCGACGCCACGTAGTCGCGCACGATGGCCTTGAGGACCTCGAGGCTGCGTTCACTGACCACGAGCGCCTCCTTTCCCGATCGACCTGGCACTCGGACGTGTCGACTGCTGATCCTACGCCCGACCGCTGACGGCCCGGGACTTCCGGGCGGTCGGCCGATACGCTTCCGCCATGACCTACGGACAGCAGCCCGACGGCCCCGGACCCGAGCAGCCCGGCGGCCAGTACGGCCACGGCCCCGGTGGCCCCCAGCAGCCCGGCGGGACCCAGTACCCCGGCGGGCCGCAGTACCCCGCCGGCTACACCCCGCCCCAGCCGATGAGCCCGGAGGACCAGCGCCTGTGGGCCACGCTGACGCACATCGGTGGCATCTTCTTCACCGTCGTCGCGCCGCTCGTCGCCTACCTGGTCCTCCGCGATCGAGGCGGCTTCATCCGGGAGCACACCCGGGTCGCCCTGAACTTCCACATCACGATGGCGATCGCGTACTTCGTCGGTTCGCTCACCTCGGTGTTCGGCGTCGGGTTCCTGATCATCCTCGCCGCTGCGATCGTGTCGCTGATCTTCAGCATCATGGCGGCGGTCGCCGCGAACCAGGGCCAGTTCTACCGCTACCCGCTCTCGATCGAGTTCATCAAGCAGTAGCGGCAGCGGCACGCAGTGCGCACCAAGCAGTGCGCACGCCCCTCAGTCGAGCAGCTCCCGCACCACCGCGTCGGCGAGCAGGCGACCCTGCAGGGTCAGGTCGATCCGTCCCCGCACCGCGGCCGACCCGTCCACGAGTCCGCGTGCGATGAGGCCGGCGACCCGGCCACGGGCCTCCTGGCGGATCTCGCTCGTCGCGAGCTCCCCGCGGACCCGCGCCGCCAGCAGCAGCCGCTCGACGTACCGCGTCTCGTCGTCGATGGTCTCGCGGCCGGCGGCCGGCGACTCCCCCGACAGCACCCGGTTCGCGTACGCGGCCGGGTGCTTGACGTTCCACCAGCGCGTGCCGGCGACGGCGGAGTGCGCGCCGGGGCCGACGCCCCACCAGTCGTGGCCCTTCCAGTAGGACAGGTTGTGACGACTCGCGTGCGCGTCGCCGCGCGCCCAGTTCGACACCTCGTACCAGGAGTAGCCCGCGTCGCCGAGCACCTCGTCGGCGAGCTCGTACATGTCGGCGGCCAGGTCGTCGTCGGGGGCGGGGAGCTCACCGCGGGCGACCATGCGGCCCATCGCGGTGCCGTCCTCGACGATGAGCGAGTACGCCGACACGTGGTCGGGCTCGCAGGCGATCGCGGCGTCGAGCGAGGTCCGCCAGTCGGCGAGGGACTCCCCCGGCGTCGAGTAGATGAGGTCGAGCGAGACGTCGAGTCCCTGCTGCTTCGCGAGGTCGACGACGACGGCGACCCGGAGCGGGTCGTGCGTGCGGTCGAGCGTGGCGAGCACGTGCGGCACGGCGGACTGCATGCCGTAGCTGATCCGGTTGAAGCCGCCGGCCCGCAGGGTCTCGAGCGACGCGGCGTCGACGGAGTCCGGGTTCGCCTCGGTGGTGACCTCGGCCCCGGGCAGGATGCCCCAGGTGTCGTCGATCGCACGGAGGATCATCGCCAGGTCGGACGCCGGCAGCATGGTCGGGGTGCCGCCGCCGAAGAAGACGGTCGACACCGGGCGCCGCGGCACGCCGGAACGATCGAGCACGGTCGCGGCCCACTCGATCTCGCGCACGGCGTGCCCGGCGTAGTCGTCGCGACGGACGCCGCGGAGCTCCGACGCCGTGTAGGTGTTGAAGTCGCAGTAGCCGCAGCGCACGCGGCAGAACGGCACGTGCACGTACACGCCGAAGGGGACGTCACCGGCGGCAGGAGCAGCCCCCGGCCCGGCAGCGGAGCCCGCTGCCCCCCACGGCGTGATCAGGCCGTCCGCTGGTGCTGGATCGGCGATCGGGAGAGCACTCGGCATGGAGTCCATTGTCCGTCATGATGGGAGCCATGGAGCACCATCCCGTCCCCACCACGGTCCTGTGGGACATCGACGGCACCCTCGTGATGAACGCGTCGTCCCCGGGCAACCTCTACCACCTCGCCCTCGAGCGGGCGGTTGGCCGCGACCTCACCCTGAGGGTCGGACACCAGCACGGTCGGACCGACGCCGGGCTCATCGCCGAGCACGTGCGCGCCCACGCGTTCGAGGACACCCTGATCCCCTCGGTCAGCCGGCACCTGCACGACCTGACCGCCGAACGGCACGCCTCCGGCGACCACCGCAGCCCGGTCCCCGGGGCGAAGGCGCTCCTGACCCGTTTCGCCGAGCTCGGGTGGCGCAACGGCCTGCTCACCGGCAACTCCGAGTACCGCGCCCGGGTGAAGCTCACCGGCGCCGGGTTCGACCCCGACGTCTTCGACTGGGAGCACTCGTACTTCGGCGACACCGAGGTCGAGCGGGCCGGGGTCACCCTGCGCGCCGCCGCGGAACTGGTCGGCACCCGGGCGGTCATCGTCGGCGACACCCCGCGCGACGGCGAGGCCGCGGACGCCGCGGGCATCCCCTTCCTGGCCGTGGCGACGGGTGTCTACGACGTCGATGCGCTGCGGCACACGAACGCCGTGACCGTCGCACGCGACTGCCAGCAGGACGCCGCCCTCATCGAGGACGCGATCGCCGCGCTCCCACCGCTCCGCTGAGGAGCGGGCTCGGGCGGGAGCGGGCGGGGTCGCGAGACCGCGAGCGACCGCGACCGCGACCGAGCGACCGCGACGCCTAGTCGCCCCGCAGCGCCGCCAGGTACTTCTCCGCCATGACCTTCTGCTGCCGCCGCACGAACGGCGCCACGAAGCGCCACTTCCGGCTCGCCGGCTGCGAGAACTGCCGGACCTGCAGCCACACCGAGCCGTCCGGGGTGCGCTCGACGACGAACGACTCCTCGCCGGAGAGCGGGTGCCCCTCGAGCGTGCCGTAGGCGAACCCCTTGCGGTCGTGCTCGTCGATGATCGACACGACGCGCACCGGTGCCAGCACGGTCTGCCCGAACGCGTGGATCGTCAGCGTCGCGCTGGTGCCCGCCGTCAGCAGCGGGGTGCCGTCGGGGGCGAACTTCTCGACCCGGGGCGTCCCGATGGACGCCGGCGCGATCGGCACACCGTCGTCGTCGAAGGTGACCGGGTTGTACCGGACCTCGTCGTCGTCGGGCTGCTCCTCGACGCGCACGCGGACACCGCTGCGCTCCTGGATCTGCCACGTCAGCGCCTGCACGACGGCGGTCTCGAACCGCTGGTCGCCGTGTCCGATCCGCGCGCGCGACTCGGCCGGCGTGAAGCCGTCCGGCGGGTAGGTCATGAGGTCCGACGCCTGGGTCGCCCCCACCGCGCCGTACGTCAGGGCGGTCCGGTAGCTCCCGCGGATGCTCATGCCTCCATGGTACTTGGGCGGGCCGCCCCGGATCGAACCGATCCACGCTCACCTCCGTCGGATCGGCCCACCCGCCGTGCACCCCGAACTGGAGGCCCGACAACCGCCCGCCCCGCGGCTATCGTCAGCAGGTGCCCCGCCCCACCCCCGCCCGCCCGCGGTCCGTCGACCGCCGGACCGCCGTCCTCGCCGCGCTCACGCTCGTCGCGTTCGGCGTGGCGGCGACCGCCCGGGTGCTGGTGGACGTGACGACCTCTGCCGCAGCGTCGCCCGCCCGGTACGCCACCGCCGCGATCGCCCCCGAGTCGTGGAACGGCTTCGACACCGCGAACGTCATCGCCGCCGTCGGGGCGAGCTGCGCCGGCGCCGGGGTGCTGCTGTTCGGTGCTGCGCTGGTGTCGGCGGTGCGGCGTGATCGCGGCCGCCGGCTGGCGCTGGCCCTCGCGGCCGTGACCCTCGCGATGGTCGTCGGCGCCGTGGTCGCCGGGGTGGCCTCCGGCGAGCAGACCGACTTCGACGCGGCTGCTCACTGGGCCATCCTGCGGACCGCACTGGCGGGACTGGCCGCAGCGAGCCTCCCGGCCCTCTGCCTGGCCGCCCTGCGGGCCCGCGCCCGCCGGACCGGCTGACCGCGCACCGGGCTTTCGCGCTCACCGACAGATCACGGCGGTCACGGTGCGTGAGCTGTCGCTCAGCGCGAAACGCGCTGCGCGCCCGGCGCTACTTCTTCTTCTCTTCGACGTCGCCGGAGAGCGCCGCGATGAAGGCCTCCTGCGGGACCTCGACCCGACCGATGGTCTTCATGCGCTTCTTGCCCTCCTTCTGCTTCTCGAGGAGCTTGCGCTTGCGGGTGATGTCACCGCCGTAGCACTTCGCCAGGACGTCCTTGCGCATCGCGCGGATGCTCTCGCGGGCGATGATGCGGGCGCCGATGGCAGCCTGGATCGGCACCTCGAACTGCTGGCGCGGGATGAGCTTGCGCAGCCGCTCCGTCATGAGCGTGCCGTAGGCGTACGCCTTGTCGCGGTGCACGATCGCGCTGAAGGCGTCGACCTGGTCGCCCTGCAGCAGGATGTCGACCTTGACGAGGTCGGCGGCCTGGTCGCCGGTGGGCTCGTAGTCGAGCGACGCGTAGCCCTGGGTCTTGCTCTTCAGCTGGTCGAAGAAGTCGAAGACGATCTCGCCGAGGGGCATCTCGTAGCGGATCTCGACGCGGTCCTCGCCGAGGTACTCCATGCCGAGCAGGGAGCCGCGGCGCTGCTGGCAGAGCTCCATGATCGCGCCGACGTAGTCCTTCGGGGCCAGGATCGCGGCGCGGACCATCGGCTCGCGGACCTCGACGATGCGCCCGGTCGGGAACTCCGAGGGGTTCGTGACCTCGGTCACGGCGTTGTCCTCGGTCGTGACCTCGTAGATGACGCTCGGGGCCGTGGTGATGAGGTCGAGCCCGAACTCGCGGGACAGCCGCTCGGTGATGATCTCGAGGTGCAGCAGTCCGAGGAACCCGCAGCGGAACCCGAAGCCGAGCGCGACCGAGGTCTCCGGCTCGTAGACCAGTGCGGCGTCGGAGAGCTTGAGCTTGTCGAGCGCCTCGCGGAGCACCGGGTAGTCGCTGCCGTCGATCGGGTACAGGCCCGAGAACACCATCGGCTTCGGGTCCGTGTAGCCGGGCAGCGCCTGGGTCGCGGGCTTCTGCGCGCTCGTGACGGTGTCGCCGACCTTGGACTGGCGGACGTCCTTCACACCGGTGATCAGGTAGCCCACCTCGCCGACGGACAGCCCCTTCGTGGGCTTCGGCTCCGGGCTCGAGACCCCGATCTCCAGGATCTCGTGCGTCGACTTGGTCGACATCATCTGGACCTTCTCGCGGGGCGAGATGGTGCCGTCGATCATGCGGACGTAGGTGACGACGCCGCGGTAGCTGTCGTAGACCGAGTCGAAGATCATCGCGCGGGGCGCCGCTTCGGCGTCGCCGACCGGGGCCGGAACACGACGGACGACCAGGTCGAGGAGCTCGGGCACCCCGACGCCCGTCTTGCCGGACACCCGGAGGACGTCCTCGGGCTTGCCACCGATGAGCTGTGCGAGCTCGGCGGCGTACTTGTCCGGTTCGGCCGCCGGCAGGTCGATCTTGTTGAGGACCGGGATGATCTCGAGGTCGTTCTCGAGCGCCAGGTACAGGTTCGCGAGCGTCTGCGCCTCGATGCCCTGGGCGGCGTCGACGAGCAGGATCGCGCCCTCGCAGGCGGCCAGGGAGCGCGAGACCTCGTACGAGAAGTCGACGTGCCCGGGGGTGTCGATCATGTTCAGCGCGAAGGTCTCACCGTCGAGTTCCCACGGCATGCGCACGGCCTGCGACTTGATCGTGATGCCGCGCTCGCGCTCGATGTCCATGCGGTCGAGGTACTGCGCACGCATCGCGCGGTCCTCGACGATGCCGGTGATCGACAGCATGCGGTCGGCCAGCGTCGACTTGCCGTGGTCGATGTGCGCGATGATGCAGAAGTTGCGGATCGCGTCGGCCGGGGTCGCTGCGGGCTCCAGCGGTGCGGATGCTTGTGGGCTCACGGTTCCTCAGGTGGGTCGGACGGTCGCAACAGTCTCCCACGCTTCACCCGACCTGGAGGCACGGCGCGCGTCCGCCACGCACGGTGCGCGTTCGGAGCGCGTTCGGAGCGCGTTTGGTGCGCCCTCGCGCTGGCGTGCTGGACCTCGCACGGTGCGACGTCGGCGGGTCCGTGCGCAGTCGACCGCCCGGTGACCGGATGCTGCGCGGCACGGGGCGAGCAGCCTCGCACCAGGTGGAGGACCGCGCACCGTGCGCCGTCCTGCCGACCGGCACCGGGCCTCCTGGCCGTGTGGACCGCCCGTCAGACGGTCGCGTGCGCCGGAGCCGGCAGCGCGCCGAGGCCACGCCGGAGGTCGTCCGCGGTCGCTGCGAGGCAGACGCGGATCCAGCCCTCGCCGGTGCGTCCGAAGGCGCTGCCCGGCGCGACGGCGACCCGCTCACGCTGCAGGAACCCGAGCGCCCACTCGGCGATGTCCCCGTCGGAGGCGTGCGACATGTCGATCCACAGGTAGAACGCCCCGCGCGGGTCGAGGTACCGGATGCCGTCGGCGTCGAGCGTCTCCTTCGCGACCTCGAGGTTCGCGCGGTAGTGCTCCCGGGCGTCGCGCACCGCGGAGTGGTCCCCCACGATCGCCGCGAGGGCCGCGTACTGGTCGGGTTCGGCGACGCAGCTGATCATGGCCTCCTGCGTGGTCCGCATCGTCGCGCCGAGCCCCTTCGGCGTGACGAGGTAGCCGACGCGGACGCCGGTCATCGCGTACGTCTTGCTGAGCGAGAACGCCGAGAACACGCGGTCGTCCTCGTCGAGCGCCGCCAGGCTGACGTGCCGGGTGCCGTAGGTGAAGTACTCGTAGACCTCGTCGCTGATGACCCAGAGGTCGTGCCGCTTCGCGAAGGCCAGCAGCGCGCGCAGGGTCTCCTCGCCGAAGACCGAGCCGAGCGGGTTCGACGGCGAGTTGACGATCAGCACCCGGGTGCGTTCGGTGACGCTCGCCTCGAGGGCCTGCAGGTCGGGCTCGAACCCGTGCTGCGGCTCCAGCCGGTACGGCACCGGGGTCGCCCCGATGATGTGGGCGTTCATCGTGAAGGTCGTGTAGCCGGGGTCGGGCACGAGCACCTCGTCGCCCGGGCTCAGGGTCAGCGTCATCGCCTGGAACAACGCCTGCGTCGCACCGATCGTCATCCAGATCTGCTCGAGGTCGGCCTCGATCCGGTTCTCACGGCGGAGCTTGTCGCGGACGGCCTCGCGGAGGGGCGCGATCCCGCCGTTCGGGGTGTACCCGGTGCGGTCCTCGGTCCAGGCGCGACGGGCGGCCTCACCGATGTGCGGCGCCACCGGGACGTCCGGCTCGCCGATCACGAGCATCGTGACGTCCGTGCCGCTCGACTGCAGCAGGGCTGCCTGCTCGAAGACCCTCCGGATGCCGGAGGCGGGCACGGTGTCGATGCGCGGTGCGAGGGAGGGCATGTCCGTCACGGTATCCGGTGCGTGTTGCCGTGGGGTTTCGGCGCGGTCGGCCGCGGGCTTCCGCCGATCCGGCGGTGTTTCGTGCTTTGGTGGCAGCCCGCTTGCCTGGTAGTGTTGGTGGCTGGCTTCCGCGTTCCCCGCCCACGGGTGGAACGCGATGCGACCAAGGGCCCCTCTACCCTGCGGTCGCGCCCACCCGTACGAGACGAGCAGGAGCAATTCATGGCGAACATCAAGTCGCAGATCAAGCGCATCAAGACCAACCTCAAGGCCACCGAGCGCAACAAGGCCTACAAGTCGGAGCTCAAGACGCACATCCGTCGTGCCAACGACGCCGTCGCCGCCGGCGACAAGGACAAGGCCGTTGCCGCCCTGGCCCTCGCGTCGAAGAAGCTCGACAAGGCCGTGAGCAAGGGTGTCATCCACAAGAACCAGGCCGCGAACCGCAAGTCGGCCATCGCGAAGAAGGTCTCGTCGCTCTGACGTCCTGACCCTTCTGGTCCGAAGGCCCCGCACCGTTGGTGCGGGGCCTTCGTCGTGCGTGGGGCTTTGGGTTCGCTTCGTGAGCAGGAACGGTCGGGTCGCGAGGGCGCACTCGACCGTTTCTGCTCACGAAGTGCCGGCCGACCGGCGCGGGACAGCCGGGAGGCCCGACTCGCCTCAGCGGGGTTCGCCGCGTCGGGCGATGGTGCGGACCATGACCTCGAGCGCGTAGTGCGCGTCGCGCGAGCCACCCTTCACCGCGGTGTCGGCCTCGGCGATGCTGATGATGGCATTGGCCAGCCCGGACTCGCTCCAGCCGGCGACGTCACGCTGCGCGCGCTGCACCTGCCACGGCGCCATACCGAGCGCCGAGGCCGCCTGCCCGCTCGGGCCCCGGAACGCGCTGACCTTCGCCATCGTGCGGATCTTGCTCGCGAACGCGGCGACGATCGGCACGGGTGCCTCGCCGGTGGCCAGGGCGTGCCGCAGCTCGACGATCGCCGGTGCCGACCGACCCGCGAGGGCGATGTCGGCGACCTTGAACGCATTCGTCTCGACGCGACCGCCGTAGTACTTGTCGACGACCTTGTCGGTGATCTCCTCGGCCTCGTCCGCCAGGAGCTGTCGGCACGCGGCGGCGAGTTCGGCGAGGTCGTCGGCGAACGCGGTCACCAGGGTCCGGACGGCGGAGGGCGCGATCCGGCGGCGTGCGGCGCGGAACTCGGCGTTCACGAAGTCGATGCGGTCGGTCTCGCGCTTCAGTTCGTCGCACAGCACCTCGACCCCGCCGCCGACACCGCTGCGGATCGTGTCGAGGAGCTTCTTGCCGCGCACACCACCCCCGTGCCGGAGCACCAGGGTGACGTCGTCGGCCGGGGCCTGCAGGTACGAGATCGTCTCGGTGATGAAGGCGTCGGTGCACTTCTCGACGTTCGTGACCTGCACCAGTCGCGGCTCGCCGAACAGCGACGGGCTGGCGAGGGTGGCGAGGAGCCCGGGGGCGTACTGGTCGGCTTCGAGGTCGTGCACCTCGAGCGCGGGGTCCTCGCCCTGCAGCAGGTCCTTCAGCACACCGCGGGCGCGGTCGGCGAGGAACGCTTCGGGTCCGGTGATGAGCACGACGGGCGCCGGACGGATCCCCGACCAGGGCACCTGGTCGATCTTCGCTGCGGCGCGCGCGGGCTTCTTGGCGGCCATGTGGTCCTTCCGGTGGTGCAGGCCCGGACGGTGCCGGGTCGAGTGGTGCACCGTCGATCCTACGGGCGGCCGCCGACGACGAGCGCTCCGTCCACACACGCACCTCGTCGCTGCCGGACCGGGCGAGCACCACGGTGCCGAGCTCGTCGGTGCGGAGCGGCAGCGTGCCCGCGGCCTCGAGCATGCCGAGGGCCGATGCCGTCGGGTGTCCGTAGCTGTTGTCCGCGCCGACCCCGACGAGACCGACCCGCGCGGTGAGCTCCCGGTAGAGCTGCGGGTCCTGGTCCGCCGAGCCGTGGTGCGCCACCTTCACGACGTCGATCGGCCCCACCGGCAGCTCCCCGGCGTTCCGGAGCCGACGCTGCGACGACTCCCCCAGGTCGCCGAGGAAGACCCCGGTCAGGCACGCCGGACAGGAGTCTCCGTCGGCCGGCCCCGTGGCCAGCACGACGCTCGCGTCGTTGCCGGCGGCACGGTCGCCGACCAGCGGCCACACCACACGCCAGGCGAGCGGCCCGAGGGTTCCGGAGACACGGTCGTCGGCCGTCCGCACGTCGACACCGGCACGCCGGAGGTCGTCGACCACCCGCTCGTCCGACGCACGGCCCACGGGTCCGACCAGGGCGGTCTCGACGGTGCCGGCCACAGCGTCCACCGCACCGACGTGGTCGCGGTCGAAGTGCGTCAGGACGAGCAGGTCGATCCGGGTGACCCCGAGCAGGTCCAGGCACGCCCGGAGCCGTTCCTCGTCGTCGCCGGTGTCCACGAGCGCGACGGCGTCGTCACCGCGGAGCAGCACGGCGTCCCCCTGCCCGACGTCACACGCGGCGACCGACCAGTCCCCCGGCACCGATCCCCGGACGACGAGCACCGGGACGGTGACCGCTGCGACACCGACCACGACAACGACCCCCGCGGCGAGCAGCAGCCGGGAGCCGAGCTGCCCCCGGACCAGCACGGCGACCGCGATGCAGCCGCACACCAGCACGGCGGCGGCCACACCGAGCACACCGGCCGGCCAGGGTGCCGAGGCGTACGGCAGGGCGGCCGCGCCGTGCGCGATGCCCCCGACGGCTGCGGCCGGGACCCACGCGACGGCCGCGAGCCCCTGCGCGCCCACCGGCCACACCGGAGCGAGACCACACGCGGCGAGCCCGACCACAGTGACGACCGGCGCGAACGGCTCCGCCAGCAGGTTCGCCGGCACCGCGTAGGTCGGGAGCGCCGCCGACAGCGGGATCGTCACCGGCCAGCACGCCACCTGCGCCGCGACGGGGATCGCGAGAGCGGCGGCGACCGGCGGCCACACACGACGCGCCAGGAGCTCGGTGAGCGGCGGGCCGAGCACCACGATCCCGCTCGTGGCGAGCACGGACAGGGCGAACGCGAACGACCGGGCGAACCAGGGGTCGACGACGAGCATGCCGACCGCGGCGAGGGCGATGAGCGGGACGCCCCGCACCGGTCGACCAGCCAGGTGCACGACGAGCACCACGATCGCCATCACCGTCGCCCGGACGATCGAGGGGTCGGGCCGCACGAGCACGACGAACACCAGGAGCACGCCGACGGCCGCCGCCGCTCGGGGGCCTCTCGGGAGCCCGCAGGCACGGCCGAGGACCACGACGAGGCCGACCACCACCGCGCAGTTCGCCCCGGACACCGCCGTCAGGTGCGTCAGCGCCGAGGTCTCCATCGCCGCCTCGGTCGTCGGGTCGAGGCCGGAGCGGTCCCCGATCGCGAGTCCGCGCAGCAGTGCCGCTCCGGGCTGCGGCAGGTCGGCAGTGGCCCGCACGAAGGCCTGTCGCGCGGTGTCGGTGGCGCCGAGCAGTCCGTCGGGCGGCACCGACGACGGCGTCCCGCGCGCGAACGCCACGAACGCGGTCGCCGATCCGGGTTCGTCCGGCTGCACGGCGGCGGTCACGGTGACCCGGGCACCGGCTGCCAGCACGGCTCCCGGTGCACCGCCGTGCTGGTCGGGGACGAGCCGGATCGGCACGCGGAGCCCGTCGAGCTCGTCGGCGCGCACGAGCGACGCGGTGACGGAGCGGTCACCCGGCACGAGGTCGCGGGTCAACACCGCCTCGACGTCCACGCGCCCCGCCCCCGGACCGGCGACGAGCGTGCGGAGCGGTTCCGGAGCCCGCCGGGACTCTCCCACGGTGACCGACACCGCGAGCAGCGTCGTCAGGGCCCCCGCGACGAGCAGCAGCCCGGCGACGGCCGGTACGACGCCGGTGCCCCGACGCCACCGGAGAACGATCCCGCTGACGCCGGTCAGGAGCGCCACAGCGCCACCGACCACGGGTGCCACGTCGGGCACGCCGACGAGCAGGGCGGTCGCGATCCAGGCGACAGCCACCGGCACCGCGACCCGCAGGTCGGTCGCACTCGGCGCGAGCTGCACCGTCGCCCCTCAGACCCGCACACGATCGCGGAGCTCGGCGAACCGCACGTCGCCGATGCCGCTGACGTCGAGCAGGTCCTCGACCGCGGTGAACCGGCCGTGCTCGTCACGCCAGGCGATGATCCGCCCGGCCAGCCCCGGTCCGATGCCGGGCAGGGTCTCGAGCACGGCCTGGTCGGCGGTGTTCAGGTCGACGACGGCGGACTCCTCGCCCCCGGTGCCCGCCGAGCCACCGCCGCTCCCGGCCCCGGCCCCGGCAGTCGGCCCGGCGGAAGCACCGTCCGCCACCGGCCCGAGCGCCTCCGGCACCTCCTGTTGCCCGACCCGGGGCACGTACAACCGCTCGCCGTCCGTCAGCACCCGGGCCAGGTTCAGGCGGTCGAGGTCGGCGTCGTCGGTGGCCCCACCAGCACGTTCGAGCGCGTCACCGACCCGGCTCGATGCCGGCAGCTCGACGACACCGCCCCGCCGCACCGCCCCGAGCACGTGCACCACGACGCGCCCCGCACCCGTGACCGCGCCGACACCCGGAGCAGACGAAGCCCCGAAGCCGGCACCAGCACCAGCACCAGCACCAGCAGGGGCCGACGGCGACGGGCCCGACGCCGCACCGGCCGTCGGCGCCCCACGCACGACGACCCCGCCCGTTCCTCCAGCACCCTCGCCACCACCCGACACCAGCGCCCCGACGAGCACCACGACGACGGCGACCACCACCACGACCGCCGCCAGCACCACGGCGGCCCGCGGTGACAGCGCGAGACGGGACCACCAGGGTCCGGGAGACGACGGGGACGACATGCCCCGAACGCTACGGAGCCCGGCCGATCGGCCGGGCTCCGTAGTTCACACCCGTGGACGGGTGCCGCGAACGCCCCTGCTGTGAGGGACGACGCCAGCGACGGTCGCTACCCCTTGATGGCGATGTTCACGAGCTTCGGCGCCCGGACGATCACCTTCACGATCTCGCGGTCACCGATGTACCGCTGCACGTTCGCCGACGACCGTGCGAGCTGCTCGAGCTCGTCCGCCTCGATCGACTTCGACACCTCGAACGAGTCACGCACCTTGCCGTTGACCTGCACGACGGCCGTCAGGGTCTCCTGCACGAGCAGCGTCGGGTCGGCCTTCCGCCAGCCGTACGTGGCGACGGTGGCCTCGTAGCCCAGCCGCTCCCACATCTCCTCGCCGGTGTACGGCGCGAAGACGCTCAGCCCGAGCGCGATGGTCTCGACGGCCTCGCGCACGGCGGGGTCACCGGCACCGGGGCCGCTGTCGATCGCCTTGCGGGTGACGTTGACCAGGTCCATCAGTCGCGCGATCACGACGTTGAACTTGAACGACTCCATCATCCCGGGGGCGTCGGCGAGGAACCGGTGCGTGACCTGGCGGAGAGCCCGGTCGCCGTCGGCCCACACGACGTCGCGTGCGGACGTGACGTCGAGCGCCAGGCGGTACGCCCGCGCCAGGAACCGTGCGGAGGCGGACGGGGAGACGTCCTCCCAGTTGATGTCGTCCTCCGGTGGGCCGGCGAAGCCCATCACCAGGCGGATCGCATCGACGCCGTTCGCGTCGAGCTCGTCGCCGAGCGAGACGCCGCCCTTCGACTTCGACATCTTCGAGCCACCGGACAGCACCATGCCCTGGTTGAGCAGCGCCGAGAACGGCTCGGTGAAGTCGAGGTACCCGAGGTCGAACAGCACCTTCGTCACGAAGCGGGCGTAGAGCAGGTGCAGGATCGCGTGCTCGATGCCGCCGATGTACTGGTCGACCGGAGCCCAGCGGCGCGCGGCTGCCGGATCGAACGCCTGGGTGTCGTCGTTCGCCGACAGGAACCGCAGGAAGTACCACGACGAGTCGACGAAGGTGTCCATCGTGTCGGTGTCGCGGAGCGCGGGCGTGCCGTCGACGGGGTTCGGGACGTTCACCCAGTCGGTCGCGCCACCGAGCGGGGACGTGCCCTTCGGCTTGAGGTCGAGCCCCTCGGTGTCGGGCAGCACGATCGGCAGCTGGTCCTCGGGCACCGGGTGCTCGGTGCCGTCGGCGCCGTGGATGATCGGGATCGGGGTGCCCCAGAAGCGCTGGCGCGAGATGAGCCAGTCGCGCAGGCGGTAGGTCTTGGCGGCACGGCCGGTGCCGCGCTCTTCGAGCAGCGCGATGGCAGCGGTGATGGCGTGCTGCTTCGACATGCCGTCGAGCGGCCCGGAGTTGATCATCCGGCCCTGACCGGTCAGCGCTTCGCCGGTGGCGACCGGGTCGAGGGTCGGCACGTCGAAGTCGTCGAGCGTCGCGCCCTCGGGGATGACCGGGATCGCGCCGGTGACGGCGGCGTTCGTGTCGACGACCACCTTGACGGGCAGGTCGAACGCCCGCGCGAAGTCGAGGTCGCGCTGGTCGTGCGCGGGCACGGCCATCACGGCGCCGTGCCCGTAGTCGGCGAGCACGTAGTCGGCGGCCCAGATCGGCAGGCGCTCCCCCGTCAGCGGGTGGATCGCGGAACGGCTGAGCGGCACACCGGTCTTCGGGCGGTCGGCGTTCTGCCGGTCGATCTCGGACGTCTTCTGCGTCGCCGTCAGGTAGGCGTCGAAGTCGTCACGGACCGAGGCCGGCACCGACGGGTCGGCGACGAGCTCAGCCGCCAGGTCGGAGTCCGGCGCGACGATCAGGAACGTCGCCCCGTGGATCGTGTCCGGGCGGGTGGTGAAGACCGTGACGGGCTCGTCGCGGCCCTCGATCACGAAGTCGACGTCGGCACCGACCGAGCGGCCGATCCAGTTGCGCTGCTGCGCGATGACCTTCGCCGGCCACCGCCCCTCGAGCTGGTTCAGGTCGTCGAGCAGCCGGTCGGCGTACTCGGTGATCTTGAAGTACCACTGCGTGAGCTTCTTCTTCACGACGACGGCGCCGGAGCGGTCCGAGGTGCCGTCGGGCAGGACCTGCTCGTTCGCGAGCACGGTTTGGTCCACCGGGTCCCAGTTGACCCAGCTGTCCTTGCGGTACGCCAGGCCCTTCTCGTACATCTTCAGGAACAGCCACTGGTTCCACTTGTAGTACTCCGGGTCCGAGGTGTGGATCTCGGTGGTCCAGTCGAACGACGGCGCGTAGCGCTTGAAGGACGCCTTCTGCTGCTCGATGTTCGCGTAGGTCCAGTCCTTCGGGTCCACCCCGCGCTTGATCGCCGCGTTCTCGGCGGGCAGCCCGAAGGAGTCCCAACCGATCGGGTGCAGCACGTTGAAGCCCTGCTGACGCCAGTAGCGCGCGACGAAGTCCCCGAGCGCCCAGTTCTCGGCGTGCCCCATGTGCAGGTCGCCGGACGGGTACGGGAACATCTCGAGGATGTACTTGCGCGGACGGGTGTCGTCGAGGTCGGTGGTGAAGAGCCCGAGCTCTTCCCAGCGGGGCTGCCACTTCTCCTGGATACGACGGAAGTCGTAGGCGTTCGGGTCCTCGGCGTGCTGCTCGGTGGTCACGGTCGTCAACGATACAAGCCGGGAGGCCCGTCCCGCGTCCGCCTGTCGGCTCACCCGGCGAGCAGGCGTCCGTCCCGCATCCGCAGGGTGCGGTCGACCAGGTCCGGCGCCACCGGGACGTGCGAGACGATGACGACCGTCCGGCCCGCTGCGCGGGCCGTGGTGACGAGGTCACGCAGCACGGTGTCACCGAGGTCCGGGTCGACGTCTGCGGTCGGTTCGTCGAGCACCAGCACCGGGAACGCGTGCAGCAGTGCGCGGGCGAGCGCGAGCCGGTGCGCCTGGCCGCCGGACACGAGCACGCCGCGTTCCCCGACCGAGGCGTCCAGCCCGCCCCGCCGGACGACCCACTCCCCCAGGCCGACCCGGTCGAGCACGGCGAGCAGTTCCTCGTCGGTCGCTGTCTCGCGGGCGAAGAGCAGGTTCTGCCGCACCGACTGGTCGAACACGAACGGGTCCTGTTCGATCAGGCCGACCCGGGCCCGCACCGCGTCGGGGTGCATCGCCCTCGCCTCGACGCCGTCGAGCGTGTAGGAACCCTCGTGCTCCACGAACCGGACGAGCGCGTCGACCAGGGTCGACTTGCCGGCACCGCTCGGCCCCTCGAGCACGACGACCTCGCCGGGGGCGAGCGTGAACGAGACCCCGTCGACTGCACGCTCGGCAGCACCAGGCCAGCGGACGGTCAGGTCCTGCACGGCGAGCGTGACCGGCCCCTCGACCACGAGCGACGCCGGGTCGGCGTCCTCGTCGGGCTCGGGGACGATGCCGACGGGCACCTCGGCGGGCACGACCTGCTCGACCCGTTCGGCCGCAGCACGCACCCGGCGGAGCGTCAGGACGGCGAGCGGGACGGTCCCGACGACCTCGAAGAGCGCCAGCGGCACGAAGACCGCCAGTGCCCAGAGCGGACCGTCGAGCGCACCGGACACCACGGCGGGGGCACCGACGGCGAGGATCCCGATCACCGCACCGCCACCGACCAGGCCGACCAGGGCACCGACGAGCGACTCGACCGTGCCACGGCGCCGGACGGCCCGGGTGACACCCGCGTCGAGCCGGGCGATGTGCGCGAGCCGCTCGTCGAGGGTGCCGTACGCGGCGAAGACGTCGAGCGTCCGGACGGTGTCGAGCACCAGGTCCGCGACGCGACCCCGGTCGGCGGCGGTCTCGCGGTCCGAGCGCTCGGCGATGGCCCGGGTGACGATCGTGCCGACCAGGGCCGCGACCGCCAGCGCGAGGACGAGCACGAGCGCCGCCGGCACCGACACGAGCGCCACGGCGACGACCGACAGCACCGCGACGACCCCGGCGGAGACGAGCGGCCCGACGACGCGGATCGGCAGGTCCTGCAGCCGGTCGGTGTCGGTCACCAGGCGCGTCATGAGGTCGCCGCGTCCGGTCCGGCCGAGTCCGGCGGGAGCGATCGACGCCAGCCGCCGGTACATCTCCGTCCGCACCACGGCTAGTTGCCGGAAGGACGCGTCGTGCCCGGCGAGCCGGTCGACGTACCGGAGCACGGCACGCCCCAGCGCGAACGCACGCACGCCGACCATCACGAGCGTCAGGTACAGGATCGGCGGGTGCTCGGCGGCACGGGTGATCAGGTAGCCGCTCGCGGCGAGGAGCGCGACCGCGCAGACCGCGCTGAGCGACCCGGCGGCGACCGCCTTCGCCCAACCCGACCCGTGCGGCATCGCGAGCCGCAGGACGGAGCCGCCACGGGCCTCCCGGCTCATGCGCGCACCCCCTTGCGGACCGTCACGGACCCGCCGGCGCGGACGTCCACGCGGACGTCGGCCGCGGCGACGACCGCGGGTCGGTGGCTGGCGACCACGACGACGGCGCCGTCGGCCGCCAGGCCTCGGGCTGCCGCGATGACGCGTTCCTCGGACTCGGCGTCCAGCGCGGACGTCGGCTCGTCGAGCAGCACGAGGGGCGTGGCGGCGCGTCGCGCGCGGTACAGCGCGCGGGCGACGGCGACGCGCTGTGCCTGGCCGCCGGACAGTCCGCTGCCACCGGCGCCGACCGGGAGGCCCGGGTCGAGTCCCAGCCCCGCGTCGCCCAGCGCGGTGCGCACGTCGGCGTCGTCGGGGGTCGCGCTGAGCGCGACGTTCTCGGCGATCGTCCCGCGGACGAGACGCGGGCGCTGGTCGGCCCACGTGGTGCGCTCGGCGACGGACGCGCCGGCCGGGCCGGGCACGGTGACGGCACCGTCGTGCGGCAGGACACCGCGGAGTGCGGCGATGATGCTCGACTTGCCGGAACCGCTCGGGCCGGCCAGCACGACGACGGTGCCGGGCTCGGCGTGCAGGTCGAACGGTCCGATCACGACGTCGGGTCGGCGGACGGTGAGTCCGCGGACGTCCAGGGCGGATGCGGGTGCTGCGGGGTCCGTGTCGGTCCCGCTGCCGCCGCTGCTGCCGGTCGCGGACGGTGATGCGGTCTCGTCGTCGGCCAGCACGTCGAGCACCGCGGCCGAGGCCTCGACGCCGTCCTGGGCGGCGTGGAAGTCGGCGCCGACTTGGCGGATCGGGGCGAAGGCCTCCGGTGCCAGCACGAGCACGAACATCGCGGCCCCGAGGCCGAGCGAGCCGTCCACCAGGCGGATGCCGATCGAGACGGCGACCAGTGCGACGGACAGGCTCGCGGCGAGCTCGAGCGCGAAGCCGCTCACGAAGGACAGCCGGAGGACGCCGATCGTGCCGCGACGGTACTCGTCGGTGACCACCCCGATGCGACCGACCTGGCGGCGCGCACGGCCGAAGACCTTGAGCGTGGCGAGCCCTTCGACGGCCTCGGTGAAGGCGCCACCCAGCTTCGCGAGGGCGTCCGACTGCTTCCGCTGCAGCGACTGCGTGGCCAGGCCGATCAGGATCATGAAGACCGGGATCACGGGCAGGGCGAACAGGATGATCAGCCCGCTCGTCAGGTCGCCCAGGCCGATCGCGACCAGGAGCATCGGCGTCGCGATCGCGGTGAGCGCGAGCTGCGGCAGGTACCGGCCGAAGTAGGCGTCGAGTGCGTCGAGCCCGGGGCCAAGCGTGGTGGCGAAGCCGGCGCTCGACCGGCCCGCGAGCCACGACGGACCGCGCTCGGCGGCGCGGGCGAGCACCGTCGTGCGCATCTCGCTCTTCACCTTCGCAGCAGCGCGCGCCGCCAGGTCGTCCGTCGCCCACGCGGCCACCGTACGCAGGACGAACGCCCCGCCGAGCAGCGCGAGCGCCTGCCCGAACGCCGCCGGCACCCTGCCGTCGCCGACGGCGTCGACCCCGAGGGTGACGGCCGCCGCGATCCCCCACGCGATCGCGATGGTCGCGAGCGTGCGGAGGACACCGGTGCCGGCGGCGGCGACGATGAAGCCGCGCGCCGTCCGGGACAACCGCAGGAGTCGGGGGTCGAGGGGCTTCATCGTCGTCCGCCTAGTGCGCGGCCGCGGTGACGTGGGCGCGGGAGACGCGCTTGCGGAACACCCAGTAGGTCCAGGCCTGGTACGCGAAGACCAGGGGCACGAAGATCAGCGCGACCCAGCTCATCACGGTCAGCGTGTACGACCCGGACGAGGCGTTGTACACGTTCAGGCTGTTCGCGACGTCGTTCGAGGCCGGCATGACGTCGGGGAAGATCGCCGTGAACATCGCGAGCACGATCGCGGCGATGGTGACCGCCATCAGCGTGAAGGCGCGCCCCTCCTTGCCCCAGGCGTTGCAGAGCACGGCGAGCACCAGGGCCAGGGCGGCGACCACGGAGAGCACCAGCGAGGCCGGGGTGGCCCGGACGAAGGCCATCGACACCAGGAACGCGGCGCCGACGACGATCGTGACGATGCCGGCGCGGGTCGCCAGGCGCTTGGCGCGGACGCGGATGTCGCCCTCGGTCTTCAGCGCAACGAAGACGACCCCGTGGGTGAAGAACACCAGCAGCGTCGCGGCACCGGTCAGCAGCGCGAACGGGTTGAGCAGGTCGAAGATCGTGCCGGTGTAGTTGTGCCCGGCGTCCATCGGGATGCCACGGACGACGTTGCCGAACGCGACGCCCCACAGGAACGACGGCACGGCACTGCCGACGATGATCATCAGGTCGAAGCGGCGCTTCCACTCGAGGTGCTTGTTCTGGTGCCGGTACTCGAACGACACCCCTCGCAGGATGAGTGCAGCGAGGATGAGCAGCAGCGCCAGGTAGAAGCCGGAGAACATCGTGGCGTACCACTCCGGGAACGCCGCGAACAGGCACGCCCCGGCGACGATGACCCAGGTCTCGTTGAGGTCCCAGACCGGGCCGATGGTGTTGATCAGGACCCGACGGTCGGTGTCGTCCTTGCCGAGGAACGGCAGGGACATGCCGACACCGAAGTCGAATCCGTCGAGGACGAAGTAGCCGACGAAGAAGACGCCGACGATCGCGAACCAGAGAACGGGGAGATCCATCAGGCAGCGTCCATTTCTAGTAGACCGTCACTTCGTGCTTGACCTCGCCGGTCTCCTCGTCGACCTCGTCCGGGTCGGCGGGCCCCTCTTGCGCGACCTTCTTGATGAGCTTGAACTCGACGACGGCCAGCGAGCCGTAGATCAGGGTGAAGACCAGCAGCGAGATGAGGACCTCGAGTCCGGTCACGTTCGGCGACACACCGTCCTTCGTCTGGAGCAGCCCGAACACGAGCCACGGCTGGCGGCCCATCTCGGTGAAGACCCAGCCGACGATCATCGCGGCCATCGGCAGCGGCACCGTCCAGGTGGCGATGCGCCACACCCAGCGCTGCGTCGGGAACCGGCCCTTGCGGGTCAGCCACAGCCCGACCAGCGAGACCATGACCGCGCCGACACCGAGGGCGATCATCCAGCGGAACGACCAGTAGGTGACCCAGATGATCGGCTTGTAGTCGCCGGGGCCGTACACCTGCGTGTACTGCGCCTGCAGGTCGTTGATGCCCTCGACCGTGCCGTTGAACGTGTGCGTCGACAGGAACGACAGCAGGTAAGGCACCCGGATCGAGAACAGCTCGTGCACGCCGTCGGGCGTGCCGAGCGTGAAGATCGAGAACGAGGCGTCCTTGCCGGTCGCGGTGTTGTACAGCGCCTCGGCCGCCGCCATCTTCATCGGCTGCGTGTCGACCATCGTCAGGCCGAGCTGGTCGCCGGTCAGGACGGTCAGCGCGCCGGCAGCGAGCATGGTCCACATGCCGAACTTGAGCGCCGGCAGCATCGTCTCGAGGTTCTGGTTGCGGGCCAGGTGGTAGGCCGCGACCGAGATGATGACCGCCGCGGCGACCATGAAGCAGGCGAAGAGCGTGTGCGGGAACGCGGCCAGGGCGACCTTGTTGCCGAGCACCGCCCAGATGTCGGTGAGCTCCGCACGGCCCTTGGCCTCGTTCATCGCGAAGCCGACCGGGTGCTGCATGAACGCGTTCGCGGCGATGATGAAGTACGCCGACATGATCGTGCCGGCGCTCACGCACCAGATGCTCGCCAGGTGCAACCCCTTGGGCAGGCGGTCCCAGCCGAAGATCCAGATGCCGATGAAGGCCGCTTCGAAGAAGAACGCCAGGATGCCCTCGAGCGCGAGCGGTGCGCCGAAGACGTCACCGACGAAGCGCGAGTAGTTCGACCAGTTCATGCCGAACTGGAACTCCTGCACGATGCCCGTCACGACACCCATCGCGAAGTTGATCAGGAAGATCCGCCCGAAGAACCGCGTCAGCTGCAGGTAGTGCGCGCGGCCGGTCCGGTACCAGGCGGTCTGGAACACGGCCACAACGGCTGCCATGCCGATCGTCAGCGGGACGAAGAGGAAGTGGTAGATGGTCGTCAGACCGAACTGCCACCGCGACAGGAGGAGCGGATCGAGGAGGTCGTTCATGCGGCGATTCCGAGACGGGTGGCCGCGCGCTGTTCGTGCACGTCAGTTGCTTCCTGTGGAACGGATACATCAGGTGTCACAGCCCTTGGGACACCCCAACGCTATCGCGCTGGATCACACTTCGACAAGTTGTAGAACGACTCCGTGCACAAACGTGCACAGCCCTTGCACGGCACAACCGTGCGGCACGGATGTTCGCGCTGCCTGCTCCACGAACGACGACAGGCGCCGGGTGGATACCCGACGCCTGTCGTTTTGTTCGTGAACCTCTGGCTACAGCAGACCCTCGGCCTTGAGCCAGTCCTCGGCGATGGTGGACGCCTTCTCCTTGTCGGCCGTGCTCTTGGTGTTGAGCTCGATCAGGGCCTCGGTCGTGAGCTTCTCGTTGACCGAGTCGATCGCGTCCGCAGCCTTCTCGTTGACCTTCTTCGAGACGACCGGCACGACGTTCTGCGGCAGGATCAGGTTCTCCGGGTCCTTCAGCGTGACGAAGCCGTTCGCCTTGATGCTCGGGTCGGCGGTGTAGATGTCGGCCAGCTGGACGGTGTCGTCCTTGAGCGCCTTGACGGTCAGGGCCCCGCCGCCGTCCTCGATCGCCTTGAAGTCGACGTCGACGCCGTAGACCGACTTGAGCCCCTTCGGGCCGTACGGCCGCGTCTGGTTCTCGGAGTTGGCGCCCACGGTGAGCTTCTCGTCGACGTTCTTCAGGTCGGCCAGGCTCGTGACGTCGTTGTCCTCGGAGAACTTCTTCGTGACGGTGTAGCTGTCCTGGTCGGTCGCGTCGGCTTCGTCGAGGACCCGGAGGCCCTTCGGCAGGGCCGTGTCGAGCCCGTCGTCGATCTGGTCGGCGGTCTTCGCGTCCGAGTCCTTGTCGAAGTACTGCAGCAGGTTGCCGCTGTACTCGGGCATGACGTCGATGGCGCCCTTCTCGAGCTGCGGGATGTAGACCTCACGCTGCCCGATGTTGAAGTTGCGCTTCACGTCGAAGCCGTCCTTCTCGAGGACCTGGGCGTACAGCTCGGCGATGATCTCGTTCGAGTAGTACTGCTGCGAACCGACGACGATGGTCTTCGAGTCGGACGAGTCGCTGGAACCGCTGTCGAGCGGGTCGCTCGACGCGCAGCCGGCGAGGGCGGCGACGACGCCGACCGCCATCGCGGCGGCGACACCGGCGCGGATCTTGGGTGCTGTGATCACGAGGGATTTCCTTCCGGGAGTGGATTGCGGGCTCGCTCACGCGACCCCTGACGCTGTCGGGCCGACGGGTCCGCGGTGCCCTTCGGCACCGCCGCCCGCTGCAGCACGGCGAACACGATCTCGAACGCGATCGCGAGGGCGATCACGAGGATGGAGGCGCCGAGCATCTCGGCGTAGTCCTGGGTCTTCAGGCCGAGGAAGAAGTACCCGCCGAGGCCACCGGCCCCGACGTACGCGGCGAGCGTGGCCGTCGCGACGACCTGCAGCACCGCGGCGCGGATGCCACCTATCAGCAGCGGGAGCCCGAGCGGGATCTCGACCTTCCACAGGATCTGCCAGCCGGTCATGCCCTGGGCCTTCGCGGCGTCGACGACCCCCGGTTCGACGGACTCGATGCCGGAGTACGCACCGGCGAGCACCGACGGGATCGCCAGGATGACGAGGGCGAGCAAGGGGGCCTGCAGCCCGATGCCGAGCAGCAGCCCGAACAGCGAGAGCACGCCGAGCGTCGGGAGCGCCCGCACCCCGCCGGACACCGCGATCGAGAAGCCACGAGCGCGGCGGGTGTGGCCGATCGCGTACCCGACCGGCACAGCGATGACCGCGGCGATGAGCACCGCGAGCAGGGTGATCCAGACGTGCTCCCAGAGGCGCGTGGGGATGCCGTTGTACCCGCCGTAGTTCGTGGGGTCGAACACCCACGCGAAGGCCTGACCGATGATCACGAGGAGACCTCCGCTGCTTGCAGGACTCGGCGAGCCTGTCGGCGTGACACCGAGTTCGTCCGGGTCCACGGCATGACCAGGCGCCCGAGCAGCACGAGGAGGCCGTCGAGGGCGAAGGCGAGCACGAGCACCATCACGATGCCGGAGAGGATCTCCTCGTAGATCCCGCGCCCCAGGCCGTCGGTGAACAGCAGGCCGAGACTCGGGATGCCGAGGACCGCGCCGACCGTGGTCAGCGAGATCGTGGAGACCGAGACCACCCGGAGGCCGGCCAGCAGGACCGGACCGGCGAGCGGGAGCTCAACACGGAAGAACCGCTGCGCTGGCGAGTAACCCATGGCGGTCGACGCGGACTTGGTCTCGGAGTCGACCGAGGTCAGCCCGTCGACCGTGGAACGGACCATCAGCGCGAGGCCGTACAGCGTCAGACCGATGACGACGTTGATCGGGCTCTGCAGGCCGGTGCCGATGATGCTCGGGAGCGCCACGAACAGGGCGAGCGACGGGATTGCGTAGAGCAGACCGGCGAGGGTCACGATGCTGCTGCCCACACCCGATGCGAAGCGCGACCCACCGGGGCGCTGCAGCCGGACCACCAGCCACCCGATCGGGATCGACAGCAGGAACGCGACGATGATCGGCGGGATCGCGATCGCGAGGTGGGAGACCGTGTTGTCCCAGATCGTGTCGAGGTTCGCCAGCACCCACTTCACCGGGTGCCCCCACCCTGCGCCGGGGCACCCGGTGCGTCGTGGGACGCTCCGGCCTCTGCTGCTCGGGAGTCGGACTGCGGAACGGCCTCGGCGGCGTCGACGACCCCGACGGGGCCCGTCAGCACGCCGGCTGCGCGGCCTTCACCGTCGACGACGATCGGACCGGTCGGGGTCTGCTCGACGCGGAGCGCGCGGCGCCCGCGGCCGGCGCCGATGAACGTGGCGACGAAGTCGTCGGCGGGTGCGGCGAGGATCTCGGCCGGCGTCCCCTGCTGGGCGATCTCGCCGCCCTTCTTGAGGATGACGACCTGGTCGCCGAGCTTGAACGCCTCGTCGATGTCGTGCGTCACGAACACGACGGTCTTGCCGAGTTCGCGCTGCAGGCGGATGAGCTCGTCCTGCAGGTCGTTGCGCACCAGCGGGTCCACCGCACCGAACGGCTCGTCCATGAGCAGGATGTTCGGGTCGACGGCCAGCCCGCGGGCCACACCGACGCGCTGCTGCTGGCCGCCGGAGAGCTGTGACGGGTAGCGGTCGGCGAAGGCACGGTCGAGTCCGACGGTGTCCATGAGCTCGAGGGCGCGCTTGCGGGCGTCGGCCTTGGAGACGCCGGTCAGCAGCGGGACGGTCGCGATGTTGTCGACGACCTTGCGGTGCGGCAGCAGCCCGGAGTTCTGCATGACGTAGCCGATGTGGCGACGGAGCTCGACGGGGTTGATCCCGGCGACGTCCGAGCCGTCGATCTCGACGGTTCCGGAAGTGGGGTCGACCATGCGGTTGATCATGCGGAGCAGCGTGGTCTTGCCACAGCCGCTGGATCCGACGAAGACGGTGGTGGTCCGGGACGGGATGACCAGATCGAAGTGCTCGACCGCAGTCGTGCCGTCCGGGTAGGTCTTGCGCACCGAGCGGAACTCGATCATGGGGTGCCCTTCTGTTCGGAGGTAGCCCGACTCCGGATGAGAGTACCCGGGGGTGCCGACATCGGTTCGCTGTGACGATCCGTGACGGACCCGCGGCGGTGCACAGGTCGGTGGGGATGCCGACGGGAACCACGGGATCGGCGGGGACGACGACGCCCGCGCCTCGGTGTTCGGAGGCGCGGGCGGGTCGGTTCGGTCTCCGGCGTGTCGCGCCGGTTCGACGGGACGGTCAGGAAGCGGCGATCACCGATTCCAGGTGCGCACGGTTCATCCGGCGGTACTCCTCGATCAGCTCCGTGTCGGGGTGCTCGCGGTCGCGGTGTGCCCGTGCCAGCACCGCGTGACCGGACTCGGCGAGGACGACCCAGGCGCGGGTGATGCGCTCGTCGTCCGGCAGGCCGAAGCGGTCGCGCATGATCTGGCCGACGGCCGCGCCGAGCGCACCCATGCGGTCCTCCGCGTCGCCCGTTCCGGTGTCCGCCGGGTCGCCGAAGCGGATGGCCCGGAAGCCGGGCTCGGTGCGGTACATCTCTGCGGTCATGTCGATGAGCGCGTCGTTGGCGTCCTGCCAGGTCACGGCGCCACTGGCGTCGAGCGCCTCGACGAAGCGGGCGGCGAGCCGCTGGGTGCAGCGGATCGCGAGTGCCTCGACCACGGCGATGCGGTCCGGGAAGTACCGGTAGACGGTGCCGATCGACGCCCCCGCGCGCTCGGCGACCATGGCGGTCGTGAGCCGTTCGAACCCGATCTCGTCGATCACCGCGGCTGCGGCGTCGAGGAGGCCGGCGAGGCGCGCCGAACTGCGGGCTTGGACCGGCTCGTTCCTGAGCAGTGATGATCCCCCCGGCAGAGCGTTCGTTACCTCGGTGACGAGCACGTGTTCTCCTCTTGCGCTCCAGCGCGGTTGGTTGGTGTGACGGGGACAACTTTCGCAGAACGCACCTGGAACGTGGCTGCGACTCACCAGTTGCGACGCACCAGTTCTGTACAGCGCGCGGGTTTCGTCAGCCGCCCGTGGGAGGATGACGCCATGCCCGACCCGACGCCCCACGAGCCGTCGTTGGCCGAGCCGCTCCTGCACCGCGCGGCCCGCATCGAGGACGCCGTCCAGGAGTTCCGCGAGCACCGTGCACGCCGTCGCGGACTCGTCCCGACGGTGGTCCCGTACACCGGCTACGGCGCGCCCGGTTGGGTGCGCATCCTCTGCCGTGTGCTCCTCACCCGCCGGGGTCTCGCCTCGGACGTCTCCTACGCCGGAGTCCGCGGCTGGAAGAGCTTCACGAGCGTCGCCGTCGACCACGCCGAGGTCACCGTCACCGCCGGCGGCGTCTCCCACGTGGTGCAGACCGACCGTGGCGGTGTCGTCGACACCATCGTCCCGATCGACCTCGAGCCCGGCTGGCGCACGGTGCGGCTGTCGGCAGGTGGCGGGCGCGACGTCGAGGCCGACGTGTTCGTCGTGCACCCGGACACCCGCTTCGGGCTGCTGTCCGACATCGACGACACCGTGATGGTGACCTCGCTCCCCCGCCCCATGCTCGCCGCCTGGAACTCGTTCGTCCTGACCGAGCACGCCCGCCGCCCCGTGCCCGGCATGTCCGTGCTCTACGAGCGGATCCTCGCGCAGCACCCCGGTTCCCCGACGGTCTACCTGTCGACCGGAGCGTGGAACGTCGCGCCGACGCTGCAGCGCTTCCTGTCGCGCAACATGTACCCGTCCGGCACGCTCCTGCTCACCGACTGGGGTCCCACCCACGACCGGTTCTTCCGCAGCGGGCAGCTGCACAAGCAGGAGAACCTGCGCCGGCTCGCGAAGGACTTCCCGGACATCCGCTGGCTCCTGGTCGGCGACGACGGACAGCACGACGAGAGCCTCTACGGCGACTTCTCGCGGGAGCACCCGGACAACGTCGCGGGCGTCGCCATCCGGCAGCTGTCCACGAGCGAAGCGGTCCTGGCCGGCGGACGCTCGCGGGCGCAGGAACGCTCCCGTGACTCGTCGGCACCCTGGGTGTACGCACCGGACGGCGCCGGTCTGTGGAGCGAGCTCGCGCGGGTCGGCATCATCGAGTCCGACGCCTCCGACCCGGCCTGAGCGACCCTTCATCACGATCGCGGCCCGGAGCACCCGTGGTCGACCGCGGCGCTCGGGCACCGGGTGTTCGATCGGTCCATGAGCACCGAGCCGGCCGCGCCGCACCAAGCTGCACCCAACCAAGCCGCACCGCACACACCGCCGAACCGCATCGAGGACCACGCCCTGATCGGCGACACCGGCACCGCTGCCCTGGTCGGCCGCGACGGGACCATCGACTGGGCGTGTTTGCCGCGCTTCGACAGCTCGTCCACCTTCGCCTCGCTGCTCGGCACCGAGGACCACGGCCACTGGACCCTGCGACCCGTCGACGACGAGGCCACGGCCGAGTGGCGGTACCACGGCGACACCCTGGTGCTCTCGACCGTGTGGACCACCCGTGACGGTGTGGTCGAGGTCACCGAGTTCATGCCCGTCGGCGCGCACCGCCCCTCGATCGTCCGCCGGGTGCGCGGGCTCCGCGGCACCGTCGAACTCCGGCAGACGCTCCGGATCCGGTTCGACTACGCGCGGGCCCTGCCGTGGATCCGGCAGATCGGGGACGACGACGAACCGGCGCTGCTCGCGACGGCCGGTCCGGGCTCGGTGATCGTGCGGGGACCGCAGTTCCGCGCCGACGACCACCGGCACACCGCCGTCACGACGATCCACGACGGCGACGTGCTCGACACCGTGCTCACCTGGTACCCGTCGCACCGCGAGCCGCCGGAGCCACTCGACGTCGACGCGGCCCTCGCCCACACGGTGCAGTGGTGGACGGCGTGGACCGCCCCGGCGCAGACCACCGGTCGGTACGCCGACGCCGCACGACGGTCGCTGGTGTTCCTCCGCGCGATGACCCACGGCGACACCGGTGGCATCGTCGCCGCCGCGACCACGGGCCTGCCGGAGGACCCGGGCGGCGAACGCAACTGGGACTACCGCTACGTGTGGCTGCGCGACGCGTCCCTCGCGCTCGCCTCGCTCATCGCCCACGGGTACCGCGACGAGGCCACGCACTGGCGCGGCTGGCTGCTGCGCGCGATCGCTGGTGACCCCGCCGACGTGCAGATCATGTACGGCATCGCCGGCGAACGCGAGCTGCCCGAACGGGAGCTGCCCGAGCTGCCCGGGTACCTCGGCTCGACGCCCGTGCGCGTCGGCAACGGCGCCTCGACCCAGTACCAGGGCGACGTCTTCGGCGAGGTGCTCGCGGCACTGCACGACGCCCGCGAGCTCGGTGTCGAGGAGAACGCCGACTCGTGGGCGCTGCAGCGGGCGCTGCTCGGCTACGTCGAGGAGCACTGGCAGGAGCCGGACAACGGCATCTGGGAGATGCGCGGCCCCCGGCGGAGCTTCACGCACTCGCGGGTGATGATCTGGGCCGCGTTCGACCGCGGGGTCGCCGCGGTCGAGGAGTTCGGCCTCGAGGGCCCCGTCGACCGGTGGCGCACCCTGCGCGACACCGTCCGCGCCGAGATCGAGGAGCACGGCTGGAACGCGGAGCGCGGTTCGTTCCGCCAGCACTACGACACCGACGAGGTCGACGCGAGCCTGCTCGTCCTGCCGCAGGTCGGGTTCTGCCGCGCCGACGACCCCCGGATGACGGGCACCGTGCGCGCCATCGAGGAGGACCTGCGGGTCGGCGACGACGGCCTCGTGCTCCGCTACCGCACGACGGCCGGCTTCGACGGGCTGTCCGGCGCCGAGCACCCGTTCCTGGCGTGCTCGTTCTGGCTGGTGGAGCAGTACGCCGCCTCGGGCCGGGTCGAGGACGCCGAGCGCCTGATGGACGTGCTCGTCGGGTACGCCAACGACGTCGGCATGCTCTCCGAGGAGATCGACGTCGCCACCGGACACCACATCGGGAACACCCCGCAGGTGCTGTCGCACCTGACGCTCGTGTCGGCAGCGGACGCCATCGAGCGCGCCCGTGGCGCGACCGTCGGGCACCGCACGCGGTTGCCCGTCCACGACGGCGGCA
This sequence comes from Curtobacterium sp. MCLR17_054, assembly GCF_003234335.2. Lineage (NCBI taxonomy): Bacteria > Bacillati > Actinomycetota > Actinomycetes > Micrococcales > Microbacteriaceae > Curtobacterium > Curtobacterium sp. MCLR17_054. The sequence goes on along the minus strand of NZ_CP126263.1, from coordinate 1,584,732 downwards.
CCCGGTCGTGGACCGGCGAGGGTGAGCGCGCCGGCTCCCCCGCCTGATGCGTCCCGCGATGCCCTGATGGCGACCCCACGACGGACGGGAGGCCCGGTGCCAGCTGGCACCGGGCCTCCCGTCCGTCAGGGCGTCCGTTCAGGACGTCAGCAGCGCGTCCGTCAGGACGACGACTCCCAGTCCGCCGGGCCGCGCGAACCGGCGCGGTACTCCTCGAGCGGGACCTCGTCGGCCTTCCACGCGGCAACGACCGGCTCCACGATCTCCCAGCAGCGCTCGGCCACGTCACCGCGGATGGAGAGCAGCGGGTCGTCGTGGAAGATGCCGTTCAGGACCTCGCCGTACGGGGTGAGCTCGCCGTCGCTGAACGACGACGACAGGGTGACCTGGCCCATCTCGAACGGGTTGCCACCGCCGTTGGCCGACACGGTCAGCTCGATCTCGTCCGGGTTCAGGACGATGCGGAGCGTGTCCGCCTTCGGGCGACCGCTCAGGCCGGAGGGCAGGCGGGTGACCGGCTTGAAGGTGATCAGCACCTCTTTCCGGCTGTTGCCGAGTGCCTTGCCGGAGCGCAGCGTGAACGGAACGCCCTTCCAGCGGGCCGTGTCGACCTCGACCGAGATCTCGGCGAGCGTCTCGGTGCTCCGCGACTTGTCGACGCCGTCCTCGTCCTGGTACGACGGCAGCTCCTTGCCGTCGATCGTGCCGGCCGTGTAGACGGCGCGACGCGACGCGATCTTCGGGTCGCCGCCCTTGAGCTGGGTCGAACGGAGCACCCGGGCCAGGGACGAGCGGAACTCGACCGCGTCGATGTCCGCCGGGGCGTCCATCGTCACGATGCCGAGGATCTGCAGCAGGTGCGACTGGATCATGTCGACCATCGCGCCGGCCTCGTCGTAGTACTGGGCGCGGTTCTCGAGCCCGAGGGTCTCGTCGTAGAAGACGTCGACCTTCTCGATGTTGTCGGCGTTCCAGATCGGCTCGAACAGGCGGTTCGCGAAGCGCAGACCGATGATGTTCAGGACCGTGGTGCGGCCGAGGAAGTGGTCGGTGCGGTGCACGCGCTCTTCCGGGACCAGCTTCAGCACCGTCTCGTTGAGGGCCTGGGCGCTGGCGACGTCGGTGCCGAAGGGCTTCTCGAAGGCGAGGGTCGTGCCCTCGGGGAGCTCGACGTGCTCGAGAGCCTCGCAGATGTCGGAGGCGATCTGCGGCGGGAGGGCGAAGTACAGGATCGGCTCGGAGTCGGCCGCGGCCAGGAGCGCCTCGAGGTGCTTCGGGTCGGTGGGGTCGCCCTGGATGAACTGCGTCGACTCGATGGTCGCGTCGACCTCCGGCCCCTTGACGTCCTGCGACGCGAAGGACTGCGTGACGATGTCCTTCCACTTCTCGGGGCTGCGCTCGCTGCGGCCCGTGCCGATCAACTGCACGGGGACGGCACGGCCGCTCTGCAGGAACGTGCCGAGGCCCGGCAGGAGCAGGCGGGAGGCGAGGTCGCCCGTCGCGCCGAAGATGATGAGGGTGCGCTTGTCGGTCACCTGAGGTGACTCCTTTCGCTGTGGTGGGAGGTCCGCTCCAGTCAAGTCGCGGGCGGGCCCGTTTGTTCCGGATCGGGACCGGAGTTCGTCTCCTGGACGCACTTCGGGCGGCACCGTTCTGGTGCCGCCCGAAGTGTCAGGTGCGCTGCAGCGCCGGGTCAGTGCCCGAAGTTGCCGCGGTAGTACTCGTAGACCCAGCCGACCAGGGTGATCGCCACGAGGACGAGTCCGATCGGGACGATCCACAGGCCGGCGGCCACACCGAGGAAGCACACGGCGACCGCGGCGGCCAGCAGGATCGGCCACCACGACCAGGGGCTGAAGTGCCCGAGCTCGGCGTCGCCGTCCTCGATGTTGGCGTCGGGACGGTCCTCGGGCAGGACACCGCCCTGGGACGCCATGACCTTGCCCAGGTAGAACGCGATGAACGCGGACATCAGGCCGGTCAGACCGATGGCAACGGTGCCCACCCACTCGGGCTCGCCGTAGTAGATCAGCGCCCAGATCGTGTAGGCGGCGTCCGCCAGGATGAAGAACCCGAAGAGGATCCAGAACAGGTTGGTGTTCGCGCGCATGGCGTTACTTCACCTCGCCCTTCGCGGCGTCGTAGGTCGGGGCATCGGGGGCGTCCTTCGCGGGACCCACACCGATCGGCACACCGGCCTCGGGGTGGTTCAGGTCGAAGGCCGGGGACTCCGAACGGATGCGCGGGATCGACGTGAAGTTGTGGCGCGGCGGCGGGCAGGAGGTCGCCCACTCGAGCGAGCGGCCGTAGCCCCACGGGTCGTTCACGGCGACCTTCGGTGCGTTCCGGGCGGTCACGTAGACGTTGAAGATGAACGGCAGGAACGAGATCGCGAGGATCATCGAGCCGATCGTCGACAGCTGGTTCATCCAGGTGAAGCCGTCGTTCGGCAGGTAGGTCGCGTAGCGACGCGGCATGCCGATGACGCCCAGCCAGTGCTGGATGAGGAACGTGGTGTGGAACCCGATGAACAGGAGCCAGAAGTGGATCTTGCCGAGACGCTCGTTGAGCATCTTGCCGGTCCACTTCGGCCACCAGAAGTAGAAGCCGGAGAACATCGCGAACACGACGGTGCCGAAGACCACGTAGTGGAAGTGCGCGACGACGAAGTACGAGTCGGACACGTGGAAGTCGAGCGGCGGCGACGCCAGGATGACACCGGTCAGACCACCGAACGTGAAGGTGATCAGGAAGCCGAGGGCCCAGAGCAGCGGGGTCTCGAACGTGACCGAACCGCGCCACATCGTGCCGACCCAGTTGAAGATCTTCACGCCGGTCGGGACCGCGATCAGCATCGTCATGAGCGAGAACCACGGGAGCAGGACTCCGCCGGTGACGTACATGTGGTGCGCCCACACCGTGACCGAGAGGGCCGCGATGGAGATGGTCGCGTAGACCAGGGTCTTGTACCCGAAGATCGGCTTGCGGCTGAACACCGGGAAGACCTCGGAGACGATGCCGAAGAACGGCAGCGCGATGATGTAGACCTCGGGGTGCCCGAAGAACCAGAACAGGTGCTGCCAGAGCAGGGCCCCGCCGTTGGCCGGGTTGAAGATCTGTGCGTCGAACACGCGGTCGAGCCCGAGGCCGAAGAGCGCCGTCGCGAGGACCGGGAAGGCCATCAGGACGAGGAGCGCCGTCACGAGGGTGTTCCACGTGAAGATCGACATGCGGAACATGGTCAGACCCGGGGCACGCATCGTGATGATCGTCGTGATGAAGTTCACCGCGCCGAGGATCGTCGAGAAGCCGGTCATGCCGAGCCCGAAGACCCAGAGTGTTCCGCCGAGCCCTGGTGTGAACGTCGTGTCACTCAGTGGCGCGTAGGCGAACCACCCGAACGAGGCAGCGCCCTGCGGGGTGAGGAAGCCGCCGACCGCGATGAGCGAGCCGAACAGGTAGAGCCAGAAGGCGAAGCCGTTGAGTCGCGGGAAGGCGACGTCGGGCGCACCGATCTGGAGCGGCATGATCGCGTTCGCGAAGCCGGAGAACAGTGGCGTCGCGAACATCAGCAGCATGATCGTGCCGTGCATCGTGAACAGCTGGTTGTACTGCTCCTTCGTCGCGACCACGTGCAGGCCGGGTTCGAAGAGCTGGGCACGGATCACGAGGGCCATCACACCTGCGAGCAGGAAGAAGATGAACGACGCGATCAGGTACATGTACCCGATGGTCTTGTGATCGGTGGAGGTGATCCACCGGACGACGATGTTGCCCTTCCGACCCACCTTCGACGCCTGGAAGTCCGGCGACGAGGTCTGGGTCGGTTGGCCGACGAGTGACGTTGTCATCTGACGAGCCCCTACTTGTTCTCGCTGGACGCCTCGACCGGCGCCTTGTTGTTCGGTTCGTTGGTGTTGGTGTTGTACTCGTCACCGAGCAGACCGACCTTGCCCTGGTCCTTCAGGGTGTCGAGGTAGTCCTGGTACTGCGCCGGCGTGACGACCTTCACCTGGAAGAGCATCAGCGAGTGGTACTCACCGCAGAGCTCCGCGCACTTGCCCTGGTACGTGCCGAGCTTCTCCGGGATGAAGTACTCCCAGTTGGTCTTGCCCGGGAGCATGTCCTTCTTGTACAGGAAGTCGATGACCCAGAAGGAGTGGTCGACGTCGCGCGAGGAGAGCTCGATCGCGACCTTCTTGCCCTTCGGCAGGTAGAGGGTCGGCAGCTGCGACTCGTCGATCGCCCCGTTGGCGTTCTCTTCTTCCTGGGCCTGGATGCCCTGGTAGTAGACGCTCTCTTCGGGGTTGTCCTTGTTGATGTAGTTGAAGTCCCACGCCCAGCGCTTGCCGTACACGTGCACGGTGGCGTCCGGGTCTGCGAAGGGCTTCTCGATCGCGGCCTGGTCCTTCGCGGTGAAGGCGAAGAAGCCGAGCACGAGGATCAGCGGCACGATCGTGTAGAAGATCTCGAGCGGCATGTTGTACCGCATCTGCACGGGCAGGCCGGTCTGGCCCTTCCGGCGGCGGTAGACGATCGCGGCCCAGATGATCAGGCCCCAGACGATGAGACCGACGGCGAGGAGAACGACCCAGCTGGTGGTCCACAGGCCGACGATGCGGCTCGTGTGGTTGGTGACGTTCTTCGTCTCCTCCGTGCCGGGGAGCCATCCGTTCATCTGCTGCTGCGTGCAGCCAGCCAGTGCGATGACCAGACCGACGGCCACCGGGACGGCCGCCCAACGTATACGGCGATTCGAACGCACTGTTACCTCTCGCAAAAGACGTGAGCTTCGGAGGTCAGCCCGTCGAGTCCGACGGCGAGCCGCACGAAGGCGGCGCATGGCTGGCTCCCAGCTTGATTGGAACACTCCTAGCTTACTCGCAGCTCGGTACCGCTCGCGCACACACGACACGGTTCTGGCCTCGATCCGCACGTCTGCGGGCACGATTTCGCCCGGTCACACCGCGCCCCGGCGGGCCACGTCCGGTCACACGAACGCGAGCGGGGAGCAACCCTTCCGGTCGCTCCCCGCTCGCGTGTCGGATCGCTGGCGATCAGTGGAAGCTGTCACCGCAGGCGCAGCTGCCCTGCGCGTTCGGGTTGTCGATCGTGAAGCCCTGCTTCTGGATCGTGTCCTCGAAGTCGATCGTCGCGCCGTCGAGGTACGGGACGCTCATCTTGTCGACGACGACCTCGACCCCGTCGAACTCGGCGGTGACGTCACCGTCGAGCAGGCGCTCGTCGAAGTAGAGCTGGTAGATCAGGCCCGAGCAGCCGCCGGGCTGGACGGCGAGGCGCAGGCGCAGGTCGTCGCGGCCCTCCTGCTCGAGCAGGCTCGCCACCTTGCCGGCAGCGGCGTCGCTCAGGAGGACGCCGTGCGACTGCGTTTCGGTCGCCGGTGCTTCGGTGATGGTGTCGCTCATCGCGCGTCTCCCTCCGGGCGGTGCTGGTCACCGCGCCTGGCGTCGATTGTAAGCACCCTCAGCTGCGCGTCGCGAGCCTGGCGAGCAGGATCGTCTCCGACGCGATGGCACGGTGCAGGACGCCGAGGTGCTGCGACTCGTTCGGGCTGTGGGCGCGCGTGTCCGGGTCCTCGACGCCGGTGACCAGGATCTGCGCGTCCGGGAACTCCGCGGCGAGGTCGGACACGAACGGGATCGACCCGCCGATGCCCTGCTCGACCGCCTCGGCGCCCCAGCCCTCCCGCATGGCCGTTCGGGCCTCCTGGACGGCCCAGCCGGCGGTGTCGACGAGGAACCCGTCGCCGCTGTCCGGCTCGGTGATCTCCATCCGTGCGCCGAACGGGACGTGCTCGCGCAGGTGCCGCTCGACGGCTGCGGACGCCTGCCGGGCGTCCTGGCCGGGGGCGACGCGGACCGAGACCCGTGCCGAGACCGTGGGCAGCAGGGTGTTCGAGGCGTTCGCGACGCTCGGCACGTCCATGCCGGTCACCGTGATCGACGGCTGGAACCACATGCGGGACAGGACGGCGCCGGTGCCGATCGGGCGGACACCGGGCACGAGCGCGGCGTCGACGGCGAGTTCGTCCTCGGTGCGCTCCGGCACGTCGGCCTCGTACGATGTCAGCCCCTCGACGGCGACCGAGCCGTCGGCGTCGTGCAGCGAGGCGAGCAGCCGCACCATGGGGATCATCGCGTCCGGGGCTGCTCCCCCGAACATGCCGCTGTGGCTGGCGTGCTCGAGCGTGGTGAGGGTGAGCTTGAAGGTGACGTTGCCGCGCAGGGAGACCGTGATCGACGGGACCTCGGTGGACCAGTTGTCGCTGTCCGCCACGACGATGACGTCGGCGGCGAGGTGCTCCTTCTGCTCGCGCAGGAACGTGCGGAACGAGCGGGAGCCGAACTCCTCCTCGCCCTCGACGAAGAGCACGATCCCGAGGTCGAGGTCGTCACCGAACTGGGCGTGCACCGCGCGGAGCGACGCGATGTGCGTCATCACGCCGGCCTTGTCGTCCGAGGCACCGCGGCCGTACAGGCGGTCACCGCGGAGGGTCGGCTCGAACGGCGGCGTCTCCCACAGGGCCTCGTCGCCCTGCGGCTGCACGTCGTGGTGGGCGTAGAGCATCACCGTCGGCTTGCCGTTCCGCGCCGGGCGCACCGCGAGCACCGCGGGCTGGCCGAGCTCGGCCTCCGCGTCGGCCTCGGCGACGTCGGCCGTCGAGCCGGACACCGCGGACCGCACGATCCGGACGTCGTCCGCGCCGAACACCCCGGTCGACCGGGCGAGGTCCGCGACGGCCTCGGCACTCGCGCGCACGTTCGCCGGGTCGAAGGCCGACCAGGACACCGACGGCAGGCGCACCAGCGCGGACAGGTCGGCGATCGTCGTGGGCAGTGCACCCTGCACGTGTTCGCGCAGGGCGTCGAGGAGCGCGGGGTCGGTCGCGGGGCTGTGCTGTTCGCTGTCGGTCATGCCCGGTAATCTAGAGGAGATCCCGCACGCACACCGCCGTTAGGAACGCACCGTGGCGAAGGCAGCCCCCAAGACCAACACGACCGTCAACCCGACCGAGGCCGAGCTCCTCGAGCAGGGCAAGGGCCGCCCCACGCCGTCCCGCCGCGAGCGAGAGGCAGCGAACCGCCGCCCCCTCGTCGGCAACACGCCGGTCGACAAGAAGGCCGCCCGTGCCCGCCTCAACTCGGAGCGCGAGCGTGCCCGGGTCGGCATGGCCAACGGCGAGGAGCGCTACCTGCCGGCGAAGGACCGTGGTGAGCAGCGACGCTTCGTCCGCGACTGGATCGACGCCCGCTGGAACGTCGGCGAGGTCATGATGCCCGTGCTCGTGCTGTTCCTGATCGTCGGGTTCGCGGCCGCGCAGACGGTCATCGCGTCCTACTCGCTCCTGCTCGTGTGGGCGTTCGTGGCGCTGTTCATCATCGACTGCGTGGTGCTGTGGCTGTCGCTCCGCCGCAAGCTCACCAACAAGTTCGGCGAGTTCCAGCGCGGCACGTTCCTCTACATCCTCACGCGGGCGTGGCAGCTGCGCTTCCTGCGGCTGCCGAAGCCCCAGGTCCGGCGTGGGCAGTACCCCACGCTCTAGCTCTACGCGCACGACGAAGCGCCGCCCGGCCTGCCGGGCGGCGCTTCGTCGTTCCCGCTCCCCTGTTCCCACTCCCCCACTCCCACGCTCCGCATCGGCGATCGAGTGAGCAGAACACGACGGGTCGACTGGCGAGCCACGGCGTGTTCTGCTCACCCGATGGCGCAGGCGCGCCCCCAGGACGGACTGGAGGCCCGTGGCGGTGTCGCCACGGGCCTCCAGTCCGTCAGGTGGTCGCGTCTACCGCGCGGCGCGACGCAGCCGCCGACGGCGCAGCCGGTTGATGCGCGCGGCCCAGGTCGGCCCCTCGTAGAGGAACGCCGTGTAGCCCTGCACGAGCGTCGCGCCGGCGTCGATGCGGTCCTGCACATCCTGCTCGGTGGTCACACCACCGACGGCGATGACGCAGAAGTCGGCGGGCACTGCGGCGCGGACGCGACGCAGGACCTCGAGCGAGCGGGCGGCGACCGGCGCACCGGAGAGGCCCCCGGCACCCATCGCCTCGACGTCGGACGGATCCGCCGTCAGCCCGTCGCGGGAGATCGTCGTGTTGTTCGCGATCACCCCGGACAGCCCGAGCTCGACCGCGAGGCCCGCGATCGCGTCGATCTGCTCGTCGGTCAGGTCCGGTGCGATCTTGACGAGCACCGGCGTCCGGCCGGCGGCGTCACGCACCGCGGACAGCAGCGGTCGGAGCTGGTCGAGTTCCTGCAGCCCGCGCAGACCGGGCGTGTTCGGCGAGCTGACGTTGACCGCCAGGTAGTCCGCGAACGTCGCGAGCCGGCGGGTGGACTCGAGGTAGTCGTCGATGGCGTCCTCGACGGAGACGACCCGGCTCTTGCCGATGTTCACGCCGATGACCGGTCGGCCGGGGTTGCGGCGGGCGCGCTCGAGGCGTCGGGCGGCCGCTGCGGCGCCGTGGTTGTTGAAGCCCATGCGGTTGATCAGGGCGCGGTCGCCGATCAGCCGGAACAGGCGCGGGCGCTCGTTGCCGGGCTGCGGCTTGGCGGTGATGGTGCCGACCTCGACGTGGCCGAAGCCGAGCAGGCCCAGACCGGCGATGCCGCGGGCGTCCTTGTCGAACCCGGCCGCCAGGCCGAAGCGCGACGGGAAGTGGATGCCCATCGTGGTGATGCCGTCGGCCGCCGCGGGACGGCAGTACCGCTCGACGACGCCGCTCAGGAACGGCACGCGGGGCAGCCCCGCGATGACGGCGAACGCCAGGTGGTGGGCGCGCTCGGGGTCCATGTTCGCGAACACGGAACGGAACACGACGCGGTAGCCGCCGCGCACGATCCGTTCGGCGATGCCGCTCACGCGCGCGTGCCGGACGGTGTGGACGACCCGGCGGCCGTGTCGGATGCCCCGTGGTGGTCGCGGCGGAGCTGGCCGATGGCGTCCTCGAAGTCCTCGAGCGAGTCGAACGCCTGGTAGACGCTCGCGAACCGCAGGTAGGCGACCTCGTCGAGCTCCCGGAGGGGTGCGAGGATCGCGAGGCCGATGTCGTTCGCGTCGATCTGGCTGGATCCGGAGGACCGCACGGTCTCCTCGACGCGCTGCGCGAGCACGGCCAGGTCACCGTCGGTGACCGGGCGCCCCTGGCACGCCTTGCGGACGCCGGAGACGATCTTGTCGCGGCTGAACGGCTCGGTGACACCGTTGCGCTTCACGACGTTGAGCGATGCGGTCTCGGTGGTCGAGAACCGTCGACCGCAGTTGGGGCACTGTCGACGGCGGCGGATGGAGGTTCCGTCGTCGCTCGTCCGTGAGTCGACGACGCGGGAGTCCGGGTGGCGGCAGAAGGGGCAGAACATGTCGTTCCCCAGGCTATCGGTTCGTGCGCTCCGTCACGGCGGCCCCGTGCGCGGGGAGCTGCTCCTCGGTGGACAGGGCGACGATGTGCGGCGCGACCTCGGCCAGGGCCTCGGGCGTGTACCGGACGATCTGCTGGGGTCGCAGGAACGTCGACGCGGACAGCCCGGACCCGAACCGGGCCTGGCCGCCCGTCGGCAGCACGTGGTTCGACCCGGCCAGGTAGTCCCCCAGGCTCACCGGCGTGCTCGGCCCGACGAACACTGCACCGGCGGCGTCGATGTCGGCCAGCACGGCGTCGTCGTCGACCGTCTGGATCTCGAGGTGCTCCGGCCCGTAGGCGTTGCTCACGGTCGCGGCGTCGGTCAGCGAGTCCACCAGGACGATCGCGGACTGCGGTCCGTCCAGGGCGGTCTGGAGGCGCGCAGCCGTCCCGAGCACCGCCGTGCGTTCCGGAATGGCGGCCTCTACCGCGTCGGCGAACGTCGCGGACGTCGTCACCAGCACGCTGCCGGCCTGCTCGTCGTGCTCGGCCTGGCTGATGAGGTCGGCGGCCACGAACCCGGCGTCGGCAGTGTCGTCCGCGATCACGAGGATCTCGGTCGCCCCGGCCTCGGAGTCGATGCCCACCACCCCGCGCACCAGGCGCTTGGCGGCGGCGACGTAGTTGTTGCCCGGACCGGTGACCAGGTCGACCGGCTCGAGGTCGATCTCGGCGACGCCGTACGCCAGCGCGCCGACGGCTCCGGCGCCGCCCATCGCGTAGACCTCGTCGATGCCGAGCAGCCCCGCCGCGGCGAGGATCGTCGGGTGGACCGCGCCGCCGTGGTCGCGCTGCGGCGGCGACACCAAGGCGATCGAGGGCACGCCCGCGACCTGGGCCGCGACGACGTTCATCACGACGCTGGACGGGTAGACGGCCTTGCCACCGGGCACGTAGAGCCCCACGCGGCGCATCGGCTGCCAGCGCTGGTGGACCTCGGCGCCGTCGGCCAGGGTCGTCACGGACGGGGCGGGGATCTGCGCGGCACTCGCGGCGCGGACGCGGCGGATGGCCTCGTCGAGGGCTGCCCGGACCTCGGGCGTGAGCCCGGCCACGGCGGCGGTGATCTCGGCAGCGGGGACCCGGACGTTCGCGGGAGCCCCGCCGTCGAAGCGCTCGGCCTGGTCGTGCAGGGCCGCGGCCCCACGGTGTCGGACGTCCTCGATCAACTCGCGCGCGGCGTCGACCGCGTGCGACACGTCACCCGCGGCGCGGGGCATGAGTCGGAGGAGTTCGGCACGGGCGGGGAGGCCGCCGCGGAGGTCGATTCGCTGCATCATGAGGGGTCCGATCCTACCGAGCCGAACGCCGACGCCCAGTAACGTGAGGGCTGATGAACTTCGAGAAGGCACGGCGCCTCGTGAGCGACCTCGTCCGGGTGAACGAGCGGTACGCCCGCGACGGCCACTACCGCAACGACGTCCGTGAGCGACTCGGCCGGACGGTGTCCCGGGTCGACGTCGGTGTGGCTCGGCGAGAACGCGATCGCGCGCCGCTGGCCGCGCGCCCGTTCGACGGCCTGGTGGAGACGAGCCTGTCGCTCGCCGGCATCCGCACCGTGGACCGCGATCCCGAGGTGGTGCTCGTGGTCGACGAACTCCGCGAGGGTGCCGCCTTCGCCGGGGTGCAGACCGCCCTGGCCGTCGCCCTCGCGCTCGGCGACCGGCTCGGCCGGCGGGTCCGCGTCGTCATGGTCCGGTGGACGACACCCGGCAACAGTGCCGCCGCAGCCGAGGCGCTCGTCGCCGACCGGTTCCCGGAGTCGCGCGTCGACGGACGTCCCGGCGTCCGCGTGGTCCGGCGCGAGGACGTCCTGGACACCGAGTTCGGCCGCGACGACGTCTGGGTCGCCACGCACTGGAAGACCGCGCACCCGATCGACGTCGCCGTCACCGCCGGGGTCGTCCCCCGGCACCGCGTCGTGTACCTGGTGCAGGACTACGAACCCGGCTTCAGCCCGTGGTCGACCGAGTACGCGGTCGCTGCCTCGACCTACCGCGCCGGCTTCCGGATGCTCGTGAACTCCGAGCCGCTGCGCCGGTACCTGGCCGACGTCGAGGGCCTCGACGTCCCCTCCGAGCACACCTTCGCACCGCACCTCGACCTCGAGCTGCTCGAACGCGTGGCCGCTGCCCGCAAGCACGAGGACGTGGTCCGGGTCCTCTTCTACGGCCGTCCGAGCAAGCACCGGAACCTGTTCCGCCTCGGCGTCGCCGCGCTGCGGGTCGCGGTGCAGGAGCTGGCCGACGACGGCATCCGGGTCGAGTTCCACTCGGCCGGTGAACAGCACGGCGACGTCGAGCTCGACGGGGGCCGGGGCGACGTGAAGCTCGTCTCGCACGGCACCATGCCCTGGGACGACTACTTCCGGTTCATCGCATCGACGAACGTGGTGCTGTCGCTCCAGCACAGCCCGCACCCGAGCCACCCACCGTTCGACGGCGCGGTGTCCGGCGCACGCGTCGTGACGAACGAGTTCCGCGGCACCCGGGCGCACCTGCACCCGAACCTCGAGGCGGTCCCCGCCGACGCCCGTTCCCTCGGCCTGGCCGTCGCCGACGCCGTCCGGCAGGCAGCTGCGGACGGCCCGACCGGGCACGTGCCCCTGGCCGCGGGGGTGCTCGGTGGCCCGCTGGAGACCGCCGTCGACGCCCTCGCACGTGCACTCGAAGCAGAGGAGTCCACCCGATGACCCGCTCCACCCTCGTCGTCGTGCCCGTGTACGGCGACCTCGACTCCCTGCTGCGGTGCGTCGACGGGCTCCTCGAGCACCTCGACACCGAGCGGCACCGCGCCCTGTTCGTCAACGACTGCGGGCCCGAGGCCGACGCCATCGAGCGGGCGCTGCTCGACCGGATCGGCGACCGCCCCGGATTCCGGTACGAGCGGAACGACCACAACCTCGGGTTCGTCGGCACGTGCAACCGTGCTGTGGACGAACTCGACCGCGGTGCCGACGAGCCCGACACCGAGGCCGTCCTGCTCCTCAACAGCGACGCCGTGCCGACGGCGGGGTTCCTCGACGCGATGCTCGCGGTCCTCGACGAGGACCGCACCGGCGTCGTCACCGCGCGCAGTGACAACGCGACGATCGCGAGCATCCCCTACCGCCTGACCAACCGGGGCGCGGCCCGCACCGAGGACCGCACCCGACGGGTCTGGGGCGAGCTCGCACCGCTGCTCCCGGTGTCCCAGGTCCTGCCCGTCGCGATGGGGTTCTGCTTCCTCACCCGCCGCGAGCTGATCGCCGAGCACGGTCTGTTCGACGAGGCCTTCGCGCCCGGTTACGGCGAGGAGAACGACTACTGCCTCCGGATCGCCGCCCACGGCTGGCTCGCCAAGATCGCCAACCGCGCGCTGGTCCTGCACGCCGGCGGCAAGAGCTTCTCCGGCAACCGCAGCGCCCTGCGCGCCGCACACCAGCGCGTGCTCGAGGGTCGCTACCCGTTCCTGCCGGACGCAGTGGCCGCGTACCAGCGGCACGGCATGACGGCGACCGAGCGATTCGCCGACGTCCTCGTCCCCTCGGGGCAGCGCCCGCGGCTCGCCGTGGACCTGCGGCACGTCGAGGACGCCGACACGCTCGTCCGCCAGGTCGAAGCGGCCTTCGGGGACGGCTTCGACCTGGAGGCCCGGCTCCCCGCCGGCACGTCGGCACCGGCCGCGTGGACCGTGACCACCGGAGACCCCAGCCCCGACGACCTCGTCACCGTCGCCGTGCTCGTGGACCCGGCGCCCGCGGACGTCGTCACGGCAAACCGCCGGGCGCTCCACCTGGTGGTCGTCCGGGCCGCGCAGAACGCGGTGCCGTGGTCGTCGCGAGCGCACCGGACGGGCGCCGACACCCTCGCGGCCGTCGTGGACCACTTCGCCGTGGTCGTCGCACCGGGCGCGGTCACCGACGCCCGTGCACGCATCGAGGACGCGCTGACGGCCCCGCTCGCGGGCACGGCCGACGCGCTCGAACGTCGGTGGGCGGCGCTGCTCCCCCTCGACCTCACGGCCGCCGACGTCGCCGCAGCCAGCGCAGCGGACGAGGTCGTGCGCCTGCGCCGCGAGCTCACCGACCTGCGCGCGAGCAGGTCCTTCCGCACCGGCCAGGCGATCGCGAAGGTCGCCGCACGACTGCCGGGGCGCCGCTGATGGCCGAGGCGAAGGGCATCGGCCGCGTCGCACGGCGCCTCGCCCGACCCTTCCGGGGCCCGGACAGACCGCTGACCGTGACCGACCGGCTCGACCGCTGGGCCCGTCGGATCGCCGAGTTCGAGGTGCTGGACCGCGCGTACTTCGAGGCACAGACCGGACGGACGTTCGACACCGACGCCGACGCCGTCGCGTTCTACGTGCACAACGACGGGCAGCGGGGGCTCTCGCTGCACCCGCTCATCGAGCACGAGTGGATGCGCGAGCACCAGCCCGTCCCCGCGATGTCCTGGTACGACGCCCTGCACCAGGAGGGCCCCGAGCTCTTCCAGACCGGGCCGCTCTTCGACGCAGGCGTGTACGCCGCCTCGGTGCCGGGAGCCGACCGCCCGGCGTCCACGCTCGATGCGCTCCGGCACTTCCTGCGGAACGCGACCGATGCGACCACGCTCCCCGTGCCTCCAGGCCGCCGTGGCGACGCTCCCACCTGGGGCGCCGCACGCGACGCAGCCGTCGCCGATGCGCGCGCCTTCGCCGGTGCGCAGCACCGCACCCGGCGACGCTACCGGTCCACGTGGGACGGGCCCGAGGTCGCCGAGGCCCTCGGCCGGTACCCGCGCGGTGTCGCGCGGCGCGACGCGGAGCAACCGCTCGTGTCGATCGTGATGCCGGTGTACCGGCGCGCCGACGTGGTCGGTGCGGCGATCGCTTCGGTGCGAGCGCAGCAGCACACGAACTGGGAACTCCTCGTGGTCGACGACGGGTCCGGCGACAACACCGTCGACGTCGTGCGCGGGCTCGCTGCCGAAGACGGGCGCATCCGGCTCCTCGAGCGGGAGAACGGCGGTGCCGGCGCCGCACGGAACACCGGAATCGCGGCCGTGCGTGGCGACTTCGTCGCGTTCCTCGACGCCGACAACACCTGGCGTCCGGAACACCTGACCGCAGCCCTCGCGGCACTGCTCGAGACCGACGGGCCCGCCGTGCACACGGGGCTGCGGATGGTCGGCGCGAACAACGCGGACGACCGGACCGCTCCCGTCGAGACGTACCGTGGCGAGGACGGCACGCTCGACGACCTGCTCGCGGGCAACTTCATCGACCTCAACGCGCTCGTGGTCCGCCGTGACGTCGCCGCAGGGGTCGGCCCGTTCGACGAGACGCTCCGACGCTGGATCGACTGGGAGTGGCTGCTCCGCATCGGGCAGCGGTTCGGGGTGCCCGCGTACGTGCCCGTCATCGGCGTCGACTACGACAACGTGCGGGACCAGCGACGGGTCTCCTCCGCCCAGCCCGCGTCGTGGCAGGAGGTCGCGCTCGCCCGCCACCGCATCGATTGGGACGCCCTGGCGTCCGCAGCACCGACGCGCGACACCGGACTCGTCTCGATCGTCGTCCCGGTGTTCCGCGACTGGAGGATGACCCGGCGCGCAGTCGATGCCGTCCTCGGCGCGGCCGACCACGACGGCGACCGCGTCGAGGTCGTCCTGGTCGACAACGGCTCTCCGCGATCGGTCTCCGCGATCCTCGGTGCATGGTTCCGTGACGAATCCCGGGTGGTCCTGCAGCGCGAGGACCGGAACCGGAACTTCGCCCTGGGCAGCGACCTCGGACTCGCCCGGTCCTCGGGCGGCACCGTCGTCATGCTCAACAACGACACCGAGGTCACCACCGGCTGGCTGCGGCCGCTCGTCAGCGCGCTGGACGACCCGTCGGTCCTCGGCGCGCAGCCCCTGCTCGTGTACCCGGACGGCGTCGTGCAGGCCGCCGGCACGGTGTTCGGCGGGGACAAGGTGCTGCCCTGGCACTTCCTCGGCGAGCACCCGCGGCACGACGCCGACCGCGTGTTCGGGTCGGGCTCCGCCGGCGCAGCGCGGTTCTCGGCGATCACCGCAGCCGCCGCGGCGTTCCGTGCCGTCGACCTGATCCGCTGGCACGGGTTCGACCCCGTGTACGCCAACGGGCTGGAGGACGTGGACCTGTGCCTCCGCGCACTGACGACGTCACCGGCGGGCTCCGCCTTCGTCGTCGTCCCGTCGTCGGTCGTCGTCCACCACGAGAGCCGCACGCCGGGCCGGGACGACGCCCGCGTCGACAACCGCCGCGTCTTCGACGAGCGCTGGCGCGGGCGGTACCCCGACGCCGACGCCGACGCCCGGTACGACGCAGCCGGACTGCGCTACCTCGGAGTGGACCCCGGGCTCCCCAAGGGCCACGGCGTGATGGTGCGGTCCTCGCGACCGGTCGTCGTCCGGGAGGAGGGGGCTGCAGGCTTCCGTGTCGCCGTCAAGCACGACGGCACGCGCGTCGCGGACGTGTCCGCACTGGTCACCGCACTCGAGGCCGCGGGACACGTGGTGCAGGTCGACATGCCGACGTCCTGGTACCGGGGATCCAGCGGGTTGGACGAGGTGACCGTGCTGGTCGTGGGGGCACCGTCTTCGGGGCCGGGTGGTTCGTCGTTCGTGCCGCAGCCGGGGGCGCGGAACGTCGTGTGGCTGGCTGAGGGGCAGTCCGTCGCGGACGGGGACTTCGCCGTCGTGGTCGGGGCTGTGGCGGAGGCGGGGCAGGTCGTCCGGTCGCTGTGAGCGCTCCCTCGGCGCAGGTGGCGAGCGAACACCACGAGCCCGCGGAGCTGAGCGCGTTTCGATTCTGAGGCGGATTCTTCGGGCACGTTCACCAGGTTCCGAGACAAACGAGGCCTGCTGTTCACCTTGCCGGAGCAGGCTGCTCGCATGTCGCTCCTCTCGGATGCAATGCGGTCGACCTTCACGACCAAGTGCGCTGTGTGCGGCGCGGTCATCCGGAAGCGCGATGCGCTCGACCACGAGGGGCTGGCGTTCTGCTCGGTCCTCCACGAGGCCGAGTACATCGTCGCGACGCTGGACTGAGCGCCGACCGACCTCATCTCACTGGTTGAGACCCATCGTCGCCGCTGCCTGCCGGATGAACAGGCGCATGCGGACCGCCGCCTCTGCGGAGACGTGCGGGAGCGGGTGCTCGCCGTCCTCGGACATGCCGCCACCCCACGAGTTGTTGGAGGCCCGGGCGAAGGCGAACGGATCCGCGACCACCCACCCTCGTCGCGCACCGAGGTCGAACAAGTGCCGGTTCGCCACGACACCGTTCGTACGCTGGTTCACCGTGCCGTTGGTGCGGTTGTTCGGCGGGACCAAGCAGATCAGGGGTGTCTGACACTCCGCGAACCGCACGATCTTCTCGATGTTCGCGGTCATCTCCTCAAAGGGCACGCCCTCCCGGACGTCGTTCATGCCGATCATGACCACGAGCACGTCGGCCAGTGAACGACGGACCTGACCGAACGCACGCTCGGACGTCGCACCGTCCTCGGCGAAGCCTCCGACCAGCCGAAGACGGCGATCGCCGAGCTGGTCACGCCAGGACTCGGGGCGGGCCGTGACCGAGTCACCCGACACGGCGAAGGTCAGCGGTGTATCGGTGGTGATCTTGGATCGAGCTCTGAACATCCCTCGATGCTATCGACCGGAGCACCGGCGACCCCTCGTAGGATCGCCATGTGGCTCCAACAGCGCGCTCGCGTCCTCGCGACGGCCGTCCACCGCGGCTCGCGGTCTTCCCCGTCTACCGCGACAACCCGTACCTGAACCTCATGCTCCTGGCTCCACGCGCCTCGGGGTGGGACGTCCTCGAGTCCGCGAGGCTCGAGCGTTTCGAGCACGACCTGAGCTCCCTCGGCACCGGAGACGTCGTGCACGTGCACTGGACAGCTCCGATCGTGCAGCGTGCGGACGACGCCGCCGAGGCCGTTGCCCGACTCGCTCGGTTCCGAGCCGCGGTCGACGGAGCGCGGGCACACGGCGCCCGGGTCGTCTGGACGATCCACAACGCGCTCGCACACGATGTCCGGCACGAGGAGCACGAGATCGCGCTGAACCGCTACTTGGCCGCGACCGCGGACACGGTGCACGTCATGAACTCCCGCACGAGCGACGTGGTGGCGCCGTTCTACGACCTCTCCGGGCGAACGGTCGAACACCTCCCCCACCCGAGCTACCGCGGCATCTACGACGGCAACGGGTCCCGGGCGGAGGCACGAGCACGTTTCGGACTCGATGACGACGACGTCGCCGTGCTCTTCTTCGGACAGATCCGTCCGTACAAGGGAGTCGACGTCCTGATCGAGGCCCTGCAGCAGGCGTCCGCCGCCGGCCGGTTCGTCCTCCTGCTCGCCGGGAGGACGTCGGCCGAGGACGAAGCGACCATCGATCGGCTCGTGCCCGAAGGGCTCCGCACCGTCCGTCACCACGACTACGTGGCCGACGCCGAGGTCAAGCGCTGGTTCGACGCCGCGGACATCGCGGTGCTGCCGTACCGGCGCGTCCTGAACTCCGGCAGCCTCCACCTCGCCGCGACCTTCGGCGTGCCGGTCGTGCTGCCCGACGAAGCGCACCTCCGGAGCGACTTCGGCGGTGAAGCCTGGGTCCGGTGGTTCGAACCCGGTGATGCCGGCGCGCTCGCCCGGGTGCTGTCGGAGCCGTTGCCGGAAGGCGGTGCCGCACTCGGGTTCACGGCCCGGCTCGCGCCGTTCGCGGTCTCCCGCCGGTACGAGGCGCTCCTGCGGCGCACGACGGCTGGCCTGCCGACGCGGACCGCCACGCGCCCTGAGGCATAATCAACCCTTGTTGCTGGCTCATGCTCGATCGAACGGAGAACTCGGTGTCACGGATCAAGGTGGCCATCATCGGCTCGTGCGTCACGCGAGAAGCGTTCATCACGCGGAACAACCCGCACTACAAGGACGTCTACGACCTCGGTCCGCTCGCGTGGCAGACCGGTCTCGTGAGCTTCCTGTCGGCGCCCGTCGCTCCGGACATCGCGCTACGGATCCAGCCGGGTGACAAGGTCAACGAGCACGGGGCGCGCACGATGGCGCGCGACATCGCCAAGTCGGACCGCGCAGAACTCGAGTCGTTCGCGCCCGACTACCTGCTGTTCGACCTCTACTCCGACGTCCGGTACGGGCTCGCGCGGATCGGCGACGCGACCATCACGAACAATCCGAACAGCTTCCGGAAGACGGACTTCTTCGCGGCGGGTGAGGGGTTCACGACCCTGCACATGGCGAACGCGAGCGCCGAGTACGTGCCGCTCCTCGAGCAGGCCGTCGACGAGCTCGTGGCATGGCAGCGACAGGCGCTCCCGGAGACGACCCTGGTGTTGAACTGCTTCCGGTACAGCTCGTACTACCGGACGAGCACCGGCGACCTGGAGTTCGTGAAGTACCGCGGAGACCAGAAACGGGATGACCTGTACAAGCGGCTGCTGCGGGAGAACGACCGGTACGACTCGCTCTACCGTTCGATCGCTGCCCGTCACGACCTCCGTACCATCGACAACCGCGACCGTTCGTACCACTCCGACGGCGCGCACCCCTACGGCATCTCGCCCTGGCACTTCGGCCGACCGTTCTTCCAGGACTTCATGGCCGACCTCGACCGCATGGTCATCGGCGATGCCCTGACCGCCGGGCACCCGGCCGACGAACTCGCCGGCCTCAGTTCCTGAGCCTGGCGCGCGCTGCGCGCAGGAGCCGTCGGGCGAAGTGCCCGCTCGGCACCCGACGGTCGACGAGGAACCGCCAGCCGTCCGCACGGTCGGCCAGGGGCTGCAGTTGCACGCCGCTCGGAACGGGCGGGAGCGGCATCCTCGCGGTCACGACCGGGAAGTCGAGCCGGAGACCACGGAACGAGATCCGGACCACGGCACGGTGTCTGCCGGTGGCGATGTCGCCGTTCTCCAGGCGCAGCGA
This sequence comes from Curtobacterium sp. MCLR17_054, assembly GCF_003234335.2. Taxonomy (NCBI): domain Bacteria; kingdom Bacillati; phylum Actinomycetota; class Actinomycetes; order Micrococcales; family Microbacteriaceae; genus Curtobacterium; species Curtobacterium sp. MCLR17_054. The sequence goes on along the minus strand of NZ_CP126263.1, from coordinate 1,565,379 downwards.
CCAGCGGGATGAGCGGTGATCGACCCGGAGGACGGCCTGGGTACCCGCTGCCCCGGCTCCGGTCAGAGTGGCGTTTTCGGTCGGGGTTGCGGTCAGGACCATGTCGAGGGAGACCCCGTCAGGCACCGTCCCGGCCACTGGTCCGCTCAAGGTCAGGCCGCCGGCGTCCGGGTGCGCCTCGTCGACGACGAGCGGTGCGAGGTGCCGCACCATCGAGACCAGCTGCACTGCGAGCGGGTCCTGCCCGTGGACGGCACCCGCCATAGCGCGCAGGAGTTCGGAGTTCCCTTCGACCCCCGCCGTCAGCGGACCCAGGTCCGTGACGGCGGATCCGAGCACCGACACGTCGGTGTGCTCCGCGCGGTTCGCCAGCAGGACCAACGGCCCGTCGTTCACGAGGGATCCGCGATCGAGTGCGAAGACCGCTTCCTCTCCGAGCACACCGACCGAGCGGATCACGTCCACCCAGGCGCGGAGCAGCACCGGCGGCACGTCGCGGTCGTCGCGCGCGTCGTGCAGCGCAGACGCGAGGCGCACGGCGATCTCCCCCGCTCCGTTGGCCACCGCGAACCAGAGCGCTCGTCGCTCGGCACGGAGCGCCTGACGATCGGCGGTCGGCACGACCGCGAGCAGATCGTGCACCGCTCCGATGACCCGGTGCAGGTCGTTCGCATCCGGCTGGCCGCGGAGGAACCGTTCGAGGTGGACGTACCCGTCGGCGTCGAGGACGACCTCGGCGTGCGCGCGGCGGACCTCCGGGGCGGCATCGGCGAGCAGTGATGCCACCTCGATCTCCTGATCGAAGTAGCTCAGCACGCCATCGATGCCCGACGCCCTCGCGGTCATGGACGAGGCTCCCGGACGCTCGCGGTAGAGGTAGACGACCTCCGGCACCACCGCGACACGGTCCGCGGCGAGGAACGCGCGGACCATCGGCACGATGTCGTTGGAGCGCGGGGCGTTCGGGAACCGGACGCCCGACGCGCGCAGGAAGTCGGTGCGGAAGACCCGGTTCCAGCATGCGCGGTTCGCCAAGAGCCTCGGCATGGCCTGGAGGTCCGTCACCGACTCGGTCAGGACGTCGTACCAACTCGACATGGGCTCCCAGGCCGACCCGGAGCTGAACTTGAGGTGCCGTCCGAGCGCGATCACGGCGTCGCTGCGCTCGGCTGCGTCGATGAGCGCCCGGTACGCCCCGTCAGGTACCAGGTCATCACCGTCGGCGAACACCACGTACTCGCCCTGCGCGAGGTCGATCCCCTGGTTGCGGGCGGTGCCTCCCCCCGCTGCTCGGGATCGGTGCAGTCGCACACGGGGGTCGCGGGACGCGATCCGCTCCACGATCGCGACCGTCTCGTCGGTGGACCGGTCGTCGATGACGATCACCTCGAGGTCGACATCCTGCCGCAGGACACAGTCGAGCTGCTCCTCGATCCACGGCGCGACGTCGTGCACCGGCATGACGACGGAGAGCTGTGCACTCACGGCCGACTCCTCGTCCTGAGCACGGCGGCGACGCGGCGCAGTGCCGACGGTGCGACGGCCACCTCGACACGGTGGATCCGCCTGTCGCGCAGCGTGAACTCGACGCTCCACCGGTCACCGGGCCGAGGCCTCGCCGACGAGACGACCGTGTCCGATGACAGCACGCCCCGGTGCACTGCCGTCCGGGTTCCGTCGCGCTCGAGCACGACGTTCCCCGGTGCCGGGTGCTCGAGACCCGTCATGCTGATCCGGAGACCACCACGGTGTCGGACCGCGGTCGCACGGACGCGACGGTTGCGTCGGAGGAACACGACGTCGTCCACTGCTCCGTCCCGCAACGCGGACAGCACGACCTGTTCGTGCTCGTCCAGCCCACGGCCGACGAACTCGTCCCAGAACGCCGCGACGAGCTCTGGACGGACAGGGAGCGGATCGCCGCGCTGTGCGGCATCGACGACCGGCCGGAACAGGCGTTCGCGCCACAGGTCTGCGCCGCGCTCCGTGTCGGGACCGAGCGCCCGCTCGCACTCGGCGGCGAGGCCGCGCCACCGCATGACGACGTCCTCTGCCGGGCGGTCGAACGTCTCGACGAGCTCGGCCGCGAGTCCCGGCTCCTTCGCCCGGAGCAGGGCGTAGGCGGTGCCGGGGTACGCGCTGAGGTCGTCGAACTCCGTCTCGTCGACCCAGGTGTCGATCCACCTCACGAAGTCGGCGAGCAGGCGGGCGCCGACCGGGTCGAGCACGCCGATCCCGCGGACCCGCGTCCACGCCTCTCGGCGGATCAGCCGCCGTCCGAAAGCCTCCGTCGCCCCGTCCGCCCCGTGTGCCGCGTACGTCTCGACTGCTGCACGGGTCTGTTCGAGCCAGTCGTCCAGGTCGTCGCCCCGGCCGATGCCCGACGTCACCGACCCGTCGTGTCGCCGGTGGCGGTACACCACCTCGGGCAGCACGTCGACCCTCGCTCCCACCGCGAGCCGCGCCCACCAGGAAACGTCCTCGCAGGTGGTGCCGGTCGGGAACTCGACGCCGGACTCGAGCAACCACGTGCGGTTGAAGACCTTGTTCCAGGGTGTGTGGTCGAAGGCCAGCTGCGGCGTGTCCGAGAGCCGGAGGCCGGTCCCCCCGGTCGTCCAGAGTGCGTCGTCCGTCGTCCAGTAGGTCGACTCGCGCCCGTCCCCGGTGAACTGCTCAGCCCTCCCGCTGACGATCTCCGGACCGAACTCGGTGAACACGGCGAGGAGCCGTTCGTAAGCAGCGGGCGGCACGAGGTCGTCGGCGTCCGCGAACGCGACGAAGTCGCCGGTCGCGACGCCCAGCCCGGTGTTCCTGGCGTTGCCGGCTCCGCCACGTTCCCCGATCTCGAGCACGACGATGCGCGGGTCTTCGGTGGAGAGCGACCGGACGGACTCCGTCACCCCGGAGCTGAGCCCGTCGAGCACGAGGATGATCTCGAGCCGACGGTGGGTCTGCGACCGGAGCGCCTCCAGCGCGACGTCGAACCACGGGCCGACGCTGCCGACCGGCACGACGACCGACAGCAGAGGAAGGGGTCCGCCCACAGCACTTCTCCTGGAGTTCATCACGTTCGGGTTGCGCAGTGCGCGACGAGCCAACCTCGACTTCAGCCCTAAACTATCGCAGCACGTGCATCACGACGACAGGGAGCCGATCGACCGATGGACTCAGCGATCCGGACCACACCACTCATCTCCGTCGTCGTGGCGGCGCTCGACGTGGAACGGTACCTCCCGACGCTCCTGCGGTCGTTCGAACGGCAGACGTTCGACCACGACCGTGTGCAGTTCGTGTTCGTCGATGACGGGTCGACCGACTCGACGGGGTCGCTCCTCGACGACTGGGCCAGGTCCGCTGGAGCCGACGTGACCGTGATCCACCAGGACAACGCCTGGATCGCCGACGCACGGAACACCGGATTGACCCGTGCCACCGGGCAGTGGGTCACCTTCGTCGACGCCGACGACGAGCTGGAGGAACGGTACTTCGAAGAGGTCGCGAAGTTCATCGAGTTGCACGCGTCGGACGATGTCGCGCTCCTCGCGGCCCATCAGCTCCTCCTGGACGACGACGGCGGCGTGACGGACGGGCACCCGTCCCGCAAGCGCTTCGAGAAGGGATCGCGCATCGTCGACATGCGGTTGGACCCCATCGTGCAGACCGGCGTGAACGCGGCGTTCATGCGTCGTGACCTCGTCGAGGCGGCGGGTCTCCGGTTCGACGGTCGTGTCCGACCCACGTTCGAGGACGCCCACTTCGTCGCGCGCTACCTGCTCCGCAACGGACTGCACCGGATCGGTCTGATGGCCTCGGCCAAGTACCGCTACCGTCAGCGCGGCGATGGCAGCTCCACCATGCAGACCAGCCACGAGGACCGACGGAAGTACACCGACGTGCTCCGTCACGGTCACCTCGGGCTCCTCGACGAGGCGTCGGCGACCGGACGCATCGATCGTTGGGTGGCGAACACCGTCCTTTACGACCTCGTCGGGTACTTCCGGCGCGAGCGTGCGATCCGGTCGCCCTCGGCCCTCGCCCCCGCCGATGCGTTCGACGAGTTCCACGAGCTGGCGGCTGCGGTCCTGCAGCGAGTCGGTCCGGAAGCGGTCCGCTCCTTCGACCTGCTGCCCGTGGAGTTCGCGGTGCGGCGGGCGATGCTCGTCGGGTACCGGGACGAACCGGACCGCCCGAACACCGTCAACCTCGCTCAGGTCGATGAGGCCCACCAACTCGTGCAGCTCCAGTACTGGTTCACCGGCGAGATCCCGGCGGAACAGATCGCTGTCGACGGACACGAGGTTGTCCCCGAGTTCGAGACCGTCCAGGACTTCGTCTTCTACGGTCGGCCGCTGGTTCGCCGGCGCGTGATCTGGATCCCCCGCGGCCACGTCACCGAGATGTACGTGGACGGACAGCAGGTCGTCTTCGCCCGGGGTGAAGTGCCGAACCACTACGCAACCCTGACCCGCCGCCAGCTCGAACCGCAGATCCTGGCCCAGCGCCGACGCGTGGTGGATCCCAACGAGGTGGAGCTGACCAACAAGCAGCACGTCTGGCGAGCGGTGCGCGAGCGTGCGATCACGACCCGGAACTCCCTGCAGAAGACCGCACTCCGGAACGCCCTGGCACCGACGCTGGCCCGCACGCGCCGCGCACGCGAACGGTTCCAGGGCGCGTGGGTGTTCATCGATCGGGACACGGACGCGAACGACAACGCGGAACACGCCTACCGGTACGTTCGACGGCACCGTCCGGACATCAACGCCTACTTCGTGCTCAACCGCGATTCCAAGGACTGGGACCGCCTGCAGCGCGAAGGGTTCCGGATGATCGCGTTCCGGTCGCTCGAGTGGGTGCAACTGATGCTCCACGCCGAGCACGTCGCGTCGTCGCACATCGCGGACTTCGTCACCAAGCCCCTGCCCACGTCGAAGTTCGGGCAGCCGCGGTTCCACTTCACCTTCCTGCAGCACGGCGTGATCAACTACGACCTGTCGCGGTGGCTCAACTCGAAGCGACCCGACCTGTTCGTGGTCTCGACCCCGCAGGAGCGGGACGCGATCGCGGGCCACGGGCAGTGGATCTTCTCCCAGCACGAGGTCGTCCTGACCGGGCTGCCCCGCTTCGACGCGCTCCTCGAGAAGAGCCGGGCGAAGCAGGAAACCGAGCGCGACCTCATCCTCGTCATGCCCACCTGGCGTCACTACCTCGTCGGGGCGCAGGTCGCCGGATCCGGAGCGTGGGAGCGTGACGACCGGTTCATGGAGAGCCGTTTCGCCAAGGAGTACACGGCGCTCATGTCGTCGCCGGAGCTCCGCGCACTCGCGAAGCGGACCGGGAAGCGCCTCGCGCTCATGCCGCACCCGCTCCTCCGTCCGTACCTGACCGACTTCCACCTGCCCGACGACGTGGAGATCCTCGACTTCGCCGTCGACGGCGTGCAGGACGTCCTCGCCCGGAGCGCTGCGTTCGTGACCGACTTCTCGTCGCTGGCCTTCGACGCCGCCTTCATCGACGTCCCGGTGGTGTACTTCCACTTCGACCTCCGCGAGTTCTTCGGCGGCTCGCACAGTGGTCGTCGCGGGTACTTCGACTACGACGAAGCCGGGTTCGGCGAGGTCACAGGGTCCGTCCGGGAAGTGGAAGGCGCTGTCGAACGGATCGCAGAGGCCGGGTTCCGCCCGTCGGACACGTTCCGGGAACGGGCGCGACGGACCTTCGTCACGCGGGACGGGCGCAATTCGGAACGCGTCATCCAGATGATGGAGTGGTTGACGGGCGGACCACGACCAGCCGAGCCCCAGCCCGAGGCCGCGCTGCCCGCCGAGGATCAGTCGTCGGCTTCCGTGAGCTCCCAGAACGGCGAACGCTCGACCGTCGACGCGTCCGGCTTGTAGAAGGGCTCCTTCAGCGAGAGGTGCGGCCGCTCCCAGGCGACGTCGCGCCGCACGACCCGTGCCGGCGTCCCGACGGCGATGCAGTTGTTGGGGACCCGGCCCGTCACGATCGACCCGGTCCCGATCACGGAGCCGCGTCCGACGGTGGTACCGCCGAGGACGGTGACGCCGAGTGCGAGCCAGACGTGGTCACCGATGTCGATCGACCTCGACACGTTGACCCGCGCTCCGGTGCGGACGTCGAAGATCGGGTGCGCGTCGTCCGCCCGGATCTGGACGTGCGAAGCGATCATGACGTCGTCGCCGATCCGCACGGTCGTCCCCTCCGTCGCCGAGATCACGCAGTTGGCGGTGGTGGATGCGTTGGCGCCGACGAGCACGGACGAGTCCTGCCCGATCCTGATGTTCGCGACGAACGCCGGCGCACCGTGGTTCTCCGCGATGTCGAGCAGACCGTTGTCACAGTCCATGCTCACCACGATCCGCCCGAGACGCGCACGTTGGTGAACCCGCACGACGTTGTTCGACCCGCGGAACGTGATCTTGACGTTCCCCCGTTTCGGGCCGGCGTACTCGATACGGTTCCCGCGGTCGTCCGAGTAGGCCGACAGCTCCTCAACATCCGTTTGCACGGCTCCAGCCTAGGTGCAGCGCAGGAGCACGCTCAGACGGTCGCCTCGTACGCCGACACGACCTTCTTGGTCGGGCCGATCATCTTCAGCTCGCCCTCGTTGAGCCAGGCGACCTGGTCGCACATGTCCTTGACGGTCCCCATGGAGTGCGAGACGAGGATGACCGTGCGGCCTTCGTCCTTCATCTCCTTGAACTTCGTCTGGCAGCGCTTGCGGAACGTCGCGTCGCCGACGGCCAGCACCTCGTCCACGACCAGGATGTCCGGCGTGACCGCGACGGCGACGGAGAACCCGAGCCGCACGTACATGCCGGACGAGTAGTTCTTCACCGGCTGGTCGATGAAGTTGCCCACACCGGAGAACGACACGATGTCGTCGAACTTCCGCGCCACTTCCTTGCGGCTCATCCCGAGGATCGAGCCGTTCAGGAACACGTTCTCGCGACCGGAGAGCTCGGGGTGGAACCCGGAGCCGACCTCGAGCAGTGACGCCTGCTTGCCACGCGCGGTGATCGAGCCCTCTTCCGGCCAGAGGATCTTGGCGAGGCACTTCAACAGCGTCGACTTGCCGGACCCGTTCTTGCCGATGAGGCCGAACGTCGATCCGTGCGGGACCTCGAACGACACGTCCTTCAGTGCCCAGAAATCCTCGTGCACGGACTTCTTCCCGCGCATGACCATGCTCTTCAGCGAGTCGTTGCGCTCGTGGTACATGCGGAAGCGCTTGGAGACGTGTTCGACGGAGACGGCGGAGTCGTTCACAGGAGTTCAGCCAGCTTCTTCTCGTTGCGGGAGAACACGACGTAGCCGATCGCGAGCGAGGCGCACCCGGCGATGGCACACGCGACCAGGTCGGTCCAGTTCGGGAGGCGGTTGTCGTACATGAGGTTCCGGAAGACCTCGGAGAACCGCTCGATCGGGTTGAGCTTGTAGACGTGGATGATCCACGGATGTCCGGCCTTGTTGGCGGCGTCCTCGACGAGCGAGAGCGGGTAGATGATCGGCGACAGGTACATCCACATCTGCAGTGCGATGCCGACCAGGTGCTGCATGTCGCGGAAGTGCACGTTGATGATCGACAGGATCAGCCCGAGGCCGGCGGAGAACATGGCGAGGAACACCATCGTCAGGGCGATCAGCGGCAGGTAGAGCCAGAAGTTCGACCCGGCGATCGCGAGCGCGATGAGCAACACCCCCATCTCCACCAGCCACGTGAACCCGAAGGACCCGACGGCCGCGAGCGGCAGCGTCATCCGCGGGAAGTACACCTTCTTGATCAGCGAGCCGTTGGCGACGATCGACGTCATGCCGGAGTTGATGACGTTGCGCGCGAAGATCCACGGCAGCAGCCCGCACATGAGCCAGAGCGGGTAGATGTTGAGCCCGCTGGGGTCGCCGACCTCGAGTCGTGCCCGGAAGATGAACGAGTACACGATCGTGTAGATCAGCATCGTCGCGAGCGGGTTGATCAGGGACCACAGTTGCCCGAAGACCGTGCGGCGGTACTTGCCCTTGACCTCGCGGGCGGTGAGGTTCGCCAGGAGTTCCCGCGACGACATGAGCTCGTTCAGGTACGTCATGCTTCGGGTGCAGGCTCCTCCGGGGCGCAACGCAGCGCTCCTCACAGGGATTCGGGGACGAGACATTCTCGCACAAAGGTTGCACTTGCCACGTTCGACTCGGTGACGCATGTCCGCTGCGGGCGCCGCGGAGACGAACACCTGGTGAAACCTGAGTAGGGTTGGTGGGTGATCGTCAGCTTCGCCAACCACTCCACCGCACCGGTGAACCTCGGCGGGGCGGAACGGTCACTCATCCGCTTCGTGGAGGACTGGCAGGCGCAGGACCCGGCCATGACGCCGACCTTCATCACCAAGGCCCCGCGCGGCAAGTTCATCGATGCCCTCGACGAGCGGGGCTGGTCGTACGACGCGTTGCGGTTCCGCGGCTGGGCCCTGCCGAGTCCACAGCCCGCACCGGCTGCGGAACGCGCCGCCTTCGCGACCGTCGACTACGCCGCCGTGAACGCGATCATCCGGAAGTACGAGCGCGAGCGCCCGGACCTCGTCGTCACCAACACACTCGTCGCCCCGTGGGCGTCGTTCGCCGCCGCGGTCCTCGGGATCCCGCAGGCGTGGTTCGTCCGTGAGTACGGCGACCTCGACCACGGCCTGCAGTTCCAGACGGGCCGTGCGGGCGTCCTCGGCGACATCGGCTTGCTGTCCGGCGCCGTCGTGACCAACTCCGAGGCCATGCGCGAGCACTTGGCGCAGTACATTCCCGCCGACAAGCTCTCCGTCGCCTACCCGACGGTCGACACGAGCCGACTCCTGGCGACGAAGGACGACACGCCTGCCGTCACCCCCTTCCCGCAGGCAGAACCCGGCCTCCGGATCACGGTCCTCGGCCGCGTCGAGGAGTCCAAGGGTCAGCACCGCGTCGTCGACGCGCTCGGCGCGCTGCGCCGACGAGGCGTGACCGCGAGCGTCTGTTTCGTCGGGAGCTGGAAGCACCCGGGTGAGGACCAGCGGCTCACCGACCGCGCCCGCGCGCTCGGTGTCGCCGAGCACGTCGTGTTCGCTGGCGAGCAGCACACGCCCGCGCCCTTCATCGAGGCGGCCGACGTCTGCGTCACACCGTCCACCATCGAGGCCTTCGGTCGCACCACCGCCGAGTACATGGCGCTCGGCAAGGCCGTCGTCGCCACGCGCCAGGGCGGCAGCGCGGAACTCGTGGAGCCCGGTGTGACCGGCGCGCTGGTCGATGCCGAGGACACGAACGCCCTCGCCGATGCCCTCGCCGCGTACGCGGCCGTCCCGGACACGGCCAGGAGGCACGGTGCGGCTGCACCGGAACGCCTCGCCACCGTCACGGGTGCGGGCCACGACAACGCCGCGGCCATCGCACGGTTGGTCGCGCTGGTCGGCACCGAGGGCTACCGGCTCCCCCAGGCGGCGCGCTACTGGTTCGAGCTGCCCGGCGCGTACGCGTCGCTCGGTGCGACGAGCGCCAGAGCCGCCGTCGGACTCCTCGCGAGCCGCGTGCGATCCCGTTCCGGGGCCGTCGGCCGACTCATCGCCCAGCCCGGCGTCGTCGTCCGGAAGCTGGCTCGGCGATGACGCGCGACCGTCGTCCGGTCACGATCGTCGTCCCCATCTACGACGACCTCCCCGGTCTCGAGCGCTGCATCGAGGCACTGCTCGAGACGGTGGACTTCGCCGTCGACCGCGTGCTCCTGGCGAACGACATGGGCCCCCGCGTCGACGCGATCGAGGCCCGGGTGCTCGAGCTCGTCCGTGACCACGAGGGGTTCGAGTACACCCGCAACAGCCGCAACCTCGGCTTCGTCGGCAACTGCAACCGGGCGGTCCTCGAGCTCGACCGCACGGGCAACGACGTCCTGCTCCTCAACAGCGACACCGTCCCGATGCCGGGGTTCCTGGACGAGATGACCGCGGTCCTGGCCTCGGACGACTCGATCGGCGTCGTGTGCGCGAGGAGCGACAACGCCACGATCGCGTCCTTCCCCTACGCGCGGCGGAACCCGCGCGCGAGCCTCGCACCGCGCCGCACCCGCGAGCTGCACGGCCGGACGAAGTACCTGCTCCCGCGGCACACGGTCTCCCCGGTGGCGATGGGCTTCTGCTTCCTCATCCGGCGCGAGATGGTCGACCGCTTCGGGTTGTTCGACGACGTCTTCTCCCCCGGCTACGGCGAGGAGAACGACTTCTGCCTGCGGATCAACGAGCACGGCTTCACCTCGGTGTTGGCGAACCGCGCGTTGGTCCTGCACACGGGCTCGACGAGCTTCAGCGGGGATCGCGGTCCCTCGCTCCGACTCGAGCACGAGCGGATCCTGCTCGAGCGCTACCCCTTCTACGGCGGCGCGATCGCGCTCTTCCTCGCCCGGTACCGTGACGCCGTCGACGTGTTCGCCGATGCGTTCCTGCCCGACGACGACGTCGTCCGCGTGGCGCTGCACCTCCCGGCCGACCTGACCGACGAGGTCATCGCCCGGACCCGCAGCACCCTCGCTGCAGCGCCGGATGACGTCGTCGTCACGGTCATCGTCGCGAAGTCGCAGATCCGAGACGCCCGTGAGGCGTTCCCGGGCGCTGCGATCGCCGTCGGCGGCCGGCCACGGCAGATCTTCGACGTCGCGGTCGCCCTCGGCGCCCTGACCACGTTCGCGCAGCTCTCCGCGCTCAACGCCAACGCTCCCCGCTGGATCCTCGTCGACCCCGTGTCGCAGGACGTCCGGTGGTCACACGCGGTCGCGAACCACCGTGCGTCGGCGATCGACCGCATCCTGCGCCGCTTCGAGAACCAGAGCACGAGCTGGCGCGACGGGGACGACCTCGTCCGGCTCGTCCGCACAGCCGCCGCGAACGAGATCGACCCGGCGTCCCTGCGTGCTCGCTGGCACGCGGTTTCGGACATCGCCGAAGCGACCGGGCTCCTGGTGCACCGCGCGACGGTGTCGGTCCGACGCCTCGCCGCGCTCACGTTCGGTGCGCGCAACCCGCGCATCGTCGCCCGCCTCCGCGCGATCGCCGGCCGCGGCGCCTGAGCGACGACCGACGAGCGGACGGGAGGCCCGTGGCGGCGCCGCCACGGGCCTCCCGTCCGTCACGCGAGTGCGTCGACGACCGCGCGGTGTCGCGCGACGCTGGCCCCGTCGAACGCACCGAGCAGGTGCAGCGTGGCGATCCGGAACACGAGGGCGCGCAGGAGCAACTGCCGCCACTCGTGTTCGCCCTCGCCGAGATCGTCGAGGCGGTCGACGGACACGCCGTGCCAGCAGACCGCGTCGACTGCGGCGATCGCGGCTCCCGTGCCGGCCGGACGCCAGTAGGGAGGCCAGTCGATGATCCCGGGCGCGAGTCCCTCCGCGAACAGGACGTTGCCGAGCAGGTCCCCGTGGACCAACTGCGCCGGCGCGTGGACGGGACGGAACGCCGCGGCCAGGCGATCGAGGGTCGGGTCGGTCGGCAGTGGTGCCTCGCCCCAGGCCATGCGGTCGGCGCGACGCCACGGGTCGTCGGTCTCGGGGTCGGCCGTCCGGAGGAACGCGGGGCACCCGACGCCGGCGACTGCGCGGTGGAAGGCCCGACCCGCTCGGATGACGTCGTCGACACGGGTGTCGTCAGCTGCCCCGGCGACGAACTCCCACGCCTCCCACTCCCCGCACCGCCAGGCACCGGCGCGAGTGGGCACCGGTCTCGGAGTCCGGAACGCCGACGTGTGGCCCAGGTCCGCGAGCACCGCAGCGCGCCAGTCCGTCACGAGCGCACCGTCGTGGGGCCGGAGGACGATGTCGCCCGCCCGCCAGGAGCGGCCGCGGCCGCCCACGAGTGGCACCGGTGTGGCTGCTCCCGCACCGAACGCGGCGAGCACTCCGGGATCCGGTGGTGCCGGCTGGCCGTCGGTCACGCGGTCCGCAGGATCTTCACCATCGGCCGGCCCTTGGCGACCTCGTCGACGAGCTTGTCGAGGTACCGGATTTGCCGCATGAGCGGGTCGTCGAGCTCCTCGATCCGCACCCCGCAGATCACCCCGGTGATCAGCGGGGCGTTCGGGTTCAGGTGTGCGCCAGCGAAGAAGTCCTCGAACGTGGTCCGGTCGGCCAGGTGCTGCGCGAGCGCCCGGTCGTCGAAGCCGGTCAACCACTCGATGACGGTGTCGAGCTCCGCCTTCGTGTGGCCCTTCCGCTCCACCTTCGCCAGGTAGTGCCCGTAGACGTCCGCGACGGGCGTCCCGAAGATCCGGTGACCGGCCATGGTCGGCGCACCTACACCAGGCAGCGGGGTCCGAGCAGGCTCTTCAGCTCGCCGAACAGGTCGGGGGTCAGGTTCACCGGGAACGGCAGCTCGAAGGTGCGCGCCACGTCGTCCTTGAGCAGCTTCAACCGCACCTCGGTGTCACCCTGGTGGCGGCCGAGCACGGCGGCGAGTTCCGTCACCGTGGTCGTCGTGGCCTGGCGTTCGGGCAGCGACAGGGTGAGCGGGCCGGAGCCCATCGCGTCGCCGACGTTCGGCTGGAACATGCTCACCGCGTGCAGGGCCTTGCCGTCGTCGCGGACGTTGACGCGGCCGCGCAGGACGACGATCGAGTCGGGCACCAGGGACGGGCCGAACTCCTGGTAGGTCTTGCCCAGGAACATCACGCCGATCTGGCCGCCGAAGTCCTCGATGTCGACGATGCCGTACGGGTTGCCGCTCGTCTTCGCCACCCGGTGCTGCACGCTCGTCAGCAGGCCGGCGACGGTGACCGTCTCGCCCTCGATCGAGTCGTCGGCGGTGAGCAGGTCGGCGATGGTGATCGACTGGTGCTTCGCGAGCTCGATCTCGAGACCCGCGAGCGGGTGGTCGGACACGTAGAGCCCGAGCATGTCCCGCTCGAAGGCCAGCTTGTCGCGCTTGGACCACTCCGGACGGTCCGGCACCTGGGACACCGCGGCGCTCGGGGCGTCCTCGGCTGCCTCGGCGAAGAGCGAGTCGAAGTCGAACCCGACGTTGCCGTGGGCCTCGTCGCGCTTGACCTTCACCGCGCCCTCGACCGCGCCCTCGTGGATCTCCACCAGGGCTCGGCGGGTGTCACCGAACTCGTCGAAGGCGCCGGCCTTGATGAGCGACTCGACCGTGCGCTTGTTCGCCGACGAGATCGGGATCTTGCGCAGGAAGTCGTGGAACGACTCGAAGGCGCCCTTCTCGGTCCGCGCCTTGACGATGTCGTCGACGACGTTGAACCCGACGTTGCGGATGGCACCCATGCCGAAGCGGATGTCGTCGCCGACTGCGGCGAAGAAGCCGATCGACTCGTTGACGTCCGGCGGCATCACCTTGATGCCCATCCGGCGGCACTCGTTGAGGTACAGGGCGAGCTTGTCGCGGGCGTCGCCGACGCTCGTCAGCAGCGCCGCCATGTACTCGGCCGGGTAGTGCGCCTTGAGGTACGCGGTCCAGAAGGACACCACACCGTAGGCCGCCGAGTGCGCCTTGTTGAACGCGTAGTCGGAGAAGGGCAGCAGGATGTCCCACAGCGTCTTGATCGCCGCGTCGGAGTACCCGTTGTCCTTCATGCCCTGCTGGAAGCCCGCGTACTGCTTGTCGAGCTCGGACTTCTTCTTCTTGCCCATCGCGCGGCGGAGGATGTCCGCCTGGCCGAGGGAGAACCCGGCGACCTTCTGCGCGATGGCCATGACCTGCTCCTGGTAGATGATCAGGCCGTAGGTCGTGCCGATGATGTCCTTGAGGGGCTCCTCGAGCTCCGGGTGGATCGGCGTGATCGGCTGCTCGCCGTTCTTGCGGAGCGCGTAGTTCGTGTGCGAGTTCGCACCCATGGGCCCCGGGCGGTACAGGGCGATGAGCGCGGAGATGTCCTCGAAGTTGTCGGGCTTCATCAGCCGCAGCAGGCCACGCATCGGCCCACCGTCGAGCTGGAACACACCGAGGGTGTCGCCGCGCTGCAGGAGCGCGTACGCCTCGGGGTCCTCGAGCCCCATGTTCTCGAGGTCGAGCTCGGTCCCCCGGTTCGTCTTGATGTTGTCGAGGGCGTCACTGATGATCGTGAGGTTGCGGAGCCCCAGGAAGTCCATCTTGATCAGGCCGAGCGACTCTGCTGCCGGGTAGTCGAACTGCGTGACGATCTGGCCGTCCTGCTCCCGCTTCATGATCGGGATGATGTCGATGAGCGGATCGCTCGACATGATGACGCCGGCCGCGTGCACGCCCCACTGGCGCTTCAGCCCCTCGAGCCCGAGTGCGGTGTCGAAGACGGTCTTCGCCTCGGGGTCGGTCTCGACCACGGTGCGGACGTCGACGGCTTCCTTGTAGCGCGGGTGGTCCTTGTCGAAGATCCCGGTGAGCGGGATGTCCTTGCCCATCACGGGCGGCGGCATCGCCTTGGTGAGCTTCTCGCCCATGCCGAACGGGAACCCGAGGACGCGCGAGGAGTCCTTGAGCGCCTGCTTCGCCTTGATCGTGCCGTACGTGACGATCTGCGCGACGCGCTCCGACCCGTACTTCTCGGTGACGTACTTGATCGCCTCACCGCGGCGCCGGTCGTCGAAGTCGACGTCGAAGTCGGGCATCGAGACGCGGTCCGGGTTGAGGAACCGCTCGAAGATCAGGCCGTGCCGGATCGGGTCGAGGTCGGTGATGCGCATCGCGTACGCCACCATCGAGCCGGCGCCGGAGCCACGACCCGGACCGACGCGGATGCCGTTGTTCTTGGACCAGTTGATGAAGTCCGCGACCACCAGGAAGTAGCCCGGGAACCCCATCTGGTTGATGATGCCGACCTCGTAGTCGGCGCGGTCCTGCACCTCTTTCGAGATGCCGTCCGGGTACCGGTAGTCCAGCCCCTTCGCGACCTCTTTCTCGAACCAGGAGTGCTCGGTCTCGCCCTCGGGCACCGGGAACTTCGGCATGTAGTTGGCCGAGGTGTCGAACTCGACGTTGCAGCGTTCCGCGATGAGCAGCGTGTTGTCGCAGGCCTCGAGGTTGTCGCGGAAGACGTGCCGCATCTGCGCCGGGGTCTTCAGGTAGAACTCGTCGGCGTCGAACTTGAAGCGGTTCGGGTCGTTGAGGGTCGAGCCGGACTGCACGCAGAGCAGTGCCGCGTGCGACTTGGCGTCGTGGGCGTGCGTGTAGTGCAGGTCGTTGGTGCCGACCAGCGGGATGTCGAGGTCCTTCGCCAGGCGGATCAGGTCGCTCATGATCCGGCGTTCGATCTCGAGGCCGTGGTCCATGACCTCGGCGAAGTAGTTCTCCTTGCCGAAGATGTCGCGGTAGTCGGCGGCGGCCTGCACCGCTTCGTCGTACTGGCCGAGCCGCAGGCGCGTCTGGATCTCCCCCGAGGGGCAGCCGGTCGTGGCGATGATGCCCTCGTGGTACTCCTGCAGGAGCTCGATGTCCATACGGGGCTTGAAGTAGTAGCCCTCGAGCGACGCCTTGGACGACAACCGGAACAGGTTGTGCATGCCCGTGGTGTTCTCGGCGAACATCGTCATGTGCGTGTACGAGCCGGCGCCGGACACGTCGTCGCCCCCGCCGTCACCCCAGCGCACACGGGTCTTGTCCGAGCGGTGAGTGCGGGGCGTGATGTACGCCTCGGTCCCGATGATCGGTTTGACGCCACCGGCCTTGGCGGCCTTCCAGAACTCGAAGGCGCCGAACATGTTGCCGTGGTCGGTCACCGCCACGGCGGGCATCCCCTGCGCGGCGGTCTCCGCCACGAGGTCGGAGAGCCTGGCGGCACCGTCGAGCATCGAGTACTCGCTGTGCACGTGCAGGTGGACGAAGGAGTCGGAATCCGACACGGAACCTCCGGTTCGTACGGTGTGCTGCGGGGTGGGAACAGCCTAACCGCGGCCGCCCACATTCCCGCGCGCGTCGCGGCGGACGGGAGGCGCGGGGCGGGGCCGCAGCGCGCCTCCAGACCGGCATCGGGTCGCGACGCGCGCGGGGCGCCACGCCGAGGGGGCAGGACACGCCGCAGGCAGACCGCCGCGGGTGCAGAAAGCGTCGCCTGGCGGCGCCCCAGCCGACAGTTCGTGACCCCTCGGCGCAAGCGCCCGGGCGTGCCGGGAGGCGCGTGGCGGGCCAGCACCGCGCCTCCAGACCGGCACCGGGTCGCGACACGCGCGGGGCGCCCCGCCGAGGGCGCAGAAAGCGTCGCCTGGCGGCGCCGCAGCCGACAGTTCATGACCCCTCGGCGCAGGCGCCCGGGCGCGTCGGTCTGGACACGCGCGGGGCGCCGCGCCGAGAGAGCAGGACACGCCGCACGCCGGCCGCCGAGGGCGCAGAAAGCGTCGCCTGGCGGCGCCGCAGCCGACAGTTCGCGACCCCTCGGCGCAAGCGCCCGGGCGCGGCGGACGGGAGGCGGGGCGCCCCGCCGAGACGGCAGGACACGCCGCACGCGCTCCGCCGCGGGCGCAGAAAGCGTCGCCTGGCGGCGCCGCATCCGACAGCTCACGACCACTCGGCGCAAGCGCCCGGGCACGTCAGAGCGACGCACTCCGGATCTGCTCCAGCGCTGCCTGAAGGTCCTCCGGGTACTGCGCCTCGAAGGACACCCACTCGCCCGTGCGGGGGTGGTCGAAGCCGAGCCGGACGGCGTCGAGCCACTGGCGCGTCAGCCCGAGCTCGGTCGCCAGCACCGGGTCGGCGCCGTACATCGTGTCCCCGACGAGCGGGTGGCGTGTGGCAGCCATGTGCACCCGGATCTGGTGGGTGCGCCCGGTCTCCAGGTGCACCTCGAGCAGGGTGGCGGCCCGGAAGGCCTCGAGCGTCTCATAGTGGGTGACGCTCGGCTTGCCCTCCGACGTGACCGCGAACTTCCAGTCGCTCGACGGGTGCCGCCCGATGGGGGCGTCGATCGTGCCCGAGGTCGGGTCGGGGTGGCCCTGCGCGAGCGCGTGGTAGACCTTCTCGACGGTGCGCTCCTTGAAGGCCCGCTTCAGGTGCGTGTACGCCAGCTCGGTCTTCGCGACGACCATCAGGCCCGAGGTCCCGACGTCGAGGCGGTGCACGATCCCGGCACGTTCGGCGGCGCCGGAGGTCGCGATGGTGAACCCGGCGGCGGCGAGGCCCCCGGGCACGGTCGGACCGTCCCACCCCGGCGAGGGGTGCGCGGCGACACCGACGGGCTTGTCCACGACGACGATGTCCTCGTCGTCGTGCACGATCGTCATGCCCGGCACGGCCGCCGGCACGATGCGCGGCGGCTCCTTCGGGGTCCACTCGACCTCGAGCCAGGAGTCGGCGTGCAGCCGGTCCGACTTGTCGACGGGGACGCCGTCGACGCGGACGCCGCCGGCCGCGACGACGTCGGCCGCGAACGACCGGCTGAAGCCGAGGAGCTTCGCGATGGCGGCGTCGACGCGCTCACCGGCGAGCCCGTCGGGCACGGGAAGAGAACGCGATTCGCTCACGTGGCGTCGTGGCCCAGCGTGTCGCGACGGTCGCGGTCCTCCGGCCTGGAGGCGCGGGTCGGCTCGTCGAGAGCGGCATCGGCCGACGAGAACGCGGCCCCACCGTCGATGGGCTGCGCCGCGTCGACCGGCTGCGCCGCGTCGACCGGCTGCGCCGCGTCGAGCTGAGCCTGTCGCTTGGCCGAGAGCGTGCGGGTGCCGTCGAGGTTCACGCCGAGGATCACCAGCAGCACGAAGACCACCATGCTGATGCAGATGAAGGAGTCGGCGACGTTGTAGATCGCCGGCATCATCCACGGCGTCGAGATGAAGTCGACGACGTGGCCACGACCGAAGCCGGGCTCACGGAAGAGCCGGTCGAGCAGGTTGCCCAGCGCGCCGCCGAGCAGCATGCCGAGCACGATGGCCCACCACATCGACCGGATGCGACGCGAGTACACGATGATCGCGACGACGACCGCGGCCGAGATGACCGAGAACACCCAGGTCATGTTCACCGCGAACGAGAACGCGGCCCCCGGGTTCCGGACGTACAGGAACTGCAACGCCCCGCCGAGGACCGGGACGGGGGTGCCGTACGGCAGGTTCGCGACGACCAGCGTCTTGGCGACCTGGTCGAACGCCACCACCACGACAGCGGCGAAGGCCAGTGCCGCGATCGCGCGGACACTGACCTTCGCTCGTGATGCTGGTCGTGACAACGTCAGTTGCCGAAGCCCTGCGCCGAAGCCGGCGCCGGGGTGAGACCGGACTGCTCGCCCGAGGTGTCGAGCTCGGAGAGCTGACCCTGGATGTAGCTCTTGAGCTGCGCACGGTAGTCGCGCTCGAAGGTCCGGAGCTCGTCGATCTTGCCCTCGAGCTGGCGCTGCTCCTGCTCGAGCACCGCGACACGCTGACGGTTCGTGTTCTCGGTGTCGGCGATGATCTGGCGCTGCTTCGCCTCGGCCTCGGAGACCAGGCGAGCCGCCTGGGCCGTGCCCTCGGCGATGAGCGCGTCGCGCTTCTCGATGCCCTCGCGGACGTGCTCCTCGTGGAGACGACGCGCCAGGGTCAGGAGGTTCGTGGTGCCCTCGGTGTCCTCGTCGGCGGGGACCGTCGTGGCCGGAGCCGCCGCGGCGACCGGAGCGGGCTCCGGTGCTGCCTCGACCGGGGCCGGGGTGGGCTCCGGCTCGGCTGCGGGAGCGGGCTGCTCGGCCTGCGCCGGCTGCGGGGCCGACTCGGCCGCCTGCAGGCGCTGGCGGAGCTCGTCGTTCTCCGCGGTCAGGCGACGGAGCTCGACCACGACCTCGTCGAGGAAGTCGTCGACCTCGTCCTGGTCGTAGCCCTCGCGGAACTTCGTCGGCTGGAACCGCTTGTTGACTACGTCTTCCGGCGTCAAAGCCATTGCCGTCACCTCAATAGAACTGCTGAACGTGTGGAACCGCGTGCGGTGCGACCGAATCTACCAGTCGTACCGTGCGGTGCGGATGCGCCACCGGAGCGGGCATCGATCCCGACCACCGTACACCGACGATGGGGCGGAACCGTGACCTGCGCCGGGCGTGGCGCGTGTCGCGGACGGGAGTCCGCTCAGATACCGCGTGCCAGGGCGGCGACGACGAACCGGGCGATGATGACGACGAGCATCACGATCGTCCAGCCGAAGTCGAGCGCCACCGGCCCGAGTCGGAGCGGCGGGAGGACCCGTCGCACCGCTCGGATGGGCGGATCCGTGACCGTGTAGACGAACTCGGACACCACGAGCATGCCCCCGCGCGGCCGCCAGGAACGGTTGAAGCTCTGCACGAGGTCGAGCGCGAAGCGCCCCCACATCACGAAGAAGTACAGGAGCAACGCGAGGGAGATGATCCCTAGGATCACGGACACGATGGGGCTCGCTCGTCTCGGGCGAGCGTCGTCGGACGACGCTCAGGGGCGGGTGTGCCGGGTACGGCTCAGGACTGGGCGAAGAAGTTCGCCTCGATGTCGGACTCTACCTCAGCGGGCTCACCGCTCACTGCGACGTGAGCCGGCGACAGGAGGAAGACCTTGTTCGTGACGCGCTCGATCTTGCCGAACAGGCCGAGCGACAGCCCGGAGGCGAAGTCGATCATGCGTCGGGCGTCACCCTCGGTCATCTGCGAGAGGTTGATGATGACGGGGATGCCGTCGCGGAAGCTCTCGGCGATGGACTGGGCGTCCTTGTACTCGCGCGGGTGGACGGTGAGGATCTCGTTCATTTCCTGGACCGGGGTCGCCTTCTGTGCGGTCGTGTGCGAGCGGCGGAGCGGAGTGACCTGGGCGCCGCGCTGGTGGGTGTGCGTCTTGGTGGGAGCCGGCGCCGCTGCGGGAGCGGCCGCCGGGGCTGCTGCCGCGGCAGGGGCTTCCTGCGGTTCGGCGGGCGCCGGAGCAGCCGCTGCGGCCTGGCGAGCAGGGGCTGCCTGCTGGCGCGCGGGCTCGGCCTGCTGCTCGTCCTCGTAGTCGAGTTCCTCATCGGCGAGGCCGAGGTAGACCATCGTCTTCTTCAGCGGGTTGGCCATGGTTCCTCCGGGGTTCGTGCTCGTGGTGCCCTGCAACGAGGCTAGGGTGCGGGCGGCCGGTTTCCCGTGATTGCGGTGCCGATCCGCAGGTGTGTCGCGCCCTCGAGGATCGCCTCGGCGTAGTCCCCGCTCATGCCGGCCGAGATGTCGGTGGCGCCGGGCTCGAGCGACACGACCCGTTCGGAGATCGAGCGGAGTCGGGCGAAGGCGGCTCGGGGCACCTCGTCCAGGGGCGCGACCGCCATCACACCCCGCAGTCGGATCGTCCCGGTGGCCAGGACACGGGCCACCATCGCCTCGACGTCGTCCGGCTGCACCCCGCCACGCCCGGGGTCGTCGGTGAGGTTCACCTGGACGAAGCCGTCGATGACCGGCGGCTCCGGCTCGGCCTCGGTCGGGGCGAACGCGTCGACGACGGAGCCGCGGTCGAGCGACTGCACGACGTGGGCGTACCGACGGGCCTGCCGGGCCTTCTTCGACTGCAGCTGCCCGACGAAGTGCCAGGTCAGGCCGAGGTCCGCCAGTTCGGCGGCCTTCGCCTGCGCCTCCTGGTGGCGGTTCTCCCCCACGTCCGTCACGCCGAGTTCGGCGAGCTCGCGCACGAGCGACGCCGGGTGGTACTTCGTGACGACGACGAGCGTGAGTTCGTCGGGTGAGCGCCCTGCGGCTCGCGCCGCGTCGGCGATGCCGCTCCGGACGGACGCAACGCGCGCCTCCAGTCCGTCGTCGTGAGACGAGGCGGACGGGAGGCGCGTGTCGGCTACCAAGGGTGGGTTACTTCAGGAAGTCGGGGACGTCGAGCTCGTCGTCGTCGTCGAACGCCGGGTCGGCGGCGCGCTGCACCGGCGGCTGGTGCTCCTGCGAGGCCCAGGAGGGGCTCGACGTGGTGGAGTCCTCGATCGCGCCGGTCGAGGCGGCGACGGGCGCCGCTACGCTCGACTCCGGGTCGACGTAGCTCGAGCGACGTTCCTTCTGCTGCTGCGCCGGCTCGCCGCCGTCGAAGCCCGCGGCGATGACGGTCACGCGGACCTCGTCGCCCAGGGTGTCGTCGATGACCGCACCGAAGATGATGTTCGCCTCGGGGTGCACGGCTTCCTGCACCAGACGCGCGGCGTCGTTGATCTCGAAGATGCCGAGGTTCGAACCACCCTGGATCGACAGCAGCACACCGTGCGCACCGTCGATGGAGGCCTCGAGCAGCGGCGACGCGACGGCGAGTTCGGCCGCCTTGATCGCACGGTCGGCGCCGCGCGACGAGCCGATGCCCATGAGCGCGGAACCCGCACCCTGCATGACGCTCTTGACGTCGGCGAAGTCGAGGTTGATCAGGCCCGGGGTCGTGATGAGGTCCGTGATGCCCTGCACACCGGCCAGGAGGACCTGGTCGGCCGTGGCGAAGGCCTCGACCATGGAGATGCCGCGGTCGCTGATCTCGAGCAGGCGGTCGTTCGGGACGACGATGAGCGTGTCCACCTCGTCCTTGAGGCCCGCGACGCCGTTCTCGGCCTGCGACTGGCGACGCTTGCCCTCGAAGCTGAAGGGCTTCGTGACGACACCGATGGTCAGTGCGCCGATGGACTTCGCGATGCGCGCGACGACCGGTGCGCCACCGGTGCCGGTGCCGCCGCCCTCGCCCGCGGTGACGAACACCATGTCGGCGCCGGCCAGGGCCTCTTCGATCTCCTCGGCGTGGTCCTCGGCGGCACGACGGCCGACCTCGGGGTCCGCGCCGGCGCCGAGGCCGCGGGTGATCTCGCGGCCGACGTCGAGCTTGACGTCGGCGTCGCTGAGCAGCAGTGCCTGGGCGTCGGTGTTGATCGCGATGAACTCGACCCCACGGAGACCGAGCTCGATCATGCGGTTGACGGCGTTGACGCCGCCGCCGCCGACACCGACGACCTTGATGACGGCGAGGTAGTTGTGGTTCGTGGTCACGTCAGTCAGGCCTCCGGTAGAACCCTCAACCTCTACTTGAAGTTCAGGGGCAATGCTGGTAGATGTGGTGCTGGCTCCGACGCTACGGGTGCGTTCGGCGCAGTGTCGCCCCGCCACGCCGCGTGTCGCCGATCAGGTCCGGCAATTCAGTCCTTGGCACGGATCACGCCGTTGTCCGGTGCCGAGACGTCGTACTCGACGACGACGCCGGGGTTCCGCGCCGCGTGGTCCTTGACCAGTGCGGTGAGCAGTTCGGCCTTCGCGTCCGAGTCGTCCGGGCTCCCCCACACGACGGTCGAGCCGTCCTTGAGCGTCAGGGTGACGTCGTCGGCCGTCGACCCGGCGACGCGCGTCACCTGGGACCGGACCGTCGAGGGCAGCGCCAGCACGACCTCGGTCATCGTGCGGAAGCTCGAGGACCCCAGGCGCGCGCGGGCGATGTCGGCGAGCGGCATGGTCGCCGGGCGCTTCGGCGACGACTGCACGACGATGCCCGCGGGGTCGACGAGGTCGAAGGTGCTGCCGGAGCGCACCGCGACCACCGGCGTGCGCTCGGTCACCGTGACGACGAGCGTGTGCGGCGGGGCCTCTTCGGTCACGTAGCTCTCGATGAGCGGGAACCCGGCGACGTCCCGCTTGATCGCGTCGAAGTCGAGCCGGGCCAGGGGCGTGCCGATCTGGTCGGACAGCGCCTGGCGCAGCGCGGACTCGTCGACGCGGTTGGTGCCCTTGACCTCGATGGTGCGGAGCGCCATCAGCGGGGAGAACACCGCGACGAGGATCGAGACCCCGAGCACCAGGACGACGCTCGCCGCCGTGATCCACGCGGCGCGACGGTGCCGGCTGCGCCGGGTGAACCGGCGGACCTCGGCACGCTCGAGCAGCCGACGGCGCCGCTTCGCGATGCGCGCCTCGCGGGCGGTCTCGGCAGCGCGCACCCGCGCCCCGATGGGCGCCTCGGCGTGCTGGTCGGTCCGGGAGGCACTGCCCGCGTCGAGCACGTCGGTCACGGTCGCGTCGCGGTCGGCTCCACCGCTCGAGGCCGCTCGGCGTTCCGCGTCGCGACGGTCGGCCTCCGGGTCCCGGTGGTCCTCGTTCGGGGTGTACTCGCGCAGGCGGTCGGCGACGGTGGAGAGCCCGGCGCCGAACCGGCGTCCGGCCGCGCCGGCGAACGCGCCGACGCGGTCCCGGTGCGGACCCGACGTGTCGGCGGCGGGCCGGTCCGCGGGGGTGGGCTCGGCGGTGTCGGCGACCGTCTCGTCGACCGGGGCGTCCGGGGCGGACGCGGGACGGGCCTCCCGGTCGTCGGCGACGCGTCCGCGGAACGGCAGCCGCGGCTTCGAGGGACCACGACGCTGCCGGGGCGCTTCCGCGGCCTCGGCCGGGGCGTCCCTGCGGGCGTCCCCCTCGTCGAACCCCTCGGGGCGCTTCACCGGGACGACGCTCCGTCGGTGCCCAGGGCCCCGAGCACCTGCGGGATGATCCGGTACACGTCGCCGCAGCTGAGCGTCATGATGATGTCGCCGTCACGGGCGACCGCGGCCGCGCGGGCCGCCGCTTCGTCCCAGTCGGGCAGGAACTCGACGCGCGACTGGTCGGCGAAGCGCTCCTGCACCAGGGCACCGGTCACGCCGGGCTCCGGGTCCTCGCGGGCGCCGTAGACGTCGAGCACGACCGTGTGGTCGGCGAGCTCCTCGTACACCTTGGCGAAGTCGCCGGCCATCAGGCGGGTGCGCGAGTACAGGTGCGGCTGGTGGATCGCGATGATGCGACCGTCACCGACGACGTTACGGGCGGCCTTGAGCGCCGCGGCGACCTCGGTCGGGTGGTGCGCGTAGTCGTCGTAGACCGAGACGCCGCGCTCGACACCGTGCAGCTCGAAGCGGCGCTGGGTGCCACCGAACGCCTCGAGCCCGCGGACCGCGTCGGCCGGGGCGACGCCGAGGCCGGTCAGGACCGCGAAGGCGCCGACGGCGTTGATCGCGTTGTGGCGGCCGGGCACTCGGAGGGTCAGGTGGTATGCCTCGCCACCGGCGCGGAAGTCGACCTCGACGCCCGCCGACTCGGTGATGCCCTCGATGCGGACGTCCGCGTCGACGGCCTCGCCGAACGTGACGATCTCGGGGGCGTCCGGGCGCTGGCGGATGCCGGCCGTGACCGTCTTCGCGCCGGCGTCGTCGCTCGAGATGACGACGCGCTCGCTCGCCTTCGCGGCGAACTCGACGAAGGCCTCGGTGAAGGCCTCCTCGCTGCCGTAGTGGTCCAGGTGGTCGGCGTCGACGTTGGTGATCAGGGCCACGGCGACGTCGTAGAGCAGGAACGAGCCGTCGGACTCGTCGGCCTCGACCACGAACAGGTCGCTGGACCCCGGGGCCGAGCTGGTGCCGAGGGACTGGATGACGCCGCCGTTGACGAAGCTCGGGTCGAGGCCGAGCTCGACCATCGCGGTGACGATCATGCCGGTCGAGGTGGTCTTGCCGTGCGCACCGGCGACCGCGACCAGACGGTGCTCGGCGATCAGGGCGGCGAGGGCCTGCGAGCGGTGCAGCACCGGCAGACCGCGGCGCTGTGCCTCGAGGAGCTCGGGGTTGTCGGGCCAGAGGGCGCTCGTGACGACGATGGTGTCGGCCTCGCCGACGTTCGCGGCGTCGTGACCGATGTGCACGGTCGCGCCGAGGTCGCGCATCGTGCCGGTCGTCTCCGTCTCGCGGGAGTCGGTGCCCGTCACCCGGTGCCCGGCGGCGAGGAACATCCGCGCGATCCCGCTCATCCCCGCGCCGCCGATGCCGACGAAGTGCACCGTGCCCAGGTCGTCCGGGATCGGCTGGGTCAGGTCCGGCTTGATGGTCATCGTTCCTCCGTGGTGCTGGGGGCCTGCTTCGCGGCGTCGAGGACCAGGTCGGTCATCCGGTCGGCGCCGTCGCGGTGGCCGACGCTGCCCGCCCGCACGGTCATGTCCGCGATGCGGGAGCGGTCCTGCAGGATGCTCAGCAGCTGGAACGTCACCCAGTCCTGGTCGAATTCCCCGTCCGCCACCAGGACGGCTCCCCCGGCGTCGACGACGTCCTTCGCGTTGTGGCGCTGCTCACCGTTGCCCACCGGGTACGGCACGAGCACGCTCGGCAGCCCGACGGCGGTCAGCTCGCACACCATGCCGGCGCCGGAGCGCGACACGACGAAGTCGCTCGCCGCGTACGCCAGGTCCATCCGGTCGCAGTAGGGCAGCACGTGGTAGCCGTCGAGGTCGCTCGGGCCGATGTCCGACGCGGCGCCCACGACGTGCAGGACCTGCCAGCCGGCTCCGACGATCGCGGCAGCGGACTTGTTCATCGTCCGGTTGATGCTCCGTGCGCCCGAGGAGCCACCGGTCACGAGCAGCACGGGCCGGTCCGGGTCGAGCCCGAACTCGGCGAGCCCCTCGGCCCGGACGGCACGGCGGTCGAGCGACTCGATCTCGCGACGGAGCGGCATGCCGACGACGCGGCCGTGACGCAGGCGGGTGTTCGAGAAGGTCAGGCCGACATGCTCGGTGAGGAAGGCGGCGAGGCGGTTCGCCAGCCCGGGCTTGGCGTTCTGCTCGTGCACGACGATCGGGGTGCCGGTGCGGCGGGCGGCGATGTACGCCGGAGCGGCCGCGTAGCCACCGACCCCGAGGACCACCTCGATCTCGTGGTCGCGGATGATCTGCTCGGTCCGCTTGACCGCCACCGCGAACCGCTGCGGGAAGCGCAGGGCGGCTCCGTTCAGCTTCCGCGGGAACGGCAGGCGCGGGATCGTCAGCAGCTCGTAGCCGCGCATCGGGACGAGACGGGACTCCAGGCCCTCGGCGGTGCCCAGCACGAGCACCTCGGCGCCCGGGTCCCGCTCGGTCAGCCGGTCGGCGACCGCGAGCAGGGGGTTGACGTGGCCGGCGGTGCCGCCGCCGGCGAAGAGGTACTTGCTCACCGCAGTGATCCGTTCGTGGAGGTCCGGCCGAGTGGGGCGTTCGTCAGGCCGGGGTCGTTCTTGCCGGGCAGGTCACGGGCGAAGGAGAGCACGACGCCGATCGCCACCAGGGTCATGATGAGGGCCGAACCACCGGCCGAGATGAGTGGCAGCGGCACACCGAGCACGGGCAGCAGGCCGAGGACGACCGCGATGTTGATGAGCGCCTGGCCGATGATCCACGCGAGGATGCCACCGGTGACGGTCTTCACGAAGGGGTCGCGGGACTGCCGGATGATCTTGATCATGCCGACGGCGAGCACCACGAACAGGCTGAGCACCACGACGGCGCCGATCAGGCCGAGCTCCTCGCCGATGATCGCGAAGATGTAGTCGTTGTCCGCCTCGGGCAGCCACGACCACTTCGCCTTGGAGTTGCCGAGGCCGACGCCGAACACGCCGCCGGACGCGAGCGCCCACATGCCGTGCACGGGCTGCCAGCAGATGTCCTGGTACTGGCTGGTGTCGGTGCACCCGGACAGCCAGGCGCTGATGCGGGTCGAGCGCGAGGCCGAGGCCATCGTCACGAACGGCAGCATCACGGCGAACGCACCGAGGCCGACGAGCAGGTGCCGGGCGCGGACGCCGCCGATGTACAGCGCGCCGAACACCAGGATGAGCATGACCATCGCGGTGCCCTGGTCACCGCCGAGGACGACGAGCCCGAGCGAGAGCATCGAGGCGATCCCGATCGGGATGAACACCTCTTTCCAGTCGTCGAGCTTGTCCCGCTTGACGTAGATGATGGCGCCGATGCCGAGCACCAGCCCGAGCTTCACCACCTCGGACGGCTGCGCGGTGAACGACCCGAGTTCGATCCAGTTCCGGTTGCCCTGGATGTCGATGCCGAGCGGGGTGAACACGAGCAGCTGCAGGACGAGCGCCGCACCGAGCAGCCGCATCGCCCACTTCCGCCAGATCCGGGTCGGGACCCGGCTGGCGATGAGCATGAGCGGCACGCCGAGCACGGCGTACAGGCCCTGGCGGGACGCCGCCCCGAAGAAGTCGTGGGTCGCCGCGTACTCCTCGACGCTCGACGAGGACAGCACCATCACGACGCCGAAGACGACGAGGAACAGGGTGACGCCGAGGATCGTGTAGAAGGTGCTGGACTCCGCGACGAAGACGTTCTTGACGGCGACGATCGCGCCGTTGGTCCGTCGTGGGGTCGACGCGGTCCGGCCGTTACGGCTGTTCGGAAGATCCGTCGGTGTCGTCGCCATCGACTTCTCCTCCCAGGTGCTCGTTGACCGCGGCCGCGAAACGCTGCCCCCGGTCGGCGTAGGAGCCGAACTGGTCGAACGACGCCGCCGCCGGGGCGAGGAGGACGGTGTCGCCCGGCCTCGCGACCGATGCGGCATGCCGGACCGCCTCGCGCATGACCTGATCAGTGTCCGTCGTCTCCACCTGGAGCACCGGGACCGTGGACGCGTGTCGCGCGAATGCCTCGAGGACCGGGGTCCGGTCGGTGCCGATCACCACGACGGCGCGGACGCCGGGGCCGAAGCGCTCGACCAGACCGTCGACGTCGACGCCCTTGAACAGGCCGCCGACGATCCACACGACGGTGTCGAACGACGCGAGCGACGCGGTGGCGGCGTGCGGGTTCGTGGCCTTGGAGTCGTCGACCCAGGTGATGCCGTCCGCCTGGGCCACGAGCTCGGTGCGGTGGTGGTCGGCACGGAACGCCCGGACGGCCGACTGGATGGCGCTCGGCTGGACGGTGCCGGCACGGGCCAGGGCAGCGGCGGCCAGGACGTTCATGGTCATGTGCGGGCTGGCGAGCCCGGCGGCCTCGAGGTCGGCGATGGTCGACAGCTCGAGCGCGCTGTTGCGGCGGTCCTCGTTGAAGGCCCGGTCGCACAGGACGTCCTCGACGATGCCGACGTCACCGGGAGCGGGGACGCCGGGGGTGAAGCCCACCGCACGGCAGCCCTCCACCACGTCGGCCTCCTGCACCATCTGCCGGGTGGCCTCGTCCGAGGTGTTGTAGACGCACGCCATCACGGTGCGCTCGTAGACCTTGGCCTTCGCCGCGCGGTACGCCTCGGCGGAGCCGTGCCACTCCAGGTGGTCGTCGGCGATGTTGAGGCAGGCGCTCGCGAGCGGCACCACGGCGCCGTCACCGGACGTCGCCGCGTAGTGCAACTGGTGGCTCGAGAGCTCGACGACGAGCACGTCGTAGCCGACCGGGTCGCGGACGACGTCGAGCACCGGCACGCCGATGTTCCCGCACGCGACGGCACGCAGGCCGCCGGCCTCGTACATCGCGGTCGTGAGCTGTGTCGTCGTGGTCTTGCCGTTCGTGCCCGTGATCGTGATCCAGGGGGCCGCGACCGGGCCGCGGACGACCTTGTCGCGCACGCGCCAGGCGAGCTCGATGTCGCCCCAGACGGTGCTGTTCGTCACCGACCACTGCACGGTGGCGTTGTGCGGGGGCAGCCCCGGCGACACGATGACGACGTCGGGCGCCTGCTGCACGAGGGCGTCCGGCACGGTGTCGAGCGGGGTCTGCAGGAACCGGGCACCGATCACGTCGAGCAGCTCGACGCTGTCGGCGGGGGCGTCGGACGAGTAGACCGTCACCTCGCTGCCGAGCTCCACGAGCGTGTCGGCGACCGAGAACCCGGTGGCACCGAGGCCGAGGACGGCGACGTTGAGCCCCTTCCACCCCTCGGAGTACCAGCTGTCGAGGGACTGGAGGCGGGACGGCGAGGACACCGGGTCAACCAACGCGTGCGATCCATTCGAGGTAGAAGAGTCCGACCCCCGCCGCGACGAAGAGCCCGGCGATGATCCAGAAGCGGACGACGACGGTCACCTCGGCCCACCCCTTCAGTTCGAAGTGGTGGTGCAGCGGACTCATCAGGAAGATGCGCTTGCCGTGGGTGATCTTGAAGTAGGCCCGCTGCAGGATGACGGAGCCGGTGACGATGAAGAACAGGCCACCGATGAGGATGAGCAGCAGCTCGGTGCGGCTGAGGATCGCGAGGCCGGCCAGGGCACCGCCGAGGCCGAGCGACCCGGTGTCACCGAGGAAGATCTGCGCCGGCGAGGTGTTGTACCAGAGGAACCCGATGAGCCCACCGCAGACCGCGGCCGCGACCACGGCGAGGTCGAGCGGGTTCGAGACGGTGTAGCAGGCGTGTGCGGTGTTCGAGTCGAGCCGTGCCCCGCCGCAGATCTGGTTCGACTGCCAGAAGCCGATGATGACGTACGAGCCGATCGCCAGGATGCTCGACCCGGTGGCCAGGCCGTCGAGCCCGTCGGCCACGTTCACGCCGTTCGACGTGGACACCGTCAGCAGGACGATCCAGGCGAGGAACAGCACGGTGCCGATGACGGTGCCGAGCGCCATGAAGTCGAGCCACGGCACGTCGCGGATCGCCGAGATCATCGTGGACGCCGGCGGCTTGCCGTTCGACGTGGGCACGACCAGGGCGATCGTCGCGAAGATGACGCCGACGATGACCTGGCCGAGGATCTTGGCCCAGCCGCCGAGCCCGAGGCTCCGCTGACGGCGCACCTTGAGGAAGTCGTCGATGAAGCCGACGAACCCGAGCCCGACCATCAGGAACAGCACGAGGAGCCCGGACAGCGTGATCGAGTCGCCTCCGATCAGGTGACCGACGAAGTACCCGATCACCGCACCGATGATCAGGACGATGCCGCCCATGGTGGCGGTCCCGCGCTTGGTGTGGTGGGACTGCGGACCGTCGTCACGGATGAACTGCCCCCACCCGAGACGGTGGAAGAGCTTGATGAAGGACGGGGTGAGCAGCAACGTGAACACCAGCGACGTGGCGCCGGCGATGAGGAGCGCGATCATTCGGTGACACCTCCGAGGCGGTCGCCGAGGAATCGCAGTTCGGCAGACTTCGAGGACTTGACGAGGACGACGTCGCCGGGGCGGAGCATCTCCTGCATGGCACGGACGGCGTCGTCGACGTCCTCGATGTACACGGACTCGCCGTCCCACGATCCCTCGAGGGTGGCGGCCTGGTGGATGGGCATCGCGCCGCGGCCGACGACCACGAGCTGTCCGATGCCGAGGCGGACGACGAGCCGACCGATGCGGTCGTGCTCCTCGACGGAGTACTCACCGAGCTCGGCCATCTCACCGAGCACGGCGACGGTCCGCTCCCCCGGGCGCACGATCTGCGCCAGGGTCCGCAGCGCCGCCGCGGTGGAGTCGGGCGACGCGTTGTACGCGTCGTTGATGACGGTGACGCCCTCGGGGCCGCCCTGGAGCAGCTCCATGCGCCAGCGCTCGGCGCGCGTCATCGACGCGAGCGCCGCGGCGCCGTCGGCGAGCGGGACGCCCCACAGGTGGGCGACGGTGAGCGCGGCGGACGCGTTCATGGCGTGGTGCTCACCCAGGATCGCGAGGCGCACGTCGACGTGATCCGGGCCTCCAGACAGGGTCGCGTCGGTCGGACGGTCGCCTTCGTGGCGGACGGGAGGCGCGGTGAGTGTGAAGCGGGTGCCGCTGCGGTCCGTCTCGATGCCGGTGATGCGGTAGTCGGCCTCGGCCGACGTGCCGAAGCCCACCACCCGCGCGGCCGTCAGGTCGCGCATCGACGCGACGCGGTCGTCGTCGACGTTGAGCAGGGCCGTGGCGGTCTCGGGCAGGTCGGTGACCATCTCGGACTTCGCGCGCTGCGTCGCCTCGATGCCGCCGAACTCGCCGGCGTGCGCGAGGCCCACCTTGAGGACGACGCCGAGGTCGGGCTCGGCGATCGAGACGAGCTTGGCGATGTGGCCGACGCCGCTCGCGCCCATCTCGACCACGAGGTACCGGGTGTCGTACGTCACTCGGAGCATCGAGATCGGTGCGCCGACGTGGTTGTTGAACGAGCCCTCGGGCGCGACGGTCGCGCCGTGCTGCTCGAGGATCGTGCGGAGCATGTTCTTCGTGCTCGTCTTGCCGTTCGAGCCGGTGATGCCGACGACCCGCAGGGGTGCCGGGCGACCGTCGGCGTCGACGCGGTCCGCGGTGCTCATCCGGACGCGCGTGACGACCTCGTGCGCGAGCGCGGCGAGGGCCTCGTACCCGTCGGCGACGACGATCTGCGGCGCGGTCGTGTCCACGCGCTCGGGCGTGATCACCAGGGCGGCACCGGCGTCGACCGCTGCGGGCACGAAGCGTCGGCCGTCGGTGACCTCACCGGGGAGGGCGAAGAAGACGCTGCCGGGGCGGACCAGGCGGGAGTCGGTCTCGACCGAGCCCTCGACGACCAGGTCGCCGGGCTCGGCGACGTCGGTCGCCTGCGCGCCGCCGATCAGCTCGCCGCCGACCGCGGTGGCGATCTCGGCGAGGGTCATGGCGATCATCGGACGTCCTCCGCCGGACCGGAGTTCGGCTCCCAGCCGGCCTCGCGCAGGGCCACGCGGGCCTCGTCGCGGGCGGAGTACGGCGTGCGGACGCCCTGGATGTCGCGGTAGTCCTGGTGACCCGGGCCGGCCCAGAGGATCGAGTCCCCCTCGCCGACCAGGCTCACGGCCGTGCGGATGGCGGCCTCGGGCGGGCTGACCTCGTGGATCTCGTGGTCGGGGTACGCCGCACGTGCGGCGTCGACCAGGGTCTTCCGGATCGACGCGGCGTCCTCGAAGCGGGGGTGGTGGTCGGTGACGACGAGGATGTCGCTGCCGGCCGCGGCCACGCGTGCCATGTCGCCGCGCTTCGTGGTGTCGCGGTCGCCGTCGGCGCCGAACAGCATGAGGACCTTGCCGGAGGTGAACTGCCGGACCGCGGCGAGGGTGTTCTCGAACGCGTCGGCGCTGTGGCCGAAGTCGACGTAGACGCTCGGGCCGTGCTCGCCGGAGACGCGCTCGGTGCGGCCGGGCAGGTAGCACTCGATGGCGGAGACGCGGTGGGTCTCGCCGTCACGCTCGCTCGCGTCGTCCTCGTCGGGGTAGCGGCGGTGGTTGCTCTCCAGCGCGTGCGCGATGGCACCCAGCTCGAACCCGCCCTCGACGAGCATGACGATCGCGAGTGCCGCGTTCGCCGCCATGTGCCAGCCGATCAGCGGCACACGGGTGGTCAGCTCGCGGCCCTCGGGGCCGGTCAGACGGAACTCGGTGTAGGCGGCGTGCGCCTCGACGATGTCGACGTGCCACTCGGCCTCGACGTCGGGGTGCACGGTGATCGTGGTGACCGGGATGCGGGAGTCCTGCACCACGCGGTGGCCCCAGTCGGTGTCCAGCGAGACGACGCCGCGACGGGCGTGCTCGGGCTGGAACAGCGGGAGCTTCGCCTGGTAGTACTCCTCCATGTCGGCGTAGTCGTCGAGGTGGTCGTGCGACAGGTTCGTGAAGGCCGCGACGTCGAAGACGATGCCGTCGACGCGGTGCCGGCTGAGGGCCTGGGCGCTGACCTCGACGGCGACCGCGCGGACCTCGCTCTCGCGCATGCGTGCGAGGAGCGCGTGCATCTCGCTGGCCTCGGGCGTGGTCAGGCGGCTCGTCACGCTGAGCGAACCGATGTGGCGCTCGGCGGTCGAGCTCAGGCCGGTGACCAGGCCGAGCTGCTTGAGGATGCCCTCGAGGATGTAGGACGTGCTCGTCTTGCCGTTCGTGCCGGTGACGGCGAACAGCTGCGGCAGGTCGGTGGCCTCGTCGGGGTGCGTGCGGTAGACCCACGCCGCGACGTCGCCGAGGGCGGCGCGGGGGTCGTCGACGACGAGCACCGGCAGCCCGGACGGCTCGACCAGTGCGACGCCGTCCTGGTCGGTCAGGACGGCGACGGCGCCGCGCTCGGCGGCCTCCGTCGCGAACTGTGCGCCGTGCCGGTTCGCACCGTGCACGCCGACGAACAGGTCACCCGGCTGCACCTCGGTGGCGCTCAGGGTGACACCGGTGGTCTCGATGCTGTCGACCGAGCCGACGACTCGCAGACCGAACGCGTTGGCGAGTTCGGAGACGGCCCTCGGGGTCGGGTGTTCGGGTCGGAGGACCGGGGGGATCCGTGCGGACAAGTGTTCCTTCTTCCTCACCACGTGGACGGGTAGAGCTTCGCCTCGGACGCGGAGGGGGCTACTCGGTACTTCTCGAGCACCTGGGACATGAGTGTGCGGAACGCCGGAGCCGCTCCGCTGGACCACTTGTTGGTCTGCGGCTTCGTGAACGTCACCGTGACAACATACTGGGGGTCTTCGGCGGGTGCCATTCCGGCCACCGACGTGATGCGCTGACCGCCGTAGCCCTGCGACCCCTCGGCCACCTCGGCGGTCCCCGTCTTCGCGGCGATGTTGTAGCCGGAGATCGGCTTCATGCCCACCAGCGTGCCACCCGTGACGACGCTCTGCAGCATGCCGGTGACCTGCGTGGCGGCGGCTGCGGAGACGACCCGCTGCTTCTGCACGTCGGGCGCGTCGATCGTCTTGCCGTCGGCCGTGGTGCAGCCCTTGACGAAGTGCAGCGGGATCCGGACACCGTCGTTCGCGATCGTCTGGAACACGCTCGCGACCTGCACGGCCGTCGTCGAGATGCCCTGACCGAACATCGAGTTGATGTTCGTCTGCTGGTCCCAGTTCGGGCTCGTGCCGTAGTCCATCGAGGGCTGGCCCGGGTAGTCGATGGCCGTCTCCGGCTCGAACAGCCCGAACTTCTTCATGTAGTCGAAGCGCTGCTGAGCGGTCAGCCGTGCACCGAGCTCGGTGATGCCGACGTTCGACGAGTTCTGCAGGATGCCGGTCAGCGTGAGGTTCTCGGTGGGGTGGAACTCCGAGTCGTGGATCGTGCCGCCCCAGGGGAACGTGCGCGAGTACGGCACGACCGCCTGGTCGGTGGGGTTCGACTTGCCCTGGTCGAGCAGCGCGGCGGCGATGGCGGCCTTGATCGTGGAGCCCGGCTCGTACGACGCCGTCAGGGCACGGGAACCGAAGGCGCCCTTGTCGGTCGTGGCGTCGACGTCGTTCGGGTCCACCGTCGGGTAGTCGGCGACCGCGAGCAGCTCACCCGTCTTGACGCTCGTGACCGTCGCCGTCGCGGACTCCGCCTGCAGGGTCTTGGCGGCGGACGCGATGGTCTGCTGCGCCATGTACTGCAGGTCGCTGTCGATCGTGGTCTCGAGCGTGCCGCCGTCCTTGGCCTTCTTCGTGGTGACGGTGCTGCCCGGGAGCTGCACGCCGTCCTCGCCGCGCTCGTAGGTCTCGGACCCGTTGGTGCCCGCCAGGCACTGGTTGTAGGAGTACTCCAGGCCGGCCTGGGCGCCGTCGGTGCCCATGAAGCCGGTGAGGTTGCCCGTGGTCGCACCCGTCGGGTACACCCGCGCCGCCTGCGGCTCCGGGTACAGCCAGGGGATGCCGAGTGCCCGCACGGCCTCGTAGTGCTGCACGTCGAGGCCCTTGACCAGGTAGGCGAAGTCCGACTTCGGGTTCGCGGCGATGTTCTTCCGCATGGTCGCGACGTCGCCGCCGGAGGCCTTCGCCAACGCGCTGAGGGCGGTGCCGACGCTGACGTCCTTGATGCGGGTGCCGCCGAGCTTGCCCTTGAACTGCTTGACCAGACGCGGCGAGGTCGTGATGTTGTACCGGGTGACGCTGTCGGCGAGTTCGGTGCCGTTGCGGTCCACGATCGACCCCCGGGTGCCGTAGATCGTCACGGGGATGCTGCGCTTCTGGGCCGACGCCTTGTTCAGCTCGGACGCCTGGACGACCTGGATGTCGACGAGCCGCACCACGAACACCCCGACGAGGGCGATCACGGCGAGCATCACGATGCTGTAGCGCAGGCGTCGGTTGCGGATCGTCTTCGTCACGCGGTGCGGTCCTTCCCGGGCGGTGCTGAGGGTGCGGCGGACCCGCCGGTCACCGGGTGGAGGGCGCCTGGAGCGGGTTCGCGTCGGACTCTACGGACGACTTCGCCGTCCCCTGGTCCGACGCGCTGGCGCCGCTCGTCTTCTCAGACGTGGCGGTGCTGTCGGTGGTTCCCGTAGTACCCGTGGTGCCCGTGGTGCCCGACGACTCCTTCGTGCTCGACGTGCCCGACGTGTCCGTCGCGCTCGTCGTGCCCGTCTCCTTGCTGGTGGAGGTGTCCCCCGGCTTCGTGGCCAGCGGGACGTCGTTCAGCAGCGAGTTCGGCACCTGGTTCTCGGTGGACGCCGTGGCCTCGTCGGGCTTCGCCGGCGTCGGCGTGCCGTACACCCGACCGGTCTTCGGGTCGAGGTACACGGGTGTCGAGTTGGCGATCATGCCGAGCGACTGCGCGTTGCGGGCCAGGTTCTGCGGTGAGTCGAGGACCCGGAGCTGCTCGGACAGCGACTGCTGCGTGCGGGACAGGTTCGTCTGCTCGGCCGACAGCGAGTTGAGCGTGTAGGCGCCCTGGCTGAGCACCATGCTGATGCCGAGCTGGGCCAGCAGCAGGATGCCGAGCGCGGCGACGGCCACCACGGCGTACCCGATGCGGGGGCGAGCCCGGCGCTGGGCCGCGGTCGGGGTGACCTCGACCAGCTCGGGGCGGTGCTGACGGTCGGGGCGCGGGGCCCGCGACGGGACGACCGCAGGGTCGACGAGTGCGAGGTTCGTGCTCATGTCAGTTCCGGATCCGCTCGGCCGCGCGCAGGCGCACGGGGGTTGCTCGGGGGTTGGCGGCGCGTTCGGCCTCGTCGGCCAGCTCGGCGCCCTTGACGATCAGGGAGAAGGTCGGGGCGTGCTCGGGCAGCTCCACCGGCAGGCCGGCGGGGGCGCTCGACTTCGTGCGCTCCACCAGGGCCCGCTTGACGATGCGGTCCTCGAGGGACTGGTACGACTCGACGACGATCCGGCCGCCGACCGCGATGGCGTCGAGCGCCGCCGGGATCGCCCGCTCGAGCACGCTGAGTTCGGCGTTGACCTCGATGCGGAGCGCCTGGAAGACACGCTTGGCCGGGTGCCCCTGGCGCTGGATGGCGACCGGGGTCGCGTCGTGCAGCACCTGGACCAGGTCGCCGGACATCTCGAACGGCTTCGTCGCCCGCCGCTCGACGATCGCTCGGGCGTAGCGGCCGGCGAGCTTCTCCTCGCCGTAGCGCTGGAAGATGCGGCGGAGTTCGCCCTCGTCGTAGGTGGCCAGGACGTCGGCGGCAGTCTGCCCCTCGGTCCGGTCCATGCGCATGTCGAGCGGTGCGTCCTGGCTGTACGCGAACCCGCGCTCGGCCCGGTCGAGCTGCAGCGAGCTCACGCCGAGGTCGAACAGCACGCCGTCGACCTTCGTGAAGCCCTCGCCCTCGATCGCGTCGACGATGCCGTCGTACACGGTGTGCACGAGGCGGACACGGTCGCCGAAACGGGCCAGGCGCTCCCCCGCGATGCCGAGTGCGTCGGTGTCGCGGTCGAGTCCGATGAGCGTCAGCTCCGGGAACCGCTCGAGCAGGCCCTCGGAGTGGCCGCCCATGCCGAGCGTGGCGTCGACGACGACCTTGCCCGGTCCTTCGAGCGTCGGCGTGAAGAGGTCGACGATGCGCTGGAGCATCACCGGCGTGTGCGGGAAGCGTGGCGTCTCGTTGTCGTTGTCGGCCATGTGCAGCCCCTCGTCTCCTGGGCCGTGGGTCCGGATCCCCATCCATGCGACCTGACACCGGGGAAGTGGCGTCAGGGCTTCACGGCTGGGAGTCCCGATCCGCGGATCAGAAGATCCCCGGGATCACCTCCTCGTCGTTGTCGGCGAATGCCTCTTCGGCTTCGGCGTAGTAGGCCTCCCACGCGGGGGTGGACCAGATCTCGGCACGGTCACCGCTGCCGATGACCGTGAGGTCCCGCTCGAGCCCCGCGTACTCGCGGAGGTTCTGCGGGATCGTCACGCGGTTCTGCTTGTCGGGCTGTTCGGCGCTGGCCCCCGAGAGGAACAGACGCATGTAGTCCCTGGTGCGCTTCGACGTCATCGGGGCGGTCCGGATGCGCTCGTGGAGTTCCTCGAACGTCCGGGCGCTGAAGACCACGACGCAGCGTTCCTGGCCGCGGGTCATCACGAGCCCGCCGGACAGTTCGTCCCGGAACTTGGCGGGGAGGATCACGCGACCCTTCTCGTCGAGCTTCGGGGCATGAGTACCGAGCAGCACGTCGGGCCTCCCCTCCGCTCCACCGGACCGTTGCGAGCCCCACTTTACTCCACTCCCCTCCCCTCGACCAGGAATCCGCTCCCTTTTCCGCCCGCGACACCCCTACTGGGGGCATCGAAGCCGGAATGCACCCCGCGGGGATGACCGCGGACGCCCGGATCCATGCGGTTCGCGAGCGCCGGAGCAGCCGTGGAGGAAAGTGGAGGACTTTCGCAGCCGGTGGAGCGCCCCGGGGCGCGCCGCGGGCTCACAACGGCGAATGGTCACGAACTGTCGCTCGCGCGGGCCCCAGCCGACAGTTCGTGCGACCTCGGCGGCCACCGCGCGGCATGTCGTGACCACTCGCGCACGCACCGGCGGCGGTCCACCCCGGCCTCCCCGGCCTGGAGGCCCGTCCCACCTCCGCCGCAGAGCCCACACTGGCGCAAGGTCGGCTCCACCCCGCCCGGCCGCCGGTCAGCGCACCGTCACGACGTGCCGCCGCCGCGACGCCGAGTGGGCACGAACCGTCGCTCGCGCAGCCCCCAGCCGACAGTTCCTGCACCCTCGGCGGCCAGCACGCGGCATGTCGTGAACACTCGCGCCGGCACGACCCCGGCACGACCCCGGCCGGACCCCGCAAAAACCAGCCCCCGGGAACACCAAACGGGGCCGACCCGAAGGCCGACCCCGTGGAGGAGTGTGGAGGGAGTCCTGGCGACCCCCGTCAGCTACTGACTCTG
The DNA here is from genome assembly GCF_003234335.2 of Curtobacterium sp. MCLR17_054. NCBI lineage: Bacteria > Bacillati > Actinomycetota > Actinomycetes > Micrococcales > Microbacteriaceae > Curtobacterium > Curtobacterium sp. MCLR17_054. The sequence continues at coordinate 1,527,717 of NZ_CP126263.1, read as the reverse complement.
GTCGTTCCGCTTGTCCCAGCGCTCGTTCATCCGGTCCATGAAGGACCCGCCGCCACCGGCGGACGGACGCGCCGACCCACCGGACGCGGGCTTGCCCGGCCGAGCGGGCTTCGCCTTCGGGGCACGCATGCCCGGGCGCAGCGCGAACAGGACACCGGCGAGCATCACGACGAAGCCGAGGATGCCGAGCAGCGGTGCCTTGATCACCAGGCCGACGATGACGATGGCGACCCCGGCGAGTGCGCCGAGGACCCCGAGCGTGATGGCTGTGTACGTCGGACGACCCTGTCGACGTGTGACACGCGCCACGAAATCGGAATCGTTCTGGTAGAGGCTGCGCTCCATCTCTTCGAGAAGGCGCTGCTCCTGTTCCGAGAGCGGCATCTTGGTTCCCTCTGTTCCTGGGATCGACGCGGGGTTGAAAAACGCGGGTTGAGTGGACCGATTCTATGCCTCGACCACTCCACTAGGGTAGGGATCGTGGCTGAGAGTACGCGATTAGTGGACCTCGTATCGGCGCGTATCGACCGGGCACTCGACGAGCAGCGTGAACGGCTCCTCGCGATCAGCCCCGACCTCGCGCCGTTCGACCGGTACGCCCGAGACCTGTTGTCCGGCGGCAAGCGCTTCCGGGCGCTGTTCTGCTACTGGGGATGGCAGTCGGTGGCGGGCCGTTCGGGCTCGTTCGACCCGCTGGCCGAAGGGTCCCGACAGACCACCGCCGAGGCCGTCGTCACGGTCGCCGCAGCGCTCGAGGTCTTCCACGCCGCGGCCCTGGTGCACGACGACATCATGGACCGCTCGGACACCCGTCGTGGGCGTCCGGCCGCGCACCGCCGCTTCGAGTCCCTGCACGAGGAGTCCGGCTTCGTCGGCGACCGCGGGCAGTACGGCACGAACTCCGCGCTGCTCCTCGGCGACCTGCTGCTCTCGCTGAGCGACTCGGTGTTCGACGAGGGCCTCGCGCTCCTCGACCCGGTGCGGGCCCGCATCGTCCGCCAGGAGTTCCACGCCATGCGCCTCGACGTCACGGCGGGGCAGTACCTCGACGTGCACGAGGAGACCGCCTGGCCCGTCATCGACGAGTCCGAGCACCTGCTCCGCGCCCAGCGCGTCATCGTCTTCAAGTCGGCGAAGTACTCGATCGAGGCCCCGCTGGTCATCGGCGCCCTGGTCGCCGGCGCGAGCGACTCCCAGCTCGAGGGCCTCCGCGCCTTCGGACTCCCCCTCGGCGTGGCGTACCAGCTCCGCGACGACATGCTCGGGGTCTTCGGTGACCCCGAGGTCACCGGCAAGCCGGCCGGCGACGACCTGCGCGAGGGCAAGCGCACCGTCCTCATCGCCTCGGCGCGCAAGACGCTGGCGAGCGGCCCGCGGCAGCTCCTGGACGAGCTCCTCGGCGACCCCGACCTCGACGAGGAGCAGGTGCAGATGCTCCGCGCGACCCTCACCGAGTCCGGTGCCGTGGCCGCCGTGGAGCGGTCGATCGAGCGGCACGTCCAGCGCGCCAAGGCGGCACTGGACGCCTCGCCGCTGACACCGTCGGCACGCGAGCAGCTCGCGTCGCTGGCCGACACGGTCAGCCGCCGGTCGTCCTAGACGCACCCCAAGACAGACGGGAGGCCCGGTGCCAGCTGGCACCGGGCCTCCCGTCTGTCCGGAACGCGTCTAGAGCAGCGACTGGGCGATGCGACGCACCTCGGCCTTGCGACCGGCGCGCAGCGCCGCGATCGGCGTGGTGCCCATCGCGTCGTCGACGGTGAGCATCCAGCGCACCGCCTCGTCGTCGGTGAAGCCGTTGTCGCCGAGCACGATCAGCGTGCCGCGGAGTTCGGGCATGGGCTCGCCGTCCTCCAGGAACTCGACGGGCACGCGCAGCACACCGCCGACGCGGGCTGCGAGCAGGGTCTTCTGCTCGAAGAGTCGGTGGATCCGTCCGGGGCTGGTGCTGAACATGTCCACCAGCTCGGGGACGGTCAGCCAGCGTTCGGAGAGGGACAGGTCGTCGACGGGTGCGGCACTCACACGCCCATGGTGCCAGAGTGACCGCCGGAGTGAATGCGCCTCGTTCGTCACATTCGTCACATCCACCCCATCTGACTCTCTGGTTGACTTGAGAATCAGGCCATGCCAGCGTTGTGGCACCTGTGAGTGCGCGCATGCGTGCGCACGGCTCAGTCGAGATCAGGAGAAACCCGTGGACCACGCTGCAGACGAAGTCGCCCGGCGCGCACGATCCGCCCGGTTCGCCACCATGCCCATCGTCCTCGCGGGCACCATCGCCGTGACCGCAGGCCTCACCGGCCCGGTCGCGCACGCCGAGCCCCGGCACGACGACGCCGACACGAACCACAAGCGCCACGTCGACCAGGACCGCGCCGTGACCGACCGCCCGGTGTTCGGCACCGCCGTCGCCCGGCCGTCGCAGACCGTCGTGCGGACCGTCGCCGCGACCACGAAGGCCCCCACCACATACACCGTCCACCACGGCGACACGGTCTCGGGCATCGCCGCCCGCTTCGGCCTGTCGGCGCAGGAGATCCTCGTGCGCAACGGCCTCGGCTGGAACACGATCATCCACCCCGGACAGACGCTCCACCTGGCGTCGACCCCCGCCGTCACCACCGCCGCGGTCCGGACCTCCGGGTCGACCGGCGGCTCCGGCTCGGACACCTCGAGCTACCACGTGAAGCACGGCGACACCGTCTCCGGCATCGCGTCCCGCGTCGGCGTGTCGACCACGGCGCTCCTCAGCGCGAACAATCTGTCGCAGCGCAGCGTCATCTACCCCGGGCAGACGCTGCGGGTGCCGCACGGCACGTCGTCGACACCGTCGGTGTCGACCGCCTCGGCCCCGTCGACCAAGTCGAGCGTGAAGATCAGCGCCGGCGACACCGTGGCCTCGATCGCCGCCGCGCACCACGTCTCGGTCAAGTCGCTCCTGTCGGCGAACGGCCTGTCGTACACGAGCACGATCTACGCCGGCAAGACACTCGTCATCCCGTCGTCGAACGCCACCGCCGCCCCCGCGGTCGCTGCCAGCGCCGCGGTGAGCGGTGCCGTCGGCCTGAGCGCCGAGCAGCGCCAGAACGCCGCGACCATCGTCGCCGTGGGTCGATCGCTCGGAGTCCCGGACCGCGGCATCGTCGTGGCCCTCGCCGCCGCGATGCAGGAGTCGAGCCTCCGGAACCTGCCGCACGGCGACCGCGACTCGGTCGGCCTGTTCCAGCAGCGGCCGAGCCAGGGTTGGGGCAGCGCGGCGAAGCTGCAGGACCCGGCGCACGCCACCGCGCTGTTCTTCGGCGGGCGGAACAACCCGAACGCCGGCAAGACCCGCGGGCTGCTCGACGTGCCCGGCTGGTCCTCGATGAGCATCACCGACGCGGCCCAGGCCGTGCAGCTCTCCGCCTACCCGAAGGCCTACGCCACCTGGGCGAGCGCCGCCGAGGGCTGGCTGGCGACCCTCTGAGCCTCATCCGGAAGATCGAGATTGGGTCACGGCCGGTGCGCCGGTGCGTCCGAGTGCGGTCTCGATTCGTAGAATGCCGCCGATGACCACCAACGCCGCCACGGACCCGATGATCGGTCGCATGATCGATCAGCGGTACCGCGTCCGCTCCCGCATCGCGCGCGGGGGCATGGCGACCGTCTACCTCGCGACCGACGTGCGCCTCGAGCGACGCGTCGCGATCAAGATCATGCACGGGCACCTGGCCGACGACCAGGCCTTCCGTGAGCGCTTCATCCAGGAGGCCCGTTCGGCCGCCCGGCTGTCGCACCCGAACCTGGTGGGCGTCTACGACCAGGGCGCCGAGGGCGAGATCGCCTACATCGTCATGGAGTACATCCCCGGCATCACGCTGCGGGACCTGCTGCAGGAGCACCACGCCCTGACGCCCGAGCAGGCGACGGACATCCTGCGCGCCGTGCTGGCCGGGCTCGCCTCGGCCCACCGCGCCGGGATCGTGCACCGCGACCTGAAGCCCGAGAACGTCCTGCTCGCCGACGACGGCCGCATCAAGCTCGGCGACTTCGGCCTGGCCCGCGCCACGACCGCGAACACGGCGACGGGCGCGGCACTGCTCGGCACCATCGCCTACCTGTCCCCCGAGCTCGTGACCCGCGGCGCCGCCGACTCGCGCAGCGACATCTATGCGCTCGGCATCATGCTCTACGAGATGCTCACCGGCGAGCAGCCCTACAAGGGCGAGCAGCCGATGCAGATCGCCTACCAGCACGCCAACGACTCCGTGCCGGCACCGAGTGCCGCCGTGTCCGGGGTGCCGCCGGAGCTCGACGAGCTGGTCGCCTGGTCGACCGCACGCGACCCCGAGGACCGCCCCCGCGACGCCCGCGAGATGCTCGACCACATGTCGGGCAACCAGCAGCGTGCGACCGGCCAGTACCGCACGGCCGTGCTCCGCCCCGAGAACGGGACCGCGATCCTGCCCTCCGGTGGTGCCGGCACGCTCGGCGCCGCAGCGGCCGCCGCCTCGGTCGGGGCTGCAGGAGCCGCAGGAGCGGACGAGACCGCGATCATCGACCGGTCCGGCGACCGGGACACCGGCGACCGCGGTCGAGCACCCGCCCGTGCACGCGGCAACGCCCCGGGTCCCCGTCGCACCGGGGCACAGCCGGGCGTGCTCTCCCCCGCCGGACAGCGGCTCGCCGACCAGTCGGCGAAGCGTCGGAAGCGCGGCTGGATCCTGCTGTCCGTGGTCGTCGTGCTCGCGCTGATCGGAGCCGGCTTCGGCTGGTACTTCGGCCCGGGGCCGGGTGGCAACGTGCGGATCCCGGAAGTCACGGGCAAGTCGGTCTCGCAGGCCCGGCAGCTGCTCGAAGCACAGGGCCTGCAGGCGGCGTCGAAGACCGGGACACGGTTCGACGCCGTCGTCGCGAAGGGGCAGGTCTCCACGACGAAACCGGCCGCGGAGCGCGAGGTGCAGAAGGGCACGGCGGTGCAGATCGTCGTGTCGAACGGCCCCCGGATGATCCCGCTGCCGGCGATCGTCGGCCAGCCGCTCTCCACCGTGACGGCCGCGCTCGACGACGACTTCGAGCTGCAGGACGACCGGTACGAGTTCTCCGCCGATGCCCCGAAGGACACCGTGGTCGCGGCGACCGGTCGGGCGTCCGGCGGCAAGGCCCTCGACCTCACGACGGTGCAGGCCTACGGCGAGACCGGGCCGGTCACCCTGACCGTCTCGCTCGGGCCGGTTCCCGACGTGGTCGGCAAGACGGTCGACGAGGCCTCCGCCGCACTCGACGAGGTCGGCCTGATCCTCGGCGCCCGCACCGAGGAGTACAGCGACACCGTGCCCTCGGGCCAGATCGTCTCCGCCGCCGTGCAGGACTCCCCCGCCGTGCGCGGGTCGGCGGTGGACGTCGTCGTGTCGAAGGGGCCGACGCCGATCACCCTGCCGGACGTCGCCGCAAAGAAGCTCACGATCAACCAGGCCTCGGAGACCCTCGAAGGTCTCGGCCTCAAGGTGTCCGTGCCCGACTGCACGAACATCCTCTGCGGCTTCTACGACTGGAAGTCGACGTTGCCCGTCACCGGCACCGATCCGGGGGCCGGCGCCACGGTCTACCGCGGCGACACGATCACCCTGTCCTACGACCAGTAGGGGCCGACACCGCACCCTCGGCCGTGGACGCGACCCCAGGACGGACGGGAGGCCCGTGGCGGCGCCGTCACGGGCCTCCCGTCCGACACGCGAAAGCGACAGAACCCCGCGGACATGCCGCGGGGTTCTGTCGCTTCGGCGAAACGGTTCCTGCGTTACGAGCGGTCGGGCTGGTGCGCGCCGAGTTCCTCGGCCACCAGGAAGGCGAGCTCGAGGGACTGCATGTGGTTGAGGCGCGGGTCGCACAGCGACTCGTAGCGCGTGGCGAGGGTGGCCTCGTCGATGTGCTCCGAGCCGCCGAGGCACTCGGTGACGTCGTCACCGGTGAGCTCGACGTGCATGCCACCCGGGTACGTGCCGACCTGGCGGTGGGCCTCGAAGAAGCCGAGGACCTCGTCCACGACGTCGTCGAACCGGCGGGTCTTGTAGCCCGTCGGCGTGGTCAGGCCGTTGCCGTGCATCGGGTCGGTGACCCACAGCGGGTTGGCGTCCATGCCCTTGATCGCCTCGAGCAGCTTGGGCAGCTCGTCGCGGATCTTGCCGGCGCCCATCCGCGTGATGAAGGTCAGGCGACCCGGCTCACGGTTCGGGTCGAGCTTGTCGACGAGCGCCTTCATGTCGTCGACGCTCGTCGTCGGGCCGAGCTTCACGCCGATCGGGTTGCGCACCCGCGACAGGAAGTCCACGTGGGCGCCGTCGATGTCGCGCGTGCGCTCACCGATCCAGATGAAGTGCCCGGACGTGTCGTACGCCAGGCCGGAGCGCGAGTCGATGCGGGTCATCGGGCGCTCGTAGTCCATCAGCAGCCCCTCGTGCGAGGCGTAGAACTCGACGTGCTTGAGCGCCTCGAAGTCGGCACCGCAGGCGTCCATGAAGCGGATCGCGCGGTCGATCTCCTTGGCGAGGTGCTCGTAGCGGGCGTTCGCGGGGTTCGAGGCGAAGCCCTTGTTCCAGGAGTGCACCTGGCGCAGGTCGGCGAAGCCCCCCTGGGTGAAGGCCCGGACGAGGTTCAGCGTGGAAGCAGCGGTGTGGTACCCCTGCACCAGGCGGCGCGGGTCGGCCGTCCGGCTCTCCGGCGTGAAGTCGTAGCCGTTCACGATGTCGCCGCGGTAGGCGGGCAGCGTGACGTCACCGCGGGTCTCGAAGTCGCTCGAGCGGGGCTTGGCGAACTGCCCGGCCATGCGCCCCATCTTGATGACGGGCATCGAGGCGCCGTAGGTCAGCACGACGGCCATCTGCAGGATCGTCTTGACCCGGTCGCGGATGGAGTCGGCGGTGGCACCGGCGAAGGTCTCGGCGCAGTCACCGCCCTGCAGCAGGAACGCCTTGCCCTGGGCGGCCGCGGCGAGCCGCTCACGCAGCTTGTCGACCTCGCCCGCGAACACGAGCGGCGGGAGCGTGGCGATCTCGGCCGAGGCGGCCTCGGCCGCGGCGGCGTCCGGCCAGGTCGGCTGCTGCTTGATCGGGAGCGTCCGCCAATAGTCGAGCCCCTCGATGACGTCCGGATCCTGCAGGGCGACGAAGTCGGTCGACTCGGGCAAGGGCGTTACCTCGGTGTTCTGTGCGGGCGGCCCGACGACGCTGACCGGCACCGGGCCGCGCGTCGTCGATGGGCGTCCTGGCGGGGTGCCGGGACCATCAGAGCCTAACGTGCGGGCGTCGACTTCCGTTCCCGCATGACGGCCTCGCGCGCGGAGCTCGCCCGCTCCTTCACGCTGGTGGCGTAGACGTCCACGTACTCCTGACGGCTCAGGCCGGCGAGCTCGTGCATGACCTCGTCCGTGACGCTGCGCAGGATGAAGCGGTCGGTCTCGAACCCCTGGAACCGCGAGAAGTCGAGCGGCTTGCCGAACACGACCCCGACGCGCTTGATCTTCGGGAAGCGCTGCCCGATCTGCTGCACCTCGCGCGTGCCGACCATGGCCACGGGGACGACGAGCACGCGCCCCTCGAGGATCATCCGGGCGATGCCGGTGCGGCCGCGGTAGAGCTTGCCGTCGGGGCTGCGGGTGCCCTCGGGGTAGATGCCGAGCTGCTCACCGCGCGCCAGGACCTGCAGGCCGGTGCGGAGCGATGCCTCGGACGCCTTGCCGCCGGAGCGGTCGATCGGCAGCTGGCCGATGGCGTTGAAGAACGTCTTCGTCGCCCAGCCCTTCAGGCCACGGCCGGTGAAGTAGTCGCTCTTCGCCAGGAACGACAGTCGACGGTCGAGCACCGCCGGCAGGATCACCGAGTCGATGAACGAGATGTGGTTCGACGCGAAGATGACCGGGCCCGAGGTCGGGACGTGCTCGCGCCCGACGACCCACGGCCGGAACAGGGTGAGGATGAGCGGGCCGAGCACGAAGTTCTTCAGCAGCCAGTAGGTCATCGACGACTCCAGGTGGTGAGAAGGTCCGGGTGGTGCACGGCCCGGGGTGGGCGGTCGTTCCTGTGTGCGTGTGTGCGTGTGTGCGCGCCGACCCTACGCCGTGCGGGCGTGGATGCGGGCGAGGTCGGCGGCACCGACGACGCCGGCGTCGTTGACGAGTTCGGCGATCACGAAGTCCGGCTCGGGGTGGTACCCGCGGGCCGGCAGGTTGTTGAGGTACGCCTGCTTGATCGGGTCGAGCAGCCGGTCCCCCGCGCTGGCGACGCCGCCGCCGAACACGAAGAGCTGCGGGTCGAGCACCGCGGACAGTGACGCGCACGCCTCGCCGAGGTGCCGACCGAGCCGACGGAGGGCCGCGAGGGCACCCGGGTCGTCGGCCAGGATCAGGTCGCCGACGATCTTGCCGTCGAGCTGGCCGCCGTTGTCGGCGCGGGCGTCGGCCAGGGCCGAACCGATGCCACCGGCGTCGGCGACGTCGTTCGCCATGCGCTGCAGGGCCCGGCCCGAGCCGTACTGCTCGATGCAGCCGCGGGCGCCGCAGCCGCAGGGCAGCCCGTTCGGGACGATGCGCAGGTGGCCGATCTCGCCGCCGGTGCCGAAGCCCCCGCGGAACAGGCGGTCCTCCGTCACGATGGCCCCACCGACGCCCGTGCCGATGGTCAGCATGGTCATGTCGGACACGAGTCGACCGGCGCCGAACCGGAACTCGGCCCAGCCGGCGGCGTTCGCGTCGTTGTCCACCGTGATGTGGAGGTCGCCGAGGCGCTGCTGCAGCTTCTGCCGGAGCGGTTCGTTCCGCCACCGGATGTTCGGCGTGTAGTAGACGATCGACTGCGAGGCGTCGATGAACCCGGGGGCAGCGACCCCCACGGCGCCGACCTGGTGGAGCGAGCTGAGTCGCTCGACCATCGAGACGACGTCGTCGAGCATGGCGTTCGGGTCCGCAGCGTTGGTGGCCACGCGGTCCTCGGCGACGATCTCGCCCAGTTCCGTCACGACCGCACCCGCGATCTTGGTGCCCCCGATGTCGATTCCGATGGCGTGCACGAGCAACGAGCCTACCGGTTCGCCGCGAAGTCACGGAACGCCCGGTGACGCGTCCTATGCTGGCGGTGTCGCCTCGGTGTTGAGGCGCACTCGAGTCGAACCGGCAGACAAGGGAGTCACCGTGAACGATCAGCGTCCTGCACGCAGCAGCGCCTCCACCGACACGTCCACCGTTGGCAGCGCCGCCACCGGGACCACGACGTCGGCCGGGAGGCACGCCACACCCCACAGCGCCGGTCCCGTCGCCCCGGACCACGGCTCCGCAGCGCGGCTCCTCGGCGACCGCGTCCGGCTGACGCCCGACCGTCCGATCCTGGCCCAGCGCCACGGCGACACCTGGACCACCTTCACCGCGGCGGAGATTCTCGCCCGGGTGCGCGGCATCGCGAAGGGGTTCGTCGCCGCCGGGCTCGAACCGGGCGCGCACGTCGCGATCCTGTCCCGCACCCGTCTGGAGTGGACCCTGGTCGACTTCGCCGTGTGGACAGCCGGCCTGGTGTCCGTGCCCGTGTACGAGACGAGCTCCCCCGACCAGGTGCGCTGGATCCTGTCCGACTCCGAGTCGGTCGCGATCATCGTGGAGCAAGAGGAACATGCGCGCCGCGTCGCCTCCATCGCACCCGACCTGCCGTCCCTGGGCCAGCACTGGACGATCGACGGCGGCGGCCTCGACGACCTGACCCGGCTCGGCGAGGACGTCACCGACGACGAACTCGACGCCCGGACCGCGAACGTGCACGGGCACGACGACGCCACGATCATCTACACCTCGGGCAGCACCGGCCGGCCGAAGGGCTGCGTCCTGCGGCACGACAACTTCACCGCCACGGTGGAGGGCGCGAGCGAAGCCATGCCCGAGGTCGTCGCCGACGGCGCCTCGACCCTGCTGTTCATCCCGCTCGCCCACGTCTTCGCCCGGTTCATCGCCGCGATGTCGGTGTCCGCCGGCGTCCTCGTCGGCCACGAGCCGGACACCAAGGACCTGATGCGGGCGGTGTCGACCTTCAAGCCGACGTTCCTGCTCGCGGTCCCCCGGGTGTTCGAGAAGATCTACAACTCAGCCGAGCAGAAGGCCGACCTCGGCGGCAAGGGCAGGATCTTCCGCGCGGCGGCCGACACCGCGGTCGCCCACTCCGAGGCCCTCGCAGCCGGCAGGGTGCCGTTCCTGCTCGGGCTGAAGTTCAAGCTGTTCGACCGGCTCGTGTACGCGAAGCTCCGCGACGCCCTCGGCGGCCGGGTCGAGTACGCCGTCAGCGGTTCGGCGCCCCTGTCCCCGCGACTGTCGCACTTCTTCCGCTCGATCGGGGTGCTCATCCTCGAGGGCTACGGCCTGACCGAGACCACCGCCCCCGCCACCGTCAACCGGGCCCGGGAACTCCGCATCGGTACGGTCGGGCGGGCGCTGCCCGGCATCGAGGTCCGGATCGCCGACGACGGCGAGATCCTGATCCGCGGCGTCGACGTCTTCGACCGGTACTGGCGGAACGACGAGGCGACCGAGCACGCATTCGCTGACGGCTGGTTCCGCACCGGCGACCTCGGCCGGATCGACGCCGACGGAGTCCTCACGGTCACCGGACGCGCCAAGGAGCTCATCGTCACCGCGAGCGGCAAGAACGTCGCGCCGGCACCGCTCGAGGACGGCATCCGCGAGCACCCGCTCATCGGCCAGGTCGTGGTCGTCGGCGAGGGAAAGCCGTTCGTCGCAGCACTCGTGACGCTCGACCGCGAGATGCTCCCCGGCTGGTGCGAGTCCCGCGGGATCACCCCGGCGCTGAGCGGGCACGAGGCCGCCTACGACGAGCGTGTGCTCTCCGCCGTCCAGGAGGCCATCGACGCCGCAAACGGGCGGGTCTCCCGCGCCGAGTCGGTCCGGTCGTTCACGATCCTCGACACGGACCTGACCGAGGCCTCCGGGCACCTCACGCCGAAGCTGACGATCAAGCGGTCGGTGATCCTCAAGGACTTCGCCGCGGACATCGACCACATCTACTCCGGGTCGAAGGTGCAGACGACGGCGACCCCGGTGATCGAGGGTCGGCGGCGCAACCGCGCGTAGCGCCGGCCGGGTCGTTCCGGGCGTACCGGGTCGTTCCGGGCGTACCGGGTCGGTTCTTCCGACCAGGTACGCCCGATTGCGCAAGGTATGCGAGGTCGTGGACGCCACGGCCTGGAGGCCCGGCGCCGGTCCGCCGGACTGGCGCCGGGCCTCCAGGCGGTCGCCGCGTGCGGGCTGGCAGCTTTCGGGCGTACCTGGTCGTTCCGGGCGTACCGGGTCGATTCGGGCGTACCGGGTCGATTCTTCCGACCAGGTACGCCCGATTCCGCCAGGTACGCGCGGGTGTGCACGCAACGGCCTGGAGGCCCGGATCACGTCCGTCGGACGTGATCCGGGCCTCCAGGCCGTTCAGCGGGCGCCGGGGGCGCCTGCGGGGCTCAGGCCTCCTGCGACTGCTCCGTCGCGGGGGCGTCGAGGACGGCGGTCGAACCGGTCGTGACGGTGGTCTCGGCTGGTCGACGGTTGGTGCGGGTGCGGTGCGAGCTGAGCTCGTCGTTCTGACTGGTCATGCGGGAGTCCTGGGGGGATGGGATGGTCGTCGGTGGGAGGCCGACAGCAGCACGGTACCCCCTCGTCAGGACAAAGCGACAATCCCCCGTGGGGGTGTCACACCACTGTTCACAGCCGGCGAACGCGGGACTGTGCAAGCGCTCAGTGGAACCAGTCCTGCGCACGGATGTCGCGCAGTGCCTGACGGCGGACCTCGGGGTCGAGCGTCATCACGTAGACGGTGCCGTCGAGGTGGTCGCACTCGTGTTGGAGCGCCTCGGCCATCAGGCCTGTGCCCTCGAGGACGACCTCGTCGCCGTCGACGTCGACACCCCGCACCTTCGCGTACGGGGAGCGACGCGTCGGGTAGCCGAGCCCCGGGACGGAGAGGCAGCCTTCTTCCATGAGCTCGGGCTCCCCGGAGACCTCGACGATCTCGGGGTTGAGGACGTAGCCGACCTCACCGTCCACGTTGTACGAGAACGCACGGAGTCCGACGCCGATCTGGGGCGCGGCCACTCCGGCACGTCCGGGTTCCTTGACGGTGTCGATGAGGTCCTGCACGAGGTCACGGACCCCGGCGCTGCCGAGCAGTTCGGGCCGGATCGGGTCGGCCGGCGAGCGGAGGACGGGGTCGCCGAACAGGCGGATGGGACGAACGGTCAATTTACTGCAGCACCACCAGGAGGTCGCCGGCGTCCACCTGCTGGGTCACCGGGATCGCGAGTCGGCCGACGGTGCCCGACACGGGCGCCGTGATGGCCGCTTCCATCTTCATCGCCTCGATGCTCGCCACCGGCGTACCGGCCTCGACGACGTCACCGACGGCGACCTTGAGCGTCACCACGCCGGAGAACGGCGCGGCCACGTGCTTGGGGTCGGACGCGTCGGCCTTCTCGGCCGCCTTCGTCTCGACCTCGACCGAACGGTCGCGGACGGCGACCGGGCGGAGCTGCCCGTTCATCGTCGCCATGACCGTGCGGATGCCCTTGGCGTCCACCTCGCCGATCGCCTCGAGCCCGACGAACAGGTCGACGCCCTTGCCGAGCGGGACGCTGTGCTCCTGCTCGGGGCGCAGCCCGTACAGGTAGTCGACGGTCGGGACGACGGACAGATCGCCGTACTGCTCCCGCACGCGCTGGAACTGCTGCGTCGGCTGCGGGAAGAGCAGGCGGTTGAGCGCCTGCTGGCGCTCCGGCCCGGGGGTCTCGAGGTGCGCGCGTTCGTCCGCGGGCACCGGGGTGATCTCGAGGCGGACGTCGCGCCCGGCCAGGACCTTCGAGCGGAACGGCTCGGGCCAGCCGCCGGGCAGGTCGCCCAGTTCGCCGGCCATGAACCCGACCACGGAGTCCGGGATGTCGTACTTGTCGGGGTTCTGCTCGAAGTCGACCGGGTCAGCACCGACCGCGGCGAGCTGCAGCGCGAGGTCACCGACGACCTTCGACGACGGCGTGACCTTGGTGGGGCGTCCGAGGATCCGGTTCGCCTCGGCGTACCAGTCCTCGACCTGCTCGAACCGGTCACCGAGGCCGAGGGCGATCGCCTGCTGCCGGAGGTTCGACAGCTGGCCGCCGGGGATCTCGTGCTTGTAGACACGCCCGGTCGGACCGGCGAGCCCGGACTCGAACGGGGCGTACACGCGACGGACCGATTCCCAGTACGGCTCGAGGTCACCGACGGCGTCGAGGGACAGACCGGTGTCGCGCTCGGTGTGGGCCAGCGCGGCGACCAGGGCGGACATGCTCGGCTGGCTGGTCGTGCCCGCCATGGGTGCTGCGGCCACGTCGACGGCGTCGGCCCCGGCGCGCGAGGCGGCGAGCAGGGTCGCGAGCTGGCCGCCGGCGGTGTCGTGGGTGTGCACGTGCACGGGCTGGTCGAAGCGCTCGCGCAGCGCGGTGACGAGCTTCTCGGCCGCACCGGCACGGAGGAGCCCGGCCATGTCCTTGATGCCGATGACGTGCGCGCCGGCGTCGACCATCTGCTCCGCCAGGCGGAGGTAGTAGTCGAGCGTGTAGAGGTCCTCGGCGGGGTCGAGGAGGTCGGCGGTGTAGCAGAGCGCCGCCTCGGCGACCGCCGTGCCGGTCGCGAGCACGGCCTCCAGGGCTGGACGCAGCTGGCTGACGTCGTTCAGCGCGTCGAACACGCGGAAGACGTCGACGCCGGACCGGGCCGCCTCGTCGACGAAGGCGTCGGTGACCTCGGTCGGGTACGGCGTGTACCCGACCGTGTTGCGGCCGCGCAGCAGCATCTGGATCGGGATGTTCGGCATCGCTTCGCGCAGCGAGGACAGGCGCTCCCAGGGGTCCTCACCGAGGAACCGGAGTGCCACGTCGTACGTGGCACCTCCCCAGGCCTCGACGCTGAGCAGCTGCGGGGTGAGCCGCGCGACGTGCGGCGCGACGGCGACGAGGTCCTTCGTGCGGACCCGGGTGGCGAGGAGCGACTGGTGGGCGTCGCGCATCGTCGTCTCGGTCACCGCGAGGGCCGTCTGGGCGCGCAGGGCCTTTGACCACTCGGCCGGCCCCATGGCCAGCAGGCGGTCGCGCTGTCCCTCGGGCACCGGCACCGTCAGGTCGGTGGCCGGGAGCTTGTCGGCCGGGTCGGTGACGAGCGGCGACCGCTCCCCGTTCGGCTTGTTCACCGTGACGTCGGCGAGCCAGGTGAGCACCTTCGTGCCGCGGTCCTTCGAGACGTGGCCGCCGAAGAGCTGTGGGCGTTCCTCGATGAACTTCGTCGAAACGTCGCCGCGGGCGAAGTCCGGGTCCTCGAGCACGGCCTGCAGGAACGGGATGTTCGTGCTGACGCCGCGGATGCGGAACTCGGCGAGGGCGCGCTTGGCCCGGGACACCGCCGCCGGGAAGTCACGGCCGCGGCACGTCATCTTCGCGAGCATCGAGTCGAAGTGCGGGCTGATCTGCGCGCCGGTGGCGACTGTGCCGCCGTCGAGCCGGACGCCCGCGCCGCCGGGGCTACGGTAGGTGCTGATCCGGCCGGTGTCCGGACGGAAGCCCTGCGTCGGGTCCTCGGTCGTGATGCGGGTCTGCAGCGCGGCGCCGTGCACGGCGACGGTGTCCTGCGACAGGCCGAGGTCGGCGAGGGTCTCCCCCGCCGCGATGCGCATCTGCGACTGCACCAGGTCGACGTCGGTGACCTCTTCGGTGACCGTGTGCTCGACCTGGATGCGCGGGTTCATCTCGATGAAGACGTGCTGCCCCTCGCGCTCGCCCTCGGTGTCGAGCAGGAACTCCACGGTGCCGGCGTTCACGTACCCGATCGACCGGGCGAAGGCCACGGCGTCGCGGTGCAGTGCCTGCGCGATCGCGGGGTCGAGGTTGGGCGCCGGCGCGATCTCGACGACCTTCTGGTTGCGCCGCTGGACTGAGCAGTCCCGCTCGAACAGGTGGATCGTGCCGGCGTCGGTGCCGGTCGCGTCGGCGAGGATCTGCACCTCGATGTGGCGTGGACGGATGACGGCCTGCTCGAGGAACATCGTCGGGTCGCCGAACGCACTGTCGGCCTCGCGCATGGCTGCTTCGAGGGCGTCACGCAGCTCGGGCTTCGTCTCCACCCGGCGCATGCCTCGGCCACCACCACCGGCGACGGCCTTGGCGAAGACCGGGAACCCGATCGCGTCGGCGCCGGCGATCAGTTCGTCGATGTCGCGGCTCGCCGGGGTGCTCGCCAGGACCGGGACGCCGGCCGCGATCGCGTGCTCCTTCGCGGTGACCTTGTTGCCGGCCATCTCGAGCACGTGCTCGCCCGGACCGATGAAGGTGATGCCGTTCGCGGCTGCTGCCGCGGCGAGCTCAGGGTTCTCGGACAGGAACCCGTACCCCGGGTAGATCGCGTCGGCCCCCGACTCGCGGGCGACGCGGATGATCTCGGAGACGTCCAGGTACGCCCGGACCGGGTGGCCCCGCTCCCCGATCAGGTAGGCCTCGTCGGCCTTGAGACGGTGCAGGGAGTTCCGGTCTTCGTACGGGTAGACGGCCACCGTACGGGCCCCCAACTCGTACGCGGCACGGAACGCGCGGATGGCGATCTCGCCACGGTTCGCAACGAGGATCTTCGTGAACACGACGTCCCTTTCAGCCCGGGTTGAGGTGAGACAACCCTAGTGGCGGTAACGTTGCTCAACGTGCATGTACTCAGCGTGAGCTCCCTCAAGGGTGGTGTCGGCAAGACGACGGTGACGCTCGGCCTGACCTCGGCCGCGTTCGCCAAGGGACTGCGCACGCTGGTGGTGGATCTGGACCCGCAGTCCGACGTCTCCACGGGCCTCGACATCAACCTCGCCGGCCACCTCAACGTCGCCGACGTCCTCGAGAACCCGAAGGAGAAGATCGTCCGTCAGGCGATCGCCCCCTCGGGCTGGACGAAGGGGTCGCAGGGCAAGATCGACGTCATGGTCGGGTCGCCCTCCGCCATCAACTTCGACGGGCCGCACCCGTCGATCCGCGACATCTGGAAGCTCGAAGAGGCCCTGGCCAACGTCGAGCAGGACTACGAACTCGTCCTCATCGACTGTGCGCCGTCGCTGAACGCCCTGACCCGCACCGCGTGGGCCGCGTCCGACCGTGTCACCGTCGTCACCGAGCCCGGCCTGTTCTCCGTCGCCGCCGCCGACCGTGCGCTGCGCGCCATCGAGGAGATCCGCCGCGGCCTCTCCCCGCGCCTGCAGCCCCTCGGCATCATCGTGAACCGTGCCCGGGTGCAGTCGCTCGAGCACCAGTTCCGCATCAAGGAACTCCGCGACATGTTCGGCCCGCTCGTGCTCTCGCCGCAGCTGCCGGAGCGCACGTCGCTGCAGCAGGCGCAGGGTGCCGCGAAGCCGCTGCACGTCTGGCCCGGCGAGTCCGCGCAGGAGATGGCGAAGAACTTCGACCAGCTGCTCGAGCGCATCATGCGCACCGGCAAGATCGGTCCGTACGCCGAGGGTGGCGCCGCGTAGGTCGGTGCTCGCGCGGTCGCGGCGCGGTCGTGATCGCGGTCGCGTGACGTGCCGCTCACGTCCGCCGAGCGGTCACCAACTGTCGGCCGGCAGCGTCGCAGCCGACAGTTCGTGACACCTCGGCGACGCGCACACGACGGTTCGTGACACCTCGGCGACTGCCGGGAGGCCCACCCCTGCCCCGGCAGACACGCCCGACCCCGGCTCGCCCAGCGGCCACAACATACCGCTCACGTCCGGCGAGCGGTCACCAACTGTCGGCCGGCAGCGTCGCAGGCGACAGTCCGTGACCCCTCAGCGACGCGCACACGACGGTTCGCGACCGCTCGCCCGGAACCCGAAAGGTCAGGAAGCGCGGGAAACGCGACGAGCGGCGAGCTCGTCGGAGGGGTCGGCCGCCGCGGTGGCGTCGAGCTCGACCAAGGAGCTCTCGACCTCACGCAGGACCTTGCCGACCGCGATGCCGAAGACACCCTGGCCGCGGGACACGAGGTCGATGACCTCGTCGTCGGAGGTGCACAGGTACACCGAGGCACCGTCGGACATCAGCGTGGTCTGCGCCAGGTCGGAGACGCCGGACTCACGGAGCTGGTTGACCGCGGTGCGGATCTGCTGCAGCGAGATGCCGGTGTCGAGCAGGCGCTTCACGAGCTTGAGCACGAGGATGTCGCGGAACCCGTACAGGCGCTGCGACCCGGAGCCGGCGGCCCCGCGGATCGTCGGCTGCACGAGCTCGGTGCGGGCCCAGTAGTCGAGCTGTCGGTACGAGATGCCGGCTGCCCGTGCGGCGACGGTGCCGCGGTAGCCGTTCTGCTCGTCGTGCTCGGGCAGACCATCGGTGAAGAGCAGCCCGAGGTCGTACCGGGTCACATCAGACTCGGTGCCAGGGGTGTCGTTCCCACTCATGAGCTTGCCTTCCACGACGATCGAGCTCCCACCCGAAGCTTCAACGACGGGTTGAGAGTTGTTCCGAGGTCCACGGTAGCGACTCCGACCGCTCCCGCGCGGGACATCCGACCCGGCGCGTCCGGCGTGTCGAGGATACGCCTCGGCCACTGACACACAAGCCCTGTCGGAGCACCGGACGGCGTCATGCGTCGAGACGACCGATGGCCTGGCGGATGAGGTTCGACCGGATGATCTCGAGGTGCCCGGCGATCTCGCGCGCGAGCTCGGTGGCCTTCGCCCGCGAGGTCGCGTCGCCCCGGCGGGAGACCGGCATGAGGGCGGACTCGATGAGACCGACCTCGCGCTCGGCGGTGCTGCGCAGCGTGCGGAGGTGGCGCGGCTCGATACCCGTGCGCTGCAGTTCGACCAGGGCCTTCAGCACGGAGACGCCGTCGTCGCCGTAGGTGTCGGTGGCCGGCAGCAGCGAGGCCGAGACCGCGTCGGCGAGGAGCATCGGGGAGGCGCCGGCTGCCCGGACCGTCTCGTCGCGGGTGTACCGGCGTTCGCGACCGAGGATCGACGGCTTCGGTGCATCGCCTCCGCCGGGGAGGACGGGCTCGCGTCCGGCATCGAGGTCGGCGAGGTACTCCTTGATGACCTTGAGCGGCAGGTAGTGGTCACGCTGCAGTCCGAGGATCACCCGGAGCCGCTCGAGGTCGGCAGCGGAGAACTTGCGGTACCCACTGGCCGTGCGGATCGGGGTGACGAGCTCACGCTCTTCGAGGAACCGCAGCTTGGAGCTCGACAGGTCCGGGAACTCGGGCTTGAGGCGAGCGAGGACCTGCCCGATGGTGAGCAGGTCCGGTGCCGCGGACCCCGCCCGGGCCGCAGCGGACCGTGCGGCCACTACGCGTTCGCCAGGCGCGCCAGGTCGACCCGAGATGCGTAGAACGTCAGGCGGAACTTGCCGACCTGGACCTCGGCCCCGTCGGTGAGCAGCGCTTCGTCGATGCGGACACCGTCGAAGTACGTGCCGTTCAGCGAACCGTTGTCCTTGACGCTGAAGCTGGTGCCGTGGCGCAGGAACTGCGCGTGCTTGCGCGACACGGTGACGTCGTCGAGGAAGATGTCGGCGTCGGGGTGTCGACCGGCCGTCGTGACGTCGGAGTCGAGGAGGAACCGCGCACCCACGTTGGGGCCGCGACGGACCACGAGCAACGCTGACCCGGAGGGCAGTGCGTTGACGGCTTCACGTTCTTCGGTCGAGACACCGGACTCGGCGGTGAGCGCCGCGCCCATGTCCATGCTGAAGGTCAGCGTGGTGTCGACCAGCCGCTGCTCCGGGGTCTTCTGACCGCCCGGCTGCGGGACCACTGGATCTGGCATCGGTGGACCTCCTCCTCTTGGCCCACCAGCGTATCGGAAACGAAGCCCCGAGCGGCAGCCCCGTTCTGGGACTGTGGAGGGACTTCCGCGATCCGCGAACGCACGAGCCGCGTCAGCGACCCGTGGGACCCGGCGTCACCTTCCCCGCGCGAGCAACCAGAGCAGGTACGGCGCCCCCACGACGCCCGTCACGACGCCCACCGGCAGCGCGGTGCCGGTGAAGGCGAACTGTGCCAGCAGGTCGCTGCCGAGCGTGATCGCGGCACCGACGGCAGCAGCCGGCGCGAGTGCCACCCGTCCGCCGCCGACGAGGCGTCGCGCGATCGGCGCGGCCATCAGCGCCACGAACGAGACGGGCCCCGCGGTGGCGACGGCTGCGGCGGTCAGGCACACGGCGGTGAGGAGCAGGAGCACCTTTGCCCGGTCCGGCCGGAGTCCGAGTGCGGCGGCGACCTCGTCCCCGAGGCTCAGCACCTGCAGACGGGCGGACTGCAGCAGCGCGAGCACGCCGAGCACGACGAACGCGACGCCGAGCACCCCGACCAGGTCGCGGTCGACGGCGTTCAAGCTGCCCGAGAGCCAGAGCAGCGCGGTGCCGGCCTGGGTGACGGTGCCGCTCGTGAGCATCCAGCCGGTGATGCTCAGGCAGATGGCCGCGACGCCGATCCCGACGAGGATCACCCGGTTGCCGGTGATCCCCCGTCGCCAGGCGAGCCCGGCGATGACGATCGAGACCACCACGGCGCCGACGAGCACGACCGAGAAGAGCGTGCCACCGCTGGCACCGAACAGCACGATGGCGGTGAGTCCGGCGGCGCTGGCCCCCGAGGTGATCCCGATGACGTCGGGGCTCGCGATCGGGTTCCGCACGACGCTCTGCACGATCGCGCCGGCGACGCCGAGACTGGCGCCGACGAGGACGGCACCGAGCACCCGCGGCCCGCGGAGCTGCCCGATGACGAAGTCCGAGATCCGGTCCCCCTGGCCGAACAGGGACGCGAGCACCTGGCCCGGGGTGAGCGGGATCGAACCGGCGCCGAGCCCGACCAGGACGAGCACCACGACGACCGCCACCACGGCGACGAGCACCGCGACCTCACGACGCCGGCCGGCCGAGCGGCGCAGACCGCCGGACCGCGGGCGGCCGGAGCCGAACAACTGCCTCACAGTCCCCGCACCGCCCTCGACCGCACGAGCGCGATGAACACCGGCGCCCCGATCAACGCCGTGACGATGCCGACCTGCAGCTCCCCCGGGTACGCCACGAGGCGGCCGATCACGTCGGCGACGAGCAGCAGTGCGGGGGCGACGATCGCCGACAGCAGGATGGTCCAGCGGTGGTCCGGGCCGCTCAGGCGGCGGACGGCGTGCGGCACGGCGAGCCCGACGAAGGCGATGGGCCCGGCGGCGGCCACCGCGGACCCGGCCAGCAGCACCGCGACCAGACCGCCGACGGCGCGGACGAGCACAACCCGCTGCCCGAGCGACGCTGCGAGTTCGTCCCCGAGCGCGAGTGTGTTGAGCGACCGACCGAGACCGAACGCGATCACCAGCCCGACGAGCACCGGCGCCGTGATGATCCCCGCCGTGCCGAGGTCCTTGCCGGTGAGGGCCCCGACCTGCCAGAACCGCAGCTGGTCGAGCAGGCTCTGGTCGGTCACGAGCACCGCGGTGGTGACCGACGACAGCGCTGCGGCGACCACAGCTCCGGCGAGGGCGAGCCCGACAGGAGAGAGGCCGCGTCGGGCGACGGTCGCGATCCCGTACACGAGCACGGCGGCGAGGGCGGCCCCGACGAACGCGAACGGCAGGTAGGCAGCCGTGCCGCTCACGCCGAAGACCGCGATCCCGGCCACCACGGCCAGGGTCGCACCGGAGTTGATGCCGAGGACGCTCGGGTCGGCGAGCGGGTTCCGCGTCACGCCCTGCATGACTGCCCCGGCCACCCCGAGCGCGGTTCCGGCGAGCAGTCCGACGACGGTGCGGGGCACACGGTTGCCGAGCACGATGAGCCCGACCTCGTCGCTCCGCCCGGGGTGCATCACCGTGTCGAGGACGGTGCCGAGCGGGATCGGCCGCGAGCCGTACGCGATCGACAGCGCACACGCCACGGCGAGGACGACGACCGCCAGCACGGTCGCACCGACGAGTCGGGGGACGGAGCTGGGAGCCGGGGGCGTGGACGTCGACGAAGGCATGGAAGTAAGGACACCCTAACGCCGCAGCCCCACTCGGCGTCCCCCGAGCAAGCCCGGAGCGTGCGCAGGGTTCGTTCATAGGCTCGTCATGGGGAAGCGCCCTGTACTGGTCTCCATCGACGCCCGACCGGGCCGTCGAGGGACGACCGGAGAGCACCGATGAACGAGACCCCGAACCCCGCAGCCGCCGACCACGACGAGGACGGCACCCCCGCCGCGCAGCAGCAGGCTCCCGGGATGCACTGGGAGGCGCCGCACGCCGACCCGGCCTCCCTGCGCCCGGCGTACGCGTTCGACGGCTCCGGTCCCTACCTCTACGGTCCGGACGGCTCCGGCCCCTATGCCTACACGCCGGACGGCCGCGGCCCGTACCTGATCGGCAGCCCCGCCCTCGCCGGCGCGAACCACGCGTGGGCGTACTCGGCGGCGACCGCGAACCACCCCGGTACGACGAAGCGCCCGCGTCGGCTGGGACTGATGATCGGCTCCGGCATCGCTGCACTCGCCATCGTCGGTGCGGCCGGTGGCACCGCCCTCGGCCTGTCGTCGCAGGGGACGACCACGACGTCGAGCCAGTCGCAGGGCACCACCACGCTGCCCGGCACCGGATCCGGCAGCGACGGCACCGACGGCACCGGCAGCAGCGACGGCACGAACGGCTTCACGGTGCCCGGCGACGGCAGCGGCAGCGGCACCAGCGGCGACGGCAGCACCGGCACGAGCACCCAGTCCCCCGCCACCGCGGCGACGGCCGCCGACAAGAAGGGCGTCGTGACCATCAACACCGTCCTGAACTACGACGAGTCGTCACAGGCGGCCGGCACCGGCATGGTCCTGACCTCCGACGGCACGATCCTGACGAACAACCACGTGATCCAGGGCGCGACGAGCATCACCGTCACCGACGAGACCACCGGCAAGGAGTACAAGGCCGACGTGGTCGGGGCCGACGCCACCAACGACGTCGCCGTCCTGAAGCTCGAGAACGCCTCGGGGCTGTCCACGGTCACGCTCGACGACGACGGCGAGCCGAGCACCGGTGACACCGTCAAGGACGTCGGCAACGCGGAGGGCACCGGCAACCTCGTCGCCGCCGAGGGCACCGTCACCGCGACCGACCAGGACATCCAGGTGCAGAGCGAGTCCGGCACCGGCACCGAGTCCCTGACCGGCCTGATCGAGATCTCGGCGGACATCGTCTCCGGCGACTCCGGCGGACCGGTGCTCGACAGCGAGGGCGAGGTCGTCGGCATGGCCACGGCAGCGTCCTCCGGCACGGCCGACGTCACCGGCTACGCCATCCCGATCACCACCGCGAAGACGATCGCCGAGAAGATCCTCGCCGGGGAGTCCTCGAGCACGATCACCATCGGGCTGCCCGCGTTCCTCGGGGTCGAGGTCAGCAACACCTCCGGCACCACGGGCGGCGTCGCCGTCGCCGGCACGGTCGAGGGCTCCGGCGCCGCGAGCGCCGGCCTGACCGCCGGGGACACGATCACGAGCATCGACGGCACCGCGGTCACGAGCTCGGACCAGCTGACCAAGGTCGTCCAGTCGCACTCGGTGGGCGACAAGGTGAGCGTCCGGTACACCGACAGCACCGGCGCCGCGAAGACGGTCACGATCACCCTGACCGCCGGCCCCGCCGCGTAGCGCGGGAGAACCCGGGCGCGCTCAGCCCAGCAGCGCCCGCACCACCGACCGGTAGACGTTGGCCGGGGAGTCCGTCCGGAAGGCGGTCTCCCCGGCCTTCGTCGCGCCCACGCGCGCGAACCCGTGCCCCTCGGCCCGCACGATCGTGATCGGCTTCGGCTTGCCCGGTCGACGCAGGTACGAGACGGTCCACGTCGCGGCCCAGAACCGCGCGAGGCGAGGGTCCGCCTCGGCGAGGGCCTCCGGCAGGTCCGGTGCGTCCGGACCGCCGGCCAGCCTGCGGCCGAGCAGGTGCCCTGGGAGCGACCCCGTGCGGAACGGGAAGGTCCACGTCGGACCGATGCCGAGCCTCCCGGCCAGCAGCGCGACGGCCCGGTCCGGCGTGACGGACGCGACCACGGCACCCGCCGCGTCGGTCCCGTCGACGACGGTCTGCGACCAGGCCTGGAGGCGCGACTCGCCCCCGTCGGGCAGGTGCTGTTCCAGCGTGACCGGCTGGGCATCGCCCTGCCAGGGTTCGAGGAGGGTCTGGGTCGACTCCGGCAGCGTGCCGAGCCGGCCGACGAGGCCCGCCTCGATGAGTTCGCGGCCCGCCGCGGTGCGGAGGAGCGTGGGGTTCCACCGGCGTCCGGCGAGGCTCCGCAGGGTACCGATCGCGCCCGTGCTGAGGCGGGGGCCGTCGAGCGACGGTGCCGGGGCGGAAGCCGGAAGGGGCTCGAGGTCGCGCTCGGGGCGCACCGGGACCGTCTCGGTGGCGCGGACGCTCTCGAGGACGGCGAGCACGAGGTCGTCGGTCTCGAGCAGCCGGGCGAGCGGGCGTTCGATCGTCAGGTCGACGCGGTGCCGACCGGTGACGAAGAGCAGGTGGGTGCCGGCGACGTCGCCGTGCTCGTCCGGCCGGACGTACTCGACCAGCCGGGCCGGGGCGCCGGCGGTGGTCCAGGGGTCGCAGCCGACGAGCAGCAGGCCCTCGACGGAGCCGGGCAGCCGTTCGAGCAGGCCGGTGTTCTCGTCGCCGATCGCGCGGTCGCTGGGGCGGGATCGGACGGTGAGGACGACGTCGTCGCCGGTGACGCGCAGGTCCGCCTGGGCTGAGTCCTCGCGGCGCCAGGAGTCCGGGCGGCGGAGGGTGAGGCGGGCGGTGCGGTCCTCGGTGCCGAGCGGGACGGGGACTGCCATGGGATGAGCGTATGTCGGGAGCGGGGCGCGGGGGCCTGCGGCTCGCCGGGGTGGGCTCGGGCCGGGTGCGCGGCGGGGTGGGGTGAGGCGGGGCGCCGGGTTCGCACGGTGCGAGGTTCGTCAGCCGGAGCGGGGTTGGTGGCTCCGTGCGGCGCCACAACCCCGCACCGAGCCTCTGACGACGCACCCGCCGACGAAGTCCGCACCGTGCGACCCCGGCTCGACAGCACGACAAGTCCGCACGGTGCGAGCCGAGCGTGTCAGCGTCGAGCAGGCCGCGCGGGCGGGGGCGGCGGGACGGGCTTCGCGGCGACGACGTCGGCGAGCCGGACCTCGACCGGGCCGCGGCGGGTGGCGATCGTCACGGCGTCGGGCGTCTGGGCGACCAGGTCACCGAGGGCGTCCTGCGCGCCGTCACCGTGGTGCGCCCGGACCACCAGGCGGTCCCCGATCGCGGCGTCGTGCAGCACCCCGAGGGCACGGGCCCGGGCGATCGCCGCCTGTTCGTCCGCATGCACCGCCCCAGGGTACGGGCCGCCTAGAGTGTCGGCATGGAGAAGGCCCGGGTCGACAGCTGGATCTGGGCCGTCCGGATCACCAAGACCCGGTCGGCCGCGACCGCCGCGTGCAAGGCCGGTCACGTCCGGGTGAACGGGGAGCGCGCGAAGCCGGCCCAGCCGATCGGCCCCGGTGACGAGGTGCGGGTGCGCCAGAACGGCTTCGACCGGATCGTCATGGTGACCGGCATCATCCTGAAGCGGACGAGCGCCCCCGAGGCCGCGAAGCACTTCGAGGACAAGACCCCGCCGCGGCTGTCGAAGGAAGAGGCCGGCTTCGTCCCGATGCGTGATCGCGGCGCCGGACGGCCGAGCAAGCGGGAGCGCCGCGACCTCGAGAAGCTCCGCGGCTACTGACGTTTCGCGGGCCCGGACCCGGGCACGTGGACATCGACCACGATCTCGAACGTGTCGGACTCGACCTCGATCCGTTCTCCGGTCCAGGGCACCTCGAGGTGCCCGTCGTCGTCCGGATCGGATCCGCCCAGCGCGCGACCGGACGGGATGCGGTGGACGGGGATGCGGGTGCCGTCCTCCGCGACGACGAACAGATCGGCCACCCGACCACGGAACTCCGTGATGCCGAACGGGTCGTCGTGGTGCCGGGACTCGGCGAACCGCGGCGTCCTTCCGTACGCGGTGAACGCCGCCGTGGCCTGCCGTTCGTAGGCGGGCCCGCAGCAGTCGTGCTCCCATCCGCCGACCACGACGACGACCTCTTCGCGCATGCCGTGATCGTACGACGCGTCGGACGGTGACGGTCGGAGCCCGGGTCGAGGGTCGGGCGTCAGGCGTCAGGCGTCAGGGTCAGACGAAGCGGACGGTCTGCTGCAGGCGGTCCCGGATCTCGAACACGTCGACGGAACCCGCCGGCGACCAGACGCCGTTCAGCACCTGGGCGAGCGCACTCCGGCGGACGACGAGCGCGGTGGGCTTCTTCGGAGAGCCGACGAGCTGCACGTCCTCGGTGACGGCGGCGTCCGGCACGACGAGCAGCCGCCCGGAGAACCGCACCCGGGTCTGCTTCTGCACGGCACGGGCGGCGCGGACGAGTTCCTTGACGGGTCGCTCCCCCGGTGCGAGCGTCTCGCCGACGATCTCGCCGTGCTCGACGCGGACCGAAGCGCCCCAGTCGATGGACTCGACGGCCCAGAGCCCGCTCGGGGTCAGGACAGCGTGGTCGAGCTTGCCCTCGGCTCCGGCGTCGAGGTCGTGCCACACCGTGACGCCGATCCCCATGTCGGAGACGATGAGGGCGGTCGCTTCTTCGGCCAGGGCCTCGGCGAGCAGCCGCCGGATGTGCCGCGGCGCGGAGCGGATGAGCGTGGGGTCGTAGGGGTCCTCGATGGGGTCGCCGAGGCCGACCCACTCGCGTTCGGCCTGCAGGAAGACCTCGCGCGACCGACCGCCGGGGTGCCCGTGGGACCGAGCCCGGGGGCGGGTGTCGCGACGCGCTGCCGGAGGTGCGTAGGCGTCACGACCGGTGTCACCCCTGCCGGCGGTCGCCCCGGACGCGCCGTACGCGCGGGACCCGATGTCGTACGCGCGCCGGGCTGCCGGCGTGCCGATGCGCTCCCATGCGAGCTGGACCTGGCGGAAGCGCTGGGCGTCGCCGCCGAGGTCGGGGTGCGTCTCGCGGGCGGCCCGCCGGTAGGCGCGGCGGAGCGCTTCGTCGTCAGCCGTCGCGGGGACGCCGAGGACTTCGTAGGGGGTGGCGTCGGCCGGGCTGTCCGTCATGGCCCTGCGACATTACCGGAGGCAGTGTCGGAGTCAGCCGCATGGTTGCTGGGTGCGGTCTGGGCCCACGCCGCCGGTTCCGCACCGACGCGCCAGCGGCGGGGCGGCCGTGCCGGTGGGGAGAGGGTCGGGGCGGCCGGGCAGTCTCGGCACACGGTCCGCAGGTGGTCGCGTCAGACCACCGTGGTCGCGACGGGCGCACCGAGGAACGCCGCGTACCGCGCGGCCGCCGCCTCGAGCGCGCGGACCGATGCCGCATCGAGGGCACCGAAGGGTGTGACGGTGACGAGGTGCCCGGCCCGGCGCTCGGTGCGCTTCCAGGTGCCGACGACGCGACCCCGGACGACGGCCATCGGCAGGAACATGCCGTTGGCCCCGGGGACGACCCGGTCGGCGTGCGCGGGGTCGAGCTGCGCGGACCGGTCGGCGTACCCGAGCAGGTACTCGTCGAAGCCGGGGAGCAGGTGCCCGGTGGGGACGCGCGCGGCTGCCGGCCGGTCGGCGAGGTCGAGGAGCCCGTCGCCGAGGTCCTCCACCGCGTTCCCCGCCGCCGCCCGCGCTCGGCGGAGGTCACCGAGCGGCAGCTTCGTCCAGCTCGCGGCGTCGGCCTCGGTCGCGGGGCCACGGCCGCGCAGGTACCCGAGCAGGACCCGGCGGAGGGCTTCGTCGCGGTCCGGCGGCTCAGCGGTGGCGGGTGCCCACTCGTCGAGCAGCACGAGCCCCTGCCCGACGCGGGCGGTGGGACCCCAGGCGACGAGGCATTCCTGCGCGAGCTGCAGGACCAGGTGGTAGCCGCGACCTCCGGACGGGTCGATGCCGGCAGTGCGGTACGCCGCGAACAGGTCGTCCCGGACCAGCGCACGACCACCGCCCAGGACCGCGATCGTCGCGTCCCGGGCCCGGCCGAGCAGGGCGTCGTCGATGCCGAGCTCGGCGGCGCGCCGGGCGATCGTGCGGAGCGTCCGTTCGGCGGTGAGCGAGAGCAGCAGTCGCAGGTCGTCGGGGCGCAAGGCGTGCAGGGTGCCGCGCATCGGCCACGAGCGGACGAGTTCCCCGCGGTCGAAGGCCTCGCGGACGTCGTCCCGCGACGATCCGGGAGCGCGGACCCCGATGGCCCAGAGCACCTGGCCGAGGTCCTGCCCCTGCACCGCCAGCATCCGCTCGACGACCTCGGTGGGTCGCAGTCCGGGTGCCGCGATGCCCTGCGCCGCGAACCGCGCCGTGCGGAGCCGCGCGGCGCTGGTGGTCACGCGACGGCGGCGGTGACGGCGTCGGCGTGCTGCTCCAGGTAGGCGACGTCGGCGCGGTACAGGTCGGCGTGGCCGTGCTGCAGGTCGCTGACGAACTTCGGGTTGCCGGCGGCGGCCTCGTGCTCGATCGTCGTGACGAGGGCGACGAGGGACGCGATCATCGTCTCGGCCAGGACACCACGGGAACGGTCGTCGAGGGCGTAGGCGCGGCAGAACTCGGCGGCCCGTGCGAGCCGCTCGTCGAGGTCGGGCGCGGTCGATCCTTCGACGGCACCGGTGGTGAACGGTGCGAACCGGTAGACGGCACTCGCGACGTCCCAGACGCGGGGCCCGGGGTGGGCGGTGTCGAAGTCGATCAGGCCGACGGCGGCGATGCCGTCGTAGACGCAGTTGTACGGGGCGAAGTCCCCGTGCACGATCGTCTCGACGGGGGCGCGGTCGGCCTGGGACCAGAGGTCGTCGGTGGCGCTGCGCGGGAAGCTCGCGGCGGCGTCGTGGAACTGGCGGAGCAGTCGGGCGCTGGTGACGAGGGCGGCCTCGCTGGCGATGTCCTCGGTCCAGGGGTACTCGCCCGCGACACCGGGGACGAACGAGACCGTCTCGAGGGTGTCACCGAGGGCGATCGGTTCGGGGGCTGCGACGAACCCCTGCTCGTGCAGGTGGGCGAGCAGCCGGTGCACCGTGGGGGTCCACGGCCCGGCGGGGCGGTGGACTCGGTCGTCGGCCCTGGTGATGCGCTCCAAGGGGAACCTCCTGCGTGTTGCGTCTCCGTTGACGTCAGGGCCAGCGTACCGGCAGCGACCGACGGCCGCTCGGCGACCATCCGGAACACGGCGGTCCAGGCGGCTACAGCTGGTCGCGCAACCAGGACGGCCCGTGGACGATCGCGCCGAGGGCCTCGACGCGGTCGCGGAGCTCGCGGTCGGCCGTCACGACGACGACCGGCCCGTCGTCGGCCTGCACCGCGGCCCGCGCGGACTCGACGATGGCATCGTCGCCGGAGGCCGGAGCACGGACGACGTCGACAGCGCCGGTGGCGGCGCCGCGGTCTGCGCCCGCACCGCCCACGTCCGCAGCGGCCCGGGCCTCCCCCTCGAGCACCACGGTCCACCGCGGCCACCACCGTGCGAACGGCAGGTCGAGCAACGATGCGGCGACCCCGCCCTCGGCGAGCGCCGACACCTGTGCCAGCAGGCGCGATGCGGCGCCGGCTCGGTCCTTCCACCAGCCGTCGGGCACGCTGCCGACGACGTTGGCCGCGTCGACGACGACGTGCGGGGTGGTCGCGATCGTGGCGCGGAGCGCCGGCCACGACCTGCCGAAGCCGGGGTGGAGGGGCAGGTCGTCGACCTGGTCGATCGGGATCCACGACAGGGCGAGGCTCTCACGGTCGGCGATGACGGGTTCGAAGGGCCGGGAGGCGCGCCCCACGACGGTCGTGTAGGTCCAGAAGCCCAGGTCGAGCAGCGCCGTGTGGCGCAGGGCGATCGCGTCGTCGGGGACGCCGGCTTCCTCGGCGGATTCGCGGAGGGCCGCGGTCACGGCTGCTTCGCCCTGGTGCCGTGCGCCGCCGGGGATGCCCCAGGTGCCGCCGTGGTGGCTCCACTCGACGCGGTGCTGCAGGAGCACGCGGCCGGTGCCGTCGTCGACGAGCAGGCCGGCGGCGCCGAAGCGTCCCCACGCCTTGGTGCCGTCGGGGCCGACCGCCCAGGCGTCGCCGGGGTCGCGGGGGCCGGGTGGGGGCCGGGGGGCATTGCGTCTGGCACGGTCCAACCCTGGCACACGGTGCCCGGAGCGGGCCTCGAAGTGGTCACCGGGCGTCGTGTACGGTGTCGCTCGAGACACGGGGTGCCGCATCCAGCGGCTGAGATCACACCCGTCGAACCTGCTCGAGCTCGTACTCGCGAAGGGATCGTCCATGGAAACCGCTGCGCCCTCCCCTGCCTGGGCCCACCGAACCGCCGAACTGCTCGAGGCCGTGCGTGCCCGGGCGCCGCTGGTGCAGTGCATCACGAACACCGTCGTGCAGAACGTCACGGCGAACGTGCTGCTCGCACTCGGCGCCTCGCCCGCGATGGTCGACGTGGCGACCGAGGCGGGGCCGTTCGCCCGCGTCGCCGATGCCCTGCTGGTGAACACCGGCACCCCGCACGCCGAGCCGCGGGTCGCCGCGCTCGAGGCCGTGCACGCCGCCCGTGCCGCGGGGACCCCGTGGGTCCTCGACCCGGTGGCGGTCGGCTCGCTGCCGGTGCGCACCGCCCTGGCGCGCGACCTGCTCGCGCTGCACCCGACGGTGCTGCGGGGCAACGCGTCCGAGGTGCTCGCCCTGCTCGGCGACTCGGCCGGTGGCCGCGGGGTCGACAGCACGGTGGGCACGGAGGACGCCCGGGTCGCGTCTGTCGCTGCTTCGGACGGGAGGCTCGTGGCCGCGGTGGCCGTGTCGGGTGCGGTCGACCTGCTGGTCGCGCCCGGCATCGGTGTGGTCCGGGTCGCGAACGGGACCGACCTGCTGACGCGGATCACCGGTGGTGGGTGTGCGCTCGGCGCGGTCGTCGCCGCGTTCACGTCGGTCGCGCCGGAGGACGCGGGTGCCGCTGCCGTCGCCGCCACCGCCGTGCACACGATCGCCGCCGAGCTCGCGGAGCGGGACGCCGGTGGGCCGGGGACCTTCCAGCCGCTGTTCCTCGACCGGCTCGCGTCGCTGACCCCTGAGGACGTCGTCCGCGAGGCCCGGATCACGGTCGAGACCGCTCCCGTCGGTGCCCGGGCGGTGTCCGCGTGAGCGGGCTGCAGTCTGCGGGGTTCGGCGTCTACCTGGTGACCGACGGTGCCCTGGCCGACCGGCACGGCGTCCGGGTGCTCGGGGTCGTCCGTGCCGCCGTGCACGCCGGGGTCCGGATCGTGCAGGTACGGGACAAGGACGCCTCGGCGCGTGACCTGCTGGCACTCACCGCGGCGGTCGCCGACGCCGTCGGGGACCGTGCGAGAGTGGTGGTCGACGACCGGCTCGACGTCGCCCTCGCCGCACGGCACGCGGGACACCGGGTCGCGGGCGTGCACCTCGGCCAGTCCGACGTCCCCGTCACCGCCGCCCGTGCCCTGCTCGGCGCGGACGCCCACGTGGGCCTCACCGCGAACACGCTCGCGCACCTGGCCGCCGTCGAGCGACTGCCCCGCGGCACCGTGGACCTGCTCGGCGTCGGGGTCGTGCACCCCACCGCGACGAAGGCGGACCACCCGCCGGCGCTTGGCCGCGACGGGTTCGCCCGGCTGGCCGCCGCGACCGACGTGCCGTGCGTGGCGATCGGCGGGGTGACCCTCGACGACGTCGCGCCGCTCCGGGCTGCCGGTGCCGCGGGGGTCGCGATCGTGTCGGGCATCTGCGCTGCGGCCGACCCCGGATCCGCGGCGGCGGCGTACGTGGCCGCGTGGGGCCCGGGACCCGACCACGGGACGGAGGCGAGGCCGTCAGGTGACGGCGATCCGCACCTCCAGGCCGACGCCACGCACCACGGGGCGGACGCATGAGCGTCCCACGGGTGCTGAGCATCGCCGGGACCGACCCGACGGGCGGGGCCGGGATGCAGGCGGACCTCAAGGCGATCGCCGCGCACGACGGGTACGGGATGGGGGTCGTGACGGCGCTCGTCGCGCAGAACACGCACGGGGTGCGGTCGGTGCACGTGCCGGACGCCGGGTTCCTGCGGGAGCAGCTCGACGCGGTGTCGGACGACGTCGAGGTCGACGCGGTGAAGATCGGGATGCTCGGCACCGCCGGCGTCGTGCGGGTCGTGACGGACTGGCTGCGGGAGCACCGGCCGCCGGTGGTCGTCGTCGACCCGGTGATGGTGGCGACGAGCGGGGACCGGCTGCTCGACGAGGACGCGGCCGCAGCCATGGGGGCGCTGTTCGCGCTCGCCGACCTGGTGACGCCGAACCGGGCCGAGCTCGTGGTGCTGGCGGAGCTGGCCGGGGTGTCGTCGTCGGCTTCGTCGCTGGATGCCGCGCGTGCCGTGGCGGCGCGGTGGGACGTCCTGGTGCTGGCGAAGGGCGGCCACGACGAGGGGCCGACCTCGGACGACGTGCTCGTGGCACCGGACGGCACCGTGCGGGTGTTCACGGGTCCCCGGGTCGCGACGACGAACACGCACGGCACCGGGTGCTCGCTCTCCAGTGCGATCGCGACGCTCGCCGCGCGGCACGGCGACTGGGAGCTCGCGGTCGGTGTGGCGAAGGAGTGGCTGACGGCGGCGCTGCGCGGGGCCGACGCGATGTCGGTCGGGAGCGGCAACG
The DNA here is from genome assembly GCF_003234335.2 of Curtobacterium sp. MCLR17_054. Classification (NCBI taxonomy): domain Bacteria; kingdom Bacillati; phylum Actinomycetota; class Actinomycetes; order Micrococcales; family Microbacteriaceae; genus Curtobacterium; species Curtobacterium sp. MCLR17_054. The sequence goes on along the minus strand of NZ_CP126263.1, from coordinate 1,496,032 downwards.
GCCCGGTCGACCACGGGGCGCAGGCGCGGGCAGCCCTGCCGGCGCTGTCGTACACGGACGTGTGGTGGGCGGATGCGGCATCGGTGCTGCAGGAGACGATCGACTGCGCGTTCCTGGTGGGGCTCCGGGACGGGACCCTCGAGCCGGAGGTGTTCGCGGGCTACCTGGCGCAGGACGTCCACTACCTGCGGGCGTACGAGCGGCACCTGGCGGCACTCGGGGTCGGTGCGCCCGGTGCTGGTTCGGGTGCTGGTGCTGCGTTCTGGGCGGCGGCTGCGCAGAGGTGTGCCGACGAGGCCCGTGACCTGCACCACCGTCGGCTGGCCGGCTCGCACGCCGACGATCCCGTGCACCCCACGTGCGCCGGGTACCTCGCGCACCTGCAGGAGGCCGCCGACTCCGGCTCCCGTGCGGTGCTCGCCGCCGCGGTGCTGCCGTGCTTCCGGGTCTACGCCTGGGTCGGGTCGCAGCTCGGGGTCGCTCCGGACGGGCACGCCTTCGCGGACTGGATCACGGCGTACGGGGACCCGGGGTTCGCGGCGTCGAGCGCCGAGGCGACCCGGCTCGTCGAGGAGGCAGCCCGTGCGGCGACGCCCGACGAGCGGGGGCGGATGGCGCGGGCGTTCCGGCGTTCGGCGGAGTGGGAGCTCGCGTTCTTCCGGATGCCGACGGCAGGGGCTGCTGGTGCCGGGGCCACCGCGGCTGCGGGCGGCGCGGTCGGTGCCGCCGAAGCGACACTGCTGCGCTGACGGCCGTCGAACACCCCGCGAAAGCGACAGATGTCCGGAGAAGTTCCGCGGGGATCTGTCGCTTTCCGGAACGGGGCGCGCCGACGCAGGCCGGCGACCGGGACTAGCCGGCGACCGGCGGTAGCCGCACCAGTTCGACGGACAGCTCGGCGCCGCTGACCGTGCCGCGCATCCACGTGTGGTCGGGCTGGCGACGGCGGTCGGTCGGCGAACCGGGGTTCAGCAGGCGCATCCCCGACGACGCCACGGTGTCCCACGGAATGTGCGAGTGGCCGAAGACGAGCACGTCGGTGTCCCGGTACTCGGCGTCCATCCGGCGCTCCCGACCGGTCGATGCCCCGGTCTCGTGCACCAGGGCGAAGCGCAGGTCCTCGACACCGAACCGGGCGACGAGCGGCAGCCGGTCGTCGAACTCCGGACCGTCGTTGTTGCCCCGCACGCCCTCGAAGCGGCGGGACCGCGCCTGCACGGCGTCGAGGGTGGCCAGGTCGACCCAGTCCCCCGCGTGCACCACGAGGTCGGCCGCGTCGACGTCGTGCCACAGTCCGGGCGGCAGGTCCTTCGCGCGCTTCGGCAGGTGCGTGTCGGACAGCAGGACGAACGACGTCGTCACGACTCGGTGGGTGCCGGCATCGGGAGCCCGGCCTCGTCCGAGGCGCCGAGGCGCTCCAGCAACCCGGCGAGCAGTGCGATGTCGTCGTCCGACCAGTCGGCGAGCCGTTCGTCGAGCGCGTCCCGGTGCAGCTGCACCGACCGCTCGAGCGCGGCGCGGCCGGCGTCGGTCGCCTCGAGCGGCTTCGCGTTGCCGCTGCCACCGTCGGTCGTCCGCACCAGCCCGGTCGCGAGGAGCCCGGACAGCTGCCGCGAGATCGTCGAACGGTTCAGCCGCAGGTACCGGGCGATGTCGATGGCCATGCAGCCCGGGTGCTGGACGACGAAGTCGACGAGGGACTGGTCGACGACGCTCAACACCTGGTCCGAGCCCCGGGCCCGGATGCTCGCCCGACGGGTGATGCGGGCGAGCTCCGTGTACGCCCGGCTGATGTCGCTGTTGCGGACCCTCGAACTCGGGTGGTCCATGGTGGCTCCAGCCTGTCTGTGCCGGCGCCGGCCGGCGGTCTTCTCGTCCGGTCACACTACCGGCGGGTCCGCGGAGAGTGGGGTCAGCGACCGCCCGCGGCAGCCTGCAGTGCGGGGATGTCCAGCTTGACCATCTGCATCATGGCCTCGAACACGCGGGCATTCGCCTCCGGATCACCCGATCCGCTCATCAACTCCCCCAGCATCGACGGGGTCACCTGCCACGCCAGACCCCAGCGGTCGGTCAACCAGCCGCACGCCGTCGGGCTCCCGCCGTCGGCGAGCAGGGCGTCCCACAGCCGGTCGAGCTCGTCCTGCGTGTCCACGTCGATCTGGAACGAGACGGCGTCGGTGTGCGGGTGCCCGGGGCCGCCGTTCATCGCGCGGTACGGGGCACCGAGCAACGTGAACTCGACGACGAGCGCACGGCCGTCGGGCATCCGGCTCACGCTGTCGACGTGACTGTCGGGGAACAGTCCGACGTAGTACTCGGCCGCCTGTTCGGCCTGGTCGTCGTACCAGAGGAACGGGGTGATGGTGGGCACGGGAGCCCCTTCGTTCGGTGCTCAGTCCGCGGCGCTGCGGATGAGCAGGTCGGCTTTCTCGGGGTGTTCGTCGAACCACTTGCCGACGAACCAGCACATCGGGACGATGCGCTTCGTGGTCGACGACTCGACGTCGGCGACGGCGTACTCGACGAGTTGCGCCGCGTAGCCGTGGCCGCGGTGCTTCGGGACCGTGTACGTGTGCGGGAAGGCAACAGCGTCACCGTTCACCCGGTAGTCGAGCACGCTCACGAGCTCGCCACCGACGTACATCGCGTAGCGGTCCTGGTCGGTCTCGTCGCGGAACTCGTGGTCCATGCCGCCATCATGCTCCCGGCGCGGCGTTCGCGCCTCCCGGGGAATGCACGACGGCGGGCAGCGTTGCAGGGACACCATGACAACCATCGGAATCATCGGCGCCGGCAACATCGGATCCCAGCTCGCTCGGCTCGCGGTACGGAACGGCCACCAGGTCGTCATCGCGAACTCCCGCGGCCCGGAGACCCTGACCGACCTGGTCACGGAACTCGGCGACAGCGCACGCGCAGCGACCCGCGACGAGGCAGCCGCAGCGGGCGAGATCGTCGTCGTGACGGTGCCGCTCGCCGCGATCGAGACGATCCCCGTCGAGCCCCTCGTCGGCAAGGTCGTCATCGACACCAACAACTACTACTGGGAGCGCGACGGCCACATCGCCGCCCTCGACGACCAGTCCACGACCACGGCCGAGATGCTGCAGGACCATCTGCCCGGCGCCCGTGTCGTGAAGGCGTTCAACCACATCGGCGCCGACGACCTGACCGGCCACGCGACGCCCGCCGGCACCCAGGACCGTCGTGCCCTGGTCATCGCCGGCGACGACGACTCCGCCAAGCAGACCGTCGCCGAGCTCATCGACGCGTTCGGCTTCGACGTGGTCGACGCCGGGCCGCTCGCCGAGGGCTGGCGCATCCAGCGGGACACTCCCGGCTACGGCCCGCGGATGACCGCCGCCGAGCTGCGCGACGCCCTGGCCGCCGCGACGCGCTAGTCCGCCGCGCCGCACCGCCGCCGTTTCGCGCTGAGCGACACCCCACGGGCTCCGCACCCCGTGATCTGTCGCTCAGCGCGAAACGACCGGGCGCGAAAGCCCGCTCAGGCCCGGTCGAAGATCGTCGTCATGTCGGCGATGTCGTCCTCGGTCGGCGCCCAGGTGGTGCCGGCCTCGACGTTCTGCGAGATCTGCTCCGGCTTCGTCGCCCCCGCGATGACGCTCGACAGCCCCGGCTGCGCCAGGAGCCACGCGAACGTCGCCTGCAGCATCGTCACACCCCGGTCGTCGCAGAACCGCTGGTAGTCGTCGAGCACGTCCCACGGGGCATCCTCGAGCACCTGCGGCTTCGAGGTCGTCAGCCGCCCGTCGGCCGGACCGCCCGCCTTCGTGTACTTGCCGGTGAGCAGCCCGTTGTACAGCGGGAAGAACGGCAGGAACCCGAGCGCGTACGCCCGCACCGCCGGCAGGACCTCGGCCTCGGCGTCCCGGGCGAGCGGGCTGTACTCGTTCTGCGCGGACACGAACGCGGTGGCCCCGGCGATCGACGCCGTGAGTTCGGCCTCGGCGATCTGCCACCCCGCGAAGTTCGAGTGGCCGACGTAGCGGATCTTGCCCTCGCGGACCAGGTCGTCGAGGACCGACAGGGTCTCCTCGATCGGCGTCACCTCGTCGGGCCGGTGCATCTGGTACAGGTCGATCCAGTCCGTGCCGAGACGCCGGAGCGACGACTCGACCGCGAGCCGCACGTACCGGCGGGACCCGCGGACGCCCCAGTCCGGCCCGTTCGCGCCCTGCATGTCCATGCCGAACTTCGTGGCGAGGACGATCTCGTCACGTCGGCCACGGATCGAGCGTCCGAGCATCTCCTCGGACATGCCCGGCACGCCGCCGTAGATGTCCGCGGTGTCGAAGAGCGTCACCCCGGCGTCCAGGGCCGCAGCGACGACGGCGTCGGTGCCCTCCTGCGACTCGGACGCGGTTCCCCGCCGCCCGAAGTTGTTGCAGCCGAGGCCGACGGTGGAGACGACGAGCCCCGAGGGACCCAGAGGACGGTGTTCGATTCCGGTCATCACCCGAACGTACCGGCGACCCCGAACTGGGGCTGCGATCCACACAGCGGTTGCCGCTACAACTGAGCATGGATCAGTCGACGGAAGGAGCGCCGCAGTGGCAGCGCATCGCATGCCCGAATCGGACCGGCCCCGTCGGCCCGTCCCGGCCTGGGTGACCGCTCCGCCCGTCGACGAGGTCGCGCCCGAGCGGGTCGCCGCCGCCGGTCACGTGAACGCCTCCGGCCGGGAGGCCCGCCCCACCCCCGCCTCGTCACGCGCCGCCCACGCGGCGCCCGTCCCACCGACCACGGTCGCCCCGGCAGGGAACGCCGCGGCTGAGCAGGCACCCGCCGCGCACGCACCGACGTCCGAGCCCGCGTCGATCGCCGCACTGGTCGAGGCCGACGCCCCCGTGCCCGACTTCCCGCCGCAGCAGGAACTGCTGCCCCCGGCCCCGACGTCACCGAACGTGCACACCGTGCCGTTCGAGACCCCCGCGGTGCCGCCGTCGTCGGTCGTCCCCGCCTCCGGGCTCGTGGTGCCGGTCTCCCCGGTCGCCGCCGCACCCGCCTCAGCGGACGCCGCACCACTCGTCGCACCGCTCACCACCCCCTCGCCGGAGGCACCGCCGACCGCCACACCCGCGGTGCCCGTCGCCGGACAGCCCCGGTTCTCGGTGCCCGGCCTCGAACACGTGGTCGTCGAGGGCACCGAACCCGAGCCCGTCGGCCCGATCGGCTACCGGACGCCCCGACGCTTCGCCCACCAGCAGGCCGCCGCACGGTCGGCCGCACCAGCACCAGCACCCGCTCCCGCAGCCGCGGGGTCGTTCGACGCCGTGCTGCACGCGGCGCCGACCACCGCGGCTCCCGGCGGCACCGCCGTCGCGACCCCGAAAGCCCGGGCGACCACGGCCCTGGTCGCACCCACCCCGGTGCCGCAGGGTGCTGGCGGGGGCGAGGCGGGCCTCCCGACCGAACTGCTCGACCAGCCCGTGACCGCAGCCGCCCTGCCAGAGCCACGCCGTGCGCTCGGTGCGACCGCCGGCGCAGTGCTCGGCGCCGTCGCCGGGATCACGACGATCGGTCTGGCGGCCTGGTGGTTCACCGCTCCCGCGACCGTGCACGGCGTCGGCGTGGTGCTCGGGCTGCTCGCGCTGGTGCTCTCGATCGTGACGCTGCGCGACCGGACGGCCACGTGGCAGCGGCCGGTCGCGCTGCTCGGCGCCGTGCTCGGTGGCGTCGGCACGATCGTGCTGCTGTGGGCGGTCGCGACGGCGCTGCTGCCGCTCGCGGGCGTGACGCTGCTGGACGTCACCGGCACCGGCACGACCCCGACGCTCGCCCCGTAGCGCGGCGAGCGCTCAGACGCCGTCGTCTCGGCAGGACGCCGCGTCGACGTCGAGACGCCCCCGACAGTCGCGGCGTCTCGACGGCTCGGCGGTGTTGAGACAACACGCCGGCGTCTTGCTGCGGACACCAGCCCGAACACGCCGGCGTCTCGCCGCCGATGCACGCGCTCAGACGGCGCGGACGACCCCGCGGGACAGGATCGCGTTCGTCAGCGCGTCGATCGGCTCCCGCTGCACCGTCGGGTTCGCGATGAGGACGTAGTCCACCGCAGGCAGATCCGGCAGCCCGAGCCGCTGCGACACCTTCACCAGGTCGGCCGGGATCAGCGAGTGCGGGAACACCGCGACGCCGATGCCCGCGCGCACCGCGGCGAGCACCCCGTTGACGTCGCGGGTGTTGCAGGTGATCCGCCAGGTGCGGCCAGCGGCCTCGAGGGCGTCGATCGCCATCTGCCGGCTGATGCTCGGCGCCTGGTACGCGATGAGCGGGACGGGTTCGCCGGGTTCCAGGGCGATGCCGTCCTGCGCCATCCACACCATCTGGTCGGTGGCGACCCGGGTGCCCTCGGCGGACTCCCCCGCCGTCTGCTTGATGAACACCAGGTCGAGCTGGCCGGCGTGCACCCGGCGGAGCAGCGGTGACGACTGGTTCACCGTGAGCTCGAGGTTCACCTGCGGGTGCAGCCGTCGGAAGTCCCGCAGGATCCGCGGCAGCTGGGTGATGGCGAGGTCGTCCGCCGCCCCGAACCGCAGGCGTCCGCGGGTGGCTGCGCCGGAGAAGTAGGCGTCGGCGGTGGCGTGCGCGGCGAGGATCGTCCGTGCGAATCCGGCCATCGCGTCCCCGTTGTCGGTCAGGGCGACGCCGCGGGTGTCCCGGGCGACCAGGGTGCGCGCCACCGCGGTCTCGAGGCGCCGGACGTGCTGTGACACCGTCGGCTGGCTGATGCCGAGCCGGGTGCCGGCCTGCGTGAAGCTGCCGGTCTCCGCCACGGCCAGGAACGTCTGCAACAGGACCGGATCGAGCACGTCGCGCCTTCCGTCGGTGCGACCTCATTCGACATCGCAATGGAGTGATAGCCACCATAGGGGTATCGAATGGGCCGGCGCCACGTAGTTTCGTTGGGGTACCAGATCCACACCGACGTCCGGAGAACCCCGCACCGTGAGCGCGTCACCGACGACCCTCCCCCCGCCCACCGAACCGCTCCCGATCCAGGCCACGCGACCGCCGTGGCGCCACACGCTCATCGCCCTGTCCGTGCCGAACTTCCGGCTGTTCACGGCGACCAACCTGGTGGCGATGACCGCCGGCTGGATGCAGCGCATCGCGCAGGACTGGCTCGTGCTGCAGCTGACCGGGTCGGTCGCGCAGGTCGGCATCACGGTCGCCTGTCAGTTCGCGCCGATGCTGCTGTTCGGGCTGCTCGGCGGCGTCCTGGTCGACCGGTTCTCGAAGCGCGCGCTCATGATGATCACGCAGGGCGCCTTCGCGGTGCTGTCCGCGCTGCTCGCCGTCCTGACGCTCGCCGGCGTCGTCGAGGCGTGGCACATCTGGGTGATCGCGTTCCTGGTCGGCATGGTCACCGTGATCGACAACCCGGCACGGCAGGTGTTCGTCACCGAGATCGTCGGGCACAAGCACCTGCGGAACGCCATCAGCGTGAACTCGTCGGTGTTCCAGCTGGGCGGCATGATCGGTCCGGCACTGTCCGGAGCCCTGCTCGTGGCGGTCGGCGCGGGGTGGTCGTTCGGCGTGAACGCGATCGCCTGCGTCGCCGTCGTCGTGACGCTCGGGTTCCTGAAGGTCTCGGAGCTGCACCGCACACCACCGGCGCCCCGCGGCAAGGGGCAGCTCGTGGAGGGCCTCCGCTACGCCGTGCACAAGCCGACGATCATCGTGCCGGTGATCCTCGTCGCGTTCTTCTCGGTGTTCGCGCTGACGATGCCCGTGCTGCTGTCCGCCTTCGCGTCACAGGTGTACGACGTCGGCGCCGGCGGCTACGGGGTGTTCAACTCCGCCGTGGCGATCGGCGCCCTGGTCGGTGCGCTGCTCTCCACCCGGAGGGCCGTCGTCCGGCTCCGCACCATCGTCGGCGGGGTGTTCTGGACGGGCGTGCTGCTCGTCGTCTCGGGGTCGATCCCGGCGATCGCACCGTTCACCGTCGCGCTGGTTGCTGTCGGGATGTCGCAGCTGCTGTTCCAGACCGCGTCGAACTCACTCGTGCAGCTGTCCTCGAACGTGGCGATCCGCGGCCGGGTGATGTCGCTCTACGTCCTCGTGCTGCTCGGTGGACAGGCGATCGGCGGGCCGCTGATGGGCCAGATCGTCGACCGCTTCGGTGCGCACGTGGGGATGATGGTCGCCGGAGGCGTGCCGACCGCGGCCGCCGCCGTGATCGCGCTCGTGCTCGCCCGCCGGGGCGGCCTGCACCTGGCGGTGCGGATGCGCCACCACCTGCCGGTGCCGGCGATCGTCGCGCACTGACGCGGGGCCCTGGCGGTGACCACCCGCCGGCCTGGAGGCCTGTGGCGGCTCCGTCCCGCGCCTCCCGTCCGCCCCTTGGTCGCGCCGGGCGGTGCGCAAAACACCGGTGTTCACGCTCGACGCCGCGGGATCCCGCGGTGTGTTGCGTGAACACCGGTGTCTTGCGAGGGGCAGTGCCTCAGTAGGCGACGCCGAAACGCGTCTGGTGGTGCGCCGGGGTGACGATCTCGTCGACGAACGCGATGGCGTAGTCGGCGCCGGAGATGTCCGAGTTGCCCTCGGCGTCGGCGAGCAGGACCTCGTCCGAGGCGCGGTAGGTGCCGCGACGCTCGCCCGGGTTGTAGCCGCCGAAGGCCGCGGCGGGGCTCACGTAGAACCAGTCGACCTCGGTGTCCGACGCACGGAGGGCGTCGAGGATCTGCGCGTGACTCTTCGCCTCGCCCTTGAAGGCGTCCGGGAAGCCGTCGGTGTCGAAGAGGCGGGGGCCGTCCTCTGACACGCGCATCGAACCGGCACCGCCGACGATGCCGAGCCGCGCACCGGCTGCAGCGGCGGCGTCGACGAAGTGCTGGAACTTGTCCTTCAGCTCGCTGCCGTCGGCCTGCACGGCGTGGAGCGAGACGATGACGACGTCGGCACCCTTGGTGACCTCGGACACGAAGTCGGCGTCGAACGCGTCACCCTGCGCCAGGGTGAGGCCCTCGGCAGGCTCGAGCTTGCTCGTGTCGCGGGCGACCGCGGTGACGGCGATGCCGCGGGAGAGTGCCTCGTGGGTGATGGCGGAGCCGGCGTAACCGGTACCTCCGAAGACGACGATGTTGGTCATGGTGTTCCCTTCGTGGACGTGCTGTGCGTCGGTGACGTTGACAGTCACCGTACAAGAGTTACTCTCTTTGAGTAAGTAGGCACCTGGCGGTGCGTTGCGGAGGACACCATGTCAGCACTCGAGTACAGCCCCTACGCGGCGGACTGCCCCAGTCGGCAGCTGCTCGACCGCATCGGCGACCGGTGGAGCGTGCTGACGATCGGCGCCCTCGCCGACGGTCCCGCACGGTACTCGGCGGTGGCGGCCCGGGTGCAGGGGGTCTCCCAGAAGATGCTCACCCAGACGCTGCGGGCCCTCGAGCGCGACGGCATGGTGACGCGGACGGTGTTCCCCGAGATCCCGCCGCACGTGGAGTACGAACTGACCGAGCTCGGGCGGTCGTTGCGCACGGTGCTCGTGCCACTGGAGGACTGGGCCACCTCGCACATGCCCGACGTGGCCGAGGCGCGCGAGGGGTACGACGCGCGCTGAGCGACCCCGCACTCGGAATCCCCGACGGCGACGAGTGGTTGCCTGGGGACATGCGATCGATCGTCTACACGAAGCCCGGTGCCAGCAGCGTCCTCGAACTCGTCGAGCGGGAGATCCCGGAGCCCGGTGCCGGTGAGGTCCGCGTCCGCGTCGTCGTCTCCGGCGTGAACCCGACCGACTGGAAGGCCCGTGCCGGCGGCACGTACGGCGACGGACTGCCCTTCCCCGAGATCACGCCGAACCAGGACGGCGCGGGTGTCGTGGACGCCGTCGGCCCCGGAGTCGACGGGCTGACCGTCGGTGACCGCGTCTGGCTGTTCATGGCGGCGGCGTCACGGCCGACCGGCACGGCACAGGAGTACACGGTCGTGCCCGAGTCGCGCGTGGTCCCGCTGCCCGACGGTGTCTCGTTCGACGTCGGCGCCTCGCTCGGCGTCCCCGCGATGACGGCACACCGAGCGCTCACCACCCACGAGGACGGCCCCGCGCGACTGGGCCCCGGAGCCCTCGACGGCTTCACCGTGCTCGTCGCCGGCGGCGCCGGTGCCGTGGGGCACGCCGCGATCCAGCTCGCCCGCTGGGCCGGAGCGACCGTCATCACGACGATCAGCTCGGACGCGAAGGCAGCCCTCGCCACGGCAGCCGGCGCCGACCACGTCGTGAACTACCGCGAGGAGGACGCCGCCGAGCGCATCCGGTCGATCGCGCCGGACGGTGTCGACATCGTCGTCGAGGTGTCGATCCCGCAGAACGCCGCGCTGGTCGCCGACGTGCTGGCGAACCACGGTGTCGTGTCGATCTACGCGAACAACGGCGGCGACGAGGCGAGCCTGCCGATCCGCCCGAACATGAGCGTGAACGCCCGCTACCAGTTCCTGCTGCTCTACACGATCGGCGACGAGGCGCTGTCCGCGGCGGCCGAGGACGTCACCGAGGCGCTGCACGACGGTGTGCTGCCGGTCGGCGAGGACGCCGGACTCCCGCTCACCCGCTTCGCGCTCGAGCAGACCGCCCAGGCGCACGACGCGGTCGAGCAGGACACGGTCGGCAAGGTGCTCATCGACGTGACCGAGGCGCCGTAGCTGCGACATCGGAGCCGGCTCGGGCTCCGGCTCCGGCTCCGGCTAAAACGAACGGCTCCCACGCACGCGTGGGAGCCGTTCGTCGTGGACGATGCGGGAGGGGTCAGCGACCCAGACGCGCGGCGATCGCTGCGGTGACCCGGAGCCGGGCTGCAGCGCGCTCGCGTTCGATGTTGGCGGCGATGACGTCGAGGTCTTCGTAGTCGGCGTCGGTGGTGGTGTCGTTCCAGTTCGGCGAGGAGATCCGGGCACGCCCGAACGACGGCGGAGCAGGGTTCACGGTCGTCATGGGGGCATCGTACGTCGAGCGTCCGACAGAGCGTGTGAGCATCACGGGCCTTTCCTTGGATTGCGGTCGCGCTCGGGGAACGAGTAGGTCAACGAGAACGCGACGGCCATGAACGACGCCATCATCGCGATGTTCTTTGCGTCGAGTTCGGTGAAGGCGTCGGGAACCGGGGAGTCGACGGTGAGCATGCCGAACGAGTACTGGTCGGACCGGATCACCACCGAGACGTACGAGGTGTACCGCGGCTCGAAGCCCGGCAGGTCCTGGTCGACGTCGACGTCGGCCGAGCGGTCACCGACGATCCGGGGTGATCCCCCGACCAGCACCCACTCGAGGTTGCGGTCGCCGTAGGGCGTGCCCGCTCGGAAGACCCCGGCGGTGTCGCCGGCGCCACCGTGACCGATCGGCTCGAGCGCCCGCAGATCGGTGGACAGCTGGTACACGTTGGCGCGGACGTCGGGCACCTTCGGCAGCAGGTAGAACGCCAGGGCCACGGCGACGCGGTCGGCGACGACCGAGAGTTCGCCGTGGCGCTCGGACCGGGGCAGCTCGGTGAACCGGACGAGCCGGGTGGCGATCTGGCCGAACGCGTACCGGACCGCCGTCGACTGCTCGAGCTCCGCCGCGGTGGCGTTGTCCTCGGCCACCGACCGGGCGGCGTCGCTGCGCCGGGTCCGGACCACCTGCACGGTCACGGCGCCGACGAGCACGACGAGCCCGAACGCGACGAGCGACAGCCGGACCGCCGGCGTGACGAACAGGTTCGGCAGCTGGAACGCCGCGGTGGGCGCAGCAGCCACCACGATCGGCCACACGACCGTGCCGACCCGTCCTGAACGCTGGTTCCCCATGACCACGACGCTAGGTCACGCCACCGACGCGGACGGAGTTGTCCACAGGCGGGTTCTCCACAGGATCCATCGGCCTCCACCGGCCCGTCGCACGCAGCTGGTAAGCAGGACCCATGACCGACGTCAGCACGCCCGTTCCCGGATCCAGAGCCCTCGTCCTCGGCGGCGGAGGTGTCGCCGGCATCGCGTGGGAAGTCGGCGTCCTCGTCGCCCTGCAGGAAGCCGGCGTCGACCTCGACGCCGCCGACCTCGTCGTCGGCACCAGCGCCGGCAGCGTCGTCGGCGCGTTCGTCCGGAACGGTGCCGTCCAGCAGGCCTACGACCAGCAGCACACCCCGGCGCCGACCACCTACGAAGAGCCGGCCCCCATCGACGTCGAGGCCGTGCAGCAGCACATCGGCGCAGCACTGCAGGGTGCGACCGGCGAGCAGGACGCCCGGGCTCGACTCGGTCACGCCGCTCAGCAGGTCGTCGGTGGTCAGAGCGACGACGAGCGGACGGCGACCTTCGGCGAGACGCTCCCGTCCACCGAGTGGCCGGAGAAGCCGCTCGCCGTCACCGCGGTCGACGCCACCGACGGCACCTTCCGCCTGCTGACGGCGGCCGACGGCGTGCCGCTCCCCCGTGCGGTCGCGGCCAGCTGCTCGGTGCCCTTCGTCTGGACGCCGGTCGCCATCGACGGCCGCCCGTACGTCGACGGTGGTGTCCGCTCGGGCACCAACGCCGACGCCGCCGCCGGGTACGAGCGCGTGCTCGTCATCGCCTGCGGCCCCGAGGGCCCGTCCCCGTGCGGGCCGTGGCTCGACGTCGCCGTCGAGGCCCTGCGCGCCGGTGGTTCGTCGGTCGAGGTCGTGGTGGCGGACAGCGCCTCCCAGCAGGCCTTCGGCACGAACTCGCTCTCGCTCGCCACCCAGGCACCGTCGGCCGAGGCCGGCCACGCCCAGGGCACCGCGGTCGCCGAGCAGGTCGCCGCCTTCTGGGCCGAGGACCTGGCGAGCGTGCACGCATGAGCACCCCGTTCTCCGACCTCGACCAGTACGTCGCGCTCCCCCGTGTCGACGGCATCGACATCAGCCCCGACGGCACCCGCGTCGCCCTGACGGTCAGCGCCCTCGACCCGGACGGCACCGGGTACCGCCGGTCGATCTGGCAGGTACCAGCAGCCCCGGCGGAGGACACGGACGACGCCGGCACACCCGCCGCACGCCCGGCCCGTCTCACGCGCTCCGCCAAGGGCGAGGGCGGCATCGCCTTCACCCGCACCGGCGACCTGCTCTTCGTCTCCACCCGGCCCGACGCCGACGCCACCGACCTCGAGGCCGCCCAGCTCTGGGTGCTGCCCGCGACCGGCGGCGAGGCCCGTCCGCTCACCCGCCTGGCCGGCGGCGTCGGTGGGGTCCTGGCCACCGCGGCCTCGTCGGACGTCGTGGCGCTGACCGCCGACCTGCTGCCGGGGGCCGGCTCCGATCCCGCGACCGTGCTCGAGGCCGACGCGGAGCTCCGGAAGAGCCGGAAGGACAAGCAGGTCCGCGCGATCCTGCACGAGACGTACCCGGTCCGGTACTGGGACCACGACCTCGGGCCGGCCCAGACGCACGTGCTGACGCTCGACACGGTCGACAGCGACAGCGGCACTGGCAGCGACGCCGTCGGCGCCAGCGCCGAGCCCGTCCAGCCCGTCGACCGCACACCGGCCCCCGGACGCTCGCTCGACCACGTCAGCGGGGCGCTCACGCCCGACGGCTCGGTCCTGCTGGTCTCCGTCGGCGTCCGGGAGGCCCGTGGGGACCGCTCGACGCTCGTCACCATCGAACTGTCCAGCGGCCACCGCACGGTGCTGTTCGACGACGTCGACGTCACCACGAGATGCCGGCGCTCAGCCACGACGGCAGGACGATCGCCTGGGTCCGCACCGTCCGATCCACCCCGGCCGGCGCGAACCAGCAGGAGGTCTGGGTCGCCGGCATCGACGGCTCCGACGCCCGCCACGTCGCGACCGACTGGGACCGCTGGCCGAGCGAACTCGTGTTCGAGCACGGCGACCGCGCGCTCCTGGCGGTCGCCGACCAGGACGGCCGCGCGCCGGTCTTCCGCATCCCCCTCGACGGCGGCGCCGTCGAGCAGCTGACGCACGACGACTGGGCGTACTCGAGCCTGCGCGTGGCGGCGGCGACGGGCGTGGTCGTGGCGCTCCGGGCCTCCTGGGTGGCCCCGCTGCACCCGGTGCGGATCGCGGCGGACGGCACGGTGACCCCGTTGGCGACTCCGGCGCCCCTGCCGGACGTGCCCGCCCACCTGGAAGAGGTCGAGACGACCGCAGCCGACGGCGCCCGCGTGCGCGGCTGGCTCGTCGTGCCCGAGGGTGAGGGGCCGCACCCGCTCGTCCTGTGGATCCACGGCGGACCGCTCAACTCTTGGAACCAGTGGTCCTGGCGCTGGAACCCGATGCTGCTCGCAGCCCGGGGCTACGCCGTGCTGCTGCCGGACCCCGCGCTGTCCACCGGCTACGGGCTCGACTTCGTGAACCGCGGCTGGAACGCCTGGGGGCAGGCGCCGTACACCGACCTGATGGCGATCACCGACGTGGTCGAGGCGCGGGCGGACATCGACGCGACCCGCACCGCCGCGATGGGTGGATCGTTCGGCGGGTACATGGCGAACTGGGTCGCCGGGCACACCGACCGGTTCCGCGCGATCGTCACCCACGCGAGCCTGTGGGCGCTCGACCAGTTCAACGGCACGACGGACTCGTCGCAGTACTGGTCGTCGATCTTCGACGCCGAGGGGATCGCGGCGAACGACCCGCACCGGTTCGTGGCCGACATCACGTCACCGATGCTCGTCATCCACGGCGACAAGGACTACCGGGTGCCGATCGGCGAGGGGCTGCGGCTCTGGTCCGAACTCGCGGAGCACCATGCGGCACCGGACGGCTCGATGCCGCACCGGTTCCTGTACTTCCCGGACGAGAACCACTGGGTGCTCGCTCCGCAGCACGCGGTGGTCTGGTACGAGACGGTGTTCGCGTTCCTCGGGCAGCACGTGCTCGACCAGGAGTGGGAGCGGCCGGCGCTGCTCGGGTAGCGCACCCGCCCGGCGAACCGGGGCGAGCCGGGTGGGCCGCTAGACGAACGCGGCCTGCCCGGTGATCGCCCGCCCGACGATCAGGGTGTTGACCTCGCGCGTGCCCTCGTACGAGTAGATCGCCTCGGCATCGGCGAAGAACCGGGCCACGCCCTTGTCGAGCACGATGCCGTTGCCGCCCTGTACTTCGCGGCACCAGGCGACGGTCTCCCGCATCTTCGCGGTGGCGAACGCCTTCGCCATCGCCGAGTGCTCGTCGCCGCCGACCCCGGCGTCCTGCATGGCCGAGGCCTGCGTGCACAGTGCGATCGAGGCCGTGATGTTCGACAGCGACTTGACGAGCAGGTCCTGCACGAGCTGGTGGGCGGCGATCGGCTTGCCGAACTGGATCCGCTCGCGGGCGTAGGCCAGCGCGGCCTCGTACGCACCGACCGCGATGCCGACGGCCTGCCAGGCGACCTCGGTGCGGGTCAGTCGGAGCACCTCGGCGGTCGAGCGGAACGACGTCGCGTTCTGCAGCCGACGCGACTCGGGCACCCGGACGTCCTGCATGACGATGTCGGCGTTCTGCACGCCGCGCAGCGCGATCTTGTCCTCGATCTTCGTCGCGGTGAAGCCCGCGGTGTCGGTGGTGACGAGGAAGCCCTTGACCTGACCGTCGGCGACGTCCTTCGCCCAGATCACGACGACGTCGGCGAACGTGGCGTTGCCGATCCAGCGCTTCTCGCCGTCGAGCACCCACTCGTCGCCCTCGCGCCGGGCGGTGGTGCGCAGACCCTTCGCGGAGTCGCTGCCCGAGTACGGCTCGGTGAGCCCGAACGCCCCGACGATCTCACCCGTGGCCATCCGCGGGAGCCACTCGCGCTGCTGTTCGTCGCTGCCGGCGACCGCGATCGAGTTCATCGCCAGGCCGGACTGCACGCCGATGAAGGTGGCGACGCTCGCGTCCACGCGTCCGAGTTCGAGGGCCGCCCACCCGCGGTACACGGCCGAGTTCTCGAACTGCCGCACGAGCGGGACGCCCGGCCCGTACATGCCGAGCTCGGCGAGGGGCGCGATGACCTGCATCGGGAATTCGGCGCGCGCCCAGTACGCGTCGGCGATGGGCGCGACCTCGCGCTCGAGGTACTGACGGAGCTGCCCGAGCGACGCGCGCTCCTGCTCGGTGAGCTGTTGCTGGAAGCCGTAGAAGTCCGATTCGAGCAGGGGCGTCGCGGGCATCGTCGTTGACATGGGAACCACGATGCATCATTCTCGAAAACGTTGCAAGAGAGGATCGCGTGTACACATCAGACTCTGCGCTGCGCGCCTTCCGGGAGGCCCGTCACACCTTCATCTCCGGCTCACGGATCGACATGGGGGCGTTGGCTGCCGCACTCGGCGTCGACCGCACGTCGCTGTTCCGCTGGGTCGGCAACCGTGACCGGTTGCTGTCCGAGATCCTGTGGTCCCTCGCAGTCCCGACCCTCGACGGAGCCACCCATGCCGCCGACGAGATCGGAGCGACCGGAGCTGCCCGGCTCGTCGTCGTGCTCGACCGGTTCACCGCCGACCTGATCGACGCCCCGTACTTCCGGGCGTTCCTGACGCGCGAACCCGCTCGGGCGATGCGTCTGCTCACCACCTCGGACAGCGACGTGCAGAGCCGCTTCGTCGCCCGGGTGACCGCTCTCATCGAGCAGCAGGAGTCGTCCGGTACGTTCGATCCGGCACCGTTGTCGGCTGAGGAGCTCGCACGGCTGCTCGTCCGGATCTCCGAGTCGTTTACCTACGCCGAGTTCATCTCCGGTGAGACCCCTGATCCCGACCGGGCACGTGCGGCGTTCGAGTACGTCCTGCGGCCCGACGCGGTGCATGCCACACCCGCACCACCGATCGGAGACCGATGACCATCGACGAGTACCCGTTCCGCCGCTCCTACCCCACCCGGTGGAACGACAACGACATGTTCGGGCACGTCAACAACACGATCTACTACTCGGCGATGGACAACGCGTCGACGTACTGGTTCCGCGAGGCCGCCGGGCTCGACCCCTTCTCGTCGGAGTGGATCGCCGTGCTGGTGTCGTCGAGCTGCCGGTTCGTCGAGTCCGCCGTCTGGCCGGACGTGATCGAGGTCGGGATGCGCTCGAAGCACCTCGGCACCACGAGCCTGTCATGGGAGTTCGGTCTGTTCCGTCAGTCCGACGGCGCCCTGCTCGCCACCGGTGAGTTCGTGCACGTCATCATCGACCGCGAGGGCGCCCGCCGTCCGATCCCGCTGCCCGCCGAGCTCCGCGAGCTCGTGACCGGCTCGATGGTCGCGCAGCAGGCCGCCGTCGCCGACTGACGACCTCAGCCCTTCAGTGCAGCCAGCTCGAGGTTGATGTCGTCAGGGTCCTGCACGGACAGGATCACCATGCCGGCGTCGCCGAGGTCGGTGACCTCGCCGTGCTCGACACCCGCGGCATCGAGTCGGGCGGCCGCTTCGTGCAGCTCGTCGACCGAACCCACGACGAAGCTCACGTGGTCGAGGCCGACGGTGTCCGGATCGAACGTCTGCCCTGCGGGAGCGACCGGACGGAGTCCGAACACCTGGTCACCGAGCCGGAACACCGATCCGCCGTAGAAACGCTCGCGGTCCTCGCGGACACCCGGCTCGTCGACCTGGTCGCTGAAGTCGATCGCCGGATCCGTGCCGAGCAGCAGCTGGTAGAAGGCCTTGCTCCGGTGGATGTCGGTCACGGTGACACGGACGTGGGCCAGGGCGGTCGGGCGTGCGAACGGCTCGGTCATGGTGGAGCTCCTCATGGGTTGCGCGCCGTGGTTGCGACGCGCACCCGAGGCAACGCTCGGTCCCTCCGAAGCACCCGAGGCCGTGCGGCGACCGGACAGCCCCGTACACAACGCTCCGTACGCCGCACAACCGAAGTGCCCCCGAACCACGCGATCGCGCGGTTCGGGGGCACTTCGGTCGTGCAAGCGGCGCTGGACCCGAACGCCAGCGCCGCAGTCCGGGGTCAGATCAGGTCGTCGGTCAGGTGGTTCGGCGTGCCGAAGCGGTGCGCCGTGATGGACACCGCCTGCTCGCGGACGAACGGCAGGATCTCGAGCCGCCCGGCCTCGGTCACGGGGCCGCCGTAGACCGCGACGTCCGGACGACCGCCGACGGCCGAGTACAGCGCCGAGGTGTCACCGCCGATGAGCCGCACCCGGGTCGAGGGACCCGAGGCGACCGAGCTCGCGAAGGCCTCGTCGGACACCGTCTGCGACAGCGAGCGGACGATCGGCAGCGAACGGATCGCCGAGGCGACGGACGACGGCAGCGTCGCGGCCGTGGAGACCTCGATCGTCGTGCCGGCACGGAGCGCTGCGGCGACGACGCGGACGAGCTCGATCACGGAGGCGTCAGCGTCCGTGTCCGAGTCGGCAACCGCGGCCAGCCGCACCTGCACCGACGGGAACGGCAGGTACCGGGCGATGTTCCGCTCGGCGGAGAGCGCCGAGACGTCGGTCGCGGTGCCGAACAGCGTCGACCACGCCTGCTCGTCGGACGCCAGCGCACGGTCGAGCATCGGCGAAGCAACCTCGGCCGCCCGGACGAAAGCACTGACCGGGGCGGAGGGAACAGCCGACGCGGTCGCCGCAGCCGGCGTCCAGGACCCGAGCCCGAGCAGGTAGTTCAGCCCACCGGCCTTCGTGCCGGCGCCGACCGCCGACTTCTTCCACCCGCCGAACGGCTGGCGGCGGACGATGGCGCCCGTGATGCCGCGGTTGACGTAGAGGTTGCCTGCCTGGATCCGCGACAGCCACGTGCCGATCTCGGCCGGGTCGAGCGAGTGCAGGCCCGAGGTCAGGCCGTAGTCGACCTCGTTCACGATGTCGATCGCCTCGTCGAGCGAGTCGGCGGTCATCATGCCGAGGATCGGGCCGAAGTACTCGGTGCGGTGGAACTCCGAACCGCGGCGGACGCCCTGTCGGACACCCGGGCTCCAGAGCTTGCCGGTCTCGTCGAGCTGCTTCGGCTCGACGGCCCAGGACTCCCCCGCGCCGAGCTTCGTGAGGCCGTCGAGCAGCTTGCCCGAGGCCGGCTCGATGACGGGACCCATCTGCGTCGCGGCGTCGGTCGGGTACCCCACGGTGAGGGAGGCCACCGCGTCGAGCAGCTGGTTCCGGAAGCGCTTCGACTTCGCGACCGAGCCGACCATGACGACGAGGGACGCGGCCGAGCACTTCTGGCCGGCGTGCCCGAACGCGGACGCGACGACGTCCTTCACGGCGAGGTCGAGGTCGGACGACGGCGTGACGATCACGGCGTTCTTGCCCGAGGTCTCGGCGAGCAGCGGCAGGTCGGGGCGGAACGAGCGGAACAGCTCGGCCGTCTCGTACGCACCGGTGAGGATGACCTGGTCGACCATCGGGGACGCGATGAGCTGCTGCCCGAGGTCGTTCTCCGACACCTGCAGGAACGCGAGCACGTCGGCCGGGGCCCCGTGGGCGTCGAGCGCGGTCTCGATGATCGAGGCGAGCACGGCGCCGGAGCGCTCGGCGGGCGGCGCGGGCTTCAGGACGACGGCGGACCCGGCCGCCAGCGCGGCGAGGGTCGATCCGGCGGGGATCGCGACGGGGAAGTTCCACGGCGGCGCGACCAGGGTCAGCGCCGCGGGCGTGAAGGTGGCGCCGTCGACGTCGTCGAGCGAGGACGCAAGCGTGCCGTAGAAGTGCGCGAAGTCGATCGCCTCGGACACCTCGGGGTCGGCCTGGTCGATGGTCTTGCCGGTCTCCGACGCCATGACCTCGATGAGGGCGGCGCGGTTCGCCTCGAGGGCGTCACCGACGGCGTGCAGCACGGCACCACGCGCACCACCGGACCAGGTCCCCCAGACCGCACCGGCGGCCTTGGCGCGGCCGAGCGCGGAGTCGAGCGCCGTGGCGGAGTCGACCCGGGCCTCCTGGACGGCGCGGACGCCGAGCGTCGACGAGGCGACCCGTGCGGTGATGGCGTCGCCCCAGGCGCGGACGGCGCCGACCGAGGGGTCGCTGTCCGGGGTGTTCTCGAAGTGGCCGGGGCCGGGGCGGCCGACGGCGGCGTACCGGTCGGCGACACGGTGGGAGGCCGGCGCTTCGAGACCCTCGGGCGTCGCGAGCGGCACCAGGGACGCGCGGAAGCGCTCCTCTTCACGGGCGAACAGCGGCGGCGAGGACACCAGCGAGAAGACCGCGGACATGAAGTTGTCCTGCGAGGCGCCCTCTTCGAGACGACGGATCAGGTAGGCGATCGCGACGTCGAACTCGCCCGGGTGCACGACCGGCGTGTAGAGCAGGAGCGAACCGACGGTGTTCTTCACGGCCGAGGCCTGCCCCTGCGCCATGCCGAGCAGCATCTCGAACTCGATGCCGTCCCGCACGCCGCGCTCACCGGCGAGCAGCCAGGCGTGCGCGACGTCGAACAGGTTGTGCCCGGCGACACCGACGCGGACGTTCTCGACGCGCGACGGGGTGAGCGCCCAGTCGAGCACGCGCTTGTAGTTGGTGTCCGAGTCCTGCTTGGTGTGCCAGGTGGCGAGCGGCCAACCGTGGACCGAGGCCTCGACCTGCTCCATCGGCAGGTTCGCGCCCTTCACCAGACGGACCTTGATGCCGGCACCGCCGCGGGCACGGCGGGCGGCGGACCACTCCTGCAGCTCCTGCATCGCGGCGAGCGCGTCGGGCAGGTACGCCTGCAGCACGATGCCGGCTTCGAGGCCGAGGAACTCGGGCTCGTCGAGGAGCTTCGTGAAGACCGCGATGGTGAGGTCGAGGTCCTTGTACTCCTCCATGTCGAGGTTGATGAACTTGGCCGGGGTGGCGGCTGCGGCACGCTGGAAGAGCGGTCGGAGCTGCTCGACGATGTCGTCGACCGCGTGGCCGAACGCCCACGGCGAGTGCGGGTGCACGGTCGAGGACACCTTGATGGAGACGTAGTCGACGTCGTCGCGGGCCAGGAGCTTGTGCGTGCCCTCGAGTCGGCGGGCGGCTTCGCGCTCGCCCAGGACGGCTTCGCCGAGCAGGTTGACGTTGAGGCGGACGCCGTCGCGCTTGATGCCGGCGATGGCCGGGCCGAGCTTGGAGTCGGTGGCGTCGACGATCAGGTGGCCGACCATGTTGCGGAGGACGCGTCGGGCGATGGGGACCACGACGTTCGGCAGCATCGGGGCCATGCCGCCGCCGAGCCGGACGAGTCCGCGGAGCGCGGCGGGCAGGAACCCGGGGGCGTCCGGGGCGATCTGGCGGAGCTTGCGGGCGGCGACGGCGAGGTCTTCCGGTCGCACGACCCCGTCGACGAACCCGACGGCGAAGTCGAGTCCGGCGGGGTCGGCGAGCACGCCGGCGAGCTGCTTCGCGGAGCCGTCGACCGGGTAGGACTCGGCCTCGGCGAGCCACTGTCGGACGAGCGCGACGGACTGGTCCGCCAGGGCGTCGTGGTCGATGGCGGAGTCCTCGTGCAGCGTCGTCATGGGTTCAGTGTGGAGGTCGGGGATGCGGTAGCGGAAGTGAGCGTTCCTGATGGATACCGTTCAGTTGCGCTACCGTTTTTAGTCCGGCCCGGCTAGCGTCGGACCATGCTCGACGTCCGCCGTCTCGTGCTCCTCCGTGAGCTGTCCATCCGCGGCACGATCGCGGCCGTCGCCGAGGCCGTGAACTTCACCCCGTCGGCGGTCTCGCAGCAGCTGAGTGCCCTGGAACGGGAGGCCGGCGTGCAGCTCCTCCGCAAGGCCGGGCGTCGGCTGCAGCTCACCCCGCAGGCCGAGGTGCTGGTGGCCGCGGCGGGCCAGGTGCTCGACGTCCTCGAGCACGCGCAGTCACAGGTGGAGGAGACCCTGTCGTCCGTTCAGGGGCGTGTGCGGGTCGCGGTGTTCCAGTCCGCGGCCCTCGCCCTGATGCCGAGTGCCCTGCACGAGATGGCCACGGAACACCCCGACGTCCGGGTCGAGATGGTCCAGCGGGAACCGGAGACCGCACTGAACGAGACGTGGGCTCGTGACTTCGACATGGTCATCGCCGAGCAGTACCCGGCCCACGCCGCACCGCACCTGCCCGGGCTCGACCGCTCCGACCTGACGACCGACGCCGTCCGGCTCGCCCTGCCCCCGCTCGACACGGCCCTGCGCCCGGTGTCGTCGCTCGAGGACGCCCGCACCATGCCCTGGGTGATGGAACCCCGCGGCACCGCGTCGCGGCACTTCGCCGAGCAGGTCTGTCGGCGCTGGGGCTTCGAGCCCGACGTCCGGTACGAGACCGCCGATCTGCAGACGCAGATCCGTCTGGTCGAGTCGGGCAACGCGGTGAGCCTGATGCCGGACCTGATGTGGACCGGTCGGACGACGACCTGTCGGCTGCTCGAGCTGCCGGAGGGCCCGCGACGCACGATCTTCACCGTGGTGCGGTCCGCGGGGTCGTCGTCCCCGGCGGTCCGCGCGCTCCGTGACGCGCTCGAGCGCGCGGCGGCGGCCGTCGGCGACTGATCCGCCGGCGCGCACGCCATCCGGCGCACTCCAGCCGACGCGCACGCCAGCCAGCGCGCACGCGAGACGGCACCGTGACCGGATCGAGACCTGTGCATCCGTCAGGATCTCGCCGACGCAGACATCTCCTGGATGAGGGCACCTCCCGGTGCCCCGACCGGCATCCGAGGGGGATCCCATGAACCAGCCCTGCACCTCCACCACACGACGGGTCGCTGCCATCGGCGCAGCCGTCGCCATCGTCACCGCGTCGTCGGCGTTCGGCATCGGCGCCGCGACCGCCGTCGCGGCCGAGCCCACGACCGCCACGAGCACGGCGACACCCGGTACGCCGGCCGAGCCCGCCGCGCCCGTCACGACGGTCGACACCGACGAACAGCCGGGAGGCCCGTCCACCGACCCGACGCCGACTGCGGTCCCCGAAACGGCGACACCAGAGCCCACGGCACCCGCCGCACCGGCGACACCTGCGGCACCCGCGGCACCCGCGGCCGACGACGGCAGCGACCTCGCCTTCACGGAACCGTCGACCGCCGAGGACCCGATCGAGCTCACCGCCACCAGCGGCACGCCCTTCACGCACACCTTCGAGACCACCGGCGGCGACGGCACCGTCGGCTACGCCATCCAGGACGCCCCGTCCTCCGACTACTGGGTCAACGTCGACACCGGCGTCCTGAGCGGCGACCCGAAGGAGGCCGGGACCTTCCGGTTCCAGGTCGTCGCCCTGAGCGGCTCGACCGAGATCACGCAGTACGTCGAGCTGACGGTCGCACCCGGTGACCCCGTGGGCGTGACGTTCGGCGTCGCCACCCCCGACTACAACGGGCTGTGGCAGGTCGAGACCGACGGCACGATCTGGGAACAGGCAGCCGGTCAGGGCCGCGTCCGCATCGTGCCGAGCATCCCCGTCGCCGAGGACACCCCGCTCACGCTCGCCGGGCTCGCGGTCGACGCGTACGGCAACCGGACCACGCCGGGTCCGGACTACCCCCGTTCGACCGTCACGAGCACGGACGACTCCGACTCGGCGGTGTGGAACGACGGGGACTCCTCGAACACCGTGACCTTCGGTGGCACCGGCACCCGGACCGTGACGGTCTCCGAAGGGGGCGTCTCCACGTCCTTCGAGGTCGTGGTCGGCGCCGAGGACACCGACGAGCCCGCCGCCCCGGACACCATCACGTTCACCGAGCCCTCGACGCCCGAGTCCCCCATCCGCATCGAGACCACCGCGGGCGAGCAGATCGAGCGCACCTTCACCGCGACGGGGTCGTCGACGGAGCTGCACTACGTCCTGCTGACCGGCCCGACGGCGTTCCCCGTCCCGGGCAACGAACACCCGATCGCACCGCTCGGCCTCGCCGTCGGTGACACCAGTGGGGTCCTGAGCGGCGCCCCGACGGCGGCTGGCGAGTACGACTTCCAGGTCATGGCGATGAACGGGTCCCGCGCTGCCACCCAGTACGTCCACCTGTCCATCCGTCCCGCCGCGACGGAGGAACTCAGCCTGCTCGTCGGCACGATCGGGTCCCCGAAGGGGTGGCTCCGCGACGCCGAGGGCCTGCGCGAGATCTTCGCGGAGAGCCCGAAATCGATCCCGGTCGACGCCGTCCCGGTGGCCCAGGGGGCGACGATGGTCGTCCGGGTGACGGCCCTCGACGCGTTCGGGAACAGCACGAAGGAGTCCGACGGCGCGCAGCCCGTCGTGACGAGCAGCGTGGCCAGCGACGAAGTGACGATGCCGTACGGCGAGTGGGAGCCCCGCGTCGGGTTCCCGCACGCCTCGCCGCACACCATCACGGTCGCCCTCGGTGACGTCTCGACCACGTTCGACGTGGACGTGCGGCCGTCGGTCGCGACCGTCGGCGACACGACCCCGACGGCCGGCGGCGGTGGGCACCTCGCCTACACGGGCGCTGACGCCTCCGGGCCGCTCGCGTGGGCGCTGGGCCTGCTCGCCGCCGGCGGCGGTCTGCTGGTCCACCGGCTGCGTCGCCGTCGCGCCTGAGACGCGGCCCCGGACGGACGGGAGGCGCGGTGCGGGCCCGCACCGCGCCTCCCGTCCGTCCTTCCGCGCCCACAGGGCACGCCGCGCGTGCGGGGGTCCGGCGGTTTCCCGCACGCACCCCCAACCCGGGTCACATTCCGGTGAATCGTCACAGCCCGGCAACGTCATCCCGCTACGATCCGAGAACGCCGACATTCTCGGCAAATTCACATGATCTGGGCGATGAGCCCGGACCGAATCCCTGGGGGATCCCGTGCACCGCAGCACCTCCACTGTCCGTCGCGCCTGCGCCGTCGGCACCACCGTCGCCCTGGTCGGCCTGACCACCGGCCTCGGCATCATGACCGCGACGGCCGCCAACGCCGAAACGCTCGACACCACGCAGCCGATCGTGGCCGCCGAGACGCCCGCTCCGGTTGTCTCCGACGAGACGCCCACGCCGACGGACCCGCCCGTCGAGACCGCGCCCGAGACCCCGGCTCCGGTCGAGGAAGCCCCGGCGCCCACCCCCGAGGCCACCGAGCCCGCCGCGCCGGAGACCACCGCGCCGGCCGCCACCGAGGCTCCGAAGCCGACCGAGACCCCGAAGCCGGACGTCACGGCCAAGGCCGCCGACGCCACCGTCACCATCGAGGGCACGGCCAAGGTCGGCACCCGACTCGTCGCCGTCGTCACCGGCTTCGACGACGAGGCGGGGTACAAGTACTCCTGGACCGACCAGGACGGCAACGTCCTGTCGAAGGCCGCGAGCTACGTCGTCGACCCGACCGACGTCCGCAAGACCATCACGGTCGCCGTGACGGGCACGCTGCCCGGCGCGACCGAGACCTCCACGGTCGAGTCCGAGGCCACCGCCGCCGTGACGCAGACCCCGGCGTTCCTCGGTGAGGACGGCCAGCCCACCAAGGCCGGTGCCACGCAGGACAGCCCGCTCGAGCTGAGCACCGCCGCCGGTGACGTCTTCTCGCACACCTTCCGTGCGCAGGGCTTCCCGGAGCCGAAGTACAGCCTCACCTGGTTCGACGACGAGGAGCTCGAGGACACCACGTACTTCGACGAGAACGGCGACGAGTACATCCCCGAACCCGACGAGCAGCTGCCCTACGGCATCTCCTTCGACGCCTCGACCGGTGAGCTCAGCGGCGTCACGACCGAAGCGTGGGACTACCAGTTCGCGGTGACCGCGACGAGCGGCACCGAGTCCGTCACCCAGTACGTCTCAGTGACCGTCGAGGCGGGTGCGCCCGCGGGTGTGATGGTTTACACCACGGATCGCGCGACCCTGCTCGCCGACGAGGAGAGCGATGACCAGAAGACCTGGATCATCGAACCCGACGGCAGTGTCATCACGCTGACCCCGGACGAGTTCATCATGGGCGGCCGACCGACGATCAAGCAGGGCGGCACGCTCGTCGTCACCGGCGATCTGGTCGACCGATGGGGCAACTCGATCGAAGACGGTGACGATGAAGAGGTGCCGGAGTCCGCGATGACTCCCCCGACGGTCACGTCCGACGTGGCCAGCGACGTGATCGCGCCCGATCCCGAGTACGGGCCCGACCTGGTGAACGTCACGTTCCCGCACGCCTCGATCCACAACCTGTCCGTGACTGCAGGCGCGTTCAGCACCACGTTCGCCGTCGACGTCCAGCCGACCGCGGTCGCCGGCATCGCCGACCCGACCCCGGTCGCGCCGGCAGCAGCCCCGGTCGCCCCGGTCAACACCGGCGGCCAGCTCGCCTACACCGGTTCGGACACCACCGACGCGCTGCCGTGGGCCCTGGGCCTGCTCGTCGCCGGTGCCGGCCTCATCGGCGCCCGCTTCGCGCGTCGTCGTCGCGCCCAGCGCTGACACCCTGAGACGTCTCCCGTCCGTCGCGTGCCCGCGCGGTGGACGGGAGGCCCGTGACGGCCCCGCCTGCTCCTCCACCGGAGCAGGCGGGGCCGTTTCGCATCCGCGCCCGGCCGGGTCCGCGCCGGTAGCGTTGGCGACATGCCCACGCTGCTGCACATCGACTCCTCGGCCGACCTGTCCCACTCCCGCTCGCGCGCACTGACCGCGGCCTTCGCCGACGCCTGGCGCGCCCGCGGCCCGGAGTACACGGTCGTCCGACGGGACCTGCACGTCGACCAGCTCCCCCACCTGGAGAGCTCGGCGCTGCACTGGGCGGCCGCCGACCGCACCGCCGAGGAGACCGTCGCGCCCGAGGCCGAGGCCCTTCGTCAGGAGGTCATCGACGAGCTCCTGGCCGCCGACGTCGTCGTGGTGGGTGCGCCGCTGTACAACTACACCGTGCCGTCGACCCTGAAGGCCTGGATCGACCGCATCCACGTGCCCGGCATCCTGACCGGCGGCGTGCAGCCCCTGGCCGGACGACCCGTCGTCACCGTGGTGAGCCGCGGCGCGACCTACGACGCCGGCACTCCGACCGAGGGCTGGGACCACGGCTCCCCCGTCCTGCACATCGTGCTCGGCACCGCGCTCGGCATGAAGCTGTACCCGATCACCGTCAGCGCGACCCTGGCCGACCGGCTGCCGGACCTCGCACCGCTGGCCGACCACGCCGCCGCGGAGTTCGCCGACGCGAAGACGACGATCGAGCGCCTGGCGACGACGCTCGGCTGACCCGCGCGTCCGCGGCGCTCGTCAGGCGGGCCGCACCTCGTCGGCCCGCCCGAGCAGCTCCGCGTGGAAGGCCGTCTGCGTCAGCGCGCTCGCGAGCAGGAACCCGGTCATCGACTCGATCCCGCCGCTGAAGGGCACCCGGGCGGCGACCTCGAACAGCGTCGGACGGTCCAGTGCGTCGAGGGCCGCGGCGACGTGGCGGGAGCGTTCCTCCCGGTGCCGAGCCAGGGTCTGCGCGCGGGTGACGACGTCGCGGAACCGGTACTCGTGCCCCGGGCAGACCTCGAGGTCGGCGTACGGGTCGAGCCGCGCGAGGGACGCCAGGTAGTCGCCGAGCGGGTTCGTCGCGGTCCGGCCGCCGAGCCCGATGCCGGAGTTGATCCGCGGCAGCACGTGGTCGCCGGAGAACAGCAGCCCGTCGGCCTCGTCGAGGAAGCACACGTGCCCGCTCGTGTGCCCCGGGGTCCACAACGTGCGGATCGTC
Organism: Curtobacterium sp. MCLR17_054; assembly: GCF_003234335.2. Classification (NCBI taxonomy): domain Bacteria; kingdom Bacillati; phylum Actinomycetota; class Actinomycetes; order Micrococcales; family Microbacteriaceae; genus Curtobacterium; species Curtobacterium sp. MCLR17_054. Next base: position 1,468,529 of record NZ_CP126263.1, on the reverse strand, counting down.
CGACCGGGGATCGGCAGCAGGTCGCCGTCCTCGAGCAGCACGTCGGCGTACGGCGCCTCGATCCGGCCCATCCCGATCCGGCGTCCGCTGCCCCACGCCTCGACGACCCCGGCCCGCAGGTGTTCCGGCAGCCCCCACGTCGCGATGTCGGCGTCGTTCCGCTCGGCGTCGGCGCGTTCCCGTTCGAGCGCACGGACCTCGAGGCCGTGCATCGCCACGCGTGCTCCCGTCGCCCGGCGGACGGCCGCCGCGGCACCCAGGTGGTCGGCGTGCAGGTGCGTCACGGCCACGAGCGACACGTCGTCCAGGGTCCGTCCGATCGTGGCGAGACCGTCCCGCAGCTCGGCGAGCCCGCCGTCGGCAGACCACCCCGGGTCGATCACCGCGAGCGACCCGTCCGACCCCTCGACGACGTAGACCAGGGTCGCGTCGGGCACCCCGAACCGGAACGGCACCGCGAGGGTCCAGATGCCCGGCCGGACCTGCTCGACGGGTGGCAGGACGCCGTTGCGGAGCGCGGCGGCCTGCACGGGGCTGATCGGTTCCGGGGCCGGCGCTGCCGGCGGAGGCACGGTCGTCACGCCGGCCACCCTACCGACGCTGGCCGACCTGCCCGGGGTGATCCGGGCCTCCCGGCCGCGCATCGTGAGCAGAAGATGTCGGGTCGTCGAGCCGAACCCGACCATTCCTGCTCACGAAGTGCGCAGCCCCGCCGACTCCCACGAGTAGACAGGACCCATGGAGATCGCACCGATGCTCGCCAAGGCCGTCGCAACCGTCCCCGACCCGGACAGCACGAAGGGCGGGCTGCGGTACGAACCGAAGTGGGACGGCTTCCGCGGCATCGTGACCATCGACGGCGACGACGTCGAGATCGGCAGCCGCGGGGCCAAGCCGCTCACCCGGTACTTCCCCGAGCTCGTCGAGGCGTTCCGCGCCCAGTTCGGCGGCCGCGACCACCCGGTCGTCCTGGACGGCGAGGTGATCCTGCGTTCCGGCGAGCCCGGTGCCGAGCGCCTCGACTGGGAGGCGCTGTCGCAGCGCATCCATCCGGCAGCCTCGCGGATCGCCAAGCTCAGCGTCGAGACGCCGGCGCAGTTCGTGGCCTTCGACCTGCTGGCGGTGGACGGCGAGGAGCTGGTGGACCGCCCCTTCGACGAGCGCCGCGAGCGCCTGGAGCAGCTCAGCGACGCGATGACCGACCCGCTCTTCGTCACCCGCACCACCCTCGACGTCGAGCAGGCGCGCGAGTGGCTCACCACCTTCGAGGGCGCCGGGCTCGACGGCGTCGTCGCGAAGCCCCGAGCGCGGCCCTACGAACCGAACAAGCGCTCGATGCTCAAGATCAAGCACCACCGCACCGCCGACGTCGTCGCCATCGGCTACCGCGTGCACAAGAGCGGCTCCGGCGTCGGGTCGCTGCTGGTCGGCCTGTACGACGCGGACGGCGAGCTCCGCCAGGTCGGCGGCGTCTCCGCCTTCTCGGACAAGCGCCGGGCCGCGTTGATCGACGAGCTCGAGCCCGTCGTGCTCCACGATGCGGACGGGAGGCCCGTCACCGGTGACGGGGAACGGTCGCGGTTCTCGTCGGGTCGCGACACGTCGTTCGTCCGGCTGGCGCCGGAACTGGTGCTCGAGGTCCGGTACGACCAGATGGAGGGCGACCGGTTCCGGCACACGGTGCAGTTCGAGCGGTGGCGGCCCGACCGTGACGCGACGTCGTGCGGGTTCGAGCAGCTCGAGGTGCCGAGTGCGTACGACCTGAACGACGTGCTGTCATGACGACGGAACGCACTGCGGTGTCCGTTTGTCGCTGTTCTGTCACGTTCGGGGAAAAGTAGTTAGCCGAACTAGCGAAGCCGTGCCAGGATGATCTCAGCAGCACGAGGCGTCCAGTTCGGACGCCCGGATCGAAAGCGGTCGACATGAGCACCAGCACGCTTGTCCGCCACCCTCGGCGGAGCCCCTTCACAGAAGTCCGAGAGGCACGGCGCCAGCGCGTCCTGCAGCTCAGCGCGGTCATCAGCGCCATCGCCGGCGTGACCGCCACGGCGCTCGCACTCGTCACGGTCGGACTCGGCTCGTGATCGTCGACGGCATCACCGACGTGCACCGCGGCACCTGGTCGCGACTCACCCGCCTGCACACCGCCAGCATCGGGCTGCCGACGCACACCACGCGCGTTGAGGACCCGGACCGTCAGCGGGACGTCTCCTCCGCCGCCTGAGGTTCGGCTCGGCTGGGCCCGGTTGCTCGGCCGTTGGGCCGCTCGGCCTCAGCTCGGCTTCTTCGCCCGTGAGGGCTGCACGCGCGGTGGCTCCCCCGGCATCTTCGGGAAGTCGGGCGGGAACGGCAGCTCGCCCTCGCCGTTCGCCAGGTCCCGCTCCCACCACTCGAGCAGCGGTGCGATGCTGCCCGGCTGCTCCCCCATCGACTCCCACGGGTCGCCCGTGGTCCGCAGCCGCTCCGGCACCGTGCGGATCGTGAAGGTCGTCGGGTCCGCGGTGCGCAGTTCGTCCCAGGTGATCGGCGTGGACACCGAGGCGTGTGCGAGAGCTCGGGGGCTGTAGGCACCTGCCATGGTCCGGTCGCGGTTCGCCTGGTTGAAGTCGACGAAGATCCGCTGTCCCCGTTCTTCCTTCCACCACGCCGTCGTGACCTGGTCGGGCATCCGGCGTTCGAGCTCGCGCGCCGCGGCGATCACCGCGTGCCGCACGTCGAGGAACTCGTGCTCGGGGCGGATCGGCGCGAACACGTGCAGGCCGCGGTTGCCACTCGTCTTGATCCAGGTGGTCAGGCCGACCTCGTCGAGGACCTTCCGGAGTTCCTCGGCCACCGGAACCGTGTCGCCGAAGTCGGTGCCGGGCTGCGGGTCGAGGTCGATGCGGAGCTGGTCCGGGTGGTCGCTGTCCTCGGCACGAGAGGCCCACGGGTGGAACACCACCGTGTTCATCTGTGCGGCCCACACCGCCACGGCCGGCTCGTCGATCACGAGCTGCGGGTGCGACCGGGCACTCGGGTAGGTCACCGTCACCGAGCGGACGTAGTCGGGCGCACCCTTGGGCGGGTTCTTCGAGAAGAACTGCTCGCCGTCGACGCCGCCGGGGAACCGCTGCAGCGAGATCGGCCGGTCCCCGTTCGCCCGGACGAAGGCGTCGCCCACCGTGACGAGGTACTCCGCGAGGTCGAGCTTCGTGATGCCCGCCTCGGGCCAGAGCACCCGCGAGGGGCTGCTGATCCGGACCTCGCGGTCACCGTCGGGCCCCGGCACCCGCACCATCGTCGCTTCGCTCGCCATGCAGCGGACCGTACACGCGTGGCGGCCGCCCGCCCGCAGCCGGGTGTGCGCCGCCGTGTTCCCGCACGGCAGGATGGGCGGGTGAACGCGTACCTCGGCATCGACCTGGCGTGGGGGCTCGGCTCCGAGCGGAAGGCCGCGAACGAGACCGGGCTGGTCGCGATGGACCACGACGGCACGATCACCAACGCCGGGTGGGCCCGCGGGGTGGACGCCGTCACGGACTGGATCGCCGAGCACCTCGGGCCACGGTCCCTGATCGCCGTGGACGCCTCACTCGTCGTGACGAACCCGACGGGCATCCGCGAGTCCGAGCGGCAGGTCGGGCAGCGGTACGGCCGGTGGAAGGTCGCGGCGAACCCGACGAACCAGGCATCGGCGGCGAGCGCCGGCTCAGCGCTGCTCGACCGGCTGACCGCGCTGGGCGTGGGGTACGTCTCCGACACGGACTCGATGCGCCGACGCACCGGTCCGGCGATGTTCGAGTGCTACCCGTACACGACGCTGGTCGGCGTGGAGGAGCTCGGCTACGACGTGGAACGACCCCGGTACAAGCGGCTCGACCTCCGGATCCCTGCGGCCGAGGCACGTGCCCGTCGCGCCGAGGCCTTCGACGAGCTGGTCCGGCGGCTGCGCGAGACCCCGCTCGACCCGCCGCTGCTGCTCGACTCCCACCCGCTGACGCAGCGGCTCGCCGACCCGTCGGTGCTGCACGGTCCGACGCACAAGCACCGCGAGGACCTGCTCGACGGGGCGCTGTGTGCGTGGACGGCGGCGTTCTGGGAGCGACACGGCGACCAGCGCGTGCAGATCCTGGGAGGTGATCCGGCCCTCCCGTGCGACCCGCTGGACGAGGCGGGCCGCCGGCCCGTCGTGGTGGCGACCGCACGCCCGTCGCAGCGGAGGCCGCGCGGCTAGGGTTGAGCGGTGAGCACGACGACCGAACCCCTGCACATCGGGCTGGTGTCGCTGCACACCTCCCCCGGAGACGAACCCGGTTCGGGCGAGGTCGGCGGCATGAACGTCGTCGTCCGGCACCAGGCCGAGGCACTGGCCGACCTGGGCCACCACGTGGACATCATCACGCGCCGGTCTGCACCGACGCAGCCGGACTCGGTGTCGCTCGTGCCGGGCGTGTGCCTGCGGTTCCTGTCCGCGGGGCCGGCCGAGCCGGTGCCGAAGGGCGAGCACGACGCGTTCATCGAACCGTTCCGCCACGAGCTGGAGCAGCTCGGGCCCTTCGACGTCCTGCACTCGCACCACTGGTTCTCCGGCGCCGCCGCGCTGCCCGTCGCCCGCGAGCGCGGCATCCCCCACGTGCAGTCGTTCCACTCCATCGCCGCCGACCCGGCGACGCCGCTGTCCGAGGGCGAACGTCCCGAGTCGGCGGGCCGCATCGCCGGCGAGGAACTGCTCGCCCGCGAGTCGGACGCCGTCGTCGTGGTGTCCGAGGCAGAGGCCTCGACCGTGCGCACCCGGCTCGGCGGCGACGACGCCCGCATCTGGATCGTGCCGCCGGGGGTCGACGGGTCCGTCTTCCGGCCCGCGGCGGTCGGTGCGCGCCGCGCCGCCACCCCCTACGTGGTCGCGGCGGCCCGCGTGCAGCCGCTCAAGGGCCTGGACCTGGCGATCGAGGCGATCGCGGACATCAGCCTGGAGGCCCGCCCCACCCTGGTCATCGCGGGCGACGTCTCGAGTGAGGCGGGCGACTACGTGGACGAACTGCGTCGGCTCGCCGACGCGCGGGGCATCGCCGACCACGTCACCTTCATCGGGCCGCAGTCGCGCGCCGACCTGGCGTTCCTGTTCCGTGGCGCGGCAGCCGTGCTCGTGCCGTCCCACTCCGAGACGTACGGGCTCGTCGCGCTCGAGGGCTCCGCTTCCGGGGTGCCGGTCGTGGCCGCCGCTGCCGGGGGCCTGCGTGAGGCCGTGGTCGACGGGGAGACGGGCGTCGTGCTCGAGTCCCGTGACCCGCAGGAGTGGGCGGCCGAGATCGAGCGGATCCTGACGGATGCGCCGTACGCTGCCGGGCTCGCCGCTGCGGGGCGGGAGCACGCGGAGCGCCTGAGCTGGGAGCGGTCGGCCGCGGGGCTCGAGGACGTCTACCGCCGGGTGCTCGGGCGCTCGTGAGCGGGACGGGTGGCCGGTTCGCGGCGTTCTGGGCCGCGCTCGACGCGGTGCCCGTCGAGTCGGACGCCGAGGCGCTCTACGACGTCGGATCGGCCGAGGGACGACTCCGGCGAGCGAACCTGACGCGGTACCTGGAGCAGTCCGGGCCGGGGGCTGACACGTTGCTCGTGGCCGAGGCCCCGGGGTGGCGCGGCATGACGAACACGGGTGTGCCGTTCACGAGCATGCGCGAGCTCGGACCCGAGTACGGCGTCCCACCGGAGCCGACGGCACCGTGGGAGGCCTCGTCGCGCGTCGTGCACGCCGCGCTGGAGGGCTGGCGCGGTGCCCTCCCCGTCGCGTGGGCGATCTTCCCGCACCACCCCTTCGTGGCGCCGGACCGGCTGACGAACCGGACGCCGCGGCCCGCCGAGGTCCACTCGGGAGCGCCCGTCGCCCTCGCGCTGCTGGAGGCCCTCGGCGGCGTGGAGCGGGTCCGGGTGGTCGCCGTCGGTCGGAAAGCGCAAGGAGCGCTCGCCCTGGCCGGCATCGAGGCGACCGCCGTGCGGCACCCGGCGCAGGGCGGCGCGACGCAGTTCACCGAGCAGCTGCGGGCGCTGGACCGCTAGCCGTCCGTCCGCCCGGGTGCGTCCAGGTCGCGTCCCGGTCGCGTCCCGCTCAGGCGGAGCGGACCTCAATGCCCTTGGCCGCGAGCCGCTCGGCGACGTGGGCGGGCAGTGGTGCGGCGGCGTACACGGTGCGGAGTTCCGGCAGGTCGAGCAGGTCGTCCCAGTTCTGCGGGTCGAAGCGGTCGTCCGAGCCGTCCCAGCCGGGGTGGACGTCCTGCAGGACCTCGAGGTCGGAGTCCACGGTGATCTCGGTGACGAGCGACAGGTGCGACGGCAGCAGGTCGAGGTCGTCGTAGTACTCGCGCGCCCGGTCGTCCTGCCCGTCGACGTCGAGGTCCTCGTCGGTCTCGTCCTCGGCGTCCGGGTCGTAGGGGTCGAGGACGTCGAGGTCGTAGCAGAGGACGTCGAGCACCAGGAGCTTCGCGTTGAAGTCCGCGAACTCGATGGGCTCCTCGGTGGTGTTCGACTGCTGGTCCATGGCCGGAGCGTATCCGTCGCCGAGCGACCGTGTTGCGATCGCGAGAAACCTTCCTGTGGGACTGGACAGAAAGGCATTCCGCGCGCAAGGGTGACGCATGGCCACCACCAAGACGGACCGCCCACAGCAGGAGCAGCACGAGCTCCGCCGGGTCATCGGTCCCAAGCTCCTGCTGCTCTTCATCGTCGGCGACATCCTCGGCACGGGTGTCTACGCGCTCACCGGCCAGGTCGCGGCCGAGGTCGGCGGGGCAGCGTGGCTCCCCTTCCTCATCGCGTTCGCGGTCGCGCTGCTGACGGCGTTCTCGTACCTCGAACTCGTGACGAAGTACCCCCAGACCGCCGGTGCCGCCCTCTACGTGCACAAGGCGTTCGGCATCCACTTCGTCACCTTCATCGTGACGTTCATCGTGATGTGTTCCGGGATCACCTCGGCATCGACGGCATCGCGGGCGTTCGCGGCGAATCTCGGCGCCGGGTTCGGCATCGAGCTGCCGAACGGCGTGGTGATGCTCATCGCGATGGGCTTCATGCTCGCGGTGATGTTCATCAACTTCCGCGGGGTGAGCGAGAGCGTCAAGACGAACGTCGTGCTGACGCTCGTCGAGCTGTCCGGTCTCGTCATGGTGATCCTGATCGGGTTCTGGGCGATCGCGGGCGGCAACGCGGACTTCTCGCGGGTCGTGATGTTCGAGACGCCGGAGGACAAGTCCCTGCTGCTGTCGATCAGCACCGCGACGTCGCTGGCGTTCTTCGCGATGGTCGGGTTCGAGGACTCGGTCAACATGGCCGAGGAGACCAAGGACCCCTCGCGCATCTTCCCGAAGATCATGCTCACCGGTCTCGGCATCACCGCCGTGATCTACGTCCTCGTGTCCATCTGCGCCGTGGCCGTGGTGCCGATCGGTGAGCTGGCCGGCAACGAGACCCCGCTCGTCACCGTCGTGCAGACCGCCGCACCGGACTTCCCGATCGCCGACCTACTGCCCTTCATCTCGATGTTCGCCGTCGCCAACACCGCCCTGATCAACATGATGATGGCGTCGCGCCTGCTCTACGGCATGAGCAAGCAGGGCGTGCTGCCGGGCTTCCTGTCCCGCATCTCCCCCGCCCGTCGTACCCCGTCGACCGCGATCGTCTTCACCACGCTCATCTCGCTGCTGCTGATCGGGTGGGTCTCGCTCGACCCCGACTCCCCCATCGTCGTCGTCCTCGGTGGCACCACCTCGCTGTTGCTGCTGACGGTGTTCGCCGTCGTGAACGTGACCGTGCTCGTGCTGCGCCGTGACAAGGTCGACCACAAGCACTTCCGCGCGGGCGTCATCATCCCGGTCATCGGCATCATCACGTGCCTGTGGCTCGTCCTGCCGTTCTCGTCCGGTCGTGACCCGCAGCAGTACCAGATCGCCGGCGCGCTGCTGGCCCTGGGCGTGCTGCTCTGGATCCTGACCTGGTTCACCCACGGACGGAAGCAGGCCGAGAAGGCCCCGACCGGACTCGTGACGGAGCCGACGAAGGTGCAGCGCCCGCCGCACGACCACCGCGACGTTTGATGGACGCGACCAGTGTCATCTGGACCGTCGTCATCGCGGTGATCGCCGCGCTGTCCCTGTCCGCCGGAGGCTGGCGCCTGCGTCGGGGTCGGCAGGACGGTCGACGCAGGCGGTGACCGCCGTGCACGAATGACCCGTGACGGTTCTGGTTCGCGAAGCCCCCGCTTCGTGAACCAGAACCGTCATTCGTGAAGCGTGCGACCACGGCGGGCCGCCGCAGGCTTCCCAGGAGGCGCCCGTACGCTCGTGCTGCTCTTCCCGCTCCGCCCGCCCAGCACCCGCCCAGCCCCTCGAGAGGTCCCGTCATGCGCCGTGTCGGCATCACCCTCGCCTCGGTGTTCGGCGCGGGGATCGTGGCGGTCGGCATCGGCGTGGTCGTCCTCGTGGTGATCGCGGTCAACTCGCTCGCCGGCATCGCGAAGTCGAGCGCCGCCACCCCGACGCCCGCGTGCCCGGCCGTCGCCTCGAAGACGATCGGCGGGATGGTCGTGCCGGCCGGACCCGTCGGTGGCTTCTGCCAGGACCGCTTGGTGAACGCCGCGCACGTGATCGAAGCCGCCCAGGCGCTCGGCATCGGCCCCCACACGCAGGCCGTCGGGGTGATGACCGCGATCGGCGAGTCGAGCCTGGTGAACCTGGACCACGGCGACGCCGCGGGCCCGGACAGCCGCGGCCTGTTCCAGCAGCGCGACAACGGCGCGTGGGGCACGTACGAGCAGCGGATGGACCCGTACACGGCCGCGACGATGTTCTACACGAAGCTCGTGAAGGTCCCCGGCTGGAAGACGATGAGCCCGACGCAGATGGCGCACGCGGTGCAGATCAACTCCGATCCGGACCACTACGCGAAGTCGTGGCCGCAGGCGAAGGCGATCGTCGAGGAGCTCACCGGCCAGGACGTGCCGGACGCCGCGCCCCAGGGCTGACCGCTCACGAGGCCACCGCCTGCGTCTCCTCGTCGAACTCGACGATCGCGGCTCCGCCGGAGTGCACGACGACCTGGGCGCGGAGCCGGACGGACTGCTCGTCGAGGGCGCAGGCACAGGCGTCGACCCACTCCCAGTCCACCGGGTAGAGCCGGTCGGCGTCGGGGCGTTCCCACACGAGCACGACGTCGACGGCCCCGAGCTGCGCCACGATGTCGGCGATCAGGGCCGCGAAGTCGTCGACGTGTTCGTCCGGGGAGTACGGCAGGTCGGCGATCGGCAGCAGGAACGGGATCGACATCCCGCGGTCGTCGAGGAACAGCACCCAGCACTGCCGGCGCAGCGGCCGTTCGACGACGGCTTCGACGAGTCGGACGACGTCGTCGTCGGTGCGGACGGGTTCACGGATCAGGCGGTCGAGCATCTCGGTGTCAGGCATGGCTCCAGCGTGGCGAACCGGGAGCCACCGCCCGAGGCGCGATCTGGGTTCTGTGGAGAACCGCTCCACGAACACGGCCTGTGAGGGAAGAGTCCCTCAGATGCCGTGCGTGACCGAGCTGTCGACGAGCAGCAGCGAGGCGAAGAACACCGCCACGATCGCCGCCATGCCGACGAGCACCACCGGCCAGGTCAGCCGACGCCGCACGAGCCGCAGCACGCACACCACGATCGTCGCGACCAGCACCGCCGCCACGATGATCGGTCCCACGACGACGACGGAGTCCCCCAGCGTCTCGTTGCAGGTGTTGCCCGGCGCCGCACACGACACGAACGCCAGCGACATGAGCTTGATCCCCCACCCCGCTGCCAACGCACCGATCGTGAGCACGACGAGCAGCGCGGTGGACGCGACCACGTCCGCAACGCGAGCGCGTCCTGCCAGGGGGTGCCGGGCCTCCCGACCGAAGCGCGCCGGACCGGACCCGAGCGGATCCGGTCCCGACGCAGGACCCGCCCCAGGACCCGCCCCAGGACCCGTCCCGGGGGCCGGGCCGGTCTGACGCGCGGGCGCGCCCATCAGGAGCGCCGGCCGCGCGTCGACCAGAGGGCGAGCACGATGAGGACGGGCTGACCGAACAGGCGGACGAAGCGCTTCTCGTCGCTGTCCAGGCCGAAGGCGTCGCGCCGGTTGACCCACTGCGACAGGTTGCCGGGGAAGATCACCGTGAAGAACAGGGCCGCGACCGAGCCGACGAAGCGGCGGGTCGGCTTCGGAGCGAGCACCAGGGCCGAGCCGAGCGTGATCTCCGCGACCCCCGACGCGAGCACCGTCGTGTCGTCGTCCAGCGGGACGAACTCGGGCACCTGCGCCGTGAACTCCTTGCGCGCGAAGGTGAGGTGACTCGTGCCCGCGACGACGAGGGCCAGGCCGAGCAGGACGCGGAAGAAGGAACGCATGCCTCCATGGTGCCCGTTCCCGCGCCCGGGTGCCCGCGCTGCGCGACTCGGACGTGTTCGAAGCGAGGTTCACTCGCTAACATGCGGCCCATGGGAGCAGTCGCTCGAGACCACGAACCGCCGGCAGCCCCGGCGACCTTCGCGGTGGTGCTCGGACCGGTCGCGTTCTACCTCGGCATCATCGTGCCCGCGCAGTCGACCGTGCAGCACGTGTTGCTCGGTGCGGTGTTCGGGCTGGTGTGCGTGCTCAGTGGCTGGCGGGCGATCCGGATCGCTGGTCGTCGCCGGGCCGTGCAGGTGTGGTCGTGGATCGGCATCGTGATCGGGAGCGCCGGGCTCGTCATGCTCGTCTGGCAGGTGCTCGTGATCGTGACCGGGGGTGCGTTCCCGCCGCCGTTCTGGTCGCCGTACGCCAACCGCTGACGCGGTCCGGCCGGGAGGCCCGAGTCGGGTCCGCCCCGTCGCGCGCGGAACGAGTCGGTCCGGGTCAGGGCCGCCCTGCCTGACGACGCCGGGTCACCAGCCGAGCGTGCCGGGTGCGCCCTTGAACGGCCCGACGATGTCCGCCGTGATCCAGCCGCCGTAGAAGTCGCCGTCCTGGGCCTGGACCCGTTCGCCGCCGACCTCGCACGAGTCCATCGCCGACGGGTAGATCGCGACGCGTTCCCGCAGCGACTCGTAGCCCGGGACCGGTGTCGGGTAGTTCCAGGCGGCACGGCTCGCGACCGTCCCGTCACCGCCCACGACGTCGAAGTAGCGCGCCAGGCCCTTGAACTCGCACATGCTCGAACCCGGTGCCTTGACCAACGCGCCCTCGGCCAGGTCGGCCATCGGCAGGTAGTAGACCGGCGGGTGCGAGGTCTCGAGCACGCGGACGGCATCGGTCGTGTCGGCGACGACCGTGCCGCCCAGACGGACGACGACGCGTGCGGTGACCCGCTCGACGGCGGGTGGGCGGGGGTAGTCCCAGACGGACTCCTGGCCGGGGCCGGGCTCGGTCCTCTTCGGGTGGCGCATGCTCCAGGTGTACGCCCGGTGCCTGCGGTGCAGCCGCGTGCGTGCGCACGATCGTCTCCGGGTGCACCATGGGCGGGTGACGACGACGACACGCACCCTGTTCCGACGGAAGCCCATCGACACGATCGATGACGAGGCCGGGGGCGAGGGCGGCCTGAAACGGCACCTCGGCCTCTGGCAGCTCACCGCGATCGGCATCGGCGGCATCATCGGGGCCGGCATCTTCACCCTCGCCGGCACCGTCGCGAACGGCGTCGCCGGACCCGCGGTGCTGATCAGCTTCCTGGTCGCCGGGGTCGCGAGCGCCGCCGCCGCGTTGTCGTACGCCGAGTTCGCGGGGCTCATCCCGAAGGCGGGCAGCGCGTACACGTACGGCTACGCGGTGCTCGGCGAGATCGTCGGGTGGTTCATCGGCTGGGACCTGCTGCTCGAGTACACGGCGATCGTGGCGGTGGTCGCGATCGGCATCTCCGGCTACGTGGGGTTCCTGGTCGGTCAGTTCGGCATCGACCTGCCCGCGTGGATGCTCGGCGCCCCGGGCACCGGTGACGGCCACGTCATCGACGTCTTCGCGATCGCGCTGTGCCTGCTCACCGCGTTCGTCCTCACGCGCGGCATCCGCAGCGCCGCCCGGTTCGAGTTCGTCGCCGTCGGGATCAAGGTGGCGCTCGTCGTGCTCATCGTCGTGCTCGGCGTGTTCCACATCAACAGCGCCAACTACTCCCCGTACTTCCCGTTCGGCTTCGGCGGCGTGATGACCGGTGCAGCCACCGTGTTCTTCGCCGTGTTCGGCTACGACGCCATGTCCACCGCCGCCGAGGAGTCCACCGACGCCCGCAAGCACATGCCGAAGGCGATCCTGCTGTCCCTCGGCATCTCGATGGTGTTGTACGTCCTGGCGACCCTCGTGCTCACGGGGATGCAGAAGTACACCGACATCGACCCCGCCTCGGGCTTCTCGTCGGCGTTCGCGTCGGTCGGGCTCGGCGGTGTCGCCAACGTCATCGCGATCGGTGCCATCGTCGGCATCGTCACGGTGCTGGTGACGTTCATGCTCGGTGCCTCGCGCGTCTGGTTCTCGATGAGCCGCGACGGCCTGATGCCGAAGTGGTTCGCGAAGACCGACCCGAAGCGGCACGTGCCGACCCGGGTGACGTGGATCCTCGGCATCGCGTCGGCGATCCTGGCCGGGGTGCTGCCGATCGGTGTCGTCGCGGAGCTCACGAACATCGGCATCCTGCTCGCGTTCGTGGTGGTGTGCTCGGCCGTGGTGGTGCTGCGCTACCGGCAGCCCGACCTGGACCGCCAGTTCCGGCTGCCGTTCATGCCCGTCATCCCGATCATCGGCGTCATCGCGTCGCTGTGGCTCGTCACGTTCCTGCAGTGGGAGACGTGGGTGCGGTTCGCGATCTGGTTCGCGATCGGGCTCGGCGTCTACTTCGGGTACTCGCGGAAGCACAGCAAGCTCGCGGGGACCGAGGCGCCTAAGACCCCGTAGCCCGCAACTCGTCCGCAGAATCCGCGGTCGAGCTCATAAGGGCGGGTCGCGGCGTGCAGGGGAATTTGACGCCGTTGCCGGCACGACAAGACCCCCTCGGGTGCCTTCGGGAACTCGAGGGGGTCTTCTGTCGTTCAGCTGAACCTGAGCGCGCCCTCATGGTGAAGTAGTCTCGCCATCATGGGGATGACCTCGATGATCGTCGACTACCGGCGCGTGCCTGTAGTCGGCAGCCTGCTCCGCAAGGTCGGCTACGCGATGGGGTTCGACTGCCCTGCGTCGATCGAAGTGGGGAAGCGTCTGACCATCGAGCACCGCGGTGTCGGCACGGTCCTGCACCCTCGAGTAAAGATCGGCGACGACGTGCGGATCTACCACCACGTCACGATCGGCCGAGCGCGCCTCGACGGGTCATACCCGGGCGACACCTACATCGGGGACGGAGCGATCCTCTGCACCGGTGCCGTGATCCTCACGGGAACGCGTGACCGTCACATCGGCGCAGGCGCCGTGATCGGCGCGAACTCGGTAGTCACCAAGGACGTTCCCGCCGGTGAGGTGTGGGCTGGCAATCCCGCGAAGAAGGTCGGCGACCGCAACTGGGGCTGACGACCACAGACGAATGTCCCGCGGGTTTCCTCGGGAACCCGCGGGGCCCTCCCTCTGTTTCGCCGGGATCGAAGCTTCGAAGGGATCCGTTCAGCGGATAACGGTGCCCGCGGCGACCAGTTCCTCGATGTGAACGGCCCTGAGAGTGCGGCGCGCGAGAAGTTGGATGACGCCTGCTGTGACGCACAACGCTGCATATGCCAGGTTGACCCACAGCTTGAAGTACCAGGGATCAAGCGGTGCATTGCCCAAGAAGAGATGGCTCAACCAGTTCTGGTTGTTGTAGATCGGTACTTCCTGGAACTCCCACCAGACAACCAGTCCGACTTCAACGATGCCTACAACGAAGAATGCGCACCCCCCGATTAAGAGCAGCATGTGCTTCGGAGCTAGGACGCGGTAGGCCAGTCGGCGCACCATTCTGTTCTGCACCGCGTCGAGCATTGTTTGCTCCTCGCCTGTGGGGCTCAACCCCGCGCGCGACTTTTGGAACCGTTCCAGCTGTGCAAGCGCGCTCCGCTCGATGAGGCCGGGCCACAAAGCCGCGATGAGGGCAGCGGGCAGTCCGAACAGCGCCGCAAGCCCCGCCAGGTCCATCATGTCCTCCTACCGTGATCCTAGGAGTGTGTCGAGGTGAGGGAGAAGACCTCCACCTCCGACCAGTATCACGAAACCTGTTCTTAGTGGGGGCTCAGGGCGGTGATCATGTTCACTAGGCGTGCTGAGGACCGCTCATCCTGCTGCTAGATTCAGCGCAACTTTGACACGTGGGGGCAACGAATGACGTCGCTGAACATCGAGCCTCATCGGGCTCGGCTCGACAGTCTGACGGGGCTGCGCTTCTACGCGGCATTCGCGGTGTTGCTGTGTCACGCAGTGCCTCGGTTCGCGCCGATGCCCGTGGTGTCGGAGCTCGCAGAGATCGGCGCCGTCGGCGTCGGCTTCTTCTTCGTGCTGTCCGGCTTCATCCTCGCGTGGACGTGGCGTCCGGCCGATCGGAAACGGGACTTCTGGGCGAAACGGTTCGCGCGAATCTACCCGCTTCACCTCGTGACGCTCGTGGTGGCAGTGGTGCTTTCAGCTCTCGCTGGCGCGTACAACTGGACGAGCGTCGTGATATCGGTTCCGCTGCTCCAGGCCTGGGGCCCGGAGCAGTGGCGGGCTGGCGGGAACGGGCCGAGCTGGTCGCTGTCCGTTGAGATGTTCTTCTACCTGCTGTTCCCGTTCCTCATCGCGCCGCTGATGCGCATGGCGCGCCGTCAGCGGATCGTGGTCGCGCTGGGGGTCGTCGCCGTGATGGTGTTCTGGAACGTTGGCTACTTCGGTTTGACTCGGTTGGACGTCCCCGACACGGCGGTCGTGAGCTCGTACACGAACCCGTTGTACAGGCTGGGTGAGTTCGTTCTCGGCATCCTTGTCGCCGCCGAGTTCCGCGCAGGGTGGAGGCCCAACATCGGGCTTCGGGCCGCGTTGGCCGCGGCCGTTGGTTGGTACGCCGCGGTGGCTGGGGTGAACGCGCTTCTCGCGGACAAGGTGGGACTCGCCACGCTGCCGTACGGTCTCCTCGATTTGGCCTTCCTACCGGCCTCGCTGGTGCTGGTCGTCGCCGCAGCGTCTGCTGACTTGACGGGCGCGCGGTTCGGTCTTCGGGACCGGGCGCATGTCGCTCTCGGAGAGTGGTCGTTCGCGTTGTACCTGCTGCAGATGCTCGTAATCACCGCCGTGATTCAGGTAGTCGGCAGCGACGTACCGCTCGCCGTCGGCATCGCGCTCCTGGCTGGCGTGATCCTCATCTGTGTGGCGCTGTCAGGCCTGGTGTTCCGGTTCTTTGAACGCCCAGTGGAGAGGCAACTTCGACGGTCATTGCTCCCTACCCGCCTATCGCGACCGAGTAAACCGCTGGCCACGCACAACGAGACGTCCGCCGACAGCTCGAAGGGGTCGGCCTGTCCGTCTACACCCCCTCCCCGTCGTGGCTGAGCTAGGTTCGCTCCTATGTGGGATTGGCTGTTCGGGATAGATCTGCGGACCGAGGGCGCCGTGGACACCATCGGCGCACGCTTGTATGACATCGACGTCGTGGAGGGCGTCGTGGCGCTGATGCGGTTGCAGTTGCAGCGGTTCGTCGACCCCAACCGACCGGAAACGGCGCCGCCACATCAGGACATTACGATCCGGATTAGTGTTCACCCCCCAATCGGCAAAGGGTCCGAAGCGTCCGAGATGACCCGCGACGTCTCGCTCGACGAGGTGGTGAACCTTAGTTCGGCGGAACGCCGACGGCTGTCGGTGAGTGGGGCTGGGGCGGCTGTCTCATTCGCAGAAGGTTGGCCCGCGGAGATCGCGGCTAACGACGCCGACTTCCGGCGGGATCTGTCGACGTACCTGCGCGCAGAGGGCCGTCGCCTCATTTCGTGGTGGAGGGTCTGCGCGGCACTCCCTGCTCTGGCCGGCGCCGCTCTCGTGGGGCTTTGGATCGCTGAACTCATCGTCGGTGACCTCGACGGCATATTGGCCACCTTCGGGTCGATCCTGACAGCGGGCGCGGCGGGGGCTGGTGTCGTTGGCACTCGCGCACTTGCAAAACGCAGCGCACGAGAGGTCCCCACCCACCGTTTTCGCGCTGGGACACGTGCCGAGTTCCGTGCGGCAGCCCTAAGTGTGAAAGCAGGGCTCATGACAACGGGTGTCGGCACGCTCCTCGGTGTACTGCTCACTGTCCTCTTCTACAAGGTCTCCGGTATCGACCTCGTCTGAATGCGGGTCACGGCGTCCCGCCACACCCACGCGCATTCGGGGGCTTGACCGAACCCCCACTTGACGAGCAGCGCGCGCTCCGTGTAGGCGATGACGCGCGCCTCGGTCTCCAGGATGCGGTCGGGGAACTGCAGCCAAGCGAGTACGGGGTCGGACGGTACGACGTCGTAGTCGGGCCCGCCCCGTGCTGCTTCCGGGAGCGAGAAGGCCGGGCCTAGCGCCCACCGATCCCGGCGTCGTCGTGCCATCAGTCTCGGCGCGGTGCCAGTGTGCGACGGCTCACGCTCGAGCGGGGTACCCAGGCGCGCTGCAGTCGTCCCTGCCAAGCGATCTCCGCGTACACCGCGACGTCGGACTGGGCGACGGCGAACGCCTTGATTCTCGGGAGCTCCCCGATCTGGTCGAAAACCAACCGGTTGATCCACACGGGCACCGGGGCATCGATCGCTGCCGGCTCACCGATCTCGTCGAGCGGCAACGACACGGCGGCGTAGACGGGAACGTCCTGATGCTCGGGCGGCGCCCACTTGTGCTCGGCCATGACGTCCATGGCGACGACCGCCACTGACAGGCAGTACCGTTCAGGGATGGAAGAGTTCCTCAAGAGCCTTGCTGAGCTCATCGGCAAGGCGGGGGCTTCATTCTCCCTTGTCGCGGGCGTGCTGCTGGGACTGTTCGCCAACGTCCTCCGAGACACCCTGAGCGACCGCCGCGACCGCAACAAAGCTGAGTCCACTCGCGCCCGTGCGGCTGAGGACCTGCGCGAACAGAGAGCTAGAGAAGCGGGGCAAGCGGCTCTGGACGTCGCCCTCAGTGCGTACCAGCATCTTCTTCGCTCGGATGAGCTCGCGGATCAGTGGAAGCGCCGAGAAGGTGTACCCGAGGGAGGATCGATACCACCGCAGGCCGTCAGAACTCGCGATCTCCTCGGTCACGAGTTTGAGGAGGCTATGGCGAAGCTCGAGCTGCAGTACGCCGGACAGCTGAACGACGAGGAACGTCGCGACCTCCTCGAGAGGGGGACTGCCACGGCACTCGCTACCGTCGACTGGGGGTATGGCACTCAGACTCGAACGCCGAGCATGCGCCGAGACGTGGTGCGTCGCTTGGCCGGCGTACTCTCCACCTTCTTAGCTGGTAGCCCGGTTTCCGCTTCAGATCGGGACGCGATCAACGCCCTGCACAAGATTTGGCTTCCAACCGAGGCTGAAGCCGTTGACGAGAACCTAGCCGAGGTTCCTCTGGAGCAGCCAAAGTCCTGGGTCGGGCGGCGCTTCCTCGCATGGTTGGGATTTCGCAAGCGCTCGGCGTGAGACGGCCGGCGGACTGCTGACTAGCCGCGGATCTCTCGTAGGTTCTGCGACTGCCATCCGTCGGGGATCGACGTGAGGTAGGCGTGAAGTCCAGCCGAGTAGTTCGCACCGCTGGCCTCGTGCGGCTTCGTCGCGGTCGACCGGGCCCGAGCCTTGATGGTGGTCTCCCCCGTCGCCTTGCTCGTGACTGTGTTCGCCGGCTGGAGCTCGAACCCGTCGAGGTTCAGCGCAGCGATCGCGGCCTGGCGTGCTTCGCTGATGTTGTCGCCGCTGCCTTCGGACTCTTGCGTCTCGGTCGATCGGAGGGTGCCCGGTACTTTCGTCACCCATTCGGTATCGGCTACTCGGCTGGCGAGGCCTCGACCGCGTCGAACCCGCCGGCCGGCATCACGGTGACTCGCCACGCGGAGGTGACGGACTCATCGAAGGCGTGCCAAGCGCGGTTGTCGTCACGCGGATCGATCGGAGACCCATCGAGGGCAAGGGCGTCGCCCTGCCGAGTGCGTTTCCGGTCCGACGTCCACAGCAGTCCGTGCGGGTTCGGTTCCTCCGCAGCAACCTGCACACGCCGTTCGATGATCGACCGCAACGGATCCACCAGCGGCACCACACGCCAACCTGCAGCGGACTTCGGCCGGGACAACCACAGCCCACCAGTCAGGTGCCGGAACTCTTGATCCTCCGGAGCGTCCAGATGCCGTTCGGGACACTTCGCCCCCTGCCGCCCGCCGCGGCGCGGCCCGCCAGACGAGTGCCTCATGCAGCCATGCGACCACGAGAACCGCTTCAACTGCCACGACAGGTCGAGCTCGTCGGTGACACGGTCGAGCTCGAGACCAAGGAGCTCCCCCTGCCGCGCACCCGTGAGCAGGGCTGCAGCGATGCGGGAGCCGACCCGATCGTGCTGCACTGTCTCGAGGATCCGTGCTCCGTCGTCCGCGGTGAGGGCAACCAGCTGCGCTGGCTTCTTCTTAGGTGTTCCGACCAGAGTCGCGACGTTTCGCGGGATGTGCTCGTATCGGACAGCGTCACGCAACGCGAGAGACAGCACTCGGTGCGCCTGCTGCGCAGTGGCGCCACCGAGCCCGCGACCACGGATGAACTGCTCGACCTGTCCGACGTGACTTGGCGTGAGCGCGCGGAGTCCAACGGTTCCGATCGCCGGCACGATGTACTGCTCGATCGAGGTCCGGTACGACGCGATGGTCTTCGGGGCGATCTTCTTCGAGTGGATGTTGGGGAACCAGTCCCGCAGCCACGACTCGAGCGGCTGCCCGTCGTCGACTGCTATGTCCGCGAGAGCGGCAGCGAGTGCAGCGCGGTGCTCAACGCTGAGTCCGCTCACGAGCTCGTGCCAGGTCGTGCCCTGAGCGTCGGGCCACGACAACCTCGGAGTCAAATGTCACTTGTGCCACTTCCGCGCGGGCGCGCCGATCGAAGCTGGTATCGGTTGCGTAACTCCCCCGCCGATCACCCTTTGGGTCGCGTCCAGGGGATGAACGTCAGCGCTCCGCTAGGGCCTGAGCAGTCGCGGTCGAAGCAACCCAGTCGATGTTCGCTTCGGCGGCTGCAGCATGGAACTTCACGCGGCCTCGAATTGCGGTTTCCGTGCCGGCAAGCAGGTCGTTGTTGAGTTCCGCGATCAACGACGCAGCTGCGTCCTGGAGCGCGCGGTACGCCTCGACATCTTGCGCCTCGAGGAAAGTGATGAGCTTGGTTGCCGCCGCAGCCGCTGCCTTGCGTGCTTCTGCAGTTGATTGGTCGGCGTGTTCGATTGCCCAGGTGTGGAGCGCAGCCAGAAGCACGGCGGCTTCGTCGTGTGCGGATCCGGAGAGCGCGGCGACGTGGGTGTACCGGTTCGCGGCCATCTCGACGAGACCTTCGGACTCGAGCCGAGCAATCGCTTCACGCACAGGCGTGCGTGAGACACCGAGCCAGCTCGTCAGTTCCTCGTCGTTGAGGCGTTCGCCGGCCTCGAGCGTCCCGTTCTCGATGGCGGTGCGCATCTGTTCGTAGACGACATCGCGAAGGAGTCGGCGGGGACAGCGTGTTGCCGGGGAGCTGAGTCGCTGTCATGCTTCGGCCATGGTGTCGAACGACGCCGACACACGAAAGTGGTCGGACTCTCTCCTTGACCTCTTCGGACCGCTAGCCACAGCCCTCCGGAAGAATTACGTCCTCAGTGGCTTCATTGCTCTGACAGCGGTGGCCATCGGTCTCCTGCCGAAAATCTTCGTCGACGACGACGGGGTACCGCGAGGGTGGACGACGCCCGTCGTGATCGTGAGCATCTGCTTAGCTGCTGCCGCTGTGGCTCTCGACCGGATCGGGGACGACTTCGACAAGCGCGCAGCGAGACGCAAGACCGACGCTGAGCTGCAGGAGGCGAAAGATGCGGCGATGCTCGAGTACACCGGCAGTGTTGCCACCGCTGAGCGTTCGGTCTCGGAGCTCAACATCTTCATGCTCGAGGCGATCGAAGTGATGTTCCTAGAAGCGTCATCCCGGTCCACTGAGATCCTCGCGCTCAGGCGTCAGCTTGCTCGATCCGCAGCCAACTCGATTGGGCCGAACACGCGGGCGACCTACTACACCTTGCTGTCCCGCATACCCGGCAATCGCGTACTCGGAGACCCGAAGCACGGAGCGACCGTGGGTAGGCGCGACAAGCCCGAGAGGCCGTGGCGCGAGTCTGAGAACGCACACCACGACATCTGGCGTCTTCTTGACCAACCAGACGAGCACCCTGATGTCCACAACTACCCGGACGTCGTCTCTGACCTCGTGTGGGAGAACGTGCGGTACGACACGTTCCTCACTGTTCCCGTCAAAGCGCACGGGGTGGTGTTCGGCGTCCTGAGCGTGAACAACGCCGCCGCTGGCTCGATCGGGGAGGTTCAGCGCTCCGTGATCGTTGCCATGGCTCGAGCGATGGCCCTAGTCCTCGCATCGGATACAGGAGCTCGCACGCTGAAAACTCTGGCCGCCGGCGGCGATTTGTCGCACGGTGCGATTACGTTGTACGAAGACGACACGGACACTGAGAGGACGTGAGACGCATGACGAGCATCCAACACACGACGTCTGGTCACACCGACAAGTCATCCAGTCCCACAAACGACGCCCGCACCACAGCGGAGCGGCGTGACGCCGAACGGCGCGCATGGTTGCGAGCGCAAGCGATCTCGCTTGGCACTCACCGGCCCAACTGACACAGCTCGAAGCTGCCCCCTCCGTCCCTGACGGAGGGGGCAGCTTTTTGCTGAGCGCTCGAGTCCGCAGCAAGTCCGCACCAGCTCCACTCCAGCACTTGAACCAGCCACAACCAGCACCAGGTCGATCCGCGCCAAATCAGCGATCACACCACGAGCCATCACCCACCTTCACCCCCGGGTGTGTACTTCGGGTACTCGCGGAAGCACAGCAAGCTGGCCGAGCCGGCGAAGCGCTGAGCGCAGCCGACGGAGCGCTGAGCACAGCCGACGCCCGCGCCCCTCAGCGCCGCAACGTCTCCCGCGGGTACTCCCCGAACCGGGCCGCGTACACCGACGCGAACCGCCCCATGTGCGCGAAGCCCCACCGCCGGGCGACGTCCGCCACCGAGGTCGCCTGCGGGTCGAGGATCCGCAGTTCCTCGTGCACCCGTCCGAGCCGCACCTCGCGCAGGTACGTCATCGGCGAGCGCTCGAACGCCCGCTGGAACGACTCCTGGATCCCACGGATGCTCAGCCCGGCCGCCTGCGCGATGTCGGCGACGGTGAGCGGTTGGTGGGCGTGCGCCTGGATGAACTCGACCGCGGCCCGGAGCCGTCCGTCGCTGCGGGTGCCGTAGCCCGCGGGGAACCGCTCGGCCTGCAGCGGGTACATGCGGAACAGGGCCCGGGCGACGTCACGCTGCGCCTCGTGCCAGGCGAGGGACTCGTCGCCCTCCTCGCGCAGCGCACGGAGCGCGCCGGACACGGCGGTCCGCCACAGGCCCAGGGCTGCGGAGTCAGGCGTCGTCGTGGTGTCGAACGCCATGGTGCCGTCGACCAGGTGGTCCTCGGCGGCGACGTCGAGCACCAGGTCACGGCGCAGGTGCACCAGGCGCTGGTCCCAGTCCTGGTACTCCATCTCGAACCGGCGCTCGACGGGGAACAGCGTCGGGACGCCGGGCTGCATGCGGACCTCGTCGCGGCCGACGTCGACGCGGGCCTCGCCGCGTTCGAGCCACTGGACGACGACCTCGCCCTCGGTGGCGACGTCACCGCGCAGGTAGCCGTGCATCTGGGAACGGCGGACACTCAGTCGTTCGTCACCGACACCGACGTACTTGAACCAGTACTCCTGGTCGAGGGCGCGGGAGTACCAGGCCTTGCCGGCGTACATGCCGGCGAGCGAGCTGATGGCTTCGTCGGTGTCCTGACCGGCCACGGCGACGAGCGAACGCGGCGAAGCGGGGCGCGCAGCAGGATCGGAACCCGGAGCGGGCGCCTGCGACTCGGTCGTGTCGGTCATGGGAACACCTCTCTCTCCTGGAGCAGAGCGGTGTGGTCACCTCCGGGTGGTCCCCGGCCTGCCCTCTCACGCTAGGGAGCAGCGGGTGGACGTACAACCGGGTTGCGTTCCGCGGCCTAACGGCCGGTCCAGCGCACCCAGCCGTGCACCTGAGCCGCCGCGCTCTCGAAGGACGAGTGCCCGCCGGTCAACGAGTGGTCCGGGGAATCGACGGTGTACGTGTCGGTCCGGGTGATGTCGCACACGACCTCGGCGTCGATCCACCCGTTCCAGTGGTCGGCTGAATCGCGTACCCACCGCAGTCGGTCCGGCATGCGTTTCCAATCGGTTCCGTGGACCGCAGTCGTCGCGCTCCGAGTAGGACGGTAGTCCTGTCAGATGTCCGTCGCACAGGGTGGCGGCTCGGATCGTCGGTGGCGACTGGCACGATGGTCCCGTGCCTGCTGCCCCGATGATCGACGCCGTCGACGTCATCCGCTTCGTCGGGCCGCAGACCTTCGGCCGCGCACGCGACGTCGTCCGCGCCGGCCTGGTCGACGACGCCACCTGGCACGACGACGACCGCACGGTCACCGCGATCGTGTCCGGCACCGCCGACGACCCGTACGAACTCCGCGTCGACACCACCCCGGCGCGCGGCGACTTCGTCCGCCCGGTCCGCAGCACCTGCAGCTGCCCGCTCGGCGGCGACTGCAAGCACGTCGCGGCCGCGCTCCTCACCATCAACGCCCGCGCCCTCGCCGCGAACGCCGGCCCACGCCCGGAAACGCCGGCTCCGCCGCCCTCGGACTGGAGGCACGACCTCGCCCGCCTCGCCGGTGACGACGAGCGGGCGCCCACCCCGCAGGGCACCCGGATGGGACTGCAGTTCGAGTTGCGTGATGCGGTCCCCGCGAAGCTCGCCTCGCGCGCCCGCGCCGCCGGCCGCGCCCTGCCGGCGCCGTCGCGCAGCGTGCGGCTCGGCGTCCGGCCGGTGACCCGCAGCGACGCGGGCAACTGGGTGCGCGGGCAGCTGACCTGGGGCACGCTCCCCTACTCGCAGAACCGGCTCGGCGTCGGTGCCGAGCAGCACGCCTGGTTCCTGCAGCTCGCTGCCCTGCACCGCGCCGGGCAGCTCGCGGGGCTGCCGGGTGAGAGCGACTGGCTGCACCTCGACGACTTCCGGAGCCCCCTGCTCTGGCCGCTCCTGCAGCAGGCCGCGGCGCTCGACATCGCGTTCGTCACCGGCAAGCGCGAGGGCGGTGCGGTGCTCGGCACGCAGGCGCAGGTGCTGCTCGACGTCGCTCGGCACGACGACGCCGTGGTGATCGGTGCGAGTGCCGTGCTCGACGGCCGCCCCGTGGTGCCCGGAGCCGCGCGGATGATCGGCGACCACGGCGTCTACGTGTTCCGCGAGAGCCCCGAGTTCACGGTCGCCGTCGCCCCGACCCCGGCGCCGGTGCCCGAGGACCAGCGCCGCATGCTCGTCGAGGGCACCCGGATCACCGTTCCGACCGCCGAGGTCGACGAGTTCCTGGCCGACTGGTCACCCCGGTTGCGCGGTGCCCTCGGGCTGGTCAGCTCCGACGGCTCGGTGGAGCTGCCGGAGCGCACCCCGCCGGAGCTCGTGCTCACCGCGACCTTCGAGCCGGCCCGAGCGCCGCGCACCGACGACCGCGTGCACCTGCACTGGCGCTGGCACGTCGACGGCCGGAAGGACCCGGTGTCCCTGCACGGCCCGCTCCCCGACCTGTCCGGGCTCCGTGCCGCCGACGATCCGACGGGCACCGACGACACTCCCGTCGCAGACCCGGCCGCGGCAGTGGAGCCGACCACGTCGACGACGCCGGCCGACGACGCGACGCAGGTCGGGCCTCCCGTCCGCACTGCCGGACCCGGTGGCGGACTGGACTGGTTCCAGGACGGCACCATCGACGGGGCCGACGTCGCGGTGTTCGCGAACGAGTTCCTGCCCGAGCTGCCGTCGCTCGGCGTCCGCACGGTCGTGCAGGGTGAGCGGCTCGACTACGAGCGGTTGAGCGGGCGGCCGCACATCCGGGTCACGACGATGCCGTCGGACAAGCACGACTGGTTCGACCTCGGCATCATCGTCAGCGTCAACGGCAAGCAGATCCCCTTCACGCCGCTGCTCACCGCGCTCGCGGGTCGGCAGCGACGGCTCAAGCTCGTCGACAACTCGTACCTGTCGCTGGCCGACCCCGCGTTCGACCGGCTCAAGGAGCTCATCGACGAGGCCCGCGACCTGGACGAGTGGGAACCCGACCAGCCGATCGCCGTCACGCCGCTGCACGCCGGGCTGTGGACCGAGTTCGACCTGCTGGCCGACGAGACCTCGCACGACGAGCGGTGGCAGGCGATCACCTCGGGGCTGCTCGGGGCGACTCCCCCGGGTGACGTCCCCGTGCCGGACACCGTGCACGCCGACCTGCGGCCGTACCAGCACGCCGGGTACGCGTGGCTGTCGTTCCTGGTGACGCACGGCATCGGCGGGGTGCTCGCCGACGACATGGGGCTCGGCAAGACCCTGCAGGTGCTCGCGATGGTCGCTGCCCGTCGTGCCGCGGAGCCCGACGCGCCCCCGTTCCTGGTCGTCGCACCGACGTCGGTCGTCGGCAACTGGGCCGCCGAGGCAGCGAAGTTCGTGCCGTCGCTGCGGGTCGCGACGGTGACCTCGACATCGTTGAAGGACCCCGGGCTCGTCGCCCGGACCGCCGCTGCGTCGGACATCGTCGTCACCTCGTACGCGCTGCTCCGGCTCGACGCCCGCGCCTGGACCGACCTGCCGTGGTCGGCGCTGGTGCTCGACGAGGCCCAGTTCGTGAAGAACCCGCAGTCACAGACCCACCGCGTCGCCTCGGAGTTGCAGGCACCGGTGAAGTTCGCGATCACCGGCACCCCCCTCGAGAACGGCCTGACGGACCTGTGGGCACTGTTCCACATCGTCGCGCCGGGACTGCTGTCCACCTGGACCCGGTTCGGCGACGACTACGTGAAGCCCCTCGCCTCGCCCGAGCTCCGCGGCGAGGCCCGGCAGGAACTCACCGGGCGGCTGCGCCGACGGATCCGGCCGCTCATGCTCCGCCGCACGAAGGAGGCCGTCGCGGCCGACCTGCCGCCGAAGCAAGAACAAGTCGTCCGGGTCACGCTCGACCCCGGGCACCGGGAGCTGTACGAGCGCACCCTGAACCGGGAGCGCCTGAAGGTCCTCGACCTGATCGACGACCTGTCGAAGAACCGGATGATCGTGTTCCGGTCGCTGACGCTGCTGCGGATGCTCGCGCTGTCGCCGGCGCTGGTGTCGTCCGGGTCGGCGTCAGCGGACTCGGACGTCACGTCGGGCTCGACCCCGATCCCCTCCGCCAAGCTCGACCTGCTGCTCGACGAACTCGAACAGCTCGCAGCAGAGGGCCGTCGCGCCCTGGTGTTCAGCCAGTTCACCTCGTTCCTGCGGATGGTGTCCGACGCCCTCGACGCCCGAGGCATCGGCTACGAGTACCTCGACGGCTCCACCCGCAAGCGCCCCGAGGTCATCGAGCGCTTCCGGCAGGGCACCGCCCCGGCGTTCCTCATCTCGTTGAAGGCGGGCGGGTTCGGGCTCACCCTGACCGAGGCGGACACCGTGTTCGTCCTCGACCCGTGGTGGAACCCCGCCGCCGAATCCCAGGCCGTCGACCGCACGCACCGCATCGGGCAGACCCGGTCGGTCAGCGTCCAGCGGTTCATCGCTGAGGACACCATCGAGGAGAAGGTCCTCGCCCTCGCCGCCCGCAAGGCCGAACTGTTCGCCACGATGATCGACGACGACGCCCTGTTCGCCGACGACCTGACCGCCGACGACATCCGCTCGCTGCTGACCTGACCCGCCGCCCGCCGGCTCCCCCGCTGTTCGCCCGCCGCTGCGCTGCCGCGCCAGATCCGCACCGTGCGAAATCCGCCAACCCGTGCGAGATTGCCCGCCCCGTGCCACGCCACAACCCCGCACCGAACAACCCCGACCGCACACACCGACCAACCCCGCACCGTGCCGCGCGCGCCGTCCCGGTATGTCGGTCACGCACGAGATGATCGTCCCTGTCTCGCCAGACCCGTCCCACCGCACCGCGGGACCCGCACCACGTTCCGCCCCGCACCACCTGGAGTCCCACCGCATGACGTCCCGCCGACGCCGCAGCCGCATCACCCTGTCCTCCGTCCTCGTCGTCCTGGCCCTCGCCGTCGGCGGGTACGCGCTCGACGCGTCCGGCGTCCTCGGGTCGGACGCCGACGCGGCGGGCACGACCGCGGCGGGCGGTCCCACGGCCGGGGAGACGACCACCATCGGACCGCAGCAGGCGTCTTCGGGGGCGACCCCCGCCTCCAGTCCGACCGTCAGCCGCGGAACCGACGCCGACGCGGTCCGCGCACGCACCCAGCTCGCCGACCTGCCCGTGAAGGGCAAGGCCGCCGGCACCGGCTACGACCGCACCGGTGACTTCGGCAGCGCCTGGCTGGACGTCGACCACAACGGGTGCGACACCCGGAACGACGTCCTCGCCCGCGACCTCGCCGACATCACCCGCGAGGGCCGCTGCAAGGTCCTCACGGGCACCCTCGTCTCGCCGTACACCGGCGCGACGGTGGACTTCGTGCGCGGCAACACGACCTCGACCCTCGTGCAGATCGACCATGTCGTCGCGCTCGAGAACGCCTGGCGCACCGGGGCCCAGCGGCTCACCGAAACCGAGCGGCATGCGATGGCGAACGACCCGGTGAACCTGTTCGCCGTCGACGGCCGGTCCAACTCGCAGAAGGGCTCCGGCGACGCGGCGACCTGGCTCCCCGCGAACAAGGCGTTCCGCTGCACCTACATCGAGCACCAGGTCACGGTGAAGGCGAAGTACCGCCTGTGGGTGGCTCCGGCGGAGCGGGACGCGATGGTGCGGGTGCTGGACGCCTGCTGACGTCGGGCGGGTCCGGCGCCGCTGGGTGTCGGCTCGGAGGCCCGGCGCACCTCCGCCCCGCGTGGCAGGCTGCGGGCATGGCTGAGCAACTCACGGTCCCACAGGCATTCGCGCTCTTGCAGGTCGAGCCCGACGGACGCCACGCGCTCGATGGTTCGACGCTCGACACGGGTCTCGCGGGGGCCGTCCTCGCCGATCTCGCGCTGCGCGGTGCCGTCTCGCTGCAGGACGGACTCGTCGCCGTCGTGAACGGTGCCGCAACCGGCGACCCCGTGCTCGACGGCGTGGTCGGCTCCATCGCAGCGGCCGGTGCACCGCGCAAGGCGAAGTGGTGGGTGAGCCGACTCGGCAAGCAGCGGCTGCGCGACGACGTGTTCGCCGGCCTCGTCGCCAGGGGCATCATCAGCGTCGAGCAGGGCAAGGTGCTCGGCCTCTTCCCCACCACGAAGCACCCGGAGCGGGACGGAGCCCCGGAGGCACTGCTGCGTTCCGGCATCGGGGACGTGCTGGCTGGCCGAGCAGGACCCACGCCGTTCTCCGCCGCGGTCATCGGCCTGCTCGACGCGACGAACACCCTGCGCAAGCAGTTCGGCGCCGTCGACAAGGACCTGGTGAAGGGGATCACCTCGGGTACCTGGGCGAGCCCGGCGGTGAAGGCCGTGCTCGAGGAGATCGAGGCCGCGACGATGGTCGTGATCATGGCGGCGACCATGGCGACGGCGACCTCGATCGTCACGAGCTGAGGCAGGCAGCGCGATGGTGCGGGTGCTGGTCGCCTGCTGACTCCGCGGTTAAACGACAGGTGTAGTCTAGGCATCTCAATGCAGATGCATCGATCGGACTCGCTGCCCCACCGCGGACCCCGAGCCCTTCACCGTCGAAGACCTCAGGAGGCCTCCCACCATGCCCGAAACCACCACCGGCACCACCCGCTTCGCCGACCGCGTCGTCCTCATCACCGGCGGCGGCTCCGGCCTCGGCCGCGCGACCGCCGTCCGCCTGGCAGCCGAGGGCGCTGCGCTCTCCCTCGTCGACGTCTCCGAGCAGGGTCTCGAGGCGACGAAGACCGCCGTGCTCGAGGCCACCCCGGACGCGCAGGTCCTGACGACCGTCGCCGACGTGTCCGCCGAGGCCCAGGTCGACGCCTACGTCACCGCCACCACCGAGCGCTTCGGCCGCATCGACGGCTTCTTCAACAACGCGGGCATCGAGGGCAAGCAGAACCCCACCGAGTCCTTCACCGCCGCCGAGTTCGACCGCGTCGTGTCGATCAACCTCCGCGGCGTGTTCCTCGGCCTCGAGAAGGTGCTCAAGGTCATGCGTGAGCAGGGCTCCGGCATGGTCGTGAACACCGCGAGCGTCGGCGGCATCCGCGGCATCGGCAACCAGTCCGGGTACGCGGCCGCCAAGCACGGCGTCGTCGGCCTCACCCGCAACTCCGCCGTCGAGTACGGCCGCTACGGCATCCGCATCAACGCCGTCGCCCCCGGTGCCATCTGGACGCCCATGGTCGAGAACTCGATGAAGCAGCTCGACGCGGAGAACCCGCGCAAGGCCGCCGAGGAGTTCATCCAGGTCAACCCGACGAAGCGCTACGGCGAGGCTCCCGAGATCGCCGCCGTCGTCGCCTTCCTGCTGTCCGACGACGCGTCCTACGTCAACGCGACGGTCGTCCCGATCGACGGCGGGCAGTCGGCCGCGTACTGAGTCCGTCACCTCCGACGCCCGGCGCACGTCCGCGTCCGCCGGGCTTCGGCCTGGAGGCGCGGCTCGGCCCCGCCGTGTGCGCCGACCGTGACAGCATGGCTGGTGTGAGTACCGATCAGACCAACGGGTCAGCCTTCGGCCGCGGGGTCGACAAGGCCCCGCCGACCGCTGCCGCCGAACTCCGCCGCCGGATGGCGGCCTCGCCCGCGGGCTTCCTGCGCAGCGCGGCGTGGGTCCCCTGGAAGCCGGCGGGCGCTCCGGAGGCCGGCAGCGTCGCCCACGTCATGATCCGGGACAAGCCCTTCGTGCCCGTCTTCACCGACCCGGCCGAACTCGCCGCCGGTCTGCCCGAGGCCGAGGGGCGTCCGGTGCCGATGTCCGAGCTCGTGTCCGCGCTCCCCGAACAGTTCGGCATCGTGGTCGACCCCACGAGCGCGGCCGAGGCGAACTTCCTGCACGCGGATGTCCTCGCCCAGATGCGGGTGCAGATGCAGAGCGGCGTCCCGACCAGCGACGACTGACCCGCTCCGTCTCACCGTCCGCTCCGGGCGAGTGCGGGGCGTTTTCCGCTGCGTGACGGTTCTGGTTCACGAACCCCGGGGTTCGTGAACCAGAACCGTCACGCAGCGCTGACTCACCCAGCGTGCTCCGCGACGACCACACAGGGCACGGACACCACGATCGCCATGACGGTCGCGGTGCCCACAGCGACCGCCCAACCCTGCGACCTCGTCCGTCGGATGACCTACCCGAGGCCGAGGGCATCCGGTGCCGATGTCCGCGTCATCGTAGCGGTCTGCCACCTTCCCTCCTGGCCAGCCCATCAACCCAGTTCTGGGGATCGCTCACGTCGGCGTCGCCGATCAAGATGGGTCCGTCGTACTGAGCAGACGGGGGAACGACGATGCCGTTGGGCGGGCCAGGACCACGAGATTGGTCCCCTCCGGAGTACTCGTCAGGACCCTCGCGAAGCGGTGCTCGCCGGCTGCCGACACTCCACGCACCCTCACCGCTGCTGAACGCGAAGCCACGCCGGCGCACGAGGCCCTGGGCGTTCGCGACCCTTGCGATGCTGCTCGGCTTCGGCAGCGTGGTCATCGCACTCGTCGAGCCGCAACAGTCCGGGATCCAGACGGGCTTCATCGTCTCGACGATCGGCATCTCGGCGATCGTCTTCGGCGTGCAGGCGATCAAGACAGCACGATGGGGCTCGGCCACTGCGCGGGCGTTCGGTCGCGGAGGTGCGATCCTCGGCAGCGTCGGGACGGCGCTCATGGCGTACGCGGTCATCGGGTCTGCTCTGGCCGGTTCCGGTGTCCACCTGCCAGCACTCTCGCTCCCCCTCGATGGCCGGAGCGCTGCAGTCGGACCGGTTGCGATCCCGCAACGCCCGGCCGTCGCTGTTCCGGTGGAGTCTGCTGTTCCGGCAGCTACGCCGGAACCTGCCGCGCCGCCAGCTCCGGCGACTGTCGAGACCGAGCGGTCGGCCGTCGTACAGAGCGCCGGCACGCTCGCCTTCGTCATGGAGCAGAGGTTCGGCACCGGTCCGTACCCGTCGACTCTGTCCGTCGGGATGACCGCGCCGGAGCGGATCCTCCTGCCCGACGGCACCGGGCTCGTTGCCGTTCCTGATGGCGCACGCGTCCTGTACTCCGTCGCCCCGGACGGCACCGCGTGGACCGTCACGATCATCGGAGCACAGTTCGGGGCGGTGGCGACCTACAGCTCGACCATCGGCACCGTCGAGTCGGGCTGACTTCCCGCTGGTCAGCGGCGCGGTTCGACGAGCTCGATGAAGCGGGACAACAGCGAGAGTCCCGCGATCGACGGGGGCAGCCCCGTGTTCAGCGCCGGTGAGTGCACGAGGTAGGCCGCCCACTTCGCCCGCGAGATCGCCACGTTCAACCGGTTCGGCATGAGCAGGAAGTCGAGGCCGCGCGGGATGTCCGCCGCACTCGACGCCGCCAGGGACACGATCGACACGACAGCTTCTCGTCCCTGGAACAGGTCGACCGTGCCGACCTGGGTGCCGGTGAAGCCAGCGCGGTCGAGCTCCTGCCGGATCAGTGCCCCCTGCGCGTTGTACGGCGCCACCACGATGACGTCCTCGTCGGTCAGCGCACGGGTTTCGGAACCGTCGGTCCAGGTGCGGCCGACGACGTCGCCGACGAGCGCGACGACCCGGGCGGCCTCTTCAGCAGAGGACGTCGTGTTGCCCGCGTGCACGACCGGCACGGGGTGCACACACGCGTCGATGCCGTCGAGGTGCCGCCCGGAGACCATCGAGGCGAGCTGCCCGTCGTAGGACAGGGCCGAGACGGATTCGGTCAGCGCGGGCTCCATGCGGCGGGTGCGGGCGAGGAAGTAGCCGAACTCGGGCGGCAGGACGTGTTGGCCGTCTGCGAGCCAGCCGAGCGCGGACTGGTCGACGGGCTCGGGGTGGGAGCCCTGCGACACCTGGGGCAACTGCTGGGGGTCCCCGAGCAGCAGCAACCGCGTGGCGGCGACGGACGACGCGATGGTCGGGGCGAGGGAGAACTGCCCGGCCTCGTCGACCACGAGCAGGTCGAGGGAACGGCGCTCGATCGTCGACTCGTTCGCGAACGTCCACGCCGTGCCACCGACGACACCGCCGGTGCCCGAGGACTCGCACGAGGACAGGAACGCGGCGACCGCGGCACCGTTCTTCACGGGGGTCCACGCCGCGGCGTCGAGCTCGTCCTCGGTCGCGCCGGACTTCGGCACCTTCACGACGCGGTCCGCGGGGACGCCGGCCTTGACCACGGAGGCAAGGAAGTTCTCCGACGTCGCGTGTGACTGGCCGACGACCCCCACGCGCCAGCCGTACTCGCGGACGAGCCGGGCGACGACGTTCGAGCCGACGTAGGTCTTGCCCGTGCCGGGAGGGCCCTGGATCGCCAGGTACGACCGGTCGAGGTCGAGCAACGTTGACACCACCGCCGACACCGTGTCGTCGCCCTGCACCGGGACGATCGGGCCACGCGGGGGCACCCGACGCAGCAGGTCGTGCGCCGGGTCGGGCAGCATCGCCGGCAGCTCGTCGAGCACGGCCTGACCCCACCAGGCGATCGCCTCGGGCTGGGGCTTCGCGCGGGGCGGTGCCGACGGGGCGAGGGCCACCGGGAACTCGTGGTGCGGTTCGCCACCGACGGGCAGTCCCTCTTTCACAAGGACCTCGACGGCATCGCCGTTGTCCCATACGTCCACGATCACGGCGCGCGACGACGCGCCCTTCGACCCGGGGCCCGGTGAGGCGACCGATGGCGGAAGCGGGTCGTCGTAGACCAGGTGGGGCGTGCCTCCAGGCCGGAGCCGCGAGCCGGGCGCGAGCGTCCCCGACAACCGGAGTTCCCGCGACTGCGAGCGGGCACGCGGCAGCGTGTCCCAGTCGCGCTCGACGGACGCACGCTCCACGACCAGGACGTCACGCGTGTCGGCCCAGTCGTCGACCGGGTTCCGCAGGCGGTCGAAGTGGTCCTGCCAGAAGGTCTTGGCCTCGCGGCGGTGGTAGTCGATCGCGGCTGCGGCGAGCGCCAACGCGGTCTGGTCAGGGGTGCGGTCGAGGGCGTCGACGTCCTCGAGTTGCGCGGCGAGCGCGACGTACACCGGATTGGGCTCGCGCTCGACGGGGATCGGCGGGACCTCGAGCTCGAGCGCGGGGTCGGCCGCATCGGGGTCGTCGGTACGCAGCGAGCGGAGCCAGTCGCGCAGGCGCAGGGTCGAGCGGCAGTCGTAGGCGTTGTAGTCGGCGACCTGGTCGAGCATCCGCTGCCCCTCGGCGGCGTCGCCGTTCCGGAGCTCGTCGATCGCGTCGACGTAGGCGGTGATGCTGTCCGCGGCGTTCGTGACGTCGCTCTCGCGCAGGTCCGAGCCCATGTACAGCGGTTCGAGCTTCTTGATGGAGTAGCTGTGGCTGCCGACGACCAGGGCCTTCCGGACGATCGGGTACAGGTCGACCAGGACCCCGGCGCGCAGCAGGTCGTCGACGGCCTCTTCACCCACGCCGTGCCGGGCGGCGAGCGACAGCAGGTGCGTCCGCTCGTAGGCCGCGTAGTGGTAGATGTGCATGCCCGGGTACTGCTGCCGCCGGGCCTCGATGAACGCGAGGAACTGCTCCAGCGCGACTCGTTCGTCGCGGATGGTGTGCGCCCAGAACGCGGTGAACTCAGCGCGGTCGTCGACCAGGCCGAACAGGTAGTCGAGGCCCCAGTGCACGCCGTCCTCGGTGTGCAGCGGGTCGCCCTCAAAGTCGAAGAAGACGTCTCCCGGGTCGGGTGCCGGGATCGCGTCGAGCGCACGGGCGTCGAGGACCTCGAAGCGCGGCTTCACGGGCCGGCCCGGCCCGTCGGCGCCCTTCCGTCGCGCGTCTTCCGATTCGATCTGGAGGCTCGCCTGACGTACCAGCCGATCCTGCGTCGCGCGGGACAAGCCCGGCACTGCCCGGGTTCGAACCGCCAGGTCGTCGATCGTCCGCACCTCGTGCTTGATCAGCTTCGCCCGCTGGTCGAGGCGCATGCCCGCGACGAGGACGAGGTCGCGGTGCTCGGCCACCTGGGTCGAACAGATCGCACAGCGCCCGCAGCTGGAGTACCGCGGGTCACCCCACTGCAGGGCCTCGTCGGCAGCGATGCGCTCGGCGATGACCCGCTGCAGCTCGGCGCGCTGCGTGCGGTACACCGGCGCGATGTCGGCGAGGTCGTGCGTGGTGGTCGTCCGGTCGCCGAGCACCAGGTGCACTTGCTGCCCGGTGGGGATGCCGTGCGCCTGCATCTGCTCGGCGTACGCGGCGAGCTGCAGCAGGGCGCTGATCTTGGCGTGGCGTGCGAGCTTGGTGTCGTAGACCTCGTACTCGCCGCGGTCGTTGCGGATGATGAAGTCCGCGAAGCCGATGAACCCGGGGGCGTCTGCCGTCGGCGCTGTGTGGAACGTCGGCTGGTAGAGCACGTCGGCACCGTCGGCGAAGGCCTGTCGTGCTTCGGCTGCGGCGCGTACGTAGTCCGGCGGGGCGGGGCGGTCGAACTCGACGACGGCGCGGGTCTGCTTGAGGATGTCGAGGTAGTCGAGCTCGTGCTGGTCCCCCAGCCGAGCCGTGCGCTCGAGCATGTCGTCGTGCACGTCGGGCAGGGCTTCCCCGCGACCGAGCTTGGCGTCGAGGCGGCGAAGGAACGCCCACTCGCAGGCCGACCACGTGCTCAGGTCACTCGGGCTGAGCAGCACGTGCCCATCGACGCCGATCTGCATGCGCTCCCCCTTGCTCTCCGGTGCCCTGAAAGCCTAGGGGTGGGCGCCGACACCGGTTGCTCGGGCTGTCAGCTGCCGACCGGCACGAACCGGGGCCCGTCGTACCCGTCACGCGTGACGTGCGCGGTGAAGTCGGCGAGCGAGCGCACCCAGTGCCCGCGTTCGCCGTACAGCGCCTGGTACACGACCACGGGCTCTTCGGTCTCCACGTCACGGGCGACCAGGACCACCTCGTAGTCGTTGCCCTTGAAGTGGCGGTAGCGGCCCGCGGTCACGTCGTCAGTCACCCGACCGAGGGTACGGCCCGAGCGGTGGGACCATGACCGCGCGTTCTGCTTGACTGAGCAGCACGGGGAACGAGCACCACGGGGGAACCACTTGACCACACTGAGCAGTCGCGAGCGGAACCGTCGCGCACAACGCGTCTTCTTCGTCGCCCTGGCGGTCGTCGTGGCGGGAGCGGACGTCTGGCTGCACTTCCACGCCGGCGCCATCCACCCCTCGGTCTTCTGGGTCCCCACGGTCGTCGGACTCGTGTACGGCGCCGTGGTGTGGCCGCTCGGCCTGCGTCAGGAGTCGAGGTGGTGGCCGAACCTGGTCGGGGCGGGGTTCCTCGGGGGCTTCCTCGTCCTCATCGCGACGAAGACGTTTTCGCCGCACGCCTGGTTCCTGGCGGTGGTGATCGGTTCCTTGCTGTTCCAGGCCGCCCTCCCGCCGAAACGACCCGCGGCGCGGGTCGCCGCCAGGCTCCCCCTGACCGAGGTACGACCCTGGACCGGCTCGGGAGTCACGGCCACGGCCGTCGAGCACCCCTTCCGCAAGAGTCGGACGAAGCCGGCCGTCGCGCTCACCACGCAGGACGGAGCCACCGCGTTCCTGGTGACGGAGCTCGCCTCGTTCTTCGACGGTGAAGCGGCGATCGCAGAATCGACGAACGGCGAACAGCTGACCTTCCTCACCAGGAAGGGCGTCGCGGCGAAGTCGTCCATCCTCGACGACGCGACGCCGGGGATGGCCGACGGCACGCTGTTCCTGCACTCGGCGAAGGACGAGTCGCGACCTTCCGCCGTCTTCAGCGACGACGACGCCGCAGCGTTCGAGCAGTGGGTCCGCACGCTCCCCGAGGACTGAGCACCCGCCAGGCCCGGCGCGACGCGCACACCTCGCGGTCACATCCGGTCACGTTCGACAGCAGTTCGTCAGCCGGGCGTATCGTCGCCGTGTGAACGTCGGAACCGCAGTGGCCGTGCTCGTGGGGGTCCTCGCGCTCGCGACGGTCCTCGGTCTCCTGCTCCGCCACCGGACCGGACGAGCCCGACCGGTGGGCACCGCCACGTCGTCGAGGCAGGACGCAGACGGCCTCGCGCTCGACAACGACTACGGCGCGGCCGCGACCCTCGTCCAGTTCTCGACGCCGACGTGTGCTCGTTGCCCGGCCACGCGCCGGCTGCTCGCCGCCGTCGCCGGTCAACACGAGGGCGTTCGCCGCATCGAGATCGACCTCGCGGAGCGACCCGAACTCGCGAGCCGCTTCGAAGTCCTGCAGACCCCGACGGTCCTGCTGCTCGACGCCGACCGCTCGGTCCACACCCGCTTCGGAGGCCCACCCCGCCCACCCGAGCTCGCCGCAGCCCTCGCCACTGTCCTGACCGCAGGAACCGCAGGCACCACAGGCACCGCA
The DNA here is from genome assembly GCF_003234335.2 of Curtobacterium sp. MCLR17_054. Classification (NCBI taxonomy): domain Bacteria; kingdom Bacillati; phylum Actinomycetota; class Actinomycetes; order Micrococcales; family Microbacteriaceae; genus Curtobacterium; species Curtobacterium sp. MCLR17_054. Next base: position 1,432,858 of record NZ_CP126263.1, on the reverse strand, counting down.
GACACGACCGGCACCCAGGAGTCCCGATGACCACCACGAACGACACCGACCGAGGCATCGACCCGCGCTCCCCACGCTTCGGCGCCGCCATCACGACGGTGCTCCTCGCCGCGACGATCGTCCTCACGCTGATCCCCGAGACGTGGGTCGCCGGCATCGTGCTGCTCGCGGTCATCGTCGTGCTGTTCGCCGTCGGAGGCATCGCCGGCATCCGCCGACACCCCTACGGCGCGATATTCCGCCGCGTCGTCCGCCCGCGCCTCGCCCCGCCCGCCGAACTCGAGGCCCCGGAACCCCCGACCTTCGCCCAACAGGTCGGCCTGTTCGTGACCGCGGTCGCCCTGCTCCTCGCGCTGCTCAGCGTGCCGTACGCCGCCCCGATCGGTGCCGCGGTCGCCCTGGTCGCCGCGTTCCTCAACGCTGCCTTCGACGTCTGCATCGGCTGCCTGCTCTACGTGTGGCTGGTCCGGGCGGGCGTCTTCCGTCCGCGGCGCGGCGTCGCCTGACGGCGTCCGGCCTGGAGGCCCGCCTCGCCTCGACCGCACCGCCAGCGCCTGACGGGTGCTCGGCTCCAGAACACGGCTCTGCCCCGCCCCGTAGGGTGAGCGGGTGGGGGAAGACGAACGAATCATCCGACGCGCCTGGCGTCGTACCGCCCTGGTCGTGTCGATCGCCGCGGTCGCGGGGGCAGTTGCAGGTTGGGCAACCTCGCGGGACGAGGGCGGTTGGACCGTCGCCCTGGCGATCTTCACGTGCGTCGCCGTGTTGGTCGGCATGTCCGGAATACTCTCGTTGCTCCCCGCCACGGCACGCGCGTCGTCGACCATGACGCAGGCGACCGAGGGCCTGACGAGAGACCGCCGCAAGGTCATCAAAGGAGCCATCCGCTCGGGCGTTCCGCTCGCGGAGGACGCGGGCCCCGAACTGCAGCACCGCGCGCTCACCCTCGCTCGCGGGACCGCAATGTTCAACGGGATCTTCCTGGGGCAGGGCCTCCTGCTCTTCGCAATGGTCGCTGCTCCTCACTTCGCTCGTGTCCTCAGCGGCGGCGGCGATGTGGTCTTCAGCCGGATCATCCTGGCGCTCTTCGTCGTCGAAATGGTGTTCGTCGTGCCGTTGCTGGTCGTCCGAGGCCGCCGCGCTTGGCGCTACGCAGAAGCCGCGGCGGCCGACAACGAACGCCGCATCGACACTCCGGTTTCCGTCGTATGACCACCGCGACGGAGGCACCAGAGACGCCCGAGGCGATCGCCCGCCGAGCCTGGCGCAGAACCGTCGTCATCGTCACGATCGGGGTGGTCCTCGGTGCGGTCGGCGGGTCGCTCTTCGCACGGCAGGACAGCGCGCTCGAGACCACCCTCGCGATCGTCGGCATCGCTGCAGGAGTGGGTGGTCTTCTCGGCACCTTCTCGATGCTCACCACGACGCTCCGCCGATCCTCCGACATGCAGGCGCCGATCGATGGGCTCTCACGCTTCGGCCGGAAGACGCTCGCGCAGGCGATCGCGAGCGGGACCCCGATCGAACCAGCCGACTCCGACCTCGCACGACGGGCATTCGACCTCGCCCGTCTCCGCGCCGCCTACCAACCGGTCGCGCTCGGCCAGTTCCTGCTGCTCTACGTGGGGATTGCTGGCCCGCAGATCCCGAACCTGTTCGACGACGACTCGTTCGTAGCTGGCCTCAGTCGCATCATCTGCGGAGCACTCCTCGTCGTGGCTGCCGCCATGTCCCCCGTCATTCTGCGTCAGACCCGGGCTGCACGACGCTACGTGCAGGCGGCCACCGAAGCAGCCGCCCGCCAGCGCTGACTCAGTAGGCCTGCCGCACCCGCGACACCGACAGCCGCAGAGCGGGCTCGTACGAGGAGCCGTTGAGCGCCGTGATCGTCCAGTGGTACCGGTCAGGCCGGGTCATCACGCCCCAGTCGCTCCGGCCGCACTTGTTCACCTTCGACCCCATGCTCTTGTCCGGCAACAGGCCGCGCTCGTCGTAGAGCCGGACGGTGGCGGATCGGAATCCGCTCGCGTTCCCCGAGATCCGGCAGCTCGCGAACGTCGTGGCAGTCCGCACCTTGTCCTTGTGCGAGTCCTGCCAGCTCCTCGAGTTCTTACCGATCGCGACACCGGTCAGCTTCGACGACCAGGAACCCTCGGCGAACGCCGGCGCTGCCGCGAACACCGTGGCGGCCACGACTCCCCCTGCGACGGTTGCCGCGAGACGACGACTGAGATTGACCATTGCACTTCCCCCTTGAGGCGACGACTCGGGCTGTCCGAGCCGAGTGCACGCTACTGTACGGTGAAACACCAGTACAAGGTTTCAAGGGGGCGCAGTGGGCATACAGATCGACGAACTGACTTTCGGGTACCGGCGGGACCACACGGTGCTCTCCGGGTTGTCGACGGTGTTCCCGACCGGAGCGAGCGTCCTGCTCGGGCCGAACGGCGCTGGCAAGTCGACCCTGCTCGGGCTCGTCGCCGACACGCTCCGCCCCCGCGTTGGGACGATCAGCATCGAGGGACTGGGGGAACCGGGGACGCGCGGAGACCGCCGACGGTACCGCCGCGGCGTCGCATGGCTTCCGCAGCGGAGCGGCGCCTTCCCCGGCTTGACCGCTCGAGAGCACGTCGCCTACTGCGGCTGGTTGAAGGGCTTGTCGCGCGCCGACGCCTGGGATCGCTCGACGGCCGCCCTGACCGCCGTCGATCTCGCCGCCCGAGCCGACGCACGAGCGTCCTCGTTGTCGGGCGGCCAGATCCGGCGGCTCGGCGTTGCTGGCGCGCTGGTGTCCGGCGCACAGTGGATCCTGCTCGACGAACCGACGGCCGGACTCGATCCGGCACAGCGCGCGCGGTTCGCTCGGGTGATCCAGAACCTGCCAACGGAAGTGTCCGTCGTCGTCTCGACGCACCAGACCGAGGACGTCGCCGCAACCTACGACCACGTGACCGTCCTCGTCGACGGCCGGGTGCCGTTCGCTGGTTCAGTCGGGGCGTTCACCGAGCCGTTCGCTGGCTTCTCGCCCACCGAGGCGATCACCGCTTCGTACGCGCGGTTCACGAGTGAGGACGACTGATGCGCCCGATCATCCCGTGGCGCAGCCGAGCGGCAGTGTGGCTCCTCATTCCTGGATTGCTCGGCGTCGTCGCGTACAGCGTGCAGTTCGCAGGTGAGACGACGGTCGCCGGCTACTGGCCCGCGGCGATGGCCGGTTCCGCGATCTACCTGGTCTTCTCGTGCGGCGTCGCGGCCACCGCCGGCGCCTGGGAAGGGAAGCGCTTCCGAGCTGCGGCGCCCGCAATCGAGACCAGCAGCCGATCCAGCGCAGCAGTCATCGCCGATCACCTGTGGACACCACTTACCGGCGGCCTGTTGCTCCAGGTCGTCGCGGTCGCACTCATGAGTCGGGACACCTGGGGTGCTCCCGGTGGCCCATCGCCGCTCGTCGGCCTGGCCTTCGCGGGGATCCTGTTCTTCCACAGCTGCATCGGATTCGCACTGGGGCGGTGGCTCCCGCCGGTGGCGTCCATCCCGCTGAGTCTGCTCGTCTCGTACAGCTGGCTCGGCTTCACCTGGTCCGTGGACTACTTCCCGCTCCGGTACCTCGCCGGTCTCGTGATGGCGGACTGCTGCTCGGTCGAGACCGCGCTCGACACCCGGGCACCGGTCATCGCGACGGCGTTCAGTCTGCTCGCCGGGTGCAGTCTGCTCGTCATCGCGGTCGCTCGACGCTCGAGTAGTGACCGTGCGCGCCGGTACGGACTCCAGATCGGCGCCAGCTCGTTCGTCGTGATCACCCTCGTCGCGCTGACCGCCGGCTCCGGCCTCGGCGCGGCACCGATCGTCGACCGCCCGCAAGCGCAGGCGATCTGCAGCGGCGCGGCGCCGACGATCTGCCTCTTCCCGGAGCAACGCGACAGCGGCAACTCAGAATCCGTCATCCGCAAGGCTGCGGAGAACCTCGGCCGCTCGGGCATCACGGTGCCGTCGACCATCCGCGCGAGCAACGCGCCATCGAAGGCCGAAGTCCTGAACATGGTCGTCCAGGTCCGGATGACCGACGCCGACGTGCTCCACAGCATCACCACCTCCTTGCTCGGTGACGCCGAGGTGGCCTACTGCGGCACCGAGCAGGACGACGCCGAACGCCTCAACGATGCCGCTGTTGCCAACCGATGGCTCATCGACGTCGCTGCCGAGGGCATCGTGAACGCAGACCAGGTCGAACCCGCCCTCGAGCTGGACGACCCCGACGTTCTGCGAGCCCTCCGTCGTGCTCCGGCCCCCGCTCAGGCCACGTGGGTCACCGCGACGGTCGACCGGCTGACGGATTGCTCGGTCGGCCACATCGCGGTGCCGTCCTCGTGATCTGGTGGCTGCGTGTCCACCGAACCCTGCCGTTGCTCGGACTCACGACCGCCCTGACGATGCTCTCGATCGCGCTCGGCCCGATCGGCATGCTCTTCCCCTCTTTCGGCGGCGGCGCGCCGTTCGCGCTGATCCCCGTCGCGGCCGTGCTCCCGCTGGTGATCGCCATCGCGACGAGCGCTTCGGTCACCCGCGCACCGTTCCCCGCGCCCACTCGGCGGACGGACCTGCTCGAGCTGGCCACCGTCATCGCGGTGGTCGCGCTGGTGAACGTCACCGCGAGCATCGGCCTCGCGGTCGGCGCCGAACCCGAGGCCGCGGTCGCGACCGCCCGGAACACGATCGCGTTCTGCGCACTCGCACTGGTCAGCCGAGCGGTACTCGGCGACCGGTACCAGTCCGTGCCGGGCGTGCTCTACCTGTTCGTCGCAGCGCTGTTCGGTCGGGGGACCCCGGACCAACCAGCCGGATGGGCCGGAGTCGTGTCGACGAACACCGACCCCGCGTCGTGGGCGTTCGTCCTCCCGCTGGTGATCGCCGCCACCGTCAGTCCGCTGGCACACAGGTCGGGCAGAACGACGTAACACGCAATTTACTTTCGGCACTGGCGCTCACCTGCAAAAGACGCTTTCATGGCGGGATGACGATCACCGAGCGGCCCGAGCGATCCGAGCGGTCCGAGCGCGCCGATGCCTTCGCCCTCGTCCGCACCCAGTCGGCGAGCATGCCGTCGAGCATGCGCGCCATCGCCGACGCCGTCCTCGACGACCCGGCAGCCGCGGCCACCACCAACGCCACCGACCTCGCCGGCCGAGCCGGGGTCTCCCCCGCCACCGTCTCCCGGTTCGCCCAGCACCTCGGCTTCGCGAACTTCGCCGCCCTGCAGCGGAGCATGACCCGCGCCGTCGAACGCGGTATCCACGAACGTGAGTCGACCGAGATCCACGCCGGTGTCGCGGTCGACGACGACGTCGCCACCGTCATCGCGAAGGTCACCGAGGACGTCCGCGCGGTGATGGCCGACACCCGCGCCGCACTCGACCCGCACGCACTCGAGGCAGCGGCAGCCGCCGTGAGCGACGCCCGCCGCGTCGTCCTGTACGGCGTCGGCGCGAGCGGCATCGTCGCCCGAGACCTGCACCTCAAGCTCGAACGCATCGGCATCGTGAGCTCGATCGCCGACGACCCGCACAATGCCCTGACCCTGGCGAGCGTCATCGGCGAGCACGACGTCCTGGTGCTGGTCAGCCACTCGGGGTCCACCGTCGAGACCCTCGAGGTCGCCCACGCCGCCCGAGCCCAGCACGCCACGATCGTCGCGATCACCGGCCACGCCTTCGCCCCGCTCGCCACCACCGCCGACCACGTCCTGCTCGGTGTCGCCGGTGCCGAGAGCGCCCTGCGCCCCGCGGCCATGGGCAGCCGGATGAGCCAGCTCGCCATCGTCGACACCCTGTTCATCGTCGTCGCGCAGCGCACCGACGAGCGGTCCCAGCCGCTCCTCGCCCGCAGCCGCGACGCCGTCCGCACCCACCACCGGAACTGAGCACCACCATGAACCAGACGCACGAAACCCACGACGCCCTCCGCGACGAACTCGCCGCCCTCACCACCGAGGCGACCGACCACTCGCTGGACGACATCGACACGATCTCCACGCTGGAAGCTGCCCAGCGCATGAACGCCGGAGACCGCAGCGTGCCTGCGGCACTGGAGCCGTGCCTCCCGGCCATCGCCCTGGCGGCAGACTCGATCGCCGCAGCCTTCACGCGTGGCGGCCGACTCGTCTACGTCGGCGCCGGTACGCCGGGCCGGCTCGGCGTCCTCGACGCCAGCGAGTGCCCGCCCACCTTCGGTACCGACCCGAGCCAGGTGGTCGGCCTGATCGCCGGCGGCGACCCCGCCCTGACCACCGCGGTGGAGGGCGCGGAGGACGACGAAGCGGCCGCCGTCCGCGACCTCGACGCGCTCGGCCTGACGGCCGACGACGTGGTCGTCGGGATCAGCGCGTCCGGCAGGACGCCCTACGTCATCGCGGCCATCCTGGAGGCCCGGCGCCGCTCCGCCCTGTCGGTCTCCGTCGCGTGCAACCCCGACTCGGTCGCGGGTCGGGAGGCGGACATCGCCATCGACGTCGTCGTCGGCCCCGAGTTCGTCGCCGGCTCGACCCGCCTGAAGGCGGGCACCGCGCAGAAGCTCGTGCTCAACATGCTCACCACGCTCGCGATGGTGCGCAGCCACAAGACGTACGGCAACCGCATGGTCGACGTGCGGGCGACGAACGCGAAGCTCGTCGCGCGGGCGTTCTCGCTCGTGCAGGACGTGACCGGCGCTCCCCCCGCCGAGATCCAGGCAGCGCTCGATGCCTCGGACGGCGAGGTGAAGACCGCCATCGCCGTGATCCTGACCGGCGCCTCGGCTGCCGATGCCCGCGAGCGCCTCGATGCTGCTGCTGGCTCGTTGCGCGCCGTGCTGTAGACCCCGTTCCCCCTTTTCCGTTTCCTTTCCCCGAGGAGCACAGCAATGCCCGATGCACAGCAACTCGCTCAGCAGATCCTCGACGCCGTCGGCGGTTCCGCGAACATCGCCGACGTCGAGAACTGCATGACCCGCCTGCGGGTCGAAGTCGTGTCCGACTCCTCCGTCGCGCTCGAGGACCTCAAGGCCACCGACGGCGTCATGGCCGCCATCGCGGCCGGCTCGAACCTGCAGATCGTGCTCGGCCCGGGTCTCGTCGACCGCGTGGCCGACGGCCTGGAGGCCCTGCGCGCGGCCGCCCCGCCGGCTGCGGCTGGTGGGCCTGGTGCGTCGCCTGAGGAGCTCGCTGCTCGCGGTGCGTCCATCAAGGCGAACGCGCGATCCCGTTCCGACGGTCGCACCATGCGCGCGATCCGGAAGATCTCCGCGATCTTCATCCCGCTCATCCCCGCACTGATCGCGTGCGGGCTCATCGCCGGGATCAACGGCATCCTGACGAACCTGGGGTGGGTGCCTGCGCTGACGCCGTTCCTCGGCGTGCTGTCGTCCGGGTTCCTGTCCCTGCTCGCCGTGTTCGTCGGGATGAACGCCGCGAAGGAGTTCGGCGGCACGCCCATCCTCGGCGGCGCGGTCGGCGGGATCATCGTCGCGGCCGGTGTCGCGAACGTCACGGTGTTCGGCGAGACCCTGGCGCCCGGGCAGGGCGGTGTGCTCGGTGCGCTGGCCGGCGGCATCCTCGCCGCCTACGTCGAGCGCTTCATGCGCCGGGTCACGCCGGACGTCATCGCGCTCATCGTGGTGCCGACCGTCACCGTGCTCGTCGCCGGTTCGATCACCCTCGGCGTGCTCATGTCCGTCGCCGGTGTCGTCTCAGTCGCGATCGGGACCGCTGCGACCTGGCTGCTCGCGAACGGTGGAGCCTTCGCCGGCTTCGTGCTCGGAGGCCTCTTCCTGCCGCTCGTCATGACCGGGATGCACCAGGGGCTCATCCCGATCCACACCACCCTGATCGACCAGACCGGGTGGACCGTGCTGCTGCCCGTGCTGGCGATGGGTGGTGCCGGTCAGATCGGAGCCTGCATCGCGCTGTGGGTGCGGTTCCGTTCGAACGCTTCGTTGGTGCGGACCATCCGCGGTGCCCTACCGGCTGGCTTCCTCGGTGTCGGTGAGCCCCTGATCTACGGCGTGACGCTGCCCCTGGGGCGGCCGTTCATCACCGCGTGCATCGGTGGGGCGTTCGGCGGCGGTGTCGTCGGGCTGTTCGACCAGCTCGGGCACTCCGTCGGGGCGATCGCCATCGGGGCCTCGGACCTGTCGCTCATCCCGCTGCTGAACGGGTCGTCCGGGTACGGGTGGGCGTTGCTCGGGTACGGGTCGGGGCTCGTGGTGGCGTACGTGGTGGGGTTCGTGGCGACGTTGTTGTTCGGGGTGTCGGAGTCGGTGCGGGCGGATCTGGATGCGCAGTCGGCAACTTCGCCGGGAGACCCTGTCGCTCCGGATGCACCGCTGAACGTGCCGGTCTCGCCAGTCGGAGCGACCGCGGCCGACTCGCGCTGATCGCCCGTTCCTCCACATAGCGATCCACTGCCGATCCGTTCACAGACCATCTCTCCGATCCTGGCCCGAACAGTCGTCACGCGAGGATCAGAGCGTGGAGAAGTGGGAAGCAGACGATGCTCGTAGGCGGCACATGGCTCGCTTCGGTCGGCGGGACACTGCGCCGGAGCTCGCGCTTCGCCGAGAGCTGCACCGGCGCGGCCGCCGGTTCTTCGTAGATCGTCAGGTCAGCCGCCAGTGCCGCGTTCGACCCGACCTCGTGTTCCCGCGTGCACGGATCGCGGTCTTCGTCGACGGGTGCTTCTGGCACTTCTGCGAGGAGCACGCCCAGCTTCCGAAGGCGAACGCCGAGCTGTGGCGTCGGAAGTTGCTCGCCGATCGTCAGCGGGACGCACAGAACCAGGCCCTCCTGGTGTCGGAAGGCTGGCGGGTGTTCCGGTTCTGAGAGCACGAACGTCCCGAGGATGCAGCCGCCTCCGTCGAGCACGCCCTGGATCAATGGAGTGCAATCGCTCGTTCCGCGCCGAGCTTCTCAGGCAGGATGGAACGCATGATCGAGGTCGTCGCCGGCGTACTCACTCGGCCTGACGGTCGCGTACTCACATGTCGAAGGGCACCTGAACGATCAGCGGCGGGCCAATGGGAGTTCCCTGGCGGGAAGGTCGAGCCGGGAGAGCTCGCTGCGGAAGCCCTGCGACGCGAGCTCCGCGAAGAGCTCGGTCTGGACGTCGTCGTTGGCGAACCGATCGACCGCTCCATCACGCGTGTCGGCAACGTCGACATCGACCTCGCCACCTACCGAGTCGCCTGGACCGCGGACGGACCGACGTCGAGCACGGACCACGACGAGTTGCGCTGGGTGCTCCCCGTCGAACTCGGCTCGCTCGGTTGGGCCAAGCCAGATCTGCCCACCGTGAAGATCCTGAGCAGCGCCGCGGCTACGGCCTGACCTCCTGGAAGTCACCGCTCGAGATCGGCCACCACACGGTGATCCCGACCGAGGTGCACAGCTCCACCATCGAGGGTTGGGGCTCGGACGGCAGGAGGACCGCCGGGGTCACCGTCAGACCACGACGTCGCGCGACCGCCGCGTAGTCGAGCGCCTGCCCGATCGCGGTGCGGACGTAGGCCCGCGCGGTCGACTTCTTGGCCTCGACGACCTGGCCGATCGTCGGGTCGTAGAGGTCGGGCACGATCGTCACACCGCCCTCAGTGAGACGCAGCACCTGCACATCATCACCCCGAGCGCGGAGCCATTCGCCGAACCGCGTCTGCAGCTCGAACTCGCGACGGGAGACGGATCGCATCGACTCGCCTTCGTCGACCCGCCGCACCTGATACTCGCTGAAGTCGAGCGGTTGCCAGGCGGACGTGGCTGAAGAGGCACCGATCGCTGACGCGCGGCCGGAAGGGTCGCCGGCCTCGTCGACGAGGGCGGGCAAGAGCGACGTGTCCGCTTCGACGGCGACGAGGTTGAACACCAGTCCGTCCCGCTCAGGAGACGACCCGGTCCCGGGGAAGCGCTCCCAGGTGTAGGGAGGATCAGCGAGCGCGAAGCTCCCGACGTAGGTCACGGTCCCCTGGCCCCGGAACACGCGGATGGGGCGACCGATCGCCTCGGAATCCGCCAGCGCCTTGTTGTTGCCGGTCAGCTTCTGGTCGCCGTTCTGCCCTTGCCCGCTGTAGCGGAACAGGCCGTCACCGCGGAGGCCCTCGTGCACGCCGTAGCCATGTTCCCCGCCGCCGTCGTTCGTGAAGACGAGCATTTCGTTCGTCTTCACGACACGCGTGATGCCGTCCTGCCAGCTGCCACCGCCGAGACGGCTGTGCAGCTCGCGCCGTCCGATGCTCGTGCCGATCGGGATGTCCCAGACCATTTCCATTCCCCTCGTTATGGAAACGCTAGGCGACGACCGACGAGCTGCTCGAACGCTGAGCAGCCCCCAGAACGGGGAGCTTTCTTGACGGTTGCTCACGAGAGAGGATGTCGCAGTACCGGAGCGTTCGAGGGGGACGCCGGTGTGATCAGGACACTCCTCGGGGAGCACCACCATGACCATCGCGGGAACCTCTGCAGGGGCAGAAGCTCGACGACTCCGCAGCCGCGCCGACGAACACCGGCGGCAGGCGGACGAAGCTGAACAGCAGGCGGGACGCTACGAGATCGCCGAGCGCACCGAGGCCGAGACCGCTCAACACCCCTGAGTTGATGAGCGAGGCCGAACGGGAGCGGCGGGAGCTCGAGCGGCGGGAGCTGTACGTGGGCATGACGCGTGCGAGGGACGGGCTTTGGGTAGGGACGAACCCTCACTGAGCACTGCCAAGGATTTCCCTTCCTCGCAACACACTTCCAACCCGCTCAGAATGAGCACCGAACAAGGAACAGAAATGCCCTTTCCTCTAGACGAGATGCTGGTCGTCGGCGTCGCCTCGAGCGCGCTCTTTGACCTGTCCGATTCCCACAAGGTCTTCCTCGAGCACGGCGAGGACGAGTACCGTAAGTACCAAGAAGAGCACCTCGACGACACGCTTCTCCCGGGTGTCGCATTCCCGTTCATTCGACGTTTGCTCTCTCAACGACCTCGGCCCAGACGGTGAGCAGTTGGTCGAAGTGATCGTCCTCTCCCGGAACGACCCGGATACGGGACTTCGAGTCATGCGGTCTCTCGAAGCGCACGACCTCGCAATCTCGAGGGCGATTTTCATGCAGGGCCGGTCGTCGCACGAATACATGGAGGCGCTCAACATGTCGTTGTTCCTCTCCGCCAATGACGACGACGTCCGGGCTGCGATCGACCGCGGCCTGCCGGCTGGTCGCGTTGTCGGCACGCCGGCAGAGGATTCAGCCGGTCGCGACCTGCGCATCGCTTTCGACTTCGACGGCGTCCTCACAGACGACTCCTCCGAGATCATCATGCAGGCCTCCGACCTTGCGACCTTCCACGAGAACGAGGCCTCCCACGTCGAGGAAGCGATGCCGGAGGGGTTGATGGCACAGTTCCTGCGCGGCATCAATCGCATTCAGGACATCGAAGAGGACCTAATTCGAAGCGATGCGACGTACAATCGTCGCGTGCACGTCGCGATCGTGACCGCGCGAAATGCGCCGGCTCACGAACGAGTCGTTCGGACTCTGAAGGGTTGGGGCCTCCGGGTGAACGATGCGTTCTTCCTCGGTGGCGTCGAGAAAGCACGCGTCCTGCGAGTTCTTCGTCCGCACATCTTCTTCGACGACCAGGTCGATCACTTGCGCGGCGCAGCGAACGAAGTCCCGAGTGTCCACGTCCCCTTCGGAGTCGTCAACGCAGCGAACGGAGCGCCTTCCGACGCTGTTGTCGACACGGAAGAGCCGCCGATCAGCGAGCCGCAGGGCCAGCCGGTCGATCAAGCCAGCTAGTCTCGATCTCGCTCCAACCCGGTCTTCGTGCCGGCCGCACCTCAAGGGGAACCGCGTCATGGTCATGTCCATCCACGATTTGCTCGACGTCTACGCAACCATCGCTCCGGACAAGCGAACCAAAGGCCGCCTCTTCGAGAGGTTGACTCGTGCGTACCTGACAACCGATCCGAAGTGGACGGCTCGCTTCGACGAGGTGTGGCTCTGGCAGGACTGGCCTGACCGGAACGGCAAGACCGACACCGGGATCGATCTCGTTGCACGGGAGCGCCACGGTGGTGGCTTGTGCGCCATCCAGTGCAAGTTCTACGACCCGGGCAACACGGTTCAGAAGGGCGACCTCGACTCGTTCTTCACCGCGTCGGGAAAGGCGGCGTTCTCTTCCCGCCTGATCGTAGCCACCGCCCCGCTCGGGAAGAACGCGCTCGAAGCGCTCGTCGATCAGCAGCTGCCCACCGCGCAGATCCCGATTGAAGAGTTTGAACACTCCGGTATCGACTGGTCCGAGTACTCCTTCGACCACCCCGATTCGTTAGCAGCCCCGCAACAGAAGATGCTCCGCCAGCATCAGGTCGAGGCGCTGAACGCCGTGCGGGCCGGGTTTGCCGAGTCGGCGCGGGGCAAGCTGATCATGGCCTGCGGAACAGGCAAGACTTTTACAAGCCTCCGGATTGCGGAGGATGTCGCCGGGCGCGGAGGCAACGTATTGTTCCTCGTTCCCTCAATCGCATTGTTGTCGCAGACCTTGCGGGAATGGTCTCAAGAACGCGCGATGCCGCTTCGCGCCTTTGCGGTCTGCTCCGACAGCAAGGTCGGGCGGGTGTCGGAGGACTTCACCGTTGCTGACCTTGCATACCCGGCAACGACGAACACCACGCAGCTCCTCACAGAGGTCGCGAAGAGCTCGGCGCCCGACGGACTGACCGTCTTCTTCTCGACGTACCAATCAATTGACGTGATCGCGAAGGCCCAAGCAGAGGGTCTCACCGACTTCGACCTCGTGATCTGCGACGAGGCACACCGCACCGCTGGATTCATCCGGCAAGGCGCGGAAGAGTCGGCGTTTCTCCGCGTGCACTCGGACGAGTCGATCCGTACGCAGGCGCGGCTCTACATGACCGCGACGCCGAAGATCTACGCCGAATCCGCCCGCAGCCAGGCGGATGAGAACTCGGCGGTGCTGTACTCGATGGACGACGAAGCCGCGTTCGGGCCCGTGTTCCACCGGCTCGGGTTCGGGGAAGCCGTCGAACGGGACCTACTCACCGACTACAGGGTCCTGGTCCTCACCATCGACGAGGACTCCATCGGATCCGCGTTCCAGGAAACGTTCGCCGCCGACGGGGAACTGAACATCCCCGACGCTGCCCGCATCGTGGGGATCTACAACGGCCTCGCCAAGCGGGGCGTGCAGGGCATCGACACGACCGCCCCGAACGCGCACAAGCCGCTGCGCCGTGCGGTCGCGTTCTCTCGCTCCATCGCCGACTCGAAAACCGTACGCGGATACCTCGACGGCTACGACGGCGTCGACGGCGTCCGCGCGGACAGCATCGCCGGACGCCGCATAGACCGGGACGCCAACGGCGGCGAGCAGACGTTTCGCCTCGAAGCGGACCACGTTGACGGCGGCATGAACATCCTCGAACGCAACCAGAAGCTCGACTGGCTGAAAGCCGACACGGCAGGTGAGAACGTCTGCCGCATCCTCACCAACGCGCGCTGTCTCTCCGAAGGCGTCGACGTGCCCAGCTTGGACGCGGTCATCTTCCTCAACTCTCGCGACAGCCCCGTCGACGTCGTCCAGTCCGTCGGCCGCGTCATGCGCAAAGCCCCCGGCAAGGACTACGGCTACATCGTCCTCCCCATCGCAGTACCAGCGGGACAGTCACCCGAGCAAGCGCTCAACGACAACACCAAGTTCAAGGTCGTCTGGGACGTCCTCCGCGCACTTCGTGCGCACGATGAACGCTTCGAAGCGAAGATCGAACAAATCGATCTAAACGGCCGCACTGACACCGGTCCCGTCATCGCGACCAACTACACCGACGCCGACCTCCCCGAGCCCGCACCGGGCACGGCGACACCGGAGACGTCGCAGATCCCGCTCGACATGAGCGTCCTCGGCGCGGACTGGCAGAACGCCATTTACGCCCGCATCGTGGACAAGGTCGGCGAACGCGACTACTGGGAAAACTGGGCCAAAGACGTCGCCGAAATCGCCGGTCGGCAGATCGCTCGCATCACCAGCCTCGTCGACGGCTCCAACGAAAGTCTCCGCACCGAGTTCACCCGCTTCGTCAAGGGCCTGCAGGACAACCTCAACCCCGGTGTCACCGAATGGCAGGCGATCGAGATGCTCTCACAGCACCTCATCACCCAACCCGTCTTCGACGCCCTCTTCGCCGGCCACGCCTTCAGTGACCACAACCCGGTCTCGCAGGTCATGCAACGCATGGTCGACGCCCTCGAAGAGCAGAACCTCACCACCGAAACCAGTGACCTCGCCGGCTTCTACGCCGGCGTGCAACGAACCGTCGCTGGCATCACCGACGCCTCCGGCCGTCAGACGATCATCAAACGGCTCTACGAGAAGTTCTTCACCGGCGCTTTCCGGGGAACGTCCGAACGGCTCGGCATCGTCTATACACCCAACGAGATCGTCGACTTCATCCTCCGAAGCGCCGACCGGCTCTCCCGCGACCACTTCGGCGCCGGCCTCACCGACCACGGCGTCCACGTCCTCGACCCGTTCACCGGCACCGGCACCTTCATCGTCCGCCTCCTTCAATCCGGCCTCATCATCCCGGCCGACCTGGCACACAAGTACCGGCACGAGCTCCACGCGAACGAGATCGTGCTGCTCGCGTACTACGTCGCCGCAGTGAACATCGAAGCCACCTACAACGGCCTCCAGGGCGGCGAGTACGTGCCGTTCCCCGGCGTGGTCCTCACCGACACATTCCAGACCGCCGAGGACGACGACACCTACGACGACCAGGGCGTGTTCGGCGACAACAACGAACGCGTCAAGCAGCAGAACGCCCTCGACATCCGTGTCATCGTCGGCAACCCGCCCTACTCATCCGGGCAAGACTCCGCAAACGACAACAACCAGAACCTCAAGTACCCCTACCTCGACAAGCGCATTGCCAACACCTACGCGGCCAGGTCGACCGGGCAGAACAAGAACAGCCTCTACGACTCCTACATCCGCGCCATCCGCTGGGCGTCCGACCGGATCAAGGACCACGGCATCGTCGCCTACGTCACCAACGGCGGCTTCCTCGACGGCAACACCGCAGCGGGCCTCCGCCTCGCCCTCCAAGACGAATTCACCGAGCTCTACATCCTCAACCTCCGCGGCAATCAACGCACCGCTGGTGAGGAGTCCCGACGCGAAGGCGGGAAGGTGTTTGGCTCAGGCAGCCGCGCCTCCGTCGCTATCTCACTGCTGGTGAAGAACCCGGACCGGTCTTCTTCCGGCGCGATCCACTACCGCGACATCGGCGACTACCTGAGCCGCGACGACAAGCTCGGCCTCCTCGACCAGTACCGCGACTCCGACGGCGTGCCGTGGCAGCAGATCGCCCCGAACGAGCACGGCGACTGGATCAACCAACGGAACGACGTCTTCGAGACCTTCACCGCTATCGGGGACCGCAAGGCGCCCGAGTCGGCAATCTTCCGTAGCTTCTCAGCGGGGCTCCAAACCAACCGCGATGCCTGGGTCTACAACTCGTCGGAACCAACGCTTCGCGGCAACGTCACCCGAATGATCGACGCCTACAACGCCGAACTCGACCGATGGGCCGCCGCCGGTAGGCCACAACCCATCGAGGACTTCATCGACACCAATCCGGAGCGCATCAGCTGGGCACGCAGCCTCCGCAATGCCTTTAAGAAAAACCAACGGCTCGCCTACTCGGGCGAAGCGATGACCGTCGGCATGTACCGGCCGTTCAACAAGCAGCGCGTGTACTTCGCCCCGCTGATGAACCACGAACGGAGCCAACAGCCGAGATTCTTCCCGCCAGGTGAACAGAACCACGGCTTCTACTTGACTTCACCGTCAACGCACTTCCCGTCCTTCGCAGTGCTTGCAACGGACGTTCTACCTGACCTTCACACTTTGGACACTGGTCAGTTCTTCCCGCGATACGTCTACGACGTCGAGCAGCAGGACGGAGCGTTTGCGATGTTCGACGGGCCGCAACGCCGTGACAACATCACCGACACCGCGCTCGCCCGGTATCGGGAGCTGTACGGGCAGGAAGTCACGGCTGATGACGTGTTCTTCGCTGTCTACGGCCTCTTGCACTCCGAGGACTACCGGCGCGAGTTTGACGCTGACCTGAAGAAGATGCTCCCGCGCATCCCAGAGCTCACCGATCCCGCCGACTTCCGTAAATTCGCAGATACCGGACGGGCGCTGTCCGAGCTGCACATCGGGTACGAGGCCGCGCCACTGTATCCGTTGACGTTCAGCGGCCCGGTCCCTGCTGACCTCAGGGTGACGAAGATGAAGTACGGCGGCAAACCAGGCAACCTCGACCGGACGCAGATCACCGTCGCGCCGGGCCTGACGATCACCGGCATCCCGGCGGAGGCGCATGACTACAAGCTCGGCTCTCGATCGGCACTCGACTGGATCCTCGAGCGGTACCAGGTCAAGACCGACAAAGCGTCCGGCATCGTCAACGATCCCAACGACTGGGGAGCTGAACATGGCAACTCGGCTTACGTCGTCGAGCTGATCCAACGCATCGTGACGGTCAGCGTCGAAACGGTTCGCATCGTCGCGGCGCTTCCCGCTCTGGACTACCGCAGCGGACCGGACCTGTAGTGGAGCGAGTCACGGCCGACATCGTTCACGATGTCGGCCGTGACCGCTCGCACGGCACCCCGCCTGCAACGCGAGCACTTAATCGAAAGAAGCCAAGTCGGGACGCGACTCCGATTCGATCAAGATCGACCGGACTGCGCGTGACTGTCGGACCGTTCGTCAACTCCGCCGAAGAGTTTTCGCTACCCGTCCTGGCGTATACGAGCCACCCCTCCTCCAACCCGAACCGCCTGCAGTACGCCGCCATCTGGTACAGATCGGCGTTCGGGTACTGCCCGTGCTTCTCGACCTTGTACTTCACGTCGATGCACGCCCGCACCTCGCCGTCCACGAGCCACACGAGTTCAGGCGCGATGTTCACCGTCCCCTCGACGTCGAGCGTCGACTGGTACTGCGACACCAGCAGTCCCCCGTACGGCTTGAAGGCCTCGCGCAGGGCTGCCGGTACGAAGTCCTCGAAGACCCACCACATGTCGTCGAGGAATCCCGACGCGACGACCGAGCCGGCGCGCTGCTCGACCGACGCCCCCGACAGCACGAGGGACGCAAGAGCTAACGCCGACGAGTACCGCGCGTTTCGCCGCTCTGCCCGCACCACCGGCACCGGCGCCCCGACCGGGATCACCGACACCCCATCGAGTACTCGAACGGTCCGCCTCAGCGCCCCGAGCGCGTCCGCTGGCACACCCGGCAGCCGTAACAACAGCGTCGCAGCGGTCAGCAGCACCTGGTTCTCTGCGATGTCCTCGACGTAGTCGTCGAACGACACCTCGACCGGCAGCGGCTGCCCGCCTCGACGCGTCAGCTGGTCTCCGATTCGCGACCAGCCACGCACGAGCGGCAGCGCATCCTCGCGCGTGACGTACCCGCGAAGCGGTCCTCCGGCGAGCGCCCGCGAGGCCTGTCGCACGAACGCGTGCGCCAACGCCGGCACGAAGTCATCGTCCTCCTCGAAGCCGAAGTCGTCTTCGGTCCAGATCGCACTCCCGGCACGGGCGTACCCGAGCATCACGAACAGCCGCCGCACCGGCGTCTTCGGCTTCAACCACACCGTGTGCCCGGCGATCCGCGCGACGCCGACCTTCCGGACACCGCTCACGCGGTACTCGTCAGCGCCGAGCGTCGGCGCGACCGTCGCGATGTTCGCTGAGGCAAGACCGACCGCCACCGCGCGCGGCAGCCGGTGCACCACCGGCTGGTCTGCTTCCCGCAGCTCAATCGTCGAAGGAAACACCTTCGGCCCCGTCCGCAGCGTCGCGCGTCGCCTGGCGACGCAGCGTTGTCAGGCCGTACCGCGCCTCCAGGTCGACGCCTTCGCCGTAGTGGTGCTCCGCCAGGAGCGGCAGGATCTCGTACCGCCACACATCCTGCAGACCGGTCCCCAGCGAGATCGCGCATCAAGAACGACGGCACGACCTTCGCATCGTGCTCCTGGATCTGCGCATTGAGGCGCGTCAGCAGGTCGACGCCGCTATGTGGATCAGCTTCGAACTGAGCGCAATCCGTCATCTGAAGCGGCGGCCTCGAGCAGGCTGACCGCCGGGATCTCCTCCGCAGGCAGGTTCATGAAACTGGCGATCAGCTCCCCGAAGCCTGCCGCGGATCGGCGCGCTGCACCCGTCTTCGCCCACGCGGGGAAGCGGAGGGTTACGTCCGCGCCCTTGGTGATGATCTCGACGACGGGTGGCCGCTCCGGAGCGTCCGAACGACGGACGTACCGGATGTTCGCGAGGCTCAACTCGGAGTCGATCGCACCAACCCGTCGCAACGAGTCCTGCTTGGTCAGGAGCAGACGTCGGTCGGTAACGGCAACCCAACCGTCGCTCAATCGGGGAAGGGTGATCCGGTCGAACGAGACGTCCGCCAGGGCGAGCACCTGCTCCCCCGGCTGGAGGCGGAACGGGAGGATCCGAACGAGCTCCTCCGGAACGTCGTCCTCGAAGACCAGCAACGACGGAAGCTCGAGGGACTCTCGGTCGCGGGCCGCCTCGAGGCCTCGGATGTGCCCGAGGGCGTCCTGGAGCTCGCGCACCATGAGGTGCGACTCCTTCGCCGCTCGTGCGGTACCCCCGATCTTGAACGTCCGCTTGCCCGGCAGTTCGGCGATGATCGCGAACTCTCGAGCGAGTTGGTCCAGCAGCTCGTCTGTCTGGGCAAGCGACTGCTCGTGCAAATCGCGCGCGTCGGTCACCAATCCGTCGAGCAGCTTGGCGTCTGCCTCGTTCGTCTTCGCACTCCGCAACAGGTGGCCTGCGCGGAGGGATTGGTAGACGAACCAGGATGTCTGCGAGAGCAGCAGCGCCTGGACATCGGCGATGATCGCCTGCCCGTTGTCGGCGAGGTACTGCTGGCGGTCCTTGTGCCCGATCTTCTTCTCGAGCTCGTCGACGTATCGCTGGACTGCGTGCTTGTTCGCATCCCACTGCGACGTGAGCTCACCCTGGTAGCCACGCACCTCAGCGAAGACGGCGTCGGTTACTTCCCCGATCCGTCGGGCGTGCCGCAATTCGCGGATGAGGGTCTCGTAGTGTCCGGTCACCGCGGACCACTGGCCCTGGCGCACGACCTGCAGCACCTTCGAGGTCAGTTCCAGATTGTGCTGGGCAACGGCAGCGATCTGGTTCAGCTGGAACTGGATGACCATCAACGTGATCGCGGGCCCCATCGAGGCGAGGACCGAGGCAGTCGTCGCTGCAGTGGCGGGGAGCCAGCGGACCGACGCTGTGAACGAACCGCCGCCGCTCGCGAGGGTCCCGAGGTTCCAGCCGTCCTTGACTATCGGTGTCGCCGTCTTGAGCGCCTCGAGAGTCTGAGGTGCCAGTCGCACGAGTCCCTGGGCCTGCATCGCTGCGTTGACGCCCTGCGCGCCGACGCTTCCAAGGCCGACGGCGTTCCCGACGGCCGTCGAGACTGCGCGCAGCGTTGGCTCGTCGATGAACGAGAACGGAACGACCTCGAGTCCATCCGGGACATCGGTGCCGAAGAAGATGGCGAGACCGTCCTCGAACTCGACCAGCGCCGACGAGGGTGCCTCGTCGTTCTGTGACTCATCCTCGTGCACTTCGTCGTGGAGCTCATCGCTCATCGGTGTCTCCTTCAGCGTTCTGTGTGTTGGGGTTGAGCTGGTCGACAAACCACCGCAGCGCGTCAACGACCTGCTCGCGGGCAGCGGTCGCGTTGAGCACATCGATCGCGAACGACGGCCGCTTGTCGATCCTGCTGGCGGCGAGGTCGATCCCCGGCACGGCGTTGAGTCGGCTACGGAACTCTTGCCGCAGCGCGAGGTCATCGAACGGCGGGCGGACTCGTAGGTGCTGGAACACCACCTCGACGCTCCCGGAGATCGGGTAGATCGCGAAGGGCCAGTGCGACGGCCCTTCCTCGGAGCGACGCGGTGCCGTCATGAACGCGCTGCTCTCCCGGTTCGACCCGAACTCGACAGTGCCGCCGAGTTCCTTCCATGCGGCGAAGAGCTCGGAGACGGCGTGGAACGTCGTCGGCGGGTTCGCGCTGGAGAGTTGGCCCATGAAGGTGCCATCCGACACGGCGTCCGTGCCGTTGACTCCGTCAGTGACGAGGCCGACGCGCTCGGCGAGCGCCGCCGTTGAGAGACGGGCGGCCTCGTCGGCGGCGCCGTTTGTCCAGAACCGCAGGCCCTCCTCTTCCAGAACCGCACGGGGGTCTCGATCATCTGACGGGTCCGGCCAACGGAACCCAGGCGAGATTGTGCCGCCGCCCTGCAGCACCCGGTGTGCTCCGATGACCTCGTGGCTCGCTAGATGAACGCCGAGCGGGACCGGGTGCGTGCCGACGAGAGCAGCGACGTCACCGTACGACGACCAGTGGCCGGCGGGGATGGCCATGATCGCTTGGTGTACGAGCGACCAGTCGCGCCCGGTGTCGGTTGACTGCATCCGTTCGTTCGGGCCGGCCCACTGTTCGACGATCCGTTCAGCGAACCATTCACCACGAGCAAGGATCTCTGCGCGTCCCCACGTCGAAGCTTCGAGGACAAGCCGATTCAGACCGCTGAAGCTGCTCTTCCGGAAATCTTCCTGCTTCGAGGGGAAGGGCCGGTTGCTGAGCTCGGAGTTGTAGCCGGTGAGGGTCAGGTTTCCGAGCGAGTGCACGAGCTGCTCGTGCACCAGGTCGACGGTCTCATCGTCAGCGAGGTCGACATCGAGCGCTGCACGCCATTCCGGGGTCAGCGTCTGCGGCAAGATGTGCTCGATCGTCGACTTCTCGACGTCAACGGGTTCCTTCGAGTTGAGTTCCTCCTGCACCCACTTCAGGATCAGCTTCTGCTGGGTCCGCAGACCACGTAGGTAGAACGGCTGGGTGCGGACTGCGTCGCGGATCTGGTCGTCGGTCGAGAAGTACTTTCGCCCGGTCGAGAAGTAGTCGACGAGAACCCGGTCGACCGGTCGATCATCAAGGACGCCGCACGCCTGCAGGATAGTGCGGTTGAGGCCCTGGCCCGAGCGCCCGCCGATGGTCCGGCGAACGATGTAGGACTCGACTGCTGCGAGCGCGCCCGCGACCTGCTCCGTGTTGCTGGCGCCGGCGGCGCGCCGTGCAAGGAGCCGAAGGGTGAGCGGCACGGTGGTCGTCGATCCCCACTCCGCCAGGTGCTGCAGGTGCTTGCGAACACCGGGGTCAGGCTCGCGGGAAGGCTCCCGGATCACCTCGAGCTGCTCGGACAAACGGCTGAAGCGTTCGATCTCTGCGAGGATCTGCTCGTCGTCCATCTTGGCAAGCCGCGCCTGCTGGTAGCTGTAGATGTCGCCTTGCTTGAGCAGCGGTTCGTCTGCGACGGCGTCGAGCCAGAAGATCAGCTCGAGGTCGTTGACGCTGAGCCGGCGCTGCATCGGGAGCCACCACGACGTGTACACCGACTCCCCACGGGAACCGAGTCGCATGAACAGGTAGTTGCGGACGAGGTCGCCCTGCGTCAGCCGGAGTCCCGTGTTGTTGAGTGACTCGAAGATTCGGTAGACGTTGTCCTCGTCGCGAGCGGTGATGGACACGAAGCTCAGACCGCCGAGGACGGCCTCGCGGATCCGTTCAATGTCAAGAGGGTCCTCTGGGTCGTCGGCGAGCTCGAGCTCGCGACGGAAGAACGAGTAGGCATCGCCCACTCCGGACGTGGAATCGGCACCGACTGCGCCGTCGACGACGGCTCGGAAAGAGTCGCGATCCGCCTGCGTTGGCAGGAGCTTCAGTCGGGCGTCGCCGGGCTTGAAGCGGTCCGCTATGTACTGCTCGTGGATGCTCTCGGCAAGCATTGGTTGGTCGGTCTGGTGCATCCGCAGGTAGTCCCGGAGCGCGCACAGCAGGATTGACAACGTCGTCAGTCGCTGCTGGCCATCAACGACGAGGAACTCCATGCCGGTCGGCACGATTGCTCCGGTCGAGAGCACGAGTGAGCCCATGAAATGCGTCGCGCTCGGGTTCGTCCGGCGGGTCTCGGCGAGTTCGAGGATGTCGCTCCACAGGCGCTTCCGCTGACGCACCTCCCACGCGTAGGGGCGCTGGTAGAGCGGCACCAGGTACTGCTTGGGTCCGCCGAGCAGTTCCTGCAGGGTGGTTTCACGTACGTCCATGTGTCGTCCTCCGTCATCGAGATCCTAGGGACAGAACCGAGTCCTTCTCGACACTGGCGGCCGCTGTCCATGCTTCGTCTCGGCACTTCGGCGGGAACCCGCAAGCGATCGTTCACTGATGTGTAACGTATCGATTGGAAAGCCGTCGCGCCGAAGCACCCCAGAACAGGTGCTCCCGGAGCGGCGTCGCATCCACGAGGATGAATCAGCACCGCACGCTCCGGGGACGGCGAACGGTCGAGACGAACAGATCCTCCGAGGGGCAACACCATGACGATGGCCGGAGAATCCGCAGGGGTCGAGGCACACCGCCAGCGCAGCCATGCACGCGAACTCCGCCGCCAGGCGGACGACGCCGAGCAACGCGCTGCCCGCTTCGAGATCGCCCACCGCACCGAGAGCGAGACCGCGCGGATCCTCGCCCCCCTCGCCGGCATCGGCTACCACCTGCTCGCGGACCGCAGCTGGCCAGGCAGCCGCACAGCGCAGGTCGACATGGTCGTCGTCGGCCGCGCCGGCGTCTTCATCGTCGACACGAAGGCCTGGCGCGAGGTCGCGGTCCACGGCGACCGGATCACCCGCGGCCAAGAGGACGTCACCGACGACATCGCCCGACTCGCCGATCTCGCGTACAGCACCGAGGCAGCACTGGCGGACACGGGCCTGGCGCCCGGCGAGGTGCATGCGGTCGCCGCACTCGCCGGCCAGAAGCGCATGCACGCTCGCGTCGCCTCGGTCGATGTCATCGGGGCGCACGACCTCGTCGGCCACATCACGAAGCGTGGAGCCCGATTGTCCGCGTCCCGCGTCGACGAGGTCCTCGCCGCGATGCTGCACCACTTCCCCGTGATCGGCGACGGCGGAGCAACACCGCCACAGGTCGTCGTCCCGGCACCGGTACTCCCCCGCGAATCCGACGTACTCGTCCCGACGGTCGACACCGCGGACGACGAGCTGACCGACCAGCTCCTCGACGGCGTGCTCGAAGCGCCGATCGAGGACTGGATGGCGTTCCTCGACCCGGCACAGGCCAAGCTCGTCCGCCGCAGCTTCAACGGCCCGGCACGCATCCGCGGCGCTGCCGGCACCGGCAAGACCGTCGTCGGCCTGCACCGGGCCGCGTACCTCGCACGCGCGACCGGCGGTCGCGTGCTGTTCACGACGTACATCAGCACTCTGCCGAAGGTCCTCGAGTGCCTCCTCGAACGCCTCGCGCCCGACATGGTCGGTCGCGTCGACTTCATGGGCGTCCACGCGTTCGCCACGCGCCTGTTGAAGGAACGCGGCATCGCGTTCCGCACTCCTGGACGGGAGGCCCAGCTTGCGTTCGACGACGCGTGGAACGCGATCCGCGCCTCCAGTCCGTTGCGGTCGTCGCGATTCTCGCGCTCGTACTGGGAAGACGAGATCAGCCACGTCATCAAGGGCCGCGGCCTGACGCGGTTCGACGAGTACGCGGACCTGGCTCGCGTCGGGCGCAAGCACGCGCTCCCGCTGGAGACGCGGCAAGCCGTCTGGGACCTGTACGAGGCGTACGCGCGCGGGCTGCGCGAGCGACGGGCGCACGACTGGGAGGACATCGTTCTGCTCGCTCGCGACGCGGTCCGCGCGGTGCCGCTCGAGCGGTACGACGCGGTCATCGTGGACGAGGCGCAGGACCTGTCCTGCGCGATGGTCTCGCTGGTGCACCAGCTCGTGGGTGACCGGACCGACGGCCTGACGCTCATCGGCGACGGCCAGCAGACGATCTACCCCGGCGGGTACACGCTCGGCGAGGTCGGCATCAGCCTGTCCGGACGCGGTGTCGTGCTCGACGTGAACCACCGGAACACCGCCGAGATCCTCGAGTTCGCGAAGGAGATGGTGGCGGACGACCAGTTCGTGGACATCGAGGGTGTCGACGGAGTCGGTGACGCGGTGTCCGACGTCTCCCGCTCCGGTGCCGCCCCGACGACGACGCAGTTCGCGAGTCGTGCGGACCACGACCGGGCGATGCTCGACCGGTTGACCGAGGTCCTCCGGCTGGTCGGGACCGGTCACGGTGACGTCGGCATCCTCACGGCGACGAACCGGCAGGCGAACGATGTCATGGAGGCGCTCGGGCGAGCTGGCGTCGCGACCGTCTCACTGCAGCAGTACGCGGGGCGGAGCTCCGACGGGGTTCGAGTGGGGACCGTCAAACGTGCGAAGGGTTTGGAGTTCAAGCAGGTGCTCCTCGCGCACGTCGACCCCCGGCTGCTCGATGCCGCGGGCGAAGGATGGTCCGACGCAGCCCGTGAACGTCACGAGCGCGGAAAACGAGAGCTGTACGTCGGTATGACACGAGCACGGGACGGGCTCTGGGTAGGAGTCCGCGCCCGGGAAGGAAACAACCGGTGACCAACAAGGGCTTCGCAGTGGTCGACCTCGAGACGACGGGGCTGTCTCCCAAGACAGGCCACCGAGTGATCGAGATCGCCGTCGTCCTCGTCGACGAACACGGGCGGATCGAGCGCGAGTTCGAGACAGTCGTCAACCCGAACCGAGACCTCGGGCCCACGCACATCCACCGTCTCCGCGGAGCGGACGTCATCGGTGCGCCGACGTTCGGGGACATCGTCGGCGACCTGACCGACCTCCTTCAGGGACGGACGCTCGTCGCCCACAACGTGCGCTTCGAGGTCTCATTCCTGCAGGCGGAGTTCGCTCGCGCCGGTGCGCCGTTCCCGTGCACGACGGACAACTCGGTGTGCACGATGCGACTCGCGAGCACCTTCCTGCCCGGCGCCGCGCGGAACCTCGCCGACTGCTGCTCCGCGTTCGACATCGACCTGGTCGACGCGCACGAAGCACTCGCGGATGCCCGCGCGACCGCTCGGCTCCTCGGCGCCTACATGCAGGACCCCGCGGAGGATCGGCGGCGCTGGGACGAACGTCTCGAGACCGGCGTGACACTCACGTGGGGACGCCCCCGAGCGAGTGGACCGGAGTGGCTGCCCCGACGCCGCGCCTCGGCCGCCCCAGAAACGAGCGCGATGGACCGCGCGGTCGAACTCCTGCCTGCGAGCACCGACCACACCGAGCGGGAGTACCTCGCACTCGTCGACCGTGCCGTCGCGGACGGGTTCCTCAGCATCGACGAATCAGTCGCGCTCGACGACCTCGCCGTGCACCTCGCGATGCCGACGGACCAGCGCGCCCGACTCCACCAGGAGTACGTGCACACGCTCGCCCGCGCCGCCCTGCGCGACGGCGTGCTCGATCCCTCCGAACGCGCGCAAGTCGACCTCGTGGCCGAACTGCTGCGCGTCCCGTCCGACGTCGTGCGGGCGGCGCTCGCACGGTCCGCCGGGAGCCCGATGCCGTTCGGCACACCGGCTGCTGAGCCGCGGCCACAGCTCGACGCAGCGACGATCGTCGTGCTGACGGGCGAGATGCGTCGCCCCCGAGCGGAAATCGAAGACGAGCTGCGCGCGCTCGGTGTCACCGTGGGCGCCGCGGTGACGAAGAAGACGACCCTCCTCGTCGCGGCAGACCTGGACAGCCTGAGCGGCAAGGCGAAGAAGGCGCGGCAGTACGGTGTCCCGATGATCGACGAGGCGACGCTCGATTCAGCGCTCATTTCAGCCCGTGCCAGTGATGACGGCGGCTCGTGGCAAGGTGAGTCGGTGTCGGCGGGGGTTCCCGTACAACCGTCGGCTGCTCCGGAAGCGCCGTTCACCGAACCGCGCTCACGACCTGCACGAGAGGACGCTGCGATGATGACCGGCCCCGAGGACGTCGAGTACGTCGGAGCAGCGCTACGAGTCGCGGTCGCCGGCCTGGAGCCGTTCGTCAGTGACGTCCTGCAGCCCCGCATCTCGTCCGGAGCGCGGTGGCCCCAACTCATCCAGCTGCTCGACCAGCAGAAGCACGGCCGGTCGAACACCCAGTACGACGAACACGACCTGCAGGTGGTCCTCCGTGCCCTGACAGAGAAGTTGCCGCAGCTCGGATTCCCCTTCGACCTCGACCACAACGGGCGACGACTCGCCGGCGAGCTGCGCGATGTCCGGAACCGATGGGCACACAACGCCGTCTTCGACGAAGCAGACACCTACCGGGCCCTCGACACGACAGTCCGCCTCCTCGAGGCCGTGGGTGCCGAGGAGCAAGCTGCGGAGGCGACCGAGCTCCGGCGGGCGTTCCAGTCGTCAATGGCAGAGCGGACCGCGACGCGCGCGACCACGGCGCCGGTGGAGGCGACGCACGCAGCCTCGGCAACCGATTCTGCCTCGGCTGCATCGGCATCGGGCGCGGCAGGGGCCGCGACGAGGTCCACGAAACTCGCGATCGAGTGTGCACCGCTCATCAGCTACGCGATGGCGCACAACCGGATCGCGGTGGTGAACGCTGTCCGCATCCGTCACGACGGCGCGAACGTCCGAGACGCGCGGCTCACCATCGAGGTCTCCTCTGCCGGGCTCTCGCTCGGCGAGCCGAGGGAGCACTTCTTCGACCTCGCGCCCCAGTCCGAAATCGAGAAGCACGACCTCGGGTTCCGGCTCGACCCGGCCGTCACCGCGACGGTCGAGGCCGCTCGTCCTGCCGTCGTCACGGCCACGCTTCGCGACGGCGACGAGCTTCTCGCCACGGCCGCCGCTGAGGTTCACCTCGTTGCCGCCCACCAGTGGGTCGACGGCGGCACCCAGCTGTCGGAGGAGATGCTCGCGGCACACGTGCAGCCGAATCATCCGGCGCTGACCTCGCTGCTCGACGAGGCGTCGACGATCTTGGCGGCCGAGACGGGGCGAGCGAGCCTGAGCGGCTACCAGGAGGGGCCGGAGCGCGTCGATGAGACGGTCGCTGCGATCGTGCGGGCGATGCGGGACCGACAGGTCCGCTACAGCATGCCGCCCGCGAGCTGGGCCGGCGCGGGTCAGCAGGTGAGGACCCCGGCAGAAGTGCTCGAAGGCCGGTTCGGCACCTGCCTCGACACGACGGTGGTGTTGGCTGCTGCGCTGGAGTGGGCGGGGATCCGCCCGCTGCTAGTCGTCATGCGCCGGCACGCCTTCCTCGCCTACACGCGCTTCGACACACCGATGCCGTCACTCGTCTCCCCCGGGGTCACGCTGAAGAACCTGGTCGACATCGGTGCCGTGACGCCGATCGAGACCACGATGCTCACCACGGACGGCTTGGCGGCTTCGCTCGCCGACGTGATCGCCGCCGGGGCACGTCACCTGTCGGAGGAGCTCCACGACATCCAGGGTGTCGTCGACGTCTTCCTCGCACGCCGGAGCGAGATCCTCCCGTTGCCAGCGAGGACCGTCACCGAGGACGGAGAGGTGCGAGTCGTCGAGTACCAGGTCGAGCACGCGCGTCTCGCTGAGTACGTACCGGCGGACTCCGGTGCAGCGACCGAGTCCGCAGAGGACTCCACGCCCCCTCGCGTGAAGCAGTGGAAGAACAACCTGCTCGACCTGAGCCTGCGGAACCGCCTGATCAACTTCACGGACCGGGCCCGCTTTGAGCTGCACCTGGCGTCGAATGGACTCGCCGAGTTCGAGGACTACCTGAACTCCGGCAGGCCCTTCACGATCCGGGCCTCGAACGACCTCCCCGAGGTGCTCCTGCAACGCGGAGTGCGGTCAGCGGCGTCCCTCCCCGACGATGACAAGACCGAGCTGTTCCGAGGCAATAAGACGGTCTACGGGGATGTCTCCGTCGACCGCTACTCACGCCACTTCCAGACGCTCGCGCACAAGGCGAAGACCGTCGTCGAGGAGACCGGATCCAACAACCTGTACATCGCACTCGGGTCGATGGTCTGGACGGTCAAGAGCAAGCAGGTCCGTTCCCCGCTCATCCTCGTGCCCGTCACGCTGAAAGCCCGGACGCGCGGCGGCGCGTATGAAGTCGTCCTCGACGAATCCGGCATGTCCACTCCGAACTACTGCCTCCTCGAGAAGATCTGGGCCGAGCACCGCATCCGGATCCCTGCGCTCGCCGACCCGAAGTCCGACGCGTCGGGCATCGACGTGGAGCAGGTCCTGGCGGGCACGCGAGCGGCGATCCTCCATGCCGGCATCGACGCCGTCGTCGAACCCACGGTCGACCTCGCCATCCTGCAGTTCGCGAAGTTCCGCCTCTGGAAGGACCTCGACGAGAACTGGGCGGCACTGTCGACCAATCCGCTCGTGCAGCACCTGATCGAGTCACCGACCGAGCGCTTCGTCGGCGACCAGGTCGACCTCGAACACGCCTCGGCCGGGACGGACGAGCTCGACGAGCTGTTGTCCGACCTCCCCGTGCCGGCTGACTCTTCGCAACTCGAGGCGGTCGCTGCTGCGATGGCCGGCCGCACGTTCGTGCTCGAGGGCCCGCCTGGAACGGGGAAGTCGCAGACCATCACGAACCTGCTTGCGAAGTCGATCGCCGACGGCAGGCGCGTGCTGTTCGTTGCAGAAAAGCGCGCCGCCCTCCAGGTCGTTCAACGACGACTCGACGCGGTCGGACTCGCGCCCTTCACCCTCGACCTGCACGACAAGGGAGCGAAGCCCGCTGAGGTTCGCGCTCGTCTCCGAGAGGCTCTCGCGCAACGGCCGCGGGTCGACCAGGAAGCAGTGGTCCGCACCGGCGACGCAGTCTCGCAGAACCGCCGCGGCCTCAGCCGCTACGCCCGGAGGCTGCACGAGACGAACGAATCTGGTCGCTCGTTCTACATGGCACGCAACTCGGAGCTCGCGACCGCAGACATCACGCGGACACTCGAGATGCCGGTCGACGTCGCGGCACGCATCACCGAGTCGGACATCAACTCGATCCGTCGAGCGCTCAGAGAAGCGCCGGACGTCGCACTGCGGGCGCGCCCGGTCGCCGACCACCCATGGGCCTTCGCCTCGGCCGGTACTGATCCCGAAGTCCTGCGTGCCCGCGCCGTCGCGTTCGATCGTGCGGTCGACATGGTCCCGGCGCGCGACGACCCGACGCTCGGCTCCTACGCCGAAGCCCTGACCAACGCTACGAGGCCAGAGCACTTCCGAGCCCTCGCCTCGATCGTCGAGGCACCGCCCGTCACCGCGGCCGTCCTCACCGAAGCCGGGACGCAGCGGTGGCGTGATGCGACAGCCGCCGTTCAGGACCAGGTCCACTCGTTCTCGCAGCGCTACGCCGACGTGCTCGCAGTGATCCGCCCGGAATCGCTTCGAGCGGATCTCGCTGCGATCGCCAGGGAGGCCGCCACCGCCGCGACGTCGAGCATCTTCGGTCGCAAGAAACGCCTTCAGAGCGTTGCCGACGAACTCGCGCCGCACGGGGTTCCGGGTGTGGTCTTCGACCCGGACCGGCTCGTGGCGCTGACGGCGCGCGCGGCGGACATGCAGCAGGCTGCTCGGGACCTCGCGAGCAGCATCGCTGTGATCCCGGGCCTCGTCATCCGCGCGGGATGGAGTCCGCTCGACCAGGACGCCCCTGCATCGCTCGCGACCGAGGTCCGGTGGTTGAGCTGGTTGGCCGATGTGACCGGCGGTACGAGCGAGGATGCGAAGGACCGACAGTTCCGTCGATCGTTGTTCGCCTACACGACCCGTTCCGGTGCTCCGCAGCCCGAGCTCCGCGACCAGGTCGTCGCATTCTCGTCCGCTCTCGAAGTGCTCGCCTCGAGCGCGGCGTGGCTCCGCTGGCTCGGCGAAGAGCTGCCGACCAACCGCTGGAACGCGACCCGCGACGGGCGTTCGGGAGCATCTCGTGAGGGGTGCACTCCCGAGGCCTGGGCGGACTGGCTGTCGGTCCTCGAGCCGCTCCGCGCCGCGGGACTGCTCGACGCGTACGAGGTCCTGCTGACCGGCGCCCAGGGATCCGAGGACGCGCTCGAGGCCTTCGACCGGGGGCTCGCGACCGCGATGCGACTCGAACGGGCACGCGCCACGGGGCTCGACCAGTTCGACCCTGCCGCCCACGAACACAAGATCGGACGGTACGTCGACGCCGCTCGTGACCTGCGGGAGCACCTCCCGCGTGTCATTCCCGAGAAGGTCGTCAGCCGGCGGACGTTCAACGAGACCACCGCGTCCGGCGGCGCCGGGCAGTTCCTCGCCGAGGTGCGCTCGTCGAAGGTGCGCAAGCTCATGCCAGTCCGCGAGCTCATGTCGCGATACGGCCAGTACGTGACCGAACTGACCCCTTGCGTCCTGGTGAGCCCCGACTCAGTCGCACGGTTCTTCGAAGCAACACCGGGCCTGTTCGACCTCGTCGTCTTCGACGAAGCCTCGCAGGTGCGAGTGGCGGACGCGATCGGTGCCATGGGGCGGGCGAAGGCGGTGGTCGTGGTCGGTGACTCGAAGCAGATGCCACCGACCTCGTTTGCGGAGACCTCGATCGACGACTCGGACGACGACGAGAACGGCGCCGCCGAACAGGTGGCGGTCGACGAGGAGTCGATTCTCGCCCAGTGTGTGCAGGCCCGCGTGGACCGTTTCCAGTTGACCTGGCACTACCGCAGCCAGGATGAGTCGCTCATCGCGTTCAGCAACCGGTACTACTACGACGACCAGCTCACGTCCTTCCCCGCACCTGCTCTCGGTGAGGCATCCGCAGGCGTCGACGGTCACGGGGTGTCCCTCCGACGCGTCGACGGCCAGTTCATGCGCGCAGGGCAGGAGGGTACGACCCGGCAGAACCTCCGGACGAACCCGGTCGAGGCCCGCGCGATCGTCGCGGAGATCCAGCGGCGGTTCGCGGCCTCGTCCGACCTCGTCCCGTCGCTCGGTGTCGTGACCTTCAACGCGCAGCAGCGGTCCCTGGTGGAGGAACTCCTGCGTGCGCTCGAAGACCCACGCATCAACGAGGCGCTCGATTCGGCCGTGGACGGCTTGTTCGTGAAGAACCTCGAGAACGTGCAGGGCGACGAGCGCGACACGATTCTGTTCTCCACCGCCTTCAGCAAGAATTCGCGGGGCATCCTCCCGCTCAACTTCGGGCCGCTCACGAGCCCTGGCGGTGAGCGGAGACTGAACGTGGCGGTGACCCGTGCACGACGGCAGGTGGTGCTGTTCTCGAGTTTCGACCCGCAGGACCTCCGCGCTGACGAGACGACCTCATTGGGCATCAAGCACCTGCGCGCGTACCTCGAGCTCGCACAGCGCGGTGCCCGAGCGGCCCTCGGCGCACGGGACGACGCCATCTTGACGGATCGGCATCGCGACGAGATCGCCTCGGAGCTGGCTGCGCGCGGGCTCGCCGTCCAGACGGACGTGGGTCTGTCCGACTTCAAGGTCGACATCGCGGTGGCCCACGCGTCGAACCCGACGGAGCCGCTGCTCGCGGTGTTGCTCGACACCCCCGCCTGGGCAGCACGCGCTACGGTCGCTGACCGGGACGCACTCCCCCTGGAGGTCCTCGAGAACCTGATGCACTGGCCGAGCGTCCGACGGGTGTGGATGCCGCAGTGGCTGGCGGACCACGACGTCGTGGTCGACTCGATCGTCGACTCGCTCCAGAAGGCGCATGAGGAGCGAGTCGTTGCCGCTGAGGCGACAGCCGCCGTTTCGACGGCGATCGACGAGGTGCTCGAGGAGCTGCCAGGGGAGCTGGCGTTCTCAGGAGGTCCGGACGGGTCCACTGTTGACCACTCGCTTCCGGTGTCCCCGATCGACTTCGCAGCCCGGGCAGACCTCGTCGAACCAACTCCCGAGCCCTCGAATGACCCAGTCGACGTCCGCCTCGACGCTCGCGCTGGGGGCGGCGGCCCCGATGGGCCAGGCACGTCGCGCTCGCACGTCGCCCCTGCCACGCAGGTCGAGCAAAACGACCTCGCTCGTGAAGTGGTCGCGACCGGAGAGGTCGAACGGTTCCGTCCGTGGTCGCAGGCTGATCTGCACGGGGATGTCTCCGTCCTCGACGCGATCGATCTTCCGCAGAACGCTGCTCGTGTCCAGGCGCTGTTGGTCGAGGTGGTCCAGGCGGAGGGGCCGATCGCCGAGGAGCGTTTGGTGCGCCTGGTCGCGAACTCGTTCGGGCTGGATCGCGTGCACGCTGCTCGGGCGCAGGCGATCTCGGCGCTCGTGCCACCCATGCTGCGCTGGAGTGCGTTGGAGCGCTTCGTCTGGCCGATCGGCGTCGACCCCGAAGGCTGGTCGGGCTTCCGGGCATCCACTCCTCAGGACTCCCGGCCGGTCGAGGTCGTCGCGCTCCGGGAGATCGGCAATGCGATGGTCCACCTGGTCCGTCACGGCGGACCTCGGTCCGAGACGTCACTCTTGCGCGAGACGCTCGCGCTCTTCGGTGGAACGAGGATGACGCAGAACGTCAGCGACCGTATGACGATGGCGTTGATGGTAGCGCTGACCTCTCAGCGGGTCGCTCGGACTGCTCAAGGCGATGTTGACCTGGGCCGGATGGCTGATCGATGAGGAGAAACGTGGCAATGCAGGAAGTCGCCGGGAGCGCCGGCGCGTCAGCTGCGCAGGCAGCAGTGCTCGACCACGCAGTCGGCTACCGGGCAGTGCTTCGTCTGCCAGAGGACGTCTCTGCACTGGACTTGTCCGATGAGGAGCTGCGGCAGTGGCTGCGCTCCAAGCTTCGCTCAAAGCGCCGCGGAACTCTCGAATCTGCGGAATGGGACGGCGAAGGCGACGTCCGGCTCGGGAAGAGTGCGGTTGTATCGGTCACCATCGACGACGATGCTCACGGGGCCCGGAGGCGCCTTACGCGTTTCGTCGAGACCAACGATCGTGGTACCTGGCTCATCTCGGTGTTCGCGCTGTCGTCTCGGTCGAACGGCGAGGCGGTGGTGATCGAGGCGGGCATGCTCGACGTTGAGCCGGAGCGAGCGATGCGAGATGTCGCACCTCCTCGCATCGTCAAGAACCTCCTCGCTCGGACCGTCGTCCGCGACGGGGCGGCTCACCTCACATCGGCGCCGGTCCGTGTCGATGTTGATGACGTCGCAGCGCTCGTGGCCGTCATCAACGACGTAGAACGCCGAGTACCGGTGGTCGTGGCGACCTCCCTGAGCCGCGACACGGACGAGGTCTGGCAACGCACGATCGCCGACTTGACCACGATGAGCGTCGGCGTGGCTGCCACGTATGTCGTGACAGATGCCGCTGCCGTTGCTCTCGCTGCAATGCTCCCGCCGTCCCATGCTGTCTCACCGGGACGGGTCCGCACCTTTGTGACGGACGTCGACTTCGCACTTCCCGCCGACGGTGCTCGACACCGTGTCCTCGGCCCGGCGACCTTTGCTCGCTCGATCCGTGCCGGCCGAGTTGCATTGCCCCTCCAGTCTTTGCACGCGGAAGGCATCCGGAAGCACTTCCTCGGCCACGAACTCCCGAAGGACGTTCGCCGTGGAATGCGGCTGCTCATCGACGCCGAAAGTCGGAGGATTCGGGACGCTCGGATCAGTACGATCGTCGCGGAGCGCGTCGAGACAACGCTCGCGACGGACGAGGCTCACGAAACGCCCTCGGTCACGAACACGGGGACAACCGCGGCGACGGTCGGTTCTTCGATTGATTCACCAGAACCGGGTGCCCTCCCCGTCGGCCTGAAAGACCGAATCGCCCGATTCGTGCGACGGTGGCTCGGTGCCTCGAACTTGGAGCACCACCACTTCGATGCTCTGGATTCACTCCTCGCGAAGGCCGCGGGCGAGAAGTCAGCCTACGAAGAGCTGTTCGCTGAAGCCGGTGCCCGAGAGGGTCGGCTCGCCGATCAACTTCTCGCGCTCAACGAGCGCATCGATGAGCTTGAGTTGGTCGCGGCCAGCGAAGCGCAGGAAGCTCTTGACCTGAGACGGGAGCGGGATTGGCTCCGCACTTCGATGACCAGCGAGCAGCGTGCCGCACTGGCGATCGTGCCCGATGACAGCGCCTGGGCTGACCCTGAGAGCGTGAGAGAGCTGGTTGCGCGACTGACGCCCGGTGACGAAGAACACGCGGCGATTGCAAGAGTTCAGTTCACCGGCAACGAGGCTGGTCCCTTGGCTGTCGACGAGCGAGATCCCATCGGGCGCTACGCTTCCGCGCTGTGGTTGTACGTTCGCGTTCTTCACGACTACGCCGAGGCGAAGGCGGGCGGCTGGAGCGGAAACCTACACATGTATCTCACCAATGACGATGGACCAATCGGAACCCGATGCCCACGTGATCGGCACGCCTCCACAGAGAGCGATTCAGTTCTGCAGAACAAGGGTTGGCGTCAAGAACGCGTTTTCGCTATCCCCGACTCCACGGGCGCCCTGGTCCCCACGGAGATGTTCGCGCACTTCAAACCAACCCATCGCGACACGTTCGCTCCGCGCATGCACTACTTCGATGACACGGACCGGACCGGCAAAGTGTTCATCGGCTACATCGGGCCGCACCTCACGAACACGAAAACCAACTAGCCCGCGTCCGCGTACGGCGCGCCCGCCGCAATCTCTCCCCGACGACCGAGAGCCACGGCACCACCCGGCACCGCGCCTCCCGTCCATCACCGCGTCATCAACTCACCACATCAGC
Source organism: Curtobacterium sp. MCLR17_054 (assembly GCF_003234335.2). NCBI lineage: Bacteria > Bacillati > Actinomycetota > Actinomycetes > Micrococcales > Microbacteriaceae > Curtobacterium > Curtobacterium sp. MCLR17_054. The sequence continues at coordinate 1,398,139 of NZ_CP126263.1, read as the reverse complement.
ACGAACCGCCCCCGCGTCCCCCCAGCCTCCAACCGCTCATGCGCCTCCCCAGCCCGCGCAGCCGGCAGCACCTCAGCAACGCGCGGCGTCAGCGTCCCACTCTCCACCGCATGCCGCAGCTGCTCGAGCTTGTCGAACGACCGGTACTCCGAGAACACCATGATCTGCACGAACTCGATCCCCCGAGCCCCGTTCCCCTGCCACCCCCGCACGTCGAAGAAGACTCCCCCGTCGCGAACGGCGTCCACCACCTCGTCGCGCTGCACGGCAGCGTCGGCGAGCGCATCGACCCCCTCCGGCACGAGTTCACGGACAGCGGAGGCGAAGGAAGCACCACGCGGCACCACGTGGTCCGGCCCGAGCGACCGCACGAGGGCTTCGTCCGCCGAAGCAGCATCCGCGATCACGGTCAGCCCGGCGGCCTTCGCCAACTGCACCACGTAGTTCCCGAGCAGCCCAGCGGCCCCGGTCACTGCGAGTGTCTGCCCCGGCGCGAGCGAGGCGTGCGACAGGATCTGCAACGCCGTCAGCCCGTTCATCGGCACCGTGGAGGCGAGCGGAAGAGACGTCCCACGAGGAATCCGCGTGAACGACCCCACCGGCGCGACGAGCTCCTGCACGTAGGCGCCACCGTGGGCGCTGAGCGGCAGCGCCATCGCCATGACCTCGTCGCCGGCCTGCCATCCAGTGACGTCGAGCCCGACCTCGTCGATGACGCCGGCGGCGTCCATCCCCGGCACGTACGGCGGCGAGGCCTGCGAGCTGTCCCGCTGCCCGGCACGCACCCCCGTGTCGGTCGGGTTCACGGCGAACGCCTGCACCCGGATCCGCACGGACCCCGCACCGGCGTGCGGCTCCGGCACCTCGTGGACGGCGAGGGCCTCGGGCCCTCCGAACTGTTCGACTCCGACGACCTGCATCCCCCCGGTCTACGCGCACGTTGCTTGACGCAACCTGACGCGACCACCCCACGGCCTGGAGGCCCGGCACCACCCCGCCCCGCCCCTCCCGCCCGTCAGGGGGTGCGGTCCACGGCACGTGGTGCGCCATGCTGGCACCGTGCGTCTCGACGAACTCCTCACCCGGTCTGACGGTCCCGCGATCGCCGAGGAGCTCGCCGCCCTCCGTCGACCCGCCCGGTACGTCCTCGAGGGCGTCCACCAGGAGTCCCGGCAGAAGTACTGGCAGTTCCGCCTCGACATCGACGAGGCCGCGCAGACCTGGACCCTCGTGCGCCAGCGGGCCAAGCCGGTCTCCTACCGCGACGGCGTGCTGCACGACCCCGACGACGGTCCGGAGGAGATCTCGTTCGCCCGGAGCATGGTCTCCGATCCCGTCGTCCGGATGGCCGTGCCCGACCTGATGCTCCGATGGGGTCGCGGCCCCGAGAGCTTCCACCCGATCCTGGTCCAGCACATCGGCGAACACTCGATCCTGGTGACCTTCGAACACCGCGAGAACCCGGCGACCCGCGCGACACTGGTGATCGACGAACGCGACGGCATCGCCCGCCGCTTGTCGGAGTACGGCGAGGACACGATCATCACGAGCGTGCGGACCGCCGAGCCGGACGAGTTCCTGCCCCGCGCCCGCTTCGTGCAGCCGACGGACTGGATCCGGCCGCAGTACTGAGACCGTGACGGTTCCGGTTCGCAATCCCCGACGATCGCGAACCAGAACCGTCAGACCTCATTCGTCATCAGGCGAGCCCTCGACACAGGGCGACGTGATCTGCACGGCGACCGACGTTGCGCTCACCTGGTAGGCGGCCCCGGCCCCGCCCTCGGCGACGGCGGTCGCTGAGTAGAGGACACCGCGGGCTTCACCGAAGTCCTCCTGCGACGAGGAGACCGTCAGCCCCTCCGATCTCCACAACCGGCGCAGGGTCTGGGCCACCGAACTCGCATCGGTCTTGACCTCGACCGGAACGAAGTATTTGAAGCGAACGCCCGCCGAGCAAGGCTCGGCCGACGGTGCCGGCGTCTCCGGCCACGGCAGGTCGACCGCCGCCTGGGTCTTCCGCAGGAGCTCCAGGGCTTCGGCCTGCGCTTGCTCCGGTGTCCGTGTCGTGGGTCCGCCACCGGCACATGCGGTCACACCGAACGTGACGATCACCCCGACCGCAATGGCTGACCAGGTCGTCGTGTGCTTCGCCCTCACGGCTGGACCTCCTACCCTGCGTCGGCGTAGGGGATGCAGTCACTCGCGACGAGAAGCGTTCCCTCGCGCCGATCGAACGTGATCGTCGATTCCGCCGACATGTCCTGCAGCTGCGGATTCCCGTTGACAGTGGTGCCGAAATCCCGACGGTTCCCTCCGGTGCTCCACGAGGCCGCCAGGGTCTTCTCCGCTGCGACACGGTCGAGCGCTGAGGGAAGGTCGACCCGTTGACGGAACGACCTGCACCGGTTCCCGAGGGCGGTCGTGCTCGTCGAGAACCACGTCCGCTGCTCGACATCGCTCTCACGCAGATCCAGGACATCGAGCGCGTCGGCGACGTGGGACTGCATGGAAGCGCCGGCCGCCTCGGCCGAGGACGGCCCGTCGTACCCCACGTCTTCGAGCTCCTCCCGCTGCTGTTGCTCGCGGTACGCATCCGCTTGTCGGGCCGACCGCGGCAGCAGGTCGAAGGCGGGGACGACGACCAACAGCGCGACGGCGACCAGTCCGATGCCGCTCACGACGGTCGTCGCCGACGCCAGCCCGACCCAGGCCTTGTCGCGGAGCGCTCGGATGCCTGCGATGAGTGCCGGCACCGTGGCGACCAGACCGATCCCGATCGCGACGAACAGCGGCCCCGCTACTTCGTCTCCGTGGTGCACCCCGGCCCACGCAGCATCGATCTGCACGAGGAACCCGACGAAGAGTGCGATCAGGACCCCTACCGGAGCAACGACGAGGCCGAAGACGAGCCGGTTTCGCCGGAGGGCCGCCCGCTCGGCAGGGGGCGCGTCAGCATCGGCGCCGGCACCGGCGGCTGATCGGAGAGGACTGGGCATGCGTCGGCGCCGGTTCCCGGTTACCGGTAGTCGTCCGGATCGCCGAGCACGCAGACGGAGTCGACGTTGACATGGGCGCGCACCTTGGTCGCCGCGATCGAGGCGCGCGGCTTGTCCTTCGCACGCGCGACGATCGCGTACACCTTCCCGGTGGCGGCGTCCATCTCCGACGTCGTCGTGGAGAGCTCGTATCCGCGCTGCTTCCAGTGGTCGCCTGCTTCCTCGACCAAGGACTCGGGATCGCCCGGCTCTGCGACCTCGACGAAGTAGCTGAACTGGACGGCCGTCTGACCGTCGACCTTGCAGTCATTCGCGACGGGCTTCGGAACCTCCTGCGGCCACGTGTCCGGCGCCAGTTCGAGCACCGAGCGCAGCTCCGTGACGGCTTCAGATCGTGCTTCATCGATCGTCATGGTCTTCCCTGCTCCTGTCGTGCCGCAGCCGGCTGCACCGAGCGCGATGGCGCACGCAACGGCAGCGGCGGTCATGGGTCTCGTTGCTCGCCTCGTCATCATCCTCACCGTAGTGTCGCCTTCGCCGTCTCGAGCAGGGTGTTCGTGTCGAGATCGAGGTAGCCGTGATCAGCATCGGGGTCCCCATCGGGGTTGACGATGAGATCGTGGACGTCCACCGCTGGCGATCGGTCGGCCCCGGAGGCGTCGATCACCGTCGACCCGAAATCAGAGTCGGTGGGATCGAGTCGTTGCGGGTAGCTCAACGACCGCCCGATGTGCGCGACGTTCCAACGTTCTTCCGCCTGAGCGGAGTACACGTGGTCCGCGTTCGTCGCGGCTGCGTCCGGGATGCTGTTCGGGATCCCTGCCGATCCGTGGGTGACGAATGAGTGCACTCCGAGCTCCGGGTGGTCGTGCAAGGTGATCGCTGCGGTCGTCGATCCGTAGGAGTGCGCGACCACGTTGAGCGTCGTGTCCGGGCGGATCGCACGGAATCCACCGAGGTCGTCCGCGAGTCGCTCGGCGCCGGCCCGGGCGTGCGACTCCCCGAACACACCAGGGTCACCCGTCGTGAGCACGTTCCCGGGCGCCTCGTACCCGATCCACGAGACCATCGCCGTGTTCTGTCCTGCTTCGGACAGCCGCTGGGTGGCGGCCACGTTCGCACTCGCGCGCATGAGCACGGTCGTGTCCTGCAGGGTGGTCCCCATCCCCGGCACGAGGTAGCTCACGTTGTCGGCGGTGTCGAGGTCGCCGATGGAGATGGCACCGAGCGGTGGCTGCGCATCGCTGAAGGAGACCATCTGGCGAGGCATCCCGTCGACACCGTTCAGGCCGGTCCGGACTCCTGCGACGAAGTTCTTGAGCTGGTCGTACCGACGCTCCGCGGCGTTCAGCTTCTGCTGCGCCGCAAGCTGCGCGGTCCGACCGATCGCCGTCTTGAGGTCCTTCTTCGCGGCCTTCACCGCTTCCTTCGCCTGCACGTACGCCCGCTGCGCACTCAGCCGGTTCGCCTGGTCACGCGCCCAGTACGGCACCCCGTTCAGGTTGCCGATCACCGCGGGCAACGCCGTGATCAGCGCGTCCTGCGCCGCCGAGTGCTCCCCCGCGGTCCCGCGTCCACCGAGCCCGTCCCACCACGCCTGCACGACCTCGGGCGGCATCCCGGCGATCCGGTCGGCGACGGCCTGGTCCTGCGCCGCGAGCACTTCCGGCGGCATCCCGGCCACCGCCCGCAGGAAGTCGGCGTCGCTCATCGCGGCGAGCGTCCCCGCGTACCCGACGGCGACCCCGAGCACCTCACTTTCGGTGAGGCCCGCGGCTGCTGCCCGGTCCGCAGCAGCCCGCCGCTCCACGAGGGCGTCCCACTCCGCGTCGAGTCGCTTCGCAGCGGCGGCGAGGTCGCCGGCGTCGGTCTGCAGACGATCGACTCGTCGGTCGTCGGCTTCGGTGGCGTCGCTGCCCGCGGCGGTCGACTGAGCGCTGCCCAACGAGACGGCGTTGGCGATCGAGTCGACGGCGTTGGTCAGCTGAGCGGCTTGGATCCGTTCGGCCTCGTCCTGGATCTGTCGGACGGCCTCGGCGTAGGTGTCGAGCACGTCGATCGCTGCGTCGAGTCGACTGATGATGCGCTGCGCGGCGGGCGCGATCGTCCCGACGGTGGTGGTGAAGCGGTCCTTCGATGCGCCTTCCCACCCGTCGGCGTCGTGCAGCGCGCTGGCGACGTGATGCGCGCCCGTGCGGATGTCGTCCTGGTGATCGGCAAGCGCGCTCGAGAGCCTGGTGATCGCGCCCGGGTCGCCGGCGAGTGGATCGGCCGCCATCACTTGCCCCCGGCTTTGCCGGCCAGGTCGTCGTCGGCGTCGGCGAAGAGCGACTTCGTGTCCTTCGCGTACTCGCCGAGCGTCCGGCTCGTGTCGGCCAGCCACTCGTCCGAACGCTGTTGCGCCGTCCGGAAGGTCGCGAACGCCTGCGCGACGTCCTCTGCTCCGGACGCGCCGCCCTCGGCCGGGAGCGAGGCGCCCGTGAACGTGCCCGTCGCCTTGTCGAGCGCACCGTGGACGGCTTCGAGCGTGCTCCACGACACTGTCAGATCGGCCATCGTCTCCCCCGTCTCGCCGCAGCGGCCCCGCGCCACTTCCCCGCAGGCAACATATCAAAGAGTTGCCGGACACAACCAGTAATGGAGTGGTCTGTGAACGACCAACCTGCACCGCGCCTCCGATCCGGCACCATCCCCCGATCGGACGATGCCGAGACCACCGCCCCGGCCGATCCCCCCTGGCAGCCGGGCGGCGAAGCTGGACCCATGCCCGAGTCCCCCGCCATCGAGGTCCAGCACCTCGGCAAGCAGTACGCCACCGGCAAACGTGCCGTGGACGACGTCTCCTTCACGATCGAACGCGGCGAGACCTTCGCGCTCCTCGGCCCCAACGGGGCCGGCAAGTCCACGACGGTCGAGATCCTCGAGGGGTACCGCTCCCGCACCGCCGGCGAGGTCCGAGTCCTCGGCCACGACCCCGCACGGACGAGCCGCAGCCACAACGCACGGATCGGCATCGTCCTGCAGACCAGCGCGGAGTCCCCGAACGTCACCGTCGCCGAGCAGCTGAACCACTTCGCGACGCTCTACCCGAAGCACCGCAGTACCGAGGAGCTCCTCACCGCGACGGGGCTCGAGACGCAGCGCAACACCCGCATCAGCCGCCTGTCCGGGGGCCAGCGCCGCCGCGTCGACGTCGCCCTCGGCATCATCGGCCGCCCCGAGGTCCTGTTCCTCGACGAACCGACCACGGGCTTCGACCCCGAGGCCCGCCGACAGTTCTGGGACCTCCTGCGCCAGGTGCAGCACGAGGGCACGACGATCCTGCTCACCACGCACTACCTCGACGAAGCCGCCCAGCTCGCCGACCGGGGCGCGGTCATCGCCGACGGGAAGCTCCTCGACCTCGCACCCATCGACGAGATCGGCGGCGCCGAGGCACGCACGCCCCGGGTCCGCTGGCGTGACGACGACGGCGGACACCACGACGAGCGCACGACCGACCCGACGGCGCTCATCCGCAGCAGCACCACGCCCATGCACGACCTCGAAGTCATCCGTCCGTCCCTCGAGGACGTCTACCTCGACATGGTGGGACAGCAGTGAAGACAGCGACCAGCCGCATCTCGTACGAGATCCGCACCTACTTCCGCGCTCCCGACGCGGTCTTCTTCACCTTCCTGTTCCCGATCATCATGCTGGCGCTGTTCTCGGTGGCGTTCTCCGGCGCCGCCGACATCCAGGCCGGCCCCGACGTCAGCGTCGACTACGCCACCTACTACCTGCCCGGCCTGGTGGCGACGGGCATCCTTCTGTCCGGCACGCAGTCACTCGGCGTCGACATCGCCACCGAGCGCAGCGACGGCACGTTGAAGCGACTCGGCGGCACACCGCTCCCGGTCCTGTCGTACTTCGTCGGCAAGATCGGCATGGTCCTCGTCACCACGCTCGTGCAGACGGCCCTGCTGCTGGCGATCGCGAGCCTGGTGTTCGGCGTCGACCTGCCGACCGACGCGGGCAAGTGGGGTGTCTTCGCCGGCGTGATGGTCCTCGGCATCGCCACCAGCTGTGTCCTGGGCATCGCGGTCTCGGCGCTCCCCCGCGAGAGCCGGCGCGCCACCGCCACCATCGTCCCGATCGTGCTGGTGCTGCAGTTCATCTCCGGCGTCTACCTGCCCTTCACGCAGCTCCCCGCCTGGTTGCAGGACGTCGCGTCCGTCTTCCCCCTGCGCTGGATGGCCTCCGGCATGCGGTCCGTCTTCCTGCCCGGTGCGTTCGAGTCGGGTGAGCCGGGAGGCGCGTGGCACCTCGGCCTCGGAGCCCTCGTGTTGGCAGCATGGCTGGTCCTGGGCACGGTGGCCTGCCTGCTGACGTTCCGGTGGAACCGCAAGGACGCCTGATGGCGCCCCGCTGGTGGGATGCTGGGCACATGAACGGCGAGACGTGGATGCGCAACCGGTGGTTGCACGTCTTCTTCGCGGGCACGATGCTCCTCACCGCCGTGATCACCGTGTTCGGGTGGTCGCCGTGGGGTACTCGCTGGCCGGCGTACACCGCGGTCGTGGTGCTCGTCGTCGCCTACGCCGTGTTCGGCCACCGCGGCTACGACAGCCCCCGTGCCGCCGCGGCCTTCCTTCCGCTGGTCCTCGTCGCGGCCCTGGTGTTGCCCGCCGTCGTGCCGAGCACCGCGTTCGTGCAGTGCATCGCGTTCCCCCTCGTGTGGGTGCAGTCCGAGCGCGTCCGCACCGCCGGCCTGCTCTCGGTCGCGGTCGGCATCGCGAGCGGCATCGGCCTGCAGGTCTCCGGCGGCCCGGACGCCCTCGTCAGCACCCTGCTCATCGAGGGCATCAGTGTGATCGGTGCCTGCGCGATGGGCGTGTGGATCTCGAGCGTCGCCGGCCTGTCCGAGGAGCGCCGCCAGCTCCTCGACGAACTCCGCGCCACCCAGCAGTCCCTCGCCGACGCCCACCGCAGTGCCGGTGTGGCGAGCGAACGGGAGCGCCTGGCCCGTGAGATCCACGACACCGTCGCGCAGAACCTCGCCGGCATCGTCATGCTCACCGAACGTGCCCGCAAGGACCTGGCGAACGACCGCGGTGCCGCCCTCGACGAACGACTGGCGGTCCTCGAAGAGTCTGCACGAGCGGCGCTCGAGGACTCCCGCGCCCTCATCGCCGCCGGGCTCGCCGGTGCCACGAGCGGCAGTCTGGCCGGAGCCCTGCACCGCCTGGCCGAGCGCTACACCCGCGAGAACGGCACGCCCGTCGCCGTCGACGCGACCGACGGCCCGCTCGACCGCGACGCCCAGGTCGTGCTGCTCCGGGTCGTCCAGGAGTCCCTCGCGAACATCCGTGCGCACGCCGACGCCGGCTCCGTCCGCATCGTCCTGCAGCACGCGCGCGAACACGTCGGCGTCCGTGTGACCGACGACGGCGTCGGCTTCGACACCGGCGTCCCGACGGCCGGGCACGGTCTCCGGGGCCTCCACGAACGGTTGGCGCTCTCCGGCGGTGCCTGCACGATCACGAGCAGCCCGGGCCGGGGCACCGTCGTCGACGCGAGCCTGCCCACCGGACCCGAGCCGAGCCTCCCGGCCGTCGATCGTGACCCCGTGGCAGAGGTGACCCGGTGATCCGCGTCGTGGTCGCCGACGACCACCCGATCGTCCGCTCGGGCATCGTGGCCCTGCTACAGGACGCCGACGACATCGAGGTCGTCGGCCAGGCCAGTGACGGCCGCGCCGCGGTGACGGTGGCGCTGGCCGAACGCCCCGACGTCGTGCTCATGGACCTCCGGATGCCCGTGCTCGACGGCGATACGGCGACGGCGGAGATCCTCGCCGCCGACCCCGGCGTCCGCGTCCTGATCCTGACCACGTACGAGTCCGACGACCAGATCCTCGCCGCCATCGAGGCCGGCGCCACCGGCTACCTGCTCAAGGCCGCGCCGGAGTCCGAGATCCTCGCGGGCGTCCGGGCGACCGCACGGGGCGAGACGGCGCTGGCCCCCTCGGCTGCCGCAGCACTCGTCCGCCGAGCAACGGGTTCGCTCCCCGCCGCGGCCGGCCCGTCACTGACCCCGCGCGAGCTCGACGTCCTGCGCCTCGTCGCCCAGGGCAACAGCAACCCGGCGATCGGCCGCGCGCTGTTCCTCAGCGAGGCCACGGTGAAGACGCACCTCGGCCACGTCTTCGAGAAGCTCAGCGTGAACGACCGCACCCGCGCCGTGACCCGCGCGATGGAACTCCAGCTCCTGCCGTGAGTCCCCGGTCCGCCGGTCACCGGAAGCGGGTGTACCGTCAGGTCGTCAGCATGCTGACCATCTGAGAGGAACCACCGGAATGAGCGCTCCCGCCGCAGCACCCGCCACCACGCCGGACCGTCGTCGTTGGCTCGGCCTGGTGGTGATCAGCCTCGCCGTGGCGCTCATCATCGTCGACTCCACGATCGTCAACGTCGCGATCCCGAGCATCGTCGCCGACCTCGACATCGGCTCGACCCTGGTGCAGTGGGTGCAGGAGAGCTACACGCTCGTGTTCGCCGCCCTGCTGCTCGTCTTCGGGTCCGTGGCCGACCGGTTCGGCCGCCGACGCCTGCTCACCACCGGCGTCATCGTGTTCGCGGTGGCGTCGGTGCTCGCCGCGCTCTCGCCGACCGGTGAGCTCCTCGTCGTGTCCCGCGTGCTGCAGGGCATCGGCGGCGCGATGGTCCTGCCCACCACGCTCTCGATCCTCAACGCGACGTTCACCGGCCGGGAGCGTGGCATCGCCTTCGCCGTGTGGGGCTCGACGATCGGCGGCATGGTCGCGGTCGGCCCGCTGCTCGGCGGCTGGCTGACGACGGACTTCTCGTGGCGGTGGGCCTTCGGCATCAACGTCCCGATCGTCGCGGTCATCCTCGTCGGGCTCGCCGTCGCCGTGCAGGAGTCGCGGGATGCTCGGCACACCGGCCGCATCGACCTCGTCGGAGCGCTGCTGTCCGTGATCGCGAGTGCCGCCCTGGTGTTCGGGCTCATCGAGGGCCGGACCTACGGCTGGTGGACCCCGTCGTCGACGCCGCTCACCATCGGCTCGTGGTCGTGGGACGGCCCGGTCTCCCCGATCCCGGTCGCGTTCGTGATCGCGGTCGCTGCCGGAGCCGCCTTCGTGGTCCGTTCCCTGCGCCGGCAGCGGGCCGGACGCTCGACCCTGATCGCACTCGACCTGTTCCGCATCGGCTCGTTCCGGAACGGTTCCGTCGCAGCACTCATCGTGTCGCTCGGCGAGTTCGGCATCATCCTGTCGCTGCCGCTCTGGCTGCAGAACGTGCTCGGGTACTCCGCCCTGCAGACCGGCTTCGTGCTGCTCGCACTGGCGATCGGGTCGTTCGTCGCGAGCGGGTCCGCCGCCACGGTCGGGCAACGCGTCGGAGCACTGCCGATCGTCCGGATGGGCATCGGCGCCGAGATCGTCGGGGTCGCCGCGATCGGGTTCGTCGTGACGTCGTCGACGCCGTGGTGGGCGATCGTGCCGTGCCTGTTCGTCTACGGTTTCGGCGTCGGGCTCGCGACGGCCCAACTCACCGGTGTGGTGCTGCAGGACGTCCCCGTCGAACGCAGCGGTGAGGCGTCCGGCGCCCAGAGCACCGCGCGCCAGATCGGCTCGGCGCTCGGCATCGCCGTCCTCGGCACCGTCCTGTTCACCTCGACCGGCAGCATCCTGGAGCACCGCCTGCAGGACGCGGGCACCCCGGCCGCCACCGCGACGAAGATCGCCGACGCCGTGGTGCAGTCCTCCGGCGGAGCCATCTCCGGCCTCGACGGGGCCACGCGCGCCGACGCCGCCGACGCGTTCTCCGACGGCACCCGCGCCGCCGCCTTCTCCGCCGCCGGCTTCCTGGTCATCGGCCTCGGCGCCACCCTGCGCCTCCGGGCTCCACGACGCCCCGACGACGAGGACCAGGCGTGACCGGGGACCCCGTTCTGCAGCGCTCCTGACGGTTCTGGTTCACGATCCCCGAGGATCCTGAACCAGAACCGTCACCGCGCGGACACGAACCCGCGTCCCCCGCGCCGTGGACGCGACCACCGACGAAACGGGAGGCACGGTGCCTGCCCGCACCGTGCCTCCCGTCCGCTCCAGCGCGCGCCCTGCCATCGCGACGCGCGCCCGCTCAGGCCCCCGCGTCCGCCTCCTGCGACCGGACGCGGAGCACCCGCGCTGTGGGGGTCGATCCGCCGTTCGCGACCTCGAGCGAGCCCGAAGCGGCGTCCCACGCCACGGACCACGACCCGAGTGCCGTCGGGAACAGTGGCTCGACGACCACCGCCTGCCCGGCGAACACCGGCAGCGGCAACGACACCGACGCCGACGCACCGGGCAGCGACCACACCGACAGGTACAGGTCGCCCGAGGAGGCGCGCAGGCCGAGTGCGGTCCACGGGTCCTCCCAGGCGGGCAGCCCGAGGGGCCAGATCGGGACGGACGCCTCGACGACCTCCAGGACCTGCCGGTGTGCCGCGATCGCGTCACCGACCACCGCACGCTGCGACGACGACATCTCGTTGAGGTACCCGGACAGGTACATCCGCCCGAGCACCCCGTTCACGAGCGACAGTGTGAACAACTCCGGGTCCATCGTCGGCGCCGGGTACGCCCAGTTCCCCGCCTGTTCGGGCAGCATCGCAGCGGGAGCGGCGGCGGCGATCGTGGCGGACAGCACCGGGTCCTGCTGGTCCGATGTCGACTGCATGTGCAGGCGGGACAGCATGGCCCAGTCGGCGCGCATCGCTCCCGAGGCGCAGTTCTCGATGAGCAGTGCCGGGTACCGCTCCTGCACCGTGTCGAGCCAGTGGAGCAGCGCCCGCTGGTGGTCGAGCATCCCGACGAACGGCCCGGTCATCGTGTTGTTGTCCATCTTGAAGAACGTCACCCCGAGCTCCCCGACGAGCCGGTCGACCACCGAGTCGAGGTGTGCGCGGGCCTCCGCCGAGCGCAGGTCGAGCAGGTGCCGCCCGTGCTCCGCGACCCGGACCCCGTGGTGCTCGACGAACGCGGACGACGGCAGGGTCCCGGCCAGCGGCGAGTGGATGCCGATGACCTCGGGCTCGAGCCAGAGGCCGGCCAGCATGCCGCGCGCACGGATGTGGTCGATGACGGCCCCGAGCCCCGTCGGGAACCGCGACGCCGCTTCCTCCCACGCTCCGACGGTGTCCCACCAGTGTCCCTCGGCGTACCAGCCGGCATCGATGCAGAACAGGTCCGCGCCGGCGTCGGCGGCCGCGTCGATGAGCGGCAGGAGCTTCTCGGTGGTCGGGTCGCCCATGAGCGTGTTCATGTAGTCGTTGAACACCAGGGGCAGGGCACGGTCGGCCTCCCGCACGTGCCGGAACGCCCGACGCTGCCGGGTGAGCACCCCGAAGGCGTCGTCGATCGACCCGGCGATCCCGACGGACACCGGCACCGAGGTGAACGGCTGCTCCGGCGTGACGACGGTGGTCCACTGGTGTTCCTGGTCGGTGGGGCCGCTCAGCAGCACGTACGCGTGCCGCCGGGTCTCGCCGAGCTCGTACAGCCACGGCCCGTTGTGCTCGACCTGCCAGACGAGCGCGTACGGAAGCGACACAGCGTCCTCCGCCCGCAGCACCCCGATCGGCAGCGCCTCGCCGGTCGACCACGAGCCGCGGTTCTGCACGACGGCGCGGCTGCGGGGCGGGTGGTGCTGGGCCTCCCGGTCGATGCGCGCGAGCCCGATCGATCGCAGCGGATCGGTCCGCCACCGGCTCTCCGCTGCCCAGTCGTTGTCGGCGTGCACGAGGGCGAGCTCGTCGACGGTGGCGCCCGAGTCGGTCAGGAACGCCCCGGTCGCGAACGACGACAAGGAGTCCACGACGTGCTCACCGTGCTCGGCCGACACCTCGGTCCACGTCTGGAACGCGGGCACGCCAGCGCGCGCCCGGAACACCGACTCGGTCTGGAGGCCCGTGGCCGCGTCCGCCTGCACGATCCGGAACCACAGGTCGGTCCCGTCGTCGTGCACGTGGTGCGACACGGGCCGCAGTCGTGCCCCGATCGTGGAGTCCACGTGCCGGAACCCGCCCGGGAACCGCCCGTGCCCGATCGTCGTCAGCTCGACGAGCGGCTGCGGGTCGTCCGGCCCGTCAGCGAGCGTGCCACCGGCGAGCGCTCCGCCGGCCGACGCTCCGCCGGCCGGCACGAACGACACGAGCGCCGCGGGCTGGTCCGCACCGACCCGGAACCGTGCCGCGAACCCGTCGGCGACCCAGTCGACGAACGTCGGCCCGTCGCTCATCGCGCCCCGACCGGTGCGGGCTGGCTCGACACCCAGTCCCCGATCGTGTGGTCGTAGCAGGTGGTGTTGTCGATCTTCGTCCGGTCGAGCGGCGGCCCCGCGGTGATCCGGCGCTCGGTGCGCTCCGGGTCGGGGGCGGCCTCGGCGAGCAGCCGGGTGTAGTCGTGGTGCGGGTCGAGGATGACGGCGTCCGACGGTCCCCGCTCGACGACCCGGCCGCGGTAGAGCACGAGGATCTCGTCGGAGAAGTGCCGCGCGGTCGCCAGGTCGTGCGTGATGTAGAGCACGGCGAGCTCGTCCTCGCGCTGCAGCCGGCCGAGCAGGTTGAGCACGCTCAGGCGGATCGAGACGTCGAGCATCGACACGGGTTCGTCGGCGATGAGCACCTGGGCGCCCGGGGCGAGTGCGCGGGCGATGGCGACGCGCTGCCGCTGCCCGCCGGAGAGCTCGTGCGGCCGCCGTGACGCGAAGTCCTCGTCGAGGTTCACCCTGCCGAGCAGTTCCCGCACCTTGTCGGCGGTCTCGTCGGCGCCGCGGGCCCGGTGGTGCAGCTGCAGCGGTCGGGCGATGTGGTGCTCGATCGAGTGGAACGGGTTGAGCGAGGCGAACGGGTCCTGGAACACCATCTGCACGTGCCGCCGGTACATGCTGCCCTCGACGGGGGTGCCGTCCTCGAGCCGCACGTCGATCGAACCGCGCGTCCGGGTCTCGAGCTTGGCGAGCATCCGCGCGATGGTGGACTTGCCCGAGCCGGACTCCCCCACGAGCGCGACGGTCCGGCCGGGCAGCAGGTCGAACGACACGTCGTCGACGGCCCGCAGAGTGGTGCGCTTCAGGCCCTTGCGGGTGTGGAAGTCCTTGCCGAGGTGGCTGACGGTCACACTGGTCATCGGTCCGTCTCCTGTGCTGCCTGGACCACGACGGCCCGGGTGTCGGTCTCGGGTTCGGCGCCGTCCTCGACCCCGGTGCGGATGAACGCGCCGCGGGCCCCGGACAGGCTCGGGAACGACTGCAGCAGCTTCCGCGTGTACGGGTGCTGCGGGTCGTGCTGGATCACGCTGGCACGGTCGCACTCGACGACCTCGCCGCGGAGCATGATCGCGATCCGGTCGCTGATCTCGAGCAGCAGCGGCAGGTCGTGCGTGATGAACACGACGGCGAACCCGAGCTCGTCGCGCAGTCGGACGATCTCGCGCAGGATCTCCCGCTGCACCACGACGTCGAGCGCGGTTGTCGGCTCGTCCATGATCATGATCTGCGGTTCGAGCAGCATCGCCATCGCGATCATCACGCGCTGCCGCATGCCGCCGGACAGCTCGTGCGGGTACGCCGTGATGCGGGACGGGTCGACGCCGACGCGGCGCAGGGCGTCCTCGGCGATGGCCCGTCGTTCCTTGCGGGGCAGGCCCTTGCGGTGTTCGACCAGGGCGTCGTCGAGCTGGGCACGGATCGTGGTGACCGGGTTGAGCGCGTTCATCGCCCCCTGGAACACCATCGACAGCTTCGACCACCGCACGGCGCGGAGCTGCTCGTGCGGCAGGCCGAGCAGGTCGACGTCGGTGCCGTCGCGGTCGTGGAACGTGATGCTGCCCGACGTGACCTTCGCCGGCGGCCGGTGCAGCCGGGTGATGGCGTACGCCAGGGTCGTCTTGCCGCAGCCCGACTCCCCCGCGAGTCCGAGGATCTCGCCGGGCGCCAGGGTGAGCGAGACGTCCTTCACGGCGTGCACGGGGTGCTCGGTCTCGTAGACGACGTCGAGGTGGTCGATGGTCAGCACGGCCGGCCGGCGGCCGTCGCCCGTGACGTCGGAGGTGACCGGTCGTGCGGTGTCGGTGGCGCTCATCGGGCGACCCCCTTCGTGTCGTGACCGGCGGTGGCGACGCGGGTCGGGCCTCCCGAGCGGGCCGCACGCTTCGCACGACGGTCGCGCCGTCGCTGCGCACGCACGTTCGCGAGTCGCGGGTTGATGACCTCGTCGATCGAGAAGTTCACCAGGGACAGGCCCATGCCGAGCAGGGCGATGAGCAGGCCCGGCGGCACGAACCACCACCAGGCGCCGTTCGCCAGCGCGAAGCCGTTCTGGGCGTAGAAGAGCATGGTGCCGAGCGTCGACGAGTTCGACGCCCCGAGCCCGAGGAACGACAGCCCCGCCTCCCCGAGGATCGCGGCGATCACCGCGAACACGAACTGCGACGCGAGCACCGGCAGCAGGTTCGGCAGGATCTCGACGGCGATGACCCGCCAGGGCCGTTCGCCGGCGACCCGGGCAGCGGACACGTAGTCGCGGTTGCGGATCGACATCGTCTGCGCCCGCAGCACCCGGGCGGACCCGGCCCACGACGTGATCGCCAGGACGACCGCGATGGTCCAGAGCCCGCGGGCCTCACGCGGCACCAGGCCGGAGATGACGATGACGAGCGGCAGGCCGGGGATGACGAGGAACACGTTCGAGAACAGCGAGAACGCCTCGTCCATGATCCCGCCCAGGTAGGCGCCGAGGATGCCGAAGAACGCGGACAGCACCGTGGCGAGGACGCCGACGATGAGCCCGATCTGCAGGCTGCCCCGGGTGGCGAAGGCGAGCTGGGCCAGGACGTCCTGACCGGTCTGGGTGGTGCCGAGGACGTTCGAGCCGCTCGGTCCCTGCAGCCCGGTGTCGCGGATGGTGGTCGGGTCGCCGACGAGCAGCGGTCCGATCACCCCGAACAGCGTGACGCCGGCGACGAGCGCGATGCCCGTGACGAGCCAGGGGGTGAGGGTGGGGAGGAACCTGCGGATGCCGCCCTTCGACGCGCGCCGGGTGGCGATCGACGTGGTGCTGTCGGCCTCCTCGGTCAGCGCGCCGATGGTGGGCTCGGTCTCCTGCTGGATGTTGGTCATGGTCGTCTCCTCCCCTAGCTCCGGGCCCGCGTGCGCGGGTCGATCAGTCCGTACAGCAGGTCGACGACGAGGTTCGCGCCGAGGACCGCCAGGGTGATGAACAGGAAGATGCCCTGCATGAGCGCGTAGTCGTTGTTCGTCACCGCGGACAGCAGCTTCGACCCGATGCCCGGGTACGAGAACACCTGCTCGGTGACGACGGAGCCGGACACGATGAACCCGAGGGAGATCGCGAACCCGGCGACGGACGGCAGCACGGCGTTCCGTGCGGCGTAGTTCCGCAGGATCTTGCCGTCGGACAGGCCCTTCGCCTGCGCGGTGGTGATGTAGTCCTCGGACAGCGTCGACACCATCATGTTGCGCATGCCGAGCAGCCAGCCGCCGAGCGACGCGAGCACGATCGTCACCGCCGGCAGCACTCCGTACTGCACCGCCGAGACGATGAAGTCCCAGTTGAACCCGGGCGTCAGGATGACGTCGTAGCCGCCCTGTGCCGGGAACAGGTGGAGCCCGGTCGCGAAGAAGTACACCAGGATCAGCGCGAGCCAGAAGTACGGCACCGCGGCGAGCAGGGTGGTGGCCGGCACGAACGAGTCGAGCCAGGTGCCGGGCCGCCACCCGACGAAGGCCCCGAGGCCGACGCCGATGATCGCGGCCACGATGGTGGCGATCCCGACCAGGGCGATGGTCCACGGCAGCGAACTGCCGATCACCTCGGTGACGGGTGCCGGGAAGTAACTGACGGAAACGCCGAGGTCACCGCGGAACACGTTGACCAGGTAGTGGCCGTACTGGGAGATGAGCGGCTCCGAGGAATCGCCACCGAGGAGCAGCTCGTACGCCTCCCGGGTCGCCGGGGTCACCTGCCCGCCGCGCTGCTGGAGCTTGGCGAGCAGGATGTCCACCGGGTTGCCGGGCAGGAGCCTGGGGATGATGAAGTTCAGCGTCAGGGCCGCCCACAGTGCGACGACGTAGAAGCCGATCTTGCGCAGGAAGTAGGTCATCGTCGAGTGCCCCTCGGTCGCGATCCCATCGGTGTCAGCCCTTCGCCGGCTTGAGCGCCTTGAAGATCTCGGCGTTGTCCGGGCTCGCCCAGACCGCCGGGAACGCGTACAGGTCGTCCTCCGTCGGCCAGCCGGTGAACTTCGCCGCGTGGAACTCGCTCGTCGTGCCGCCGGTCATCACGGGGATGTAGGGCAGGTCCTCGACGATGTGCTCCTGGATCGTGTCGAGCTCGGGCTGGGTCGCCGCGGTGTCCTCGGGGTTGATCGTGGCGAGCTTCGCGATGGCCTTGTCGACGTCGGGGTTGCTGTACCGCGAGATGTTCATCGGGGCTGCTTCGCCGACCTTCGCGGTGTTCGCCGTCGTGAAGTAGTTGTTGTACAGGTAGTACGGGTTCGCCGTCGGGCCCTGGCCGAGCGAGTCGATCGCGAGCTCGAAGTTGCCCTTGGTCTTCTTGTCGGTCCACTCGTTCCACGACGACTGCTGCGCCTTGAGCTCGATGCCCGCAGCCTTGAGCTGCTGCGTCATCGTGTCGATCGCGGTGATGTAATCGGTCCACCCGGTGACGACCTCGACCGTGAGCGACAGCTTCTTGCCGTCCTTGGCGTAGATGCCGTCGGAGCCCTTCTTCCACCCGGCGTCCTCGAGGGTCGAGGCGGCCGCGTCGGTGTCGGCGGTCTCCGGCATCACGGCCGGCTCGATGTCCTTCGAGATGGTGTCCTTCTGCGTCGTGGTGAGCGCGAAGGTCGGGGAGATCTCGCTCGCGGTGTTCTCGAACGCCAGCGAGTTGAGCTGCTTGCGGTTGATGGCGTCGGCGATCGCGTGGCGGACGGCCGGGTCGGTCTGCGGGCCGGCGCAGCCCAGGTCGGTGTTCGCGCAGGTCAGCAGGGCCATCTGGTTCTGGCCGACGGTGATGCCGTCGTAGCCGTTGTAGTTGGCGGGGATGTCGTCCATGTTCGGCACCGGGCCGGTCTGCCAGTCGATCGACCCCTGCTTCAGTGCGTCGGCGCCGGCGGTGTTGCCGGAGAGCGACAGGTAGCGGATGGTCTTCACGGCCGGGGCGCCGTCCCAGTACTTCTTGTTCGCCTCGAGGGTGAACGCCTGCGCCTTGAAGGTGCCGAGCGTGTACGGGCCGGTGCCGACGGGCTCGCGCACGACGTCGGTGGTCGGGTCGATGTCCTTCCACAGGTGCTCGGGCACGATCCAGGTCTTGCCGAGCAGGTTCGGGCCGAGCACGAACGACGGCTTGTCGAACGAGACGACCACCTTGTCGTCGCCGTCGGCCTTCGCGGTGCCGTCGTAGCCGATCGAGTTCAGGGCCTTCTGCTTCTTGAGCATGTCGAGCGTGAACACGACGTCCTTCGAGGTGAAGGGCTCGCCGTCGCTCCAGGTGGCTCCGTCGCGCAGCGTGATGGTGAGCTGCGTGCCGTCGTCGTTCCACTCGTACGACTTGCCGAGCAGCGGCTTCGGGTCCTTCGTGTTGACGTTGGTGATGAAGAAGAGCGACTCGTAGATCGTGCCGACGCCGCCGATGTTGGACGGCGACCACGGGTTGAAGTTGATCTGGTAGTCGCCGGACTGGCCGGTGTACGCCACCAGGGTCGAGGCAGCGGCGTCGTTCGTGCTGGCGGTGCCGCTGGAGCTGCAGCCGCTGAGCGCGAGGCCGGCTGCGAGGAGAACGGCGCCGCCGATGGCGAGCCGTGAACGGGTTGGGTTGAACATCGTTGTCCTCTCGGTCTGCGTCGTCGCAGGGTCCACGTTGTGAGCGTGATTGTTACACGCGTAAACTAAGGCGGTCAAGGGGTCGGGTCACGGCCCCGTAACGATGAGGAGACGCAATGGAGCGGACCACCCTGGACGGCACGTGGACCCTCGAGGCGGTGACCGGGCCCGAGCAGTCGGCGGAGCACCGCGAACCGGTCGAGGCACAGGTCCCCGGCTGCGTGCACACCGACCTGCTGCGGGCCGGCCGGATCCCCGACCCGTTCGACGGCGACGGTGAGGCCGCCACCCAGTGGATCGGTGACACCGTCTGGCGCTACCGCCGCACGTTCGAGTGGACCGCGCCGGACGAGACCCGCCACGACCTCGTCGCCGAGGGTCTCGACACCCTCGCCACGATCGAGCTCAACGGCATCGTCGTCGCGACCACCGCCAACCAGCACCGCTCGTACCGGTTCCCCGTCGGGCACCTGCTCCGACCGGGCACGAACGAGCTCGTCGTCACGTTCGACGCGCCGGTCCCCGCAGCCGAGCGCCTGTCCGCCCTGCACGGCGGCGAGCTGCCGCACGTCAACCACCACCCCTACAACGCGCTCCGCAAGAACGCGTCGAACTTCGGGTGGGACTGGGGCGTCGACGTCGCGACGAGCGGCATCTGGAAGTCGATCGGCATCGAGTCCTGGAGCGGCGTCCGCATCGCGGCCGTCCGCCCGCTCGTCGACCTCGACGGCACCACCGGGGTGCTGACGGCCCACGTCGACGTCGAGCACGCCGGCTCCACCGGCTCCTTCTCGCAGGCCATCGGCAGCGCGCCCGTCGCGTCCGCGGACGGTTCCGCGGGCACCGGCCTGGAGGCCCGGATCACCCTGGCCCCGCACCCCGCGTCCGCAGGACATACCGGTTCCGACACCGACGGCCCGGTCGTCGGCGCACGTCCCGTCGTCGACGGCGCCGCGACCGTCCGCCTCGAGGTCCCCGACGTCGCCGTCTGGTGGCCCCGCGGCGAGGGCGACCAGCCGCTGTACGACGTCCGGGTCGAGGTCGGCGACGACGTGTGGACCGGCCGCGTCGGCTTCCGCACGGTCACGCTCGACACCACCGCCGACGCCGGCGGTGCGCCGTTCCTGCTCCGCGTCAACGGCCGTCCGGTCATGGTGCGCGGGGCGAACTGGATCCCCGACCACGCCTACCTGACCGAGATGACGCCCGAGCGGTACGCGGACCGGATCCAGGACGCGATCGACGCGAACATGAACCTGCTCCGCATCTGGGGCGGCGGCATCTACGAGTCCGACGACCTGTACGACCGGTGCGACGAGCTCGGCGTCCTGGTGTGGCAGGACTTCCTGTTCGCCTGTGCCGCCTACGCCGAGGAGCCCTGGCTCGCCGACGAGGTCGACCCCGAGGTCCGCGAGGCCGTCACCCGCCTCAGCCCGCACCCCTCGCTCGTCGTGTGGAACGGCAACAACGAGAACCTCGTCGCCTACGCCGAGTGGGGCTGGCGCCCGTCGCTCGTCGGGCGGACCTGGGGCAACGGCTACTACCGTTCCCTGCTGCCGTCGGTCGTCGCCGAGCTGGACCCGACCCGGCCGTACACGCCGGGCAGCCCGTTCTCGTTCGACGAGTACCTGACGCCGAACGACCAGCGGAACGGCAGCGTGCACATCTGGGACGTCTGGAACCGGCTCGACTACGGCGCCTACGCCGACTGGGAGCCGCGGTTCGTCGCCGAGTTCGGGTTCCAGGGCCCGCCGGCGTGGTCGACCCTGACCGCGGTGGTGCACGACGAGCCCCTCGACCCGGACGGCCACGAGATGCTCGTGCACCAGAAGGCCGACCAGGGCAACCGGAAGCTCGCCGACGGCATGCGGGGGCACCTGCCCGAGCCGACCTCCATCGAGGACTGGCACTTCGCCGCGCAGCTCAACCAGGCGCACGCCATCCGCTTCGGCGTGGAGTGGTTCCGCTCCCGCACACCCGACAACACCGGCATGGTCGTCTGGCAGCTCAACGACGACTGGCCCGTGGTGTCCTGGGCCCTCGTCGACCACGCCGGCATCCGGAAGCCCGTCTGGTACGCCGTCCGGCAGGCCTACCAGCCCGTGCTGCTCACCGTCCAGCCCTCGTCCGGTGCCCAGGGTGACGACGGCGACGGAGGTCTCGACGTCGTCCTCGTCAACGCGTCCGGGGCGCCGGTCGCGGACGAGGTCACGGTCTCCCGCGTCACCTTCGACGGCGCCGTGCTCGAGTCGTCGTCGTTCATGCTCGCGGCCGCCCCCGCCGATGCCGACCGGGTGCAGCTGCCGTCGTCGCTCGCGGCACCGGGCGACCCCGGTTCCGAGGTCCTCGTCGTCACGGGAGCCGGCACCCGCACCGTGCACGACTTCGCCGAGGTCGTCGACCAGGCACTCGAGCCCTCGCCCCTGTCCACGGTGGTGTCGGCGACGGACGACGGCGCAACGGTCACCGTGACGGCGACGGCGTACGCGCGCGACGTTTCGCTGTTCCCCGACCGCGTCGATGCGGCCGCCCGCGTCGACGACGGGTTGGTGTCCCTGCTCCCCGGCGAGTCGGTGACCTTCACGGTGACGGGTGCGCCGGGCATCGCTGCACAGGAGCTCGTCCACCCGCTCGTCCTCCGCCACGCAGGTTCGCTCCTGCCCTGACCCGGGTGCCCTAGGGGGACGGCGACGTTCCCTCGCGCCGCTGACGGTTCCGGTTCACCATCCCCCGGGTTCGCGAACCGGAACCGTCACCCGAGCACGCCCGCACACCTCCGCTGCACCCGCAACCCGGCAGCCCGCAGCACCGCAGCCCGCGGACGGAGTGATCGTCCCGCACCGCCGCCTCGTTCACCGCGCGGCACCCCACCGATCGCCCCGGGACGGCCATTTCCTCTCGACGCGTGACGGTTCTGGTTAACGATCGCCGAGGATCGCGAACCAGAACCGTCACGTCGCCGGTCAGGAAACGCTTCCCCGGCCGAAGCAGGGCGGCTGACGGCGCTCAGTCGATCGCGCGGAGCTCCAGCACGATCGCGGTCGCGGGTGCGAGCAGTGGCAGCCGGGCGCCGACGTCCTCGAACACGGCGCCGGTCAGTTCCAGGTGTCCGCGCACGAGCCACTCCGGCGGCACCATGTCGAGCCCGCGCGGGACAGCGAGCCCGGACACCGGGGCGAGCCGGTAGCGCCGCGACCGGTCGAGTCCGCGCACCCGGAGCGGCACCGGCAACGACCTCGGCCCCGTCTCCGTCCGCGCCACCCGCACCAGCGCACGCGAACGGTCGGTGTCCACGACCGACGTCGCCACCGTTCCCGGGTCTCCGAGGTCCAGGTGCCGCAGCCGCCCGGAGTGCAGCAGCCCGCGCACCCGTCGGTACAGCGCCGTCCAGGCCCGGAGCCGGTCGAGCTCCTCGGGCGACAGCTTCGTGATGTCGGTCTCGATGCCGGCCGAGCCGAACAGCGACACCGCCATCCGGAAGTCCAGGTCGAGGTGCCGGCCCGTGGTGTGCGAGACCTCCGGCCCGACGTGCGAGCCGATCAGCTCGAGCGGGAGCAGTGCCTCGGTCCAGCGCTGGATCGGCAGTCGCTCGAAGGCGTCGTTCGAGTCCGACGGCCACACCCGGTCGGTCCGCTCGAGCACACCGAGGTCGATCCGGGCGCCGCCGCTCGCGCACGCCTCGATCTCGAGCCGCGGGTGCCGCGCACGCAGCTCGTCCATCAACGCGTACACGCCGCGGGTGTGCGCGTCGATGCCGGCGCGTCCCGCGTGCACCGCGTGCACGATGTCCCGGTTCTGGTCCCACTTCACGAAGTCGACGTGGTGCTCGCCGATCACGCGGGACATGCTCTCGAGCACGTGGTGCCGGGCCAGTGGGTTCGCCATGTCGAGCACGTACTGGTTCCGCCACGTGCGGACATCATCCTCGGGGCGCTGCAGCATCCACTCGGGGTGTGCCGTGGCCAGCTCGGACACCGGGCTGACCATCTCGGGCTCGAACCACAGGCCGAACTCCATGCCGAGCGCGCGTACGCGGTCGACGAGCGGTGCCAGCCCGTCCGGCCACACCGACGGGTCGACGCGCCAGTCCCCGAGCGAGGTCGAGTCCGACCGCCGGCCGAGGAACCACCCGTCGTCGAGCACGAACCGCTCGACGCCGATGTCCGCCGCCGTCTCGGCCAGGGCCACCAGGGGCTCGAGCTCCTGCCGGTAGTAGACGGCCTCCCACGTGTTGAGCACCACGGGCCGGGGTCGTCGCGGGTGCCCCGGGCGGCTGCGCAACGAGTCGTGCAGGCGGTCGGACAGCCCGTCGATCCCGGCGTCGCTCCAGACGAACACGGCGTCGGGGGCGGCGAACGACTCCCCCTCACCGAGCACGACCTCGCCGGCACGCAGCAGTTCTCCGGCACCGAGCAGCGGTCGCGCCTCGGCGAGCTGGTCGTACCGGTACACGGAGTCCGCGCTCCAGGCCAGGTGCACCGCCCACAGCTCGCCCTCGGCATCCGAGAACCCGGGCGTCCCGAGCACGAGCAACGTCGGCGAGTCGTGGCCCGTCCGCCCGCGACGGCTCTCCCGCGCGTGGCTCCCGGCCGTCGCCGATCGGCGCTGCGGTGTGCGCTCACGCGTCCACCGTCCGCCCAGGTCGAGCACCTCGGTGATCCGCTCCCCCACCGGCAGCGCCGCCTCGAGCGCCTGCACGTGCACGGGCTCGGCGTGGGTGTTCGTCACCGTGTGCCGCACCCGCAGCACCCCCGCGGAGTCGAGCGCGAACTCGCTCCGGAGCGCCAACGAGTCCGACTCGGCGGTCACGACTATCCGATCGTCGTCACCGATCACCACCACGTCACGCCACCGCGGCACGAGCGGCATCCCGTCCACGTGCCCCGCGATCCCCGGTCGCCCCTCCCACCCGTCGCGCTCGGTCGGCAGCACCGTGAGCGGCCACCGCGCGTCCAGCGCACTCGGTCCGAGCGGCCGTCCGAGTGCGAGCAGCAGGTCGGCCGCATCGTCCGGCGCGACGGGCCCGACGTCCCGACCCCAGTGCAGCACCTCGGGCAGCCCGTCCGCCGCGGAGGCCAGCACCAGCGACACCCCGGCTGATCGCAGCACGTGCAGGCGTCGATCGCCGGCACCGACGGCTGTCGACTCGCGCTCCACGACGGTCACGAGACCCGCTCCTCGCGCAGCACGCGGACGCGTCCGGCCGGCACGACGGTGTCCGGCCCGTGGCCGGACCCGTCGAGCAGGTCCGTGCCGGACGCGACGACCGTGACGTCGTCAGCACGGTGGTTGACGAGGAACAGGAAGGCGGAACCGTCGTCGCCGACGCGACGCACCGCCTCCAGGCCGGGAGGCCCGGTGACCGTCCGCAGGATCCCCCGCTCCGCGATCACCCCGTCCACGAGCCGTTGGATGCTGTCGTCCGCGAGCATCGCGGACACGTACCAGGCGCCGCCGCCGACGGCGCGGCGCGTGACGGCGGCCCGGCCCGCGAGCGGGCCGTCGGTGTACCGGAGCACGGACTCGGCGTCATCGAGCACGACCGCCTCGGCCCAGTCGGTGACGACCTCGCCGTCGTCGAGGGTCCAGCGTTCGTCGCGCTGCAGCGGGGTGAACTCCTCGCTCCAGGCGCCGAGCACCTCGCGGAACGCGCCCGGGTAGCCGCCGGTGCGGATGCGGGCGGTCTCGTCGGCGACGCCGGACAGGTACGTGACGATCAGGGTGGCGCCGCGGTCCACCACGCCGGACAGCCGCGCGGCGGTCGCGTCGTCGACGATGAGCATCGTCGGCACGACGACCACGTCGTAGCCGTCCAGGTCGGCGTCGGCGGGGACCACGTCCGTGAGCACCTGCCGGTCGTGGAACGCGCGGTGCCAGGCGCGGAGTTCACGACCGTAGCGCAGGCCCCGGTGCGGCTTGAGCCCCGACTGCACGGCCCACCCGGAGGCCTCGTCCACGACGATCGCGACCCGGGCCGGCTCGACTCGGGTGCCCTGCACGGGTGCGAGGGCCTGCAGCGCCCGGCCGAGGGCGAGCACCTCGGGCCAGATGCGTGTGCGGGTGCCGGCGTGCGGGAGCATCGCCGAGTGGAACTGCTCCGCGCCCGCGGTGGAGGCCCGCCACTGGAAGAACAGCGCCCCGTCGGACCCGTGCGCGACGTGCGCCAGGGCGTTCCGGACGAGCTCCGCGGGTTCCTTGGCGCGGTTGCGCTGCTGCCAGCTCGGGCCGCCCGTCGAGTGCTCCATGAGCAGCCAGGGACGACGATCCGCCGACATCCCGCGCATCCGGTCACCGGCCAGCGCGAGGTCCTGCTCGCGGCGGGCGTCGTCGACGAGCGTGTAGTGGTCGTTCGCGACGATCGCCACGTGCTTCGCCCACCCGGCGTAGTCGACGACCTGCGACCCGGCGCCCACCATGAAGTTCGTCGTGACCGGCACGTCCGAGTGCTGCTCGATGACGGCCTTCTCGGCGTCGTACTGGCGGAGCAGGGCGTCGGACGAGTACCGCTCGAAGTCCAGCGCGAGCCCGGGGTTCGGTGCCCCGCCCACACCCCGTGGCGGCGAGACCTCGTCGAACGAGGTGTACGTGTGCCCCCAGAAGGCCGTGCCCCACGCGTCGTTCGCGGCCTCGACGTCGCCGTACTTCGCGACGAGCCAGTACCGGAAGTCCGCTGCCGACTCCTCGCAGTAGCACCGGCCGTTGCCGCCGCCGAGCTCGTTGCTCACGTGCCAGAGCCGCACCGCGGGGTGTCGGCCGTACCGCTCCGCCAGCGCGTCGACCACGCGGAGCGCGTGCTCCCGGAACAGCTCGGAGGCCGGGCACCACCCGAGTCGCCCACCGGGTCGTTCCCGCCGCTCGGTGGCGTCCACGGGCAGGATCTCCGGGTGTGCGGTCAGCAGCCAGTTCGGTGGTGCAGCGGTCGGCGTCGCGAGGTCAACCGCGATGCCGTGCTCGTGCAGCAGCGCGAGGACGTCGTCGAGCCACTCCCACGTGAAGTCCCCCGGCGACCGCTCGAGCAGTGCCCACGAGAACACCCCGACGGTGACCAGGTTCACCCCGGCCTCGCGCATCAGTCTGACGTCCTCGAGCCAGGTCTCCCGGGGCCACTGCTCGGGGCTGTAGTCGCCGCCGAACGACAGGCCGTCGGTCGGCCACGGGACGGTGGGGGCAGCGGTCACGGCATCTCCTTCGATGGTGTGGACCGCTCAAGCCTCCCGTCTGCGTCCGCGTTTGTCAACGTGTGTAACTAACGCGCCGAGACCTCTGCCTGATGCCTCGGCCGCTCACTCCCCCAGCAGCCGACGGATGGCGAGGACCGCCCCGGCGCGTGCCCACTCCGAGAACTCGAACGGCTGTACCTCCACCGTCACCGGCTCGGTGTACGGCGCCAGTGCGGCTCGCATCGACTCGTCGACGGTCGCCCGCGCCAGGTCGTACACGGGCAGCCCGTCGCCCGTCAGGACGACCGCCGAGGGGTCCGCGATGTGCACCGCGGTGGCGAGCAGGACCCCGAGGGCGCGGCCGGCATCCTCGAACGCAGCGAGGGCACCCTCGTCGCCGTCCCGCGCGAGCTCGACCACCTGGTCGTAGGTCTTCCCCTCGTGGCCGGCGTTCCGCACGATGACCGGGCTGGGAAGGTAGCTCGAGGCGCACCCGGCGTGACCGAGGCCACAGTCCGGACCGCCTCCGAGGACGGGAAGGTGCCCGATGCGCCCCAGTCGCCCGTGCTCCCCGGTGGAGACCTGCCCGTTCGCGATGAGCCCGAGGCCGAGGCCCTCACCGACCGTCACGAGCACCATCGACCCACGGCCGGCGCCCGCACCGAACCAGTGCTCCTTCGCCGTCAGCGCGTGGACGTCGTTCGCGGTGAACGTGGCGATGCCCGTCCGCTCCTCGAGCATCCGGGCGAACGGCACCTCGTGCCACCCGAGGAACACCGACGCCGCGACGACGGACTCCCCCGCGCGGACCATGACGTCTCCGGGCAGCGAGACCCCGATCGCACAGATGGCCGGGTGCGCATCCCGGAGCCGCTCGAGCACCAGGGCGATCTGCTCCGCGAGGGACTCGGCGGCGGTGTCGTCGATCGCCTCTTCGTGCAGGGCGAGGACCCGTCCGCCCAGGTCCGTGACCGCGGCGTACAGGCGGTCCTTCGTGAGCTTGACGCCGAGGAACTCCCACTGCCCACTGCTCACCTGCAGGAGCTCCGACGGACGACCGGTGGCACCGCGCACGTCAGTCCCGACCTCGACCACGAGCCGCTGTGACACGAGGATGCGCATCGCCCGCGTGAGGCTCGCCCGTGAGAGCCCGAGTGACCGAGCGATCTCGGCACGGGAGAGCACCCCGTGGATGAGGATCTCCCGCAGCGCCAGTCGGGAGCCGTCGGGCAGGGCCGGCCAGGCTTCGGTCATCGTTCCTCCGTCGTCGGCTGATCCTACGGCCTCACCGGTCCCCGTCGACAAGGACCCAGAACGGGCGGTAAACGCAGAAAACCCCTGACCACGAATGGTCAGGGGTTCCCTGGTTCTTCATACGTTAAGTCCGGCGGCGTCCTACTCTCCCACAAGGTCCCCCTTGCAGTACCATCGGCGCTGAGAGGCTTAGCTTCCGGGTTCGGAATGTGACCGGGCGTTTCCCTCTCGCTATGACCACCGGAACACCTTCGACCATGATCTGGTCTCAAAGCTGTTCCGACTGCTGCCCTCCGTGAAGAGGGCAGAGCGGTGTATTCAGTTTCGATTCCCGATCGTCTGTCGGGAACCACAAAGTGGACGCGAGCCCGTGCAACAAGTGCACGGAAATCAGTGTGTTATCAAGTCTTCGGCTTATTAGTACCGGTCAGCTCCACGGGTCGTTAGTCCCCGCTTCCACATCCGGCCTATCAACCCAGTAGTCTGCTGGGAGCCTCTCACACTCAAGGTGCATGGAAATCTCATCTCGAAGACGGCTTCCCGCTTAGATGCTTTCAGCGGTTATCCGGTCCGAACGTAGCTAATCAGCGGTGCCCTTGGCAGAACAACTGACACACCAGAGGTTCGTCCATCCCGGTCCTCTCGTACTAGGGATAGATCTTCTCAAATTTCCAACGCGCGCAGCGGATAGGGACCGAACTGTCTCACGACGTTCTAAACCCAGCTCGCGTACCGCTTTAATGGGCGAACAGCCCAACCCTTGGGACCTACTCCAGCCCCAGGATGCGACGAGCCGACATCGAGGTGCCAAACCATGCCGTCGATATGGACTCTTGGGCAAGATCAGCCTGTTATCCCCGAGGTACCTTTTATCCGTTGAGCGACAGCGCTTCCACAAGCCACTGCCGGATCACTAGTCCCGACTTTCGTCCCTGCTCGACCTGTCAGTCTCACAGTCAAGCTCCCTTGTGCACTTACACTCGCCACCTGATTGCCAACCAGGTTGAGGGAACCTTTGGGCGCCTCCGTTACTCTTTGGGAGGCAACCGCCCCAGTTAAACTACCCATCAGGCACTGTCCATGAACCCGATCAGGGTCCTACGTTAGACATCCAAAGTGACCAGAGTGGTATTTCAACAATGACTCCACGAACACTAGCGTGCCCGCTTCACAGTCTCCCACCTATCCTACACAAGCCACTCCGAACACCAATACCAAACTGTAGTAAAGGTCACGGGGTCTTTCCGTCCTGCTGCGCGTAACGAGCATCTTTACTCGTAGTGCAATTTCGCCGAGTTCGCGGTTGAGACAGCTGGGAAGTCGTTACGCCATTCGTGCAGGTCGGAACTTACCCGACAAGGAATTTCGCTACCTTAGGATGGTTATAGTTACCACCGCCGTTTACTGGGGCTTAAATTCAGAGCTTCGCCCAAAGGCTAACCCTTCCTCTTAACCTTCCAGCACCGGGCAGGCGTCAGTCCGTATACATCGTCTTGCGACTTCGCACGGACCTGTGTTTTTAGTAAACAGTCGCTTCCCACTGGTCTCTGCGGCCTTCAACGCTCACGGAGTAAATCCGGTCACGTGTCCGGCCCCCTTCTCCCGAAGTTACGGGGGCATTTTGCCGAGTTCCTTAACCACGATTCTCTCGATCTCCTTGGTATTCTCTACCTGACCACCTGAGTCGGTTTCGGGTACGGGCGGCTGCAACCTCGCGTCGATGCTTTTCTCGGCAGCATAGGATCACTGATTTCCCCTTACGGGTACGCGTCGGATCTCAGGCATACAGACGACGGATTTGCCTATCGTCAGCCCTACATCCTTACACCAGGTTCACCTTACGGATACCATCGCCTGGCTCAGCTACCTTCCTGCGTCACACCTGTTCATACGCTAACCGCACCAGCATGGGGTCGAGCGTTAGACCGGCCACCATCACCCCGAAGGGATCCGGATGTACCGGGTTAGGACTCTTAGCACCACTGGATTAGCTTGGGCGGTTGTTCGCCGGTACGGGAATATCAACCCGTTGTCCATCGACTACGCCTGTCGGCCTCGCCTTAGGTCCCGACTTACCCAGGGCGGATTAACCTGGCCCTGGAACCCTTGGTCTTTCGGAGGACGGGTTTCTCACCCGTCTTTCGCTACTCATGCCTGCATTCTCACTCGTGTAGCGTCCACGGCTGGATCACTCCGCCGCTTCACTCGCCACACGACGCTCTCCTACCACTCCGCACGACTGAACCACGAAGGCTTGTCTATAGTGCGAAATCTACAACTTCGGTGGTGTGCTTGAGCCCCGTTACATTGTCGGCGCGGAATCACTTGACCAGTGAGCTATTACGCACTCTTTCAAGGGTGGCTGCTTCTAAGCCAACCTCCTGGTTGTCTGTGCAACTCCACATCCTTTCCCACTTAGCACACGCTTAGGGACCTTAGTTGGTAGTCTGGGTTGTTTCCCTCTCGACGATGAAGCTTATCCCCCACCGTCTCACTGCTGCGCTCTCACTCACCGGCATTCGGAGTTTGGCTGACGTCAGTAACCTGTTGAGGCCATCGGCCATCCAGTAGCTCTACCTCCGGCGAGAAACACGCAACGCTGCACCTAAATGCATTTCGGAGAGAACCAGCTATCACGAAGTTTGATTGGCCTTTCACCCCTATCCACAGCTCATCCCCTCCATTTTCAACTGAAGTGGGTTCGGTCCTCCACGACGTCTTACCGTCGCTTCAACCTGGCCATGGATAGATCACTTCGCTTCGGGTCTAGAACATGCGACTCAAACGCCCTATTCAGACTCGCTTTCGCTACGGCTGCCCCTCACGGGTTAACCTCGCCACATATCACTAACTCGCAGGCTCATTCTTCAAAAGGCACGCCGTCACCCCTACTAAGGAGGCTCCGACGGTTTGTAAGCAAACGGTTTCAGGTACTATTTCACTCCCCTCCCGGGGTACTTTTCACCTTTCCCTCACGGTACTTGTCCGCTATCGGTCATCTGGGAGTATTTAGGCTTATCAGGTGGTCCTGACAGATTCACACGGGATTTCTCGGGCCCCGTGCTACTTGGGATACACATCCGGCCATAACACCATTTCGTCTACGGGGCTGGCACCCACTACGGCCCGGCTTTCAAACCGGTTCGACTATGATGCGCTGTAACCGTCCCAGTCCGGCAGAACTGAGTGACGTGTCCCACAACCCCGACCATGCAACGCCCGCCGGCTATCACACATGATCGGTTTAGCCTCATCCGCTTTCGCTCGCCACTACTCACGGAATCACATGTTGTTTTCTCTTCCTGTGGGTACTGAGATGTTTCACTTCCCCACGTTCCCTCTACCCGCCCTATATATTCAGGCGGGAGTCACCAGGTCGCAAAACGCCTGGCGGGGTTTCCCCATTCGGAAATCCTCGGATCGAGGCTCGATTATCAGCTCCCCGAGGCTTATCGCAGATTTCTACGTCCTTCATCGGCTCCAGATGCCAAGGCATCCACCGTTTGCTCTTAGAAACTTGACCACAAAGATTAAAATTGCGATCCAACGTCACCAATCAGCAGCCCGAAGGCTGATCATGGATGACGCGAATCAAGATGCTCGCGTCCACTGTGTAGTTCTCAACATACGATCGGCACCAGCACTCCCCCACCACAACGGTAGGTTCACCCTGGCCCGACGAAGGACCCGTAGGCCCAACCCCCACCACCACTCACGTGACAGCAGGAAGCCTGGTCCCTCAGGACCCAACAACGTGCACCAGCCAGCAGCTCCACCCACGACCCGTCCCAACCCTGCAAGCAGAGCGTACTGAGGTCGGAGGCATCACTCCCAACTGCACTGTCAATGTTCCACCCATGAGCTACCCGTCGGACACGTTCGGTCCGAAACAGGCGCCTGGACCAGCAACCAACCACCCCTAATGGGCGACCAGCACTGACCAGATGCTCCTTAGAAAGGAGGTGATCCAGCCGCACCTTCCGGTACGGCTACCTTGTTACGACTTAGTCCTAATCACCGATCCCACCTTCGACGGCTCCTTCCACAAGGGTTAGGCCACCGGCTTCGGGTGTTACCGACTTTCATGACTTGACGGGCGGTGTGTACAAGGCCCGGGAACGTATTCACCGCAGCGTTGCTGATCTGCGATTACTAGCGACTCCGACTTCATGAGGTCGAGTTGCAGACCTCAATCCGAACTGAGACCGGCTTTTTGGGATTCGCTCCACCTTACGGTATCGCAGCCCTTTGTACCGGCCATTGTAGCATGCGTGAAGCCCAAGACATAAGGGGCATGATGATTTGACGTCATCCCCACCTTCCTCCGAGTTGACCCCGGCAGTCTCCTATGAGTCCCCGGCATAACCCGCTGGCAACATAGAACGAGGGTTGCGCTCGTTGTTGGGACTTAACCCAACATCTCACGACACGAGCTGACGACAACCATGCACCACCTGTACACCGACCACAAGGGGGCGACCATCTCTGGCCGTTTCCGGTGTATGTCAAGCCTTGGTAAGGTTCTTCGCGTTGCATCGAATTAATCCGCATGCTCCGCCGCTTGTGCGGGCCCCCGTCAATTCCTTTGAGTTTTAGCCTTGCGGCCGTACTCCCCAGGCGGGGCGCTTAATGCGTTAGCTACGACACAGAAACCGTGGAAAGGTCCCTACATCTAGCGCCCAACGTTTACGGCATGGACTACCAGGGTATCTAATCCTGTTCGCTCCCCATGCTTTCGCTCCTCAGCGTCAGTTACGGCCCAGAGATCTGCCTTCGCCATCGGTGTTCCTCCTGATATCTGCGCATTCCACCGCTACACCAGGAATTCCAATCTCCCCTACCGCACTCTAGTCTGCCCGTACCCACTGCAAGCCCGAGGTTGAGCCTCGGGATTTCACAGCAGACGCGACAAACCGCCTACGAGCTCTTTACGCCCAATAATTCCGGACAACGCTTGCACCCTACGTATTACCGCGGCTGCTGGCACGTAGTTAGCCGGTGCTTTTTCTGCAGGTACCGTCACTTTCGCTTCTTCCCTACTAAAAGAGGTTTACAACCCGAAGGCCGTCATCCCTCACGCGGCGTTGCTGCATCAGGCTTTCGCCCATTGTGCAATATTCCCCACTGCTGCCTCCCGTAGGAGTCTGGGCCGTGTCTCAGTCCCAGTGTGGCCGGTCACCCTCTCAGGCCGGCTACCCGTCGTCGCCTTGGTGAGCCATTACCTCACCAACAAGCTGATAGGCCGCGAGTCCATCCCCAACCAAAAAATCTTTCCACCACCAGACCATGCGGCCAGTGATCATATCCAGTATTAGACGTCGTTTCCAACGCTTATCCCAGAGTCAGGGGCAGGTTACTCACGTGTTACTCACCCGTTCGCCACTAATCCACCCAGCAAGCTGGGCATCATCGTTCGACTTGCATGTGTTAAGCACGCCGCCAGCGTTCGTCCTGAGCCAGGATCAAACTCTCCGTAAAAAAATACAGACCCAACACCCGAAGGCATCAGACCGAGTTGATTCTGACTGTTGACTGTCTACTGACAATCTTCAATCCAAAAGGAATTGCTTCATGACCCAGTCAGCAAGCCGACCAGGCACGAGGTCAATCAATAAATTGGCATTGACAATGTGCACGCTGTTGAGTTCTCAAGGACCAGACGCACTCCCCGCTCGACCCACAAAAGGTTCCGCCAGAGAGGCATTCGTCTTGTTCCACCGTCAGACACGTCGAATCACTTCGACTTCTTCGGGGGGATGTTGCCTGAGCGGGACCCCGTCCGGACTGCGCATCCAGGGCTTGCACCCTGTGACCGTCTCGGCCGTTCAGTTCTCCGCCTCAGCGGCAACGAGTGATTACTTTACACACGCCCCAGGGGCCCTGCCAACCGTCGTCCCTCCCGGGCGTGTCGCAGTCGGGTGAACGGCACGTGGCCCCCGGGTTTCCGGGGATCGACGGGGGTGAGCGCGACCCCGGGAACGACGGAAGGCACGGTGCGAACCCGCACCGTGCCTCCCGACTGAACGAACAGGACCGACCTACTCGGCCGCGGCCAACTGGCCGCACGCCCCGTCGATCTCCTTGCCGCGGGTGTCGCGCAGGGTCGTCGGGATGCCGGCGGCGTTGAGTCGGCGGACGAACTCGTCCTGCACGTGCACCTCGGACGAGGTCCACACGGAGCCCGGCGTCGGGTTGAGCGGGATCGGGTTGACGTGCACCCACCCCTTGCCGCGCTTGTTGAGCTTCTCGGCGAGCAGGTCGGCTCGCCAGGCGTGGTCGTTCATGTCCTTGATGAGCGCGTACTCGATCGAGACACGACGGCCCGTCTTCACGTAGTAGTTGTGCGCGGCGTCGATCGCCTCGTCCGCCTTCCAGCGCGAGTTCACCGGGATGAGCTCGTCGCGGAGCTCGTCGTCGGGAGCGTGCAGGGACAGCGCGAAGGTGAGCGGGATCCCTTCGTCCGCGAGCTTGATCATCGCGGGCACCAGGCCGACGGTCGACACCGTGATGCCGCGGGCACTCATGCCGAGACCGTTCGGCTGCGGCGCGACCATCAACCGCACGGCGTCCATCACCCGCTTGTAGTTCGCGAGCGGCTCCCCCATGCCCATGAACACGATGTTCGTCACGCGCTCGGCGTCGACGCGGTCGTTGCCGCCCTTGCGGGGATCGCCCCCGAGCTCACCAGCGGCGATCGCGGCGTTGGCCCGGACGATCTGCTCGATGATCTCGGCGGTGGACATGTTGCGGGTCAGCCCCGCCTGGCCGGTGGCGCAGAACGGGCAGTTCATGCCGCACCCGGCCTGGGACGAGACGCACAGGGTGATGCGGCCCGGGTAGCGCATGAGGACCGACTCGACCAGGGCGCCGTCGTGCAGCCTCCAGAGGAACTTGATCGTGTCGCCGTTGTCCGTCGCCAGCCGCCGGGTCTCGGTGAGGAGCGGCGGCAGCATCCCGGCGACGAGCTGCTCCCGCTGGGCGGCGGGCAGGTCGGTCATCTTGGCCGGGTCGGACGTGTAGTGCTGGAAGTAGTGGGTCGCGAGCTGCTTGGCGCGGAACCCGGGCAGGCCGAGTTCCTTCACGCGGGCCTCGCGTTCCTCGGCCGTCAGGTCGGCCAGGTGCACGGGCGGCTTGCCACGCTTCGGGGACGCGAACTGCAGGAGCGGACGACCGTCGGTGTCGGTGGCCTGCTTCCAGCCCTCGGTGCGCGGGCGCACCTGCGGACGAGCAGACTGCTGCTGTTCGAACGGGGTGCGGGTGTCGGAAGCCATCACTCCAGGATACGGGAGGCCCGTGATCGGTGGGGACGCCCCGTCCGGGTGGTCCTGCTGGTCACCACCAGGGCCGCACCACGGCTGGTCGGGTCAGCTGCCGGCGGGCAGGACGCGCGCGAAGTGGTGCGCCGCCGAGTACATCGGGACGATGTCGACGACCTCGCCCGGGTGCGGTGCCTGCAGGACGAGTCCCTGGCCGAGGTACAGGCCGACGTGGTCCTCGTCGTCGTACACGACGAGGTCACCAGGGAGCGCCTCGGACTCGGGGATCGTGGTGGCGACGGCGTCCTGCGTCGGCACGTAGTGCACGAGCTGGATCCCCACCGCCTGGTACGCGACCATCGTGAGCCCGGAGCAGTCGATGCCCGCGTGGCTCGCGCCGCCCTCGACGTACGGGTCCCCCATGTACTGCAGGGCGGTCTGCACGATCGTGGCCCGGTCGCCGCCGGCCGAGAGTGCGGCGGACAACGCGGACTGTGCCTGCGCGGTCGTCACCCCGAAGCGGAGGTCGAGCGTCGGGTACGACACGATCGTCGTCGTCGTGGTCATGCCGTCGGTGGAGACCACGGGGACCTGGACGTCGTGCGCCACCGTGAAGGTCTGAGCGGCCTGCGCCGTGGTCGTGCCCGAGCGGGTGTCCGCGGGCAGGGTGTCGGCGTTCGCGGGCAGGGCGAGCGTCAGGCTCGAGGTCACCGCGATCGCGGGGGCGAGCAGGATCGCCGCGCGCTTCGCGTTGGCGGAGCGACGGATGTGCCGCGGGTCGACGGCGCGCTCGGCACGCAGGGTGGCGGTCCGGCTCAGCACCGCACTGCCGGCCGACGACGCGACGGGGGCGGGACGCGGCTGCATCCGCACGGTCCGGGCCGGCTTCGGGTGCTCGACGAAAGTGGAGCGGGCGGCCGCCGGGCCGAGGGCCGAGCGGCGGCCACGGGGACGGGACTGCTGCGTGTCCGGCGTCAGCGGCGCGGGGTCGACCGCGGGGTGCGTGTGCGTTCGCGCGGGCTGACGGTCGTCGGCTGCTGCAGGCAGGGTGTGGCGTCCCATGGGTCCTTCCGGGTCGGGACCACTCGGCGGTCCGGAAAGTAACGTATTGGTCACGACGGTGCTCGCGGCTGGGCAGCGCCGGAGTGTTCCTGCGGCTGGTCACAGGAACGAGCACCGCTCGCAGGCCACTCCGACGGCGCGCACGGGCGTTCCGGAGCCGGCCCGCGGCGGTGGACCCGGGCTCAGACCGGCGTGACCCGCATGACGGCGGCGATCCGGGCCTCCCGGTCGGCGGCCAGGCGGTCGAGGCGAGCCGACAGCGCGACGACCGACGCGTCCACCGGGCTGTCCCCCGAGATGTCCCCCGGGATCGGGACACCGGCGCGCACCGCGAGTGGCAGGACGCCCGCCCAGACGGAGTGGTCCTCACCGTCCGCCGGGTCCTCGCCGACACCGTGGGCTCGGACCTTGACGCTCGCGCGGTCGAGGGGCAGCTGGAGGACCTGGGTGGCGCGGACCTCCTTCGCGGTCATCTCTCGCACCTCGGCTCGGCGGCCCGGCATGAGGTGGTCCGCCACCTGCCAGAGGGCTTCGGCGCGGAGGTCGGTCGGCACCACGGTCGCGCGCCCGGCGATCATCGCGCTGCGGTAGTTCGCCGAACTGTCGTTGGTCGAGCGTGCGAACACGAGGCCGTCCAGGTGGGTGACGGTGGCGGCGACCGGGACGCCCTCGGCCCCGGCGTCGAGGAACAGCCCACCACCGGTCGAGCCGTGCAGCAGCAGGACGGAGCCGTCGCCGAGGTCCCCGACGGCGCAGAGGAACGGCAGGACGACGGGGTGGCCGCCGCGGACGATGCCGACGTGGGCGAGGTGGGCCTCGGCGAGGATCGCGTGCAGGACGGCGGGGTCGTCGGACTGACGGTCGCGCAGGCGGCGGACGTGGAGCGAGGGGCCGTCGGTGGGCGGTTCTGGTTCGGGGCTCGAGGTGGGCATGCCGTCACGCTAGGGTCACCAGTGGTCCGGTGCCTGGACCAGATCGGGGCGATCACGGTGGACCAGTCGAGCAAGGTGTCGGGTGTGGTGGCACGGGTGCGTGGGATGGTGCACGACGGCACCCTGCGCGAGGGCGATGCGCTGCCCTCGACGCGGGCGCTGGCGGCGGAGCTCGGGGTGGCCCGGGGCACCGTCGTCGCGGCGTACGAGCAGCTCGACGGCGAGGGGTACCTGCGGACGCGGCACGGTGCCCTCGCGCGGGTCGCGGCGAGTGTGACGGTGGACGCGGGCATGACGCCGGCTTCGGTCGGCGCCCGCTCCCCCGATCCGGACGCTCCGGCCCTGACGTCCTCGCTCATCGACTGCCGTCCGGGCATCCCCGCCGTCACCGCCATCCCGCAGCGGGACTGGCGGGCAGCCTGGCACGCAGCGGCGTCGGCCCCGCTCCGGAACGCGATCGCGGACCCGCTCGGCTCCCCCGACCTGCGCGCACAGGTCGTCGCCCAGCTCGGCCTGACCCGCGGGTTCACGACGTCGGTCGACCGGGTGCTCGTGACCGCGGGGACCTCGGAGGCGCTGTCGCTCGTCACCGAGGCGCTGCGGGGGCTGCTGGGTCGCGCTCCCGTCGTCGCCGTCGAGGACCCCGGGTACCGCACCGGACACCGTGCGGTCACGAGTGCGGGTGGGTCCCTGGTGGGCGTCCCGGTCGGCGAGGACGGCCTCGACCTCGACGCACTCGAGGCCGCCGGACCGATCGACGCCGTCCTGGTCAGCCCGACCCACCAGTACCCGCTCGGATCGGTGATGCCCGTCGCCCGGCGCCGGCGGCTCCTCGCCTGGGCCGCCAGCACCGGCACCGTCGTGGTGGAGGACGACTACGACTCCGAGTTCCGGCACCGCGGCACGCCCGTGCCCGCGCTGGCCGCGCTCGACGCCGAGGGTGTGGTGCTGCACGTCGGCGGCTTCTCGAAGACCCTCGACCCCCGGCTGCGCTGCGCGTACGTCGTGCTGCCGACGGTGGCAGCGACGGGCCCTCTGGTGGCGGAGGCGGTCGTGGCTGCTCGCCGTGCGCGCGGCGCCGTGGTCGCCGAACCGGTGCAGGCCGCGCTCGTGCACCTGCTGCGGACGGGTGCGCTGCGGCGACACCTGGGTCGGGTGCGCCGCGACTACACGCACCGCCGGGCCCGGATCGCGGCTCGGCTCGGCGGCGTCGCCGGCCTGGAGGCTCGTGCCCTGAACGGCGGGCTGCACGCGGTGGTCACGTGGTCTGGTCCGACCACCGGGACGCAGATCGCGCGTCGGCTGGCGGACGCCGGGGTGCTCGTCGCGACGCTCGAGGAGTACGGGCTCGCTCCCGGCAGCACGCCGCCGGGCATCGTGTTCGGCTACGGCGCCGTGACGATGCCGGAGCTCGACCGGGCGCTCGACGCCCTGGTGACGGCGGTCACGCGCGACTGACCGGGCGCAGGACCCGTCACGGTCAGCGGGAGTCGGCGGTGCCGTTCTTCCGGGCGTTCACGAGGTCGGCGAGCGAGGGTTCTCCGGCGTCGCCGGGCAGTGCGTGTCCGCGACGGGCGGCCTTGCGGACCTGTCGGTAGGTGGTGACGTGCAGGGGGTCCACACCGTCGGCGGACTCGTAGTTCGACGGGGCAGTGGTGGTGGGTGATTCGGTCATCGCGACGGACGGTACGCGTGCCGGGAGCCGCGGAACCACGTGCTGCGTTCCGCGGCCAAACGGCGGGCGCGAGACGGACTGACGGGGACGCGCCGGGCCTCCAGGGCGGTGTGGCGGTTCGGCGGCGGGCGGGACCTGTCCGCGGAAGCGACAGACCTCGTCATCGCTGCGGCGACTGTCCCGTCAGGGCGACAGTGTGCCGCGAACGTTCGGTGGAACACTGTCGCTTTCGCAGGACGGGCAGGCCGTGCGCCGGGTCAGAGGCTCGTCATGCCGCCGTCGACGCGGAACTCCGCCCCGGTGGCGTAGGACGACTCCGGGCTGGCCAGGTAGACCATGATCCCGGTGACGTCGTCCGGGGTGCCCGGGCGTCCGAGGGGCGTGCGGGCGACGATCGCGGTTCGGGCCTCGGGGTCACCGGAGATCGCCGACACGAGGCCGGTCTCGGTGTAGCCCGGCACGACCGTGTTCACCCGGATGCGGTCCCGCGCGTAGGCCATCGCGGTCGCCCGGACGAGTGCGTGGATGCCGCCCTTGGTCGAGGAGTACGCAGCGAAGTCGGCGCCCTCACCGTTCAGGCCGGTCGGCGACCCCGTGGCGATGACCGACCCGCCGGCGCCGCTCGCGAGCATCGCCCGGACGGCGTGCTTGATCGTCAGGAACGTGCCGGTGAGGTTGACCGCGAGCGTGCGGTCCCAGGTCTCGAGCGACACGTCGGCGACCTTCGCGTCGTGGCCGAACAGCTGCACTCCGGCGTTCGCGACCACCACGTCGGGGCTCGCGTCACGGTCAGCCAGTCCGGCGAACCCCGCGGCCACGCTCGCCTCGTCGGCGATGTCCATCGTCAGGCCGATCGCGGTCGGGCCGGCTGCGACGGCGGCACCGGCGGCCGCGTCGGCGTCGCGGTCGGCGTAGACGACGGTGGCCCCCTCGGCCACGAAGCGGTCGGCGATCGCGCGGCCGATGCCGGATCCCGCTCCCGTGACGAGTGCGGTCCGGCCGTCGAGTCGTGCGGTCATGTGGGACTCCGTCCTCGGAGCAGCGCTGCTCCGTCACCCCCATCATTGCCCAACCGGTTGACCGGTGCTAGGCATGCACCATGACTGCGACGTCGAACGACGAGATCGTGTCCGTCGGGCCCTGGCGTCTGGCCCTGCGCGGAGCCGAACTCGCCGACGTCACGTTCCGGGGGACGCTCGTCCTGCGCGCCTTCCGGTTCGTCGTCCGCGACCACGACTGGCGCACCGCCGACGACACGGTCTCGACACGGACGGTGGACGGCGACGAGAGCCGCATCCGCATCGAGACCAGCGCACGGTACGACGGCGTCGAGGTCGTGCGCACCGTCCTCGAGGCCACGCTCGAGGACGACACCCTGCGGATCGCCGCGGTCGGGACGGTCACGCGGGCCTTCCGCCGCAACCGCATCGGACTCGTCGTCCTGCACCCGCCGACCCTGGCCGGGCAGCCGCTGACGGTGCGGCATCCGTCCGGTAGCAGCACGGCGACCGCGTTCCCGTTCTGGATCGCGCCGCACCAGCCGGCCGTCGACGTCGCCGGGCTCGACTGGTCGGTGGGCGCGACCGCGCTGTCGCTCGACCTGACCGGCGACGTGTTCGAGACCGAGGACCAGCGGAACTGGACCGACGCCTCGTTCAAGACGTACTCGACGCCGCTCGCCGAGCCGTTCCCGGTCGCCCTCTCGCCGGGGACGACGGTTCGGCAGGGGCTCACCCTGCGTGCGACGGCGGGCGGTCCGGCAGGGGGTCCGGGCACCCGGTCGGGAGGCGCGGCCTCCCCCGCCCCGGACCTCGCGGCGCTCGACGGGCCGGGTCCCGGTGCCGTGGTCACGCCCCCACCGACGCTCCAGCTGCTCGCGGGCTCGGCGCCGGTCGCTGCGCGCCCGGACGACGCCGACCTACTCCGCGGGTTCCCGATCCTGGTCGAGCCGGTCCTCGGGGCCCCGAACGTCGAGGCGGTGCTCGCCTCGGCCCGGCGTGACGCGGGTGGCGCTCCCCTGGACGTCCGGTTCGTCACCGACGACCCGGTGCTGCTGCGCGCGGCGATCGACGAGGTGCTCGAAGCCGGGCCGGTGGCTCGCGTCGGGGCGTTCGACCCGGTGTCGCACGTGACGACGCCGGCGCTGCAGCGGGCACTGCGCGAAGCGGTGGCAGCGGTCGGCGCGCTGGAGGTCGTTGCCGGCACCCGTGCCCACTTCACCGAGCTGAACCGCTCGATCGCGGTGTTCTCGGGCTGGGACGGCCCCCTGACCTGCAGCGTGACGCCGCAGATGCACGACCGGTCGCCCGAACAGGTGACCGAGTCGATCCGGATGCAGCGCTGGGTGGTGAGCAGTGCCTCCAGGCTGGCCGCCGGCAGGGCGCTGCACGTCGGACCGGTGACGCTGCGGCCACGGTGCAACGCGGTGGCGACGGCGCCGACCCCGGTCGTGACGGACGCGACCGTCGAGCACGGGTACGGGCCGGAGACCGTTCCGGACGCGACCGACCCGGCGCAGCACACGCCGGCCGCCGAGCGGTGGTTCGCCGACGCGGCGCGAGCGCTGACGGTGCCGGGCGTGGCCTCGATCACGCTGGCCGAGGCGTGGGGGCCGCGCGGGTTCGTGGCCGCCGACGGCACGGGGAACGCCCCGCCGGAAGGGGGTCGGCGGGGCGTTCCGGTCCGGGTGCGCTGACGGGTCGGCGCGGTGGTCGGTGGCGGTCCGGCTCAGCGCCGGACTGCGTCGATCTTGAGCATCTTCGCGATGACCGAGTCGAGTTCGCTGTCGTCGAAGACCTGCTTCCAGTCCTCCTTGATGAGCTTCTCGCGGCCGTAGCCCATCGCGATGTGGCAGGCGTCGGAGAACGGGTTCGAGCCGCGCAGGCCGTTCGTGAGCGCGATCCACGTGTGGCCGTAGAGCATGGCGCGGGCGGCCTCGCGGGGTACGCCGACACCGGTGACGGTCTCCTCGAGGGCGTCGTTGAGGAAGTCGCCGATCATGCAGGCGATCGTCTCGACCAGGGTCGGCTCGAGCACGGCGAGCTGCTTCACCGTGACCCAGTGCACCTGGATGACCGGGGCGTACATGGTGGTGATGACGGCCTCGGCGACGGCCTTGGCGCGGTCGCCCTCGTCGCCGAGCGACTCCGAGGCGTCGAAGGCCGCGATGACCTCCTGCGGGGCGGCGATGCCACCGAAGGTGTCGTCCCACTCAGCCTTGGTGGTGCGCTCGAGGAACACCGACGGGTGGCACGGGTGCGCCACGGCGTAGTGGATGTCCTCGCGCTTGGCGAGGAGGCCCGCGTAGGCGGCGGCCGGGTCGAGCGTCAGGATCGACGCGCCGGGCTTCATGACGGGGACGAGCTGCTCCGAGATGGTGCCGAGCAGGACGTCCGGGACGGCGAGGATGACGACGTCGGCGGCCTTCGCGGCGTCGAGGCTGTCGGTGATCTCGCGGCCGAGGGCCTGGATGCGCTCCTGCCCGGCGGGCGAGGCCTCGCTGTACAGGGTGGTGTACTCGCTCTTCGCGAAGTTGTTCGAGACGCGGGTGCCCATCTTGCCGCCGGCACCGATCACGGCGACGGTGACGTCGGCCGTGCCGGATCCGGCAGCGACGGTGTGGGTGGTGGTGACGGCGTCGGTCATGATTCCTTGCTCCTGATGTACTCGATGGTGTGTTCGGTCCACGCCGCTTCGATGCGGGTGGTGGTCTGTGCGGGGGTCTCCCCTGGCAGCGGTTCGGCGCCGGCGTACTCGTCCTGCCACGGCAGCCAGAACTCGATGACGCGGTTGATCCCCCGGGTGTCCGGCTCGAGCGCGGCACGGACGGCGTCGTGGTCGAGGACCCCGGTGCCGATCGGGACGCCGGTGTACTGGAACCCGACCCAGCCCGGCGAGCGGGTGAAGGCGGAGTCCTTGACGTGCCAGTTGACGACGTACGGGGCGGTCATCGCGACGACGTCGGCCGGGTGTTCGAGTCGGGCGACGGTGTTCGCCGGGTCGAGGCAGATGCCGAGGCGGTCGGAGCCGATCGCCTGGACGACGGCGACGAGGTCGGCGGTGGCGACGACCTCGTAGGTCTCCAGCGCGAGGGTCACGCCCGCGCGCTCGTAGGCGGGGAGCGCCTGCCGCAGGCGTCGTTCGGTCTCGGCCGCGTCGGGCTGGTCGTCGCCGCTCGTCCACATGCTCCGCACGAGCGTCGCACCGAGCTGCTGCGCGACGTGCAGGTACCGGGCGAGGTGCTCCGGCCGGGTGCCGCGGGTGCCGACCTCGAGCGTGAGACCGAGGTCGGCGGCCAGGGACCGGATCGCGGCCAGGCGCTCGTCGGTCGCGGTGTCGAGCGGCAGGTGGTCGCAGATCTGGAACAGGTCGACGCCGTCGTGCGAGGCGGCGGCGCGCAGGGCGTCGTCGAGGGACATCGGCGACGGGATGCGGTCGGACATGCGCCAGAAGTAGGCGTAGGTGGAGAGGCCGAGCAGGGACGTCATGCCGGTGCTCCGTCCTGCGTCGCGGCCAGCGCCTCGGCTTCGTCGAGGATCGTGCGGATCGCCTCGGGGTCGTGGGCGAAGCGGCCGAGGAACAGGCCGCCGATGCGTCCGGCACCGCGGGCCAGCAGGCCCGGACCGGCACTGCCGCCGTAGATCGCGACGGAGCCGGCGAGCTCCGGCCGGGTCGCCAGGTGCTGC
This sequence comes from Curtobacterium sp. MCLR17_054, assembly GCF_003234335.2. NCBI lineage: Bacteria > Bacillati > Actinomycetota > Actinomycetes > Micrococcales > Microbacteriaceae > Curtobacterium > Curtobacterium sp. MCLR17_054. The sequence goes on along the minus strand of NZ_CP126263.1, from coordinate 1,355,226 downwards.
TCGATGCCGGCCAGGACCGCGACGATGTGCTCGTCGGGTGCGGGTTGCGGGGCACCGATCGCCCACACCGGCTCGTACGCGGCGATGAGCGGTCCGGCCAGCCCGTCGGCGGTCGCGGTGGCGGTGAAGCGGTCGAGCTGCGCGGTGACCTCGGCGATCGCTGCCGCGGGGTCGCCGTCGGCGGCGCGCTCGGTCTCGCCGATGCAGATCAGGGGCCGCAGGTGGTTGCGGTACGCCGCGTGTACCTTGCCGGCGATCTCGTCGTCCGTCTCGTGGAACAGTTCGCGTCGCTCGGCGTGTGCGATCTCGACGAGGTCGACCCCGATCTCACGGAGTTCGGCGCCGGAGACCTCGCCGGTGAAGGCGCCGCTGTCCGCCCACGCCAGGTCCTGCGCGCCGAGCGTCACGGGGGCGTCCCCGATCACCGCACGGACCGGGACGAGCGACGGGAACGTCGGCACCACGAAGAGCTCGACCGCGCCGGACCGCACCGCCGGGTGGCTCCGGGCGATGTCGGCCACGGCGGCCGCCCACTCGAGCGTCCGGGCGTGGCTGAAGTACATCTTGAGCGACACCCCGATCGTCACCGGGGCGGCTGCCGTGGTCGCGGGCATCAGGCGTCGGTCCCGACCGGGGCGGAGCCGTCGTAGGCGCAGATCGCGTTGACCTTCTCGGCGCTCGCGCTCGTCTGGTCGAAGGTGTAGCCGAGCCACTCCTTCGCCATCCGGCGCGCGACCTCGACCCCGACGACGCGCTGCCCCATGCAGAGGACCTGGGCGTCGTTCGACAGGATCGAGCGCTCGACCGAGAACGAGTCGTGCGCGGTCACGGCGCGGATGCCCGGGACCTTGTTCGCCGCGATCGCGACGCCGAGGCCGGTGCCGCAGATCAGGATCGCGCGGTCGGCCTCGCCGTTCGCCACCAGACGGGCGGCGTCGACGGCGACGTGCGGGTAGGCGGTGTGGCCGTCGGCGTCCACGCCCACGTCGACGACGGAGGCCACGCGGGGGTCCTTCGCGAGGTCGGCCTTGATGACCTCCTTGTAGTCGAAGCCGGCGTCGTCCGAACCGACGACGATGCGGAACTGCTGCTCACTCATGCGGGTGTGCCTTTCGTGGTGGGGGTCAGGCGGGGACGGCGATGGTCGCCAGGACCGCGGCGGTGATGAGCGCGAAGGAGATCGCGCCGGCGTCCGGTGTGCCGACGGCGTCCTCGCCGTGGGTGCGGGCGCGGCCCATCCGGGGCAACAGGTCGGCCGTGGCGTCCGCCGCGGTCTGTGCTGCAGCCGAGGCGGCCGACCAGGCGTCGACGAGTTCGTCACCGGCGTCGACCCGGGCGGAGAAGACCTGGTCGAACGGCACGAGCGCGTCGACCATCGTCTTGTCGCCGGGGACAGCCCCGAATGCCAGGACGGCTTCGGTGGCGGCGTGCACCGCGCTCTGGACCGTGGCGGCCGACGGGCGTTCGTCGTCGCCGAGGACGCGACCCAGTGCCTCCAGGGCGGCACCCCAGATCGCACCGGACGTCCCACCGGCCTTGTCGGACCAGGCGTCTCCGGCGATAGCGAGGACCGAACCGGCGCCGGCGCCACGGGCGGCGGCGTCCTGTGCCGCACGGTCGGCGGCGGTGGAGCCGCGCTGCATGCCGATGCCGTGGTCGCCGTCACCGGCGACGGCGTCGATGCGGCCGAGCTCGTCGGCGTGGTCGCCGATCGTGGCGCGGATCGCGGCGATCGCGCTCGCGACGCGGACTGCTGCGGCCTGGGACTCCTCGGTGCCGGGCGTCACGGGCACGACCACGCCGGCTTCGAGGACCTCGACCGGCACCGGCTGCTGCGGGACGGCGCCGCCCTTGCGGTACGCGGGGGCGTCGGCGGGGGCGGCCCAGAGCTGCTCGAGTTCGTCATCGAGCCAGAACAGGGTGAGCGAGACGCCCGCCATGTCGAAGCTCGTGACGAGTTCGCCGACCTCGGGCTCCACGACGACGATGCCGGCGTCGGTGAGCTTCCGCTGGACGGCGCCGAAGACGACGAAGAGTTCCTCGTACTTGACCGAGCCGAGGCCGTTGAGGATCGGGACGACGCGGGGGCCGGGGCGTGCTGTCGTGCCGTCTGGTGCGGTGCCGGTGCCGGTCCCGGTGCCGGTGCCGTCGGGTCGCTCGGTGAGGAGTTTGTCGACGAGCAGGTCGGCCAGGCCGTCCGCGGTGGGGACGTCGGCCTCGGCGATGCCGCGTTCGCCGTGGATGCCCATGCCGATGGCCATGCGCCCCTCGGGGACGGTGAAGAGCGGCTCGTCGGCGCCGGGCAGGGAGCAGCCCGAGAACGCGACCCCGAAGCTGCGGGTGCGGTCGTTGGCGCGGGTCGCGATCGCCGTGACCGCGTCGAGGTCGTCGCCGCGTTCCGCGGCCGCGCCGGCCACCTTGAACACGCAGAGGTCCCCCGCGATGCCGCGGCGCTTGTGTGCCTGGTCGGCGGGCGCGGACGCGACGTCGTCGGTCACGCGGACCGTGCGGACGTCGATGCCCTGTGCCTCGAGTGCCCGTGCCGCCGCGTCGAAGTTGAGGACGTCACCCGCGTAGTTGCCGTAGCTCAGCAGCACGCCGCCGCCGTGCTCGGACGCCTTCGCGACCGCGGTGACCTGCTGGGCGCTCGGGCTGGCGAACAGGTTGCCCATCGCGGCACCGGCCGCCAGGCCGTGCCCGACGAGGCCGCCGAAGGCCGGGTAGTGGCCGGAGCCACCGCCGACGACCAGCGCGACGGTGCCCTCGGGACTGGTGGTCGAGCGGGCGACCCCGCCGTGCACCCTGCGGACCCGGGCGTGGTTGGCGGCGACGAAGCCGTCCACCATCTCGTCCGCGAAGTCCGCCGGGTCGTTGAACAGGCGGGTCATGCGCCGGCCTCCTTCGCGATGGCGGTCGGTCCGTCCGTGGCGGCGACCGCGGTGTCGGCTCCGGACGCCGCGGCAGCTGCTTCGTTGCGCTTCGTGTTCCGGCCGAGCACGAACATCAGCACGCTCGACAGCACCATGAAGAAGCCGACGATGAACATCGGGACCTGGTACCCGCCGGTCCACTCGCTGACGGCACCCGTGATGTACGGGGCGGCGAACCCACCGAGGTTGCCGACGGTGTTGATGAGGGCGACCCCCGCGGCTGCGGCGGCACCGGTCAGGAACTGCGTCGGGACCGTCCAGAAGTTCGGCAGGGCCGCGAAGATCGCACACGCGGTGATCGCGATGACCGCGACGGTGGCGGCCGGGCTGTTCATGTAGAGCGCGACGGGGATGCTCAGGCCACCGACCAGGGCCGGGACGGCGATGTGCCAGACCCGGACGCCACGACGGAAGGCGTCACGCGACCAGAAGTACAGGACGACCGCGGCCGGCACGTACGGGATGGCCGTGATGAGGCCCTTCTGGAACAGGTCGAACGTGGTGCCGAACTGCTCCTGGAAGCCGTCGATGATCGTCGGCAGGAAGAAGCTGAGCGCGTAGAGGCCGTAGATGAAGCCGAAGTACACCGCGGCGAGCATCCAGACGCGGCCGGAGCCGAAGGCCGCACGCAGCCCGCCCTTGCCGTGGCCGTCACCGCCGCCCTTCGCCGCGCTCTCGGCAGCGAGCGTCGTCTCGAGCCAGACCTTCTCGTCCTCGTCGAGCCACTTCGCCTGCGACGGCTTGTCCTTGAGCACGAAGAGGCACAGGACGCCGACGATGATCGCCGGGATCGAGACGCAGAGGAACATGAAGCGCCAGCCGGCCAGGCCGCCGAGGATCCCCTCGTGGGTCATCAGCCACCCGGCGAGCGGGGAACCGATGACGCTCGTGAGCGGCTGCGCCAGGTAGAAGAGCGCGAGCATCTTGCCGCGGTGCCGGGCCGGGACCCACGTCGACAGGAACAGGATCGCGCCGGGGAAGAAGCCGGCCTCGGCGATGCCGAGCAGGAAGCGCAGGCCGACGAGCTGCGGGTAGTTCTGCACCCACGTGAAGAGCAGGGACACGATGCCCCACGTGATCATGATGCGGGCGAGCCAGATCCGGGCGCCGAACTTGTGCAGCGCCAGGTTGGACGGCACCTCGAGCACGAGGTAGCCGATGAAGAACACACCGGACGCGAAGCCGAACTGGGCGGCGGTCAGGCCGAGGTCGGCCTCCATGCCGTTGGGGGCGGCGAAGGAGATCGCGGTGCGGTCGAGGAAGTTGATGAAGAACATCAGTGCCACGAACGGCACGATGCGGATCGCGATCTTGCGGATGGCCGTCTTCTCGACGACCGAGGTGGGGATGCCTCGCGTGGCGGGGATGTCCACGATGACTCCTGCTCGGTGGGGGTGGTACGACCCTCGTCCTGGCGGCTGCGCCGGGATGGTCCGTGCTGCTGCGCGGATCGGGAGCGGGCGCATCGGTGCGCCTGATCCAGTGTGCGTCGCGCTCGGCCGACTTGTCAACCGGTTGACCATTCCGCGCACTCGGCGCCTCGGCGCTGCTCCCGCCGCAACCGGTTGACCGACCGGTACGCTCACTCCATGCCCGCGTTCAGCCCGGACGACCCCCTCAACATCCGACTCGAGCTCGAGTCCGTGCCCGTCGGGTCCCCCGCCTCGGTGGTCGCCCGACAGCTCGTCTCGCTGCTCACCGCCGGCGAGCTGGCCCCCGGCTCGCGGCTGCCCTCGGAGCGGGTCCTGTCCGAGCGGCTCGGCGTCGGACGCTCGGCGGTCCGTGAGGCCCTCGCCGCCCTCGAGATCCTGGGCATCGTGCAGATCCGCCCCGGCTCGGGCACCTACCTGCGCGGAGGCACCTCGGACCTGCTCCCGACGACCCTGTCGTGGGGTCTGATGCTCGCGTCGAACCGCACCCGCGAGCTGCTCGAGATCCGGTCCTCGCTGGAGCGCACGGCCGCGATCCTCGCCGCACAGCGCGCCACCGACGAGCAGATCACCGAACTCGGCGAGTACCTGGTCCGGCAGGAGGCGACGCTCGACGACCCGCAGGCCTTCATCGACGCCGACGTCCGGTTCCACGTCCTGCTGGCGCGTGCGTCGGGCAACGACGTGCTCGCCGACCTGCTGCAGAGTCTGCGCTCGATGCTGAGCGTCTGGGTCGCGCGGCGCGTGCAGACCCGGCAGGCGACCGAGGCCGCGTTCCACGAGCACCGCGCCGTCTTCGAGGCGTTGCGGGCCCGCGACGTGCCCGCCGTGCAGCGCGCGATGGACGAACACATGGCCACGGCGAGCGCCCGCATCGAGCACGCCGAGCCGCTGCCCGCCGACGAGTAGCGGGCGCGCGCGCTCGTGCTCGCGCTCGCGCTCGCTCCGTGAGCAGGAATGGTCGGGTCCGTCGAGCCGACCCGACATCTTCTGCTCACGATCGGGGCGGACGGGAGGCCCGGGGCGCGCCCGCCCCGCACCGTGCGGTGTTTGCCGGGTCGGCAACACCGCTTGGGTCCGGCCCGGCAGGTGCGCTGGAGTAGGTGCATGCACACCCATGACGACGGCTCCGCCGCCGGATCTGCCACCGCCGCACCGTCCGCCCGGGAGTGGTGGGAGGCCCGCTACGCCGAGCGCGACGGCATCTGGTCGGGCCGGGTGAACGTCGTGCTCGCCTCGGTGACCTGGGGGCTGCCGGTGGGGCGGGCGCTCGACCTCGGCTGCGGCGAGGGCGGCGACGTGGTGTGGCTCGCCGAGCAGGGGTGGGACGTGACGGGCATCGACCTGTCCGTGACGGCGCTCCAGCGTGGTTCGCGGGCTGCCGTCGCCGCCGGGGTCCAGGAGCGGACGGCATTCGTCGCCGCGGATCTCGCCCGGTGGGACACCGCCGCGCGGTTCGACCTGGTGACGGCCTCGTTCCTGCAGTCGTGGCCGGTGGAGATCCCCCGAGCCGACATCCTGCGTCGGGCCGCCGGCTTCGTCGCCGCAGGCGGGCACCTGCTCGTCACCGCGCACGCCGCTCCGCCGCACGACGACCTGCCGCCGGAGCTGCGGGAGTACCGGTTCCCCGCGCCGGCCGACGACCTCGCCGCCCTGCAGCTCGACGACCGGTGGGACGTCCTGGTCGCCGAGGTCCGGCCGCGCACTGCGACGACGCCGGAGGGTGATCCGCACGAGGTCCTCGACAGCGTCGTGGTCGCCCGGCTGACGCGCGGGTAGCGTCGGTGGCGTGAGCACCGACGACGGCATCCGCGGACTCGTCGTGGACGGTGTCGAGGTCGCCGTCGAACGCAGCGGCGCCGGCACGATCGCCACATCGTCCCCTCGGCCGTACCTGCACCCGGTCCGGACCCTCGGCGGCACCGTGGTCAGCGCACACCACCCGGGCGACCACGACTGGCACTGCGGGGTCGGCGTCGCGATCCCCGACGTCGACGGCGTGAACTGCTGGGGCGGACGGACCTACGTCCACGGCCCCGGCTACGTCTGGCGCGACGACCACGGGTCGGTCGAGGTCGTGCACGCCGCGCAGCACGGACTCGGGTCGACGGAGGAGCTGGTCTGGCGAGGTCCGGACCGCGCGGTGGTCCTGCACGAGGACCGCACCCTGCGCTGGCGCTCGGTCGGAGCCGGGTGGGAGTTGTCCTGGTCGTCGTCGTTCCACGCCCCCGGCGACTCCCCCGTGCACCTCGGCGGCCCCGGCAGCAACGGCCGGACCGGAGCCGGCTACGGCGGCTTCTTCTGGCGGTTCCCCGAGTGCACGGGAGCGGTCATCCGGACCGCCGATGCCGAGGGCGAGGCCGCCGTGCACGGCTCGGTCGCCCCCTGGATCACCTGGTCGGCGGTGTTCGACGGCGGTCTGGCGACGATCCGCATCGAGGCCCTCGACCACCACGACCCCTGGTTCGTCCGCGCCGAGGAGTACCCGGCGATCGGCTCGGCACTGGCGTGGGACTCCCCCGCCGTCGTGCAGCCCGGCGCTCCGCTGATCCGCTCGTTCCGCGCGACGATCACCGACGGCGGTACGCTCGCCGCATGAGCACCGGGGACTGGGAGTCACGCGTCGCGGCACTGTGGGACGACGAGACGATCGACGATCAGCAGCGGATCGAGTGGATGCGCGACCTCGCCGCCGACGCTCCGCATCCCGCACTCGGCGCGTTCGAGCTCGGCGGCGCCTTCGACTCGGGCGGACACGAGGCCGACGCCGACGTGCAGTACGCCGCCGCGACCACGGCTGGCCTGGACACGGTCGACCCGGACCGCGCCGCCAGGATGGTCGTCCAGCACGCCTCGACGCTGCGGAACCTCGGCCGGATCGACGCGGCCATCGCGATGCTCCGCGACGCGCCGGAGCACCCGGCCACCGGGGCGGCGCCGCGGGTGTTCCTCGCGCTCGCCCTGCACAGCGCGGGACGCTCCGCCGAGGCACTGCGCGTCGCGATCGAGGCCGTCGAGCCGACGCTCCCCCGGTACCACCGGTCCGTCCGTGCCTACGCTGCGGCCCTCACCGAGGACTGACGCGCGTCAAGCGTTCCGGCGCTGGAGCGCGTCCGCAGCCTTGCCGAGCAGCCAGTTCACGGCCCACCCCAGCACGCCGATCACGGGCAGCGCGAGGATGACCACCGTCCACAGCACCTTGACCACCTGCGTCCGGCGACGGTCGCGCCAGACCTGCACCAGCGCCACGGCCTCGAGCGCCAGCAGCACGAGGAGCACCACGGCGTGTGCCCCCGACACGTTCGTCAACACGAGCGGTCCTCTCCGCGGCGACGGTCGTCGCCCGCATCGATGACAGTAGGGCCTGCCCGGACTCGTCCGCGTCATCCGTCCGACTGACCGCGCGGGTCGGTCTGGCGATCACGCCGGTAGATCAGGCGACCGCGACCTCACCCCGCGCGAGCAGCTCGCGGGCCCGACCGGCATCGGCAGCCGGTGGCCGGCCGTGCAGGGCGCGGTAGTCACGCGAGAAGTGCGAGGCGCTCCGGTACCCCACCGCGACCGCAGCCTGGGCGGCGGTGTCACCGAGCACGATCATCCGCCGCCGGGCCTCCCCGAGCCGCAGCCGCCGCAGGTACTGCACCGGGCTCATCCCGGTGACCTGCCGGAAGCGCGCGAACAGCGTCGACTCGCTCGTCCGGACCGCCGCGGCCAGGCCCGCCACCGACCACGGTTCCGCCAACCGGTCGGTGAGCAGGGCCGTGGCCGCTGCGACGACGTCGCCGTCGCGGTTGCCGATCGCGGCCAGGATGCGCGGTGCCTGGTCGGTCTGCAGCAGGCGGAGCACGACCTCGCGGGTGACGAGCGGGGCGAGGACCGTCATGTCCTCCGGAGCATCGAGCAGTCCGACGAGTCGGGCGAACGCGTCCGCCAGGGCCGGGGTCCAGCTGCCGAGTCGTGCCGGCGGCGCCTCGTCCTGGTGGGGGCGGGACATCGCCGTCGCGACCTCGGCCACCACCGCGGGGTCGAGCTGCCAGACGACCGCGACGAACCCCGCGGGTGGTTCGACCTCGACCACCCCGGCGATCACGGGCAGGTCGACGGGCGTGATGATGAAGCGTTCCCGACCCCAGAGCTGGTCGTCATCCCCCACTATCGAGCGCTTCCGTCCGGCGAGCACCACCGACACCGACGGCGTGTAGCGCTGGTACCCAAGGTCGGTCGGACGGTCCACCCGGGCCAGGCGGAGACCGATCCGTCCGGCGCGCTCCGTGTCGTCCAGGTGGGCGAGGACGCTCTGCAGCGCACGGTCCAGCCGGTCCGAGGTGACGTCGTCCATGTGCCCATTCTGTCGAGGCATGCGAGGCAAGGAATGCCCGTGCAGGATTCGGCAAGCACTCCGGAGTCCTGGGCAATCACCGCCGGGTCCGTCGGACCGAGCATCGGAGCATGCAGACCAACGAAGCACTCCTCGACTCCCTGACCACCGACGACCGACTGGCCGGCCGCACCGCACTGGTGACCGGCGCCTCGAGCGGCATCGGCGAAGCCGTCGCCCGTGTCCTCGCCGCCTCCGGCGCCACCGTCGCGGTCGCCGGCCGCGACCCCGAGCGGACGCAGGCCGTGGTGGACGCCATCGGCGCCGCCGGAGGAACCGCCGTGGCCGTGGTCGGCGACCTGAACACCCACCCCGACGCGGTCCGTGACCTCGCCGCCCGCGCCACCGAGGCCCTCGGCGGCCGGGTCGGCGTCCTCGTCAACAACGCAGGCGTCTACCCGGTCGGCCCCACCGCGCTGCTCGCAGACGACGACGCCGAAGCCCTCTGGGCCACGAACGTCCGCGCACCCCACGTGCTGGTCGGAGCGCTGGCGCCTGCGATGGTCGAACGCGGCTCGGGCGTCGTCGTGAACATCGGCTCGTGGATGTCCCGCGTCGGCGTCCCGTTCACGGCGCTCTACCCGGCGACGAAGGCGGCCGTCGAGCAGCTGACCCGCGCCTGGGCAGCCGAGTTCGGACCGCACGGCGTCCGGGTGTCGACCGTGTCGCCCGGGGCTACCGCGACACCGGGCAACGCGGACTCGCACGACGTCCTCGCGCAGATGACGGCCGGCACCCCGGCCGGTGCACCCGTCCGACCGGTCGACGTCGCGTTCGCCGTGCGCTGGCTGGCCTCTGACGAGGCGACCTTCGTGCACGGCGCCACCATCGACGTGGACGGCGGCCTCGCCGCAACCCGCCTCGGCTGAGCCCGCCCCGCACGAGCGGGCGAAACAACCGGGTCGGCTCGCGGAGGCACCCCGGCATTTCGCCCGCTCGTCAGCGCCAGCCGACCCGCGCGAACCCCCACCACCACGAGGGGTCACGACACACCGCCGGCAGGTGGCCGTGCGGTCACGGACCGTCGCGCGGGAGCCCTCCAGGCGACGGGGCGCGACCGCTCGGCGGACGGCGTGGGCGCGGCGGTGGGCGCGACCACCACACGGTCGGGAGGCGCGGTGCGGGCTTGCACCGGGCCTCCCGTCAGGCGGTGTGGTCGCCGACCACCCGTGGGACCGGCAGCGAGTCGCTGGTCGTGCGGAGGGACTCCTGGCGGATCTCGAGCTGCGAAACGGCGAGCGCCGCCAGGTCGCGGAGGTTCGCGAGGTCGTCCTCGGTGGCCTGCCGCGGACGGGTGTCGAGCACGGCGAGGGTCCCGATCGGTGCGCCGTCGTGCTTGACGAGCGGGACGCTGACGTAGAAGCGGATGCCGAGCGGACCGGTGACCAGGGGGCTGTTCCGCATCTCGGGGTGCGCGGAGCCGTCCGGGATCACGACGGGGACGGGGACCGGGGCGAAGCCGTTGCGGAAGCTGATGCTGCGGGCTGCCTCGTCGACGCCCTCGGCGATGTACGACTGGGACCACTCGCGGTCCTCGTCGAGGACCTCGACCAGGGCGATCGGTGCGTCGAAGAGCCGGGCCGCCATCGCCGTGGTGCGCTGCAGCGACTCGTCGGGCAGGGTGTCGAGGGTCGCCGGGCGGTCCGTCTCGGAGCGCGTCGGCACCGGTGCCGTCTCGTCGGTCGGCTCGACCACGTGGTCGGCCGTGGCGGTCTCGGCGATCACGACGTCGCGGAGCATCGTGACCAGCTCGGCGCCGAGCGGACGGGCCGCGGGGTCCTGCGCGGTCATGGCACGGAGCAGGTGCTTCCAGTGCTCGGGCAGGGGCTCGGGGACCACGGGGTCGCGCGACAGCCGGGCGACGGCGGACTCGACGAGCGAGCCCGGGAACTCGCGACGGCGGGTGAAGCACTGCAGCAGCACGAGGCCGAGCGAGTAGACGTCGCTCGGCGGGCCCACCTCGCCGCCGCGCGCCTGCTCGGGGCTGAGGTAGGCCGCGGTGCCGGTGGTGACGCCGTCGGCGGTCAGGCGTTCGACACCGGCGGCGAGCGCGATGCCGAAGTCGGTCAGGCGCGCCCGGGCCCGGTCGGAACCGTTGCCGTAGTCGACGAGCAGGATGTTCGACGGCTTGATGTCGCGGTGCACGACGCCGTGGGCGTGGATGTAGTCGAGGGCCTCGGCCATGTCGTAGCCGATCTCGGCGATGTGCCGCGAGGCGAGCGGGCCCACGGCCAGGCGCTCCTCGAGGTCCTGCCCGACGACGAGCGACATCACGATGTAGCGCTGCTGCGTGCCGTCCTGCCCGGTGACGACTCCGGCGTCGAGCAGGCTGACGAGGTTGTGGTGCTCGAGCGACGCCAGCACGCCGAGTTCGGCCTCTTGGCGGGCGATGTCGACGATGCCCGCGTGGAAGAGCTTGATCGCGACCGGGCGGTGCAGGCTCTCGTCCACACCCCGGTAGACGACGGACATGCCGCCCTGGCCTATCGCTTGCTCCACGCGGTACCGACCGTCGAGCAGCGGCGCACTCGCGTCGTGGTCTTCCGTCGGGATCATCCAACCCTCGTTCTCGGCTCCGGCACCAACGATGCATCTTCGCATCCCGACGGGTATCTCGTTCGCCGACGTCGTTCTCCGGCTGAACGCGGGGGGTGGTGGTGCGCAAGACACCGGTGTTCGCGGGTCGAACACGCGCAGACCGCGGTTCAACGTGCGAACACCGGTGTCTTGCGATCCCGGCGCCACCCGACCACCCCGTCAGCGACGCGTCGCGACCGTGCTCACGCGGAGGTCCTCGAAGGTGCTGGTGAAGCCGGAGCCTCCGAGCGAGATGAGCCCGACGCGCGGTGCACTGCCGAGGTCCGCCGTCCAGGTCCCGCCCCGGACGAAGTGCCGACCGTCCAGGCTCGTGTAGGCCGTGTACCGGTCCTCACCCCGGACCTGGCGGTGGACGATCCGGAGCGTGGTGGTGTCCCCGACCGGACCGACGACCATGTTGCCGTAGCTCGGCGCCCCGGCCGGTTGCCCGGACACCTGCTTGCCGAACTCCGTCTGGCGCGTGTTGAAGATCGAGTTCGAGGTGAGCCGGACGTAGTTGCCATCGTCACCCCAGACGATCAGGCCGCCCTGCACGTAGTTCAGACCGTCGCCGGTGGCCGGAGTGTCCACCCCGACCGTGGTCTGGAGCACGTAGTCCCCACGGGGCGCCGGTTCGGACAGCACCGAGGCCAGCGGCGTCGCCGGCGGGTGGATGTCGGCGTCCTGCGTCTGCCAGCGGAACGTGCCGTCGGCAACGGTCCAGGTGGACGGGTCGGGCGCACGCGTCCAGGCGAGCTGGGCCGGCAGCGCTCCAGGCTCTGCCCCGGGCGCCGCCCCCGGCAGCGCTGCGCCGTCGAACGAGGTCGACAGCGCCCGGATCGTCCGACCCGGCACGTCGACGGGTGCGGTGGACGCCCGGTAGGTCGGCCGTTGCCCCGGCTGCGCGACCGGCCCCGGCTGCACCGTGTCGGACGGCCCGGCACCACCGCGGACGACCGGCCAGCCGCCCTGCCAGTCGAGCGGGTCGATCAGCGCCGGCCGCTTCGTGTAGGTCGACTGCCCCGCGTAGTACGGGTCGGTGCGATCGGCCGCGTGGTAAATGATCCAGTCCTGCCCGGCGAAGTCGGTGACCACGGTGTTGTGGCCGGTCCCGACCCACCGGTTGCCGTTCTGCGCGAGCAGGGGCGTGCCCCCGACCCGGGTGCTCGTGATCGCCACGCCGTCGCGGTCGGTGAACGGTCCCAGCGGGCTGCGCGAGCGGGCGACGAAGACGCCGTAGCCGGTCAGGGCGCCGTTGCAGCAGTTCGTGGCGGAGCCCATGAAGTACCACCAGCCGCCGTGCCGCATCAGGTACGCACCCTCGTAGCGGTTGTCGATCGCGATCTGCCGCTCGGTCGACGGGTCGGAGCGCAGGCCGTCGGCGCTGAGGCGTCGGACGTTCACGCCGCCGAAGTAGCTGCCGAAGTACAGGTAGGTCGTCCCCTTGTCGGTGATGACCTCGGGGTCGAACGCCCACCGTGCTCCGTCGCCGTTCGGTGCGGTCTGCGGTGCCACGACCGGGCCGCCGGAGTCCTTCCACGGGCCCGTCGGGCTCGAGCTCGTCGCCACCCCGACCGCGGAGCCGCCGCCGCTCGGCCCCGTCGCCGATGGGGTGTCCGAGGCCGCGTAGTACAGGTACCAGGTGCCCGCGCGGCCACGGTCCCCGGCGCGGTACACGACGTCCGGCGCCCAGATCCCGTTCGCGTCACCCACCCAGGCGGGCTTCGTCGGGAACGCGTCGTTCACGTACGTCCAGTGGGTCAGGTCGGTCGACCGGTACGTGGGCACGGCGTGCTGCACGAGGGACCCGTCCGGGTTCTGCTCCGTCGCGGTGAGCGCGTCGGTGGTGCAGTACAGGTACCAGTTGCGGTCGCGTCCGGCTCCGTGGATCACGGTCGGGTCCGCGCAGCTCGCCGCCGTCTGCCCGTCCGGCAGGCTGAGCGCGACCGGGTTCCGGTGGCTGGGTGCCGCGCGGCCGTGCCGGCTGGCGGCGTTCGACGCCGCGGTCGTGGTGGTGGTCGCCCGGGTGGTCCCGCCCGGCACCGCGGACGCATCCGCTGGCCCGGCCTGGAGGCCCGTGGTCGCGACGCCGAGGAACGTCACGACGGCGAGGAGTGCGGTGGACGATCGGCGCATGCCGGACCTGCTCTCGTCGTTGAGGAAGGTGCTGCTGGAGGGACTGCGGGTGTCGCCTGGCGACGTGCGCGAGCGTACGCTCGGCTCGACGAAGGAGTCATGCCATGCCCGCGAGGTTCGTCTACTGGATCAACGTCTCCGTCGACGGGTTCGTCGAACGGGCCCCCGGCGAGCACGACGGCCTGGACGGGCCCGACTGGATCCGGATCGACGAGCCGCTGCACCGCGAGTTCAACGCCCGCGCCGCCGCGATGACCCTGTCCGTCGAGGGCCGGGTGGTGCGCGACATGATGGACCCGTTCTGGCCGGATGCCCGGCACGACGAGTCGATGCCGCAGTACCTGCGCGAGTACGGCGAGATCTGGACGGCGCAGCCGAAGATCCTGGTGTCCCGCACACGAACCACCGCCGACCACGACACCCGGGTCATCGGCGGCGACGACGGCGACGCGATCGCCGAGCTGGCCGCGATCCGTGCCGCCGGCGACGGCGACGTCGGCGTGGGCGGGCCGAGCATCGCGAGTCAGCTGCTCGATGCCGGGCTGCTCGACGAGGTCATGCTCTTCACGCACCCGTCGGTGCTCGGCGCCGGCCGACCGCTGTTCGATCCGCCGCGCTCGGGGCACCGCCCGCTCGTGCAGCTCGACCTGCTCGAGCAGCAGCGCTACGACAACGGTGTCACCCTGCACCGGTACGACGTCCGGCGGTCCTGAGCGCTCGGGGGGTCAGTCCTCGACGGGCTCTGCGCCGATCACGCGGACGTTCCAGGCGCTGTCCCGGTCGCTGTCGAACCCGTTGAAGGAGACGCTGTCGACGTCGGCACGCCAGGTTCGCCGCAGGTCGATGCGTTGCTCTCCGTCGCCGCAGGGCATCGCCTCGGTGATGTGGTTCCGAGAGGTGCCACCGGAGACGATCATGACGGAACCGCTCATGTGCCCGTCACCGAAGCACGAGAACTCGAGGTGGTCGACCGTTTTCGGGTGCGCGAACGTGATCGTGACACCACGGTCGATCTCGTCGTCGTTCCCCGTCGCGCTCTGCCCGGCGGATTCCGGGGCGTACATCGCCCCGAGATCCCGGTCCGACTCGACTGCTCGCTGCCGCTTCTCCCAGGCGGACAGCGCTGCCTCGTCGACGGGCGGCGGACCGGCGCAGCCGGCCAGCAGGAGCACGCCCGCGATCGCGGGCAGGAGCAGGGCGGGGACGGAGCGCACGCTGTGAGCCTAGTGACGCGGTGGACCCGCCCGCGGAACGACGGGAGGCGCGGTGCCGGCTGGCACCGCGCCTCCCGGCCGTGGGGTGGTCGCGTCAGACGTCGCGACGGCGCGCGAGCGTCAGGGCGAGGCCACCCACGACGAGCACCTCGGCGGCGAGGACGCCGAAGCCGCCCCAGCCGTTCAGCACGACCCCGCTGTTGTCGACCGTGCTCGCGCCGTCGTACGAGTAGGCGTAGAGCTGGCCGCCGGCCGAGTCGGGCAGGAACGCCGCGATGTCCATCGGCCAGTCGACCTTCATCAGTCCGCTCATGAGTGCGAGCACCCCCGGAACGACCAGCAGGAGGCCGAGCGTGATAGCGATGCCGCCGGCGCTCGACCGGACGAGCAGACCGATGCCGTACGCGAGGAGCGCCAGCAGGGTCAGGAAGACCGACGAACCGAGGATCGGCAGGAACACCGACGGGTCCCCGAGCTCCGGCTCGACACCGTTGCCGGCCAGCAGCGGGAGCGAGATGAGGACGCCGATCCAGGTGGCGACGGCGCTGACGACGAAGGTCGCGATGGCGAGGACGGTGGCCTTCGCCAGGATCACGCCGGTGCGCCGCGGGTCGGCGGTGAACGTCGAGCGGACCTGGCCCGTGCCGTACTCACCGGTGATGATGAGGACGCCGAGCACGCCGACGACGAGCGACGAGAGCAGGACACCCACGGCGTTGGCGTTCACGAAGGTGCCGTTGGCGAGGTCCGTCGGCAGCTCCTGGCCGCCGCTGTTCGTGTTCGCCCCGATCAGCGCGGCCATGCCGATCGTGAGGACGACCAGGATCGCGTAGCACCAGAACGTGGACCGGATGCTGCGCAGCTTGATCCACTCGCTCCGCACCAGGTGCGGGAACGACAGGCGGGTCGAGCCGGACATCCGGGTCGACGGCGTGGTGGGCGAGGTGGTGGCGCTCATCGGGTGCCCTCCGATCGGTACTCGACGTCGTCGCGGGTGAGGGCCATGTAGGCCTCCTCCAGGCTCGCGCCGGTCGGGGTGAGTTCGTGCAGGGGGACGCCTGCCTGTGCGGCGATGTTGCCGACCGTCGGTGCGTCGGGCCCGACGACGAGGAACGAGCCGTCCTCGCGCTGGGTGACCGCGGCGTTCGGGCCGATGGCGGTGAACAGGCTGTTCGGGTCCGGCGTGCGGACGATGACGCGGCTGACGGCGGCATCGGTGCCTGCAGCGGCGCCGCCACCGGCGACGAACTCGGCGATCGGGGCGTCGGCCAGGACCTTGCCTCGGCCGAGCACGACCACGCGGTCGGCGGTCTGCGCCATCTCGCTCATCAGGTGGCTGGAGAGGAACACCGTGCGGCCGTCGGCGGCCATGCGCCGGGCGAGCTGACGCACCCACACGACGCCGTCGGGGTCGAGGCCGTTGACGGGCTCGTCGAGGATCAGGGTCTTCGGGTCGCCGAGCAGTGCGGCAGCGATTCCCAGGCGCTGCCCCATGCCGAGCGAGAACCCGCCGACGCGCTTCTTCGCGACGGAGTCGAGGCCGGTCATGTCGATGACCTCGTGCACGCGGGACTTCGGGATGCCGTGGGTCGCCGCGAGGGAGAGCAGGTGGTTGTAGGCGCTGCGGCCCGAGTGCACGGCCTTCGCCTCGAGCAGGGCGCCGACCTGCCGGAGCGGGTCGCGGAAGCTCGTGTAGGGCTGGCCGTTCACGGTGGCGCTGCCCGACGTGGGCCGGTCGAGCCCCATGATCATGCGCATCGTGGTGGACTTCCCGGCGCCGTTGGGCCCGAGGAAGCCGGTCACACTGCCGGGACGCACGACGAAGGAGACGTCGTCCACGGCGGTCTTCGGACCGTACTGTTTGGTGAGATGGCTGACTTCGATCACGGCCTCGACGCTACGGGAGGGGCCGTCGGCGCCGCGTCCGCCGTTGGGGGGAGATGTGTGCTCCCACAGGGTGACGCGGGGGGGCTTTCGCGGGGGCGGCATCGGCGTCGCGCGGGTTTTCGTGCTGGGCGACAGTTCACGCGCGCGGCCGGCCGTGAGGTGTCGCTGGACGCGAAAGGCCGGCGCGCCGTGCTCAGACGGGCTGGTGGGCCGGACGCTCATCCCCAGGGTCGCGAGCGAACGCAAGGCTCTCCTCGATGATCGACAGCACGACCGCGAGTTCCTCGGCGTCGCGCGGGCCGTAGACCATGAACTCGGTCCCGTGGTCCTCGTACTGGTGCGGGATCGCCCACCCGAGTTCGGTCAGTTCGGCTCCACGTGCGACCGGGAGGCAGAGGTGGACGGAGGTGTCCTCGACGCCGTGCAGGTGCACGGGCTCGAGTCGTCCGTCCGGCGCCAGTGACGTCCACGGGACGACGTGGTCGTGCTGATCGCGCAGGAACAACGCGCGTGACGACGCCGGCGACACCTGGCTGTGCCCCTCTTCGACGCCGGGCAGCGCGACGGCACTCCCGACGAGCGCTCCCCACAGTTCCGGCGTCGCGCGGTCGGTGAGCTGCCGCTGGGGACCGGCGTCGGACACGGCGGGCCGTTCGCCGCGGCGGATGGACCTGATCACCGCTCGACGATACCGTCTCGGCCGGGTTGCGTCGCTCCTGTTCGGGCCCTCACGAGGAGGGGGAAGCGTCCGCGTCGACCTCGTACGCCTCGAACCGGGCGTCGGCGAGGATCGCGTCGATGAGCGACCGCGACCCGGCGACGATCGTCGAGTCCCAGTCGATCTCGGTGGCGAGCACCCACTCGTGCCCCTCGGGCCAGAGCATCTGCGGGGTGTGCCCGACATCGACGTAGGTGCCCACGCGGGCGTCGTCCGTCCAGGACGGGTCGCTGAGCTGCGGCAGGGACATCGAGAGCAGGAAGCACTCGCGGGCCGGCCACGGGAAGCGCGGACCCGCGAGCGACTCTCGGAGCGCAGCCTGCTCCCGCCGGTGCTGCGCCTGGGCCTGGGCCATGTGCGCTTGCATCTCCACGCGCTCGGCCGCCGTCGGCTCGCCGTTCCCCTGCCACCCGAAGCCCAACGTCGACGCGTTCAGGTCGCCCCATCCGTCCCAGACCGCCCCGACCAGGTCGTCCGGCGTCGACGTGGCCTCGGCGAGGAGCCCGGTGAGCGCGGCGAGCTGTTTCGGCTCGTACCAGCCCTCTTCGGGCGGATGGACGACCCAGCCGTCCTCGAAGGGCAGGTCCGACTCGTCGTCCCGACCGCTGAGCGTCTGCCACGACACGAGCGGGTCGATCGTCCGACGGGTGCGCTCGGCGACGTCGGCCCAGCGCCACTCGGCCGACTCGAGGACCGGGTGCTCGTCGTACTCGTCCACCCTCGTACGGTCCTCGCGATCCGCTCGGAGCGGGTGCAGGATCCGGGCGGACGCCTCGAACCCGGTGCCCGCGACGCCGCCGAACGTGGCGAACGCGCCGGCCCGGGCCAGCAACCAGTCGCCGCGCGAGACGTCCTTGATCAGTTCCACGTATCGAGCCTAGGACTGACCGGGGCAGCCGTCAGGACGTCGTCCGGACCTCGAAACCGGGCAGGTCCGGCACCGGATCGGTCGCCAGCCGGGCGTGCGTCTCCACGTCGAACCGCTCCGAGCCGTACCGGAGCTTCTGCCGTTCGACGCCCTCCGCGCGGAACCCCGCGGTCGCGGCGACTCGGCACGAGGCCGGATTGTTCGAGCGGTGTCCGAGTTCGAGGCGGAAGAGCCCGGCGTCGAACGCCCAGGTCGACACACTCGTCAACGCACGAGTGGCGAGCCCACGGCCGCGAGCACCGGCCGCCAGCCAGTAGTGCGCCCAGGCCGTGGCGTGCAGGAACTCGATCGCCGACAGCCCGACGTTCCCGACCGCGACTCCGTCTTCCACGATCGCCCAGTTCTTCGCCCGCTCGTCGAACCGCAGGGCGCCCCTGATGTGCGCGCGGGCCTGCTCCTCGTCATCGAGCCCGACGTCCGGGAACTGCGTCGCGAGGTCCGGGTTCGACCGGCTGGCGACGAAGAGCGCAGCCGCGTCGTCGAGCGACCACGGGCGCAGCACGACGACCATGTGTGGTCTCCCCGACCGTCAGCCGGCAGCGGGTCCGGCCTGCGGGCGGGGTGCGCGGAGGCCTGGGAACTCATCGTCGCGCCACTCCGCCTCGGCGCGCGTGCCGTTGGTCACCGACCGCTCCTCGCGCTCCCGCAGCTCCACGCGGCGGATCTTGCCCGAGATGGTCTTCGGGAGCTCCGCGAACTCGACGCGGCGGACGCGCGCGTAGGCGGGGAGAGCCGTGCGTGCGTACTCCAGGACCTGCCTGGCGGTGTCGGCCGACGCCTCCCATCCGGTGGCCAACGCGACGTACGCCTTGACGACGTTGAGACGGGCGTCGTCGGGTGCCGGGACGACCGCGCTCTCGGCCACGGCCGGGTGCTGCAGCAGGGCGCTCTCGACCTCGAACGGCGACACCTTGTAGTCCGAGGACTTGAAGACGTCGTCGGTGCGGCCGATGAAGGTCAGCTCGCCGTCGGCGTCGCGGACGGCGATGTCGCCGGTGTGGAAGAAGCCGTCGCGCATCGACGAGGCGGTGCGGTCGGGGTCGCCGAGGTACTCGGCCATCAGGTTGACGGGCCGCTCGGTGAGGTCGAGGCAGACCTCGCCCTCGTCGCCCGGTTCGCCGGTGACGGAGTCGAGCAGCGTCACGGTCACGCCGGGGAGCGGCTTGCCCATCGCGCCGGGCGTCACGGCGGCGCCCGGGGCGTTGCCGATGATCGCCGTGGTCTCGGTCTGCCCGTAGCCGTCGCGGATGGTGAGCCCCCACGCCGCCTCGACCCGGCCGATGACCTCGGGGTTGAGCGGCTCGCCGGCCGAGATGAGCTCACGGAGCGCGCGCGGCTTCACGCCGAGGTCGGACTGCAGCATCATCCGCCACGCGGTCGGCGGCGCGCAGAACGTGTTGACCTCGGCCTGCTCGAGCTGCGCGAGGAGTGCGGCGGGGTCGAAGCGCGCGGTGTTGTGGATGAACACGGTCGCCTCCGCGATCCACGGCGCGAAGAAGCAGCTCCAGGCGTGCTTGCCCCACCCGGGCGAGCTGATCGTCAGGTGCACGTCACCGGGCCGGACGCCGAGCCAGTACATCGTGCTGAGGTGACCGACCGGGTACGACGTCTGGGTGTGCACGACCATCTTCGGCTTCGACGTCGTGCCGGACGTGAAGTAGACCAGGCACGGGTCGATCGTGCGGGTGACGACGTGGGGGCGGACCTCATCATTGGGAGCGGGCTCACCCAGGTCGCTCGGGTACTCCGTCCACCCGTCAGCGGGACCGCCGATGACGATGCGCGTGAAGGACCCGCGGACGTCGTCGTACTTGTGCGTCTCGCTCCGGTTCGTGACGACGTGCGCCACCGAGCCCCGGTCGACGCGGTCCTGCAGGTCGGCCGTGTCGAGCATGGTCGACGTCGGCAGGATGACCGCACCGAGCTTGATCACGGCGAGCATGGTCTCCCAGAGCTCGAGCTGGTTGCCGAGCATGACGAGGACGTGGTCGCCCTGCTGGACGCCGAAGCCGTGCAGGCGCGCGGCGAGCCGATCGGACCGTGCGGCCATGTCGGCGTAGCTGAGCCGCTGCTCACGGCCGTCCTCCTCGACGATCCAGAGCGCGGTGCGGCTGTTGTCGGTCGCGATGACGTCGAACCAGTCGGTCGCCCAGTTGAACGTGTCGCCGACATCCGGCCAGCGGAACCCGGCGCGTGCCGCTTCGGGAGAGTCCGCGGCGAGGAGCTGGTCGCGGGCGGCACGGTACGCGTCGGTCGGGTTCACAGAAGACACGGACCGATCATGCCGTATCCGCCTCGGAGCCGATCGATCAGCCGAGTCCCCGGAGCCAGCGGTCGAGCCAGGGGATGGTGCTCGAGAGGTCATCCGCATCGATCACGTCACTCGCGGCCGCGCGTGCCGTCGGACTCGCGTTGAGCGCCAACGCACTAGGGAGCGCCTGGAAGAGCGGGATGTCCGAGCGGCTGTCCCCGACGGCGCAGCAGCGTTCGATCGGTACATCGAGGTCACGAGCGAGCGCGAGCGCCCGGTCCCGCTTGTCGAACTCGTCGAAGTGCTCGGCGACGGTGCCGTCGTGGACGCCGCCGTGCTCGCCGACTCGGGGCCCGCCGTTCGGGACGAACCCGAACCGCCGCGCGAGGGAACGGGTCACGGGTTGCCACGCGAGCGACGCGAGCACGGGTTCGACGTCGTGGGCACGGCACCACGCGACGACGGTCTCGGTTCCGGGCAATACCGGCAGGCCGTCGAGCCACCGGTCGACCGTCGCGACGGACGTGCCACGCCACCCGCGTGCGTCGACCTTACTGACCTGCTGGTTGGTGAGATCGCCGGCGGCGTAGCGCGCTTCTGCATCGTCGAGCGCGTCCTGGTGCCCGAACCGGGCGGCCAGGAAACTGCTGCTGGAACCGGGGCTGACGAGGGTTCCGTCGACGTCGAAGAACACGATGCCGACGGTCACTGCTGACCGCTCCCCCGCACGACCGCTTCGAGCACCCGGATCGTCTCGTCGGTGTCGACGTGCAGGTGCGCCCCGATGCCGAGCGCACGTGCAGCCTCGATGTTCTCCGGCACGTCGTCCACGAAGAACACCTCGTCCGGGTCCGCCCCCAAGCGCTCGAGCGTGATCCGGAACGCCTCGGCATCGGGCTTGTTCACACCGATCTCATGGGAGTAGCAGATCGGGTCGAACACCGCCGAGAACCTGAAGCGCCGTTCCTCTTCCTCGCGAGCACCATCGCCAGAATTCGACAGGATCGCGAGGCCGATCGTTCCGCGGAGTCCGGCGAGGAAGTCGTACAACGGCTGGTTCAGCGTTCCGCAGTACGCATCCCAGAAGTCGGCCCGCATGACGGCGAGCTGGTCGGCCCCCAGCCCGAGCGCCGTACCGATCGCACCCCAGTACCGGTCGACGACGCCGGTCTGACGGGAGGCGTCGGGCAGGTCCGCTGCGACGAGGCGTGCGGAGAAGTCGTCCGTCGTCATCCCGAGACGCTCGGCCCACCGCGCCCGGAAGCGTCCGGGCCAGGCAGCGTCGTCCACGAGTTCGAGGACGCCGCCCACGTCGGACAGCAGCCACCGCACGACGGGCCCGGCAGCCCCGGCAGCTCCGTCCGTCCCGCCGCTCACAGCGATCCCCGCAGCTGTCGGATCATCTCGAGCTCGAGTTCGCTCGGATCGAGGACGTACGCCTCGGTCGCACCCGTCGGCTCGTAGCCACGTCGGGCGTAGAAGGCCTGCGCGCGGGTGTTCCCCTCGTGCACGTGCAGCCGAAGGGCCGATCCGTGCGCCGCCGCCCACACCTCGATCTCGTCGAGCAACGCATCGGCGACACCGGCGGAACGACCCCGGTGCGACGGTGCGACGTAGACGCCGACCAGGAGCGGCCCGACGCGGGGGCCGGGGACGAACACCCCCATCGTCCCGAGCCACCGGCCGTCGGCACCGATCGCGGCGAGGGTCGTCCCGCCGACGTCGTGCTCACGGCGACCGCGTCGACGCCAGTCACGCTCCTGCAGCCGCTCCGCGTCGGCGAGCCGCTCCCCGTACGCCTTCGGGGTGTCCCGGAGCATGTCCAGCCGCAGCGCCCGAACGGACTCCCAGTCGTCCTCCGTGGTCGGTCGGATCGTCGTTCCCCGCATGACCCGAGCCTAGGGGTGGCAGGCCCGGAGAAATCGTTCCAATCCGACTGGCGGACGACGCCGAATCACCTGCAACGACCGGGAAACACCCGGAGCGCTCACCAGCCGCACATCGCTGGTTCTCCACCCCACCAAGGGTGTGTTCGGCGCGCACACAGCAGCCGCGCCGAGCGCGACAACAGCAAAGGACTGATCACGATGCGTAAGAGCCTCAAGACCTCCATCACCCTCGCCACGACCGGCGCCCTCGTCCTCGGCGGTGCCGCGTTCGGGATCTCCTCCGCCCAGGCCGCGACCCCGAACGTGCACACGGTGTCCTCGTCGTCGTCGTCGAAGATCCCCGCACCCGTCGCCTCGGTCCCCGAGGTCCTCGGTGGCTCCACCGCCGTGAAGCTCGACTCCGGCTTCACCGACGCCCTCACCGCCCTGAAGCTCACCCCCGGCGTCTCCGGTGACGCAACCCTGGCTGACGGGTCGGTGTCGTTCCCGATCACCGCCGGGTCGGTCACCTACTGGTCGCCGGATGGCAACTACCGCCCGTACGTGCAGGGCCTGCTGAACCACGACGACTCGGGTCTGACCCTGAAGGCCGGCGACACCACCGTCACGCTGGAGAACTTCGTCGTGAACCCGGGCTCGTCCAAGCTCTACGGCGACGTCCTCGTCAACGGCAAGGTCGCCGCGGCCAACGCGTTCCTGTTCGAGCTGCACGGCGGCTCCCTCAAGCCCCTCCAGCTCGAGGGCGACAACGCCATCCTCACCGGCACCACCGTCCACATCTCCGAAGACGCCGCCGGCCTGCTGAACAAGACCTTCGGCACCGACGCCGTCAAGCGCGGCCTCCTCGTCGGCACCGCCACCATCACCGCCCAGATCAAGTAACACCCCGCACCACCAGTCGGCCCGGACCACGCAGCAGCGTGGCCCGGGCCGACTTGCGTTGCGGCTCGTGCGTCGAGCGGTACCGGGCGTACCTGGCGGAACCGGCCATACCTGGCGGAACCGGGCGTACCCGCTCGAACCGGGCGTACCTGGCGGAACCGGGCGTACCTGGTCGGTTCTTTCGACCAGGTACGCCCGTTCTTGCGAACCAACGCGCGCGCGATGGGAAAGAACGGGCGCACAGACGGACGGGAGGCCCAGTGCCAGCTGGCACCGGGCCTCCCGTCCGTCATGTGGGCACGCCGGGCCGGCGGCCGGCGTCGTCACGGGCTGGGCGACACCTCACGCGGTCGCGTCCGCGTGGTCTGTCGCTCAGCGCGAAAGACAGCCCAGCCCGCAGCTATGGACCGGGTGCAGGCGGCACGACGGCCGTGCCGGGAGGGACGGCGCCAGCTGGCACCGGGCCTCCCGTCCGTCATGTGGGCGCGCCGGGCCGGCGGCCCCCACCGAGACTCGGTCCCGCGGACAGGTTGCGGGTGCCGGGACGCGCGGTCTGTCCGGCAGGGCGAGACTCGGTCGGCCGCGGGCCGCGGCCGCGGGCACGCACGCGCGCAACGAGCAACGCCCCGACCGGACCGGTCGGGGCGTTGCTCGTGGTGGTGCCGATCAGCGGATGATCGAGATGTTGTCCGCCTGCGGGCCCTTCTTGCCGGGCCCGATCTCGTACTGCACGTGGTCGTCCTGGGCGAGCGGCCGGGAGCCGGTCGCCGCGACGATGCTGGAGAAGTGCGCGAACAGGTCCTGGGACCCGTCGTCGGGGTGGATGAAGCCGAACCCCTTGCTGTGGTCGAACCACTTGACGGTGCCCGTGGGCATGGCGGTCAGCACGGCGTCAGTGGATGCGCAGCTGCGCGACCATGGGGCACGCGAAGGGGTCGCGGGCGGCGAGGCCGACGCGGTTGAGGTACCGGACGACGATCCCGTACGAGCGCAGCAGCGTGGTCTCGGTGTACGGCACGTCGAGGGTGTCGCAGTGGTCACGCACGAGCAGGCGAGCCTGCTTCAGCGCCGGACGCGGCATCGACGGGAACAGGTGGTGCTCGACCTGGTAGTTCAGGCCACCCATCAGGAACGACACCCACCAGCCGCCACGGATGTTGCGCGACGTGCGCACCTGGCGGGAGAAGAAGTCGACCTTCGCGTCGTGGGCGATCGTCGGCATGCCCTTGTGGTTCGGGGCGAACGAGGCACCCATCATCACGCCGAACACGGCCAGCTGCACCCCGAGGAACGCGCACGCCATCCCGAACGGCAGGAACCAGAACACCACCGTCAGGTAGATCGCGAAACGGGCAACGAGCAGGGCGCCTTCGATGAGGCGGTGCTTCTTGTCGGCCTTGGTGCCGTTGCCGGTGACGATGGACATCACGGCGTAGCGGTGCAGGTTCAGGCCCTCGAGCGTGAGGAGGGGGAAGAAGAGCCACCCCTGGAAGCGCATGAAGGTCTTCATCGCGCCGCCCTTGACGGCGGCGGCGTCCTCCGGCAGGAACCGGATGCCGTCGGGGGCGATGTCCGGGTCCTTGCCGACGGTGTTCGGGTTGCCGTGGTGACGGGTGTGCTTGTTCATCCACCACGAGTAGCTGAGGCCCACCAGGAACGTGCCGAGCCAGCGGCCCGCGCGGTCGTTCCACTTCTGGGACTCGAACACCTGACGGTGCGCGGCTTCGTGCGACAGGAACGCGAACTGCGTGAACAGCACGCCCAGCGCACCGGCCACGATCAGCTGGAACCACGAGTCACCCAGGAACGCGAACGCGACCCAGGTGAGGGCGAGGCTGCCGACGAGTGCGCCGAACAGTGCCCAGTAGAAACCGGTACGACGGCGCAGGAGGCCGTTCTCCTTCACCTGCGCCAGGAGCGCGGAGTAGGTCGAGGTGCCCTTGCGGGCCCCCGTAGCGGGACGAGTGCGGGTGTAACCCGGAGCGAGCGGAGTGGTGGTCATGTGGACCGCCTTCCGGTACGGATCGGTCCTTCAACCGGTTCGAGGGAGTTCACGCGATTGCGCTTGCGGCGACCCTAGGGGCCGAACTTGCGTGTTCACCGTGGTGTCCAGAACACGTTGCGCAGTGCACGAACTCAGCCCGCGTGGCGCTCCGGACCGTCCGCGCACCGACCGGACGATGCGCGCAACGTCTGCCCCGGGTACTCCCCGAACCGACGGAAGTACGTGCCCGAGAACCGCCCCAGGTGCCGGAAGCCCCAGGCCATCGCGGCCTCGCTCACACTCGTCTCGTGCCGGCTGCTGGACTCCAGTGCCGCGCGCACCCGATCGAGCCGCATCCGCAGCAGGAACGTCATCGGCGACACACCGTGCTCCCGCATGAAGGCCGTCTGCAGGGTCCGCGGGCTCACGCCCACGGCGTCGCAGATGTCGGCCAGGCACAACGTCCGCTCGCAGTGTCCTTCGAGGTAGGCCTCGGCGAGCTCGACCGTCGACGGCGTCACCGCACGGCGGAGGACCGCGGGCGTCCGCACGCCGAAGGCTCCGAGTACGGCCTCGACCAGCGCGACCTGCGCACCGGTCCGGGCACCGGACGTGAACCCGTCGCGCGTCGCGGTGACGGCCACCTGCTCGACGCACCGGCGCAGGTGTTCGAGGGCCGCGACGGCGGGCTCAGCACCCCGCGTCGGCAGTTCGGACGCTGCTCCCAGCGACGAGCGCACCTGGTCGAGGAGCGACCGGTCGATGCTCACGAGCTGCAGCGTGCCCTTCGGGGCGCGCACCGAGAACTCCCCGGACGTCGGCATCAGGACGGGCATGCCCGGGCGGGTCTCGAGGACGACGCCGTCCTCGACGGCGATGCGGACACCGCCGGTGCTCGACCACCCGACGACGATGCGGTCGATGGGCTCGAAGACCCCGGAGAAGCCGGAGGTCGCCGACGCCGTGACGAGGCTCACGCAACCGTCCCGTCGGGTCCGGTAGCGGAAGCGGAACGGCAGCCGGAAGGCGTCGTCCTCGACGTCGAAGCGCACGTCACGGCCGTGCCCGGCCTGGGCGAGCACGCGTGCGGCGAAGGCCCGGTCGGTACCGGATCGTTCGGTGCGGCGTCGCTGCGCGTCGGTCCTCGCGGTGACGGTCCGGGCGGCGTCGGTCCCGTGCACCGCGGTCAGCACGGCGCCTCGTCGAGGTGCTGTCCGCAGCGGTGTTCGAACCAGGCGCGGGCGTCCTGCAGGCTCGCTCGCCGGTCGTTCTCGTGCAGCGCCGCCATGAGCGTGCAGTCGAACCCGTCCACCGTGCGCTCGATGAAGCCGAGGAGCATGTCGGGGTCCCCCCATGCAGCTGCGGCGTCGACCACCCGCCAGCACCCGGCGTCGACCGGCTGGACGCGGATGTCCGTCGGGTCCGTCGCGGCGAGCGCACGGATCCGATCGGTGTGGACGACCTGCTGCCAGACGGCGGCCTCGGTCATCACGGTCGTGGACCCCTGGCGGTGTCCCATCGCGCCCTCCCTGTCGGTTCGGTGTGGCGCATCGCTTCGACCGCGATGCACGAGACACTTTCAGTATCGACAGGACGATTCCGGTCATGTCAGGGGTTGACTTCGTACCGCGCAAGGTGGATCATCCGTCGCCTCGATCGGTGCCCTGGGAGCGCGCCATCGGCGGGTCCCGTACGGTCGGCGCATGAGCGACGGGAGCAGCGCGACCCAGGACGGCCCGCCCCGACTCTCGCGTGCGGTCCGGGATGCGATGCGGTTCGTCCACGAGCAGGCTGCGACCCACATCACCGTCGCCGACGTCGCCGCGGCCGTGCAGCTGTCGCCGCGGAGCCTGCAGAAGCGGTTCCAGGCCGAGATCGGGCAGTCCCCGGGAACCTTCCTGCGCGCCGTGCGCCTGGAGGGTGTCCGTCGCGACCTGCAGGAAGCCTCCGGTGCGCCGGACCGGCGGACGATCGCGGAGATCGCGGAACGCTGGCAGTTCAGCAACGCGGGCCGGATGGCTGCGGCGTTCCGTGCGGCGTACGGCATCGCGCCCTCGTCGGCGCTGCGGTCCTTCGTTCCCGAGGACGACGAAGACGGCGCACCGAGCCTGTCGGACCGGAGCCAGCGACGCTTCCGCCTGGTGCTCGACTGCGAGGTCGACGTCGACGACGCGAAGGCGGTGCTCGCCGGTGCCCTGCAACGCGCGGGGACCGGTCCGTGGCGGGACTACCGGCCGGACGGCGGCAGCGAGGACCTGATGGCGTTCCTGCTCGGCAACGCGGTGCGGACGGTGGTCCGTGAGACCTCCGGCGTGACGCTGGTGGCCCTGGACGCGATGCTCCGGGTGCAGGACGAGCAGGGGTCGTACCCGCCCGCAGAGCTGCCGGCCTGGCGCGCGGGCCCACCGCCGAACGTCCCTGCGCCGTCCGGATCGTCCGACACCGACCAGCGCGTAGGATCGAGAGACGGCAGGGAAGGCGCCCATGGATGACGCATTCGAGCGTGCACTCCGTGCGCTCCGGTCGGCGGAGATCGCCGACGACGAACTCAGTCGGCCGTTCGCGCTCGCGCTGCCGATGGGCGGTGTCTCGATCTCGACCTTCGGTGACCTGTGCCCGAGCGAGACCGTGTCCGCGACCGACGAGGTCGCCACCCGGATCGACGAGATCCAGCTCGACCTGTCCGAGGGACCGTGCTGGACCGCGCTCGCGACCGATGCCCCAGTGCTGGAGACGGATCTCGTGCAGCGTCCGAACGCCGCGTGGCCCGCCTTCAACGATGCAGTTCGGAGCGAACCCGTCGGCGCGGTCTTCGCGTTCCCGGTCGCCTTCGGGCCGTTCCCGCTCGGCGCGATCGACGTGTACGTGCCGGAGCCCGCGACGATCGAGGACGACACCGTGCGGCAGGCCATGACCCTCGCCTCGGCCGTCAGCCGCCGGGTCCTGCGCCGAGCCCTCCGCTCCATCGCGGACGAGGACGACGCCCTGCTCGACCGCAGTCCGTCGTCGCGGCGCGTGGTGCACCAGGCCACCGGGGTCGTGCTCGCGCAGCTCGACATCAGCCCCGAGGACGCCTACCTGCTGCTGCAGGGCCACGCCTTCGCCCGCCGGACGACGATGCGGCGGGTGGCGGAGGAGATCCTCGACGGCACGGTCCGGTTCGAGAAGCGAGGCGACCTGATCGAGGAGGTCCAGTGACGACGGCAGGCCGAGAAGCCCGGATCCTCGAGACGTTCACGTCGCTCGCCGACACCCTGGTGGACGCCTACGACGTCGTGGAACTCCTGCAGACCCTGGTCGAGACGTGCGCCGACGTGCTCGACATCGACGCCGCGGGCATCCTGCTCGCGAACGACGACCAGGAGCTCGAGGTCGTGGCCTCCACCTCCGAGGCGACCCGGCTCGTCGAGGTGCTGCAGCTCGACGCCGAGGCCGGCCCCTGCATGACCTCGTTCGCGACCGGACGGGTCGTGACGTGCCCGGACATCGAGGTCGCCCCGGCGGAGTGGGCGATGTTCCGCACGGGTGCGCTCGCGCTCGGGTTCCGGTCGGTACACGCCGTCCCGCTCCGGCTGGGGAGCAACGTCATCGGCACGCTCAACCTGTTCGGGGCCGGCGTCGGTGCCCTCGCGGAGTCGGACCTGCGCGTCGCCCGGGCCCTGGCGGACGTGGCCACGATCGGCATCCTGCACGAACGGTCGCTGCGCGAGCACGAGGTCGTCCGCGCGCAGCTGCAGCGGACCATCGGGTCACGCGAGGTCATCGAGCAGGCCAAGGGCGTCGTGTCGTACCTGCGCGGCGTCTCGATCGAGGACGCCTTCGCGGTGATCCGTGGGTACGCGCTCGAGCACCACGAGCCGCTCTCCGAGGTCGCCCGCGCGATCGTGCAGCGCCGACTCGTCCCCTGACGACCGCGGGCGAGCAACCCCGGCCGCGGGCGAGGACGCACGACCGCGGGCGAGCAACCACGGCCCCCTCCGCCCGCTACGGTGAGCGGATGGGCAAGGTCACGCTGCAGGACGTCGCCGCACACGCCGGCGTCTCGATGAAGACCGTGTCCAACGTCGTCCGCGGCTACCAGCACGTCAGCGACCCGATGCGCAGCCGGGTGCAGGCCGCCATCGACGAGCTGGGCTACCGCCCGAACGTCTCGGGCCGGTCCCTGGCGACCGGACGCTCGAACATGCTCGCCTTCGCGTTCCCCGACCTGCGGCGTCCGTACTTCGCCGAACTGGCCCACGTGTTCTCGCGGGTGTGCGCCGACCGCGGCTACCAGCTCCTGCTCGAGGAGACCGGCGGCGACCCCGACGGTGAACGCTCAGCGGTGCGGGGACGCGAGGCCGGTGTGGTCGACGGGGTCGTGATCCACCCGCAGGTGCTCACGCCCGAGGCCATCGACCGGATCCGCGGGGACACCGCCGTGGTGTTCCTCGGCGAGGACGTCCGGCCCCCGCACGCCGACCAGGTCGTCATCGACAACGCCGGGGCCGCGACCGAGGCCGTCGCGCACCTCGTGGCGCTCGGCTGCCGCCGCATCGGGTTCTTCGGGCACGAGACCGGCCCCTCGTCGCGCACGTCCGGACTGCGTCTGGACGGCTACCGCGCCGGACTCGTCGCCGCGGACCTGCCGCTCGACGACGCGCTGCTGGTCCCCCGCGAGGTCGGTGACGCCGCCGGTGCCGAGGTCGCCTTCGGCGCCGCGCTCGACGCCGGGTTGCGGGTCGACGGTCTGCTCTGCCGCGACGACCTGGCCGCGCTCGGGGCGCTCCGGGCGATGCGCCTGCGCGGACTGGACGCCCCCGGCGACGTCGCCGTCGTCGGGTGGGACGCGGTCGGCCTCGGGTCGAGCCTGGTGCCGAGCCTGACCTCCGTCGCGCCCGACACGGTCGCCCTCGCAGACACCGCGCTCGACCTGCTGGTCGAGCGGATGGACGGCTCCGACGTGCCGGGCCGGCTGGTCACGGTCGGCCACCGCCTGCTCGTCGGGGAGAGCGCGCCGTACGCGGACGGCACGTCGGACCGGGCGGCGCACCAGGGCGCGTGAAGGGCGGACGGGAGGCACGGCGCGCGCCCGGCCACGAGCCTCCAGTCCGCCTCTTCCCCCGTCGCGTGCCGTCAGCGGCCTGCGGGAGCCGACTCCCCCGGGTGCACGCTGCCGAGCAGCTCGACGACGACGTCCCGCAGGGCCTCGGGCAGCCCGACGGTGCCGAGCTCGACGATGCGGTCCGCACGCGGCAGGTCCTTCGCCACGACCTCCCACGCTCCGAGCTTCTCCGGGTTGCCGGCCTGCGCGCCCTCGAGAACCCGCCGCACGGCCTCCCGCGCGTCGACACCGATGATCGGAGCGCCGACCAGCGTGACCGATCCGCCCGACGCCGAGTCGACGGACAGGTCGACCGAGAACCGGTCGGCCGAGCGTGCCGACGTCGATTGCCCGTCGGCCGGTGCGGCGAGGAACGTGATCCGCCAGTCGCGGTGGGCGGGGACGACGTCGAGGGCTCCGGTGGTGGCGTGCACCCGGAACTCGGCGTGCTCGGGATCCCAGGTCAGACGGGTCCGGGCGGTGCGGCTGCCCTCGCCCTCGTGGTCCTCGACCAGGGTGAACTCGCCGGGCGCACCCGGTGCGACGAGGACCTCGAACGCCGTCGGGTTGACGGTGGCGTCGAGCTGGTCCTCCGCGGCGAGCGGCAGGATCCCACCGGCGCGCAGCAGGACCGGCACCGTGTCGAGGGTGCGGTGCAGGTCGACGAACCGGTCACCCGCGTACACCGTGCCGGTGAAGACGTCGGTCCAGGTGCCCGGCGGCAGCCAGGCCCGGGCGACCCCGTGCCGGCTGACCGGGTCGCGCGGTGCCACGATCGGGGCGACGAGCAGCTCCGAGCCGAACGCGTAGGTGTTCGGCACCCGGTACGCCTCGTCGCGGCGCGGCTCCAGGTGGTAGAGCGGCCGGACCAGCGCGGTGCCCTCGGCGGTGCCGTGGTTCATCGTGTGCAGGTACGGCACCAGGCGGTGACGGAAGCGGAGTGCCTCCCCCATCGCGGCGCGGGCGTCGGCGGGGAACGCCCACGGCTCCTTGCGGATGAACGGGTTGTTCGCGGAGTGCAGGCGCATGATCGGCGAGAACACCCCGAACTGCACCCAGCGGGTGGCGAGTTCGTCGTCGCGGACGCCGCGGGTGTGGCCACCGATGTCGTGGCTCCACCAGGGGTAGCCGATGTTCGCGGCGGTGGCGGTGAACTCGGGCTGGAACGCCAGGGACGCCCACGACACGACGGCGTCACCGGAGAACCCGACGGCGTACCGGTGGCTGCCGGGGCCGGCGTAGCGCGAGAAGGTCATGCCGTCGACGGGGGCCGGGGCCGGGGCCGGGGCCGGGGCCGCATCCTCGGCCGAGGCCGGGGCCGAGGCCGGGGCCGAGGCCGTCTCCGCGCCGTCGTCACCCCTTGCGTCGGCGTCCCCCGATGCCGCGTGCCGCGCCGAGTCGAGCAGGTGGAAGTGGTTGAGCAGCCACAGCGGGTCGACCCCGGGCAGCCCGGTCTCACGGCCCTGCTGCCAGTCGATCCACCAGAAGTCGACTCCCTGCTCCTCGAGCGGGCGGTGCAGCTGTTCGAAGTAGGCCTGCAGGAACCGCCGGTCCGTCGGGTCGAACGGGATCGGCTGCTCGGTCTCCGGGTCGACGCCCACCGCCCGGGCCACCGCGGGGTAGGCGTCCTCGAACGCCCGCACGCCGTCGGCCGGGTGCAGGTTCAGCGTCGTGCGCATCCCCCGGCGGTGCAGCTCGGCGAGGAAGGCCTCGGGGTCCGGGAACAGCGACGGCTCCCAGGAGTACCCCGTCCAGCCGTTGCCGAAGCGCGGCGGGACCGAGTCCACCCGGTGCCAGTCCATGTCGATGACGGCGACCGAGAACGGCAGGTGTTCGGCGGCGAAGCGGTCCAGCAGCTCGAGGTACGAGGTGTCGCTGTACGGGTGGTACCGGCTCCACCAGTTGCCGAGTGCCCACCGCGGCATCCGTGAGGGCGGCCCGGAGACGGCGTGGTACGTGCGGAGCGCGGCGTCGTAGTCGCGGCCGTACGCGAAGACCGTGACGTCGCGGCGCCCGGGGACCCGTGTGCCGATCCAGCCGTCGTCCGCGAACAGGAACGACTCGCTGTCGTCGAGCGCGGTGATGCCGTCGCGGGCCAGGATCCCCGGCTCGAGCGGCATCCGGCCGTCGACGTCGTCGAGGGTGCGGCCGGTGCCGCCGAGGTCGCGCGGCTCCTGCCCCCAGCGCCAGCGGTTGGCGTCCGGACCGGTGGTCTCGACGACCAGGCCGCTCGGGCTGAAGGGACGGCCGTCGTAGCGCAGGCGGGCACGGTCCGTGGTGACGACGACGCCGGCGGCGGTGCCGGTGCCGTCGGCGGCGACCGTCCGCTCCACGGTGAAGGCCGGCACGGGCAGGCGTCGGCGCATCGCGAAGGTCGACGCCCGGTCCTCGAACCCGCCGTCGTCGCTCCACTCGATGCGGAACGCCCCGGCGTCGAGCACGGTGATGCGCCAGTGGTCGCCGGTGACGACGGCTGCGGGGTCGGCGACCGGGTCCGAACCCGGGAACGGACGGATGGTGGGGAGGACGGCGCCGGTGGTGCCGGTGGTGCTGGTGCCGGTGGTGCTGCTGCTCACGTGGTGCCTCTCAGCTCTTGACCGCGCCCTGCGTCACGCCGCTGATGACCCAGCGCTGCGCGAACAGGTAGACGATGATCGTGGGCGCCATCGCCATCAGGTACGAGGCGAAGGCGACGTTGTAGTTGGTGCCGAACTGACTCTGGAAGATGTTCTGCACCACGGGCAGGGTCTGCAACCCCGGATCCGCCGTGATGAGCGACGGCATCATGAAGTCGTTCCACGATGCCAGGAAGGCGAAGATGCCGACCGTCGCGTTCATCGGGCCGAGGAGCGGCAGGATGATCCGCCAGAAGATCTGCCACGTGGACGCCCCGTCGATGCGGGCGCTCTCCTCGAGTTCGACCGGGATCGACCGCAGGTACGCCGAGTAGAGCAGCACGCTGAACGACAGTTGGAACATGGCGTGCAGGATCCCGACGCCGATCGGGTTGTCGAGGCCGATCTCGGCGGTCAGCTTGATCTGCGGCAGCGCCACCACCGGGAACGGCAGGAACATCGCCGCGAGCAGGTAGACGAACGAGTACCGGAAGAACCGCTTGTGCCAGTTCCGGACGATCGCGTACGAGGCGAACGAGCTGAGCAGCAGCGTCGCGACGACGGTGAGCGCCGCGACGCCCAGGGACACCGAGAAGGACACCGGGAAACGGGTCAGCTGCCAGGCCTCGGCGAACGAGCCCGGGTTGAACGGGAACGGCAGCGAGAGCGCGTTGCCGTCGACGGACTGCTCGGTCGTCTTGAACGCCATCGAGAGCGTCACGTACAGCGGGATGAGCACGGTCAGCGACGCGAGGCCGAGGACCACGGTCAGCGTCCAGTTCGTGCCGCCCAGCCGTCGGCGGGGGCCGCGGCCGGAACGTCCGCCGCCGGTGGTCACGGCGCGGGTGTCGGTCGGGGGTCGTGTGTCGATGGCGGTCATGCGAGTCGCAGGTTCCTTCCGCGGGTCGCCGCGAGCTGCAGCACGGAGATGAGGACGGTGATGATGAAGAACACGGTCGCGTTCGCCATCTGGTAGGCGTAGTCGCCGCCGGTGAAGCCGCCGAAGATGGTCATCGCGACGCTGCTCGTCGCGCTGCCGGGGCCGCCGTTCGTCAGACCGACGATCACGTCGTAGGCGCCGAGGTAGCCCTTCACACCGAGCACGGTGTTGATGACGATGAAGCCGCCGAGCAGCGGGAGCGTGATCGAGCGGAGCTGCTTCCAGCCGGTCGCGCCGTCGAGCGCACTGGCCTCGTACAGCTCTTCGGGGATGGACGTCAGGCCCGCCGTGTAGATGAGGAGCGCGCCGGGCACGGTCTGCCAGGCGGACACGATCACGATCGCGAGCCAGGCGAGGTTCGGGTCGCCGAGGATGCTCTGCTCGAGCGGGCCGAAGCCGACGCTCGTGGCCAGGGCCGGCACGGTGTTCGAGAACAGGAAGTTGAACACGTAGGCGACGATGATCCCCGAGATCACCATCGGGATGACGAACACCGACCGCAACCCGGCGGCGAACCGGATCTTCTTCGCCAGGGCGATCGCCAGGGACAGCGCGACGACCTGCGTGACGACGACGGTGACGGCCGCGAAGCCGAGCGTGAAGCCGTACGACGCCAGGATCGCCGGGTCGGAGACGAGCGCCTTGTAGTTCTCGACGCCGATGAAGTCCCACTGCCCGAACCCGAGGTAGTCGGTGAAGCTGTAGAAGACGCCGACGCAGGCGGGGGCGACGACGAACGCCGTGAACAGCACGAGGGCCGGCACGAGGAACAGGTAGTACATGCCCTCGGTGCGGCTGAGTGAACCGACACCGCGGGAACCCACACGCCGGTGCGTGCGGGCTGCGTCGGTCGCCGGTCCGGGGGTGTCCGGGTCGGTGTCGCGGGAGAGCGGGGTCTGCATGGTCATGGTGACTCCTGTGTCCTGGTCCGGCTCAGACCGTCGCGGAACGGCCGGCGAGCCGCCGCCAGTCCGAGTCGAGCCGCTGCAGCATCGAGGTGAAGTCCCCGCTCCGGATCGCCGACTGCAGGTAGTTGCCGAGCGGGATCGACGTGGGGATGAAGGTGCCGGCGCCCTGGTAGAACGCGGCGTCGTCGACGTACTGCTGCAGGCCGGCGAGGCGCTCGTCCTGCTGCGGGGGTGCGTCGATGCGGGGCGAGTACGCCAGGTTGTCGCGGTTGTAGGCGTCGATGACGTCGGGCTGCATGAGGAACTCGACGAGCTCCTTCGCCTGCTCCGGGTGCTCGGACGCCGTGGGGATCCAGAGCCCGAGGTCGATGTTGACCCGGGCCCTCCGGTCGGCCGGGTCGTTCGACACCGGCAGGGCGAAGGTGCCGACGGGCAGCTCGTCGTCGATCAGCGCGATCTGCCCGAGCGCCCACGGGCCCTGCAGGTACATCGCGGCCTCGCCCTTGCCGAACGCCAGGTTGCCGTCGGCGTAGGCCCGGGTGGCGTGGTCGCGGTTGAAGAACGACGAGATGGTCTTCGCGCGCTCCATCGGCACCGCGAAGTCCTTCTCGAACGACACCTCGGAGTCCGGGCCGACGTCGGCGCCGAGAGCATTCATCTTCCGGAAGAACGAGCCGGTGTCGACGAGGCTGCCCACCGAGTAGTCGAACAGGCCCTGCCAGAGCGTCCAGGTGTCCCGGTCGGTGGCGTAGATCGGCGTGATGCCGGCCTTCTGCAGCGTCCGGCAGACCTCGACGAACTCGTCCCACGTCGTCGGGACCGGCAGGTCGTGCTCGGCGAAGATCCGCTTGTTGTAGATCACCCCGGCCGCGGCGAGCGAGTACGGCAGCACGCTCGTGCGGTCCTCGAACTTCGCGTACTGGTTCGTCAGGGTGTCGATGTCCGGTCGGACCCGCGCCGCCGACGGCAGTTCGCTGAGGTCGCTGAGCACGCCGCGCGAGATGTACCGGGCGAGCTCGAGGTTGTCGTTGAAGCAGCCGACGTCCGCCGGTTCACCGCGGACGAACTGCGGGGCGATGGCCGCCGTGCTGTCGTGCACGACCGACAAGCCGGTGTGCTCCCCCTCGAACTTCCGCAGCAGCTTGTCGAAGTAGGCGATGACCTCCTGCTTCTGCTCGTAGAAGCGGAGCGTCGTGGCACCACCGGCGGCACGCCCCGGGGTCGCGCACCCGGCGAGCGCCATCGTGCCGAGTGCGATGCCACCGGCCGCGCCCGCGAGGAACCCTCGCCGGCTCACCGCCGCCTGGAGTGTTGCGGTCCTGCTTCCCACCATCGGGTCTCTCCCTCGTTGCGCATCGTCGCGCAGGCTCCTGTTTACAGCGCTGTAAAGCGTACGTCAACGTTGTAATCGCATGTGGCAGTAGTCGGTGCACCCTACGGACAGGAGGCACGGTGCCAGCCCGCCCCGCGCCTCCCGTCCGCCGCGCAGCGCGTCCACCGCCGCGCGCCGCCGCCCACCGAGACGGACACGGCACGGAGCTGGCAGGATCGTCTGATGGCTGAGGACGAACGGGACATCGCACTCCGGGTGGGGCACGAGGAGCTCCGCATCCGCGGGGTCTACGAGACCATCAGCATCATCAACGACGTGATGGTGGCGCTCTGGTTCATCGTCGGCAGCGTCCTCTTCTTCTCCGAGACCACCACGACGGCTGGCACCTGGCTGTTCCTGATCGGGAGCGTCCAGCTGCTCATCCGTCCCGTGATCCGGCTGTCGCGGAGGCTCCACCTCGGTCGGGTCGGCCGGGGGAACCCCACGGAGTCCGCGCGCGATTTCTGAACCACGACACGCCTGGGCGAACACACAGGAACGCGAGCAGGCACCATGGACTGCATGGCAAGCACCACTCCTCCCCTGCCCGGACCCGTGACCACGACACCGCAGTTGCGGCGGTGGGTGTTCTGGCCCGCCGCCGTCATCGTGCTGGGGTTCGTGGCCTTCACCCTGATCTCCCCCTCCACCGCCGAGGCGCTGTTCCTCGGTCTGCAGGACGGCATCGTCAAGAACTTCAGCTGGTACTACGTGCTGATCGCCGCGTTCTTCGTCGGCTTCTCGCTGTTCGTCGGCTTCAGCCGCTTCGGTGACATCAAGCTCGGCAAGGACCAGGACGAGCCCGAGTTCTCGACCGGTTCCTGGTTCGCACTGCTCTTCGCCGCCGGCATGGGCATCGGCCTCGTCTTCTACGGCGTCTCCGAGCCCCTCAGCCACTTCGCCTCCCCGCGCCCCGGCGTCACCGGCACCGAGAAGGAGCTCGCGCAGCAGGCACTGACCCAGACGTTCCTGCACTGGGGCCTGCACGCGTGGGCGATCTACGACGTCCTCGGCCTGGCCCTGGCGTACGCGATCCACCGCCGGGGTCGCCCGGTCTCGATCCGCTGGGCCCTCGAACCGCTGCTCGGCAACCGGGTGCGCGGTGGCTGGGGCAACCTGATCGACGTGATCGCCCTGGTCGGCACGCTGTTCGGCGTCGCGACCTCGCTCGGCCTCGGGGTCATCCAGATCGGCGCCGGACTCGAGAGCGCCGGCATCGCCGACAGCAGCATCGTCAGCCAGATCGCGATCATCGCGGTGATCACCGCCGTCACGATCGTGTCGCTCGTCACCGGCGTGACCAAGGGCATGAAGATCCTGTCGAACTTCAACCTGCTGCTCGCCGCTGCACTGCTGCTCTTCGTGCTCATCGTCGGCCCGACGCAGTTCCTGCTCCGTGACTTCGTGCAGTCGATCGGCTCCTACCTGCAGAACATCGTCGGCCTGTCGTTCAACGTCACCGCCCAGCAGGGCGCCGAGGGCGAGGCCTGGCAGGGCGCCTGGACCACCTTCTACTGGGGCTGGTGGATGTCGTGGGCACCGTTCGTCGGTGTCTTCATCGCACGCATCTCCAAGGGCCGCACCGTCCGCCAGTTCGTGTTCGGTGTCCTGCTCGTGCCGACCGCGCTCACGTTCCTGTGGTTCGCCGTCCTCGGTGGCACCGCGATCCACCGCCAGACCGACGGCTCGGGCGGCCTGATCGGCTCGGACGGCTCGGTCGACATCGAGGGCTCGCTGTTCGCGGTCCTCGGTGACCTGCCCGCCGGCATGGTCCTGACCTACGGCGCGATCCTGCTCATCGGCGTGTTCTTCGTGACCTCGTCGGACTCCGGGTCGCTCGTGATGGCGATGATCGCGTCGGGCGGTGACATCGAGCCGAAGAACTGGCTGCGGGTCTTCTTCGCCGGTGTCGCTGCGCTGCTCGCCGTCGCCCTGCTGCTCAGCGGTGGACTGAACGCGCTGAAGACGGCGGCGATCACGACCGCGTTGCCGTTCAGCATCGTCCTGTTGCTCACCTGTTGGTCGACGATCATCGCCTTCACCCGCGAGCGCCGTGCCTACGACAAGGCCGAGCGCGAGGTGTTGCTCGAGCACGTCGGCGCCTACTACGGCCTCGAGGTCGAGGCGCCGACCGAGCGTCCGGCACGGTCCGGCCTCGGCCGTCCGTGGGCCGCGGTGAAGAACCGTGTGCGCGGCGGCCGCGGAACCACCTCCCCGACGGTGGGCGCCGGTGCGCTCGACGACTTCCCGGTGCGGCCCGAGTCGATCTCGGCCGACCCTGCGGTCGACCCGAGCCTCGACGCGCGACCGGCAGCGGACGACGGGCCCGCCACGGAGCAGCCGGAGCGCTGACGCGGCGCGCCACGCGCCGCGCGCGCACGCGCCATGTGGTGCGAGGTTCCGTGTTCGGTGCGACGAACGTGCCCTCGCACCAGAGACGGAACCGCGCACGGGCCGTCGACGCGACCACCTGACGGACGGGAGGCAGTGCCAGCTGGCGCCGTGCCTCCCGTCCGTCAGTGCGTCAGGTGTCGGTCCGTGCGGACGCGACCTCGAGGGTCACGACGACCGCCACCACGGCGAGCGCCGTGACCGGCAGCGACACCGCCGGCACCGCGATCGACGCGAGGACGACGAGCACCAGGGCCACCACGACGGCGTTGGCCCGTGCCGACAGCGACGGCCGGATCGCGAGCGCCCAGATCGACAGCACCAACACCGCGACCGGCACCGCGACGGTCGCGGCGACCGAGGCGGACGACAGCGCGACGTGTCCGGCGTCGGCGCTGACGGCGACCTCGATGCCGGCGGGCAGGGCACCGGCGGCGGCGAAGACGAAGTAGTGGCCGTAGCCGAAGACGAGCGCGGTGGGCAGCGAGCGGATGTGTGCGTGCTGCTCACGGGAGAAGTAGATCCACCACATGCCGACGGTGATCACCAGCGCGCACCCGGCGAGCGCCAGCAGGGCTCCGAGGTGCTCGGTGTGCGCGAGGGCATCGATCACCGCGCCGGCCGAGGCCACCAGCCCTTCGCCCAGGACGATGAGGGTGAACAGGGAGAACCGCTCGGCCAGGTGCCGGGTGTGCCACGGGGCCGTCCCCGTCGAGGTCTGCGCCCAGATCGGCACCGACAGCTCGGCGAGCACGAGGAACGGTGCGGCGTACCCCCAGACGTCGTCGGGCAGGGCGAGTGAGACCACCCAGAGCAGCTGCACGACCGTGACGCCGACGGCGTGCAGGATGGCGGTCCGCCGGTACCGGGTGGAGGACGCGGCGGCGCGGATCCACTGCCCGACCAGGGCCAGCCGCATGACGACGTAGCCGATGACGCCGATCGTGAAGTCGTTCTCGACCATGGCCGCGTGCACCCCGGCGGCGAGGACGAGCACCCCCGCCATCTGCACGAAGGTCATCACCCGGTAGAGCCAGTCGTCGGTGTCGAACGACGTGGCGAACCAGGTGAAGTTCATCCACGCCCACCAGATCGAGAAGAACACCAGCCCGTAGGCCAGGACGGCGGAGGCGACGTGGCCCTCGAGCTCGATCTCGTGCAGGTTCGTCGCGGCGAAGCCCACCGCGACGACGAACACCAGGTCGAACAGGAGCTCCAGCGGGCTCGCTGCCCGGTGTCGCTGGTCGGGGTCGCGCGGCACCATCCGGCGCAGTCCGATGGTCGGCATGGGGCCAACGGTAGGGCATCCCCAGAACGCGGACTGCTGACGGCGGGACCGGCCCGGCCGATCTGTCCGTGTGCAGGCCCCGCACCACCAGACCCAGCCCGTCTCGGCCGTGTACGTCGTGTCCGGCCGAACCCCTCCGACAGGAGTCCCGGTGACCTCACCGCGTCCCGCCGTCCGTCCCAGGTCGTTCCGCCGAGCGGCCGTCAGCGCCACCGCCGGCGCACTGACCGCCGCCACGCTGCTGGCGTTGGCCGTCACCCCGGCGCACGCCGCGACCTCGGACATCCCGCGCTCACCGGCCGATCCGACCGCTGCGGTGGCCGCACCGCAGGAAGACCCTGGAGGCTCGTCCCGCGTCGGTCCCGCCGCGGACGGCGTGCAGGTGGGTTCCGGCTCCTACGCGCCGGCCCCGCCGGACGAGATCACGGACATCGCCGACGTGCGGAAGACGCTGGACCAGCGGCTGTACATCGACCCGTCGAAGGCCGGCGAGCCGGTGCCGACGAACCAGTGGTGGACGGACCTGCTGGTCAGCAAGTACTCCGGCGACATGTGGGCGTACCCGTTCGTCTCGTCGAACAGTGCCGCGGGCACGAAGCTCACGATCCCGACGCGGTGGAACAGCGACGGCACGGCGATGCGCCTGGAGTCCCCCGTGACGGTGGGCGGGACGGTGGAGCCGACCCCCGACGCGAGCGACCGCACCCTCGCCGACTTCGAGGACGGCCTGCCCGACGGCTGGACCGCGACCGGTGACGCCTTCACCGCCACCGCCACCGGGACGGCCGCCGGGCAGAGCGCGGTCTCCGGGTGGCTCGGCGGACGCTTCCTGAACTCGTTCAGCGACGAGGACGGCGACGGCGCGACCGGCACGCTCACCTCGCCGGCGTTCACGATCGACCGTTCGACCCTGGCGTTCCTGGTCGGCGGTGGCCGACACCCCGACCACGAAGCCGTGCAGCTCCTGGTCGACGGCGACGTCGTGGCGAGCAGCACCGGGACGGACAGCGAACAGCTGCGCTGGGACAGCTGGGACGTCTCCGCCCACCGAGGGCAGTCCGCGCAGCTGCGGATCGTCGATGACCTGCGTGCCGGGTGGGCACACGTGCTGGTCGACCAGGTCCTGCTCACCGACGCCCCGGACGGCCTCGCTGACCGCTTCGCGACCACGTTCCGGGCGAAGCAGGCCGATGCGCTCCGCTGGGGCGACTGGAACGTCAGCTGGCGGATGCCGCAGGACGGCCCGGGCGGGCAGTACATGGACGTCACGAGCGTGCAGGGTTCGCCGTACGAGTGGTTCGAGTTCCACGGCATGACCCCGCGCCTCACCCTGCAGGACGGTGCTGAGATCACCGACGGGGACGGCGAACCGCTCGACCTGCCGGTGACGACGGACCGGTTCGAGATCCGCCAGGACGGCCACGTCTTCGGCGTGCACGCCCCCGACGGGACGACCTTCACCCGTGTCGGGAACGCGCTGGAGGTCTCATCCGGCACGCCCTACCTGGTGCTCAGCGCGGTGCCCGAGCAGGGGCTGTCCCTCGATGACCTGCACCGCACCGCCTTCGCGGTCCCCCGTGACACGACGATGACGTACTCGTACGACCCGGCGGCGGCGAACGTCCGCCAGCAGTGGTCGATCCGCACCGACACGCTGCAGGGCGACGACCACGACACCGTGCAGGGCTGGCTGCAGCACCAGTACGCCGACGCCACCACGAACCTGCGCTTCACCGGCGCCACCTACGAGACCCCGCGCGGCACCATGCGGACCACCGTCGGCCACGACGGCTGGACCCTGGACTACGCGTTCACGGGCATCACGCCGATCGGTGCCACGCCCGAGGCGGTCGGGGAAGACCCGTACTCCGAGCAGGTCATGCGCGAGTACCTGCACGACTACGCCGCGAAGACGACGTACGGCGGGGACACCTACTGGGGCGGCAAGGACGTCCTGCAGCTCGCCGAGTACATGACGATCGCGCGGCAGATCGGTGCCAACGAGGACGCCCGGACGCTGCAGGACACCCTCGAGCGCGCCCTGACCGACTGGTACACGTACACGGACGGCGAAGCGGAGCACTTCTTCGCGATGTACCCGACGTGGAAGGCCCTGATCGGGTTCGCCGACTCGTACGGGTCGGCCCAGTTCAACGACAACCACTTCCACTACGGGTACTTCGCCGTCGCGACCGCCATGCTCGGCCGGGTCGACCACGAGTGGGCCGCGAAGTACCAGGGCATGGCGACGCTCGTCGCGAAGCAGTACGCGAACTGGGACCGCGACGACGCCCGGTTCCCGCACATGCGCACGTTCGGCGTCTGGGAGGGCCGGTCGAACGCCGGCGGCGTGTCGTCACCCGGCGGCAACAACCAGGAGTCGTCGTCCGAGGCGATCCAGTCCG
Source organism: Curtobacterium sp. MCLR17_054 (assembly GCF_003234335.2). Taxonomy (NCBI): domain Bacteria; kingdom Bacillati; phylum Actinomycetota; class Actinomycetes; order Micrococcales; family Microbacteriaceae; genus Curtobacterium; species Curtobacterium sp. MCLR17_054. The sequence continues at coordinate 1,313,020 of NZ_CP126263.1, read as the reverse complement.
AGGCGGGGCTCTTCCTGCTCGGCTCGGTCCTCGGCGACGAGGAGATGCAGGCCGCCGGTGCGGTGCAGTACGTCACCGAGCGCGCGGCCGTCCGCGACTACTGGCAGAACGTCCGCGGCAACCCCGCCTCGGCGTCGTACGACGGCAACGGCGCGTTCCCGGACGAGTACGAGCACGGGCAGGCGGGGATCCTGTTCGACTCCGGGCAGGCCCACGCGACGTACTTCTCCGGCGACCCCGCCTGGATCTCCGGCATCCAGTGGATGCCGATCGCCCCGTGGTTCGACTACTTCGGCTGGGACCCGGGCTTCTCGAAGGCCCTGATGCGCGAGATGATGGCCGCTCGCCCGGAGTCCATCGGGCAGGCCGGCGTCACCGACGGCAACGCGGCACGCATCCAGATGCTCACGAAGAAGTGGTGGGGCGTCGGCAGCTACGGCGACGTGAAGATCACCCGCGACCGCCCGGCCGCGATCGGTGAGCTGCAGGACGCGATCCGCGCGGTCGAGACGAACCACCCCGGGTACATCACCCGACGAACCGCAGCGAACCCCCTGTACGTCCCGGCCACCGACACCTTGCTGGTGAGCGTGGAGGACGACGGACGGGTGGTGTTCCCGGACCGGTACTGGACCCCGGAGAACCTGCCCGACTCGCTGGTGCCCACTGAGCTCGACGGTCCCACCGCCGACCGGAAGCCCCAGGACTGGCCGACGCCGTCCCCGCTGATGCCGTTCCTGGTGGACGACTTCCGCGCCGACACCGCGACCATCGACCAGCTGTACGGCGTCGACCTCACCGACCACACCCCGGGCGAGGACACCGAGCACGCCGCACGGGTGTTCAGCGGCATGGGTGACGCCCTCGGCAACGTCGTGCTCGGGTTCCTCGGGCAGTACGACCCGGACACCTACGCCGACGTGCACGCCGCTCTGTGGGCCGCCGACGACCCGGCCGTGACCGGACAGTCGATGGCTGGCCTCGTCTACCACCAGGCGATGTCGAACCGGACCGTCGGCACCGAGGTCACCGACCGGCACACCTCGGACCCGCTCAGCCAGGTGTTCCGCGCACCGGACGGCACGATCAGCTACGTGCTCGACAACCCCGACACCGTGCAGCACACGTACGACGTCTACGAGGGCACCGAGGTGATCGGCCAGATCGCGGTCCCGGCCCAGACGCAGATCACGTCGCACCTGGACGCGCGGCTCACCGAGGTGGTCGTCAGCACCCAGGGCGCCCCGAAGACGATCGTCCCCGGCGCGACCACGACCTTCACCGCCACCGGCTACGACCAGTACGGCGCCACCGTCGCGCTGGACGAGGTCACCTGGTCGACCGACACCGGCACGATCAGCGCCGATGGCCTCCACCGCGCATCGGAGCGCGCGGAGCAGGCGACGGTCACCGCCACGATCGGCGGGGTGCACGGGTCGTACGCCTTCCGGGTCGCACCGGCACCGGTCCTCACCGGGTTCGACGTCACGCCCGGCTTCGACCGGCTCGTCGTCGGGACGCCACAGCGGTTCCGTGCCGCCGGCCACGACCAGTACGGCGACCCGGCGGCCCTGCCCGCCGACGTCACCTGGTCGTACACCGGCGCCGGGAGCGCCGGGACCGACGGCACCGTGACGACCACCGCCGCGGGCTCCGGGTACGTCGTCGCGACCGGTGGCGGTGTCGAGGGCTCGGCGGTCGTCGCCTCGGTGACGTCGATCCCCGACGCCGCAGCGGGTGCCGACGTCGACGCGAGCTCCTCGGACGGCGGGAACGTCGCCGGGAAGGCCGTCGACGGGGACCGCAGCACCCGGTGGGAGAGCGCGCACGGTGTGGACGAGGTCGACTACACGATCGACCTCGGGCGGCTGACCGACGTCGGCACCGTGCGGGTGGACTGGGAGAACGCCGCCGCCGCACGGTACGTGCTGCAGGTCCGGGACACCGCCGACGGCCCCTGGCGCGACGTGCGGACCGTCGACAAGACAACGGCCGACATGGACACGGTGCCCGTGGGCGAGACCGCCCGGTTCGTGCGCCTGCACCTGACCGACCGCCTCACCGGGTACGGGTACTCCATCTGGGAGGTGCACGTGTCCGGCACCCCGGCGGCCTCGACCGTCGACGTCGAGGACGTGCTCGTCGCACCGCGCAGCGCGACCGTCCGCACCGGTGACACGGTCCGGATGGCGGCCTACGGGTTCGACCGCCACGGGTTCGGCGGGCGGCTCGCCGCGGACCGCCCGGAGTGGGCCGTCGACGGCGGCGGAAGTGTCGAACCGGACGGCGTCGTCACCGCAGCGACCGAGGGCGGCGTGACCGCGACGGTCACGGCCACCGTGCCAGGAGCATCCGGGACGGCCACCGTCACGACCCTCGACGAGGCGACCGACGGTGACGACGACGGCGGAACGGCACCCGCCCGCTCTCGTGACATTGCCGCCGGCAAGCCCGTCACCACCTCGTCGGACGAGCGCGGCGACCTGTCCGGCGGCAACTCGGTGGACGGCGACGACCGGACCCGGTGGGCCAGCGCAGCACGCGACGGTGAGTGGTTGGCGGTCGACCTCGGGCAGGTCGTGCCGATCGACCAGGTGCAGATCGACTGGGAGGCCGCGTGGGCCGAGGCCTACCGCGTCCAGGTCCGCGACGACGAAGACGCCCCCTGGCAGACCGTCGCGGAAGAAGCCCACGGGACCGGCGGCGAGGCGACCCACCGGTTTGAGGGCGACGACGTCACCGGCCGCTGGGTCCGGGTCGTCGCAGACCTCCGGCACACCGCGTTCGGGGTCTCCCTCTGGGACCTCCGCGTCACCTCGACGCAGGGCAAACCGACGCCGGACCTGGCACGACGGGCGACCGTGTCGTCGTCGGCCGACGAGGGCGACGGCGTGCCCGCGCACAACGCCGTGGACGGCGACCCGGGATCGCGCTGGGCGAGCGGGCACACCGACGACCAGTGGCTCGCCGTCGACCTCGGCGCACCGCACCGCCTGCACGGCGCGGTGCTCCGGTGGGAGGACGCCTTCGGACGCTCCTACCGGATCGAGGCGCGGAACGCGGGCGACGACGGGTGGACGACGCTCGCCACCGAGACCGACGGTGACGGCGGGACCGACCGGCACGCCCTGGACGGCTCGTGGCGGTACGTCCGCGTGCACGGTGTCGAACGGGCGACCCCGTACGGCTACTCGCTGTACGACCTCGAGATCCGGTAGCCGGGGCAGCACCCGTCGGACGACGCCGCCGCGGTGCGGTTACGTCGTCCGACGGATGCCCCCGACCGGCCGGACCACGGATCCTGGCGGGACACCACCCGCACCACGTCAGGAGCACGGACCATGACCAGCACCCCCCTCGAGACCCTCGGCATCATCGGCGCCGGCAACGTCGGCGCGCAGATCGCCCGCCGCGCGATCGCCGTCGGTCTCGACGTCGTCCTCGCGAACTCCCGCGGGCCCGAGACGCTCGAGTCCCTGATCGACGAGCTCTCCCCCGGTGCCGGAGCAGCCACCGTCGCCGACGCCGCCCGGGCCGGTGACGTGGTCGTCGTCTCGATCCCGATCAACGGCTACCGGGACCTGCCGGCCGAGGCGTTCGCGGGCAAGGTCGTCGTCGACACCGGCAACTACTACCCGGAGTTCTTCGGACCGGTGGACGAGCTCGAGCAGGGCGCGGTGCCGACCACCTCCGAGCTGCTCCAGCAGTCGCTGCCGGATGCTCGCGTCATCAAGGCGTTCAACAACCTCGGCGCCGCCGACGTCACCACGGACGGGTCCCCCGCCGGAACGCCGGGGCGCCGAGCCCTGACCGTCGCCGGGGACGATGCGGACGCGAAGGCCGTCGTCACCGAGCTGCTCGACCGGTTCGGGTTCGACGTGGTCGACGTGGGACCGCTGAGCGAGGGCTGGCGGTACGAACGCGACCAGCCGGCGTACGGCGTGCGGCACGACCGGGCCGGCATGACCGCCGCTCTGGCGGCAGCGGCTCGCCGCTAGCCCGCCGCCGTCACCCCGGGCGCCGCCTGCGCCTCGGGGTCGTCCCGCACCGCAGCCGCGACGAGGGTGTCGAGCAGCCCGGGCCAGCGCGCCTCGAGCGCGTCCCGGCGCAGCTGCACGGCGTGCTCGCGTCCCGTCACACGGGTCCGGGTCAGTCCGGACTCGCGCAGCACCTTGAAGTGGTGCGAGAGCGTCGTCTTGTGGATGTCGAGTCGGTAGTCGGTGAGGTTGCACGGGTGGTAGTCGCCGTCCGACAGTCGCTCGATGATCACGAGTCGCGCGGGGTCACCGGCCGCCCGGAGCACCCGAACGAGTTCGAGGTCGTCGACGTCGGGCAGCGGGAAGGGGTCGTGCCCGACCTTCGACTCTTCGTTTGACATGCATCAAACCTATCAGGAATGATCTCAATGGTTTGATGCTTGTCAAACAAAGCCGAGGCAACGACCTCGGAACCGAAGGAGTGACCACCGTGCCCACCACCACCGACCCCCGCGTCACCGACAACCGTGCCGCGATCCGCGCCGACCGACCGCCCATCGGCCGCATCGCGATCGTCACCGCGGACCGCGTCGAGGACGTCGAGTTCTTCTACCCCTACTACCGGTTCGTCGAGGCCGGCTACGACGTCGACGTCCTGACGCCCGACGGCGGGACCGTCACCGGGTACGTCGGCCTGTCCCTGCGGACCGGGCTGCAGCGCGTCGCGGACGCCACCGCCGAGCACTACGACGCGGTCTTCATCCCCGGCGGCCTGGCCCCGGCCGAGGTCCGGACCGTCCCCGAGGCCCTGGCGTTCCTCCGGGACTTCGCCGCCACGGGCCGACTCATCGGTGCCGTGTGCCACGGACCCCAGGTCCTGGCCTCCGCCGGGCTGGTCGACGGACGCAGCCTGACGTCCTGGCGCGAGGTCGCCGACGAGGTCCGTGCGGCCGGCGGCACCTGGATCGACGAGCCGGTCGTCGAGGACGGCCAGTTCGTCACCGCCCGGAAGCCCGGCGACATGCCGCAGCAGCTGGCCCGGATCCTCGAGCGGCTCGCCACGGCACGGACGGAACGCGACGATGTCTGATCCCGTCCGCACCCCCTTCTCCGCGTCCGCCACCGCGGCCGACGTCCTCGCCGACGTGGACCTGCACGGCCGCCGGTACCTGGTGACCGGCGGCGCCTCCGGCATCGGCGCGGAGACCGCCCGCGCCCTCGCCGGTGCCGGAGCCGAGGTCGTCGTCGGGGTGCGCGACACGGCCCGCGCGGACGCGGCGTTCGCCGACCTGGAGGCCCATGGCCTGGTCGTGCCACGTGCGCTCGACCTCAGCGACCTCGGTTCCGTGCGCCGGTTCACGGACGCGTGGCAGGGCACGGTCGACGGGGTGGTCGCCAACGCCGGCGTGATGGCCCTGCCCGAGAAGCAACTCGCGGCATCGGGTTGGGAGATGCAGCTCGCGACGAACCACCTCGGCCACTTCGCCCTGCTGCTCGGGTTGCGGGAACACCTGTTCGCCGCCGGGTCCGCCCGGGTGGTGACGGTGAGCTCGACCGCGCACCTGCGCTCCCCGTTCCACTTCGAGGACCCGCACTTCGCCGTGCGTCCGTACGACCGGTGGGCCGCCTACGCGCAGTCGAAGACGGCCGACGTGCTCCTCGCGGTGGGCGTCGCGGACCGCTGGGCGGAGCACGGCGTCACCGCGAACGCGGTCATGCCCGGCTGGATCACGACCCGGCTGCAGCGCCACCTCGACGACGCGACGCTCCGGGCGATGGGCGCACTCGACGACGACGGCAACCGGATCGAGCAGCCGTTCTTCAAGACCGCGGCGCAGGGCGCGGCGACGTCGGCACTGCTGGTCGCCTCCCCTCTGGTCGCCGGCGTGACCGGGCGGTACTTCGAGGACAACCAGGAGTCGCCCGTGCTCGACGACGGCACCGGCCACGACCGCGGGGTGGCGCGGTACGCGCTGGACCACGGTGCCGCGGAGCGGCTCTGGACGCTGGGTTCCGGATACGTCACCTGACGGATGCTGCCGGGACGGGCCTCCTGTCAGCGTGGAGCACGCCACGCACCATCCGTCACCAGCGACCCACGAGGAGCCCACCATGACCGGAAACCCGAAGCACATCGCCCTGGAGCCCGCCGCCCAGGAGTTCGTCGACGCGACGTCGAACCCGCCGTTCCTGAACGACCTGCCGCCCGCCGAGGGACGCAAGGCGGTCGACTCCGTGCAGGACTCCCCGATCTTCAAGCCCGAGGTCGACGAGGAATGGCTGGAGATCGAGGGCGGTCCCACCGGCACCGTGAACATCCGCCTGGTCAAGCCGGCCGGCACCACCGCGAACCTGCCCGTGATCCTGTACGTGCACGGTGCCGGCTGGGTCTTCGGCGACGCCCACACCCACGACCGCCTGGTGCGCGACCTCGCCATCGGGTCGAACGCCGCCGTCGTGTTCCCGGAGTACGACCGCTCCCCCGAGGTCGGCCACCCGGTCGCGCTCGAGCAGTCCTACGCCGCAGCCCAGTGGGTCGTCAAGGAGGGCGGCGAGAAGGGGTTGGACGCCTCGCGCTTCGCGGTCTCGGGCGACTCGGTCGGCGGCAACATGGCGATCGCCCTGGCGCTCCTCGCCGCCGAGCGCGGGGACGTCGAGTTCGTGAAGCTCGTCGCCTTCTACCCGGTGACGAACGCCGCGTTCGACACCGGCTCGTACGAGGAGTTCGCCGAGGGCTACTTCCTCACCCGTGCCGGCATGCAGTGGTACTGGGACCAGTACACGACCGACGAGGCCGTGCGCGCCCTGCCCACGGTGTCGCCGCTCCGCGCACCGCTCGAGGTGCTCGCGACGCTGCCCGACACCCTCGTCATCACCGGTGAGGCCGACGTGCTCCGCGACGAGGGCGAGGCCTTCGCGGCACGCCTGCGCGAAGCCGGCGTCAAGGCGACGAACGCCCGCTTCGGCGGTATCGTCCACGACTTCGTGATGGTGAACGCACTGCACGACACCGAGGCCGCGAAGCACGCGCTGATGCTCGCCACCGCGTCGCTCCGTGCCGCCCTTGCCTGAGCAGGAGCGTGCCCGCGCGAGCACCCCGGAGACGCTCGAGACGCTCGTCGCGCGCGAGGAGATCCGGACGCTGCTGGCGACCTACGCCCGCGGGGCCGACCGACGCGACGCCGTGCTCGAGGCGTCCGTGTTCACCGAGGACGGGGTCGTCGTGTTGTACGAGGGCGACCCCTCCTCGCACGAGCCGGTCGACACGATCCACGGTCGAGCGCACCTGGCCGAGACGTTCGCCGGACTGATCGCCCGGTACGACGTGACGACGTACCTCAACGGCCAGTCCACGATCCGGTTCACGGGGCCCGACACCGCCGACGGCGAGACGTACTGCCTCGCGTTCCACGTCCTGCACGACGGCGGCGAGCGGGTGCTCCTGACGATGTCCATCCGCTACCTCGACCGGTTCGTCCGGGTCGAGGGCGCGTGGGCGATCGCCCACCGGGACCTCGTCTTCGACTGGACCGACCGGTCCCCGTCGCACACGTGACTGAGACCGCCACCGCACACCGACACCGACCACCGACCACCGACCACCGACGGAGACACCATGTCGCAACCGCTCGAATCGCTCATGCACGCCAACCTGTTCGAGGTGTTCGGGGAACGCGACCCGGACCGCCGCCGCGCCGCCATCGAGCGGACCTACGCCCCCGACGTCGAGTTCCTGGACCCCGACGAGGTCGTCACCGGCCACGACGCCCTGCACACCAAGGCGCAGCGCCTGCTCGACGAGGCTCCCGGTTTCGTGTTCTCGCCGGCCGGCCCGGTCTACGAGAACCACGGGATGGGGTACCTCGCCTGGCACTTCGGACCGGAGGGAGCGCCGCCCGTCGTGTCCGGGATGGACATCTGCTTCGTCGAGGGTGACCGCATCGCGAAGGTCTACACGCTGCTGACCAGCTGAACCCACCCGCAGACGCCCGACCCGCCGCAGTGTCACGCACCCTGCGATGATGGTCGGGCGTCTGGACGGTGGGCGAGGCAGGAGGACACGGGCGATGTCGATGCAGCACGAGGTGCCCCCGGAGTCCCCGTACGCCTACATGAGCGCCGAGCAGGTGCGGACCTGGTACGCCTACATGAAGCTTCAGCTGCGCCTGCGGTACGAGATGAACCGGCAGTTGCGCGCCGACAGCGACATCTCGCTCGCCGACTACGACGTCCTCGTCGCCCTCACGAGCGAGCCGGGCGGCGAGATGACGATGTCGGCCCTGGCGACCCGCATCGGGTGGGAGCGCAGCCGTGCCTCGCACCACGCGAAACGCATGGCCGAACGCGGGTTCCTCGAACTCCGTCGGAGCGAGCACGACCGGCGCACCACCGCCGTCGCCCTGACCGACACGGGCTGGCGGACGCTCCGCGAAGCCACGCCGCGCCACACCGAACTCGTCAAGGACATGTTCTTCAGCGACCTGCGCGAGGACGAGCTGGCGGGCTTCGCCGACGTGCTCGAGCGCGTGTACGAGTCAGTGCTCGAGCACGGCACCCTGCCCCGACCGGCCGACCACCCCTAGCTCCGCTTGCCCTCACGCACCAGCGCGACGTAACTTAGGTGAAAGATCACCTAAACGAGCGAAGGGCAGCGTGTGGACGCCGAACGAGCCGTGTCACCGCCGCTCCCCGACCGTGCACTGTTCGGCCGCGCGGACGAACTCGCGGCCCTCACGCGCCTGCTCGACGACGCCGCGGCGGTGACTGCGGACGGGGCGGCCGAGGACGAAGCGGCAGAGCGCGGCGCCGCGGTCCTGGTCGAGGGTGAGGCGGGCATCGGCAAGACGACGCTGCTCGCCGCCGTCGAGCGGCACGCGCGGCGGACCGGCTTCCGCGTGCTGACCTGCACCGGCATCCAGGGGGCGAACAGCGTGGGCTTCGACGGCCTGCACGAGCTGCTCCACCCACTGCTCCCCTTCGCGTCCGCCCTGCCGCCGCGCCAGCGCACCGCACTGCTCACGGCCCTCGCGGTCGAGGACGGCCCGAGTCCGGACCGCCTGCTGGTGAGCACCGCGACGCTCGGGCTGCTCGAGGAGGCCGCGTCGCACCGTCCGGTGTTCGTCCGCGCCGAGGACCTGCAGTGGCTCGACCGGTCCACCACCGAGGTGCTCGACTTCGTGGGACGCCGGCTCACGCACACCCCGGTCGTCGTCATCGCGGCGGTCCGGACCGGACACGCCCCGGACGCCGTGCCCCCGTGCAGCTTCACGCGGTTCGAGCTCGGACCGCTCGCCGACGACGCCACCGAGGCCCTGCTCGACGCCCACGCCGGCACCCTGTCCACCTCGGTCCGGCGACGGGTGCTGGCCGAGGCCGGCGGCAACCCACTCGCCCTGCACGAACTGCCCGTCACCTGGACCACGGGCGGCCCGGCCACCATCGCGTCCCGGCTCCCCACCACGCGGCGGCTCGAGCAGGCGTTCCTCGAGCAGGTCGCCGCCGTCCCGTCCGGCAGCCGCTCGTTCCTGCTGCTCGCCGCGGCGGCCGACGACGCCGGCCTGCAGGACGTCATGGCGGCGGCCCGCACGATGGACCTCGGGGTCGACGACCTCGAGCCGCTCGAGGAACTCGGGCTCCTCCGCACCGACCTCGTCTCCTTGCGCTTCCGCCACCCGCTCCTGCGCTCGGCGGTGATCGGCAACGCCTCGGCCGCTGCACGGTCCGCGGCGCACCGGGCACTCGCGTCGGTGGTCACCGACGGCATGCGCGCCGCCTGGCACCGGGCTTCGGCGACGTTCGAGCGGGACGAGTCCATCGCCGCCGACCTCGAGACCGCCGCGGACCGCGCGGCACAACGGGGTGCCCGCCCCGAGGCGGTCCGGGCCTACGAGCGTGCGGCCACCCTGTCGCAGGGGGTCACCGGTCGGGCACGTCGGCTGGGCCGGGCTGCCGAGACCGCACGGGCCGCCGGCATGACGGCCGAGGCGATCGAGCTCCTGGAGCAGGTCGACTCCCTCGCCGCCGACCCCGAGACGGTCACCGAGACCGCCGTCACGCAGACGGTGCTGAGCCTGACCACGGGTGCTGCCGGTCGACCACGCATCGAACTCCGCCGGATCCGGCCCGTGCTCGCCGGCCCGGAGCACGCGGACCGGCTCGTGCGGGTGCTCTGGGCGGCGGCCCTCAACGCCCGCGGCCGCAACCTGCCGCGATCGGAGTGGAAGGACATCGAGGCGGCCCTGCTCGCGACACGCTCGGCGAGCCCGCTGAAGTCGGTGGCCCTCGCCGTGCTGGCGCCGCTCGGCTCCGCCCAGCACCTGCGCACCGAACTCGCACACCTGGTGCCGCAGCTCACCGAGCAACCGCTCGCGATGGCGTCCCTCGCGATCGCAGCCGAGTCCCAGCAGGACCTCGAGACCGCGCTGACGTGCTGGGAGCTGGCGTACGAGCGTGCACACCAGCTCGGCGCCGTCGCCGACGAGACCCAGGCGCTCCGCGGCCGGGCGACGGTGCTCATGCTGCGCGGGCGGGTGCGGGACGGTCTGGCCGACGCCGAGTACGCCGTCCGCATCGCCCGCGACGTCCAGCTCCCGCTCATCGCCGGGATGGCCTACGCCACGCTCGCCCGGGGCCACGCCCTGCTCGGCGACGACGAGGCCGCGCTGGCCGCCCTGCGCGAGGGCTCGGAGTTCGCGCACGGCGGGCGGCTCGCCCTGGCCAGCGCCGACGCGCGGTGGGCAGCGGGACTGGTCGCCCTCGGTCAGCGGCGCCACCGGGACGCCCAGATCGAGTTCACGCACATGACCGTCCACGCGACCCGGTCCCTGTGGGCGATCGCCGACCGCGCCGAGGCCGCGGTCCGGGGCGGTCGACCCGATTCGGTCGTCGAGAACCTCGCCGAGGCCGAGGCGGTCGCCCGTACCACCGGGTCCGCGCACCTGACCGCCCTCGTCGTGCGGAGCCGGGCCCTGCTCGCCGAGGGCACGGACTCGACGGGAACCGACACCGACGGCGCGGGCGGCGCGGACCCGGAGTCCCTCTACGCCCGCGCGATCGAGGCCGGCCGCCTCGCGGACTCCCCGGTCGAACTGGCGAGGACCCAGCTGCTGTTCGGCGAGTGGCTCCGCCGCGAGCGTCGGGTGGTCGAGGCTCGGCTGCACCTCCGCGAGGCGCTCCACGCGTTCGACGCCGCCGGCACCGCGGGCTTCGCCGCCCGCGCCGCGGCGGAACTCCGCGCAGCCGGCGAGGCCCCGGAACGGGCCGACAGCACGACGGCGCCGACACGCGAACGGCTCACACCCCAGGAGCTGCAGATCGCGCGGCTCGCCGCCGCCGGCATGACGAACCGCGAGATCGCGGACCGCATCTACCTGTCGCACCGCACCGTCAGCACCCACCTGTACAAGGTGTTCCCCAAGCTCGGCGTGACGAGTCGCACCGAGCTGGCGGCCGCGCTGGCGGCGTCCGGTCCGACGGACTGACGCACCGGGCGACGACCTGGAGGCACGGGTTACGTCACGCAACGGATGCACCGTGGGCGGACCAGCTGCGAGCCTCGTGGCGGCGACCCGGCATCGGGTCGCGACCACGACGACCACCGGGAGGCGCCCATGCCGGAAGGCTCCGCCGACGACACCGCCGACCACGCGGCTGCGCGGCTGCCGGACGCGCCGAGCGCGTTCTTCACGGCCCTCGTGACCGAGCACTTCGTGCTCCAGACCGCGCGCGGCATCACCGTCTCGGAGTCGTCGACCCGGGCAGCGATCTACCTGACGACACTGTCGAGCGCCCTGGTGGCGTTCGGGTTCCTGGCCGACACCGACTTCGCCACGGGCTACCTCGCCGTGGTGATCCCGGTCGTCGTGCTGCTCGGGGTCTTCACCTACGAGCGACTCGTCCAGACCTCGCTGGAGGACGTGGTCGCCCTCGCCGCGATGCAGCGGATCCGCCGCTGGTACGGCACGATCCTGCCCGGCGCCCGGCGGTACTTCCCGGTGCCCGAGGACCGGATCGCGCCGAACGAGCTGCTCGACATCGGGCTCCGGCTGTCCTGGCGCGGGGTGTTCTTCACGCTGTCGAGCGCGATCGCGGTCGTGAACTGCATCGTCGCCGGTGCCGGGGCGGCACTGCTGACCGCGAGCACGTGGGCGCCGTCCGGGTCCCTGGCGACCGGGGTGGTCACGGCCGTCCTGCTCGCCGGTGTGCACGGGGTCTACCAGGAGCGTCGGTACGCGCGGGTCCTCGGCATCCTGCGGTCCGACACCCGAGAACGACGACGAGAACGAGACGGACTGACACCATGACCGAACCCCTCCTGCAGGCACACGACCTGACGAAGTCGTTCCCCGGGCCGGAACAGTCGAGGGTCCCGGTGCTCCGGGGTGTCTCACTGTCCGTGCTGCCGGGCGAGTTCGTCGCCGTCGTCGGCCCCAGCGGCTCCGGCAAGTCGACGCTGCTGTACTGCCTGTCCGCCCTCGAGCCCTACGACAGCGGATCGGTGTCGATCGCCGGGCAACGCCTCGAGACCCTCCGACCGAAGCAACTGCAGGCACTCCGCCGTTCGACGGTCGGCTTCGTGTTCCAGTCCTTCAACCTCATCCCGTCGCTGACCGCGCGGCAGAACATCGCGCTGCCCGCCAGCCTCGCCCACCGGCCGGTCTCCGCGGACCAGGTCGACGCGGCGCTCGCCTCGGTCGGACTCGCCGACCGCGGCGACCACCGACCGGGCGCGCTGTCCGGCGGGCAGCAGCAGCGGGTCGCGATCGCCCGGGTCCTGGCGTCCGAACCGCACGTCGTGTTCGCCGACGAGCCGACCGGCGCGCTCGACACCACCGCCGGTGACGCGGTCCTCGACCTGCTGCGCCGGGTGGCCGACGGTGACAGGTCGGTGGTGATGGTCACGCACGACCTCGAAGCGGCTGCGCGTGCCGACCGTGTGCTCGTCCTGCGCGACGGGGCCGTGCACCGCGAGCTGGCGCACCCGGACGCCGCCGCGGTCCTCGAAGCACTGACCGCCGCCGCGCAGGAGGCCTGACGTGCTCCGACTCGTCCTGAGCGACCTGCGGCAGAACGCCGGCATCTGGATCGGCGCACTCGTCGTCAGCGCAGCCACCGCGGCGGCTGCCGCCATCGCGGCCGGGATGCTCGAGACCGGCTTCGCGCTCATCGGGTCAGGCAGGCCGACGGACCTGCTCCGGGCCGGCGGCCTCGCCACGCTCGCCTCGCTCGTCGTCGTGCTGACGATCATCGCCGTCACCGCCGTCCTCGGCAGCGTCACCCGCCTGACGATCGACCTGCAGCGGCGGGGCTACGCGCTCTGGCAGCTGGTGGGGGTGCCGTCCCGCACGGTCACGGTCGTCGTCCGGCTGCAGCTCGCCGTCGTGGCACTGGTCGGCAGCACGATCGGCTGCCTCGTCGTGGCCCCGTTCGTGCCGGCGTTCCTGCACTTCGGGCTGTCGGAGTCCGACGGGCTCCGGGACCTCGACGAAGGGTTCGGACCGACCAGCGCCGTCGCGGTCGTGCTCGCGGTGACGCTCGTCGTCGTCCTGAGCAGTCTCCGGCCGTCGCGCCGAGCCGGTCTCGTCCGCCCGATCGAGGTCCTGCGGGAGCCCGAGTCCGTCCGCACCCGGACGACCTGGACCCGCTGGGCCGCGAGTGCCGTCGCACTGCTGCTCGCCGGGCTCCTGACCAGCTCGATCGTCGACGCCGGCGTCCGGACCGGTGGCCAGGTGCTGCTGATCGGGCCGCTCCTGACGGCGGCCTGCACCGCGATCGGCCACGCGGTGTTCCCGGTCGCCCTCCGGGCATGGACCGCGGTGGTGCCCACGCACCGATCGGCATCGTGGTTCCTCGCACGCAACGCCGCCGCGTTCTCCGTCGACCGGAGCAGCGCCACGGTGAGCGCGCTCGTCATCACGATCGCCCTGCCCGGAAGCCTCTTCGCCGGCTTCGACACCCTGGGTGACGCCGTGCACCGGACCACGGGGTCGTCATCGGGTGGTGGACTCGACCTGCAGAGCGTCCTGCTCATGCTCGGCGGGCCGCTGCTCGTTTCGCTCTTCGGCGCGGCCGCCACCGTCCTGATGGCCGGACGCACCCGCGAGCAGGAGGCCGCGCTGGTCGAGGCCGCCGGCGGGTCCCGCGCCACCGTGCTCGCCCGCGCAGCCTGGGAGTCCGTCATCCTCGTCGGCACCGCGGTCCTCGTCGCCGCCGTCGTCCTCGTGCTGACCGGCTGCGGACAAGCCGTCGCGCTCGCGGTCACCGTCCCCGGCACGCAGCCCCACCTGGGTCTGCGAGCCGCCCTTCCGGCCGCCCTCGTGAGCCTCGTGCTCATGGTGGCCGCCGGCACGATCCCCCTCCTCGCGGGACGCAGACGCAGCATCCCGCTCGTCCTCGCCGCCGACTGACCCCGAACCAGGAAGACCCCTCTTGCGCATCCTCTTCTCCGGCGTCCCCGCACTCGGACACCTCCTGCCCCTCGTCCCGCTCGCCCGTGCCGCACAGGCGGCCGGCCACGACGTCGCCCTGCTCACCAGTGGTGGGATGCGCGAGCCCATGGCGACCGAACTGCCCACGGTGCCGGTCCTGGCGGCCGGACCCATGCCTCCCGACCTGTTCGCCGAGGTGGCCCGCCGCATCCCCGGCAGCGACCCCGCGAACCGGCCCGAACCGGCGGCCGTCGCCGAGTTCTTCGCTGGCACCCGCGTCGACCTGACCGCCGACGACGCCGAGCGCGCAGCGCGCGGGTGGGCGCCCGACGTGGTCGTCGCGGACGCCGTCGACCTGGTCGGACCGCTCGTCGCCGCGGAACTCGGCGTGCCGTACGCGATCGTCGCCTTCGGCCCCGAGGTCCCCGAGGAGTTCCGCCGCCCGATGGCCGAGCTCGTCCTCCCCCGCTACGCCGAGCGAGCAGTGGTGCCCACCCCGCCCATCGCCCTGCTCGACCCGACGCCGGTGTCGCTGCAGGCACCCGGGTGGACGCAGCCGCCCGTCACGATCCCGTTCCGTTCCGAACCGCACAGCCGACCCGACACCGCCGCCGCCGAGCCGCTCGCACCGGTCTCGGTGCGCGGAGGACGACCGCGGGTGCTCGTCACCCTCGGCACGGTCTTCGGCGACGCCGCGCTGCTGACGGCGATCCTCGACGGGTTCCAGCCCGACGAGGCCGACCTGGTGGCGACCGTCGGGGTCATCGGCGAGCGCCTCGACGACAGCGAGCACGTGCACTTCGTGCCGTTCCGCCCGATGCGCGAGCTGCTCGAGGGCGTGGACCTGGTCGTCGCAGCGGCCGGCGCCGGCACGGTGCTCGCCGCGGCCAGCGTGGGCGTGCCGATGGTGCTGCTCCCGCAGGGCGCGGACCAGTTCATCAACGCCGCCCGTGCCGCCGAGGCCGGTGTCGCGGTCGTGGTCGACGAGCCGTCGGCGGTCGGTCCTGCGGTGCACCGGATGCTCGCGGAGCGCAGTCACTTCGCCGCGGCACGGCGACTGGGCGACGAGACCGCGCAGCGCCCGAGCGCGACGGACGCCGTCAGGGAGCTCGTCGAACGGGTCGAGCGCGTCGCCTGACGACGACGCTCGTCAGCGGTCGGTCGGCCCGGGTCCTGTGGGGTCCGGGCCGAACACCGTCTGGGTGAACCGCTGCGCGAGCGGGTCGTCCTGGTCCCCGAGCCGGATGCCGAGCAGCGTGTTGATGAGCATCCCCTTGGCCAGGAACGACTCCGCCGCGGACTCCGACAGCCCGGCCTCCTCGACCAGGAAGTGCAGGATCCGGGTGAAGCCGTCTCGGGCGACCGGTCCGACGACGGGGTCGGCACCGAGCATGTACGACTGCATCACGATGAGGTGCACGCCGTCCTCGGTCGCGAGCGCACGGTACGCAGCGCCGAGGCGGGACGCGACGGTGCCCGGCTGCCCGTCGTCGAGTGCCGCCCGGAACGCGTCGAGCACGGCTTCGAGGCACCCGTCGACGACGGCGAGGAACAGGTTCTCCTTCGAGCCGAACATCCGGACGACGTACGGCTGGCTGATGCCCGCGGCCTGGGCGATGCGCTCCGTGGTCGCGCCGTGGTACCCCTGCCGGGCGAACACGGCGGCCGCCGCGGTCAGGGTGGCCTCGCGCCGCTGGCTGCCGGCCATGCGCTCCGCACCCTTCGGGACCGGACCCCTTGCTGTCTCCATGCCGCGAGGGTATCATCCGATTCCATGAGTAATGAATCGATTACTAACAACGCTGCGAAGCCCGCCGGCTTCCCCCCGGTCCGCCGGGTCCTGCCCGTCCTCGTCACCCAGATCCTGGTCGCGATGACCGTCGCCGGAGCGTTCGCCGGCCTGTACATCGGCCTGCAGAAGGCCCCGACACCCCACCACCTGCCCATCGCCGTCGTCGGCACCCAGGTGGCCGACGCGGCGGGCGAGGCGCTCGGCGACCGCGCCGACGTGCGCACCGCCGGTTCCCCCTCCGACGCACGCGACCTCGTCCGGTCCCGCGACGCGGTCGCAGCCCTCGTCCCCGGCAGCGACGGTTGGTCCCTGTACACGGCAGGCGCCGAGGGACGGAGCGCGACGACCGCCGCGACCACGATGCTCTCCGGGGTCGCGGCCGGCGCCGGTGCCTCCGTCACCAGCACACAGGACGTCGTCCCGCTCGCGACGAACGATGCCCAGGGCATCGCGGGGTTCTACCTGGTCTTCGGCACGACCCTGGCGGCGTTCATCCTGGCGCAGGTCATGAACTCACTCGGCGCCCTCGCGCGCCTCCGCACCCGGATCGTCGTCACGGTGGTGGGGAGCATCGCCGCAGCCGCGGTGGTCGCCGTCATCGCCGGGCCGATCGACGGCGCCGTCCCCGCAGCGACGGGCGCCGTGATCGTGGTGCTCTCGCTCCTCGCCGTCGCCGTCTCGCTGTCCACGATGGCGATCACCTCGATCGTCGGACCGATGGGCGTGATCGTCTCGACGCTCCTCTTCACCACCCTCGGCAACGCGACGAGTGGCGCGACGATCAGCACCCACCTGTTGCCGCCCGTGCTCGCCACCGTCGGACAGGCCCTCCCACCGGGTGCCGCGTTCGGCGCCGTCACCGGGTTCAGCTACTTCGACGGGGCCGGCGCGACGGGCGCGCTCCTCACATTGGGTGCGTGGATCGTCGCCGCAACCGTGTCCCTGTCGGTGGCGCACCGGGTGCGGACCGGCGCCGCACGGCGACGGCATGTCGCGGCGAGCGCCGCACCGGTGCCGCCGGCCGCCGTCGTGGCGTGAGCGATGCAGTCACCGCGAGCGGCTGACGGACTGGAGGCCCGGTACCAGCTGGCACCGGGCCTCCAGTCCGCCTGTCGGCACGGCCGATTCGTTGCCGGATCGAGACACCGGTCCGGTCCGTCGTACGGCATGGTTGACCCACCGATGGCAGGCAGAACGGAGCGCACGGTGGAACGAGTGGTGGGGTGGGCCACGGTCGCGGTGGTCGTCACCGTGACGGTGTCGATGTTGCTGGTGGTCCAGACGACCACTTGTCTCGACGCCGTCCCCGGAGCGGGCACGAGCTCCTGCACGACCACGCCGATGATCGGTGTCGCCGGCACGTGGGTCGCGGCTGTCACCGGCGCCGTCGTGCTCGCGGTCTGCGTCTGGCAGATCGTCCGGGCGGCCCGGTCTGGCAGGGCCGTCCGATGACGAGCACGGGTCCTGCGGCGAATCCGCGTCCGTGGACGCTGATCGCCGTCGTGGTGCTGGTCGGCTGGGCGATCGTGACGGCGCTGCTGTTCCCGGTCACGGGGATGGACGAGCACGAGGGGCCCGGCGACCAGGTGTGGCGGACCTCGTCGAGCACACTCGGCGTGCCGCTCTCACCGGAGTGGGACGTCCTCGTCTGGCTCGCCGCGCTCGCGCTGGTGCCGGTCGTCGTCGTCGGTCTCGCGTTCCTGCTCCGCCGCCGACGACCGCACACCGCGCCCGTCAGTCCGTCGCCGGGTGGCCCTGCCCACTGAGGTGCGCGCGGAGCACGTCACGGACGCTCGTCCACGACTGCACGCCGTAGCGGTCGTTGTCGACGTGGTGCAGCTGCGCCTGTCCGCTGAACATGCTCACGAAGTACTGCATCCCCTGCCATGCCGGGAACGTCTCGTCGGGGTCCTTCGACAGGCGCTTGCCGACGGCGCTCATCGCGGACAGGGTCCCGGTCGTGCCGGCCCACTGCAGCCGGAAGCGCTCCCCCGTCAGCTCGCTCATGGTGCGTGCGACGTCACGTGCGGTGACCTGGTCGCCCGCCATCTCGATCACCCGCGGAGCGTCGTCGTCCAGGGCGGCGAGCGCCGTGACCCTCGCGACGTCGTCCTTCGTGGTGAAGTCGAGCACCTGGTCCGCCGACGACCAGAACAGGACGAGCCGACGGCCGAACAGGATCATCGGGGCCTCGCCGGTCAGCAGGTCGGTGAACATGCCGGTCAGGATCGAGGTCGCCTGCACCGGGGCAGCGTCGAGGTCGGCGGCGAACTCGCGCCGCAGCTCGAAGTTGCGGTTGGTGCCGGGTGCGATCCGCCGGTAGTCGGCCGAGTAGTCGGACGGGATGAACCGCCGGACGCCCGCCGCCACGGTCGCCGCGAGCAGCGCGCGCTGGGCGTCGACGATCACCGGACGGGTCCCGCTCACGGCGGAGACCACGACGTCGGCCCCGCTCACGGCCCGGGTCAGGGCGTCGTGGTCGCCGTACTCGGCGGCGACGACGTCGACACGGGGGCCGTCGCCGAAGCGCTCTGCGGCGGTCGTGCTGCCGGGCCGGGTGAGGACCCGGACCCGCACGTCGTGCTGGGTGAGCTCGCGGACGATGCGGTGCCCGAGGTCGCCGGTGGCGCCGGCGACGAGGATGGTGGTGGTCATGGGCGGGGCCTCACTGCAGTGGTGGTCGACGTGGTCGTCGCGGTGCGCCGTCGGGATCGCTCCGGGACGGCGAGGGGGTGTTGGAACGTGGGGTCCGCCTGGTCCGGTCCGGCGGTGCCGAGCCCGGCGGTGAGCGCGACGCGGGCCAGCAGCCGGCGCAGTGTCGTCTGCTCGTCGTCGTCGAGGTGCCGCATGAGCACGCCCTCGGCGCCGCGCAGGGCGGACCGCGTCCGGGCGAGCAGGGCACGGCCGGCGTCGGTGGGGTGGACCTGCCGCACCCGCCGGTCCGTCGGGGCGGGGCGGCGTTCGACGAACCCGCCCGCCTCGAGCGCGTCGACGATGTAGGTCATCTGGGTCTTGTCGATCCCGAGGCGCTGCGCGAGTCCGAGTTGCGACGACGGTTCCTCGGTGGTGGTCGCGACGAGCACCTGGTAGCCACGGGGGCCTCCCGGCACGTCGGCGACCGCCTCGCTGCCCAGCCGTGTGAAGCCCTGGAGCGCCAGCGGCAGCGCCCACCCGAGTTCGGATTCGATCCCTTCGGCACCCCAGTCGATCTCGGGGAGTGCGTCGGTCGGCGTCGGACTGTCCATACCAGAGACCGTACCGGAACAAGATCGTCTTGTGCAAAGATCATCTGCGATCAAGACGGACAGCCGTCGCGACGCCGAGCACTCGAGGACCCGATGTCGGACACCGCAGCCATCACCCCGTTCACCCTCGACGTCCCCCAGGCGGAGCTCGACGACCTGCGCCGCCGTCTGCTGGCCACCCGCTGGCCCGATGCCGAGACCGTCGGGGACACCTCGCAGGGACCCCGACTCGAGAAGGTCCGCGCCCTCGTCGAACACTGGACGACGGAGTACGACTGGCGCCGGACCGAGGCGCTGCTGAACGGCTGGGGCCAGTACACGACCCACATCGACGGGCTCGAGGTCCACTTCCTGCACGTCCGGTCCGCCGTCCCCGGCGCCCGTCCGCTCCTGCTCACCCACGGCTGGCCCGGTTCCGTCCTGGAGTTCCGCCACGCGATCGGTCCGCTCACCGACCCGGTGGCGCACGGCGGCGACGCGGCGGACGCCTTCAACGTCGTGATCCCGAGCCTGCCCGGGTTCGGCTTCTCCGGGAAGCCGACGACGACCGGGTGGAACACCGCCCGGACCGCGAGGGCCTGGTCGGTACTGATGTCCCGGCTCGGGTACGCGGACTGGTTCGCCCAGGGCGGTGACCTCGGCGCCACCGTCACCGCGGAGCTCGCGGCACTGCAGGCCGCCGGGGACATCGGGCTCGCCGGGATCCACCTCAACATGGCGCTGTTCATGCCGACCGACGACGAAGCCCGGAACGCCTCCCCCGACGAGCAGGTCATGCTGCAGGAGAGCGGCCACTACTGGCAGGAGCTGTCGGCCTACTCGCAGCAGATGTCGACCCGCCCGCAGACCATCGGGTACTCGTTGGCGGACTCCCCCGTCGGGCTGGCGTCGTGGATCTACGCGATGTTCCAGGACGTCGGCGGCTCCCACGACGAACACGGCGATGCCGAACGGCTCTTCCCGCTCGACGAGATCATCGACGACGTCCTGCTGTACTGGCTGCCGAACACCGCTGCGTCCTCGGCGCGCATCTACTGGGAGGCGACGCGGACCGGCTGGGCCACCCCGGGCACCGTCGAGGAACCACTGACCCTGCCGGTCGGGCTGAGCATCATGCCCGGCGAGTACGTCCGCCGGTCGCGCCGCTGGGCAGCGCGCCGGTACACGGACCTGGTGTTCTTCAACGAGGTCGCGCGCGGCGGCCACTTCGCGATGCTCGAACAGCCGGAGCTGCTCGTCGACGACGTCCGTGCGACGTTCCGCGGGCTCCGGTGACGGCGACCGAGCGGATCACCAGCAGCAGGGCGTACCCGATCATCCCGCCGCCCAGCGTCGGCACGAGCCAGGCCCGCGTGTCGCCCGCGACGGCGGTGTTCACGAACCCCAGGCCGGGGATCGAGTACCAGACACGGCCCATGACCTGCGCGGCGACGACCCGTTCGGGATCGACGGCGGAGTTGTTGTCCCCCTTGAACGTGAACAGGCGGCGACCATCGGCCCCGATCGCGACGGCGACCACCCGGTGCGAGATCACGCCGGGCCGATCGACCCGGATCTGGTAGGTGACGATGTCGCCGACACCGATGTCCGAGGGGTCCACCGGGCGGACGACCGCCAGGGTGCCCGGTGGCATCCCCGGTTCCATCGAGCTCGTCAGCACGGTGAGCGGCACCGAACCGGTGATCCGCGGCACGAGGATCGCCAGCGCCGCGAGCCCGACCACGACGATCAGGAGCAGGACCGCGGCCGTCTGCCCCAGCAGCCGGAGGGCGCTCGACCAGCGGGCACCCTGCGGCTGCGGCTCCCGCTCCGGCTTCGCCTGCGGCACTGCGTTCGTCACGACGTGGCCCGGAGGGAGAACAGCTGGAGCCCGGACGTGCTGCAGTCGGCGACGGTCATCGGGTTGGTGGTGGCGGACCCGTTCGACGCCGTCAGGCAGAGGTCGTTCCGGTTGCGGAACCGGAAGAGCCCGGTGCCCGCGCCGACCGCTTCGGCCGTCCACTTCTGGGCGCTGATGTCGTTGTCGGGACGGAGCAGGGCGGAGCGGTCGCTCGGGGCGTCCCAGTACAGCGACGGGTTCGAGGGCGACGTGATCCGGAGCCAGTCGTCCTCGGGCGTGAAGCGCCAGGTCTGCGTCGCGCTGGTCGTGCAGGACGTCGT
This sequence comes from Curtobacterium sp. MCLR17_054, assembly GCF_003234335.2. Taxonomy (NCBI): domain Bacteria; kingdom Bacillati; phylum Actinomycetota; class Actinomycetes; order Micrococcales; family Microbacteriaceae; genus Curtobacterium; species Curtobacterium sp. MCLR17_054. The sequence continues at coordinate 1,291,419 of NZ_CP126263.1, read as the reverse complement.
GGTGATCGGCGAGCCGGACGCCGACCCACCACTCGCGACGCACGTGCCGGTGGCGTCGTTCCGCAGGACGTACCGGCTCGTGGACGTGTACCAGCCGGTGGCGTGCTGGATGCCGGGAGACGACGGCGACGCGTGGCCGCCCGTCCCGCTGGCGACCGCTCGCACCGTGTACGCGTAGTACTTCGAGACCTGCAGACCGGTGTCGGTGAAGGACCGGACGGACGCCGACGTCACGCTGACCAGGACGCCGTCCCGGTACACGGCGTAGGACCCGATGCCGCTGGTGTCCGCGGGCGCTGCCCAGGTGACGGTGATGCTGCTGTCGGTCTCGGCGGTCTTCGACGGCACCGACGGGGTGACGGTGTCGGCGATGCTCTGCGCCGCGCGGGCGTGCGCGGTGCCGACCCAGGATCCCTGGCGGGCGGTGACGGTCGCATCGAGGGTGGTCGCGCCTCCGGAGAGGTCGAAACGTTGACCCTGGCTGACCGACGTCCGCACACAGGTCGAACGGCTCGCGCCAGCGGCGAGGGTCGCGACCACGGGGGCGATCGTCGTGCCCGAACCGGTGATCGCCGCACTCGACGGAGCACCGGAGCAGGGGTTGGCGTTCGTGGACTGCCAGACGTCGACCCGGACGGCGCTCGACACCGCTGACCCGGCGGTCGCCGCGAGCGAGAGCGAGGTGGTCGCGGGGACGGACCCCGAGTTCGACACCGTGACGAGCGCCGTGTGGGACAGCGCGGCCGAGGAGTACGTCGTGGCGAGGTCCTCGACGCCGCGGATGCCGACCGAGACGGAGCCGGTCGTCGCGGCGGCCCGGACGGACTGTGCCGGGGCGGTCCACGTCGCCCACGCCGTCCCGCCGCTCACGAGTTCGAGCGCGACGACCGCGGCGGCCGTCGCTCCGAGCAGGAGCACGCGTCGACGTGGAGTGCGGTCGGTCATGATCCTGCCTGCGTCCCGCTGATGGTCGTGGTGAAGTCGGTGGAGAGGCCCTGCTGCGAGGCGGCTGCATCGGCCGGCATCGCGACGGCGAGGCAGAGGACGACGGCGGCACCCGGGGGCAGTGCGATGCCCGCGGACCGCGGCGAGGTCGAGTCGAGCGTGCCGGACCACGTGGGGCGCACGCTGCCGGCCCGGCACACGGCCGCCGACGTCGCAGCACCGACGGTCACCCGCAGGTCACTGCGGACACCGGAGGCCGACGTCGTCGTGCCGGCTCGCGCCATCGCGACACCGAGGTCGAGGGGGACGTCGCCGGTGTTCGTCGCGGTGACCACGCCGAACTCGGTGGCACCGGGGTAGAGCGGTGCGGACGGCAGCGCGAGACTGCTCAGCGACAGGTCCGCGGACCCGGCGGTGATCGTCGCGGGCTCGGTCGAGGACCGGGCGCTGAGGAGGGCGAACGTGCCACCGTCGGTGGAGATGGCGACGACCGCCACGATCCCCACCGCGGCGACGGCGAGCAACGTCGCCGTCGGCCAGCCGGTCATCGCGCCCCCTCGGCGCCGGCGGCTCACGCCTGGGTCAGGGTCACGGCGATGGCGTCGAGGTCGACCGACCCGTTCTGCGTGCCGTCCTCGACACCGGGGGTGGTGCTCTTCGGGAAGGCGATGGTCACGCCGACGCGGACGTCCTGCTGCGAGCCGGTCTGCCCGGTCACCGTGTACGGCGCAGCGGCACCGGAGACCCCGTCACCGGACGCGGTGAGCACCGCGTTCGCCGACAGGTACTTCGCCAGTGCGACGTCCGCCGGGGCCGACGTCGAGGTGGCCTCGACCGAGGCCGGGTCCACGGCCAGGGTGGCCTTCAGACCCTTGCCGTTCGCGGTGACGACCATGTCCTGCGAGTAGGTGACGACGTCGCCCGGCACGATCGGGTAGCCGTCCAGCGTCGAGAGCGGCGACCCGCCGTTGACGGTCCAGCTCGCCGCCTGCGTGGTCGGCTTGATCGAGAGCGCGCCGGCGACGATGGTGCCCCCGGCGGTCTCGGCGCTGGAGTTCCAGAGCGCGAACGTGCCGGCGCCTCCGAGCAGGAGGGCGACGCCCGCTGCGCCGATGATCGAGGCGGTGATGATCTTCTTCATGGTGTGCTCTCTGCGACGTCGAACGTCGGATCTGCGTCGACCACGTGCGGGCGGACAGCTCGATGAGCTGCTGGCAGCCACGCCCCGGGGAAGGGCGCGGCGCATCGACCGGAGAACGTGGTGCTCGACCTGCTGGGAGCGGCAAGTGCAGGAGACGAAGCCCTGCGAGCAGGGACCCGCCGACGGCCGGTCGTGCTGCTTCGCTGAGTATGACATGACAATTCCCCGCGTGCCGATCTGCGCGCAGACACAGGCGGACTGGCAGGTTGACACACCCTCACCTGCCCACCCAGAGGCGAGAGCCTTGTGGACATAACTAGATACCGGTACTCTCCGATAGTGCGAATATCCGAACTTGCCCGAGCGGCGTCCACGCCGGTCACCGCCGTCAAGTACTACCAACGCGAAGGCCTGCTGCCTCCCGGCGAGAAGTCGGCGCCGAACCAGACCGCCTACGACGACCGGCACGTCGAACGGGTCCGGCTCGTGCGGGCCCTCCTGGAGACCGGCGGGCTCTCGGTCGCCGTGACGAAGCAGGTCCTGGCCGTGCTCGACGCCGAGACCGCACCGCTGGCCGAGGTCTTCGCCGTCGCCCAGTACGCGATGACCACCCCGCGCTCCCCCGAATCCGAGGCGACCCCGGAGGCCCGTAGCCGGATCGAGGAACGGGTGTCGGCCGCCGGCTGGTGCGCGACGTCGGACAACCCGGGACTCGAGACCGCGGCCCGGGCACTCGACGGGCTGCGCACGATCGGGTTCGACGCTCCGGACGACTACCTCGACGCCTACGTGTCGGCAGCGGCGAGCGCGGCACGTGCCGACGTCGCCGCGCTGCAGGACCGCGACGGCCGGACCGCGATGGCGGAGTTGATGGTGATCGGCACCGTCCTCGGCGATCCGCTCTTCGCAGGACTCCGGCGCCTGGCGCAGCAGGACGCCACCCACGACCTGTTCCCCGTCGCCGACACGGACGAGGCCGGCGCATGACCGCTCCACTGCACGTCGTCCTGGGCGGCAACGGTGTCGTCGGCCGCGAGACGCTCCGAGCCCTCCGCGAGCACGACGTCGCCGCCGTGTCCGTCGGCCGGCGCCCGTCGACACCAGCAACGGCAGGCAACAACGAGAGCGAGAGCGCCGACGCCCGCACCGACCACGTCATCGCCGACCTGCTCGACCCCACCGCGGTCCGCCGCGCACTGCACGGCGCCGACGTCGCGTACCTCGTCGCCGGCCTGCCGTACTCGTCGGGGGTCTGGGCCGACCAGTGGCCGCGGATCGTCGACAACACCGTCGAGGCAGCCCTGGCCGAGGGCACCCACCTGGTGTACCTCGACAACGTCTACGCCTACGGCCGCGTGTCCGGGCCGATGACCGAGGCGACCCCGATCAACCCCTCCGGCCGGAAGGGTGCGGTGCGCGCGGCCGCCCTCGAGCAGCTGCGGACCGCGGCCGACCGCGGACTGGCCGTCACCATCGGGCGGAGCGCCGACTTCACCGGCCCCGGGGCGACGACGAGCGTGTTCAACGGGTTCGTCGTCGATCGGATCGCCGCCGGCAAGCGGCCGACCTGGCTGCTCGACGCCGACCAGCCGCACTCCCTCACCGCCACGACCGACATCGGCGACGCGCTCGTGGTCCTCGGCACCGACGACCGTGCGACGGGCCGGACCTGGCACCTGCCGACCGCCCCGGCGCTGACCGGGCGGCAGTACGTCGAGCTCGCCGGGGCACCCGCCGCCGACACGGCCGTGATGTCGTCGGCCACGCTGCGCTTCGGTGCCCTGTTCAACACGTCCGCCCGCGAGACGCTCGAGCTGCGGTACCAGTACACCGACCCCTACGTCTTCGACTCGTCGGCGTTCGAGCAGGCCTTCGGCGTGCACCCGACCCCCACCGCCGACGTCGTGGCCGCCGCCCTGCTGCACGCCCGGAGCGTGACCCGGTGATCGCCGCCGTCCGCCGAGCGGTCACGTGGCACCCGGCACTCATGGCCGTCGCCGGCCTGATGGTCGTGTCCACCGCGGTCTGCCTCGTCGGACTCGTCGTGGATCCCCGGACCATCCTCGGAGCACCGGCGTGGATGAAGCCCCTGAAGTTCTCGCTGTCGATCCTGCTCTACGCCGTCACGTGGGCGTGGCTCATCGCCCACCTGCCGAAGTGGCAGACGCTGGCTCGCCGACTCGGCACCGTGGTCGCCGTGGCCCTGGTGGTGGAACAGGTGCTCATCGTGTGGGCCGCCGCCACCGGCACGACGAGCCACTTCAACGTGTCGAACAGCGTGCACGTGGTGGTGTGGGCGGTGATGGCGGTGGCGATCACGACGCTCTACCTCTGCACCTTCGTCACCTCGATCGCGCTGTTCTTCCTGCGCCTGCCCACCCCGGCACTGACGGTCGCCGTCCGTGCCGGTGCCGTCATCGCGCTCGGCGGCATCGGGGTCGCGTTCCTGATGACCGGCCCGACCCCCACCCAGCTCAGCGCCCCGGACGGGATCGTCGGCGCCCACACGGTGGGGATCGCGGACGGCGGACCCGGGGTGCCGCTGCTCGGGTGGAGCACGGTCGGCGGCGACTACCGGGTCGCCCACTTCGTCGGCATGCACGCCCTGCAGGTGCTCCCGCTGGTGGCGCTCCTGGTCGCCGCCGCCGGTCGGCGCCTGCCGTGGCTGGCGCACCCGACCACGCAGGTGCGGATCGTGGTCGTCGTCGCGGTCGCGTGGGCGGCGGGCACCGTGCTCCTCACCGTGCAGGCCGCGGTCGGACAGTCGGTGATCCACCCCGCCGGCGCGGTGGGCGCGGTGGCGTGGTCACTCGTCGTGGTCGCCGCAACTGCGAGCGCGGCCGTGCTGCTCCGTGCCCGCCTGCTCCGTGCCCGCACCGCTCCGGCGGCGCGACTGCACTGACGGATCAGCGGACCCGGAGCCCTCGGGAGATCAGGTCGGCGGCAGCACGGGCTTCCGTCGCCCACCCGGGGCGATCGATCCCGGCCCCGATGCCGTGCAGCAGCATGAGCACCGTCCCAGGGGCGACGTCGGACCGGATGGTCCCGTCGGCGGCAGCGCGCGCCATCAGCTCGGCGAGTGTGCGCTCCAGGTCTCCCCCGCCCTCGGCCTGCGTGGTGGCGTCGACGACGGCGGCGAGGGTGCGCGCGAGCCCCGCGTGGTCGACCACGTACTCCACGAACCCGTGCAGGAAGTCGTCGAGGCTCTCGGCCGCTGGGCGCGTCGAGTCGCGAGCACGGCGGCAGAGGACGTCGACCTCACCCCGGTAGACCGCAGCCGCCAGCGCTTCGCGTGTCGGGAAGTGTCGGTAGAGGGTGCCGACGCCGACTCCCGCGCGTCCGGCGAAGTCGTCGAACCGGAGCTGCTCGTCACGCTCGAACGCCGTCCGGGCAGCGGCCACGATCGCGTCACGGTTCCGACGGGCGTCGGCGCGCATCGGCTTCTCGGCAGGCAGGGGTTCCTCGACCGGCACGGGCACTCCTTGACAAGTGGAAACAATCTCCATATCTTCAAAGTGGAGATCGTCTCCAGACTAGCGGACAGGTGCCTGATGCGGATCCTCATGCTCGGACGGGGCATCATCGCGACGATCTACGGCCAGGCCTTCCAGCACTCCGGGCACCAGGTCGACCACCTGGTGCGGCCCGGGCGCGCTGCCGAGGACGGCGACAGCGTGCAGACCGACGTCATCGACGGCCGCCGCGGACCCCTGGGTCGGCGGACCCGATCGACGTCGCCGACGCGACTGGTCGAGTCGATCGACACGGACGACGCCTACGACCTCGTCGTCCTCAGCGTCGGCCACCACCGACTGCAGGAGGCCGTGGCCACCCTGTCGCCCCGCATCGGCGACGCCACGGTGCTGGTCCTCGGCAACGTGTGGGACGAACCCCTCGCCGCGGTCGCACCGCTCGCCGCGGACCGGGTGCTGTTCGGGTTCCCGGGCGCCGGCGGCGGGTTCGACGCCGACGGGGTCCTGCACGGCGCCGTCCTCCGTTCGGTCCGGCTCGGGACGACCGGCACGGCTCCGGACCGGCGGGAGCTGGTGCGGTCGGTGTTCCAGCGGGCGGGGTTCACCGTGCAGGACGAGGACGACATCCGCGGCTGGCTGTGGCTGCACTTCGTGCTCGACGCCGGCATGTTCGCACAGGCCCTGCAGAGCGGTGGCCTGGCGACGATGGTCGGGGACCGGCACGCGCTCCGCGAGGCGTTCCTGACCGGCCGCGAGCTCCGCCCGGTCCTGGAGGCACGGGGCGTCGACCTCTCCCGACACCGCTCCACGACCCTGCCCGTCCGGCTGCCGGGGACGACGGCAACGCTCGTCGCCGCGGCCACGGCGCTCGTCCCGATCGCGCGGGCGAGCCTCGCCGCGCACGACGACCCGACCGCCGCCGAACCCCTCGCGGTCCTCGAGGACGTCCGGCGCACCGCCGCCGCCCTGGGCATCCCGACCCCGCGCCTCGACCGGACGGCGCGACGCGTCTGACGACGGGTGCGGGCGGTGGACGCGACCACCCACGGCCTGGAGGCACGGTGCCAGCTGGCACCGTGCCTCCAGTCCGTCACGGCGAGCGTTCCGGACCCGCCCGTTACGCTGTCCCCGTGTCAGAGCCGCGCCGCAGTCCGGGGAACCAAGCTTCACTGCGTGAAGCCAACCGGGGCCGGGTCGTCAGCGCGGTGAAGCGGCACGGCGGGCTGACGCAGGTCGAGCTCGCCGGGGTGACCGGACTCTCCCCCGCGACCGTCTCGAACATCGTCAAGGAACTCGTCGCGACGGGCGCCCTGCACGCGACGCCGAGCACCTCGAGCGGACGTCGGGCGCTCCGCGTGACCCTGCCGCACGGCCTCGGGCTGGTCGCCGGGGTGCACGTCTCGCCGCGGCACCTGCGGCTGGCGCTGTCGGACCTGAACGGCGCCGTCCTGGCCGAGCGGCACATGCCCCTGGCACGGGACCACCGGGCGGACGCCGAGCTCGACAAGACCGCGCTGCTCGTGCTGGACATGGTGGAGTCGATCGAGTCGTCGATGGACGAGGTGCTCGCAGTCGGCCTCGCCGTGGCCGCCCCGATCGACGCCCGCACCGGGATGACGGCGCGCGGCGGGATCCTGCGGGGTTGGGACGGCGTCGCGCTCGGCCAGTCGCTCGCCCGGCGGATGGACAAGCCCGTGCAGGTCGACAACTCCGCCAACCTCGCCGCCCTGGCCGAACACCGGAGCGGAGCGGCACGCGGCCGCGACACCGTGGTGACGCTCGACGTCGGCAACGGCATCGGCGCCGGACTCGTGCTGGGCGGGCACCTGTTCCGTGGGCACCACGGCATCGCCGGCGAGTTCGGGCACACCCCCGTCCTGCCGAACGGGCCCCTGTGCCGGTGCGGCAACCGCGGGTGCCTCGAGGCGATCGCCGGCGCACCCGCCGTGCTCGAGGGCGTCCGCGACGAGGTCGGCACCCTCAAGCTGGCGGACCTGATCCTGCGCGCGATGGGCGGCGACCAGGTCTGCATGCGCGCCGTGGCCGACGCCGGGCGGGCGATCGGTTCGGCGGCGGTGGGGCTCTGCAACGTCCTCGACCCGGAGCGGGTGGTGGTCACCGGCGAGTTCGCACGAGCCGGGGAACTCCTGCTCGGCCCGATGCGGCAGGCCCTCGAGTCGTCGTTGATCGTCGACGTGGACGGCACGCCGGACGTGGTGCAGGGGCAGCTCGGCGAGAAGGCCTCGGTGACCGGGGCGCTGGCCCTGGCGATCGAAGCGGTGGACGTGACGCGCGCGCGCTGAGCGGAGACGGTCGCTGCCGACCCGCACGCGCCCGCCGACGTGGCCGCCCCGCCGCTGGCCTGGCCGCCCCGCGCCCTCCGGATAACGTTTTCGTCACGGCGCGCGGTCCTTGCGTTCAACTCTTGCAGCCAAGAACGCTCGCTGTCACACTCAGGGCACCGCCGATGGGGGCGGTCCACTGTTGGAGGACGTTTCAATGAAGAAATCCACCACACGAGCGATGCTGGGCGTCAGCGCCCTGCTGCTCGCGATCACCACCCTGGCGGGCTGTTCCAACGGCGCGGACGCCGGGACCGGTTCCGGCGGAGGCGGCGGCGACGCGTCGAAGGCCAAGATCGGCCTGCTCCTGCCCGACTCCGTCACCGCCCGCTACGCCAGCGCCGACCGTCCGCTCTTCACCGCCGAGGTGAAGAAGCAGTGCAGCGGCTGCTCGGTCATCTACGCGAACGCCGACGGCGACGCGTCGAAGCAGCTGCAGCAGGCCCAGTCGATGCTCACGCAGGGCGTCAAGGTCCTGGTCCTCGACCCGTTCGACGGCGAGGCCGCAGCGTCCATCGTCCAGCAGGCGAAGGCGAAGAAGGTGCCGGTGATCTCCTACGACCGGCTCATCAACAGCCCCGACCTGAGCTACTACATCTCGTTCGACAACGAGAAGGTCGGTGAGCTGCAGGGCCAGGCACTCGTCGACGCCCTCAAGGCGAAGAAGGTCCCGGAGGGCTCGGGCATCATCATGGTGAACGGCTCCCCCACCGACAACAACGCCTCGCAGTTCAAGAAGGGCGCCCACTCGGTCATCGACGACAGCGGCTACAAGGTGCTCGCCGAGTACGACACCCCCGGGTGGGACCCCGCCAAGGCGCAGGACTGGGCAGCCGGCCAGATCAGCAAGCTCGGCAAGGACAAGATCACCGGCGTCTACGCGGCGAACGACGACACCGGCGGCGGCGTCATCGCGGCCCTGAAGTCGGCCGGCGTCACCGAGCTCCCGCCCGTCACCGGGCAGGACGCCTCGCTCGCGGGCATCCAGCGGATCCTCGCCGGTGAGCAGTACATGACCGTCTACAAGGCCTTCAAGCCCGAGGCCTCGAAGGCCGCCGACCTGGCGATCCAGTTCGCCAAGGGTGAGACCCCGAAGGGCGACACCACCGTCGACACCGCCGGCGGCGCCAGCGTCCAGTCGACGCTGCTCGACCCGGTCGCCGTCACCACGGACAACGTCCAGTCGACGGTCGTCAAGGACGGCCTGTACGAGGTGTCGAAGATCTGCACCGCGCAGTACAAGTCGGCCTGCGACAGCGCCGGCATCAAGTAGGTCCGACCCCCTCTGCCCGCCCGGTCCGACTGCGGACCGGGCGGGCCTCACCGATCGAGGACGACACCCGTGAGCACGACACCCGTGAGCAACGCGTCACCAGCAGCACACCCCTCCGCCGACCCGGTGATGTCCCTGCGCGGGATCACCAAGCGGTTCGGCGCCGTCCAGGCCCTCAGCGACATCGACTTCGACGTCTACCCGGGCGAGGTGGTCGCCATCGTCGGCGACAACGGTGCCGGCAAGTCGACGTTCGTGAAGATCCTCGCCGGGGTCTACACACCGGACGGCGGCACGATCACCTTCGGCGGCGACGAGGTCAGCGTCCCGAACCCCGCCGCGGCCCAGACCCTCGGCATCGCCACGGTGTTCCAGGACCTCGCCCTCGCCGACAACCTCGACGTGGTCTCGAACCTGTTCCTCGGGCGCGAGATCGCCCACCCGTTCCTCGACGAAGAGGAGATGGAGCGCCGATCGTGGGAGCTCCTCCAGCAGCTCGCCGCGCGGATCCCGTCGGTGCGGATCCCGATCGCGTCGCTGTCCGGTGGCCAGCGGCAGACCGTGGCGATCGCCCGCTCGCTGATCGGCGACCCGCAGGTGGTCGTCCTCGACGAGCCCACCGCCGCACTCGGTGTCGCACAGACCGCCGAGGTCCTCAACCTCGTCGAACGCCTGCGTGAGCGCGGGCTCGGCGTCGTCCTCATCAGCCACAACCTCGCGGACGTGCAGGCCGTCGCCGACCGGGTCGCGGTCCTGCGGCTGGGGCGGAACAACGGCACGTTCCGCATCGACGACGTCTCCTACGAGGAGATCATCGCGGCCATCACCGGCGCCACCGACAACGCCGTCACCCGTCGCGCCGCCGCCCGCACCGAGCAGGAGACCAGCGCATGAGCAAGACCGACGAGACCCTCACCGCAGCGACCCCGACCCCCTCGGCGGCGGACCTGCAGGACGAGCGGCTCCTGCGCGACCAGGGGATCGGCGGCGCCGCGAAGGCGTTCGTCCGACGGGTCCGCGGCGGTGACATCGGCTCGCTGCCGGTGGTCGTCGGGCTCATCGTCATCTGGGCGGTGTTCCAGGCGCTCTCCCCCGACTTCCTGTCCCCGGGGAACCTGGTCAACCTCGCCCTGCAGTGCGCCGCGGTCGGAACCATCGCGATCGGCATCGTCCTCGTGCTGCTGCTCGGCGAGATCGACCTGTCCGTCGGCAGCGTCAGCGGGCTCTCCGCCGCGATCCTCGGCCAGGGCCTCACCACGCTCGGCTGGCCGCTGTGGCTCGTGCTCACCGTCGCCCTGGCCGTCGGTGCCGCCGCCGGTCTGCTCTACGGCCTGCTGTTCACCCGCTTCGGGGTGCCGAGCTTCGTCATCACGCTCGCCGGTCTGCTCGGTTTCCTCGGGCTGCAGCTGCTCATCCTCGGCCCGAACGGCTCGATCAACCTGCCGTACGACTCCCCGATCGTGCAGTTCGCCTCGGCCTCGTACCTGCCGCCGTGGCTCGCCTACCTGCTCGCCGTCCTGGCCGCCGGAGGACTCTTCTTCACCGAGATCCGACGCGCTGCCCGCCGCCGCCGTGCCGGGCTGTCGACCGGGGCGATGTCGCTGACCATCGTGAAGGCCGTCGCCCTGTTCCTCGGCCTCGCGCTGATGGTCTGGTACCTGTCGCGCGACTTCGGCACCGGCACCTCGTTCGTGTTCTTCATCGTGCTGGTCGTGCTGATGAACTTCGTGCTGAAGCGCACCCGCTGGGGGCGCTCGGTCTTCGCGGTCGGCGGCAACGTCGAGGCCGCACGGCGCTCCGGCATCCGGGTGAACCGCATCTACATCTCGGTGTTCATGCTGACCTCGCTCTTCGCCACCGTCGGCGGCATCCTCGCCGCCGCCCGCCTGAACTCGGCGAGCCTGTCCTCCGGCGCCGGTGACACGAACCTCAATGCGATCGCCGCAGCCGTCATCGGCGGGACCAGCCTGTTCGGTGGCCGTGGCAGCGCCTGGTCGGCACTGCTCGGCATCATCGTGATCCAGTCGATCTCGAACGGGCTCACCCTGCTGAGCCTCGACTCGTCGATCCGCTACATGATCACCGGCGCGGTCCTGCTGCTGGCCGTCATCATCGACTCGCTCTCGCGGCGCAGTCGCGCCAGTCACGGCGCGGCCTGAGCGGGGCCCCGGACCCCGCCACGCGGACGGACGGGAGGCACGGTGCCAGCTGGCACCGTGCCTCCCGTCCGTCTCGGCGCGCGTCTCGGATCCGGAAGACGCCGTCGTGTGCCCCCGACGCCGCCCCGTGCGCGAGACGCCTCCGAAAACGGAGGCGTCTCGGCGACTGGGCGGCGTCTCGGCGCGCTACTTGCTCTTCGAACCCGAGGTACCGGGCAGGCTGAGGATGTTGTCGGTGCCCTGCGGCACGACGATCAGCGAGCCGTTGTCGCCGGCGCTCTTGAGCGCCTCGATCTCGCGCTGCTTGAGCGCGGCGTCGGAGAGCGGGTGCTCGTTGAGGACCTCGTTGGCGTCGGCCTGACCCTGCGCCTCGGCGACCTGCTGCTGCGCCTGCACCTTCTTGGCATCCAGGAGCGCGCGCTCCTTCGTGACCTGGATCTGCGCCTGCTGCGCCGTGGCGTAGGCGTCGATGACCGACTTCGGCGGCGTGATCTCCTGCAGGGCGAAGTTGTCGACGTGCACGCCCGAGCCCTTCCAGCGCGTCTCGAGCGCCTGGATCATCGCCTTCTCGACGGTGCCGCGCTTGGTGATGAGCTCGATGGTGGTGAAGTCGTTCGGCACCTGACGGACGACGCTGCGCACCGAGTTGCCGATGAACTGCGTCTTGAAGTTCTCCTCGGTCTTGTACGACCGGTAGATGTCGGTGACCGACTTCGCGTCGATGCTGTACTGCAGGTTCAGGCTGACGTTCGACGAGACGCCGTCCTGGTCCTGCACCGTGACGTACGGGCCGGAGCGGACGTTGCCGTTGTTGTCCGAGTCGGAGCCGTTCACCGCGTTGATGTAGGTGACGGTCTGGTTCCGGATGTTGAACGTGTGGAGCGTGGCCCACGGTGCCTTGAAGTGGAACCCGGAGTCCGTGGTCTGCCCGACGATGTTGCCGGAGATGTCCACCTGGACCTTCGACTCGCCCGTGTCCTGCGCGTACAGGGTGCTGCCGAGCGTGAGCCCGACGAACAGGACGCCCGCGGCTGCTGCTGTCCACGTCGCGATGAGGTTCGGGCGGCGAGTCGGGACGGCGGGACGTGCCTCGCGACCGGGCGTGGCCGGTCGTGCGGGGGTGGAGTAGGTGCGTGTTCGGAAGAAGAGCGCGACGAGCGCGATGACGAGGAAGACGATGGCGGCGACGAACATGACGATCACTCCTGGATGCTTGTCCGTGCAGTCTGCCGTACCCGGAGGGGTGCGGGTGACGTGGGGGTGCGTGGTGGCGGGCGCGCGTGGCGTCCGTGTCGCCCCGGTCGCCTGGCGCCGGTTCCGTCTGGTGCAAGGTTGCACACGTGGTGCGAGCCTGGATGCCTCGCACCACGTGTACAACCTCGCACCGCGCGGACGCGCTCGGGGTCGGGGCCGCGTGGGCTAGGCCGGTCCGACGATCTCCTCGATGCGCTCGAGTCCGCTGCGGCAGCGTCCGAGGTACTCGTCGTACAGGTCCGGTCGCCGGTCACGCGCCCACCGTGTGACGTCGAGCAGGTGCAGCGCAGTCATCGACGCGAGCCGCCGGTGGTCGTCGTCCGACGTGAGTCCGGCAGCCGTCATGAACTCGTCGTGGTCCGCGCGGGTGACGGACCCGTCGATGAACGTCCACGTGAACACCCGGCGGGCATCCGTCCACGGTGCCGGCCCGGTCTCCGCGGCGCCCCAGTCGATGAGCACCGGCCGCTGGCCCGGACCGCGGGAGATCAGGTTGCGAGGTGCGAGATCGCCGTGGGCCAGCCCGAACTCGAACTGCGCCTCCGACAGCGGAGCGAGACGATCACGCAACCGGTCCGGCGACGCGTAGGCACCGTCACGGAGCAGCGGATCGTCGTCGCCGAGCGCATCGAGGTTGTAGTCGAGGTGCGCCGTCCAGGCGAGCCGGAGGTCGTCGCCGAACCTCGTGAACAACGACCGAGGCGCATCGACGAGCGGGATCATGGCGACGGCTCGCGCGGAGCGACCGAGCCACCGCCACGGGCGGTCGATCGGTCGTGGGTCAGGTGCGACGTACGCCGACACCGAGAAGTGGACACCGCCCTCCGACCCGTGGGCGAGCGGTTCGGGGACCGGGATGCCGACCCGGCTCGCACTCCGTGCTGCCCACGACTCGACGGGGTACTCGTCCTGTCGAAGCGGGTCAACCGGGAAACGCAGTACGACCGGAGCAGCACCCGCACGGTCCACCCGGTAGGTGTGGTTCACCGCCCCGCCGTGCAGCCGTTCGATCCGGTCGACCGATCCGCCGACGGAGCGCAGGACGACTCGGAACCACTCCTGCTCGACCACCTCGTCCGACATGGGACCAGCATGGCCGCTCCGATCAACCGTCGCGCGGAACGCTGTTCGCAGCGCGGGATGCGGCAGCGACCGACACGATGCCCCAGATCGCCGCGTCGACGATGAGCAGGAGCACGGCACAGCCGATCGCCGCCCACCAACCCGGACTGCCCATCACGACCTCCCCGCACCACGCTGACGGGCGCGAGGAGAACGACCAGCACCACCAGGTTGACGACGCGGTTGCCCCAACCGGTCGTCGGGAGCGCATGATGACGTGTGCGAATCCTGACGATCAGTGCGACGACGATGCGTGTCTCCGCACAGCAAGAAGCTGTGTGGCCGCAGCTGGCTGATGCGGCGCTCCGCGATGCGCGCGCAGGTCGGACGCCCGCACCGATGGTCTGGTTCAGGACCGACCTCGGAGTGTCCGGCGTGATCCCGATCTCCCCTGCCGACCCGGTCCGCTTCGACGAGGTCGACATGGAACCGGAACGGTTCCTCGGCACGGTGATCGCGCTCGGGCCGGGAGCGCAGCCGAGCGACTGACCCGGCTCAGGAGACGGGCGCACCTGCCCGATCGAGCTCGGCCAGGACTCGGCGGCTTCGACGTACGCCGATCACCGTCGCGACCGTGACGAACACCACGACGACGGCGATGAACACCAGGAACGCCCAATCCGAACCGAACGTCGGGGCTGTGGCGCCGCCGAGTCCCAACAGGCTCAGCCCGGTGCCGATCAGGGCCGGGGCCGAGGTCCGGGTGGAGCGTCGCTGCCACGCGAGCATCGCCCGCACCAGCGGCACGGCCTCGGGCGGCACCGGTGCCCGTCCGCTGACCTGTCGGGTCACGGACTTGCGGTCCGCCGGCGTGAGCGCGCCGAGCGGCTGTTGCGGCGTCTCGACGAGGTACGGCAGCAGCCTGCGGTGGCGTCGAGCACGGACCCATGCGGTCACGTTCACGACCGCTCCGGCCAGGGCGAACAGGAACCAGATCACCGAGTCGGTGCGGAGCACGGAGGGAACGCTGATGAACGCCCACAGGATCGACATGCCGGCGAACCCCGCCTGCTGCGACATGACGACCACCGTCGGCCCGTGCTCGACCAGGTACTCGGCACGACGCGTCGCCTCGGCGAGGTCGCTCGGGTTCACCACCCGGGCACCTCGACCCGCACCGAACTGATCCGACCGGCGCGCGTCGTCGCCGTCACGGCCGGGTCGTAGCTGTCGGCGGTCGCCAGGTAGAGGGTGCGACCGTCCTCGCCACCGAGCGCACAGTCGATCGCGCAGTCCCCGGGTGCGTCGATGCGGTCCGTCACCTCGCCACCCTCGACGACCCGCAGGAACTCCCCCGTGTCGACCGAGCAGACCCAGATCGCGCCGTCACGGTCGACGGTGCTGCCGTCCGGGGTCACGCCGCCGGGCAGGGCTGCCCACTCGCGCCGCCCGGTCAGCGAACCGTCGTCCTCGATGTCGAAGGCGGTGAGCCGGCCGCCCCACGTCTCGCTGACCACCAGGGTCCGGGTGCCGGGCAGGATGTTGGCGCTGTTCGGGAACACCAGGCCCTCGGCGGCGAGGCGGACGGAGCCGTCGGTGCCGATCACGTAGAGCGGGCCGGGGCGCAGTTCCTCGCCCGCGTACAGGTCGTAGCCGAAGGCACCGATGTAGGTCCGCCCGGTCTGGGCGTCGACGACCAGGTCGTTCACGAGCGACGACTCGATCGTGGTCAGGTCGGCGAACACCGAGGTGCTGCCGTCCGGGTCGACGGCGACGACCGTGCGGGACTCCATCGAGCTGATGATGAGCCGCCCGTCGGCGAGCCACCCGAGCCCCGACGACTGCCCGTCGACGGTGGCCTCGAGCCGGGGGCCGTCGGTCGAGGACGGGTCGACCGAGAAGACCTGGCCCGTGTGCATGTCCGAGTACCAGAGCCGTCCGTCGTGCCAGCGGTTGCCCTCCGGGAAGCGGATGCCGGAGATGACGATGTCGGTCGCTGAGTCCAGGGTGATGTGCACGGATCCAGCCTGCCAGCGGGACCGGGAAGCTGCCCGGACGGATGCCGTGACGGCGGCCTAGGGTCGTCCCATGCCGGGTCGTCACCTCATCCACCACCTGGGCGTCTTCGCCAGCGACTTCGCCGCGAGCGACGCGTTCTACACCGCCGCCCTCGCGCCCCTCGGCATCGGAGCGGGCTACCGCACCGACTCCGTCGCCGAGTTCTGGCAGCACGGGGACGACACCCCGAGCGTCTCGCTCGAGACCGCCCGGACCCCCGAGGCGACGACCCGCGGACTCCACCTGGCGTTCGAGGCGGGATCGCGGAGCGAGGTCGACGCCTTCCACCGCGAAGCCGTCGCCGCCGGCGGGGTGTCACGGCACGAGCCGCGCTACTGGCCGGAGTACGGCGCGTACACCGCGTTCGTGTCCGACCCGGACGGCAACAACGTCGAAGCGCTGATCAAGGAGAGCGGCGACTGACCCGGCGGCTGCACGACGGTCATCGACAGCCGCAACGGACGACGCATCTGGCACGATCGACCCATGCCCCTCGACGGAACTCCCCTGCACCGGCTCGGCTTCCTGACGATCGGGTCGTTCGACCCCGCCCGACCGTCCGAGGGCCACGAGGACACCCTGCGCGTGATCGAGCGCGCCGAGACCCTGGGCTTCGACAGCGCCTGGCTGCGCCACCGGCACCTGCAGCACGGCATCTCCTCCCCCGTCGCGGTGATGGCGGCCGCCTCGCAGCGCACCTCGCGCATCGACCTCGGCACCGCGGTCACCCCGATCGGCGCGGAGAACCCGTTCCGCCTCGCGGAGGACCTCAGCACGGTCGACGTCCTGCTCGGCGGCCGCCTGAACCCCGGGTTCTCCGTCGGCACGCCGATGAACTTCGACCTGTACCGCGACGCGATCTACCCCGACACCCTGGAGCACGAGGACCTCGGCAACGACCGGCTCCTGCGCTTCCGCGACCTGGTGCGCGGTGACCCGGTGACGGCGACCGAGACCGTCGAACGGCGTGGCATCGAGGAGTTCGCGAGCACCGTCCAGCCGCACAGCGCCGGTCTGGCCGACCGGATCTGGTACGGCACCGGCAGCACGAAGTCGGCCGTGTGGGCGGGTGAGAACGGCTTCCACCTGCTCACCTCGAGCGTCACCCGCAGCGAGGTCGGCACGGACTTCGCCACGAACCAGCGCGCCCAGATCGACGCCTACCTCGACGTCCACCCCGACCCCGCTGCCGCCCGCGTCTCGCAGGGCTTGGTCGTCATCCCGACCGACACCGCGACCGCCGAGCAAGCGGCCCGCTACCGCGCCTACGTCGAGAGCCGCTCGGGTCGCGTCGGCGTGCCGCAGGGCCCTGCCGGGATGCTCTTCGCCGCCGACCTGGTGGGCACGTCCGCCGAGATCGCCGACCGGCTGCGCGCCAACGTCGGCTACCAGGCGGTCACCGAGGTCGCCTTCGCACTCCCGTTCTCGTTCGAGCCCGACGACTACGCGCAGATCATCACGGACATCGCCGAACGGCTTGGTCCGGAACTCGGCTGGGCGCCGAAGCGCGCGGCCTGAGAACGGCGCCAGACCGACGGACGGGAGGCACGGGGCCAGCTGGCACCGTGCCTCCCGTCCGCAGTTGACTCGCGCCCAGGGCGCGCGCTCTGGGCCGGGTCAGTCCTGCTGGTCTGCCTCCACCGCGTCCCGCAGCCGGTCGAGCACGTCCGGAACCGCTGAGCGCACCCGGCTCCAGCTCGGGATGAACGGCTTGTCGTTCGGCCGCGCCGTGAAGGCGCCGCCGGCGTCGAGGATCGCCTTGGTGAAGAGCTCCACGGCGGCTTCCTCGGCGTGCTGGTCGAACGCGAGCCCGCTCATCTCGGCTTCGTGCCGGTAGACCTCGACGATGTCGAGCGCGTTCCGGTAGTACGTCGCCTTGAGCACCCGGAACGAGTCGGACGTGAGCGGGACGCCCATGGTCGCGAGCTTCCGGAGCAGCGACTGCACGATGTCATTGCCCATCCGGGCGAGGCCGCCGGTGCCGTCGGCTTCGGCGAGGGGCTGGTGCTTGTGGTCGTACGCGTCGGCGATCTCCACCTGGCACACCTGCCGGGTCGCGTAGTCGCGGTAGACCTCGGAGAGCATGCCGATCTCGAGTCCCCAGTCGCCGGGGATCTTCAGCCCGTTCAGCACGTGGGCGCGCATCGCGAACTCGCCGGACAGCGGGTACCGGAAGCTGCTGAGGTACTCCAGGTACTCGGACTCCCCGTAGACCTGGCGGAGCGAGCGGAGCAGGGGCCCGACGAGCAGCCGTGCGGCGCGGCCGTTGATCCGACCGTCGGCGACGCGGGCGTAGTAGCCCTTCGAGAACTCGTAGTCGAACGCGGGGTTCGCGACCGGGTAGAACAGCCGCGCGAGCATGCCACGCTCGTAGGTGGTGATGTCGCAGTCGTGCAGGGCGATGCAGTCCGCCCGCTCCGACGCCAGGGCGTACCCGGTGCAGTACCAGACGTTCCGGCCCTTGCCGGGCTCCCCTGGCGCCAGGCCCGCGCGCTCCAGTTCGGCGTCGAGCTCGCGCAGTCGCGGCCCGTCGTTCCACAGGATCCGGTGCCGCTGCGGCAGCCGCGAGAAGAACTCGCGGGCGTGCTCGAACTGCGAGCGGTCGGCGCGGTCGAGCCCGATCACGATCTCGCTGAGCCAGTCGGCCTCGGCCAGCTCGTCGACGATCCGCGACAGGGCCGGACGCTCGAGCTCGGAGTACAGCGCCGGCAGGATCAGGCTCATCGGACGCTTCTCGGCGAAGCCCCGCAGGTCGTCCTCGAGGCTCGCGGTGCTGCGGCGACCGAGGTCGTGGAACGTCGTGATGACGCCGTTCTGGTGGAAGTCGCTCATCGGTGGCTCCTGACGGACGGGGTGGTGAACCGGGTGAGGCCCTCGGTCCAGCCCTGCGGGCCGGGGGCGGTCGTGCGGTGGACGCGCTCGGGGCGGTCGTCGGCGAGCGGTCCGGGTGCCGGGCCGTGTCCGCGGACCACGACGGCGAAGTCGACGACGTCGAGCAGCGCGGTGTCGTTCGGGCCGTCACCGAGTCCGATCGTGCGCGGGACCGAGCCCGTCCGACGCTCGTGGTCGGCGATCAGCGTCCGGACCGCCGCGCCCTTGTCGCGGCCGGCCGGCAGCACGTGCCAGAACCGGCCGCCGCGCACCAGGTCGAGGCCGACCGCGGCGAGCGCCGCGCGGAACGCGTCCGCCCGGTCGTCGTCCTCGGCGTGCCAGAGCAACACCTCGGACGCCTCGCGCTGCTGCGCTCGTCCGGCCGCTTCGAGGTCGAGGCCGGTCCACGCGGCGACGACCGCGTCGGTCACGCCGCCGAAGGTCTCGAACCGCAGCTGCAGTGACTGGCGGATGCGGTCGAGTTCTGCGTGCAGCCGCTCGACGTCGCCGGCGACCGGTCCGACCAGCACGTCGCCCGCTGGCCCGACGACGACCGCGCCGTTCTCCGCCACGAACGCGTGTCCGTCGAGCCCGGTGCGCGCCTGCAGCGCCGTGATCTCGGCACGCGTCTTGCTGCTGCAGAACACCACGGGGACGTCGTCCGCCCGCAGCTGTTCCAGCATCGGCAGGGTCGCGTCGAACGAGTAGTCGTGGTGGTCGAGGAACGTCCCGTCGAGGTCCGTGACGATCATCAGGTCGCGTGTTGGCATCGTGCTCCGCTGGCGGCTGGCTGGGCTGCGGGCGACGATGCCCCGGACCACCCTGCCATGCGCATGCGTCGGTTGGGTGAACAAGCCGGCGTCGGTCGCGCGACGTGACCAGCGGACGGACAGGAGGCACGGCGCCAGCTGGCACCGCGCCTCCAGTCCGTCACGGCGTGGGGACCGCCGCGCGGTCACCAGGGCAGGGTGCCCTCGCGATCCGTGACGGTGCCGGTCGGCGTGTCCGCGCCGAGGGTCGCGACCCGGACGGCCGCGTCGGCGCCCTCCTCGACGCTGTGCCCGAGGTTCCCGGTGAACTCCGTCGCGGTCTGGCCGGGGTCCACCGCGTTGAAGCGGACGTCCGGCGTCGTCTTCGCGTACTGCATCGTCAGCATCGTGACCGCGGTCTTCGACGACCCGTACGCCGCGAGGGGGTACTGCGACTCCACGCGTTCGGGGTCGTGGATCATCGTGAACGACCCGAGGCCGCTCGTCACGTTGATCACCGAGGGCGCAGCGGACCGCCGGAGGACCGGTAGGAACGCGTTCGTCACACGGACGACCCCGAAGACGTTCGTCTCGTAGACGTCGCGGAGCTGGTCGACGGTCATGTCCTCGGGTGCGGTGACGTCCCCGAGGATGCCGGCGTTGTTGATCAGCACGTCGAGGTGCCCTGCCTGGTCACCGATCGTCGCGGCGGCCGCGGCGACGGAAGCGTCGTCCGTGACGTCGAGCTGCACGAACGAGGCGCCGAGTTCGTAAGCGGCTCGCCGACCGCGATCGGTGTCGCGGGCGCCGATCCACACGGTGTGCCCGGCGGCGATCAGCCGTCGCGCGGTCTCCCGGCCGATGCCCTTGTTGCCGCCGGTGATGAGGGTGTTCGTCATGGTGTTCCTTCGAGCTCGTTGCTGGTGGTGAGGTGACCAGCGTGCGGCGCTGCCGGATCTCCAGCCACGGAAGGACAGTCCTACCCAGCGGCGGGTCCACACGCGGAGAATGGTCGGGTGTCCGCAGACCAGGTCGAAGCCCTCGGCGATCTCCTCCGATCGTGGCGGGGGCGGCTGACCCCCGAGGACGTCGGGATGGAGTCGTACGGTCGACGCAGGACGGCGGGACTCCGCCGTGAGGAACTCGCGCAGCTCGCCGGTGTCAGCGCCGACTACGTGATGCGGCTCGAGCAGGGCCGCTCCCGCACGCCCTCTGCCCAGGTCGTCCAGGCACTCGCTCGTGCGCTCCAGCTCGACCGCGCCGAGACGGACCTGTTCCACCGCGCCGCCGGACTGGCGTCTCCCCGGGCTGGTGTGGTGTCCCGCCACATCCCGCCCGGGGTCCAGCGGATGCTCGTCCGGATGGGTGACCTGCCGCTCGCCGTGTTCGCCGCCGACTGGACACTGCTGCACTCCACGCCGCTCTGGCAGGCACTCTTCGACGCGCCGTCGGTGCGCAAGGACCCCGAACAGAACCTGATCGTGCAGACGTTCCTCGACAACAGCGTCGCCGAGATCGCGACGGCGCACGGTGGACCGGAACCGTTCGAGCGGGCGCTCGTCGCCGACCTCCGGCGCACCGCCGGAAGCCTCGGCGGCGACCCGGCGTTCCGCGCGTTCATCGTCCGGCTCCGGACCGAGAGCGAACGCTTCGCCGGGTACTGGGACGAAGGACGAGCCTCGGCGCACCAGTCGCTCGTGAAGACGGTCCACAACCCGATCGTCGGTGACGTGGTCCTGGACTGCGACGTCGTCACCGTTCCCGACTCGGACATCAAGCTCGTCGTCTACTCCACGCCCGAGAGCGGCCCCGACGCCGACAAGCTCGACTTCCTGCGGGTGCGCGCCGTCCGTGCAGCGGCGGCCCCGGTCGCGACACGCCCGGCGGCGAAGGATCTGTGAGGATGTCCCCTCCGTGCACACTGCGGAGTGAAGGGGGTGGACATGAACCGATCAGCCGAGCCGGACAGCGCGCTCGTGGCGGCAGCCGCGCGCGGCGACCGCAGTGCGGTCACCGCGTTGTTCGACCGTCACGCCGAGACCATGACCCGCTACACCTGGGCACTGGTCACGCGGCGCATGGACGTCGAGGAGATCGTGCAGGACGCGTTCCTGACCCTCTGGCAGAAGGCCGACACCGTGGAGGTCCCCGGGGAGTCACTCCTGCCGTGGCTGCTCGTCGTGTGCCGGAACCACGCCGCGAACCTGCGGCGACAGCAGCGGCGACACGAGGGTGTCGACCTGCCCGACGAGCTCGCCGCGCCCGAGCCGGACGACGACGCCCGCGAACGGCTGCGGTGGGTCCGCGCCGAGATCGACGCGCTCGCACCACTCGATCGCCAGGTGTGCGAGCTCTGCCTCATCGAGGGCCGCTCCTACGCCGAGGCCGCCGACCTGCTCGGCATGAGCGTCGGCGCCGTCACCCAGCGCGTGTGGCGGTCCCGTGCACGGATCAAGAAGGCGGTGACGAACGATGAACGATGAACGACGAACCGACCACGGGTCCCCGATGAGCAACGAGCCGCCCGGAGGCGACGAGATGCAGCGGATGCTCGCCGGCATGCGGCAGCAGGTCGTCCGGGGCATGCACGACAAGCCTCGCCCGGCTTCCACACACCGTCGCGTCGGCCTCATCGTGGCGTTGATCGGCGTGCTCGGCATCGGCACCGCGAGCGGTTCGGTGGCGCTCGGACTCGTTCCGACGCCCTTCGCCGCAGCACCTGCACCCGCGCCGTCCTCTGCACCGCCGACACCGACACCGACCCGGTCACCGTCCCCGTCCGCGGCCCGCATCACGCCGACCCCCGCGCCGGCTGACACCACGGCGACGATCCCCGGGGCGTGCACCGATGCCGTGCCGGCCGCCGATGCTCCGCGCTTGTTCGGTTCGCTGGAGATCACCCAGTTCCGCCCCCAGGTACCGGGCGGCAGGACCGACTACTACATCGACCCCGAGATCCCGTTCAAGGAGGACGCGGAGCTGGTCTGTGCCTGGACACCGGGCGGTACCTCCGAGGGCGACGAGGGGCTGTTCCTCGAGATGGGCACGGCAGATCGTGACGTCCTGCAGGCTCGCCTCCGCGTCGTCGCCGACAAGGACTGGACCTGCACCGACACGCTCGGTGGACGTTCGTGCCAGCACACCGAGACGTCGATGTACTACTCGGATCAGGTGGAGACGACGCACACGTTCTTCGTGCGCGGCGACACCTGGATCTCGATCACGCAGTCGAACGTCCCGACCGACGGCCTCCTGAAAGCGCTCGTCCAGCAGACCTGGACGGACTGACCGGCGGACTGGAGGCACGGTGCCAGCTGGCACCGTGCCTCCAGTCGGTCGTCACGCACGCTCAGAGCCAGTGCCGCCGCTTGAACACCGCCCACAGCACGACCGCCAACAGGACCATCGCGACGATCGCCGCCGGGTACCCCCACACCCACCGCAGCTCGGGCATGTGCTCGAAGTTCATGCCGTAGATCGACGCCACCAACGTGGGCGCGAACAGGATCGCCGCCCACGACGAGATCTTCTTCACCTCTTCGCCCTGCTCCATCGACGCCCGCGCCAGCCGCCGGCTCTCCTCCCCCTGTGCCAGGCTCGCGCTGGTCATCCGGCGCATCGCGTCGTTCTGCTCCTGCGTCACCAGGGTCGAGTGCAGCGTGAGCGCGTTCTCGAGCAGCGTCCGGAACGTGTCGACCCGCTCGGTCACGCGGATCGCGTGGTCGAGCACGTTCCGCAGCTGGTTCTGCACCTCGGTGTCCGTGCCGTACTTCTCGGCACCGCGCAGCAACGCGTTGAGCATCCCGGGCAGCGGGCCGATGGCGCGCTGGAACCCGATGACCTCGCTCAGCAGCTGGTAGATCCGCCGCGAGGACGCCGGGTCGACGTCACCGTCGAACAGGTCGTCCTCGATGTCGTCGATGTCGTCCTGCAGCCCGGCGACGACCGGGGCGTAGCTGTCGATGACCTCGTCGAGGACCGCGCCGAGCACCGCCTCGGATCCGCGCCCCAGGGCTTCCGGATCGGCTTCGAGTCGTTTCCGCACGTCGGCGAGGTTCGGCTGCTCCGCATGCCGGACGGTCACGACGAAGTCGCGCCCGGTGAACAGGTGCACCTCACCGAACTCGACGGTCTCCTCGTCCTCGTCGTACCAGGCGGGTCGCAGCACCACGAACAGGGTGTCGCCGTAGCGCTCGAGCTTCGCCCGCTGGTGTCCCTTGTGCGCGTCCTCGACGGCGAGCGGGTGCAGCCCGAACTCGTCCGCGACCGAGGCCAGCTCGGTGGCCGTCGGTCGGAACAGCCCGATCCAGGCCATCGCGCCGCTTCCGGCAGCGTCGAGCGCCTCGTCGGTCAGGCTGAGGTCCTGCGGCGACTCCGTTCGGGTTCCGTTGACGTAGATGCCGTTGTCGATGAGGGCCACCGGTGTCCTCCTGGTTCCGTGGTGCATGCGGGCAACCTGCCGAGCATGCCGGACCGCCGACGGCGGGCGCGCTTCCCTGACGGAGCCCTCACGCTTTGCGCCGGATTCCTGTCGGAGTCCTGACACGCCCTGGGCGCGACCGCAGGACGGACTGGAGGCACGGTGCCAGCTGGCACCGTGCCTCCAGTCCGTCAGCCGTCGCGTTCAGGACCGCCGGCAGTCCGATCCGCTCGTTGCGTTCAGGGCACGTCCTCGCCGAAGGCGAGCAGCGTCCACGGCTCCAGGTCGTGCATCCCGACGCTGGTCTCCCGCTCGGTACGATCCGGCCGGAACTCCCGCTTGACGTAGTCGACGAGATCATCGCCGTAGATGACCACGTCCGTCTGGTGCACCGAAAAGACGGGCGCCCCGCTGCCGAGCGGCGCGGCAGGCAGGTAGCGGTGCGAGTACAACGGCACCAGCTGCGGCCACTGCCGCAGGTGCCGCGCAGCCGCCTCGAGACGCTGCGACTCGTCGCCGGGTCGCTCGCCCCACGACCCGGGCCAGAAGGCGTCGTGACGGACGTCGAACAGGGCGCCCTCGACCGGCCACCGGATCGCTCGCCGCAGTCGTTCGTCGTTCCGCGCGCGCCAGTCGAACCAGCCGTCCCCGCTCGGCAGCGCGAGGGAGAGCAGGGCTCGGTGGTCCGCGCCGAACCGGACGCCGTACCGACGCTCGGCCCGCGCCAGTTCCCGTTCCGTCAAGCCGGGTTCGAGAGCAACACCGAACGTCCGGAGGAGTTCGACGGTCAGGGCTGCGGACACCCTCGAAGCCTAGGCCGACGGACACGAGCCCCACGAGCACGTGGCAGGCGAGACGGCGTGGATCTGACGGAACGTCGGGACGACAGCGAAGATGGCGAGGTGAATCGCACCGATCGGCTCTACGGCCTCGTGGAGGAGTTGCGCGCCGTCGCCCCGCAGCCGCGGAGCGCTCGTCGTCTCGCGGAGCGGTTCGAGGTGTCGGTGCGGACCATCGAACGGGACATCTCCGCGTTGCAGCAGTCGGGTCTGCCCATCTGGGCGGAGCCCGGCCGGAGGGGCGGGTACGTCATCGACGCGTCCGCCACGCTCGGCCCGGCGGGCTTCACGCCGGACGAGGCCCTCGCGGTGCTGATCGGGCTCGGCTCGCTCGGGCGCAGTCCGTTCCGGCAGGCGGCGCAGACCGCGGCCAGGAAGACGCTCGCGGTCATGCCCGCCGGGGATGCCGCACGAGCCAGCGCGCTGGCCTCGCGGGTGCACTTCCTGGAGGACGAGGAGGACACGGTCGCCCCGGCCGAGTTCGCGGCTGCCCTGCGTGCGGATCGAGTCGTGCGGCTCCGGTACCGGGATGCCGGCGGAGCGGAGTCCGTCCGCGACGTCGAACCGCTGGGGTCGATCGGGAAGGACGGTCAGTGGTACCTGATCGCCTGGTGCCGGACCCGCGACGGGGTGCGGGCGTTCCGGGGCGACCGGATGCTGTCGGTCGAGGTCACCGACGAGCGGCCTGCGCAGCGCATCCTGCGATCCGAGGACCTCGCGATCCAGTACGGACGACTCCGGCCGGTCCTCGACGACTAGCGCGGTCGGTTTCCGGAAACGCGGTCGGTTTCCGGAAACACCGACAGGACGGTGTCGCGGCGGCCGGTGAAGCTGGTCGCTCCGAGTCAGCAGCACCACCGTGAGGAACCCCATGTCGTTCGCATCCGTCCGCATCATCACCGACGACCTCGAGGGCATGGTCGCCTTCTACGAGCGGATCACCGGCCAGCCGGCCGAGCGCCCTGCACCGGTCTTCGCGCAGTTCATCGGCCCAGGCGGGACCCTCGCGATCGCCAGCACCGCCACGGTCGCCATGCTCAGCGGCGCGCTGACGCCGGCCACGAACCGTTCCGTGCTCATCGAGTTCGAGGTCGCCGACGTCGACGGCGACTTCGCCGGACTGCAGCTCGGCAGCGACGACGTCGTCCTGGAGCCGACCACGATGCCGTGGGGCAACCGCTCCGCACTGGTCCGCGACCCGGACGGCAACGTCGTCAACCTGTTCAGCAGGCCCGCCGCCGCCAACTAGGCGGAGCGGCTCAGGCGGCGGCGGCGTTCGCGGACGAGCGGCACTCCTCCGGTGGTCGCCCAGCAACGGACTCCGCAGCGATGTCACGGAGCCGTGTAAGCCGGTCGTGGGTGGCGCCGAGGGCCTCGATCTGGCGTCGGATGCGATCGCTCTCCTCGTCGAAGTGGTCGAGCATCGTCCGCGTCGCGACCCCGGTGTCGAGGAAGGGCAGGATCTCGACGATCCGACGACTCGGCATGCCCGCCGCGTAGAGCATCTGCATGAAGCGCACCCGCGCGACATCGGGCTCGCGGTACTCCCGGTGTCCGCCCGCGGTCCGCTCCGACTCGAGGAGCCCCTGCTCCTCGTAGTACCGCAGTGACCGGACGCTGACGCCGGCCCGTTCTGCGAGTTCACCGATCCGCATCGTTCTGTCCCTCGGGCTTGATTCTCACGTTGACGTCAGGTTCTACCGTAGCGGGCATGAACCTCTCTGGAGCCACCGCCCTCGTCACCGGCACGAACCGCGGTATCGGACGCCACCTCGCCGCACAGCTGATCGCACGCGGGGCGAAGGTCTACGCCACCGCCCGACGCCCCGAACTGATCGACCTCGAGGGCGTCGAGCGCCTCGCCCTCGACATCACCTCCCCCGCGTCGGTCGCAGCGGCCGCCGCGGTCGCGACCGACGTCGATATCCTGATCAACAACGCCGGGATCGCGACCACGGCGACCCTGCTGGGCGATCTGGACGCAGCCCACGCCGACATGGACACGAACGTCTGGGGCACCCTGTCCGTGATCCGCGCGTTCGCACCCGTCCTGGCGGCGAACGGCGGTGGGAGCATCGTGAACATCGCCTCGGGTGCCTCGTGGCTCGCCATGCCCGGAGCCTCCGCCTACGCGGTGTCGAAGGCCGCCCTGTGGAACATGGGCAACGCGTTGCGGCACGAGCTGGCCGGCCAAGGGACCGCGGTGATGTCCGTGCACCTCGGAGTGGCCGACACCGACATGACCGCGGGGATCTCGATGGCCAAGACCGACCCTGCGGATGTGGCGCGCGCCACCCTGGACGGGGTCGAACGTGACGACTACGAGGTCGTGGTGGACGAGCAGGCCGCGTTGATCAAGCAGATGCTCGCCGGGGACCCCAAGGAGCTGTACGCGGTGGTGGCGCAGATGCTCGCGTCGTAGGAGCCGGCTTCACGCAGCCTTCGGCACGGCCGCCAACGTGCGGCCGTGCCGGGCCGCCTGCTCTTCGGCGCGGACCCGCAGTTCGTCGGCCAGCTCCGTGAACTGATCGAGGGCGGGGTTCACCCCGACGAGCGTGAACTCGCGCGTCACCACGTCGAGGTCGAGCTGCCAGACATCCTCGAGGATGCGGCGCATCCAGGCCGTGGCGTGGTCCCAGCCCTCACGGGGTGTGCCTGCGGAGTAGTTGCCACCCTGCACCGTGACGAGGACGGCCGGCTTGCCCGCGGTCGCGGGCACGGCGCCGGGTGCCATGCGCGGGTCGGTCAGCACGAGGTCCACGTAGGACTTGAAGTGCTGCGAGACGCCGAAGTTGTAGAGCGGCACGGCGAACAGCAGGGCGTCGGCACCGGCGAGCTCGTCGGTCAGCTCGGCGGCCAGGGCGACCGCGGCGACCTGGGCCGCAGTGCGCTCGGACTCGGGCGTCGCAGATGCGGCGACGGCGTCGGCCCAGCTGTCGGCGGGCACGGGATCGGTGCCGACGTGACGGCGGGTCACCTCGGAGCCCGCGTGCACGGCACTCCACTCGGTCTCGACGATGTCGCCGAGTGCTCGGCTGGTGGAGCCCTCGGTGCGGATGCTGGCGTCCAGGCGGAACAGGGTCATGACACTCCTTCGATCGTTCCCGGGTCGACGACGCGGGCTTCGGTTACGATGAGTAACCCTGCCCGCCGGGTTCCCGTTACCGCAAACGATCCCCTGTTACCCGGCAGTAACCACGGGAGACCCCATGACGGACCAGACCGCGCTGGACCAGTTGCAGGCCCGACTCCACCAGTCGATGCCCACGATGGCCGAGCTGTGCACGAGTGAGGACCCGGAACTCTTCCGGTCGCTGCTGTCCCGGATGGGCGACAAGTGGACGCTGTTGGTGATCGGCGTGCTCGGTGACGAGCGGCGGCGGTTCACCGAGCTCTCCGAGGTCATCCCCGGCATCTCACGCCGGATGCTGACCGTGACGCTGCGCGCACTCGAGCGCGACGGGCTCGTCTCGCGGACGGTCCACGCCGAGGTGCCGCCGCGCGTCGAGTACGAGCTCACCGACCTCGGACGGTCGCTGCAGTACGTGGCCCTCGCCCTCGCCGACTGGGTGCGGGAACACCAGCAGGTGATCGCCGGCAACCGGCAGGTCTTCGACGGAGACGGTGACGCCCCAGATCGATGACGACGACCCTGGCGCCAGCCCCCGGTCGGGTCCTGAGCGGAAAGCACAGCGCTGGCACCCGAGCTCAGGAGGCGAGGGGCTCCGGCTCCCATGCCGGGTCCGCTGACGGGTGCTCCTCGACGGACCGGCGCGCGCGGCGGATCCGGACGATCGTGGGCGGTAGCACCCAGACGAGGACCCCGGCCATGAGTGACCGACCGATCCACGCCGCTCCCCGCAATCGACGGCCGCTACCTGCGGAGCCGGTCCGCGGCGTCCGTCGCGGCACCGACCATGCGGCGGATGAAGGCGGCGTGGTGCTCGAGCTCCGCTGCAGGCACCTGTTGCAGGGCGGCAGCGATCTCGGCGGTCGACCGCTCCGTGAACGCCCGCGCACGTTCCCGTGCCGCCGGTGTCGGACGGAGCGTCACCCGGCGCCGGTCGGTGTGCTCGCGGCTGCGAGCGAGCAGTCCGGCCGCCTCCAGGCGGTTCAGCAAGACCGTCACGGATCCGGAGGTCATACCGATCCTCTGCCCGAGTCGTGCGGGCGACAGCGGGTCGCCAGAAGAGTCCGCCCAGAGCACCTGCCCCAGGGCGTTCGCATCGGTCGTCGGCAGGTCGAGCCACGAGGACATCAGCTGGTTGAGTTCCGCGAACGCCACGGCCCATGTCTGTAGCGCTTCCATCACCTCGACCTGGGGTGCGTCCCACTCCGTCTCGAACACGTCGTCCATCAGATTCCTTTACTGTGTAGTATCTTTACTCTAAAGCTCACGACGGAGGAACACCATGGCAAACCGCACCGCTGTCATCTCAGGAGCCAGTATCGCTGGCCTGTCGACCGCATACTGGCTCCGCCGGACCGGATGGGACGTGACCGTCATCGAACGCGCCGCTGCGTTCCGTGACGGCGGACAGAACGTCGATGTTCGAGGCGTCGCGCGCGACGTGCTTCGCAAGATGGGCTTGTTCGACGCCGTGAAGGCACGGAACACCACCGAGACGGGCACCGTGCTCGTCGACGGGCGAGGGGCCGTCACCGCCGAACTGCCCTCCGACGGGGCCGGCGGTGCGACCGCGGAACTCGAGATCCTGCGCGGCGACCTCGCTCGGACGATCCTCGACAACCTGCCGGCCGGCGTCTCCTTCATCTACGGGGACACCGTGTCGGACGTCGCCGACGACGCTGCGGGAGTCACCGTGACGACCGCGAATGGACAGCGCCTCAGCGCGGACCTGTTCGTCATCGCCGAGGGTGTGCGGTCTCGGACCCGTGCGATGGTCTTCGCCGAGGGCGACGTCGACCAGCGCGACCTCGACGTCACCATGGTGTTCGGGACCATCCCGCGGACCGACAGCGATGACGACCGTTGGCGGTGGCACAACGCCGTTCGCGGACGCCAGGTCCACCTGCGACCCGACCCGTACGGCACCACCCGCGCGATCCTCGCCTACTCTCCCGGGGACGACGTCATGGGTCTGACTCGTGAGCAGACACTGGCGGCGGTGCGGCGCAGGTACGACGGAGTCGGGTGGGAGGCGCCGCGGGTCCTGGACGCGCTCGACACGTCCCCGGACGTCTACATCGACCAGCTCCAGCAGATCCGGATGCGGACCTGGCACCGCGGCCACGTCGTGATGGCCGGTGACGCCGGATGGTGCGTCACACCGATGGGTGGCGGCGGCGCCTCACTCGCGCTCACCGCCGGGTACGTCCTTGCCGCCGAGCTTGCCGACGTGACGCAGGACCAGGCAGCAGCGCTGACCGCGTACGAGAAGTGGATGCGTCCTCTGGTCGACGATGTGCAGGACCTCCCTCGCGGACTCAAGGCCCTGGCGTACCCGCAGTCCCGACTCGCGCTCGCACTCCGCGGGCTCCTCAACAAGGTGTTGATGTCGCGGCCGCTCCGACCAGTCGCCATGAAGCTCACCCAGGTCGCCGAGACCGATCGCGAGTTGCCGGTCCTCCTCGATCGTTGAGTCCTCAGCGTGACAGGGGACGCACTCACTCCGCGACGTCCGGCAAGCTGGGAGCGTGGCCGACACAGCCCCAGGTACCGTCCACTTCCATCAGAAGCACCACGAAGCGATAATCCGCGGCGACAAGGTCACCACCGTGCGGTGGAACGAGTCTGTACAGGTCGGCGCGGCGACGTTCGTCTTCGACGATCACCCGACCGCCGAACCGTTGACCGGCGCGATCACCGCCGTGCACCGGTACCGGCTCGACACCCTCACGGCAGAACAGGCGCATCAGCCTCCGGGGACGGACATGCGGCGCTTCGGGGAACAGCTCCGCGAGAACTACTACCCCGAGATGCCGGACGACGCGGTCGTCGAAGTGGCAGAACTCATGACTCGGCCATCTCTGTAGGGCATCTGCTGACGGACACCAGAGTGGCCGCCAGCGCGCATACCCTGGCGCAATGAGGCAACGTCGAGTCGGGGGTCCTGCACTGTTGGTCGGCGTCGCCGTCGCGGTCGCGGTGACGCTCACCGGCTGCACGGGAGGCAGCGACGGCCTCGCGAAGCAGTACCGCGAAGGCGGCACGCAGAACTACATCTCGGGAGACGGCGCTGTCACGGAGTTCGCCGCGAACGATCGTGGTGAACGGGTCACTTTCGAGACCCATGACCTCGACGGCAAGGTCATCCGTGCCGATCAGTACCGTGGCAAGGCGCTCGTCCTCAACTTCTGGTACGCGTCGTGCGCACCCTGCCGCGTCGAGGCGAAGGACCTCCAAGCCGTCAGCGATGATCGGCACGCCCAGGCGTCGTTCCTCGGTGTCGATGTCCGGGACTCGGCAGCGACGGCGCGTGCCTTCGTGAAGGAGCACGACGTCTCGTACAGCAACGCCGTTGATCAGGACGCGGCCGTGCAACTCGCGTTCTCCGGGACGAACGCCCCCAACTCGACGCCGGCAACCATCATTCTCGACAAGGAGGGCCGGGTGAGCGCCCGCATCCTCGGGCCGATCAATCGCAGTGTGTTGACGACGTTGATCGACGAAGCCAACAAGTGACGACGTGACGTCGGAGTCCTGAACAACGAGCCAGTCAGTGCGCCGAGCGCGGACGGCGGGGTGCCCCGTGGAGGTATCGCCTGACGGTCCGGCAGGAGTGACGGGCGTCGTGGCTACTTCTTCTCGAACTTTTCCCAGTAGCGGGCGAGAGCCGCTTGGCCCGGTCGAGCCGTCGTGAACAGGACTACAGCGAACCCGATGAAGATGACGAGAACCGCGACCACCAGGTCGAGCGTGCCGTCGGAGTGAGCCATCAACACGAAGCCGATGACGATGACCAGCGCACCCAGTGTCGCGAGTACGACGCGTCGAGGGGTCATGAGTGCAAATCTATCGTCACCGTCATGGATCGGTATCAATTCGCCTCGCGGTCAACGGCATTCGTTCAGCGACGAGGCCGGTGGAGACCTCCCGTGAGCCGATCGGCTTGCGGTACTGCTTCCATCGCTTGCGCTGCGCGACCGCGCTACGCTCAGCGAGGTGGGCACGTTCTTGATGGGCTGGCAGTGATCGGCGTCACATGGGGCTGTGTTCTCGTACTCTTCCCGAGGACGATCTCCCGCTTCGCGCGGAAAGTGCAAGGGGAGTTCTGGGGAGGGCAGTTGACTCCGGAGCGCACACGATTCATCGGCTGTGGTTTTGTTCTCGGAGGCGTCATCGCAACTGGGACGTTCGTCGCCGAGTTCCTCAGGCGCTGAGGGCCGGAGGAACGCCGCGTACGGGATCGCTAGGCGGTCAACTGGGCTCGGAGCTCTTCTGGCGTCAGGTCGTAGCCCGTCGCACGAGGTCCCGACCAATTCAGGCCTGCGTTCAGTCCGTCCTTCTCGATTCCCGGAAGCCATCGGCTCTCGAAGTCAACCCGCGAAATCTCCAGGGGTCGAAAGCCCTTGTAGGCCGGAACCTGTGCGATGACGCGCTCCGCGCGCGACCGCCGAGACCAGAACGGCATTGCCCGGCGGCCATCGGCTGCCTTCGGTGCCGGCACACCGTTGTTGTCTTCGACCGTCCACACCGGACCGTTGCTGCCGATCTCACGAAAGAACGACGACGCCTGTGCAGCACTGACAGTCACACAACAAAACTAGCGCAGACCCTCGTACCGGTAGCCGATCGCCCATCGGGACGTCGGTCGGGTGGTTCCACGGGTAGCTTGAGCATCATGACGACTCACGAGTGGCTGGGCCGACGCCTGCCGCTGTGGGCGCTGGTCCTCGTCGGTGTCGTTCTTCTCGGCGTCGCCGCGTCGCTGTTGGTCCTCGTCGACTCGATGTTGGTCTTCTTGGCTATCTCACCACTCACCATCGTGGGGCTGTACACGCTCGCCTACGCCGGCGGCGAGTGGCGACGACGAAGCGACAAGCAGAGCTCCCGGTAGCCGATTCGCCAGCGGTCTTCGCCGTCCCGCAAGCTTTTCAAGCCCGCGTACAGCGGCCACGGCATGAGCACGATCAACAGGAGCCACGACCCGGGTTGGGTGGTGTTGATGATGAGGTTCAGCAGTCCGAGCGCGAGCAGAAGACTGGCTGCGATCACCATGAACCACGCAAACGGGCGCGGATACTTCGGCGGCTTCACCAGCTCAACGTAACGGCGAGCGGATTGTCTCGCACAACGATCGACCGCCGAACGAGCCTGCCAGCGACTCAGGTTCGCTTCGTCCGGTCACGCTCGGATCGGGCGGACCCGTGGAGTGCGAAGCCGATCGCACCGACGATCGCAGCCAGCAATCCCATCGCCGCGATGACCAGCCCTCCGGCCACGAGCCCGATGTACTGGACGCCCGCACCGAGGAGCGCCATCACGAGCCCCGCGACCAGAGCCCCGAGGCCGAACGCAAGGCCGAACACACGGGGCGGAATGCGAGAGAACATGATTCCATCCAACTATCAACGAGCGGCGCCGGAACGTTTTCGGGTTGGAACCCGTTCGTCCTCGACAACGGCGCCAGCCAGTGCAAGGAACGAAGGTCTGATGTCTCCTCGCAGCTACAGGCAGGTCTCGGTTGCCGGCAACTGACGGACTGGAGGCCCGGTACCAGCTGGCACCGGGCCTCCAGTCCGTCAGTGGCACGCGTCCAGGGCCTGCGCTCCTGTCGTCGCATCCCACGCGCGCCGCCGTACCCGGCAGCACCGTCCGGTCACCCCCAGGTCAAGGGCTGTTCACCCGCTGCCGCTACCTCTGCTTGTCGGACCGCTGCCCGAGGGTCCCGATACCGGAGGACCCATGAACACCCGCACCGCACTGTCCTGCGTTGCCGTCGCCGCCCTCGCCTCGCTGGTTTTCGCGGTGCCGGCACACGCCGACGAGGCCAGCTTCACCAGCAGCAAGCAGCCCTACATCGCCCCCAGCCAGTCGGACATCGACGCCTACTCGCCGGCGCCGACGGGCTACGCCCCCGTCGCCACGGAGTCGGTCGCCCGACACGGATCCCGGGGACTCTCCGCGTACAAGTACGACGCACTGCTGCACCGTCTCGCCGCGACCGCGCAGGCCGAGAACGGGTTCCTGACGCCGGAGATCGGGAAGGAGTTCTCCGCAAACCTCGACGCCATCACCGCGGCGAACGTCGCGAACGGCTACGGCATGCTCACCGGTCAGGGCGCCACCCAGCACCAGGGCATCGGAGCACGAGCCGCGCAGCGCAACAAGCAGCTCTTCGCAGCTGCGGCGAAGACGGGCGGGCGTGTCGTCGCCGAGACATCGGGTGAGTCTCGCGCGACGGAGTCCGGCGAGAACTTCTTGCGGGGCTTCGGGGCCACGGGTGTCAAGCTCGAGCCGCGCCCTGACCTGCTCTACTTCCACGAGGTCGAGAACCCGGACGGCACCGAGAAGGCCGAAGGGTCGCCCGAGCGCCAGCGCGCCCAGGCGTACGAGGACTACGTCGCCGCACAGACCGGTGACGGCGGCACGATCGCCGCGGCCTTGCAGTACATCGAGGCGAAGCCGCGATCCGTCGAAGCGGCGCAGGATCTGCTCTCCGGGATCTTCACGCCCGGGTTCATCGCCGCGATCGGCACGGACAAGGCACACACCTGGTACAACACTGCCGACGGCTCGAAGGGCGGCGCGGTGGCGTGCGCGCCCGGCGCCGACACCAAGGCCGATCCCGATGCCTGCGGCGATCCGAGGAAGTCGATCAAGAGCACCGTCGATGCGGCGATGTCGCTGTACAACCTGTACATCATCGCGGCCGACATGCAAGAGGAGAACGTCGCTCCGCACCAGTTCGACTTCGCGCAGTACTTCGCTGGCCGGCCAGCGGATGCCGAGTGGTTCGCGTACCTGCTCGACGCCGAGGACTTCTACGAGAAGGGCCCGAGCCTCGCCGGGCACGACGAGACGTACTCGATCGCCGAGCCCCTGCTCGACGACTTCTTCGCCATGATCGACGCCCGCGTCGCCGGCGGTGACGTGGTCGCGACCTTCCGCTTCGCGCACGCCGAGACGATCATCCCGTTCGCGGCGCTGCTGCGGCTGCCGGGATCCACCGTCGCCGCGCCCGACAATGCTGCTCCGACCTCGGACGCCGACGTCTACGACGACGCCACCAACCCGTGGCGAGGCTCCCAGGTGACGCCGATGGCGGCGAACGTGCAGTGGGACGTCGTGTCGCGAACGGGCATCGACCCCGCTACCGGAGCCGCCTACACGCCGCTCGTGCGCATGCTCTACAACGAGCGGGAGATCGCGTTCGCCTCCGGGTGCCGTGCGGTCGCCGCAGGGTCGCACTGGGTCAAGGAGACCGAGCTCAAGCACTGCCTCACCGGCACGGCGATGACCGAGAACCCGCTGATCGCTGCAGCCGTGCCAGGACCGACCGCGACGCCCACCGCGGAGCCCACGCCGACGCCGACGCCGACCGTGACACCAGCGGCGCAGGGAGCCGGCGCACCGACGACCCCGGCGACGACGGGGACGGGCACGCTGGCCGCGACCGGAGCGGAGTCACCTGTCGGACCGGCATTGCTCGCGACACTGCTCCTCCTGGCCGGCGCCGGGACGCTGGTGCTGCGTCGCCGGCGTCGCCTGCGACCCACCGAGTGACACCGACGCGGGTCCGCGGCTTCTCGAGATGACCAGCCGGTACCGGCGCCCCGCGCCAGCGGGGTGACGGCCGGACTGGAGGCACGGTGCCAGCTGGCACCGTGCCTCCAGTCCGTCCGTGGTTGCGCTCCAGGTCCTCGCCGAGTTCACCCGCTCCGGGCGATGGGCGCCTCCCCCAGCACGACGAAGGTGGTGTTCCGTTCAACGGACCGACGGCCGGGAGCAGAAGGCATGAGCAGTACAGGGCAGTCCGATCGCCGGACACGTTGGCGCTCGAACCGCGACCTCATCACCGTCCTCATCCTCTCGATCACCGCGGTCCTCACCGCCTGGTGCGGGTTCCAGGCATCGAAGTGGAGCGGCGAGATGTCGATCGCCTTCAGCCAGGCCTCGAGCGCTCGGGTGCAAGCCGCCGACGCGACCTCTGAAGCGCGCGACGCCCGGCAGTGGGACCTCACCATCTGGGTGCAGTGGGTCCTCGCTGATGCACGCAACGACACGGTGCTCCGGGACTACGTCGAGCAACGGTTCACCCCGGAGCTCCGGACCGCGTTCGAGGCGTGGCAGGCAGACGGGAAAGCAGCGGCCGGACCGTTCGCCGAGCGGTCCTACGTCTCCGAGGGCACCGCCACCGCTACCGCACTCGCCGATCGCGCGGATGGACGCTTCGCCCGGGCGCTCGAGATGAACCAACGGGCGGACAAGTACTCCATCCTCACCGTCCTCTTCGCCCTCGTCCTGTTCCTCACGGCCCTGTCCCAACGGGAACTGCGCGAGCGACTGCGAGATGTCCTGTTGATCACAGCCGTCGCTGCGCGCTCGCCGGCGTCGCCCTGCTCGCCACGTTCCCCGTCAAGCTCTGACCAGCCGGAGCGAGTGCTGCGACCAGTGCGGTCGATCGGGAGAGCACCTCGCTCGGACGAGGACATCGCTCGGCTGAGGACATCGCTCGGATGAGCGATGAGCGTCACGGCACCAGCACGGCCCTTCGGATGGAAGGCGCCTGAAGCAGAACGACACTTCTGCGGCGATCCAGCAGCAGGCTGCACTCCTGTCCGATCTGGCCGCGAAGCAGGGGCTGTTCGCAGTCACCGACGGTGTGTACCACCGGGCCTCTCGTCCGTCCGTGGTCGCGCTGCAGATCCGGATCACGTCTCCGCCGAACGGTTGCGAACCACGATGGACTCGCTAGACAAAACGTTCTACGTCTGACATGTTAACGGCTGAACGTCAGCATTGAGAGAAGGAGCAGTCGATGAGCAAGATCGGTCAACAGGCTCGGCGTATCACCGCCGGCTTCGCCGCAGCGGCCGTCGGGGGGATGGTGTTCCTCGGCACGGCCCCCGCGCACGCGCAGGACGTTGCAGGGAGCCAGGGAGTCATCGGCGGATGGTCGGAGAGCACCGGGACCGTCGAGGGCGCAGAAACCGGGATGACAGTGTTCGCGGTGAACCACCGTGGCGCTTCGGAACGGAAGACCATCAGCGGGACGACGCACAAGCGTTCGCATGGTTGGACGACCTGGGCAGGGGTGCAGCACTACACGCGCGCGCGGCTCGAGCACGGCAGCAGGATCATCGCTGACTCCGGCCGGAAGTGGGGCAAGTCCGGCACGGAAGCAGTGACCGCGTGGAAGCCATACCGACCGAACCAGCCCGGCAACGGTGTCGGTAGCGCGAAGACCTACTACGGCAGGTGACACATCGCAGCGGGTGCGAGCCGACGGCTCGCACCCGCTGCTGCGTGAGGAGAAGACGTGACGAAGCAACAGATCACGGCAATCGCGGGCCTGCTCCTGCTGGCCATGCTGTTGACGGTCTTGATCGGGGTGTTCGACGCTCGCCGACGTGTCATCGCCGCGGAAGGCAACGACCTCCGTACGGGCCAGAGCGCGTGGGTGACCGCGACACTCGACGAGCTCGAGCGTGTGCGGAGCACGTTCGAACCGGGAACCAAGGTGTTCGCGGAACTCGAGGATGGTGTCCGCGCCGTCGCGATCCTGTCCGGACGTTGGACAGACGTCCCGCTGCACGACGGGCACGCACTGACCGGGCGCCCCGGCGAAGCCCTCGCCGGCGCTGACGTTGCCATCCGCGGCGACGACATCGCCGTCGATGGCAAGCCGTACAACGTGGTGGGGCGACTCGGCGCCCGGGCCGACAGCCTGCTGTCCGACGATGTGGTCCTCGCTGATCCTTCGCGGTTCTCGGCGTCACCACAGCGACTACTCCTGGACGGCCCGCACAGCGTCCGCCACTACAGCGCAGAGTTCCCCGGCAGGAGCATCGAGATCATCGACGACGGCACGAACCGCAGGACGAACGTCGACGCCGTGTCGCCGGTCCTGGTCGCGCTCGGCGCGCTCGTCATCATGCTCATCGCCGTGGTCGCAGGTCTTCAGGCCGGACGATGGGAACTCCGCACCGCCGCCGTCCGCTTCACCACCGGGATCCGACCGCTGAACACCCTGCGCAGCGCGGCCGCCAGAGTCGCAGTGATCGGCACCGCCGCCTGCACGACCGCACTCGCGGGCGCGGCAGTCGTCAGGCAGACCACCATCCTCGACCTCGAAGTCACCACCGCAGTCGTCGCGGTCGGAACCGTCGTGCTCGCCGTGTCCGTCGCTTCGTTCTTGCAAGGAAGCCGTCGATGGAACTGCTGAACGACCTTCGGTCCAACTGGGCGATCATCGTCGCCAAGATCGTCCTGCTCGTGCTGCTCGCGCTCTGCTGGTACAACGTGGCGTCGTTCACCCAGTCCACATCGCAGGCCGTGGCCCAGGGCCTGTCCGCTGATGCCGATGTCGACCTCTACACGGTGGTCGACGATCTCGACCCGGATGCTTTCGAAGCGATCCGGCGAGACCAGCACGCGCTCGACGACGTCGCCTCGTTCGTCGACCGCGTCGATGACGAGCCCGGATTCGACTTCATCTCCTCGTACGACCAGCCCGTCACCGTCCAGGACTTCCGCGGCGACGACCGCTTCGACGTCGGTTACGGCACCGAGTACACGCTCAACGGGAAGTACCAGGACGAGTCCGGACGAAGTGTCCAGGACATCAAGTCCATCCAGCTCAACGAGACCGCGTACGAGTTCGCCGGGCTCTCCGTGCAGGACGGCAAGCCGATCGAGTGGAGCGCCGTCGACTGGGGATCCGGCCGGATCCCGGTGCTGCTCGGCCACGAGTACCGAGGCGTGTACGAGCTCGGAGAGCGACTCACCGGAGCGGTCATCCTGCAGGAACAGGAGCTCGAAGTCGTCGGCTTCCTCGAACCGAACAGCGCCATGTACTTCCGCGGTGAAGCCACCCGCTACCTCGACGACACCGTCATCGTGCCCTACCCGCCGACACTCGCCGGACTCGACCGAGCAGCACTCGACCGACTGGATCCCGAGCTGTTCGGGCGCCTGGTGTTCCAGGTGCTCAACGCCGATCTCGCCGTCGATCACAGCCTCGATTTCGGGGACGTCGTCGCGCGTCTCGACGCGATCGGAGACGACACCGGCTTCCGGTCGTACACGTTGCTCGGAGTTCCGGCCTACCTCGTGCAGCTCTCCCTCGTTCGCCAGCTCATCCAGGACAACCTGGTGCTCGTCACCACGCTGCTCGTCGTCCTCACCGCGGGCGTGGGCATCATCACGGCGTTCCTCCACCGGCTCCTGCATCACCGTCGAGCGCCTGTGGCGCGGGTCCACCATCTCCTCGGGAGGAGCCCGGATGCCACGAACCGACTGTTCCGCGCAAGCCGCCTGACCGAGTACACCGCCGCGCTCGGGCTGTTCCTCACGTCCAGCACGCTGCTCCCCAACGACAGTGCGATGGCACGACTCGGAGCCGGCACCGCCCTGCTCCTCTGGTGTGTGGCGGACGGCGTACTCGGTCGACGAGTCGTCCGCATCGAACTGACCACCCAACGCCGAAGAGGTACCCCACGATGATCGTGCTGCGCGACGTCTCGAAGACCATCACCGAGCCCGACGGATCGACCCGAGCGCTGTTCGACCGACTCGACTTCGACCTTCGCGAAGACGATCGCTCCGTAGCGATCACCGGGCGCAGCGGATCCGGCAAGAGCACGCTGCTCCGGATCCTCGCCGGCCTCGACACCGACTTCGGCGGGACCTACGAGCACGACGGGCACGTGCTCGAGCGCACCGCACGGAGGATGGCGGCGCACCGACTGCGACACATCGGCATCGTCACCCAGGACCACGGCCTGCTCGGCGACCGCAGCGTGCTCGACAACGTCCGGCTCGGCGTTCCTGCTCGCGCTGACTCCGCTGACCGAGCACATGAGGCTCTCGAGGCGGTCGGCATCAGTCACCTCGCTGGCAAGCGCCCACGACGACTGTCAGGAGGAGAAGCGCAGCGCGTCGCGATCGCTCGAGCCATCGCGAAGCGCCCTGCCGTCGTCCTCGCCGATGAGCCGACCGGCGCACTGGACGAGACGACCGAAGACGACGTGCTCGCCCTCTTCGATCGGCTGCAGCAAGCGGGAACCAAGTTCGTGATCGTCACCCACAGCGAGCGCGTTGCACAGCGATGTGGACGTCGACTGCAGCTACAACACGAGCAGCTCATCGCGCGCGGCACGTGACGGACTGGAGGCACGGTGCCAGCTGGCACCGGGCCTCCAGTCCGTCAGCGGTTACGCTCCAGATCCCCGATCACGCGTGCGCAGTACGGTCGCGGCTGAAGAACTCGGCGAACATCTCCCGTTTCGCCGCATGCGAATCGGGCTCGAGCTCGAGTCCCTCCACGTTGAGGTCGGTGCCGAACAGTCGCAGGATCCCAGGACCACTCGGCTCCGCGGTCTCGAGGGACACCGAGAACAGTGTCGGCAACACCTCGCCTGCGGCGATCCGCCGGGCCTCTGCAAACGCCGCACGGTACGTCGCGTCGGTGACGCGGATCACGCTGACCGAGCAACTCGTGGCGTCCCAGTCGGGCGCGACCGTCTCGCCGCTCGGTGCATGGAAGAAGTGCACGACGAAGGTGTCGCGCTCGCCTTCGGTGCCGTAGTGCCGCTCGTCCGCTTCTTCGATCCGCACGAACTCATCTTGTCAGCGTCAGCCGGGGCGTTCGAGGCCGCGGACCAGCCGAAGCGTGCACCTTCGCCGGTACCATCTCGCCATGGCTGAAGCAGGTCTGCTCGCAGCGAGCATCGCAGTCCTGGTGGGTACGGTCGCGATCCTCGTGAATCGTGTGCGGACCCCGGCCTGGGTGCGTGACGCGCAGCTCACGTTGAACGCCAGCCCCGTGACCAGCCTGCTGCTGTTCCTAGCCGGTGCGCTCCTGGTCGCCCTCATCCTCGCCTTCGGGATCTTCTTGGTCGTCACCAGGCACGGCGTCGTCGGGTGGGCCATGGTCTGTCTCGCTGCGACCGGCATCGCTCACCTCGGGGTGACCGTGTGGATCCGGCGACAGCCGCTCTCGTGATCAGGTGCAGAGCTCGCCGGTGGAGAAGAACCGATCGAGGCACTCGTGAATGAGGACACGCACCACAAGCACACCTCGGGAAGGGCATGCTGCTCGCGGCGACCTGGTCATCATCTGGGCTTTCGTCGTGGTCGGGATCGTCGCCGTGGTCATCTCAGCCGGCTACGTGTTCAACGGGAACCTGTACGCCTACGGGCTCTGCTCGACACCTCCAAACACCGGGTGCTCGGACACGCTCTGGTTCAGCAGCATGAGCCTTTCGTTCTTCGGAGGCATTGCCGCGGTGGGTGTCGGCGCATTCCTGGGCCTGCGAATGGCCGACACGGGCGTGTGGTTCCCGCTCGCTGCGCTCGGAGCGGTGGCTGCGTAGACGGGATTGTCGATCGCCATCCTCAAGATCGCGACCCCGCTGTAGGGCTGTCACGCCTCTGCGCGCGCAACACAAGCCATCGCCTATTGGCTCCCTGAGTAGCCCGGCTCGCCCGACGAAGCGTGGGCGACGAAGTTCGAGAGTTCCGCCCCCGAGGTCGCAGACGCCCTTCGGCAAGCCGAGGCTGGAGTCGCGCGCGATGCATGTGCTTCTGACGCTGTCCACGAGGAGGACGCGCGAAGGGCCGCGCGCTGAGCGGTCCGCTGCGGGCGGCACGCGAGCGGAAGAACTAGTCTGAAAAGACGACTCGACGAGGGATCATCTCGGCGGATTGCGATCGATCGGAGCGTTGTGTTCACCCAAACCTCTCACTACTCAGCAGTGATGAACCCTGGCGGGGGCATGCCGTTTCCCATTTGGATAGTCATCGTTCTGGCACTCGTGGCGGTAGGCGGTGTCCTCGCCTTCAGACGAGGACGACGCAAGTGACATCATTGGCCTGGCTCCAGCCGGCACGATGCGGGGCGGTTGGCTCCGTGCTCATTCGAACCCTTGCCCGTGTGTGGCGAACATCCCGATGAGGACCCCGGCCGCGGCGAGCACCCAGCCGCTGATGATGATCGGGAACCAGGGAAGCTTCTTCCGGTAGAGCTTGCCTGTTCGGCGGTAGTCGACGAGGTAGTAGACGATGCCGCTCGCGAACGGCAGTGCGCCAACAATGAACAGCGTGATGGCGAGAGAACGCATGCTTCCGATTTTACCGAAGCGGTCGAGTCTTCGCCGCCAACGTCCTGGCGGACCGCCCTCGGCGTCTCTCGATAGCCGATCGGCAAGTGAAACGGATGACGTTGCTCGGCGATCGCACCAGCGCCACGAGTTTCGGCGCCCGTTGTGCGACCGGCTCACAGACACCACCGATGCGAACCGGCGCCGCCGGCCCGGGGTTGCGGGACCGCTCCTACTTGTTCAGATCACGTCGATTCGCACTGGTCGCACGCACAATGCGTGAGCGAGCCGAGAAGAACCTTTCCTCTACGAGGAACAACTCGAAGCTCATAGTCAGTGCTACGCAGCAAGCCGGGGTACTTGTAGAACGTGAGGCGATCGTCGTTATTGGGTCAGTGCAGGCCGCACTGACCGGACCAACCCTTGTCTTCTTCGCGCTCGGGACGACCCTGGCGACGCTCGAGCTGTTGCCCTGGACGGCAATTGTTAGCGCTGCGGGTTCACCGTCGCCATGCCCGTGTGGCTGTGGGCACGTCGACATGACAGTTTAGGACCCTTCCTCTTGACCGGCGAGCGGACACCCGTCTCACTCCTCGAGCGTGATCAGCGGCGTGCCGCCCACTAGCTCACAGCGATAGCCAGGTGCACGCCGTCGACTTTCCGTCCGTAGCGGTGCACACCTTGACGAATCCGATCGTGGCGGAGGGCACTTTGACCACTGCATACTTGACGCTCCCGTATTGCTTAATCTCGGCTGGGAAGTGCGCGTACCAATCGTTTAGCTTGGCGCCCGCCTCGTTCTTGATATCGAAGTACTCGTAGGCGAATGTGAGACTCCCCTCCGCTGTGTTGTCTACGGAACGAAGTCGCAGCACAACCGTTTGCCACTTCCGGCTCGGGTCTTGTATCGATCCAGCTAGCTGAACGTGGAGCTTCGCATCGGTATTAGCCTCAAGGTATGCGTCGGAAGGTTTCGTGTTGAGAAGTCGAATCGGCGCATCATCGATTGTGAAGCTCTGGATGGAGGTCAAGTCCTCGCTGAATTTGAATTTGCCGAACGTCTGGCACTTCGAAGGAAGCGTATCGAGCTTGACAAAGCAGACTTTATACGTTTCCTTAGCCACCTTCCTGAACGTACTGCTTCGCCCCCCGAAAGTGTTATCCCCAAACGAGTCTTCTGCCGACCAGAGACGCTCCAAAGTCTGGGCGTACAGGTCTGCGTCAGTGCCGTCTTCGGTACTCGCCCGACCTGCCCTGACATCGAGATAGTTCGTCGCCGTAATTCCGGTTAGGTACGTCTCGATGAGGTTTGTTTTCGTAGCCGCGGCGTTGTTGTTCGGAATTTGAAAAGTCATCCAACTGATGCCAGCCGACACAAGTGACACGACCAAACTGAGGATGAGAAGTGCCTTTTCGAACCCTGTCACGTGAGACCCCTTCGCTT
This sequence comes from Curtobacterium sp. MCLR17_054, assembly GCF_003234335.2. Classification (NCBI taxonomy): domain Bacteria; kingdom Bacillati; phylum Actinomycetota; class Actinomycetes; order Micrococcales; family Microbacteriaceae; genus Curtobacterium; species Curtobacterium sp. MCLR17_054. The sequence goes on along the minus strand of NZ_CP126263.1, from coordinate 1,248,160 downwards.
GCGCTGCAACACAAAGTCCCGAACGCGCCTGTTCCTAGTTCCACGTCGCCAGGACCACCGGTTCGGTTTGCCGGCTCCGTCCAGACGCACGTTACGGAGGATCATCTCGTCGGCGATAGGTGGGCGGCGCTGGTTTGCGTGAAGCCGCACGTGCGTCGCGACTCTTCGTCAGCAGATCGTGTGGTGATGCATCGAGAGCCTTGTACGGACTGTGTGCCGGGCGCGATGCGCGCGCGGATCGTACGGTTTGAGCGCGGAACCACGGACGGTTTCCGGGTGCTGACCTACCTGGCTATGGGTTAGTGCGCCGAACGGCGCAAGAACTGACGTGCCCGATGGCAGCGTTCGCAACTGTCCTGAAGAGCGCGACACCGAGCAACGAGTTACCGCTGAGCGAGGAGGGCCGGCGCGAACTCACATCTTCGGGGACAGCATGACTGCGTAGCCGCGTCACCGGGCCGAGACCTCGTTCCGGTAGGGGATCCTCTACCGGTCCGCCATTGCGCCCGAGCCGCAGACGAAGTGCAGGTCGGACGGGACGGCGAGGCTGCCTTGGCGTCGGCGGAGCCCGTGGTCTCGGTTGTTTCCGCGGCACCGAGGCGCTTCTGGGAGGTGTCAAGGTCGCGGGCGGTGGTGATCGCGTGTGCCCGCTTCCCCTCGGCTGTTGTGGCCTCTATCTGCGGGCCAATCGACGGCCTCCTCGCGGTTATCTGTGAAGCCGCTGTGCGCCCATTTCATGACGCACGAAGGCGCGCAGATGCACCTCGACGACCGCGACAATCTGTTGACCGACACCCGCGGTCACCTTCCCACGATGGGCTCCCCCCGACACACCAGGTCGCGGACCCGACCTCGACCGCATCGCGCAGGCACTCGTACTCATCAGCGAGGAGCTGCGAGAGCTGTCGGCGGAGGTTTGAGGCGGCGGCACCATCGCCGCTGGCGGCATAGGGGTCGACTTCTGAGCGGCACCCGAACGCTCACTACTGCGCGTCACTAGCCTTGCTTCCACCGCGCCCACCTGCGCAACGAGAGAGAGCAGTTATCGGCGAACCGATTCAAGATGTTGCGAGAAATTGAGGCAGCACGAGACGCCGCGCAGGAAGTGGCCGAGCAGTCTGATGACGAGCAGACGAAGAAGCTCGCTGCCGCCCTCGACAAGCTTGCGACGCAGATGGTCTGGTTGCTGCCGGAGTCCTGAGCTGCTTTCCGCGCGGTTAGTTCGACGGCCAGTCGAGGGATTGGCCGCGGCCCGCGGCAAGGTCGAGAAAGTCGCTGAAGCTGCTCGCTTCAAGCTTGATCCGCACATGCGGCGAGTCTTCAGCGAAGACCAGCCCCGTTTCCGCACCGGGAACCCAGATGCCGAGCGCGCCCGGCGTCGAACGCGAGCCCGGAACGATCCGAGCTTGAAACACACTCGAGCCCGCACTTGCATCGAACGACGCCGAGATGCTCATCGCCTTCTCGTCATCAACCGTCAGGGTGGCGTCCCGGAGATCGGGGAATACCGTAAACTCGCGCGGCACGAACCGGAAGCCGGATTGGTCTGAGCCAGTTACCGCCAGCGAGAAGCCACCGACGGACGCTACCTGCCCCCACTGCACGAGACTGTCCATGCTCGACATCAGCTTGAAGCCGAGTGACACTCCGTCACCCCAGTCCAGTTCTAACGACCTGAAGCGTTCATGCCCGGCCGAATCACCGTCCCACGCGCGCGGCGGACTTGATCGTTCCTCGACCTTCCCGTCGCCCACCCAGACTAGCCGCGGGGGCTGCAGCGCGGCCACGACGAAACCGTTCTGAGGCAACGTCGTGAGATGGTCGAGAAGGTCCGCAACATCGGAGTCTCTGTGCGAGACAAGGTCTTCAAGCACGCGCTCCGGGTCTTCCCCGGTGAGACCGACGGCGAGATCCGGGCGGAGGATCACGATCTTTGGGACCGCGCTCTTGAACGGGTGCCGACCCCTAGCTTCATCCTGAGGCCACGTGACCTTCGTATCCGCGACCATGATGACGCGACCGTCATCGTCGATCCCCGCCTCGATCAAACTCACGGTCTAACTATGCTCCACCCCGAGCCAGGCAGGAAGCGACCACCCGTCAGCCGATTAGCCGTCCTAATAGGGCCCGCGACCGTAAGCGTTCACCACGTCGAGCGCACAGGCTGCAACCGCATTGAGACGAATCATTCATCGGGAGCTCTGTCCACAATTCAATGACCCCGGCGGCAGACTGCTCTTCAACGCCCTGGCGATGGTCGCGGAGTTCGTATCGGACCTGATCCGTGCCCGGACCAGAGAGGGCATGCGGGTCGCACGAGCGAAGGGCCATCTGAAGGGCCGACAACCGAAGCTCAGCACCGCGCAGCAGCGACACCTCTTTGAAGTGCACCAAGCCGGCACGCACTCGGTACAGGAGCTCGCTGAACTCTTCGCCATCGGCCGAGCCACCGTCTACCGCTGCATCGAGCGGCAGTCCCACCTCAACCACTAACCGAACCGGCGTCCGCTCGCGGACCTCGTCCGAGAGGAGATCGGCTTCCGGACGGCGGTGTGCCAAGGGGCATTACTCGTCACCGCGATCTGGTTGAGCGGGCTGTGTGTGGATTCCGGGACTCATCGCTGGTCCGCTGATCATTGCGAGCTGTGATCGCGTTTCTGCGCCCTGCGCCGATCGCACAGTTCTTCGTGAACGCGCAGCAGTTCCGCCACGGTCCGCAGAGTGCGATGACCCCGTCGCTCGTGCGTGTGCTCGCGATCGGGCTGGGGCTCATCGGCATCGTTTGGACGCTCGTATCCTTCTTCGGCCACCCCGAGTAGACCGAGCGCCCAGCGAGGCACGGCGGCGATCAATAGCCGATCGACTACTGAGACGGTGCGATAGAGCCGATAGCCGAGGATTCGCCAGATTAGCCACTAGCCTCATCCCAGCGCTCACCCCTGTTGCTCTGGAGAACTGTGACGACGGCCAAAATCACCCGCATCCGCAAGATTCACGACTATCGCGTCTTCCAACGATGGAGCGACGATCCGCGGACAAGCAACTTCGAACGCGTCAACCTGCTCTACGGCACCAACGGCAGCGGGAAGAGCACGCTCGCGAGTCTGCTGCGATCCTGCGCCGCATCAGATGCCGAGGCGGCACGCGCCAAGCTCGAGGTCGCGGCGTCCATCGACGGCACCGAACACATCGTGACGCACGCCACCGAAGCCTTCTGGAGCCGCGTTCAGGTCTTCAACGCCGAGTACGTCCGTGAGAACCTCCGCTTCGATGACAGTCAGGGTCCACGCTCCGGAAGCCTCCTGACGCTCGGCAAGGCGAATGTCGATGCAGAGCTTGAGCTGGCAGCAGCAGAGCGTCGCCGGGCAGACGTGGAGCCCCAGGCGGCTGAAGCCCGCGCTGCAGCCAAAACAGCAGAGACCAACATCGAGCGACGTATGACCGAGGTCGCTGGCCACGTCGTTGAAGACCTCCGCATGTCCTCCGTCGCCACCTATCGTGCCACGAACACCTACACGCGGAAGAACGTACGCGGCTTGCTAGTTGGCGATCGAACGCTCTTCGACTCGGCGTCTGTTGACATTGCAGCCGACCGCGCATTGTCCACATCGAGTGCACCCCGCGCCTTCACGGGGATGTTTCGAGGAGAACTGACGAGCGCCGACGAGATCCTTCGCAGCTCAGTCGCGCTCCTGGAGACCGACGTCATCTCGCAACCGCTCGCGCGTCTTGCTGATCATCCCGCCGAAGCCGAATGGGTGCAGGAAGGTCTACCTCTCCACGAGCACGAGACCCAATGCTTGTTCTGCGGCAACGAGATCTCCGACGAGCGCCGAGAGGCACTGGCAGCGCACTTCGACCGGTCAGTAATCGATCTACAGGCCCGCATCGACGCGCAGCTCGACATCCTGAAGGAATGTGGGCAGCGCGCGGCAAGGCTTGCTGACAGCGTTCCTGGCGATGGTGATCTGTATCCCGACCTGGCCGGAGCGCTGCGAACCGCACGCAACGAGATCCAGACCCAGGTTGACCACTACCAGCGACTGCTCTCCGCGCTTGGGGTGCTCCTCGAAGCCAAGCGCTCGAACCCCTTCGCCAAGCCAGGACTCGATCTCGCCGCTCCGGACATGCCCACAGGAGAGGCCGTCGCGGAGGTCATCGCTCGTCACGAAACACGTCGGTCGGCGCACGAGGCGGAAGCCGCGTCAGCTGCTCGCAGAGTCGAGCTGGCCAGGGTGAAGGCGTTCGCCGAGGAGTACGACCGGCTTGCAACCTCTTCTCGCGATCTCAGCGAGAAGGCGACCTCCCTCGAGGACGAACTGCGAACGCTCAACCATCGCATCATCACGCTCAGCAGCCTCGATGCCGACCCAGTGCCCCAAGCTGCCGAGCTGACCGAAAGCGTCGCTCGTCTGCTCGGGCGTTCGGAGCTCGCTTTCACCCCGAGCGACGATGGCAACCATTACAGGATCGAACGATCGGGTCTGCCCGCTACCCATCTGAGCGAGGGCGAGCGGACTGCGATAGCGCTCCTCCACTTCCTCGCGAGCATTCGCGAAGGCGTCGTCACCGGCGACGCGCCCATCGTCGTGATCGACGATCCGGCTTCGAGCATGGACGAGGGCATCCTATTCGGGATCTCGTCGTTCCTCTGGTCCTCCCTCGTAGGAAACACGTACGCCAGCCAAGTCTTCCTGCTCACGCACAACTTTGAGTTGTTCCGTCAGTGGGTCGTCCAGCTCGAAGGCGCAGCTAGCCACCTTCGGGGCGGCTACACGATTCACGAGATTCGCATGCGCCATCGCCGCATCGGATCCAGCGCACCCCGTCGCTCCCCCGAACTTGACCCCTGGACCACTGATCGCCAGCAGTCCAGCCGACTTCGATCGCTCTACCACTTCCTTTTTGCGCGAGTAGCGACAGCGGTCATCGACTCGAAGCCCGATCTTGGTTTGGCCGAGCGCATGGACCTCCTCGCCCTCGCGCCCAACGCCGCACGGAAGATGCTGGAGGCGTTCCTCAGCTTCCGCTTCCCGCAACACATCGGCAAGTTCCACAACGGCATGCGGGAAGCAATCAAGGTGGTCGACGACGCCACCATCCGCGTGCACGTCGAGCGCTACCTGCATGCCTACTCCCACAACGAGGAGGGGAATGTGTCGGCAATGATCGACCCAAGCGAGGCCACAGCTGTCCTCAGGTCGCTCTTCTTGCTCATCCGCGCGAACGATCCGCGGCATCTGTCCGCGATGTGCGCGGCACTGGGCATCAACGAATCCGATCTCTTCGCACTCGAGGGTTGATCCGGTGGTGAAGAGGGGCGTGCGGCAACGTCTCGATGGCCGGTCCTCCCACGGACCTCGGTGTCCAACTCGGACTCGGACTCGGACTCGGGCTCGGGCTCGAACCGGACGATCCGCGAAAAGACTCTTGTCGCACATAGGGGGTCCGCTGAACGTCGCAATGAGGCGGCCCTGTGCGGACGACCCCACGACAGGCACAGGAACGAAGAAGCCCACCGAGATCCTCGGTGGGCTTCTGTCGTCGTGTCACACACGTTTCGGTCGGGCTGACAGGATTTGAACCTGCGACCCCTTGACCCCCAGTCAAGTGCGCTACCAAGCTGCGCCACAGCCCGCGAGTTCCGGAGAACTCAGGATCCCGGAGGATCCTCGCCCACGTCCGACCGGAGCGCGAGCGACCGGTCCAGCATAGCGGACGTCAGGCCCCCTCCGTGCCACGGCGAGTCGGAGCAACGCGACGCGAACGACACGCTCAGCCCGGCCGCACCACCTCGCGCCGCGCCGCCAGCAACGGCAACCCGAGCCCGACGAGCAACCCGCCGGACCCGTCCGCCGCCAGGTCCCCGATCGTGTCGTCGTACCCGACGAAGATCTTCGAGTCGACGAAGTTGTGCCCGAGCCACTCCCCCATCTCCCAGACCGCCCCGACCGCGAGTCCCGCACACAGCGCGAGCACCGCGACGACCACCCGGCGCTCGGCGTGCGGCGGCGGCACAGCGCGCAGGTCGGCACCGATGACGTAGAGCACCGCCGCGAGCAGCCCCGTCAGCACGACGTGCATGAACTTGTCCCACAGGAACACGGTCGTGTACCACTCGAGCACGCTCGACCACCCGGCGACGAGCACGAGCACGCACACCGCCACGTCGAACGCGGGCCGCAGCCCGAGCATCCGCGGCACCACGACACCGAGCAGCGCCAGCGCCATGACCGGGAACGCCGTCCCACCCCACCCGACACTCGCCACGACGACACTCACGAGCGTCAGCGCCCGCACCACGTCGGCCACCAGGAACCGCGGCCGCAGGAACGTCGGTCCGAGCGTGGCGATCACGACGCCCACCGCACGACCGCGTGCACGGCGGCGTGGTCGGACGGCCACACGCCGCCCGGCCGCCGCACGTCGACCGCGACGCGTTCCACCTCCGCTTCGGACGTCACGAGCACCCCGTCGATCCGCCGGCCACCAACACGCGGACTCCCGTAGTGCGGGTACGTCCCGTAGGGCTCACCCACCTGCCTGGAGGCCCGCCCCCAGCTGTCCTCGACCCCAGCCTCCGCCAGGGCTCGCCATGGTGCGGAACCGGCGGGGCTGTTCCAGTCGGCCATGACCACGGCGGGCAGGCCGCGCTGCCGGACGATCCGGCCGAGCAGTTCGGCGGACCGGAGTCGGGCCCACGGCGAGGCGACGTCGAGGTGGGTGGCGATCGCCAGGAACCGCACGCCGGTCGCGCGGTCGTCGACGACGGCTCCGACGGCGTGCCGGGGGAAGGACGTGGCCCACGACCGCGAGCCGGGGCGGTGGGGCGTGCGGGAGAGCGCCCAGGTGCGGCGCTCGACGACGTCGAGGCGGGAGCGGTCGAGGAACAGGCCGACCTGTTCGCCACCGCCGCGCGGTCCCCGTCCGGCCAGGACGGGCTCCCAACCCGACCCGAGGCCGGACGTCAGGTCGTCTGCCTGCGTGGGCAGGGCCTCCTGGACGGCGAGGACGGTGGGCGCTTCGGACGTGACGAGCGCGAGCACGGCGTCGCGGCGACGCTCCCAGGCGTCGGGGTGGGTCGGCTGTCGCGGCACGCGGCGACGCACGTTGAGCGTCATGCAGTGCACCTCGGGCGACCGGACCGGTCCGATGAGCGGGCGGTCGTCGGGGTGGTGGGGCATGCCTCCCTTCTACGAGACGACACCCGTCGGATTCCCAGGGACCTCTCCGTCTGGCTCGTATGGTGGCTCGATGCGTTCTCGTTCCACCCCTCGTCTCCTGGTCGCGATCGCGGTCTCCGGCCTGCTGCTCGGAGCCGCCGGGTGCACGTCGAGCGGACCGGACACGAGCCGCCCGACCCTGGCGAAGGCCTCGGCCGACACCGTCACGGTGGCCGACGCCGCGGACGCCGCAGCCCGCTCGGTCCGCGTCAGCAAGGCGCTGTTCGCGAGTGCCCCGGGAGCGGTCGTCGCCCGGGCCGGCGACACCGACGGCATCCGCGATGCGGCGAAGGCTGCGGCGAGCGCCCACGTCCCGGTGCTGCTGACGGCCAAGAACAAGAGCACTGCCGTCGCCCGCGAGCTCGACCGGCTCGGTGCCGACTGGTACCAGGCCGAGGGCGACCTGTCGCTCGACACGGACGTCGAACAGCGGCAGGCGCCGGACGGCGGTGACGCGCCGGAGTCGACCCGCGCCTCCCGGCAGGCGACGGTGGTGGTGGCGGACGCGAGTGCGGACGCTGCTGCCGTGGCGACCGCGAAGGCCGCCGGCGCTCGCGTCGTGACCATGCCGAAGGGCGTGACCGACCCGGCTGCTGCGCCCGACGTGGTGACCGCGCTGCACGAGCGGGCGAAGCACCCGACCGTCCTGGTCGGTGCGGCGTTCGAGGCCCTGCCGGATCCGGAGTGGACGGTGCGGGCGGCCGAGGGCGGGTTCCAGCTGCGGAACGGCGGCCAGCGGCCGTTCGACGGGCACCGGTACGTCGCGCTGTACGGGGCTCCCGGGGCGCCGGCGCTGGGCGTGCTCGGCGAGCAGCGGCCGAAGGAGACCGTGCAGCGTGCCGAGCAGGTCGCGAAGCCGTACCGGGCGGAGTCCGACGAGCTCGTGACGCCCGCGATGGAGGTCATCGCGACCGTCGCCGCCGGGGACGCCGGCGCCGACGGCGACTACTCGACGGAGCTGCCGGTGTCGACGCTCGAGCCCTACGTCGACGCCGCGCACGAGGCGGACATGCCGGTCATCATCGACCTGCAGCCCGGGCGGTCGGACTTCCTGTCGCAGGCCAAGAAGTACGAGTCACTGCTGAAGAAGCCGGGCGTGTGGCTGGCGCTCGACCCGGAGTGGCGGCTGACGAAGGACCAGGTGCCCCTCAAGCAGATCGGGAGTGTCTCGGCCTCCGAGGTGAACGAGGTGTCCTCGTGGCTGGCTGCGCTCGTGCGCGACGAGGGGCTACCGCCGAAGGCCCTGGTGCTGCACCAGTTCCGGCTGTCGATGATCCAGGACCGCTCCGCGCTGCAGACCCACCCGGAGCTCGACATGCTCGTGCACGTCGACGGGCAGGGGTCACAGCCGGACAAGCAGGCGACGTGGAAGGCACTGCACCAGGGCGCGCCGGAGGGGTTGCACTGGGGCTGGAAGAACTTCACCGACGAGGACACGCCCATGCTGACGCCCGCGCAGACGATGCGGGACGTGCAGCCGACGCCGTCGTTGGTCACCTACCAGTAGGGCCCGGTTGGTCCGGTTGTCCACAGCCTGGAGGCGCGGGTCGGGTTTCGTCGGTTGCTCCTGACAGCATGGGGGCATGTCTGGTCTTGGTGTCGGGTCCACCGCGTCGTCTTCCGTGTCCCCCTCTGCGGACATCGCCGCCGAGGCGCAGCAGGCGCTCGCTGCGCTCACGGGGCGCCCCGACGCGGTGTTCCACCCCGGTCAGCTCGAGGCCATCTCGGCGCTGGTCGAGCACCGGCAGCGTGCCCTGGTCGTGCAGCGCACCGGGTGGGGCAAGTCGGCCGTGTACTTCCTGGCGACGCTGCTGCTGCGCCGACGCGGGGGCGGCCCGACGGTCCTGGTCTCGCCGCTGCTCGCCCTGATGCGTGACCAGGTCGCCGCTGCCGCGCGGGCCGGTGTCCGCGCGGTGTCGATCAACTCCGCGAACGCCCACGAGTGGGGCGAGACCCAGGCCGCCCTCGCCCGTGACGAGGTCGACGTGCTCCTCGTCTCCCCCGAGCGCCTGAACAACCCGAAGTTCCGCGACGAGCAGATGCCGACCCTGATCGCCCGGATGGGCATGCTCGTGGTCGACGAAGCGCACTGCATCTCGGACTGGGGCCACGACTTCCGGCCGGACTACCGCCGACTGGCCGAGCTCATCCGGTCGCTCCCCCATGGCGTCCCCGTCCTGGCGACCACTGCGACGGCGAACGAGCGCGTGGTCGAGGACGTCGCCGAGCAGCTCACCGCCGGCCCGGCCGACCCGGTGTTCACGATCCGCGGATCCCTGGCCCGCAAGTCCCTGCGCCTCGGTGTGCTGACGCTGCCCGATGCACGGCAGCGGCTCGGGTGGCTCCTCGCGCACCTCGGCGACCTGCCCGGCAGCGGCATCATCTACACGCTCACGGTCTCGGCGGCCGAGGACATCGCACGGCTGCTGCGCGACAACGGGTACGCCGTCCGTGCCTACACCGGGCGCACCGACACCGACGAGCGCGAACAGCTCGAGCAGCAGCTCAAGGGCAACGAGCTGAAGGCCCTGGTCGCCACGAGCGCGCTCGGCATGGGGTTCGACAAGCCCGACCTCGGGTTCGTCGTGCACGTCGGGGCTCCCTCGTCGCCCGTCGCCTACTACCAGCAGATCGGTCGCGCGGGTCGTGCGACCGACAACGCCGACGTCCTGCTCCTGCCCGGGCGCGAGGACCGCGAGATCTGGCAGTACTTCGCCAGCGCCTCGATGCCGACCGAGGCCCGCGCCGCCGCCGTGCTCAGTGCCCTGTCCACCGACACCGCGATGTCGACCGTGGCGCTCGAGGGCCTGGTCGACATCAAGCGCTCCACCCTCGAACTCCTGCTCAAGGTGCTCGACGTCGACGGCGCCGTCCGCCGCGTCACCGGCGGCTGGGTGTCGACCGGGCAGCCGTGGGAGTACGACGCGCCCCGGTACGAGCGGGTCGCCGCGGCCCGCGCTGCCGAGGCCGCGTCGATGCTCGACTACGAGTCCACCTCGGCCTGCCGCATGCAGCTGCTGCAGCAGGACCTCGACGACCCCTCGGCCGAGCCCTGCGGCCGGTGCGACAACTGCGCCGGCGCCTGGTTCCCGACCGCCGTGTCCGACACCGACTCGTCCGGAGCCGCGGCCGCGCTCGACAAGGTCGGCGTCGAGATCGCCCCGCGTGCCCAGTGGCCCTCAGGCATGTCGTCGCTCGGTGTCTCGGTGCGGGGCAAGATCGGCGCGGACGAGCTCGTGCAGCCCGGCCGTGCGGTGGCGCGTCTGACCGACCTCGGCTGGGGCGGTCCCCTGCGCGCACTCTTCTCGACGTCCACCCCCGATGCCCCGATCTCGCGGGAGCTCGTCGACGGCTGTGTCCGGGCGCTCAAGGACTGGCCGTGGGAGACCCGGCCGACCGGCGTCGTGGCGATGTCCTCGCGGTCACGGCCCGAGCTCGTGGGGTCCCTCGCCCAGGCGCTGTCCACCATCGGGCGGCTGCAGTTCCTCGGCACGCTCGGCCGTGCCGGCGGGACCCCTCGTGGCGACGGTGCGACGAACAGCGCCTACCGACTGTCCGGCGTGTGGGACACCTTCGTGGTCGATCCGTCGCTCGCCGCCGCCCTGCAGGCACACGAGGGCCCGGTGCTGCTCGTCGACGACCTGGTCGACAGCCGGTGGACGATGACCGTCGCCGGCCGGGAGCTCCGGCGCGCCGGGGCCTCCGCCGTGCTCCCGTTCGCCCTGGCCACGGTCGCGTAGCCTCCGCACCTGTTTTGCGACACTCCACGCGTCGATCGACTCGTGTTCTGTCGCGGAGCCGGTCCACCCGCCCGCCTGAGCCCTACCGCCGCGCGGGCTTCGGGAACGTGGCCCGCATGTGGTCGCTCGTCAGCACGTCGCCGATGCCGACCATGAGCACCGAGAACAGGATCTGCTCGATGACCATCCAGAACGGGTAGAGCCCCGGGATCGCCGCGACGATCAGCGTCACGATCGGGAAGATCCGGCTGAACAACCGCAGCCGCTGGTACGCCCAGTAGTACCCGAGCTGTGCCCGCCAGGCGAACACGTAGAGCGTCAGGGTGATGAGCAGCACCACGGTGGACCGGAACCACACCGCCCACGACAGGGACTCCCCCGCGCGGGTCAACAGCACGGCGACCACGATGGCGGTGAGGCCGACGACGGTCTCCGCGACGAGCAGCCACCGGATCCACCGGAACGAGCGGACGGTGTCGGGGTGTTCGAGCATGTCCTCGCGGATCACGTACCCGGACTGCCGACCTCCGGCCAACCGGTCGAGCCGCAGACGGCACCACACACGGTCGGCGAGCACACCGAATCCGTCGTTCTGCTGCGTCACCAGTACATCGTGCCCCATCCCGGCGGTGGCGGTGGACGCGGCACAGCCACGAGCACCCCAACCCCGCACAACCCCGGCCCCGCTCAGTCCGACGGGACGAGTGCCGCGCCGCCCAGCACGGTGCCGGTGCCGGCGTCCAGCAGGACCAGGGAACGGACCTCGTCGGGCAGTGACCACGGATCGCTGAGCACGACGGTCAGCCCCTGTTCGACCCCGGCGGCCTGGAACAGGTCGTAGGACTCCCCGGCGGGGGTCCACACCGGCTTCGAGCCACCGCGCACCGTCCCCGCGGACAGCACGACGTCGACCGGGCCGTCCCCGCCGGTCTCCAGGTGGTCGATCTGCACCGCGAGGGTCTCGTCGCCCGTGTTCCCGGCGATCCGGACGTGCCCGGAGGCCGCAGCCCCGATGCCGACGATGTCACCGGAGACCGGCGGGACGCGGCGCCACCACGGGTCGATGGGCGAACCGTCGACCGGACGGACGGGTTCGGGGTCGATCGGTTCCTCGAGGCCGTCGGACGGCGGCAGTCGGACGTCCGGCGACTGCGCCGGCTCGGAGGGCACGGAGTCGGCACGGGTGACCGTGTCGCTGTCGTCCGGAGCGTGCGAGATCGTCCACAGGGACGCCGACCCCACGACGACCACACCGACGAGGACACCCACCAGGGCGAGCCGACGTCGGTCCGCTGTCCACGGCCCGGTACCCACGCCCCCATGATGCCGCACCGGCGCGCCGGACCGGCTGCGGGCCTCCATGCCGAACGCGAACGCAGAACGCGCCCCGACGGATCGAGGCGCGTTCTGCGTGACGGGTGGGAGCGCTCAGCGCTTCCGGCGCTCGCGCACCCGCATGTTGACGTTGATCGGCGTGCCGGAGAAGCCCCAGACCTCGCGGAGTCGACGCGTGATGAAGCGTCGGTACTGCGGGTCGAGGAACGCCGACGTGAAGAGCACGAAGGTCGGCGGCTGGCTCGACGCCTGGGTCCCGAACAGGATGCGGGGCTGCTTGCCGCCGCGCACGGGGTGGGGGTGTTCCTGCACGAGCTCGGCGATGAAGGCGTTGACCTTGCCGGTCGGGATGCGGGTGTCCCACGACTCGAGGGCGGTCTCGAGCGCCGGCACGAGCTTCTCGAGGTGACGGCCGGTGCGGGCCGAGATGTTCACGCGCGGGGCCCAGGCGACGTGCGCCAGGTCCTGCTCGATCTCGCGCTCCAGGTAGCGGCGGCGCTCGTCGTCGAGCAGGTCCCACTTGTTGTAGGCCAGCACGAGGGCACGGCCGGACTCGAGGACGAGGTCGATGATGCGGAGGTCCTGCACGGAGACCGGCTCGGTGACGTCGAGGACGACGACGGCGACCTCGGCCTTCTCGAGCGCGGCGGTGGTGCGGAGCGAGGCGTAGAAGTCGGCGCCCTGCTGCATGTGGACGCGCTTCCGGATGCCGGCGGTGTCGACGAAGCGCCACACCTTGCCGCCGAGCTCGATCTGCTCGTCCACCGGGTCACGGGTGGTGCCGGCGATGTCGTTCACGACGACCCGCTCTTCACCGGCAGCCTTGTTGAGCAGCGAGCTCTTGCCGACGTTCGGACGGCCGAGGATGGCCACACGGCGGGGGCCGCCGACCTCCTGCTTGGCGACGGCCGAGGTGTCGGGCAGCGTCTTGATGATCAGGTCGAGCAGGTCCGCGACGCCACGGCCGTGCAGGGCCGACACCGGGTGCGGCTCCCCGAGCCCCAGGTTCCAGAGTTCGTAGGCGTCGAGTTCACGGCGCTCGTCGTCGGCCTTGTTCGCGACGACGATGACGGGGCGGTCGGTGCCGCGGAGCATCTTGACGACGTGCTCGTCGGTGGCGGTGATCCCGACCGTGACGTCCACGACGAACAGCACGGCGTCGGCGAGGTCGATCGCGACCTCGGCCTGCGCGGCGACCGAGGCGTTGATGCCCTCGGCGCCGGGCTCCCAGCCGCCGGTGTCGACGAGCGTGAAGCGCTTGTCGTTCCAGTCGGCCTTGTAGCTGACACGGTCGCGGGTGACGCCGGGGACGTCCTGCACGACCGCCTCACGACGACCGAGGATGCGGTTCACGAGCGCGGACTTGCCGACGTTCGGGCGGCCGACGATCGCGAGCACCGGGTAGGCGGGCAGGTAGTGGACGCCGTCCTCGCCGACCTGACCGGCCTCGAGCAGGGCGAGGTCCTCGTCCTCGAGGTCGTACTCCTCGAGTCCGGCGCGGAGCGCGGTCGCGCGCTGCTCGGCCTCGGCCTCGTCGAGTCCGGCGAGCCGCTCGCCGAGGGCGTCGTCGTACCGGGGGAAGTCGTCGTTGTCCGGGTTGTCCAGCTGAGCCATCTTGGGTTCCTCGCGAGCGGCCGGGGCCGCGGTGTCGGTGGCCGTTATCGGCCGGGGCCGGGGGTCCGGCCGTGGTGTGACCAGGCGGCCGAGGCCGTCCGGTCGTGCGTCAGTGCGTGGCCGCGCGGGCCAGGTCGACGACCGCCTGCACGGTCTGGTCGAAGTCGAGGTCGGTGGAGTCGAGCGTCGTGACGCCGTCGGCGGCGTTCATGAAGTCGACGACCTTCGCGTCCGCCGCGTCGCGACGAGCGAGTGCTGCGGAGGTCTCGGCGGCCGACTGGGTCGTGACCTCTGCCGAGCGTCGGGCCATTCTAACGGACTCGTCGGCCGTCAGCAGGATCCGGACCTCGGCATCGGGTGCGACGACCGTGGTGATGTCCCGGCCCTCGGTGATGATGCCCGGGGCGTCGGTCTTCCGCATGACGTTCCGGAACAGCTGAACCAGGCGCTTCCGGACGTCCGGGAGCTTCGCGATGTGGGCGACCGCCCCGGTGACGTCGGGGGTGCGGATGGCCTCGGTCACGTCGGTCTCCCCCACCTTGACGTAGTAGTCGTCGGGGTCGGTGCCGATGGCGTAGTCGAAGGTGTCCCAGCTCGCCAGGACCGCCGCGGCGTCGTCGAGGTCGACCCGCTGCTGCAGGGCGTGCCACGCGAGTGCACGGTAGGCGGCGCCGGTGTCCTGGTAGCCGTAGCCCAGGGCGCGGGCGGCCGCGCGGGAGACGCTCGACTTGCCGCTGCCGGCGGGGCCGTCGACCGCGATCACGATCTTCGCTACGTAGGCACCGTCGGCCAGGCCGGACGGCATCGGGGCGCTGGTCGAGCCGGGCTCCCCGCCGGGTTCGCCGAGGCCGCCGGCCGGGCCCCCGAGTGCGCCGCCGTCGCCGCTGCCGCTGAGCGGGCCGCCGGCACCGCCCTGGCCCGGGGTCGGGAGGCCGGAGTCGGGCCCGTCCGGTCCGCCGGTCACACCGGAGTCGTTCGTCGCTGCGTTCGTGTCGTCGTTCAGGCCCATGCTGCTGCGATCCTCCATCCGCGCCCCTCGAGTTCCTCGACGAGTCGCTGTTCCTGCTCGGGCAGCACCGACACCTCGACGATGCCGATCTGTGCGCCCGGTGAGTGCTCGAGGCGCATGTCCTCGAGGTTGATGCCGATCTCCCCGATGAACGTCAGGAGCGCGGCGATCTGCCCGGGGGTGTCGTCGACCAGGACGACCACCTGGGCGAAGCGCTTGGTGGTGCCGTGCTTGCCGGGGAGCCGTTCGACCCCGCGGTTGCCGTCGGCGATCGTCTCGGCGATGGTGCGCGGCGAACCGGCACCGTCCGGGTCGCCGAGCGCGTCGATCACACGGGACAGATCGTCGCGCAGGTCGGTGAGCACCGGCCGGATGTGCCCGGCGTTCGCCCCGATGATCTGCACCCAGAGCCCCGGGTCGCTCGCGGCGATCCGGGTGACGTCGCGCACGCCGCCGCCGGCCAGGCCGAGCGACCCGTCGGGGGCGTCCCGCAGGCGCGAGGCCATCAGCGTCGACACGAGCTGCGGCGCGTGCGAGACGTAGGCCACGGCGAGGTCGTGCGACTCGGGGTCCATCGGCACGACGGTGGCGCCGACGTCGAGCGCGAGGTCCTCGACCACCGCGGCGCGCTGGAACGTGATGCCGTCGTGCCCCGCGATCACCCACGGGCGACCGACGAACAGGTCGGCGCGGGCGGCGGTCGGACCGCTGCGCTCGCGTCCGGCCATCGGGTGCGACCCGATGTAGCGGGAGACGTCGGCCCCGGCCGCCACCAGGGCGGCGAGCGGCCCGGACTTCACGCTGGCGACGTCCGTCACCACGGCGTCGGGGTGGGCAGCGAGCTCGCGCTCCACCACCGTCGCCACGACGTCCGGCGGCACCGCGACGACGATGAGCTCCGGCTGGTCGCCGGCGGCCGGTCGGCGCCCGGCGCCGTAGTCCACGGCGAGCGCCAGCGCGGCGGGCGAGACGTCGTCGAGGACGACGTCCACGCCCTTCTCACGCAGGGCGAGACCGATCGAGGCCCCGAGCAACCCGGCACCGACGACCCGGACCGGGCCGCGCAGACGGCGGTCGATGTCGGTCGGGGTCACGTCGGTCACCGGGCAAGCCTACCGATCGAGGCTCGGGCATCGGTCGATGCCCGAGCGCCGGGTTCGGTCAGTCCGCCGACTCGTCCTCGTACTCGTCGTCGTCCTGGTCGAGCGCGACGTCGCGGTCGTCACGAGCGGACGGCTTCGCGTCACGGACGGTGCTGAGCAGCTTGCCGACCTCGACGGTGCCGAGCTCGCGCATCTTGCCCGGCGGCAGGCTGCCCAGGTGCAGCGGTCCGAACGACCGGCGGACGAGTTCGAGGACCGGGTGGTCGACGGCCTCGAGCATGCGACGGACGATGCGGTTGCGGCCGGAGTGCAGCGTGATCTCGACGAGCGACTCACCCCGCGAGGACTCGAGCAACCGCACCTTGTCGGCCTTGATCGGACCGTCCTCGAGCTCGACGCCCTCGGTCAGGCGCTGCACCACGGCGGGGTTCACGTTGCCGTGGACCTTCGCGATGTACGTCTTCTGCACGCCGAACGACGGGTGCGCGAGCACGTGTGCCAGGTCGCCGTCGTTCGTCAGGACGAGCAGCCCGGAGGTCTCGGTGTCGAGACGGCCGACGTTGAACAGGCGCTCCTCGTAGCGGTCCACGAACTCGGTCAGGTCGCGGCGACCGCGCTCGTCCTGCAGGCTCGAGACGACACCGGTCGGCTTGTTCAGCACGATGTAGCGCCGCGACGAGTCGATCTGCACGGGCACGCCGTCGACGCTGATCGCGTCCTTCTCGGGGTCGACGCGGCGCCCGAGGGCGTCCACGACCTCGCCGTTGACCGTCACGCGGCCCTCGACGATCAGGTTCTCCGCGACCCGGCGGGATGCGACGCCGGCAGCGGCGATCACCTTCTGCAGGCGCTCACCCTCTGCCTGGAGGCTCGGCTCGGCCCCGGCAGGAGCCGTTCCGTCCGCCGCGTCCCAGTCCTCGATGATCGGCCGTTCGGGCGTGCCCTCGGCCGGGTTGCCCCGGTCGTCGCGCTGCCCGCTCGGCTTCGGCGTCGTGCGGTCGCTGTTGCGGACGCTCGTGGTGCCGCCGACGTAGCGGCGGCCGTTGTGCCAGACGCGGCTCTGCTGGCCGTCCGGGGTGCGGCGGTCGTCGCGGCCGCGGTCGTCGCGTCGGTCGTCGCGGGGAGCGGAGCTGCCACGGTCGTCGCGTCCGCGGTAGCCACCACGGTCGTCACGCGGAGCCGAGCTGCGGTCGTCGCGACCCCGGTAGCCACCACGGTCGTCACGCGGAGCCGAAGCCCCACGGTCATCCCGCCCGCGGTACCCACCGCGGTCGTCACGCGGAGCGGAGTTGCCACGGTGACCACCGCGGTCGCCGCCACCGGATCGGTCGTCGCGACCCCGGTACCCGCCACGGTCATCGCGAGGTGCCGAGCTCGCACGGTCGTCACGGCCGCGGTAGCCACCACGGTCGTCACGCGGCGCCGAGTTGCCGCGGTACCCACCACGGTCATCGCGGGGTGCCGAGCTCCCACGGTCGTCGCGACCCCGGTAGCCACCGCGGTCGTCACGCGGAGCGGAGCCCCGGTAGCCACCACGGTCGTCACGCGGAGCCGAGTTGCCGCGGTACCCACCACGGTCATCGCGAGGTGCCGAGCTCCCACGGTCGTCGCGACCCCGGTAGCCACCACGGTCGTCACGCGGAGCGGAGTTGCCGCGGTACCCACCACGGTCGTCGCGCGGCGCGGAAGCCCCACGGTCGTCACGGCCCCGGTAGCCACCACGGTCGTCACGCGGAGCGGAGTTCCCCCGGTAGCCACCACGGTCGCCGCCACCGGAACGGTCGTCACGGCCCCGGTACCCACCACGGTCGTCACGCGGCGCCGAAGCTCCGCGGTACCCACCACGGTCGCCGCCGCGGTCGTCGCGCGACGGGTACCCGCCACGACGGTCGTCGTCACGCGGCGGGCGTGCGCCCCCACGGTCGTCGCGACCGTACCCGCCGGAGCGGCCACCGGCACTGGAGCCGGCCCCGCCGCGTCCGCCGGCCGGGCGGCCGGAGCGATCCGGGCCTCCCGAGCGTCCGTTGCGGTCGTCTCGGTCTCGGGGCGCGCCGCGCCCCCGGTCGTCAAACCCTGCCATCGGGGATCCCTTCGTTCTGCTCGAAGCCGTCCGCACCGTCGTCCAGGAGGGGCGAGATGAGCGGCAGCTCATCGAGCGAGTTGATGCCGAGCTGCTGCAGGAGCAGGTCGGACGTGACGTAGTTGATGGCGCCGGTCTCGGCGTCGGTGAACGACTCCTCGATGAGGCCGCGTGCCACCAGGGTTCGGACGACGCCGTCGACGTTGACGGCGCGGATCGCAGCGATCTGCGAGCGGGTGATCGGCTGC
Source organism: Curtobacterium sp. MCLR17_054 (assembly GCF_003234335.2). Taxonomy (NCBI): domain Bacteria; kingdom Bacillati; phylum Actinomycetota; class Actinomycetes; order Micrococcales; family Microbacteriaceae; genus Curtobacterium; species Curtobacterium sp. MCLR17_054. The sequence continues at coordinate 1,229,808 of NZ_CP126263.1, read as the reverse complement.
TTGTAGGCGACGACCGCGAGGGTCTCGAGTGCGGCCTGCGACAGCCGCGAGGGGCGCTCGGCCTCGACGAACTGCTCGACCACGGGGTCCAGGTCGGCGCGGACGTAGAAGCGCCAGCCGCCACCGACCTCGCGCAGTTCGAAGCCACGGCGGATAGTGCCGTCGACGCCGTCGAAGTCCGCGACCAGGCGTTCGATCGCCTGGCGGACGGCGGGGACGGGCGAACCGACCGCAGCACCGAGGGCGACGAGCGACTGCGGCTGGTCGGCGATCATCAGGATGGCCTCGAGCTGCCGATCGATGGGGATGGCGGGGTGGGCCTCGGACGCGGTGCGCTCGTGGATCTCGCGCTCGATGGCGCGGGCATCGGCCATCTCGTCAGCGCCGCCGGGTTCGGCGCTGGACGTGTCGTGCACGTCATCCGTCATAGTCGGCTCCCAGGTTCGCGAGGCTCTCGTCGGACCAGTCCTCGGCGGTCCACCGCAGTGTCAGCTCCCCGAGCGGCTCGAGCTGATCGAACGAGATCGACGCGTTCCGGTACAGCTCGAGGATCGCGAGGAAGCGAGCCACCACGATACCCGTCTGGTCGACGCCCGCGACCAGTTCACGGAACGAGACGCCCTCACCATCGCGGGTGCGCAGGATCGAGACGACGATCGCCGCCTGCTCGCGGATGCTGATGAGCGGGGCGTGCAGGTGGTCGAGGCCGACGGTCGGGATCTCCCGCGGGGCGAAGGCCAGCGCGGCCAGTGCGGCGAAGTCCTGCACCGACAGGGTCCAGACGAGCTCCGGCGTCCGCGCGCGGAACCGCTCCTCGAGCCGGACGCTGCGGACGTGCCGGCGCGACTCGACGCCCCAGCGCTCCCCGAACCAGTCGGCGGCCTGCTTGAACGCGCGGTACTGCAGCAATCGGGCGAACAGCAGGTCGCGGGCCTCGAGCAGGGCGACGTCCTCGGCGTCCACGAGCTCACCCTGGGGCAGCAGCCCGACGATCTTCAGGTCGAGCAGGGTCGCCGCGACGACCAGGAACTCGCTGGCCTCGTCGAGCTCGTCGGCGGACTCGGCCTGCCGGACGTACTGGATGAACTCCCCCGTCACGGCACCGAGCGACACCTCGGTGATGTCGAGCTCGTGCTTCGTGATGAGCGACAGCAGGAGGTCGAACGGTCCGTCGAAGTTGGCGAGCCGGACCCGGAACCCCGCGTCAGGCGACGGCGCCACGCTGGACGAGCTCTCGTGCGAGCTGCCGGTAGGCGTGGGCGGCAGGGTGGTCCGGCGCGGTCTGCGTGATCGGACGTGCGGACACCGTGGCGTCCGGGAACTTCACGGTGCGGCCGATGACGGTGTCGAGCACACGGTCGTCGAAGGTGTCGACGACCCGCTCCATGACCTCGCGCGAGTGCAGCGTGCGCGAGTCGTACATGGTCGCCAGGATGCCGTCGAGCTTGAGCGCCGGGTTGAGGCGGTCGCGCACCTTGTCGATCGTCTCGATGAGCAGCGCGACACCGCGGAGCGCGAAGAACTCGCACTCGAGCGGGATGAGGACGCCGTGCGCCGCCGTCAGGGCGTTCACGGTGAGCAGGCCGAGCGACGGCTGGCAGTCGACCAGGATCACGTCGTAGTCGTTCGCGACCTTGCGCAGCACGCTCGCCAGGATCTGCTCGCGGGCGACCTCGTTGACCAGGTGCACCTCGGCCGCGGACAGGTCGATGTTCGCCGGGATGACGTCGAGGCCGGGGGTGTTCGTCGGCTGGATGACCTGGTTCGGGTCCTTCACGGCACCCATGAGCAGGTCGTAGACGGTGTGGATGTCGTGCGTCCGGACGCCGAGGCCCGCGGACAGCGCACCCTGCGGGTCGAAGTCGACGGCCAGGACCTTGCGGCCGTACTCGGCGAGCGCAGCGCCCAGGTTGATGGCGGTCGTGGTCTTGCCGACGCCGCCCTTCTGGTTGCAGAGCGCGATGATGCGGGCGGGTCCGGTGCTGTCGAGTTCCTCGGGCACGGGGAAGTCCCGGACGGGACGCCCCGTCGGACCGTGGGTGGTCGCGCCGGTGGGGTTGGTCGTCGGGTTCGGGCTCACCCCGTCATCGTACCGGCGACCTCGGGCTGGGCCGGGTCGCACCGCCGCGGGACCGCCGCGCTGCTGCTCGTCAGGCAGCGCGCAGGGCGACGCGCATGCTGTCGACCCGCTCCGCGATCACGGGGTCGGTCGACCACCGCTGCTGTAGTCGGCCCACGAGCTCGCCGACCTGCTCGCGGTCGAGCCCCGGGTGCAGCGCCAGGCCCACCGTCAGCTCCGGCCCGGCGAACCGGCCGACCGGGTCGCCCGGCGCGAGTTCGACACGGGCGACGCTGGACTCCCCCTCGACCGAGGCCGCGAAGGCGCGAGCCACCTCGGGGTCCTCGAAGCACGGCGTCCACGGCAGGTCCTGCCCGAGCGCCCACACCGCCGGACGTCGCAGCACGAACTCGGTCGGCGACTTCGGGTCGAGCACGACGAGCTGGGTGTCCTCGCTCGCCGCGGCCATCGCCACACGGCGGGACTCCACCGGCACCGGACGCGCGTCCGGGTCCCACGCGTGCATGGCGTCCACCGAGGTGAACGCCGGCATCACGCTGCGACCGTCCGGACCGGCGACCGTCACGATCGAGAGTTCCTGGGTCTTGTCGACGAGCTTGCCCTGATCGGTCTCCCCCACGTCGCCGGCCTCGGCGATGAGCGGGATGAGCAGGCGGGCGGTCCGGAGCGCCTCGACGATCGCCGCCTGGGAGGCACCGTCGGCGATCGCACCGATGGCCGCGACCACCGCGGGGTCGGCGAGTCCGTCGTCGTCGGCGAACGCGGTGTCGTGGTGGTCGAACGTGCGGCCTTCCCACGAGAAGCCCGCCGAGTCCGCCGCCCCGCCGGGGGTGTGCGCGTCGTCGGCGTCCGGCCCGGTGCCACGGCCGTTCGAGATGCCCGCCACGGCGTTACTCGGAGGCGATGTCGAGTGCGGCCGGCAGCGTGAACGCCCCGGAGTACAGCGCCTTGCCGATGATCGCGCCCTCGAGCCCGTACGGCACGAGTTCGCGGAGCGCACGGAGGTCGTCGAGCGTCGAGATCCCGCCGGAGGCCACCACGGGCTGGTCGGTCCGGTCGCACACCTGGCGGAGCAGTTCGACGTTGGGGCCCTGCAGCGTGCCGTCCTTCGTGACGTCGGTCACCACGTAGCGGGCGCACCCGGCGGCTTCCAGCCGGTCGAGCACCTCCCACAGGTCACCGGCGTCCTCGGTCCAGCCGCGGCTCGAGAGCGTGGTGCCGCGGACGTCCAGCCCGACGGCGATCTGCTCGCCGTACTCACCGATCACCCGCGCGGCCCAGTCCGGGTTCTCGAGCGCCGCGGTGCCGAGGTTCACGCGCGCCGCACCGGTCGCCAGTGCCGCTTCGAGCGAGGCGTCGTCACGGATCCCGCCGGACAGCTCGACCGAGACACCCTCGACCTCGCGGACGGCGTGCGCGATCACGCGGCGGTTGTCGCCACGGCCGAACGCCGCGTCGAGGTCGACGAGGTGGATCCACTCGGCGCCCTGGTCACGCCAGGTCCGGGCAGCGGCGACGGGGTCGCCGTAGCCGGTCTCGCTCCCCGCCTCGCCCTGGGTGAGTCGCACGGCCTGTCCGTCGACGACGTCGACAGCCGGCAGCAGGACGAGGGGCGGGGTGTCGGTGAGGTCGGTCATGGTCCTGTCGGTTTCGTTGCGGTGGAGAAGGGGCTGCGGACAGCCGGGAGGCCCGGTGCGCGTCCGGCACGGCCGTCGCGCCCGGTGCCAGCCGGGTTCAGAGCGAGCGGACCCAGTTGGAGAGCAGGCGGATGCCCGGCTCGCCGGACTTCTCGGGGTGGAACTGCGTGGCTGTGAGCGGTCCGTTCTCGACCGCGGCGATGAACGGCTGCCCGTGCTCGGCCCAGGTCAGACGGGGCGCGCGGAACGGCCCGTACGCCTCGAGCGGGAAGTCGGTCACCCCGTAGGAGTGCACGAAGTAGAAGCGCTCGTCGTGCAGCCCGTCGAACAGCACGGAGTCCTCGGGCGCCTGCACGGTGTTCCAGCCCATGTGCGGCAGCACCTCGGCCTGGATCTCCTGCACGGTGCCGGGCCACTGGCCGAGCCCTTCGACGTCGGCACCACGCTCGATGCCGCGCGAGAACAGGACCTGCATGCCGACGCAGATGCCGAGCACGGGTCGCCCGCCGGCCAGACGGTGGTCGACGATCTCGCCACCCTGCACGCCCTCGAGCTGGTCGATCACGGCGGCGAACGCCCCGACGCCGGGGACGAGCAGGCCGTCGGCCTTGAGTGCCGCCTGCTTGTCCGAGGTCAGGGTGACCTCGGCGCCGGCGCGCTCGAGTGCCTTGGCGGCGGAGTGGACGTTCCCCGACCCGTAGTCGAGGACGACGACGTTCGGCTTGGCGGTTGTCACAGGGCGCCCTTCGTGGAGGGGATGCCGTCGACGCGCGGGTCCAGCTCGACCGCCTTGCGCATGGCTCGGGCGAACGCCTTGAACTCGGCTTCGGCGATGTGGTGGGGGTCGCGGCCCTCGAGCACGCGGACGTGGACGGTGATGCCGGCGTTGAATGTGATCGCCTCGAACACGTGGCGGACCATCGAGCCGGTGAAGTGGCCACCGATGCGGTGGAACTCGAAGCCCGCGGGCTCGCCGGAGTGCACCAGGAACGGGCGCCCGGAGACGTCGACGACGGCCTGGGCCAGCGCTTCGTCCAACGGGACCAGGGCGTCGCCGTAGCGGCCGATGCCGGCGCGGTCGCCGAGGGCCTGCTTGATCGCCTGTCCGAGCACGATGCCGGTGTCCTCGACCGTGTGGTGCACGTCGATGTCGGTGTCACCCGTCGAGCGCACCCGCAGGTCGATCAGGGAGTGCTTGCTGAACGCGGTCAGCATGTGGTCGAAGAACGGGACGGAGGTCGAGATCGACGAGGTCCCGGTGCCGTCCAGGTCGAGCTCGAGTTCGACACTCGATTCGCTCGTCGAACGGCTGATCGAGGCGGTGCGGACGGTCATGCCTCAACCCTAACCGGCGGCTGCTCGGCGGCGACCTGCCGCATCGCGTCGAGGAACGCGGTCGTCTCGGCTTCGGTCCCCGCACTCACCCGCAGGTGGTTCGGGATGCCGAGGTCGCGCACGATGACGTCACGCTCGAGCAGCGCCTCGAACGCGGCGTTCGGGTCGGCGACACCACCGAAGAGGACGAAGTTCGACCAGGTCTCGTAGGTGCGGTACCCCATGGCCTGCAGCTCGGTGACCATGCGGTCACGCTGCCCCTTGATGTCGTCGACCATCGCCAGCATCTCTGGGGCGTGCCGGAGTGCCGCGATCGCTGCCGCCTGGGTGAGCGCGGACAGGTGGTACGGCAGCCGGACCAGTCGGACGGCGTCGACGACGGCGGGGTGCGCAGCCATGTACCCGACCCGGGCACCGGCGAACGCGAACGCCTTGCTCATCGTGCGGGAGACCACCAGGCGCTCACGACCGGGCAGCAGCGTGAGGGCACTCGGGGCGTCGGACGGCATGAACTCGGCGTACGCCTCGTCCACCATCACGATGCCGTCGGTCGCGTCGTAGGCGGCCGCGATCGTCTCGATGTCGAGCGGGGTGCCGGTCGGGTTGTTCGGCCCGCAGAGGAACACGATGTCCGGCTGGTGCTCTCGGATCGCCGCCACGACGGTCTCGGGCGAGATGCGGAACTCGTCGTCGCGCTGGGCAGGGATCCACCTGGTGCCGGTGCCCGACGCGAGGATCGAGTGCATCGAGTAGGTGGGCGGGAACCCGAGCACCGAGCGACCGGGTCCGCCGAACGCCTGGAGGAGTTGCTGCAACACCTCGTTCGACCCGTTCGCCGCCCAGAGCTGCTCGGCGATCAGGTCGTGCCCGAGGTAGTCGGCAAGGGACTGCCGGAGCTCGGTGAACTCGCGGTCCGGGTACCGGTTGACCGTCAGCAGGGCCTGCCGGATCGACTCGACGATGTCGGCAGCGACGTCGTCCGGAACGGGATGCGTGTTCTCGTTGACGTTGAGCTGCACACGGACGTGCTTCTGCGGGGCGCCGTAGGGGCTCTGCCCGCGCAGGTCGTCTCGGATCGGGAGGTCTTCGAGCGTGAATGCCACCGATCCATCGTAGGCCGCTGTCACCGTGCGACGACCAGCCGTCTGGACGGCGCTGCCCGAGTGGCTACTCGCCGTCGGTGTACTTGGTGGGGATGGCGATCTCTTCGCCGGCCTGCAGCGCGGAGCCGTCGAGCGCGTTGAGGCTCACGACGTCCTGCACGAAGTCACGCGGGTCCGAGTTCGGCGCGGTCTGCTCGGCGAGCTGCCAGAGCGTCTCGCCCGGCTGGATCGTCACGGTCTCGAACTGGGTGCGTGCGCCGCCGGCGGTGGCGTCTCCGGCGGAGGCCTGCCCGCCGTTCAGTACGCCGAGGGCGACGACGATGAGGAGCGGGAGCGCGGCGAGCGTCGTGAAGACGATGCGGCCGCGCCGCGTCAGACGCAGGCGGGTACGCACGGCGGGCGCCGCGGTGCGCTGGATGTCAGCGATGGCGATGGTGCTCATGTCGTTCTTGCCTTCCCGTTCGGTGGAACCGAAGTCGTGTACCGAACATAGTTTCGAATCAGACGACGCACAAGTCCTGGGAGTGGATTTCTGCGGGATTTTCTTGCGACACGCTCGAACAGGTGTTTGTCCGGCCCTGACTGGTCGGATACTGTTTCGATCGACTGGGACAAGCCTGACGGGGACCACCGACATTCCCGCCGCGGCCGGACCGGCACCGACGAAAGCGAGACGACGTGGTGGACGAACTGCGGGGCCAGAAGCCGCTGACGCCGAAGCAGCAGGCGATCTTCGACGCGATCCGTGCGTCGATCGCCTCACGGGGCTACCCGCCGAGCATGCGCGAGATCGGCGACGCCGCCGGGCTCTCCTCACTCTCCAGCGTCTCCCACCAGCTCGGCCAGCTCGAGCTCGGAGGCTGGATCCGCCGCGACCCGAACCGACCGCGCGCGCTCGAGGTCCTGGTCGACGAGCCGTCGTCCGACGTCGGCGGCCCGGACATCGACGCCACCACGCTCGTGCCGCTCGTCGGCCGGATCGCCGCCGGTGTCCCGATCACCGCCGAGCAGCACGTCGACGAGATCATCCCGCTCCCCCGACAGCTCGTCGGCACCGGCGAGCTCTTCATGCTCAAGGTCGTCGGTGAGTCGATGATCGACGCCGCGATCTGCGACGGGGACTGGGTCGTCGTCCGGTCGCAGCAGACAGCCGAGAACGGTGACATCGTCGCGGCCATGCTCGACGAAGAGGCGACCGTCAAGGTCTTCCGCCAGCGCGACGGTCACACGTGGCTGCTGCCGCGCAACTCCGCCTTCGAGCCGATCCTCGGCGACGCGGCCTCGGTGCTCGGCAAGGTCGTCGCGGTCCTCCGCTCCCTCTGACCGCGGCTCGCGCTGCACCGACGCGAGACGCCGTCGTCACCGCACGACGCCCCCAGCACGACGAAACGCCGCCGGATCCGGCGGCGTTTCGTGTGTTCCGGGGCGTCTCGGCGACGTGACGGCGTCCGGCGGACCCGTGACGGGCCTCCAGGCCGCGCGGCAGCGCTCCCCAGCGCCAGCGCCCGCCAGAGCCGGTCGTCAGACCGTCGGCACCGGCGTGACCACGTAGGGCTCGAGCTCGGCGACCTGCCGCTGGAAGACGCGCACCCGCAGGCGCGTGCCGTCCTCGACGTAGTCGACCGACTCGACCGAGCCGGTGTCGTGCAGCGACGACACCAGGTCGCCGCGGTCGTACGGCACGACGATGGTCAGATCGACGTCGGGCTCGGGAAGGCGGTCCTCGATGACGCCGAGGAGCTCCGGGATGCCCTCACCGGTGCGCGCAGACACGAACACCGCGTCCGGCACGAGTCCGATGAGCACGAGGCGCTGCGCGTCGTCGATCAGGTCGGCCTTGTTGAAGACGACGATCTCCGGGATGTCACCCGCACCGACGTCGCCGATGACCTCGCGCACGGTGGACAGCTGCGCACCGGGGTCGGGGTGCGAGCCGTCGACCACGTGCACGATGACGTCGGCGTCGCCGACCTCTTCGAGGGTGGAGCGGAAGGCCTCGACGAGCTGGTGCGGCAGGTTGCGGACGAAGCCGACCGTGTCGACGAACGTGAACTCCCGGCCCTTGGCGCTCTCGGTCCGACGGACGGTGGCGTCCAGCGTCGCGAACAGCTGGTTCTGCACCAGCACGCCCGCGCTCGTCAGCCGGTTGAGGAGCGACGACTTGCCGGCGTTGGTGTAGCCCGCGATCGCGACGCTCGGCACCTCGTTGCGGTTGCGCTCGGCACGCTTGGCCTCACGGGCCGGGGTGAACCCGGCGATCTGCCGGCGGAGCTTCGCCATCCGCGTGTGGATCTTGCGGCGGTCGAGCTCCATCTTCGTCTCACCGGGGCCACGAGAGCCCATGCCAGCGCCTCCGGAGACCTGGCCACCGGCCTGTCGGGACATCGAGTCACCCCAACCGCGCAGTCGAGGCAGCAGGTACTGCAGCTGGGCGAGTTCGACCTGCGCCTTCCCCTCGCGGGTCTTCGCGTGCTGGCTGAAGATGTCGAGGATCACGGCCGTGCGGTCGATGACCTTCACCTTCACGACGTCCTCGAGCGCACGACGCTGCGAGGGTGCCAGTTCGGTGTCGGCGATGACCGTGTCGGCGCCGGTGGCCTTGACGACCATCGCGAGCTCCTGGGCTTTGCCCTTGCCCAGGTAGGTGGCCGGGTCCGGGTTCGGCCGACGCTGGAGGAGCCCGTCGAGCACCACGGCGCCCGCGGTCTCGGCGAGTGCCGCGAGCTCGCGGAGGGAGTTCTCGGCGTCCGAGGCATCGCCCTGGGGGTAGACGCCGATGAGGACGACCTGCTCGAGCCGCAGCTGGCGGTACTCGACCTCTGTGACGTCCTCGAGTTCGGTGGAGAGGCCGGCGACACGGCGCAACGCCGCACGGTCCTCACGGTCGTACTGGTCGCCGTCGCCGGTCCAGCTGCGGTCGTCGACCGACTGCGTCTGGATGGCCTGGGCGGGTGCGAAGATGGACGATGCTGCGCGGTGGTCTGCGTTGCGCAACACCCTCTCGACGACACCGTCTGCGCTGTCGTCGTTGGTCTGGTGGTTCTGCTGATGGGTATCCGTCATCCTGTGCACAGGCTACCTCTGGAGGCCCTGCGACACACTCGGTTGCCGGTACGGTTCATCCATGGCGAACGACCACTACTTCTCGGCCAGCCCCGAGAGCGAACTCCGGCCGCGCCAGGTGCACGTCACGCTCGCCGGTCAGCCCCTCACCCTGTCGACCGCGGCGGGGGTCTTCAGCCCCGACGGCGTCGACCGCGGCACGAAGGTCCTGCTCGGTTCGGTGCCCGCACCCGCTGCCGACGGTGCCCTGCTCGACATCGGCTGCGGCTGGGGCCCGATCGCGATCACGATGGCCCTGCAGTCCCCCGACGCCCACGTGTGGGGCGTCGACGTCAACGAGCGGGTGCTCGGGCTCGCGCGCGCCAACGCTGCTGCTGCGGGGGCATCGAACGTCACGGTCGCGCTGCCCGACGACGTGCCGGCCGACCTGCGCTTCCGCACGATCTGGTCGAACCCGCCGATCCGTGTCGGCAAGGACGAGCTGCACCAGATCCTGCTGACGTGGCTGCCCCGGCTCGAGGCCGGGGGCGACGCCTGGCTCGTCGTGTCGAAGGACCTCGGGGGTGACTCGCTGCAGAAGTGGCTCGTCGGGGCGCTCGGCTCGGGGTTCGCGGTCACGCGGGAGTCGACGGCGAAGGGGTTCCGCGTGATCCGGGTGCAGCGCAGCGCGTAGGGCGCGTGCGCGAGCGCGGGCGCTCACATCGTGAGCACAAATGGTCGGGTCGCCGCTGGGCACCCGACCATTTCTGCTCACGAAACGGCAACGAGGCTCCGCGTCAGACCGTCAGACCGTCAGGTCGCCGGAGAACACGAGCTCGGCGGGACCGGACAGCGACACGTGCTCGCCGTCCTCGGTCGCCGTCATCCGCACCGTCAGCAGCCCGCCCGGCACCCGCACGCGCCAGGTGTCCGGCGCCCCTGCACCGACCCAGTAGCGCGTGGCGAGGGCCGCAGCGACGGCCCCGGTGCCGCACGAGAGCGTCTCACCGCTCCCCCGCTCGTGCACCCGCATCGTGATCTCGCCGACGCCGTCCTTGATCAAGGGGTCGCCGGGCAGCACGAACTCGACGTTCGCACCGTGCTCCGGCGCCGGGTCGAGCACCGGCAGGAACGTCAGGTCGAGGTCGGCCAGTTCGTCCTCGGTCTCGACGGCGACGACCACGTGCGGGTTGCCCACGTCGATGCCGATGCCGGGCCGCGCGCCGTCGAGGTTCTTCGCCCGGACGAGCACGTCGTCGGAACCACCGCCCTCGATGCCCAGGCCCCAGCGACCGAGGTCGGCGGCGAACCCGTTCGTGGTGCGCTGGATGTCGACCAGCCCCTTGCGACTGCCGACGGTGAGCGTCTCGCCGGGAGCGAGCTCGACCAGGCCGGACTCGGTCAGGTACCGGGCGAACACGCGGATGCCGTTGCCGCACATCTCCGCGACCGTGCCGTCGGCGTTGTGGTAGTCCATGAACCAGGTCGCCTCGGGCTCGACGGCCACGAGCGCCCGCCCCTCGGGGATCGCCTCGGACCGCACCGCGCGGATCACGCCGTCGCCGCCCACGCCGAAGCGTCGGTCCGCGATGGCGCGGATCCGCTCGGGGGTCAGGTCGACGGTGGCGTCGGGGTCGGCGAACAGGACGAAGTCGTTGCCGGTCCCCTGGCCCTTGGTGAAGTGCAGCTCGGTCACGGCACGATCCTACGGGCCAGTTCCGACAGGTCGCCGCGGTCCGCCCCCGTGACGTCGAGCGTCTCGGCCTCGGCGTACCGGCGGAACCACGACACCTGCCGCCGGGCGTACTTGCGGGTCGCGATGCCGGTCGCCTCGACCGCCTGCTCGCGGGTCGCCGTGCCGGCGAGCACCTCGAGCGCCTGCGAGTACCCGATCGCGCCCCGCGCGGTCTTGCCCTGCTCGAGTCCCTGCTCGCGGAGGGCCGCGACCTCGTCGACGAGTCCGGCCTCGAACATCCGCGCGGCCCGCTCGTGCAGCGCCGACACGAGCTGCTCGCGGTCACGCCGCAGGTGCAGGATCCGGGACGGTCGCCAAGCGCTGGGCGCGGCCGGGAGGCTCGGGGTCACGACCTCGGAACGGCTCGCGATCTCGAGTGCACGGATCAACCGCCGTGGGTTGCGCGCGTCGATCGTCGCGGCAGCTGCCGGGTCCAGAGCGCGGAGTCGCTCGAGCAGGATGCCCGGGCCGAGCTCCTCGTGCTCGCGCTCGAGCTGCGCACGGAGCGCGGGGTCGGTGCCCGGGAACGCCAGGTCGAACAACACCGCGGAGACGTACAGGCCGCTGCCGCCGACGAGGACGGCCACACCACCGTCGGACTGGATCCGGTCGACGTCGGCCCGGGCGGCGACCTGGTAGGCGGCGACACTCGCCTCGTCGGTGACGTCGAGCACGTCGAGCTGGTGGTGCGGGATGCCGTGCCGTTCGGCCGGCGGCAGCTTCGCGGTGCCGATGTCCATGCCCCGGTACAGCTGCATGGCGTCCGCGTTGATGATCTCGGCATTCCGGCCGGTAGCACGCAGCCGTTCCGCGATCGCGATGCCGAGGTCGGACTTCCCGGTGCCCGTCGCCCCGACGACTGCGATCAGGTCCGCGGCGTCACCGGGTGCGGGCGACGCGGCACTCGTCGGCACAGCCCCGGGGAGCTCAGCGCCCGACACGGAACGTCGGCAGCCCGAGCGAGACCGGACGGGGCCCGTCGCCCGTGGCGGCAGCGGGCGTGGGCACGCCGCAGCTCTCGGCCTGCGCGCGGTCCCAGGCGTCGCCGGCCCGGGTGCGTCGGATGCGCAGCGGAGCGTCGTCGTCGGCGAGCAGGAAGTGTGGCGCGGCACGGGTGATGTCCACAGTCACGACGTCGCCCGGGCGCGGGACCTCGGACCCGGCGGGCACGGTGAAGTGCACGAGCCGGGAGTCCTCGGCGCGACCGGAGAGCCGGCGGGTGGCGTCGTCCTTACGCCCTTCGCCCGAGGCGACGAGCACTTCGACGCTCCGGCCGACCTGCAGCGCGTTCTCTTCCGCGGTGATGTGTTCCTGCAGGGCGACGAGTCGCTCGTAGCGCTCCTGCACGATGTGCTTCGGCAGCTGGCCGTCCATCGTCGCGGCCGGGGTGCCCGGGCGGATCGAGTACTGGAACGTGAACGCCGAGGCGAACCGTGCCTGCTCGACGACGCGCAGGGTGTCCTCGAAGTCGGCGTCGGTCTCGCCGGGGAACCCGACGATGATGTCGGTGGAGATCGCCGCGTGCGGGATCTTCGCGCGGACGCGGTCGAGGATGCCGAGGAACCGCTCGCTCCGGTAGCTCCGGCGCATGGCCTTGAGCACCCGGTCGGAACCCGACTGCAGCGGCATGTGCAGCTGGGGCATCACGTTCGGGGTCTCGGCCATCGCGTCGATGACGTCGTCGGTGAACGCCGCCGGGTGCGGGCTCGTGAAGCGGACGCGCTCGAGGCCCTCGATGGCACCGGTGGCCCGCAGCAGCTTGCCGAACGCCTGTCGGTCGCCGAACTCGACCCCGTAGGAGTTCACGTTCTGCCCGAGCAGCGTGACCTCGATCGCGCCGTCGTCGACGAGCGCCTGGATCTCGGCCAGGACGTCACCGGGACGGCGGTCCTTCTCCTTGCCACGGAGCGAGGGGACGATGCAGAACGTGCAGGTGTTGTTGCAGCCGACGGAGATGGAGACCCAGCCGCTGTGCGTCGAGTCGCGCTTGGTGGGCAGCGTCGACGGGAAGACGTCGAGCGCCTCGAGGATCTCGATCTGCGCCTCGTCGTTGTGCCGCGCCCGCTCGAGCAGGGTCGGCAGCGACCCCATGTTGTGCGTGCCGAAGACGACGTCGACCCACGGCGCCTTCTCGAGGATGACGTTCTTGTCCTTCTGCGCCAGGCACCCGCCGACGGCGATCTGCATCCCGGGGTGCTCGCGCTTGATCCCCGCGAGCTGCCCGAGGTTGCCGTAAAGACGATTGTCCGCGTTCTCGCGCACGGCACAGGTGTTGATGACGACGACGTCGGCCTGCGCACCGTCCGCCGCGGTGTAGCCCGCGGCCTGCAGTGACCCGCTCAACCGCTCGGAGTCGTGGACGTTCATCTGGCACCCGTAGGTGCGGACTTCGTAGGTGCGGGGGCGCGCTTCGACGGTGGCCATGGTCGTCCCAGTGTAGGTCGGAGCGGCTACTCGAACCGGACGGTCCCGCGGCCGGAAGGCGGCCGTTTCCCGCCGCCGTCGAGTGCCCGCGCGACGGCGATCCGGACGACACCGGAGCTGTAGCCCTTGCGCATCAGGAAGCCGGACAGCCGGCGTTCAGCGGTCGCCCGGTCGAGTCCGCGCATCTGCGGCGCCCGCTTGTCGGCGAGTTCCTGCGCGCGGAGGAACTCGTCGTCCTCGTCGTCGGCGGCCTCGTCGAGTGCGGTGTCGATCGCCACCTGGTCGATCCCCCGGCGACGGAGCTCCGTCACGACACCCTGTCGACCGAGGCCCTTGCGGGCGTGCAGCCGATCCACCAGGTCGGTGGCGAGGGCGACGTCGTCGAGGAGCCCGACACGGGTCAACCGTTCGATCTCGTGCTCGACCACGTCGGGGTCGAGGTCCTGCTGCAGCAGCAGGGTCCGCATCTCGGACTCGCTCACGCCCTTGCGCCCGAGGGCACGCAGGCTGAGCCGTTCGGCGTCCGCGCGCTGTTCGTCGAGCGGACGGGGTGCGTCGGCCGGGTCGATCTCCTCGCCGCCGGCGATGGAGAACACCGACGCCGTGGTGGCGTCAGCCGTCTCGGAGTCGTAGCCGTCCTGCTCCGCACGGTTCGAGCGCCCGCTGCCGTCTCCGATGACGGGCGACACCCACGCCGCCGGCCCGCGGGCACCGTGCAGGGGCACCGGCGAATCGGCGTCGAACGATGCGGGGAACTCGTCCGCACGACCTTCGTACGACTCGGGCAGTGCCCAGCCGTCGGTGTCGCGCGGTTCGTCCGGTGACACCGGAGGATCGGGGATGGCGGGCATCACCGGCGTGACAGGAGCGCGACGACGAGACCTCGCACCGAACAGGTCGGTGACCGGTGCGAGGCCGTCGTCGTCGTGATCGGTGCTCACGCGCCCTTGCGCTCCGCGAGCTTCGGCGCGATCGACTCGACCGGGGCGTCCTCGGCCTTGGCGCCGCCGACGCCGAGCTTGGCGAGGATCTTGCCTTCGATGTCGGCAGCGATCTCGGGGTTCTGGATCAGGAAGGAACGCGAGTTCTCCTTGCCCTGCCCGAGCTGGTCGCCGTCGTAGGTGTACCAGGCGCCCGACTTCTTGACGATGCCGTGGTCGACACCGAAGTCGAGCAGCGAGCCTTCGCGCGAGATGCCGACGCCGTACAGGATGTCGAACTCGGCCTGCTTGAAGGGCGGCGCCATCTTGTTCTTGACGACCTTGACGCGCGTGCGGTTGCCCACTGCGTCGGTGCCGCTCTTGAGCGTCTCGATGCGGCGGATGTCGAGGCGGACGGACGCGTAGAACTTCAGCGCCTTACCGCCCGAGGTGGTCTCCGGCGAACCGAAGAACACGCCGATCTTCTCGCGCAGCTGGTTGATGAAGATCATCGTGGTCTGCGTCTGGTTCAGGCCACCGGCGAGCTTTCGCAGCGCCTGGGACATGAGGCGGGCCTGCAGACCGACGTGCGAGTCACCCATCTCGCCCTCGATCTCGGCACGGGGCACGAGGGCCGCGACGGAGTCGATGACGATCAGGTCGATGGAGCCGGAGCGGACCAGCATGTCCGCGATCTCGAGCGCCTGCTCGGCGGTGTCGGGCTGCGACACGAGCAGGGCGTCGATGTCGACACCGAGCTTCTTGGCGTACTCGGGGTCGAGCGCGTGCTCGGCGTCGATGAAGGCCGCGATGCCACCGGCGCGCTGGGCGTTGGCGATGGCGTGGATGGTGAGGGTCGTCTTACCCGACGACTCCGGGCCGTAGATCTCGACGATGCGGCCGCGGGGCAGGCCACCGATGCCGAGCGCGACGTCCAGCGCCACCGACCCGGTCTGGATGACG
Source organism: Curtobacterium sp. MCLR17_054 (assembly GCF_003234335.2). Lineage (NCBI taxonomy): Bacteria > Bacillati > Actinomycetota > Actinomycetes > Micrococcales > Microbacteriaceae > Curtobacterium > Curtobacterium sp. MCLR17_054. Next base: position 1,214,569 of record NZ_CP126263.1, on the reverse strand, counting down.
TTGACGGGGGCGCGTTCGTCCGAACCGAGGCGCATGATCGCACCCTTGCCGAACTGCCTGTCGATCTGTGCGAGTGCGGTCTCGAGGGCCTTTTCGCGGTCTGCCGGTGATGGCATGGGTGCTCCTTCGTGCTCGTGTTCGGCCGCCTGTAGGCTGTCGCGTCCACGCCGGCCGGTGGTGCAAGGCCGATGGTTCTGCGACAAGGCTTCGGGCTGTTCCCGATGTCCATCAACCTACGGCGAGCCACCGACATCACTGCCGACGGTCACGCGATCTGTGGATGGAACATCCGGGCGACGCCGCTGTGGAGGAAGCTACCACCGATCGAACACGCGTTCGAGCAACACGCCGAACACAGTTTCGGGTCCGCGGCCCGCGGGACCCGCTCAGTCCTGGGGTTCGGCGAGGCCCTTGCCGTGCCGTCGGTCCATCGGGACGTCCTGCGAGTCGCACAGTGCGTCCCACACCCGGCGGGCCTCAATGCCAGCCGCGAGGGCGTCCACGGCGGAGCGACCGCCCAGCCCTTCGAGCACGACGTCACGGGTGACCACGGAACCGTAGGCCTCACCGAACACCTGGTCGACGGCTCGCCAGAACTCACTCACGCGCATCCGACCAGCCTAGGCGCGTGGTCGTGGGCCGGAACGCAGAACGCCCCCGCCGGGAAGGACCGGCGAGGGCGTTCGGTGCGGTGCGCTCAGCGAACCGCGAGGTCGTTGTCGAACTCGGCGACGAGGTCGTCCGGGAGCGTGTCGGGGACGGGGGTCAGCCCCTCGACGATCGCGAGGCGGTCGCCCACTTCGCGCATGATGGTCGAGATGGGCGTGTCCAGAGCATCCGCGACGGACGCGAGGATCTCCGAGCTGGCTTCCTTCTGCCCGCGCTCGACCTCACTGAGGTACCCGAGCGCGACACTGGCCTTGGACGCGACCTGACGGAGGGTCCGGCCCTTCTGCAAGCGGAAGTCCCGGAGCACATCGCCGATTTCCTGACGAACGAGAACCATGAGAACTCCTCCTCTCTGTCGTCTCCGCGCCCGCTCGGTCCGGTGGATCGAGTTCGGGTTCAGCAACAATAGCGTTGCCGGTTGCAGCATGTTAGCCAGGCTGGCTGCCGTACTGCTGGAGATTTCGTGAGATGTAACCCAGTGGAAACGGGACCTATTCCCGGCCCCGGACCTCGGACGACATCCGTGCAAGGAGTTCGGAGACGGTGGCGTGCCGGATTGCTCCCCGGTCACCGTCGAGGTGCAGCTCGAAGGCCTCAGCCCCCGCGGCGGAGGCGATCCCCACGTAGACGGTGCCGACGGGCTTGCCGTCCTGCGGGTCCGGGCCGGCGACGCCCGTCGTGCTGATCCCCCACGTCGCGGGTTCCCCGTCGACGGACAGCGCGATCCGGACACCCGCGGCCATCTGCCGAGCGACCTCCGGGTGCACCGCGCCCTCGGCCTCGAGCAGCTCCGCCGAGACCCCGAGCACGGAGTGCTTCACGGGCGTCGCGTAGGCCACGACGCCGCCGCGGACGACGGCACTCGCGCCCGGCACGTCGACGAGGGTCGCGACCACGAGGCCGCCGGTCAGCGACTCCGCCACGGCGAGGGTCTCGCCCCGTGCCGTCAGCTCGGCGATGAGTCCCGGTGCGACCGGGACGGGAGGCGCGGCCTGCGTCGAGCGGTCGGGCCCGGTCATGCGGTGGTGCGGTTGTGCTTCCATGCCTGCCAGAGGTAGTCGATCCCGCTCAGGATCGTTGCCAGGAACGCGGCCGTCATCAGGATGCCGTTGACCCAGTGCGCCCAGTCGCCCACCAGGTTCCACCACGGGAACAGCGCGGCCGTCAGGGCGACGGCCTGCAGCACGGTCTTGATCTTGCCGCCGCGGCTGGCCGGGATCACCCGGTCGGAGAGCACCGCGAACCGGAAGACCGTGATGCCGATCTCGCGCACCATGATCAGCACGGTCACGTACCAGGGCAGCTCCTGCAGGATCGACAGCGCGACGAGCGCACCACCGATGAGCACCTTGTCGGCGATCGGGTCGACGAGCTTGCCGAAGTCCGTGACCAGGTTCTGCCGACGGGCGATGATGCCGTCGGCGCTGTCCGTGACGATGGCCACGACGAAGACGACCGCGGCCCAGATGCGCAGCGGCCCGTCGTTGCCGGCGTCGGTGAGCAGCAGGACGAAGAACAGCGGCGCCGTGAGGATGCGCACCACCGTGATGATGTTCGCGACGTTCGCGGTCGACGCCGGGCCGGGGCCCTTGCGCAGCAGCCGCCCGCGCCACGGGAACCGTGCGCCGTGCGTGGTGTTCGTGCTGTCCGAGGCGGTCATCGCCGTCACTCCCTGCCCGTCAGTCCCCACGCGTCCTCATCGGGCTCGTCGTGGACTTCATCGTACCCGCGGGTCATGTCGCCGACGGGGTCTGCTCCGTACCGGTCGCCGTCGCCGGACGGCGTCGGGGCCGGCGCTGCCGGAGCGGCCGCGGCGGGCGGCTCCTCGCCACGGAGCTTCGCGAGCACCGCGGGCAGCTGGTCGGCGGTCACCAGGACGTCGCGGGCCTTCGACCCCTCGGACGGCCCGACGATGTCGCGCGACTCCATCAGGTCCATCAGGCGACCGGCCTTGGCGAAGCCGACGCGGAGCTTGCGCTGCAGCATCGACGTCGAGCCGAACTGGGTCGACACGACCTGCTCGACGGCCGCGAGCAGCAGTTCGAGGTCGTCACCGATGTCGGCGTCGATCTCCTTGCGCTCGACCACGGCCTGGACGTCCTGGCGGTACTCGGGCTGCGCCTGCCGCGTGACGTGCTGGACGACCTCGGCAACCTCGCCCTCCTGCACCCAGGCGCCCTGCACGCGGAGCGACTTGGACGAGCCCATCGGCAGGAAGAGCGCGTCGCCCTGACCGATGAGCTTGTCGGCGCCGGGCTGGTCGAGGATGACGCGGGAGTCCGTGACGCTCGTCACCGCGAAGGCGATGCGCGATGGCACGTTCGCCTTGATCAGGCCGGTGATGACGTCGACCGAGGGGCGCTGCGTCGCGAGCACCAGGTGGATGCCGGCGGCGCGGGCGAGCTGGGTGATGCGGACGATCGACTCCTCGACGTCACGCGGCGCCACGAGCATGAGGTCGGCGAGCTCGTCGACGACGACGAGCAGGTACGGGTACGGCTTGAGCTTCCGCTCGCTGCCCGCCGGCAGGACGATCTCGTTGTTCTCGATCGCCTTGTTGAAGTCGTCGACGTGGCGGAACCCGAACGACGCCAGGTCGTCGTACCGCATGTCCATCTCCTTCACGACCCACTGCAGCGCTTCGGCCGCCTTCTTCGGGTTCGTGATGATGGGCGTGATGAGGTGCGGGACACCGGCGTAGATCGACAGTTCGACGCGCTTCGGGTCGACCAGGACCATGCGGACCTCGGACGGCTTCGCGCGCATCAGCAGCGACGTGATCATCGAGTTGATGAACACCGACTTGCCGGAACCGGTGGAGCCGGCGACGAGCAGGTGCGGCATCTTCGCCAGGTTCGCGACGACGAAGCCGCCCTCGACGTCCTTGCCGACGCCGATCGTCATCGGGTGCTTCGACTTGCGGGCGGCGTTCGAGCGCAGCACGTCACCGAGCGAGACGATCTCGCGGTCGGTGTTCGGGATCTCGACGCCGATGGCACTCTTGCCCGGGATCGGCGACAGGATGCGAACCTCGTTCGAGGCGACCGCGTACGACAGGTTCTTCGACAGGGCCGTGACCCGCTCGACCTTGACGCCCGGGCCGAGCTCGATCTCGTACCGGGTCACCGTCGGCCCGCGGGAGAACCCGGTGACCTTCGCGTCGACCTTGAACTCGGTGAGCACCCCGGTGATGGCGGCGACGATGTCGTCGTTCGCCTGGCTGCGCGCGACCGAGGGCGTTCCGGAACTCAGCGTCGTGGCGGCGGGCAGTCGGTAGGGCTTCGACGGATCGTCGTCGGAACCGGCGGCGGCTGCGCTCAGCTCGGCGGCGGCGTCGATGTCCTCCGGCTCGTCGGCGATCTCGGGCTCGGACAGCACCTCGGGCACCGCGGGACGGATGTCGGCGGTCGGCTCCGGCCGCGCGGGGACGTCGGTGCCGAACGCGCGGAGCGCCTGCTCGGCGTCCTGCAGGTCCTGCTCGACGGAGTCGTTGAGGTTGACCGACGCGGGCTCGGCCGGCGTGAGGTCGACGAGCCCGGCGGCGGCACCGGCGTTCGGGCTCACGGCGGGCGCAGCGGGCACGACGGGGGCAGCTGGTGCGACGGCAGCGGCAGCCGGGGCGACCCCGGTGGCCGGGGGCAGCACGGGGCTGTCGTACGCCGGGTCCTCTTCGCGCCCGGACTTGTTCCGGCGCCACCACGGCACGTTGTCGCCACCGGCTTCGGCGTCGGCAGCGGCCTGCTCGTCACCGAACCCGAGGTCGTCGAACAGCTGGAAGTCGGTGTCGCCCTTCTTGCCGCGCTTCGACGTGCGGGCGCGGGCGGCGGGCGCCGCCACGGCGGCGGCGTCGGCCTCGGGTTCTGCTGCGGGGGCCGGGGCGCCGAAAAGGTAGGCGTAGAGCTCGTGCAGGCGTCGCCCGAGCTTGTTCGGCGGCGTCTTGGTGATGATGAAGAGCGAGAGCACCAGCAGCACGATCGCCACGGGGACGGCCACCCAGGCGGTCGCGATCGTGACGAGCCAGCCGATGACCACCCAGCCGAGCACCCCACCGGCAGCGGCCAGCGCGGGCATGCCGTCAGCGGCGCTCGGACGGCCGCCGAAGACGTGGCAGAGCGAGGCGATCGACACGATCAGGATGCCCAGGCCGATGCCGATCCGGGTGTTGTCGTGCACCGAGGCCGGGTGCCGGAACAACCATCCGGCGAACACGATCATGATGACGGGCAGGGCGAACGCCAGGCGGCCGAACAGCCCGCCGAACGTGTACGCGTCGAGCGCAACGGAGACACTGTTGGTCGGGTTGAGCCACTCGACGACCCCGCCGGCGATGGCCAGCAGGAACAGCAGGAACGGGAACCCGTCGCGCCGCTGGTCCTTCTCGAGGGTCTCCTTGCCGAGCAGCCGGAACATCGCGCCGACGCCGTGCGCCATCGCGAGCCAGAAGGTCACGAGCGGGTTCTGCTCGCGGAACACCGGCGTGGGTGCGGCCTGCGGCAGCTTCTTCGTCGTGGCCTGGGTGCGCGACGAACCGCGCGTCCCGTTGCCACGGGACGACGTGGACGCGCGCGAGCGCGTGGTCGACTTGGTGCCTCCGGCCATGGGCAGAACCCTAACGCCCGCTCAGGACAAACGCAGGAAGGCCCGCCGCAGCGTCCGTGACGGACGCTGGACGGGCCTCCCGGGCCGGACGGACGCGAACGCGCGCCCACCCTGCGAACGGGCCCTACGCCTCGATGACCACCGGGACGATCATCGGACGACGGCGGTGCTTGGTGTTCACCCAGCGACCGACCGTGCGACGGACGACCTGCGCGAAGGCGTGCGAGTCGCGCGTGCCGTTGGCCGCGGCCTCGGAGATCGCCTTGGCGATCTGCGGGCGGACGTCGTCGAACACGGAGTCGTCCTCGGCGAAGCCACGCGACTGGATCTCCGGGCCGATCACGCACTGCCCGGTGGTGAAGTCCACCGCGCAGAAGATCGAGATGAAGCCCTCTTCCGCCAGGACGCGGCGGTCCTTCAGGTCGGCGTCGGTGATCTCGCCGACGGTGGAGCCGTCGACGTAGACGTAGCCGATGTCGAGCTGGCCGGCGACCGTCGCGACGCCGTCCTTCAGGTCGACGACGATGCCGTCCTGCCCGAGGATCACGTTGCGCGGCGGGACACCCGTCTGGATCGCCAGGTCGGCGTTCGCGTACAGGTGGCGGTGCTCGCCGTGGACGGGGAGCACGTTGCGCGGCCGCAGGATGTTGTAGCAGTAGAGCAGCTCGCCGGCGGAGGCGTGTCCGGAGACGTGCACCTTCGCGTTGCCCTTGTGCACGACCTTCGCACCGAGCTTGGTCAGCCCGTCGATGACGCGGTACACGGCGTTCTCGTTGCCCGGGATGAGCGACGACGCGAGGATGACGGTGTCGCCCTCGCCGATCTCGATCTGGTGCTCGAGGTTCGCCATGCGGGCCAGGACGGCCATCGGCTCACCCTGCGACCCGGTCGACATGTAGACGATCTGGTCGTCGGGGACGTTCTTCGCCTTCTTCGTGTCGATGAGCACGTTCTCCGGCACCCGCAGGTACCCGAGGTCGGCGGCGATCGTCATGTTGCGGATCATCGAGCGCCCCATGAACGCGACCTTGCGGTTCGCGGCTGCGGCGGCGTCGAGGACCTGCTGCACGCGGTGCACGTGCGACGAGAAGCTCGCCACGACGACCTTCTTGCGGGCGCGCATGATGATGTTCTCGAGCACCGGGCCGATGTCGCGCTCCGGAGCGGTGAAGCCCGGCACGTCGGCGTTCGTGGAGTCCGGCAGGAACAGGTCCACGCCGGCCTCGCCCAGACGGGCGAACGCACGGAGGTCGGTGATGCGGTCGTCCAGCGGGAGCTGGTCCATCTTGAAGTCACCCGTGTGCAGCACACGACCGGCGGGGGTCGTGATCGCGACGGCGAGGGCGTCCGGGATGGAGTGGTTCACGGCGACGAACTCGAGGTGGAACGGGCCGATCTGCTCGGTCTGGTCCTCGGCCACGACGAGCGTGTACGGCTTGATCCGGTGTTCCTTGAGCTTCGCCTCGACCAGCGCGAGGGTCAGCGTGGAGCCGATCAGCGGGATGTCGTCGCGGAGCTTGAGCAGGTACGGGACGGCGCCGATGTGGTCTTCGTGGCCGTGCGTGAGCACGACACCGAGGACGTCGTCGAGGCGGTCACGGATCGGCGAGAAGTCCGGCAGGATCAGGTCGACACCGGGCTGGTGCTCCTCGGGGAACAGCACGCCGGCGTCGACGATGAGCAGCTTGCCCTCGTACTCGTAGACGGTCATGTTGCGACCGATCTCGCCGAGGCCCCCGATGGGGACGACGCGGAGGGTGCCGGCTTCGAGCGGCTGCGGTTCGGAGATCTGTGTGGGCATTCGGTCCTACGGATTCGGGCGACGCGCGCGCTGCGCGCCGCGGTGTTCGCTAGCGGGTGGTGCCTGGCACCTTCGGTAGTGCACCGCCGGCCGCCGCGTTGCGGTCGGGGCGGAAGTTCGAGAAGTCGGCGCCGGGCACGTCGCGCACGGCTTCGAGGGAGGTCTCGATGGCGTACGCCTCGGAGTCCTCGGGGCCGACGAGCGGCAGTCGGACGCGCGGGCTGCCGATGCGGCCGAGCCCGTGCAGGATGTACTTGGCGGCCACGGTACCGGGAACGTGCGTCATCACGGCGCGGACGAGCGGCTCGAGTCGCTTGTGCTCGGCAGTCGCGGTGGCCAGGTCGCCCCGGTTCACGGCGTCGACGATGGTGCGGTACGGCGCGCTCGTGATGTTCGCGGTCACGCCGATCAGGCCGGTGGCGCCGATCGACAGGTGCGGGAGCACGTTCGTGTCGTCGCCGGAGAAGTACATGAGGTCGGTGTTGTTCAGCACCCGCGAGACCTCGGCGAAGTCGCCCTTGGCGTCCTTCACGGCGAGGATGTTCGGGTGCTTGGACGCACGCAGGATCGTGTCGTACGTGATCGGGATGCCGGTGCGGCCCGGGATGTCGTACAGGATCACCGGCAGGTCGGTGGCGTCCGCGATCATCCGGAAGTGGGTGAGGACACCCGACTGCGTCGGCTTGTTGTAGTACGGCGTGACGATCATCACGCCGTCCGCGCCGGCCTTCTCGCTCTGCTTGTACAGGTGGATCGCGTGCGCGGTCTCGTTCGAGCCACCGCCCGTGATGATCTTCGCGCGGCCGGCAGCGACGGACTTGCCGACCTCGACCAGACGGAGCTTCTCCGGGTCGGTCAGCGTCGACGTCTCACCGGTCGTGCCGGTGACGACGATGCCGTCGGCGCCGGCGGTGATGCAGTCGTCGATGTGCTGCTCGACGCCGGGCCAGTCGACCTCGCCGTCGGCCGTGAACGGGGTCACGAGGGCGACGAGGACCTGACCGAAGGGATTCTCACGCGGGGACACGGGCACCAGCGTACCGGGGATGCGCGCGAGGACCGCCGTCCGTGTGGACGGTGGACCGCCTGCGGCGCGGACGGGAGGCCCGGATCACGTCCGTCCCGCCGGTCACGCCCGCCCCGTGCGGGCGCTCAGGCGCGGCGTTGCCACTCCAGGAACCGGTAGCGGGTGCCGCCGTTCCGGGACTCCTGCCAGGGGCCCTCGTCGGTGAGCGTCCAGCCGGCCGCCTCGTCGAGCGTGGGTGCGACGGTGTCACCGGGCACGTCGACGTCGATCAGCGTCTCGGAGACGTGGTCGGCCGCGTCGAGTGCGGCGGCGTAGACCTGACCGCCGCCGATCACCCACACGGTCGCGTCGGCGCTGTCGGCACGCTCGAGTTCGGCCTGCAGGTCGTGCACGACCTCGGCGCCGTCGGTCGTCCACGTCGTGTCCCGGGTGAGCACGACGTTGCGCCGACCGGGCAGCGGCCGGAAGCGCTCGGGCAGGGACTCCCAGGTGCGCCGGCCCATCAGCACGGTCGCGTCGCCGGTGACGTGCTTGAAGTGCGCCAGGTCCTCGGGCACGTGCCAGGGCATGCCGCCGTCGGCACCGATGACGCCGGTGGTCGAGCGGGCCCAGACCATGCCGATCATCAGACGGCGACCGCGGCCTTGATCGCCGGGTGGTGCTCGTAGCCGACGACGGTGAAGTCCTCGTACTCGTAGTCGTCGATCGAGTCGCGCGGAGCGAGTTCGAGCGTCGGCATCGGGTACGCCGTGCGGGACAGCTGCTCCTCGACCTGTTCGACGTGGTTGTCGTAGATGTGGCAGTCGCCGCCGGTCCAGACGAAGTCGCCGACCTCGAGCCCGGTCTGCGCCGCGATCATGTGGGTCAGCAGCGCGTACGAGGCGATGTTGAACGGGACGCCGAGGAACATGTCGGCGCTCCGCTGGTAGAGCTGGCACGAGAGCTTGCCGTCGTTCACGTAAAACTGGAAGAAGGCGTGGCACGGGGCGAGCGCCATGTCCGGCACGTCGGCGACGTTCCAGGCCGAGACGATGAGCCGGCGGCTGTCCGGGTTGGTCTTGATCTGCTCGATGACCTGGGCGATCTGATCGACGTGCTCGCCCGAGGGGGTCGGCCACGAGCGCCACTGCACGCCGTACACCGGGCCGAGGTCACCGTCGGCGTCCGCCCACTCGTTCCAGATCCGGACACCGTGCTCCTGCAGCCAGGTGGCGTTGCCCTCGCCACGCAGGAACCAGAGGAGCTCGTACGCGACCGACTTGAAGTGCACGCGCTTGGTGCTGACGAGGGGGAAGCCCTTCGACAGGTCGTAGCGGAGCTGTGCGCCGAACAGGCTCCGGGTGCCGGTGCCGGTGCGGTCACCCTTCGGCGAGCCCTCGGTCAGGACCCGGCGGAGCAGGTCTTCGTAGGGCGTCGGGACGGAGGCGTCGGGCTGTACGGTCTCGCTGTCGGTCACACACAGAAGCCTACGTCGGTGTGAGTAGCGTTGCGGGCATGCCCGACACGACGGAACAACCGCTCTCGATCCTGGTGGCCGGCTCGTCCGGGTTCATCGGGACGCCCCTCGTCCGCGCCCTGCGCGAGGCGGGGCACCACGTCACCACGCTCGTCCGCCGCGAAGCGCGCACCGCGACCGAGTTCCGCTGGGCACCGGGGCGGCGTCCGCTCGACCCGGCGATCCTCGACGGTGCCGACGTGGTGATCAACCTGGCCGGCGCGAACATCGGCAAGCTGCCGTGGACGGACGCGTACCGCAAGGAGATCCGCAGCTCGCGCATCGACGCCACCGACACCCTGGTCGAGGCGATGCGGCACGCCGCCACTCCCCCGGCGCTGTTCCTGTCGGGCTCGGCCTCGGGCGTGTACGGCGACCGCCCGGCCGACGTGCTGCAGGACGACGCCGCCCCGGGCACGGGGTTCCTCGCCGACGTCTGCACCGCGTGGGAGGCCGCCGCGAACGCCGCTCCCGCCGGGGTCCGGGTCGTCACGCTCCGTACCGGCATCGTCATCGGCAAGGGCGGCGGTGCACTTGCGCCGCTCGTCCCGCTGACGAAGCTCGGCGTCGGCAGCCGGCTCGGCACCGGTGGCCAGCACTGGCCCTGGATCGCGCTCGAGGACGAGGTCGGCGCCATCGTGCACCTGGCGACCGCGGCACCGGACGTGTCCGGTCCGGTGAACCTGGCCGGCCCTGAGCCCGTCGTGGCCGACCGCATCACGAAGCACGTCGCCGAGGTCCTGCACCGCCCGTACCTCTTCCGGATCCCCGAGTTCGCCCTGCGCCTGGCGCTGCGGGACGCCGCCGACGACATGCTCCTGTCGAGCCAGCGGATGGTGCCCACGAAGCTGCTCGAGTCCGGCTACACGTTCCGGTACACGCAGGCCGCGGACGCGATCGACGCCGTCTTCTGATCCGCCTCCGGCCCCGGGGTCAGCGGTCGGCGGCGCGCGCCAGGGCGGTGCGCATCGCCGACCGTGCGCGCTTGCGGTCACCGGCGGCGTCGTAGACCACACCGAGCCGGTACCAGGCACGCCAGTCGGCCGGGTCCTGCTCGACCGCGTCGCGGTACCGCGGGAACAGCTCGTCGGCGGCGTCGCGGATCGGCCGGCCCGACGGCCGCACCGGGACGACGTCGTCCGGGGTGCCGCCCTCGGCCTCGAGCCGCGCGCCGAGCCGGGTGATGCGGATGCCGAAGCGGAACTCCAGCACGAGCAGGAGCGCCCCGATCGCGGCGACGACGAACAGCGCGACGCCGATGCCGATGCCGATCGGGATCCCGGTCGCGATGAAGGCGACGGCGCGCTGCCCGACGAGCACGATGTACAGGGCGAGCAGCACCGCCATCAGCGCTGCACCCCAGAACGGCGAGCGGATCGTGCGTCCGGCCCGCTCCATCCGACCCACGGCGGTCAGCCGATGCCGAGGACGCTGCCGAGGCCCACGGTGAGGCCCCGCGCCGACACCACGTTCGCCAGCGCCGCACGGATGCCCGCGACGTAGGCGACGTCGTCGTTGGTGTCGTGTCGGATCGTCAGCGTCTCGCCGGGGCCGCTCAGCACGACGTCCTGCACGGCCTTCACCCCGGGGAGCCGGAGCGAGTGGATGGGCACGCTGGCGACCTGCTGGCCGCGGGCGCGCTGGTCGACGTGCGGGGCGTCCACGGGACCGACCTCGCGCCGGGCGTCGGCCATCAGCTCCGCGGTGCGCACCGCGGTGCCCGACGGCGAGTCGATCTTGCCGGCGTGGTGGGTCTCGACGATCTCGGCGGCGGGGAACCACGGTGCCGCGATCGTCGCCAGGTGCGTGCCGAGCACGGAGCCGATCGAGAAGTTCGGGACCACGAGCACCCCCTGGTCCGGGCGTTCCCGCAGCCCGGTGCGGAGCTTCGCGAGCCGGTCGAGCGACCAGCCGGAGGTGCCGACGAGCACGTTCGCGCCGCTCGAGAGCGCGTTCTCCACGATCGCCGGGCTGAGCGACGGCACCGTCACGTCGACCACCAGGGCCGCGCCGCCGAAGACCGACGGCGGCGCCTCGTGCGCGCCGTCCTTCGACGACAGGCGGGCGACGAGCTCGAACTCCGGGAGTTCCTCGACGACGGACGCCACGAGGCCCCCGAGACGACCGGTGGCGCCGACGACGGCGACGGGAGTGACCATGCGGTCCATCCTAGGATCGACGCATGTCAGTCGAGGTCAGGACCGTGCCGGCCGATCTGCCCGAGGTCGACGCGCTGCTCGACGCGTACCTGGACGAGCGCGAGGCGACGTTCCCGAGCGCGCAGGGCACGTACTCGCGGAAGCGCACCCCCGCGGCCGAGTTCACGCCGCCGAACGGGGTGTTCGCGGTGGCGTACGACGACGGCGTCGCGGTCGGCTGCGGCGGCCTCCGTCGGATCGCGGACGGGGTCGACGCGACCGGTGCCGTCGACGTCCGGTTCGAGGTCAAGCACGTCTTCGTGGCACCGGCCGGGCGCGGCACGGGCGTCGCGACGGCCGTGATGGACCTGCTCGAGCGGGCCGCGGCCGACCTCGGTGCGACGAGCATCGTCCTCGACACGAACGACTCGCTCGTGGCGGCCGGTGCGATGTACCGCGGCCGCGGGTACCAGCGGGTCGAGCCGTTCAACGACAACCCCAACGCGACCGCCTGGTACCGCAAGCCGATCGCCTGAGCCGCCACGGGCCTCCCGGCCGCGCCACCGCGGACCGGACGGGCAGCCGCTAGACGGGCTGGTCGACGGGCAGACCCGTGCGCAGCTCCACCGGCAGGTGGGCCAGGTCGTTCAGCGTGACGACCTCGGCGGGCTTCGCCGAACGGATCCGGATGATCGTGAGCGCGGTGTGGGCGACGTTCGTGCCCATCCAGCGCCACTCGGGGGCTTGGAACGCCTCGCGCACGAACCAGCCGATCACGGCGTTGTGGGTGATCAGCAGGTCGTGCCGGTCCTCGCGCGCCGGGGTGAACCACTCCGACACGGCGTCGCCCATCTGGGCCTGCCCGGCGACGATCTCCTCTTCGGTGATGCCGCCGTACCAGCCCTGGTAGGCGTGCGGCATGTCCGGGGTCGGGCCCGAGGGGATGCAGTCGAACAGCAGTGTCGAGGGCTCGGGCTGGATCGACGGCAGGCGCTGCGACAGGAACGCGGCGGTCTCGCTCGGGGCCTCGAGCGGCGAGTGGTACACGCCGTCGAAGGGCACGCCGCCGAGACGGTCCGCGATCAGGGTCGCCTGACGCTTGCCGCGTTCGGAGAGCTTGCCGTCCCGCAGGCCGTGTTCGGCGTCCTGGTGTTCGCCGTGCCGGACGAGGTACAGGTAGTGCGACATGTCCGTGCTCAGCTGCCGATCCCGATGGCCGCGGCGAGTTCGTCCTGCTGCACGGCACCGACGACCGAGGTGATCGTCGGCCGGGTGAGCAGGTCGCGCGCGAGTTCGAGCACGCCGTCGGTCGTGACGCCGTCGACACGCTCGAGCGCCGTCGACAGGTCGGTGTACTCGCCGGTGCCGAGCTCGGAGCGGCCGAGGCGGGTCATGCGGGCGTCGGAGTCCTCGAGCGAGAGCGTCAGCGCGCCCTCGATCTGGCCCTTGGCACGTCGGAGCTCGTCGTCGGTGATGCCGTGGTCGACCATCCGGCGGAACTCGGCGTCCACGATGTCGATGACGCCGGCGACGTTGTCCGGCGCGCAGCCGGCGTAGACACCGAAGGCACCGTTGTCCAGGTACGCGGGGGCGAACGACGACACCGCGTAGGCCAGACCGCGGCGCTCGCGCACTTCCTGGAAGAGACGCGAACTCATGCCGCCACCGAGCACGGCGTTCAGGACGCTGAGCGAGGGACGGCGGTCGTCACGCAGGTCGAGGCCCTGCGAGCCGCGGAGCATGCTGACCTGCTCGGTCGGGCGGTGCACCACGGTCAACTTCGCCTCGACCGGGTCGGCCACGGTCTCGGGCGTGCGGCGCGGCAGCGGCTCGGCGTCCGGGGCGTCGTGGAAGACGCCGGCGACGAGCTCGCAGAACCGGTCGTGGTCGACGGCACCGGCGGCGGTCACGACGATGCCGTTCGGCGCGTAGTGCTCGCGGTAGTGGGCCAGCACCTCGTCGCGCTGGACCGCACGGATGCTGTCCGGGGTGCCGCCGATCGGACGGCCGAGCGGGTGTCCGCCGAAGGCCGCGGCGAAGAACGCCTCGCCCGCGACGTCGGCCGGGTCGTCGGCGGCCATCGCGAGCTCTTCGAGGATGACCCCGCGCTCGACGGCGAATGCGTCCGGTTCGAGCACCGAACCGGTGACCATGTCACCGATGACGTTCACGGCCATCGGGACGTCGGTGTCCCGGACCCGTGCGTAGTAACAGGTGTACTCCTTGGCGGTGGCGGCGTTGTGCTCACCGCCGACCGAGTCGAACGCGATGGCGATGTCGAGCGCCGACCGGGTCTCGGTGCCCTTGAAGAGCAGGTGTTCGAGGAAGTGCGTCGACCCGAACTGCCCGTCGCGCTCATCACGCGAACCGACGCCGACCCAGAACCCGATGCTCGTCGACGCGGCACCCGGCACCGCCTCGGTCAGCACACGGACGCCCGAGGGCAGCACGGTGCGACGGACGAAGGCCCCGCCGGACGTCAGGAACGACGTGTCCGGGGCCCCGAGCGGCAGTGGCACTGGCTGGTTCATCGCAGACGAGCCTAGTGATCCGTCGATGCCTCCCGCCCAGTTTCCCGGTCTCGGTCGCATGCCACTCGAAGTGGGGTACAGAAAATGTGGACAGACCGACTCGTCTGTCTGTCCTCCTTGTGCTACTGTTGGTCACGCCGGATCGAAAGCCCCCCTAAGTTCCGATCCGGCGGCTCGGGACATCAGTCCTGCGCGACCACCGAGTCCCCCCACTCCGGTCGCGGAGCCGATGAGTCCGAGGAGTACACGCTGTGACGGTCGATTCCCCCCAACCGGCCGTCCAGCGTCTCCCCGGCCCGAGCACGAACCTCGCGTCGCCGGACGGGTCGAGCGTCCCCCCGACTCCCCGCTCCGGCGGCGCGAAGGTCCGTGTCCTCGAGACCGCCACGCGACTCTTCTACGAAGAGGGCATCCACAGCGTCGGCGTCGACCGTCTCATCTCCGAGGCGAGCGTCACGAAGGCGACGTTCTACAAGCACTACGGGTCGAAGGACAACCTGATCCTGGCCTACATCCGCACCCAGCACGAGCGCGTGCAGGAGCGGATGGAGCAGCTCATCACCGACGCCGGCTCCCCCGAGCGGGCCGTCCGCGCGTGGGTTGCCGCGCTGGCCGACGACGTCAACGACCCGGCGTTCCGCGGCTGTGCGTTCCTGCACGCCGCCGCCGAGTACCACGACCCGCGCGACCCGGTCCGCCAGGTCGTCGCCGTGCACCGCGACTGGTACACCGAACGGCTGGCGACCCTGCTGCAGGAGGCCGGACACCCCCTGCCCGGCGACGGCGCCGACGAGCTCATGCTCGCGCGCGACGGTGCGATGGCCGGCGCGTACGCCGGTGACGCGATCGCCGCCACCGCTGCGCTCAACCGCGTGGTCGACCGGGTGCTCGCGGGCTGACGCCTGGCTGTCACCGGATCTGTCGCTTTCGCGAAAGCGACAGATCACCGCGAACAGTTCGCGGCATCCTGTCGCCTTCGCGGCACGGACGCACCCGCGCGACGCGCATGTGTCGCTTCCGTGGGGCGGTCGAGGCGACCGCGGCCGGACGGGAGGCCCGTGGCGGGCCCGCACCGCGCCTCCAGGCCGTCACGTGCGAACTCCCACAGCCCCGCGTGCGCACCGAGCGCAGCCCGAGCCGGCGGGTGTTGGCTGGGGGCATGGCCAACGACCCCAACTGGAACCTGCCCGACGTCCCGTCCTTCACCCTGACGAGCCCCGACTTCACCGACGGAGGCGAGCTGCCCACCTCGGCACGCGGCTCCGACGTCGGCGGTGAGGACCGCTCCCCCGCACTCGAGTGGTCGGACGCGCCCGAGGGCGCGAAGAGCTTCGTCCTGACCGTCTACGACCCCGATGCCCCGACCGGCTCCGGCTTCTGGCACTGGAGCCTGACCGACATCCCGGGCTCGGCGACCTCGCTCCCCGCAGGCGCCGGTACCGACGACGCCCTGCTGCCCGCCGAGGCACTCCGCCGCCGCAACGAGTTCGGCACGGACACGTTCCTCGGGGCCGCTCCGCCCGCGGGCCACGGTGTGCACCGCTACTTCTTCACGCTGAGCGCCCTCGACGTCCCCGTGCTCGAGGTCCCCGCCGACGCGACCCCCGCGGTCGTGGGCTTCATGCTCCGCGGGCACCTGCTCGGGCGCGCGCAGCTCATGGGCACGCAGGAGACCCCCGCGGCCTGACCGGCACGTGGCACGGCGCCGCGATCGTTCGCACACAGCGACAGTTCACGCGGCGCCGTGCCCGTGAGGTGTCGCTGGCCGCGAAAGCACGCGCGGCCAACGCGCACACACGCCCCGCAACGGCGAACGGCCGCCGCCCCGGAAGGGACGGCGGCCGTTCGTGCGTCAGGACGCGGGGAGGATCAGCCCTCGGCCGGGTCCTCGGCGTGGGCGCGGACCGTCTCGGCCGAGGTGGAGTCACCCTCGGTCTCGTCGGCCACGACCGGCGCGAGCGACAGCTTGCCGCGGTCGTCCACCTTGGTGACCTCGACCAGGACCTTCTGGCCGACGCCGAGCACGTCTTCGACGTTCTCCACACGCTTGCCACCGGCGAGCTTGCGGACCTCGGAGACGTGGAGCAGACCGTCACGGCCCGGGAGCAGCGACACGAAGGCGCCGAAGGTGGCGATCTTCACGACGGTGCCGAGGAACTGGTCCCCGATCTCCGGGTTCGTCGGGTTCGCGATCGCGTTGACCTGGGCACGAGCGGCCTCGGCCGACGGACCGTCGACGGCGCCGATGTAGACGGTGCCGTTGTCCTCGATCGAGATGTCGGCACCGGTGGTGTCCTGGATGCCGTTGATCGTCTTGCCCTTCGGGCCGATCAGCTCGCCGATCTTGTCGACGGGGATCTGCACCGAGATGACGCGAGGAGCGGTGTCCGCCATCTCGTCGGGGGCGTCGATGGCCTCGTTCAGCACACCGAGGATGGCCGAGCGGGCCTCCTTGGCCTGCTTGAGCGCCGCGTCGAGCACCGTCGACGGGATGCCGTCGAGCTTGGTGTCGAGCTGGATCGCGGTGACGAACTCCGAGGTACCGGCGACCTTGAAGTCCATGTCGCCGAGGGCGTCTTCCGCACCGAGGATGTCGGTCAGGGCCGCGTAGCGGGTCTGGCCGTCGACGGTGTCGGACACGAGGCCCATCGCGATGCCGGCGACCGGGGCCTTGAGGGGCACACCGGCGTTGAGCAGCGACAGGGTCGAGGCGCAGACGGAACCCATCGAGGTCGAGCCGTTGGAGCTGAGCGCCTCGGAGACCTGACGGATGGCGTACGGGAACTCGTCACGCGACGGCAGCACCGGCACGAGGGCGCGCTCGGCGAGGAAGCCGTGCCCGATCTCGCGACGCTTCGGCGAACCCACGCGGCCGGTCTCACCGGTCGAGTAGGGCGGGAAGTTGTAGTGGTGCAGGTAGCGCTTCTTCGTGACGGGCGACAGCGAGTCGATCTGCTGCTCCATCTTGAGCATGTTCAGCGTGGTGACGCCGAGGATCTGCGTCTCGCCGCGCTGGAAGATCGCCGAACCGTGGACGCGCGGGATCACGGCGACCTCGGCGTCGAGCGGACGGATGTCGGCCAGGCCGCGGCCGTCCATGCGGATCTGCTCGGTCAGGATGCGGCCGCGGACGACCTTCTTCGTGACCGACTTGTACGCGGCACCGACCTGCGAGTTGGCGACCTCGGGCAGCGAGCCCGCGGTGACCTGCTCGGCGATGGCGGCCTTGACGCGCGACTTGAGCGCGTCGTCGGCGTCCTGACGCTCGGTCTTGGCGGCGATCTTGTAGACGTCACCGAGCTCGGAGAGCGCGAGGGCCTCGACGGCCGAGTAGACCTCGGGCGCGTACGGCGGGAAGACCGGGAAGTCCTGGATCTCCTTGGCCGACTGCGCGGCGAGCTTGGCCTGCGCGTCGACGAGGGACTTGAGGAACGGCTTCGCCGCCTCGAGACCCTGCGCGACGATGGCCTCGTCGGGCTTGGTGGCGCCGCCCTGGATGAGGTCCCAGGCGTGCTCGGTGGCTTCCGCCTCGACCATCATGATCGCGACGTCCTCGTTGCCGGCCTCGTCCGTGACGACACGACCGGCGACGGTCAGGTCGAACACGGCGTCGGCGAGCTGCGAGGCCTTCGGGAACGCGACCCACTGGTCACCGATGAGCGCGAGGCGCACACCGGCGATCGGGCCGGAGAACGGCAGACCGGAGATCTGCGTCGACGCGGACGCGGCGTTGATCGCCAGCGCGTCGTAGAACTCGTCCGGAGCGATGCTCAGGACGGTGATGACGATCTGCACCTCGTTGCGGAGGCCGTCGACGAACGACGGACGCAGCGGCCGGTCGATGAGACGGCAGACGAGGATGGCCTCGGTCGACGGACGGCCTTCACGACGGAAGAACGAACCGGGGATCTTGCCGGCGGCGTAGGAACGCTCTTCGACGTCGACGGTCAGCGGGAAGAAGTCGAAGCCCTCACGCGGGTGCTTGCCGGCGCTGGTGGCCGAGAGGAGCATCGTTTCCTCGTCCAGGTACGCGGCGACCGCGCCCTGGGCCTGCTGTGCGAGCCGACCGGTCTCGAACCGGACGGTGCGCTTGCCGTACTTGCCGTTGTCGATGACGGCTTCGGCGAACTTGATCTCGGGACCCTCCAAAAGGGCGCCTCCTTGATGTGTTTCCGGCAGGCCGTGGCGACGGCACTCGATGGTGCGTGCGCGCCGATCGTTCCGGACGCATGTCTGGCCAGCAGTAGAAGCACTCGGGAAACCGTTCCGGCCCGCGAGCCACCACCGATGACCAGCTCCGTGCCCGGCCTGCGCAGTGTTGTGTGTGACGTCCGGGGAATGAGTCCTCGGACACGATGGACTTTACCAGTCCTCAGGCTGTCGGCGGCGCGGCTCGCTGGACTCCTGGTGAACATCGGTAGCCTGCCGACATGCGCCTCACCCCCTCGCGGGGCGTGCTCGTCGCGGCCGCCGTGGTCGTCGGCGCGCTCGTCGCCCCGGCCCTGACCGCTGCCCCCGCGAACGCCACCGAGTACCCCACCTGGCAGGACGTCCAGCGCGCCAAGGGCAACGAGACCGCCAAGCGCGCCGAGGTGCAGAAGGTGCAGGCCGCATTGCAGTCGGCGCAGGACGAAGCCGCCGCGAAGTCGCAGGCCGCCCTGGTGGCCTCGTCGAAGGCGGACGCGGCCGAGTCGGAGTTGGCGTCGGCCACCCAGGCCGCCACGAGCCTCCAGGCCCAGGCGCAGCACGCGAGCGAGACGGCGGACCGGGCCCAGCAGCGGGCCGGCCAACTGGCCGCGAACCTGTACCGCGACGGCAGCACGAACCAGATGACCACCCGCATCGCGACCGCGAAGAACCCGGACCAGCTGCTCTACCAGCTCGGCGCGCTCGACCAGCTGTCGGAGACCTGGGCCGGCGTCATGGACGACGCGTCCGTCGCGGCCGGCACGGCGTCGTCGCTGCACGAGCAGGCCGAGCGGGCCGAGACGGAACGCGCGACGCGCGCGCAGGCGGCCGAGGAACGCTCGGCCGCGGCGAAGTCGGCGCAACAGGCGGCGGACGCCGCCGTCGAGTCGACGGAGCAGCACAGCGACGAGCTGTACGCGCAGCTCGCGTCGCTCAAGGACAGCACCGCGAAGCAGGAGGCCGGGTACGAACTCGGCCAGCGGGTCGCCGCGCAGAAGGCGGAGCAGCAGCGCAAGCGGGCCGCAGCGGCTGCGGCCGAGGAGGCGGCGAACGCGGCCGCGGCGAACGCCGGCAGCAGCGCTTCCAGCGGCGGCGCGACCAGCGGCGGCACCGGCTCGTCCTACCCGAGCACCGGAGGCGTCGCCGTGGACCCCGCGGCCGCGCAGGCCTACGCACGGAGCGCGCTCGGGTCGTACGGGTGGGGCTCCGACCAGTTCTCGTGCCTGGTGTCGCTCTGGACGCAGGAGTCCGGGTGGCGGGCGAACGCCCTGAACGCCTCGAGCGGCGCCTACGGCATCCCGCAGTCGCTGCCGGCCGAGAAGATGGCGGTCGCCGGAGCCGACTGGCGCACCAACGCGAACACGCAGATCGACTGGGGGCTCGCGTACATCAAGAGCGCCTACGGCTCACCCTGCGGGGCGTGGGGCCACGAGATGAGCGTCAACCCGCACTGGTACTGAGCGCTGGGCCGGCCGGGCGCCGGTCGCCGGCTGCTCACCGCTCCACCAGTCGGAGCGCCTGCAGGGGGCACATCGCGACGGCGTCGGCCGCAGCGGCCCGCTCGTGCGGACGGACCGGGACGTCGCGGGTGCCGGTGTCGGGGGCGCCGGGGTCGCCGCCGACCCGGGCGCCGGGGGTGCTGACCCGGGCGATCGGGTAGCCCCACTCGTCGCGCTCGAGCCGCTCGGCGAACAGTTCCGTGCACAACCCCCGGCCCCGGCAGCGCGTCCAGTCGACGTGCAGCGAGACGACACCCGCGCCTGCGCCCGCGCCCCCGCTCACCACGCACCCCCGCGCCGCAGCAGGCACCGGCCACCGAGGTGCGCCTGCACGTCGTCGTGGAACACGTCGAGCGCGCTCCGCACCATCCGCGCCACCCCGTCCGGGTGGTGACACGCCCCACGCCCGTCCACCAGCGCGGCGACCCGACGCACCTCTCCCGCCAGGTCCCCCGCTGCTCGCCCCGACGCCAGGTCCCCGACGACGTCGGCGATCCGCGGCAGTCCGTTCACGCAGGGTCCGCACCGTCCGGCGGACGCTCCGGCGAGCGCCGCCGCCAGCCGTGCCGTCACCGCGATCGGGCAGGTCCGGTCGTCGAGCACGGCGAGCACCCCGGCCCCGGGCGCGGCACCCCACCGAGCCAGTCCCTCGGGGTCGAACGACGCGTCGAGGGCCGCGGCCGGCAGCCATGTCCCGCCCCATCCGCCGACCAGCACGGCGCGCGTGTGCGCCGGATCGGTCACCGGCAGCCGGGAGGCCCGAAGCAGTTCCCCGAGCGGCGCACCCCCGGCGGTCTCCAGCACCACCGCGGTGGTCGGGTCCGTCACGTCGCTCACCGTGACGAGCCGGGTGCCGGGGGCACTCGGGCTGCCGACGCCCCGGGCCCACGCCGCCCCGAAGCGCACGACGAGTGCTGCCTGGGCGAGGGTCTCGACGTTCGACACCAGGGTCGGTCGCCCGCTCGGGCCTCGTTCGGCGAGCCGCACCACGCGGTCCTCGGGCACACCCTGGCCACCGGCGACGGCCGAGGCGAGGGCGCTGGCCTCCCCGGAGACGAAGGAGGCGTGGGGCAGGACCCGCAGGCTGATCGGCACGGGGTCGCCGCCGCGGTCGGTGCGTTCCGCCAGTGCCCGGCGGACCGGACCGGCGAGTCGGTCGCTCGTGGCGAGGACCGCCTCGGACGCACCGACCGCGGCGGCCGCGACGACGATGCCGTCGAGTACCAGGTGCGGTGCGCGCTCGAGCAGGACGGCGTCCTTGCGGCTGGCGGGTTCCCCCTCGGCGGCGTTCGCGACCACGAGGGGCGCACCCCGACCCCGACGGCGGCCGCGGACGGTCACGGCGGCGAGCTTCCGGGCGAGCGGGAACCGGGCTCCGCCGCGGCCGTCGACGCCGGCGCGGCCGAGTTCGTCGACCAGCCACGGGCCGAGCTGCGGCAGCGGGCCGAAGGTGTCCTCGTGGTCGGTGCGGGCCGGACCGGGTGCGGCCAGGAGCCGTCGGGTGCCGGTGGGTGGGACGACGGTGCGGGGGTGGGTCAGGGTCATCGGACGACCTCCAGCTTCGCGGAACGGAATTCGGTGACACGGGCGGTGCAGCGCCAGACGACGCCGCCGACGACGGCCGCGGTGCAGACGCCGGCGAGCACGAGGAACCAGGCGGAGGTGCCGTCGGTCCCGGTGCCGACCGCGTGGGCCAGGGCGATCGGCCACATGGCGTAGGCCGTCCAGTGCACCGCCCGGAAGGCCCGCGGCCCGATCACACGGCGGAGCAGTGCGGTGACGACGAGCACGACGAGCAGGTCGACGGCCAGGGTGCCGAGCCCCAGCCAGAACCACCGGTCGGCGCCGACG
The DNA here is from genome assembly GCF_003234335.2 of Curtobacterium sp. MCLR17_054. Lineage (NCBI taxonomy): Bacteria > Bacillati > Actinomycetota > Actinomycetes > Micrococcales > Microbacteriaceae > Curtobacterium > Curtobacterium sp. MCLR17_054. Next base: position 1,192,771 of record NZ_CP126263.1, on the reverse strand, counting down.
AACGGCACGACCGTGTCGAGGAGGCGCAGCTCGGCCTCGGTGTCGAGCAGCAGCGACCCCACGTGCACCGCGACGAACACGGTGGCGGCGAGGGCGACGTCCCGGTGCACGAGCTGCACGGCGAACCGGGGCAGTCCGGGCAGCGGTCGTCCGCCCCTGGTGACGATGCCGAGGAGCACCGTGAGGGTGAGGAGCAGGACGGCGGTGACCCCGAAGCCCCGGCCGATCACCCAGAGAGCGGTGTCCATCAGGCGACCGCCGATCGGGCGTCGTCGGCGCGCTGGCCGTCGGTGCCTCGGTCGTCGGGCCGGCCGCCGAGCCGCACGACCGTGCCGTCGGCGGCGACGAGGCGGGCGGCGCGACCGCTCTGCCGGAGCCACTCGGCGGCGGTGCGACCGCGCACCACGGCGGCCGTCGTCATCGTGTTGGCCGTGGTGCACGACGGGGCGACGACGGTCACCGTGCGCCAGACCGGCTCGGCGGGCAGACCCCAGCGGGGGTCGAGGATGTGGTGCCGGGCGGTGCCGTCCTGCTCCCAGCGGCGCTTCTGCGTGCTCGAGGTCGCCACGGACCACCCCGAGGCGATCCGGACGTGGTCGACCGGGTCACCCTCGAGGTCCTCCACCCGCACCTGCCAACCGCCGGACGGATCCGGGCCGGCGGTCGCGACGTCACCGCCGAGGGACACCAGCGCCCCGATGCCGAGCCGTGCGGTGATGCTCGCCGCGGCCATGTCGGCGGCAGCGGCCTTCGCCGTGGCACCGAGGTCGAGGGTGACGCCCTCGGGGATGCGCAGGAACGTGCCCGACAGCAGGATGCGCTGCCACGCCGGACGGTCGTCGAGTGCACGCGACAGGGCCTCGGGCGACGGGACCGGCCGGGCGTCGGCGAAGGCGGCGTCGTACCCGAGGGACACCATGCGGCGCCCGAGGGTGGGGTCGACGTCGCCGTCCGAGAGCCGCGCTGCGTCGAGCGCCTGCTGCACCAGTGCGGCGAGGAGCGGCGACACCTCGGTGCCACGCACGAGGTCGTCGGCGCGTGCGGTGAGTTCGGAGTCGTCGCGGAAGCGGCTGCACGCGGCGTCGACGGCGGAGGTGACCTGCCGGACGCAGGACTCCGCGGCAGCGAGGTGCCGACGGTCCCGGTGGTCGAGGACGACCCGGGCGGTCGTGGTCCAGAGGCCCCACTCGGTGGCGGCGCGCACGGTCACGACCCCGTCGTCGTGGTGTCGGAGGTCCCGCCGGTGGTGCCCTGCGACACGCCGGTGTCCGAGTCGCTCGTGCCGGAGTCGGTCGTGGCGGAGTCGGTCGGCTGGGTCGACGAGTCGGTGCTCGTGTCGGCACTGCTACTGGACTCGCTGCTGCTGGAGTCGCTGTTGCTGGAGCTGCTCGTGCTCGTGTCACTGCTCGTGCTCGTGCTCGCCTGCTCGTGCCCGAGCCAGAGCCCCGCACCGGTGACCATCGCCACCACGAGCCCGCCCACGCTGACGAGCGCACTCGTGATCCGTGCGGATCGCCTGCCGCTGCCTCTGGTGTCCATCGGTGCTCCTCGTCGTCATGACGAGGTTCCCGAGGGCACCGATGAGCCAGCCGCGCACCCGCCGCGCACCGACCGTACGAACCCTGTGGTCCGTCTAAGAGCACGCGCTCCCGTCGACGGCGGTGGGACGCGGATCAGTGACCGAGGCCGCCGAGCAGGCTCGCGAAGTCCGGCGTCGCGGGGAGCGCGTCGGCTTCCTGCGGGGCCCGCCTGGAGGCCCGGATCGCCCAGGCCAGGTCGGCTCCGGCCCGGCGGATGCGACCGTCCAGGGCGGCCGCGTCACCGTCGGTCCCCCAGTCGTCGGTCGCGGCGAACACCCCGGTGGGCACGATCGCCGCACGCAGGTACGCGAAGACCGGCCGGAGGGCGTGGTCGATCGCGAGGGAGTGCCGCGAGGTCCCGCCGGTGGCCCCGAGCAGGACGGGCATGTCGGCCATCGAGTCCTTGTCGAGCACGTCCAGGAACGACTTCGCCAGTCCGCTGACGCCCGCGGTGAAGATCGGCGTGACGAACACGACGGCGTCGGCCTCGACCACGGCGGCCATCGCTGCCGAGAGTGCCGGGGCCGCGAAGCCGGTGAGCATCGCGTCGGTGATCTCGTGCGCGAGCGGCCGGAGTTCGACGTGCACGACGTGTGCCGGGGTGCCCTCGGCGACGAGTGACGCGACGGCGGCCTCGCCCAGGCGGTCGGCGAGCAGGCGGGTGGAGCTGGGCTCGGAGAGTCCGGCGGAGACGACGGCGATGGTGGTCATGATGCTTCCCGACTTTCGATGCGTTTGCATGAACATAGCATCCAACCGGGTCCCCCTCGCAACCATTCCCGCCATCGAACAGCGTGCCGATCGGTCACGACTCCCCGCGCGGTGACTACGGAGCGGTCACGAAGTGTCGACTGGGACCGTGGTGGCCGACGAGTCGTGACCGCGGGACGAGCGCGGGCGACGTGTCGTGACCGACCGAGGACGGAATGCGGACTGAGCGGGGCCCCCGCCGACCGTCGAACGCCCCGCGGAACGAAGAACGCCCCGGTCCTCACGAGGAGGACCGGGGCGTTCGGTCAAGCGTGTGTCGGTCGACTAGCGACGCAGGCCGAGGCGCTCGATGAGCGTACGGTAGCGGGCGATGTCGACGTCGGAGAGGTAGCCGAGGAGACGGCGACGCTGACCGACCATGAGGAGCAGGCCACGACGCGAGTGGTGGTCGTGCTTGTGCTCCTTGAGGTGCTCGTTCAGGTCGTTGATACGACGCGTCAGAACGGCGACCTGGACCTCGGGGGATCCGGTGTCGCCCGGGTGGGTCGCGTACTCTTCGATGATCTCCTGCTTGACCTGTGCGTCAAGTGCCATGGTGATCCCCTTCCTGTCCGTTGCGCGGTGCCCGTGCCTGATGCACGAGCGCTCTTTGTCCGCGGCCGTTCGACGGCAACCGCACAAGGCTACCAGAGTCCTAGGCGGTCCTGGGGCGCAGACGGCGTCGGCGACGACGCTCCGGCAACAGGCTGCGGACGAGTCCGACCAGCGTCGCGCCGAGCAGTCCGCCGAGGCCGTTCGACAGCACGTCGCGCGGATCCGCGACGCGGTACGGCAGGTACGTGGCCTGCGCGAACTCGATGCCGGTCGACAGCGCGACCGCGACGAGCGCGCCGAGGATCCACCAGCGCCGGGGCAACCACAGCGCCGCGAGCATCCCCACGGGCACGAACATCGCGATGTTGGCGAGGAACTCGGTGCGCTCGTACGTGAACCAGGCACCGTGCGGCAGCTGCTGCACCCAGGCGATCGCGTGCAGCACGAGGGAGTTCTGGGCCGAGGTGAAGACCTGCGGGGTCAGCGTCATCCGCCAGATCACCCAGGCGTAGCCCGCGGTCAGGGCGAGGAGGAGGAGTCGACGGAACATCCGCACAGTGTGCTGCACGGTCCTGCGCGGTCGCTGGAGCGCTCCTGTCAGCCGTCGGTGCGACACCTGGGCGATCGCGGATCGGCGCTGGTCAGGACTCCCCCGCACCTGTCAGCATGGGTCCGGGCGCGATCGGTGCCCGCACCACCGACACCGCACGGTCAGATCAGGAGCACCGCAGCATGCCGGAGCACGAGGCACCCAGCACCCCACGCCGCAACCGCACCGGCGGCCTGCGGCAGTGGGGGTGGATCGCCGCTGCGGCCGTCGTCGTCGCCGCGGTCGTCACGACCCTCGTGGTCGTCGGCCCGTGGAACGGCGGCCAGCCGGACGGCGACCGTACCCCGAGCGGCCGCAGCGTCGCCGAGCGGAAGTCCGCGGCCGAGGCGTTCCCGGGCGGGCTCGCGCGCCAGCCGACCGCCGTGAACCAGGCCGGCCTCCGCGAGCGCCAGGCCCGTGCCGACGGTGACACCCAGACCGCCGAGCAGATCGCGGTGATCGCCGACCAGCCGATCGCGACGTGGCTGACGAACACCTCGCGGGCCGAGACCCGCTCGACGATCCGGTCGGTGGTCAGCACGGCCGAGCAACGCGGTGGCACCCCCGTGTTCGTCCTCTACAACATCCCGGACCGTGACTGCGGCAGCTACTCGAAGGGCGGCACCGAGGACGACGCCTACCTGCCGTGGGTCCGGTCCGCCGTCCGGGCGATGGCCGGTTCGCACGCGGTCGTGCTCGTCGAACCCGACTCGATCGCCCAGATCCAGAACTGCGAGCGGCTGCGCGACGAACGCCTGCCCCTGCTGCGGAAGGCCGTCGATGCCCTGACCGGCCACGGGCTCACCGTGTACCTGGACGGCGGCAACGAGAACCGCGTGCCGACCGCCACCATGGCGGACTGGCTGCGGCAGGCCGGCGTCGACGAGGTGCAGGGCTTCTTCACGAACGTGTCGAACTTCTACCGGGTCGACCAGGAGCGCGCGTACGCCGACGAGCTCGCCGACGCGATCGGCGGCGACCCGCACTTCGTCATCGACGTCTCGCGCAACGGGCAGGGGTGGCGGGGCACCTGGTGCAACCCCGAGGGCGCCGGCCTCGGCCAGGAGCCGCACGTCACCGGCGGCAGCACCCGGCTCGACGCCCTGCTCTGGGTGAAGACGCCGGGGCTCAGCGACGGCACCTGCAACGGCGGCCCCGCGGCCGGCCAGTGGTGGGAGTCGTACGCGCTGGCCCTCGTCGAGCACCGCAAGCGCGACTGACCACGCCACGAGACGGCCCGCGCAGGGTGTCGGTGCCCGGTGGTTGCATGTGCGCATGACCGCGACCGACCGCATCCGCTCCGTCGTCCCGCCCTACCTGCTCCGCGCCGTCGCCGACGCCGACGCGTTCCCCCGGGCGGCCTCGGCGGCACGCACCGCACTGGCCTCGCTCGACGCCGTGCAGGCGCCGAAGCACGAGCACCTGGTCGCACCACGCGGCGTCAGCGGTGCCGTCGACCGCTCCCCGCAGCGGACGATCACCGACGCCCACGGCACCACGACGCTGCCCGGCACCGTCGTCCGGCGCGAGGGCGACGCCGACTCCGGTGACGCCGCGGTCGACGAGGCGTACGCGGGCCTCGGCGCCACGCACGCCTTCTGGCTCGAGGTGTTCGGCCGGGTGTCGATCGACGGCGCCGGGCTCCCCCTCGACGCGACCGTGCACTACGGCCAGGACTACGACAACGCCTACTGGGACGGCAACCGGATGGTGTTCGGCGACGGCGACGACGAGGTGTTCCGCCGCTTCACCGTCGCGCTCGAGGTCATCGGCCACGAGCTCGCGCACGGCGTCACGCAGTACACCGCCGACCTGACCTACCAGGGCCAGTCGGGCGCCCTCAACGAGTCGATCAGCGACGTCTTCGGTTCCCTGGTCGCCCAGTACGCGGCGGGGCAGACGGCGGAGCAGGCGAGCTGGCTCATTGGCGAGGGGCTGTTCACCGACGCCGTGCAGGGCGACGCGCTCCGGTCGATGCGGGCCCCCGGCACCGCGTACGACGACCCGGTGCTCGGGAAGGACCCGCAGCCGGCGACCATGGCCGGTTTCGTCGTCACCACGGACGACGCCGGCGGGGTCCACACGAACTCCGGCATCCCGAACCACGCGTTCTTCCTGGCGGCCACGGCGATCGGCGGCCCCGCGTGGCTGGGTGCCGGCGCCGTGTGGTGGGACGCCCTGACGTCGGCCGAGGTGACCGCCTCGATCGACTTCGCGGGCTTCGCCACCGTCACCGTCGACGCGGCCGGGCGGCGGTTCGGGGACGGTTCCGCCGAGCAGACCGCGGTCCGTCAGGCCTGGCAGCGGGTGGGCGTCCTCGACTGATCGCGCCACCCGGGCGTAGCGTCGAGGGCATGCGCATCGAGGTCCGCCGCTCCGGGGGCTTCGCCGGCACCACACGGCGCTGGCGGGTCGACACCGACACGAGCAGCGACCCCACGGCGTGGTCCGACGTCGTCGACGCGCTGCGGCGTACCCCGGCACCGACAGCTGCGCCCGTCCCCGACGACTTCAGCTGGACGATCACCGTCGAGCGCGCCACCGTGACGATCCCGGGACGCCGCCTCGACGGTCCGTGGGCCGATCTGGTCGCGCGGGTGCGGTCCGAGGGCGACCCGACCTGATCCGGGAGGCCCGTGGCGGGCCCGCACCGGGCCTCCCGTCCGCCCCGCGGGGACGCCACCACCCACCGATCGTGCGCAGGAACGGTCGCGTGGGACCGACGGACCCGACCGTTCCTGCGCACGAAGTGCGCGGGGACACACGCGCGACCGTCAGTCGACGTCGATGACCGTCAGGCGACGTGTCGGACGCGTCATCGCGACGTACACCGCGGCGGCGGCGCGGGCGGCGTCGGCACCCACGCCGTCCGGGTCGACGAGCAGCACGCCGTCGAACTCCAGGCCCTTGGCGTCCGCACCCGTCAGCACCGTGAGCGAGCCGGCGTTCGGCGAGGCGAGGCCCCGGACGTCCGCCTCGGTGCGGGCGAGCCGCTGCCGGACCGTGTCGACCTGGGCCTCGGGGACGATGACGCCGATGGTGCCGGAGCCGATCCGGGCACGCTCGGCGTCGGCGACCGCCACGACGGTGTCGAGCAGGTCGGCCCGGGCGACGCGGACGCGCTCGACGGGGTCACCGTCTCGAACGGCCTCGTTGCGGGTGACCGTGAGGCCGGCGCTGTCCGCGAAGGCCCCGGCGGCCTCGACGATGGAGCGCGGGGTGCGGTAGTTCACCGTGAGCTGTTCGATGCGGTGGTCGAGCGGCACCTGCGGCGCACGGCCGCGTCGGCGACGCGCGAGCGCCCCGATGACGTCGTCCCAGGTGCGTGCGGCACCCGGCGAGGAACCCTGCGCCATGTCGCCGACGATCGTGAACGAGCGCAGCGGGTTGCGGCGGGCGAGCACGCGCCACTGCATCGGCGAGAGCTCCTGCGCCTCGTCGACGACGATGTGCCCGTAGGTCCACTCGCGGTCGTCGGCGGCGCGCTCGGCGGTGGAGCGGGGGTCGCCGCCCTCGGCGAACGAGCCGGCGACCTGCTCGGCGCTGACGATGCCCTCGACGCCCATGTTCTCGATCGCCTGGCGGGCGTTCTCGATGTCGCGGTTCCGGCTGGCCTTCGCGGCGCGCTTGGCGGCGCCGCCGGTCGGGTCGAACGGGCCGAGCAGTTCGGCGGCCTCGTCGAGCAGGGGGACGTCCTCGACGGTCCAGGCCGTACCGCGGGCGCGCTGCAGCAGGGCTCGGCGCTCCGGGGTCCAGTCGGGGGTGAGCGAGGCGAGCCAGTTCGGCCGGGCGTAGAGGTCCTCGAGGAACTTCTCGGGCGGCAGCGGCAACCACGCGGTGTTGAGCAGCACACGGGCGTCGTACGAACTCCGGATGTCCTCGCGCAGGACCTTCTCGTCGGCCTCGTCCACCGTGGTGCCGCGCTCCCGCAGCTGCTCGGCGAGCAGGCGGGTCATCGCGTCGAGGGCGGTCTTGTTGAACGTGACGCGGGCGGCGTTGTGCGGCTTGCCGCGGTCCTGCGCACGCTTCATGGCGTCGGCGACGAGCTGCGGCGGCACGACGAGCCGCTCGCCCTCGATGTCGAGCGTGACCGACTCGGTCGGCACGACCTGGCGCGAGCGCACGGCCCGGCGCAGCAGTGACGCCATCTGCGCCGCGCCCTTGACGGCGGCGACGTCGCGGGTGTCGTGCGTCGTCGCGTGCACGCCCGGGTAGAGCGAGCCGAGCGACGCCATCACGACACCGGTCTCGCCGAGCGACGGGAGCACCTGCTCGATGTACGTCAGGAACGCCGGCGACGGGCCGACCATGAGCACGCCGGAGCCCCGCAGCCGCTCGCGGTAGGAGTAGAGCAGGTAGGCGGCTCGGTGCAGCGCCACGGCGGTCTTGCCGGTGCCGGGGCCGCCCTGCACGATGAGCACGCCCTCGAGCGGGGAGCGGATGATGCGGTCCTGCTCACCCTGGATCGTCGCGACGATGTCGGTCATCCGGCCGGTGCGCTCGGCGGTCACCGCGGCGAGCAGCGCCCCTTCACCCTGCAGGTGGGTGCGCTCGTCGTCGTAGAGCGCGGCGTCGAACACCTCGTCCTCGACGCCGACCACGCGACGGCCCTGCAGGGACAGGTGCCGACGGGAGCGCATGCCCATCGGGTGCGCGGCGGTGGCCTGGTAGAAGGCGCTCGCACCGGGGACGCGCCAGTCGAGCAGCAGCGGCCGGTGCTCGGCGTCGCGCAGCCCCACTCGGCCGATGTACCGGAAGGTGTCGTCGGGGTTGTCGGGCTCGGCGACCTCGAGCCGGCCGAAGACCAGACGGTCCCCCACCCGCTCGAGCGTCGCGACGGTGTCCTCGTAGAGCCGCGCGTACGCGTCGCGCTCGCTGCGGCTCTGGTGGTTCCCGCCGACCGCCTGTCGGCGGGTCTCGGCGAGGCGCTGCTCGGCCTCGGCGGTCAGCTCGTCGAGACGACGGAAGAGGCCGTCGACGTAGCCGCGTTCACGGTCGATCTCGGTCGGTTCGGACACACGCAACCCTTCGGGAAGAGGGGGAACCAGTGTACTGCCCACCGGGAGCCCCGCTGTCCCCGAAGGGTCGCGTCGGAGTCACATCTCTTCGTGCGTGTCCGGGTTGCCGTCCCACAGACGACCGCGCTCGAGCGCGGAGATCGCCTGCACCTCGTCGTCGGTCAGCTCGAAGCCGAAGACGTCGAGGTTCTCCTTCTGGCGGGCGGCGTCACCCGACTTCGGCACCGGCACGGCACCGAGCTGGACGTGCCAGCGCAGCACGACCTGGCCGGGTGCCACACCGTGCGCCGCGGCGGCGTCGACGATCGGCTGCTCGGTGAGCAGTTCCGACCGCTTCGCGAGCGGGCTCCAGCTCTCGGTCACGATGCCGAGCTCCTGGTGCACCTTCCGCAGTTCCGCCTGGGGGAAGTACGGGTGCAGCTCCACCTGGTTGACGGCCGGGGCGACCCCGGTGGCGTCGACGATCCGGCGCAGGTGCTCGGGCGTGAAGTTCGAGACGCCGATCGAGCGGACCTTGCCGCTGTCGCGGAGGTCGACGAACGCCTTCCAGGTGTCGACGAACTTGTCCACCGACGGGTTCGGCCAGTGGATCAGGTACAGGTCGACGTGGTCGAGCCCCAGGTTGCCGAGGGTCTCGTCGATCGAGCGGTGCGCCTCGTCGTAGCCGTGGTGCCGCCCGGGGAGCTTCGACGTGACGACGAGGTCCTCGCGCGCCACCTCGGACTCACGGACGGCCTTGCCGACGGCGTCCTCGTTGCCGTAGTTCAGCGCCGTGTCGAGCAGCCGGTAGCCGCTCGCGATCGCGGTGCCGACCGCCGCAGCGCCCTCGTCGCCGTTCAGGCCGTAGGTGCCGAGGCCGAGCTCCGGGAACCGGTGGCCGTCGTTCAGCTCGATCGTCGGGGCACCGACCTGCATCAGCGGACCCCGAGCAGGTCGATCACGAAGATGAGGGTCTTGCCGGACAGGAAGTGGCCACCACCGGCGGGGCCGTAGGCGAGCTCCGGCGGGACGACGAGCTTGCGGCGACCGCCGACCTTCATGCCGGGGATGCCCTCCTGCCACCCGCGCACCAGGGCCGCGAGCGGGAAGTCGATGGGCTCGCCGCGGTTCCAGGAGCTGTCGAACTCCTCGCCGGTCTCGTACTCGACCCCGGCGTAGTGGACCTTGACGGTCGAGCCGGCGGACGCTTCCTCGCCGGAACCCTCGACGATGTCGGTGATGACGAGCTCGGTGGGGGCGGGGCCCTCGGGGGCGTCGAACTCGGGCTTGCTGTTCAGGTCAGTCATGCCGATCAGTCAACCAGAGGGCGCACCGGGCACGCGCAACGAGCGTCCAGCCCGCAGAATGGTTCCACCGTGACACCATCGACTCCCGCACCGCCGCGCCGCCGCCTGCTCGCCGACCTCACCCCGCTCCGCCGCTCCCCCGCCTTCGCCCGGCTCTGGGCCGGCACGGCGATCGCCGGCATCGGTACCCAGATGACCACCGTCGCCGTCGGGCTCGAGGTCTACGAGATCACCCGATCGACCTTCGCCGTGGCCCTGGTGGGTGTCATCGCGCTCGTGCCGATGATCGTCGCCGGCCTGTACGGCGGGATGCTCGCGGACGCCTTCGACCGACGCCTCGTCGCGCTCGTGTCGTCGATCATCGCCTGGGTCGCCGTCGCACTGATTGCCACGCACGCCTGGCTCGACCTGCACAGCGTCGCACTGCTCTACGTGCTCGCGACGGTGAACGCCGTGGCCGCCACCGTCGGCAACGCCTCCCGCTCGGCGATCGTCCCGCAGCTCGTCGGCACCGACCTGCTGCCCGCGGCGAGCGCCCTGGGCGGGATCGCGTCCGGGTTCCAGGTCACCGTGGGTCCGGCGATCGCCGGCGTGCTCATCGCGACCGTCGGGTTCGCGCCGACCTACACGATCGACGTCGTGCTGTTCACGTTCGCGTTCCTCGGGGTGTTCACGCTGCCGCGGATGGCCGCCGACCACGACGCACTGCGGCCGGGGCTCGGCTCGCTCATCGAGGGCGCGAAGTTCCTGCGGCGGTCGCGCAACATCACGATGACGTTCGTGCTCGACATCATCGCGATGACCTTCGGGCAGCCGCGTGTGCTGTTCCCCGCGATCGGCGCGCTCGTCATCGGCGGCGGGTCGATCACCGTCGGCACCCTGACCGCCGCGTACGCGATCGGGGCGCTGCTGTCGAGCGTGTTCTCCGGGCCGCTCGGGCACGTCCGACGCCAGGGTGAGGCCGTCGGCTGGGCCATCACGGCGTACGGCGGGGCGATCGCGGCGTTCGGTGTGGTCATCGCGCTGGCGCACGTGCTCGGCGGCCGCTCGGGCGAGGCGTTCGGCGTCGAGATCCTGCCGGCGCTCGGGCTCGCGGCGCTGTTCCTGGCGATGGCCGGCGGTGCGGACAACGTCAGCTCGGTGTTCCGGAACACGATCCTGCAGGCGGCGTCGCCGGACGGCATGCGCGGTCGGCTGCAGGGCATCTTCATCGTCGTGGTCACGGGCGGCCCGCGGCTCGGTGACCTGTACGCCGGCCTGGTCGTCGCGGCCGGCATCGCGTACCCGCCGGTCATCGGCGGCGTGCTCATCATCGGCCTCGTCGCGCTGCTCCTCCGGATGGTCCCGTCGTTCCGCCGCTACGACGCCCTGCACCCGCACGCCAACTGACCGCGGGCCGCGGGCCGCGGTCGAGTGCGGGTCCGCAAGACACCGGTGTTCGCACGTTGAACACCCGCGTTCCGCGGTGCGGAGCGTGAACACCGGCGTCTTGCAGGGGCTCGCGACGCGACCGAAGGGCGGACGGGAGGCGCGGGGCGGGCCCGCCACGGGCCTCCAGGCCGTCACGTGTCGGGTACCGTACGACACATGCCGGACAGCGCATCGCGCGACCTCCAGCGGACGGGAGTCCGCGCCGTCGTCCGGCGCACCTACCACTCGGTCATCCGGCACCGCGTCGTCGACGCGGCCGCGTCGCTGACGTTCTTCGCGCTCCTGACGGTGTTCCCGACCGCGCTGGCGGTCGTGTCGGCGCTGTCGATCGTCGACCGCAAGGGCGACAGCCTGACCGACATCGTCGAGGTCCTCGGGTTCATCGTCCGGCCGGAGACCGCCGAGCACCTCGAGGGGCCGCTCCGGCAGCTGCTGACCCTGGACAACCCGTGGCTCGGGTTCACGATCGGCGTCGTGCTGACGCTCTGGTCGCTGTCCGGCTACGCGACGGCGTTCGGGCGGGCGATGAACACCGCCTACGAGGTCGAGGAGGGCCGGCGGATCTGGAAGTTCCGCAGCATGATGCTCCTCGTCACGCTGCTCGTCATGGTCGGCGGTGCCGTCGCCATCGTCATCCTGCTCGGCACGCCGACGATCTCCGAGGCCGTCATCCGACAGCTCGGGTGGGCGCCCTGGATCGACGACGTGTGGAACGTGGTGAAGTGGCCGGTGCTGGCGGCCGACCTCGTCGTGATGGTGGCGGTGCTCTACTACGCGACGCCGAACGTGAAGACCCCGCAGCTGCGGTGGGTGTCGGCCGGTGCCGCGTTCGCGATCGTGACCTGGGCCATCGCGACGGTGGGGTTCGCGCTCTACGTGGAGACCCTCGGTGGCGGGAACCGCGCCTACGGGTGGCTCGGTGGCGCGATCCTGCTGCTCGTGTACCTGTACATCTCGAACTTCGTGCTCGTGGTCGGCGGGGAGCTCGACTCCGAGGTGATCCGGATGCGGCAGCTGCTCGCCGGCATCGAGGCGGACGAGTCGATCCGGCTGCCGCTGCGCGACGTCACGCGGAACTTCACGCTCGCGCGCTGGCGGGACCAGGACATCGCGGCCGCGCAGCACGTGCGGGCCGAGGCCGCGCGGGTGGCCGAGGAAGAGGACGCCGAGCTGACCCCGAACGAGGAGCACCTGCGGGCGATGGCGCAGCAGGTGCGGGTGGGCGAGCGGCCGCTGCCCTGACGGGCGTGTGTGCGTGCGCGGTGCTTGCGCGCGGTGCTTGTGCGCGCGTTCCTGTGGTGCGGACGCCCCGCGTCAGCGCTTGCGCGCCTCGGCGTCCAGCATCTCCTCGGTGATGATCGGGATCGCACCCGTCGCCAGCTCGATGCCCGACAGCCGTGCCGGGCTGAGCACGCGCATGACCTGGTCCTCCTCCATCAGGCCCGCGGCCACGACGAGCGTCGAGATCGGCGTCGAGGTGGTCAGCGCCGTGTGCGCGATCGACGCAGCCGCCGCGTACCCGATGTACGGCGTCAGCGCGGTGACGACGCCGACGTTCGTGTCCACCTGGGCCGCGAGCTTCGCCTCGTTCGCCTCGATGCCGACGACGCAGTGCTCACGCAGGGTCGCGCAGCCGCGGGACATCCACTGCAGCGACTGCAGGATCGAGTGGGCGATGATCGGCTCGAAGGCGTTGAGCTGCAGCTGCCCGCTCTCCGCCGCCATCGTCACGGTGGTGTCGGCCCCCGCGACCGCGTAGGCGATCTGGTTCACGACCTCGGGGATCACCGGGTTGACCTTGCCCGGCATGATCGACGAGCCGGCCTGGCGAGCCGGCAACGTGATCTCGCCGAGGCCCGCTTGCGGACCGGACGACAGCAGCCGCAGGTCGTTGCAGATCTTCGAGAGCTTCGCGGCGCTGCGCTTCACCGTGCCGGACAGGGTCATGAACGCACCGGCGTCGCTCGTCGCCTCGATGAGGTCGGGGGCGGTGACGACATCGATGCCGCTCGCCTCCTGCAGCTGTCGGCGGACCTCGTCGCGGTAGAGCGGGTCCGCGGTGATCCCGGTGCCGATCGCCGTGGCGCCGAGGTTCATCTCGGCGAGCAGCGGCATCACCTTGCGGAGCAGGTCCGCGTCCTCCTGGATCGTGTGCGAGAACCCGGTGAACTCCTGCCCGAGGGTCATCGGCACCGCGTCCTGCAGCTGCGTCCGGCCCACCTTCAGCACGTCGGCGAAGGCGCGGCCCCGCTCGGCGAACGCCGCGGACAGTTCTTCGAGCTGCACGATCAGACGACGGACCCCGAAGATCATCGCGATCTTGATGCTCGTCGGGTACGTGTCGTTCGTGGACTGGCTGCGGTTCACGTGGTCGATCGGGTGCAGGTACGCGTAGTCGCCCCGCTCCCGCCCGAGGAGTTCGAGGGCCCGGTTCGCGAGCACCTCGTTCGTGTTCATGTTCGTGCTCGTCCCCGCGCCGCCCTGCACGACGTCGACGACGAACTGCTCGCGGAGTGCTCCGTCGCGGACCTCCTGCGCTGCACGGTCGATCGCGTCGGCGCGCTCCTCGTCGAGCACACCGATCGCCCGGTTCGCCCGCGCCGCCGCCTGCTTCACGGTGACGAGCGCCTCGATGAGGTCCGGGTACACGGCGATCGGCACGGAGGTGATCGGGAAGTTCTCGAGTGCCCGCAACGTGTTGATGCCCCAGTACGCGTCGTTCGGGACCTCCCGTGATCCCAGCGAGTCGCTCTCGGTCCGCGTCGTCGTCGTCACAGGTGCCTCCTCGTTGCCGGTCACACGTCGAGGCTAGTCCCGTCCGTCCGGCCGGTCCGGGAACGCGCCGGGGGCTGGGCGGAGCGGGCGGCGTGCCCGCCTCGGGCCTCCCGTCGCTTCGTGAGCAGAAGATGTCGGCTCGCGCTGCGGGACTCGACATCTTCTGCTCACCAAGCGCGCCGCCCGCACGAGCGGGCGCGGCGAACGCGCGACGAGTGAGCAGAAGACGCCGGGTCGCGAGGGGCGACCCGGCGTCTTCTGCTCACACGGTGAGCGTGCCCGTCAGTGGAACTGCGGGACGATGAGGTAGATGCCGTAGAGCACGACGGCACCGCACACGACGAAGCACGCGATGGCCGCGGCGCGGAGTGCGCGTGCTGCCGCCGAGGCTCCGGCGGGGTTCGGGAAGCCGGCGGTGGCCGGGCCGATCGTGCCGTCCTCCTTCACGGTGAACTTGCCTTCGCGGGTGTCGGCGGCGCTCCAGAGACGGAGGCCGACCGAGTACACGGCGACGACGAAGCACGACGAGACCACGGCGACGAGCGCCACGGTGAGGAATGCGAACCAGTCGATGCCCATCAGCGACGGCCTCCCTTGCGGGCCGCCATGCGACGGAGCGTGCGCTCGCGGCTCAGTTCGGCGCGACGCTGGGCGACCGCGTCGGCACGCTTCTTGCGCTGCATGTCACGCAGCTCCTTGCGGGTCAGGACCGCGTTCGCGGCGACGTCGACCTCGATCGCGGAGGCCTGCTCGTGCGGCTTGCGGAGCGACCACAGGTACAGGCCGAGGATCACGACGGCACCGATCACGGCGTCGAGCACGAGCCCGATGACGCCGAGGCGGGCGATGCCCGAGGCGACCGCACCGACCGCGGCGGCCGCGGGCAGGGTGATGAACCAGGCGATGACGATCTTGCCGGCGGTCGACCACTGGATCTTCGAGCCGCGGCGGCCGAGACCTGCACCGATGATCGAGCCCGAGGACACCTGCGTGGTCGACAGTGCGAAGCCGAGGTGGCTGGAGGCGAGGATCGTCGCGGCGGTCGAGGCCTCGGCGGCGAAGCCCTGCGTCGCACGGATCTCGGTGATGCCCGAGCCGAGGGTGCGGATGATGCGCCAGCCGCCCGTGTAGGTACCGAGGGCGATCGCGAGGGCACAGGCGACGACGACCCAGAACTGCACGCCCTGGTTCGACGACTGCGCGCCCGAGGCGATGAGCGTCAGCGTGATGACACCCATCGTCTTCTGCGCGTCGTTCGTGCCGTGCGCCAGGGACACCATCGAGCTGGTGAAGACCTGCCCGATGCGGAACCCGCCGCGCTCGTTCGGGAACACCGGACGCTTCGTGATCCGGTACGCGATGCGCGTCGACAAGAACGACACGAGCGCGGCGATCACGGGCGAGGCGAACGCCGGGATGATCACCACCGTCAGCAGCGCGACGTAGTTGACCGACTGGAACCCGGCGCCGACGATCGCGGCACCGATGAGCCCGCCGAACAGCGCGTGCGACGACGATGACGGCAGCCCGCGGAGCCACGTGATCATGTTCCAGACGACTGCCCCGATCAGGCCCGCGAAGATCATCTCGGGGCTGATGGCGACGCCACCGGGCCCCTCGTTGATCAACCCGTGTGAGATCGACGTCGCCACGGCGGTGCTGAGGAACGCACCGACCAGGTTGAGCACCGCAGCGACGGTGACCGCCACCTTGGGCTTCATGGCGCCGGTCGCGATCGGGGTCGCCATCGCGTTGGCGGTGTCGTGAAAACCGTTTGTGAAGTCGAAGAAGAGGGCCAACGCGATGACCAGGACGACTATGAGTGTGATGTCCACCGCGGGCAAGTGTCCCAGGCGTCGGCCCTTCGAGCAAACCTGATCGGCAACCTGTTGTTCACCGCAGCTTCACACTCGTTCAGCTTCGGAACCATGCCGATGGGAGAATGCGTCCATGGACACCGCTGAGCTCCTCATCCTGCTGATCGGATCGCTCGCGGTGACGGGGTTCGCCCGAGCCAAGGGGCTCCCCGCTCCGCTGCTCGTCACGGCGGTCGCCCTGGCCGCCTCGTTCCTGCCCGGGCTGCCGCCGATGGAGATCGACTCCGAGGTCATCCTCACGGTGATCCTGCCGCCGCTGCTCTACTCGGCGGCCCTCGACGTGTCGTGGCAGAGCTTCCGCGGCTCGATCAAGCAGATCCGACGGCTCGGCATCTTCCTGGTGATCGTCACCGCCCTGGTCGTCGGCGGGGTGGCGTACCTGCTCATCCCGGACATGACGCTGCCGGCGGCGATCCTGCTCGGCGCGATCGTCGCCCCGCCGGACGCGGTGTCCGCCGCCGCGATCGGCCGGAAGCTCGGACTCCCCCGCCGCGTCATGACCGTGCTGTCCGGCGAGAGCCTGATCAACGACGCGGCCTCGCTGACCCTGGTGCGGGTGTTCACGCTCATCATCGCGGGCACGTCGCTGACGATCTGGCAGGACCTCGGCATCTTCGGCCTGGCGATCGGCGTCGGTCTGGTCGTCGGCATCGTGCTCGGCGTCGTCGTGCACTGGATCCGGATGCGCATCAACGACCCTGTGGTCGAGACGATCATGAGCATCCTGCTGCCGTTCGTCGCCTACATCCTCGCCGAGGACCTGTCCGGCTCCGGCGTCATCGCGGTCGTCACGGCCGGCCTGTACATCGGCTACAACTCGCCGAAGGAGGGCTACGCCACCCGCCTGCAGGAGCGCCCGCTCTGGACGAGCATCGACGTCATCCTCGAGGGCTTCGTGTTCGCGCTCATCGGCCTGCAGCTCAACACCGTCGTGCAGGACCTGGTCGAGAGCGAGCGGAGCCTCGGGCAGACGCTCACCGCTGCGGCCGTCGTGCTCGCGGTGGTGATCCTGGTCCGGCCGCTGTTCGTGTTCGAGTCCTACGCGCGCAACCGGTTCAACGGGAAGTGGCTCCGGCCGCTGCGGATCAAGCTGTCCCGCGGGCATCCCTCGCTTCGGTGGATGCGCGGTTCCGCGGAGCCGAAGCTCAACTGGCGGGAGCTCACCGTCATCTCGTGGACGGGTATGCGCGGTGTGGTGACCCTGGCGGCTGCGGTCTCCGTCGTGGCGAGCCCGACGCAGATCCCGGCGCAGGACACGATCTTCATCATCGCCTTCTTCGTGACCGTCGGCACCCTGCTGCTGCAGGGACTCACCCTGCCGTTCGTCATCCGCGCACTCAAGGTGCAGGACCCGGCCGAGGGCGAGGAGGACGTGCGCAGCGAGATGCGGCTCAACCAGCGCACCACCGAGGCCGCGATCGAGCTGCTCGAGAAACGGCGTCCGGCGTGGGCGAAGCAGTACGGCTCGGAAGCCGTCGACTCGGTGGTGAACCGGCTGAAGGCGCGGCTGGAGCGCCAGGCCGAGACGTTCCGTCAGGACGCCGAGGAAGAAGAGGACGAGGGGCGGAACGTCGCACTGCGCCTCCGGGGCTCGCAGATCCAGGACATCCGACGCGAGCTCCTCGACCGCCGCCGCGAGATCGTGCTCGAGGAGCGCGAGAAGGGGAACCTCGACGAGGAGGTCATGCGCCGCGTGCTCGTGACCCTCGACGCGGAAGAACTCGCCATGGACTCGGCGCAGGCGTCGCGCAGTCGCTCCTGAGCACCCCGGGCGTATCCTGGCGCTCCGATCGAGAGCAGGAGCAGAGCGCCGAGTGAGCACGCCGCGGAACGACGTCCCCAGGAACGACGACGGACCGGAGCGCCCCGGCGGTTCCCGTCCCACGCCGCCGAAGCCGCGCGGGACCCGTCCCTCCGCACGTGGGACCAAGCCGCGCCGTGGCGGCAAGGTCGCCGGGCACACGCGTTCGGGACCCCGGCGACAGGCTCCGGTGCCCGCGCCCCAGCAGCACGGCGCCTACCGCCGGTGGTACTCGACCCTGCACCCGTCGCTGCAGCTGATCGGCCTGCAGCTCTGGATGCCGCTGTTCTTCATCGTCGGGTTCTGCCTGTGCTACGTCTTCGCGTTCCACGCCCCGCACCCGCACGACGTCCCGATCGCCCTGATCGGCAGCGACCCGGCGTTCGTGCAGGCGGTGCAGCAGGCGTTGCCGGGCGAGTTCGTGTTCCACACGTACGACTCGCTCGCGCAGGCGAAGCGCGACGTGGTGGGTGGCTCGATGGCGGTCGCCTACGACCCCGCTGCGAACGAGTTCTTCAAGGCGAGCGCGCACCAGTTCCAGGTCGCGAGCCTCGTCCCGGCCACCCTCACCGCGGTGCTGACCGGCCTGGGCGTGGCGACCCCGAAGGTCACCGAGCTCGCACCGCTGCCGGCGTGGGACGAGTACGGCACCGTCGCGATGTACGTCATGCTCGCGTGGTGCATCGGCGGCTACATGGTCGCGATGTTCATCGGCATCATGGGCGGCCCGCTCCGGCACCGCACCCGGATGACGGTCATCGTGGTCGGCGGCCTCGTCATCTCGCTCATCACGAACACGCTCGCCGGGCCCGTGCTCGGCGCCATCCACGGGCACTGGATCCAGCTCGTGCTCATCGCCTGGGGCTGGATCGTGGCGATCGGCCTGGCGGTGAACGGCCTGAGCTACTTCGTCGGCCGGTTCATCGCCGCACCCGCGATGATCTGCTTCGTCTTCCTGTCCATGCCGTCGTCCGGCGGCGCCTACCCGAAGTGGTTCATGCCCGAGCCCTTCGCCTGGCTGAACAACGTCGTCGTCGGCTCGAGCATGGTCGACATGATCAAGCACCAGGTCTACGGCGTCGGCCCCGGCCCGGCTCGCGGCCTGATCACGATGGCCTGCTACGCCACGGCCGGCCTGGTGCTGATGTACTTCGGCAAGAAGTGGTGGGAGCGCCGACGGATCCGCGCGATCGTCACCGGCCGGACCACGATGTTCCAGGACGCCAACACCGCCAACCGCGAGTTCCTCGGCGGGCAGCGCGACGCCGAGCTCGAGCGCCACGGCCTGACCTCCACCGAGACCGGCACCCTGAGCGTGCTGCGGGACGACGACTGGGAGGACGACCGCACCGGCGGTGACGTCTTCACCGGCGGTCGCGACGGCCTCGAGCCGGATGCGACGCCGACCGGGCGCATCGCCGTGCAGCGCCCCGCGAACCGGAAGGAACCGCGACCAGCGGCGGCTCCGCACGGCAAGCACGCCGACCGCTGACGCGTATCCTGATCGGATGAACCCGCGCATCACCTGGCACCGCGTCCTCATCACCGTCGTCGTCGTGTTCCTCGTGCTGACGGTGGGCTTCTACGCCGCGAGCGTCCTGCTCGCACCCGCCGACGGCCGCGGCACCGCCGGGCTGTTCGTCGGGTGGGCGATGTTCTCGATGATCGGCGCGATCGTCGTCGGCATCATCGACTTCTTCGTGCGACCCCTGGGCGGCCGGAGCGGCGACGCCGACGTCATGGCCGCCGCCGAGGAAGCGCGCACCGGCAGCACCCGCACCCAGCAGCCGCGCTAGCAGCAAGCAGCAAGCAGCTACTCACCCACGCCGACACCGACACCCGTCCCGGTGAACCCGGCGACGGTCGCGTCGTCCTCGGCGAACGTGAACCGCGCGCGGACGCTGCCGCCCGCGAGCACCCCCGGCAACCAGTACCGGGCGTCGTCCCACATGGCGTCGTACGGGACGGTGTCGACGGGGATCCACCGCGGCTCCAGTTCGTCGGAGCCCGACGGGTCTCCCTGCCAGCGGCGGCAGACGAAGACGTCCGAGACCTGCGACCAGGACGGTCGGTACGGGAACCGGTAGTCCAACGTGCCACGGGCCTCCAGGTCGACAGCGTCGAGCCGCAGGCCGACCTCTTCACGCACCTCGCGCACGGCGGTCTCGACCGCCGACTCACCGGGCTCGCGCTTGCCGCCGGGGCCGACCAGACGGCCCGTGCCGAGACCGCGGCGCTTCTCCCCCAGCAGCACCTCGGGGCCTGCCTCGCCGTCGCGCAGCAGGTACACGACCACCACCCGGGGATGCTGGGACTTGCTCTCGTCGCGAAGGGTCACGCGTCCAGTGTGACCGATGGAGTGTCGTACGCTTTTCCCATGGCAGGCGTGCTGCGGGGGCACCATGGCTGAGCCCCGCAGGACCGGGCGCAGCCTCGAAGTGCTGCGCGCCGAGGCCGCCGAGGAGATCTCGATGCTCGTCGAGCACCGCAGTCGTCAGGGCGAGGACCCGTGGGAGTTCATGCCGACGCTCCCCACCGTCGACGAGCAGGTCGTGCTGATCCTGCGCGCGGACGCCGTCGACCTGGACGAGGCGATCGGCAAGCGGCACGCGCAGTGGTCGAGCCATCCGGCGTCCGGGCAGGGCACCCGGCTGGGCGAGGAGTACCACCGGCTGCGCCGGATCGCGCTGCAGCACCCCGAGCTGACGCCCGCCGTGTGGAAGCTGCTGGGCGCGCTGCCCGAAGCCGGCTGAGCTGCGGTTGGATGGACGCATGACCGAAACCGTGCTCGCCGTCCTCAACCAGCCCTCCCGCGACGCCGCGCCGCACGACCCCGCGGCGGACGCCTTCACCTGGGCGAAGCCGCTCGAGGAGCACGTGCAGGTGCAGGACCTCGGCGTCACGCGCGGCGACGGCGTGTTCGAGACGATCACGGTGATCGACGGTCGGCCCCAGGCCCTCGAGGCGCACCTCGCCCGCTTCGGCCGCTCCGCCGCGATGCTCGACCTGCCCGCCCCCGACCCGGAGGCCTGGCGCCAGGCCATCGAGGCCGTCTGCGCCCGCCTCGACCCGGTGCGCGAGGCCTTCGCCAAGACCGTCCTGACCCGCGGCGTCGAGGGCACCGACCGTCCGACCGGGTGGGTCTACGCCGCGCCGTCGGGTGACTCCACGGCCGCCCGCACCGAGGGCATCTCCGTCGTCGTCCTGGACCGCGGGTACCGGCACGACGTCGAGCGCACCTCGCCGTGGCTGCTGCAGGGCGCGAAGACGCTGTCGTACGGCGTCAACATGGCCGCCCTGCGCGAAGCCGTCCGCCGCGGCGCCGACGACGCCCTGTTCGTCTCGAGCGACGGGTACGTGCTCGAGGGCACGCGCGCCAACCTGATCATGAAGGTCGGCGACCGGCTCGTCACGCCCCGCACCGACATCGGGATCCTGGCCGGCACGACGCAGGCCGACGTGTTCCGCTTCGCCGAGCAGGAGGGCATCGAGACCGCCTACGAACTCGTCACGCTCGCCGACCTGGCGGCCGCGGACGCGCTCTGGCTCGTGTCGAGCGTGCGGCAGGCTGCGCCGATCCGTTCGGTGAACGGCGACGCGCGTCCAATCGACGCCGAACTCACGACCCGCATCAACGACTTCCTGCTGGCGCGCGAGGTCTGAGCACGCGGCGCCCCCGGCGCAACGGCCTGGAGGCCCGGATCGCGACTCGCAGGCACGTCGCGATCCGGGCCTCCAGGCTCTGCACCCGCTACCAGCGCGGGGTGGTGACGCCGGCTCCGTCGGCCCACGTGAAGACGGACTTGCCGTCGATCCAGACGCGCGTCGCGCGGCTGGTCGCGTCGAGCGGATCGCCGTCCCAGAGCACGAGGTCGGCGTCGTAACCCTCGGCCAGGCGCCCGACGCGGTCCCCGAACCCGAGGAACTCGGCCGGGTTGACGGTGAGCGCCTCGAGTGCGGTCTGGGCGGGCAGGCCCTCCTTCACGGCGGCGGTCGCCTGGTCGACGAGCATGTTGATCGGCACGACCGGCGCGTCCGTCGTGATCGCGACTCGGACCCCGGCTGCCGCGATCGTGGCGAGGTTCGGGATGCCGCGGTCGCGGAGCTCGACCTTCGAGCGGCTGGTGAAGAGCGGGCCGTAGATGACCGGGATGTCCTTGGCGGCCAGCACGTCGGCGATCTTGTGCGCCTCGGTGCCGTGGTTCACGACGAGGCGGTAGCCGAACTCCTCGGACAGGCGGATCGCGGTGGCGATGTCGTCGTGGCGGTGGGTGTGCTGGTCCCAGACGAGCTCGCCGTCGAGGACCCGGACGAGCGTCTCCTTCGTCAGGTCGCGGGCGAACGGCTCGTCCTTCGCGGCTGCTGCGTCGCGGGCGGCCTTGTAGTTCTGCGCCTCCACGAAGGCGTCACGGATGATCTTCGCGACGCCGAGCCGGGTCGAGGGCGTCTGGCCCTTGCCGCCGTAGACGCGCTTTGGGTTCTCGCCGAGGGCGCTCTTCACACTGACCGAGTCGGAGATGAGCTGCTCGTCGATCGTCCGGCCGCCCCAGGTCTTGATGGCGACGCTCTGCCCGCCGATCGGGTTGCCGGAGCCGGGCTTGACGACGATGCTCGTGATCCCACCGGCGAGCGCGTCCCGGAAGCCCTCGTCGTCGATGTCGATCGCGTCGATCGCGCGGACGCCGGCCATGTTCGGGGCGGTCATCTCGTTCGTGTCGTTGCCGGCCTCGCCGTTGGCCTCCTCGTGGATGCCGACGTGGCCGTGCGCCTCGACGAAGCCGGGGACGAGCCAGGAACCCGCGGCGTCGAGGACCGTCATCCCCTCGGGCGGGGAGACGTCCGGACCGATCGCGGTGATCCGGCCGTCCTCGACGACGACCGCGCCGCCGTCGAAGGCTGGAGCGGAGACGGGGACGACGTGGGCACCGGTGATCGCGAAGGAGTTGCTCATGGCACCAACGGTACGCGGGGGCGCGGTGCGCGGGCGGGCGCCGTCGCAGGGGCGCGCGGCGGGGCCGGGGGGTCGGGACGGCGGCGCCGGGCGGGCCCGCGGCGGCAAGCGGCGGCAGGCGGCGAGCGGGCGAAATACCGATTCCTGGCGTCGAGCGTCCGGGTGGCTCTACCGTCGCGGGATGGCACACCGGAGCGACACCTGGCCCACGCACGAACGCAGCGAGCGACCGTGGCGGAGCACCGTCCGCGGGTGCCGTGACGACCGGCTGGTGACCACCGTGCGGGTGTCGCTGGCCCCGTCCATCGCGAGGGCTCGGTGGACGCCCGACGACGACACCGTCGCGCTGCTCGACCGGAGCGCCACGGCCCTGCGCGCCCTCGACGTCCACCACGGCTCCCGGCTCGCGCCGCTCGGGTCCGTGCTCGGCCGGACCGAAGCCGTGGCGTCGTCGCGGATCGAGGACGAGTCCGCGTCGATCGACGACCTGGCACGGGCCCTCGTCGGCATCCGGGCGAACGCCGGTGCCACCGCGGTCGTCCGGGCCGGCGGCGCCGTCGAGCACCTGGTGTCCGGAGCGGACTCGGGCACCGTCACCGAGGCCTCCCTGCTCGAGGCGCACCGCCTGCTGATGCGCGACGACCCGGTGGACGGACGGTACGCCGGCCGGTACCGCGACGTGCAGAACTGGATCGGCGGCGGTGCCACGCCCCGCGATGCCGTGTACGTGCCACCACCGCCCGAGCTCGTGGCACCGCTGATGGCCGACCTGTTCGCGTTCGTGCACCGTGTGGACCTGCACCCGATCGCCCAGGCCGCGATCGCCCACGCCCAGTTCGAGTCGATCCACCCGTTCACCGACGGCAACGGTCGGATCGGGCGCGCGCTGATCGGTGCCGTGCTCCGGCTTCGCGGGGTGACGACCACGGTCACGGCACCGGTGGCCACCGCGCTCGCGGCGGATCGGCGGCGGTACTTCCGGCACCTCGAGCAGTACCGCGACGGCAAGGTCACCGGGTTCGTGGTCGACCTGGCCCTGGCGATCGGGACGGTGTGCGACGAGGCGACGCTGAGCGCCCTGCTGCTCGCCGAGCACGACGCCGATCGGTCCGTCGGCCCCTGCGCCTCGGGCCCGCACGCCGTCGTCGGCCGTGCGCTCGCCGACGACCCCGTCCTGACCGAAGCGCACCTGGACACCCTGCTCACCACCGACGAGGTCGAGTGCGTCACCCACGACCTGGTGCTGGCGGGAGTGCTCCGTCCGGTCACCGATCGTCTCCGAGACCGGGCGTGGGTCGCACCGGCCGTGGTCGACGAGCTCGAGGCGTTCGAGCAGCGGGTGCAGGCGGCGGCGGGCGGCTGCGAGCGCACGGCGGCCTGACCGGGGGTGCGGGCGAATAGGGTGGGACGGTGAGCAACGAGCACACCGCATCCACCCCGCCCAGCGCCGCCAAGCGGCCCGTGACACGGACCCACCACGGCATCGACTTCGTCGACGACTACGAGTGGCTGCGGGACAAGGAATCCCCCGACACCCTGGCGTACCTCGAAGCCGAGAACGCCCACACCGACGCCGCCACCGCGCACCTCGCGCCGCTGCGCGACCGCATCTTCGCCGAGGTGAAGAGCCGCGTCCAGGAGACCGACCTCTCCGTGCCGGTCCGCATGGGCGACTGGTGGTACTTCACCCGCACCGCCGAGGGCAGCCAGTACGGCGTGCACTGCCGCGTGCCCGTCGCCGGCCCCGACGACTGGACACCGCCCGCCGTCGTCGAGGGCGAGTCGACACTCCCCGGCGAGCAGGTGGTCCTCGACGGCAACGCCCTGGCCGACGGCCACGAGTTCTTCTCCCTCGGCACCTACGACATCAGCGACGACGGCACCCGCCTGGTCTACGGCATCGACGTCGAGGGTGACGAGCGGTACACCCTGCACGTGCGCGACCTGGCCTCGGGGACCGACCTCGGCGACGCCATCCCGAACACGGGCGCCGGCGCCACGTTCGACCCGGCCGGCCGCTACGTCTTCTACCCCACGGTCGACGAGTCGTGGCGTCCGGACAAGATCTGGCGCCACACGGTCGGCACCGCGGCGTCTGAGGACGTCCTGGTGTTCGAGGAGCCCGACGACCGCTACTGGGTCGGTGTCGGTGTCACCCGCTCATCGCAGTACATCGTCATCGAGCTCGGCTCGAAGATCACGTCCGAGGCGCACGTCCTCGACGCCGCGGACCCGACCGGTGAGTTCCAGGTCGTCTGGCCCCGGCGCGAGGGTGTCGAGTACGAGATCGAGCACGCCATCGTCGGCGGCAGCGACCGGTTCCTGGTGCTGCACAACGACGGCGCCGAGAACTTCGAGCTCGTCGACGTCCCCGCCGACGACCCGACGTCCGAGCGTGACCGCCGCGTCGTCGTGGCGCACCACACCGAGCGCCGCATCGAGTCGGTCGACGCCTTCGCCGGACACCTCGCCCTGGAGTACCGCTCCGAGGCACTCCCCCGCGTCGCGATCATCCCGATCGAGGGCGACGGCTACGGCGACGCGCACGAGGTCCCCTTCGACGAAGCACTGTTCTCGGCGGGGCTCGGCGGCAACCCGGAGTGGGAGCAGCCGACGCTCCGGATCGGGTACACGTCGTTCGTGACCCCTTCCGAGGTCAGCGACCTCGACCTGGCCACCGGCGAGGTCACGGTCCTGAAGCGCCAGCCCGTGCTCGGCGGCTACGACCCGGCCGACTACGTGCAGGAGCGCGACTGGGCGACCGCCTTGGACGGTACCCGCGTGCCGATCTCGCTCGTCTGGCGTCGTGACGCCGTCGAGGACGGCACCCCGGCACCGCTGCACCTCTACGGCTACGGCTCGTACGAGCACTCGATCGACCCCGGCTTCAGCGTCATGCGCCTGTCGATGCTCGACCGCGGTGTCGTCTTCGCCGTCGCGCACATCCGTGGTGGTGGTGAGCTCGGCCGGCACTGGTACGAGAACGGCAAGACCCTGACGAAGAAGAACACCTTCACCGACTTCGTCGCGGTCGCCGAGCACCTGATCGAGTCCGGCCGCACGAGCGCCGACCGCCTCGTGGCCGAGGGTGGCAGCGCGGGCGGGCTCCTGATGGGTGCGGTCGCCAACCTCGCACCCGAGCGGTTCGCCGGCATCCTGGCCGCCGTGCCGTTCGTCGACGCGCTCACGAGCATCCTCGACCCGGACCTGCCCCTCACCGTCATCGAGTGGGACGAGTGGGGCGACCCGCTGCACGACGCCGAGGTCTACCGCTACATGAGCGAGTACACCCCGTACGAGAACGTCCGCGACGACGTGCAGTACCCGCAGATCCTCGCCGTGACCTCGATCAACGACACCCGCGTGCTCTACGTCGAGCCCGCGAAGTGGACCGCGAAGCTCCGCGAGGTCGGCGCTCCGGTGCTGCTGAAGACCGAGATGTCCGCCGGCCACGGTGGTGTCAGCGGTCGCTACGCGTCGTGGAAGGAGCGGGCGTTCGAACTCGCCTGGCTGCTCGACGTGCTCGGGCTCGCCGACGAGACGCCCGCCGCCGCGACCGCCAACCCGATCGCCGCGGGCTGAGCGACGCCTCGCACTTCGTGAGCAGAAGAGGTCGGGTCCGAACGCGGGACCCGACCTCTTCTGCTCACCAAGCGAGCGAAGCGCACGCAGCGCACGCAGCGCGCACCCCGCTCACACGCGGTTGAGCGCGTGCACCGCCTCGTCGTAGGACTCCTCGGCCAGGCGCACCCGGTCCCCCGCGAGCACGCCGTACCCGAACGTGCCCTCACCCCCGCGCTCCGCGATCGCCGCGTTCGCCCGCAGGATGTCGAGGGCGTGCAGGGACCGCACCCGTTCGGTCAGCACGTCGGCAGCGGTGCCGATCCGCTTCCACAGCGCGTGCGGGAACGCGTCGTCGCCGAGCACGTCCATCGCCATCCGGGCGCGCATCGTCTCCTGCCACGCGGCCTCGGTGGTGGTCCGGTCGGCGGCCTCGCGCTCGGCAGCGGTGTCCGAGGTGTCGTCGGCGACGGCGGCCCGGACGAGCTCGCGCACACGCGGCTTCACGTCGGCGCCGACGTCCTGCGCGACCTGCTTCGGTGCGCGGAGCGACCACGCCGTCGGAGCCGGGCGCTCGGCAGCGTCGTCGAGGGCGTCGAGCAGCTCGAGGAACGGCTCGCCGTGCAGGAACGCGACGACGTCCCGCACCGCCTGGTCGCGACGTTCCCGGGTCGAGGCGAGGATGCGCTCGCGGGTCATCGCGTCGACCAGGTCGTCCTGCGCCGGCGACGACGCCCGCGGCAGCCGGTCGATCAGGTACTCGGCCAGCGCCGCACGCGCGGTGACGCCCGCCAGGCCGTCCGCCGCCTCGGCGGCGCGGTCGACGGCCTCGCCGTCGGGGAACGCCGGGCGGTACGCGCCCAGGATCGCGGCGATCTCGAGGGTGGTGTCGGCCGCCTGCCGGAGGTCGGCCGTGTCGCCGGAGCGGAGCCGGGCCTCCTGGCCGAGCAGCGCGACGCGCAGCTTGCGCACCCGCTTCGCCAGGATGCGTGCGGTCGTGCCCTTGGCCGGCTTCTCCTCGGTCTGGAGGCGCGGTGCCGGTGCTCCTGCCAGCCCGCGTGCCAGCTTGGACGCGACGGCGGCGGGGCCGGCGCCGACGGCCGCGAAGCGTCCGTCGAGGGCCGCGAACAGCTCGTGGGCGATCTGCGGGTCGACGCCGTGGACGGTCTCGACCTCGACCTCGCGCCAGGTGCGCGGGGTCTCGGGGGCGTCGTCGTCGAGACGCTGTGCGGTGACCTGGTCGTCGGCGAGCTCGGCGATCTGGTCGCCGTCCTCGTCGAGCAGTCGGGTGACGGTGCGGGTGGTCGTGATCCGGACGACGGGACGCAGCCCGCGGCCACGACGCTCCGTGAAGAGCGCGGCGAGGACCTCGTCGGGCACCGTGTCGGCGTCGTCGGTCAGGGGGAACTGCTGCTCGTGGCGGACCGTGTCCGACTCCGAGCGCTTGATGTGCCAGCCGGCGTCGGGGCCACCCGTGCGGCGGCGCACGGTCACCCGCGCGGCCACCAGGTCGTACCGCTCGGTGTCCCAGTAGGTCGCGTCCAGTTCGAACGGCTCCTGGTGCTCGGTGCGGAGGATGCCGCCCGCGCCGACGAGGTCGGGGAGGGCACCGCCCTCGGGCAGGTCGTAGGTGCGCTCGATCTCGAGGTGCGTGTGGCTCACACGCTCTTGTCTACCAGGCGCTGCGAGGTTTCCCCGCACCCGGGGTTAGCCTGCAGGGATGAGCGACACGATCACCCGCGAGCAGTTCACGCCCGAAGCCGGCGGCGTCACGATGTTCACCACCACGTGGTGCGGCTACTGCGCCCGCCTGAAGAACCAGATGTCGAAGGCCGGGGTGCCCTTCACCGAGGTCGACATCGAGCAGACCCCGGGTACCGCCGAGCTCGTCGCCGAGGTCAACGGCGGCAACCAGACCGTGCCGACGCTCGTGTTCCCCGACGGCTCGACGGCGACGAACCCGTCCCTGGCCGAGGTGCAGTCCCGCATCTGAGCAGGCGGCCCTCCGCAAAACACCGGTGCTCACGCTCCGAACACGCGCATGACGCGGTTCAGAGTGCGAACACCGGTGTTTTGCTGTCAGCGCCGGACGCGCCGGCGCTAGCCGCCGAGCGCCTCGGTCAGCAGCGCAGCCATCGCGTCGAGCTGGATGTCACCGGAGTCGACGACCTCTTCGTCCGAACCGTCGAGCGCGCGGGCGGCCAGGGACGCCTTCGAGTCGATGAGCTCGGCGATCTTGGTGTCGATCGTCTGCGCGGCGATGATGCGCCACGCGGTGACGGGCTCTTCCTGCCCGATGCGGTGCACGCGGTCGATCGCCTGGGTCTGCTCGGCGCTCGTCCACGACAGCTCGGCGAGGACGACGTTCGACGACACCTGCAGGTTCAGACCGACACCGGCCGCGGTCAGCGAGCAGACGATGACGGCGACGTCGGGGTCGTTCACGAACGAGTCGATCTCGGCCGTGCGCTGCGTCGGGGTCTGGTCGCCGCGGATCGTGGCGGTGCGCAGCCCGCGACGGGCGAACACCTCTTCCGCCTGGTCCATCACGTCGAGGTGCTTCGCGAAGAACACGACCTTGCCGACGTTCGAGGCGAGCTGCGCCGCGTAGTCGGCCGCGAGCTGGGCCTTGGCACGGCCGATGCGGCGGACCATCGAGAACACGTTCTCGCCGGTCGACGAGGCGTCCTGGTCCTCGAGCTCCCAGCGGGCGACCTGGCGGACCAGCTTGTGGTCGATGCCGACGACCGGGTCCTGCCCGGTGCGGGCGTCGAGCGCCTGGTGGTAGCGGCGGACGAGCTTCGCGGTGAGCTCGCGCTCGGCGTCGCGGATGGAGCGACCCTCGTCACCGTCGAGCTCGACGGGGATGTCGGCGATCCGGCGTGCCGGGATGTCCGCGGCGACGTCGACCTTGCGGCGTCGGACGATGCCCTGGTCGATGACGGCACGGCGGGCCTCGACGAAGAACCCGGGGTCGGCCGGCGTCAGGCCGATCTCCTCGAGCTCGTTCATGAGCTTCGCGCGCGGCTTCTTGTCGTCGATCCAGCCGAGGTACTCCCAGATGGTGCGGAAGTCCTCGACCGAGTTGATCAGCGGGGTACCGGTCAGCGCCATGAGCAGCGGTGCGGCGGTGCGCTGCCGGATGCGCTCGGCGATCTGCAGCACGAACCGGGCGCGCTGCGAGTCCCTGTTCTTGATGAAGTGCGCCTCGTCGACGACCATCCCCTTGAACCCGAAGTTGCCGAGCCACCCGGCGTGCCGGTCGAGGATCTCGTAGTTCACGATGACGATGTCGGCGAACCCGTCGAGGTCGTTGCCGTCCCCGTGGATCACCGTGGCGCGGTGGTTCGGCACCCAGCGCTCGGCTTCACGCGCCCAGTTCGTCTTGACGACGTTCGGCACGACGACGAGCAGCGGGAACGCGTTCGCGGCGTCGGCGGCGAGCAGCGACTGTGCGGTCTTGCCGAGGCCGGGCTCGTCGGCGAGCAGGAACGTGCGGTGTCCCTGCGCAGCGGCGGCGACGAGTTCCGCCTGGTGCTTCATGAGCGTGGTGCCCGAGCGCGAGTGCAGCGTCGTGGGCTCCGGCAGCGGCATCGTCGCCGCTCCCCCGCCCGCGCCGTACTCGAACGACTTGAACAGCGGCCCGAACAGCTCCCAGTTCGCCAGGCGACGCGGGTGCGCGACGGGCTGGTCGGCGAGGGCGAAGTCCGGTGGCATGAAGGGGTTCGCGAGCTGGCGCTGCACGACCGCCTGCGGCACGACGGCCCGCACCGGGGTCTCGACCACCGCGGCGGGCTCGGACGCGATGACGAGGTCCTCCGGCTGCAGTTCCATGCCGCCGGCGATCATCATGTCGCGCTTGACCGCACGCGTCGCCTCGGACACCTGGACCTCTTCGGCGAGGAGCTGGATGACGCTGGTGTCCCGCGCCGCCGTCTTCGCCAGGATCGTGGCCACGCCGTCGAGCCGCTTGAGCTGCTCGGCGCGCTGCGCGTCGGTGAGCTCCGTGTCGGCCTTCACCCGTGCGCGCTCTTCGCGCATGAGCAGGGCGACCGCCTGGAACTTCGTCCGGTTCGATGCCTTGAGCGGTCCGCGCTGCGCCGCGGCCTCGACCTCGCGCACAGCGCGGGCGAGGACGGGGATGACGCCGTCGTTGTCCAGCGGCCTGGTGCGGCGTGACGCGGTCCGCGTCCCGCCGGCAGCACGCCGGGTGCCTGATCGAGCCAACGCTCCTCCTGTTCCGCCCACACGTCGGGGCGATCCGCCCGTGGGGCGGGAAGTCCTGCACCGGTGCCTGGCGCGGCTCCGGTTCAGCTGCGGGCCACCGTGGCCCACCGCATCGCCGGTCCCCGCATCGGGACGTCCGGTGGACTCCCGCGAGCCGTTCCACACGAGCACCTGCCGGGAGCAGGTTCGGACGGTCCGCGCCGGGATCCGGCGTGGTCACACGCACGTGATGCCCCCTCGGGGCGGTCACGGCCCGGTCCCCGCGTCGATCAAGTGATCGACGGCTGCGTCCGGAATCGACGCGGCACGCGGGAACGCGGTGCGTGCGCACTCAGTTTACTCCCGGACCACCGACGGAGGCGACCGGCGCGTTGCCCGCGCGCGTCGCGACGGCGGACGGGAGGCCCGTGGCGGGCCCGACCCGGGCCTCCAGTCCGTCCTTCGGTCGTGTCTCAGACCTGCGGTGCGGACCGCGGGCGGGTCGAACCGCCG
Source organism: Curtobacterium sp. MCLR17_054 (assembly GCF_003234335.2). Classification (NCBI taxonomy): domain Bacteria; kingdom Bacillati; phylum Actinomycetota; class Actinomycetes; order Micrococcales; family Microbacteriaceae; genus Curtobacterium; species Curtobacterium sp. MCLR17_054. Next base: position 1,161,878 of record NZ_CP126263.1, on the reverse strand, counting down.
GTCGGGAGGCTCGGGGCCGCGTCCGCGAGGGCGGCCTGCGTCGCGGCGAGGAGCTGCTGGGCCGTCTGGATCCCGTTGGCGGAGCCGGTGGTCGCCTGGCCGCCGGCGTGGGCGAGCAGCTGGGCGCCGATGGCGGGTCCGATGCGGTCGGCCTCGCGCGGGTTGCGCGCGACCCAGTCGCGGGCGATCGCGTCGGCGAGGCGCTCGGCGGCGGCGCCGCGCTCGGCGTCGCCGCGGGACCGGTGCCAGAGCCCGGTGACCACGAGGTGGGCGACGACGGCACCGACGTCACGGACCGGGAAGCCCCAGCCCGCGGTGTCGATGTCGAGCAGGCCGGAGATGCGCCACGGCTCGTCCTCGTCGACGAACACCTGCTCCAGGTGCAGGTCGCCGTGCACGACCTGCTTGGTCGAGCTCGACCAGCCGATGGAGCGGCGGCCGATGGCGTCGTACAGGCGGTCGATCTCCTCGGCGTCACGCGGCAGGGCGGCGATGAGCGTGCGACGGTGCCAGTCGGCGTGGTCCATCGCGTCGGCGCGCGCCTGCTGGGTCATCGGGACGGTGGCGACCCGGCCGCTCAGCGCGGCGAGCGACGCCACGAAGCGGGGGTCGTCGGCGATGTCGAGGATGCGGCTGCCGGCGGGCACGCCGCGGATGCGCTCGAGCACGAGCAGGCCGTCGCCACGGCTGGACAGCACACGCGGCACCGGCAGACCGGCCGCGACGAACTGCTCGTGCGACTGCACGATCGGCGCGACCCGGTGCGGACGGACGATCTTCAGGAACAGGGTGCGCTCGGGGGCGTCGACGCGCACGACCGCGCGCTTGCCGGGCCGGTACGCCGCCACGGTGAGCACCGGGTCGGTGACGGGCATGCCGAGCGTGGTCAGCAGCTCGGCGACGGCGTCGCGGTAGGTGACCTGCGGCAGCACGGGCAGGCCGGGGTCGTTGGGGTACGCCCACACCGACACCGGGTCGCCCGTCGCCGGGTCGGTGACGATCGCGCTGTTCTGGTCGTGGGTGCCGCCGGTGTCGACGTAGGTCAGGACCGTGGCGCGCTGGCCGTTGCGGTCCACCGTGTCGACCTCGTAGCCGTACAGGTAGCCGTTGCCCGAGGGCTCGACGGAGTGCGCCCGCGCGGCCACCACGGAGGTCCCGGAGCCGGCGAAGGCCTGCGGGATGACGCGCTCATGGTTGGGCCACACGACATCAGTCAACCGTGTCGCGCGGGTTTCGTCGCGTTCGTGCACGGCTCGGCGCGCGGCCGGTGGCTACCGTGGTCGGTGTGAACCCGGTCGCGCGTCTCCGCAGCTCCAGTCGCACGCCGTTCCTGCAGGTCGTGAAGACCGCCGTCGCGGTGGTTGCCGCCGTGCTCCTCTGCCGCCTGGTCATCCAGGGGCCGTTCCCCACCTTCGCGGCGATCGCTGCACTGCTCGTGGTGCAGCCGAGCATCAACCAGTCGTTCGTGAAGGGGCTCGAGCGGAGCGCGGGCGTGGTGATCGGCGTCGTGCTCGCCACCGGGTTCCACATGCTGCTCGGCGACGGCGTGTTCGTCGTGCTGCTCGTCATCGTGCTCGCGATCCTCATCGCGTGGGCGCTCCGGCTCACCCCGACCTCGGCCACCCAGGTGGGGATCAGCGGGATGCTCGTGCTCACTGCCGGGGTCGTGACGCCGAACTACTCCGCCGACCGGATCCTCGAGACCGTGATCGGTGCGATCGTCGCCCTGGTCGTGAACGCGCTCATCGTGCCGCCCGTGCTGCTCGAACCGGCGCACCTCGCCGTCGCCCGGCTCGCCCGTGACACCGCGGTGGCGTTCGAGCGGATCGCGATCGGCCTGACCGAGGGGTGGGACCGCGAGCGCTGGGACGAGGCGCTCGTCGCGGCCCGCGCACTCCGGCAGCAGCACGCCAAGGCCGAAGCGTCCCTGGGGTCGGCGCGCGAGTCCCTGACGATGAATCCCCGCAGTGGCCGGCACCGGACGATCCTCGACCGCGACGTGGTGACCACCGACCACCTGCGCGTCCTGGTGACCCGGGTCACCGGGATGACCCGGGCGATCCGTGACAACACCGCACCGGACCTGCGCGACGACCCGGTGGTGCACGGCATCGCGACCGAGGTGGCACGGATCGGTGCGGACGTCCGGGCCCTCAGTGCGCGGGTCGAGTCGACACGGCTCGACCCGGTGGACGGGGTCGGCGGAGCGGACACTGCTGCCTCCGGGCCGGACGTCGGGCCGTGGGCGGAGGCTTCCGAACCGGCGCTCACCGCGCCGCTCGAGGTGGTCCGACCGAACTCCCGGCACTGGGTGCTCATCGGGGCACTGCTCGAGGACATCCGACGGGTGCGTGGCGAGCTGCTCGGCGAGGACGACTAGTCAGTCCGCGTCAGCGCGCTGCGCAGGCCGCTCGGTCTGCTTCAGCGCGCTGCGCAGGCCGCTCGGTCCGCTTCAGCGCGCTGCGCAGGCCGCTTCCGACGCCGTCCGCACGACGTCCGACCAGATCACCGCGGTCGGCACGACGTCGGTCGCACCCGGGATGCCGGCGTCGGCGTACCGGCTGATCTCGGCGACGACGGCCTCGGTACCGACCTCGCGTGCAGCACGGCTCGCCACGTCCGGCACGGCCGTCCGCAGTTCCGCGACCACGCGGTCGCGCGGAGCGTCCTCCAGCTGCGCGAGCGCGCCGATGCCCTTCCACGCGGCGTCCAGTTCGGCGCGCAGGCGCACGATGGCCGGGTGGTCGATCGAGTCGTTCATGATCCCCCAGTGCGGGCGGCGCATCGGGTCGCGCTGTCCGCTGCCGGAGCCTAGCAACGAAGCAAGCGGCGCTCACGTCCCTAGAACGCGGGACAGACCGTTCTGCTTTGTCCTGTGACGAGATTCAGCGAGTCGGACCCGCAGAACGGCCGTCCGCGCCGGTTCGATGCCACGATGGGTCCGAGGAGGTCCACTATGCGGCTGTTGGTGGTCGAGGACGACGACGAGATGCGTGCCCTGATGGAACGCGGACTCGCGGCCGAGGGGTACCGGGTCACGGCCGTCGAGAACGGTGTCGAGGCGCTCATCGCCCTCGGCGAGCAGGCGTTCGACCTGGCGGTCGTGGACGTGATGATGCCCGGCATGTCCGGCTTCGAGCTCGCCCGGCGGATCCGTGAGCGCGAGGACCCCGTGCGGATCCTGCTCGTGACCGCGCGCGATGCCGTCGACGACCGCGTGTTCGGGCTCGACGCGGGCGCGGACGACTACCTCACCAAGCCCTTCGCCTTCGCCGAGCTCACCGCTCGGCTGCGTGCGCTGGGCCGTCGTGAGTCCGCCGGGGCACCCCGCACGATCGAGGTCGGGGACGTGTCGATCGACTCCGAGGCCCGCCGCATCTCGATCAAGGGCCAGCGCGTCGCCGTGAGCCCCACCGAGTTCGCCCTGCTCCGACTGCTCGCCCGGTCCGCCGGCAGTGTCGTCGACCGCCCGAAGATCCTCGAAGAGGTCTGGGACGGTTCGCAGCACGTCGACCCGAACGTGGTCGAGCAGTACATCTCGTACCTCCGCAAGAAGCTCACCGCGCACGAGGCCACCGTCGCCATCGCCACGGTCCGCGGTCGCGGGTACCGCCTGGATCTGCTCGGGGCGTGAGCGGGGCCGACGACGCCCCACGATCGGACCGCCGACGCGGCGGTCCGATCCGGCCGCTGCGTCTGCTGTCGCTGCGTGCCCGGATCACGATCGGCTCGACAGCGATCGCCGCGATCGTCATCCTGCTGCTCGTCCTGGTGATGCGCTTCCAGGTGGTGAGCGTCGTCGCGAGTGCGACCCGCACCCTGCTCGACGCCGATGCCGACCCGTACGTCGCCACGCTCGAGGTCGACAGCGACCCCGACCTCTCGCCGCCGGGCAACGCGCAGCTCGTCGCCGTCGTGTCCCCGTCCGGCGAGATCGTGCTGTCGACGATGCCCGATCGTGTCGAGCAAGCGCTCGGCAGTCTGCGGTCCACCCCCGCCGGCACCTCGATCATCACGGCATCCGGCTCGGAGTACCGCGTCGTGGTGGAGCACCCCGTCAACGAGGCCGGCCGCTGGACCGTCGTCGCCGCCCGCAACTCGCAGGCCGAGGCCATCGTCGTCGACGACCTCACGACGACGCTGTCGCTGACCGGCCTGGCCATCCTGCTCGCGTTCGGCGTGGCGTCCTGGGTGCTCGCGACCACCGCGCTGCGCCCGGTGAACCGGATGCGCCGCGAGGCCGAACGGCTCTCCGTGGCCCCGGAGCGTGCCGAACTGCCGGTGGGCCCCGCCCAGGACGAGCTGGCGTCCCTGGCGACCACGCTCAACGCCTTCCTCGCCCGGACCCGGCAGGCGACCGAGCGCGAACGCCAGATGGTGTCGGACGCCAGCCACGAGCTCCGGACGCCCCTGGCCATCCTGACGACCCAGCTGGACCTCGCCTCGCTCGACGGCAACGACGCCGCCGCCCTCGCCGCCCACATCGAACGCGCCAAGCACAGCGTCGCGCGGTTGTCACGGCTGGCGAACGACCTGCTCGCCCTGTCGCGGATCGAGGAGTCGGAGCGCCGTGAACAGGACGGCGACCGGCGCCCCGAGACCGCGTGGTCGGACCTCGGCGACGAGGTGATGGCCGCGGTCGACCGCGTCCGGCTCATCGCGTCGGCGAAGGACGTCACCGTCGACTTCGACCTCGAGCCGCCCGTCGCCGTCGGTGGTTCCGGCCCGGGCATCGGCGGCGGCACCGTCGAACCGCGGTACCGGATCGACACCGGCGGGATGGCCCAGCTCGTCACGAACATCGCGGGCAACGCCGTGGCCGCAGTCCCCCGCGGCGGCGGCATCTTCGTGTCCTGGCGGAGCACCGGCGGCGAGGGCGTGCTGCAGATCACCGACGACGGCCCCGGCGTGCCCGAGTCCTTCATCCCGGTGGCGTTCGACCGCTTCACCCGTCCGGACGAGGCCCGGACGTCCCGCCCGAACCCGGACCCGTCGACCGGTGCCGGCGCCCTGCCCGGCGGCTCCGGGCTGGGACTCGCGATCGTGCGTGCGGTGGCGGAACGGGCGGGAGGCACGGCGTCGCTCCGCAACGTGCCCGCCGGTGGGCTCGAGGTCACGATCCGCCTGCCCGAGGTGCGCTGAGCACGACGGCTCGCCTGAGCAGACCACTCACTGGAAGTCCCGCGAGCGGGTGCGGACGGACAGCGACAGGTGCTCGATGCGGTCCGCCACCAGGTTGACCACCCCGTCGGGCGAGCGCTCGAGGATGCCCCGGACGATCACCGCCGGGGACTCCCGCGCCACCCGGCGGAAGCGCCCCCAGACCCCGACGCTGCAGATGACGTTGACCAGCCCGGTCTCGTCCTCGACGTTCAGGAACGTGATGCCGGAGGCCGTCGCCGGACGCTGCCGGTGCGTCACGATCCCGCCGACCTCGACCCGTCGTCCGGTCTCGGCGGTCGCGGTGTCCTGCACGCTGAGCACCCGGCGGGCTGCGAGCCGGTCGCGCACGTGCCGGACGGGGTGGTCGTCGGTCGTCATGCCCGTCGACCACATGTCGGCGATGAGCACGTCCCCGCTCGTCATCTGCCCGAACAGCGGCGGCTGCACGAACACCTGCGTGTCCGGCAACTGGTCCGGACGCTCGGCGGCCGCCTGGGCAGCCGACCACATCGCACCGCGGCGGTCGATGTCGAACGGGGCGAAGGCGTCGGCGGCGGCGAGGGCCTCGAGCTGCGGCGTGGTGAGCCCGACCCGGCGGGCCAGGTCCGACATGTCGCGGAAGGGGCCGTTCGCGTCCCGCTCCGCGACGATCTTCTCGGCGCTCTTCCGGCTGAGCGACGCGACCTCGGCGAGCCCGAGCCGCACGGCGAAGGCACCGTCGCGTCGGTGGCTCGCGGTGTCGTCGGGGAGCGCCTTGTCGAAGGGCAGCACCGGTGGCTGCTCGGTGGCCAGGCACGCGTCGTCACCGGCAGGGGCGTCCCCGTCCGGCAGCGGTTCGAGCGTGGCGTCGACCCCGGACCGCAGGATGTCCGGTCGCAGTACGCGGACGCCGTGCCGCCGGGCGTCGGCGACCAGGGTCTGCGGTGAGTAGAACCCCATCGGCTGCGCCCGGAGCAGTGCCGCCAGGAACGCCCCCGGGTAGTGCAGCCGCATCCACGCACTCGCGTAGACGATGAGGGCGAAGCTGATCGAGTGGCTCTCCGCGAAGCCGAAGTTCGCGAACGCCTGGATCTTCGCGTAGATCGCGTCGGCGTCGGCCCCGTGGATGCCGTTGTCCGCCATCCCCGTGTAGAGCTTGTCGCGCAGTCGGTCGATCTTCTCGTGCCCGCGCTTCGACCCCATCGCCCGTCGCAGCAGGTCGGCGTCGTCACCGGAGCAGTTGCCGACCGCGATCGCCATCTGCATCAGCTGTTCCTGGAACAGCGGGACCCCGAGGGTGCGTTCGAGCACGGGTTCGAGCGCCGGGTGCATGTAGGTGATCGGTTCCTCGCCCGTGCGCCGGCGGATGTACGGGTGCACCGCGCCGCCCTGGATGGGCCCGGGGCGGACGAGTGCGACCTCGATCACCAGGTCGTAGAACCGCCGCGGGAGCAGTCGGGGCAGGGTGCCCATCTGCGCACGGGACTCCACCTGGAACACCCCGATCGTGTCCGCGCGGCAGAGCTGGTCGTAGACCCCCTGTTCCTCCTTCGGGATGGAGTGCATCTCCCAGCGCTCCCCGCAGTGCTCTGCCGCCAGGTCGAACGAGTACTGCAGGGCCGCGAGCATGCCGAGCCCGAGCATGTCGAACTTCACGAGCCCCATGTACGCGCAGTCGTCCTTGTCCCACTGCAGCACGGTGCGGCCGTCCATCCGGGCGTGCTCGATCGGCACGACCTCGCCCACCGGACGGTCGGTCAGCACCATGCCGCCGGAGTGGATGCCGAGGTGCCGCGGGAACCCGAGGACGTCGCTCGCGAGCCCGACGACCGCCGGCGGGATGTCGTGGTCCTGGCTCTCGGTCACCGACCCCCACCGCTCGACCTGCTTCGACCAGGCGTCCTGCTGCCCGGGGCTGTGGCCGAGCGCCTTCGCCATGTCGCGCACCGCGCCCTTGGGCCGGTAGGTGATGACGTTCGCGACCTGGGCGGCGTTGTGCCGGCCGTACTTGGCGTACACGTACTGGATCACCTCTTCGCGGCGGTCCGAGTCGAAGTCGACGTCGATGTCGGGTTCCTCGTCGCGCATCGCCGACAGGAACCGCTCGAACGGCAGCCCGTACCGGATCGAGTCCACCGCGGTGATCTCGAGCAGGTAGCAGACCGCCGAGTTCGCCGCCGAGCCCCGCCCCTGGCAGAGGATGCCCCGACCGCGGGCGTACTGCACCATGTCGCGCACGATCAGGAAGTACCCCGGGAAGTTCTTCTCCTCGATCACGGACAGCTCACGCTCGATGCGCTCCCGTTTGCGGGGGTCGACGCCGTCCGCGCTGCCGGGGTAGAACCGCCGGGCACCCGTCCACGTGAGCTCGCGGAGCCACGACATCGCGGTGTGTCCGTCCGGGACGTCGAGGTCGGGCAGCCCGGGCTGCACGGTCTTCAGCTGGAACCCGAGCTCGTCGGCGAGCTCCACGGTCCGCTCGATCGCGCCGGGGTAGCGCCCGAACCGTCTGGCCATCTCGGCGCCGGAGCGCAGGTGGGCGGTGTCGGCGGCGGGCAACCAGCCGTCGATCTCGTCGAGGCTGCGGCGGGCACGCACCGCCGCGAGCGCGGTCGCCACCGGGAACCGGTCGGGGGTGGCGTAGTGCACGTTGCCGGTGGCGACCAGGGGCAGCGCGTGCTTCGCGGCGAGGGTGGCCAGGGCGTCGTTGCGGGCGCTGTCGAGCGGGTCGCCGTGGTCGAGCAGCTCCACGACGACGTTGCGGCTGCCGAACCGGTCGAGCAGCACCCGGAGCGCCGTCTCGGCGGCGGACTCGCCACCCTGCTCGAGGGCCTGCCGCACGGAGCCCTTCCGGCAGCCGGTGAGGACCCGCCAGTGCCCGTCCGCCCGCGCGGCGAGGTCGTCGAGGTCGTACTGCGGGCTGCCCTTCTCGGACCCGGCTGCCAGGTGTGCGCTCGTCACCGCGCCGGCGAGCCGGTGGTAGCCGTCCTGGCCGTCGGCGAGCAGGAGCAGGTGCGAGCCCTCGGGGTCGGGCACACCGTTCTGCGGCTCGGTCAGCCCCAGGGACAGCTCGGTGCCGAAGACGGTGCCGACCTGCGGGTACGACTCGGCGACCTCGGCCATCCGGGCAGCCCCGTAGAAGCCGTCGTGGTCGGTGAGCGCGAGGGCGTGCAGTCGGAGCCGAGCGGCTTCTTCGAACAGGTGCTCGGGCTGACTGGCGCCGTCGAGGAAGCTGAAGGCCGAATGTGCGTGCAGTTCGGCGTACGGCACGACGGGCCCGCCGTCGGTGTCGAGCGGCGACGGGACGTACGGCTCGCGCTTCCGCGACCACGCCGGGCTGTCGCCGCCGTCGCCGTCGTGGGCCGTGCCCGGGCTCCGCTTGTCGGACAGCGCGCGCTCGAACTGCGACCACGGGATGGGTGGGTTGCTGTAGCCCATCAGGTCACGCTCCTGTCGGTGGTGGTGGTCGGGGTCACGTCGCGATCGCCTCTGCCCACCAGCGGTGGTCCGCCAGCACCAGGTACCAGGCGCGCCCCTCGGCGTCGACGAGCTGCAGCCGGTGCAGGCGTCGGCCGCCGGACTCCCACCACCGGACGACGAGCGGCCACGGGCCCGCCCAGGCCGTCACGGCCGAGAAGCCGCCGCCCCGGTCACCCTCGGCACGGAACCGTTCGGGTGCGCCGGACAGCACGCCGCGCTCGTCGACGTCGACGCTCGCACCGCCGGCGGCGACGACGTCGACCGGTCGGGGGCGCTCGAGCACGGTGGCGGGGGGCGGGCCGGGCAGTTTGCCGGGCCACGGACGGTCGCGGACGGTCGCCAGGGCTCGCTCACCGCCGGCGGGTGCGTCGCCCCACGGCACGAGCACCACGCGCTCGGACAGGGTGCGGCCCCCACCGATGCGCGGACTCACCACACCGTCGTGGCCGACCATGCCCTGGATCCGGGCGAGGCCGTGGTGCACGCGCTCGTCCGGGCCGGAGCCCCACAGCCCGCGCTCGTGGTTCGCCATGTCGTCGACGGCGACCGGCTCGAGCACGACCGAGGTGACCGGCGCCTCGAGCCCGCTGGGGTCCACCCCGCCGGCGAGCTGCCACCGCACCCGGTCGACCACGTCGGCGGCGTCGAACCAGCGCGGGTGTGCCCAGGTCCGTTCGAGCAGGATGTCGCGCTCGTCGACGATCCCCACACGGATGGTCGTCGCCACGAGCCCCGCGGCCCGGAGTCGCTCGGCGAAGTCGTCGGCGGAACGCCGGAACGCGAAGGCGATCTGGTCGGCACGGTCCAGCGGGGGTTCGAACGACGCCTCGACCCGGAGCTCCGGCGGGATCTCCCGCGCCGCGATCTCGCGGGGGTCGCGGCCCCCGGCCAACCGGTGCAGGAACGCCCCGGCCACGCCGAAGCGGTCCCGCACCTGTTCGTCGCCGAGTGCCGCGAAGTCGCCGAGCGTGGTGATGCCGAGCCGGTCGAGCACCGTCGTGAGGTCGGGGTCGCCGAGCACACCGAGCGGCAGGTGCGCGAGGAAGTCCGCCGATCCCCCGACGGGCACGAGCCGCACCCGTTCACCGGGACGCACCGGACGGGCACGGGCGGCCTGGTCCGCCGCGAACGGGGTGTCGGCCACCCCGGCCCGCACCGCGGGGGCGCCGTGGTCGGCCGCGATGCCGGCGAGGGTCGCCGCCGCCGCGCGCTCACCGCCGTAGTACCGGGCCGGCCCGCGGGCGCGGAGCGCGAGGGTGCCCGGCCGCAGCACCTCGACCCCCGGGACAGCCGCCTCGACCGCACGGATGACGGGCTCGAACGCGCGGTGGTCGAGGGCGTCGTCGTAGGGCTGCACGAGGAGCTCGGGGCACCGCGCCTGCGCCTCACGCACGCGGAGCCCCCGCACGACACCCTGCTCACGCGCGGACGCGGAGCTCGCGAACACGAGCCCCTTCGCGGTCAGGGCGAGGGGCTGCTCCGGCGGGGTGCCACCGGCCCGAGCCGCCGCGATGACCGGCCAGTCCGGGCACCAGAGCACGATCGTCCGGGTCGGGGGTGGTTCGGGCAGTGCCGCTCCCCGCGTGATCGCGTCGGTCCGGACGCGCCCGGAGGCGATCACGACGCCACCGCCACGGGCCGCAGCACGCGGGTGTCCCCGGAGCCCACCATCGGCACCGGTGTGGCGGCCCGGACCGCACCGTCGGCCGCGGGCAGGAGCAGCTCGGCGGTCGCCGGACGCACCGCGCCGGCACGCCCGGTCGCGGTCACGGTGGCCCGGCGCTCCGTCAGGTGGCCGTGGCCCTGACCGATGCCGCTCCACGTCGAGGACGTGACCCGCAGCGTGACGTCCGCCCCGGGCCAGGAGCCGAGCGCGACGAGTGCGCCACCGCGCTGTCGCAGCCGGGCCGACAGCCGTGCCACGTCGCCCGGCACGACCCGGCCGAGCGGTCGGGTGAGGACGATCTGGGCGACGTCGGCCATCGCCGCCGTCACGGCGAGCCACTGGTCACCCGGATCGGGGACGAGCACGAGCCGTTCGAGGTCGATCCCCGCGGCAGCGGCGGCTTCGATCCCGAAGGACGGCACCCCGACGACCGCACACCACGCCCCGGCCGCCGAGGCCGCCTGCAGCATGGTGATCGCGAGCAGCACCGACTCGGGGACGGCGTAGGTGCCACCGACCCGGATCGCGCCGCCGGGCAGCAGGGGTTCGAGTGCCGAGGCGGTGGGGAGCCCGGCGGTGTCGACCCGGGTGGACTCCATGTCGGCCACCCGGGACCGCAGGGACGTGATGCGGTCGAGCGCGGCCCGGGCATCGCTCAGGTGGTCTGGCCCCCGGCGCGCACCGCCACCGCCCGCACCGCTGCCGCCGCGTGCAGCACCGCTCCGCCCGCCCCGGTCCGGGGTGGGCGACCGGAGTGCCGCCGCCGTCTGCATGCCCTCATATTCGAACATGTGTTCGATGATGTCAATCGCGTCCGACATCCGTGGACAGTCCTGGTCGAACACGTGTTCGGATCAGGGCATCAGCTCACCAGCTGGCAACCGCCCCGACCCCGCCGAGCACCGACCGCGTCTTGGTCTCGACCTCGTCCGCCTCGTCCGCGGGCACCGACGACCAGGTCACCGCTCCCCCTGCTCCGAGGGTCCGGGAACGCACCGCCCCCGACTCGTCGAGCACGGTCACGAGGCTACGGATCGCCACCGACAGGTCGACCGCCCCGCTCGCCGAGAAGTACCCGATCGCGCCCGAGTACACCCCGCGCGGCGCCCCCTCGAGCCGGTCCGCGATCGCCGTGGCACTGCTCTTCGGCGCGCCGGTCATCGACCCCGGCGGGAACGCGGCGTGCACCACGTCGGCCCGAGACGTCCCCGGCGGCAGCACCGCCCCGATCGTCGAGACCAGCTGGTGCACGCTGGCGTACGTCTCGACGGCGCACAGCCGCTCGACGTGCACCGATCCGGGCACCGCGGTCCGCAGCAGGTCGTTCCGCAGCAGGTCGACGATCATCACGTTCTCGGCGCGGTCCTTCGGGCTCGCCGCCAGGTCGTCCCGCGCAGCCGCGTCCGCCACCGCGTCGGCGAGCCGCCGCCGCGTGCCCTTGATCGGCTCCGCGAGCACCGCTCCGGCCGCGTCGATCCGCAGGAACCGCTCCGGTGACCGGCTCGCCACGCGCAGCGGGCCGAGCCGCAGGAACGCGCCGAACGGCACCGGGTCGGCCGCCCGCATCCGCAGGTACTCGCCCAGGTGCGGGTCCGTACCGGGGCCGCCACGGGCCTCCAGTCCGACCGCGAAGGCGGTGGTGAGGCAGACCTGGAACGCGTTCCCCTCGCGGATCTCCGCGCGGCACGCGTCGACCGCCCGCTCGTAGGCGGCGCGCGTGACGCGTCCGGTCGCCGTGGACACCCCGGCCAGGAGGCCCGTGGCCGCGTCCACGACGCCGATCGACGTCGCGGGGGTGGGCACTTCCTCGAGCCACGCGCGGTTCCGCGCGCTGGCCGCCGGTTCCGCGTCGGCGACCAGCGCGAGCGCCCAGGCGCCACCGGTGTGGTCGACGACGACGGCTCGGTCGACGAACCGCAGGTCGGCGTCGGCGTGCCCGTCGGCGGTCCGGTCCGGGCCGCCGGACTCGCGGCCGAGCTCGTAGCCGAGGAACCCGACCCAGCCCAGCGCGAACCCGCACCCGACGACCGGCTCGGGCAGGCGGGGCGTGCGTCGGAGCAGGTCCGCCAGCACCGCGAAGGCCGGACGCTCCTCGGACCGGGCGGGCCCGAACCACCCCTCGGCGGGCGCGGCGACCGTCAGGTGCGCGCGACGGTCCTGGTGCCGGAACCGGGCGGCGAACGGCCCGTCCGTCCACGCCAGCACAGAGAAGCGCGCCCGGGGCCGAGCCGTGGCGGGAGCACCGTCGGGCAGGCCGGAGTCGAGCCACACCAGGTCCCCGGCGACCTGCGCCGCCAGGGCCGCGAGGTCGGGGACCGGGTCGAGTCGGCGGACCTCGACGCGGACGCCGGGGTCGGGGGTGCTCAGATCGCGGCGATCGTCCATGCGGCGGCGTGCGAGGCACCGGGCGCGAGCACCACGAGGCCGCAGTCCTCGCCGTCGTTGAAGGCGTCGGGGGCGCACGTCATCGGCTCGACGGCGAGACCGGCGCGGTGGTACTCGGGGACGACGTGGTCGGCGGTGTGCACCTGGGCCCAGCCGCACTCCGGCCCGAAGGTCGCACGGACCCCGCGACCGTCCGCCGCCGTCACCGCGATGGTGGCGAGGCCGGCGGCGTCACGGTCGAAGCCGGTGAAGGCGTGGTCGATGAACCGGTCGCCGATCAGGGTGGGCGTGCGCAGGTCGAACTCGTCGTGCACGGGGACCAGGTCGGTCGGGACGAGCCGGTCCGGCGTCACCTCGAGCACCTGGGCGGCGGGGAGCGTCAGGGTCCAGTCGTCGACGGTGCCGGTACCCGCGACGAGGTACGGGTGCGGGCCGGTCCCCCACGGTGCGTCCTCGGCCCCGGTGTTCGTCCCGGTGATCGTCGTGTGCAGCCCCTCGGCGTCGAGCCGGTACTCCACGGTGACCTCGACGCGGTACGGGTAGCCCTGCTGCGCCTGGACGGTCGTGGCGAGCACCACGTGGTCGTCCGCCTGCTCCTGCACGCGGAAGTCCGTCCACGCGACGAGTCCGTGCAGGGCGTGGTGCCGTGCGGGCTCGGTCAGGGCCAGCTCGTGGTCGACGCCGCCGAAGGAGTACTCGCCGTCGACGATCCGGTTCGGCCACGGGGCCAGGACGGCACCGCGGAAGACCGGGCGGACCTCGTCGGCGTCGAACGGGACGACCAGGTCTCGCCCCTCGTGCCGCAGGGTCCGCAGTGTCGCTCCGACGGTGGCGATGTCGGCCGTGTACCCGGCGGAGGCGATCGTCAGCGGGGACCCGGACAGCGGCGCGTCGTTGCTCATGCGCTCAGCGTATCGGGCCGCCGAGGCCCGCCGGGTGCACGAAAAACCCCGCCGTTCCGAGGAACGACGGGGTTGAGGGTGGATCTGAGGGGACTCGAACCCCTGACCCCCTGCATGCCATGCAGGTGCGCTACCAGCTGCGCCACAGACCCAGATCGTGCTGCTTCCGTGCCAACCGGTTCCCCGGAGGCACCATAGAAGCGTACACCATGCGAACGCCGGGCAACGAAATCGAAGCCGTCACCCGGGCGCGTCGCTGATCAGGCGGTGTGGTCCACCGGGAGCTCGAGCGGGATCGTCGGGCAGTCGGCCCAGAGACGCTCGAGCGAGTAGTACTGGCGGTCTTCGTCGTGGAAGACGTGCACGATGATCTCGCCGAAGTCGATGAGGACCCAGCGGCCCTCGGTACGGCCTTCGCGGCGGAGCGTCTTGGCACCGAGCTCGAGGAGGCGTTCCTCGACGGCATCGGCGATGGACTGCACGTTGCGCTCGTTCCGACCGGTTGCGAGCAGGAACACGTCCGTGAGCTGCAACGGCCCGGTCACGTCGAGAGCGACGAGGTCCTCGGCCTGCTTGGCGTCGGCCGCGAGTGCTGCGGCCTGCACGAGTTCCAGTGCGCGAGTGGAGGCGGTCACGGATTCCTTCCGGTCGTCGAACCGACGGACAGCCGGTTCGCTTGATGGGTCACGATCATAAGCCACCCCGCCGACAGCGGCCAGGCCAGGGTCGGCGGGGTGGTGGAGAACGGACGTCGAGGACGGCAGCGGTCAGCCGCCGAACGCGTGGGTGGTGAGCAGTGCGGTGATGATGACGCCGGCCGCAGCCAGCCCGACCGCGCCGACCGTCACACCGAGGATCAGCGGCGTGCGCGACTCCTTCGGCTTGGCGGCGGCGAGCACGACCTGACGGGTCGAGGTGTGGCTGGACACCGCGCGGCTGGCCCGCACCGGGCTGGCGTCGGTCTCGGGCTGCTCGTCCTGCTGCTCGAGCAGGCGGTCGACCTCGGCGCCGTCGATCGGCCGGTGCGACCCCGTCGACGACAGCGACGCCGGCAGGTCGATCGACCCGGTCAGGATCACCTCGCCCGTCGCGTTGAGGGCACCGGTGGGGTCGGCCAGCGCCGAGTTCGGCAGGATGATCGCGTTCGTGTTCGTCACCGCGACACGGCGGGTGCCCGTCTCGGCGTCGTGCACCTCGGAGTCGTTCGAGTCGTGCGCCTGCTGCGACCAGTGGCCGGCGGGCGGCGCGAAGGCCGTGGTCACCGGCTTCGGCTCGGTCGGACGCTGGAACGCGGCGGGGACCTTCGGGGCCTCGGTCGCGGGCTCGGGCAGCGGCACCTCGTTGGTGTCGTCGTCCTCGGCGTCGAGCGAGAGCGGGAACACCGCGGGGGTCGCCGCGGCGGCGTTCGTCGGGATCGGCACCGGCGTGATGGCGGGCTGCGACCCGGCAGCGGGAGCGGGAGCGTCGTCGGCAGACCGATCCGGAGCGTCCTCGGACGACTCGTCCGCCGGTGCGACGTCGGTCGTCTCGTCCGCAGGGGCGTCGGACTCGGGGACGTCGCCCGCCGGGGCGTCGGTCTCCGGCGCACCGGAGTCGGGGACGTCGGTCGCGGACGCGTCGGACTCGGTGACGTCGGCGGGCGGCGACCACGTCGACCGGTGGCGGCGGGGCTCCTCGGCGTGCGCGGCGGCCTCGTCGAGGGGCTCGAGCGCGTCCGGGGACCCGTCGGCCTCGGTGGCCTGGGCGACGGCGGCCTGGTCGAGGACCGTCGGGGCAGCGGGCTGCTCGTCGTGCGCGGCCTCGGCGTCCGGAGCGCTCTGCGGCGCGGCGGAGGGGTCGATCGTGTCCACCGACCCGAGGACGTCCTCGACGGTGCGGTCGGACGACTGGGGCGTGGGGTTCTGCAGCGGGACCGGCAGGACCGCCTGGCGCTCTGCGGCACGGAGCTGCCGGATCTGGCGACGGGTGAGCCCACCGCTACCGGGGACGATCTCGGTCGCGGAGGCCGGCGGGAACGGCGGCACACCGGCCGCGGGCGCCGACACCGGGACGGACTGGTCAGACCCGGACTCGGTCTGCGCCGATGCCGGCGCGGACGACTGGGCGGGGCCACCGGGGGCCGGGGCGACGTGCGACCCGGGGCGGCGACGAGACTCGGGGGTCTCGGCGGCGGGTGCGGCGACGGTCGGGGGCGGCGTCGCGGGCTGCGAACCGGCCGCGGCGGCACGCTCCCGCTCGCGCGCCTGGCGCCGCGACAGGGGCGGCTGCGCGTCGGACGAACTCATGCAACGCTCCGATACAGATGGTGCTTGGAGATGTACTGGACGACACCGTCGGGAACCAAGTACCAGACGGGGAACCCCCGTCGAACCCGGTCACGGCAATCCGTCGAGGATATGGCCAGTGCAGGGACTTCGAGCAAGCTTACGTCCCGCTCGGGCAATCCGGTGAGGCTCAAGGCGTGTCCCGGACGCGTCACGGCCACGAAGTGCGCGAGGTCCCAGAGACCATCATGGTCTTTCCAGTCGACGATCTGCTGAACGGCGTCTGCGCCCGAGATGAAGACGAGCTGGGCATCCGGTCGCTGTTCGTGCAGGTCCCGCAGGGTGTCGACGGTGTACGTCGGCCCCGGGCGGTCGATGTCCACGCGGCTGACGGTGAACATCGGGTTCGACGCGGTGGCGATCACGGTCATCAGGTACCGGTGCTCGGCGTCGGTGACGTCGGACTTCATGTACGGCTGTCCGGTGGGGACGAAGACGACCTCGTCGAGGTCGAACGCCCGCGCCACCTCGGACGCCGCGACCAGGTGCCCGTGGTGGATGGGGTCGAACGTGCCACCCATCACGCCGATGCGTGGCCGTCCGGTGGTCTCGAGCATCGAGTGGTCGGTCAGATCTTGGTGTGACCGAACTCGTCGACACCCGTCTCGTGGTGGCGGGTGGCCTCGAACTTCTGCGAGTGGCGGTAGGCCACGTCGCGGAAGCTCCAGGTCACGAAGCCGAGGAAGATGAAGAAGAGGGCGCCGACCATCGGGAACACGAACGCGGGCGCCCCGGAGGCGTGCTCAGCAGCTTCTGCGAGGAGGGTCATCGTTCGTGCTCCGTTCGGTCGGGGAAAGACGCCGTTCAGTCTAGCCGCGGATCTGACCGGACCCGCGCACGATCCACTTCGTGCTCGTGAGCTCCGGCAGGCCCATCGGACCGCGCGCGTGCAGCTTCTGCGTCGAGATGCCGACCTCGGCACCGAAACCGAACTCGCCGCCGTCGGTGAACCGGGTGGAGGCGTTCACCATCACGACCGCCGAGTCGACGGTCGCCAGGAACCGTTCGGCGGTGTCGACGTCGTTCGTGACGATCGACTCCGTGTGGTGCGTCGACCACCGGGCGATGTGCGCCATCGCCGCGTCGACGTCGGGCACGACACGGATCGACAGGTCGAGGTCCATCGACTCGGTCGCCCAGTCGTCGTCGGTGGCGCGGAGCACCCCGGGCACGATCGCCCGCGTGGCGTCGTCGCCGCGCAGCGTCACACCGGACGCCCGCAGCCGGTCGGCCAGCACCGGCAGGAGCCGTTCGGCCGCGGCCTCGTGCACCAGGAGGGTCTCGAGGGCGTTGCACACGCTCGGCCGCTGCACCTTGCTGTTCAGGACGATGTCGACCGCACGCTGCTCGGGTGCGGACGCGTCGAGGAACACGTGCACGACGCCCGCACCGGTCTCGATGACGGGCACCTGCGACTCGGTGACGACGGTCTGGATGAGCGCGGCGCTCCCCCGCGGGATCAGCACGTCGACCAGGCCACGTGCGCGCATGAGCTCGGTGGCACCGGCGCGGCCGAACTCGTCGATGGTCTGCACCAGGTCGCGGGGCAGCCCCACCGACTCGACCGCGTCCTGGATCCGGGCGACGAGCACGGCGTTCGTGTGCTGGGCTGCCGACCCGCCACGGAGCACGACGGCGTTGCCCGACTTGAGCGCGAGGGAGGCGATGTCGACGGTGACGTTCGGGCGTGCCTCGTAGATGGCCCCGACGACACCGAACGGCACGCGCACCTGGGTGAGCTGGAGTCCGTTCGGCAGCTGCGACCCGCGCACGTGCTCCCCCACGGGGTCGGTCAGCCCGACGACGTGTTCGACCGCGGCGGCGAGGGCCTCGATCCGGACGGGGTCGAGTCGCAACCGGTCGAGCAGCCCGGACGAGAGCCCGCCGTCCTCGCCGGCGACCAGGTCGTCGTGGTTCGCGGCGACGATCTCGTCGGTCGCGGCACGCACCGCCGAGGCGATCGCGCCGAGGGCGGCGTCCTTGACGGCGGTCGTCGCGGTCGCGAGCGCCGACGAGGCGGCCCGTGCCGCCACGAGCTTGTCGGTGAGGGTCGGGGCGGGCGCGATCGACGACATGGACCGATTGTAGGTCCGCCCCTCGGTTCGTGACGGGCGTTGCTGACGCTCGCCGTGCCTCCAGGCCCGGTCCGCCGCTCCGAGCGGGCACGACACGTCGTCACCCGCCTGCCGAGCGGTCACAGATCGTCGCTCCGCGCCGCCCGCACCGACGGTTCCCGACCGTTCGACGGCGTCCCGTCGGTGAGCCGTGACCGCCTGGAGGCCCGGCACCGGTTCCCGGGACCGGCGCCGGGCCTCCAGGCGGTCACGCCCGCCCCGTCAATCGGTCACGACACGTCGTCCTGCGCCACGCGAGCGGTCACAGACCGTCGCTCCGCGACGTCCACACCAACGGTCTCCGACCAGTCGGCACCGTCCCGACGGGGAGTCGTGACCACTCGCTGCCACCGGCGCGACGCGGCGCGGCGCGGTGCGGACTGCGTCAGGGACGCGGCGCGGCGTGGAACCAGGTACCGAGGTGTTCCCCGGCCAGCGCGCGGTCGACCAGCGCCGTGTCGGTCACGAGCACCGCGGTGCCCGCCTCGGCCGCGAGCCGCGCGGCGGCGACCTTGGTCCCCGCTCCCCCGGTGCCGACGCCGGCGGTGCCGATCGAGCCGAAGGTGACCCCGGCGAGCTCGTCGCCGAACGGCACCTCGTCGATGCGGGTCGCGCCGGGCTGCTCCGGGGGTGCCGTGTAGAGCGCCTCGACGTCGGAGAGCAGCACGAGGGCGTCGGCCCCGAGCAGCCGGGCCACCAGGGCCGCGAGCCGGTCGTTGTCGCCGAAGCGGATCTCGTGCGTGGCGACGGTGTCGTTCTCGTTCACGATCGGGAGCACGCGCAGGGCGAGCAACCGGTCGATGGCGCGCTGGGCGTTCACCCGGTGCGTGGGGTTCTGCAGGTCACCGGCGGTGAGCAGGATCTGCGCCGCGACGACACCGTGCCGGTCGAGTTCCTTCTGGTACCGGAACATCAGGACGTTCTGTCCGGTGGCGGCCGCCGCCTGCTGCGTGGCGAGGTCGTCCGGCCGGCCCTCGAGTCCGAGGAACGGGAACCCGGTCGCGATCGCACCGGACGACACGAGCACGACCTCGGTCCCCCGGCCGTAGGCGGCGGCCAGCGCGTCCACCAGGGGGCCGATCTGGCCTGCGGCGTCACCGCTGACCGAGGACGAGCCGACCTTGACCACGATCCGCCGCGCACGCGGGATGTCCTCCCGCCGTGTGACGGGTCCGAGGTCGGTGCGGGCGGTCGTGTCGGTCATGCCGCGGTCAGTCCTTCTGGTCGCTGGTCTCGACCTGGTCGGCGTCGAACTGGTCGCCGGTGCCGAGCTGGTCGCTGGTCACCACCTCGTCGTCCACCCAGAGCCCGGAGACGCGCTCCTGCTCGAGCTCGGCACGGGCGGCCGCCTTGGCGTCCATCCGCTCGAAGTACTCCTCGCGCCGCTCGTTGCGGGTCGGACGCGACGTCGCACCGATGCGGGCGTCGGTGCCACGGGCGCTCGTGATGAGCTCCGCGGTCGACGTGAGCGTGGGCTCCCAGTCGAACACCATGCCGCCGTCGCCACCGATGACGACGGTGGAGCCGGCGACGGCTCCGGCCTTGAACAGGCCGTCCTCGACGCCGAGCTTCGCGAGCCGGTCGGCCAGGTAGCCGATCGCCTCTTCGTTGGTGAAGTCCGTCTGCTGGACCCAGCGCTCCGGCTTGGCACCGCGGACGCGGTAGAAGCGGTGCTCCTCGCCGCCCTCGGCGCGCACGGTGAACGGCTTCTCGTTGACCGAGCGGGGGCGGAGCACGATGCGCTCCGGCACCGGCTCGGCCGCACGGGCGGCACGGGCCTGCTCGACGATGTCGGCGAGGGCGAACGTCAGCTCGCGGAGCCCCTTGCGGGACGCCGTGGAGATCGGGAAGACGCGGTAGCCGCGGCCCTCGAGCTCGGCGGTGACGAACTCGGCGAGCTCCTGCGCCTCGGGCACGTCGATCTTGTTCAGGGCGATGAGCTGCGGGCGCTCGAGCAGCGGCACCTGGCCCTCGGGGACCGGGTAGCGCTCGAGCTCGCCGAGGATGACGTCGAGGTCGCTGATCGGGTCACGGCCCGGGTCGAGCGTGGCGCAGTCGATGACGTGGAGCAGCGCCTCGCACCGCTCGACGTGGCGCAGGAACTCGAGCCCCAGGCCCTTGCCCTCGGACGCGCCCTCGATCAGACCGGGGACGTCGGCGACGGTGAAGCGGGTGTCACCGGACTCGACGACACCGAGGTTCGGCGTGAGGGTCGTGAACGGGTAGTCCGCGATCTTCGGCTTGGCGGCGGAGACGGCCGCGATCAGCGAGGACTTGCCGGCGCTCGGGAACCCGACCAGGGCCACGTCGGCGATGGTCTTCAGCTCGAGGCTGATGTCCCCCGCCCAGCCCTCGGTGCCGAGCAGCGCGAAGCCGGGGGCCTTGCGCTTCGTGGTGGAGAGCGCCGCGTTGCCGAGGCCGCCCTGTCCACCGGGGGCCACGACGACGCGCATGCCGGGCTCGGTGAGGTCGGCGATGACCTCGCCGGACTCGTCGTACACCACGGTGCCGACGGGCATCGGGAGCTCGAGGACCTCGCCGCTCACACCACTGCGGTGGTCACCCATGCCGGGCTGCCCGTTCTTCGACGAGCGGTGCGGGGAACGGTGGTAGCCGAGCAGCGTCGTCACCTGCGGGTCGGCCACGAGCACGATGTCGCCGCCGTCACCGCCGTTGCCGCCGTCGGGCCCGGCGAGGGGCTTGAACTTCTCACGGCGGACCGACACGCAGCCGTTGCCGCCGTGCCCCGCGCTGAGGTGCAGGGTCACGCGGTCGACGAAGGTCGCCATGGGTCCACTCCAGGTGTTTCGTTGTGCCGACGGGATCGTCGGCGGGAAAAGCGAAGGAGGGGCGGGCACTCGGCCCGCCCCTCCAGCTGCAGTCGTTCGAACGACTACGCGTTGACGATGTTGATGACCTTGCGGCCACCCTTGGTGCCGAACTCGACCGAACCGGACGAGAGGGCGAACAGCGTGTCGTCGCCACCGCGGCCGACGTTGGCGCCCGGGTGGAAGTGCGTGCCGCGCTGGCGGACGATGATCTCGCCGGCGTTGACGACCTCGCCACCGAAGCGCTTCACGCCGAGGCGCTGTGCGTTCGAGTCACGACCGTTGCGAGTGGAACTCGCACCCTTCTTGTGTGCCATGAGTTGACTCCCTTACGCGATCTTGGTGATCTTGACGCGGGTCAGCTCAGCGCGGAAACCCTGGCGCTTCTTGTACCCGGTCTTGTTCTTGAACTTCTGGATGATGACCTTGGGACCACGGAGGTCGTCGAGCACCTCGGCGGTGACGGTCACGTTCGCGAGCTCGGAAGCCGCCGACGTGATCTTGTCACCGTCCACGAGGAGCACGGGGGCGAGGTCGATGTTGCCCTTGTCGTCCGCCTTGGCACGGTCGATGGTCAGGATGGTGCCGACCTCGACCTTCTCCTGACGGCCGCCGGCGCGCACTACTGCGTAAACCACGTGGAAATCCTTACGTAACTCTGCTTGAGGGAAGTCTCGGGTGCCCACTTCTGCACGAGCGGCTCCCGGAAGGCCGGGCCCGATCGGCGACGCAGGCAGAACGGCCCGCTGACACCAGGGACCGAGAATACTCGATCACCCTGGGTCCGGTCAAACGGCGACACCCGTACGATTGCACGGTGACCGTGTTGATCGACCCACCGACGTGGCCCGCCCACGACACACTGTGGTCGCACCTCGTCAGTGATGAATCCTACGCGGAACTCCACGCGTTCGCTGCGCGGGCCGGTGTGCCGCGCCGTGCGTTCGACCACGACCACTACGACGTCCCGCTCTCGCGGTACGACGAACTGGTGGCCGCTGGCGCCTCGGCCGTGACCGGACGCGAGCTCGTGCTGCGGTTGATCCGCAGTGGGCTGCGCGTGGCGCAGCGGGACAAGCGCGGTCTCTGACCGACCGTCCGGACGCCCGGGAGGCGCGGAGTGCGTCCGCCCCGCCCGGCGCCGCACAAGGTGCGCCGCCGGCCTGCAGGGCCGCGCGAACGGGCTCAGCGGGGCGCTGGACCGCCCCAGGGGTTCGCCGGGGGCTGCTGCTGGTCTGGGCGTGGCCCGGCGCCGTACTGGCCGCCGTACTGGCCGTGGGGGTCGGGCTGCACGCGCCCCTGCCCGTACGGTGCCGGCGGCTGCGGCTGCTGTGGTGCCTGCGGCTGGATCGTCGAGGGCGGGACCGCGTCGGCGGGTCGGACGGTGCCCGGCATCCCCGGGGTTGTCGGCGTGCCTCGTCCGCGGCGCGGCCGACCGAGCCAGAGCCAGGCGGCCGTGGCGGTCGCCAGGAGCATCACGGTGAACGGCAGACCGTTCTGCAGCGGTCGCGTGAGCACGTCGATGACGAGCTGGGAGCCGCCGGCGGTGGCCGCTCCGAACGAGCCGGTGAAGACCCCGACGAGCATCAGGGCCACCGTGCCCGCGGCGCCGGCGAGGACCACGCGGAGCAGGAGCCTCGGCAGCGGGCTGCGGCGGTCGATCGGCGTCAGGAACGCCAGGGCCAGGAACGCACCGACGTAGTACGGGAACGGTGCCACGAAGACCCCGGTCGTGAAGCTGCCGAGCAGACTCGTGCCGGCGCCGTAGTGCCGGAACGGACTGACCACGAGCGAGGTGCCGAGCAGCCCGAAGAGCCCGGACACGAACTCGACGAGCACCAGGGCCACCACGGCGATGAGCGCACCGGCCGTGTTCGTCACCGAGGCACCGGGCGCGAAGGCCCGGCGGGGATCGGCCGGGGCACGGGGCGGCCGCGGCGGGGCGTACGGCGCGCCGGCACCGGGCTGACGCCCGTACTGCGGCACACCGCCCTGCTGCGGCGGCACCGGGCCGCCGGGCTGCTGGGCACCCGGGCCGGGCGGTGCGGGCTGGGACCAGCCCGCACCGTAGTACCCACGCTGCTGCTGCGGGTCGCCCGGGTTCGTCACGTCAGTTCCCCAGGATCACTGCGCCGTCGGAGCCGTCGGCGTCGTCGGTCGACTCCTCCGTCGGCGTGGCGGGAGCGCTGATGCTCGGCGACGAGACCCGGCGGGAGCGCGAGCGCCCCTGTCCGGGCTGCTTCGGCTCCGGGAGCGCCTGGAGCACCGAGTCGAGCAGGGACTCGGCGTCCGGGGCGACCGCGCGGGGCTCGCGCTTCGGTGCCGCGGCGATCGGGATGTCCAGGATCGCGACGGTGTTGTCGGTCGGCGTCACGGTGGCGCTCGAGCTCACGCGACGGCGGGCCGGGGCCTTCGCCTTCGGTGCGGCTGCGGGCTCGGTGACGGCCGGAGCGGCGACCTTCGGCGCGCGAGCCTCGGACTCGATGATCACGGCGGGCTCAGCGGTGACCGACGACCGCGGCGCGTCCGACTGCTCGGCAGCGGGTGCCTGCGGCGCATCGGTGGCCCGAGCGTCGGCAGCGGCCTGCTGGTCGCCGCTCTGCTGGTCTCCGCTCTGCTGCTCTGCCCCGCGGCCGCCACGGCCACGGCGACGACGCTTCGAACCGGTCGGCTGCTCGCCACCCGTGCTGTCCGGGCCGGTCGACGCGTCGGCCGACGACGGTGCCGTGGCCTCCGTCGCGGTCACGGCAGCCGCTGCGGCCTCTTGCTCGTCGTGCGACAGGGTCGATGCGGCGATCCGCGACAGCGCGTTCTTCACGTCGTCGGTGATCTGGTGCGCCTGGCCGGAGGCACCGTTCGACTGCCCCGAGGAACCGGAGTTCCCCTTGCCACCGTTGCCGTTGCCGTTGTCGGATCGGCCGTTCTCGTTGCCGTTCCCGCCGCGGCCCTTGCGACGGCCCTTGCTCGGGCCCGGGTCGGCGTTGTTGTCGTTGATCTTGGCGTTGACCTCGTCGAGGGACTCGCGCAGGCCGACACCGATCTTCTTGCGGGTCATCTGCACGAGGCCGAGCGAGGTGATCTCGGCGACCTGGTGCTTCGTGCGGTCGCGGCTCAGGCACTCGACCAGGCGGCGGAGCACGAGGTCGCGGTTCTCCTCGAGCACCATGTCGATGAAGTCGACGACGATGATGCCGCCGATGTCGCGCAGGCGGAGCTGGCGGACGAGCTCCTCGGCGGCCTCGAGGTTGTTCTTCGTGACCGTCTCTTCGAGGTTGCCCCCGGAACCGACGAACTTGCCCGTGTTGACGTCGACGACCGTCATGGCCTCGGTGCGGTCGATGACGAGCGAACCACCGGAGGGCAGCCAGACCTTGCGGTCGAGCGCCTTGTCGATCTGCTCGTTGAGGCGGAACTCCTCGAAGGAGTCGGGGCCCTCGTACCGGACGACGCGGTCCTTGAGGTCCGGGGCGACGGCCGACAGGTACTCGTCGATGGTGCCGCCGGCGGCCTCGCCGTCGATGATCAGCTTCGTGAAGTCCTCGTTGAAGACGTCGCGCACGATCTTGATGAGCAGGTCGGGCTCGGAGTGCAGCATCACCGGGGCGTGGCCACCGGCGACCTTCTTCTGGATGGCCTCCCACTGGCTGGTCAGGCGCTGCACGTCGCGGGTGAGCTGCTCCTCGGTCGCGCCCTCGGCAGCGGTGCGCACGATGACGCCCGCGTGCTCCGGCAGGACCTCCTTCAGGATCTTCTTCAGTCGGGCACGCTCGGTGTCCGGCAGCTTGCGCGAGATCCCGTTCATCGAGCCGTTCGGCACGTAGACCAGGTAGCGACCCGGCAGCGAGATCTGGCTGGTGAGGCGGGCACCCTTGTGGCCGACCGGGTCCTTCGTGACCTGCACGAGGACCTTGTCGCCCGGCTTGAGTGCTGCTTCGATCCGGCGACCGTGGTTGCCGGTCTCGACGGAGTTCCAGTCGACCTCACCGGCGTAGAGCACGGCGTTGCGCCCGCGACCGATGTCGACGAACGCCGCCTCCATCGAGGGCAGGACGTTCTGCACCTTGCCGAGGTAGACGTTGCCGATGAGCGACACGTTCTCGGACTTGGTGATGTAGTGCTCGGCGAGGATGCCGTCCTCGAGCACGCCGATCTCGATCGTCGACGAGCTGGAGCGGACGATCATCTGGCGGTCGACGCTCTCGCGGCGGGCGAGGAACTCGTCCTCGCTGACCACCTGGCGGCGGCGTCCGGCGTCGCGGCCGTCACGACGGCGCTGCTTCTTCGCCTCGAGTCGGGTCGAGCCCTTGATGCGCTGCGGCTCGGTGATGAGCTCCGGCTCGCGGCGGCGCGGCTCCTGGTGGTCGCGCGGCTCGCGGGCCTCGCGGTCGGCGCTCGAACCACGGCGACGCGAGCGACGGCGCGAGCCGCCCTGGTCGTCGCGGTCGTCACGGTCGCGGTCGAAGCGGTCCTCGCGGTCGTAGCGGTCGTCCTCGTCGCGGTCACGGTCGCGGTCACGGTCGCGGTCACGGTCGCGGTCGCGGTCACGCTCGAACCGGGGCGCGCGCTGCGGCAGCTCCGGCAGCACCGGCGCGTGGAAGATCAGGCTGAGCGTGCTCGTGGCCTTCGGCACGAACGGCTCGTCGGCGGGTGCGGCGTCGTCGCTCGCCTCGGCCGTCGGTGCGGCGTCGGCCGGACGGGAGGCGCGGTCCGCGTCCGCCCCGTCGGTCGCGGTGCCCGACCGGTTACCCGTCACGACCGGCAGGTCGCCGGTCAGCGTGCTCACGTCGTGCGGCTCGGCACCGCTGTCGGCGACCGCCTCGACCGCGACGGAGACCGCCCCGGTGTCGGTCGGCTCGACGGGCGACGCGGGCGAGGCCGGAGAGTCGGGCGAGTCCGGCGAACCGGGAGAGTCCGGCGAACCGGCCGACGCGACGCTGGCCGCGGGACGGGCGTCAGCGCCGCCCGTCAGCGCGAGGGTCTCGTCGGCGTGGGGTGCCTGCTCAGCGCCCCCACGGGCCTCCTGGCCGGACGACCGGGCGCGGCGACCGCCGAACAGGCGGCTCCGGCGCTTCGGCGCGTTCTCGTCGTTGGTCGTGTTGTCGTTGTTCTGCTCCACCATGGACTGGTGCACTCCTCGGCCCCACTCGCACCCTTTCGGGTGGCGGGAATTCTGTGTCGTGGCGGGCGGCGTCGACGCCCCCGCGCTCGCTGTCTCGTGATCGGTCCGCGTCAACTTCTCGTTGCGTCCGCGCCCGTTCCGGTCCGGGCACCCGGCCCGTTCCGGCTCGGCATCGGAGTGACGCTGCCCGACCACAGTGCGCTCTCACCGCACCGGATCGTCCGGGTTCGGCCCGGTGGGGCGTCACTCGGAAAGCTCTCTTCGGTGTGCGGTTGGCCGCACGACCTCCAGGCATTATCGCATGCCGCACCCGGAAAGCACCGGAACCCGCATGCGATGATGACCGCGTGACCGCGTCTGCACCTGCCCCCCGTCGTCCGATCGCGATGGCGGTCTTCCTGCTCGTCACCGGGATCGTCGGCCTGTTCGGCTCGTTCCGGCTCGTCCTCGACGAGTTCACGAAGTACGAGAACCCGAAGGCCGTCCTGAGCTGTGACGTGAACCCGTTCATCAACTGCTCCGACGTGATGGCCAGCTGGCAGGGGCACCTGTTCGGGTTCCCGAACCCGCTGCTCGGCGTCATGGGGTTCGTCGCCCCGATCGCGGTCGCCGTGCTGCTGCTCGCCGGGTTCCGGAACGGTTCGCGCTGGTTCTGGATCGTCTTCAACGCCGGGGTCTTCCTGGCGTGGGTGTTCGTGACCTGGCTGTTCACGCAGACCGTCTTCGTCATCGGCGCCCTGTGCCCGTGGTGCATGCTCGTCTGGTCGATGACGATCCCGATGTTCTGGGTGTTCACGATCTGGAACGCCGCCCAGGGGCGCTTCGGCGCCGGGGCACAGCGTGTCGGGCGGTCGCTCCTGCCCTTCAGCTGGGCGTTCGTGCTGGCGAACTACCTGGTCATCATCGTCACGATCATCATCAAGTTCCCCGCGGTCCTCACCAGCTTCTGAGCCGTCCCCGCTGCCCCTACGCTCGGGATCGATGAGCGAGATCGAGAGCAGCAGGGCGCGCCGGGACGCCGCACGGGAACGTGCGCGAGCGGCACGGGCGGCAGAGCAGTCTCGACGCCGGCGCCTCCGCACACTCGGCATCAGCGGGATCATCGTCGCGGGCCTCGCGGTGGTCGCGGTGGTCGTCCTGGTCATCGCGAACTCCGTGCAGCCCGCCGGGCCGGGTCCGCGGAACGCGGTGAGCGACGGTGTCCTGCTCACCGGGGTGCACGGCAGGATCGTGCCCGTCGAGACGCGAGCGGTGCCCGACGGCGGGACCCCGACGCCGACCGCGCAGGACGGCTCGAGGACCGCCATCACGATCTACGCGGACTACATGTGCCCGTACTGCAACCAGTTCGAGACGGCCCAGATGCCCCGGATCCGACAGTGGGTCGAGGACGGCACCGCCACCCTCGAGCTGCATCCGCTCGGGCTGCTCGACCGCGTGTCGCTCGGATCGCGGTACTCCACTCGCTCGGCCGCGGCTGCCGCGTGCGTCGCGGACCACGACCCGGACGCGTTCCTGGCCTTCAACAGCTCGCTCTACGACCACCAGCCCTCGGAGAGCACGCGCGGACTCACGAACGACGAGTTGGCGTCCCTCGCGCACGAAGCCGGGGCGACGGACCCGGCCGTGACACCGTGCATCACCCGGCAGGACTTCGCCGGGTGGGTCGCCGACGCCACGAACCGGGCGATGAACGACCCGGTGCCGAACTCGTCGCTCGACGGGATCACGAGCACGCCGACGATCATCGTCGACGGCGAGCAGTACAACGCGGACGGTGCGGCGTCCCTCGCCGACGTCGACGCGTTCGCGGCCTTCGTCCGGCAGCACGGCGGGACGTCCTAGCCCCCCCTCACGACGAACGGCCCCCGCTCCCGGATGGGAGCGAGGGCCGTCGGTCGTTCGGGGAGTGCTACTTCGCCGCGGCGTCGATCGCGGTGATGACGGTGCTCAGGTCGTCCAGGCGCTTGCCGTCGACGACGATCGTCGGCGTGCCGAAGCCCTGCGTGCCCGCGAGCGCCTCGTTCGTGGTGACGGCCTGCGTCGACTTCGTCACCCAGCCCTTGAACTGCTCGGACGACAGGCACTGGGACAGGTCCGAACCGGTCGCGCCGCCCGCCTTGACGAGCTTCGCGATCTCGGAGTTGGTCAGGCCCTTGGTGCCCTCGGCCGGCTGGTTCTCGAAGAACTGCGTCTGCACGTCGAGGAACTTGTCCGGCGCGTAGTTCGCCACGCACATGGCGGCGTTCGCGGCACGGCTGGCGTAGCGGGAGCCCGCGTAGCTGCGGTCGAGGATCGACACCGGCTGGATCGCCAGGGTTGCGTCGCCCGACTTCACCTTGTCGAGGATCTGGTCGGAGTAGGCCGCCTCGAACTGCTTGCAGACCGGGCAGGCCCAGTCGACGTACTCGGTGACCGTCACGGCACCGTCGCTGTTGGCCGTCGGGACCGGCGAGGCCGAGCCCGTCGCGGACACGGCCGGGGTGGTCACCGGGGTGACCTTGCCGTCCTGGCCGGTGAACTGGATCGCGCCGGTGGCCATGTTCTTCGGCCCGGCTGCGGACACCACGGGCGCGTTGTTCACGTTCACCACGACGATCGCGATGATCGCGGCGATCGCCACGATGCCCAGGCCGATGC
Organism: Curtobacterium sp. MCLR17_054; assembly: GCF_003234335.2. Taxonomy (NCBI): domain Bacteria; kingdom Bacillati; phylum Actinomycetota; class Actinomycetes; order Micrococcales; family Microbacteriaceae; genus Curtobacterium; species Curtobacterium sp. MCLR17_054. Next base: position 1,133,278 of record NZ_CP126263.1, on the reverse strand, counting down.
CGCCCTGCAGGAACCACTTGTTGCGGCGCTTGCGGCGCTTCTCGGCGTCGGCGCGCTGGCGTGCGACCTCTCGGGCGTGCTGACGCCGCTCGTTCTTGGTGGGTCGGTCGTTGTTCGTCACGTCGTCCCCGTCGCTCAGGCGAACCAGAGCGCGAGCTCGCGCGCGGCCGACTCGGGGCTGTCCGAACCGTGGACCAGGTTCTGCTGCACCTTGAGGCCCCAGTCGCGGCCCAGGTCACCACGGATGGTGCCGGGAGCGGCCGAGGTCGGGTCGGTGGTGCCGGCGATCGAGCGGAAGCCCGCGATCGCACCGTTGCCGGCGACGCGCACGGCGACGACGGGCCCGGACTGCATGAACTCGACGAGCGGCTCGAAGAACGGCTTGCCCTGGTGCTCCTCGTAGTGCGCGTCGAGCAGGTCACGCGGCGCGGTGAGCATCTTCAGGTCGACGAGCTCGTAGCCCTTCGCCTCGATCCGGCGGAGGATCTCACCGGTCAGCTGGCGGGCGACGCCGTCGGGCTTGACGAGGACGAGGGTCTCTTCGAAGTCGGACACGCAGTACTCCCTGTGTTCGGGGTCGAATGTGGTGGTCAGTCCTCGCCCATGGCCGCTCGGCGCGCGGCGTTCTGACGGTCCAGTTGACCGCCCTTGACGAAGCAGAAGACCCACAGCGCCAGGAACACCACGGCGACCGCGAACACGAACGGTTCGATGAACCCGGTGGCGAGGATGGCCGCCTGCAGCAGCCACCCGAACCATACACCGGCCCGGTTGCCCGTCAGACGTGAGGCAGCTGCGAGGACGATGATCGCGCCGATGCCCCCGCCGAAGGCCGCTGCGGGCGGCAGCGTGCCCTTGCCGAAGACGACGAGCATGGGGAAGAAGAACATGATCGCCTCGAGCACGAGCGTGATCGAGAGCAGGCTTTCCTGCGCCCCGCGTTCGCGGCGCGGCTTCCGGGTGCGCGGTGCGCGGCCCGGCCGGGAGGCCCGTGGTGCGTCCGTCACTTCGCCTCCCCTTCGCGGTGCACGAGGTCCATGACCGCGCCCACCATCACGATGGAGCCCGCGACGAGCACGAGGGCGTCCTCGGCGTCCGCCTCGTCGGCCAGGCTGCGCGCTTCCTGCAGTGCTGATGCCAGGGACGGCTCGACGACGACGCGGTCCTCGCCGACCTCGTCGACGACGACCCGGGCGAACTCGTCCGCGTCGAGCGCACGCTCCCCCGGCGGCTGCGTCACGACGAACGTGGCGACGGTGTCCTTGAGCGCGCGGACGAACCCGCGGGCGTCCTTGTCGCCGAGGATCCCGACGACGCCGACGACGTGCTCGGACGGGAACGCGACCGGCAGCGCCTCGGCCAGGGCCTTCGCACCGTGCGGGTTGTGCGCGGCGTCGACGACAACGGTCGGGTCGGTCGCGATGGGCTGCAGGCGACCGGGGCTGGTCGTGCCGGCGATGCCCTCGGACAGGACGTCCTCGTCGAGGGCCTGGGCCCCGCGGCCGAGGAACGACTCGACCGCCGCGATCGCCACGGCGGCGTTCTCGGCCTGGTGCCGGCCGAACAGCGGCAGGAACAGGTCGTCGTAGCGGCCGGCGATGCCCTGCACGGTGATGAGTTGTCCGCCCACGGCCGGGGTGACGTCGACGACACTGAATCCCTGCGAGCTCGGCCTGCCCGCCGCTTCGCGACGGTCAGGTACCGGCTCGAAGGAGCCCACCGAACCTTCGACGGCCAGGGTGGACTCGGTGAGCTCGGCGGCGCGCTCGAGTTCGGCGAGGGCCTCGGGGACCTGTCGGCTCGACACCACGGCGGACGACGGCTTGACGATGCCCGACTTGGTGCGGGCGATCTCGGCCACCGTGGCACCGAGCTGCTTCGCGTGGTCGATGGCGATCGGCGTGAACACCGACACCTGGCTCTGCACGACGTTGGTGGAGTCCCACTCGCCGCCCATGCCGACCTCGATCACGGCGACGTCCACCGGGGCCTCGGCGAAGCACGCCAGGGCGAGGACCGTGAGCGCCTCGAAGAACGTCAGCGGGAGTTCGCCCTTGTCGGCGAGCTCGCGGTCGGTGATCTCGAGCACCGGGGCGATGTCGTCCCAGTTCTCGACGAACCGGTCGGCCGCGATCGGCTGGCCGTCGACCACGATGCGCTCCCGGATCGACACCAGGTGCGGGCTCGTCATCAGGCCGGTGCGCAGACCGTGGGCCCGGACGATGCTCTCGATGGTGCGCGCGGTCGACGTCTTGCCGTTCGTGCCCGTGACGTGGATCACCGGGTACGCCAGGTGCGGGTCGCCGAGCAGCTCGACGGCGCGGCGCGTGGCGGTCAGCCGGCGCTCGGGGGCCTGTTCGCCGATGCGGGCGTACAGGGCGGCCTCGACGCGCCGGACCTCGTCGTCGTCGCCGCCGTAGGGCACGGCGTCGGCCGGAGCGTCGCCGGAGGGGCCGACCGGGATCCGGATGCCGTCCGCGTCGCGCCCGTCAACACCGTGACCGTCGAGCTCGTCGTGTCCGACGAACTCCTCGTTCGCCTCGTGGTCGTCGTACTGGTCGTGGTCACTCATGCGCGTGCTACCTCCACGGATACCTTCGCACCGTCACCGACGTCGGTGGTGGTGTCGTCCGCCCCGAGGGGCACGATCTCGACGCTCGTCGCCAGGGTCTCCCCGGCGATGAGCTCCTGGTGCGCGCGGACCGCGCCGTCGGCCGTGTCGTCCACCCGGAGGGTCAGGGCGATCCGGTCGCTGACGTCGAGGTCGGCGTCGCGGCGGGCCTGCTGGACGGCGCGGACGACGTCACGGGCGAGCCCCTCGGCCTCGAGCTCGGGCGTGGTCACGGTGTCGAGCACGACGAAACCGCCCTCGTCGAGGAACGCCACGGCCACCGAGGCGTCGGCCACGGTGAGGTCGAGCGAGTACTCGCCCTCGATCAGGTCGACGCCACCGACGGTCACGCCGGAGTCGGTCGCGGTCCAGTCGCCCTTCTTGGCGGCCGGGATCACCTGCTGCACCTGCTTGCCGATGCGGGGGCCGGCGACGCGGGCATTGACGGTGAGCTTCCGCTCGATGCCGTACTGCGCCAGCGATTCCTCGGCCTGGGCCTCGAGCACCACGCGCTTGACGTTGAGCTCGTCGCGCAGGATGTCGGCGAACGGTTCGACCGCGGCCGGGTCCGGCACCACCAGGGTCAGCGTGGCCAGGGGCAGGCGGACGCGCTTGCCGGTGGCCTTGCGGAGCGCCAGACCCTTCGAGGCGACGTCGCGCACGCGGTCCATCGCGTCGACGAGGGCGTCGTCGGCGGGGAACTCGTCGGGGTCCGGGAAGTCCGTCAGGTGGACGCTGCGTCCGCCGGTCAGGCCCTTCCAGATCTCCTCGGTGACGAGCGGCGCGAGCGGGGCGGCGACCCGGGTCAGGGTCTCGAGCACGGTGTACAGCGTGTCGAACGCCGCACGGGTCTCGGCGCCGGCGTCCGCGTCGGCCCCGGTCCAGAACTTGTCGCGCGAGCGGCGGACGTACCAGTTCGTGAGCACGTCGGCGAAGTCGCGGACGGCCTGGGCTGCGAGCGGGGTGTCGAGCGCGTCGAGGTGCGTCCGGACGTCGGTGACGAGGACCCGGGTCTTCGCGAGCAGGTAGCGGTCGAGCACGTCGGTCGAGTCGGTCCGGCGCTGGGCCCGGTACCCGTCGGGGCCCGAGGCGTTCGCGTACAGGGTGAAGAAGTAGTACGTCGACCACAGCGGCAGCATGAACTCGCGGACGCCCTGGCGGATGCCCTCCTCGGTGACGACGAGGTTGCCGCCGCGGATCACCGACGAGGACATCAGGAACCAGCGCATGGCGTCGGCGCCGTCGCGGTCGAAGACCTCGGAGACGTCCGGGTAGTTCCGGAGCGACTTCGACATCTTCTGGCCGTCCGAGCCGAGGACGATGCCGTGGCTGATGACGTTCTGGAACGCCGGCCGGTCGAACAGCGCGGTGGAGAGCACGTGCATCACGTAGAACCAGCCGCGCGTCTGCCCGATGTACTCGACGATGAAGTCGGCCGGGCTGTGCGACTCGAACCACTCGCGGTTCTCGAACGGGTAGTGCACCTGGGCGTACGGCATCGAGCCGGAGTCGAACCACACGTCGAACACGTCGGTGATCCGGCGCATCGTCGAGTTGCCCGTCGGGTCGTCGGGGTTCGGCCGCGTCAGGTCGTCGATGAACGGCCGGTGCAGGTCGACTTCACCCTCGGCGTTCACCGGCAGGCGACCGAAGTCGCGCTCGATGTCGGCGAGCGAGCCGTACACGTCGGTGCGCGGGTACTCGGGGTCGTCGGACTGCCACACCGGGATCGGCGTCCCGAAGTAACGGTTGCGCGAGACCGACCAGTCGATGGCGTTGCCGACCCACTTGCCGAACTGGCCGTCCTTGACGTTGTCCGGCACCCAGTTGATGTCCTGGTTGAGCTGGCCCATGCGGTCACGGAGCTCGGTGACGCGGACGAACCACGACGAGACGGCCTTGTAGATGAGGGGCTTCCGGCACCGCCAGCAGTGCGGGTAGCTGTGCTCGTAGGACGCCTGGCGGAGCAGTCGCCCGGCGTCGCGGACCGCCTTGGTCAGCGGCTTGTTCGCGTCCGACCAGAGCATGCCGGCGACCTCGCCGAACTGCGACGTGAAGACGCCGCCCTCGTCGAGGGACAGCACGACGGGGATGCCGGCGGCGGCGCAGACCTCCTGGTCGTCGGCACCGTAGGCCGGGGCCTGGTGCACGATGCCGGTGCCCTCACCGGTCTCGACGTACTCGGCGACCAGTACTCGCCAAGCGTTCTCGTACCCTTCTTGGTCGGCTAGGAAGTCGAACAGCCGCTCGTACTCGACGCCGTCGAGCTCGGCGCCCGTCAGCGTGCGCGCGACGGCGGCGAGCGCCTCGTCACCCGAGGCGTAGCCGAGCTCCTTCGCGTGCGCGGCCACGGTGTCGGACGCGAGCAGGTAGGAGACGGAACCGGCGTCGGCACCGTCAGCCGCGCCTCCAGGCCCTGCCGGGACGACCGCGTACGCGATCTCCGGACCGACCGCGAGGGCGGCGTTCGTCGGGAGGGTCCAGGGGGTCGTCGTCCAGGCGAGCGCCCGCACACCGGTCAGGTCGAGCGCGGCAGCGCGGTCGCCGTGCAGCGGGAACGAGACGGTGACGGACTGGTCCTGGCGCATCTTGTAGACGTCGTCGTCCATGCGCAGCTCGTGGTTGGACAGCGGTGTCTGGTCGTTCCAGCAGTACGGCAGGACCCGGAAGCCCTCGTACGCCAGGCCCTTGTCCCAGAGCTGCTTCCACGCCCAGAGCACGCTCTCCATGAAGGTGACGTCGAGGGTCTTGTAGTCGTCCTCGAAGTCGACCCAGCGCGCTTGACGGGTGACGTACTCCTGCCACTCGTCGGTGTACTGCAGCACCGACTTCTTGGCGGCGGCGTTGAAGACGTCGATGCCCATGGCGTCGATCTCGTGCTTCTCGGTGATGCCGAGCTGGCGCATCGCCTCGAGCTCGGCGGGCAGGCCGTGGGTGTCCCAGCCGAAGCGGCGGTGCACCTGCTTGCCGCGCATGGTCTGGTAGCGCGGGAAGACGTCCTTGGCGTAGCCGGTCAGCAGGTGCCCGTAGTGCGGCAGGCCGTTGGCGAAGGGCGGGCCGTCGTAGAAGGTCCACTCCGGGCAGCCCTGTCGCGCGTCGATGGACGCCTGGAACGTGTCGTCGCGCTTCCAGAAGGCGAGGATGCCCCGCTCGACGGCGGGGAAGCTCGGCGAGGGGACGACGCCATCGGCATCGGCGTTCAACGGGTACGGCACCGGGACTCCTTGTGGGTTCGCTCGATCTCCACGAGGACGGAAACAGGTTCCGCGGTACCACCTCGTTTGCCGCCCAACGTGCGCTGTGCGACCACTCTGTGTCGGGGGTGGTGACGGTCCCGAACCCGCCCGGTTCTACTGACGGAGCCGCTGGTGCGCTCCGCGTTCTTCCGGAAGCTCCCCGGTGATGGCCGGATCGACGCTCTTGGAACACGACTTTACCGGACGGGAGCATGCTTGAGTGATGCCCGCAGAAGAACGTCCCGAGTCACTCGTCACCGTCCTGATCGCGTTCGGGGCGAACCTGCTCGTCGCGATCGCGAAGACGATCGCCTCGCTCGTCTCGGGTTCGGCCTCGATGGTGGCCGAGGCGGCGCACTCGTGGGCGGACACCGGCAACGAGGTGTTCCTGCTCGTCGCGGAACGACGGGGCGGCAAGAAGCGGGACACCGCGCACCCGCTCGGGTACGGACGCGAGACGTACATCTGGTCGATGTTCGCCGCGTTCGGCCTGTTCACGGCCGGTGCGATCGTGTCGATCTACCACGGCATCTCGGAGTTCGGGGACACCGGGCCGGCCGAGGACGTCGTGCTCAACTACGTCGTGCTCGGGGTCGCGTTCCTGCTCGAGGGCACGAGCTTCCTGCAGGCGTACCGGCAGGCGCACGGTGCCGCGACGAAGCGCAAGGTCCCGGTGCTGCGGCACGTGCTGCAGTCGTCGAACCCGACGCTCCGTGCGGTGTTCGCCGAGGACGCGGCGGCGCTGATCGGCCTGGTCGTGGCGTTCCTCGGGGTGTTCCTGCACCAGGTCACCGGGCTGGCGGTCTTCGACGCGCTCGGCTCCATCGCGATCGGTGTGCTGCTCGGGGTCGTGGCGATCGTCCTGATCGACCGCAACCGCCGGTTCCTGCTCGGCGAGAGCACGTCCCCCGAGCTCGAGAACGCGGTGCTCGTCGAGCTGCTGGGCCGGTCGCAGGTCGAGCGGGTCACCTACCTGCACCTGGAGTTCGTGGGGCCGTCGCGGGTGTACCTCGTCGCGGCCGTCGACCTGACGGGCAACGAGACCGAGGAGCACGTGGCGGTGCGGTTGCGCGACGTCGAGCAGTCGCTCGAGGACAGCCCGTACATCGAGGAGGCCGTCCTCACCCTGAGCTACCCGGGCGACGAGTCGCTGGTGCCGACCGACGGCGACGTGCCCGAGGTCGTGCGCGACGGCACGGCTTCGGACGTGGCTTCCGGGGGCGCAGGGACCCTGCGCACGGAGTGAGCGTCGACTGGGTGGGTGGCCGGCGGCGGGGTTCGTGTCGCAAGACGCCGGCGTGTCAGCAAGACGCCGCCATGTGCTCGAGACGCCGCTGGATAAGGCGGCGTCTCGCCGTCGAGGCGGCGTCATGTGAAGACGCCGGCGTGCTCCGTGGGCGACCGAACGTCGGACGGGAGGCGCGGTGCCAGGCTGCCACGGGCCTCCCGTCCGCCGCCCGTCCCGTCCACCGCCCCGCGCGCGGCCCGTGGGACGCCGGCGTGCCAGCAAGACGCCGCCATGTGCTCGAGACGCCGCAGGATTCAACGGCGTCTCGCCGTCGAGGCGGCGTCGCGCGAAGACGCCGGCGCGTCAGCGGGCGTCGAGGCCCGCGACCACCGGGGTGAGCGCCGCCGCGACGTACTCGACGAGTGCACGGCGGCCGACCCCGTCGGTGACCCACACCCCGAACGCCGCGGCGGCGGCACCGAGCATCGCGCCGGACACCGTCTGCGGCCAGAGCGAGCGCGGCTGCTCCCCCGTGCGGCCCGCGACGAAGGCGGCGACGGCCTCGTGCTGCGCCGTCACCCGGACCGCGACGCCCGCCACCAGCTCGGGCCCGATGCCCATCACCTCGGCCTGCGCAACGGCCCACGGCACCCGCTCGGGGTCGTGGGCACGGGCTGCCGCGAGCAGCGCCTGCTCGACGGCCCGGACGACGCTCGGCTCGGTCGACGCGGCGAGGTACCCGGGCAGCCCGGCGACGGCGGCGTCGAGTTCGAGCCACATCACGTCGGCCTTCGCCGGGAAGTAGTTGAAGAACGTCGCGCGGCTGACCCCAGCGCGGGCGGCGATCTGGTCGACCGTGGTGCGTCCGTACCCCTGCTCGAGGAAGAGCTCGGCGGCGGCGTCCGCGAGCACCTCGGCGCTCGAGCGTCGGGGTCGGCCACCGCGGCGGATCGGTTCGTCCATGGGCCCCAGTAAACCGCTAGACTCGGTCAGCCATGATCTTGGACTCAGTACAGAAAACCCTCGCCGCCGTCGCGAGCGCCTCCGCGGTCCTGCTCGTCCTGGCTGCCTGCAGCGGACCGGGCACGAGCACCGGGAGCAGCACCCCGGTCGCGGGCGGCACGCTCACCTACGCCTCCGGCGACGCCGAACCGACCTGCCTCGACCCGCACGTCGGCGGCAACTACCCGCAGGCACTCCTGGCGACGCAGTACATCGAGGAGCTCGTCGGGCTCGAGGACGGAAAGCCCACGCCGGAACTCGCGACGAAGTGGAGCACGAGCGACGACGGGAAGACCCTGACGTTCACCCTGCGTGACGACGTCTCCTTCGCCGACGGCACCCCGTTCGACGCCGCCGCGGTCGTGGCGAACATCGAGCACGTGCAGGACCCGGCCACCGCCTCGAGCACCGGCTACCTGGCGCTGCAGTCCATCACGAAGGCGACCGCCACCGACGAGCACACCGTCACGCTGACGCTGAGCCGACCGGACAGCGCGCTGCTCGAGTCCTTCTCGCAGCCCTGGGTGGGCATGGAGTCCCCGAAGGCGCTCGAACGGAAGCAGGCGACGAACTGCGAGTCCCCGGTCGGCACCGGACCCTTCGAGGTCACCGGTTGGAAGCACGGCGACCGCGTCACCCTGACGAAGAACACCGACTACTGGGGTGCGACGAAGCCGCGCCTGTCCGGCATCACGTGGCGGTTCCTGCCGGACTCGACCTCGCGCTACGCCGCGCTGCAGTCCGGTCAGGTCGACGTGATCGACAACGCCCAGCCCGACCAGCTCAAGGCCGCGTCGGCGAAGGGCGCCATCCGCGACCTCGACGCCCCGCGCCCCGGCGCCTCGAACCGGCTCGAGCTGAACTCCGGGCACGGGGTCTTCCGTGACGAAGCGGTGCGCCAGGCCTTCATCGCCGGTGCCGAGATCGACCCCGGCCTGCAGTCGCTGTTCCTCGGCACCGCGAAGCGCTCGTACTCGGTGCTCTCGAGCGCGGAGCCGCTCGCGTACTCCGAGAAGAGCCGGTTCGACTACTCCCTAACCAAGGCGAAGCAGCTCCTCGACGACGCCGGGTGGAAGGTCGGGTCCGACGGCATCCGCGAGAAGGACGGCCAGCAGCTCACCGTGACGTTCCCCGTCTCGACGAACCAGTCGGTGCCGGCCGAGCGCAGCCTGTTCCAGCAGATCCAGGCGTCCGAGAAGGCCGTCGGGTTCAAGGTCGTCCTCGACGAGCTCGACCTGTCCAGCTGGTACGCCGCCCTCGCCGCGAACGAGTACGACGTCGTCAGCGCCCCGTACACGAAGGTCGGCCCCGACGTCCTGCGCATCCTGTACGACAGCGCGAGCATCGAACCCGCACCGTCCGGCTACTTCGCGAACCTCGCCCAGCTCGACGACCCCGCCGTCGACCGGCTGCTCGAGCAGGCGGCCCGCACCTCGGACGCCGACGAGCGCGCCGACCTGTACGAGCAGGCCCAGAAGGCGATCCTGGCGAGCGACACCGTGCTCCCCCTGTACGACCAGCAGAACCACTTCCTGGTGCGCTCGTCCGTGCACGGCATCCGGACCACCCCGGTCTCGACGCCCTGGTTCGGCACCGCCTGGATCGACCGCTGACACGGATGCGATGGGTCTGGTGGGCCCTCCGGCGGCTCGCCGGGGGCATCGGCGTGCTCTGGGCCGTCGCGACGATCGTCTTCGTCGCGATCCGGCTCATCCCCGGTGACCCGGCGCTCGCGATCCTCGGCGGACCGGGCTCGCAGGCCTCGTCCGAGGCCGTCGCCCAGGTCCGCCACGAGTACGGCCTCGACCAGCCGGTCCTTGTTCAGTACGCGGTGTTCCTCGGACGCCTGGCATCCGGGCAGCTCGGCGACTCGTACGCCTTCCGCACCCCGGTCGCGACGCTCCTCGCCCAGCAGCTGCCCGTCACGCTGACGCTCGCGGTCGCCGGCCTCGTCGTCGCCTGGGTGCTCGCGATCGTCGCCGCGTGGGCCTCGACGCAACGCGGCCGGATCGCCGCCGGGCTCACCAGCGCCCTGAGCGTCACCGCGAGCGTGATGCCGCACTTCTGGCTCGGCAGCGTGCTCATCGTCGTGTTCGCCACGTCCCTGGGGTGGGTGCCGGCGGTCAGTGACGGCACCGCGCGCGGCTGGGTGCTCCCGGTGCTGACCGTGGCCGTGCCGGTCGCCGGGTACCTGGCCGAGACCGTGCGTGACGGCGTGGTCGACGCGCAGCGCTCCGCCTTCGCACTCGCCGCCCGGGGTCGGGGCGAGACCCGCCTCGGCCTGTTCGGACGGCACCTGCTCCGGCACGCCGCCCTGCCCGGGATCGCGCTGTCCGCGTGGGCCTTCGGGTCGCTCGTCTCCGGAGCCGTGGTCGTCGAGTCCGTGTTCGCCCTGCCCGGCATCGGCCGCGCCCTGGTCACCGCCGTCACCCAGCGGGACATGCCGCTCGTCGCCGGCATCGCGATGGTGTCGGCGGCCGCGTACGTCGTCGTGCTCGCCGTGGCCGACCTGGTCGAGCGTGCCGTCGACCCGCGCAGCACCGCACGGAACGCGACCCCGCGCCCCGGTGCTGCGCGACGCCGTGGGCCCGGCCGTCCGGCGGACGCGCGGTGAGCGGGATCGCCGACCCGGGCCTCCAGACCGGAGCGCCCGGCCACCAGACCGCCGCCGGCACCGAGCGCGTCCGTGGGGGGACGCTCGGCGCCGGCGGCATCGCCGCGGGGGTGGTCGTCCTGGTCGCCGTCGTGGCGGCGGCGTGGCCCGCCCTGCTCGGCGGCGGGGACCCACTCGCGGTGCACCCCGCAGATGCCCTGGCCGCCCCGAGCGGCGCGCACCCGTTCGGCACCGACGAGTCCGGACGCGACGTCCTGGCGCGGGTGGTCGCGGGGACCCGGGCATCGCTCGTCGTCGGCGTCGCCGCGACCCTGATCGGCGGCGGCGTGGGCGTCCTGCTCGGCGTCGTCGCCGGGCTCGGTGCCGGGGCCGGACGACTCGGACGCCTGCTCGACGCCGTCATCGGCCGCGTCACCGAGGTCGCGTTCGCCCTGCCGCTGCTGCTCGTCGCCCTGGTCGTCATCGCCGTGACCGGTCCGGGTCCGGTGCCGGCGGTGCTCGCGGTCGGATTCGCGACCGCTCCCGGCTACGCCCGGATCGTGCGCGGCCTGGTCCGCGCCGCCCGGGGTTCGCAGGTGGTCGAGACGGCGGTGCTGCTCGGCCGCTCCCCCGCCCGCACCGTGGTCCGGCACGTGCTGCCGACGGCGCTCTGGCCCGTCGTCGCCGTCGCCACGCTCGGGGTCGGGCAGGCGGTCGTGTGGGCCTCGGCGCTGAGCTACCTCGGCGTCGGCACGCCCCCGCCCGCGCCGGAGTGGGGCGCGATGCTCGCCGACGGTCGCACCTACCTGCAGACCGCGCCGTGGATGAGCACCTTCCCCGGACTCGCGATCGTGGTGCTCGCGACCGCCGTGACCGTGCTCGGCCGGGCGATCCGACGGACCGGGGCCGCGCGGTGAGCGCCGTCCTCGACGTCCGCGGGCTCACCGTCGCCATCGGCGGCACCCCGATCGTGCACGGTGTCGGCCTGCGCGTCGACGCCGGCGAGTGCGTCGCCCTGGTCGGGGCGTCCGGCTCCGGAAAGACCGTCACCGCCCGCGCCGTGCTCGGCCTGTCCGCGCCCGGCGCCGCCGTGCACGCCGACGTGTTCACGGTCGACGGCGTCGACGTCGGCGGGTACACGGACCGGCGGTGGCGTCGGCTGCGGGGATCGCGGGTCGGCTACGTCGGCCAGGAGGCCCTGGGCGCGTTGGACCCGCTGCGCCCCGTCGGGCGCGAGGTCGCCGACAGCCTCCGCCTGCACACCGAGATGCGTGCGGCCGAGCGCGTGGACGCCGTGCGCGACGCCCTGGCCGCCGTGGGCCTCGACCCGGACATCGCGACCGACGGCCGCCTCGCCGGGACGCTGTCTGGTGGGATGCGACAGCGGGCCCTCATCGCCGCGGCCACCGTCGGGTCCCCCGCGCTGCTGGTCGCCGACGAACCGACGACGGCGCTCGACGCCGGGGTCGCCGTCACCGTGATGGAACAGCTGCGAGCCGCGCAGGCCCGCGGTGCCGGAGTGCTCGTAATCACGCACGACCTGGGGCTCGTCGCGGGGTGGGCGGACCGGGTCGCCGTCGTGCACGAGGGCCGCATCGTCGAGCAGGGTGCGGTCGCCGAGGTCTTCGCGGCGCCGCAGCACCCCGCGACCCGGGCGCTGGTGCGCGCGGCCGGTGCTGCTGCGGCGGCTGCGCCCGCGCCGGCGCACGGTGCCGATCTCGCAGACCGGTGCGAGGTCGATGGCTCCGTGCAGCCGTCTGACGATGCACCGAGCGGCCAACCTCGCACCGACCGCACGACTCCGCACCGTGCGCCGATCGGCAGCCGCGGCACCGAGCGGGCAACCTCGCACGGTGCGAGGGACGTGCTCGCGGCGCAGGGGCTCTCGCGGGAGTACGACGGTGTGCTCGCAGTGGACGACGTGTCGTTCGGGCTCGAGCGCGGCCGAGTGCTCGTCGTGATCGGCGCCTCGGGCTCGGGCAAGACGACACTGGCGCGGATGCTCCTCGGGCTCGAAACACCCGACGCCGGCACGGTCACGCTCGACGACGAACCCTGGGTCCCACTGCCCGAGCGCGAGCGACGCCCCCGACGGCACCGGCTCGCGGCCGTCGTGCAGGACCCCGGCGCGACGTTCGACGAACGGTGGAACGTGGAGCGGGTCCTCGCCGACGCGTTCTCACGCGGTGACGAACGGCGGGCGCGCGGTGCGCTCGGCGAACGGGTCGACGCGGCACTGCGGCAGGTCGACCTCGACCCCGTGCTGCGGTCCCGCTCCCCCCGCACCCTGTCCGGCGGGCAACGACAGCGGCTCGCGATCGCCCGTGCGCTGGCGACCGACCCCGAGGTGATCGTGCTCGACGAGCCGGTGACCGCCCTCGACGCCACGGTGCAGGACGCCGTGCTGCGGCTGCTCGAACGGCTCCGCGACGAGACCGGCGTGGCGATGGTGTTCGTGTCGCACGACCTGCGGGCGGTCCGGCGGATGGCCGACGACGTCCTCGTGGTGCACCGCGGCGCGGTCGTCGAGCACGGCCCCGCCGCCGAGGTCTTCGCGCGCCCGGCGCACCCGGTGACCGCGCGGCTGCTGCACGCCGCGGAGCGGCTGGCAGCCGGCCCCGCAGCGGGGACCGAGGCCGACCTCACGGACTGAGCGACAGTCCACGCGCGCTCCTGCCCGTGGACTGTCGCTGCGCGCGTGACGTCACCGACGGCCCTGAACGGCCAGGAGGCCCGGCACGCGTTCCGAGACGGAACGTGCACCGGGCCTCCTGGCCGGGTTGCCGCGGGGCGGCCCCGTGGTCAGGAACCGGAGGGTTCCTTCTGGGCGTCGGCCGAGATGATCGGGATCTCGCTCGTCGAGAAGTCCTTCGCCCAGTCGGACTGCGCGAGCTCCGACGTCGGGTCGTTGTAGTCCTCGATCACGCCGGCGATCTCGTCCTCGGAGCCGACCGTCGGGCCGGAGCCCATGAGCGGGCTCGCGGCGGTCTCCTTGGTGAAGTACACCGCGACCAGGCCGATCACGGCGGCGAGCATCAGGTAGAACGCGGGGATGTCCTCGGCCCAGCCGTACCCGGCGTCCTTCGCGGCGTTGATCAGCGCGGCGGTCGCGAGCGGGGTGGTCCCGCCGAAGAGCGACACGGACACGTTGAACGCGATCGCCAGGGCGCCGTAGCGGATGATCGTCGGGAACAGCGCGGGCAGCGTCGACGGCATGGTCGAGGTGAACGTGACCAGCACGACGCCGAGGATCAGCAGGCCGGCGAAGACGCCGACACCGGTGCCGGTCTGGACCAGCTTGAGGGCCGGCCAGGACAGCAGGATGAAGCCGATGCAGCCGGCGGCGAGCACCGGACGGCGCCCGAACTTGTCGGACAGCCGGCCACCGAAGGTGATGACGACCATCATGAGCAGCATCACGATGACGATGAGGATCAGGCCGAAGGTGGCGTTCTGGCCGAGGTTCTGCTCGAGGTAGGTCGGCATGTACGACAGCAGCATGTAGTCGGTCACGTTGAAGACCAGGACCAGGCCGATGCAGATGATGAGCGAGCGCCAGTTCTCGGCGAAGAGCTTGAGGAACGGGGTCTTCCGGCCCTCGCGCTCGGCGGCCTGCTCCTGCTGCTTCTGGAACGCCGGGGTCTCCTCGAGCTTGAGGCGCAGGTAGAGGCCGATCAGGCCGAGGGGGCCCGCGATGATGAACGGGATGCGCCAGCCCCAGCTGAGCAGGGCGTCCTCGGACAGGCCGAACTGCAGGCCGGTGACGATCGAGGCGCCGAGCACGTAGCCGGCGAGGGTGCCGAACTCGAGCCACGAGCCCATGAAGCCGCGGCGCTTGTCGGGCGAGTACTCGGCGATGAAGGTCGCGGCGCCGCCGTACTCACCACCGGTCGAGAAGCCCTGCACGAAGCGGGCGACGAGCAGCAGGACCGGGGCCCAGAAGCCGATCGTGTCGTACGACGGGATCAGGCCGATCATGAGCGTGCCCGCGGCCATCAGGATCATCGTCAGCGCGAGGACCTTCTGGCGGCCGATCTTGTCGCCGATCGGGCCGAACACGGCACCGCCGATCGGGCGCACGATGAACGCTGCGGCGAAGAAGCCGAACGTGGCGACGATGTTCGCGGCCGGGTCGCCCTGCGGCAGGAACACCTGCGAGATGGTGACCGTCAGGTACGCGAAGATGCCGAAGTCGAACCACTCCATGGCGTTGCCGAGCGCGGCAGCCGCGACGGCACGCTTGAGCAGCGACTCCTCGACGACGGTGACGTCGTCCTTCGTCAGATCGCGACGAGCGCGCTTCGCGGCGCCCTTCGTGCGCAACGGCCGATCGCCGTGCGGGTGGGGTGCGTTGTTCGGTGCCAAGTCGTTCCTCCGGGGTGCGGTGCTTCCTTCGGGCGTCCGGCGGACGGCGACGTTGCAGCTCCTGCGAACCCTGCGCTCGCCGGACAAACCCAGGAAGACTAGCAGGCTCCGGGCGTGTCCGACAGTTCGGTGTGCTAGGCGCTGCTCGGCGATGGCCGCGTCCGACCGGTTCGTCCGCCTGCGTGCGCGTGCGCGGCCGCTACGATTGGGGCACCGCGCGTCAGGCGCGGAACACTCAGGCACCTCATCACGGACTCGGTGCCGCACACACGTACGGAAGGCACACCCATGACCAAGCCCATGCCCGAGAAGCCCAGCGTCGACGGACTGGAGCAGGTCTGGGGGCCGGTCTGGGAACAGGACGGCACCTACCGCTTCGACCGCGACGCCGCCGGTCACCGTGACGCCGTCTGGTCAATCGACACCCCGCCGCCCACCGCCTCCGGCTCGCTGCACATCGGGCACGTGTTCTCGTACACGCACACCGACCTCAAGGCCCGGTTCGAGCGCATGCGCGGCAAGCACGTCTTCTACCCGATGGGCTGGGACGACAACGGTCTGCCCACCGAACGCCGTGTGCAGAACTACTACGGCGTCCGCTGCGACCCGACGCTGCCGTACGACCCCGAGTTCACGCCGCCGTTCGAGGGCGGGGACGGCAAGTCCTCGAAGGCCGCCGACCAGCTGCCCGTGTCGCGCCGCAACTTCATCGAGCTGTGCGAGCGCCTGACCGTGCAGGACGAGCAGCAGTTCGAGGAGCTCTTCCGCACGCTCGGCCTGTCGGTCGACTGGACCCAGTCGTACCGCACCATCGACGACACCTCGCGGGCCAGCGCCCAGCGCGCGTTCCTGCGCAACCTCGAGCGCGGCGAGGCCTACCAGGCCGACGCCCCGACCCTGTGGGACGTCACGTTCCGCACCGCGGTCGCGCAGGCCGAGCTCGAGGACAAGGAGATGCCCGGCGCGTACCACGGCATCGCCTTCCACCGCACCGACGGCGGCGACGACGTCGTCATCCAGACCACCCGCCCCGAGCTCCTGCCGGCCTGCGTCGCCCTGGTCGCGCACCCGGACGACGAGCGGTTCCAGGACCTCTTCGGCACCACGGTCCGCTCCCCCCTGTTCGACGTCGAGGTCCCGGTGCTCGCACACCACCTGGCGCAGAAGGACAAGGGTGCCGGCATCGCGATGGTCTGCACCTTCGGTGACACCACCGACGTCGTGTGGTGGCGCGAGCTGCAGCTGCCGAACCGCGCGATCATCGGCTTCGACGGCCGCGTGCGTTCGGACGAGCCCGCCTGGATCGAGTCCGCGACGGGCCGGGAGCTGTACGCCGAGATGGCCGGCAAGACCGTGTTCTCGGCCAAGAAGGTCGTCGTCGACGCGCTGACCGAGTCCGGCGAGCTGATCGGTGACGTCAAGACCATCCAGCACCCGGTGAAGTTCTTCGAGAAGGGCGACAAGCCCCTCGAGATCGTGTCGACCCGCCAGTGGTACATCGTCAACGGCGCGCGCGACGAGCAGCTGAAGAGCACGCTCCGCCAGCGCGGCGAGGAGATCGCGTTCCACCCGGACTTCATGCGCGTCCGCTACGACAACTGGGTCGGTGGCCTGTCCGGCGACTGGCTCATCTCGCGCCAGCGCTTCTTCGGCGTGCCGCTGCCCGTCTGGTACCCGCTCGACGCCGACGGCAACCCGGTGTTCGACCAGCCGATCGTCCCGACCGAGGCGCAGCTGCCCGTCGACCCGGCCTCCGAGCCCGCCCCCGGCTTCACCGAGGACCAGCGCGGCGTGGCCGGCGGGTTCCAGGGCGAACTCGACGTCATGGACACCTGGGCCACCTCGTCGCTCACCCCGCAGCTCGCAGGCAAGTGGGAGACCGACCCGGCGCTCTACGACCTGGTGTACCCGTACGACGTCCGCCCGCAGGCGCAGGACATCATCCGCACCTGGCTGTTCACGACCGTGCTCCGCAGCCAGCTCGAGGCCGACGTGGTGCCGTGGAAGCACGCCTCCATCTCCGGCTTCATCGTGGACCCCGACCGCAAGAAGATGTCGAAGTCGAAGGGCAACGTCGTCACGCCGCTGTCCATCCTCGAGCAGCACGGCGCCGACGCGGTCCGCTACTGGGCGGCCTCCTCCAAGCTCGGCACGGACGCAGCCTTCGACCCGCAGAACCCGAAGCAGATCAAGGTCGGCCGTCGTCTGGCGATCAAGGTGCTCAACGCGGCGAAGTTCGTCTACGGCTTCCCGCTGCCCGAGGGCGCCACGAGCGTCACCGAGGCGCTCGACGTCGACATGCTCGCCGAGCTCGGTGCGGTCGTCGAGCAGGCCACCGCGGCGTTCGACGGGTTCGACCACGCGCGTGCCCTCGAGATCACCGAGCGCTTCTTCTGGACGTTCTGCGACGACTACCTCGAGCTCGTGAAGGAGCGCGCCTACGGCACCGCGTCCGACGCGACGCACGAGACGCAGGCGAGCGCGGTCCTGGCGCTGCGCGGCGCGATCGACGTGCTGCTCCGCCTGCTGGCACCGTTCCTCCCGTACGCGACGGAAGAGGTGTGGGCCTGGACCCACGACACCAGCGTGCACCGGGCCTCCTGGCCGACCGCGGCCGACCTGCCGACCGACGCGGCCCCCACCGGGCTGCTCGCGGCCGTCGGACAGGCGCTCATCGGGATCCGCGGTGCGAAGACGGCGGCGAAGGCGTCCCAGAAGACGCCCGTGACGCGTGCGGTCGTCGCGGCACCCGCCGAGACGCGGGTGCTCATCGAGCGCGCGGCGGTCGACCTGGCGGCCGTCGGCCGCATCGAGAACCTGTCGTTCGTCGACGGCGACGAGCTCGCCGTCACCGAGATCGAGCTCGCGGAACAGCAGGCGTAACGTCGGTTGTCCGGGCCGGGTCGCCTTGGTGACCCGGCCCGTCAACCACCGGACTGGAGGCACGGATGCAGTTGGGCACACGCTGGAACGTGGGTGGGGAGCCGCCTGCGCGACTGCCCGAGACGATGGTCGTCGCCGTGCGCGGGGTCGAGGACGAACTCGCGGCGGAGTCCGTCGACACGGCGACGTGGGGCTGGACCCTGACGTTCCTCGAGGGCAAGCCGATCGTCGAGCTCGACGACGGCACCTCGATCCACCTCGACGCGCTCGGGCACGCCCAGGTGACGAACCCGGACGACGCGGGCGAAGAGGACTAGCGCGGCGCGCTGCGCGGGCGCTGCGCGCTGCGCGCTGCGCGGCGCTTGGAGTGCAGAAATGGTCGGGTCCCCGGTGGGAACCCGACCATTTGTGCTCACGATGCGGGCGCCCCCGCCGGGGAGCGCCCGCGTGATCGCCGAGGGATCAGGACTCGGCGAGCCAGGTGCGCAGGACCTCGTTCACCTCGGCGGTGTGCGTGGTGAGCAGGCCGTGCGGGGCGCCCTCGATCTCGACGTACTTCGCCGCGGGCAGCGCCTGGGTGAAGCGTCGGCCGGTGGCGTCGATCGGGAGGATGTTGTCCGACGTGCCGTGCACGATCAGGGCGGGGACGGTGACCTTCGGGATGTCCTGACGGAAGTCGGTCGGCCAGGTCAGGGGTGCTGCGGCGGACGCGATCGAGCCGGAGCCGGCCGCGATGTTCCAGGCGTTGCGGACCTGCTCCTCGGAGATGCGGGTGCCGAGGTTCTCCGACAGGTTGAAGAAGTCCTGGTAGAAGTTCGTGAAGTACGCGTAGCGGTCCTTCGCCACGTCGGCGGCGATGCCCTCGAAGAACGACATCGGGCCGGCGCCGTCGGGGTTGTCGTCGGTGATGGCGAGGAACGGCTCGAGCGAGGCGAGGAACGCGACCTTCGCGATCCGGTCCTCACCGTGGCGGCCGATGTAGCGGGCGATCTCGCCGGTGCCCATCGAGAAGCCGACGAGGATCACGTCGCGCAGGTCGAGGGTCGTCAGGACCGTGTGCAGGTCGTCGGCGAAGGTGTCGTAGTCGTAGCCGGTGGACGGCTGCGAGGACTGGCCGAAGCCACGGCGGTCGTACGTGATGACGCGGTAGCCGGCCTCGAGGAGCATCGGGACCTGCCCCTCCCACGAGTTGCCGTCGAGGGGGAAGCCGTGGATCAGCACGATCGGCTGCCCCTGGCCCTTGTCCTCGTAGTGGAGTTCGATGTCGACGCTGTTCTCGGTTCCGACGGTGATGGCACCCATGATCGTTCCTTCCCTGAGTATCGCGGAGAACGATCGTTCTCCGCCGATGTGGACTACAGTAGAGAACGCCCGTTCCCAGCGCAACTCGAGAACGGTGAACACTCAGGGAACGGGGTACACACATGGCCACCAGCACCGTCGAGCCGGACGTCCGAGCACACATCGTCGAGGTCGCGGACCAGCTGTTCTACACGCGCGGGATCCAGTCCGTGGGGATGGACGAGATCCGCACGGGCGCCGGGGTCTCCCTCAAGAAGCTGTACGCGGCGTTCCCCGGCAAGGAGCAGCTCATCGCCGCGGTGCTCGCCGGCCGCCACGACATGTGGGAGCAGGGCGTGCACGGCGCGGTCGAGGCTGCGACCAGCCCGCGCGACAAGCTCCTGGCGGTCTACGACTTCCTGGAGTCGTGGTTCGGCGACGACACGTTCCGCGGCTGCGGGTTCATCAACGCGTTCGGCGAGCTCGGTGCGACCTCGCCCGCCGTCGCCGAGATCGCGCGTGCGCACAAGGACTCGTTCCAGCAGTTCGTGCAGCGCCTCACCGCCGAGGTCGTCGCCGACCCCGAGCACGCCGAGGAACTCGCCGCACAGCTCGCGCTGCTCGCCGAGGGCGCGCAGACCACCGCGGCCATCGCTGGCACCACGGCACCGGCCGCGCACGCGCGTCGTGCCGCGGTGACCCTGATCGACGCCGCGATGCGCTGACACGCGACCGCGATGCGGACGGGAGGAGCGTGGCGGCGCCGCCACGAGCCTCCCGTCCGTCTGTGGGTCGCGCCGGGCGCGGGTGCGCCTGCCGGGCCGATCCGGGCGTACCTGGTCGTTCCGGGCGTACTCGGTCGGTTCTTTCGACCAGGTATGCCCGATCCCGCTTCCCAGTCCGGGTGTCATGGGAAGGAACGGACTCCAGCACCCGTGCATAGGGTGGGCAGATGGCAACCCCGTTCGACGTCCCGAGCACCCTCCCCTACGCCCTGCCGCCCTTCGGCGACGTGCGACTCGAGCACTACCGACCGGCGTTCGAGGCCGGCATGGCCGAGCAGCGCGCCGAGGTCGAGGCCATCGCCACCGACCCGCACGCCCCGACGGTCGAGAACACCCTGGTCGCACTCGAGCGATCCGGGCAGCTGCTGACCCGCGTCAGCCACGTGTTCTTCACGCTGTCGTCGGCCGACTCGACGCCGGAGCTGCACGACCTCGAGGCCGAGGTCTCCCCGCTCCTCGCCGCCCACCGTGACGCGATCACGCTCGACTCCCGCCTGTACGCCCGCGTGCAGGAGGTGCTCGACGGCGCCGAGGCCGCCGGGCTGACCGGTGAGGCGCTGCGCCTGGTCGAGCGGACCCACGCCGAGATGACCCTGGCGGGCGCGGGCCTCGACGACGCGGGCAAGGAGCGTCTGACCGCGATCAACCAGGAGCTCTCGACCCTCACGACGACCTTCGAGCGAAACCTGCTCGAGGACACCAACGACTCCGCCGTGCACGTGACGAACGAGGACGAGCTCGAGGGGCTCGACGACGGGGCGAAGTCCGCCGCGGCAGCCGCTGCCGCCGACCGGGGCCTGGACGGCTGGCTCATCACGCTGCCGCTCTACACCGGACACCCGTGGCTGTCCTCGCTGGCGAACCGCGACCTGCGCGAGCGGATCATGCGCGCCTCGCTCGCCCGCGGTCGTCGCGGCAACGAGTACGACAACCGCGAGGTGCTGCTGCGCATCGTCCGGCTGCGGGCCGAGCGCGCCGAGCTGCTCGGGTTCCCGAACCACGCCGCGGTGGTCACCGCCGACGAGACGGCGAAGACCCCCGAGGCCGTCGACGGGCTGCTGTCCTCACTCGTCGGCGCCGCCGCCCGGAACGCCGACGACGAACGCGCGGTCCGATCGCGCACGGTCGGGTTCGACATCGAGTCGTGGGACTGGGCGTACGCCACCGAGATCCTGCGTGGCGAGCAGTTCGCCGCGGACAGCACCGCGCTCCGCCCGTACTTCGAGGCCGACCGGGTCCTGCACGACGGGGTCTTCCACGCCGCCGGCGCCCTGTACGGCCTGACCTTCACCGAGCGCCCGGACCTGCACGGCTACAACGACGAGGTGCGGGTCTTCGAGGTCACCGGCGACGACAGCGAGCCCGTGGGGCTGTACCTGCTCGACCTCTACACACGTGACGGCAAGCGCGGCGGCGCGTGGATGAACCCGGTCGTCGAGCAGTCCGAGCTGCTCGGCACCCTGCCCGTCGTGGTCAACAACCTCAACGTCGCGAAGCCGTCCGCCGGCTCCCCCACCCTGCTCATCCAGGACGAGGTCGAGACGCTCTTCCACGAGTTCGGCCACGCGCTGCACGGCCTCATCGCCCGCACCACCTACCCGCGGTTCTCCGGCACGAACGTCGAGCGGGACTTCGTCGAGTTCCCGAGCCAGGTGAACGAGATGTGGCTGTCGTGGCCGTCCGTGCTGGCGAACTACGCGAAGCACCACGAGACCGGAGCACCCCTGCCGCCCGAGCTCGTCCTGGGGCTCAGCGAGTCCGAGGGGTTCAACGAGGGCTTCGGCACGACCGAGTACCTCGCCGCAGCGCTGCTCGACCAGGCGTGGCACCGGCTGTCGGCGGCCGACGCCGCGGCGGTGACGTCCGTCGAGGACTTCGAGCGGGACGCCCTGGCCGCCGCCGGCATCGCGGTCGAGGCCGTGCCGCCGCGCTACTCGTCGACGTACTTCGCGCACACGTTCTCGGGCGGGTACGACGCCGGGTACTACGGGTACATCTGGTCCGAGGTGCTCGACGCCGACACGGTGGAGTGGTTCCGCGACAACGGCGGGTTGGACCGTGCAGCCGGCAAGCGGTTCGCCGAGCGTCTGCTCGGGGTCGGCGGGGCGAAGGACCCGCTCGAGGCGTACCGGGACTTCCGCGGCCGCGACGCCGAGGTCGGCCCGCTGCTGCGGCGCCGCGGGCTCGAGTAGCCGCGCCGGCGCACGCCGCCGCGCGCCGTCGCATCGCACCACGAAACGGACACAGCACCACGGAATCCCGTGGTGCTGTGTCCGTTCGCTGGTTCCGGAGGGCTACGCCGACTTCTCGACGCGCTTGGCCCGCGGCCGCGGCACGATCGTCGGCGCCGCGTTCTCGAGCACGGACTCGCGAGTGATCACCACTCGGGCGACGTCGTCGTCGGACGGGACGTCGAACATCACCGGGCCGAGGACCTCTTCGAGGATCGCCCGGAGCCCGCGGGCACCCGTCTGGCGCAGCACCGCGAGGTCCGCGATGGCCTCGAGCGCGCCCTGGTCGAACTCGAGCTCGACGCCGTCGATCTGGAACATCCGCTGGTACTGCTTGACCAGCGCGTTCTTCGGCTCGGTCAGGATCTGCATGAGCGCCGCCTGGTCGAGCTGCGACACCGTCGTGACGACGGGCAGACGACCGATGAACTCGGGGATCAGACCGAACTTGTGCAGGTCTTCCGGCAGCACCTCGGAGTACAGGTCCTGGTGGTCGGTCGCGCTGTGCAGGGGTGCCCCGAAGCCGATCCCGCGCTTGCCGACGCGCGAGGACACGATGTCCTCGAGCCCGGCGAACGCACCAGCAACGATGAACAGCACGTTCGTCGTGTCGATCTGGATGAACTCCTGGTGCGGGTGCTTGCGGCCGCCCTGCGGCGGGACCGAGGCGACCGTGCCCTCGAGGATCTTGAGCAGCGCCTGCTGCACGCCTTCACCGGAGACGTCGCGGGTGATCGACGGGTTCTCGGCCTTGCGGGCGATCTTGTCGACCTCGTCGATGTAGATGATGCCGGTCTCGGCACGCTTCACATCGTAGTCGGCGGCCTGGATGAGCTTGAGGAGGATGTTCTCGACGTCCTCGCCGACGTAGCCGGCCTCGGTCAGGGCGGTGGCGTCCGCGACGGCGAAGGGCACGTTGAGGCGCTTCGCCAGGGTCTGCGCCAGGTACGTCTTGCCGCAGCCGGTCGGGCCGATGAGCAGGATGTTCGACTTGGCGATCTCGATGTCGTCGCGGTCTTCGGCGGCGGTGATCTGCCCCTGCGCCCGGATGCGCTTGTAGTGGTTGTAGACGGCCACGGCGAGGGCGCGCTTCGCCGGGTCCTGCCCGATGACGTACTCCTGCAGGAAGTCGAAGATCTCCCGCGGCTTGGGCAGTTCGAAGTCCCCGCTCGAGGTGTCCTCGCCGGCTTCGGCCAGACGTTCCTCGATGATCTCGTTGCAGAGCTCGACGCACTCGTCGCAGATGTAGACGCCCGGTCCGGCGATGAGCTGCTGGACCTGCTTCTGGCTCTTGCCGCAGAACGAGCACTTGAGGAGATCGCCGCTCTCTCCGATGCGTGCCATTCCCGTGCCTCCCTGATTGGACATGCCGGCCGCGCTGTCGCACCACCGCTGGTGCACCGCTGCTGGTGGGCACCTCGTCGTGGACACGAGCCTAACCGCAACCGGTGACACCGACCGCGATGCCCCTCCGGAATCCGCCCGCGCGTTCGCCCAGGGCGTGCGAGCCTGCTACGGTGATCCGGACTTCTCTACATCTTGTAGAACAGCAGGTGCAGAACCACCCCGGAAGGAACCCCATGCAGAAGCGTCTCGCCGCCGGCGGCGCCGTCACCCTCGGTGTCGCAGCCGTCATCGTCCTCGGCAGCGCCACGGCGGCCAGCGCGCACGTGTCCGCCACGGCCACGTCGACCGCAGCGAACTCGTACACCACGGCGACCTTCTCGGTCCCGCACGGCTGCGACGGCTCCCCCACGACGAAGATCCAGTTCCAGGTGCCGGAGTCCGTCATCGAGGTCACCCCCACCGTGAACCCGAACTGGACGATCACGAAGGCGACCGAGCCCTACACCGACCCCTCGGCCTCGGCCTCCGACGAGGACCACGCCGAGACGGCCGCCGAGCGCGTCACCAGCGTCACGTACACCGCGAAGACCCCCCTGCCCGCCGACGAGCGCGACACCTTCGCGCTCTCGTTCTCGCTGCCGGACGGCAAGGCCGGCGACCTGGTCGAGTTCCCCGCGATCCAGACCTGCGAGAAGGGCAGCGTCGAGTGGAACCAGGAGCAGAAGGCCGGCGAAGCCGAGCCCGAGCACCCGGCACCCTCGATCACGCTGACGGCCGCCGAGGCGACGGACGACGACGGTGACCCGATCGCCGCGACCCCGACGGCCGAGGCCGCCGGCTCGACCGCCTCGAGCGACCCCGACCTGGTCGGTCGCTTCCTCGGCCTCGGCGGCCTGGTGCTCGGCGCCGTCGCCCTGGTCGTCGCCGTCGCCGGCACGCGTCGTCGGAGCTCCGCCAAGTGACGCAGCGCGGCTCGCGTCGGTCCCGGTCACGGTCCTCTGCCTGGAGGCTCGTGGCCGGGACCGCCGCGGCCGTCGCGATCGCCGGTGGTGCGGTCCTCGGACTCGCCGGTCCGGCCAGCGCGCACAACTACCTGATCTCGTCTGACCCGGAGGTCGGCGGCACCCTGACCGAGCTGCCGGAGAACTTCGACATCACGACGAACGACAAGCTGCTCGACATCGGCGACTCGGGGTCGGGCTTCGCGTTCCGCATCGTCGGCCCCGACGGCAGGTACTACGAGGACGGCTGCGTCGACGTCGAGGGGCCGTCGATGACCACGGCCGCCGCACTCGGCGACTCCGGCAAGTACACCGTCGAGTGGCAGATCGTCTCCGCCGACGGGCACACCGTGTCCGACGAGTACCCCTTCACGTGGAAGGCGCCGTCGGGCTTCACCCCGGCCTCGGGTGCGGCGAAGCCCCCGACCTGCGCCACCGCCGGTGACGACGACGCCGGCTCGGACACCACCACCGGCACCGCCTCGGGATCGAGCGATTCGGCGGCGTCCGACGCGATCTGGATCGGCGCCGGTGGCGTCGTGCTGGTCGGCGTGGTCGTCGCGGTACTGCTGCTCCTGCGCCGCAAGCCGGCCCCGGAGTCCGACGACACCGACGACTGACCACCGCGCAACGACGAAGGCCCCGCACCGTTCGGTGCGGGGCCTTCGTCGTTCCTGCTGGTGCTACTTGACGAGCGCCGGCAGGTTCTTGCGGCTGGTGAGGACCTGGTCGATCAGGCCGTACTCCACGGCTTCCTGCGCGGACATGATCTTGTCGCGCTCGATGTCGTGGTTGATCTCCTCCGGCGTCTTGTTGGAGTGCTTCGACAGCGTCTCCTCGAGCCAGGTGCGCATGCGGAGGATCTCCGCCGCCTGGATCTCGATGTCGGACGCCTGACCGCCACCCTGCTGGGTCGCGGGCTGGTGGATCAGCACACGGGCGTTCGGCAGCGCGAGACGCTTGCCGGGGGTGCCGCCGGCGAGCAGCACCGACGCGGCCGAGGCAGCCTGGCCGAGGCAGACCGTCTGGATCTGCGGACGGATGTACTGCATCGTGTCGTAGATCGCCGTCATCGCGGTGAACGAGCCACCGGGCGAGTTGATGTACATCACGATGTCGCGGTCGGGGTCCATCGACTCGAGCACGAGCAGCTGGGCCATGACGTCGTCAGCCGACGCGTCGTCGACCTGCACGCCGAGGAACACGATGCGGTCCTCGAACAGCTTGGCGTACGGGTCCTGGCGCTTGTAGCCGTAGGCCGTGCGCTCTTCGAAGCTCGGCAGGATGTACCGATTGGACGGAGCCGGGACGTTCTGCGCGCCACCGAGCATGGGGAGATGCATTCTCGTTTCCTTTTCTTCGGTGGTGATCAGGACTGGGCGTCGGGCTCGGCTGCGCTGGTGGGCGTCTCGCCGTCGCCGACGGTGCCACCACCGCCGATGACCTCGGCACTCGAGGCGCGGAGGTGGTCGACGAAGCCGTACTCGAGCGCTTCCTGCGCCGTGAACCAGTTGTCGCGGTCGTTGTCCTTGAGGATCTGCTCGACCGACTTGCCGGTCTGCTCGGCCGTGAGCTCCGCCATGCGCTGCTTCATGTCGAGGATGACCTTGGCCTGCGTCTGGATGTCGGCAGCGGTGCCGCCGAAGCCACCGGACGGCTGGTGGAGCAGCACGCGCGCGTTCGGCGTGATGTAGCGCTTGCCGGGCGTGCCGGAGGACAGCAGGAACTGTCCCATCGACGCGGCGAGGCCGATGCCCACGGTGACGATGTCGTTCGGGACGAACTGCATCGTGTCGTAGATCGCCATGCCGGCGGTGATCGAACCACCGGGCGAGTTGATGTAGAGGTAGATGTCCTTCTCAGGGTCCTCGGCGGCGAGCAGCAGCAGCTTGGCTGCGATCTCGTTCGAGTTGTCGTCGCGGACCTCGGAGCCGAGCCACACGATCCGGTCTCTCAGAAGGCGGTCAAAAACACTGGGGTTCAGTGTTGCTTCGGCCATGGAAAAGCTCCCGTTCAGTTGTCGCTTGTTGTCGAACTTATCGGGTGCAACGCACCAGTTCTCGTCTGTTCGCCGACAGCAATGCGGTGGTGCGGAAATACGGACGGGAGGCGCGGTGCCAGCTGGCACCGCGCCTCCCGTCTGTCGTACTGGTGGCGTCGAGATCGTTACTCGGCGTCCCCTGCCGGCTCCTGCGCGACGCCCGCCGTGAAGGCGGACAGGTCGACGGCGTCGCCGTTGGTGTCCTTGACGGTCACCTTGGACAGGACGGTCGCGACCGCCTTCGAACGAGCGACCTCGCCGACCATGCCGGGGATCTGGCCGTTCTGGTCGATGACCTTGATGAACTCGGCCGGCTCCATGCCGTACTGCGCGGCGGCCTGGATGAGGTACTGGGTCAGTTCCTCCTGCGAGACCTGGATCTCTTCCTTCTCGGCGATCGCGTCGAGGAGGATCTGCGAGCGGAAGGCGGTCTCGCTGGACTCGGAGACCTCCTTGCGGTGCTCCTCGTCCTCGAGGCGGTTCTCCTGCTCGAGGTGACGGTGCACCTCGTCGGCGATGAGCTGCTCCGAGATCGGGATGTTGACGTCCTCGGTGAGCTTCTCGACGAGCTTGTCGCGAGCCGCGGCGCCCTGACCGAAGGTCTTGGACTTCGCGATCTGCTCCTTCAGGTCGGCCTTGAGCTCGTCGATGGTGTCGAACTGGCTGGCGATCTGGGCGAACTCGTCGTCGGCCTCGGGGAGCTCGCGCTCCTTGACGGCGGTGACGGTGACGGCGATCTGAGCGGTCTCGCCCTCGCGGTCGCCACCGACGAGCTTCGACTCGAAGGTCGTCGACTCACCGGCGGTCAGGGACTCGAGCGCCTCGTCGATGCCCTCGAGCAGGTCGCCGGAGCCGATCTCGTAGGAGACGCCGGTGGCCGAGTCGACCTCGTCGTCGCCGATGCTGGCGGTGAGGTCGATCTGCGCGAAGTCGCCGGTCTTCGCCGGACGGTCGACCGTCACGAGCGTGCCGAAGCGGGTACGGAGGTTCTGCAGTTCCTCTTCGATCTCGTCGTCCGACACCTCGACGGCGTCGACGGTGAGCTCGTACGAGGAGTAGTCCGGCAGGTCGAACTCGGGGCGGACGTCGACCTCGAAGGTGAGGACGAGGTCGCCGGTGAAGTCCGCGACGTTCGGCAGCTCGGCGACGTCGGCCTCGGCACGGCCGAGGATGCGCAGCTCCTGCTCTTCGACCGCCTGGCGGTAGAAGTTGTCGATGGCGTCACCGACGGCGTGGTTCAGGACCTCGCCGCGGCCGACGCGCTGGTCGACGATCGCCGGCGGGACCTTGCCCTTGCGGAAGCCGGGGATGTTGATCTGCTCGGCGATGTGCTTGTAGGCGTGGTCGATGCTCGGCTTGAGATCGTCCGGCGTCACGTTCACGGTGAGCTTGACGCGGGTGTCGCTCACCTTGTCGACGGTGCTGGTGGCCAAGGGATGTTCTCCTGTTGGTTGACGTTCGTGTGGTCGGTGGTGCTCGGAGGACCTGGTCGGGGCGACAGGATTTGAACCTGCGACCTCCCGCTCCCAAAGCGGGCGCTCTACCAAGCTGAGCTACGCCCCGTTGCTTCGTGCCAGGGATCAGCCGCGCACGCCGAGGGGCGCATGCGACCCCGGTGAGTCTAGCGGTCCGACGGCGCGCTGTTCCCGGGGGTTGCTCAGTCGTCCTCCGCGGCGCGTCGCAGACCCCGCCGCCACCGGATCCCGACGGCCACCTGGACCCCGAGGGCAGCCACCGCGAGCAACAGTCCGACGACGATCCGCCAGACGTGCAGCAGGGCATGCGCGGGTTGCGACTGCGGATCGCCGAACAGGTCGGGGCGCAGGGACAGCACCGCGGCGGCAAGGACCACCAGCACGTACGAGACCACCCGCGACCAGCGGATGGTGCGCTCGGCACCGGCGTCCGGCTTCGGAATGACGCGCGTCGGCATGTCGGTGCTCGTTCGTCCGCTACGATGGTCGGGCTGCGCCGGGTGCGCAGGCGCGGGGATGTAGCTCAATGGTAGAGCCCCAGTCTTCCAAACTGGCTACGCGGGTTCGATTCCCGTCATCCCCTCCACAACACGGGCGCTCCGCCGACAGCGATTCCCGACATCCCCTCCACAACCTCACCTCTCGTGTCAGGGGTCGGCGAACTCGAGGGTGATCTCCGGGGAGTCGCCGAGTTCCACCCGGGCACGCTTCCGCTCCGCCGCCCGCAACGGCACGAGGTACCCGCCGTCCTTCGGGAACAGCGACGTCGTCCACATCACCGAGCCGATCGTCACGCGGGCCGGGATCACACCCCACCCGTAGGTGAGCACCGGCGCGAGGTCGGCGATGACCTCAGCGGCGTCCGGTGGCACGACGGCGAAGAAGAACGGTGACGGGCCGCGCCACTCGGTCACCTCGCCGCGGAACTCGAGCTCCATGCGGCGATCGTACGGCCGCGGCGTCGAGCGCGCCGGGTCGGTATTTATTCTCGGTGGATGACGGTTCCGGTTCACGATCGCCGGGTTCTGCGAACCGGAACCGTCATTCGCGAGGAGGAACTGGTGCCTCCCCCGGGCCAGCGGGACCTGGACGACGCGCCCCGTGCCTCCAGGCCGGAGCCGGGGAGCACGGGGCGCGAGTCGCCGTCAGGACGGACGCGTCAGCGGTATGACGCGGCCTGTCCGTACAGCACCTTGGTGAAGGAGGAGACGTAGGAGGACTCGTCGCCTCCCGGCAGGTTGTACGTCATGAAGACGCCGTACCCGTCGGCCTTCGTGCGCTGTGCGAGCGACACTGCCGTCGCCTGCGGGGTGTTCTGGATGTCGACGGCGGCGGCGGAGATCTTCGACTTCGGCAGGCCCGGGATCGTCGGTGCCGTGTAGGTGCCGTAGTAGGGATTCCAGGCGTAGTCGAGCTTGCCGCCGATCGACGGGTTCGCGGTCTTCAGGGCATCGGAGGACGGGCCGATGTCGTAGAACGAGATGATCTTGCCCGGCATGTCCGCACGCAGGGCGCTGATGAGCCAGCCGACGGACTGCTGGTTCGGCTGCGGGGTGCCGTTCACGCCGTAGTCGGAGTACTCGTCGTCCAGGTCGACGCCGTCGAGTCCGTACTTCTTGACCGTCGCGGAGACCTGCGCCGCGAAGTCCCGTGCCGCGGCCTTCGTCGGGAAGTTCGCCAGGCCGGCGCCCTGGTGGTTGCCGAGCACCGAGAGCGTCACCTTGATGCCCTTGGCCTGCAGCGGGCGGATCTGCGTGGCCGCCTGGTCGAGGGTCCGCTGCACGTTCTCGTTGTTGTACAGGACCGCCTTGCCGTCCTCGTAGTTGATGTTCGCGGCGAAGATGATCGCCACGTCGAACGCGTTCGCGCCGTTCTCCAGCGTGTACCGCCCGACGTTGGCGAGCTCGTCGTTGTTCACCTCGACGTAGGCGATGCTCGTCGGCCCCGACTTGGTGGGCGCAGCCTGGTGCCCGTGGCCATGACCGTGGCCGTGCCCGCCGCCGTGGGACGAACCGTGTCCGTGCCCGTGGCTGGACCCGGACGAGGAGGGCGCCGCGGACGCTGCGGCGGGCACCAGTGGTGCCGCGAGCATGGCGACCAGTGCGGTCGCGATGCTGAACTTCGTGGACTGCTTCATGTGGTTCCTCCTTGGGTGGGACGGGCGGTCGGTCAGTCGGTCGGTCAGTTGCGCGGGAACCGGAAGGTGCGGACCTCGTAGGCGTCGACGGCGAACGAGGACGCGGCGGCGCCGGACGACGCGTCACCGAGCGGTTCCTCGAGCAGGGTCACCTCGGCGCCAGCACCGAAGGTCGCCTCGTCGGCCGAGACCGCGATGCCCCCGGTCCCCCGCTGCCCCGACGGCTCGTAGACGCGCACGACCAGGTCACCCGACCGGTCGTCGGCGAGCTTCACGCTCGACAGCACGACGTCGCCGGAGACCTGCACCAGCGGGTCGAAGCCGTGCGCCCCGGTGATCGTCCGCGCGCCCGCGTTCATCCGCACGCCGGCCGACGTGGCGCCGAGCTGGTCGGTGCCGATGACGATGCCGTACCGGTGCGTCTGCACGCCCTGGTCGGTCTCGGGGTCCGGGAACCGCGGTGCGCGCAGCAGCGACAGTCGCACGGTGGTGGTGACGTGCCCGTCGACGGCGTCGCGCGTGGTGTCGAAGCCGTGGATCGAGTCGTTCACGAGGGCGACACCGAAGCCCGGTTCGGACACCAGCACGTAGCGGTGCATCGAGGTCTCGAACTTCGCGGCCTCCCACGAGGTGTTGGTGTGCGTCACCCGCTTCTGCGCGCCGAACTGCGTCTCGGCGACGGTGTGCTCGGCGCGGACGTCGAGCGGGAACGCCACCTTGAGGAACTTCTCGGTCTCGTGCCAGTCGGTCACCTGGTCGAACTCCAGGGTGCGGGACCCCGGCGCCAGGACGATCTCCTGCGTCACCGTCGAGTCACCGAACGCCCGGGACACGACGACCCGTGCGACCCCGGACTCGTCGACCGACGCGGTCAGCCCGGTGGTCGACACGAGGTCCTCGACGCGGTTGCGGTAGTACCGGTCGACGTCCCACGCGTCCCACATGTTCGGGAAGTCCTGGTGCAGCTGTAGCAGGTTCGCCGCCTGGCCGGCCGCGATCGCCTCGCGCCCGCTCGCCAGGTCGACGGCGCTCGTCACGAGCCCCTGCGCGTCGACGACGACCCGTACCAGGTCGTTCGCCAGCACGTACCCGCCGTCCTGCTCGGTCAGGGACACGTCGGTCGCCGCCGCCACGTCGGTCGCCACGACGGCGCCCTGCGCGGGTGCACCGGCCTGGAGGAACGGGGCCGGGTTCACGACGACGGCCGCGTCCCCGGTGCCGGCGAGCGCCGAGAGCGCCTGGTCGATGATCGTGGTCAGCGCTGCGGCCGTCTCGGCGTACCGCTCGACCGCTTCGCGGTGCACCCACGCGATCGAGGTGCCCGGCAGGATGTCGTGGAACTGCTGGAGCAGGACCTGCTGCCACAGGGCGTCGAGCTCGTCGTAGGGGTAGGTGAAGTCGGTCCGGGCGGCGGCGGTCGCGGCCCAGAGTTCGGCCTCGATGAGCAGCTGCTCGCACCGGCGGTTGCCCTGCTTCGTGCCGTGCTGCGACGTGAGCGTCGCCCGGTGCAGCTCGAGGTACAGCTCCCCCACCCACACCGGCGGATCGGTCAGCTCGGACTTCGCCCGGTCGAAGAACGTGTCCGGATGCTCCCAGCGGACCTTCGCGCTGCCCTCGAGGTCGGCCAACCGTGCGGCGGTGCCGGTCATCTCGCGAGTGGTGCCACCACCGCCGTCGCCCCAACCGACCGGGGCGATCGAGCCGGTGGCGAGCCGGTTCTCGCGGAACTGGCGGGAGGCCTTCGCGACCTCGGAGCCGGACAATCGCGAGTTGTAGGTGTCCATCGACGGGAAGTGCGAGAACACCCGCGACCCGTCGATGCCCTCCCACAGGAACGTGTGGTGCGGGAACTTGTTGACCTGGTTCCACGAGATCTTCTGCGTGAAGAACCACTCGAAGCCCGCACGGCGCATCAGCTGCGGCAGCGCCGGCGAGTACCCGAAGCTGTCCGGCAGCCAGACGCCCTTGGGCCGGATGCCGAACTCGCGCTCGAAGAACCGCTGGCCCTGCGAGAACTGCCGGACGATGCTCTCGCCGGTCGGCATCACGGTGTCGGACTCGACCCACATGCCACCGATCGGCAGGAACCGGCCGGCCTGGACCGCGGCCTTGACCCGGGCGTAGACCTCGGGGCGGTGCTCCTTGATCCACGCGTACTGCTGCGCGCTCGACATGCCGTACAGGAAGTCGTCGGTCTGGTCGATGAGCTCGGTCATGGTCGACGTGGTGCGGGCGACCTTGCGGACGGTCTCGCGCACGGGCCAGAGCCAGGCGGAGTCGATGTGGGCGTGCCCGACGGCCGAGATCGTGTGCGCCGAGGCCTCGGCGGGAGCGGCCAGCACCTCGGCGAGCGCCGCACGGGCGTCCCCGGCGGTCTCCGGGATGTGCTGCAGGTCGAGCGCGTCGAGGGCGTCGTCGAGGGCCTGCAGGATCCGCATGCGTCGGGGTCCGGCGGGCAGCTCGGCCTGCAGTTCGAGCAGGACGTCGATGTCGAGGGCGAGTTCGTGCACCTCGGACTCGAAGACGGCGAGCTCCATCCGGCGGGTGGCGTAGAGGCGCTTCGAGGACGAGGTCTGCACGTCACCCTCCTGCGTCGGCAGGAAGGGGTGGTAGTCGAGCAGGACGGGGTTCGACGCGGCCTCGACGAACAGTTCCACGGTCTCGCCGCCCTCGGCCCACTCGGTGACCAGGACCCACTGGTTGCGCGGGTTGATCGACTTCACGGGGGTGCCGTCGGCCAGGTAGACGAGTCCCTCGCACTGGAACCCGGGCATGTTCTTGTCGAAGCCGAGGTCGATCACGGCCTCCACCCGGCGTCCGGCCCACTCGGTCGGCACGGTCCCGGTCAACCGGAACCACGTCGTGCCCCAGGCCGCGCCCCACGGGGTGCCGACCTCGTAGGGCTCGAACGTGAGCGCGAGCCCCTCGGTCGGCGGGACCGGCTCCCCCGGCAGCTCGTGCCACGCGGCCTCCAGGGCCGTCGTGGTCGCGTGCACCGCGGGGGTGATCCGCTCGTCGAGCACCCGTCGGGCGCGTCCGGTGGTGAGGGGGATGTCGTCGTGCATGGGGCCTTCCGGGGTCAGGGCGTGGTCGCCGGGTGGGCGACGCGGACGGTGGTGGTGTCGAGGTCGGAGGGCACGTCGACGCAGCGGTCGACGCCCCGCGCGGCCAGCAGCGCGGTGTCCGACAGCCGGGAGCGCAGGACGACCTGGGGGCCGCGGCCGTCCGGTGCGGCCTCGGCCAGGGCGAGCCAGGCGGCGGCGAACCGACCGCCGGGGGCGCAGTCGGCACGGGTGCCGTGCCGGTCGGTGCCGTCGGACAGCACGTCGTCGAGGACGAGCGCGGTGGTCGGCGGTGCGGCGCGGGCGTCGCGGGTGTGCTCGGCGCGGGCGACGGCGGCGAACGCCTCGCCGGCGGGCTTCAGCCGTCCGTCGTTCGTGAACAGCCCGAGGTCGTACTCGAGCTCCGGGAAGTCCGCGAGCGACCGGGCGACGTCGTGGGAGCACCACCACGTCACCCCGAGCACCTGCTGCGCGTCGAGGACGTGCCGGATGGTCTGCTCGGTGAACGCGGCGGTGTCGGCGGGGCCGACGACGTTGGTGGGGGCACCGACCTCCTGCAGCCAGTTCGGTCGGGCGGCGTCGCGGTTCCAGGCCGCGGCGAGCTGGAGCAGGTACTCCCCGTGCCGCACCGACCCGGCTCCGAGGGCGCCGTGCAGGGCCGCCGAGCCGTTGAACACCCACGAGTGCGTGACCGTGGCGTCACCGTGCTCCGCCGCGTGCTCGGGGCCGAAGGGCTGGGCGTCGTCGTACCAGGCCGCGTCGTACTGCGCGACCGTGACCAGCGGCCCTGGGCGCGACCCGGTGGCGGAAGCGACCGACGAGGCGGGGTCGAGCCGTGCCTCCAGGCCGACCGACACGGACGACGCGACCGACCCCGACGACCCGTCCGACAGCCCCGCCCGCGCCGCCGCGACCATCGCCGCCGCCCACGCGTGCCCCTGCTCCGCCGTGATCGCGTGCGGCGTGGGGTGCGGCGCGTGTGCGAACTGGTTGACCTCGTTGCCGATGGTGATGCCGAGCAGGTTGGGCTTGTCGGCGACGGCTCCGGCGAGCGCCCGGACGTACGCGGCGGTCGACGCGACCACGTCCGGGTCGGTGAACATGTTGCGGCGGTGCCAGCTGTCCAGCCAGGACGGCACGAAGTCGAAGCTCGACAGGTGCCCCTGCAGGGCATCCACGTTGACGTCGAGTCCGAACGAGCCGGCGAGGTCGACGACCGTCGCGACGTCGTCGAGGGCCTGCTGCCGGATGAGCGTCCGGTTCGGCTGGACGACCGGCCAGAGCGGGAAGATCCGCACGTGGTCGGCGCCGATCGACGCGATGGCCTCGAGGTCCCTCGCGGTGTCCGACCGCGAGAAGTCGAGCCACGAGTGGAACCAGCCGACCGAGGGCGTGTAGTTGACCCCGAAGCGCATCAGCCCTTCACACCGCCCTCTTCGACGCCCTTGAAGAAGAAGCGCTGCAGGACGGCGAAGATCACGGCGATCGGGATGAAGGCGATCATGGTGCCGGCCGCGATCATCCGCTGGTCGGTGGCGAACGTACCCTGCAGGTACTGCAACCCGACGGTCAGGGTGAGGTTCTCCGGCGACTGCAGCACGATGAGCGGCCAGAGGAAGTCGTCCCACGCGCCGATGAACGAGAAGATCGCGATGACCGCGATGGTCCCCTGCACGGCGGGCAGCGAGATGTAGCGGAGGCGCTGCATCGCGTTCGCACCGTCCATCACCGCTGCCTGGTCGATCTCCTCGGGGATCTGCCGGAACGCGTTGAACATCAGCAGGACGTTGAGCGCCGCGATCATGCCGGGCAGGGCGACGCCGACCAGGTTGTCGGCGAGGCCGAGGTCCTTCACGGTGACGAACTGCGAGATGATCGTCGCCTCGCCGGGCAGCACGAGGGTGCCGAGGAACAGGCCGAGCACGAGCTTCCGGTGTCGCCACTGC
Source organism: Curtobacterium sp. MCLR17_054 (assembly GCF_003234335.2). Classification (NCBI taxonomy): domain Bacteria; kingdom Bacillati; phylum Actinomycetota; class Actinomycetes; order Micrococcales; family Microbacteriaceae; genus Curtobacterium; species Curtobacterium sp. MCLR17_054. Next base: position 1,098,054 of record NZ_CP126263.1, on the reverse strand, counting down.
AGACGGGCGAGGGCGAAGCCGGCCAGGGTCGCGAACACGATGTTGCCGAGCACGTCGATCGCGGCGACGAGCAGGGAGTTGCCGATGTACCGCCACACCGGGATCGCGGCGGCGACCTTCAGGTAGTTCTCGATGGTCGGTTCGGACGGGATGAACGACGGGTTCGCCGTGTAGATGTCCTCACCGGCGCCCTTGAGTGACGTGGACAGCTGCCACAGGAACGGGCCGATCGTGATGAAGAGCACGACGATGAGCAGGACGTAGCGGACGACCTTCTCGCGGGTGGACATGACGCCCCAGACCGCGCGGCGCCGCTTGCGTCCGTCGCGTCCGCCCCGTCCGTTCTGCCTGGAGGCCCGTCCAGCGCCCGTCGCGCCGGTCACGTCCGGCGTCGGGCTGGCTGCGCCCTGCGCGCCGCCGATGACGGGTTCGGTCGTGCTGGTCGTGTTCGTCACTTGTCCGCCTTGCTGTTCATCCGGGCGAGGGCGAGCATCGGCACGAGCGTCACGACGAAGAGCAGGAGGCTCAGGGCGGACGCGTAGCCGAGGTTGCCGGTGAAGCCGCGGGCGTACTGCTGGATGAGCATGACGAGCGAGTTGTCCTGCCCGCCGGGTCCACCGGTGCCGTTCGTGAGGATGTAGAGCTCGCTGAACACCCGGAGCGCTGAGACGCACACCAGGATCCCGACGAGCGTCATGGTGCCGCGGACCCCGGGCATCGTGACCGACCAGAAGCGTCGGACGGCACCGGCGCCGTCGAGGGCGGCGGCCTCGTGCAGGTCCTTGCCGACGTTCCCGAGGGCGGCCAGGAAGATGATCATGTAGTAGCCGAGCCCCTTCCACACCGTCAGGCTGATGGCGCTGAGGAGCAGCAGCCACCGGTCGGTCAGGAACGGAACGCTGCCCTGTACGACGCCGAGGGCCTGCGCCATCTCGTTGATGACGCCGCGGTCGTCGAGGATCCACGTCCAGATGAGCCCGACGACCACCGCGGACGCGATGACCGGCGTGTAGAACGCGGTGCGGAAGAACGCGATCCCGGGCAGCTTCTGCTGCACGAGCACCGCGATGAGGAGCGGGAGGACCGTCAGCAGCGGCAAGCACACCGCCATGTAGATGACGCTGTTGAGCAGCGCCTCCCACACCTGCGGATCAGCGAGCAGGGTCTCGAAGTTCTTGACCCCGACCCACTGGCTGACGCCGCCGAGTGGGCTGGCGTTCGTGAACGACAACCGCACCGTGTTGATCGAGGGCCACAGGCTGAACGCGACGAGCCAGATCAGTGCCGGCAGGACGAGCAACCAGGGCGTGTACCAGCGGTTCGCACGCATCAGCCGTTGGCCAGCAGGCTGTTCATCTTGGTCTGGGCGGTCTCGAGCGCCTGCTTCGGCGCCACCTGGCCCTTCATCGCGAGGGCGATCTGCTGGTCGAGGAAGTCCGTCATCGCGGAGTTCGCCTCGACCGGGTTGATGACCTTCGCCGTCTTCAGGGCCTCGTTCGCGAGGACCCGGGCCTCGCCGTTCACGGTGCCGTCGTCCTTCGAGAAGTACGGGTCGGACTGCGACGACGTGGTGGACGGGAAGATGTTGACCTTGTGGGCGAACGCCTCCTGGTTCTCCGCGTTCGTCATGAACTTCGCGAAGGCCTCGGCGGTGGCGAGGTGCTTCGACTTGCTCGAGACCGACAGGCCCTGCACGTAGAGCGGCGGGGTGTCGAGTGCGGGGCTGACGGTGACCTTGCCCTTGAGCGACGGGTTGTTCTTCTCGAAGTCGGCGAGCGAGGTGGCGCCACCGGTGGTCCAGGCGACCTTGGCCTGCGTGAACAGGGTGGAGTTGCCGAGGTAGTCGCTGTTCAGCACGTTGGAGGGCATGTAGCCGTCCTGGTACGCGTCCTTGTAGCGGTCGATCAGGTCGGCGGCCTTCGACGAGTCGGCGAAGGTGAACTTCGTGCCGTCGGCGTTGAGCACCTTGACGCCGGCGAGGGTGAAGTCACCGAGTCCGGGCTTCCGGCTCATCAGGTAGTCGGTCGGGCAGTTGTCGTGCATGGTCTTCGCCTGCGTGAACAGCTCGTCGGTGGTCTTCGGCGGGTTCTTCGCGTCGAGGCCACACTTGGCGAACATCGTCGAGTTCCAGTAGTTCACGTCGGTGTTGAGGTACCAGGGGTACCCGAACGTGCCGTCGACGCCCTTGTACTTGTAGGAGTCCAACGCGCCGGCGACGTACGTGCTGGCGAGCTTCGAGTCGTCCTTCGCGACGTCCTGCAGGAACCCGCGCTTCGCGAGGGGCAGGGCGATGTCCGGCGGCAGGTTGATCACGTCGGGCAGGCTGTTCGACGAGGCCTGGCTGAGCACCTTGTCGGCGTACCCGTCGCCGGGCTGGTCCTGCAGCTTGACCTTCGCGTCCGGGTGGGCCTGCTCGAAGTCCTTGATGACCCCGTTGAGGTAGCCCGTGTAGGTCGGCGTGAGCGCCCAGGTCTGCAGGGTGATGGTGCCGCTGACCTCGCCGCCGCCGTTGTCGGCCGCGTTCCCGCCGCTCGAGCAGCCGGTCAGGACGAGCGCCGTGGCGGCGGCCGTCGCGAGCAGCGCGGTGGCGCGGCCCCTCGTCATGCGTGTGGTGGTCCTCATGGCGTCTGACTCCCTCGTCATAGCTGAACCGGTTCAGCAGCAGTCACCGAACCCGTGTGTGGCAGCCACTGTGAATGACTAAAGCGCTATAGTCAACCCCGTGGCCACCAAGCGTCGAACGACGATCGCCGACATCGCCGCGCGGGCCGGCGTGTCCATCAGTGCGGTCTCGTTCGCGTTGAACGACCGCCCCGGCGTCTCCGACGAGACCCGTCGCCGCGTGCGCGAGATCGCCCGCGAGCTCGACTGGCAGCCGCACACCGCGGCCCGGGCACTCGGCGGCGCGAAGGCCGGTTCCATCGGCTTCGTGCTGAACCGCCCGGCCCGGACCCTGGGCACCGAGTCGTTCTTCGGCGACCTGATCTCCGGCATCCAGCTCGGGCTCGCCGGCACGCACGTCGGCATGAACCTGCTCGTCGCGCGCGATGCCGAGGAAGAACTCGAGACCTACCGGGACTGGTGGCGCGGACACCGTGTCGACGGCGTGATCGTGATCGACCCCCGTCGCGACGACGCCCGGCTCGCCCTGCTCGCCGACCTCGGCCTGCCCACCGTCGTCGTCGGCTCGCACCCCTCCCCCGACGGCGCCGCCCCCACGGTCTGGATCGACGACTCGGACGCCACCGACACCGTTCTGCGGTACCTGCACGCCCTCGGGCACCGACGCATCGCGCACGTCGCCGGCCGGCCCGAGTTCGAGCACACCGCCATGCGCATGGACCGGCTCCGGGCGTTCGCTGCCGACGAGGGGCTCGACGACACGGTCTCGGTGCCGACGGACTACTCGGCCGAGGCCGGCGCCAGCGCCACCCGCACCCTGCTGTCCCGGAGCGTCCGACCGACCGCGATCGTCTACGACAACGACGTGCTCGCCGTCGCCGGGCTGGGCGTGGCGAGCGAGATGGGCGTCGCGGTGCCCGGCGACGTCTCGATCGTGTCCTTCGACGACTCGGCGATGATCCGGCTCGTCCGCCCGGCGATCACCTCGCTCACCCGCGACACCGTCGAGCTCGGACAGCGTGCAGCGACCCTGCTGCGCGCGCAGATCGACGCCAGCGCCCCGCTCCCCTCACGCCCGGGCCCCTCGCTCACCCTGAGCGTCCGCGAGTCCACCGGCCGCGCCCCCGCCTGACCCGCTCCGGACGTCGGCGCCGACGACCCGCTCCCGCCGCTCCCCCTCCCGAAGCGCGGCGCGGCTGCCTGCAACTGGCGCACGCACCGCACTGCACTGCACCGACGCGGGACGACGTGGTCTTCTCCGCGCCGTGACGGTTCTGGTTCACGAAGCCCGAGGATCGTGAACCAGAACCGTCATCGACGCGGAGCGGAACCTCCTACCCCGCGGGCAACGGTCACCGGCGGTTCGTCGGAGGTCGGACCCGCTCGAGGGCTCGACGCATGGACGACGTCGTGCTGAAGCCGAAGCGGGTCGCGACGTCGGACGGGCGGTCGCCTCGGGTGAGTGCGTTGCGGACGGCGAGACTGCGGTACCAGCGGCCGAGCTGCGCGGGCGAGCATCCCGTCGCTGCGGCGCACCGGCGCTCGAGCGTGCGCTCCGACATCCGGACACCGACGAGGAGGGCCTGCAGAGACGACGGACCGGCCGGATCGAACAGGCGGTCGAGGATCCGCGCGAGACCGTTGTCGCCGAGCATCGGGGGCGGGTTGTCGCGGAGCACCGTCGTGACGACGAGTCGGGCGAGGGCCTGCTGCTGCGCGCCGTGCCACCTCCCGCCGTCGAGGTGCCCGACGTGGCGCAGCGCGAGGCCGACGTCGGGCGAGGGCGCACCGGGTGGGCCGGTGCTCGCGATGGGCGGGAGTGCGAGGACCTCGTCGACGAGCGGGCCGAGCGTTGCGGCACCGACGAGGACACCGGTGAGCGCGAAGAGCGCCTCGTGCGGGAACGCGTACGTCTCCGCGACGCGGGGCGGGCCGGAGCGCTCGGGGCCCGTGCTGATCGTGATCGTCGCGTGCCCTTCGACGAGGGCGGCGGTGCCGGCGTCGACGATCGCGATGTCCTCTCCGTGCCGGATCCACACGGAACGGGACCGCGTCGCCACCCAGACATGGGTGCCCGTCGGTTCGACGTCGAGCGTCCACGCCTCGTCCTCGGACCGGACCTCGGTGCCCGGCCCCACCTGGAGCCCGACGGCGTCGATCAGTGCTCGGAGCGCATCAGCCATCCGACGAGCGTGATCCACGGGCAGGACGCTTGGGCGTGGATCGGGCGACCTGTGGAAGAGGGGGGATAACCCCACCCGGGGTGGGGAGAGGGCAGGATGGGGGAACGGCTCCGCGATCGCGAGGCTGGATGCATGACCGACACCGACCGCCTCGACCAGGCGCGAACCGTCCCGCTGGACGACGTCACGCCTTCGCCCGACCAGGCCCAGACCGTCCCGCTGGGCGACTCCGTGCCCCCTGGAGCCACCAAGCCGATGCCCCAGTACCCGCGCCAGCACCAGCAGGACCCCCAGGACGCCCCGCAGTCCCCGCCGGCGTCGTGGAGCGCCACCCCGCGAGTCGGGTCCGGTCCGGTCGGTGGTTCCGGTCGCGGGTCCGGCATGACCGCCGGGCAGTTCTACCGTGACGCGTGGAAGCGCCTGCCGCGGGACTTCGGCTACATGGCGCTCACCGCCGTGCTGCTCTGCACGCTGTACTTCGCGTTCCCGACGGCGATCTTCGGTGGCGGGTTCCGCGACCTCTTCAACCCCTTCGTCCTGCTCATGTTCTTCATCGCGCTGTTCGTGGCGCGGTGGCTCGGACAGTTCGAGAAGCTCCGCATGAGCTGGGCCGACCCGAGGCCGATCCGCCCGGTGGACTGGACGCCCCGCTGGCAGCAGAACTGGTGGACCCGCACGGGGTCGGCCGTCGCCAACCCGCACTACTGGCTCTACCTGCTGCACGCCGCGGTCGTGTACCCGCTCGTCGCGGTCGTGACCGTCGGGGCCGGCGCACTGCTGCTCGTCGGCTTCGCCTGGCCGATCGTCGTGGGCGGACTGTACTTCGCGAACAACGTCCGGGTCGGCTACTTCACGGACAGCGTCGGGTTCGTGACCGGCGTCGGCGCCCTCGGCCTGCTGTCGATGGCCGCCTCGGTCGTGCTCTTCCCGCTCTGGGCCCGCGGGTCCGTCCTGGCGCACTACTGGGTCGACTTCGGCCTGCTGGGCGGCTTCCGCGCCGAGCAGCTCGAGCAGCGCGTCGCCGGCCTGCAGGCCTCCCGCGCCGGTGCCGTCACCGCCGAGGGGCAGGCACTCCGCCAGATCGAGCGCGACCTGCACGACGGCCCGCAGCAGCGGCTGGTGCGGCTCCGCATGGACCTGTCCGCCGCCGAGCGCGCCTTCGAGAAGGACCCCGAGAAGGCCAAGCAGCTCATCGGTGAGGCGTCCGAGCACGCCCAGGACGCCCTCGACGAACTGCGCGCACTGTCCCGCGGCTTCGCCCCGCCGATCCTGCTCGACCGCGGACTCGTCGCGGCGCTCGAGGCACTGGTCGCCCGCACCCCGATCCCGGTGGGCCTGGACGTCCGGCTGCCCGAGGGCCTGGAACTCGCCACGGAGATCCAGCGCAACGTGTACTTCACGGTGAGCGAGCTGCTGACGAACACCATGAAGCACGCCGGCGCCACCACCGCCGGGGTGTACCTCGGCCTGGTCGTCGACGCCTCGGGCCTCTGGTACCTGACGGTCAGCGTCACCGACGACGGCCGGGGCGGTGCCCGACCGCAGCAGGGCCACGGGATCGAGGGCCTGATCGGCCGCATGCGGGCCCTCGACGGCGACCTGGTCGTCTCGAGCCCCGAGGGTGGCCCGACCGAGGCCACCGCCCGGATCCCCCTCGGTGCCCTGAACGGCGTCCCGACGGCGGCGAACCAGCGGTCGTGACCCCACGGGGGCGTCCGCGCTCCCACTAGGCTGGTCGGCATGACAGACGGCCCGGATGCAGCACGCATCCGGGCCGTCGTCGTCGACGACGCCGTCCTGCTGCGCGAGGGCCTGGCCCGCGTGCTCGACGAGGCCGGCATCGACGTCATCGGGCAGTACTCCGACGCCCGGGCCTTCCTGGCGACGCTGCCCGAGGGTGCGCCAGACGTCGTGGTGATGGACGTGCGGATGCCGCCGACCTTCACCGACGAGGGTGTCCGCGCCGCCGTCGAGACCCGCCGGATCGCTCCACGGACGGGTGTGCTCCTGCTCTCCCAGTACGTCGAGGCCACCTACGCCGAGGACGTCCTCGCGGCCGGCGCGACCGGCATCGGCTACCTGCTCAAGGACCGCGTCACCCGGCTCGAGGAGATCGACGACGCCGTCCGCCGCATCGCCGCCGGGGGCACCGTGCTCGACCCCGAGGTCGTCACGCAGCTGATGAGCCGCCGCCGCGACCCGCTCGCAGCCCTGACCCCGCGCGAGCGTGACGTGCTCGGGCTGATGGCCGAGGGCCGCACGAACGCCGCGATCGCCCGCGCCCTGGTGATCGGTACCGGTGCCGTCGAGAAGCACGTGTCGAGCATCTTCGGCAAGCTCGCGCTCGAGGACACCGGAGAGGACCACCGCCGCGTCCTCGCCGTCCTCGCCTACCTCGGATGAGCCGAGCCCTCGGATGAGCCGGGTCCCCGCACCCCTGCTGGCCCTCACCGCGATGGTGTCCGTCCAGCTCGGCGCCGCGATCGCGAAGACCCACTTCGACGACGTCGGCGCGGTCGGGGCCGCCACGCTCCGGCTCGTCATCGGTGCCGTCGTGCTCGCCCTGGTGGTCCGTCCCCGCGTCCGGCACTGGACGCGGGCGCAGTGGCTCGGTGCGGTCGGCCTCGGCCTGGCGCTCGGCGGCATGAACGTCTTCATCTACCTGTCGTTCGCGAGCATCCCGATCGGTGTCGCCGTGACGATCGAGTTCCTCGGGCCGCTCGCCCTGTCGCTCGTGCACACCCGGCGCTGGCGCGATGCCCTGTGGGCCGTGCTGGCGCTCGCGGGGGTCGTGCTGCTCGGCGTCGGCCCGACCGCGGTGACCGAGGTGGGCGGGGTCGTCTGGGCGGTCCTCGCCGCTGCGTGCTGGGCGGGCTACATCGTGATGAACCGGCACGTCGGCGCCGCGATCCCCGGCGTCGACGGTCTCGTCGTGTCGATGGTGGTCGCGATGCTCGTGTCGTTGCCGTTCGGGCTCCGGTCCGCGGTGGACGGCGTCCTGCGCGAACCGACGCTCCTGATCGTCTTCGGCGCCGTCGCCGTGCTGTCCAGCGTGCTGCCGTACGCCCTCGAGATGCTCGCGCTCCGCCGGATGCCGACACGGGTGTTCGGCGTGCTGCAGAGCCTCGGCCCGGCGATCGCCGCCCTGGCCGGTCTCGTCGTGCTGGCCGAGGGGCTCTCGGTGCTCGAGACGGTCGCCCTGGCGTGCGTCACCGCCGCGAGCGTCGGCGTGACGCTCTCGGCCCGTCGCCGACGCGGCGGACCGGTGGGATGAACGAAGAGGAGGCCCGGATCACGTCCGCCGACGGCGGTGCGTGATCCGGGCCTCCTGAGAAGACCGTCTACTCGTCGCGCAGGAAATCTGCGTACGTGGGTTCCGACTGCTCACCCGACAGGAGGGACGGATCGTTGATCCGCCGCTCGACGTAGGCGCTGATGACCTCGGGCGGGGTGAGCACGTGGGCGACCCAGGACGGCACCGCTGCGTTCTTCATGGTGCCTCCTTCGTGGGTACGGGTCCGGATCGAATGCCTCGATCAGTGAGTTACTTGCTGAACCCGCGTTCGCTAAACCATCCTCGGGGTGCAGGTGGAAGTCAATGCAGTGCGTTCTGCGGACTCCGGTTCGCGCTGTCGCGGTCGGCACGGAGCGTGCGGTGCTTCACCGCTGAGCGCCACACCCATGCCTCGGCCTGCTGCCCGAACTGCGCCCACTCCACCAGCACGGCATCCCGGGTCCAGCTCTTCGCGAAGGCCTTCACCCGGACGTGGAAGGTCGGGAACTGGATCCACGCCCAGACCGGCTTCGGGGTGACGGCGTGGCAGACGTCGCCGCCGCGGGCGTCCTCGGACAGGGAGTACGCGCGCGGACGCTCGACCTCCGGGTGTTCCGGGGGCTGCCACCGGTTCTCGCGACGCCGTCCCACGACGGTATTCGAACGTGTGTTCGAACGACAGTCAAGTCGACCGCGCCGTCTGGACGACGACCTGGCATCGGACGGGCGTGTCGTCGTCGGGCGGCGGGGCGGGGCGGACGGGCACGCGTTCCCGTGTCGTTGACGGTTCTGGTTCACGATCCCCGGGCGGCGCGAACCGGAACCGTCATCGCGCGGACACGAACGTCCGTCCCTCGCCGGGCGGAGAGGTGTTCCGCTGGCGGGGTCCCGGGGCATAGTGTGCGGGCATGCAGAGCAGCACGGGGGTACGGGTGGTGTCGGCGGCCGCGGTGGTGGCGGCGCTGGTGTTCGGAGCGGCCGGACTGGTCGGGACGGTCTGGCTCGCGCCCTGGGACCTACCCCGCGGGCTGCTCCTCGGCGCCACGGTCGTCGGGGGCATCGCCGCAGTCGTCGTGCTCGTCGCCGCGGTGCGTGCTCGAGACCGCCGGGCGCTCACGTTCGCGGTGTCCGTGCTCGCGTTCGCGCTCGTGTCGCTGGTTCCCGGACTGTTGATCGACGTGTTCCTCGTCGTCGCGCAGGCGGCGCTCGTGGCCTTCGGCGTCGTCACCGTCCGGAGTGAACCGGGTGCGCAGCGGGCCTTCGGCTGGATCGTCACGGTGGCGGCTGCGGCGTGGTTCGTCACCGCGCTGCTGTCGGGGACCGTGCTCCTCACGGCGCTCCCGCAGGAGTCGCTCGGTGTCGCCTTCGCGGTCCCGGGCCTGCTGCAGACCGTCGCCTACCTGGCCGCGGCCGTGCTCGTCGCCGTGCCGCTGCTGCGCCCGGTGGGCCGCGGGGCCGGCGTGCTGTGGGCCTCGGCCGAGGTGCGCTGACCCGGACTCTCGCCCGCCTCAGCCCGCGCGAGCGGCCAGGCGCTCGGAGCGTCGGCGTGCCTGCTCCGCGGGGTCCGGCACCGGGGCGGCCTGGATGAGCCGTCGTGTGTACGGGTCCTGGGGCGAGCGCAGGATGGCGTCGCGCGTGCCGTGTTCGGCGACCCGGCCGCCGTGCAGCACGACGACCCGGTCGCACAGGGTGTCGACCACGGCGAGGTCGTGCGTGACGAACAGGCACGCGAACCCGAGGCGCTCCTGCAGCTCGCGGAACACGTCGAGCACGCGGGCCTGCACCGACACGTCGAGTGCGCTCGTCGGCTCGTCGGCGATCAGGAGGGCGGGGTCGAGCGCCACCGCGCGGGCGATCGCGACGCGTTGCCGTTGGCCCCCGGAGAGCTCGTGCGGGTAGCGCTCGGCGTACCCGCCGTCGAGACCGACGTCGGCGAGGAGCCGTTCGACACGCTCCTCGACCTGCGCCGCCGGCAGCCGGAGGATCTGACGGAGCGGCTCGGCGACGGTCTGCCCGACCGTGTACCGGGGGTTGAGCGACCGGAGCGGGTTCTGGAACACCACCCCGACGTGCTGGCGCATCTGCCGGCGGGCGGCTCGTCGTGCCCCGGCGACGTCGGTGCCGTCGACGACCACCGAGCCGGAGGTGATCGGCGCGAGGCCCACCGCGGCCCGGCCGATGGTGGTCTTGCCACTGCCGGACTCCCCCACCAGGCCGACGATCTCGCCACGGCCGACGGTGAACGACACGTCGTCGACGGCACGGAAGCGCCCGCGCAGGGCGCCTCCGTACTCGACCACGAGGTGCCGGACGTCCAGGACGGCGGCCGGGGGCGACGTGGCGGAGCCGAGCCGGGCCTCCAGGCCGGACCCGGTGCCCATGCGCGGGACCGCAGCGAGGAGTTCGCGCGTGTAGTCGGCGGACGGTGCGGCGAAGACCGCCTCGGCGGTGCCGGTCTCGACGACGCGGCCTCGGCGCATCACGACCACGCGGTCGGCGAGGTCCGCGACGACGCCCATGTCGTGGGTGATGAGCAGGATCGCGGTGCCGGTGCGCTCGCGCAGCGCGCGGAGGACGTCGAGCACCTCGGCCTGCACGGTGACGTCGAGGGCGGTCGTCGGCTCGTCCGCGATGAGCAGGTCCGGGTCGGCGGCGAGCGCCATCGCGATCATCACGCGCTGGGCCTGCCCGCCGGAGAGCTCGTGCGGGTACTGGCCCAGGCGGCGTTCGGGTTCGGGGACCTCCACGGCGCGGAGCAGCTCGAGCGAGCGCTCCCGGACGGCGGCGCGGTCGTGCTGGCCGTCGGTGCGTCGGACGGCCTCGGCGAGCTGGAACCCGATGGTGAACACCGGGTTCAGGGCCGCGGACGGGTCCTGGAAGATCATCGACACGCTGCGGCCCCGGACCGACCGGAGGGTGCGCTCGTCGGTGCCGATGACCTCGAGGTCGCCGAGCCGGATGCTCCCCGAGGCGCGCGCACCGTCGGGGGCGATGCCCATCGCGGTCATCGCGGTCATGCTCTTGCCGGAGCCGGACTCCCCCACGACCGCGACGACCTCGCCCCGGGCCACGGTGAACGAGGCGTCGTCGACGGCGCGGACCACCTCGCCGTCGACGTCGAAGGTGACGGTGAGGTGCTCGACGGTCAGGACGTCGGTGGTGCCGCTCATGGGGTCTCCGGGGGGTCGGTGTCGTCGCGGGCGGCCTTGAAGGCCTCCCACTCCTCGAGCATCTTGCGGTGGTAGCCCTGCAGCCACTGCATGTAGTCGCGGCCGTTGAGCAGTCGCTCGCGGACCTCGGCGTCCACGTCGCCCGTGCCGGTGCGGCCCGCACCCTCGACGACGGCGAGCCCGCGGCCGATGATGTCGCGCTGCCGGTCGAGGTACTTCCGTTCGCTGGCGAGCCAGGAGCCCCAGACGTCGGCCTCGGCGCGGAAGTAGTGACTGCGCTCGCCGGGGACGATGTGGCGCTTCACGAACCCGGAGTCGACGAGCCGTCGGGTGGCCATCGACACCGACCCCGAGCTGGCGCCGAGCGCTGCCTGCAGGTCGGACGACGACGAGTGCGGTGCGCGGGTCATCATCAGGTAGCCGAGCACCCGGGCGTCGGTGAGGGGCATGCCCGCGCCGTCGTTGAGCATCAGGGCGAACTCCTCGACGAACGCCTGGCGCTCCGGTCCGAGCAGCCGGTCGTCGGCGGCGTCGGTGCCGGCGCCGTCGGTGCCGTCGGTGCCCCGGTCGTCGGTCACGAGGCCAGCCCGGCGGCCACCTCGGGTCGCTCGTCCGGGATCGACCACGGCTCCTGCGACATGCCGCCCCCGCCGCGGATCGCCCGCACGGTGCCGTCCTCGTCGCGGGTGTAGGTGATGTCCTCGTCGACGGAGCCGAAGCGGTTGCCGTGGGTCATCCGCAGGGTGTCGGCGTCGACGACCTCGAGCCGGGTGGGGGTGTCCATCGGCTCGGGGCCGGACGGGTCGACCTCGACGAGCCGGTCACCGATCCGGGCGACGTCGGTGACGCCCCACGGGTTGGCGAAGCGTCCGGTGAAGGCGGCGGTGTCGACGTCGTCGGGTACCGGGGTCCCCGGGGCGTCGGCGTCGGCTGCGGCGTCGAGCATGGCGACGACCGCGGTGGCGATGAGCGTGGCGGGTCCGGCGGCGGCACTCGTGAGCACGGACACGACGAGCCCGGACGCCGGGTCGAACATCGACTGGGTGATGTGGCCGGGGAACCCGCCCGAGTGGCCGCGGATCTCCCGTCCGCCGATCCGGTCGACGATGAACCCGGCACCGTAGCCCCGGGCTGCGGGGTCGTCGGTGGCGCTCCAGGCCTTCCGCTGCGCGAGGCGCTTGGAGTGGTCGTCGAGCAGGGTGCCCTGCCCGATCACGTGCTGCGAGAAGTAGCGGACCAGATCGGACGCGGTGCCGTGGAACCCGGTGGCGGCGGCCATCGCGCGGGTGTCGACGTGGTCGATGCGCTGCCGGTGCCGTGCGGTGTGGAAGCCGGTGTACCCGACCACGAAGTCGTCGGCGCGTGCGGGGTCCCAGTCGGGGCCGGTGTTCCGCAAGCCCAGGGGTTCGGTGATCGACTCGCGCACGAAGTCGTTGTACGACTGCCCGGACACCGCGGCGATGACCAGGCCGAGCAGGGAGTAGCCGAGGTTCGAGTAGTTGAACGACGAGCCGGTCGGCACCTTCTGGCCGCGGTCGAGCACGAGCGCCAGGAGTTCCTGCTCGTCGGGGAACGGGCGGAGCAGGGACCAGTAGTCGCCGTCGTGTCCGTCGCGGATGACGCCGGCGCCCATCTCCATGAGCTCGCGCAGGGTGGCGTCGGCGAGCGGGGAGCCGCCGTCGACCAGTGCCGGGACGTACGTGCCGACGGTGTCGTCGAGCCGGAGCGACCCGCGCTCGGCGAGCTGCAGCAGGGCCGTCGCGGTGAAGGTCTTCGAGTGCGAGGCGATGCGGAACAGGTCGGTGGTGGTCAGGCGGCGCCCCGCCTCGACGTCGGCGTAGCCCCAGGCCTCGTCGAACAGGACCTCGCCGCCGTACCCGACGGCGACCTGCACGCCGGGCACCCGCAGCTGCCACACCTTGTACGACACCCACTCACGGATGTAGGGCAGGGTCTTCCGGTACGCGGAGAGGGTGTCGGTCACGGTGGTCCTTTCGAAGGGCGGTGGTTCGAGTCTGGCGCGTCGGTCGCGACGGTGCCCGCCGCGACGCGGTGTGTGCCGTGCCGGTCAGCGCCGACGTGGGTCGAGCGCGGCGCGCAGCGTGTCGCCGAGCGCGATGACGGCGAGCACCGTCACGGCGAGGAACGCCGCCGGGGCGATGAGCATGTGCGGGGCCCGGAGGAACTGCGACGTCGCCGCGGACAGCTGCAGCCCCCACGAGATCGCCGGACGTTCCAGCCCGATGCCGAGGTAGGTCAGCGACGACTCGGACACGATGACCCCGCCGACGGTGATGGTGGCGAGCACGAGCAGCGGCGAGATCGACGACGGCAGCACGTACCGGGTGGTGATCCGCCACGTCGACAGCCCCATCGTCCGGGCGGCGAGCACGAACTCGGCTCCCCGGACGCTGCGGACGCTCGACCGCACGAGCCGGGCCATCGTCGGCCACCCGAACAGGGCGAGCACGAGCGACACGGTGAGCACCGACCGCTCCCCCACGCTGTTCAGCACGACGACCGCGCCGAGCAGGAACGGGAACCCGAGGAACACGTCGGTGAGCCGGGCGAGGACGGCGTCCACCCACCCGCCGACCATGCCCGCGACGGTCCCGACGACGACCGCGACCATGCCGGCGAGCAGGGTCGTGAGCACCGCGACGGCGATCGACGACCGGGTGCCCCAGATGACGTTCGCGTACACGTCGCAGCCCTGCAGGTCGAAGCCGAACGGGTGCCCGGCGGTCGCTGACGCCCCGCTCCGGCCGAGGTCGCACACCCGGGGGTCGCCGTGGCCGAACAGCCCGGCGAACAGCTGCGGGAACGCCGCGATGAGCAGGACCACCACGAGCACCGACGCGGGCACCCAGAACCCCGGCGTCCGTGCGGCGGCGAGCAACGGCCGACGCCGGACCCCGACGACGGGTTCGACGGTGGCGCCGAGGGCTTCGGTGGTCATCGGGAGGCTCCTGTCCGGACGCGCGGGTCGAGGGCGGCGTGCAGCAGGTCGACGAGCACGCTCGTGACGAGGAACACCAGGATGAGGGCGGTCGAGATGCCGACGACGACGGCACCCTCGTGCGAGCGGATGCCCTGGAACAGCAGGTTCCCGACGCCCGGCAGGTTGAAGATGCCCTCGATGATGACGGTGCCGCCCATCAGGTACCCGAGGTCGGTCGCCAGGTAGGTGGCGGTGGGGATGAGCGAGTTCCGCAGCACGTGCACGCCGACGATCCGGCCCGGCGCGAGCCCCTTGGCGCGGGCCGTCCGGACGTAGTCGGCGTCGAGCGTCTCGATCATCGACGTCCGGGTGAGCCGGGACACCGCGGCCAGGCCGAACAGGGCGATCACGAACGCCGGCAGGACGTACGCGGTCGGCCAACCCGCGGTGACGCCCGCGACCGGGAACCAGTGCAGCCGCACCGAGAACACCAGCTGCAGGGCCACGCCGAGCACGAACACGGGGACCGCGCCGACGACGATGGTGCCGACGAGCACCGTCTTGTCGAGCACGGTGCCGCGCCTGAGCGCCGAGACCACGCCGAGCCCGATGCCGAGGACGATCTCGAGCGCCCACGCGCTGAGCGCCAGCGTGATCGTCACCGGCCACCGTGAGGCCATCTGCTCGCCGACGGACTGCCCGTTGAAGTCGGTGCCGAAATCACCCCGGAACAGGCCGCCCAGGTACTGCACGTACTGCAGCCACAGCGGCTGGTCCAGGTGGTACTCGGCCCGCAGCGCCCGCACGACCGAGTCGGTGAGGGGGCGCTCACCGCCGAGCGCCTTGATGGGGTCGCCGGGCAGCGCGAACGTCATCGCGTAGATGAGGAAGGTCACCCCGAGGAACACGATGACCAGGCCGCCGAGTCGGCGACCGACGGCGAGCGTCGGACGCATCACGCGCCTCCCGACACGGCCGCCGACACCGGACGGGAGGCGCGGGTCGGGTCCGCCACGTGGCTCGCGCAGGCGAGGATCGCCCCGTACTGCACGCCCACGAGCTTCCCCACCGGGATCGGCTGCGCACCCGTCGACGCGTCCGCCTGCCAGCGCGCGTAGCGCTCGGCCAGGCGGTCGCGGAGCCGTCGGAGCGGCGCGGACGCCGTGCCGGCGGTCGTCTCCGCCTCGACGGCGCGCAGGAGCATGCCGCCGTAGCGCAGGCGGAAGCAGCGGACAAGGTCCTCGCAGCCGAAGCGCTCCGCGACGGTGGCCGTCCGGTCGGCCGGTTCCCGTTCGGCGCGGCGGCGGTCGGTGTCCGCCATCCCGACGAGCATCGGCACGAACGCCCGGGAGGCCTCGACGAACGGGGACGGGATCGAGAGCATCGGCGACGCCTCGTCGAGGAACGCCTGCAGTTCCGCACCCGAGGCACCGAGGTCGTCCGCGCACCGACGGAGCAGGTCGGCGTACGACTCGTCGGTCGGGGTCTGGTCGTCGGCGTCGGGGTGGCTCCAGTACGGCAGCTCGGCCACCATGCAGAGGGCGCCGTGCCGCATCGCCCACGCCGCGCTCGACCCACCGTGGATGTGCTCGCCTGGGTCGACGCCGAGTTCCTCGAGGTAGGCGTACGCCGTCTCGATGCCGTCCATCGCGAACACCGCCGGGGCGAGCTCCCGCAGGTACGGGGACTCCGGCTCCCCCGTGTCGAGCGGCAGCCCGAGTGCGGCCGGCACCGCGTGCAGCGTGTCGACGACGTCGGGCAGGTCCTCGGACAGGTAGTAGTAGACGCCGCCCATCTCGCCGTTGTGCAGGCTCACGAGCAGGTCCGGCTCGGTGTCGTCGATGAGCCGCATGAACGCGAGCGTCTCGGGCAGCACCTGGTCGAAGTACACCGACTTGTAGCTGTTCGGGAACGTCCACTCGACCTGGCTGTCCGGGGCCGGCCGGTAGAAGTGCCGCGAGTAGAACACGCGGTCGTGCGGGTCGTGGAACCACGCCTCGTTGAGCCGCATGCCGTCCGGGTCGATCGTCGGGACGATGTGCCAGGTGACGTCGAGCCCGGCCACCCGCTCGTCACCGAGGGCCGTCTCAGCGAGGTGCAGCGCCGTCCACGAACCGATCGGCTCGTTCGGGTGCACCCCGCCGACCACGACGGCCGCGTGCGACCCGGTGCCGATGCGGTAGCTGTGCAGGGGTTCGCCGAGGCGGCTCGTGCCGATCCGGGTGACCGTGACCCGGTCGGGGTGCGCCGCGGCGAGCGCGGCGAACCGGGCGTGCAGGTCGTCGACGAGCGGGAAGCCGTCGCGGTCGGGGACGTCGCGGACCAGGTCGAGGACGGTGTGCTGCTCCATGCCCCGCCCTACTTCACGGCGATCTGCGCGATCACGGGGCTGCCCGCCACCGCCGGCAGCTTCGCGATCTTGTCGCTCGTGACGTACGAGTACTTGTCGAAGAAGGTCGGGACGATCGGGAAGTCCTGCAGGACCGCCTGCTGCGTCTTCGTGTAGTACCCGTTCGCCTCGTCCTGGGACCCGGCGGAGTCGGCCTTCGCGAGCAGCGAGTCGACGTCGTCGGACTGGTAGTAGCCGGTGCACGGGGAGCAGCCACCGGCCGTGGTGAACAGCGCACGGAGCGTGTTCTGCTGGCTGATGTACAGCGCGCCCCAGTGGCCGAAGTGCGGGCCGGCGACGGTCTTGTCGGTGAGCTCTGAGTAGTAGGACGCCCAGTCGGTGGTGGCCTTCGCCTCGGCGTCGACGCCCAGGTTCTGCCGGATCTGGTTGGCGTACGCCTCGTACAGGGAGTCGAGGCCGGTGCCGCCCGGGTAGACGAGCGTCATGGTGCCGTCGAACCCGCCGGCGCTGGCGAGGAGCTTCTTCGCCGCTGCCGGGTCGAACTCGCAGGCGTCGCCGCAGATGCCCTCCTCGGTGCCGGACATCGACGGCGGGGTGAGTGCGGTGGCCGGGTCGTACAGGCCGCCGTAGATCGCGTCGTTGACCTCGTCACGGTCGATCGACATCGAGATCGCGCGGCGCACGTCGGGGTCGGAGTACCGGTCGTCCCACAGCGGGAACCCGAGGTAGTCGATGCCGGGGGCGTCGAAGGAGTGCAGGCGGTCGCCGAAGTCGGCCTTCGCGCTCGTCATCTTGTCGGTCGGCAGGAACAGCACGTCGGCGTTGCCGGCCAGGACGTCGGTGTACGCGGTGTTCATGTCGGAGTAGCTGCGGAAGGTCACCTCGTCGGTGGCGGGCTTCGTGCCCTCGTAGTCCTTCCAGGCCGTGACGGTGAACTCCTGGTCCGCCTTCCACGCCTTCGTCATCTCGTACGGGCCGTTGCCGATCGGCTTCTTGTCGTACGCCTTCAGGTCGTCGTAGGCAGCCTCGGGCATCGGGTAGAACGCCGTCTGGGCCTGGCTGAGCTGCAGGGGGAACTGGCTGTCCGCGTGGGTGAGCGTGACCGTGAAGGTGTCCTTGCCGGTGACCTTCAGCCCCGACATCTCCTTGGTCTTCGGGGTGCCCTTCGCCGGGTTGAGGTCCGTGTACCCGACGATCCCGGCGAGCTGACCGCTGTTCTCCCACGCGTTCGGGCCGTAGGCGACGTGGTTCCAGGCCTTCACGTAGCTCTCCGGCGTCACGGCCTCGCCGTTCTGGAACGTCCAGCCGTCCCGCAGCGTGATCGTCCACGTGGTGGCGTCGTCGCTTTCGACGCTCTTCGCCGCCACGTCCTGCAGGTCACCGTCGGCGTCGGTCTGGGTGAGCGGCGCGAAGACGCTCATCACCTGGTCGAAGGCCACGGTCTGCCGGCCCGGGGTCAGGTGGTCGGGTTCGCCGGTCGCGTAGACCAGGCTCGAGGGAGCGTCGTCGTCAGCCGCGCCGCCCGCCGAACAGCCGGTCGCCACCAGTGCCAAGGTTGCCGCCGCGGCCAGCGCGGCGATCGTCCTGCGTCGCATGATCTCTCCTCGATCGGGTGCGGCCGGATCCCTGCCCGGTCGTCGTGGTGGGAAAGCTAGGACGGTTCGAATCCCGACCACAAGACTTCTTTCAATGCACTCTGAGAGTTTTACCGCGCAGAAACACTGACGAAACGACACCCGTCGCGCGACCGGGCCCGTTGTGCCACGCTCGGAACATGCGCCACACACCGCACTTCCTGATGACCGACGTCGACGAGGTCCGACGCCTCATCACCGGGAACCCGTGGGCGACGATCGTGTCGCACACCGCGGCCGGGCTGGTGGCGTCGCACTACCCGGTGCTGCTCGAGACCCCCGGCCCCGACGACGACCCGGACGCCCTCGTCCTGGTGTCCCACGTCGGCCGCCCCGACGAGGTCGCGCACGAACTCGGACGGCACGAGGTCCTCGTCGTGTTCCAGGGCCCGCACGGCTACGTCTCCCCCGCCTGGTACCCGCCGGAGCAGTTCGTGCCCACCTGGAACCACGTCACCGCCCACGTCTGGGGCACCCCCGAGATCCTCTCCGACGACGAGAACTTCCGGGTGCTCGGCGAACTCGTCGACCACTTCGAGCACGTCATGCCCTCGCCCGTGTCGTTGCAGATCGACGAGGAGACCGCCCGCCGGATGGCCAAGGGCACCGTGGGCATCCGGATCCGCGTCACCCGGTTCGACGCCCGCGCCAAGCTGTCGCAGAACAAGGCCCCCGAGGTGATCGACCGCATCGTCGCCGGGCTGCGGGGCGACGGCCCCTACGCGTCGCCGGCGCTCGCCGACGAGGTCGAGCGGGTCCGGCCCGTCCCATCCTCGGCGAACGGCCTGGAGGCGTCGTGACGGACATCCTGCTCCGCACCGTCCGGCGTGTGGGCACCTCCGGGGCCCCTGCCGACGTCCGCATCGTCGACGGGCGCGTCACCGAGATCGCACCGACCGGCACCCTCGACCCCACGAGTGTCGACACCGACGTGGTCGAGGCCGCCGGTGCCTGGCTCGGCCCGGGGCTCCGCGACCACCACACGCACTTCGACCAGTGGGCACTCGTCCGTCGCCGTGTCGACGTCACCGGCTGCGACTCCGCCGAGGCGACCGCCGACCTGCTCGCCGCCGTCGCCCGGGCGGGCGTGACGGACCGCGTCCTGGTCGGACACGGCTACCGCGACGGGATGTGGCCGCGCCCGGCACGACGCGAGCTGCTCGACCAGGCCGCACCGGGCTTCCCGGTCGTCGTCATCAGCGCGGACCTGCACGCGGTGTGGTGCAACGCGCTCGCGCTCGCACACTTCTCGGCCGCTGTCGGCCGCCCGCTCGAGGCGGGTGAGGACGGGGTCCTGCGCGAGCAGGACGCGTTCGACGTGACCGGAGCGCTGTCGCAGGTGCCGGACGACCTGCTCGACGCCTACGTGGCGGACGCTGCCGAAGCCGCGGCCGCCCGCGGGGTGACGGGCGTGGTCGACCTCGAGATGCGCTTCGGACTCGACCGCTGGCGCCGCCGGATCCACGCCGGCACCGACGCGATCCGGGTCGCGTCCGGGGTGTACCCGGCCGAGCTCGACGAGGCCATCGCCCGGGGGCTGCGGACCGGCGCCGTGGTCGACGGCACGCGGGGCCTGCTCACGATGGGGCCGTTCAAGGTGGTCACGGACGGGTCACTCGGCACCCGGACCGCCGCCATGACCGACGGCTCCGGTGTGCTCGCCTGGCCGTTCGAGGACCTCGTCGCGATCACCCGCCGTGCCGTCGACGCCGGACTCGTCCCCGCGATCCACGCGATCGGCGACCGGGCGAACACGCTGGCCCTCGACGTCTTCGAGACCGTCGGGACCCGCGGCACGATCGAGCACGCGCAGTTGCTCGTCGACACCGACGTCGACCGGTTCGCCCGGCTCGGGGTCGCCGCGTCCGTGCAGCCCGAACACGCCATGGACGACCGGGACATCGCCGACCGGCACTGGGCCGGGCACACCGACCGGGCGTTCGCCTTCGCCTCGCTCGCCCGGGCCGGAGCGCGGCTGCTGCTCGGGTCGGACGCGCCGGTGGCGCCGCTCGACCCGTGGGTGTCGATGGCGGCGGCGGTCGGGCGGGACCGCGACGGGCGGGACCCGTGGCACCCGGCCGAGCGGCTCTCGGCACTCGTCGCGTGGCAGGGGTCGACCGACGGGCGCGTCGGCGTGTCCGTCGGCGACGTGGCGGACCTGGTGCTCGTCGAGACCGACCCGCTGGCCGCGTCCTCGTCCGCCGCACTGCGTGGCATGCGGGTGCTGGGGACGGCCGTCGCCGGACGGTTCACGTACCGGGAGCTGTGACCGGGCGGGTGTGCCCGGGCGGGTGTGCCCGGGCCCGTGGGCTACTTCTGGTCCTTCGGGCACCAGTAGAGCTTCCGGCCAGCCATGTCCGCCATCCGGATCTCGGTGCCGCAGACCCGGCACGGCTCGCCCTGCCGGTGGTACACCCAGTGGCGGTCCTTGCGGGAACGCAGGGCCTTCTTGTGGTCGGCCTCGGACAGGTCGTCCATCGTCATCATCAGGCCGTCGCGGACGCCGTCGTGCAGCAGCTTCGACCAGTCGGCCCAGAGCGCCTTGGCCTGCTTGACGGTGATCTTCTTGCCCGGCTTGTACGGGTCGATGCGCTGCCGGAACAGCAGCTCGGCGCGGTAGATGTTGCCGATGCCCGCCACGACGGACTGGTCCATGAGCAGCTGCCCGATGGCGACGTTCCGACGGCGGACGTTGTCGACGAAGGTCTTCTCGGCCTCGGGCCCGTCGTCGTTCATCGGGTCGGGGCCGAGCTTGTCGAGCGCACGCTGCACCTCGGCCGGGGTCTCCACCACGCACGCCGTCGGGCCGCGCAGGTCGGCGACGGTGTCCTCGGTGAGGATCCGCACCCGGACCTGGCCCACCGGGTCCGGCGGGAAGGACTCGATCGGGTCCTCAGCCTTCTCCTGCTCGGCCATCCGGTAGCGGGCGAGCCGCGGTGCGCCGATCGAGCTGAGCGACTCTTCGCGGTCGTCGTCGTCGGACAGCGCCTCGGCGGTGGAGATCACGCCCGCGAAGTCCCACGCCCCGTACAGGCCGAGGTGGACGCGGAGGAACAGGTCGCCCTCGAACTCCAGGAACATCTGCTTCGCCACCGCACGCGCGGCGATCATCCGCTTGCCGTCGAGCTGCGCGGCCCCGGCGGCGAAGCGCCCCTGGGGGCTCGACACCTCGCAGCGCTTGCCGACGAAGTGCCGGGTGAACTGGTTGGCGATGCGGTGGACGGAGTGACCCTCGGGCATGACTACCGTTCTACCCGGTACCCCTGACGAGCCGGACTACGCGTCGATCTGGCGGCCGGCGATCAGCCCGGTGGTCTCGTACTCGGCCAGCTGGGCGATGCGGCGGGCGTGGCGCTCTTCGCCCGAGAACGGCTCGGCGATGAACAGGTCGACGAACCGGATCGCCTCGTCCTCGGTGTGCTGGCGCGCACCGATGGAGATGACGTTGGCGTCGTTGTGCTGACGGGCGAGCAGGGCGGTCGACTCGTTCCAGACGAGCGCGGCGCGGATGCCCTCGACCTTGTTGGCGGCGATCTGCTCGCCGTTGCCGGAACCGCCGAAGACGACGCCGAGGGCCTGGACACCGGCGCGCTGGTCCTGCACCACGGCGTGCGCGGCGTTGATGCAGAACGAGGGGTAGTCGTCGAGCGCGTCGTACTCGGTCGGACCGTGG
This sequence comes from Curtobacterium sp. MCLR17_054, assembly GCF_003234335.2. Classification (NCBI taxonomy): domain Bacteria; kingdom Bacillati; phylum Actinomycetota; class Actinomycetes; order Micrococcales; family Microbacteriaceae; genus Curtobacterium; species Curtobacterium sp. MCLR17_054. The sequence goes on along the minus strand of NZ_CP126263.1, from coordinate 1,076,207 downwards.
TCCACCACCTCGTGCCCGGCTTCGGTCAGGTGGGTTGCGAGGGTCTTGTTGAACTCGAGGCCGGCGTGGTCCGTTCCGAGGTGGATGCGCATGGAACCGATCCTATTCCTGCGGCTCCGGGGCCCGGACCACGACGGACTACGGTGCGCGGACCACCACCACGAGGTACCGGGTGGGGTCCTCGCCCGGGTTGCGGTAGACGACGTCGGCGGGGTCGCCGAGCTCGATCCGGTCCCCCGCCGCCAGACGCGTCGGCTCGCCGCCGACGACGACCTCGAGCACGCCCTCGACGACCCAGATGCAGTGCCGCAGGAACGCGTAGGCGGACGCCGGGTAGGCCACCTCGCGGCCGGCCGGGAGGCGCACCTCGGTGACGTCAGCGGGGAACGCCGCGCTCGAGACCGGACGGCGGCGGTACCCGGTGTCGGGATCGGTCCAGGAATCGGCGGTCGCGCCCCGTTGCACCCCGCGCGCCTCGTCGGGGTCCGTCACCCTGGGCACCTCGTGCTCCAGGGCATCGTCGAGGAGCTGCGAGATCGTCAGGCCGAAGGCACCGGACAGGCGACCGAGGATCGTCGCGGTGGGGCTGGAAACTCCGCGTTCGACCCGGTTGATCATCGCGCGGGAGACGCCGGACTCCTCGGCGAGCTCGGTGAGGCTCCACTTCCGCTCGGTGCGGAGGCGCTGGAGGCGTTCACCGAGCGCCCGCTGCTCGGCGACCGAGGTGTCGTCGGCGCCGGTTGCGGGATCGGCGTGCGCGTCGTCTACGATGTGAGACATGACGACAGCATATGCGACGAACGGGGTCGTGATCCGCGACTGCACCCCGACCGACCTCGACGTCGTGCACGCCCTGCACGTCGATGCCGTCCTGCACTCCACCGCCATCTGGCAGGACACCCCGCACCCGCGTGCGTACTTCGACGGGTGGCTCGCCGAGCGGCAGGGCGGCGGGTACCCGGTGGTCGTGGCCGAGGTCGACGGCACCGTGGCCGGCTACGCCACGTACTCGCAGTGGCGGCCGCACCAGGGGTACCGGCTGACCGTCGAGCACAGCGTCTACGTGGTCGAGGCGTTCCGCGGCCGGGGCATCGCGACGACCCTGATGGCCGAGCTGGTCGCGCGGGCCACCGCCGAGGGCCGGCACGTCATGATGGCCGGGATCTGCAGCACCAACACGGGGTCGATCGCCCTGCACGAACGCGTCGGGTTCACCACGGTCGCGGTCGTGCCCGAGGTCGGACGCAAGTTCGACCGCTGGCTCGACCTGACGCTCATGCGCCTGCCGCTCGTCTGACGCGACGGGCGCACCACGGGCCTCCCGGCCGCCCGTCCCCCGCTGGTCGGTACCGGTTCAGTCGGTGGTGTCGAAGATCGGGCCGACGGTGCGCGAGCGCTTGAGCTCGAAGAACCCGGGGTACTTCGCGACGGCGACGACGCCGTCCCACAGGTCGAGCGCCTCCTGGCCCTTGGGCGCCGGGGAGATGACCGGTCCGAAGAACGCGGTGCCCTCGACGGCGATGACCGGCGTGCCGACGTCCTGTCCGACGCGGTCGATGCCGTCCTGGTGGCTGGCGCGCACGGCGGCGTCGACCTCGTCCGTCCAGGCGTACTCGAGCAGGTCGGCGTCGAGGCCGAGCTCGGCGAGCACGGCGGGGACGACCTGCTCCGGGTCGGACTCCTGGCGGTGGTGGATGTGCTCGCCGAGGGCGTCGTAGAGCGGCTTCACGATGTCCTGCCCGAGCCGGAGCCGCGCCGCCGTGACGATGCGCGGGTAGACCTGACCGGCGTGCAGACGCTCCTTGTAGCTCTCCGGCACGTCCTGGTCCTCGTTGAGGACGAACAGGCTCATCACGTTCCAGGTCACGTCGAGGTCGCGGTGCTCGGCGACCTCACCCACCCAGCGGCTCGTCATCCAGGCCCACGGGCAGTTCGGGTCGAACCAGAACTCCACGGCGGTGCGCTCGGTGGTGGGGTCGGTCGGGTTGTCCACAGTCGTCTCGGTCACGATCCGAGCGTACGCGGCGTCGCTAGGCTGGAACCCATCGTCCCGCCGGCGCACGACGCCGTCCGGGGCCCCGTACGCGGACACCGATCGTCCGCGTCCCCAGCGAAGATGGAGCGTTGCGTGCCCGGAGAGAACCTCACCCGAATCGAAGCCCAGGAGCGCGCGGCCGTCGTCGCCGTGCAGACGTACGACGTCGAGCTCGACCTGACCCGCGGCGCCGACAGCTTCGGCAGCACCACGCGGGTGCGCTTCACCGCCACCGCCGGCGCATCGACCTTCATCGACGCCATCACGAAGACCGTGCACTCGATCACGCTGAACGGCTCGGCGCTCGACGTCGCCGCGGTGAACGACGGCGTGCGCATCCAGCTCGACGACCTGCAGGAGCAGAACGAGCTCGTGGTCGTCAGCGACGCGCTGTACACGAACACCGGTGAAGGCCTGCACCGCTTCGTCGACCCGGTGGACGACGAGGTGTACCTGTACTCCCAGTTCGAGGTCCCCGACTCCCGCCGCATGTTCGCGGTGTTCGAGCAGCCTGACCTGAAGGCCGAGTTCTCCTTCACCGTGACGGCGCCGTCCCGGTGGCAGGTCGTCTCGAACTCCCCCACGCCGGAGCCGCACGTCGACGGCGACGTCGCGACCTGGGCCTTCCCGCCCACCGCGCGCATCTCGAGCTACATCACCGCGCTCGTCGCCGGCCCGTACGAGGTCGTGCGCGACGAGCTGACCAGCCGCGACGGCCGGACGATCCCGCTCGGCGTGTTCGCGCGCAAGTCGCTCGCTTCGTACCTCGACCCCGAGTACGTGTTCGACATCACGAAGAAGGGCTTCGCGTACTTCGAGGAGAAGTTCGACGTCGCCTACCCCTTCGACAAGTACGACCAGCTCTTCGTGCCGGAGTTCAACGCCGGTGCGATGGAGAACGCCGGCGCGGTCACCTTCACCGAGACCTACGTGTTCCGGTCGAAGGTCACCGACGCCATCAAGGAGCGCCGGGTCGTCACGATCCTGCACGAGCTCGCCCACATGTGGTTCGGCGACCTGGTCACCATGAAGTGGTGGAACGACCTGTGGCTCAACGAGTCCTTCGCCGAGTGGGCCTCCACGATCGCCACGGCCGAGGCCACCGAGTGGACCGAGGCCTGGACCACGTTCCAGGCGATGGAGAAGTCCTGGGCCTACCGCCAGGACCAGCTCCCCTCGACGCACCCGATCGTCGCGACGATCAACGACCTCGAGGACGTCCAGGTCAACTTCGACGGCATCACCTACGCGAAGGGTGGCTCGGTCCTCAAGCAGCTCGTCGCCTGGGTCGGCATCGACGCGTTCTTCGCCGGTGTCTCCGCGTACTTCAAGAAGCACCACCACTCGAACACCGAGCTCCGCGACCTGCTCGTCGAGCTCGAGGCGACGAGCGGCCGTGAGCTGACCGAGTGGTCGAAGCTCTGGCTCGAGACCGCGGGCGTCAACACCCTGCGTCCCGAGATCGAGACCGACGAATCCGGCGTCATCACGTCGTTCACCGTCCTGCAGGAAGCCCCCGCCGACTACCCGACGCTGCGCCCGCACCGTCTGGCAATCGGCGTGTACGCCTTCCGGAACGACGAGTCCGCTCCGTTCGGCGCCGACACGGCCTCCGCCGGCGGCAAGCTCGAGCGGGTCCACCGCGTCGAGATCGACGTCGACGGTGCCCGCACCGAGGTGCCCGAGCTCGTCGGCGTCCAGCGCGGCGACCTCGTGCTGCTGAACGACGACGACCTGGCCTACGCCAAGATCCGTCTCGACGAGCACTCCCGGCGCACCGCGATCGAGCACCTCGCGTCGATCGCGAACCCGCTCGCCCGCTCGATCGTCTGGGGTTCCGTGTGGGACGCCACGCGCGACGCCGAGTCCCCCGCCAGCGACTACGTCCGCCTCGTGCTGGGCAACATCGCGACCGAGACCGAGTCGACGACCATCCGCACGACGCTCTCGCAGCTGCTGCTCACCGCACGCAACTACGTGGCACCGGGGTCGGTCGAGGCCACGGTCCGCACCGTCGGCGACACGCTCTGGCAGCTCGCGTCCTCGGCCGAGGCCGGTTCGGACGCGCAGTTCCAGTTCGTGAAGTTCTTCGCGCAGGTCCCGTCCACGCCCGAGCACGTCGCGACCCTGCAGGGCCTCCGCGACGGATCGGTCACGCTGCAGGGCCTCGAGATCGACACCGACCTGCGCTGGGAGCTGCTCGAGGGCCTCGTGCTCGCGGGTGCTGCGGACAACGCCGAGATTGACGCCGAGCTCGCCGCGGACAAGACCGCGTCGGGCGAGCAGGCCGCGGCCCGCGCCCGGGCGACGATCCCCACGGCCGAGGGCAAGCTGGCGGCGTTCTCGTCACTGGTCGACTCGTCCGAGCTGCCGAACGCCATCGTGCGCCAGACCACGGTCGGGTTCCAGCACGTGAACAGCCCGGTGCTGCTCGAGGGCCTCGTGCCGAAGTACTTCGAGGTGCTCACGCGCATCTGGGCCGAGCGCAGCTACCACATGGCCGACACCATCGTCTCGGGCCTCTACCCGGCGCCGCTCGCGTCGGCCGAGCTCCGTGACGCCGCCGCCGCGTGGCTCGAGGAGCACCCGGAGACGCCGGCGCTGCGCCGCATCGTGTCCGAGAGCCTCGCGGGCACCGAGCGCGCGCTCCGGGTCCAGGCCGCCGACGCCTGACCCCTGCTCTGATCCGGCGGGGTCTTGGTGTTCCTCCAGGGATGCCGAGGCCCCGCCCTTTACGATCGTCCGGATGATCTTCCTCGCTGCTTCGACCGACGACGCGTCCAAGTGGATGTCGAGCTCCTTCACCGAGTTCGTCACCGTCTGGCGTGTGCCGATCGTCATCGTGGTGACCGTGCTCGTCGCCATCGTCGTCCGGCTGATCCTGCGGCGCACGATCAAGCAGGTCGTCGACCGCATCGTGAACGGCGTCAAGAAGCGTCAGGGCGCCGCCGATACCCAGGCCCTCATCGCCTCACCCGTGCAGACCGCGCGGGTGGTGCAGCGGACCCGGACGCTCGGCAGCGTGCTCGAGAACCTGGCGACCGTCGCAGTGGTCATCATCGCCCTGGCCGTGATCATCCCGCAGGTCCTCCCGAACGCCGCGGTCGGCATCGTCGGTGGTGCGTCCCTCGTCGCAGCCGGCCTCGCCGTCGGCGCCCAGTCCATCGTGAAGGACCTGCTGTCCGGCATCTTCATGATCCTCGAGGACCAGGCCGGCGTCGGTGACGTCGTCGACACCGGTCAGGCCACCGGCGTCGTCGAGAACGTCGGGCTGCGCGTCATGCAGATCCGCGACGTGAACGGCATCCTGTGGTTCGTGCCGAACGGCCAGATCCTGCGCGTCGGCAACCTGTCGCAGGGCTGGTCGCGCGTGCTCGTCGACATCACCGTGCCCTACGACACCGACATCGACGCCGTGCAGGACGCCCTGCTCAAGGCCGCCGTCACGATGTCGCAGGAGTCCCGCTGGCGGCAGCGGATCGTCGAGAAGCCCGAGATCTGGGGGCTGCAGTCGATCACCGACGCCGGCATGGTCTTCCGCCTGGTCGTGAAGACCCGGGCGTCCGAACTCGACGTCGTCGGTCGGGAGCTCCGCACCCGCCTGAAGCACGCGGTCGACGAACTCGGCATCACCCTGCCGGCGATGGCGATGATCATGCCCGAGGGCTGGGAGAACGCCACCTCGATCAACGGCCTGCGCACCGTCCGGACCCAGCCGACGCCGGCACCCACGAAGCCCCGGCGCACCAAGCGCAACATCCTCGGGCAGCCGATCCGCACCGACGACCCCGACAGCGGGAAGGACCCCCGATGACCGACCCCGCACCCCCGAGCGGCACGGGCGCGCCCGGAGCACGCGGCTCGCTCGGCATGCCCGGCGCCCCCGGGATGCCAGGCTCCGTCGGCGTCCCGGCGCAGCCGATCACCCTGCGCGTCGGGGAGCACGGCGCCTCGGCCACCGGGTCGCTGTACGAGCGGATCGGCGGCGCCCCGACCTTCGACCGGCTCGTCCGGCGCTTCTACGAGGGCGTGCAGCAGGACGAGGTCATCTGGCCGATGTACCCGGCCGACGACCTCGAGGGTGCGATCTGGCGCCTCTCCGCGTTCCTGCAGCAGTACTGGGGCGGCCCGGGCACCTACAGCGAGCAGCGCGGCCACCCCCGCCTGCGGATGCGGCACAACCCGTTCCGCATCACGTCCGAGGCGCGGGAACGCTGGCTCCACCACATGCACGAGGCGGTCGAGTCGCTCGAGCTCGCGCCCCTCGACGAAGCCGAGCTCTGGGGCTACCTCGACCGCGCTGCCCACGCGATGACGAACACCTTCGACTGACCCGCGCGGCACACGCCGTCGTGTCGTCGAGACGCCGCCGAATCCGGCGGCGTCTCGACGCTCCCGCGGCGTCTTCCGCTGACGCCGGCGTGCAGTGATCGTCGCGAGCGGCGGACGGGAGGCCCGTGGCGGCGCCGCCACGGGCCTCCCGTCCGTCGCTCCCCGCGTTCTCGTGCCCGCGGGACGCCGGCGTCTTCGGGCAGCGCGGTCAGCGCACGGACGAGCCGGAGGCGAGGTCCTCGACCAGGGACGGCCGCGACGGTCGCCAGCCGAAGGCCGACCGGGCGTGTGCGCCGGACGCCTCCTGGTGCAGCAGCAGGGCGTCGGCGAAGTCCCGCCCGAGCCGTTCGCGGCTCGCGTCCACGCTCTCGGCGACGACCGGTGCACCGTGGGCCCCGGCCTCGGCGATCTGCCGGACGGTCGGGTTGTCGCCGGTCGCGGCGACGATGTACCCGTCGGGCTCGCCGCGGTGCAGCGCGAGGACGTAGAGCTCGCCGAGGTCGTCGACGTGCACCGTCGTCCAGCGCTGCGAGCCGTCGCCCACCAGCCGCACCGGCTGCTCGCCGTCGCTGACGAACATCGCCGGGATGCCGGCGCCGCGCCCGTAGACGATGCCAGGGGCGACGATGGTGCTCCGCACGTCGCTCGCCCGCAGCAGGGCCTCGTTCGGTCCGCGCCAGGCGGTCAACGCTGGCGGGTCGGTCGGCGACTGCTCGGAGATGTCCGTCGAGTCGCCGAAGGTGAAGATGCCGCCGGTGTGCACGAACGGCTTCGGTGTGCCGGCCAGGGCACCGATCGCGGTGCGGATGAAGTCCGGGTCGACGCCGGCCGCCGATGCTGTGTGGACGACGCCGTCGCTCTCGTGCAGCAGGCGTTCGACGACGTCGGTGTCGGTGACGTCGCCGACCAGGGCCCGGCCACCGGCGTCACGGACGTGCTGGGCCTTCTCGTCGGAGCGGACGAGCGCGGTCACCTCGTCGCCGTGGGCCACGAGGGAGCGGAGGACGGAGGAGCCGATGTAGCCGGACGCACCGGTGAGGAAGACGTGCATGCGGCCAGCCAACCACGGCGGCCGGGCGGTATGGTCGTCGTCGCCGTCGTCTTTGCTAGGAGCTCAGGGTCCAGGCGCGGCGCTTGACGAGCACGTGGCCGCGCGAGGTCGTGAGTCGGCTCCACGGACCCGTCTCGAACAGGCGGACCGGGTCGTGCCCGAGGAACCCGAGGCTCTCGCCCGCGAAGCCCGCACCGGCGGGCAGGTGCTCGACGCCGGGGACCGGTCGGCCCCAGACCTCGGCGCGGATTCGCCGGACGATTGCCTCGCCCGCGTTGGACGGCACGGCGTCGGCGACCTCGGCGATGCCGTCGCGTGTGGCGCGGCGGAGGAGTTCCGGTGAGACGTCCGGCAGCGGGACCCAGCCACCGCGGGGCGGCGAGATGGCTGCCCACGTCACGGTGTGCACCTCGTGCGGCAGCTCGACCTCGATCGGGGTGGCCCGCGTGGGGTCGGCACCCTCGGCGTGTTCGGCGTCCTGCGCCTCGGCGAGCAGGCGGAGGCGCTCGAGGAGCGACTGCAGCGGGACCACGGTGTCGATCGACGCGGGTTCGGTGAGCGAGAACGTGCGGAGCCCGAGCACCGTCGGCAGTTCGTCGAGCAACCCGAGCGGGTAGAGGATCGCCGTGTAGACGGCCAGGACGCCGGAGTCGGCGATGAGCCGGACCGAGCCGTCCTCGATCCGGGCGGCACGTCCGAGGTACGTGCGGAGGTCACCGAGTGAGGCGGCGTCGGGAAGCGTGAACGAGTTGCCCATGTCGCCACCGATCCTACCGGCCGTCGATGCCGCAGCACCTGGGCGTGGCGACCTGCGACGGCGGCGGGCAGCCGTTCGTAGACTGCACAGCGTGAACGGCGAACCCGACTTCCTGCGGACCCTGCGACTCGAGGACACCGGCGCGAGCACGGGCGAGACGATCCTGACCGGTGCCAGCCACTGGTCCCCCGGCGGACGGGTGTTCGGCGGGCAGGTGCTGGCGCAGTGCATCGTCGCCGCGCAGCGCACGATCGAGGGACGCGACGTCCACTCGATGCACGGCTACTTCCTGCGGCCCGGCGACATCGACGTGCCGATCACCTTCGGCGTCGAGCGCATCCACGACGGCCGGTCGTTCGCGGCCCGTCGCGTGCAGGCCTACCAGCGCGGTGTCCCGATCTTCTCGATGATCGCGTCGTTCCAGGTGCCCGACACCGGCATCGAGCACCAGGACCCGTACCCGGTGGACACCCCGGACCCGGAGTCCCTGCCGTCGGCCGCGTCGATCCTGTCCGCGATCGACCACCCGGTCGCACGTGCCTGGGCCGCGCGGTCCATCGACCTGCGACACGTCGAGGGCCCGGTGTTCGTCGACGTGCAGGGCGAGCACGTGCCGCACCAGGCGGTCTGGTTCCGCGTGCAGGGCGACCTGCCGGACGACCCGGCGCTCCACCGCGCGGTGCTCGGGTACGCGAGCGACCTGTCGATCCTCGAGCCGATCATGCGGCGGCACGGCGTCGCCTGGGGCACCCCGGGGGTCAAGAGCGCGAGCCTCGACCACGCCATGTGGTGGCACCGTGACGGTCGCGCCGACGAGTGGATCCTGTACACGCAGGAGTCCCCGAGCGCACAGGGCGGCCGGGGACTCGCGTTCGGTCGGATGTTCTCCCGCGACGGCACGCTGCTGGCCACCGTCGCCCAGGAGGGCATGATGCGGGTTCCTACGGCCGGCTGAACTGCACCGGTTCCTCGAGGTATCGCTCGCACGCGGCACGCTCGGTGTCGGTCAGCCGACGCGGACGGTTCGTCGCCGCGTCGACCATCACGAGTGCCGTCGTCGCCCGGGTGTACAGGACGGCGGGGTGCTGCCCCACCGTCGACCAGACCTCGTACGAGACGTCGATGCTCGCGCCCCCGAGCCGCCCGATCCACATCTGGATGTCGAGCGGTTGGCGGAGGTACGGGATCGACGCCAGGTACTCCAGGCGCTGGCCGGCGATCACCGTCATGGTGCCGGAACCCGGCCGGCCGTCGATGATCGGCTCGGGCAGGTCGCCGTCGGGGTCTTCACCGGGGTCGGCACCCCAGAACCCCACGATGCGCGCCTCTTCGAGGAGGCGCAGCATCGCGGAGTTGTTGACGTGACCGTAGGCGTCGATGTCGCTCCACCGCATGCGGATGGGAGCGTGCAGTCTCGCCACGAGGATCAGTCGCGGGTGAGCTTGCGGTACGTCGCGCGACCGGGCTTCGCGGCATCGGCACCGAGGCGCTCGATCTTGTTCTCCTCGTAGGCCTCGAAGTTGCCCTCGAACCAGTACCAGTTCGGCGTGCCGTCCTCGTTGAGGCCTTCCCACGCCAGGATGTGCGTGGCGATGCGGTCGAGGAACCACCGGTCGTGGGTGATGACCACGGCGCAACCTGGGTACTCGAGCAGGGCGTTCTCGAGGCTGCCGAGCGTCTCGACGTCCAGGTCGTTGGTCGGCTCGTCGAGGAGCAGCAGGTTGCCGCCCTGCTTGAGCGTCAGCGCCAGGTTCAGACGGTTGCGCTCACCACCGGACAGGATGCCGGCGCGCTTCTGCTGGTCCGGGCCCTTGAAGCCGAACTGCGACACGTAGGCGCGGGACGGGATCTCGGTCTTGCCGACCTGGATGTAGTCGAGTCCGTCGGACACGACCTCCCACAGGTTCTTGTTCGGGTCGATACCGCCGCGGGTCTGGTCGACGTAGGAGATCTGGACGGTGTCGCCGATCTTCAGCGTGCCGCCGTCGAGGGGCTCGAGGCCGACGATCGTCTTGAAGAGCGTGGTCTTGCCGACGCCGTTCGGGCCGATGACGCCGACGATGCCGTTGCGGGGCAGCGTGAACGACAGGTCGCCGATGATGACGCGCTCACCGAACTGCTTGCGCAGGTGCTCGGCGTCGATGACCTGCGAACCCAGACGCGGGCCGACCGGGATCACGATCTCCTCGAAGTCGAGCTTGCGGGTGCGCTCGGCCTCGGTGACCATCTCCTCGTAGCGGGCGAGACGGGCCTTCGATTTCGCCTGACGGCCCTTGGTGTTGCTCCGGACCCAGTCGAGCTCGGACGACAGGCGCTTCGCGAGCTTGGCGTCCTTCTTGCCCTGGACCTCGAGGCGAGCACGCTTCTTCTCGAGGTAGGTCGAGTAGTTGCCCTCGTACGGGTACAGGCGGCCGCGGTCGACCTCGGCGATCCACTGTGCGACGTGGTCCAGGAAGTACCGGTCGTGGGTCACGGCGAGGACGGCACCGTGGTACTGCTGCAGGTGCTGCTCGAGCCAGAGCACGCTCTCGGCGTCGAGGTGGTTGGTGGGCTCGTCGAGGAGGAGCAGGTCGGGCTTCTGGAGCAGCAGCTTGCAGAGCGCGACGCGGCGCTTCTCACCACCGGACAGGTGGGTGACGAGTTCGTCCCCCGGGGGGCACTGCAGCGCGGCCATGGCCTGCTCGAGCTGGGAGTCGAGGTCCCACGCGTCGGCGGCGTCGATGTCCTCCTGCAGGGTGCCCATCTCGGCCAGGAGCGCGTCGAAGTCGGCGTCCGGCTCGGCCATGAGCGCCGAGATCTCGTTGAAGCGTGCGAGCTTGCCGTGGATCTCGCCCACGCCTTCCTGCACGTTCTCGAGTACGGTCTTGCTCTCGTCGAGCTCCGGCTCCTGCATGAGGATGCCGACGCTGAAGCCCGGCGTGAGCTTCGCCTCGCCGTTGGACGGCTGGTCGAGACCCGCCATGATCTTCAGGATCGTCGACTTGCCCGCACCGTTCGGTCCGACGACGCCGATCTTGGCACCGGGGAGGAACGACATCGTGACGTCGTCGAGGATCAGCTTGTCGCCGACCGCCTTGCGGGCGCGGACCATCTGGTAGATGTACTCAGCCATATCGGCCCCAAGTGTAGTGACACCGCCGGAGCACCGCTCGCCCGACGCCGGATCGCCGCTTCCCGCACCTGTACGAACAAGCCTGTTGTTCGCGACACGGACGACGTAGCTTGGCCTCACCCCGCTACCTCGGGCCCGTCACCCACCACGACGAGGACCAGGATCAGGACCACGGACAGGACGAGGACCATGACCACGCACACGACCACGACCCCGTCGCGGCTCCGCCGCCTCGCGCTCCCCTTCGTCGGAGCGATCGCACTCACCGTCGCGCTCATCGCCCCGGTGTCGCCGGCATCGGCCGCCGGTGCCGTGCCGAAGGGCAGCCCCTACCTGCTGTACACGGCGAGCATCAGCGCCAACGGCACGGGCACCGGCTACTCGTCGTACATCAACGTGCACGACGCCCACAACAACGCCTACGCGTTCGGGATCCAGTCGGACAAGGGCTCCCCGCAGAGCAAGGGCAAGCCGCGCTACATCTGGGAGCGCGTGCAGAACGGCAAGTTCACCTACGGCTACCTGGGCCCGGCCACCAACAAGCTCACGCCCATCGGCATGCGCTGGTACAAGAACGACGTCGCGACGATGATCGTGAACCACAAGACGATCGGCACCCTCAAGCTCAACCTCGACGGTCGCCTGTTCTTCAACGCCGAGGCCAACGCCCGCCTGAACGGTGACGTCGTGCACTCGACGGTGCAGAACACCCGCATCACGGTCGGTGACCGCAAGTCGAACACCGGCCTGAACGGCAAGTGGGACACGAGCTTCTCGTTCCACGGACTGAAGGCGAAGCAGACGAACAGCCCGCGGGTGCAGGGCGCCAGCTTCACGATCGACGGCCGCGTGACCGGGCTGCCCCGCGGCGGCAACTGGGACACCGCCCAGGTCTCCGGCATCGGGATGATCGCGCAGAAGTGGTGACCGACGCGACGCGGTGAACCGCACGCGTCCCCGGCGGCCTGACCCGCACCCCGACTCCGGTCGGCGTGCGGGTCAGGCCGCTTCGGCGTCGTGGGCGTGGTCGTCGAGGGGCGGCGCGGGGTCCCAGGGGGCGGCGTCCTGTTCGAGGACGTGCTCGGACGGCCCCGCGGGCTCCTCGCCGTCGCCGGGCGGCGGTGCCCCGTGGACCCCGTCGACGTCGCCGTCACCGTCCGGACCGTGCTCGGTCGCCGGTGCGTGGTCGTGCGGACCGTCCGGCTCCGCCCCGTGGTCGGACCCGTGACCGGCGCCGTGCCCCGCCGGGTCGCGGACCTCGCCGGTGCGGGGGTCCACACCGCGGAGGCCACCCTGCCCCGAGGCACCGTCGCCGACCTGCCGCGGCACCCGCAGCCAGTTGCTGATCCCCCACGCGAGGTCGTGACCGATGCCGTCGGCGTCGATCTCGACCGAGGTCCCGCCGCGACCGTCGCGTTCCCACGTGCGGATGCGGACCCGTCCGGCGACGACGATCCGGTCGCCCTTCTTCAGGGACTTGTACACGTTCGACGCGAGCGACCGGAACGCGGTGACGGTGTACCAGTTGGTGGCGCCGTTGACCCAGGCGGCGGTGGCCCGGTCCCAGCGGCGCGAGGGTGAGGCGAGTCGGAGACTCGTGATGGCGATGCCGGTCTCGGTGACGAGGTGCCGGGGCTCGGTGGCGACGATTCCGCAGACGGTGATGATGTCGTTCATGCGTCGATCGTCACGGAGTCCGGGGCCGCGTCAGCGACCCGGGGCTCGATCTGTGGCGTGTGGACCCGATCAGGTGACCTGTGGAGGACGAGTCCCCCGGGCCTCCTGTCCGGACCCGGTCAGTGCGCTCGGAACTCGGGCCGGGCGGCCAACGGTCCGAGCGCGGCGTGGACCGCGCCCTTCGCGGACTCGAGGGACGGGTACGGCCCGCCCGCCCGTCGTCGCCCGTAGAGCTCGACCTGGAACCCGTCCGCCGCGCGGTGGATGCTGCCCACCGCTCCGGCCGGACCGATCGCAACCCAGGTTCCCGTGTTGTCCGTCATGTTCGAACCACCTCCTTGTGGCCCTGCCGCCCCGGGGTCAGGACGCCAGGATGTACTGACTGTAGGCCTTCCGCACCTTGTTCACCTTGGGCAGCGCGACTGCGAGGCAGTAGCCCTGCCCGGGGTTCTTCGCGAAGAAGTCCTGGTGGTACTCCTCTGCCGTGTAGAACGTCGAGAGCGGCTCGATGGTGGTGACGATGCCGCCGTCCCAGATGTCCGACGCCCGCTCGATGGCGCGCTCGAACAGCTCGCGCTGCGCGTCGTCGGCCGGGAACATCGCCGAGCGGTACTGCGTGCCGACGTCGGCCCCCTGGCGGTTCAGCTGCCGTGGGTCGTGCAGCGTGAAGAAGACGTCGAGGATCACGTCAGCCGGGATCACCGACTCATCGAACGTCACCGCGACCGCCTCGGCGTGGCCCGTCGTCCCGGTGCACACCAGTTCGTACGAGGGGTCCTCGACCTGTCCGCCGACGTAGCCCGACACCACGTCCTGCACACCCTGGAGCGTGCGGTACACGGCGTCGAGACACCAGAAACATCCACCTGCGAGCACGAACGTGGTCATGGCCACAACCTCTCTCCGGGCTGCCCGTGCAGCCCCGTCGTTCCTCCACAACAGTGTGCGCGGGGACCCTGTTCCCCAGATCGGACGTTGCCCCTCGGCGTGTCGGTGGTCCCCCGTAGCGTCGGCACCACACCGACCAGGAGGCCAGCGATGCAGACCATCACCGAACCCGCACTGCGGATCCGCACCGTCCCGCTGGCCCGCGCCCGGGGCGACTACCGCATCCTCGACGTCCGCGACGACCTGAGCCGGGTCACCCGGGCCAACGGTGAGATCGTCGGGTACGTCGACCGCATCGACGTCGCCGGTGACACCGCCTACCGTGCCCGCCGGTACGTCGCGACCGAGCGCCGGTTCGTCGAGCTGCCGAGCGTGTGGTCCGCCGACGACGCCGTGGACACCCTGCGCTGGTCATGATGTTCCACATTGGAATCATCTGCACCGGGATGCACGGAACGCCGTCCGGCCTCCCCGACGCCTGACCGTTCCGTGGGTATGGTGCGCGCATGGACTGGTGGAACGACCTGACCGACTGGACTTCGTCCGACACGGGTTGGCGGGTGCTCTCGGGCGCTGTGATCCCCTTCGTCGCCATCGTCGTGGCGGGCGTGATCGCGGCGCTCATCGGGCGCAGCGCGACCAAGCGGGTCGTGGCGCTCCAGGAGCGGGAATCGAAGAACGCGGCCGTCGCCGCGATCCTGACGGCTGCGCGCAAGGCAGCGGCATGGGGATCGCTCGGACACGACGAGCGTGCGTACGCGGACCACCTCGCCGAGGACGCCGACATCCGGCTGCGCCTGCTCCCCGTGCAGGGTGCGCCGCTGGCCGCCAACTGGGCCCAGCACGAGATCGCCGACATCAAGAAGAACTCGTCGACGTTCAGCTTCCAGGCGGACCAGTCCCTCGCCGAGTTCCGTGACCGCCTGCTCGACTGGCAGGCGCGACCGAGCCGTGCGCGCAAGCTCTTCAAGGCCGACCTCGAGCGCTGGAAGTTCGAGTCCCCGGACCCCGACGCCGACCTGATCAAGCGCCAGCAGGACTGGAACGCCGACCAGGCCGAGCCCCCGCGCACGCAGGCACAGGCCCCGGCGCCGGCTCCGGCTGCTCCCGCCGAGCGCCCTACCCCGACGACGACCTCGCTGCGTCCGGCCCAGCGCCCCGCGTCCGCACCCTCGACTCCTCCGGCGCCGACCGCTGCAGCTGCCGCAGCCGGTGCTGCCGCGCCCGCTGCGTCTGCCGGTGCCGCCGGCGGGACGACCCCGTCGTTCTCCGTGAACCGTGGAGCGGGCACGAACCCGAACCGCGGCAGCGCCGACCAGAACGCCACACGCTCCTTCGGTGACAACACCACCCGCGTCTACGGCGACGACGAGGCTGCACCCCCGGTCCGTCCGGCACTCGGCACCCCGACCTCGCCCGCCCGCTCCGTCCAAGGCCGCGGCACGGACGACACCGAGGTCGTGGACGACGACCGCGCCACGCGGGCCTTCGGCGACGCGAGCGCCACCCGCGCGTCCGGCGACGCCAGCGCCACCCGCGCCTTCGGTGACTCCGACCGCGCTCCGCGGAACGACCGTCCGTCCTCGTCCGACCGCCCCGTCGCGACGCCCACCGCGGCCGACGCCCACGTCAACCGGGCGCCCGCGAACGACGTCCCGCCCGCATCGGCACCCCGGGTCGACACCCCCGGCGCGACGAACACCACGTCCGTCCCGACGCGTCTGAACCAGGCCCCCGCCGAGCCCGCGGACGCGAACGAGACGTCGGAGGCGCCGTACACGCAGCCGATCAGCGCCGCCGAACTCCGACGCCGCGCCGCGGACGACGACGAGTAACCACCCCCACGACGAGAACAGGGCCGCCATCCGGAGAGGATGGCGGCCCTGTTCGTCTTCGGCGCCCCCGGCAGGAATCGAACCCGCGGCACGGTGGGTAGAAACCACCTGCTCTATCCACTGAGCTACGGAGGCGAGCAGCGTCGATTGTAGCGGCGAGCAGCCCCCGGACGCTCGATGCGCGCCCCGCCGCGTCGCCGTGACAGGACCCGGCGGTCGCCCAACGGTCGGCCGCCGTCTGCTCCCCGTTCCCCTCCGCGACACCCGCGCTTCGTAGCGTCCGGAGCATGCGCACCACCGGTTCCGTCCTCGCCGTCGTGCCCGCACGTGCCGGGTCGAAGGGGATCCCCGGCAAGAACCTGCGCACGGTCGCGGGTCGTTCGCTGGTCCGTCGGGCGGTCGACTCGGCACGACGTGCCACCCGCATCGACGAGGTCGTCGTCACGACCGACGGCGACGCCATCGCTGCCGAGGCCGTCGCGGCCGGTGCCGCCGTGGTCCGCCGTCCGGCCGAGCTCGCCGGCGACGAGGCGTCCTCGGAGTCCGCCCTGCTGCACGTCCTCGACGCGATCAGCACGCCGCTGCCCGAGGTCCTCGTGTTCCTGCAGGCGACCTCGCCGTTCATCGACCCGGCCGACCTCGACGCCGCCGTCGCGCGCGTGGTCGACGGGCACGCCGACGCGGTGTTCGCCGCCACGCCGTCGCACGCGTTCCTGTGGCGGACCGCCCAGGACGGCACCGCGGTCGCGGTGAACCACGACGCTGCGACCAGGCCCCGTCGGCAGGACCGCGAGCCCGAGTACCGCGAGACCGGCGCCTTCTACGTCATGCGGACGGCGGGGTTCCTCGAGAACCGGCACCGGTTCCACGGCCGCGTCGAGCTGGCCGTCGTCGACGGTGCCGGCGCGATCGACATCGACGACGAGGCCGACCTGGCCCTCGCCGAAGCCCTCGCCGAAGCGCCCGCGCCCACCACGACCCGAGACCCATCCCCGACGCGGGCCACCCCCGCACCGAACGGAGCACCATGACCGTCACCATCGGTACGTCCACGATCGGCGCGGGCCACCCCGCGTACCTCATCGGCGAGATCGGCCTCAACCACAACGGCGACGTCGACATCGCGAAGCAGCTCATCGACGTCGCCGCCGACGCGGGCCTGCAGGCCGTGAAGTTCCAGAAGCGCACTCCCGCGATCTCCACGCCGGAGCACATGAAGAACACCCCGCGCAGCACCCCGTGGGGCGACATGACCTACCTGGAGTACCGCTACCGCGTCGAGTTCGACCGCGACCAGTACATCGAGATCGGCGACCACGCGACCCTCCGCGGGCTCGACTGGTTCGCGTCGCCGTGGGACGAGCCGTCGGTCGACTTCCTCGAGGACCTCAACGTCGTCGCCTACAAGATCGCCTCGGCATCCGTCACGGACCTCGGCATGCTCCGCGCCGTCGCCGCGACCGGCAAGCCCGTCATCCTGTCGACCGGCATGTCCACGCTCGAGCAGATCGACGCCGCCGTCGAGGCCCTCGGCACCGACCGCCTCGTCCTCATGCACGCGACGTCGACCTACCCGCTGCCGGCCGAGGAGGCGAACCTCCGCATGATCGACACCCTCGCCCACCGCTACGCGGGCGTCCCCGTCGGCTACTCCGGCCACGAGCCCGGCCTGCAGATCTCCATCGCCGCGGTCGCCCTCGGTGCCACGGCCGTCGAGCGCCACATCACGCTCGACCGCACGATGTGGGGCTCCGACCACGCCGCGTCGCTCGAGCCGCACGGCCTGAAGACGCTCGCCCGTGACATCCGCATCATCGAGACCGCCCTCGGCGACGGCGTGAAGAGGATCTTCCCCGGCGAGCAGGCACCGCTCGCGAAGCTGCGTCGCGTCGGCGCGTGAGCGGATGCAGTCCCCATCCGACCGCTGGCGAGCAGGCACTGCTCGCGAAGCTGCGTCGCGTCGGCGCGTGACCGGCCCGGTCGACGGGACCAGCGCCTTGGACGCGCCGGCTGACGGCGGTGGGTCGACGGTCGGACTGGAGGCGCGCCTCCCGTCCGACGCGTCACCACGCGTCCGACGCGTGGTCGGCCTGGTCGACACCGACTCGTTCGCGAAGTGGGGCGCCCACCTGCTGGCGAGCGCACCGGCGGACTGGGACCTGGAGCTGCGCACCGTGGCGACCCCGAGGTCGGCGAGTCCGAAGCAGCTGCGGTCGGCGTTCCGCGGGCTGGACCGGCGCCTCGCCCACCTGCACCGCGAACCGCCCGCTCCGAAGGACGTCGACGCCGTCGTCGAGGAGCTCCGACAGGACCCGCCGGACGCCGTCCTCGTGTCGTTGATCGGACCGGTGGCCGAGCTCGTGATCGACGAGGTGCACCGGCGGATCCCGGACCGGCCGGTGCTGGTCTCGGGGCTGCCGGGGATCTCGTTCCCGTCGAAGTGGAAGGGCATCTTCTTCCGCGCCCGGGCCGACCTGTTCGTGCTGCACAGCCATCGTGAGGTCCGCGCGTACGAGGAGATGGCGCGCGAGGGCGGCGTCGAGCCGCACTTCGCGCTCGCCACGCTGCCCTTCGCGCGGGGTGCCGGCGTTGTCGGCGGTGCCGGCGCGACCGGCGGTGCCGGCGCAAGCCATGGTGCGGGCTCGACCGGCCGCGACTCCGTCGTCTTCGCTGCGCAGCCGAGTGTGCCGTTCGAGCGGGCCGACCGGGCCCTCGTCGTGCGGTGGCTCGTCGAGACGGCGCGGGCGCACCCGGAGTGGCGCGTCGTCATCAAGACGCGCGCTGCGGCAGGCGAGCACCAGACGCACCGCGAGGAGCACCCCTACCCGGACCTGGTGCCCGCGGACGGGCCGACCAACCTCGTGGTGGAGAGCGGCCCGATGGCCGAGCACCTCGACCGGGCGGTGGCGCTCGTGACGATCAGCTCGACCGCGGTGCTCGAGGCGGCGGCACGGGGCGTGCCCGCGCTCACGCTGACCGACTTCGGCATCGGGCGGCACCTGATCAACGAGGTGTTCGTGGGGAGCGGCCTCGAGGGTGACGCCGTCGACCTGGTCGACGGACGGTTCGGTGTCGTCCGGCCGGAGTGGATGCGGGACAACTACTTCCACCCGGCCGCGGAGGACGACTGGCAGCACCGGCTCGTGGAGCTCATGGCCCGACGGGACGCCGGCACGCTGGTGGACCGGGCACCGGCTCGGCGGAGTCGCGGTGGCGTGCTGCGCCGTGCGTGGGAGCGGAAGAACGCCCTCGGTGGGGCCGATCGCAGCCCGCTCGGACTGGTGGCACTGGGCATCGGGGCGCCGATCCGGGGCGCGAAGCGACTGGCGCGACGCGTGCGTGCGCTGGTCGATCCGCCGGAACCCGTGGTGGTGGCGGCGCCGACGTCGCAGCGTGCGGGGGCGCGGGCCGCTCTGCCCGCGCCGGGGACCGCCGCTGGGACGGCTGCGGCGGCGGCCGCCCCGGCCGCGGCGGCGACTCGTTCAGAGTGCCTTGGCCACCGCGAGCAGGAGTTGGTCGCGGGTCGGGACGCCGGGTGAACGGAAGACCTCGGTGCCGTCGTCCTGCCGCACGATGATCGTGGGCGTGGACCGGATACCGAGGCCTTCCGCGTCGTCGGGGTGTGCCGCCACGTCGCGTTCGGTCACGGTGAGCCCGGGGACGAGCGCCGACGCCTCGGCCGACACCCGGCGGGCGGCGGCGCACGGCGCACAGAAGGCGGACGTCCAGAGGTCGAGCTGCATGTGGTCCTGCAACGCGGCGGGTGGGGGTTCTACTCCCGGTCGAACTCGCCGCTGCGGTCGCCGCGGTCCTGCAGGTCGTCGACCGGGTCGGACTCGCCGGGCTCGTAGGTGAACTCGACCGAGATCTGGTCGAGGACCTGGCGGGACTTGGTGGCGCGGTAGGTGAAGGCCGTCTGCAGGCCCTCGACGTCGGCGAACACCGTGACCTCGTCGTCCAGCGCGTCGCTCGTGGCGGTGCGGGTGTCGGTCGTGCCGTCGAAGGGACCGCCGTGGAAGATCGCGGTGTACTCGTCGCCTTCGTGGATGGTGATGTCGCTCATGCCTCCCTTCTACCAGGCGGTGGCTGGTGCAGTCTGTCGAGCCCGTCATTGCGCTATGCATAGCACGGCTATATAGTTCAGCTATGGAAACACCGCGTGAGCAGACGATCGAGACCCTCCTCGTCTCCGTCAACCGCCTGATCCGCAGCGCCGTCCAGTCGACGGGCAACACCACGTCCACCGCGGTCTGGCGCACGCTGGGCATCCTCGAGACCGACGAACCCCTGCGACTCGGTGAGCTGGCCACCGCCTCCCGTGTGGCGCAGCCCACGATGACGCGACTCGTCGCCGGCATGCTCGCCGACGGCCTGGTCAGCCGCAGCGTCGACCCGGACGACTCCCGCGGGCAGCTCATCGAACTCACCGAGGCCGGACGCGAACGGCTCGCTTCCTGGCGCTCCACCCTCACCAGCACGGTCGGTCCGTTGTTCGCCGACCTGACCGACGACGACTGGGACGTCCTGCACCACGCGGCGAACCTGATCGCCCAGCGCACCCGGACAACCCCCAACGGAACGGAGATCCCCGCGTGAACGCCCACGCACCCGCCGGCCAGTCCGGCTCCATCCTCAAGCAGTCGTCCGCGGTCTGGGCGATCGCCTTCGCCTGCGTCGTCGCGTTCATGGGCATCGGGCTCGTCGACCCGATCCTCCCGGCGATCGCGGCGTCCCTCAAGGCGACTCCGGCGCAGACCGAGCTGCTCTTCACGAGCTACCTCGCCGTCACCGGTGTCGCGATGTTCTTCACCAGCTGGGTCTCCAGCCGCATCGGCGCGAAGCGCACCCTGCTCATCGGACTCGCCCTGATCGTGCTCTTCTCGGTGCTCGCGGCGACGTCGAACAGCGTGTGGAGCATCATCGACTTCCGTGCCGGCTGGGGCCTCGGGAACGCGCTCTTCATCTCCACCGCGCTCGCGACCATCGTCGGAGCAGCGTCCGGCGGCACCGCCTCGGCGATCATCCTGTACGAGGCAGCGCTCGGCCTCGGCATCGCCGTCGGTCCCCTGGTCGGAGGTCTGCTCGGCTCGGTGAGCTGGCGCGGCCCGTTCTTCGGCGTCACGACCCTGATGGCCGTCGCGTTCATCGCCATCGTCGCCCTGCTGAAGACCGGCAGCCTCGAGAAGCCCACGCCGACGAAGCTCTCCGCACCCTTCCGCGCCCTGACCCGTCCGGCACTCGCCGCCCTCGCCGCGACCGCGCTGTTCTACAACATCGGCTTCTTCGTCCTGCTGGCGTACACGCCGTTCCCGCTCGGCTTCGGCGCGCTCGGCATCGGGTTCACGTTCTTCGGCTGGGGTGTCGGTCTCGCGATCACGTCGGTGTGGGTCGCCCCGATGCTCACCGCCCGGATGCGGAGGACGACGGTGTTGAAGATCGCGCTGCCCTTGCTCGCGCTCGACCTGTTCGCCGCGGCCCTCGTCGTGCGCTCCCAGGTCGGCCTGATCATCTGCGTCGTGATCGGCGGCCTCGTGCTCGGTGTCCTGAACACCGTACTCACCGAGTGCGTCATGGAGGCCACCGACCTCCCCCGCTCCGTCGCCTCGAGCGCCTACTCCGCCGTCCGCTTCATCGGCGGCGCCATCGCCCCGCCCGTCGCGACCCTGCTCGCCGACGCGTACTCCCCCTCGGCGGCGTACGTGTTCGCGGGCGCATCCGTCGCGGTCGCCTTCGTCGTGATCCTCTGCACCACCAGGGTCCTGCGCCGCGTCGACGACGGTCCCGAGCCGGAGCGCGTCGAGGCCGAGGCCATCACCGCCGGCGACATGGCCTAGTCGCCGAGGCGCGCGGTGGGGGCCTTCCCCCTTCCCCACTTCTCCACGAACGGGCGAAATGCCGGAGTTTCCCCCGTGGGCACCCCGGCATTTCGCCCGTTCGTGCGTCCGCGCGTGCGCTCGCTCGCCCCTCGTTCCACGCTCCACCCGCGAGCGGGCGAAATACCCGGCCTCGACCGCGGATCAACTCCGGCATTTCGCCCGCTCGTGCGGGGTGGCGAGAACCGTGCGGTAGGCGGGGTGGAGGGCGACTGCCGGGAGGCGCGGGTCAGCCTGCCGGGGTCGCCCCGGGCCTCCAGGCGGTCGCCTGCAGTGCCCGCGGCTCGCGTCCCGGACGAGCGGGCGAAACATCCGGGTCCGTCCGCAGGGCGACCGCGGCATTTCGCCCGCTCGGCTGGACGCGGGCGGGGCGGAGCCGCGACCGCAGCGCGGCCGCAGTCGGCGAGCGGGCGAAATGCCCGGGTGCGTCCGCCGGGCGACCGCGGCATTTCGCCCGCTCGTGGTGAGGAGGCGGGAGCGGGCGGGATCGGCGCGGCAGGCGGGTGGAGGGCGACCGCCTGGAGGCGCGGGGCGGCCTGTCGGGGTCGCCCCGGGCCTCCAGCGGCCGCCTGCACCGCATGCGGCTCGCGTCCCGGACGAGCGGGCGGAATGTCCGGGTGCGTCTGCAGGGCGACCGCGGCATTTCGCCCGCTCGCGCCTCCGACGCACGGAACGGGCGCACAAGGGTGGGTCGGCTTGGGCGGGCGCAGCGGCACGTACGGGACGCACGCGGGGCGGGAATAGGATCGGGGACATGGCAACCGCGAATGACCGCCTCGTCTGGATCGACTGCGAGATGACCGGCCTCGACCTCGAGGTCGACGAACTCGTCGAGGTGGCCGTGGTCATCACCGACTTCGACCTCGAGCCAGTGCACCCCGGCTTCGACATCGTCATCAAGCCGGACCAGTCGGCGCTCGACAACATGAACGAGTTCGTGACGAACATGCACGTCAACTCGGGGCTCATCGACGAGATCCCGAACGGCGTGAGCCTGGCGGACGCCGAGTACCAGGTGCTCGAGTACATCCTCCAGCACGTTCCCGCCGAGGGCTCCGCACCCCTGGCCGGCAACACCATCGGCACCGACCGTGCGTTCCTGTCGAAGTACATGCCGCGGGTCGACGGGCACCTGCACTACCGCAGCGTCGACGTGTCGAGCATCAAGGAGCTCTGCCGCCGCTGGTTCCCCCGCGTGTACTTCAACGCGCCGGAGAAGCACGGTGGGCACCGGGCCCTCGCGGACATCCTCGAGTCGATCCGCGAGCTCGAGTACTACCGCCGCGCCGGCTTCGTCGCCGAGCCCGGCCCGAGCACCGACGACGTGCGTGCCGTGCAGGCCGACGTCGTGGCGAAGTGGGAGTCACGACTGGCGCAGCCCGCGGCCGAGTAGCGACACGGGTGGTCCGCACCCCGTCCCGCATGTACTACTATTGAGTGGTCGCGCCGGTCCGCCGGTTCGAACATGGTGGATATAGCTCAGTTGGTAGAGCGCCTGGTTGTGGTCTAGGAGGTCGCGGGTTCGAGACCCGTTATTCACCCCAGTCGAGGGAGAGTCCTGTTGCGTGTGACGCAACCGGGGCTCTCCCTCAGTGTTTGTCTGGGCGCCTCCGGCGCCGTGCGGCTTCGCCGCGAGTGGCCAGCCACGAGTAGTGAGCCGCGAGTGATCAGCGCGGTGTGGGACGATCCCTGCGTGATGGAGATGTCCGCCGACGCGTTCGAGCAACTCGTGACCGACGAACTCGACCTGCTCCCCGACGAGATGGTCGACGGGCTCGACAACGTGGTGTTCGTCGTCGAAGACGAACCGGAGAACGGCGAAGAGCTCTTCGGCGTGTACGACGGCATCGCGGCCACCGAGCGAGGGCAGTACGGCTTCGGCGAGCTGCCCGACCGCATCGTGGTGTTCCGCAAGCAGCACCTGGCCGAGTGCGACACCGTCGAGGAGCTCAAGGACGAGGTGCACACCACCCTCGTACACGAGATCGGCCACTTCTACGGCATCGACGACGAGCGGCTGCACGAGCTCGGCTGGGCGTAGCGGCCAGCGACGCGCGCGCGCACCCGCCCGCACCTCAGAACCGCGTCGGCCCCACCTCGTGGTACTTCTCCCACGCCCCCACCGGCCCCCGCCCGTGCAGCGCGTACTCCCCCACCATCCGCTCCTTGTAGACCGCCGGGTTGTGCGACGCCACCACCCGGGCGTTCCGCCAGTGCCGGTCCAGCCCACGCGTCCGGTCGGCCGCTGACGCCCCGCCGACCTCGAACAACTCGGACGCCGACCGCAGCACCCGCGGCCCGATCTCGACCTGCGCCTGGTACACGGCGTTCTCGGCCGCGTCGAGCAGCACGCGGTCGACGCCGACCCCGGGCTCGTTCGTGGCGACGACCCCGTCGAGCAGCCCCGCGGCGGCGACGACGAGTGACCGGGCGGTGAACGCCCCGGCGGACAGCCGCCCGAGCACCGAGAGCACCTGCGGGTCCTCCCCCGGCACGGCCGCGTTGGCGTGGATGTACGTGCGGGTCCGTGGCCGCACGAAGGCCACGGCGTCGTCGGACACGGCCTGCCCGATCCCGGCGAGGACCGCCAGCAGGTACAGCTGGTAGAAGGCCTGGATGTGCGACAGCGGGGCGTCCCGGTACGCCGACACCACCGACGGGTCGACCGACACCCCGTCGAACACGGTCGTGCCGGAGGCGGTCAACCGCTGCCCGAACCCGTCCCAGTCGTCGATGCTCGTCACGCCCGGCGCGGAGGCGTCGACGGCGAACGTCACGCGCTCCCCGTCACGGTCCGCCGCCAGGTAGATCCAGTCCGCGTAGAGCGTGCCGGTCGAGTAGAACTTCCGCCCGTCGAGGCGGAGGGAATCACCAGCCGGCGTCACCGTCGTCGAGATGTCGGCCAGGGTCGTCCCGGTCCGCTCCGAGGTCGCGTTCCCGATGATCGCTCCGTCGACGATGCGCCGGAGCCACTCGTCCCGGCCGGCGGACGACGGCCGCAGCAGCACGAGCTCGGTGTACCCGAAGTGTCCCCGCCACAGGTGCGCGATGTTCGAGTCCGCCGCTGCCAGGTCCGCCACCAGGTGCGCGAGTTCGACGAGCGTCACGCCGAAGCCCCCGCGGTCCTCCGGCACGCGCAACCGCCCGAACCCCGCGTCGGCGAGCGCCCGGACCTCGGCGTGCGGCAGCGGCCGGTCGCCGGGCTTCCCGGACGCGAGCTCACGCTCGACCGCGCCGTCGCGGATGGTCGCGAACACGGGCGCGAAGCGTTCGCGCAGGGTCGCCAGACGGTCGGCCGGGAGGCCCGTCACGCGTCCGTCGATCGTCGTCGCGTCCGTCATGCGGGCACCTCCACCGCGTCGCGCGCCTCGGTCGCGCCGGCACCGCCCGAGAACGCCCCGCGCCACTGCCGGGCGGGGTGCGAGTCCGGGAGCTGTGCGTGGCCGAAGAGCTTCTCGCGCAGGGTGCCCTCGCGGTACTCGGACTGCATCAGGCCGCGTTCCTGCAGGGTCGGCGCGATGTGGTCGACGAACTCCTCGTAGGAGCCGGGCAGCGTCCAGTTGATGACGTTGACGCCGTCGACGCCCACCCGCTGCCAGTCGGCGAGCTCGTCGGCGATCTGCTCCGGCGTGCCGACGACCCGGGCGCGGAGCTTCGCGGACAACCGGGCGAGGTCGGCGATGGTCGGTTCGCGGTCCCCAGCGGCCTCGCGGAGCCACTGCAGGTGCGACTGTCCGGCGTGGGTGCGGACCTCGGACAGCGGGGTGTCCGGGTCGAGGGGCTCGCCGGTGTCCGGGTCGAAGCCGAGGTTCGAGTGCACCAGGAACCCGTCGGCGGCCAGGTACTCGTCGATCTCCGCTTCCTTGGCCTTGGCCTCGGCTTCGGTGGAGCCGGTGACGAAGGTCAGGCCGAGGAAGAACGCGATGTCGTCCCGCTGTCGACCGGCGGCCTCGGCCAGGTCGCGGGTCTCGCGGATGAGCTGTTCGGTGGCGTCCCGGTTCGAGGTCAGGATGAACTGGGCCTCGGCATTCCGGGCGGCGAAGGCACGGCCCGCCGGCGACGACCCGGCCTGGAACAGCACCGGGGTCCGCTGCGGCGACGGTGCCGACAGGTGCGGGCCCTGCACGTCGTAGCGCATGCCGTGGTGGTCGATGCGGTGCACCCTGTCGGGGTCGGCGTAGCCACGGACCGGGTCCTTCAGCACGGCGCCGTCCTCCCACGAGCCCTCCCAGAGCTTCGCGCAGACCTCGAGGTACTCCTCGGCCCAGACGTAGCGCTCGTCGTGCTCCTCGAGCCGGTCGGCGCCGAAGTTCCGGGCGGCGCTGTCGAGGGCGCTCGTGACGACGTTCCAGCCGATGCGGCCCCGGGTGATGTGGTCGAGCGTGGAGACCTTGCGGGCGAAGTCGAACGGGTGCGCCTGGATGACGCTCGAGGTGAACGCGAGCCCGAGGTGCTCGGTCGACACGGCGAGCGCGGAGAGCAGCACGGAGGGGTCGTTGGAGGGGATCTGCAGCCCCTCGCGCAGGTTGGTCGAGTAGTCGCCGCGCCCGGGGCCGTAGGTCCCGACGACGTCGGCGAAGAACATCGCGTCGAACTTGCCGCGCTCGAGGGTCCTCGCCAGGTCGGTCCACAGGGTCACGTCGTCGAAGTCCGCCTGCCGGGCGTCGGGGTGCCGCCACAGGCCGTGCTGGATGTGCGAGGTCGTGTTCATGACGAAGGCCGCGAAGCGCAGCGGGCGGTTCGGTGCATCGCTCATGTGTCCCATCGTGGTCGGCGGGCACCGTCCGACGACAGCGACGTGACCTCCCGTTACGCGCGGTGTTCCCCGCGGCCCTGGACGCGACCATGCTCCTGAGGCATGCCGAGCCAGACCACCCTCACCGCGCCTCCAGGCCGTCCCGCTGCACCGTCGACCAGCGCGACCCGTCGTCGGGTCGCCCTCGCGTCGTTCGTCGGCACGACCGTCGAGTACTACGACTTCTACCTCTACGCGACGGCCTCGGCGCTGGTGTTCGCGCCGACGTTCTTCCCGTCCGTGACACCGGCCGTCGGGGTCATCGCGTCGTTCGCGACCTACGGCGTCGGGTTCGTGGCGCGGCCGCTCGGCGGCGTGATCGCCGGCCACCTGGGTGACCGGATCGGGCGGAAGAAGCTGCTCGTCGCGTCGCTCGTGCTGATGGGCATCGCGTCCACGCTGATCGGGGTCATCCCGTCCGCCGCGACCATCGGTGTCGGTGCCGTCGTGGCGCTCGTGTTCCTGCGGCTGCTGCAGGGCGTCGCGGCCGGTGCGGAGTGGGGCGGCTCGGCGCTGCTGTCCGTCGAGCACGCGCCGGAGCGGCACCGGGGGCTGTTCGGGGCGTTCACGCAGATGGGGTCGGCCGGTGGGATGCTCCTGGCGACCGGGGTCTTCACGCTCGTGCGGTCCCTGCTCGGCACCGAGGCGTTCCTGGCCTGGGGATGGCGGCTTCCGTTCCTGTTCTCGGCGGTGATCGTGGCGGTCGGGCTCGTCATCCGGCTCGGTGTGCAGGACGCCCCGGTGTTCCAGGAGCTGCGCGCCTCGGGCGGGGTCGAGCGGTTCCCGGTGTGGCAGGCGATCCGGCAGCACCCGCGGTCGATCCTGGTGACGGCGGGCCTGCGCCTCGTGCAGCCGGCGCTGTACTCGATCCTGACGACGTACTCGCTGACCTACCTCGGCAACGTCCGGGGGCCATCGGGCTCGGACGCGGGGCTGCAGGCCGTGCTCGTGATCTCGGCCGTGTCGCTCGTGTCCACGCCGTTCTGGGGGTGGCTGTCCGACCGGGTCGGGCGGCGGGTGCTCACGATCTGGTCGGCGGTGGGCATCGCGGTGCTCATCTGGCCGTTCTTCGCGTTCCTCGACGCCGGGCCGCTCGTGCTGTTGCCGCTCGTGGCGCTGATCGGGATGTGCGTGTTCCACGACAGCATCTACGGGCCGCAGGCGGCGTGGTTCGCGGAGCAGTTCCCGACCGGGCGGCGGTACTCGGGGATGTCGCTCGGGTACCAGATCGGGTCGATCTTCTCGGTGGGGCTGACGCCGCTGCTGGCCGCGGTGTTCGTGCAGCTCGGGGGTGGGTCGCCGTGGATCCTGTGCGGGTACCTCGGGGTGTACGCGGTGCTGACGATCGTGGCGGCGGTGTTCGCGGTGGATCCGCGGGCGGTGGCGCGGCGGGAGGCGCGGGCGGGCGCGGGTGCGGGCGGCGCCGGCACGGCGGGCACGGGCGGCGCGGGCGCGGCGCGGCTGACGTTTCGCGCTGGGCGGCAGTTCTCGCCTTCCGGAGGCCGTGAGGTGTCGCTCAGCGCGAATCCTCGGTGCCGCCACGCGCGCGGGCCCGCCGCGTGGCGCCGCGCGGCGCCGCGGGCCCGCCGCGCGCTACGTCCGCAGGACCACGTCGGCCAGGGCAGCCGGGTCCTCGGCGGCGATGAAGGCCTGCTCCTGCGCGGCCCAGCGGTCCCACTCCCGTGCGAAGACCTCGCCGTCGCGGCCGATCGCCCGGTCCCAGCGCACGGCGTCGTCGGCGTCGAGCCACACCCGCAACGACGCCAGCGGTGCCGATGCCCGCGACAGCGCACCGCACCCCTCGACCACGATCGGCTGGTCGGGGTCCACCGACGCCCAGTCCGTGGGCGCATCGGCCGCCCAGTCCCAGCGTCGGTACCCGCTCGGCGCTCCGAGGACGTCCGTCACCACGGCATCGGCAGCCGCACGCAGGCCGTCCCACCCCGGGTACAGGTCGTCCAGGTGCACGAGCTGCGCGCCGAGCTGCTCCGCGACCTGTGCTCCGAGGGTGGTCTTGCCCGTGCCGGACCGGCCGTCGATGAGCACGACGGCGCGCCGGCCCGTGGCAGCGGCGACACCGGCAGCAGCAGCGGCCAGGCCGGGGGCGAGGTCACCGGCGGCGGTGCCCGTCGCGCCCGTCGCGCCGTCGCCGGCCGACGTCTGCGTCGGCCGGTCGCCGCCCGTCGCGCCGGCTGCGCGTTCCGCGTCAGGCACGCCACGTCCCCACGCTCACCGCGACCGCGATCGACACCATGCCGACGCCGACCATCGCCGCCACCATCGCCCACTCCGGCCCGGCGAACCGTGCGACCCGCGCCCAGGTCCGCCGTCCGGGAGCACCGAACCCCCGCGACTCCATCGCCACCGCCAACGTCGTCGCACGCCGCAGCGCGAGCACGAGCAGCGCGAACGCCATCGTCGCCCCGCGGCGGAGCCGTCCGGAGTCAGCCAGTCCTCGCGCGCGTCGCGCCATCGCGAGCTGTCGCCAGTCGTCGACGAGCAAGGTCATCATCCGGACGGCGGCGAGCGCCCCGAGCACGAAGCGCGCGGGCAGCCGGAGCACCTGCGCGAGCCCGTCGGCCAGGTCGGTCGGGTCGACCCGCACGAAGAGCGCGATGGCCGGCACCCCCACCGCGAGGACCCGGAGCGCGGTCGCCAACGCGAGCGTGAGCGACCCGTCGGTGACGTGTGCGAACCCGAGGTCGAACCACTCCCGACCCGAGGGCCTGCCGTACAGCGCGATGCTCACCGCCGTCAGCGGCACCGCGAGGAGCACCGGTGCGAGTCGGAGCAGCAGGGTCCGGACCGGCAGGCGCAGGAGCGGCAGGAGCGCGAGTTCGAGCGCCAGGGCGACGGCGGCGGAGACGACGTCGAGGCTGAGCACCAGGCAGACGCCGAGGGCGAGCACACCGATCAGCGACGCGACCGGCTGGACACCGGGGATGCCGGTCGCGCGGGCCGGCAGCGGTCGTCGCACGGGGTTCGTCCGGTCGGTTCCGTCCGCCGCGTCCGCCGCGTCCGCCGTGTCCGTCCGGTCGGCCGCGTGGTCGGCCGTGTCGGTCCGGTCTGGAGGCCCGGGGCGGCTCCGGGCTGTCGGTCCCGTCTCCGGGGCGGTCGCGACCGACGGCCCCTGGTCGCGACCGACGGTCAGGGCACCGTCCGGCCCGAGCACGACCTCGTCGGCGTCGAGTGCCCGGACGAGATCGCGGTCGTGGGTGACCGCCACCACCGCGGTGCCGGCGTCGGCGAGGGCCCCGAGCCGACCGACGACGGCCTGCCACGTGGCACGGTCCTGCCCGGAGGTCGGCTCGTCGAGCACGACGACCGGCGGCCTGGCCGCGATGACCGAGGCGATCGCGAGTCGTCGTTGTTCGCCCCCGGACAGCGTGAAGGGGTTGGCGTCGGCCAGGTGTGCGAGCCCGAACTCGTCGAGCAGCGCGGTGGCTCGTTCGGCGGCGTCCGGCGCGTCGAGTGCTCGGGGTCCGGCCTCGATCTCCTCGCGGACGGAGCGGGCGACGAACTGGTGCTCGGGGTCCTGGAACACCGTGCCGATCCGGGCGGCGAGTTGACGGCTCGTCCAGGCGTGGGGCGCTGTGCCGATGCCGTCGGCGAGGGCGTCCGTGGCGTGGAGCTCACCGGCTGCCGGTGTGAGCAAGCCCGCGAGGGTCAGCCCGAGCGTCGACTTGCCGACGCCGTTCGGTCCGGTGACGGCGAGGACCTGCCCGGCCCGGAGCTCCAGGTCGATGCCGGTCCCGACCGGTTGCTTCCCCCGTGCCGTGCCGAGCCCCCGGGCGTCGAGCAGTACCGCAGCCGCCGCCGCGTCGTCACGCTCCCCCGCGCCGACCCCCTCGCCGAGCTCCCCATCGCCGAGCGGGCGGAATGCCGCGGTCGCCCCACCGGACGCCCAGGGCATTTCGCCCGCTCGTCCCGCCGACGTCATCTCCCGCGCTCCCTCGCCGGGTTCCCCCTCGCCGAGCGGGCGGAATGCCGCGGTCGCCCCGCCGGACGCCCCGGGCATTTCGCCCGCTCGTCCGCGCGCACGCCGCAGCCGCCGCGCCGAACCACGCGCCGGCTCGACACCGGGCACCCAGACCCCGGCCGCCGTGAGCGCCTCGCCGTGGTCCGCCAGCACCCGGGCCGGCGGACCGTCCGCGACCACGCCGCCGCCCGGTTCGAGCAGCACGAGCCGATCGACCAGGTCCAGCCAGGTGCCGATCCGGTGCTCCACCACGAGCAGCGTCGCCCCGGTCTCGTCGAGCAGTGCCCGGACGGCGTCGTGCACCTGCGCCACGCCGTCCGGGTCGAGGTTCGCGCAGGGTTCGTCGAGCACGAGCGCACCCGGCCGCATCGCGAGCACGCCCGCGAGCGCCAACCGCTGCCGCTGCCCACCGGACAGCTGCGCGGTGGAGCGGTCGAGCGGCAGGTCGAGGCCGACGACGTCGAGCGCCGTCCGCACCCGGTCCCAGGTCTCGTCGCGGGGGACGCCGGCGTTCTCGCAGCCGAAGGCCACGTCGTCGCCGACCCGGGACATCACCGTGTGTGCCTCGGGGTCCTGCATGACGAGACCGACACGCCCGCGGACCGCGCGGGGGTCGGCCTCGTCGACCAGGAGTGTCCCCTGCACCGAAGCAGCGGTGTCGTCGGTGGCGTCGGGCTCGTCGGGCAGCACGCCGGCGACCGCTCGCAGGAGCGTCGACTTGCCGGCACCGGACGGCCCGACGACGGCGACCCGCTCCCCCGGCTGGACGGTCAGGTCGACGTCACGGACGGCCCAGGCGTCGCGCTCCGGGTACCGCCAGCCCCAGCTACGGAACACGATGCGCGCCCCGCGGACGCCGGCACCTGCGCCGGCGTCGCCGCCGGTGGAAGGGGACGTCGCCGACGGAGCGGGCACGGTCACACCAGGGCGCGGGGTTCGCGACGGCTGTGCTCGCGGCCGGCCGCGAAGGACGACAGCACCCCGGTGCGGGCGAGTGCCCGGACGATGAGCCACGAGCCCGCCCCCGCGATCACCGCACCGGAGATGACCGCACAGATCACGTACACGACCTTGAAGGCGACGTCGAGCCCCGGGTACCAGAGGACGGTGTCGTTGATGCCGAGCGCGAGTCCGGCTGCGGCACCGGCGAGCACGACGACCGGCAGGCGGTAGACGCGGTACAGGAACAGCGCGAGGACGATCTCCGCGCCGAGACCCTGGACGAGCCCCGCCTCGAGCGTGAGCCATCCCCACTGGGTGCCGAACAACGCCTCGACCGAGGCGGCGACCATCTCGCCGTAGAGCGCGGCGCCGGGCTTGCGGACGACGATCGCGACGATCGGGCCGGCGAGCAGCCAGACCCCGCCGAACAGGGCCTTCGTGCCGGGGAGCACGAGGTCCATGACGGCGCTGATGGGTTCGTAGCCGAACTCCCATAGCCGGAAGACGACTCCGAGGGCCACCGCGAGGACACTCGCGACGACGATGTCGACGACCCGCCAACGCAGCGATCGCCGCGGGGCGGTGGTGACGGTTGTGGACGTGCCTGAAGGCATGCTGCTGACTCCTCCCTGCGCCGGCATGATCCGGATCAGGTTCGACGGTCGGAGCGCCGATCGCTCCCTCTCAGCCCGGCGGTCCCGGACTCCCGTGTGTGTGCCAGCAGTCTAGACGCGGTCGCGACCGCGTGACGGACGGGAGGCCCGTGGCGGCGTCGCCACGGGCCTCCCGTCCGTCAGGTGGTCACTTCTTGAGCGCGCGCACCAGCTTGCGGAGGACACGCCCGGCCACCCACACGAAGGGGATGCCCACGACGATCAGCGAGATCGGGTTCGGCTCGAACACGAGGTCCTTGCCCGGACGGCGCACGTAGGCGCCGACGGGGGCCGACAGGCCGCCGCCACCGCCGCCACCGTTCTCGTCGTCCCCGCCGCCACCGAAGCCGAACCAGCTGACGGACACGGGGATGAGGGTCTGGTCGCCGACCTCGACGGGTTCTCCGTAGTTCGTGGAGACCCCGAGCGGGCGGACCTGGTCTGCGATCTTCGAGACGATGTTGGCCATGCGCGCGACGCTACTCGTCCGTTCCTCCACAGGCCGCGGGGCGCATCACGCATCCACAGCTGGGGCTTGTCTGCGGACGCGGACGAGCGCCGCCGATATGTTGGCCGCACCCACACCTGGAGGACCGTTTGCACACCTGGCCCGGAAACCCGTACCCGCTCGGGGCGACCTACGACGGGAGCGGCACGAACTTCGCGCTGTTCTCCGAGGTCGCCGAGCGCGTCGAACTCTGTCTGTTCGATTCCGACGGCAACGAAGAATGCGTCCGCCTGCTCGAGGTGGACGCCTACGTCTGGCACGCGTACCTCCCCAACATCGGCCCCGGGCAGGAGTACGGCTTCCGCGTGCACGGCCCGTACGACCCGGACTCCGGCGCGCGCTGCAACCCGTCGAAGCTCCTGCTCGACCCGTACGCCAAGGCGACGAGCGGCGAGATCGACTGGGACCAGTCGCTCTTCTCGTACACGTTCGGCGACCCGGACTCGACCAACGACGAGGACTCCGCGTCGCACATGATGAAGGGCGTCGTGATCAACCCCTTCTTCGACTGGCAGGGTGATCGCCCGCCGCGCACGCCGTACGGCGAGACCGTCATCTACGAAGCGCACGTCAAGGGGCTCACGGAGACCCACCCGGATGTGCCGGAAGAGCAGCGCGGCACCTACGCCGGCGTCGCCCACCCCGCGGTCATCGAGCACCTGCAGCGCCTCGGCATCACCACGCTCGAGCTCATGCCGGTGCACCAGTTCGTGAACGACTCGACCCTGCAGGACAAGGGGCTGTCGAACTACTGGGGCTACAACACCATCGGTTTCTTCGCGCCGCACTCGGCGTACTCGTCGTCGGGCGACCAGGGCCAGCAGGTCCAGGAGTTCAAGACGATGGTGCGCGAGCTGCACCGCGCCGGCATCGAGGTCGTCCTCGACGTCGTCTACAACCACACCGCCGAGGGCAACCACCTCGGCCCGACGCTGTCGTTCCGCGGCATCGACAACGCGGCCTACTACCGCCTGGTCGATGACGACAAGAAGTTCTACATGGACTACACGGGCACGGGGAACTCGCTCAACGTCGGGCACCCGCACTCGCTGCAGCTCATCCTCGACTCGCTCCGCTACTGGGTGACCGAGATGCACGTCGACGGGTTCCGCTTCGACCTCGCCTCGGCGCTGGCCCGCGAGTTCTACGAGGTCGACCGGCTGTCGGCCTTCTTCGAACTGGTGCAGCAGGACCCGATCGTGTCGCAGGTCAAGCTGATCGCCGAGCCGTGGGACGTCGGCCCCGGTGGCTACCAGGTCGGCAACTTCCCGCCCCAGTGGTCCGAGTGGAACGGCAAGTACCGCGACACCGTCCGTGACTTCTGGCGCGGCGAATCGTCGACGCTCGGCGAGTTCGCCTCCCGGATCTCCGGCTCGGCCGACCTGTACGAGCACGACGGCCGCACGCCCAAGGCGAGCATCAACTTCATCACCGCGCACGACGGCTTCACGCTGTACGACCTGGTGGCCTACAACGAGAAGCACAACGAGGCCAACGGCGAGGACAACAACGACGGCGAGAGCCACAACCGGTCGTGGAACTCCGGCGCCGAGGGCCCGACCGACGACGAGTCCGTGAACGCCCTGCGGCTGCAGCGTCGCCGGAACTTCCTGGCGACCCTGCTCCTGAGCCAGGGTGTGCCGATGATCGCGCACGGCGACGAGCTCGGCCGGTCGCAGTCCGGCAACAACAACGTCTACGCGCAGGACTCCGAGCTCAGCTGGATCGACTGGGACAGCGCGGACGAAGACCTCATCCAGTTCACCGCCGACGTGGTGAAGCTGCGGCACGACCACCCCACGTTCCGCCGGACCCGGTACTTCAACGGCCGTCCGGTCCGTCGTGGCGAGGGCGAGCCACTGCCCGACGTGGTCTGGCTGACCCCCTCGGGTGACGCCATGGACCCCGAGGACTGGGACTCCGGCTTCGGCAAGAGCGTCGGCATGTACCTGAACGGCGAGGGCATCCGCGGACGCGACGCCCGTGGTGAGCGCGTCACCGACGTCGGCTTCATCACGTACTTCAACGCCCACGACGACGTCGTGACGTTCACGCTCCCGCCCGAGGAGTACTCCCCCGGCTGGACCGTCCGGATCGACACCGCCGACCCCGGTGCCCGCGACGAGGTGCTCGACGCGGGTACCCCGCTCGACGTCCCCGCCCGGTCGATGATCGTGCTGCGTGCCGAGCCCGACCACGAGGTCACGAGCACCCCGGTCGACGCCGAGCAGGACGGCGCCCCCGAACCGGACGCCCCGCAGGACGCCGTCACCCCGGTGAACCCGGCCGGTTCCACCGCACCGAGCGGAACCGCCCGATGACCGCCGGAACGCCCGGCGCCGCGAACCGCGTCCCCGCGTCGACGTACCGGCTGCAGGTCTCGGCCGACTTCGACCTCGACGCTGCCCGCGACCTGGTCGACTACGTGCACGACCTCGGCGCCGACTGGCTGTACCTGTCGCCGGTGCTGCAGGCCGAGTCTGGGTCGAACCACGGCTACGACGTGGTCGACCACACGCGGGTCGACACCGACCGCGGCGGCGACCAGGCGATGCGAGCGTTGGCCGAGGCCGCGCACGCCGTCGGGCTCGGGGTCATCGTCGACGTGGTGCCGAACCACGTCGGCGTCGCGACCCCCGAGTCGAACCCGTGGTGGTGGTCCCTGCTCGAACTC
Organism: Curtobacterium sp. MCLR17_054; assembly: GCF_003234335.2. Taxonomy (NCBI): domain Bacteria; kingdom Bacillati; phylum Actinomycetota; class Actinomycetes; order Micrococcales; family Microbacteriaceae; genus Curtobacterium; species Curtobacterium sp. MCLR17_054. The sequence goes on along the minus strand of NZ_CP126263.1, from coordinate 1,041,096 downwards.
GGGCAGGGCTCCCCCGTGGCGTGGGCCTTCGACGTGGACTGGGAGGCCGGCGACGGCAAGCTCCGGGTCCCCGTGCTCGACGACCGGCTGCTCGAGGCGATCACGCTCGACACCTCCGACGCCGAGCGTCCGGTGCTCCGCGTCGGCGAGACCGCCTACCCCACCGCACCCGGGACGGTGCACGACGGCGACACCGTCGAGATCGTCCACGACCGCCAGCACTACGCGTTCGTGCACTGGAAGCGTGCCGACCACGACCTGAACTACCGCCGGTTCTTCGCGGTGAACACCCTCGCGGCGATCCGGGTCGAGGAGCCCGAGGTCTTCGCGGCCTCGCACGGGGTCATCGGCGGCTGGTTCCGCGACGGGCTCGTCGACGGCCTGCGCATCGACCACCCGGACGGGCTGTACGACCCGGCGGGCTACCTGCAGGACCTGGCGGACCTGACCGGTGGGGCGTACACCCTCGTCGAGAAGATCCTCGAGCCCGGCGAGCAGCTGCCGAGCTCGTGGCCGGTCGACGGCACCACCGGCTACGACGCCCTCGGGGTGCTCGACCGCGTGTTCGTCGACCCCGCGGGCGAGCAGGCGCTGACCGCGGCGTCGGGCGCCGAGCCGACCGACTGGCAGCAGCTCACGCACGACACCCGACGGGGCATCGCGGACGGCATCCTCGGCAGCGAGGTCGAGCGGCTCGCACGCCTGCTCGCTCCGAGCGCCGCGACGGAGACGATCACGCACGAGCGGATCGTCGATGCGGTCGCCGAGATCGTGGCCTCGTTCGACGTGTACCGCACGTACCTGCCCGAGGGCGCCCACCACCTCATCACCGCGCTCGAGCGCGCCGCCGAGGCCCGCCCGGACCTCGACGACGTCATCGACCGGATCGCACCGGCACTCGTCGACCCGACGAACGCGGCGGCGGTCCGCCTGCAGCAGACCAGCGGCATGGTGATGGCGAAGGGCGTCGAGGACACGGCGTTCTACCGCACCTCGCGCCTGTCGTCCCTGAGCGAGGTCGGCGGCGACCCGAGCGTCTTCGCCGTCTCGGTGGCGGACTTCCACCGGGCCCAGCGCGAACGGCTCGGCAGCTGGCCGCACACCATGACGACGCTCACCACGCACGACACGAAGCGCAGCGAGGACACCCGCGCCCGCATCGCCGTGCTGGCCGAGCTCGGCGACGAGTGGGCCGCGACGCTCGAGCGTCTGCAGTCGCTCGTGCCGTTGCAGGACCGTGTGTTCGCCGACCTGCTCTGGCAGGCGATCGTCGGCGCCCGGCCCGCCAGCCGTGAGCGTCTGCACGCCTACGCGGAGAAGGCCTCCCGCGAAGCCGGTGACAGCACCACCTGGACCGAGCCCGACCAGGCGTTCGAGCAGCAGATGCACGCGATCGTCGACGCCGCGTTCGACGACCCGGACGTGGTCGCCGTGCTCGACGCCCTCGACGAGCAGATCGACGCCGCCGGGTGGTCGAACGGTCTCGCCCAGAAGCTCGTCCAGCTCACCGCCCCGGGCGTCCCCGACGTCTACCAGGGCACCGAGTTCTGGGACCGTTCGCTCGTCGACCCCGACAACCGTCGTCCGGTCGACTACGCCGAGCGGCGCCACGTGCTCGCCGAGCTCGACGGCCCGGACGACGACGGCCCCGAGGACCTGCCGGCCATCGGCATCGACGGTGCCGCGAAGCTCCTGGTCACGACCCGTGCACTGCGCATCCGTCGGGACCACCCGGAGCTCTTCACCCGGTACCTGGAGCTCGAGGCCACCGGCAGCGCGGCCGACCACGTCATCGCGTTCGACCGCGGCGGTGCCGTGACGATCGCGACGCGTCTGCCGATCGGCCTCGACCGGGTCGGCGGCTGGGGCGACACACTGGTGCACGCCGTCCCCGTCGAGCGCATCGACCTGCTCACCGGCCGACACGTCCCCGCCGACCGCGGGATCCCGCTGGCCGACCTGCTCACCACCTACCCGGTCGCGCTCCTCGTGCCCGCCGACGCGGTCGGTGCAGCCGGCCACGCCGACGCGGTGGCCGCCGTGTCCGACGCGAGCGCTGCCTCCCGGCCCGCCGCCGACCGCACGACGGACGCCACCGAGACCGACGCGCAGGCCGAGATCGACATCCTGGAGGGTCACGCATGACCGCACCCGACCGTTACGCCGTCTGGGCACCCGAGCCGGACCGGGTCCGGCTCGTCGTCGACGACGTCGAGTACCCGCTCACCAAGGGCGGCGACGACTGGTGGTCCACCGACGCCGTGATGCCGGTCGTCGGCGCACGCTACGGGTTCCGCATCGGCGACGACGACGCGGTCCGACCGGACCCGCGCAGCCGCTACCAGCCCGAGGGCGTGCACGGCCCGTCCGAGGTCGTCGACCCCGCACGGTTCGCGTGGACCGACGAGTCGTGGACCGGACGCCCGGCCCGCGGCGCCGTGATCTACGAGATGCACATCGGCACCTACACGCCCGAGGGCACGCTCGACGCCGCCGCCCAGAAGCTGGACCACCTGGTCGAGCTCGGGGTCGAGTTCGTCGAGCTGCTCCCCGTCAACGCCGTCAACGGCGAGTGGAACTGGGGCTACGACGGGGTCGGCTGGTTCTCCGTGCACGCCCCGTACGGCGGCCCGGACGCCTACGACCGGTTCGTCGACACGGCGCACGCGCTGGGGCTCGGGGTCATCCAGGACGTCGTCTACAACCACCTCGGACCGAGCGGCAACTACCTGCCGCTGTACGGCCCGTACCTGCTGGCCGGGCTCGGCAACACCTGGGGTGACTCGGTGAACGTCGAGCACCCCGAGGTCCGTCGGTACGTGCTCGACAACGTGCGCATGTGGTTCCGCGACCACCACGTCGACGGGCTCCGGCTCGACGCCGTGCACGCGATCCGCGACACCACCCGCCCGCACGTGCTGGCCTCGATGGCCGACGAGACCGACGCCTACTCGTCGTTCATCGGGCGTCCGCTGTCGCTCATCGCGGAGTCCGACCTCAACGACCCGGTGATGTTCCGGCCGCGCGAGGCCGCCGGGTACGGCCTCGCCGGGCAGTGGTCGGACGACTTCCACCACGCCGTGCACGTGGCGCTCACCGGCGAGACGAACGGCTACTACGCCGACTTCGCTCCGCTGTCGGCGCTGGCGAAGGTGCTCGAGGACGGTTTCTTCCACGACGGCACCTGGTCGTCGTTCCGCGGCAAGCGGCACGGCCGGCCGATCGACCGCGGGACCTCTCCCGTGACGGCCCTGGTCGTCGCGAACCAGAACCACGACCAGATCGGCAACCGCGCCGCCGGCGACCGGCTCGCCGCGACGCTCGACGACGAGGGGCTCGTGATCGCCGCGGCCCTGACGCTGCTCGGGCCGTTCACGCCGATGCTGTTCATGGGCGAGGAGTTCGCGGCCTCGACGCCGTGGCAGTTCTTCACCTCGCACCCGGAGCCCGAGCTCGGCAAGGCCACCGCCGAGGGGCGCATCGCGGAGTTCGCCGAGCACGGGTGGGACGAGTCAGCGGTGCCGGACCCGCAGGACCCGACGACGTTCACCAACTCCAAGCTCGACTGGGCCGACGTCAGCTCGGAGCGCGGCGCGGCGATCCTGCGTGCCTACCGGGTGCTCATCGCCCTGCGGCGCACCGACCAGGCGTTCGTCGACCACCGCTACGAGGCGAACGCCGTCCGCTTCAGCGAGGACCGCCGCTGGCTGGTGCTCACCCGCGGGCTGCTCGACCCCGACGTGGCACCGGTGCACGTCGTGGTGAACTTCGCCGACGACGCAGCCGAGGTCCCGGTGCCCGACGCCGTGGGCGAGGAGCTCTACGGCTTCGGCGCGACCGAGGTCGATGCCGGCGTCGTCCGGTTCCGCGGCCGCGGCGTGGTCGTGCTGCGCTAACCGACCGCGGGCTGCGCGAGCCACCCGCTGGCAGCACACACGAACGGCGACGAACCCACTGGGTCCGTCGCCGTTCGTGTGTTCAGACGTTCGCGTGTCCCCGGTCTCAGCCCGCGTGGTCGGCGACCGCGTGCGCGTTCTTCCGCACGGACGGCAGCTTGCGGTGGTCCTTCACCAGGGAGCGGGTCTCGCGGATCCGGCGGTCGATGCCCCACTTCGTCACGAGTGCCAGGCTCTCGCGCACGATGTTGCCGCTCATCTTCGAGACGCCGAACTCCCGCTCGGTGAACGTGATCGGGGTCTCCACGACCCGCAGACCCGCCTCGAGGGCGCGCCAGCACAGGTCCACCTGGAAGCAGTACCCCTTCGACGCGACCCCGGCGAGGTCGATCCGCTCGAACGCCCGCGAGGTGAACACCCGGAACCCGCCGGTGGCGTCGCGCACCGCGATGCCCAGGGCGAGGCGGGTGTACAGGTTGCCGCCACGGGAGAGCAGGAGGCGGTACCAGGGCCAGTTCTCGACCTTGCCGCCCTTGATCCACCGGGAGCCGAGCACCAGGTCGTTCGAGTCGGCGAGCTCGAGCATCCAGGGCAGGTACTCGGGGTGGTGGGAGCCGTCGGCGTCCATCTCGACGAGCTTGGCGTAGCCGTGTTCCAGGCCCCACGCGAAGCCGGACAGGTACGCCCCGCCCAGGCCGTCCTTGACGGTGCGGTGCATGACGTGCACCCGGTCGGTCTCGCGGGCGATGGCGTCCGCGATGTCGCCGGTGCCGTCGGGTGAGTTGTCGTCGACGACGAGCACGTGCACGGAGTCGTCGGTCGCGGCCAACGTGCGCTCGACGATCGGCCGGACGTTCTCGGCTTCGTCGTAGGTCGGGATGATGACCAGGGTCTCGCTCATGGTGCTCCTCGTGCTCGCAGTCGAATGTATCGCTGGCTTGGTGGGTCAATCCGACGAGAGGTCTGCGAACACGATCAGATTGTCCGTGTAGTGCCCGGTGGCGGTGTCGAACGTGCCGTCGCAGGTGATGAGTCGGAGTTGCGGGGTGGGGGTGGGGCCGTAGACGTCGCTCGTCGGGAACGCCGACTTGGCGGCGCGTTCGGAACGGTCGACGGTGAAGGTGCGGGTGGTGCCGTCGGACATCCGGACGTGGACCTCGTCGCCGGCGACCAGTTCGTCGAGCCGGAAGAACACCGCGGCGCTCGTCGGGCTGTCGACGTGACCGGCGATGACGGCGGGGCCGACCTCGCCGGGGACGATCCCGTCGCTGAACCAGCCCGCGCTGTCCCAGTCGACGGGCGGGTCGAGTTCTCCGGCAGCACCGCGGTGCAGGTCCTCGAGCGAGGACCGCACGCCGATGGCCGGGATCGACACGCTGACCGGGGTGGCCGTCGAGCGGGCCTCGGGTGCGGCCGGGTCCTGGAACCCGTCGGTGCCGGAGCCCGAGGACGAAGAAGAGGACGAGGACGACGACGACTGCGACGGAGACGACGAGGACTGCGGCGGGGACGACGCGCCACCGCCGACGGTCGACGCGACCGCCACCCCGGCCACGCCCCCGACCACCACGACGGCGGCGACCACGGCACCGATCACCACGCCTCGGCGCCGGACGGCCGAGACGCGCCCGGCGCTCCGACGGCCGCTCACGAGCCGCCTCCCACGTCGCTGGCGCATCCCCCGAGCACGTCGGAAGTCAGCATGGTCGAACCGATGGCCAACCAGGCGTCGCCGTAGTAGGTCGGTGTGGTCGCCGCGGTACGGTCGGCCCGCTCGAGGTCGGCGGCAGCCGCACGGGAGGAACCGGCAGCCTGCTCGGCCGCGGCCCGCGCGGTGTAGGCCAGCGCGTTCGTGTCCTGCGTCACCGGGGTGCCACCGAGGTCGAGCTGCGAGGCGAGGCGCGTCGTCCGTCCGAGCGTGGGCGCGAGCGCCGCCGCGAGCTCCCGGTCGGGCGCCGAACACGCCTCGGCGTACCGGAGCGGCGTCCGCATCGCGTCGTACCCGTAGAGCACGCGCCCGTCGCCACCGACGGCCGGCATCGGGTCCACCGATCCGTTCGCGTGCACCTGGGACCAGTCGCTGGGCAGGTCGGTGGCGTCCAGCACGGCGGCCGTCACGGCGCGGGAACCCCGGTTCAGCGCGTTCCACCGGTCGTCCCCGGTGGCGTCCGCCAGCACCGAGAAGGCCGCGGGCGAGGCGTACGACGTGTTGTAGCTGTAGGGCTCCTGATCTGCCCACGGTCCGGGCAGCAGGATCGTGCCGAGGTCCGTCCGGGCCGTCTCGTGCTGGAGGATCGCCGCCGCGATGCGCTTGCCCGCGGCGGTGTACCGGTCGTCGTCCCAGGCCTTCCCCGCCAGCACGAGCGCCCGGGCTGCGTCGAGGTCGGCGTCGCTCGCGGACTGCTCGTCGGCGACGCCCTCGTCGGACGTCCACCGCCACGCCAGCAGGTCGTCACCGGTGAGCAGGTGGTCCTTCGTCCACTCCCAGATCGCGTCGAAGCGTGCACGGTCGTCGTTCGCGTAGGCGATGAGCAAGCCGTACGCCTGCCCCTCGCTGACGGTGTCACCGCCCTGGTCGGTGCGGACGACGCGACCGCCCTCGACGTAGCGGTCCAGGAACGCCGACCGCAGCTGCTGCGGTGAGCGCGCCCCGTCGGGCGCGGTGGTCGAGGTCGGGGTCGCCGTGCCGCGAGCGGCGGTCGTGGTGCTCGACGACCAGGGGCGGACGGCGACGATCGCGACGACGACGGCGACGAGCACCGCCGCCACTGCGACGACCGGTATCCAGGTCCTGCGGGTCATGCTGGCCTGCCTCTCCGGGGATGGTGGGGGGGGTCGGAGGGGAGGCGCGGATCACGTGGGCCGTTCAGCGCACGTGATCCGCGCCTCCAGTCCGGGGCGTCAGCGGAACAGCGAACGGAGCATCGCGACGGCCGCGTGGACCGCCTCCGTCACCGGTCGGTCGGCGGCTGCGCCGCCACCGCCGGTCTGCACACCGCCGGACGGGGTGGCGGCGGTCGCCGCGGCGTCCGTCACGGGCACGACCGTCAGGTTGCCCTTGCTGTCGTCGAGGACGAACAGGGTCGAGACCGTGTTGCCGGCGAGGTCGAGCTCGGCGGTGCCCCGCTGGCCGCTGCCGGAGACGTCGAGCGACCACTTGCCGGCGTCGACCGTTGCGTACTTGGTGGCGCTGCCGAAGGTGGCGTCCTCGGCGATGGGGGTGCCGTCGGAGGTCTGCACGTCGACACGCTTCGCGGTGGTGGCGGCCTGGACGAGCCGGAGCTTCGCCTTGCCGTCGCCGGGCTGCTGCAGGTCGTCTGTGAACGCGGTCGTCTTCAGCCCGTCGTTCTTGCCGTAGGCGACGACGGTGCTGGCGTCGCCCTTCTGCACGGTGACGTCGGTGGAGATGACGGGGGTGGCACGCGGGGCATCGGCGGCGCGCATCGACAGGACGTAGGTGCCGACCGGCAGCTTCTTGTACGGGCTGACCTGGCCGTAGGTGACGTCGTCGAGTTCGAAGACGGTCTTCCCCCCGGCGAGGCTGGACAGTTCGACGTCGACGCCCTTCGTGTCCGGCGACAGGTGTCCGACGCGGAGCCAGCCCTGGTCGGCCGTCGCGGCGGAGGCGGTCTGCGGGGCGGCGAGCCCGACCGTCGCGGCGACGAGTGTGGCGGCGAGCGCTCCGACGACGACGGTGCGGCGGCGGTTCGTGGTGCGTGCGGTCATGATGGTGCTCCTTCGGGTCGAGGTGCGGTTGGCGTGCGGGTGTCCGTGCGGGTGTCGTGTCGAGGTGCGGGTCGTGCGGTTCGTGTGGGCCGTGCGGGTCGTGTGGGCCGTGCGGGCCCCCGGACGAGCGGGCGAAATACCGGGGTCCACGCCGGAGCCCTCCGGGCATTTCGCCCGCTCGGCCAGCGGGCGCTCCGCCCCGACGTGTTCGCGGAGAACGGTTCCGCGGCCGCCCCGGCGAGCGGGCGAAATGCCAGGGTCCACGCCGGAGCCCTCCGGGCATTTCGCCCGCTCGCGGAACGCCCGCTCGGGGGTTGCCCGCTCGCGGGACGCCAGCTCGGCCGGCTCCCACTCGGCCGAGCGATCGGGGGTCACGAGGCGCTCGTCGCGGTCGTCGTCGGGTCGGCCGGGGCGTACGTCACCGTGAGCCGTGCTCCCTCGCGCTCGACCGAGTCCGGCCGGAACGCCTGGGACATGGCGTCGAAGGTCCGAGCGACCCGTGCTGCCGAGGCGTCGTCGCTCGTGTGCAGGACGACGGTGCGGAACGGCTGGCCGGTCTCCCCGGTGCGCGGGGTGAACCGGTCGACCCGCACGTCCTGGTCGGCGAGCACCTGACCGAGCGCGATCATCGCCCGCGAGTCGACCTGTCCGGCGCGGAACTGCGACTTCGTGCCGTCGTCCGCACGCAGGGCCGGGTTCGAGGCGAGCTCGGTCCCCAGGGTCTTCCGGACGTCGGTGGCCCGGGTGATCGCGGTCTCGGCGGCACTGGCTCCCTCGGCGTGGACCCGGCGGACCTCGACCTGCTGGTCACCGGTGCCGAAGGTCGCGACGGCCGTGGAGTTCTCGATCGCCTGCCGCACGTCGGTGGACGAGTTGCCGCCGGTGCGCATGGAGTCCGTCGTGATGACGTAGTCCGAGTCCTTCCAGCCGTTCGGGTTCTGCCGTTCCACCGCTCCGTCGGTGTCGAGCTTGTAGTACCAGACGACGTTGTTCCGGGCGAAGCCGTCGTCCACCAGGTCGACCCACATGGCGTCGTCGACCAGCAGACGCGAGGACTTCGGCACGTTGTCGCCCACCCACTGCTCGGCCTGCTGCATGGGCAGGTCGAGGTTGCCGAGCAGGAACCCGCGCAGCTGGGTCCCCCACAGCGGCACCGCGACGACGAGCGCCGCAGCCGTGACGACGGCCCAGGTGATGCCGAGGCCGCGCCGTGCCCTCGGGCCGAACCGGCTCCGGGTGTGGACCCGACCGGCGATCGTCAGGACGGCACGCTCGGCGGTGTACGCGACGAGGAGCGCCGCGAACGGGATGAGCATGATGACGTACGGCACCGGCAGGTACCCGTTCGGCCGGAACATCACCGCGAGCAGGAACACGAGCATCGCGGCGATCGGTCGGACCCGGCGCAGGAACAGCCCCACGACTGCGGCGACCGAGCCGAGCACGATGAACACCGGGTCGAGTGCCCACCACTGCGCGGCGGCCTCGTTCGCCAGGCTGCCCCCGTCGAACACCGATCCGGAAGCGGTCCGCGAACCGAGCTGGTAGGTGACGCCCTCCCACAGGCTGACCCGCCCGGCACCCGGAACGAGTTCGCCCTTCACCGCGGCGAGCAGCAGGTACCCGCCGCCGATCAGCACGAGCACGGCCCCGGCGACGCTGAGCGTGTACCGGCGGGTGCTCTTGTCGGCGCGACGCACGGCCATCCAGATGAGGAACGGCAGCGCGAGCAGGTAGGTCTCCTTGGACAGCACGGCGATGCCGAGGCAGGCAGCGGCACCGGCGAACCCGGCGAGCTGCTGGCGACGGCTCAGCACGAGGACGAACGCGGCGAGCAGCCAGGGCGTCGCGACGTTGTCGATGTACACGGTGCGGTGGTACTGGAGCGCGAGCGGTGACAGCGCGAAGACGAGTCCGGCCACGGCCGCCGTGATCCGTCCGGCACCGAGCCGCCGGGCCAGGACGAACAGCAGGATGCTCGAGACGGCGGAGAAGAACACCATGGCCTCGCGCCCGGCCTCCACCGCGAAGGGGTACCGCGCGAACGCCCCGGTCAGCCCGGTGTACCCGGCGATCTGGATCCATCCGAGCGGCGGGTGGTCGTACCAGTACGTGTAGTGGGTGAGCTCGCCGAGGTTCGTGATCGCCCACGCCTGGGCGGTGTACGTCCCCTCATCGTCGATGCGCTGCGGTGTGCCCGACATGTTCCAGGCCTGGACGAGCACGGTCACCGCGACGACGGGCAGCAACCACGTCAGGCTGGCTGCGTGCCGGCGGAACCACGCCCCGATGCCGGTGCGGTGGGCGGTGGAGCCACCACGGATCGGGATGCCCGTGGTGTCGGTGATGCTGGCGGTCATCGGGTGCCTCCCGTGGTGGTGCCGGCGAACGCACGATCGGACGACGCTGCGCCCGCGGACGACGCTGCGCCCGATCCGTCCAGGTCCGAGGCGAAGCCGACCACCTGTCCGGTGCGGTGCTGGCCGGTGTGCTCGGTCTTCTCCCACCCGTTCTGGCCCTTGGCGTGCCGGACGACTGCCCGGACCGCCGCTGCGGCGAGGAACACCTGGTACGGCACCAGGCCGAGCACGAGCCGCACGTAGTCGCGGAGCCGGACCTTCTCGCCGTACAGGCGGCCGAACTCGTTCAGCCCGACGATCTCGACGGCCAGCAGCATCAACGTCGGTGCGACCGGGATGAACGACACCAGGGCGATCGCCGTCGGCACCTTGACGAACAGGATCATCAGGACGCTCAGCGGGATGAGCAGCCCGGTGGCCGCCTGGATGAACGGCATCGTGAGCATGTAGCGGGCGAAGAACCGCTGCCGGAAGGACGGCAGCTTCTTCCACTCCCCCTTGCCCAGCACCTGCAGGAAGCCCTGGTTCCACCGCGTGCGCTGCTTGAGCAGCGAGGCGAAGGTCGGCGGGGTCTCCTCGCGGGTGACGGCCTCGGGACTGTAGGCGACGACGACCTTCGCGCCGTCGGCGGAGAGCCGCACGCCGAGCTCGCAGTCCTCGGCGAGGCAGTGCGCGTCCCAGCCGTTCGACCACTCCAGGCGGGAGCGCGTCACGAAGACGGTGTTGCCCCCGAGCGGGATGAACTTGGACCCGGCGTGGAAGTGCAGGCGCGAGCGGAACCAGAAGTAGTACTCCAGGACGTTCCGGAGCGACCACCAGCTCGACGTGAAGTTCATCAGCTGGACGCCGCCCTGCACCACGTCGGCGTCGGTCTCCTGGAACCGCGAGTCGACGAGGGAGAGCAGCCGCGGGTAGACCTCGTCCTCGGCGTCGAACACCCCGACGATGTCGCCCGTCGCGTGCTGGAGCGCCAGGTTCATCGCCTTCGGCTTGTTCTTCGGCAGGGTGTCGTCCACCACGACCTTGATCAGGGAGGGGTGCCGAGCCGCCGCAGCACGCACGACGGCGTCGGTCTCCGGGTCGTCCTCCCCGACGATCGCGATGATCTCGAAGTCGGGGTGGTCCTGGGTCGCGAGCATGTCGAGCGTCTGCCCCATCACGTCCTGCTCGTGCCGACCGGGCACCAGGAGCGTGAACCGGTGCGCCGCCGGCCGCGGGGTCTGGCTGAAGCTGGTGGACTTCAGCGCGTCCCGCGAGCGCCAGGCGTGCAGCATCCACCAGAGGGTGGTCAACGCGATGATCGTGAGCAGCACGGAGAGGGCGATGAGGGTCGAGTAGCCGAGCCACTCGCCCAGCGACCAGGCGGCCTGTGGGAGCTGCCCCGAGCCTCCCGTCGGCACGTCCGTGGTCCCGCGGTTCGGGACGTCCCCGGTCGTGCCGGGGCGTTCGTCGGGCTGGAGCAGCGGCCCTGCGGCCGTCAGCAACACGGCTGAGATGGTCATTCGGGGAACCCCTTCGGACGTGTGTCGGTGGACCGGAAGACGAGGGCCTTGTACGCGGCGAACCGGAACGCGGTGCCGAGGACGAGGCCGACGCCGTTGCCGGCGACGTTGTCGGCGAGGGTGGACGTGAAGCCGAGGACGTAGTGCGAGACGAACAGGCAGGCAGCGGCGATGCCGAGACCGACGAGGTTCGTGGCAGCGAAGAGCAACCCCTCGCGGACGGTCTCGCGGCGGCCGGTCTGGCGCTGGGAACGGAAGGTGATGAAGCGGTTTCCGAGCCACGCGACCGAGGTCGCCACGATGGCCGACACGATCTTCGCGGTGATGGGGCCGTCCGACATGACGGTGGCGCGGAGCAGGTTGTAGACACCCAGGTCGATGACGAAGCAGACGGCACCGATGGTGCCGAACGACGCGAGTTGCCTCGCGGTGGCGAGCAGGCGCGGGACCGTGCCAGGGCGCACGGTCCGCACCGCACCGGTGTCGGGTGACACCAGAACGGGGGTACGAGTTCGGGTCATGCCCCCGATTCGGGGGGCGTGGTTGGGTGGTTTGGGCGGGGTACGCGACTTGCCAGGCCTCTGCCAGATGCGCGACACATGCCGTTCATCTTGACGATCCGTCAGCTGCGGTGGTCAGGGGCGCACGGACGACGGACGGGAGGCCCGGTGCCAGCTGGCACCGGGCCTCCCGTCCGTCGGTCGGTTGCGTCTACGCGGGGCGCGACGACGGGGACACGTTCTTCGACGCGTCCCGTTCCGGGATGTCGCCGAGTGCCTCGTCGATCGCCGCGAGGGCGTCCGCGTCGAGCTTGACGCCGGCGGCCTTCACGTTGTCGGTGACCTGCTGCGGACGCGAGGCGCCGACGATGGCGCTCGCGACGTTCTCGTTCTGCAGGGTCCACGCGATCGCGAGCTGCGCGAGCGTGAGGCCGGCCTGGTCGGCGACGGGCTGCAGGCGCTGCACGGCTTCGAGGACCTCGTCGCGCATGAACCGCTTGATCATGTCCGCGCCGCCCTTCTCGTCCGTGGCACGCGAACCCTCGGGCAGGGGCTGACCCGGCTTGTACTTGCCGGTCAGGACGCCCTGCGCAATGGGCGACCAGACGATCTGCGACAGGCCGAGCTGCTTCGAGGCGGGGACGACCTCGCCCTCGATGACCCGCCACAGCATCGAGTACTGCGGCTGGTTCGAGATGAGCTGGAAGCCGAGCTCCTTGGCGAGTGCGGCACCGGCGCGGATCTGCTCGGCGGACCACTCGCTGACGCCGATGTAGAGCGCCTTGCCCTGGCGGACGACGTCGGCGAAGGCCTGCATCGTCTCTTCGAGGGGGGTCTCGTAGTCGTAGCGGTGTGCCTGGTAGAGGTCGACGTAGTCGGTCTGCAGTCGCTCGAGCGAGCCGTCGATCGACTCCATGATGTGCTTGCGGCTGAGGCCGACGTCGTTGTGTCCCTTCGGGCCGGTCGGCCAGTAGACCTTCGTGAAGACCTCGAGGGACTGGCGCCGCTCGCCCTTGAGCGCCTCGCCGAGGACGGTCTCGGCGGCGGTGTTGGCGTACGTGTCCGCGGTGTCGAACGTGGTGATGCCGGCGTCGAGCGCTGCCCGCACGCACTGGGTGGCGACGTCGTTCTCGACCTGCGAGCCGTGCGTCAGCCAGTTGCCGTAGGTGATCTCGGAGATCTTGAGTCCGGAGTTGCCCAGGTACCTGAATTCCATGGTCCCGACGCTACTGGAGTGAGCGCGCACGTGAGGGGTCCCGCGAGTGCCTGTCGGGGGTGGTGGGGCGTGTGGGTGCGGGTCGGATCCGCGAGCGGGCGAAATGCCACGGTGCTCTTGCCAGCCCACCCATACCTTTCGCCCGCTCGCCTGGATGACCCCGGGCTGCGACTTCCGCGCTCCCTGCGATCGCCTCGACCCCCGCGAGCGGGCGAAACACCGCGGTGCGGTCGGCAGCCGGCACGGTGTTCCGCCCGCTCGCGGGGGCAACCGTCCCTCCACAGCGGCGAGAGCGGGCAAAGCCGTCCACAGAGGAGGCCCGACTCCCGTCCTCGGGGTCGGCTCGCCGTCACGCTGTGGAGATGACCGCAAGACGCCGACTCCCGATGGCACTCCGCGACGCTTCGTTCCGGGTACGGGATGCGCTGCACAGAGGCGTTTCTCGTGGCCGACTCGACGCTCGAGATCTCGTCCGCCCGTTCCACGGCGTCCGTTCAGCGTTCCCACCGGAGTCCGTGGATGAACGCGCAAGGGCGCTCGCTCCTCGACTCCGCCCCGATCAGGTCTTCAGTCACGTCACTGCGGCAGCGATCATCGGCGTCCCGCTCCCCCGTCGTCTCGAACGCGATCAGCGGTTGCACGTCACGACGATCGGGACCGACCAAGCGCTCCGGGTTCGCGGCACGGTCGGCCACCGAGCCCGGTACGGGTCAGTCCGCGCGACGATCGCACGAGGAGTGCCACTGACCACTCCGGCCGACACGTTCGTCGCACTGGGCTCGATGCTGACGCTCGACGAACTCATCGTCGCGGGCGATGCGCTCGTGGGGTGGCTCGGCTGGGCGACGCTCGAAGAACTCGCCCAGGCCGTCCGACGACGACGGGGCATCCGCGGGATCGTGAAGCTCCGCCTCGCGCTCGACGAGATCCGGAGGGGATCTCGGTCTCCCGGAGAGACCCGGACACGGCTGGCACTCGTCCGCCGCGGACTCCCGGAACCGGCACTCAACCACGATGTCGTCGTCGACGGGCAGTGGGTCGCATGTGTGGACCTCGCCTACCCCGAGGCCAGGGTCGCGATCGAGTACGAGAGCGATCTGCACCGCACCGATCCAGCCACCTTCCGGAAGGACCTGACGCGCGGGGAGCACCTCAAGGACGTCGACTGGTGGCTCGTCAGAGCAACAGCAGACGACGTCGCGCACGGCGTCGTCCGTTTCGTGGACCGCATCCGTCGGCTGCTCGAGGCCGGCGCCAGAGGAGCCCACGACACGCGGTTTGCGACACTTGGGTGAACAATGGTTGACGCTTCAACCAAAACGGTGCACACTGGCGTAGTATCAACTCGATGCAGGCGCATGGAACGCGTCGCACCGCAGACTCTCGTTCGGAAGAAGGACCACCATGACGCTCACCGCTGACACCGTTCCCGGCTACAAGACCGGCACCTGGAAGATCGACCCGACCCACTCCGAGGTCACGTTCTCGGTCCGCCACCTCGCCATCAGCAAGGTCAAGGGCAAGTTCGAGACGTTCGACGCCACCGTCGTCACCGCCGAGAACCCGCTCGAGTCGACCGTCGAGGCCAACATCGACGTCGCGTCGATCAACACCGGCCAGGAGCAGCGCGACCAGCACCTCAAGACGAGCGACTTCTTCCTCACCGAGGAACACCCGCAGCTGACCTTCCGTTCGACGAGCATCGAGGCGAAGGGCGACGACCTGCACATCGCGGGCGACCTGACCCTGCGCGGCGTCACCAAGCCGGTCGTCCTCAAGGCCGAGCTGGGCGGCTTCACCACGGACGGCTACGGCCAGGTCAAGTTCGGTGCCGAGGCGACCACGAAGATCGACCGCACCGAGTTCGGTGTGAACTGGAACGCGGCGCTCGAGGCTGGTGGCTTCACGCTCGGCAACGACGTCACGATCAACCTCGACGTCCAGTTCGTCCTCCAGGCGGCCTGAGCCACCTCTGACTCAACGCCCGACTGAGGGCACCGAGCGGCACTCCCCGAACCCGAGAAGAACGCCCCGACTCCGCACGGAGTCGGGGCGTTCTTCGTTGTCGGCCCCGCTCCGCCGACCACGAGCGGGCGAAACACCCCGGCCCTTCGTCCTGTCTCATCAGGCATTCCGCCCGCTCGACGATGCCGGGCGCCGAGGCCGACGCTGACGTCAATCCACGCGATCACGTCCACGCCGGCACCCATGCGCATGCCCATGCCCATGCCCATGCCCATGCAAACACCCACGCCACGAGCGGGCGAAACACCGTGAAGATCCCCGTAGCACGCCGGACATTTCGCCCGCTCGCGCAAGGACCCGAGCGCGAGGCGGGCGAGCGACCCCGGCGAAGATCGGGAGCGCGGCCGAGCGGGCGGAATGCCCGGGACACGGCGGGGACGAAGTGCGGCATTTCGCCCGCTCGCGGAACGGGGCGCGAGCACGCGCGGGACAGTGAGCCAGCGGGCACGAGCGCCCGGGCGCCCCGGCCCCCGCCCCGGCACCGCCCCGCCCCCGCCCCCGCCCCCGCCCCCGCGTAACGTTGGCACGTGCGACGGCACCGAGGGGAATCCGCACGCCGGACCCCGAGTTGCACGAGAGGCACCAACCACGAGCACGCCCGCACGACGAACAGGAGCACCACCATGGCCACCGACTGGATCGCGATGCAGGCCCTCGCGGCAGCCGAGTTCGGCCGCCGCGTCGCCGCCGTCACCGATTGGGACGCCCCCACCCCCGACTCCGAGTGGACCACCCGCGACCTCGTCGCCCACGTCGTCGACGAGCAGCGCTGGATCCCGAAGCTCCTGACCGGGTGCGACTACGCCCAGGCCCAGGCCGACCTCGAGCCGATCGGCGACGACCTGGTGGCCGAGTGGCACCGGTTCGCCACGGCGGCCACCGACGCCTGGCGGAACGCACCGCAGGACACCCCCGTGCACCTCAGCACCGACGTCGTCCCCGCCGCGCAGTACCTCACCGAGCAGACGAGCGACATCACGATCCACACGTGGGACCTCGCCCGGGCGACCGGCACCGAGGAGTCCCTGCCCGACGAGCTCGTCCGCGCCGTGTGGGAGTACTTCGAGCCGCAGATCGAGGACCTCGCCGCCACCGGCCTGTACGCACCCCCGGTCGACGTCACCGAGGACTCCCCGCTCCAGGTCCGCCTGCTCGCCGTCACAGGCCGCGATGCCAGAGTGACGGCATGACCACCGACACCAGCGGCACCACCACGGAGACGAGCAGCATGACCACCGACACGAAGCGCCTCGGCAACTCGGGGCTCGAGATCAGCAGCGTCGTCCTCGGCATGATGTCGTACGGCGACCCGGACCGGGGCTCGCACGCCTGGAGCGTCGGCATCGACGAGGCCCGCCCGTTCGTCCGCCGCGCGTTCGAGGCCGGCATCACGACCTTCGACACCGCGAACGTCTACTCCGACGGCAGCAGCGAGGAGATCACCGGCACGCTCCTCGCCGAGCTGGCTCCGCGCGAGGACGTCCAGGTCTTCACGAAGGTCTTCAACCGGATGCGTCCCGGCCGGAACGGCGCCGGGCTGTCCCGCGCGGCGATCATGCACGAGATCGACGCGTCCCTGACGCGCCTGGGCACGGACTACGTCGACCTGTACCAGATCCACCGCTTCGACCCGGTGACGCCGATCGAGGAGACCATGGAGGCCCTCCACGACGTCGTCAAGGCCGGCAAGGCGCGCTACATCGGCGCGAGCAGCATGTGGACGTGGCAGTTCGCCGAGATGCAGCACACCGCGGAACGCCACGGCTGGACGAAGTTCGTGAGCATGCAGGACCAGTACAACCTGCTCGAACGCGAGGAGGAGCGCGAGATGCTCCCCTTCTGCGAGCACACCGGCGTCGGCGTGATCCCGTGGAGCCCCCTCGCCCGCGGCCGCGTCACCCGCCCCTGGGACGCCTCCGGTTCGGGTTCGCGCGCGCAGACCGACGAGTTCGGCAAGACCCTCTACAAGCAGGACGAGGACGCCAACCGCGCGATCGTCGACGCGGTCGAGGCCGTCGCCACCGAGCGCGGCGTCCCGATGGCGCAGGTCGCCCTGGCCTGGGTCGCCGGCAAGCCCGCGGTCTCCGCGCCCATCGTCGGCGCGACGAAGGAGCACCACATCGACGACGCGGTGGCCGCAGCGTCGCTGACGCTCACCGACGACGAGGTCACGCGACTCGAGTCCGCGTACACGCCCCGGGTGCCGTCGGGTTTCTGACGCCCCCACGAGCGGACGGGAGGCACGGTGCCAGCTGGCACCGTGCCTCCCGTCCGTCAGGTGGTCGCGGTGACGGCCGTGGTCAGGCGAGCGCGCTGCCGTCGGCGCGCTGCAGGCGCGCGATGCGCCGCCGCGCGGCCCGTTCGGAACCGGTCTGGTCGTCGAGCACCGCACCGATCCCGTCGAGCACGAGCTTCGTGGTGCGGACCACCGGCAGCTCCACCGGGCCGACGATCGGCGCACGGAGGCCGAGGAGCGACCGGTGCCGCGGGTCGAGCGTGGACACGGCGCCCTGGAACACCGCGCGGTAGCCGGGTCGCAGCAGGCGGGAGAGCGGCGGGTCCTTGATGAACCGGACGACGTCGCGGGTGCGCGAGTCCACCAGGAGTTCGCCGCGGTCGAGGTACCCGTTCATCTGGGCACGGAGCTCCGCCTCGGACTCGGGCGGGTCGACGATGCGCATGAGGCGCCCGGCCTCGGCCCACTCCCGCACGTAGGCGTCGGCGCCGCCGGGGATCGGGCCGCCCCACCGCTGGGCGGCGCGGAGGAACGCGTCGGTGAAGGCGAGGTGCACCCAGCGCGCCAGGTCTGGGTCGTTCGCCGCGTAGGGGCGGGTGGTGCCGTGCGCGTCGACGTACTGCCCGCGGACCCGCTCGTGGAGCCGGAGCACCCAGTCGCTGCCGCTGCGGGCGGTCTGGCGGTCGCCGTACGTGACCGTCGCGATCCACCGGCTGGTGCCCGCCAGGCGACCGAACGGGTCCTCGCGGTACCGGGAGTGGTCGGCGACGCCGGCGAGCGCGCCGGGGTGCAGCGCCTGGACGAGCAGTGCCCGCACGCCGGCGACGATGCCGTGGCTCCCACCGTGCACCGCCCACGTGGCCGAGCCCGGACCGAAGAAGCCCGCGTCGGTGCCGTGTTCCAGGTCGTCCATCCAGGCTTCCGTGCCGGTCGAACCACCCGTGAACGTCTGGTTGAGGCGGGACCGGAAGACGTCGGAGACAGTGGACATGTCGTCATGTTCCGTCCGTCACCTGGGCACGGGGGTGGCATCGCGCAAAGTGGCCCTCCCAGCGTGCACGGGGGTGGCCCACTAGGTTGGGTCGGGTGAGCATCGACACGCCTCGTCCCTGGCTTGCCTCGTACGCCCCGGGGGTCCCGCACGACATCGAGGAACAGAGTGGTTCCCTGTACGACCTGGTCGAGCAGTCGGCCCGGAAGTTCCCCAGGCAGGTCGCCCTCGAGTTCTTCAAGCGCACCACGAGCTACGCCGACCTCGAGGAGCAGATCCTCCGCGCGGCGAACGGCCTGCGGAAGCTCGGCGTGGGCGCGGGTGACCGCGTCGCCATCGTCCTGCCGAACTGCCCGCAGCACATCGTCGCGTTCTACGCGGTACTGCGGCTCGGCGCGATCGTGGTCGAGCACAACCCGCTGTACACGCCGCGGGAACTCCGCCACCAGTTCGAGGACCACGGCGCCAAGGTCGCCATCGCGTGGGACAAGTCCGTCGCGACGCTGCAGGACTTCCCGGCCGACGTGCACCTCGACGCGATCGTCTCGGTCGACATCACCCGCGCCATGCCCCGGAGCACCCGGCTCGCCCTGTCGCTGCCGGTCGCGAAGGCCCGCGAGTCCCGCGCGAAGCTGACGGCGAAGGTGCGCGGCACGGTCAAGTGGGACGACCTCGCCGACACCCGCAAGCTGTCGAAGCGGCACCCGCGGCCGGCCACCGACGACGTCGCGCTGATCCAGTACACGTCCGGCACCACCGGGACGCCCAAGGGCGCGGTACTGAGCCACCGCAACCTGCTGGCGAACGCCGCGCAGGCCCGGGCATGGGTGCCGCAGATCCGCCGCGGCGACAACGTCGTGTACGCGGTGCTGCCGATGTTCCACGCCTACGGCCTGACGCTCTGCCTGACCTTCGCGATGAGCATGGCCTCGCGGCTCGTGCTCTTCCCCGCGTTCGACCCCGCCCTCGTCCTGACGGCGATCAAGCGCCACCCACCGACGTTCCTGCCGGCCGTGCCGCCGATCTACGCCCGGCTGCAGCACGCGGCCGACTCGGCGAAGGTGTCGCTCAAGGGCATCGAGATCGGCATCTCCGGCGCGATGCCGCTGTCGCAGGACATCGTCGAACCGTGGGAGGCCCGGACCGACGGCTACCTGGTCGAGGGCTACGGCCTGTCCGAGTGCTCCCCGGTCCTGATGGCCAACCCGGTCTCCCCCGAGCGTCGACTCGGATCGATCGGCCTGCCGCTGTCCTCCACCGAGGCGCGCGTGGTCGACCCCGACGACGACACGAAGGTGCTCGGCATCGACGAGCCCGGCGAACTGCAGGTCCGTGGCCCGCAGGTGTTCCGCGGTTACTGGGGCAAGGCCGAGGCCACCGACGAGGTCTTCACGCCCGACGGCTGGTTCCGCACCGGTGACATCGTGGCCATCGACGCCGACGGGTACGTCCGGATCGTCGACCGCCTCAAGGAACTCATCATCACCGGCGGCTTCAACGTGTCACCGTCCGAGGTCGAGGACACCCTGCTCAAGCACCCCAGCGTCAAGGAGGTCGCGGTCGTCGGCATCACGCAGGGCGGCAACGAGCAGGTCGTCGCGGCGGTCGTGCCGAAGGACCCCTCGACGTTCGACGCGGCCGCGCTCCGGGCCTGGTCACGCGAGCACCTGGCGGCGTACAAGGTGCCGCGCCGGGTCGTCGTGGTCGAGGACCTGCCGCGCTCGATGATCGGCAAGGTGCTGCGGCGGAAGGTGCGGGACCAGATCCTGGACGGCTGACGCGCGGCGGCCGGGCGCCGGCGCTGATCAGCGGGCGCGCCGCGCGGGCAGCGCCAGCACGGACAGCCCGGCGACCACCAGCACGATGCCGGCCCATCCGCCGACCCCCAGGCGCTCCCCCACCACGAGCACCGCGAGCACCGCGGCCACGACGGGCTCGAGCAGGGACAGCAGCGTCGCGACCGACGCCGTCACCGTCCGGAGGCCGAGCGCGTACAGCGAGTGACCGATCACCGTCGGCACCAGCGCCAGGTAAAGGAACACCGGCCAGTTGCCGGCGTCGGTCAGGAACGGCCCGCCCGCCACCACGGCGAGCACGACGAGCGGCACCGCGGCCACCCCGAACACCGCGCCGACGAGCCCGCGTTCGTTCGGCCCGCGGGCAGCCCGTGCGGCCGCGACCCCGACGTCCCCACCGACCGGCATGCTGTCGGACTCCGCGCGACCGACGGCGATCGGCATCCGGCTCGTCGCTGCGTGCATCCCCCGCGCCACCGCCCACGAGTACAGCGCGTACGTCAGACCGGCGACCAGGGCGCTGCCGACGCCGACCGCGAGTGACCGCCCGCCGCCGTCGTGCTCGGAGCGCGCGAGGGTGACGACGACCATGCCGACCACGCTCACCAGGGTGGCGACGACCCACCGCCGGGTGACGCGCCTCCGGTCGGCGACCCACTCGACCAGGCCGGCGAAGACGGGCGACGAGCCGATGGCCAGGGTCGTGCCGAGCGCGACCCCGGCGTCGGCGAGGGCCGCGTAGAACGCGACCGCGTAGACCACGAGCGACGCGGCACCGAGCAGTGCCCAGCCGCGGGTCCGGCGCTGGGCGACGGCTCGCAGCGTGCCCCGACCAGCGGTCGCGGCGAGCACGAGGCCGCCGAGCCCGAAGGTGACCGCACCGAACACGAACGCCGGCACACCGGGCGCGAAGTGCGTCGCGGTCCCGGTGGTGCCCCAGACCGCCGCGGCGACCGCGATCGCCGCCAGGCCGCCGACGGGCCTGGAGGCACGCCCCGCGCCCGGTCCGTGGCTCACGAGACGTGGACGCTCGGCCGTCGGTTCACTTCGGGTTCCGCTTCGCGCAGGACCTCGCGCGTGACGGGGGCGACGTCGCCGGCACCGGTGAACACGAAGCGCAGGGCGTTGCGGATGGGGCTGCCCTCGTTCCACTCGAAGTAGATGCTCGGCACCACCCCGGCGAGGTCGCGGATGGCGAGGAGCGTCGACGCGATGGTGTTCGGGACGTTCCCGGAACGGACCTTGAGCACGCGGAACCCGTGGATGACGTGGCCTTCGACCACCAGGTCCTCTTCGAAGTCGGAGGAGTCGGCGGGCAGGACCTCGAGGAACATCGTCGGCACGCGGGCCGGGATGCCTGAGTCGCGGCGCTCCTCGCGCCCCTTGGCCCGGTATGCCTCGGCGGTGCCGGCACCGGGTTCGTTCGCGATGATGCAGACGGAGCTGAACTGGTCGGCGTCGGCCTCGACGAACTGGCGGGCGGTCGCGTCGAGCTCGATCGACGACGCCCGGAGCTCGAACGAACGCCGCACGCGCGAGATGAGCGACACCACGACGATCGCGATGATGAAGATCGCCGCGATCCGCACGCCGTCGGGCCGCTCGATCACGTTGGCGACCGTGGTGTAGACGAACACGACCGAGATCACGCCGAACGCGATGGTGCGCTTGCGCTGTTGCTTGCGGCGCGCGGACAGCGTCACCGCGACCGCGGCGCTCGTGATGAGCACGAGCACGCCGGTGGCGTAGGCGCCGCCCTGCGCGTCGACGTCGGCCTGGAAGATGATCGTGATCACGAACGCGATGAGCGTGAAGATGATCACGAGCGGACGCACCGCACGAGCCCACTGCGGTGCCATGCCGTAGCGCGGCAGGAACCGCGGCACCAGGTTGAGGAGCCCCGCCATCGCACTCGCGCCGGCGAACCACAGGATGGCGACGGTCGAGAAGTCGTAGATCGACCCGAACACGCCGCCCATGTACTCGTGCGCCAGGTACGCCAGGGCGCGCCCGTTCGCACCGCCGCCCGGCTGGAACTCGCGCTGCGGGATGAGGAACGTCGTCACGATCGACGACGTGATGAGGAACGAGCTCATGATGAGCGCCGCGACGGTCAGCAGGCGCTTGGTGCCACGGATCCGGCCCTCGGGTCGGTCGCTGGTGTCGTCGGTGGCGTCGCCGCGGACCTGCGGCATCACCGCGACACCGGTCTCGAACCCGGAGAGCCCGAGCGCGAGCTTCGGGAACACGATCAGGGCGATGCCGACCATCACGAGCGGGTTGCCGTGCTGCGCCGTCAGCCCGGACCACCAGTCGCTCGCCACCATCGGGTTCTCGAACACGTGCCAGAGGGCGACGATGATGACGACGGCGTTCAGGGCGAGGAACACCGCGACGAGGCCGACCGCGATGCCGATGGCCTCCTTGAACCCGCGCAGGAACACGATGCCGAGCAGGAGCAGCAGCGCCAGGGTGAGCGGCACCGGGATCTCGGTGAACCAGTGCGGCGTGTACGGGTTCTCGGCGATGTGCGCCGTGGCGTCGGCCGCCGACAGGGTCATCGTGATCATGAAGTCCGTCACGGCGAACCCGAGCAGCACCAGCACGAGCAGCTTGCCCGCCCACCACGGCAGGAGCTTCTCGAGCATCATGATCGACCCGGCGCCCCGGAAGCTGTCGTGCGCGATCCGGCGGTAGACCGGCAGCGCCCCGAACAGCGTGACGAGCACGAGGACGATCGTCGCGATCGGCGACAGCAGCCCCGCGGCGAGCGCGGCGATGGCGGGCTGGTACCCGAGGGTGGAGAAGTAGTCGACGCCGGTCAGGCACATGACCCGCCACCACGGGTGAGTCTTCTCGACCTCGACCTGGTGCGGGCCCTGGTGGGAGGCTCCCTGGTCGGCCCCGTGCAGCATCCACCGGCGCAGGCGGGTGCTGCGGTCGAGGGGCTGCTCGGTGGCGTCGCGCTGGGCGGCCCGCTCGGCGTCTGTCGCGGTCACGTGGATGATGCTAAGCCGTCCGGGTGACCCCCGTGCACACCCGGACGGTCCTGTGGACGGGGCGCTCCCACTACCGCCGTGTGCGGGACAGTGTCGCCACGATCCCGGCCACGACCAGCAGCACACCGGCGGCGATGCAGGCGGCGAGCAGCAGGGTCGTGGTGTCCACTGAGAACATCGGCAGCGCACTCACGGCCATCGCCCCGGCGAACACGAGCATCAGGACGCCCCACAGGATCGTGCCGAACCGTGGACCACCTCGACGGGGCCGTGCCGTCGGCCCGTCGGGAGCCGCCGGTGGAGCCATCGGCGCAGTCGTCTCGTCGTTGGTCGTTCCGTCGTTCGTCATCGTCCCGTTCCTCACTCGCCGACCGTGATCGCCCGCGGCACGTCCACGCCGCCGCCGAGGATCCACAGGTGCACCGTCGTCGTCTCGTCCGCATCGGCCGTGCGTGCCGCACGGTTCTCGAGCGTGGTGGTCCGGAGCACCCCACCGGCGCCGTCGTCGTCGCCTCCGCCGGTGTCGATCCCGTAGCCGACACCGCTCACCTCGACCCGCACCGGCAGGTCGGTCGGCAGCAGCACGTCGGCCCCGCCGGCGCCCAGCCAGAGGTTCACGTCGCCCCCGACCGCCGACGGTTCGAGCTCGCGGAGGTCCAGCGTCGGACCGCCGGCCAGCATCGCGAAGTTCCGTTCAGTCCCCGGGGCGGCCCGTTCCACCTGCCACGTGGTGCCGCCGATCAGCGAGACCTGCGTGCCGGCGGGCAGGACCCCGGTGACCACCAGGGCCACCGCTGCGACCGTCGAGAACAGTCCGAGCACGTCGTCATCGCGGCCGCGGATCCCGGCGACGATCGTGGCGATCGCCAGCACCGCGAGCGCCGCGGCGATCCCGAGGACCGGGACGGACCACCCGGCCTGCTGCGCCCAGAACGCGACCCCGGCTCCGGCGACGAGCGCGAGTCCGAGGGACACGGCGACGTACGCCGCCCCGGGTCGCCGCTCCACCCGCTCGGCCCGCCGTTCGGCCGCCCGCTCGCGTTCGGCGCGCATCCGCTCCTCCTGCTGCCGTCGCCGGTCCTCGGGGCTCGCGGGTGCACCCCACTGCCAGGAGGCCCGTCCCGCGTCCGTCGCGCCGGTCGCCTCCGCGGTCCACGCGTTCCGGGCCGGGTGCGGCTCCTCGGGGCTGGTCCAGAAGTCGCCCCGCGGTGCAGCGGTCGGTCCGGTGCCGGTGCCGGTGCCGGTGCTCGCGGTCCGCTCACCGTCCACCCCGCGTCGGGCCAGGACCACGATGAGCCAGACGATCCCGCCGACGAGCACGATGCTCCACGCGGTGGCCAGGGTCGCCTCGAGCCAGCCGGGCATCCCCCAGGCGTCCGGGACCCCCTGCCACCAGAGGCCGCGGGCGGCAGGCACGAAGGTGAGCGCCACGAAGGCGCCGATCGCGATGAGCGCCGGGTCCAGGACCCCGCGGATCATCCGCTCGACGTGGATGCGTCCGGCGGTGTCGGGCAGCAGCGCCCAGCCGACGGCGTAGGCGAGGAAGACCGGCCCGCCCAGCAGCGCGACGACGATCGTCACGCCGCGGACCACGAGCGGGTCGAGCCCGGTGCGGCGGGCGACGGCACCGCACACGCCGGCGAGCCAGCGGTCGTCGGTGCGCGCGATGCCGAGGCCGCGGACCCAGTCGAAGAACCGGGTCGTCGAGTCGGCGCTGCCGGCGGCGGTGCCGGGAGCGGAGTCGTGCTGGTGATCGGTCATGGCCACCAGCATCCCGGCAGTGCTGCGCCGACACCATCGGGGTTCCCCCTGACCGGTCCCTGATCTCGGCCCCGGACCCTGCTGCGACCGCCGTCCGGGTGCCAGGATTGCCCCATGGCCACCGCGACGATGACGCGCCCGACCCCCAGGGTCGTCGGCGGGGTCTGCAGCGGGTTCGCGGCGCACACCGGGCTGCCGGTCGGGGCCGTCCGGCTCGCCACCGCGGTCCTGGTGGTCTGCGGTGGCGCCGGGCTGCTGCTCTACGCCTGGCTCTGGGCGACCGTGCCGAGCGCCGCCGCCGGGGCAACCGCCGGACGTGCACCGCTCAAGTCCGTGCTGACCCCGGCCGCCGTCGTCGACCAGGACGAGACCACCGCGTCCGCCCGGCATGCCCCGGTCGTCGAGATCCTGCTCGGCCTGGCCCTGCTCGCCGCCGCCGGCGCGGTGGTCGCAGCGCGGATGGGGGTGGCCGTCCCCCTCGAGGTCATCGTCCCCGGCGTCGTGGTCGTCACCGGCGCCGCACTCGCCTGGCGGCAGTTCGACGCGCTCCGCAACGTCCGCACGGCCGGGTCCTCCGCCCTCGTCGTCCGGGCGCTCGGGGCCCTGGTGCTCGTCGTGCTCGGCATCCTGCTGTTCTTCACGACGAGCAGCCGCCCGAACGTCTGGACCGTGCTCACCGCGGCGGTGGCCGTCCTGGTCGGGGTCGCCGTCGTGGTCGCCCCGTGGGTGGTCCGACTCGTCCGCGACCTCGCCGAGGAACGCGCCGCCCGCGTCCGCGACCTCGAGCGCGCCGAGTTCGCGGCGCACCTGCACGACTCGGTGCTGCAGACCCTCGCCCTCATCCAGCAGAAGGCCGAGCCGGGTTCGGACGCGGCACGGCTGGCGCGGGCGCAGGAGCGCGAACTGCGGTCCTGGCTCTTCACCGAGCGGGCGGAACCGGCGCGCGACCTCGGCGCGCAGCTGCGGGACACAGCCGTGGACATCGAGGCCGAGTACCCCGCCCGCATCGAGGTCATCGCGGTCGGACCCGCCCGCAGCGACCTGCCGGACGGGCTCGTCGCCGCCGCCCGCGAGGCGATGCTCAACGCCGCCCGGCACGCCGGTGGGACCGTGAGCGTGTACGCCGAGACCGCCGGTGACCGGGTCGAACTCAGCATCCGCGACCGCGGCCCGGGCTTCGACGTCGACTCCGTGCCCGCGGGCCGGTACGGCGTCCGCGAGTCGATCATCGGCCGGATGCAGCGCCTCGGCGGCCACGCGACCATCGCGCCGGGGCCGGGGCACACCGGCACCGAGGTCCGGCTGACCCTGCCGCTCGCACCCGCGGCCCAGGACGAGGAGCACGCATGACCGAGCCCGCCCCGTTGACCGTCGCGATCGTCGACGACCACTCCATCTTCCGAGCCGGCGTGCGCGCCGGGCTGCCACCGGGCCTCCAGGTCGTGGGTGAGGCGGCGACCGTCGACGAAGCCGTGACGCTCGTCGCGGCCACCCGCCCGCGGGTCGTCCTGCTCGACGTGCACCTGCCGGGCGGCGCCGGCGGCGGCGGTGCCGAGGTCATCACGCGGTCCGCGCCGGGGAACCCGGACACCCGATTCCTCGCGCTGAGCGTGTCGGACGCCGCCGACGACGTGGTGCGGGTCATCCGCGCCGGCGCCCGCGGCTACATCACGAAGAGCTCGTCGAGTGCCGAGGTCGCCGAGGCCGTGACCCGTGTGGCGGACGGGGACGCGGTGTTCTCGCCGCGCCTGGCCGGCTTCGTGCTCGACGCGTTCGGAGCGGTCAGCGGCGAGACGGCGCAGCACGACGCCGAGCTGGACCGCCTGTCCGCCCGCGAACAGGAGGTCATGCGGCTCATCGCGCGCGGGTACGCCTACAAGGAGGTCGCGACGGAGCTGTTCATCTCGGTGAAGACCGTCGAGACACACGTGTCGAAGGTCCTGCGGAAGCTCCAGCTGTCGAACCGGCACGAGCTGACGGCGTGGGCGCTGCAGCGCAAGCTGCTCTGATCACTTCGCGCTGATCCTGGTGTACTTGTTGACCGCCCACGGCACGAAGACCACGAGCATCACGGCGATCCCGATCAGCACGGTCAGCACGGGGTGCTGCATCGTCCAGATGTCCGGCACCGGCGCGGACCCGACGTTGCCGAAGAGCTCTCGCGCGGCCTGCACGAGCGACGACACCGGGTTCCACTCCGCGAACACGCGCAGCACCAGCGGCAGGGTGTCGCTCGGCACGAACGCGTTCGAGATGAACGTCAGCGGGAACAGGATCATGAACGAGGCGTTGTTGATGACCTCGGGCGTCTTGACGCTCATGCCGAGCAGCGCCATGACCCAGCTGAACGCGTAGCTGAACAGCAGCAGCAGGGCGATGCCGGCCAGGAACTCGAGCGGCGACGAGTTCACCCGCCACCCGACCGCGAGCCCGGTGAGCATCATGATCGCCATCGAGATCGAGTTCAGGACGAGGTCGGAGTTGGTGCGCCCCACCAGCACGGCGGACGCCGACATCGGCAGCGTGCGGAACCGGTCGATCAGCCCTTCCTTCAGGTCCTGCGCCATCGCCGACCCGGAGAACGTCGCGCCGAACACCACGGTCTGCGCGAAGATCCCCGCCATCAGGAACTGCGTGTAGTCGGTCCCCTGCACCTGGATGGCGCCGCCGTAGACCTGGCTGAACAGCAGCACGAACATGATCGGCTGCAGCACGGCGAACACGAGCATGTCCGGCGACCGCTTGAGCTTGATGAGGTTCCGCTTGGTGACGGTCCAGCCGTCCTCGATCCAGACGGCGAGCGGCGAGGTGACGACGACGGGCAGCTGGCGGCCCGGCGCGAGGGACGTGGTGGTCATCGTGCCGTCTCCTTCTGCTTGGTGGCCGCGGGTGCGCCGGCGTCGTCGTCCGTCGCGGCGTGCCCGGTCAGGCGGAGGAAGACGTCGTCGAGGGTCGGGCGCCGCATGCCGGCGTCGTGGAGTTCGATACCGGCCTCGCCCAGGTCGGCGAGCACGCGCTGCAGGGCGGCCGGACCGGCCTCCACCGCGATGGCACGGGTGCGGCCGTCGCCCGAGGTCTCGACCTCGCCGACCCCGTACCGCCGCAGCACCGTCGTCGCCGCGTCGCCGTCGGCCTCGTCGACCAGGGTCACGACCACGCGGTGCCCGCCGACCTGCGCCTTGAGCTGGTCCGCGGTGCCCTCGGCGATGACGGCCCCGTCGTCGATGACCGCGATGTCGTCGGCGAGCCGGTCGGCTTCTTCCAGGTACTGGGTGGTGAGGAGCACCGTCGCTCCTTCGGCCACGAGGTCCTCGATGATGCCCCAGAGCGCCAGACGGCTTCGGGGGTCGAGGCCCGTCGTCGGCTCGTCGAGGAACAGCACGCGCGGGTTCATCACCAGCGCACCGGCGAGGTCGATGCGTCGCCGCATGCCGCCGGAGAAGCCCTTCACCGGACGGTCCCCCGCCTCGGACAGGTCGAAGACGTCGATGAGCTCCCGGGCACGATCGCGCGCTGTCCGGCGGCCCAGGTGGTAGAGCCGCCCGATCATCTCGAGGTTCTCGAACCCGGTCAGGTTCTCGTCCACCGCCGCGTACTGCCCGGACACCCCGATCGACCGCCGGGTGGCCTGCGGGTCGGCTATCACGTCGATGCCGTCGATCGTCGCGGTGCCCGAGTCGGGCGTGATGAGGGTGGTCAGCACCTTCACCACCGTGGTCTTGCCCGCGCCGTTCGGCCCGAGCAGCGCCTTCACGGTGCCCTGCGGCACCGACAGGTCGAGTCCGGCCAGCGCGTGCACCGGCCCGGACTTCGACTTGTAGGTCTTGGTCAGCCCGGAGGCTTCGATGATGGCCATGTCGCTCCTTCGTCGGACACGGTGGGTACCCGGGGGTCCGGTGGAGCGACGGACGTCACTCAGACGTCGAAGTCACCACCACCGAAGTCGCTGAAGCCACCGCCGAAGTCGGATCCGCTGTCGCCCCAGCCCGCATTGTCGAAGCCGCCGCCGTCGGATGCGCCGCCGTCGGACGCCCCGGCATCGCCGGATTCAGCACCAGTGTCCTCCGAACCACCGTCACCCGCAGCGTCGGTACCGCCATCGAACGAACCGGGGTCCGGCAGGAACGCGCTCATGATCGCCGAACCGATGACGTAGCCGGCCACGGTCCCGAGGATCGAGGCACCGATCATGCTGCCGAACGACGGACCGCCGCGCTGGCCACCGAAGCGTCCGCCGCCACCGCCGACGCCGCCGAGCGAGCGCTCCATGAAGCCCGGCTGGCGGATCTCGGAGCGGGTCGCCGACTGGGCGAGCGAGCGCGGGTCGTCACCACGGGGCGCCTCACCGGGAGGCGCGGTCCGGGTGAACTCGTCGTAGACCATGCGCCGCTGCTCGTCGGTCAGCTTGGCGAAGGCCTCGGCGTGGACCTCTTCGATGCGCTCCGGCGGTGCCGTGCGGAGCAGGTAGCGGTAGCGCTCGACCGCACGCTCGTCGTCGGTCGTCGCACCCTGCTGCTGCGTCGGCGCACCGCCCCACTGCGGGACGCCGTACTGACCGCCCTGCGGTGCGGACGGCGCCGGCTGCTGGTAGGACTGCTGGCCGTACCGGTAGCCCTGCTGCTGCGGCGGCTGCCCCCACTGGTTCTGCTGTGCGTCAGCGGATCGGTCACGCTCCGGACGTCCGAGCAGGCGGTCGAGGAATCCCATGGTCGATGCTCCTTCGGGTGCACGGTGGGCCCGGTCGGCCCCGTCGTGGACTGCAACACTACGAACCCCCGGCGTCGACTGACTGAGCGCCCGCTCAGAGTCGGCCGGGAGGCGCGTGCCGGGCTGGCACCGCGCCTCCAGTCCGCACCGTGCGTACCTGCACACCCCGTGCGCGGTTCGCAGCACCGCGCGCTTGCAGCGCCGCACCCAGCAGCCAACCCCACACCGCATCGCCGACCCCGCACCGTGCCCACCACCCACCGGCCGGGAGGCGCGTGCCGGTCTGACACCGCGCCTCCAGTCCGCACCGTGCGCACCTGCGCACCCCGTGCACGGTTCCCAGCCCCGTGCACGCTTGCAGCGCCGCACCCGGCAGCTAACCCCGCACCGGATCGCCGACCCCGCACCGAATCGCAGACACCGCACCGTGCGCACCTGCACACCCCGTGCGCGGTTCCCAGCCCCGTGCACGCTTGCAGCGCCGCACCCAGCGGCCAACCCCGCACCGAATCGCAGACACCGCACCGTGCGCACCTGCGCACCCCGTGCGCGGTTCCCAGCCCCGTGCACGCTTGCTGCACCGCACCCAGCAGCCAACCCCGCACCGGATCGCCAACACCGCACCGTGCGCACCTGCGCACCCCGTGCGCGGTTCCCAGCCCCGTGCGCGCTTGCTGCACCGCACCCAGCAGCCAACCCCGCACCGGATCGCCAACCCCGCACCGTGCCCACCACCCACCGGCCGGGAGGCGCGTGCCGGGCTGGCACCGCACCTCCAGCCCGCACCGTGCGTACCTGCGCACCCCGTGCGCGGTTCCCAGCCCCGTGCCCGCTTGCAGCACCGCACCCAGCAGCCAACCCCACACCGCATCGCCAACCCCGCACCGTGCCTCCGGTCTGCGCCGCGGCTCACCCCGCGGCGAGCGCCGCCGTCCACACCGCGTGCAGTTCGTCCGCGGCCCCCGGGTGCGCCACGAGGAACGGCTCCCCCACGGGCGGGAAGCCCTCGACGGGGCCGGACCGCGTCAGCACGACGCCCCCGGCCTCGTGCACGAGCAGCACCGCGGCACCGTGGTCGACCGGGTTGAACGCCGAGACGCAGCCGCCGATCCCCCGCCCGGCCGCGACCTGGGCGATCGTCAACGTTCCCGATCCCTGCACCCGGAGCGTGCACGACCGGTCGGCCAGGGCGTCGAGGAACGCCCCGAACCCCGGCCACGGGCGGTGTCCGTCGAGCTCGGTGCCGACGACGGCGCCGGCGAGCGGCCGGGGTGTGTCGTCGAGTCGGAGCTGGCGGTCGCGCAGGGTGGCGCCGCGGCCGCGTCGGGCCTCGAGCACCTCACCGCGCCAGGGGTCAGCGACGACGCCGACGAGCGGGCGGCCGCCACGGGTCAGGCAGAGCGACATCGAGGTCCACGGCACGCCGTTCGCCAGGTTGGTGGTGCCGTCGACGGGGTCGAGGAACCAGCGGTGCCGGTCGCCGGGGGCCTCGCCGTACTCCTCACCGGTGAAACCGTGCGTCGGGAACACCATCCGCACGCGGGAGCGGACGTGCTGCTCCACCAGGCGGTCGACGTCGGTGACCAGGTCGGCGGGGTTCGCCTTGGTGTGGACCTCGCTGACCGGGTGTTCACGCGTGTAGGCGATGACCTCGTGGGCGATGCGGTGGGCCAGGGCCTGGGCGCGCGAGGCGACCTCGGTCTCGGTGGGCTCGCGGTCGCGCTCGGGCCAGCCGTCGCGCTCGGCCGCCGACAGGGCTGCCCCGATGGACCCGACGTCGTTGGTGGTGATCGAGTCGACACCGAGCCGGGCTGCCCAGATCGCGGGCTCGACGTCGTCGATGGTCCAGACGGCGACGCGCAGACCCAGGGCGTGCGCGACCTCGACGGTGCGCGGGGTGAGGAACGCGACGTCGAGGTTGAGCGTCGAGGGGTCGAGCGCCTCGAGGTCCGCCGACACCGGCGGGTCGAGCGACTCCCACGCCAGCCAGACGTCGGCATCGGGCAGCACGGAGCGGACGGCTGCCATCGCCGCCGGCGCCCCGCACCAGGCCACCGCGGTGGAGCCGGTGAAGCCCGCGACGGTGCGGGCGGCGACCAGGGCGTCCGCGGCGTCGGTCAGGTCGACGAGCAGGGTGGACCGGCAGCCGTCGAGCCGTTCGAGCGCCCCGTCGAGCCGCGGGATCCGGTCGAGGCCGTTGCCGAGCCGGGCGACGTCGCACCAGTCGACGTCGGACACCCGGCGGGCGTCGCCCCACATCCGGCCGAGGGTCTCGTCGTGCAGCAGGACGGCGACGCCGTCGGCGGTGCGGCGGACGTCGACCTCGATCACCTCGGCGCCGAGTGCCTCGGCGACCGCGATGGCGGGCAGGGTGTTCTCACGCCGGACGCGCGGCGCACCGCGGTGGGCGACGAGGCGTGGCGGGCGCACGCCGGGCCTCCCGTCCGGACTGGTCGAGACAACACGGTCGACCGCAGCCGCAGCGGAGACCGTCGACGTCGGCACCCCCGCGCTCATCGGGCGGCCTCGAGCAGCACGCCGTCGCGGTGGACGAGCACCTCGCCCAGCCGCACCCCGGTCTCGGTGCCGACCGCCGGCGGCGGCCCGGTGACGTAGGCGCGGAGCTCCGCGCCGTCGGTGCTGAGCACGACCTCGGCGAAGTGCCCGCGCATGAGCACCCGCGCGACCGTCGCACGGATCGGCGAGTCATCGGTGAGCACGACCTGCTCGGGGCGGATCACCACCGTGTCGGCCGCCGTCGGGCTGACCGAGGTGCCGGCGAGGAACCGGCCGGTGACGACGCTCGTCGACCCGATGAACGACGCGACGAAGCTCGTGGCGGGGCGGGCGTAGAGCTCGGTCGGGGTCGCGATCTGCTCGATGCGGCCGTCGTGCATCACGGCGATCCGGTCCGAGATGCTGAGCGCTTCGTCCTGGTCGTGCGTGACGATCACGGTCGTGATGCCGAGCCGCTGCTGGATGCGGCGGATCTCGTCGCGGACGCTCACGCGGAGCTTCGCGTCGAGGTTCGACAGCGGCTCGTCGAGGAGCAGGACGTCCGGCTCCTGCACGATGGCGCGGGCCAGGGCCACGCGCTGCTGCTCACCGCCCGAGATCGCGGTCGGCTTCGAGCCGGCGTGGTGGCTCAGGCCGACGAGCTCGAGCGCGTCGCGCACCCGCTCGGCGACCCGCTGCTTCGGCACCCGTCGGGTCCGCAGCGGGAACGCGACGTTCTGCGTCACCGTCATGTGCGGCCACAGCGCGTAGTTCTGGAACACCATCGCGCTCGGCCGGCGCTCCGGACCGAGCGACGTGACGTCGCGGTCCCCCATGGTCACGACGCCGCCGTCGGCGGGCAGGAACCCCGCCACCATCCGGAGCGTCGTGGTCTTGCCGCAGCCGGACGGACCGAGGAGCGAGACGAGCTCGCCCTTCGCGACGTCGAGGTCGATGCCGGCGACGACGTCGCGCCCGCCGAGCGTCTTGCGCAGTCCGCGGATGGTGAGGCCGCCGGATCGGGTCCGGTCCGTCGTGCTGCCGTCGGCCTGGAGGCCCGGTGCGCGTTCCGCGACGAGCGTTGCGTCCGTCATCTGGTCGCCTTTCGTGCTGGTGTGGGTCATCGGTGTCTGTCCGGGTGTCGGCCCGGTCGGTCGCGGCCGGGTCATCGGATCTGGAAGCCGTCCGCCAGTCGGCCGCCCATGATGTGCTTCCGGGCGAGCAGCAGCAGGACCACGGACGGGATGCTCAGCGCGATCGCGAACACCGCCGAGACCTGGCGTGGGGAGTTCAGGACGAGCGAGTACATCGCCGTCGGCATCGTCATGTACGTCGGGGCGCCGACCAGGTACGTGCCCTGCGCCTCGTCGAAGGACGCCAGGAACGACATCACCATCGCGACGAGGATCCCGGGCCAGGCGATCGGGAACGTCACCTTCCAGAAGGTGCGCCAGCGGCTGGCCCCGGCGTCGCGGGCGGCTTCCTCGAGGGACCGCGGCACGGCCGAGAAGGCAGCGGCGGGCAACCACGTCATGAACACGACGCAGCCCAGGACGTGGACGATCAGGATGCCGGTGACCGTGTTCATGAGGTTCAGCGCGGTGAACATCGCCGACATCGTGACGAAGAGGCCCATCTTCGGGAACGCGTTCGTGGCGAACAGCCCGACGAGCACGAGGCGCCGCCCCGGGAACTCGATGCGGCTGATCGCCCACGCGGCGGGCAGGCAGACCACCGCGGCGATGAGGACCGTGAGCGGGGCGAGGACGAGCGAGTTCTGCACGGCGACGGCCAGACTGCGGTCCTCGAACACGGTGCCCCACCACTGCAGGGTCCAGCCGTCGGGCAGCAGGTTCGGGTAGGTCCACGTCGTCGCGAAGGCCCGGGCGGCCAGCCAGACGAGCGGCCCGAGGATGAACACGGCCAGCACGATCGCGGTCGCCCAGACGAGGGCGTTGCCGGTCAGACGCTTGATCACTGCTGCTCCT
This sequence comes from Curtobacterium sp. MCLR17_054, assembly GCF_003234335.2. Taxonomy (NCBI): domain Bacteria; kingdom Bacillati; phylum Actinomycetota; class Actinomycetes; order Micrococcales; family Microbacteriaceae; genus Curtobacterium; species Curtobacterium sp. MCLR17_054. Next base: position 1,006,897 of record NZ_CP126263.1, on the reverse strand, counting down.
GACGCTTCTTGTCGAGCTCGCCCGCGTTCGAGCGGACCGTCGAGCGGAGGTAGAAGACACTCGCGGCCGCGGCAAACGCGAACACGATGAACGCCATCGCCGTCGACTGCTGCGGACGGTTGTAGGCCTGGAAGTACTTCGAGATGTCGACGCCGAGCATCGTCGGCGCGTTCGGACCGGTGAAGTACGGCACGGTGAACGAACCGAGCACCCCGATCACGGTGAACGTCGTCGCGATGACGAGCGGGGTCGCGGCCATCGGCAGGAGCACCTGCCAGACGACGCGCCAGGTGCTCGCCCCGGCGTCCTTCGCGGCCTCGACCAGGGCGTCCGGAGTGCCCTGCAGCGCCCCGGCGATCATCAGCACCGCGAACGGCAGGCTGGTCCAGACGCTGCCGAACACCACGGCGACGAGGGTGTAGCCCCACACCGGGACGTCGAGGCCGAACTGCGCACCGAGGCTCCGGAGGAACCCCTGCGCGTCGGTGAAGGTCAGGATCGACCAGCTCGCGATGACCACCGGCACGAAGATCGGCACCACGGCCAGGACGCTGAGGGTCTTGCCGAGGAAGCCGCCGCGGAGCCGCAGGATCACCGCGACGACGACGGCGAGCCCCACCGTCAGGCCGGTCGACAGTGCCGTCACCCCGAGGGTCGCGACCAGGTCACGCAGGAACGTGGCGTTGCCGAGCAGGGTGGCGTAGACCGCGAACGAGAAGCCGCGCACGGTGTCGCCGCCGATGTCGGCGAGCGCCTGGTTCAGGCCACCGGTGAACCCGAGGCTGAACAGGGCGGCGTTCACCACCGGGACGCCGACGAACAGGACGACGACCAGCACCGGGGCGGCGACGAGGGCGAGGCCCTGCCACCGCCGGCGGCGGGCCAGCCGCTCCTGCGCCGTGCGCCCGCTGGCGGGGTGCGCCGGGCCCTGGGCGTGGGGCGGGACGGGCGGGAGGCCCCTGGCGGAGTCGCCACGGGCCTCCCGGCCGGTTGCCGGGCCGTCCTGGACGGTCTGGGTCACTGCGGGACCTTCGCGTCCCACGCCGCGTTCATGTCGGCGGCGAAGTCGCTCTGGAACCCGAGGCGGAGCTGCGAGGGGTTCGCGTCGGCGAACTGCTCGGCGACCGACTTGGGCAGGCTGTCGAGCGGGATCACCGGGTAGCCGGAGACGGCGCTCGCGACGAGCTGCTGCCCCTTCGCGCTGAGCACGAAGTCGGCGAGCTTCTCGGCTGCCGCCTTCTTGGCCTTCGGCTCGGTCTTGGGGATGCCGAGGAAGCTCGCGCTGCCGGTGAACGACGGGTCCTCGATCTGCACGGCCTTGGTGGTCTTCGGGATGATGCCGGTCTTCTGCGAGGTGATGAACTGGTCGCTCCAGACCGGGGCCATCGCGATCTGGCCACTGCCGAGCAGCTGCACGACCTGGTCGTTGCCGTTCGGGTAGACGCCCTTCTGGTACGTCGACGGGCCGAGGTCCTTCAGAGCCGCGAAGCCCTTGTCCCACTTGGACTCGAGCGACTTGTCGTACTTCGTCTGCATCGTCTCCTGCTCGGCGGGCGTCAGGTACTTCGCGAGCACCGTGGCCACGAACGAACCACCCGAACCGCCGGACGACGGGGAGTTGTAGGCGAACTCGCCCGGGTTGGCCTTGATCCAGGCGAGCAGGTCGTCGAGGGTCTTCGGCGGGTCCGTGACCTTCTTCGCGTCGTACGCCAGCAGCACGCTCGAGGCGCGGTACGGGATGGCGCTGTCGCCGCCCTGCTGCTTCGTGGCGTCCGGGACGTCCTTCAGGTTCGGGATCGAGCTGTCGCTGACCGGTGCCATCAACCCGGCTTTGCCGGCGGTGGTGACGAAGCCGGCGTCGACGAGGTCGTACGCGACGGACTTGCCGGCCTTGACCGCGGTGGCGAGGTTCGCCTGGGTCTGGGCGTCGTGCTCGCCGTGCAGGTCGATGCTCGTGCTGACGTGGATCTTCGGGTTGGCCTTCTCGAAGGCGGGGATGAGCGACTTGTCCCAGAGGTCCTGGACGTTGGTGTCGCCGCTGATGAACACGGTGAGGTCGGTGGTGCCGTCGGTGTCGGAGGCGTTCGAGGCGTTGGCGCTCTGGACGCAGCCGGAGAGTGCGACGGTCGCGGCTGCCGCGATGGCGAGGCCGGCGAGGACTCGGGTCTTCACGTGGGTTCTCCCTGTTCCGTGGTGCGTGGGGTGTGCGGGGTGGGGGCGTGGGGGCGTGCGGGCGTGCGGGGTTCGTGCGGGCGGGACGTGTGGGAACGTTCCCGCGCCGGGGTCGAGTGTGGCGCTGCCGGGTGAACTCCGGGTGCCTCCGGCGTCGCCGCCGGGTGAACTCCGGGTGCGGTGGGGCGCGGTGCTGCGGTGCTGCGGTGCTGCGCGTCGGATGCGGTGACGGCGCACGGTGCGAGTTCCGCCGACCCGTGCGAGGTTGACCGCTTCGTGCCCGGCTACAACCCTGCACGGAGCGGTCTACTCGCCCCCGACCGGCGAAGGATGCACCGTGCGCGGCCCCGTTCGCTGCCGACGACCCCGCACCCAGCAGCCAGGTCTGCCCTGGGCGACGAACCGCGCACCGTGCGCACCGGCAAGAGGCCGAACAAACTCGCACGGTGCGTGGCTGAAGCCCCTCAGCGCGACATGCGGACTCCGGCCCGGCGGAGCTTCGCGCGGAGGACCCACTCGTTGCGCAGGTCCGACCAGGTGAGCCGCACCACGGTTCGCACCTCGGGGAACGCGCGGAGCCGGTCTTCCCGGATCTTCTCGTCGAACAGCGCTTCCTCCGGCGTCCGTCCCCGCAGGTACGCACTGCTCCGGTACTTCACGGCTCCGTCGAACTCGACCACGACCCCGGCGTCCGGGAACCAGAAGTCCACGACGATGTCCGGCTCGCCGGGCGCTCGGAAGCGGTGCTGGAGGACCGGCGGTGGTGTCCCGAACTGGTCGAACCGCGCTCGTGCGTACGACTCCCCCGGTGAGTCCGATGCGGGATCGGCGAACCCGATCGCCCGGAGCGCCCGACGTCGTCCCTTCTGCCCGCGCCGCTCGATCGCCGACCGGACGTCCTCGCGCTCGACCTCGCGACGGAGGAGCGCATCGAGGGACACGACTGCGTCGGTGAACGGCAGTGTGAGTGCGAGGTCGGTCGCCAGCCGGTCGAGTCCGCACAACACCAACCCGTCGGGCGTGGCGACCGGACGCTCGTTCCGTTCGGCGTCGAGGTCGGCGTGCACCACGAAGGTCGCGTTCGTGGTGCGCCGGTCGGCACCGCGTGAGGTCACGTGGATCCGTGTCGGTGGTGGGGTGAGCAGGGGCACACCGAAGACGACGGCGGCGGAGACGTGCGAGATCAGGTCTCCGGCACGGATCCGGTCGGCGAACGAGCGCAGCCGAACGTGGTGCTGCTCGCTGGGGCGGAGTGCGGCCCATCCCGCAGACTCCGCGTACAGTCCGCGTGCTACCCGTGTGAGCTCCCCCGCAGCGGCCCGACGTCTGATGACATCGGACTCGTCGGGGCGCTGGGCGGACGTTCGGAACGTGAGGACTTCGGGGACCGGTGCGAGCTTGAGGTTCATTGACATACTCGTGATGCTCCGGATCCTCCGCCTTCGGAGCAGCACCGCGTGGGAGTGCTGTGGAGGACCAGCCCCGCCGACCACCTTGTGGAGGAATGAGCGAGCAGCCGGGGGCCTGCGAGAATGAGCGGGTGAACGCACGCACCTGGGGTTGGCTCGCAGCCGTCATCGACGTCGTCCTCATCGTCGTCTTCGCGCTCATCGGGCGCTCGTCGCACGGTGAGGCCAACACGGCGCTGGCGCTCTGGACCACCGCCTACCCATTCCTGGCGGGTTGGGCGATCGGGTACGTGACGAGCGGCGCCTGGGCTCGACCGCTGCGCTTCTGGCCGACCGGTGTCGTGGTCTGGGTCCTCACGGTCTTCGTCGGTCTGGCCATCCGCGTCGCCACCGGGCAGGGGGACGTCGACGGCAACCCGCTGCCGATCTCGTTCGTCATCGTCGCGACCATCGTGCTCGGGGTGTTCCTGCTCGGCTGGCGCGCGATCGCCCGCGGTGTGCTCCGGTTCACCGCGTCGCGGTCGCGACGGGACGCCGCAGCGTCCGACGCGTGAACGGCAGCCGCGGTTCCCAGCCGACCATCCTCGACGTCGCCGCACGTGCGGGGGTCTCGAAGTCGGCGGTGAGCCGCGTGCTCTCCGGGACCGGACGGTTCTCGGACGAGACCCGCGAGCGCGTCGAACGAGCGGCAGCCGAGCTCGGGTACGTCGCGAACGCGATGGCTCGCGGGCTGGTCAGCGGGCGGACGAACACGATCGGGATGCTCGTCCGAGACGCCTCGTCCATGGTCTACACCGCACTGCACGCCGTGATGGAGCGCCGCGCATCGGAGCTCGGCTACCGCGTCGTCACCACGACGGGCGTCGGTCGGGTCGAGGACGAGAAGTCCGCCCTCGCCGCACTCGTGTCCATGCGCGTCGACGGGCTCGTCGTGTGCAGCGGCCTGATGCCGTCCGCCGACATCGCCGAGTTCGCGCCCCGCATCGCCACCGTCGTCGCGGGTCGGCCCGAGCTGCACCCGGCGCTCTCGAGCGTCTACTGCGACGAGGTCGACGGTGGGGCTTCCATCGCGGACGCCGTCGCCGATGCCGGCCACGCCACGGCCGTGGTGTTCACCGTCCCGCTCGACAACGCGATCACGCAGCACGCGCGATCGTCGGCGATGCTCGAGCGGCTCCGAGCACGAGGCGTCCGGGTGATCGACATCGACGCGAGCTTCGTGCGGCCACCCGACGACCTCGCCGCCGACCTGGTGGACGTCGTGCAGGAGTCGGGCGTGACCGCGGTGATGTGCCCGACCGACCGGCTCATGCTCGACGTGTGCGAGGCGCTCGCCCGCCGCGGTGTCAAGGTCCCGCGCGACCTCTCCGTCACCGGGTTCGACGGCGTCTACCCACTGGCGAGCGACTGGATCGGCTTCACGACACTCGAGCAACCGATCGAGCGCATCGGCCGCGAGGCCATCGACCTCGTCATCGGCCGCATCGACGACCCCACGCGCCCGGTCGAGCACCGCTCACTGCGCGGCACCGTGATCCCCGGCCGCACCCTGCTCCCCCGCTGACGCCGATCCCCCGACCCGCCGACCTCGCACGGTGCGCGTCGACTCGACCCGTGCAGGCTCCGGGACTGGCGCACGGTGCGAGGTCGCTCGGACCGCGCACGGTTCGTGTTGCGGTGCGAGGCTCGAGAAGCACGCACGGTGCGAGGTTCGTCAAGTGGCGCCACCGTAGTGGCTCGGTGCGGCGCTACAAGCGTGCACCGAGCGGACAACCTCGCACGGGCCGACACAGACAGCACCGTGCGGCTTCGGCCCACGGCCGCAGCCGCGCACCCGCACCCGCACCCGCGCCCGCACCGCACCTAGAACAGCCCGCTGCGCGGCCCGTCCTCCGGCCCGTCGAACCCGCGGAACATGTCCGACACCAGCGCCTCGATCTGCGGCTCCACCAGGCGTTCCACGGCCTCGGCGATCCGCGGCCGGTGGTCGAGGAGCGCCAGGCACACGGCGGTGCCGGTCGACCGCGCACACTCGTCGGACAGCGCGATCTCGTGCCGGAGCGCGGCCTTCGCCTCGTCGGACAGCGGCTCGCGCGGCGTCTGCTCCCCCGCACCGGTGCCGGCCAGCTCGCCGAGGGTGAACAGGAACGGCGACCCCGGCGACGGCTCGGGGTCCACGTCGAGGCCCTGGAACTCCGGCGACAACCCCTCGGCCGGCTGGTACCCGGCATGCCGCTTCCGCGCCGCCGCCCGCTCGAGTTCGCGCTGCAGCAGCGGCAGGTTCTTCGCCGTGTAGTCGTCGACGGCGTCCTCGACGATGGTCGAGATCCGGCCGATCAGCGCGTGCTGGACGGCGTGCGGCACGTCGGGTCCGAACCCCGCGGCCGCGGCGATCGGGGACCCGGTGCACTTCCGGCAGATGCGCGTGCGCGGGCGGGCGGTCCCGATCTGCCAGCGCGGCAGCCAGCGCAGCCACAGGTCGACCGCGCCCCGCACGCGACCGTCGATGCCGTCCATCCCTCAACAGTAGGCCTGGAGGCGCGGATCACCCCCGGCACACCGCGCCGGTCGGGCAATCCACCGGTTCTCAGGCCTGTGGTTCCGTCACGAAGTCGATCAGCTCCTCGACACGGCCGAGCAGCTCCGGCTCGAGGTCGGCGAAGGTGCGCACCTGCCCGAGGATCCGCTGCCATGCCCGGGCGATGTCTGCCTGCTCGGCGTGCGGCCAGCCGAGCGCCTGGCAGATGCCCGCCTTCCACTCGATCGAGCGCGGGATCGTCGGCCACGCCCGCAGCCCCACCCGCGCCGGCTTGACCGACTGCCAGACGTCGACGAACGGGTGCCCGACGACGAGCACGTGCGCGCCCCACTTGCCACGCATCACGGCGTCGGCGAAGCGGGACTCCTTCGACCCGGGCACCAGGTGGTCGACCAGGACCCCGACCCGGCGCTCCCGCGTCGGCTGGAACTCGTCGAGCACCGCGGCCAGGTTGTCGACGCCGGAGAGTTCCTCGACCACGACGCCCTCGACGCGCAGGTCGGCGCCCCAGACCTTCTCGACGAGTTCCGCGTCGTGCTTCCCCTCGACCATGATGCGGCTGGGGAGCGCCACCCGAGCACGCTGCGACTCCACGGCGAACGATCCGGACGCGGTGCGGAGGCGACCGCCGTCGGACGCCTGCCGCACGGCGGGCGCACCCCCGGGCCTCCAGTCCGAATGAACGGAACCGACGGAACCAGCGGCACCCGCACGGCCAGCAGCACCAGCCCCAACAGCACCCCCGGCAGACCGGCCGACCGGCGCCGACGGCCGCCCCAGCGTCACCAGCTCACCCTCGAGCAGGAACTGCCCGGTGAAGGGGAAGGAGCGCGTGCGGCCCTTCCAGTCCTCGAGCGCGATGTTGCCCGCCTCGAGCCCCACCACGGCACCGGCCCACCCGGAGTCCGGGTCCTCGAGCACCATGTCCCGTTCGAGCGGCACCTGCCGCACCTTCTTCACCCCGCGCGAGCGCCAGTCCCCCGAGAGCACATCGCCGCCGTACCGGTCGTCGTCCACCCGCACGAGGGTACTGTCGACGACGGCCCGGACGACGTCGACCGCGCCGGTTCCCCATCATCTCGACGGAAGGCCCGCCCGTGCGCGCAGCGATCATCCACGCCCCGAACGACATCCGCGTCGAGGAGCGCGACCGACCCGGGCTGCTGTCCGGAAAGGACGTCGTCGTCAAGGTCCTCGCGGCCTGTGTCTGCGGATCGGACCTCTGGCCTTACCGCGGCGTCACCGAGACGAAGCAGCCGCGGCCGATCGGCCACGAGCTCGTCGGCGAGGTCGTCGCCGTCGGTGACGACATCACCGGCCTGCACGAGGGCGACTTCGTCATCTCCCCCTTCACCATGAACGACGGCACCTGCCAGGCCTGCCGCAACGGCATGACCACCGGCTGCGACCACCTGTCCGGGTTCGGCAGCACGGACGCGTACGGCGACCCCGTCGGCGGCGCACAGGCCGAGTACGTGCGGATCCCGGACGCCGACGCCACGCTCGTCGCGGTCCCCGGTCCGGTCGACCCGGCCCTGGTGCCGTCGCTGCTCACCCTGTCCGACGTCTTCTCGACCGGTCACCACGCCGCCGTGTCGGCAGCGGTCGGCCACGGCAAGACCGTCGTCGTGGTCGGCGACGGCGCGGTCGGCCTGTCCGCCGTGCTCGCCTCGAAGCGGCTCGGGGCGGAACGCATCATCGCGATGAGCCGGCACGCCGACCGTCAGGCGCTCGCCCGCGAGTTCGGTGCCACCGACATCGTGGCGGAGCGCGGCGACGAGGGCGTCGCGGCGGTCCGCGCGTTGCTCGGCGGCGACCTGGCCGACTGCGGGGTCGAGGCCGTCGGCACCGAGGAGAGCATGGACCAGGCGCTGCACTCGGTGCGCCCCGGTGGCAACGTCGGCTTCGTCGGGGTCCCGCACGGGGTGCCGACCATCGGCACGCGCTACCTGTTCGACACGAACATCGCGATCGCGGGCGGCATGGCCCCGGCACGGAAGTACATCCCGGAGCTGCTGCCCGACGTGCTGTCCGGCGCGATCGACCCCGGTCGCGTCTTCGACCTGGAGCTGCCGCTCGACGAGGCCGCCGAGGCCTACCGCGCGATGGACGAGCGCCGGGCCATCAAGGTGCTGCTGCGCCCGTAGCGGCGCGCGTCGTGGACGCACCGGCAGACGGACGGGAGGCCCGTGGCGGCGTCGCCACGGGCCTCCCGTCCGTCGTCTGGTCGCGTCGACAACCGGCGGCCCGCCCGCTCACGCGTCGCGGATCGCCAACACCCGGTGCGGCGAGGCCGCCTCGGCCCGCCATCCGCCGGGCAGCACGTCGCGGAGTTCGGGCACGGTGAAGCTCCGGCGGATCGACCGCAGGCCGTCGACCCGGATGAACGTCCCCGCCGCCACGAGCGGTGACGCCAGCGCGTACGCCCGGTAGGCCGCCGGCGACCGCCGGATGTCCGAGTGCAGGCTGCGCCCGCTCGCGAGCAGCTCGGAGTCGGCCAGGAACCCCCGCCGTTCCTGGTCGCCCAGGTGGTGCAGCACGTGGTTCGACACGACGACGTCGAACCGCTCACCCGCCGCGACGAGGTCACCGCTCGACTGCTGCCGGAACGTCACGCCGGTCGGGGACGACCGCCGTGCCGCGGCGATGGCACGTTCGTCCGGGTCGACCCCGACGACCTCGAGGTCGAAGCCGTCGCTCGCCGCCCAGCGCACCAGCGAGCGGGCCAGGTCGCCGCCGCCGCACCCTAGGTCGAGCACCCGGCCGCCCCCGCTGGCGGGTAGGGCCGGCACGACGTGGGACCGCCAGGCCGCGCGCCAGCCGCTCACGAGCGCGTTCACGACGGCGAATCGTCGGAAGGTGCGCGCGAGGGCGCGCGGGTCGCAGTCCGGGTCGTCCATCAGTTCGGTCAGGTCGAGCGCGCGGGTGCGCAGGTCGACGGCCGGGAGGCCCGTGGTGCCGCCGCCCTGACGGCTCACGCCGAGCCCGTGGTCGCGACGGGCACGCGGGCGGGCGAGACAGCGGGCTCCGCCGCGGGCAACGCCGCGGGTTCTGCCGCGGGCGACGCCTCGGTCCGCACCGCGGTGAGCCGTGCGCTCTCGACGGTGAGCCCGGGGCCGAAGGCGAGCGCGACGACGGCGCTGCCGTCCTCGAGACCGGCGTCGACGGCGTCGCGCAGCACGAAGAGCACGGTGGCGCTCGACATGTTGCCGTGTTCCCGCAGCACCCGCCGGCTCGACTCCATGGCGCTGTCGGGCAGGCCGAGCGACTCCTGCGTGCGGTCGAGGATGGCCCGGCCGCCCGGGTGCACCGCCCACACCGGCACGTCCGACGCCGGCCCGCCGTCGAGCAGGGGTTGCACGGCGCTCGGGACGTGCAGGCCGACGAGCTTCGGCACGGCGGTGGACAGGACCATCTCGAAGCCCTCGTCCCCGATGTTCCACGCCATCTCGGACGCCCCTTCGGGCACCACGGCCGTCGTGAAGTCGTCGAAGCGCAGACCGGCTCCGTCCCGGGCGACGACCGCGGCGGCCGCACCGTCACCGAAGACGCTGTTCGCGACGATCTGGTCGGGGTCGTTCGAGGCGCGGACGTGCAGGGTGCAGAGTTCGCCGCAGACCACGAGCACGACGGCGTCCGGGTCCTGGTCGACGAACGCCGCGGCGATCCGCAGCGCGGGGAACGCGGCGCAGCAGCCCATGAAGCCGATGTGGTGCCGGAAGACGCCCCCGGGGAGCCCGAGCTGCTCGACGACGTCGATGTCTGGCCCAGGCTGGGTGAACCCGGTGCACGACACGGTCACCAGGTGCGTGACGGCCTCCGGCGCGATGCCGGCACGTTCGACGGCGTCACGGGCGGCCGCGACGAACAGCGGCGGGGCGAGCTCGCGGTACCGGTCGTTGCGCGAACCGGTGGACGGCGAGCGCAGGGTGCCGTCGTCGTCACGGAAGGCCCCACCGGCACGCGCGGAGTCGAGTTCCTCGAGGACGGTGTGCCGCTGGTCGACCGCCGACCCGTCGAACGCGGCGGGGACGAGCCGTTTGCCGAGCCGCCCGAGGTCGGGTTGGGCGGAGAACAGGTCACGCACCCGGGGCTGGTCGAGGGTCGTCTCGGGGACGGCGGTTCCGATGGCGCGGATCGTTGCGGACACGACTCATCCTGTCACCGGATCGCTGACGCGTCCCCAGGATGCACACGGCGACCGGGATGCATGGAGGGCACGGCACCGACCGGTACCGTGCCCTCCGTGGTGGGACTGCCTAGGACTGCTGCGCGCGCTCCAGCACGAGTTCTCGCACACGGGCGGCGTCGGCCTGGCCCTTCATGGCCTTCATGACCGCACCGATGATCGCGCCGGCTGCCTGGACCTTGCCGTCCTGGATCTTCGCCAGCACGTCGGGCTGCGCCGCGAGTGCTTCGTCGACCGCGGCCGTCAGGGCGGAGTCGTCCGAGACGACCTTGAGCCCGCGGGCCTCGACGACCTGCGCCGGCGAGCCCTCGCCCGCGATGACGCCCTCGAGCACCTGGCGTGCCAGGCGGTCGGTCAGGTCGCCGGACTCGACGAGCGCGATGACCTCGGCGACGTGCTTCGGCGACACCAGGTCACCGGGGGCGGCGTCCTGCGCGTTGGCGACGCGGCTGATCTCACCGGTCCACCACTTGCGGGCGGCCTGCGGTGCGGCGCCGGCGGCGACGGTGCCCTCGACCTCGTCGAGCAGCCCGCCGTTCACGACGTCCTGGAACTCCAGGTCGGCGAAGCCCCAGTCACCCTTCAGGCGACGGCGGCGTGCGACCGGGGCCTCGGGCAGCGAGGCACGGAGCTCGGCGATGACGGCCGGGTCCGGCACGACGGGCAGCAGGTCGGGCTCCGGGAAGTACCGGTAGTCGTCGGCGTCCGACTTCGGACGACCGGCCGAGGTGCGGCCGGTGTCCTCGTGCCAGTGGCGGGTCTCCTGCGTGATCGTGCCCCCGGCGGCGAGGATCGCGGCCTGGCGCTGGATCTCGTAGCGGATCGCCCGCTCGACGGCGCGGAACGAGTTCACGTTCTTGGTCTCGGTGCGGGTGCCGAGCTTCTCCTGCCCACGGGGGCGCAGCGAGATGTTCGCGTCGCACCGCAGGTTGCCGCGCTCCATGCGGGCCTCGGAGACACCGAGCGCCCGGACGAGGTCGCGGATGACCTGCACGTAGGCGGCTCCGAGCTCGGGGGCACGGTGCTCGGCGCCGAAGATCGGCTTCGTGACGATCTCGACCAGGGGCACACCGGCACGGTTGTAGTCGACGAGCGAGTACTCGGCGCCCTGGATGCGGCCGGTGGCACCACCGACGTGCGTCAGTTTGCCGGCGTCCTCTTCCATGTGGGCGCGTTCGATCGGGATGTTGTAGATCGTGCCGTCGGAGAGCTCGACCTCGACCTCGCCCTCGTAGGCGATGGGCTCGTCGTACTGCGAGACCTGGTAGTTCTTCGGGTTGTCCGGGTAGAAGTAGTTCTTCCGGGCGAACCGCGAGGACTCGGCGATCGAGCAGCCGAGCGCGAGCCCGAGCTGGATCGAGTACCGCACGGCCTGCGCGTTCACGACCGGCAGCGACCCGGGCAGCCCGAGGTCGACCGGGGTGACGTTCGTGTTGGGCTCGCCGCCGAAGAAGTTCGGGGCGTCCGAGAACATCTTGGTCTTCGTCGCGAGTTCGACGTGGACCTCGAAGCCGAGCACCGGCTCGTAGCGCTCGAGCGCCTCGTCGAAGTCCATCAGCGCGTCCTTCTGCGCCATCAGATCACACCTTCCTGCGCAGCGGACTGCTGACTCTGGTCGAGGTCCGGGACGGACGCGATGAGCGGCGCGCCCCACTGCTGTTCGAGCAGACGCTCGAGGGCGGCACCGTAGCGGTACAGCCGGGCGTCCTCACGCTGGGGCGCCATCAGCTGCACACCGACGGGCAGGCCGTCCTCGGGCGCGAGGCCATTCGGGATGCTCATGCCGGGAACGCCGGCGAGGTTCGCCGGGATCGTCGTGAGGTCGTTGAGGTACATCGCCAGCGGGTCGTCGATGCGCTCCCCGATCGGGAACGCGGTCGTCGGCGCCGACGGGCTGACGAGCAGGTCGACCTGCTCGAAGGCGGCCTGGAAGTCCCGCTGCACGAGCGTGCGGACCTTCTGCGCCGAGCCGTAGTAGGCGTCGTAGTAGCCGGCGCTCAGGGCGTAGGTGCCGAGGATGATGCGCCGCTTGACCTCGGGCCCGAAGCCGGCTTCACGCGTGGCGGCCATGACGTCCTCGACGGTGGCACCGTTCTCGGGCGTGACCCGGAGGCCGAAGCGCACCGAGTCGAACTTGGCGAGGTTCGACGACGCCTCGGCCGGGAGGATCAGGTAGTACGCGCTGATCGCGTACGCGAACGACGGGGCGTCGATCTCGACGACGACCGCACCGGCCGACTCGAGCAGCGCGACCGTCTCCTGGAAGCGCTGGGTGACACCGGCCTGGAACCCGTCGCCCCCGGCGAGTTCCTTCACCACGCCGACGCGCAGGCCGCGGAGCGTGTCCGCCTGCAGCCCTTCGCGTGCGGCCGCGGCCATCGAGGGCCAGGCGTCCGGGATGGACGTGGAGTCCTTCGGGTCGTGCCCGCCGATGACGTCGTGCAGGAGCGCGGCGTCGAGGACGGTGCGGGACACCGGGCCGATCTGGTCGAGGCTGGACGCCAGGGCGATGGCGCCGTAGCGGCTCACCCCGCCGTAGGTCGGCTTCACACCGACCGTGCCCGTCACGGCACCCGGCTGGCGGATGGAGCCACCCGTGTCCGAGCCGAGGGCGAAGGGTGCTTCGTGCGCGGCGACCGCAGCGGCCGAACCACCGCCGGACCCGCCGGGGATCCGGTCGAGGTCCCACGGGTTGCGGGTCGGCCCGTAGGCCGAGAACTCGGTGGTCGAGCCCATCGCGAACTCGTCCATGTTGGTCTTGCCGAGCGGCACGAGGCCGGCGGCGCGGAGCTTCGCGACGGGGGTGGCGTCGTACGGCGGCACCCAGCCCTCGAGGATCCTGGACCCGGCGGTCGTGGGCATGTCCTGCGTGCACAGGACGTCCTTGACGGCGATCGGCACACCGGCGAGCGGCCCGAGGTCGTCGCCCGCGGCACGGCGGGAGTCGATCGACTTCGCCACCGCCAGGGCGTTCTGGTTGACGTGCAGGAACGCGTGCACGTCGCCGTCGACGGCGGCGATCCGGTCGAGGTGGGCCTGGGTGGCCTCGACGCTCGAGACGTCGCGCGCCACGAGGGCGTCGGCGAGCGCCGCGGCGCTCAGCTTCGTGATGTCGTCAGTCACTGTTCTTCGCCCTACTGTTCTTCGCCGAGGATGGCGGTCACGCGGAACCGTTCGCCGTCGGAGTCGGGCGCCCCGGAGAGCGCCTGCTCCTGCGTCAGCGTCGTGCCGACCACGTCGGGTCGGGTGACGTTGCCGAGCGGCACGGGGTGGCTCGTCGCCGGGACGTCGTCGGTCGCGACCTCGGCGACCTTGGCGACGCTCTCGACGATGTGCGACAGCTCCCCGGTCAGCTTCTCGATCTCGTCGGGCGTGAGTGCGATACGTGCGAGGTTCGCCAGGTGTGCGACCTGCTCGCTCGTGATGTCAGGCATGGTGCTCCGTCGATCGGTTCGTGGAATGCCCCACAGTCTATTGGCTGCGTCGGGCGCGCAGGCGCGGCTGTGGACAACCCCCTGGAGGCCCGGTGCCGGTCCGCCGGACCGGCACCGGGCCTCCAGGGGGTCGAGGGTCACTTCCCGTTCTGGTCCCCCGCAGCCGGTGCCGCCGGGGCCACCGTCGCGGCGGGCGCCGGCGCAGCCGGGGCAGCGGGTGCAGCAGGCGCAGCCGGAGCAGCCGTCGGCGTCGTCTGGTCGTCCTGCGCCGTCCCCTGCCCGGACGAGGACCCCGACGAAGACGAAGACGAAGACGACGACTTGCTCGCCTGCCCGATCATCGCCTGGTTCGGCGCCGGCAGCGCTCCCCCGCCGACGGTCTGGTCGAGGTACGCCATCATCGACTTCCCGACCCCGAACTTCGCGCTGTACCCGGTGGTGCCCTGCAGGAACGGCCAGTTCGCCAGGCTCACGCTCCCCTGCACGTTGCCGACCCAGGTGGCGTTCGTGTACTTCGTCGACGACGCGACCAGCCAGTTCTGCACGTCACCGTCGGTGGTGCCGGTCTTCGCGAACTTCGCCACGCTGTCCCCGGGGTTCGCGCTCGCGGCGGTGCCCGAACCGGACAGGACGCCCTGCAGCGCGTAGTCGACCGTGCCCGCGACGTCGGCGGAGACGCCCTGCGTGCAGGACGACGGCGTCGGGGTGATCTTCGTGCCGTCCGCCTCGGTCACCGAGTCGATCGCGGTGGGCGTGCACACGATGCCGCCGTTGGCGAAGCCCGCGTAGGCCTCGGCCAGGTCGATCGGCGACAGCTCGTTCACGCCGAGGATCGAGGACGGCGTCTGGCCGAGGGCAGCCCCGTCGGCACGGTGGATCCCCATCGCCTGCGCGAGCTGGGCGATCTTGCACAGGTCGAGCTGCTTGCCCATCGCGCCGAAGGCCGTGTTGATCGACTCGACGGTCGCGGCCTGCACGGTCATCGACGCCGGCACGGACTCCGCGTTCGCGACGGGCCAGACCCCGCCGCTGACGTTCTGGCAGGAGTTCGTGAACTCGGAGTTCTGGAACGTGTGCTCGGTGGTGGAGACGGACTCGGACAGGGTGTGCCCGCTGGCGAGCCACTCGGCCAGGGTGAACACCTTGTAGGTCGAGCCGGTCTGGAACCCACCGGAGTTGCCGTACCCGGAGTCGGCGCTGTAGTTCACCGCCGTGGCACCGGCTGCGGCGTTGTCCCCCTGCGTGTAGGTGGTGTTCTGGACCATCGACATGATCCGGCCGGTGCCGGGCTCCACGGTGACGTTCGAGCCGCCGACGTCGACGCCGGCCATCGTGGCCGGCACGTAGGTGGACAGGGCGGACTGTGCCTGGCCCTGCAGGTCGAGGTCGAGCGAGGTGTGGATCTGCAGGCCCTTGGTGTCGAGTGTGGCGATGCGTGCCGCCGCGGTCTTGCCGAACGCGGGGTCCTGCAGCACCTGGTCGCGGACGTAGTCGCAGAAGTACCCGGCGTCGTAGTGCGTCGCGGCGGTCGAGCACCCGTTGGCGGTCTCGGTGATCTTCGGCGTGACCGGCGTCGCGATCGCCTTCGTCATCTGTGCCTTCGTGATCGACCCGTGCGCCTGCATCCGGCGGAGCACGTAGTCGCGGCGCTCCTTCGTCAGCTCGTACCCGTTGGCCTTGCCGTTGTCCTTGTCGCTCGGCACGTCGATGCGCAGGTTCGACGGGTTGTTGAGGATCGCGACGAGCGTGGCCGACTGCACGAGCGACAGGTCCTTCGCGTGCACGCCGAAGTAGTACTCGGCCCCGGCCTCGGCCCCGTAGACCCGCCCGCCGAGCCCGACGATGTTGAGGTACCCGGTCAGGATCTCGTCCTTCGAGTACTTCTTGTTCACCGCGATCGCGTACCGCATCTCCTGCAGCTTGCGCTGCGGCGTGACGCCGGCCGCGTCCTCGTAGCAGGCTTCGACCTTCTTCTCGGTGGCGGCCTGGTCCTTGCCCGTGAGCTCCTCGCACTGCTGCACCAGGACGTTCTTGACGTACTGCTGCGTGATGCTCGAGCCGCCCTGCACGTCCCCGCCGACGACGGTCGCGGCGACCCCGCGGAGCGTTCCGAGCACGTCGATGCCGCCCTCGTCGTAGTAGCGCGGGTCCTCGGTGTCGATCGCCGCCTGCTTGAGCGAGTCCGCCATCTGGTCGGCCGTCACGTTCGTGCGGTTCTCGGCGTAGAACGAGGCGATCTTGACCTGCTTCCCGCCCTGCTCCGCGTACACGGACGACACCTGCTGCGGGGTCTGCACGTCGAGGTAGGTCGGCAGGTCCTCGAAGAACGAGACCGCCCCGGAGGTCCCCTCACCCGCGACGGCGACCGCCGGGGTCACCGCGACGGCGACGAGCATGCCGGCGAGCACGGACATCACCACGAACATCAGGAGAGCACCAGGCCATCGCACCACACGCATGACGGCACCGTAGGCAGCAGGGCTGTACTGGTTCTGCCCTGGAACGAGTGCAGGCTGCGGTCGCGTTCAGGTTGCCACCCAGCCCGTTCCGAGAACGGGTCGCGATCCGTGCGTGCGCGCGGATCCGGCCGGGAGGTCCGCAACGGCTCCACCACGTCGGCCGCCGGTCACGATCGGGTCACGACCACCGCGTCGCCACGACCGGTGGGTCCGCCCGGTCGGCGGTCGGGCACAGCCGGCCGCTCAGGGCACCTCGGCTGGTCGGTCGGTCACGGCCGGTCAGTCACGGGGCTGCAGGTCCTGCGGGCGCACGAGGTACATGTCCGGCGAGGCGCCGACGATGCCGTCACCACCCGACTTGCCGCGTCGGACCTGCTCGCGCACCAGGTCGCCGCGGCCGATGCCGATCAGGGCGACGTCGTGCAGCGATGCCGTGCCCGGCTTGAGGTAGTCGTTGTGCCCCACGGGGCGGCGGAACACGTCACCGGCCGACAGCGCATCGGCGCCCCCGGCCAGGTCGAGCACGGTCGACCCGAACGACGCCCCGCCCGGGTCGGTGCCGAAGTACCCGGAGCCCGCGATGGGGTCGCTGTGCGCACCGCCGACGAAGACCTGCCCGGTGGCGACGGCGAGGTCGTCCGCCGTCCGGACGTCGCTGCCCGGCGACCCGAGCACGGTCAGGGTGTCGGCGGTCATCCGGCCCGACGCCAGGGCCGTCATCGCCGTGGTCGACCCGTACGAGTGCGCGACGATGTTCACGCGCGGTTGGTCGCCAGCGCGGATCACGCGCAGCCCTGCGACGGTCCGTTCGAGCCGCTCCGCCCCGGTCCGGGCGAGCCCGAGCGACAGGATGTTCGACAGGTCCGGCGTGCGGTACCCCATCCACGCGACGACGGCGGCTCCCGACCCGTTGCCCGTGGCGGCGAGCGGCGCCAGGGTGGCCTGCTCGCGGGACAGGTCGTTGGCGGTGTTCGTGAAGTCGGTCATCTGCCCGGTGACCGTGAAGAACATGCCCGGCACCACGACGGTGACGTCGGCCGCGGTGTCGAGGTCGCCGATGCTGATCGCCGCCCGCCCGGACCCCCGGGTGTCGAGCGCCACCAGGAAGCGCCGCGGGTCGCCGGCTTGCTGCAGCAGGGAGTCCCGGACCTGCCCGAGCATCGCGGCCCGGGCTGCGCCGAGGTCGGCGTCGGCGAGGCCGGAGGTCAGCGTCGCGCGGTTGGCCTGGTCACGGACGGCGTACGGCACGCCCTCGAGGTTCCCGACCAGGGCGGGCGCGTGCACGACGAGTCGGTCCTGCTCGTCGGCGGGCAGGTGCGACCACCACTGCGCGACGGTCTGCGCGGGCGGCGGGTCGTCCTGCACCGTCGCCACGACACGACGGTCGGTGGCCGCGCTGCGCAGGTCGGCGGCGCCGAGTGCACCGAGGTCCTCGACGAAGGCGCGCCCGTGCGCGGCGGCGAGGTCGTCGACCCCCACCGTGGTCGACGACGACGCCGCTGCCGCCACCGGCGTCGCCACGGGAGCCGACACGGATGCCGATGCCGACGAGAGCGTGTCGTCGACCGGGACGATGCGGGTCGTGGCGGTGCTGGCGACCGTGACCTGGTGCGCCGGGGGCATGCCTGGGGCCTCGATCACTCCGAGCGAGTGCACCGAGGCGGTGAGCAGAGCCGCAGCGATGAGCAGCATTCGGGTCTCCCCCGGGAAGGCCGTCCCGACGTCCCCCTGCAGACGACGGGTGATGCTCGGTCGAGTCTATGGAGATGTCCGCGGATCATCCATGCGCGATGCAACTTGTCCCCCGAACTGGGCGCGTTCGACGGCGCGCCGCGCTCAGCGGATGCGACCGGGCGTGCTGCGCGCCCCGGTCGGTCCTCAGTCCTCAGTCCTCGGTCGTGGGCGCTTCCGGTTCGGCGAGCGCCGCGGGCCCCTCGGTCACGAGCAGGTGGAACTGCTCGGCGTCGATGATCCGGACGCCCAGCTGCTCGGCCTTCGTGAGCTTCGAACCGGCACCCGGACCGGCCGCCACGAAGTCGGTCTTCTTGCTGACGCTCGAGGCAGCCTTGCCACCGGCGGTGAGGATCGCCTCCTGTGCACCTTCGCGCGTGTAGCCCTCGAGTGACCCGGTCGCGACGACGGTGACGCCGCTCAGCACGCCGCCCTCGACGTCGGCGCTGCCCGGGCCGGGGTGGCCCGGGGTGGTGAACTGCACGCCGGCCGTGGTCCAGCGGTCGATGATCTCGCGGTGCCAGTCGACGTCGAACCAGGCGAGCAGGGCGTCGGCGATGATCCCGCCGACCCCGTCGACGGCTGCGAGGTCCTCGCGCGATGCCGACCGGATCGCGTCGAGGGACCCGAAGTGGTTCGCCAGGGCCCGGGCGGCGACGGGTCCGACGTGGCGGATGCTCAGGCCGACCAGGATCCGCCAGAGGGGCTTCGTCTTCGCCGCGTCGATGTTCGCGAGCATCTCGAACGCGTTCTTCGACGGGTAGCGGCTCGGCTCACCGGTGTAGTCGGCGCCGCGTGCCTCGGGGTCGAACGGCGGGTCGGTCTTCTTGCGCGCCCGGCTGAACGGCGTGACGCGCTTCGGGGTGCCGTCGTCGTCGACCTTCTCCATGCCGGTCTCGGCGTCGCGGACGATGACCTCGATCGGGACGATGTCCTGCATCGTCAGGTCGAACAGTCCGGCCTCGGTGACGAGCGGCGGGGTCTCCGGGCGGAGGGGCTGCGTGAGCGCCGCGGCCGCGACCTCGCCGAGCCCCTCGATGTCGAGCGACCCGCGCGAGGCGATGTGCTCGACCCGACCGCGCACCTGCGCCGGGCAGCTCTTCGCGTTCGGGCAGCGCAGGTCGATGTCGCCTTCCTTCGCGGGGGCGAGCTCAGTGCCGCACTCGGGGCAGTTGGTCGGCATCACGAACTCGCGCTCGGAGCCGTCACGGAGCTCGACCACCGGGCCGAGCACCTCTGGGATGACGTCGCCGGCCTTCCGCAGCACGACGGTGTCGCCGATCAGCACGCCCTTCGCCTTGACGACCTGCTGGTTGTGCAGCGTGGCCTGGCGGACGACGGACCCGGCGACCTCGGCCGGGGCCATCACCGCGAACGGGGTGGCACGGCCGGTGCGGCCGACGCTGACCACGATGTCGGTGAGCGTCGTGTGCACTTCTTCCGGCGGGTACTTGTACGCGATCGCCCACCGCGGCGCCCGCGACGTCGACCCGAGTTCCTCGTGCAGGGCGAGGTCGTCGACCTTCACGACGACGCCGTCGATCTGGTGCTCGACCGACGAACGGCGCTCCCCCGTGGTCCGGACGAAGCCGTTGACCTCGTCGATGGTGTCGAACACCCGGTAGTGGCTGCTCGTCGGGAGTCCCCAGGTCTGCAGTAGCTCGTAGACCTCGGACTGGCTGCGGACGTCGGTGCCCTGCTCGAGTTCACGGACGGGCCACGCGCCGATGCCGTGCACGAGCATCCGCAGACGCCGCAGCCGGTCGACCATCAGGGCCCGCTTCGCCTCGGACTTGCCCTCTTCCTTCTGGCGGAGGGACCCGGCGGCGGCGTTGCGCGGGTTGGCGAACACGCGCTCCCCCGCCTCGCGCTGGTTCGCGTTGAGCTCGTCGAACTCGGCGACCGGGAAGAAGATCTCGCCCCGGACCTCGACCAGGGGCGGGTGACCGGTGCCCGACAGGCGGTCCGGGATCGTGCCCATCGTGCGGACGTTGCCGGTGACGTCCTCGCCGACCACGCCGTCACCGCGGGTGGCGGCCGAGACGAGCCGACCGTGCTCGTACCGCAGGTTGATGGCCAGGCCGTCGATCTTCAGCTCGGTCAGGAACCGCACCCGCTCGGCGCCGGCGTCCCGCTGCACCTTGAGGGCCCACTCGGTGAGCTCGTCGGGGCTGAAGACGTTGTCGAGCGAGAGCATGCGCTCGGCGTGCTCGACCGGCGCGAACTGCGTCGTCTGCGCCTGCCCGCCCACGGTCTGCGTCGGGCTGTCTGGCGTCAGGAGTTCCGGGAACCGCCGTTCGATCGCGTCGAGGCGGTGCACCAGGGCGTCGTAGTCGGCGTCGGACAGGGGCGAGGCATTGCCCTCGTAGTAGTCGTGGCGCAGCTCGGTGACGCGGGCGCGCAACCGGTCGACCTCGCGCGCGGCCTGGGCGGCGTCGAGCCCGTCGGGGTCGATGGTCTCGAACGTCGCGTCGGTCTCGCTCATGGCATCAGTTCTACCGTGCACCACCGACGCGGCGTGCAGCGAGCGTGTGCCCCGGGAGCGGCGGGGTCAGGCGTCGACGGGGACGGCGCTGACCGTGGTGTCGATCGTGCACTGGCCGAGCACCCGTGTGCCGACGTAGACCACGGCCGTCTGGCCGGGAGCGACCCCGTGCAGCGGCTCGTCGACGTCGATCACGAGCACGTCGTCCTGCACCCGGGCGGTCGCGGGCACCGGGTCGGCGTGCGCGCGGATCTGCACGTCGCAGGCGAACGGCGTCGCGGGGTCGGCCGGCGCCGTGCCCGCCCAGGTGAACCGTGAGCCGGACATCGAGGTGACGGCGAGGGCCTCCTTCGGGCCGACGACGACGGTGTTGTCCTTCGGGCGGATCTCGAGCACGAACCGGGGCTTGCCGTCCGGTGCCGGGCGACCGAGGGCCAGGCCGCGACGCTGTCCGACGGTGTAGCCGGTGGCGCCCTCGTGCGAGCCGACGACCGTGCCGTCGCGCTCGACGACCTCGCCCGGGGCGGTGCCGACGCGGTCCGCCAGCCAGCCGCGGGTGTCGCCGTCCGGGATGAAGCAGATGTCGTAGGAGTCCGGCTTCTGGGCGACCGTCAGCCCGCGCTCGGCGGCCTCGGCCCGGACCTCGTCCTTCGACGGCGTCGCGCCGAGCGGGAACATCGCGTGCTGCAGCTGCTCGGCGGTCAGGACTCCGAGCACGTACGACTGGTCCTTCGCCCACGCGGCCGACCGGTGCAGCTCGCGGGAGCCGTCCGGACCGGTGACGATCGAGGCGTAGTGCCCGGTCGCGACGGCGTCGAAGCCCAGGGCCAGTGCCTTCTCGAGCAGCGCCGCGAACTTGATCCGCTCGTTGCAGCGCATGCAGGGGTTCGGGGTGCGGCCGGCCTGGTACTCGGCCACGAAGTCGTCGACGACGTCCTCCTTGAACCGGGCCGAGAAGTCCCACACGTAGTACGGGATCCCGAGTGCCGACGCGGCGCGCTGGGCGTCCATCGAGTCCTCGATGGTGCAGCACCCGCGACTGCCGGTGCGCAGGGTGCCGGGCATCCGGCTCAGGGCCAGGTGCACACCCACCACGTCGTGGCCGGCGTCGACCGCCCGGGCTGCGGCCACCGCCGAGTCGACACCACCGCTCATCGCCGCAAGAACACGCATGCGTCCAGGGTAACCCGCCGACGAAGCGGTACCGCTGGCGTACCGTTGGTCGGGCGATGGCCACGACGGGGAACGACTCATTCGACTTCCGGTCCGTCCTGCTGTCCGGGTTCCTGCCCGCCGCGCTCTTCGCGATCGGCGAGGGCGCGATCATCCCGATCATCCCGATCGCGGCCGACTCGCTCGGCGCCAGCCTGGCGTTCGCGGGCTTCGTCGCCTCGCTCATCCTGGTCGGGGAGCTCATCGGCGACGTGCCGTCCGGCATCGTCGTCGCCCGCATCGGCGAGCGGAACGCCATGATCGGCGCCGCGCTCGTGTCGGTGGTCGGGCTCGTGGTCGCCACGACGGCCGCGAACGCCTGGGTCCTGGCGCTCGGGGTGTTCCTGGTCGGCGTCTCCACCGCGGTGTTCGCCCTCGCCCGGCACGCCTACATGACCACCGCGATCCCCCTGCGGATCCGGGCCCGGGCGCTGTCGAGCCTCGGCGGCGTCTTCCGCTTCGGCTACTTCGTCGGCCCGTTCATCGCCGCCGGCGTCATCCACCTGACCGGCACCACCAGCAGCGCCTTCTGGATCCACGTCGTCTGCTGCCTGGCGGCCGCGACCGTGCTCCTGGTGCTGCGCGACCCCGCGACGGGCACACGCGGCCTGCGGTTGCCGCCACGGGCCTCCCGGCTGTCGGCCGACCACGCGACGGACGCGAGCGACCACGCGACCGAACCGCCCGCCGACACCGGGGCCCAGTTCGTCCAGCAGGAGGCGCAGGGCCTCTTCCGCACCATCCGCGCGAACGGGGCGGTCCTGCTGCGGCTCGGCAGCGGCGCCGGCCTGATCGGTGCGATGCGCGCCGGGCGGCAGGTGATCCTGCCGCTCTGGGCGGTGAGCGTCGGCCTCGACGACTCGACCGCGGCCCTCGTGATCGGCATCGCCGGAGCCGTCGACTTCGCGCTGTTCTACACGAGCGGGCAGATCATGGACCGGTGGGGACGGCTCGCGAGCGCCCTGCCCTGCATGCTCGGCCTGAGCATCAGCTACTTCCTGCTCGCCTGGAGCGGCCACCTGGACGCCCGGATCGGCTGGTTCGTCGCGATCGCGATGGGCATGTCCCTGGCGAACGGGGTCGGTTCCGGCATCCTCATGACGCTCGGCGCGGACCTCGCCCCGCGCGACGCCCCGGCACCGTTCCTGGGGGCGTGGCGGTTCACCGGCGACTTCGGGTCGGCGGCCGCACCGCTCCTCATCTCCGGCGTGACCGCCGTCGCGTCCATCGCCGTCGCGAGCGGGGTGATGGGCGTGCTCGGCCTGGTCGGCGCGGGCATCCTGCTCCGGTACGTGCCCCGGTACCTGCCGCGCCCGCTGCGCTGACGCGCTGCCGTCCCGTGCGAGGTTCCGTACTCGGTGGCACTCGGCCCACCCCGCACCACGTCCGGTTCCTCGCACCGGGTCACGGAGTGCGCACGGTGCGTCCCACGGCCTGGAGGCCCGGCGCACGTCCGCCCCGCACCCCGCGCTCGGTAGACTGCCGCTGCTCGCGGGAGTGGTGGAATCGGTAGACACGCAGGATTTAGGTTCCTGTGCCCCAGGCGTGAGGGTTCGAGTCCCTCCTTCCGCACCGAGTCCGTCCTGGCGCACCGTTGCGGTCATCCGCACGCCTCGTGCAGGTCAACCCTGCGAGGGATGGCCCGGTCACTTCCGGGCGGTACCCTCATCCCGCGGGAGTCCTCCCCGTGACTCCCGCTCCACGACCGGAAGAACCATGCACTCCGTCGCACTCGCCCTGATCCCGTGGCTCGATCCGCAGTACATCCTCGACCACTTCGGGGCCATCGCCGTGCTCGTGGTCTGCGCGATCGTGTTCGCCGAGACCGGTCTGCTCATCGGCTTCATCTTCCCGGGCGACAGCCTGCTGGTCATCACCGGCCTGTTCGCCTTCGACCGCGGTGGCGAGATCGGCGGCATCCCGATCTGGGTCGCGGCGCTGATGATCGGCGCCGCCGCGTTCCTCGGTGGCGAGCTCGGGTACTACATCGGCAAGAAGGCCGGGCCCCCGATCTTCGAGCGGAAGGACAGCGGGCTCTTCTCGAAGGCGAACGTCGAGCGCACCAACGCGTTCTTCCACCGCTTCGGCCCCTTGGCCGTGATCCTGGCGCGCTTCGTGCCGGTCGTCCGCACCTTCGCCCCGATCGCGGCGGGCGTCGGCCGGATGGACTACAAGAAGTACTCGCTCTACAACGCGATCGGCGCCGTGGTCTGGGGCGTCGGCGTGACGTTCCTCGGGTACTTCATCGGGCACATCCCGTTCGTGGCGCACATCGTCCGCGAGTACATCGACATCATCCTGCTCGCCGCGGTCGTCGTGACCGTCGTGCCGATGGCGCTGACGTACCTGCGCAACGCCCGCAAGGCGAAGCACACGAACGAGGCCGAGGCCACCACGGCCCCGACGGTCGACCCGACGCTCTAGCCGCAGCACCGGCGCACAACCAAAGTCGCCCCGAACCACGTGATCACGTGGTTCGGGGCGACTTCGGTTCTGCGGGACGAAGAGAGCGCCGGCGCTCAGACGCCGAAGTGCTCCCGCACGATCGGCGCGATGCCCCGGAACGCCTTGCTGCGGTGCGACAGGGCGTTCTTCTCGTCGCGGGTGAGCTCCGCCGACGAGCGGTCGGCGTCGTCCGGCCGGAACACCGGATCGTAGCCGTGGCCGCCGTCACCGACGGGCTCGGTCAGCACCTCCCCGTTCCAGACCGCCTCGACGACGTGCTCCTGACCGTCGGGCGTCACGAAGGCGGCAGCGCACACGAACGCGGCGGTCCGCTCGACGACGCCCTGCAGGTTGGTGAGCAGCAGCGCGATGTTGTCGGCGTCCGAGCGGGTACCGGCGTAGCGGGCCGAGTGGATGCCCGGTGCGCCCCCGAGGGCGTCGATGGCGATCCCGGAGTCGTCGGCGAGCGCCGGCAGCCCCGTGTGTGCGACGGCGGCACGCGCCTTGATCAGGGCGTTCGCCGCGTAGCTGTCGCCGTCCTCGACCGGTTCGGGGCCGTCGTACCCGACGAGTTCGACACCCTCGCCCAGCGCCGACCCGAGGATCTCGCGCAGTTCGACGACCTTGCCCTGGTTGTGGGTGGCCAGCACCACCTCGCGGGACGTCACGCCAGACCCAGGACCGAACGCTGGATCGCCGCGAGCGACTGGTTGCCGGCCAGGCCGAGGTCGAGCAGGACGTTCAGCTCGTCACGGTCGAACGGCGCGTGCTCGGCGGTGCCCTGCACCTCGATGAACTTTCCCGACCCCGTCGTGACGATGTTCATGTCGGTGTCGGCGGCGGAGTCCTCGGTGTAGGCCAGGTCGAGCATCGGCTCCCCCTTGACGATGCCGACCGAGATCGCCTGCACGCTGTCGGTGAGCGGGGTGGCCTTCTTCGCGATGAAGCCCTTGGCGCGGCCCCACTCGATCGCGTCGGCCATCGCCACGTACGCGCCCGTGATCGACGCCGTGCGGGTGCCGCCGTCGGCCTGCAGCACGTCGCAGTCGATGACGAGGGTGTTCTCGCCCAGGGCCTTCGTGTCGACGACCGCGCGGAGCGAACGACCGATCAGGCGGGAGATCTCGTGGGTGCGGCCGCCGACCTTGCCCTTGATGGACTCGCGCTGCATGCGCTCGTTCGTCGACCGCGGCAGCATCGAGTACTCGGCGGTGACCCAGCCGGTGCCCTTGCCTGCGAGCCAGCGGGGCACGCCGTTGGTGAACGACGCGGTGCAGAGCACCTTCGTGTTGCCGAAGGAGATGAGCGCGCTGCCCTCGGCCTGCGTGCTCCACCCCCGCTCGATGGTGACGGGACGGTGGTCGGTGGCGGTGCGGCCGTCGACGCGGAGGTTGTCGGTCATGGGGTCCTTTCGGTGCGGGGCAGCGTGATGGCCCCCGTCTGGAGGTGGCCGACGCTCGAGACCTCGGGACCGAGGAAGCGCCGGGCGAGCCGGATGAAGCCGTTCTTGTCGTCGCCCGTCGCCTCGAACGAGTAGGTCGGGGCGGTGGTCGCGGTGCGCTCGAGCCCGTGCTCCACGAGCCGGCGGTAGACGTCGTTCGCCGTCTCCTCGGCGCTGGAGACGAGCGTGACCTCCGGACCCATGACGAACTGGATCGCGGCGGACATGAGCGGGTAGTGGGTGCAGCCGAGCACGAGGGTGTCGACGTCGGCGGCACGGATCGGGTCGAGGTAGCCGGCCGCGATCTCGCGCAGCGACGGCGACGAGGTGTCCCCGGCCTCGACGAACTCGACGAACCGGGGGCACGCGGCGGTGGTCAGCGTGACGTCGGCGGCGACCGCGAAGGCGTCCTCGTAGGCGCGCGACGCGATGGTGCCGACGGTGCCGATGACCCCGACGCGGCCCGTTCGGGTCTGCTTGACGGCGGCGCGGGCCGCGGGCTGGATGACCTCGACGACGGGGATGCCGTAGGCCTGCTCGTACCGTTCGCGGGCGTCGCGGAGCACGGCGGACGAGGCGGTGTTGCACGCGATCACCAGGGCCTTCACGCCCTGCTCGACCAGGTCGTCCATGACCTCGAGCGCGTAGCGGCGGACGTCGGCGATGGGCTTCGGGCCGTAGGGCGAGTGCACGGTGTCGCCGACGTACCGGATGCTCTCGCGCGGGAGCTGGTCGATGATGGCGCGGGCCACGGTGAGGCCGCCGACCCCGCTGTCGAAGACTCCGATCGGTGCATCCGTCACGGCACCAGCGTACCGACGCAGGCCGACCAGCACCGACGCGGCCACGCGCGCCACGCAGGCCGGGCGCACGGGGTGATCCGGGCCTCCCCACCGGTACGTCACTAGTGTCGGAGACGTGACCAGCGCGCTCCTCACCGACCAGTACGAGCTCACCATGGTGGACGCCGCCCTGAAGGACGGCACCGCCGACCGCCGATGCGTCTTCGAGGTGTTCGCCCGGCGGCTGCCGGACGGCCGCCGCTACGGCGTCGCGGCCGGGCTCGGACGCTTCCTCACCGCCCTCGGCGACTTCCGCTTCGGCGACGAGGAGATCGGGTTCCTGCGCGACCGCGGTGTCATCGACGCCGGCACCGCCTCGTGGCTCGCCGACTACCGGTTCAGCGGTGACGTCCGCGCCTACCGGGAGGGCGAGGTCTACTTCCCGAACTCCCCCATCCTGCAGATCGAGGGCACCTTCGCCGAGGCCGTCGTGCTCGAGACCCTCGCCCTGAGCATCTTCAACGCGGACTCCGCGATCGCCTCGGCCGCCGCCCGGATGGTGTCCGCCGCCGACGGCCGCCCGCTCGCCGAGATGGGCTCCCGCCGCACCGGCGAGTGGAACGCCGTCGCCGCCGCCCGTGCCGCGTACATCGCCGGCTTCGGTGCGACGAGCAACCTCGAGGCCGGGCGCACCTGGGGCATCCCCACGATGGGCACCGCCGCGCACGCCTTCACGCTGCTGCACGACTCCGAGGAGCAGGCGTTCCGGTCGCAGCTCGACGCGCTCGGCAGCGGCACGACCCTGCTCGTCGACACCTACGACATCGAGGCCGCGGTCGAGACGGCCGTCCGGCTCACCGACGGCAAGCTCGGCGGCGTCCGGATCGACAGCGGTGACCTGCCGTCCGTCGTCGCCGCCGTGCGTGCGCAGCTCGACCGCCTCGGCGCGACGGGAACGAAGATCACGGTGACGAACGACCTCGACGAGTACACGATCGCCGCGCTCCGGGCCGCCCCGGTCGACTCGTACGGCGTCGGCACCTCGGTCGTCTCCGGCTCCGGGCACCCGGCCGCCGGCATGGTGTTCAAGCTCGTCGCGCACCGGGACGCGGACGGCGGCGACTGGGTCCCCGTCGCCAAGAAGTCGGCCGACAAGGCGTCGATCGGCGGCCGGAAGGAAGCGGGTCGACGACTCCGCAACGGCGTCGCCACCGCCGAGATCGTGCTCACGGGTGCGCAGGTCGGTCCGGACGAGCGGCCACTGCTGGTCCCCGTGGTCACCGGCGGCGAGGTCGACCCGGCGTTCCTCGGCACGCAGGGCGTCGAGGCCGCACGCGCGCACCACAAGCGCGCGAAGGCGGAGCTGCCCGCCGACGCGTCGCGCATCGGTCGCGGCGACCCCGCCATCCCCACCCTGGTGATCTAGGGCGCGCGCGTCGCGCGCGCGTCGCGTCGCGTCGCGCGACGCCGCTTCGTGAGCAGCAATGGTCGGGTCTGCGTGACGGACCCGACCATTGCTGCTCACGAAGCGACCGGATGACGGACGGGAGGCCCGTGGCGGCGTCGCCACGGGCCTCCCGTCCGTCTGCTGGTCGCGGCTACTCGGCCTTCATCTTCTCGTAGATGGCCTTGCAGTCCGGGCAGACCGGGAACTTCTCCGGGTCGCGACCCGGGATCCACTTCTTGCCGCACAGGGCCTTGACCGGCTTGCCGGACAGGGCCGACTGCAGGATCTTGTCCTTCTTCACGTAGTGCGAGAACCGCTCGTGGTCACCGGGTTCGATCGCTTCGTCTTCGAGGAGCTTCTCGAGCTCCCGGTCCATCACGTCGAGGCCGCCGCCTGGTTCCGTCATGCTCATGGGTCCAGGGTACGACGGTCCGCCCTCGGGCGCGCCGCTCGTCCGCGCTGGGCGATCGTCGCGCGGAGTCGCTCGGTGCTCGGTGCGCTGCGCCGCTCGTTGCGCTGCGCCGCTCGTTGCGCTGTGCCGCTCGTTGCGCCGAGCCGCTAGTTGCGCTGTGCCGCGGCGAGCAGGTCGGGGCCGCGGCGGTCGAACAGGCGTCCGCCGGCGGAGACACCGATCACGAGCACGACGGCACCGACCCCGATGCCCACCAGGAGCGTCAGGACCGACCAGGGCTCCGGACCCTGCACGACGGCCAGCACCGCGAGGCAGGCTGCGGGGACCGTGCAGAGCACGATGCCGATCACCATGGACGCCTGCGCGACCGTGGCGGTGACGCCGGCGGCCTGGGGCTGCTGGAAGGGGTGGTCGCCCGGCCGCACCGTCGGGTAGGGCATGAGCACCGACAGGACGCTCGACAACCCGAGGCCGGACAGCAGCGCGCTCGCACTCACGCCGATGAGCAGCGGGAACGCCGCCCAGTCCCCGAACAGCCGGGCGGACAGCGCGGCCCCGGCGACGATCGCGGGCGCCCCCACGACGAGCACGGGCACGACACGACCGAGCCGGTCGCTCCACCCGGGCGCACCCGAGGCGACGTGCAGCCACACGGCGGTGTTGTCGTACGAGACGTCGTTGTGCGGCAGGAACCCGGCGATCAGGGCCATCAGCGGCAGCGGCACGAGCGCGGTCCACTGCCACGGCACCCCGGCGACACCGAGCGGGATGACGACGATCGGCACGAGCAGGATGATCAGGTACGACGTGCGGTACCGCGGGTCGCGGACCCAGTAGGTGAGCGCCCGGGCGGCGACGGCCGACACCGGGGCCGAACCGAACCGGTCGAACCAGCCCAGGCCCTGGTAGCGGCGGGTGCGGGCGCGGTCGTCGACGGTCTCGAGCGCTCGGCCGACGAGTGCCCACCACGCCCAGGCGAGGAGCGCGACGACGGCGACCGCGACGAGGAGCTTCAGGACACCCGCGCCGACGTGGCCGCTCGCGACCTCGGCGGGCACGGCCCACGCGGCACCCCACGGGGTCCACCCGGCGACGTCCGCGACGCGCTGCATCTCGGCACCCTGCGGGTCGAGCCAGTCCACGCGCAGCAGCAGCGCCACCGTCGGGATCGAGAGCGCGATGATGACGAGCGCCACCAGCCACCCGGCGTCGCGGGAGCGGTCCGGCCCGATCAGCCGGGAGCCGACGGTGCAGCAGACCCGGATGAGGAGCGCGCACGTGGCGACGCCGAGCAGCCCGCCGAGCACCGCGAGCAGCCCGAGACCGGGGTCGCGGGCCCAGGCGACGACCTGGCCGACCGCGACGACGACCACGCCGATCACCGGGATGCCGACGAGGCCGGCGACGACGAGGCCGATCGCCAGGCGACGGCGCTCGATGCCGAAGACCGCGAAGCGCCGCGGGTGGAGCTGGTCGCTCCGGCCGACGACGAGCGGCACGACCGTGAAGCCGAAGGTGATCAGGGTGCTGACGGGCACGATGACGGCACGCGCGACGTCCGGGTCGGCGTCACCGAGGGCGATGGTCTGCGACGCGACGAACACGGCGGCGAGGAGTCCGACGAGGCTGGCGAGCACGACGGCGACGGACCGGCGGGCGGTGCCGCGGACCTCGCCCGCGAGCAGGTCCGCCCTCAGCCGGAGAAGCTGTGCAACCATTCCATGCTCTCCGCGACGACACGACCGCCGGCGAGTTCGACGAACTTGTCCTCGAGGCTCTTGCGCCCGCGGACCTGGGCCATGGTGCCGGACGCCAGGACCTTGCCGCCGACGATGATGGCGACCGAGTCACAGGTGCGCTGCACGAGCTCCATCGAGTGGCTGGACAGCACGACCGTGCCGCCACCCCGGGTGTACCGGCGCAGGATGTCCGTGATCGTCGCCGCGCTCACCGGGTCGACCGACTCGAACGGTTCGTCGAGCACGAGCACCCGCGGCGAGTGGATCAGGGTCGCGGCCAGGGCGATCTTCTTCGCCATGCCGACGGAGTAGTCGGCGACCTGGCGGCCGAGCGCCTCGCCCAGCCCGAAGGCCTCGGCGAGGTCGGCACTGCGCTTCCGGGCGGTGGCCCCGTCGAGCCCGCGGAGTGTGGCCGAGTAGTAGAGGAGCTGCGCGCCGGTCAGCCGGTCGAACAGGCGGAGCCGGTCCGGCAGCACACCGAGACTGCGCTTCGCCGCCGTCGGGTCGGCCCAGACGTCGTGGTCGAGCACCGTCACCGAGCCGGCGTCGGGGCGCAGCAGTCCGGTGATCATGGAGAGGGTCGTCGTCTTGCCGGCGCCGTTCGGGCCGACCACGCCGAAGATGGAGCCCTGCCGGATCTCGAGGTCGACCTCGTCGACGGCCAGGGTCTGCCCGTACCGCTTGACCAGGCCGTTCGCCGCGAGCACCACGGGCTGGAGCGTCTGCGGCTGCTTCGGGGCGGCGGTGCGGGGCGCACGCTTCTTCGCCGCGGGCGCGGCGGTGCTCGCCCGGTCGGCGACGTCCGTCGCGTCGTCCGCGTCGGTCGGGACGGGAGGCGCGGCGTCGGTCCGCGGGGCGGCCTTCGTCGGGCGCTTGGTGCGTCCCTTGCCGTTGCGCGCCTTCGCGGGGCGGGGCGCTGCGGCCGTCGTGTCGTCGGTGCGGTTGTCCGTCGTCGTGTCGTCGGTGCGGGTCTCGGTCGCAGCGTCGGTGCCGGTCGTCGCGTCGTCCGGGTGGGTCGCCGTCGTCGCGTCGGTGCGGACGGCCGTCCCGTCGGTCATCGCGTCATCAGTGGCGGCGTCGTCCGCATCAGTGTCCCCCGTGTCGTCGTCGGCTGCGTCGTCCTCAGCAGCCGCGGCGGTGTCCGCGTCGTCGGCGTCCCCCGCCTCGGTCATCCAGGCAGCGTCGGCCGTGGCGTACACGTCCTCGTCCTCTGCTCGCGCTGGCATCGACCCACCGTACCAACGCTCTCCGATCGTCGGGAACCGTCGCGGCCAGGGTCACGAATTGAGTACGAAGCACGCAGACCCGTACCCCGCGAGGGGGTGTTTCCGTATCATTCACCAGGGCACGAAGGAGTGTTCACCACTTGGAAACCTGCTCCAGCAGGCGATCCCGGCAGCCTCCTCGCTGCGACGACCACGTCGACGCGACCGGTTCTCGGGCAACTCGGACGTTGGAAGCGCAGACTCGACGAGGCCCGCCCGTACCCCAGGGTGCGCGGGCGGACACCAGAAGGGACCAGCATGACCACGCAGATCGTGATCCTCGCAGCGGGGATGGGCAGCCGTCTCGGCCGCAGCCTGCCGAAGCCGCTCACGGAGCTCAGTGACGGCCGCACCATCATGCAGCAGCAGTTCGACAACATCCGCGCCGCGTTCGGTTCGAGTGCCCGCGTGACGATCGTCGTCGGCTACAAGTCGGAGCACATCGTCGAGGCGTTCCCCGACGCGAACTTCGTCTACAACGAGTCCTACGACTCCACCAACACCTCGAAGAGCCTGCTGCGTGCCCTCAAGGCCACCGGCAAGAGCGGTGTCCTCTGGATGAACGGCGACGTGGTCTTCGACCCGATGGCGCTCGTCCGTGCGGCCGACATGATCGACGAGGGCCGTTCCTTCGTCAGCGTCAACACCGACAAGGTCTCCGACGAAGAGGTCAAGTACACCGTCGACGCCGAGGGCTTCATCCACAAGCTCTCCAAGCAGGTCGTCGGGGGTCTCGGCGAAGCCGTCGGCATCAACTACGTCTCCGCCGCCGACAAGCAGGCCCTCATCCGCCAGCTCGGGCGCGTCGACGATCAGGAGTACTTCGAGGGCGGCATCGAGGCTGCCATCGCCGAGGACGGGCTACGCTGGACGCCGATCGACATCTCCGACCTGTACGCGGTCGAGATCGACTTCGCCGAGGACCTCGAGCGCGCGAACAACCTGTTCGCCTGAACCACCGTCAGGACCCCCTCGGCGGTTCCGCCCGGAGGGAAACCGTGACCACAGCGAGTGCGCCGACCGCGCCCGTGGCTCCCGCACCCGCGAAGGCCCGGAGCGCCGGTCGGCGCTATCGTCAGGCCCTGTGGTTGCTGACCGTCCGCGACCTCCGGGTCCGCTACTCGACGTCGGCGCTCGGCTACGTGTGGTCGATCCTCGACCCGCTCGTGATGTCGGGGATCTACTGGTTCGTCTTCACGCAGGTCTTCCACCGCGGCTCGGTCGGTGAGGATCCGTACATCGTGTTCCTGCTGTCCGCGCTGCTGCCGTGGATGTGGTTCACCGGCGGCGTCTCGGACTCCACCCGGGCGTTCATCAAGGAATCGAAGCTCATCCGCTCGACCACCATCCCCCGCACCATCTGGGTGGCACGGATCATCGCGTCGAAGGGCATCGAGTTCCTGCTGAGCCTGCCGGTCCTGGCGGCCTTCGCGATCGCGACGGGCGCCCACCTGCACTGGCAGGTCGTGTTCTTCCCGCTGGCGATCGTGCTGCAGTGCGCGCTGGTCTACGGCCTGGGCCTCATCGTCGCGCCGCTGGTGGTCTTCTTCCGTGACCTCGAGCGCGCCACCAAGCTCGTGCTGCGCTTCCTGTTCTACGCGTCCCCGATCATCTACGGCACGCACGCGCTGCCCTCCGCCCTGCGTGACATCGCCGCGATCAACCCGCTCACCGGCATCTTCGGCATGTACCGCGCGGCGTTCTTCCCCGGCCAGCTCGACTGGCTCGAGGTCGGCGCCTCGGTGGTCGTGACCGGCATCGTCCTGGTGATCGGGTTCGCGGTGTTCCGCCGCAGCGAGCACCGCGTGCTGAAGGAGCTGTGATGACCGCGACCGACCAGACCCGTCGCACCGAGACCGTCGCACCGGTCATCTCGGTGCGCGACGCCGGCATCTGCTTCAAGCGCAACCGTCGCGCGAGCCGGAACTTCAAGGACCTGTTCGCCGGACGCGGGCGCCGGAAGCGTGCCGATGAGTTCTGGGCGCTCCGCAACGTGTCGTTCGACGTCCGCCCTGGCGAGGCGATCGGCGTCGTGGGACGGAACGGCCAGGGCAAGTCGACCCTGCTGAAGCTCGTGGCCCAGGTCATGCTGCCCGACGAGGGCCGCGTCGACGTGGGTGCCGGCGTCGCCCCGCTCATCGAGATCACCGGTGGCTTCGTCGGGGACCTCACGGTGCGCGACAACGTGTACCTGACGGCGGGCCTGCACGGCATGTCACGGGCCGAGATCCGCGACGCCTTCGACGAGATCATCGACTTCGCTGAGATCGCCGACTTCGTGGACACCCCCTACAAGCACCTGTCGAGCGGCATGAAGGTCCGCATCGCGTTCGCGGTGATCTCGCGGCTCGACGAGCCGGTCATCCTGGTCGACGAGGTGCTGGCGGTGGGCGACAAGGCCTTCCGCGAGAAGTGCTACAAGCGGATCGAGCAGCTCCTGGCCGGCGGCCGGACGCTGTTCTTCGTCTCCCACAGCGACAAGGACCTCCGTCGCTTCTGCGACCGGGGGCTCTACCTCGACAAGGGTCGTCTGCAGCTCGACGGCACCATCGAGGCCGCGCTGGCCCGGTACGCGGCCGACTACGGCTCCTGACCGGCCGGGGTACTCCCCCTGCACCAACACCGGTATCGCTGGCTCCCTCCACAGCCCCGGCCCTCGTGAGCGCCCCCGGGGTCCCGCCGTCGGACCCTCCCCCTAGCGTTCCACCCATGCACCACCCACCAACCGCGTACGCCGTCCCGTTCGCCGTCGACCGATCGCACGCACCGCGTCGGTACGACCTCGTCAACACCGGCCCCGAGCCGGTCGACGGGCTCTCCCTCACCCATCTGGGCAACGGCTACTGCCCGCCGCTCGCGGTGCGCCGCCTCGACCCGGGCAGGTCGTTGTCGCTGGCGGTGTTCGGCGCCGACCCCGAGGACACGGGGGTCGTCATCGTGCGGTGGCGTCGGCCCGACCGGTCCGAGTACCTCTGGCGGATGTCACTCGTCGGGCCGGGGCTCCAGCCGTGACCCTGCGCCGACCTGCGCCACGGAGCACCCGGGGTGACGATCGGCCGTCAGCGCCCGTCGCGTTCGGCCGCGACGGTCCGCCACCGCTCGAGCAGCCACTCCACGGCCTCGTGGAACCGCTCCGTGGCGGCACCCGGGGTCGTGTCGCCGAAGTACCGTGCGACCCAGTGCTGCAGGCGTGCGAGCTCCTCGGCGTCGCTCGCGGCCGCGTCGACACGGGCGAGCACCGACGGGGCATCGGCCGCGGTCAGCCAGTTCGCGTCGCTCAGGTAACCCCGCTCGTCGACGTCGGCCTCGGGCGAGACCGGTCGCGTGACGATGAGCGGCTTGCCGACCGCCAGCCGGTCGTAGATCATCGCGCTGATGTCCGTGATCGCCACGTCGGCGTCCGCCAGCTGCCAGCCGAGGTCACCGCCGTCGTCGTACAGGTGGTGCGCGGCGGGATCGGCGGCGTTGGCTGCGCTGATCGCCGCCACGATGCGCTCGTGCGCCGCGCGGTACGCCGGGTCGAGCACACCGCTGCGCGGGTGCGGGCGGTAGACCAGCCGGTGGCGGGGCGACGCCAGCACCTGCTCGGCGATGACCGTGCCGTGCGACGCGATCGACCCGTACGCTGCGGCACCGCGGTCGCCCTCCCACGTCGGGGCGTAGAGCACGACGGTCCGGTCGTCGTCCGGGTACGGGGCCGCTCCGGCGAAGTGGTCGGCTTGCGGGCGTCCGATCGCGATGGTCCGGGCGTCCAGGTCGTAGTCCCACAGCGCCTCGGCCAGACGATCGCGTGCTGCGTCCCCCGCGATCAGGGCGTAGTCGTACGCCTTGAACTGGTTCGTGGTCATGTACATCTTGTCGCTCTCGCCGTGGTTGACGAAGACGTGCCACATCCGCCCGTACCGCATCATCTGGAAGTTGCGGGCGTTCTGGTTGACGTACAGCACCACCTTCGGCGCCTGGGTGTCGACGAAGTGCTCGAGGTCGACCACCTGCCGGGCGTAGACCGCGGGCACTGGCGACTCGTCGAGCAGGGTCAGCATGGTGCCCGGGCTCCGCGAGACGATCGCCACCGGGTGCGTCTTCGCGAGTTCGGCCAGCGGCGCGTACCACTGGCGCACCTGGTACATGTTGACCGGACCGTCGGCGAAGTACACGGCGATCTCGACCGAACCGGGCGCCGGCTTCGGCGCGGACGGCAGTCGCTGTGCGAGCTGCCGCCGGCTTCGGCGCGACGTCAGGAGTCGCTCGACGAGCCGCAGTGCGGTCCGCAGGTCGCTGATGATCGACATGGTCGTTCTCCGGGTCTGCTCGGGCGGTACGGGGCGGGCGGGTCAGACGACCGGCGGCCGCCCTGCGATGGTCATCCGTGCGACTGTGAGCCAGCCCATCGGGCGGACCGGACCGCAGTCGGTCGTCCATCCTTCACGGATCCCACCGAACCAGGTGGCCAGTCGGCGGGGGTGACGCCACCAGCGCGCGATCTGGATCGCGGCCCACGACCCCACGTACAGCGGTCGCAGCACCGTCGGCAGGTTGCGCCGAGCGAGCCACACCCGGTTCCGGGCGTTCAACCGGTAGTACTCGGCGTGCCGCGCCGGGTCTATCGCGGGGTGGTGCGCGACGAGGTCCCCGGCGTACCAGGTCCGACGGCCGGCGTCCCAGACGCGCCAGGCGAGCTCGATGCCCTCGTGGGCGTAGAAGTACTCGGCACCCCAGCCGCCGACGGCCCGGTACACGTCCATCGGCAGCACGACGGCGCCTTCCCAGACCGAGAAGACCGGCGACGAGTGGTCCGGCTCGCCCTTCCGGATCCGCGGCACCCACCGGCGGGGGTTCGCGGCGCCCGTGGGGTCGACGACCCGCGGCTGCACGAGGCCGAGCGACGGATCGTGCTCGAACACCGCGATCGCGTCGCGCAGGAACGTCGGCGACGGCACCGACGCATCGTCGTCGAGGAAGAACACGTAGTCGCCGTCGACGACCTCGGCCCCGGCGTTGCGCCCGGCCGGGATCCCGACGTTCTCGGGCAGGGCCAGCGCCCGAACGCCGTCCGGCAGTCCGGTCGGCGCCCAGCCGTTGCCGACGCAGACGACGTCGAGCTCGACGTCCTGCTGCGCGAGCACGCTGTCCAGCCCGCGGCGCAGGTCGTCCGGCCGGGTGCCCTGCGACAGGCTCACGACGGCGACGCGCGGTCGTCCGCGGTGCGCCACCGCGTGGCGGCGCATCGTTCCGGGCACGGTCGTGTCCTCGGTCACGCCTTGACCCGCTTCGAGGCGATGATCGCCAGGAAGTGCCCGACCGTCGCGAGCACCGCGAGCGGCAACAGCGCACCGACCAGGATCCTGCTGGCGAGCGGGTCGCCGATCACCAGGGCGAGCAGGGCGAAGACGAACGCGAGCATGCTCAGCTCGACCGAGTGGTACAGGCGGTGGAACGGCAGGAACTTCGCCAGACGGCGGAGCGATGCGAGCTTCCGACCCGACGGCGCGGTGGAGGCGTCCCGCCGGTCGACGAGCTTGTCGAGCCCGGCGTTCGCGCGGGCCACGTGCACCATGTCGTTCAGGGCCTTGTTCAGCACGATGACCAGGCCGAGTGCGCAGCCGATCGTGGTCCACATCCAGTCGGCGTCGTGGATCGGCCAGGTGGCTGCCCGGATGCCGAGCGCGACCGGGATCAGGCCCTCGGTCGTGTAGTGCCCCACCTTGTCGAGGAACACCCCGGCGGGCGACTTCGTGCCGCGCCACCGGGCGACCTCGCCGTCGGAGCAGTCGACGAGCATCTGCAGCTGGCCGAGCACGAGCGCCAGCGCGGCGCCCCAGATGCCGGGGATGAGCAGGGCGGCGGCGACGCTCCAGCCCACCAGGATCATCAGGCCGGTGACCTGGTTCGCGCTGACGCGGGTCTTCAGGAGCACCCAGGTCAGGTACGGCGAGACGTCGCGCAGGTACAGCGAGGCCGTCCAGTGCTCGGCGTTGGCGCGGGCACGGACCTCGTCCGGCTGGGCGACGGCCCGGAGCTCGGCGATCGAGGTCGGCCGTGCGGATCCGCGGCCGGTCGTGGGCTGGTCGGTCATTCGGTCACCGTCCCGTGTGGGTGGTCAGCTCGGACGTGCGGGTCAGGAACCCGATGATGAACCCGAGCCCCCAGCCCACGTGGATGCACGGCAGCACGACGAGCAGCCAGAGGAGCGTCGGCAGCCCGGAGCGGCGCGCCACGGCGATCGACCCCAGGACGACGAAGAGCAGGTAGACGACGGGCACCACGAACCCGAGCAGCGCCCAGGCGAGCGGGGTACCGAGCACGGCGCCGACGATGCCGACGAGCCCGGCGACGATGCCCAGCGCCATCGCCGCCACCATGGCCGGCGGCACGAAGTAGCGCAGGCCGTTGTTGGCCGGGAACCGACGCGCGAGCTCGCCGCGCCACAGCCCGGTGGCGACGAACTGCCGCACCAGGCGCTTCAGGCTCGGCCGCGGGCGGTACGTGACGACGAGTTCGGGCGTGAACCAGACGGTCCCGCCGGTCTGGCGCAGCCGCCGGTTGAGTTCCCAGTCCTGTCCGCGCTTGATGCCCTCGTCGAAGAGTCCGACGTCGAACAGCCGCTCGCGTCGGAACACGCCGAGGTAGGCGGTCTCGGCCGGGCCCGCGGTGCCGCCGACGTGGTGCGGCGTGCCACCGAGCCCGACACGGCTGCCGTAGGCCAGGGCGACGGCCCGCTCGAAGGGGGTCCGGCCCTCGGCGCGCATGATGCCGCCGACGTTGTCCGCACCGGACTCGAGGAGCGTGTGCACCGCGATGCGCGTGTAGTCGGTCGGCAGGACCGAGTGCGCGTCGACCCGGATGACGACCGGGTGCACGGACGCACGGATCGCCACGTTCAGCCCGGCGGGCGTCGACCCGACCGG
The DNA here is from genome assembly GCF_003234335.2 of Curtobacterium sp. MCLR17_054. Taxonomy (NCBI): domain Bacteria; kingdom Bacillati; phylum Actinomycetota; class Actinomycetes; order Micrococcales; family Microbacteriaceae; genus Curtobacterium; species Curtobacterium sp. MCLR17_054. Next base: position 968,828 of record NZ_CP126263.1, on the reverse strand, counting down.
GTTGTCGATCGCGCGGATCCGGGGGTCGGCAGCGCTCATCTCGGCGACGAGCTCGTTCGTGCCGTCGATCGACGGCCCGAGCGCGAGGATGACCTCGAACGGGCCCGTGTAGTCCTGGTCGAGCAGGCTGCCGACGGCGGCCCGGACCTCGGTGACCTCGTTGAGCACGGGCATCACGTACGAGACGCCCGGCAGGGGCTGTCCGTCTGACTGCATGCGTACCTCGGGGTGCTGGCTGGCGGCACGGGACGCACCGGGGCGGTGCCGCCCCGCAGAGCGACCATGAGCCTATCAAGAGGCCGAACCGCCCACCTGCGCCGGCGCGGGACGCGCCCCGTGACGGACTGGAGGCCCGGCGCACGTCGTGCCCCGGGCCTCCTGTCCGTCGTGTGGTGGCGTCAGCCCTTGCTGTCGAACGTCCCCAGCTTCACGTCGGCCTGTCGGGTCTGGCCGTCGCGGACGTAGCTGATCGTCGTCGAGGCGCCACCCGCGAAGAAGCGCACCTGCGCGGTCAGGTCGGTGGCGTCGGAGACCGACGCCGAACCGATCTTCGTGACGACGTCGCCCTTCTGCAGACCGGCCTTCGCCGCGGCACCGCCGTTGGACACCGACTTGATGAGGGCGCCGACCTGGGTGGCGCTGGCGTCCTCGGTGGCGTCGCCGACCGTTGCGCCGAGGAGACCGTGGGTCGCCGACCCGTTGTCCTTGATCTCGTTCGCGACCCGCTTGACCAGGTTGGCCGGGATCGAGAAGCCGACGCCGATGCTGCCGGCGGCCGACTCCGACGACGACGAGCTGCCAGCCGAGGCGATGGCCACGTTGATGCCGATCAGCCGGCCCTTCGAGTCGAGCAGCGCACCGCCGGAGTTGCCCGGGTTGATCGATGCGTCGGTCTGGATGACCGGGAGCGAGACGGTGGTGTTCGCGGACGAGCTGCTGCCGTTGTCCCCGTTGCCCCAGAAGTCGAAGGGACCCGAGCCGCCGTTGCCGCCCTCGTTCGAGTCGCCGCCCTCACTGGGGGCGCTCGAGGTGACCTGGATGCTGCGGTTCAGCGTCGAGACGATGCCGTCGGTGACGGTGTTCGACAGGCCCAGGGGCGCGCCGATCGCGACCGCGGTGTCGCCCACGTTGAGCTTGGACGAGTCCGCGAACTCCATCGGCTTGAGGTCGGTCGCGTCGATCTTGATGACCGCGAGGTCGACCGTCGGGTCGGTACCGATCAGCTTGCCCGCGTAGATCTTGCCGTTCGAGGTCGTGACGGTGATCCGGCCGTTCGAGCTGTCGCCGTCGAGGGTGACCACGTGGGTGTTCGTGACGATGTAGCCGTCCTTGCTCATCACCACGCCGGAACCGGTGCCGGCCTCGTTGCTCGCGGACACGTTGATCGTGACGACGGACGGGGTCGCCTGTGCCGCGACGGCCGTGACCACGGTGGCGGAGTCGTAGTCGTTGACGGTCAGGTTGCCGCCCTGCGACGAACCGGAGGACACCACGCTGCCACCGTCGTTGGTCGCCGACGAGGCGAGCCATCCGGCGCCGCCACCCACGAGCCCAGCAACGACCACGCCGGCGATGATCGGCAGGACCAGCTTGTTGCGGCCCGAGCGGTCCTTGGTCGTCGTGGTCGCCGCGGCGCCCGAGGCGTCGTCGCTGAAGTAGTGACCATTGCGCTGGTTCGCGCCGTCGACGTCACCGAAGCCGCTCGTGGCCGACTGCGGAGCCTGCGCGGACGCGTTTGCGTACTCGGAGGACGAGCTCGGAGCGGTCGAGGACGTCGGCTGGGCGTACTCGCCGTAGCGGGGGCGTTCGCCGCCCGGCTGGCCGTACTGGGACTGCTGGCCGTAGGGGTTCTGGGGCTGCTGGCCGTACTGGGACTGCTGGCCGTACGGGTTCTGGGGCTGCTGGCCGTACTGGCTCTGCTGCCCGTACGGGTTCTGGGGCTGCTGGCCGTACTGGCTCTGCTGGCCGTACGGGTTCTGGGCCTGCGGCGTCTGCTGGCCGTACTGCGACTGCTGGCCGTACGGGTTCTGGCTCTGCTGGGGCTGCTGGCCGTACGGCGACGTCTGCTCGCCGTAGCCGCCCTGCTGCGCTCCCGAGAAGTCGCCCGAGACCGCGGGGTACGGCGCGGTGTACCGGTCGGTCGGGTGGTCCGTCGACGACGGGATCACATCCGTGTGGTCCGGGGTCGTCTCGTCGTTCTGGTTCTGGTTCTGGTTCTGGTCCTGGTTCGGGCGACGGGTCTCGTCCGGCTGGTCGGAGTCGTTCGGCATCGACGTGTTCCCTCTCGTGGCCGCTGCTGCGGCGTCCTCACTGGCGGCAGGCGGAGCCGCATCGTCCGGACGGCGGTCGTCGCCCTGCCCGTTGGGCGTGGTGTCGGTCATGCTGGACGTGCTCCTTTCAAGCTCGTGCAGTCTGTCGCAAGCACCTGAGCGGTCCTTCTGGCGAGGCTGCGAGCCACCCCTGGCGATCTTATGCGTGCGCTGTACACGGTGGCCCGGTCCGCCGCGGGACGGACAGCTAGGTTGGGGTCCGTTCAGCGCGACGCGTCGTCGCCCGCACGGGAGGGAACCACATGCGCCAGGCAGGACCGTGGCTGCGAGCCGCCGACGGAGCGATGCTGCTGGGACCGGACGGGGTCCCCGCACCGACGGTGTTCGCCGAGATGAGCGCCCTCGCCGCCAGCACCGGCGCGGTCAACCTGGGGCAGGGCTTCCCCGACGAGGACGGGCCGGCCGAGGTGCTCGAGGCCGCGGTGCAGGCGATCCGCGACGGCGTGAACCAGTACCCGCCGGGCCGGGGCACCCCTGACCTGCGGGCGGCGATCGCCGAGCACCAGCAGCGGTGGTACGGGCTCGAGGTGGACCCCGACCGCGAGGTCCTCGTCACCGCCGGCGCCACCGAGGCGCTGGCCGCCACGGTCCTCGCGCTGGTCGAACCCGGTGACGAGGTGATCACCTTCGAGCCGTTCTACGACGCCTACGGCGCGCTCATCCGGCTGGCCGGCGGCGTGCACGTCACGGTCCCGCTCACCGCGCCCGACTTCCTGCCCGACGAGCGCACGCTCCGCACGGCCTTCACCGACCGCACCCGCGCCGTGCTCGTGAACACCCCGCACAACCCGACCGGCCGGGTCCTGCCCACCGAGGTGCTGCAGACGATCGTCGACCTGGCCACCGAGCGCGACGCGGTGATCATCACGGACGAGGTCTACGAGCACCTGACGTTCGACGTCCCACACACGCCCATCGCGACCCTGCCGGGCGCCGCCGTGCGGACGGTGTCGGTGTCGAGCGCGGGCAAGACCTTCAACACGACCGGGTGGAAGGTCGGCTGGCTCACCGCTCCGCCGGCACTCGTCGACGCGATCACGACGGTGAAGCAGTACCTGACCTTCGTGAACGGCGCGCCCTTCCAACCGGCCGTCGCCGTGGGACTCCGCCTGCCCGACGCGGTCTTCACCGGCATCGCCGCCGACCTGCGCGCGAAGCACGAACTACTCGCCGACGGACTGACGGCGGCGGGGTTCGACGTGATGCGACCCGACGGCGGCTACTTCGTGCTCGCCGACGCCGCGCCGCTCGGGTACGACGACGCCCGTGCGTTCTGCCTCGAACTGCCCGCGTTGGCCGGTGTCGCGGGCGTGCCGGTCTCGGCGTTCGTCCGCCCGGACCGGGTCTCCGGCTACCGGTCCCTGGTGCGCTTCGCGTTCTGCAAGCGCCGGAGTGTCCTGGAGGACGCCGCCGCACGCCTGGCGACCCTCGGAGCGCGCCCCGGCGCCTGAGACGCGACCGCGTCGGGGACGCGACCGACGCATCAGGGCTGCCCCGGGCCTCCAGGCAGGGTGCGCAGTGCGACGTCGTAGCGCCGCAGCGACAGCGACGGGTTCACCCGTCGGACGGCGTCGGTGACGGTGGTGTCGATCGTGGCGGTGAGCGTAATCGGCGAAGCGCCGGCCGAAACGACCGCGACGCCCGACGGGTCGAGGACGACCGAGCCGCCGATCCCGATCGGCGGCGTCTGCCCGACCCCGACGACCCAGACGGTGTTCTCGATCGCGCGGGCGGTGAGGAGCGTGCGCCAGTGGTGCTCCTTGCCGGGGCCGCGCACCCACTCCGCCGGGAGGACGACGACGTCGGCCGCGCCGGTCTCGGGAGCGGCGAGCCGTCGCGTGACCTCGGGGAATCGCAGGTCGTAACAGGTCTCGAGCCCGACACGGACCCCGCCGAGGTCGAAGACCGGCAGCTGCTCCGGGTCGCCGGACTCGATGCGGTCCGACTCCCGCGAGCCGAAGGCGTCGTAGAGGTGGACCTTCCGGTACGTCGCCGCCAGGTCGCCCGACGGGAGCACCGCGACCAGGGTGTTCCGGAAACGCTCCGGCGAGTCTGCCGACTCGGCGACCCCGACGACCAGGGCGATGCCCGTCTCGCGGGCGATGTCGCGGAGGCCGGAGACGAACGGACCGTCCAGGGACTGCGCGGCCGCGACGAACCGATCGTCGATGTCGGCGGTGAAGTACGAGGTGTACTCCGGCGTGACGAGGAGGTCCGCGCCACGGTCCGCCGCGTCGACCGCGGCGGTGCGCACCGTGTCGAGGTTGGCGACGGGGTCGTCCACGGGGGCGAACTGCGCCGCCGCGATCGTGAGGGTGGCCATGGAGCCGAGCGTACCCGGGGGTCTGCGGCGGGCGGGCCTGCGGCTGGGCGTCCTGCGCCGGGTGTCCTGCGCCGGGCGTCTCGCGACTCGCGTCTCGCGTCGGGGCGTCTCGCGGCGGGGACACGATGAAGGCCCCGGTCCTGTTGGACCGGGGCCTTCATGTGACGCTTGGTTGCGGGGGCAGGATTTGAACCTACGACCTCTGGGTTATGAGCCCAGCGAGCTACCGAACTGCTCCACCCCGCGGCACGTTTAGAAGCCTACACGGGGCCGTGGCGGGACACAAATCGAGTGCCCCGCCACGGTGTGTCAGTTGCCGTTCTCGGCTGCCGTGGCGGCCTCGATCGCGTCCTGGAGGCGCTGGTCGGCTTCCGCCGCGGCGACCAGGTCGTTGTCGGCGTAGGCCTCCTGGCGGTCCTGCAGGGCTGCCTTGGCGTCAGCCAGAGCTTCCTGCAGGGCGTCGTTGTCCGTCGAGCCGGAACCCGTGGAGCCGGTCGAGCCGGAGCCCGAGGAACCCGTGTCGGAACCGGACCCCGTGTCGGAGCCGGACCCGCTGTCGGAACCGGAACCGGAACCGCTGCCGGAACCGCTGCCGCTCGCGCCGGAGTCGCCCGCCGCGGCACCGGAGTCGCCGCCGAACAGCGAGTTCAGCGCCTCGTCGAGGGTGTCCTCGAACGCGATCTTGTCGCCGAAGGCCACGAGGACCTTCTGCAGCAGCGGGTACGAACCACTCGAGGTCGACTGGACGTAGACGGGCTGCACGTAGAGGAACCCACCGCCGACCGGGAGCGTGAGCAGGTTGCCCTGCTTCACGGTCGAGTTGCCCCGCTTCAGGATGTTCAGCTCCTGCGACACGGTCGAGTCACCGTTGAAGAGGCTCTGCACCTGCCCGGGGCCCGGGATGTTGTCGGTCTTCGGCATCGTCAACAGCGTGAGTTTGCCGTAGCCCGACGCCTTCTCGCCCTTGCCGGCACCACCCGCGTCGGAGTTCACCGCCAGGTAGCCGGTCAGCACGTTGCGGTTGTTCGCCCCGGCCGACTGCTGCGGGATGTAGGTCGTGTACAGCGAGTACGCCGTCCCCTGCCCCGGCACCTTCATCGTCAGGTAGTACGGGTCCTGCAGGTTCGCCCTGTTGGCGGTCGTCGTCGTCTGCGCGCCGAGCGCGTTCGTCGACGTCGCCGCGGTGTCGGCGTCACTGTCCGACGTCGCCGTGCTGGTCGGTTCCTGCGGGGTGTTCCACGCGTCGTCACCCGAGTAGAACGAGTTGGCGTTGGTCACGTGGTACGTCCCGAGGATCGAGCGCTGCACCTTGAACAGGTCCGTCGGGTACCGCACGTGGTCGAGGAGTTCGGCGCTCATGCTCGACACCGGCTTCATCGACGTCGGGAAGATCTTCTGCCACGTCTTCAGGACCGGGTCCTTCGTGTCCCACGTGTACAGCGTCACCTTGCCCGTGTAGGCGTCGACGGTGGCCTTCACCGAGTTCCGGATGTAGTTCACCTGGTCGGTGCGGTACGTCGAGGACTCGGCGCCGGCGATGCTGTCCGACAGGCTCTGGCTCTGCGAGTACGGGTACGCGTCGCTCGTGGTGTATCCGTCCACCACCCACTGGATGCGGTGGTCGACGATCGCCGGGTAGGCGTCGCTGTCGACGGTCAGGTACGGTGCTGCCTTCTGCACGCGGGTGATCGGGTCGCGGTCGTAGAGGATCTGCGAGTCCTTGTTCACCGCGTTCGAGAGCAGGATCTGCTCGGACTGGAACTTCGCGGCGTAGACGAGCCGGTTGAAGAAGTTGCCGAGGCTCGGACCGCCGTCGCCGGCGTAGGTGGTGGTCGCGTTGCCGCCGTTGTCGTCGTCGGAACCGGACGGGTAGTCGAGCTCCACGTCCTTCGTGCCCTTCGGAGCACCCACGATCGAGTAGGGCGGCGAGGTCTCACCGAAGTACACGCGCTGCTGGAAGTCGCCCAGTGCACCGTTCGACGGGATGCCGGACTCGAGGAACACCGGCTTGCCGTCGCTCGCGCGCTGGTTGCCGTAGGCCGCGGTGACGCCGTAGCCGTGGGTGTAGACGAACGCCCGGTTGTACTGCGTGTTCGCGGCCGAGCTGAGCCCGGCGAGGTCGATGTCGCGGACCGCGATGACGGTGTCCTCGGTCTCGCCCTTGACGTCGTAGCGGTCGACGTCCAGCTCCTTCGGGAACTGGTAGTACTGCCGGTACTGCTGCAGCTGGCTGAACGTGTCGGAGACGATCTTCGGGTCGATGAGACGGATGTTGGCCGTGGTCTGCGCGTCCTTCGCGAGCGCACCCGAGCTCGTCTCGGTCGTGGCGTCGTAGTTCTGTTCCTCGACGCCGGCGACGCCGTAGGCGTCACGCGTGGCCTTGATGTTCCGCTCGATGTAGGCGGACTCGAAGGTGCGCTCCGAGGGCTTCACCTGCAGACGCTGGACGACCCACGGGTAGATGCCGCCGACGACGATCGCGGCGACGAGCAGCAGGCCCGTGCCGACGATCGAGATGCGCCAGCGGCCGATGACCGCCGTGACGATGAAGAGCAGCGCGACGATCGCCGCGATGCCCGCCATGATCTCGCGGCCCGGGATCACCGCGTTGACGTCGGTGTACTGGGCACCGGTGATGAGCGAGTTCGACTTCGTCAGCGCCGCGTACTGGTCGAGCCAGAGGCTGACGGCCTGCAGCGCGATGTAGAGCGCCGCCGTGACCGCCAGCTGGATGCGCGCGGCACGGGAGATCCGGACCTCGCGACCACCGAAGCGGAGCGCACCGTAGAGGTAGCTCGCAGCGAGCGCGGCGAGGCCGGCGATGAGGACGACGGCCGACGAGTAGGCCACGATCGAGCGCCAGAACGGCAGCTCGAACACGTAGAACCCGATGTCCAGTCCGAACTGCGGGTCGGTCTTGCCGAACGGCGTGCGGTTGAAGTACTCGAGGACCATGCTCCAGCGGCCCGCGGTCGAGAGCCCGGCGAAGATGCCGAGGACCACGGGGATGCCGATCATCACGGCGCGCCGCAGCGGCTCGATGACCTGCTGGTAGCGGTCGAGCTGCGAATTGAGCTTCGCGTAGACCGGCCGGAACCGGAACGCGAGCGCGATGCTCACGAAGACCGGGACCGCCATGCCGAGGAAGCCCGCCAGGAACATCAGGGTCCCGGCGACCCACCGGGTGGTGAGGACCTGCTGGAACCCGAGCTGCGCGAACCACGCGTAGTCGGTGTACAGGCTGGCGAAGATGAAGAAGGCGATCACCAGTGCGGCCAGCACGATGATCGTGACCACGATGGGGACCCGCGGCGAACGCCGCCCCGAGGTGGACGAGGTTGTCGTCACTTGATGTGCTCCAGACGTGTCGGACCGGCGGGCCCGGCTCGCGGCGGGCCGTCAGTGACACTGATCCTATGGGACCGGACCGAGCGTGAACCTGTACGGGGGCTCAGGACCGGGTCAGGACCCGCAGCGAGCGAGCTTCGCGGTGCTCCCGCCGTCGGCGATCGTCTGCAGGTCGGTGACGGCCTGGTCGAGCGTGGAGACGCTGTAGACGTCGAGCCCGTCCGGCACGTGCCCGACGACCTCGTCGCAGTTGTCCGCGGGGGCGAGGAACACCGTGGCGCCCGCGTCCGCGGCACCGTAGAGCTTCTGCCGGATCCCGCCGATGGGGCCGACCTCGCCGGCCGCCGTGATCGTGCCGGTGCCCGCGACGTGCTTTCCGCCGTTCAGCTTGCCCGGCGTGATCTCGTCGATGATCCCGAGCGCGAACATCATGCCGGCGGACGGACCGCCGACGTCCTGCAGGCGGATCGACACCTTGAAGGGGAACTCGTAGCGCTCGGTGACGCCGACCCCGAGCAGCGCCGTGCCCTGCTCGCTGCGCGGCGTCACCCGGACGTCCTTCGTCGCGCCGTCCCGTTCGACGGTGACGGTCGCGGGGCTCGAGGTGCCGTGCTGCGCGACGGCTTCGCGCAGGCTCACCGCGTCGGCGTTGGTCGTGAGCGACTTGCCGTCGAACGCTGTGATGACGTCGCCCTTCTCGATCGTGCCGTCGGCCGCTGAGCCCGCCTGTACGGCGCTGACCTCGAGTTCGGTGGGCAGGTCGTTCCCCTGCTGGATGAGCGCGGCGGCGACGGCTGACTGCTGCGACGCCTGCATGTCGGCGGAGTCCTGCTCGTTCACCTGCTCGGTCGTGGTGCCGCTCGGGTAGATCGCCTCGACCGGGATCACCGCCTGCGACCTGGTGAAGATCGCGCGGATCACGCTGGTCCACGACGGGCGGTTCGTGGCGTCGCCCTGGATGCCGACGGTGAGCATGTCGAGGGCGCCGGCCGTCGGGTACGTCTCGTGGCCGGACACCTGGATGAGCTTGACGTCCTTCGCGTCCTTGCCCGTCCCCTGCTCCTGCGTGCCGATGGTGTTGTAGACCGGCCCGGGGACCTCGATGAGGTACGGGCTGGGCAGCAGGCTCGCCAGCAGTCCCAGCACGACCGCGCCGATCAGGAACGCCCACCCGACGGTCCGGGCACGCGAGCGACGACGGGGCGCGGGGGCGAAGAGGGTCACGCGGGGTCCTTCCGAGGTGGGCACCCGCGCCTGGCGGCAGGGTGGTCGCCCGCGCCTCGCGACGGGGCTGTTCGCCCTGGGCGCAGCGCTTCGGGCGTTCCCACGGGGGCATCCCAGGTGCGGCCCCGTGAGCAGCGATTAGCGTAGTCGGCATGCCTGATGAACCACAGCCGGGGCCGGACGACGACTTCCAGGAGATGCTGCGCAAGCTGCTCTCGGGCGAGGGGCAGATCGACCCGTCGCAGCTCGCCGGTGCCGCCGGTCTGCCGAACGACCCGGCCTCCGTGGCGAACCTGATGAGCCAGCTCCAGCGTGCCGCGCAGTCCGGCGGTGACGGCATCGACTTCTCGGCCACCGTGGAACGCGCCAGCGCGATCGCTCGGGACGGCGGCCACCCCGTCGACCCGGCCACCTCGCAGGCGGCCGACCAGGCGTTCCAGGTCGCCGCGCTGTGGCTCGACGAGGTCACGACCGTCGCCGAGCTCACCGCGACCCCGAGTCTCTACACGCGTGAGCAGTGGGCCAAGGCGACCGTCCCGGTGTGGACGCAGATCGCCGAGCCGGTGGCCTTCAGCATCGCCGATGCCCTGACCGAGGCGATCGACCAGCGTGCTCCCGAGCAGCTCAAGGCGATGCTCGGCGACGTCTCGAAGGCGATGCGCGGCATCGGCGGGGCGCTGTTCGCGATCCAGCTCGGCCAGGTCGTCGGGCAGCTGTCGAAGGAGGTCGTGTCCGGCGGTGACGTCGGCGTGCCGCTCCTCGACGAGCAGGTCGCAGCACTCCTGCCCCAGAACGTCGCCGAGTTCGCCGAGGGCCTCGACGTCTCCGAGGACGAGGTCCGCATCTACCTCGCGGTCCGCGAACTCGCCCACGCCCGGCTCTTCCGGTCGGCACGGTGGCTCCGGCTGCACATCATCTCGTCCATCACGGACTACGCGCGGGGCATCCACATCCCCTTCGACCGCGTCGAGGAACTCGCGGCCGACATCGACCCGACCAACCAGGAGCAGCTGCGCGACGCACTCGCCTCGGGTGCCCTCATCCCGCCGCGGACCGCCGAGCAGGACGCCGCGCTCGCCCGACTCGAGACGATGCTCGCCCTGGTCGAGGGCTGGGTGGACACGGTCACCGCCGCGGCCACGGTCCGTCTCCCCAAGGCCGGAGCGATCGCCGAGATGGTGCGCCGTCGCCGTGCGGCCGGCGGCCCGGCCGAGTCGGCGTTCGCGACACTCGTCGGCCTCGAGCTGCGTCCGCGTCGTCTGCGTGAAGCCGCCGCGATGTGGCAGCGGGTGACCGACGAGCTCGGCGCCGAACAGCGTGACGCCCTCTGGTCGCACTTCGACCTGGTGCCGACCTCGGACGACGTCGACGCACCCGATGCCCTCGTCGCACGGCTGCGGAACCCGTCCCAGACCGACGAGGACGACGCGTTCGACAAGGCCCTCGAGGACCTGCTGAACGACTCGACCGGTGCACGTCCGCACGAGGACGAATCCGGCCGCGTGGCCGACGACACCGAGGGTGGAGCGGGCGACGAACCCGGGAACGACACGGGCGACCAGCCCCGCTGAGTTCTCCACAGATCCCCCTGGTGACCCCACGCGAGCCGCACACTCCGGCACCGTGGGGTCATGGGCATCCGCATCGATCCGACGCTCGAGTTCGTCTGGCGTGACCCCGCCACGGTCCAGCTCGGGGTCGATCCTCCACGCGCCGTCGTCGCGGTGCCCACCACGGGGGAAGAACGGTTCCTCAACGGTCTGCGACGCGAGACCGGGCACGACGTGCTGTCCGGGCTCGCGGCAGCGTCGGGGTGTTCCCCGGAACGTGCTGCCGGGGTGCTCGGTGCCGCGTCGCCCGCGGTGGTCGAGGTCCTGCCCGAGCCGCTCGAACGCATCGAGGTGCACGGCGCCGGTGTCCTCGCCGACGCCGTGGCGACGTTCCTGTCCGGCGAAGGCGTGACGGTCAGCCGCACCACCGCGCCCGCCGGAGGGCCGATCGTGCTGCCCGAGCCCGAACCGCGCCTGGCCGTGGTGGTGGCCGACCACGTCGTCGACCCGGCGCTCCGCGCCGCGTGGACCCGCCGGGGTGTGCCGCACCTGGCGGTCGTCGTCGGCGACGGACGCGTCCGTCTCGGTCCGTTCGTCGTGCCGGGAGCCGGGCCGTGCCTCCAGTGTGCTGAGTACGCACGCGTCGACGACGACCCGGCCTGGCCGGCCATCGCCGCCCAGGTGTGGGGGCGGCACCCGACACCGCTGTCCCCGTGGCGGGCGGCGGCGGTGGCCGCTGCCACGACGCGGATGCTGCTGGAACGACTCCCGCTCCGGACGCAACGAGCCGACCCCGACCAGCTCGTCTTCGAGCGCGACGACCTGTCGGTCAGCCGTTCGCCGGTCCGGCCCCATCCGCGGTGCGCGTGCCGAGCGCTGCCAGGAACCGACTCGGAGCCCGGGCTCCCCCACGCGTGGAGCCCTGTTGCGACCACGTGATCGTGACGGAACGGCGGGCGCGTGTCAGCCCGACGTAGAACAGGCGTCGTTCCTCGTCCACCTCGGTGTCGGTCGACGCGTGCGAGATCGGCAGGAGCCCCTCGGCGGCGCCGGCGATGACCACGTGCGGCCACTCCAGACCCTTCGACGAGTGCAGCGTCGCGAGCGTGACGGCATCGACCTCGGGCTCGTGGTGCGTCGCCGCACGGTCCACCAGGTCCTGGGTGAACTGCTGCATCGTCGTGCCGGCGGGGGCGTCCTCGGCCAGGCCCATGATCGCCTGCAGCGCTTCCCACTGCTCACGGACTGCGCCGGTGCCCTCCGGCGGCGTCTCCGTCCAGCCGCTGACCTGCAGCACCAGCCGGACCCGTCGGGTCAACTCGTCGTCGGTCTGCCGGATCGCCTCGCCGCGCATGTGGTGGACGGCGAGCTTGACCTCCGGGCGGTTGAAGAACCGGGTGCCGCCCTGCACGCGGTAGGGGATGCCGTTCCGGCCGAGCGCGGACTCGAGCGCAGCGGACTGCGCTCCGACGCGGAAGAGCACGGCGCAGTCCCCGTAGGACGCTCCGGCCCCGACGAGCTCGGCGATGCGCCGGGCGATGGTCTGTGCCTCGTCACCGTCGTGGACGCAGGCCAGCACGACCGGTTCCGGGCCCGGCTCCTGGCTCTGGGCCACCAGGTCGAGCGCGCCGGGCTGGCCGCGCATCAGCGTGTTCGCCGCGGACACGACCTCGCGGGTGGAGCGGTAGTTCCGCTCGAGGCGCAGGACCGACCCGCGCGGGAACTCCGACCCGAACCCGAGCAGGTAGTCGCTCGAGGCGCCGGCGAACGAGTAGATGGTCTGACTGGCGTCACCGACGACGCACAGGTCGTCACGGCCGCCCAGCCAGGCCCGCAGCAGGTCGTGCTGCACGGGCGAGACGTCCTGGTACTCGTCGACGACGAAGAACCGGTACTGCTGCCGCACGTACGACGCCACGCGGGGCTCGGACTCGACCATGCCGAGGGTCGCCAGCAGGACGTCCTCGAAGTCCAACTGCCGCCGGTCGTCCTTCAGTCGCTCGTACGCCTTCATCAGGTCGATGACCCGGCGCGGCGTGGTGTCGCGCGGCATCACCCGGTCGGCGGCGGCGGCCTCGTACTCGTCGAGCGAGAGCATCTGCACCTTGCGCCACTCGACCTCGGCGGCCAGGTCGCGGAGCACCGGGGTGTCGACGTGCATGCCGACCGTGTCCGCGGCGTGGGCGATCATCCGCCCCTTGGACTCGACGATCTTGGGGGCGTGCCCGCCGACGGTGTCCGGCCAGAAGTAGCTGAGCTGCGCCATCGCCGCGGCGTGGAAGGTGCGCGCCTGGACCGTCCCGGCCCCGAGCGCGCGCAGGCGCGACCGCAGTTCGCCTGCGGCACGGGTCGTGAAGGTCAGCGCGAGGACGTGGTTCGGCGCGTAGGTCCCGGTGGCGACGCCGTAGGCGATCCGGTGCGTGATCGCGCGGGTCTTGCCCGTCCCTGCGCCGGCGAGCACGGCGACCGGACCGAGCAGGGTGCGGGCGACCGTCCGCTGCTCGGCGTCGAGCGCGGCGAGCAGTTCGTCGGGCGACGGCGGCCGGGGCTCGACTGCCCCGGCACCCGTTGCACCGCGCGGACCGGTGACGCTCACGGCAGGTCCAGCGGCCCGCCGTACCACTCCTCGATGATGGCGCGGGCGATCGAGGTGCGTCCCGGCAGCAGCAGGGTGTCGCCGGCGCGCTCGCGGATCTCGTCGCGCGAGAACCACCGGACGTCCAGGATCTCCACGCCGTCGGGGCGGGCGGTCGTCGGGTCACCGCCGGCTGCGCGGGCACGGAAGCCCACCATCAGCGACGCCGGGAACGGCCACGGCTGCGAGCCGAGGTACTCGGGCTCCTCGACACGGACGCCGGACTCTTCCCAGACCTCGCGGCGGACGGCGTCCTCCAACGACTCCCCCGGCTCGACGAACCCGGCCAGCAGCGAGTACCGGTCGGCGTCCCACGCGGCGTTGGAACCGAGCAGGATCCGGTCGTCGGCGTCGACGACCCCGACGATGATCGCCGCGTCCGTGCGCGGGAAGAGGTCGTGCCCCTCGGGGTCGCGGCGGACCCATCCGCCGCTCACGACGGCGGTGGGCGACCCGGTGCGCGGCGAGAAGCCGTGCACGGCGTGCCAGTTGGCCATCGCGACGGCTTCGACCGCCAGGCCCTGGTCGCGCGGCGAGAGCTCGGTGCCGAACATCCGGAGGCTCTGCCAGGCGTCGTCGTCGGGTTCGATGGCGGTCGCCGTCGCGCCGTCGATCAGGGCGGCGACGAAGCGGGTACCCGCCGGGGCATCGGCGGCGTCCGACACCGCACGGCCGAGGTACAGGGTCACGGTGTCGACCGGGATCTCCGTCGCGGTCACGAAGCGCAGGGTGCCGTCGGCGTTCCGGAGCATCTCGGCACCGCGCACCGGCAGGTACCGGGTGCGCTCGTCCTCGCGCAGGACACGCTCGACGTCGTCGGTCGTGCGGAACTCGGCGTCGCGGTCGAGTTCGTTGCGGGAGAGCGGGAGCCGGGCGGCGAACTCGACGGTCACGGCGGGAGAGCTCCTCGGATCGGGTGCGGACGTGCAGGAGACGTGCGGTGGGCGTGCGGGCCGCCGAACAGCGTGGCGTGCAGCCGTGCACGCGTCACGCGCCTACCCTGAGGGGCATGGCGGGATCCCAGTTCACTCTAGCCGCGTTGGCGACGACGGCCGTTCCAGGTCTCCTCGTCACGGGCACGCGCACGCTCGGCTCGGCCGCGGCCGGCGACTACGAGTCGGCGCTCCTCCGCGACGCCGACGGCACCGAGATCGTCATCCGCCGCCCCCGGAACCAGCGTGCCGAGGCGCGGCAGTCGGCCGACCTCGTCGCCATCCGCGCGCTGAGCGCCGGCATCCGCACACGCCTGCCGTTCGGCGTCGCCGAGTACCGCGGCCAGGCGCCGATCGGGTCGACGCGCGCCATCGTCACGACGCGGCTGGCCGGGGCTCACCCGACCCTCGCGTCGCTCGTCGAGCGCCCCGACCTCGCCACCAGCGTCGGCCGTGCCCTCGCCGCGATCCACCAGCTGCCGACGAGCTTCGTCTCCGACGCCGGCCTGCCGTCGCTCACGCCGTTCGAGGTGCTCCGGTCCGCCGTCTCGGTGATGGACCGCGCCGTGGCGACCAAGCTCGTCCCCGCCGCGCTCGTCGAACGCTGGGAGGGTGCCGCCCGCGACCAGCAGCTCTGGCAGTTCACGCCGACCGTCGTGCACGGTTCGCTCGGCACCGGCGCCCTGCTCGTCGACGGCGACGCGGTGACCGGGGTCCTCGACTGGGGCGAGCTGCGGCTCGGCGATCCGGCGAAGGACCTCGCCTGGGTGCTCGCCGGCCGCCGCGACGCCTTCGACACCGTCCTCAGCGCCTACGAGGCGAACGGCGGCGGACGCGACCGCCAGCTCGCACAGCGTGCACGCGTGCACCACGAACTCGAGACGGCGCACTGGCTGCTGCACGGCGTCCAGGCGAAGAGCACCGAGGTCGTCGACGACGCCGTCGCGATGATGCACCGATTGGTCGACGCGGTGCACGCCCCGAGTGCGGAACCACTGCAGTCCGTGTCACCCGAGACGATGGAGATCGGCGAGGTGGAGCAGCTGTTGTCCTCCACCGAACGCCGCCACGGCTGACGCTTCGTGAGCAGGAATGGTCGGGTCGCTGCGGCGCACCCGACCATTTCTGCTCACCAAGGTGCGGCAGGAGTCGTGGACGCGACCGCCTGGAGGCCCGGCGCGGGTCCGGCGGACCGGCACCGGGCCTCCAGGGCGGAGCACGACACGGGCGCGGAGCACGACACGGGGGCGGAGCACGACACGGGCGCAGCGCGCCCGCAGGACGTCAGCCGATGGCCTCGGACCACGCACGCTCGAGTCCGGCGCGGTCGAGCAGCTCGGTCGGACGGACCTCCAAGTCGTCGGCGACGAAGTAGAACACCGCGTCGACCTGGTCGAGCGGTCGCCCGGTGAACTCGGCGTAGGCGACGCGGTACAACGCGAGCTGCAGGGTTCGGCGGGCCAGGTCGTCCGCCCCCGACGGCGCCTTGCCCGTCTTCCAGTCGACCACCTCGGCGCGCCCGTCGATCTCGTACACGGCGTCGAGCTTGCAGACCACGCTGTGGCCGAGGAACGGGATGTGGATCTCGCGCTCGACCTCGATCGGCGTCAGCCCCGCCCACCGTGAGCCGGCGAACGTCGCCTGGAAGTCCGCGAGTCGACGGGCGTCGTCGTCGGTGACCACGGCGTCCGGCGACGAATCGGCCAGGTCGTCGGCATCGAGGTCGAGCTCGCCGTCCCACACGTCGAGCGTCTCGAGCGCGCCGCCGCTCCGTGCCCGCTGTTCCACCCACTGGTGGAACAGCGTGCCGAGCCGGGTGGCGCGGTACGGGCGCTCCGGCATCGGCCGGCGGAGCCGCTCGGCCACGGAGTCGGGTTCGGTCAGGTAGTCCTTGAAGCCCGACGCCGGGACCCGGTGCGGGACGGCGACCGCGTGCTTCGCGTTCCGGGTGGCGTGCCGTTCGGCGAGCAGCAGGTCGATGTCCGCAGCGAAGCGCCCCGCGGCACCGGGGTTCGCGTTCCGCACCCGCTCGGCGGCAGCCAGGACCCGCGGCGCACGCTGCCCGAACGGCACGTGCGGCCAGGTCTGGGTCGCGCCGCTCTCCCCCATCGGGTTCTCGTCGTGCACCGTCGTCTCCGGGATCGCCGCACCGTCGATGACGCCGGCGTCCACCAGGTCGCGCAGGTAGCGGCTCGGCTCGGTGGGTCGGACCCCGCCCGCCCAGAACGAGCCGGACACCAGCAGGTCGTGCTTGGCACGGGTCAGGGCGACGTAGGTGAGCCGGCGTTCCTCGTCCTCGTTGCGGGCCTTCACCTGTTCCTTGAAGGCGTCGATCGCCGTGGTGACGTCCTTCTGGGTCTCCTGCCCGCGCCATGCGAGTCGCGGCAGCTCGGCGGCGTCTCCACGGAACTCGTACGGCAGTCGGCCGAACCCGAGCCAACCCGACGAGCCCTCCTGCGGACGCGCCGGCAGGCCGCCCTCGACCATCCGGGGCACTGCGACGGCGTCCCACTCGAGCCCCTTGGACCCGTGGATCGTCAGGATCTGCACGGTGCCGGCCTCGGGCTCCTCGGACCGCGGGCCCATGTCGTCCCGTCGGGCTGCGGCGTCGATCCACCCGAGGAACGAACCGAGGTCGGCGCGGTCGTCGGTCGACACGAAACCGGCGAGCTCGTCGATGAAGGCGTCGAGGTACGCGCCGCTGCCCTGTTCGTGCGCGGCGACCTCGATGTCGAGTCGCATCTCCTGCACGACGAGCGTCACGAAGTCGACCAGGTCGCTCCCCGCGCGTGAGCGGAGCATCGCGAGCTGCCCGCCGAGCGCACGCATTCGGCTGCGACCCGCGGGGGTGATGCCCTCGAGCGCGCCGTGCTCGTCGGGTGCGGTCGCGACGAAGTCGAGCGCGTCGACGATCGACCCGTGCTCCCCGGCAGCAACCGATGCACGGAAGGCCGCGGTCAGGTCGTCGTCGAGGCGCTGCTGGGTGTGGTCGCGCTGGAACAGCCACCGGGCGAGCTGGTGCAGGGCGACGATGTCCGCCGCCCCGACCCGCCACCGTGCACCCGCGAGCAGCCGGATCAGGTCGTTGCCGGCCGCCGGGTCGTGCAGGACGCGCAGGCACGCCACCAGGTCGACGATCTCCGGACGCTGGAGCAGTCCGCCGGTGCCGAGCACGTGGTACGGCACCCCACGGGCACCGAGCGCCGCCGTGAACGCCGCGAGGTCCTTCCGAGCCCGCAGCAGCAGCGCCATCGAGCCCGCCGGGTTCTGCCTGCGGTGGTCCTGGAACCACGCCGCGACCTCGTCGGCCTCTTCCGGCAGGGTCTCGGGGAACACCACCCGCACGGTGCCGGCGTCCGCACCCGGCCGGGGCGAGAGCCGTTCGACGTCGACCTCGGACGCCTCGGACAGCGGTGACACGATCGCGTTCGCCCCCGCGAGAACGTCCACCGGGTTCCGCCAGCTGGTCGACAGCGCGAAGGTGACGGGTTCGGCCACGCCGGGTTCGTCGCCGCCGAAGTCGTGCGGGAACCGGGCGAGGTTCGCGGCACTCGCACCGCGGAACCCGTAGATCGACTGGTGCGGGTCGCCGACCGCCATCACCGAGTGCCCGCGGAACAGCCGGGCGAGGAACCGGGTCTGCACCACCGAGGTGTCCTGGTACTCGTCGAGGAGCACCACGCCGTACCGGCTCCGCAGGTCCGTGACGACCCGCGGCGCCGACTCCGCCGCGGCGAGCGCCAGGGCGATCTGGTCGGAGAACTCCACGAACCCGCGGTCGACCTTCTGTCGTCGGAACTCGGCGACCAGGTCGGCCAGGGGTTCGAGGGCGCCGATCGCGGCGACCGCGTCGGTGATCGCCTTGTACGGCTTGCCGCGGTTGCCGGGGAGTTCGAGCAGCTCCGAGAACTCGATCGCGAACCGGCGCAGGTCCTCCGGCTCGACGAGGTGCTCCGAGGTGGCACCGGCGAGCGCGACCACGGCTGCTGTCAGGGTGTCGACGTCGCGGTCGAGTCCGGCGAGCCGGTCGTCGCGGGCGGCCACCACCACCCGACGGGCGAGCTGCCAGGCCGACGGTTCGGTCAGTACCTGGGACTCGCCGTCACGCCCGACGAGCAGGGCGTTCTCGCGGAAGACCGCGTTGGCGAAGGCGTTGTACGTCGAGACCGTGGGTGCCTCGAAGGCGTCCCCGGGGGTGATCAAGCCCACGTCCTCGAGCGCACGGATGCGGTCGTTGATGCGGACGGAGAGCTCGCCGGCGGCCTTGCGGGTGAAGGTCAGGCCGAGGACCTCGTCGGGGCGGACGAGTCCGTTGGCCAGCAGCCAGACGACGCGCGAGGCCATCGTCTCGGTCTTCCCGCTGCCGGCACCGGCGACGACCAGCGCCGGCACGAGCGGTGACTCGATGACGGCGCGCTGTTGGGCGGTGGGACGGGGGCGGCCGAGGGCGTCGGCGATGGCGTCGGCGCCGTGCTGGATGACGGGCGGAGCAACAGCAGTCGTGTCGGCAGCAGTAGCCGTGCCGGTCGTGTCCGCCGTGTCGGTCGTGTCCGCCGTGTCGCTCACCAGGTCACCTCCGCCACCACGTGGATCCGGCACTCGACCCCGGTCCGGGCCTTCTCGCAGTGGTCGTCCACGTTCGCCACGAACGTGCGTCCGGCCATGCCCCGCGCCACCCCGTGCAACCGCTCGCGGTAGGCCTCGCGCGCCTCGGCGTCGAACGCGTGCTGGGTCCGCTCGGAGTACGCCTGTCCGCCGCGGGGGTTCTGGACGAAGACCAGCCGGGCGTCGGTCATCGGCGACCCCGCCGGCACGCCCTCGACCGCGCCGTCCTCGACTGCGAGTTGGTAGGCGCCGAGCTGCGGGTGTTCCGGCATGTCGTTCTTCTCGCTGGGCATCGAACGGCCGGTCTTCAGGTCGACGACGCTCACCCGCCCCTCGGGGTCGACCTCGATGCGGTCGATGCTCCCCCGGATCCGGGCGGGCCCGGTCACGAGCGCGAACGAGGTCTCGGCGCCGAGCAGTCGACGGCCGGCGCTGGCGAAGGTGCGGAGGTAGTCGCTCAGCCCCTCGATCATCCGCCGGGTCCGGGCACGTTCGCGGTCGGCGACCCAGGGCGACTCGAACGTGAGCTCGTCCCACCGCGCCTCGACCCGCTCCCACAGCGACTCGACGTCGATCTCGGTGGCGTGCTCCATCGCTTCGTGCACGATCGTGCCGATGCCCATCGCCGGGCTCGGGGCACCGCCGCCGAAGGTCTGCGCGAACCAGTGCACCGGGCACTCCTCGAAGGTGCCGATCCGCGACGGCGACACGGATACTGCCGGGGCGACGGGCTCGCCGCCCTCGACTTCGGGCGCGGGCTCGGCGTCGAGGTCCACCAGGGGGTCGTCCGTGGTCGGCTCGGCGAGCCCGTACCACTCGTCCGGGTCCGCCCCGGGGACCTCGGCCTCGGCCAGGCGGGCCAGCGCGGACGCGGCCTCGTGGTCGCCGGAGCCCACCACGCGGCGGCGCAGCGACCCGGCGAGCCCACGCAGGGACAGCGGGTGGACGGTCGGCTGACGGTCCGGCGGCACCGGGACGAGCCGGACGAAGGGTGACGGCGACTCGTCGTCGTTCGCGACCGTGCCGATGACGACCTGGGTGGTGGCGCGCGAGACGGCCCGGGCGAACAGCCGGAGTTCGTCGGCGACCACGGCGGCACGGTCGTCGATGGGCGAACGCTCGACCCCGGCGGCAGCGCGGACCAGTCCGTCCGGGTCGAGCAGACTGCCGCGCACCCGGGTGTTGGGCCAGACGCCGTCCTGCAGACCGAGCACCACGACCACGTCGCACTCGAGCCCGATCGTCGCCGACGGCGTCAGTACCCGCACCCGGCCGGCGGTCCGGTCGGGTCCGATCGAGTCCTCCGGTAGGTCGGCGCCGAGTAGGTCGTCGACGAAGACCCGCGCGGGGGCGTCCGGCGTACGCTCGACGAAGCGCTTGGCGGCGGTGAACAGGCCGACGACGGCGTCCAGGTGCCGATCGGCTTCCCCGGCGCCGACCCCACCGGCGGCGGACTGGGCGCCCCATGACTTCGCGAGACCGCTGCGTTCCCAGAGGCCCCAGAGGATCTCCTCGATGCTCGATCCCGTCTGGGCGTCGGCACGCGCCTGCACCAGGCTCCGGGCCAGCCGGGTCGCTCGTCGTGCGAACCCGGCGTCCACCGTCGCCAGGCGCTCCGGTGCGCCCAGGGCATCGACCAGCAGTTCGTCGGCGGTGCGGCTGCCGTCGCCCGCGAGTTCCTCGCGCCGCAGGGCGAGCCGGAGCCGACGCATCGCCAGGGTGTCGAGGCCGCCGAGGGGCCCCGTGGCGAACGCGGTGGCCAGGGCGGCGTCGAGCGGCAGGACGTCGAGCGCCACCGCGGCCGCGTCGAGCAGCGCCCGCGCCGCCGAGTCGTCGCGCGGACGGACGGGCGCGGCACCGGCGGTCGCCGGGACCTCGGCCACGGAGAGTGCCCGGACGAGTTCGGGGATGGCAGCACCGCTCCGGGTGACCACGGCCATCCGGTGCCACGGCACACCATCGAGCAGGCGGTGTTCGCGCAGTCGACGGGCGATCGCCACGACGAGCGCGGAACGGCTGGCGGCTTCGAGGTGCACGACGGCGTCGGACCGCGCATCCTGGTCGCCCGCCGACGCGCTGCGCTGCCGACCGGCGGCCGCGGTGCCGATGCGACCCGTGACGCCGGTGACCAGGGCACGGATCGGCGCGGGGTGCCGGTGCACCGCGCCGAGGAACAGCTCGTCGACGCGGTCCACCCCGAGGCGCACGGCCAGTCGACCGAGCACGTCCGGTTCGGCGCCGCGGAACGCCGAGGCGGCGATGTCCGGGTCGCCGAAGGCCACCACCTGCACGCCGGAGCGCGCGAGTGCCCCGAGGAGCGCGATCTCACCCTCCACCAGTTCCTGCGTGTCGTCGAGCACGACCAGGCGCAGGGCGGCGATGCTCGCGGGGAGCTCGTGCCGCAGCACCGCGGCGGTGGCGTACGCCACGAGTTCGCCGGAGTCGAGTCCGGTCGGTCGGAACGCGGTGACCGATGCCCGGTAGTCGTCCACGAAGTCCCCGACGGCCCGCCACTCGGGCCGTCCGAGCTCGTCGCCGAGTTCCCGCATGTCGTCGGGCTCGACGCCGGCGGCCACCGCACGCATCATGACGTCGCGCAGGGCGGTACGGAACCCCGCTCGCTCACGGACGACGGCGGTGATCGGGTCGGGCCAGGTCGGTCCGGCTCCGTCGAGTTCGTGGCCGCCGAGCAGGTCGGCGATGATCCGGTCCTGCTCCCCGCCGGTCAGCAGCGTCGGGGGTTCCTGTCCCTGCACCGACGCCGCGTGGGTGACGATCTGGAACGCCAGCGAGTTCACGGTGCGGGCGAGTGCACCCGGCACGACCCGGTCGACCGCCCGAGCGAGCCGGTCGCGCAGCGCCGTCGCGGCCGTCCGCGCCGAGGTCAGGGCGAGCACCGTCGCGTGGCCGTCGGGGGTGATCGCGTCGGGTCGGGTCAGCCGGTCGGCGACGAGCCGCGCGAGCGTGGTCGTCTTGCCGCTGCCCGGCGCACCGATCACCGCGGCGTGACGGCCGTCCGGCAACGCGAGCACCGCGGCCTGCGAGGGGTCGTCGACCAGTGCGCGCGCGAACCCGGTGTCCTCGGGAGCGGGCATCAGCGTGGTCTGCGGCACGCTCGTACGGTACCCAGGACCGCCGACAGCACCGCTGCTGACGCGCGGGGCACCGGTCGTCACGCCGTCGAGTGCGCCCGCGGCGAACGCCCGATGCCGCACGGGACCGCTCGGATACGCTGTGCTCGTGGACATCAAGATCGGCATCATCAACAGCCCCCGCGAGATCGCCTTCGAGACCGCCCAGACCGCGGACGAGGTCGAGAAGGCCGTGTCCGAGGCGCTCACCGCCAAGTCGACGCACCTGTCGCTGCAGGACGACAAGGGCCGTCGCTTCATCGTCCCTGTCTCGGCCCTGGCGTACGTCGAGGTCGGCGCGGAAGAGGCACGGCGCATCGGCTTCGTCGCCTGACGACGTGGAACTGCTCTTCGCCGTCCTCGGCGGCATCATCATCGGTGCGGTCGCGCACGTGATCCTGCCGTGGCGGTCGAACCGTGGCGTGCTCGTCGGCCCAGCGGTCGGCGGCATCGCCGCAGCAGTGCTCTGGGAAGCGCTGACCTGGGCCGGGTGGCGGTACGACGGCACCTGGATCTGGGTCGTGGCCCTCGTGGGGTCCGGCGTGGTCGTCCTCGTCGTCGAGTGGCTCCTCGGCACGCAGCGCGACAAGCGCGACGCCGAGTACTACGAGCAGCTCAAGACGCGCGGCGCCTGACGCTCGACCGCTCAGGCCGTCAGCCCGAGCGCATCCATCCGTCGGGTGTGCGCGGCGATGAGTTCGGTCCAGACCGGCTCGAGCCGCTCCTGGTCCTCTCGGGCGTGCGACGCCAGCGCCGACCGGGCGACGAGCAGGGTGTCGCCCACCAGACGGCGTCCCCACATCGCCAGACGCGAACCGATCTGCGGGTCGTCCTCGATGTGAGCCGTCAGCTCCTCGACGACCGCCGCTTCCTCGCGCGCGTCGAACACCGACCGCAGTCGCTGCCGCACGTCGAGCGGCAGCGAGCGAAGCAGGTTGCCGAACAGGTCGTTCAGGATGCCGGCCGTCACATAGCCGGTCAGCATCGACTCGTACCAGTCGGCGCCGCTCGTCCGTTCGAGGAACAGGTCGATCGCCTCGCGGTGCGGGGCCATCAGCGCCGCCGGGTCTCCGCCGCTGCGCTCGATCTCGGCCACGATCGTGCGGTGCCGCTCGAGCGCCGTGGTCGCGAGGACCCCGGTGACCAGACGGCCGGAGAGCGTCGGGGCCGAAGCACCGGCTCGTCCCATCGTCTCGTAGACGGAGAGCTGCAGGTACGCGGCCTGCCCGAGGTAGACGTCGAGCTCCGGGGTGACGTCGTCGAGCGCGAGCCGCTTGACCTGCGCGGCTCCGCGCGGGTTCCGCGACGCGAGCCATGCTGCAGCGAGCTGCGCCGCGCGCTTCCGGTTCCACCACGAGACCACCCGACCAGCATAGAGGGCGCGCCCCGTGGGACCCGCCGGTCGCCCCGCTCGGCGCCCGGACCGGACCGCCCGACTCCCCGAAGCACCCCGCCGCGCCCCGGACCACGCGCCCGTCGGTAGACTGGCCCGGACTTCCACCAGAACTAAGGTGATTCTTTGACTTTCTCAGACCTCAACATCGACCAGGACATCGTCGATGCACTGGCCGGCAAGGGCATCATCGAGCCCTTCCCGATCCAGGAACAGACCATCCCGCTCGGCCTGACCGGCCAGGACATCATCGGCCAGGCCAAGACGGGTACCGGCAAGACGCTCGGCTTCGGCCTGCCGCTGATCCAGCGGCTCGGTGCCGACCCGGCGCACGGCGTGAAGGCGCTCGTCGTCGTCCCGACCCGTGAACTCGCGGTCCAGGTCACCGAAGACCTCGAGCTCGCGGCCTCGAACCGCCCGACCACGGTCGTCTCGATCTACGGCGGCAAGGCCTACGAGGGCCAGGTGGAGCAGCTCAAGGCCGGTGCCCAGATCGTCGTCGGCACGCCCGGGCGGCTCATCGACCTGCAGCGGCAGCGGCTGCTCGACCTCTCCCACGTGCAGGAGGTCGTGCTCGACGAGGCCGACCGCATGCTCGACCTCGGGTTCCTGTCGGACATCGAGCGCATCTTCCAGGCCGTCCCCGAGGTGCGGCACACGATGCTGTTCTCGGCGACGATGCCCGCGCCGATCGTCGCCCTCGCCCGCCGGTTCATGAGCCGTCCGGTGCACATCCGGGCGACCGACCCGGACGAGGGCCTCATGCAGGCCAACATCAAGCACCTCATCTACCGTGCGCACTCCCTGGACAAGGACGAGGTCATCGCCCGCATCCTCCAGGCCGAGGGCCGCGGCAAGACCGTGATCTTCACCCGCACCAAGCGTGCCGCGGCGAAGCTCGTCGAGGAACTGAAGGACCGCGGGTTCAACGCCGCAGCGGTGCACGGCGACCTCAACCAGGAGCAGCGCGAGCGCGCGATGGCGGCGTTCAAGGCCGGCAAGCGCGACGTGCTCATCGCCACCGACGTCGCCGCCCGCGGCATCGACGTGGACGACGTCACGCACGTGATCAACCACACGATCCCGGACGACCCGGACACGTACCTGCACCGCGCCGGCCGCACCGGCCGCGCCGGCAAGACCGGCATCGCGGTCACGTTCGTCGACTGGGACGACCTGCACAAGTGGACGCTGATCGACAAGGCGCTCGAGTTCGGCATCCCCGAGCCCGTCGAGACCTACTCGTCGTCGCCCCACCTGTTCGAGGAACTCGACATCCCCAAGGGCACCAAGGGCCGTCTGCCCGGCTCGTCGTCGCACGCCGCCTCGGCTGGCGCCCCCGTCGAGAAGCGCAGCAGCGACCGCCCGGCATCGGGTTCGGGTTCGGGTTCGCGTGACGCGTCGCGTTCGCGGTCGCGCAGCCGCACCCGGTCAGGAGGCTCGGAGCAGTCCGCCCCGCAGGCTCCGGCCACCGAGTCGGTCGCCCCCACCACCCCGGCGGGCACCGAGGACGGCTCGGCCGTCGAAGGTGGTTCCACTGACGGCGCCGCGAAGCGTCGTCGCCGTCGCCGCCGTCGCGGAGCCGGCACCGGCGATGCCTCGGCGACCGCCTCGGCACCGCAGGGCACGTCGGACGGCGAGTAGCGCCTCCAGACCGAAGGGCCCGTCGCTGACGCGACGGGCCTTTCGTCGTCCCCGCCCGCCGACTGCCCCGCGAGGGCGACAGATCGCCGCCAACTGTCAGCGGGTATCTGTCGCTTTCGCGGATGGGTCAAGCCGCGCCGACCGAGATCTGTCGCTTCGGTGGGACGACGCGACGCGTCAGGACAGGCGCGAGCCGGGTCCGACCACGGGAGCGCTGCCCGTCGCCTCGGACACGATCGCGTCGAAGGAGACGCGTGCGGTGCGGTGCTCCCCCAGCCGGTTCGGCTTGCCGGTGCCGTGGTAGTCGCTCGAACCGGTGACGAACAGGCCGTAGCGCGTCGCCCAGTCGAGCAGGGTGCGCTTGCCGTGTGCCAGGTTCTCACGGTGGTCGACCTCGAGCCCGCCGAGCCCGGCGTCGACCAGGTCGCGGAGCATCGGCTCGTCGATGACGATCCCGCGCGAGGACGCCGCCGGGTGCGCGATGACGGGCACGCCGCCGGCCTGCCGGATGAGTTCGACGCCGCGCAGGGGCGAGGGTGCCTCGTGGGGTTCGTAGTAGCCGGACGCCGGGTGCAGGATGCCGCGGAACGCCGCGGACCGGTCGGACTCGAGCCCGCGGGCGACCAGGGCGTCGGCGATGTGCGGACGGCCGATCGTGGCACCGGGGCTGGACTGGGCCAGGACGTCCGCCCAGGTGATCGGGTGGTCCTCGGCGATGCGGTCGACCATGCGGTGCGCGCGGGACAGCCGGCCGTCGCGGATCCGGGTCGTCTCCTCGACCAGTCCGGGGTGCTCGGGGTCCACAAGGTAGCCGAGCACGTGCACGCTGCGGTAGCCGATCCGGGTGCTCAACTCGAGGCCGGGCAGCAGGGTCAGGGGCAGCTCGTGCGCCGCGGCCGTGGCATCCGCCCACCCCGCGGTCGTGTCGTGGTCGGTCAGCGCGACGGCGTCGAGTCCGGCGGCCGCGGCCGCTCGGACGAGCTCCGCGGGACGCTCGGTGCCGTCGGAGACACTGGAGTGCGCGTGCAGGTCGATGAACGGGTCTGGCACGTGGCCAATGCTATCCACAGGTGAGCGGCCGCACAGGCCGGGTGTCGCCCGGCGGTGCGATGATGGACGCATGGCCGACACGACTCCCCGCGCGACGAGCAACCGATCCACGACCCCCGGGTCCTCGACCTTCAAGGACTTCATCGGGTCGCAGTGGGCCGAGCGCTCGGAAGCGCAGCCCGAGCCCCGCGAGCAGGCCGCGTTCGCCGCCGAGCGTCGCGCGCGCATCTCCGAGCTGCACCCGGGCCGCACGATCGTGGTGCCGGCCGGGCAGGCCAAGGTCCGATCGAACGACTGCGACTACCCGTTCCGCCCGCACTCCACCTTCGCCCACCTGACCGGTTGGGGCACCGACACCGTCGTCGGCTCCGTGCTCGTGATGACGCCGAACGGCTCCGGGCACGACGCTACGCTGTACTTCCGTGCCACCGCAGGCCGCGACTCGGAAGAGTTCTACGCCAACCCCGAGATCGGGGAGTTCTGGGTCGGTCCGCGCCCCTCGCTCGACGCCGTCGCCGCCGACCTCGGGCTGGCCACCGCCGACCTCGGGGCGTTCACGGCCGTCGCCGATGCCCTCGACGCGTCGGCGTTGCTCGTCCGCGAAGCCGACGACGACCTGACCCGTTCCCTCGATGCCCGCATCGGCGCGGCCATCGGTGGCGCGGACGAGACCGAGGGGTCGCCGGCCACCGACGACCTGCTCGCCCGCGACCTGTCCGAGCTGCGACTGGTCAAGGACGCGTACGAGGTCCGCGAGCTCCGCAAGGCCGTCGACGCCACGAAGCACGGGTTCGACGACGTCATCGGCGACTTCGACGCCGTGCTCGCGCACCCGCGCGGTGAGCGCATCGTCGAGGGCACGTTCAACCGCCGGGCGCGCGCCGACGGCAACACCGTGGGCTACGACACCATCGCCGCCTCGGGCCACCACGCCTGCATCCTGCACTGGACCCGCAACGACGGCGCCGTACAGCCGGGCGATCTCATCCTCATCGACGCCGGGGTCGAGGTCGACTCGTTCTACACCGCCGACATCACCCGCACGCTCCCGGTGAGCGGCACGTTCTCCCCCGTGCAGCGGATGGTCTACGAAGCCGTGCTCGAGGCCGCCGACGCCGCGTTCGCGATCGTCAAGCCGGGCATCACGTTCCGCCAGGTGCACGCCACCGCGATGAAGGTCATCGCGCGCAAGACCGCCGAGTGGGGCTTCCTGCCGGTCTCGGCCGCCGAGTCGCTCGAGCCGGACAACCAGTTCCACCGTCGCTACATGGTGCACGGCACGAGCCACCACCTCGGGCTCGACGTGCACGACTGCGCGAAGGCCCGCCGCGAGATGTACCTCGACGGCACCGTGCAGGCCGGCATGGTCTTCACGATCGAGCCCGGACTGTACTTCCAGCAGGACGACCTGACCGTGCCGGAGGAGTTCCGCGGCATCGGTGTCCGCATCGAGGACGACATCCTGGTGACCGAGGACGGCGCCGAGAACCTGTCGGTCGGCATCCCCCGGACCCCCTCGGAAGTGGAGGGGTGGATCGCCCGCTCGGGCCGCTAGCCTGATCGGGTGACCACGCCCGAGGCCTCCCCGAACACCATCTCGATCGAGGTCGAGCACTTCGACTCCCCCGACGCCCAGCGACTCCGCGCCGCCCAGCGCCTGGAGATCGACCGGGCGCACGGCGGCGACACCGAACCGGGTGAGAAGCCGACCGCCGAGTCGATCGCGGTGTTCTTCGTCGCACGGGACGAGTCCGGGACTCCCCTGGGGTGCGGGGGCCTGCGCATCGTCGACGACGGCATCGCCGAGATCAAGCGGATGTACGTCCGGCCGGAGTCCCGCGGGTCCGGCGCCGCGGCTGCGTTGCTGCGCCGGCTGGAAGAAGCGGCGCTCGACCTCGGGTCCCCGGCGCTCGTCCTCGAGACGGGCACGGAGCAGCAGCGCGCCGTCGGGTTCTACCAGCGCGAGGGGTTCCGGCGGATCGCGAACTTCGGGCCCTACGTCGGGGCGCCCCTGTCGGTCTGCTTCTCGAAGGTCCTCTAGCCTGCCCGCGCGCAAGCCCGGCTCGCGCGCGCCCGAGCCCGCTCGGCTCTCGGTCACGACGTGCCGTCGGTCCGAGGTCGAGCGGTCACGAACCGTCGTCTGGGCCGGCGCCGAACGACGATCTCCGACCGCTCGACGCCGGGCGCGCGGGGTGTTGCGACCACTCGGTCCACCCGGACTCCGCCGCCGAGGTCGCACGAAGTGCCGCCCGCGCAGCTCGGGGGCGACAGTTCGTGCGACCTCGGCGGACGTGAACGGCGTGTCGAGCGATCTCGCACGACCCGATCTCGCACGACCGGATCTCGCGCGACCGCAGGACGAAGCCCGGTCGCGCGAGCCGGAGCGCGGCTAGCGGCGGTCGCTGTCCCCGTCGCGCGCGGCATCCGGCGAGGACGAGGGCTCCGGCGGCGTGGCACCGGCGACCCGCTCGCCGTAGCGCGGCGGCTCCTCGGGTCGACGCTCCGGCACCGGCGGGGCCGCGGGGGCGGCAGCCGTCTCGGGGGTCTCCCCGTACCGGGGTCCGTCGTTCGTGCCGTAGCGCGGGGGGCCCGAAGGCGCACCCGTCTGCGCGCCGGGGGCCGACGTGCCGGGGTGTTGCGGGCCTCCCGGCTGCTGGTGCGGCGTGGCGTGCCCGCCGTACGGCGACTGCTGCTGCGGCGGGACCCCACCGGGGCCCGGACGCCACTGCTGCTGCTGCTGCTGCTGCTGCTGCTGGGGAGCGTCGTTCCAGTGCGTGGACGGGGTCGCCCCGTGCTCGCCGAGGATGCGCTGCGCCTGCCCGGTCAGCTGCGGGTCGACGACGATCTGGTAGTTCGTGGCGAGCACCTGGTGCACGCTCGTGAAGTCGCGCTGCCGCTTCGTGATCGCGAACGAGACGATGCCGTAGAGCATGCCGAACGCGGCACCGATGATCGCGGCCGCCAGGATCAGGCCGCCGGCGCTCGGCGAGAAGAGCGTGAGCACGATGCCGAAGAAGATGCCGAGCCACAGGCCGGACAGCGCACCGGCGATGGCGGCACGGCCGTAGGTCATCTTGCCGGTGACCCGCTCGACCGTCTTCAGGTCGTTGCCGACGATCGAGAGCTGGTTGACGGGGAAGTCGGCCTCGGCCAGCTTCGCCACCACGCGCTGCGCGTCGGGGTAGCTGTCGTACGTTCCCAGGACGTCGCCCTTGGGCAGCGTCGGGAACGCCTGGGCGGTCCTGCCGGCGAAGGGGCTCTGATTGCTCACACAGCCATCATTCACCGCACACCTTGCAATCGCACGTGCACTCTCAGGGAAGCAGCCGATCGCAAGCCGTCGACCGGTGCCGTCGGCGGCGCGAGCGAACGCGCACACCCGAGCGACTACGCTGGGTCGGGTGAGCGCCACGAAGGTCTTCGTCGCCCGCCTCGCCGGGTGCTCCGTCTTCGACCCCGCGGGCGACCGCGTCGGCAGGGTCCGGGACGTCCTGGTCGTCTACCGCCGGGCCGATCCCCCGCACGTCGTCGGGCTCATCGTCGAGGTGCCCGGCAAGCGCCGCATCTTCGTGAGCATCGGCCGCATCACCTCCATCGGTGCCGGGCAGGTCATCACGACCGGTCTGGTCAACATGCGCCGCTTCGAACAGCGCGGCGGCGAGGTGCGCGTCATCGCCGAGATGCTCGGCCGCAAGGTGCTCATCAAGAACCAGCGGATCCGCGCCACCATCGAGGACGTCGCGATCGAGGACCGCGGGCAGGGCGACTGGGAGGTCGCGCAGCTCTTCCTCCGCAAGCCGAAGACCACGCCGTCGCCGTTCGGCAAGGGCCCGACGACGTTCGCGACGTGGAACGAGGTCACCGAGGACGAGCTCCCCGGCGAGGCCCAGTCCGCCGAGCACGTCATCGCCGCCTACTCCGACCTGCTGCCCGCCGACCTCGCGTCGACGCTGCTCGACCTGCCCGCCGAGCGACGGTTCGAGGTCGCCGAGGAACTGCCCGACGACCGCCTCGCCGACGTGCTCGAGGAGATGCCCGACCAGGAGCGCATCGAGATCCTCACCCGGCTGGTCGACGCCCGTGCCGCCGACGTCCTCGACCAGATGCAGCCGGACGACGCGGCCGACGTCCTCGCCCAGTTCTCCGACGAGCGGAGTGAAGCCCTCCTGCAGCTCATGGAGCCGGAGGAGGCGCAGGACGTCCGCATGCTCCTGGAGTACGAGCCGGACACCGCCGGTGGTCTGATGACCACCGAACCGGTGATCGTCTCGGCCGACGCCACCGTGGCCGAGGGCCTCGCGCTGGTCCGCCGCCACGAGCTCGCACCGGTGCTCGGCGCCGCCGTCTGCGTCACCCTGCCGCCGTACGAGCCGCCGACCGGTCGGTTCCTCGGACTCGTGCACTTCCAGCGGATGCTCCGCTACCCGCCGAACGAGCGGCTCGGCACGCTCATCGACCAGCAGACCGAACCGGTCCGGGTCGACGCGAGCGCCGCCGAGGTCACCCGCATCATGGCGACCTACAACCTGCTGTCCGTCCCCGTGGTCGACGACGCCCACCGTCTCGTCGGGGTGGTGACGATCGACGATGTCCTCGACCACGTCCTGCCGGACGACTGGCGAAGTCAAGGCGAGGGGGAACCCTCACCGCTTCCACGCCAACGCCCGCGCAGGACACCCGTGACGACGGGAAGGAGGACCACCCGTGGCCCGAACGGATGACAACCGTCGCGACCGTGACCGGCAAGAGGTCCGGCTCGACTCCCCCAAGGGCATGCGCACGCGTGTGCTCCCCAGCCGCCGCCGTGGTCGCGGGGACACCTTCGGTCGTGCGACCGAGGGCATCGCCCGCGGGATGGGCACGCCGTGGTTCCTCATCGGCCTCACGCTGTTCTGCGTGGTCTGGATGGGCTACAACACCCTGGCGCCGAAGCCGTGGCAGTTCGACTCGGCGGCCATCGGCTTCACGGCTCTGACGCTCGTGCTCTCGCTGCAGGCCTCGTACGCCGCCCCGCTGATCCTGCTCGCGCAGAACCGGCAGGACGACCGCGACCGCGTGCAGTTCGAGCAGGACCGCCAGCGCGCCGAGCGCAACCTGGCCGACACCGAGTACCTGGCCCGCGAGGTCGTGGCCCTGCGCCTGGCGATGCGGGACATGGCGTCGAAGGACTTCATCCGCGCCGAGCTCCGCTCCCTGCTCGAGGAGCTCGACCGCCGCGACGCCGACGAGGCCGGGTACGCGGACGAACACGACAGCTCCACCCGTGGCTGAGGCCGCCCACACCGACGAACAGCTCGGCACGGCGGTCCTCGCTGCGCTCGGCCGCGTCATCGACCCCGAGATCCGCCGCCCCGTCACGGAGCTCGACATGATCCGTGGTGTCGACGTGCAGCCAGGAGGCGCGGTGCGCGTCGACCTGCAGCTCACGATCGTGGGGTGCCCCGCCGCCGACACCATCGAGCGCGACGTCCGCGTCGCCACCGGGTCCGTCCCGGGGGTCGCCGCAGTCGACGTCGACGTGTCCGTGATGGACCCGGCCACGCGCGCCGCACTGACCGAGCGGCTGCGAGCCGGCCGCCCCAAGGGCATCCAGTTCACCGCGGACTCGCTCACGCGCGTCATCGCCGTCACGAGCGGCAAGGGTGGCGTCGGCAAGTCCACCGTCACCGTGAACCTCGCCGTCGCGCTCGCCCGCCGGGGCCTGCGGGTCGGGATCGTCGACGTCGACGTGCACGGCTTCAGCGTCCCCGGCCTGATGGGTCTGACCGACGAGCACGGGGTCGCACCCCGTCCGACCCGGGTGGACAGCATGATCCTGCCGCCGGTGGCGTACGACGTGAAGGTGGTCTCGATCGGCATGTTCGTCGACGACGTCTCGACCGCGGTGTCGTGGCGCGGACCGATGCTGCACCGCACCGTCAACCAGTTCCTGACCGACGTGTTCTTCGGCGACCTCGACGTCCTGCTGCTCGACCTGCCCCCGGGAACCGGCGACGTCGCGATCTCGGTGGGGCAGTTGCTGCCGCACGCCGAGGTCCTGGTGGTCACGACCCCGCAGGCCGCCGCGGCCGACGTCGCCGAGCGCAGCGGGATCGTCGCCCGGCAGACCGGACAGCGGGTCATCGGCGTGGTCGAGAACATGGCGGGGCTCGTGCAGCCCGACGGCTCGGTGCTGCACCTGTTCGGCGAGGGTGGTGGCGCCGAGACCGCCGCACGGCTGTCCCGCGGGCAGGACGTCCCCGTCCCGGTGCTCGGCACCGTGCCGCTGTCCGTGCCGCTACGCGAGGGCGGCGACGCAGGCGTGCCCGTGGTGCTCGGTGCCCCGGAGGACCCGTCCGCCGTGGCCCTGACGGCGATCGCCGACCGGATCACCACGATGGGACGCGGGCTCGCCGGCCGGAAGCTCGGGTTGTCGCTGTCCTAGGCTCGGGGCATGAGCACCGATCACGTCGATGTCGACTGGGACCACGCACGCGCCACCAACCGCGCGAACTGGGACGACCGGGTGCCGATCCACGAGGGCGCCTACGCGATCGACGCACTCGCCGACCCCGGCCACCGCTCGGACGTCGTCCGTGAGGACCTGCCGGTCCTGACGCCCTGGTTGCCGAACGGCTCGCTCGCGGGCCTCGACGTCTGTCACCTGCAGTGTCACATCGGCACCGACACGGTGTCGCTCGCCCGCGAGGGTGCCCGACTGACCGGTGTCGACTTCTCCCCCGCCGCCCTCGCCTCGGCCGCCGGACTCGCATCGCGCCTCGGGCTCGACGTCACCTGGGTCGAGACCGACGTCCTCGATGCCCGGGCCGCCGTCACCGGCGACTTCGACGTCGTGTACACGAGCATCGGCACGATCTGCTGGCTCCCCGACCTCGACCGCTGGGCTGCGCAGGTCGCCGGCCTGCTGCGCCCCGGCGGGGTGTTCTTCATCCGCGACGGACATCCGGCGCTGTACGCCCTCGACGAGGACGCCGACGAGCTCGTCACCCGGTACCGGTACTTCCCGGACGGCACCGCGCAGCAGTGGGACGACGCCGGCACCTACGCCGGCGACGGGACCGTGGCGAACACCCGCACCTTCGAGTGGCCGCACCCGCTGTCCGAGATCGTGAACGCCCTGCTCGGTGCCGGGCTGCGGCTCCGACGGCTCGACGAGGGCCGGACCCTGCCGTGGCGCTTCAGCTCCCGCATGGTCGAGACCGACACCGGCTCGTGGGCCTGGCCGGAACACGACCGCGACCGGATGCCGACGACCTACACGATCGTCGCCACCCGCGACTGACGACGCGACCCCCTGACGGACTGGAGGCCCGGTGCCAGCTGGCACCGGGCCTCCAGTCCGTCAGGTGGGGACGTGACGGGCGTCAGGTCGCCTCGGCGTCGAAGGGTGCCGGTTCACCGGCGGCCAGGGGCACGACGGGAGCCGTCGCGCGAACCTTGGAGGCCGTCACCTGCGCGGTCTGCACCGCGGCCGCACTGGAACCGGAGTCGAGCAGGGCGTCTCGGATGATGCGGCGCGGGTCGTACTGGCGCGGGTCGAGCTTCTGCCACTCGATGTCGTCGAACTCGGGGCCCATCTCGTCGCGCATCCGCTCCTTCGCGGTGTCGGCGAAGCGACGGACGGCCTTGACGAACTCGGCCAGCTTCTGGGCGTACATCGGCAGGCGCTGCGGCCCGAGCAAGAGGACGCCGATGACCCCGATGATCAGGATCTTGTCGAGCGGGATGTCCACGCGAGCGAGCCTAACGCGTGCTGCTGCGTTGCACCTCTAGAGTTGTCTCCCGAACGGAGTGTGCGTGTCAGAGAAAGAGTCGAACTGGAAGTTCGCCGAGGACATCGTCTCGGAGACCGAGGCGATCGCCCGTGCTCGTGAGCACTCCCTGGAACTCGGGGTCGAAGCGATCTCGCCCGCGATCGGTGCGCAGATCGGGGTCATCGCGGCAGCTTCGCGAGCCACGAGCATCATCGAGATCGGCACCGGCCTCGGGGTCTCCGGCCTGTACCTGCTCGCCGGCGCCCCGAACGCGACCCTGACGACGATCGACGTCGAGGTCGACCACCAGCAGTTCGCCCGCGACGCCTACATCAGCGCCGGCACCGCCCCCGCACGGATCCGGCTCATCCCCGGCCGGGCGAACCAGGTGCTCCCCCGCATGAACGAGGCCTCGTACGACGTCGTGCTCGTCGACGCCGACCCCGAGCACGTCATCGAGTACGTCGAGCACGGTCTGCGGCTCGCCCGCCTGGGTGGCACCGTCCTGGTGCCGCACGCCCTCTGGCGCGGACGCGTGGCCGACCCGGTGAAGCGCGACCGCGCCACCACGGACTTCCGCCTGCTCCTGACCGAGGTGTCGACCTCGGGTGCGGTGCGCAGCGCGCTGTCGCCCGCCGGTGACGGGCTGCTGCAGTTGACGAAGGTCACCAACTAGCGCTCGACCCGCCGGCGCTCGCGCAGGTCAGTCCAGGTGCCGCAGGTACCGCTCGGGCGACTCGAGGAACGCACGCTCGTTCCGCACCAGGTCGAGGTCGCGCCACTCGGTGCGCCGCAGGCCCCACTCGCCGACCTCGTGGATCGTCGCGCCCGGGAAGGCGGCGAGCACGGGTGAGTGGGTCGAGAGCACGACCTGGCCGACGCCGCTCTCGACGATCGAGCGCAACAGTGCGATCAGGGTGAGGCAGCCCGAGAACGACAGGGCGGACTCGGGCTCGTCGAGGATCCAGAGGCCGGGCCAACGCGCCCGGTCGATGACGAAGTCCAGGAACGCCTCGCCGTGGCTGCGCTCGTGGAACACCGGCTCGGGGCGACTGCGGTTCGGGTGCTCCTCGAGGTAGGTGAAGAAGCCGTGCATCGTCTCAGCACGCAGGAAGAAACCACCGCGGGGCGCACCGAAGTCACGTCGCAGGGCGATGTGCTGCCACAGGTCCGACTCGGACGGACGGGTCGAGTGGTGTGCCCCGGTCGAGCCGCCTTCCGGGGACATCCCGAACGCGAGCGCGATGGCCTCGATCAGGGTCGACTTGCCGACACCGTTGTCCCCGACGAACACCGTCACCGGGTCCAGGTCGAGGCCCTCGTCGAGCAGCTGCCGGATCGGCGGGAGCGTGGCCGGCCACTCGTCGCGCGGCATCGGGTCCGGGTCGCGGTACTCCTCGACGCGTCGGATGGGCAGGTGGGTCCTCGGCACGGCCCCATCCTGCCGGAGCCGACCGACACCGCGTGTGGGCGCCCGCTACCGGCGGGCAGACGGAAGGCCCGGAGCGTACACGCTCCGGGCCTTCCGTTCTGGTGCTTCGACGTACTAGGCCGAGACGACCTCAGCGAGTGCGTCGTGGAGTTCCTTGGCCTCGGCATCGTTGACCGAGACGACCAGGCGGCCTCCACCTTCGAGCGGAACCCGCACGATGATGAGTCGACCCTCCTTAACAGCCTCCATCGGCCCGTCACCGGTCCTCGGCTTCATGGCTGCCATCAGATGTCCCCTTTCGTGCAGTAAATGCAGCCCCATTATCCCGTATGGAGGGGGCAACTGCGAAACCGCCCAGGTTGGGGGTGTCGGATGCGCCGTCCGGATGCTCCGCAGAACGCGGATCCGCGGGCCTCCGGTACCCCGCATCGATCACGGCGGGGTCCAGTCGTAGCCGTCGATCCACCACGTGTAGTACAGCCAGACCCACT
Source organism: Curtobacterium sp. MCLR17_054 (assembly GCF_003234335.2). Lineage (NCBI taxonomy): Bacteria > Bacillati > Actinomycetota > Actinomycetes > Micrococcales > Microbacteriaceae > Curtobacterium > Curtobacterium sp. MCLR17_054. The sequence goes on along the minus strand of NZ_CP126263.1, from coordinate 932,986 downwards.
GCAGCCCGACGAACGCGACGACGACGGCCACGCGGTACACCCGCGACCGCGGCAGCGCCACGATGCCGAGCAGCGGTGCGATCGGCACGAGGATGCGCCAGGTGCTCGACTGCGGGAAGAACACCGCCAGCAGGTACACCAGGTACGCCACACCCCAGAGTCGGAGCTCGATGCCGATCCGGCGTGCGGCCGGCATGCACACGAACGCCGCGAACCCGACGAGCACGACGACGAGCAGCACCGTGCCGGCCGGCTGCCCGAACCACCACCCGAACCCCTGCACCCACGGCGCGAACGGCACGAGTTCCTTCCACCCGATGTACGACGACCGCCAGGCGAGCTCGGTGTCGGTGTAGGCCTTCGGCACCCCGGTCACCGCCCACGCGATCGCCGGCCATGCCAGACCGACCAGACCCGACACCGTGGCGACCACCGCGGGTGGGACGAGCCGGCGGAGGGTCAGCGGTTCCGACGAGCGCACCCACGCCGGGCGGATCGCCCACGCGGCCACGAAGAGCACCACCAGGAACGCGAAGGCGAGCCCCGTCGGTCGGGTCATGCCGAGCAGGAGCACGACGGGCAGCATCGCCCACCACCGTCGATCCACCATGAGCAGCAGCGCGACGAGCAGCAGGAACAGGCCCATCGACTCCGCGTAGGCCACCTGGAACATCGCCGACACCGGTGCGACGCAGAACAGCACCGTGGCGAACGTCGCCCGTGCGGGGTCGAGGAACCGTCCCATGAGGCGGCGGAACACCAGCGCGGCCCCGAGTCCGGCGAGCAACGACACCGAGACCGCGACGAACTCGAACGATGCTCCGGTGAGCAGCGTGAGCGCGCGCACCAGGAACGGGTACGCGGGCATGAACGCCCACGCGTTCTCGGTCACGTGTCCGGCGGCGTCGACGGGCAGCGTCGACGGGTACCCGCCCGTGGCGATCACGCGGTACCAGGCGCCGTCCCAGATCGACGCGAACGACAGGTAGACCGGGCTCTGCACGGTGAACGAGTTCGCCGCCTGCACGCGGGCGAAGGCGAGCATCATGGCGCCCGTGACGAGCCGCGCCAGCACGTACACGACCGTGATGCGCACCCACCACGGGACGACCCGGTACCGGGCCCGCCAGCGGTTCCGGGCAGGGGTCCTCCGGGTGGCCCCCGCCGTCGTCAGGCCGTCAGCCACCGACGCAGCCCGGCCTCGACCGCGGTGATCTGCGCGACCGGGACCTGCTCGTCGTCGTGGTGGGCGAAGACCGGCTCGCCGGGGCCGTAGTTGACCGCGGGGACCCCGAGCGCCGAGAAGCGTGCGACGTCGGTCCAGCCGTACTTCGGACGGGGCTCCGGTCCGCCGACGGCCGCGACGAAGTCCTGCGCGAGCGGGGCGTCGAGTCCGGGGCGGGCACCGGCGGCGAGGTCGACGATCGTGACCTCGTACCCGTCGAACAGCTCGCGGATGTGGGCGACGGCTTCGTCGGCCGAGCGCGAGGGGGCGAACCGGTAGTTCACGTGCACCATCGCCTCGTCGGGGATGATGTTGCCCGCGATGCCGCCGCTGATGCCGACCGCGTTCAGGCCTTCGCGGTACTCGAGCCCGTCGACCGTGACGGTGCGGGGCTCGTAGGCGGCCAGGGTGGCCAGGATCGGGGCGGTCTTGTGGATCGCGTTGTCGCCGATCCAGCTCCGGGCGCTGTGCGAACGCTTGCCGAACGTGCGGATCTCGGCGCGGAGGTTGCCGTTGCAGCCACCCTCGATCTGTGCCCCGGACGGCTCGCCCAGGATCGCGAAGTCGGCGGTGAGGAGTTCGGGTCGCGTCCGGGCCAGACGGCCGAGGCCGTTCAGGGCGTCGCTGACCTCCTCGTGGTCGTACCAGACCCACGTGACGTCGACCGAGGGGTCGACCAGGTCGTACGCCAGCTTGAGCTGCACCGCGCAGCCGGCCTTCATGTCGACGGTGCCGCGGCCCCAGAGGATCTCGGTGCCGTCCTCGGTGGTCCGGAACTCAGTCGGCAGGTTGTCGTTGAGCGGCACCGTGTCGATGTGACCGGCGATGACGACCCGGCGGTCGCGGCCCAGGTTCGTCCGCGCCACGATCGCGTCGCCGTCGCGGATCACCTCGAGGTGCGGCAGCGGTGCGAGCACGGCCTCGATCGCGTCGGCGAGGGCCTGCTCGTTGCCGGACACCGACTCGATGTCGCAGATGGCACGGGTGATGTCGATGGACGAGGCGGTGAGGTCGAGGTGCTCCGGCATGCGGGCAGCCTACCGGCCGCCCCTCGCACCGCCCCGGCAGTCCGGCCGGACGGTGCCCGCCGACGGCCGCTCGGTACCCTGGAGCCGTGACCGACACGACTGCCTCCGACCGCCCGACCCACGCCTGGGGCCACGGCCTCGCGACGATCGCCGCCGACGGCACGACGCTCGACACCTGGTACCCGGAGACGCACCTCGGCCCGCTGCCCGCCGACGCCGTGTTCCCCGCCGAGCTGCAGGCGCACGTCGGTGACGACCCCCGCCGCGAGGTCCGGATCGAGGCCGTCACCACCGAGATCACGATCGACGCCGGCCCGACGAGCACCCCGGACGCGTACCTCCGCCTGCACCTGCTGAGCCACCTGCACGTCCGCCCGAACGAGGTCTCCCTCGACGGCGTCTTCGGCCACCTGCCGATCGTCGCGTGGACCAACGCCGGCCCGGTGCACCCCGATTCCCTGACGCGCCTGCGCCCGTCCCTGCAGCGCGCCGGCATCGCCGTGCACGCCATCGACAAGTTCCCGCGCCTGCTCGACTACGTCGTTCCGGACCGCGTCCGCATCGGCGACGCCAACCGCGTCCGCCTCGGCGCACACCTGGCGCCGGGCACGACGGTCATGCACGAGGGCTTCGTGAACTTCAACGCCGGCACCCTCGGTGACGCCATGATCGAGGGCCGCGTCTCGCAGGGCGTCGTCGTCGGCAACGGCACCGACATCGGCGGCGGCGCCTCGATCATGGGCACGCTGTCCGGCGGCGGCACGCACCGTGTCTCGCTCGGCGAGCGCGCGCTGCTCGGCGCGAACGCGGGCCTCGGCATCTCGCTCGGTGACGACTCCGTCATCGAGGCCGGTCTCTACGTCACGGCCGGCACGAAGGTGGTGCTGGTCGGCGCGGCACCGAACCCCGACGGCACCCCGAAGACCGTCAAGGCCGCGGAGCTCTCCGGCACCCCGAACATCCTGTTCCGCCGCAACAGCATCAGCGGCGCCGTCGAGGCACTGCAGCGCAAGGGCGAGGGCATCCAGCTGAACACCGCGCTGCACGCGTAGCGCTCGGCCAGCGGTCACGACGCGCCGCCTGCGCGCGCCGAGGGCGCACGAACTGTCGCTCCGGCACCCGCCGGACGACAGTTCGCGATCACTCGGCGGAGGTGAGCGGCGCGGCCCACGATCGCGCTCCCACCGACGCACCCGCCGGGAGGCCCGGTGCCGGTCCACCAGACCGGCACCGGGCCTCCAGGCGGTCGCGTCCAGGGCCGCACCCCGCCCCGCGAGTGGTCACAACACGCCGCCTGCGCGCGCCGAAGGCGCACGAACCGTCGTTTCGACACCCTCCCGACGACAGTTCGCGACCACTCGGCGGAGGTGAGCGGCGCGTCCCGCCACGCCGCGCCCGACGCACCCGCCTGGAGGCCCGGTGCCGGTCCACGAGACCGCCACCGGGCCTCCAGGCCGTCGCGTCCAGGGCCCCACCCCGCCCCGCGAGCTGTCACAACACGCGGCCTGCGCGCACCGAGGGCGCACGAACCGTCGTTTCGACACCCGCCGGACGACCGTTCGCGACCACTCGGCGGAGGCGAGTGGCGCGTCCCGCCGGACGGCGGCACGCGGCGCACACGCACGAGCGCCCCGCGCCACGGAACCGTGGGGCGGGGCGCTCGGGGTCGATCAGCGCGCGGGGACGTCGCGCTCGGGCGCGCCCACGTAGAGCTGCTGCGGGCGACCGATCTTGTTGAGCGGGTCGTTGTTCAGCTCGCGCCACTGGGCGATCCAGCCCGGCAGGCGACCGATGGCGAACAGGACGGTGAACATCCGCGGCGGGAAGCCCATCGCCTTGTAGATGATGCCGGTGTAGAAGTCGACGTTCGGGTAGAGCTTGCGGCTGACGAAGTACTCGTCCTCGAGTGCGATCTGCTCGAGTTCCATCGCGATGTCGAGCAGGTCGTCCTGCACGCCGAGGGACTCGAGGACCTCGTGCGCGGACTCCTTGACGAGCTTCGCGCGCGGATCGTAGTTCTTGTAGACACGGTGCCCGAAGCCCATGAGCTTGACGCCCTGCTCCTTGTTCTTCACCCGCTCGACGAAGCGCGTCACGGGCTCGCCCGAGTCCTTGATCTGCTGGAGCATCTCGAGCACGGCCTCGTTCGCGCCGCCGTGCAGCGGGCCGTACAGGGCGTTGATGCCGGCCGAGATCGAGGCGAACATGTTCGCCTTCGTCGAGCCGACCATGCGCACCGTCGAGGTCGAGGCGTTCTGCTCGTGGTCCTCGTGCAGGATGAGGAGCCGCTCAAGCGCCTTCGAGAGCACCGGGTTGGGCTTGTAGGTCTCGGCCATGGTGCCGAAGTTCAGCCGCAGGAAGTTGTCGACGAACGACAGCGAGTTGTCCGGGTACAGGAACGCCTGCCCGATGGCCTTCTTGTGGGCGTACGCCGCGATGACCGGGAGCTTGGCGAGGAGCCGGACGGTCTGCAACTCGACCTTCTGGGGGTCGTCCACGTCCATGTCGTCCTCGTAGTACGTGGACAGGGCGCTCACGGCGCTCGAGAGCACGGACATCGGGTGCGCCGAGTGCGGCAGGGCGTCGAACAGGCGGCGGAGGTCTTCGTGCAGCAGGGTGTGCCGACGGATGCGGGCGTCGAACTGCTCGAGCTCGGTGGGGGTCGGCAGCTCGCCGTAGATCAGGAGCCACGCGACCTCGAGGAAGGTGCAGTTGCCGGCGATCTGGTCGATCGGGTACCCGCGGTAGCGCAGGATCCCCTGGTCGCCGTCGATGTAGGTGATCGCGCTCTTCGTCGCACCGGTGTTCACGAACCCGTAGTCGAGCGTGTTCATCCCGGTCTGCTTCTTGAAGGTCGAGATGTCGATCGCGGACGCGCCGTCGACGCTCTGCAGGATCGGGAACTCCGCCGTGCCACCCGGGAACGTCAGCGTCGCGGTCGCGCCCTGCTGTTCGGCGGCGGGACTCACGGGGACGGGCGTGGTGGGCGGTGTGGCCGTCTTCTGAGCGTCATTGGCAGTGTCAGTCACGAGGACAGCCTAATCGCGGCACCTGTCGGTCGTGCACACATCCCAGGTGACGATTTGGTGGTTCCCAGGGATTGCGGGCACCACCGGAACAACTCGTGTCCGTGCTACGCGGTGCCGAGGCGACGGCTGCTCGCCAGTCGCTGCGACGCTGCGGCGATGCGCTCGTCGGTCGCCGTCAGGGCCACGCGGACGTGCTCGCCCCCTGCTGCGCCGTAGAACGTGCCCGGTGCGACGAGGATCCCGCGGTCGGCGAGCCAGGCCACGGTGTCGAGTGCGGGTTCACCGCGGGTGGCCCAGAGGTAGAGCCCGGCCTCGCTGTGGTCGATCCGGAACCCGGCATCCTCGAGTGCTCGCCGGAGCATGTTCCGGCGCGCTCGGTAGCGGGCCTTCTGCTGCTGCACGTGGGTCTCGTCCTGGAGCGCGACGACCATGGCCTGCTGCACGGGCAGCGGCGGCATGAGCCCGGCGTGCTTCCGGACGGCCAGGACATCGGCCAGGATCGCGGCGTCACCGGCGACGAAGGCCGCACGGTAGCCGGCGAGGTTCGACTGCTTCGACAGCGAGTACACGCTGAGCACGCCGTCGAGCGAGTCACCGACCACACGGGGGTCCAGGATGGTGGGCGTCGGGGTGGTGGCGTACTCCGGGTCCCACCCGAGCTCGGCGTAGCACTCGTCGCCGACGATGACGGCTCCGAGCTCGCGGGCGCGCACCACGGCGGCGCGGAGCTCGTCGATGGTCAGCACGCGGCCGTCGGGGTTGCCCGGGGAGTTCAGCCACACGAGCTTCGTGGTGGACGGCCACGCGGCGGGGTCGTCCGACGCGAGAGCCTCGGCCCGGACCAGTGCGGCGCCGAGCTCGTACGTCGGGTACGCGGCGGCCGGGAACACCACGGTGTCACCGGGCCCGATGCCGAGCCAGAGCGCCAGGCCCGCGATGAACTCCTTCGAGCCGATCGTCGGCAGCGCGTTCGCCTCGGTCAGGGCGACGCCGTGCCGACGGCCGTACCAGTCGGCGATGGCCTGTCGCAGCGCCGGAGTGCCGGCGACCTGCGGGTAGGCGTGCGCGTCGGTCGCGGTGGCCAGGGCGGTGCGGACGACCTCGGGTGTGGGGTCGACGGGCGATCCGACGCTGAGGTCGACGATGCCGCCCTCGTACGCCGCAGCGCGCTGCTTGAACGGGATGAGCTGGTCCCAGGGGAAGTCGGGGAGGTCGAGCGCCACGAGGGGGGTCCGGTCAGCCGCGCACGGGCTCGGCCGCGACGACGGGGTGGTCCTTGTGGATCACGCCGACCTTCGCAGCGCCGCCGGGCGACCCGACCTCGTCGAAGAACTCGACGTTGGCCTTGTAGTAGTCGGCCCACTGGTCGGGCAGGTCGTCCTCGTAGTAGATGGCCTCGACGGGGCAGACCGGCTCACACGCACCGCAGTCGACGCACTCGTCGGGGTGGATGTAGAGCGAGCGGTCACCCTCGTAGATGCAGTCGACCGGGCATTCGTCGATGCAGGCACGGTCCTTGACGTCGACACAGGGCTGGGCGATCACGTAGGTCACGGTTCGGGTGCTCCCTTCGACGAGCGGGTTCGAGTCTACTCGCGGCCCGGGGCCGTCCGGGACCGCAGCCCCGACAGGTCCGGCCACGCGAGGACCAGGGCGGCGATCACCGCGGGGGCGAAGGTCCAGACGTACCCGGCCGCGTTGGCGAGGACGAGCGGCGAGCTCTCCCCGCCGACCGACACGAGCACCTGCGTCGCGACGAGGATCCCGATGCCGATCGCGGCGACCATCGCCCGCGAGCGGTAGACGAGCCGCACGCCCACGGTCAGGCCGAGCACGATGAGGGTGGTGATGACGAGTCCGACCGGGAACGCGCCGAGCGTCTGCTGGTGCGTGACCGTCCCGAGCCCGCCCGCGAGCAGCCCGAGCAGCAGCGAGACCACGACCGCCGCGGCCTTGCCCTGGCCGGACATCTCGGCGTAGGTCTGCGGGGCCGCCGGCTGCGGGGCCGCGTCGTGCCGGAACGCCTCGACCGCCGGGGCGTGCTGCCGGACGCCGTGCGGCATCACCCACGACAGAGCGCTCGGGTCGGCGGGGTCCACGGGGTCGACGGCGACCTGGGAGCGGTACTGCTCGACGGCCGCGCGCACCTTGGCGCGGACCGGCAGGACGTCGACCGTGAGGTCGGCCTGGCCGCTGCCGGGGTCGACGATCATCGAGAAGGGGACCTCTTCGGCACGGGCCGCGTACTGCGCCGCGTGGTGCATCCGCACGTGGTCGGGGTGCCCGTAGCCGCCGTCGTCGGCGTAGCTGATCACGGCGTCGGCACCGGTGGAGCGGATCGCGGCGCGGACGTCGTCCACGACCTCGCCCAGGTCTGCCGCGGTCAGCGAGTCGGCCGGGGCGTCGTCCGCGGCGGTGGCCCGCCCGTCCGGGCCCCACTGCATGCCGGAGTCGACGTAGCGACGCTCCGGCAGGTCGGTCGGCCGGGCACCGCGCCCGCCGAGCCACAGGTGCTGCGGCCCGCCGAGGGCGGCGAGGGCCGCGGCGATCTCGGTCTCGCGGTGCCGTGCCACCCGCGCGGGGTCCCCGGCCAGCGGAGCCAACTGCTCCGTGAGCATCTCGCCGCGCTCGCCCCGGGTCGCGGTGAGCACGGTCACCTCGGCGCCGCGCTCGAGCAGGGTCGCGATGGTCCCGCCCGACGAGAGCGTCTCGTCGTCGGGGTGGGCGTGCACGATCAGGACGCGCTCCGGGCGCGTGGCGGGGGCCTTCGACATCGTCCCCAAGGGTACGGGACTAGCGGGGCGTGACGATGTAGGTCGCCGTGACGCCGCCGCTGTCCTTGGTCTCCGAGAAGGTCAGGACGACGCGGTAGGCGTCGCTCCGGAACATGCCGAACGCGCTCGACGAGTCCGCACGCTTCGCCGACTCGGTGTACCCGGCGTCGGTGAGCTGTTGCACGGCGGCCTGGAAGTCGTCGACCGAGGCCGCCCGGACCTGCGCGACCCACCCGGAGCCGTTCGGGCCGGCTCCCCCGCCGAGCACGGTGCCGTCGACGAGCGGGACGTCGGCCGACGGGAACCCGTCCGGCACCTTGCCGTCGGACGTCACGTCGGCGCCCTTGAGCGCCGTGTCGAGCGCGCCGTCGATGCCCCCGGCGACCGAGGACATGCCGTCCTGGATCGCCTTGCCGTCGATGCCGGCGACCCCGTCCGCGACGTTCGACGCGACGGAGGACCCGAGGTCGGTGGCCTGCTGCACGGCCTGGGTCGAGCAGCCGGTGAGTCCGGCCAGGGCGATGCCGGCAGCGACGGCGGCGATCAGCGGGGTACGGAGGGAACGCATGGCGCGACCGTAACGGACGAGCCGGGAGGCCCGGCGCGAGTTGGCTGTGAACGTGCCGTCCCCGGGGCGGTCACGTGCGCGGCGGGGCCGCCCCGTGCCTCCTTGCCGACGGACGGTTCAGGCGACGTAGGCGCGCGTCGCCGCGACCAGGGCGTCGACGCCGACCGGGATCGCGGTCTCGGCCTGCGGCGCGTAGAACGGCGAGTGGTTGCTCGGGATCTCCTCGCCGCGGCGGAAGCGCTCCGGGTCGGTGATGCCCGTGAACCAGTACACGAGCGGCGCTCCGGCTGCGGTGGCGAGCTGGCCGACGTCCTCCGACGCCATGGCGAGCCCGATCTCCAGGTCGCGGGCTCCCGGCACCTCGGCGCGGATGGCCTCGAGCACGGTGGCGGCGGCCTCGGCGTCGTTCACGGTGACCTCGGCGCCCGGCGCGCGCACGATCGTCGGCTCGGACAGGCCTCCGGCCGTGCTCTCGGCCCGGACGATGCGCTCAATCGAGGCGATGATGCGCTGGCGCGTCTCCTCGTTGCGGGCCCGGGTCGAGATCTCGATGACGGCCTCGTCGGGGATGATGTTCGCCCGCGTGCCGGCGTGGAAGCTGCCGACGGTGACGACCCCCGCGTCGCTCGGCGAGACCTCGCGGGCGACGACCGTCTGCAGCCGCACGACGGCCGAGGCCGCGGTGACGACCGGGTCGAGCGAGGCCTGCGGCGCAGAACCGTGCGCCCCACGGCCGTTGAAGGTCACCGTCAGCCGGTCGCTCGACGCCATCACGGGGCCGGTGCCGACCGCGACGATGCCGACCGGTGCGGGTGCGGAGTGCTGCCCGAGCACGACGTCCGGCTTCGGGAACCGCTCGACCAGGCCGTCCTCGACCATCGCGCGGGCGCCGGAGATGACCTCTTCAGCAGGCTGGAAGACGGCGACGACCGTGCCGCGCCAGTCCCCCGTGGTCGCCACCAGGCGCTCGAGCGTGCCGAGCAGCCACGTGACGTGGATGTCGTGGCCGCAGGCGTGCATGGTGGGGACCTCGCGGCCCTCGTCGTCGGTGCCGACGTGCTCGCTGGCGTAGGACAGGCCGGTGCGTTCCTGCACGGGCAGGCCGTCCATGTCGGCGCGGAGCCAGACCACCGGGCCCTCGCCGTTCGACACGACACCGACGACGCCGGTGCCGCCGACGCCCGTCGTCACCTCGATCCCGCCGATCTCGGCGAGCTTCGCAGTGATGACACCGGCGGTGCGGTGCTCCTGGAAGCCGAGCTCCGGGTGGGCGTGCAGGTCCTGGTAGATCGAGAGCAGGTCGAGAGTCACGCTGACCACGGTACAACCGCGAACGGCCCGGCCACCTGTTGCAGGTGACCGGGCCGTCGGACGGAGGACGGGCCTCCGCGGGTGTTGCTCGTGCTGGTGCTTACGCGTCCTGGCGCTTGAGACGCGCGTAGGAGCGCTGGCGAGCCGAAGCGTCCAGCTCGACCTTGCGGATGCGCACGGCGGCGGGGGTGACCTCGACGCACTCGTCCTCACGGGCGAACTCGAGGCACTCCTCCAACGAGAGCTGACGCGACGGCGTCATCGACTCGAACGTGTCGGCGTTGGCCGACCGCATGTTGGTGAGCTTCTTCTCCTTGGTGATGTTCACGTCCATGTCGTCGGCGCGCGAGTTCTCGCCGATGACCATGCCCTCGTAGACCTCTTCGGTCGGGTTGACGAAGAACGACATCCGCTCCTGGAGGTTCGTGATGGCGAACGGCGTCACCACACCGGAGCGGTCGGAGACGATCGAGCCGTTGATGCGGGTCTGGATCGCGCCGGCCCACTCGTCGTAGCCGTGGAAGATCGCGTTGGCGATGCCGGTGCCGCGGGTCTCCGTGAGGAACGACGTGCGGAAGCCGATCAGGCCGCGCGACGGGACGATGAACTCCATGCGCACCCAGCCGGTGCCGTGGTTCGTCATGTTCTCCATGCGGCCCTTGCGAGCGGCCATGAGCTGCGTGATCGCGCCGAGGTACTCCTCCGGCGTGTCGATCGTCATGTGCTCGTACGGCTCCTGCAGCTTGCCGTTCTCGTCACGCTTCGTGACCACCTGCGGCTTGCCGACGGTGAGCTCGAAGCCCTCGCGACGCATCTGCTCGACCAGGATGGCGAGTGCGAGCTCACCACGACCCTGGACCTCCCACGCGTCGGGGCGGCCGATGTCGAGGACCTTGAGCGAGACGTTGCCGACGAGCTCGCGGTCGAGGCGCTCCTTGACCATGCGGGCGGTCAGCTTGTGGCCCTTGACCTTGCCGACGAGCGGGCTGGTGTTCGTGCCGATCGTCATCGAGATCGCCGGGTCGTCGACCGTGATGGTCGGCAGCGGGCGGACGTCCTCGGGGTCGGTCAGGGTCTCGCCGATGGTGATCGTGTCGAAGCCGGCGACGGCGACGATGTCACCGGGGCCTGCCGACTCGGCCGGGTAGCGGTCGAGCGCCTTCGTGATGAGGAGCTCGGTGATGCGGGCGTTGACGACGGTGCCGTCGTGCTTGACCCACGCGACCGTCTGGCCCTTCTTCATGGTGCCGTGGAAGATGCGCAGGAGCGCCAGGCGACCGAGGAACGGGGAGGCGTCGAGGTTCGTGACGTGCGCCTGCAGCGGGTGCTCGTCGTCGTACTTCGGGGCCGGGACGTGCTGGAGGATCGCTTCGAACAGCGGCTCGAGGTCGTCGTTGTCGGGCAGCTCGCCGTCGTTCGGCTTGTTGCGCGACGCGGCGCCGTTGCGACCCGAGGCGTAGACCACCGGGACGTCGAGGATCGCGTCGAGGTCGAGGTCGTCGACCTCGTCCGACAGGTCGGAGGCGAGGCCGAGGAGCAGGTCCTGGGACTCGGAGACGACCTCGTCGATGCGGGAGTCGGGCCGGTCCGTCTTGTTGACGAGCAGGATCACCGGGAGCTTCGCGGCGAGCGCCTTGCGCAGCACGAAGCGGGTCTGGGGCAGGGGACCTTCGGAGGCGTCGACGAGCAGCACGACACCGTCGACCATGGAGAGGCCGCGCTCGACCTCACCACCGAAGTCGGCGTGGCCGGGCGTGTCGATCACGTTGATGGTGATGGGGCCGTCCGCGCCGAACTCGGTCGCGTGCTTGCCGTTGTAGAGCACCGACGTGTTCTTCGCGAGGATCGTGATGCCCTTCTCGCGCTCGAGGTCGTTCGAGTCCATCATGCGGTCTTCGCCCTCGAAGTGGGCGTCGAACGAGTTGGTCTGCGTGAGCATCGCGTCGACGAGGGTGGTCTTGCCGTGGTCGACGTGTGCCACGATGGCGACGTTGCGCAGGTCGGACCGGGTGGCGAGCGCCATACAGGACATCCTTCAATTTCTGGGAGAGTGTCGGGCCAGTGTTTTCACAGCACCGCACCCGTGGGCAGAACGCCCGACACGCCAGTCTACCGGTAGTTCGCAAGCGACAGGAGTACAGCGCATGAGCCGTCGGCGAACGTGGGTCGAGATCACCATCGTCCTGCTGCTCTCGCTCGGTGCCAGCGCCCTCTACTCGATCCTGCAGATCATCGACGACCTGTCCCAGACGACCCCGCTCGGCGAGCAGTCGACGGCGCTGAACACCTCGTCGACGACGGTGCAGTACGTCGACCTCGCCCGGCAGCTCCTCGGCATCGCGGTGGACCTGGCCCCGGTCGCGCTCGTCTGCTACCTGCTGTGGAGCACGTCGCGACCGCACCTCGGCCGGCTCGGGATCGATCGGTTCCGGGCGAAGCCGGACCTGGGCGGCCCGGCACTCATCGCCCTGTGCATCGGGATCCCGGGGCTCGCGCTGTACTTCGCGGGGCGGGCGCTCGGCATCACGGTCGCGGTCGACCCCGCCGCGCTGAACTCGTACTGGTGGACGGTCCCGGTCCTGCTGCTGTCCGCGATCCGCTCGGGCCTGCAGGAAGAGGTGATCGTGATCGGGTACCTCTACGCCCGTCTCGGCGACCTCGGGTGGGGCCGCTGGCAGATGATCTTGTCGACCGCCCTGCTGCGCGGCAGCTACCACCTGTACCAGGGGTTCGGGGCGTTCATCGGCAACGCGGTGATGGGCGTCGTGTTCGGCTGGATCTACACGAGGTGGGGCCGGCTCCTGCCGCTCGTCATCACGCACGCCCTGCTCGACGCGGTGGTCTTCGTCGGGTACCCCTGGGTGGCGCACGCGTTCCCGCAGTTGTTCTCGTAGGCGGCGGCGCGTCGACGCTCCGCTGGCCGCTCAGCGCGTCGCGAGCGCATCCACAGCCCCCGCTCAGCGCGCCGAGGGGCAACCCCCGCCGGGCCGCCCTACCGTGAGACGCATGAGCATCCCCGCGATCGGCGAGTCCGCCCCGTCGTTCACCCTGCCGGGGATGGTCGTGCGCGGCGGCGTCCGCTCCGACGACGAGTACGACCTGTCCGCCGAGATCGGCCGCACCGTGGTACTGGCGTTCTACCCGGGCGACGCGACGGCGGTCTGCACGGCCCAGCTCTGCAGCTACCAGGCCGAACTCGACGAGTTCACCGACCTCGGCGCGACCGTGTGGGGCATCAGCCCGCAGGCACTCGACTCGCACGAGGGGTTCGCCCGGGGGTCCTCGCTCGTGTTCCCGCTGCTCAGCGACACCGCGGGCTCGGTGATCCGCGCCTACGGGGTGCAGGCACCGGGCATCGGCCTGCGTCGGTCGGTCTTCGTGATCGGCCCCGACGGCGTGGTCCGGTGGCGGCACGTCGGCCTGGTCGGTCTGCGGTTCCCGAAGGCCGAGACGATCCGCGAACAGATCGAACTGCTCGTTTCGTAGTCCTCGGCGTGGGATTCCCCTGAATGCGTCGCGATGGGGTATTGACACCCCAACTGGGGGCGACGACCATTGACGGCACGAGGGTCCGTCCAGGATCTGCCTCCTCGGGGAATCGGGTCGTCCGGAGATACGCGCCGGTGTGTCACACCCGCTCCCCGGGCGTCTCCGGGGAGGCATCTCGTACCCTCGTCCGGTGCACACCACCATCGTCGCCCTCGGCCTGCGCGCCCTCGCCGTCGTCCTCTGGGTCGTGGCCGTCGCGCTCGTCCCGCTGGCGCTGCTCGGCGGCGGCGCCTCCTGGCTCGTGCCGATCCCGAGCATCGCCGTCGCGTTCGTCGCCTGGGCAGCGCTGTGGCGTCCCCGGATCGAGCTGACGCCGGAGCACCTGCGCATCGTGGACGTCCGGCGGACCAGCACCTACACCTGGTCCCGCATCAGCGAGGTGCGCACGAAGTACGGCATCGAGGTGGTCACCAGCGAGGGCGTCCGCCGCGTCTGGATCGCGACCCGCCCGACGGCGCGTCTCGCCGCGCACACCGGTGACCAGCCGGGAGGCCCGGATCGCCTGGACGTCGACGCTGCGGCCGCGCGGATGCTGGCCCACGTGCCCGCCCCGGCCGAGCAGGACGGCCCACCTCCGTCGACCGTGACGGCTGCGCCGATCACGCACCGCACCCACGGCTGGACGATCCTGGCGATGGTCGTCCTCGGGGTCGCGGCGTCGCTGGCGGCGGCACGGTTCTGACGGTCACGACGCAGAACGACACCCCCGACGTCGTGCGACGTCGGGGGTGTCGTTCGTGAACGGGGCGGCGACTACTTCTTGTAGCCGACGTCCTGCCACTTGACCGAGGACTGCTGGAACTGCGCCGGACCGTAGTTCACCAGGTCCTTGCGCACACCCCAGGCGTACGGCTCGGCGAACAGCGGGATGGTGCCGGCGACCGCGACGATCTTCTTGTCGATGGCCTGCGCGTCCTTGATGCGGGCATCCGGGTCGAGCTCGCCGTTCGCCTTGTCCCACGCGGCACCGAGCGAGTCGTCCGTCACGCCGGTGTAGTTCTGGCCGGCGTCGGCGGGGTAGTAGATCGACTTCAGCGACGAGATCGGGAACGGGGTGCCCTGCCACGCGAAGTACGTGGCGTCGAAGTCACGGGTCGTCGTGGTGATGTACTTCGTGAAGAAGTCGTCGGTGGGCACGGTGTCGATGGTCACCTTGAAGCCGGCGAGCTTGGTCTGCTGCTGCACGAGCTGCGCGACGTTCGCCGAGTTCGGGTTGTCCGACGGGATCACGAAGCGGACGTCGAGTTCCTTGCCGCCCTTGGTCGCGTAGCCGTCCGAGCCGATCTTCCAGCCGGCGTCCTCGAGCTTCGACTTCGCCTTGTCGGTGCTGTAGCCGTAGACGCTCGACGCGTCGTCTTCGTAGCCCTGCTGTCCGGGCAGGTAGACGAGGTTGTTGAGCACGTCGCCCGGGCTCTTCACCGGCGACAGGATCGCCTGGGCCACGACCTTGCGGTTGATGGCCTGTGCGAACGCCTGGCGCACGTCCTGGTCCTTGAAGACGTCCGAGGTGCCGTTCAGCGTGATCTGACGCTGCGTGGTGCCGAGCGAGCGCTCGATCTTCGAGTCGGACCGCGAGTTCGCCGTCTTGAGGTTGTCGGCGCTGCCGTTCAGGTTGAACGCGTCGAGCTCCTTGTTGCCGTACGCCTGGGCGACGCCGTCACGCGAGACCGTCTTGAAGACGATTGTGTCGAGCTTGCCCTCGTCACCCCACCACTTCGAGTTCTTCTCGAAGGTCACGACGCCACCGTTGGTGTCGAAGGACTTCAGGATGTACGGACCACCGGAGACGTAGGTCTTGCCGTCGGCGGCGTACGGCGCCTTGGCCCAGGCCTTGTTGAAGTGGTCCGGGGTGTCGACGGCCCAGTACGGGTAGATGGCGGTCAAGACGCTCGCCCAGTCGGCGTTGGTCTTCGAGAACGTCATGATGACGTCACGCTCGTCGGAGCCCTGCTTGACCGAGTCCACGTCCTCCCACACGTTGGTGGACAGCGGCGCGAAGGCCTTGTCGGAGCCGTTCAGCGCCTTCCAGTTCGCGATGACGTCCTTCGCGCTGATCGGGGTGCCGTCCGACCACACGGCCTTCGGGTTGATCTTGATCTCGACGGTCTGGGGCGAGTCCTTGGTCAGCTCGACCGACGTCGCGTAGTCCTTGTTCGCCTCCCACTCGCCGTTCTCCTTGAACTGGATGAAGCTCGGCAGGTAGGTCTGCGAGATCGTCGTGTCGTCGACGGTCCCCGAGTCCAGGTTGAGCAGCTGCCAGTTCGCCGGAGCGGTGTCGATCGGCAGGGTGATCGACCCGCCGTCCTTGACGTCGGCGCGATCCGCGACGGTCCAGCCGGTCGACTTCAGCGACGACTCGGCGACCGCGGAGTTGTCGCCGCCCGCTTCTCCGCCGCCGGAGCAGCCTGCCAGCACGACGGCAGCTGCCGCAGCGGTGGCCAGGACGGCGATGCCCTTGATCCTCTTTCGCATGGCGAGGATTCCCTTTCGTTGTGGTTCGCGCAGATCGCGCTGGACCGCGGCGGCCCCCGCCGTCGCGCCTGTTGGTTGAGAACCCTAGCCACATCCGAAGGCGGCACAAGGGTCTGTGCGATGAATCGAAACACGCTCGTAACGAATGTTGCATAGCGTCACTTCCGTTGTCCCACCCAGTCGCTCGAACGGCTAGCCTGTCGCCACCGACAACGCCGTCCGGTCGGACGGCCGCACCCAGAGGTCACGAACCACATGCTCGCCTTCATCGCAAAGCGGATCGTCAACTACATCGTCCTGACGATCGTGGCGACCACGCTCGGGTACATCCTCGCCAGCACGACGCTCAACCCGGCCGCCCGGTTCCTGGGGCGCAACCCGGCCGTGCCGCCGGGCACCATCCAGGCGTCGCTCCGCAAGCTCGGCGCCGATCCGGACACCCCGCTCCTCGTCCGCACCTGGGACTGGTGGGTCGGTCTGGTGACGCACGGCTCACTCGGCATGAGCACCCGCGGCACCGAGGTGACGGCCGACATCATCGCCCGCTCCGGGACGAGCCTGCGGCTGCTCGTGATCGGCACACTCCTCGGCGCGATCCTCGGGGTGCTCCTCGGCGTCTGGAACGCGGTCCGGCAGTACCGCACCTCCGACCAGGTGTCGACGTACCTGTCGTTCGCGGTGCTCGCCACCCCGACCTTCGTGATCGCGGTCGTGCTGATGATCCTCGCGACCACGCTCAACCAGGGCGTCGGGACGCAGGTGATCCGGTTCACCGGCGAGTACACGCCGGGGGTGAGCGGGTTCTTCCCGGTGCTCGGCGACCGGCTCGTGCACCTGTTGTTACCGACGATCTCGCTGACCATCGGCGCCGTCGCCACCTACTCGCGCTACCAGCGCTCGGCGATGCTCGACGTGCTGTCGAACGACTTCATCCGGACCGCACGGTCGAAGGGCCGCACCCGCGGCTCGGCGATCATGCGCCACGGTGTGCGGGTCGCCCTCATCCCGATGTCGACCTTCTTCGCGTACTCGTTCGGACTCATCCTGACCGGCGCGAGCATCACCGAGCTGGTCTTCAGCTGGCACGGCATGGGCGAGTACTTCGTCCAGAGCATCAGCAACAACGACATCAACGCGGCGTCGGGCACGATCCTCTTCACGGCGATCCTCGTGCTCATCGCAGGGACCCTCGCGGACCTGCTGTACGCCGCGCTCGACCCGCGAGTGAGGGTGTGACCCGTGTCTGTTCTCGACCCCACGACCACGACCACCGCCGGTGACCCCGGCGACGGCAACGCCGGGACGCCGGCGCACGTCATCGAGGTGAAGGGCGGCCGCACCCCGCTCTGGCGCAAGGTGTTCGGCACCTGGCGCGCACGCATCGGCGGCAGCGCCCTGCTCCTCATCATCCTCTGGGCGTTCCTCGGCCCGTACCTGTACCACTGGAACGCCGTCGACTCCGACGGGCTGGCGTTCGGCATGCCGCCGAGCGCTGCGCACTGGTTCGGCACGAACGACATCGGCCAGGACATCTACGCGCAGACCCTGGTCGGCCTGCAGAAGTCGCTGCTCATCGGCCTGATCGCCGGACCGGCAGCGACCCTGATCGCCGGCATCGTCGGCGCGATCGCCGGGTACTTCGGCGGCCTCACCGACCGGCTGCTCGTGTGGGTCATCGACCTGCTGCTCGTGATCCCGTCGTTCTACGCGCTCGTGCTGCTCAGCCCGGTGTTCAAGAACCTGACGTGGGTTGCCCTCATCGTCGGCCTCGCGGTGTTCAGCTGGATGGTGATGGCCCGGGTGATCCGCGGTCAGACGATGTCGCTCCGCGAACGCGACTACGTCAAGGCCGCCCGGTTCATGGGCGTCCCGGCGTTCACGATCATCCGTCGGCACATCCTGCCGAACGTGGCGTCGCTGCTCATCATCGACGCCACGCTCGGCGTCGGAGCCGCGATCCTGGCGGAGAGCTCGCTGAGCTTCTTCGGCTTCGGCATCCAGATCCCCGACGTGTCGCTCGGCACCCTGCTCGCCGCCGGCAGCCAGTCCGCCGTCACCCGCCCGTGGCTGTTCGTCCTGCCCGCCGCGACGCTCGTCGCGACCGTGCTCTCGACCAGCCTGCTCGGCGACGCCCTGCGCGACGCCATCGACCCCACCTCCGGAGCCAACCGTGACTGAGCCGCTGCTCACCGTGTCCGACCTGTCGGTCACGTTCAACCCGAAGACCAAGCCCGTCTACGCGGTCCGGGGTGTCGACTACTCGGTGGCCCCCGGTGAGTTCCTCGGCATCGTGGGCGAGTCGGGTTCCGGCAAGTCGGTGTCCTCGATGGCCGTGATGGGCCTGCTGCCGTCCTCCGCCCAGGTGCAGGGCAGCATCCGGTTCGACGGGCAGGAGCTCGTCGGCAGGAACGATCGCGAGATGTCGGCGCTGCGCGGCCGGGACATCGCGATGGTGTTCCAGGACCCGCTGTCCGCATTGACGCCGGTGTACACGATCGGCCAGCAGATCATCGAGGGCCTGCGCCTGCACGACCGCTCCCTCACCCAGCACGCCGCACGCACCCGCGCCGAGGAACTCCTGCGCATCGTCGGCATCCCGAACCCGGCGCGACGACTGGACGCGTTCCCGCACGAGTTCTCCGGCGGCATGCGCCAGCGCGCGATGATCGCCATCGCCATCGCGAACGACCCGAAGCTGATCATCGCGGACGAGCCCACCACGGCGCTCGACGTGACGATCCAGGCGCAGATCCTCGACGTGCTGCAGACCGCCAAGGACATGACCGGTGCGGCCGTCGTGCTCATCACGCACGACCTCGGCGTCGTCGCCGGCAACGCCGACCGCGTCGCAGTGATGTACGCCGGCCGGATCGTCGAGACCGCGCCGGTGCTCCCCCTGTTCCGCGAGCCGGTGATGCCGTACACGATCGGGCTGCTCCGCTCGATGCCGAACATGACGTCCGCCCGCACCGAGCGGCTCGTCCCGCTCGACGGCCGCCCGCCCCTGCTCACGCAGAAGCCGACCGGCTGCCCGTTCGCCGACCGCTGCCCCGCCGTCATCGACGCCTGCCGCGACGGCGAACCCGCCCTCGTCGCACCGTCGGTGCCGCAGAGCGCCGACAACCCGGTCCTGACCGGTGCCGTCCAGACGATCGGCAACGGCACCCTGCTCGACGACCACACCGCCGCGTGCATCCGTCGCGACGAGATCGCCGCGGGCACCCTCGAGCGCTCGGAGATCTTCCCCCGCCCCGAGGACGTCCCCGAGGCAGCGGTCGACCACGGCGACGAGGTCGTGCTCGAGCTGCAGGACGTCGTCAAGACGTTCCCGCTCACCAAGGGCGCGCTCTTCCGCCGGCAGATCGGCGAGGTGCACGCGGTGGACGGCATCTCCCTGACGCTCAAGCGCGGCCAGGTGCTCGGTCTGGTCGGCGAGTCCGGCTGCGGCAAGACGACCACCATCATGGAGATCCTCGAGCTCGCCGGTGCCCAGCACGGCACCATCCGGGTGAACGGCGTCGACACCGCCTCGCTGTCCAAGAAGGACCGTCTGGCACTGCGCCGCGACATCCAGGTCGTGTTCCAGGACCCGATGGCGTCGATCGACCCGCGCCTCGACATCGGCTCGGTGATCGGTGAACCCCTCACCGTGCACGGCGTCGCGAAGGACGAGATCCGCCGGCGGGTGCGCGAGGTGCTCGAGCTGGTCGGACTCGAGCCGAGCTACATCGACCGGTACCCGCACGAGTTCTCCGGCGGCCAGCGACAGCGCATCGGCATCGCCCGAGCGCTCATCGTCGAGCCGAAGATCCTGGTGCTCGACGAGCCGGTCTCCGCGCTCGACGTCTCGGTGCAGGCCGGTGTGATCAACCTGCTCGAGGACCTCAAGCACCGCCTCGGGCTGTCCTACCTGTTCGTGGCGCACGACCTGTCCGTCGTCCGGCACATCGCCGACGACGTCGCGGTCATGTACCTCGGCCGCATCGTCGAGTACGGCGACGGCGACGCGGTCTTCTCGGACCCGCAGCACCCGTACACCCGGGCCCTGCTGTCGGCCGTGCCGGTGCCGGACCCCATGGCCGAGGCCGCCCGCGGGCGCATCCTGCTCGACGGCGACCTGCCCTCCCCCACGGAGCGCATCGACGGCTGCCGGTTCCGCACGCGCTGCCCGCTCTACCAGCTCCTCGACGAGGGCCGGCAGGAGCAGTGCCGCACGATCGACCCGGGTCTCGAGCCCGTGCACGGCCGCGGTGTCGCCTGCATCCAGACCGACCAGGAGCACCTGCTCACCGAGCGGGTGGGCGCGGTCGTCTGACGACGCCGGTCACGCCGTGGACGTGACCAGCAGACGGACGGGAGGCCCGGAGCACGTCGTGCGCCGGGCCTCCCGTCCGTCCTGTGGTCGCGATCGCGAGCCGCGTCAGGCTCCCAGCCACAGGCTGAGCAGCGAACCGGCGAGCAGCGCCAGCGCCGCTGCGCCGACCGCCAGGGCCGGCACGTCCCAGCCGCGCACGGCGTCGCCGGCGCCGGTGCCGTCGCGGTGCTCGGACCAGCGGTCGAGCAGCACCGTCATCTCGTCGGGCTGGCGCAGGACGGCCCGCTCACCGCGCCGGGCCGGTTTCGGCCGCGGCAGCGACGGCCCACCCCAGCACTGGACCTTCCGGCCGGCGACCGTCTCGATCACGATCTGCCAGCGGAGCCGGACGTCGGCGACGGCCTGCCACGGCACCACGGTTCGGCGGAGCGGGTTGACCACGGTGACCGCGCGCTCGTCGATGACGATGCACGGGCGGTAGGTCAGGACCCAGAGCGCCCAGACGAGCACGGCAATCGGGCCGGCGGCGCGGAGGACGACGTCCCAGCTCCCCCGGAACGCCGCATCGCCGAGCAGGAACAGGCCCAGGACGGCGACGAGGCCGGACGCCACCGCGCCCCCGCGACCAGCGCGGAGGACGACGGGGCGTCCGGCCTCGTTCGTGTCCAGGTGGATCAGCGTCCGAACTCGAACCCGGCGCCGGGGATGGCGGCCAGGAGGTCCTTCGTGTACTGCTCCGTCGGGGCGGCGAAGACCTCGTCGGTCGTCGCCTTCTCGACGATCTGCCCACGGCGCATGACGCACACGTTGTCCGCGACGAGGCGGACGACCGCGAGGTCGTGCGTGATGAACAGGTACGTCAGGCCGAGCTCGGTCTGCAGCTCGGTGAGCAGGTCGAGGATCTGCCCCTGCACGAGCACGTCCAGCGCGGAGACGGCCTCGTCGAGGACGATGACCTCCGGCTTGAGCGCCAGCGCGCGGGCGACGGCGATGCGCTGTCGCTGGCCACCGGACAGCTCGTTCGGGTAGCGGTTCACCATCGACTTCGGCAGCGCGACCTGGTCGAGCAGCTCGAGCACCCGGGCGCGACGCGAGGCCTTGTCGCCCACCTTGTGCGTGGCGAGCGGCTCGGCGATCGTGTTCCCGACGTTGTACATCGGGTCCAGGGAGCCGTACGGGTCCTGGAACACCGGCTGCACGCGACGGCGGAAGTCGAAGAGGTCCTTGCCCTTCAGCGCGCCGATGTCGATGCCGTCGAACTGCACGGTGCCGCTCGTGATGCTCTCGAGCTGCAGCACCAGCTTGGCGACGGTCGACTTGCCCGAACCGGACTCGCCGACGAGCGCCGTGGTGGTGCCCTTCTGGATCGAGAACGACACGTCGTCGACGGCCTTGAGCTCACGGGTGGCGAGGCTCTTGCCGCGCAGCTTGTAGACCTTCTCGAGGTTCTTCACCACGATGAGGTCCTCGGCCGGACGGTGCTCGCGTTCCTGGGCCCGGGCGATCAGCTCGGCGTCGTCGTTGCCGGTGTCGGCGATGTCGACGCGCGCGTGCTGCACCTTCGACTGGATGCGACGGCTGGCCAGCGACGGGGCCGCCGCGACGAGCCGCTGCGTGTACGGGTGCTGCGGGTTGGCGAGGATCTCCTTCGAGGGACCGGCCTCGACGACCTGGCCCTTGTACATCACGACGAGCTTCTCGGCGCGCTCGGCGGCGAGGCCGAGGTCGTGCGTGATGAACAGCACCGAGGTGCCGAAGTCGCGGGTCAGGCTCTCGAGGTGGTCGAGGATGACGCGCTGGACGGTGACGTCGAGCGCGCTCGTCGGCTCGTCGGCGATGAGCAGCTGCGGGCGGCTCGACAGACCGATGCCGATGAGCACGCGCTGGCGCATGCCGCCGGAGAACTCGTGCGGGTACTGCTTCAGGCGGGTCGAGGCGTCGCCGAGGCCGGCTTCCTGCAGGACCTCGACGGCACGGTCACGGACGGCCTTCTTGCCGGTCGCCATGCCGTTCGCACGGATCGCCTCTTCGACCTGGAAGCCGATCGACCACAGCGGGTTGAGGTTCGACATCGGGTCCTGGGGGACGTAGCCGATCTCCTTCCCGCGGATCTCCGACATCTCCTTGTCGCTCAGCCCGACGAGCTCACGCCCGTTGAACTTGATCGAGCCGCCGGTGACCTCACCGGTGCCGGGGAGCAGCTTGATGATCGCCTGGGCGCTCGTCGACTTGCCCGAACCGGACTCGCCGACGATGGCCAGGCGCTCGCCCTGCTCGAGGGTGAGGTTGACGCCGCGGACGGCCTGCACGAGGCCGCTCTGGGTCTTGAAGCCGACCTGCAGGTCGGTGATCTCGAGCAGCGGGGCGCCGGAACCGCCGGTGCGGCTGCTGTTCGTCTGGGTCAGTGTCTCGCTCATCGGCGGGCCCTCGCCTTCGGGTCGAGCGCGTCGCGCACCACGTCACCGAGGAGCAGGAACGCGAGCACGGTGATGGACAGGGCTGCCGACGGCCAGAAGATCGTCGACGGTGCCGTTCGGATCGAGACCTGTGCGGTTCCGATGTCGAGGCCCCAGCTGAGCGCTGAGTCCGGGAGCCCGATGCCGAGGAACGACAGGGTCGCCTCAGCCACGATGAACGTGCCGAGCGACACCGTCGACACGACGATGACCGGGGCCACGGAGTTCGGGATCACGTGACGGACCAGCGTCTTGAAGCGGCTCACGCCGAGCGCGGCCGAGGCCATCACATAGTCGGACTGCTTCGCGCTGAGCACGGCACCACGCATGATGCGAGCGATCTGCGGCCAGGCGAACGCGGCGAGGACCAACGCCACTGTGATCGCGTTCCGCGCCGGGATGACCGACATGATCACGATTGCGCCGAGCACGGTGGGGATGGAGAAGAAGATGTCCGCAATGCGGGACACGATCGTGTCGAGCCATCCGCCGTAGAAGCCGGCGAGAGCGCCGATGATGACACCGACGATCGTGACCAGCACCGTGGCGACGATGCCGACGATCAGCGAGTTCCGTGCACCCCAGATGACACGTGAGTACACGTCGTAGCCCTGGCGGTTGTACCCGAAGATGTGGCCTGCTTCCGAGCCTTCGTTGCTCTTGGCGAGGATCGCCTTCCTCGGGTCGATGTGCGTGAAGAGGCCAGGGAACAACGCCACGACGATGATGAGCAGGATGAGCACGGCGGACACCCAGAACATCGGGCGGACACGCATGGAGTCCCAGGCATCGGTCCAGGTGGACCGGGTCTTCTCGTTCTCGTCGACCTGGTCGACCGCTTGGAGCGGGGTCTCCTCGATCGGAGCGACGTAGTGCGTCGCCGAGCGGGATGCGGCGTTACTTGGCATAGCGGATCCTCGGGTCCAGGACGGCGTAGAGCAGGTCGACCAGGAGGTTGGCGAGCATGAAGATGATGACCATCACGGCGACGAACGACACGACGGTCGGTCCTTCGCCGAGCTTGACGGCCTGGAACACCGTGCCACCCACACCGTGGATGTTGAAGATGCCCTCGGTCACCACGGCGCCGACCATCAGGTTGCCGATGTCGACACCCAGGTACGTCACCACGGGGATGAGTGAGTTGCGGAAGATGTGCACGCCGACGACACGACGACGGGGCAGGCCCTTGGCCGTCGCGGTGCGGACGAAGTCAGCACTCATGTTCTCGGCGACGCTCGCGCGCGTCAGACGCACGATGTACGCAAACGACACCGAGGCGAGCACGATCGCGGGCAACACGAGTTCGTCCCACGGCGCTTCGCCGGACACCGTCACCCGGAACAGTCCGAGGTTGATGCCGAAGACGTACTGCAGCAGGAACCCGACGACGAAGGTCGGGACCGAGATGAGCAGCAGCGACACGACGAGTGCGGTGGCGTCGAACAGCTTGCCCTTGCGCAGACCAGCGATGACACCGACGACGATGCCAGCGACCGATTCGAAGAGCAGCGCCAGGATCGCCAGACGGGCGGTGATCGGGAACGCCGAGGCGAGCTGCGAGCTGACCGGCAGACCCGAGTACGTCACGCCGAGGTCGCCGCGGAACACGCCGCCGATCCAGAGCAGGTACTGCACGATGAACGGCTTGTCGAGGTTGTACTGCTGTCGCAGCTGCTCGATCACCTGCGGTGTCGGCTGGCGGTCGCCGAACAGCGCGGCGATCGGGTCGCCGGGCAGCGAGAAGACCATGAAGTAGATGAGGAACGTGGCCCCGAAGAACACGGGGATGAGTTGCAGGAGGCGCTTGCCGAGGTACCAGAGCATCAGATCACTGCCCGGTCCGGAGCGATGTCGATCAGGTTCATTGTGGTGAGGGGTGGACGGTCCGAGGGTCGGCACGGAAGTCCGGTGCGGGAGGGCGCCCGCGGTGTGGGGGAAGGTCTTACCGCCGCGGTACGGGGGTTCGGGGGCCATGTGGCCCCCGAACCCCCGTCCGGTGGTCGCGAGGCAGGATACCTGCTCGCGTGGTGGTCTCTACGAGACCAGGGTCAGTTCTTGACCTCGACGTCGTAGTACAGCGGCACCGAGTTCCAGCCGAACTTGACGTTCGACACCTTGTCCGCGTTCCAGACACCGGTCACGTTGGAGTACCAGAGCGGGATCTCGGGCAGGTCCTCGAACAGGAGTTCCTGAGCCTGGTCGAAGATCTTGTTGCCCTCTTCGACAGTGGCTGCCGAACGGCCCTTCGCGAGCAGCTCGTTGTACTCGGCCGAGTCGTAGCGCGCGTAGTTGCTCGACGAGCCCTTGCCCATGGTCGGGCCGAGGAAGTTGTACAGCGACGGGTAGTCGGCCTGCCAACCGGTGCGGCTGCCGCCCGTGAGCTTGTCGTTCGTCTGGAGGTCGAGGGCCTCCTGGAACGTCGGGATCGCGTTGCCTTCGGCCTTGATGCCGAGCGTGCTCGAGATCGAGTTCGTGACCGCGGTCACCCATGCCTGGTGGCCACCATCGGCGTTGTACGTGATGGTGAGGGTGTCGTCGTACTTCGAGATCTTGTCGGCCTCGGCCCAGAGCTTCTTGGCCTCGGACTTGTCGTACTCCAGGACGTCAGAGCCCTCGAGGTCGTCGTTCCAACCGGCGATCACCGGCGAGGTGAAGTCCTTGGCCGGGGTGCGGGTGCCGTCGAAGATCTTGTCGGTGATCTCCTTGCGGTTGATCGCCATCGAGACGGCCTCGCGACGGAGCTTGCCCTCTTCACCCTTCCAGTGGTCCAGGTAGTAGGGCAGGTAGATGCCCTGGAAGATCGCGGCGGGCTGGTTGACGTTCGAGTCCGGGAAGTCGGACTTGTACGTCTGGAAGTTGGCGTCCGGCACGGCGTCGAGGACATCGAGGTTGCCGC
This sequence comes from Curtobacterium sp. MCLR17_054, assembly GCF_003234335.2. Classification (NCBI taxonomy): domain Bacteria; kingdom Bacillati; phylum Actinomycetota; class Actinomycetes; order Micrococcales; family Microbacteriaceae; genus Curtobacterium; species Curtobacterium sp. MCLR17_054. The sequence continues at coordinate 907,360 of NZ_CP126263.1, read as the reverse complement.
CCTGAGCATCCGCGTAGGCGGTGTCCTGCGAGGTGTAGAACGTGATCGTCAGACCACCGTTCTTCGGCTTGCGCTTGCCCTCGTAGTCCTTGTTGGCGACGAGCTTGATGGACTGGTTGTGGGTCCAGGCCTTCTTGCCGTCGAGCTTGTACGGACCGTTGCCGATCGGGTTCTCACCGAACGCCTTGGTGTCGTCGTAGAACGCCGACGGCAGCGGCACGAAGGCCGAGTAGCCGAGCGAGAGCGGGAAGTCGGACTGTGCCGACTTCAGCTTCACGGTGAACTCGTCGTCGTTCACGACCTTGAGGCCGGTGAGCTCGGAGTCCTTCTCGGCGTTGTACCCCTCGATGTTCTCGAAGAAGTACGAGGCGCTCTGCTTGTTCGAGAACTGGGCCGCCCAGTTCCACGCCTTCGTGAAGGACTCGGCGGTGACCTTCTCGCCGTTCGTGAAGGTGTAACCCGTGTTCAGTTTGATGTCGAAGGTCTTCGAGTCATCGGTGTCGATGCTCTTCGCGACCTCGTTGACGGGCTTGCCGTCGGCGTCGTACGAGACGAGGCCCTCGAACAGCGAGTCGATGACCTTGCCGCCACCGGTCTCGGTGGTGTTCGACGGGATGAGGGGCTTCTGCGGCTCACTCCCGTTCGTGGTGACGATCCCGGACGCGTTCGCCGAGCCCGAGCCACCCCCGTCGGAGCTGTTGCTGGAGCAGGCGGTCAGGGCGAGTGCTGTGGCCCCGAGCACGGCGAGGGCGGAAAGCCCGGCGCGCTTCTTGATCAAGGTTCCTCCTGGTGCATGGGACGCGCAGGGCACAGCGGTGTCGCCCGGGCGCGTTTGACCTTTGCAGCGTAGGCAAGGTGAACAGCGGCGTCCAAACCCAGGGGCGAACGGTTACACGCCGGTAACCAACTTGCACGATCCTTGCGACAAGATGCAACATTCGCGCGCGTGCCGGTGAAGGGTGCGTTTTTGTTGCATCCGCATGAAATCCATTGCACTCCGTCACACTTCTGTGCAAGTCGGGGGACGGCCGAGCACCGCTCAGGGGTACGGCTCGGGGGCTGCGTCGAGCGGTCAGGACCTGCCGTGGGTGGCGCGCCGAGTGGTCACGAACTGTCGGTTGGCGCGGGTCCGGACGACGGTTCGTGACCGCACGGCGGAACTGAGCGGGGTGTCGTGACCAGCCGGGACACGACCGTGCCGCCGGCCGGACACGACCGTGCCCCGCCCGGAGGACCGGACGGGGCACGAGGCGCTCGGTGACGGAGCGCACGGCGACGACGGGGTGTCGGCGCCGGTCGGGATCAGGCGAACGCCTCGATCGGCGGGCAGGCACACACCAGGTTGCGGTCCCCGTACGCCTGGTCGATGCGGCGCACCGGCGGCCAGTACTTCCGGCCGCTGATGCCCGGCAACGGGTAGACGGCCTGCTCGCGGGTGTAGGCGTGTGCCCACTCCCCCGAGATCACCGACGAGGCGGTGTGCGGGGCGTGCACGAGCGGGTTGTCGTCCGCCGGCCACTCCCCGCGCTCGACCGCTGCGGCCTCGGCCCGGATCGCGAGCATGGCGTCGACGAAGCGGTCGAGCTCGGCGAGGTCCTCGCTCTCGGTCGGTTCGACCATGAGCGTGCCCGCCACCGGGAACGACATCGTCGGCGCGTGGAACCCGTAGTCGACCAGGCGCTTCGCGACGTCGTCGACCGTGATGCCGGTGGTGTCGCGCAGCGGGCGGAGGTCGAGGATGCACTCGTGCGCGACCAGTCCGTCGTCGCCCGTGTACAGCACGGGGAACGCGTCGCGTAGACGGGCCGCGATGTAGTTCGCCCCGAGGACCGCGGCCTCGGTCGCACGGGTGAGGCCCTCGAGCCCCATCATCCGGACGTAGGTCCACGTGATCGGCAGGATGCTCGGGCTGCCGTACGGCGCCGCACTGACCGGGCCGCCGGCGTGGGCCAGGCGGTCGTCCGCCTCGGCAGCGGTCGCGCCGGAGCGCCGGTCGGCCTGCTGCGCGAACGGGTGACCGGGCAGGAACGGTGCCAGGTGCGCCTTCGCGGCGACGGGTCCCACGCCGGGGCCGCCACCGCCGTGCGGGATGCAGAAGGTCTTGTGCAGGTTGAGGTGCGACACGTCGCCCCCGAAGTCGCCGAAGCGGGCGTGGCCGAGCAACGCGTTGAGGTTCGCGCCGTCGACGTAGACCTGGCCGCCTGCGTCGTGCACGGCGTCGCAGATCTCGCGGATGTCGTGCTCGTAGACGCCGTGGGTGGACGGGTACGTGATCATCAGGGCCGCGAGGGTGTCGGCGTGTGCGGCGACACGGGCCCGGAGGTCCTCGAGGTCGACGTTGCCGTTCTCGTCGCAGGCCACCACGACGACCTTCATGCCGGCGAGCACCGCGGACGCGGCGTTCGTGCCGTGCGCGCTCGACGGGATGAGGCAGACCGTCCGGTCCTCGTCGCCACGAGCCTGGTGGTACCCACGGATGGCCAGCAGGCCGGCGAGCTCACCCTGGCTGCCGGCGTTCGGCTGCAGAGACACGGTGTCGTAGCCGGTGACCTCGGCGAGCCACGACTCGAGGTCGCCGATCATGTCGAGGTACCCCTCGACGTCCTCGCGCGGTGCGAACGGGTGGATGTTCGCGAACTCCGGCCAGGTCACGGCGGCCATCTCGGTCGCCGCGTTGAGCTTCATCGTGCAGCTGCCGAGCGGGATCATGCCGCGGTCGAGCGCGTAGTCCTTGTCGGACAGGTGCTTGAGGTACCGCATCATGCGGGTCTCACTGCGGTGTGCGCTGAACACGGGGTGCGTCAGGTAGTCGCTCTCGCGCTGCAGGGCGGCCGGGAGGCCCGTGGCCGCGTCGCGCACGGCGGTCTCGGTCGCGGGGACGGTGACGTCCACCGCCCCGAGCACGCCCGCCAGCGCCACGACGTCGTCGGGCGTGGTCGTCTCGTCGACGGACAGCTGGAACGTGTCGGCGTCCACGACGTGCAGCAGGTAGCCGGCGTCCTGCGCTGCCGCGACGATCGCCTCGGCGCGACCGACGGCCCGCAGGGTGAGTGTGTCGAAGAAGGCGTCGTGCACGACCTCGACCCCGGCGTCACGCGCCACGGCGGCGAGTGCACCGCTGGTCCGCGCGACCCGGGCGGCGATGAACCGCAGGCCCTCGGGCCCGTGGTAGACCGCGTACATCGAGGCCATCACGGCGAGCAGGACCTGCGCGGTGCAGATGTTGCTCGTCGCCTTCTCGCGGCGGATGTGCTGCTCGCGGGTCTGCAGGCTGAGGCGGTAGGCCATCTGACCGTCGGCGTCGAAGGACACCCCGACCAGGCGACCGGGGAGCTGGCGCTCGAGGCCCGCGCGCACCGCGAGGTAGCCGGCGTGCGGGCCACCGAAGCCGAGCGGGACGCCGAAGCGCTGGCTCGTCCCGACGGCCACGTCGGCACCGAGGTCGCCGGGGCTGGCGAGCAGGGTCATCGCGAGCAGGTCGGCTGCGACGACGGCGATGCCGCCACCGGCGTGGACCCGCTCGATGACGGACGACGGGTCGACGATGCGGCCCGAGGCGCCCGGGTACTGCACGATGACGCCGAACGCGCCGTCGAGCTGGTCGTCGCTCGGGCCGGCGGCAGCGTCGAACGCGCGCAGTGTGATGCCCACGGCGTCGGCACGGTGGTCGAGCAGTGCACGGGTCTGCGGCAGCAGGTCGGCGTCGACGAGGAACGCGTCGCCCTTGACCTTGGACGCACGGCGGGCGAGGAGCATGCCCTCGACCACTGCGGTGCCCTCGTCGAGCATCGAGGCGCCGGCGGTGGCCATGCCGGTCAGGTCGGACACCATCGTCTGGAAGTTGATGAGCGCTTCGAGGCGGCCCTGCGAGATCTCCGGCTGGTAGGGCGTGTACGCCGTGTACCAGCTCGGGTTCTCGAGCACGTTGCGCTGGATCACCGCGGGCGTGTGGGTGCCGTGGTAGCCGAGGCCGATCATCGCGCGGCGCACGGTGTTGCGGCCGGCCTTCGCGCGGAGCTCGGCGAGCGCTTCGGTCTCGCCGACGGCAGCCGGGATCACCGAGTCGGCGACGGGGCCGACGTGGATGGACTCCGGGATCGCCGCACGGACCAGCGCGTCGAGCGACGGCTGTCCGACGACGTCGAGCATGGCCTGCTGGTCGGCCGGGGTGGTGCCGATGTGGCGGTCGGCGAAGGACGTCTGGAGGTTCTCGAACGCGGTCATGCGATGGAGGCCCGGTACGCGTCGTGGTCCATCAGGTCCTCGGGGAACGAGGTGCCGTCGACCTTGATCTTCACGAGCCAGCCGGCACCGAACGGGTCCTGGTTGACGGTGTCGGGGGTGTCGACGACGGCGTCGTTGACCTCGACGACCTCGCCCTCGATCGGGGCGAAGAGCTCGCCGACGCTCTTGGTCGACTCGATCTCGCCGATCTGGTCGCCGGCGGTGGTGGCGGTGCCGACGGCGGGGAGCTCGACGTAGACGACGTCACCGAGCTGCTCGGCGGCGTGGTCGGTGATGCCGACGGTGACGGTGTCGCCCTCGACGAGCAGCCACTCGTGGTCGGCCGTGTACTGGAGTGCGGTCTGGTCGGTCATGGGGTCAGCCTTTCGAGGCGCGGCGGTAGAAGGGGAACGCGGAGACCGTGCTGGGGACGGCAGTCCCGCGGACGTCGATGTGGAGGACCTGTGCCCCGTCCGACACGGCGGCGAGCGCAGCCGGGTCGACGAAGGCCATCGCGACGGGGTGTCCGAGCGTCGGCGAGAGCGCGCCCGAGGTCACGGTGCCGACGACCGTGCCGTCGAGCACGACGTCGTAGCCGGCTCGGGGAGCACGGCGGCCCTCGGTCACCAGACCGACGAGCACCCGGGCGTCCGCCGACGGGGTGACGCCGGCCGCACCGACGAAGTCGCCGTCCTTCGCGACGACGCGGCCGAGGCCGGCCTGGGCCGGACGGACGTCGGTGCCGAGCTCGTGCCCGTAGAGGGGCATGCCGGCCTCGAGCCGCAGGGTGTCGCGTGCGGCGAGCCCGGCGGGGACGACCCCGCGGTCGGCACCGGCCTCGAGCAGCGCGTCCCAGAGCACCGGGGCGGTGTCCGGGTCGGTGTAGACCTCGAAGCCGTCCTCGCCGGTGTACCCGGTCCGGGCGACGAGCACGTCGGCACCGTCGAACAGCGCGTGCAGCACGCGGTAGTAGCCGAGTTCGTCGAGCGGGGTCTCGGGCTGCAGGCGGTCGGCGACGACGAGCGCGTCGAGCGTGCCGGCAGCCGCCGGGCCCTGGATCGCGACGAGGGCCGTCGTGTCGGAGTCGTCGGAGACCTCGACGTCGAAGCCGTCGGCCCGGGCGGTGAGCGCGGTGACGGCCACGTCCCGGTTGGACGCGTTCGCGACGACGAGGAAGACGTCGTCGTCGGTCCGGTACACGACGAGGTCGTCGAGGATCCCGCCGTCCTCGGCGAGCAGCAGCGAGTACTTGGCGCGGCCGATGGGCATCGTGCCGAACGAGCCGGCGAGCGCGTGGTCGAGGAAGGCGACGGCATCGCTGCCGGTCACCCCGATCTCGGCCATGTGCGACAGGTCGAAGACGCCGGCGGCCTGGCGCACGGCGTGGTGCTCGGCGAGGTCCGACGAGTAGCGCACGGGCATGCGGTACCCGGCGAAGTCGGTGAAGGTCGCACCGGCGGCCTCGTGCACGGCTTCGAGCGGCGACGAACGCTGACCCGGCGTGGGCAGTGGGGACGGACTCATGGCGGAGTTCTCCTGGCATCGGCAGGGCCCGGCGACGATCGCCGGGTGGAACTCCCCCTCTGTCATGGGCCTGAGAGTTTCACCGCGGCCCGTGAGGTCCGGCGGCTTTCACCGTGGGCGAGACGACCGAGCGTCTGCTTTTCAGAGTGGCCTGTCCGCTGCGGTGTGGGACCTGAGAGATTGACGGGGGGATTGCTCCTTCGGTGCCGTGCGTGCGCCCGAGGGCACGACGTACCCAGAGGCACGACGTACCCAGAGGCACGACGTACCCAGAGGCACGACGTACCCAGAGGTACGTGCACGGCGTCTCCCGCGACGGATGAACGGCCGGTGTGTTCAGTTGTCCGCGACGAGCATACCGAGGCCGCGTTTCGAGCGTGTGTCGCGAGCGAGCCTTCGACATCTCGTAGAATGCGGGGATGGCCGGACAACGATCGCGCCCCCGCGGGCAGCTGGAGCAGGCGGTGCTCGACGCCCTCCGCTCCGCCGACTCCGGGCGCACCGCACGCCAGGTGCTCGACGCGTTCCCGGAGCCCCGCCCCGCGCTGACGACCGTCCTCACCGTGCTCGACCGCCTCGGCCGCAAGGGCCAGGTGGAACGGGAGCAGCACGACGACGCTCCCCTGACGTTCCGCGCCGTGCACAGTCGTGACGAGCAGACCGCGTCGCTGATGTCGAGCGCACTGGCCGCGTCGTCCGACCGCGAGGCCGCACTGCTGCAGTTCACCGGCTCGCTCGCCTCGGACGACCTCGAGGCCCTGCGCCGCGCCCTCGACGCCCGCGCCCGCTCCTGACCGGCTGCGCACCGTGGTCGTCGCCGGCATCGCGCTCATCGTCCTCGCACTCGCGGTGGTGGTGTTCGCGCCCCGGGTCCTGACCCGCTCCGCCTGGACGATCGACCTGCCCCGCACCGCGCTGGTCTGCTGGTCGGTCGCGGTCCTGCTCGGCGTCGTCGGCTTCGTGGCCGGCATCACCCTCGTGGTGCTCGCCGACCGTCCGGTCACCGAGCTGTTCGGCGGGGACGGCTCCCCCACGCACGGCTTCAACGTCGGCGTCGCGCTCCTCGCGGTCGTCGCGTTCGTCGTCGCGGTCCGGGTGCGCCCCGGCCCGGAACACGAGGCCGTCCGGCAGGCGATGCGTTCCGGCGTCGCCCCGCACCGCGAGATCGACGGCACCCCCGTCGCCGTCGTCGAGGCCGACCATGCACTGGCGTGCGCCGTGCCGGGTCGGAGCGGTGGTGTCCTCGTCAGCACCGGCTTGGCAGACCGGTTGCGCACCGACGAACTGGAGGCCGTGGTCGCCCACGAACGCGCCCACCTGACCCAGCACCACGCGGCTGCGGTCGCGGTCGCGGAATCGATCGAACGTGCGGTCCCGTGGGTGCCCGGTGCGCGCGCCATGGCGCGGTCGACGCGTGTGCTCGTGGAGTTCGCCGCGGACGACGCGGCGGCCCGTCGCGTCGGACGCGACGCCCTGCGCCGGGCGGTGCTGGTGGCGGACGGGAGCAGCGCGCTCGGCGCGATCCGCGCCTCCAGGCTGTCGTGACGCACCATGTGTCGGGGGCGAGGCATATGGTGATCGGACCGTGAAGCCACTGACCGAAGCCGACATCCGATCGTCGTTCGTGAACGCCACCCCCGACGAACTCGCACAGCTGCCCATCCCGGGCCTGCACGAGACACTCTGGGACGAACGCGAGTTCCTGGGCTGGCGCGACCCGCAGGCCGCCCGCCGCGGGTACATCGTGTCCTGGATCGACGAGCGCCCCGTGGGCATCGTCGTCCGGTCCGCCGGTGGCTCGCTGCGCCCCGGCATCGCCGCGATGTGCTCGTTCTGCCACTCGCCGCAGCCCGCGACCCAGGTCCGGCTGTTCTCCGCAGCGCGTGCCGGCGAGTCCGGGCGCAACGGCAACACGATCGGCACCTACATCTGCGAAGACCTCGGGTGCCCGATGCTCATCCGCACCGCGCCCCCGCACCTGAACCCGCCCGCGACCATCGCGATGCGTGGTGCCTCCCTGCTGCAGCGCGTGCAGAACTTCACCGCGGACATCACCAAGACGGCGTGAGCCGGTTCGGCACCGCCCGCTGGGCCGTGGTCGAGGAACTCGGCGACGGACGGTGGCGGCTGACGCTGCGGGACGAGGCCGACGACGAACTCGGCGCGTTCGGTCTGGGCGTCGAGGGGCCGTGGGACCCCGACGTCGAGCCGCACGTCGGGTTCGTGCTCGTCCAGCTCGGCTTGACACTGCGCGGGGCTCGGCCGTGGCGCATCGACGAACTCGGTGACCACCGGGCGCCCGTGCTGTCGCTCGGCTGAGCGAGGACGCCCGACCGGCGTCCGCTCGCGCACCCGGCCCGCTCGGTCAGTCCGCGGCGACGAAGTTGCGCAGGATCTCGCGGTCGTCGTCGGCGCGCATCGCCCAGGCGAGCTCGCTGCGGTGGTCGCTGCCCTCGAGCGGCAGGAGCGCCACCGTGTCGGGTGCGGCGCGCGCGGCACTCTCCGGCACCACCGTGACACCGAGGCCCACCCCGACCAGGTGCAGCACGGTCGCCCAGGTCGTGGCCTCCTGCACGATGACGGGCAGCCGGCCACCGGCGGTGACCGGCGCGAGGTTGCGCTCGGTCGCCAGAGCCCCCGCGACCGCCGGGAAGAACACGAACGGCTCGTCGACCAGCTCGGTGCCGCGGATGCGATCCCGATCCGCCAACCGGTGCCCGCGCGGGACAGCGGCGACGAACGCCTCGGACCGGAACGGCAACAGCCGCACGGCGGGGTCCGGGTCGGCATCGCGGACGACGGCGAGGTCGAGTTCGCCGCGGACGATGCGGGCGAGCAGGGTCGACGAGTACCCCTCGGTGAGTTCCACCCGGACCAGGGGGTAGCGCTCCCGGAACGCCTGCACGCGTTCGATCGGGCCGAGAGGCAGCGCGGAGACGACGAACCCGACGTCGAGCCGACCGACTTCGCCGCGCCCGACCCGCACCGTCTCGTCGAGGTCCCGTCGCACCTGCCCGAGCAGCGACCGCGCACGGCCCTGCAGCACCCGGCCGGCGGCGGTCAGGGCGACGCTGCGGCTGGTCCGGACGAACAGGTCGACGCCGAGCGCGCGTTCGGTCCGCCGGATCTGCTGGGACAGTGCGGGCTGCGCGATCCGCAGCTGCTCGGCCGCGCGGCCGAAGTGCAGCTCGTCGGCGACGGCGAGGAACGCCCGCAGCTGCCGGAGGTCGACGTCCGGTTCTCGATCCATGCACACAGGCTATCGATCAGCTCGAACGAGTATTGGACGTGACTGCATCATCGGTCGAGGATTGATGCATGCCCGAAGCGACCTCCACCGTCACCATCGCCGACCTCGCCACCCCCGCGGACGCCGAGGCGTTCCGCACGCTCAACGAGGCGTGGATCACCCGGTACTTCACCCTCGAGGACGAGGACCGCGTGTTCCTCTCCGATCCCGTCGGCCGCGTCGTGGAGCGGGGCGGGGCCGTCCTGGTCGCCCGGCTCGACGACCAGGCCATCGGGTGCATCGGGGTCGTGCCCACCACCCCCGGCGTGTTCGAGCTCGTGAAGATGGCGGTCTCCCCCGACCACCAGGGGCACGGCACCGGGCGGAAGCTCATCACCGCGGCGCTCGACCGGGCACGCGAGCTCGGCGCCCGCCGCATCGACCTGGAGAGCAACGCGCAACTGGCCAGCGCCGTGCACCTGTACGAGGCGTTCGGGTTCCGGCACCTGCGCGAGGACGAGATCACCCCGAGCCCGTACGTGCGGGCCGACGTGCACATGACACTCGACCTGCACTGACGTTGGACCTGCACCGCCGTTCGAACTGCACTGACGACGGCCCGTCCCGGTACGCTCCGCGGCATGGCGACGTACGAGGTGCAGGCGGTCCGCGAGGCCGGCGCGTGGCAGGTCTTCATCGACGGCTTCATGGTGACCGAGGTGTCCCGGTGGCCGTCCGTCGGGTTCGTGGCCCGCGAGCTCCTCGCGATGGACCGTGACGACGACCTGCGCATCCGCGTCGTCGGCCGCAACCAGTACGTGGCCTGACCGCAGCGGGCTCGAGTGTGCAGAAGACATCGAGTGCGTGCAGCCGACCCGACGTCTTGTGCTCACTCGATGCTGCGTAGCCGGCAAACGACGCCGTTGAGCAGGTCAAGCGACGTGCCAGACCAGCCCTTCCTGCGCGCTCGACGGGTACGCCGAGGCGATCCGGAACACGGCCTCGCGCAGGGTCTCCGGTGAGCACGCCAGGTTGAGCCGGACGAACCCGCGCCCCTCGGACCCGAACCCCAGCCCGGAGTTGAGCGCGACGTACGCGTTCTCACGCAGCGGCACCGCGGGGTCGTCGCCGAGGCCGATGCCGCGGAAGTCGAGCCACGCCAGGTACCCGGCGCGCGGCCGCGTGTAGACGACCCCGGGCAGGTGCTCGGCGAGCAGCTTGGCGAGCAGCCGGTCGTTCGCCACGATGCGCGCCACGACGTCGTCGAGCCAGTCCGTCGCCAGGGTGAATGCCGCCAGGTTCGCGTGCAGCCCGAGGATGCTCGTGCGGCAGGCGACCTCCTCCCACAGGGTGTCGAGGAGCGCGGCGGTCCGGGGATCGCCGGCGACGATGACCGAGCACTTCACACCGGCGAGGTTCCAGCCCTTGCTCGCCGAGGTCACGCACACGCTGCGGGCACCGAGCGGCTCGGCGACGGCGGCGAACGGGGTGAACTGCACGCCGGGGTGGGTCAGGGGCGCGTGGATCTCGTCGCTGATGACGAGGACGTCGTACTTCGCAGCGAGTTCGGCGATCGCGACGAGGTCGGCCCGGTCGTGCACGAGCCCGACCGGGTTGTGCGGGTTGCAGAGCAGGAAGACGCCGACCCCGCCGGCGAACGCCCGCTCGAGGCCCTCGAGGTCGAGCCGGTACTGCCCCCACTGCTCGAGCAGCGGGACCTCCTCGACCTGACATCGAGCCTCTTCGACGAGCTCGAAGAACGGCGGGTACACCGGCGGCGTGATCGCGACCCGGCCGCCGTCGGGCAGCGCGAGCCGCAGCGACTCGACGATCCCGACGCTGACGTCGGTGGCCAGGTGGATCCGCGACGGGTCGATCTCCCAGCCCCAGCGGTCCAGCGCGAACTGCGCGAACGCGGGAGCGAGCGGCCCGGGGCCGTCGAGGTACCCGAGGTCGGACTGCGAGACCCGCTCGATCAGGGCCTGCCGGATCGCCGGCGCGACGTCGTGGTCCATCTCGGCGACGAACAGGGGCAGCACGTCGGGCGCGTACCGCGTCCACTTGATGCTCGTCCGGACCCCGCGGAGCGTGCCGACCGGGTCCTGCTCGTCGCTCGCCATGCGTCCCAGCATGCCCCTGCCAGGAGGCCCGGCGCGACTCCCGACGTCATCCCACGTCGTCTTCGGCTGGGCTCGCGGCCGGGGGCCGTCCCGTCGGCCTACTGTCGGCAGCATGAGCACGAGCACCGCCGACAAGGCCGTCACCCTCAAGCAGCTGCACGAAGCCCCCGAGATCCTGCGCGTCGTGAACGTGTGGGACGCGATCACCGCCAAGGTCGTCAGCGACCTGCCCGGCACGAAGGCGATCGCCACCGCCGGGCACTCGATCGCCGCGTCGTACGGCTACGAGGACGGCGGCATGCCCCTCGACCTCGCCCTGTCCGGGGCGGCGATCGTCGCCGCCGCCACGGACCTGCCGGTCACCGCCGACCTGGACGACGGCTACGAGGACCCCGCCGAGACGATCCGCCGCGCCATCGGCTCGGGCGTCGTGGGCGCCAACGTCGAGGACCGGCTGCGTCCCTTCGACGAGGCGGTCGCCCGCGTCGCCGCGATCACCGCAGCGGCAGAGGCCGAGGGCGTCGACTTCCAGCTGAACGCGCGCACCGACGCGATCGTGCGCGGCGGCGAGCGCCCGATCGACGAGAGCATCGAGGACGCGATCGCCCGCGGCAAGGCGTTCCTGGACAACGGCGCCGCCCTGGTCTTCGTGCCCGGCGCGATCGAGCGTTCGGTGGTCGAGCGGCTCGTCGCCGGTCTGGGCCGCGGCAAGCTCTCGGTCATCGGCCTGCCCGGCGCCCTGCCCGCCGCCGAGTACGAGGCGCTCGGCGTCGCCCGCATCTCCTACGGTCCCCTCACGCAGCGGGTCGCGCTGCGCGCGCTCCGCGACCTGGCGACCGACCTGTACGCCGACGGCGTCGTGCCGGAGGACACCCCGACCCTGAACTGAGCCCAGTGCAGACGGGAGGCCCGGTGCCAGCTGGCACCGGGCCTCCCGTCCATCACATGGTCGCGATCGCGACCCGCTCAGCTCAGCCGAGCGCCGGGTACAGCGCGGGCGTGGTGCGCGCGTGCGTCACCTGCTCGAAGGCGTAGCCGAGGCCGATGACCGTGCTCTCGTCGAAGGAGCGGCCGAGGAACTCCAGGTTCACGCCGGCACCGGTGATGGTGTTGTCGGCAGCGGTCGCCTGGCCCATCGGGACGGTGATCGCCGGCATGCCGGTGTTCGGGCTGAGGCGCATGTTCGTCGACTGCGTGCCGTACGGCGTGCCCGACGGGTAGACGAGCGCGTCGAGGTCCTGGTCGTCGAGCATCTGCGTCACGAGCTGCTTGCCGGTGGCGAGCTGTGTCGTGTGCGACCCCGTCGGTCCGGCCCACGCCTGGTACTGCGTGTCGGTGATCAGGTCGCGCGACTGGTAGGTGCTCTTGCGGCTCGGCACGTACTCACCCGAGGCCAGGACGCCCTGCAGGGAACGTGCGGTGACGTCGGGGTCGAGGTGCTTCGCGACGTACTCGTCCAGGTCGTGCTTGAACTCGTTCGTGCTGCCGCTGCCCTCGGACAGGACCCGGTTGAAGGCCGTCGTCGCGGTGATCGGGACGACGGTGGCACCGGCGGCCTCGAGCTTCGCGACGGCGGCGTCGAACAGGCGCTTCGTCGTGGCGTTCGTGCCGACCATGCTCGTCACGTAGCCGATGCGGGCGCCCTGCAGTGAGTCGGCGTCGAGCGACGACGTGTACGACGTCGGCACCTTGCCGGCCTGCGCACTCGTCGCCGGGTCCGCCGCGTCCACGCCGGTGACGGCGTCGAGCGCGACCGCCGCGTCGGTGACCGAGCGCGTGATCGGGCCGCCGGTGTCCTGCGACAGGGCGAGCGGGATGATCCCGTCACGGCTGGTCAGTCCGACCGTGGGCCGGATGCCGACGAGCTGGTTGTACGTCGACGGCACGCGGATCGAGCCGCCGGTGTCGGTGCCGAAGCCGATCCCCGCGAGGTTCGCGGAGATCGCCGCACCGGTGCCGCCGCTCGAGCCACCGGCCGTCTGCGCCGTGTTGTACGGGCTGGCGACCAGGAGCGACGAGCCGGCGGGCTGGTTCGACGAGAATTCGGAGACGAAGCCGAAGGCGAACTCGTCGAGGCTGGCCTTCGCCAGGATCACGGCGCCGGCGTCGCGGAGGCCGGTGACCATGGCGGCGTCGGTGTCGGTCTGGTTGTCGTCCCAGCAGCCGCAGCCACCGGTGGTCGGCATGTCCTTCGTGTCGTAGTTGTCCTTCACAGCGATCGGCACGCCGAGCAGCATGCTCGTCATCCCGTGCTCGGCGCGCTCGGCGTCCGCGGTCTTCGCGGCGGCCAGGGCGTCGGCGCTGGTGGTGACGATCGAGTTGAGCGGGCGCCCGGCCGACGCGGTGTCGACCGTCGTGCGGTCGTACGCGGCGATGCGGTCGAGGTAGTCCTGCGTGATCGCGACCGACGTGGTGACCCCGGCGTTCATCGCGGCCTGCATGTCGATCGTCGACGCCTCGACGAGCTGGAACGGGCCGTCGTCGTAGATCATCCGCTGGGACAACCCGGCCAGGTCCGCGACCGTGATGGTGCCGTCGGCGTCGGTGTCGGCGGCGCTGACCGTCGCCCAGTCGGTGCTCGCGGTCGTCGCACCGAGGTGGTCGGTGAGCAGGGCGAGGTCGGCCTTCGTCACCTGGTCGTCGCCGGTCAGGTCGAGGTCCGTGTAGTACGGCGCGAGCATGGCGGCGGGGCTGGCGTCGACGGCTGCGGGTGCTGCGGCGGCCGTGATCGCGGGGGTCGCGGCGAGGACGGTGCCGACGAGGGCGATGAGCGATGCGCCGGCGACGGTGGTGCGCTTCTTGCTGGCGGCCCGCTTCGTGGCGGCCTGCTGCGTGGCGGCCTGCTTGCGGGAGGCCTGCTTCGTGGCGGTCATGCGGAGGCTCCGGTGCGGTCGCGGCGGGCACGACGAGCCCGCAGGGTGATCAGGGTGCCGCCGGCTGCGAGCAGGGCGCTGGACGCGGCGATCCACGGCGCGACGTCGGCGCCGGTCCAGGCGAGGTCGCCTCCGGTCGGACGGTCGTCCCCGCCGGCTGCCGCCACGGCGGTGGCGCTGCTGGTCGGGTCGGTGCCCGGGGCGGTCGGGTCACCGGGGGCGCTGGGGCCACCCGTGCCGCCACCGGCGCCGGGCTGCGTGGTCGCACCCGGTGTCGGTGTGGCCGTCGGGGCGGTGGTCGCGGCCGCGGCGACCACGACGGTGGTGCTCGCCGGGTCGTCGAGGGTCGTCGACGTGCCGTCGGAGCCGACGAGGGTGATGCCCGTGACGTCGAGGTCGACGCTGCCGACCGCGGTCGGGGTCAGCGAGATCGAGGTGGTCAGGTCGCCGTCGAGTGCCGGCGAGGTGCCGAGGCGGGTGTGCACGATCGTCAGGGCGTCGCCGTCCTGCTCGACAGTGTCGAAGCCGCCGTCCGGGCCGGTGACGCTGTCGTCCCGGTACTCCACCGAGTCGGCCTCGAGCGTGATCTCGTACGCGTAGACGTCGGCGGTGTCCGGGATCGTCAGGTCGACGTCGAACGCCGTGCCGACGGTCACGGTGGCCGGGGCGTCGATGGTGGCGGTGGTCGCGGTGGGCGCTGCCTGGGCCGGAGCGGCCGTCAGGACGGCGAGGCCGAACGCCCCGGCGGCGACGAGCGTCGAGGAGACGATCGTCGCGCGTGGGCGCAGCCGTGGTCGGTGCTGCATGGGCGCAGTTCCTTCGGGTGGGGTGGAGGGGTGCTGAGCGGGTACTCAGTGAACCGAAAGCTAACGGGGCGCTGTTTCCGGTTCTGGCCCGGCACGTTTCCGCCCCGTTACGGCTCGTCCCTGCCGCTACTGTCGTGCCATGTCGGTCGATGTCGAAGCCCTGCTCACCCCGCCCTCCCCCGTGGCTGCGCGCGCACTGGACGTCGTGCGGGCATGGTCCGAACCCGCCCTCGTGCACCACTGCCTGCGCTCGTGGGCCTGGGCCGTCCTGCTCGCCCCGACGGTCGACCTCGAACCGGACCCCGAGCTGCTCTTCGTCGCGACGATGCTGCACGACCTCGGTGTGACCCCGTCGTTCGACGCCCAGGCGGTGCCCTTCGAGGACGCCGGCGGCGCGGTCGGTTCGGTGTTCGCGCTCGGTGCCGGGTGGGACGCCGTGCGAGCCCGTCGGGTCGGGGAGATCATCGAACGGCACATGTGGCGGTCCGTCGACCCGGAGCTCGACGCCGAGGGGCACCTGCTCGAAGTGGCGACCTCGCTCGACGTCTCCGGCGTGGGCTTCGACAGGTGGTCGTCGGACGCCTTGCGGGACGTCACGGCCGCGCTGCCCCGCCTGGACTTCTCGGCGTCGTTCGACGGGCTGATCCGCGAGCAGGCCTCGCGCAAGCCGTCGTCCGCGGCCGCTCGCCTCGACGGCTCGGGCAACGTGATCGCAGGCGGGGAACGCTGGGCAGCCTTCCTGGCGTCCTGACGCTCGGTCCGGTCGCTCACTGGACTTCTCGGCGGGGTGGGCGTATAGTCTCTGGTTGGTGCACTGCAGCGAACCCATCTGACTCGCGCACACCAACCTCTCGACACCGACTCACCCGAGTCGCATTCCACTCGAGACACCGCTTGATCCGAACGGACGAGCTGCACGTTGAAACTCGACGTGCGCGCCCCGCACTCGATGCGTCGCGCTGGACTGAGACGTCCGCCGACACCGAGTCGCCCTGGCGCCGAATGACCAGGAAGTACAGCACCATGACCAGCAACGAACGAATCACCGTGTTCGGGACCGCACTCGCGGCCCCGACGATCACCCCCGACCGCATCGCCGAGTTCCCGGTGCGCGACGACCGCTCGCAGCGCGAGTACCTCGTCCGCATCGCAGCCGACGACCTGGGGACCTTCGTCACCCGGGGCACCCGGCTCGACGCCGTCGGCGAGGCCGGCTGGACCGTCCCGGGCCGCTCCTGGGCGGGCGAGGCCAGCCGCACCCTGCTGCAGGCACAGTCCGTGCAGGCGGGCGAGATGGCCCTCGCGGCCTAGGTCCCACCAGCACCACCACGAAGCGCCGCCGAGTCCGCTCGGCGGCGCTTCGTCGTTCACGGGGCAGCGTGGGTCACTGCGGGCTTCGTGCGAGGTTCCGTGAATCGTGCGAGGCGGCGGTCGTCGCACCGTTCACGGAACCTCGCACCGTTCGTGGCGTCGACTCAGTTCAGGCGCTCGAAGACCATCGTGGCCTGCACCCGGTCGCCGCCGCCGAAACCCGTGCTCCCCGAGGAAGCCGTCGTGATCGTGTGCAGCCGGTACCCGAGCGCAGCCTGCGCGTTGATCGCCTTCTCGAGCTCGGTGAGGTTGCCCGAACCGGTCCCGAAGAACTTCTCCTTGAGCACCACCTGCAGCACGACGTAGCTCATGCCGTTCTGTGCCGGACGCGGCTGACCACCCGAAGCAGCCTCGGCCTGGATCCGGCCGATCACTCCACCGACGCCGGACGCCCCGGGGGCCTGCTGCTGCACCTGCTCCGTCCACGCGGAACCGTCCCACCACCGCATGGTGCCGGAGCCGTCGTCGTACCACCCTGCCTGTGCATTCGTCATGCGCTCATCCTGGCGCACGACGAACCACCCCGGCAGATCAGTTGTTGAAGCGGAACGAGTGCCCCTGTTCACGTGAGTCCAAGCTAGTGCAGAGATCCCCAGAACGACGGGGCTTTGGGACTCGCCAGCTTCACGTGAGAGCACGCCATTTCAGGGGCGATTGCGGCACCAGTGCGGCACGACGCCGGGCTGGTGCCGCACTTCCTGCGGACTAGGACCGCATCTGCCTAAGCTGCGACGGCCCGTCTCCGTCCCTCTTGCGCCGACGCCCAAGTGACTGCGGCGACTGCTTCCACGGATCCCGTGGCTGCTGAGTCCAGGCTTTGACCTCGGAGGGCCAGAAGCGGTGCTGGTTGCCGTTGCGGAAGGACGGGAACAGGGGATCCTTCCCCAGTTCCCGCGCCTTCCACTCGGAGATCCGCAGCCATGCTGCGAGCTCGGCGACCGTCAACGCTTGCTCGTCCATGCCGCGCAACCTACGTGTGACCGCTCGATCGCCGCTGTGCACGCCTAAGGGGTTGGGAGTGTCTTTGACGTCGGGGAGGCTGCTTGTTATCCATCAGATCTGCGCCTGATACGTCAAATTTGACTATGGCGCTATCACTCGGCGCGGAGGACCATGGACACATGCACGAGCTCGAGCCATCCTGCACCGATCGGCTCGCCTACTCGATCCCCAACTTTGCGAACGCTGTCGACCTGTCGGTTGACACGATCCGCAAAGCGATCGACAACGGCGATCTGATCCCGTCCTACCCCACCAAAGCAGGTAGGAAGCCGATCATCATGCAGGAGGAAGGGTTGCGGTGGCTGCGATCGCTACCACAAGAGTCGCCGCACTACCGATGACCACCGGCTAAACAGACGAGCTTAATCTTCGTCTGTAAGACCCATGAACTCAAGAACCCTCGCCTGCGCTTCTTCAAGCCGAGCGGCGTCAAGCGTGCCGGTTAGATCCTCGAGGTCAGTCTTGAGGATTGGCTGCAAAGCCGGAATGCGTATCCAGCATTTCTTGGTTGCGCCAAATTCCCCCTGCGCGAGCTTCACGTCGAACTCAGTCCGATAGCTAGTCGACGAAGATATAGGACAACCGAGAACCGTTTTCCAATCGATCCTACTATTTGTGCCTGCCCCTGAGAGCACAACGAAGGGACGGCGTTCTGCATGCTTCGTACGCGACGCTTCGGGCGGCAACGTCAACGCATCTTCCTTGACGAGGTAGATGCCCCCCACTCGTATATTTACCACGCGATCAGTCTAGAAGAGCCTGGTTCGCCCGGCCTCGCGTTGCGCGCGTCGCCTCAATGTCGGCAACCAGCTCATCCATGGCTTCAGGCGAAGTGGTCCGCTCAGGAAGCCGCTGTGAGATGGCACGGAATTTTGCCAGCGTCGAGCCGACCTTCGGCAGCGGCCGTTGAGCACTTAGGTCCAGCCGGACGTTGCGGCGACCCTTTGCCTGCGCAATAAGCATAGGCGGCGTCTGATAGGTCAAATCCTTCAAAGTGGTCGGCGAAAACCGTCCGTACTCAGTGACGACTTCCTCAACAATCCTCGCAAAGCGAGCATCGATCTGATACTGCGGGGCGTCTCTGATGGCGAGACGATACTCGGGGCTTCCGTAGAAATTGACGACGGTCTCAACCTCGATCGCTGAGACGTCAGAAAGCGACCGCTCGACCGAGTCGAGTGTGCGATCGTAAGGACCGTAGTGGTACCAAATCCACGTCAGACCCGAACCTGCTGCGGTGTCGGACTGAACAGCACGAAGATCCGCTAGGTAAAGCAATTTGGCTAGCTTGATCCGGGTGATCGTGGCACCAACGCGACGAGCTGTCGAAAGGACGGCCAGCACTGAAGCTGGAGCGCCCTCCCAAATTGCCTCGCTGTGAGTGCTCATCTCCCCTTGCTTCCTCAAGTATCGAGGGCGACGGACTCGTGACCACGTGACCCCTACTTGACAAGTCTATATCGCGCGTGTACCCAAGTCCATCTTGCACTGTAGGTAGTGCCGCGTACCCACCGAGCACTGCGGTATCTGTCCCGACGTCGGGCTCGCTTGTCAGGAGTCAACCGCATCGTGGCACCATGTCCGAGCACAGGTGGGCTACCCCGAGGGCCGGCTGCAGCAGGTGCTGGTGTCGCGCGACAAGGTGACTCGACGTGCACTCGACAAGCGGACGCGGTGATGGCCCGTAGGCGGCGGGATAGGTGGTCACTCGGACCGGCGCTTGGCCTCCCCGAGGTGGCCTACGGAGGCCCCGTCTACGACCTCGCAGAGCCCGATCCGGTCTTCGCCTGGGTGACGTTCCCCGACCGCTCTCTCGAAGTCGAGGCGCGCGTCAGCGCGTACACGGAGCGGGCCGCACCCGTCGAGTGGGGCTTCGGCCAAGCAGCCGAGCGCTGAGCCAGGGCCACGTCTCCGTCGACAATGCAGCCCACCTCGCACTGCGCGCGAGTGGATCGAGCCCGGGTGCGCATCGAAGAATGACGCGGCGATGATGTTGGGACCACCACGGGGTCTCGCGGATGGGTCGGTTGGCTAGACGTACTTGACCGGGACCATGCCTGTCACACCGACATCGAAGAGCGCCGTAGCTCTGTGTCGCCCGTTGTTAAAGATGCTGGTGCCGTGCAGTTCGATCGGATCGGTTAGCAATGAGAGCGCCAGCTCTGCCGTTGCTGAGCTGGGGATCAGTATCGGACTGACTTGGGTCGCTTGGAGAGTGCCGGGGAATCGGTGGCCCTGGTTGGTCCGGACGAAGTCCGTCGCCGCGTCGACCGATTGCTGGTGGTCGACCCCAAAGATGTAGTCACAGGTTTCAGGGCAGTGAAACCTTGAGGGGTTGCTTCGGCAGAACCCGCTGCACTGGTGTAGATCTCGCAGTAGAGGCGGCGATGCATCCCAAGCCCCTCGAAGCGCAGCCATGCCAATGATCGTCAGCGCCCCAACATCGACGGGGTCTTCTCTTCGCTTCTTCACGCCCCCATCTATCGGCTAACAGGCTGAAACCGTCACGGCCCGTGACGAACGGTCTGCCGCATGCTTAGCTTCGGACATGAACAATCGTCAAGCAGCACTCATCGCGGCAAGCAGTCTCGAAGCCAACCCGATCAAAGCATCTAGAACCGCTCGCCTACTGTCAGCCTGGCTGGATGAACTCGATTTGGCCCAAGAGGAGCAGCGGTTGCCGATCACGTGGGACGTGCTCGCGAAGGCGGTCGATGCCGGCGCTGATCTCGAGTTGGTGCAGCGTTCCCCGATCGTCAAGATCAGGTCGGTCGATGACCGCGCGGTCGTAGAGTTGGCCAACGGGCGCAGCTACACCTGGTACGGATCGTGGTCCCGAGATTCCTGACGGGAGCTGCGGGCTAGGAGCCCAACGGGCGGCCCGCAAGGGCCTGAGCGCCTGGGTCGTCGGCCCTCAGTAGGTGCCATGGTCGGCGCGGAGTTGCTGTAGGTAGTAGCTGCTCCAGTCCCCGTGCGCACCCCATATGCCCTGCAGGCCGCTCACGAGACCTGCGACCGAGCGATCCCACGTTCGGGTAATCCACCTGCCTTCGAACTTCTCTGGCACGGGAAGGTACGCACGCCCGCCGTCTACACGTAGAAGAATGAGCCGTTGAACTAGCTCCCCGTTCAGCCGCACATCGACCCAAACTTCCGCGATCGTCGGGTTCTTGAAATTCGCGATTGAGCCCCAGTCGTAGTCGTCGGTTTCGGCGTCATCGTCGTCGTCGGCGCGGAGGCCCCACTCGAGTGCCACTTCGAGGGCGTCGTTGAGTACGGCGTGATGTGAGTGTCCGCGGCCGTCGACGTCAGCACGGAACAGGGGGCCGTCATCGATGACGGACCAGGACTTCGCCGAGCTGTCAATGATCAGCGCTCGGAGTTCGTGTAGTTGCATCGGCGTCTCAGCTCTTGGCGAGGTGCTTCAGGAGGGTTGGGTAGTAGTCCAGCAGGTGTTCCGCGTTGGTGGTGTAGGTCTGCTCGTTGTCAATCGTGACGACGTCGCCATGGGCAAAGGTCAGCTCGAGCCGAGCCCGCTTGGACACCATCCCTCGGCCATCGCTGAACACCGACGGAGCTCGCACGACCCGAATGGCTTCTAGCGTGTCGAGGGCGACCACCTCAGGGACCGGGTCGGGGTGTTCGTGACTGATCTTCACCCGCACCAAAGTCGTGCTGGTGAAGAGGTGGATCTCGATGAGACCGCTGTCGCCGAGCACTTCCACCCGCGAGTGCACGTACGCCAGGTCCTTCCCGCCAAGGGCCCAAACGAGTGCGCTGATGAGATGCTGCCACCGGTTCGGGGATCCGCCAGCTTCGATCGCTTCAAGGCGCAACCATGAGTGTTCCCAGTTCGAGCTGCTGTCCGCGAGTCGATCGTCGAGTATCGCCGCGTCGTCTCGGTCTGTCATAAGTCTTCTCCTCGTTCAAGGCTGATGTGGGTAGCGGCAGCGTACGGGCACTGATGAATCCGCGCGACTGTCTGGGGCAGCCGGCTTCCATTCCCGTCCTTGGTCCACCGGTTGGCCGCGCCAGCTGAATAGGACGCCGCCGTCCGCGAGTGGCAGCCGGCGACGTAGTGGACCCCGGGACTACAGCACTGGCTGAACCGCGCCGAGAGCGCTTGGGCCGACACGACGCGGGGGCTGCGGAGCTATTGCCGTCAACGCCGCAATCGGAGGATCCGCGATCAGCCGACCTTGGTCCAAGCACCACAACCGTTGGTCTCAAACACCTCGCCCGCCTTCAACGTGACAGTCGCAGGTCCGCTGACGATGTTGTTGTCCACGATGTCAGCGTCCGAACCGGTGCCGGTCTTCCATACGTAATAGCACTCGGACGAATCGGTCAGTGAGTAGACGCCCGGGGCGGTGTCAGTTCCTACCAGGTGCACCCCGTCGACCATTTCGGACGCTTCAACCTTCTGCTGCCGAGCGTCGAGGGTCTTCTGCTGCTCGTCGACTGCGTCGATTTTCTCTTGCAGCTCGTCCTGCTTGTCTTGCGCCTTCTTCTGCTCCGCTGCGGCAGCGTTCTGTTCATCGATGGATGCCCGCTCGTTGTCCCGATAGCGCTCGAGCAAGGAGTTGGCGTCCTGCAGCCGGCCCTGGGTCGCTTCGAGTTCGCGGCTTGCGCTGCTTGACTGGCTGCTCCAACCTGCCGCGAGCCCGCCCGCGAGAAGCAGACCCGCGATGCCGACCGCGATCGCCGGCAGGCGGGGTGAGCGGCGGATGCGTTGCAAGCGTGACTGATCCATGGTGAGCATGACTCTAGGTCGACCAAGGCAGACGCCGCGGCCCCGAAACGGGGGCAATCGTTGCGACTGCCCCCGCTCTGGTCTCGCCTAGCGGCCCCCTCGAATCTTCGTGCGGTACATGAACATCGCCTGGTCCATGTCCTTCTGCTGACTACCCGAGGACGGGAACGAGAACGCGACTGACTGCGGACCGTCATAGCCCGCTGCCTGCACCGGCATCGAGAAGTACGGAGCCGCTGGCTGCGTGGTCGGGATGTTGAACCCGCCCGCAGCGAACGCCTGCAGCCGCTTCCCCGTCTCTTCCCACACCGCCAACGACCGGGCACGCTTCGACGGCGCAAGCGGGATGTACGCCTCACCGCCCGTTTCCGGTTCAGCCCACACACGCCACGCACCAGCCGGCGCGATCTCCGCAATATGGTTCTCACGCATGCCACCATCGGCGTAGTAATCGACAAGGCCACCGTCAGCCTTCGTCACACCACCAGTCCACGACGAGGCCGGACTGTCATTCGTGGCCTGCACCGAAATGCGAACCACGCGCCCATTGTTCAACGTGATCAGGTTGTTGATCTTGTTCTGCGCATCCGACGTTTCCGCCAGGATCTTGATGTCCTTCGACGAAGGCAAAGCGAACACCTGATCGGCGAGCTGCAGCAGGTTCATGTTCTCGGCGGTCTCATGCGTCGCCGCCTGCACCGCCGACATCTGCTTGTCGAACTCGGTGTACTTCGCGACCGCGATACCCACCGCAGCGACAGCGACCGCACTAAAGGCAGTTAGTCCCCGGCCGACCTGCTCCATCGCCTGGTTCTGCTGCTCAAACTTCTGCTTCGCGTCCTCCGCGGACTTTGACACCTTGCGATTTGCAGATTCCGCTTGCGCGAACCCCTGCACGTAACCAGCGACCTGAGCCGTCAGCGTTACGCTTGTGACCCTTTCGACCATTCCTTCATCTCCAACCGGAGAATCAAGGCGCACAAAAGAAACCCGCCGGGGACCCGAGCGCGCCGAGACTTCTCATCTCGTTCACGCCCGGGTGGTTTCCGGCAGCCTTACTTACGTGGTAATTCTATCGCAGAATTAGCTACATCGAGGCTAGTAGCCGCTCTTCCTTATTCGGATTCCTGACTCTTGTCATTGGAGGCACGTTTGATCTCAATTCCGTTAGTCCCGCGCTCCCGCTTCGGCGCATACACAGCCAATCCGCTGATACCAAAAACCACGAGGAACAGCGCAATCGCAAGAAATACCCAGCGCCACCATTCCGAGGTGATCACGAAGTAGTAGCCGAACCACAATCCGGCTCCACCAAGCACGAGGCTAAGAACGATCCCAAACCAGTACCGAGAATGTTGCTGCTTCTCGAATCGGAGCAGGACACGCCGATCGATGTCGGCTAGAAGGTCAGTCTTCGACTTGGACTCAGCGGGCAACATCTTGAGAAGTTCGATGTCCTGCTCGAGGTCGGACTTAGCAGCCGCCCGGCTGAGGGCTGACTGCACGATGTTCGCGATGACGAGTCCCAGTGCAGCGATGATGGCCACGACGATTGTTGGATCCACGACCACAACGTAGCAACACGGCTGCACTCGCACCCGAAGGGCATAGTTCGGCATCGAGAAGCTTCAGTGGAAAAATTCTTGGGGACAGATGTTACCTATCCCCGGAGGGCTTCCAGGTGGCGCTGAGGGGGCAGTCCCCCACCCTGAGGCTTTGAGACGTGGCGGATCATCTGTGTGTGAAAGCCGCCTAGCCCCGGAGGGCCAAGCATCACAGTGCAGGGGAACCGCCCTACCGCCAGTGCGCTCTGTCTAGTTGCGCAGAGGCACTGGCGGTGATTGCGCGCAAGCTCAGACCATGTAGGCCATGTTGCGCTGCCAGGTATTCTTCAGGTAATCGTCGAGGATCTGGATCTCCTTCGCTGCCGTCGCGGAGTCTGGTCGTTCGGCGGCGAAACCGTCGACTACGCCACCCCAGCGCTGGTCGATGGCCTTTCGAAAGAGCGCGTGGGCAAGCGTGTGATCGTTGCTTCGTAGAGCTAGGCTCATCAGGCGAGACGCTCCTTCCTTGTCCTCAACTCGATCAGCCCGCTCCTGAGCATCACGGAAGGCAATCATGTCCGTGGCTCCGGATCCGACCTTCGCGTCGAGCTGCGTCTCGAGCGTGCGGATACTGTCCTTCACGAGCTGCGTTTCCTTATTCCGCAACACAGCGACCTGAGTGCGGGCATAGGCAGTAGCTGCCTCCGCCTGCTGTCGCTTGCCCTCCTCGGACAGTGCGGTGTCCGCAGCGATGTTCTTCCTTTCCTGGTTGGTGCTCCGCTGAAGCTGGGTGGCCTGCTCGCGCAGACCCTCGATCTGGGCGTTGAGTGCGTCAAAGCTCACGGTGTTCCCTTTCGTACTTTGAAGTGCGCGAGTTGTTCGCGGTTGATTCGGTAGGCGCGGCCAACGGTGTTCGCTTGAAGGCGCTTCTCACGGATGGCCTTGCGTATCGCTCGGTCTGTCATCGCGAGGGCATCAGCTGCTTGTTTCGTGCTGAGCCATTCAGAGTCTGCCGCTAGTTCCGGTCTTGCCGCATTCTTGGTTCCGGTGGCGGTATATCTCCAGATGAGCGCGGCGGTTTTCAGAGCGATGAGGGATTGGTCAATCTCGGCGTCTTCGCCTCGGTGGTCGAGGTGGTAACGGTCTAGTTCTGCGTATCGCAGGAGCCAGGCGCATGCTCTTGCACTCAGGAGAACTACAGGGCCGTCTACACCGGTCAGTAGTTCTGAGGCTTGCTTTACTCTTCGCAAGGTTCCCCTTTGCAACAGAAAGGACCCGCACCTGAGCAGGTGCGGGTCCTCGATGGTCGGGAATTAAGCTTGTGCGGTTTCTTTCATTGCGGATACGGCACGATCACGGTACTCCGTCAACCGGGCGTAGTGATTGTCGATGCTCTCGTTGTGTTCCCGTAGATACGCGCCGAGAACATCGCGTATGTGGCCGGCGATCCAGCGGCACTCTTGCGCTGGCGAG
This sequence comes from Curtobacterium sp. MCLR17_054, assembly GCF_003234335.2. Classification (NCBI taxonomy): domain Bacteria; kingdom Bacillati; phylum Actinomycetota; class Actinomycetes; order Micrococcales; family Microbacteriaceae; genus Curtobacterium; species Curtobacterium sp. MCLR17_054. Next base: position 882,441 of record NZ_CP126263.1, on the reverse strand, counting down.
TCCTTGTCGATGTCTCCGATTGCGTAGCGGGCTGAGACGCCTTCGATGCCGGAGATGCCGTGGTAGACACCGTGGCGGACCCGCTGGTCGGAGATGATGGCGGCGCGGGTGCTGATGCGTCGAAGGATCGTCTCGTGGAGGTCCTTGAATCGTCCCTCGTCATCCGGGGTCTCGGCATGCCATGTGTCGAGCAGTTCCAGCGTGCTCTCAAGAGCTTTCTCCGCTGCGATCATGCCTCGGTCGCGCAGTTCATCTTCGAGTTCGTGGGCACGGCGGGTTTTCGCGTTCTTGCCCTCACGGAAGCTCGTCGCGAGCTGATTGATGAGCGCGCCAGCGATGGCGGCTCCGGCTCCGATGCCTCCGCTGACTACGGAGGCCCAGGGGAACGGGTCAGTCATGGTGTGACGGTACTGACTCTTCGTCGCCTTCGGTGCCCCCAGTTAGCGTCCCCCACCAGGCACGAGCGGCGGACCGCATGTCGAAGTCGCTCGCGTCTGTGATCTTGTATGCGGGCTCGAGGTACAGGACGGTGAGGTGGAGGGTGACGCCGAAGAGGACGTCGGGCCATGCGTCGGGACCGAGCGTGCGGTCGACGTGCCATTTGTGCTTGGACACGATCGCGCTGAGCTCAGGTGGGTTGTCCGACGTAGCGGCGAGCTCGGTGGCAAGGGTGAACGCTGCGAGGCCGATGGATCCCATGCCGGCGACGCTGCTGGGGTTGCCATCCTTGTCTTCGTAGAGCTGACCGGCGAGTGCCCGGTTGCCCGCCGCTTCAAGTTCACTGAGGTAGATGTCGACCCAGCGGTTGCTGTCGTTGGTCACGGTTCGTCCTAACGGTCGTGGTGCAGCCCGAAGGCTGGGTGATTGAGTCGCGGGCACGTGGGGTCGTGCTCGAGGACGGCATGGGTGATGCCGGGCCCGGAGATGTCGATGACTGCAGCGGCGGAGCAGTCGGGGCAGGCAACGGTGATCGGGTTCATGCCACGCCCTCGAACATGTCGCCCTCGTAGGGGGTGTTAGAAGCGTTAGGAGTGTTAGAACCGGCTTCGGTACTAACAGATCTAACGGAACTAACAGGGCCATAGAGGCCTCGTGATGGCTGCAAGATGCGCCTCGCGTCCACCGCGCGCTTGAGGTACACGTCGAGCTGAGCCACCGGGATAGTCGGCAGCAGGTGCTGAATCTCCTGACGCGAGACCGGAGCATCGGCCTGGTAGATGACGCCGATGATGTCGACCATCCGGTCCCCCACGCCGGTGGACACCTTGATTGCTTCAGCCGCCGCGCGGGCAGCTTCCAGCCCTCCGCCGTTGAGCGCCCAGGCTCCGGAGTCGGACAGCAGCAGTGCGTACTCCCCCTCTTTCGCATCACGGGAGGTGACATGCAGCGTCGCGCTCTGCTCCTGTCGCTCACGGCGCAGCACGAGAACGGTGTCAGCAGCTCCTGCGATGCCCTGGGTGCCGCTCACGGCATCCAGGAAATCGTCTCCGCCGCTCTTGCGGGTGTGGTGGACGATGATGAGGGACGAGCCCGGTTCGGCGTCTGTGGTGGCCTTGAGCGCGCCAAGGAACTCGTAGTCTGCGGCGTACTGCGACTTCGTTGCTGCGGTACTCGGCAGCACCTTCCCGAGGGTGTCGAGGATGACGACGGGGTTCTGGTCAATGTTGCGGGAGATGAACTCCCTGATGGCTGGGATGACCTGACCGCCATCATGTCGATGCGCATTGAGGGCGAGGCGAACACTGACTACGAGCCCGAGATCGAAGTCACCTTCGATGTGTCCGAGAGCCGGTATCGGCCGACGTTCATCGGCGTCCGCGCGGATGAAGTCAACGGAACGATGCTGCGCACGGTGCGGGTGACGGACTACCTCCGCGGAGCCGCGCGGCTTGCGATCTTCTCTTCGATCGATGCCGACGACGAGCAGGAACCACTCGCTGCGCTATTCGACTTCGCGGGCGGAGAATCGATTTTCGGGAACGAGTTTGCTTTGTGGCTTGCCTCGAACGGCCCATCCGACCTCGCGATCGCTCACGTCGGCTTCAGCTACGTGTTCGCTCTCCTAGCCGCGGAGCCGCCAGCGAAGTCCGTGCAGCGCGACCTCCGGCTGACTGCGCGCACCGCTGACAACTGGATTGCCAGGGCTCGTAGCCGTGGTCTGCTCGAACCAGCTGCCGAAAGCGAGAATCCGCAGGCGCAGCTCGACGCTTGGCGCGATGTGATGAGCCGCTACGAAGGGATGCCGGCGGATGAGTGACGTCTACAAGCGCCCGGATGGGAAGTATCGAGCTCGATTCGAGTGGCGGGACGATGAGGACCGGAGACGCGAGTCGACGAAGGTCTTCCGTCTAAAGAGCGACGCGCAGAACTGGCTCGACGATCAGCGCGTTGCTTGGAAGACCGGCGGCTGGGTCGATCCGAACGTCAGCGTCGCCACGCTCCAGCAGTTCTTCGACCAGTGGGCACCACGTCAGGTTTGGGAGCCGACGACGGCCACCGCGATGACGCTCGCCGTGAACAAGTGCACGTTTCGCTCGGTGCGGCTCGACAAGCTGCGCCGGTCCCATGTCGAGCAGTGGGTCAAGACCATGACGGCGGATCTCGCCGCGTCCACTGTGCACACTCGGGTGAACAACGTGCGCAGCGTTCTGCGAGCCGCGGTGCGGGATAAGTACCTTGCCGCTGACCCATCCGAGGGAGTCGTGCTCCCGCGACGCCGCCGTGCTGCTCAGGCGATGAGGATCCCAACTCCGGCGGAAGTCGGAGCCGTGATCGATACCGCGGACGACTGGTTCAAAACCTACGTTCGTCTCTGCGCATTCGCCGGCCTCCGCCTGGGAGAGGCTTCGGGCATTCAACTGGGTGACGTCGCGTTCCTCGAGCGGCGTCTACAAGTCCGCCGTCAGGTTCAGCGTGCGGTTGGTCAGGACGTCCGCGTGTCCCCTCCGAAGTACGGTTCGGAGCGCGACATATACATCCCATCCGAGCTCACGGAAGCGATTCCTACGCACGTCTCCGAGATCGGAGTGCGCGGTGCCGAGCAGCGGCTGTTCATCGGCTCTGGTGGCAACCCGCCCCACGGGAACACCATCCACTACTGGTGGACGAAGACGGTTGCCGCCGCCGGAGTCGAGCCGTTCAAGTTGCACGACTGCCGGCACTTCTTCGCGTCGGGCCTCATCGCAGAGGGATGCGACGTCGTGACGGTGCAGCGGGCGCTTGGGCACCACTCTGCGACGGTGACGTTGAGCACGTACGCGCACCTCTGGCCGAACGCCGAGGACCGTACGCGTGCTGCGACGTCGAGTCTGATGCAGCAGGTTTCGGATGCAAATGCGGCACCAGTGCGGCACGCGGACGCTCAGTAGCCCTACAGCCGCTTGTTCTAACCAGTCTCAGTTGTTGAAGCGGAACTCCACCACGTCGCCGTCCTGCATGACGTAGTCCTTGCCCTCGATGCGGGCCTTGCCGGCAGCGCGGGCGTCGGCGATCGAGCCGGTCGCGACCAGGTCGTCGAACGAGATGACCTCGGCCTTGATGAAGCCCTTCTCGAAGTCGGTGTGGATGACGCCGGCAGCCTGGGGAGCCTTCCACCCCTTGCCGATCGTCCACGCACGGGCTTCCTTCGGACCGGCCGTCAAGTAGGTCTGCAGTCCGAGGGTGTCGAACCCGATGCGGGCCAGCTGGTCGAGGCCCGACTCGGTCTGACCGGTCGACTCGAGCAGCTCGGCGGCGTCGGCAGGGTCGAGGTCGATGAGCTCCGACTCGACCTGGGCGTCGAGGAACACGGCCTGCGCCGGTGCGACGAGCGCGGCCAGTTCGGCCTTGCGGGACTCGTCGGTCAGGATCGCCTCGTCGACGTTGAAGACGAAGATGAAGGGCTTGGCGCTGAGCAGGCCGAGCTCGGCGATCGGCGACAGGTCGATCTTGGTGGCGGACAGCAGGGTGCCCTGCTCGAGCGCGGCACGGGCCTCGCGAGCGGTCTCGAGCACGATCGGCTCGGTCTGCTTGAGCTTCACGGTCTTCTCGTACCGCGGGAGCGCCTTGTCGATGGTCTCCATGTCGGCGAGGATCAGCTCGGTGTTGATGACCTCGAGGTCGTCCTTCGGGGAGACCTTGTTCGCGACGTGCACGACGTCGTCGTCGGTGAAGCCTCGGACGACCTGCGCGATGGCGTCGGCCTCGCGGATGTTGGCGAGGAACTTGTTGCCCAGGCCTTCGCCCTCGCTCGCGCCCTTGACGATGCCCGCGATGTCGACGAACGACACCGGCGCCGGCACGGTCTTCTCCGAGTGGAAGAGCTCAGCGAGCTGGTCGAGCCGCGAGTCGGGCAGGTTCACCACCCCGACGTTCGGCTCGATCGTCGCGAACGGGTAGTTCGCGGCGAGGACCTGGTTCTTGGTCAGGGCGTTGAACAGGGTCGACTTGCCGACGTTCGGGAGACCGACGATTCCGATGGTGAGAGCCACGGAAGAAGAGCCTACCGGCGGCGGCCCGTCGGAGCCGACCCGGGCCTCCAGTCCGTCCGTCAGGACAGCGGAGGCGATCCGCCCAGCGTGACGAGCCACAGGATCGCGACGAGCAGGCCGTGCGCCGATCCCGTCACCACGATCGCGACGGCGGCACCGGCCGCGATCAGCGCGGCGGCCACCCCGACGGCACGTCGCGTGGTGTGCGGCGCTGCGTCGACGCGCTCCGCCTGTGCCAACAGCTCGTCCATGTCCTGCGGTTCCCCCATGCGCCGAACCTAGTCCGTCGTCATCGGCGGACGAAGGGCCGTGATGCGGCGCTCGACGACGTCGAAGACGTCGGCCTGCAGCCGCTGCGATCGCCGCCAGTCCCCGGCACCTGCAGCGAGTGGTCGGCATGGTCGACGGTCTGGAGGCGCGCAGCCGTCCCCGAGACCCGCTCCGGCCGCCACATGGTGTCGTCTCCACCCCCGATCGCGTCGTGCACGTCGGTGGCAGCGGCGAGCGCTGTGGCCACGTCGTCATGGGTGAGGACCGGGGTGAGCCAGACGCCGGGCACCTCGTGGCGGATCGCCCACGGCAGGGCGAAGCAGCCGAACGACTTCGCGACGACGAGGTCGGGCAGCCGGTCCCCCAGGGCGGCGGCGACAGCGGTCTCGACGAACCTGACCGGATCGGCACCGGCAGCGTCGTCGACGTGCCACCGTGGCGCGAGGACCTCGCACCCGGCCGCGGCGGCGATCTCGTTCGTCCACCAGAGCAGCGGCGCCTGCTGCCCGTAGCCGGACCCGGCGAGCACCAGGACGAGCGGACGGCGGTCGGTCTCGTTCCCCATGCGCCGACAGTAGCCACACGCAACGCCGACGGGAACGGAGGTCGATGTCGGAACCCCGTGCGACGATCGGGACCGTGCCGTTGAACTTCACCGCGATCGACTTCGAGACCGCCAACAGCTCGCCCGCCAGCGCCTGCTCCGTCGGGCTCGTGAAGGTCCGCGCCGGCCGGGTCGTCGATCGTGCGTCGTGGTTCATCCGCCCGCCGTTCGGGCACGACGCGTTCCTGGAGTGGAACACGCGGATCCACGGCATCGTCGCCGAGGACGTCACGCACGCCAAGACGTGGGAGCAGCAGTACCCCGACCTGGTGGCCTTCGCCGAGGGTGACGTCCTGGTGGCGCACAACGCCCGCTTCGACATGGGTGTCATCGCCGGTGGGTGCTCCGCGACGGGGATCGACCTGGCCGAGCACCACTCGCTGTGCTCCCTGGCGGTCGCCCGCAAGACCTACACGCTCGACTCGTACCGTCTGCCGGTCGCCGCGATGGCCGCCGGCTTCGAGGGCTTCCAGCACCACGACGCCGCCGCCGACGCCGAGGCCTGCGCCGCGATCGTCGTGCACGCAGCCGGGCACCACGGGGTCGAGACGGTCGAGGCGCTCGGCGCGGTGACCCGGGTGACGATCGCCCCGGTCCGTGCGCGTGCCGAGAAGCCGAAGGCCGCGAACCAGCCGCGGCTGTCGAACCGGCCGATGGTGTTCGCCGACTGAGGGTCTGCGCTGACTGACGGTCTGCGCTGACTGACGGTGTTCGCCGACTGACGCAACGCCCGCTGCGCGCGGCCGGGGTGCCACATCCCCGGTGGTATTGTCACGACAATGCCGTCGGCACCGACGCCGGCATCTCCGCACGTGTGAAGGACCGCGATGACCAACGAAGGCCAGCTGCCGTCCGACCTGTTCATGGACCTGGACCGGTCGGGTCCCATGCCCCTCTACTTCCAGGTCGCCTCGCGCATCGAGGAGTCGATCCGCTCCGGCGCGATGCCACCAGGGGCCCGGCTCGAGAACGAGATCGCCCTCGGTGAGCGTCTCGGTCTGTCGCGGCCGACGATCCGTCGCGCGATCCAGGACCTCGTCGACAAGGGTCTGCTGGTGCGCCGCCGGGGCATCGGGACCCAGGTCGTACATGGGCCGGTGACCCGCAAGGTCGAGTTGACGAGCCTGTACGACGACCTGGCGCAGGGTTCGCAGGCTCCGGCGACGAAGCTCCTGCAGCGCAACGACGTCCCCGCGTCCGACGAGGTCGCCGCGGCGCTCAGCATCGAGCCCGGCACGACCGTCGCGCACATCCGGCGGGTGCGGTTCGCCGAGGACGTCCCGATGGCGATCCTCGAGAACTACCTGCCGCCGGAGTTCCTCGACCTGACCGACGAGGACCTGCAGGCGTACGGGCTGTACCAGCTGCTGCGCGGCCGCGGCGTGACGATGCGGGTGGCGAAGCAGCGGATCGGGGCCCGTGCGGTCACCGACGAAGAGGCCGGCCTGCTCGAGATCGAAGACGGCGACCCGGTGCTCACGATGAGCCGCACCGCGTACGACGCCTCGGGCCGTGCGGTCGAGTACGGCGTGCACTGCTACCGCCCCGACCGGTACTCGTTCGAGGTCACGCTCGTCGACAAGTAGGTCGCTCGGCGAGGGGTCACGACACGCTGTCGGTGATGCGCCGAGTGGTCACGAACTGTCGCCCGGAGGCCCGGCCACCGACAGTTCGTGACCACTCGGCGGAACTGAGCGGGGTGTCGTGACCACCCCGCACCCGCACCACCTCAACCGAGCGCGGGCACCCCGAGCTCACCGGTGACGTACTGGGCCCGTCCGAATCCGAACGACCAGTCCTGCGGCCCGTTCTCGACGTAGCCGATGAAGACGTCCTCGGACGCGACACCGACCGTTGCCAGGGCGTCGTGGATCGCCCGGTACAGCGCCGCCTTCGCTTCGTCGGTCCGCCCGCGCTGCGTGAACACCTGGATGACGATGACACCCTCGGTGCGCTCGAACCCCAGGCCGGCGTCCTCGGCGATGATCTGCTGCGCCGGGTGCTCGGTGATCACCTGGAACCGGTCCCGCACCGGGATCCCGTACACGTCGACGATGGCCTGGTGGATGGCGTCGGCGATGCCACGGACGGCCTCCGGCGTGCGGCCGGTGGCGAGGTTGATACGGACGAGCGGCATGGTGCCTCCTGGTTGCTCGGACTTTGTCCTTACATACTAACAAGCAGACGCCGCCACGTGTCTAGAACCTCGGCGTCGGTGCCCCGTACGTCAGCGGCCCGTCGACACGAGCGACGTCGTGCCACGCGCCGTCGACCAGCGAGGCCTCCGCTGCCTCGACGATCGACGCCGCAGCCAGCCCGTCGGCGACCGAGGGTGCGAGCTGCTCCCCGCGCCGCACGCTCGCGATGAACTGCGCCGCCTCGATCGTCTTCAGGTCGTCGTAGCCCATCGCGGTCCCGGCGCCGGGCTGGAAGCGACCGAAGTCGCCGTCCCCGGGAGCGACGTAGTGCGTGGCGTACCCGTCGACCTCTTGCCCGTCCAGGTACACCTCGAGCTCGTTGAGGCGTTGGAAGTCCCACCGGACCGAACCGCGGGTGCCGTAGATCTCGAGCGTGTACTCGGCGTGCGGCCCACGCATGACCCGACTCGAGTCCATCGTGCCGACCGCACCTTCCTCGAACCGGAACAGCAGGGCGGCGTAGTCCTCGTTCTCGACGGCACCCAGCTCGCCGGTCGCCGCGGCACTGCGGTCGACGATGCCGGCACCCGGGCGGGGCCGCGACTCGATGAACGTCTCGGCGAGCGCACTGACCGAGGCGATCCGGCCGACCACGTACTGCGCCAGGTCGAGTCCGTGCGACAGCAGGTCGCCGAGCACACCCGATCCGGCACGCTCACGCTCGAAGCGCCAGGTCAGCGGTGCAGCAGGGTCGGACGAGTAGTCGGCGAGCAACGATCCGCGCACGTTCGTGATGCGTCCGAGCCGCCCGCTGCGGACGAGTTCGCGGGCGCGATCGATCGCCGGGGCGTGCCGGTAGTTGAAGCCGACGCTCGTGATGACGCCGGCCCGCTGCACCGCCTGGTGGATGGAGCGCGAGTCGCTGGCGTACCGGCCCATGGGCTTCTCGATCCAGAACGGCTTGCCCGCCTCGGCCGCGGCGACGGCCATCTCGCGGTGCAGGAAGTTCGGCGAACAGATCGACACGACGTCGACCGCCGGGTCGGCGAGGACCTCGTGGTAGTCGGCGACGGCCCGCTCGTACCCGAGCCGGGTCACCGCCTGGTCGCGTGCCGCCTCGATCGGGTCGGCCGCGACGACGAGCCGCGGCTGGACGCCGAGCTCCGGGAAGTGGTCCGGCAACGCTCGGTAGGCACGCGAGTGCAACCGCCCCATCCAGCCGACCGAGATCAGCCCGACGCCGATGCTGTCCATGGAGAACTCCTTCGTTCAGGTGACGCGCATTGGAGCGCGACAACGAGCGTAGCCGATGCGGCGGACTTTGTCAGCACATGAAGCAACCGCCTGGAGGCCCGGTGCCGGTCTCGGGGACCGGCACCGGGCCTCCAGGCTGGTGCGTCAGCGCGCGGGGCGCGACCCGTGGTTGCGACCGCGGATCGCACCGCGCATCAGACCGCGTCTTGGATCGCTTCTCAGATCGCGGGGACGATGATGTCGCGGACCAGGGCATCGAGCTTCGCGTCGGCGTCCAGGAACTGCCGGAGCGTCGTCACGGTCGCACCGAAGCGGTCGAACTCGTCGATCGTCATGCCGTCCACGTCGTAACCGCGGGCGAACTCCGGCGTCGCGGCCCGGAGCGCCTCGATGACGTGCACGGGGACCTCGTCGTCGATGGCGTGCGGACGGAACGGGAACGCGTTGTCGTTGATGTCCTTCGTCCACTGGAACGGCGGCGACACCACCAGGTCCCCGCCCTGGAACTCCGACCACTGCAGTGCGTTGCGGAACGCGGCGACCAGCACGCGCGACCGGAACCCACGCTCCTGGAAGACGCGGTAGGCGTTCTTCACCGCGGCGACACCGGCCCACTCGAGGATGCCCGGGTCCACCATCACGTGGTCGCGCTTGACGACGGTCTTCAGCCAGTCGTCGAAGCGGCCGGCCATCAGGGTGACGACATGACCGAACTCCTGCTCCGGCTGGCCCTCGGCAGCACGGCGGTCGAGGGCGCGCTCGATGGCCTCGCCCACGGCGACGACCTGCGGCACGGTGAACGACACCGTGGCGTTGATGGAGACCCCGCGGTAGGCGGCTTCCTCGATCGCGGCGATGCCGACCTTGGTGGCGGGGATCTTCACGATGATGTTCGGCGCGAGCTGCGAGAACCGGACGGCCTGCTCGACGAGCGCGTCGGCATCACGGTGGAACCGGGGGTCCGTCTGCATGGACAGTCGACCGTTCCGGCCGCCGGACGCCTCGAACGCGGGCAGCAGCTGCGCCGCGGCGGCGATGGAGAGCTCCTCGACGGCCTTCCAGCCGATCCAGGACTCCCCCGCCGTCGGGTGCTCCTCGGCGATCTCGCGGATGCGCGGGACCCAGGTCTCCGGGTCCTGCTGGATGCAGGTGTACGCGATCACCGGGTTGCAGGTCGCACCGACGGCACCGTACTCGTGGATGGCGGTCGACAGTTCGCGCGGGTCGGCGGAGTCGTTCCACAGGGCGGTCGGGGTCTGTTCCGCGGCCTGCAGGGTGACCGGACGGGAGTCGGCGTCGGTGGACGCCTGCGTCTCGAGGGTGGTGGTCATCGGTGGAGTCCCTTCGTGATCGTGTCGAGCTGGAACCGCGACACCGCGTCGGCGTTCTCGTCCTCGGCGAAGACGCTCGAGACCGCGACGGTGTCCTCGCGCGCCGAGAAACCGACCCGGTCGAGTGCCGCCCAGAAGGCGTCGAAGTCGACGTCCGCCTGGCCGGCCGGCAGGTGCTGGTGCACGCGGACCGGGTTGCCGGGCGGGTTCGTGATGTAGCGCAGGCCGTGCGAGCGGCGGTGGTCGTACGCGTCGGCGACGTGGACCAGCTGCAGTGAGTCACCGGCGGCGTCGATGATCTCGTCCATGTTGCCGCCGTAGTGGAACGTGTGGCAGGCGACGTAGACGAAGCCGACGTGCTTCGAGTTCAGGCCGCGGATCACCCGGAGCGCCTCGAGCCCGTCCTCGACGAAGTCGTCGGGGTGCGGGTCGATGAGCACACGGATGCCGGCGTCCTCGATGATCGGCAGCAGTTCCTCCATCGACCGGTAGAACTGGTCCTCGGACTCCTCGGCACGCTCGGGGCGGCCGGAGAACTCCGTGTTGATGGTGTCCACGCCGAGGCGCTTCGTGATCTCGATGACCCGCTTCCACTTCCGCACCGCAGCCTGTCGGGCGTCCTCGTCCGGGCCCGACCAGCGCAGCACCGGCAGCACGCTCGCCACCTGGACCCCGGCGTCACGGCAGGCCGCGGCGAACGCGTCGACCAGGTCGTCGTCGGCCTTGGGGTGCCGGTAGAAGGGGATGAAGTCCTTGTGCGGGGTGAGCTGCAGGTACTCGTAGCCGAGCTCCGCGACCTTGCGCGGGAACTCGAGCAGCGACAGGTCGTGGTGGAACGGGGTCGGGTCGAGCGCGATCTTCGGCATCGATCAGGCCCCGGCGAGCGCGGCGGTCGCGTCGCTCGTCGCGTCGCTCGTCTCGTCGTAGAACGCCGGCTTGGTGACCGCGTACTCGACCACTTCGTGCGCGCCGGACTGCTGGGCCCGGACCGCGACCTCGGCGACGACGGAGGCGGTGTAGCCGTCCCAGGCACTCGGCCCGTCGATGCCACCGGTCCGGGCAGCGTCGACCCAGCGCTGGACCTCTTCGTCGTAGGCGGCACCGAAGCGCTCCTTGAAGGACGGCGTGACGCCCTGCGAGGTCGCTCCTGCTGCGACGAGCGAGAGCGACGTGTCGCGGCCGATGTAGGCGACACCGGACTCGAACACGGCGTCGGTGGTCACCTGGTAGCCGAACTGGGCGTTGACGTTGATCTCGACGATCGCCATGGTGCCGGACTCGGTGGTGAACAGGACGAACTGCGGCTCGGGCAGGTCGGCCGGCGCGAGGGAGTTCTTGCGCGGCTTCTTCACCTCGACGCTCGTGATCGCTTCACCGGTGAGGAACGGGATGATGTCGATCTCGTGGATCACCGAGTCGTGGATGAGCATCGGCTCGCTGAAGTTCGGCGGCGTCGTCGGGTTGCGGTGCGCCTGGTGCAGGGCGAGCAGGGCGCCGTTCGCCCCCGACTCGCGCAGGGCCTTGAGCTCCTGGTACCCGGCGTCGAACCGGCGCATGAAGCCGACCTGGATGACGGGCCGGGCGGCGTGCTGCTGCTCGAGCTCGACGATGCGCAGCGAGTCCTCGGCGCTGGTCGTCAGCGGCTTCTCGCACAGGACGGTGAGCCCGCGCTCGAGCGCGGTCACCAGGATCGGCTCGTGCAGGAAACCGGGCGTCGCGATGATGACGGCGTCGATGTCGGTCTGCTCGAGCGCCTCGTCGAAGGACGCGGCGGTGATCGCGCCGGGCGCCAGGGCGGCTGCCGCGGCGGCACGGGCCTGGTCGGGCTCGACGACGGCGACGACGTCGGCGTTCGAGATCTTGGCGGTGATGCGGCGGACGTGGTCGGCGCCCATCATGCCGGCGCCGACGACGGCGACGCGGAGGTTCTGCGTGGTGGTCATGGTGGTGTTCTCCTGGTGGTTGTTGACGCTGCGTGGACGGCGCGTCAGGAGGCGCGGGCGGCCGAGGTCGAGCCGAAGATGTGCTGGAAGGTGCGCTCGGCGATCGGGCCGGGGGCGTCGACGGAGCACCCGTACATGTCCTGCTCGACGATGCCGAAGACGTCCGGGTTGATCGCGGCGACGGCCTCGATGATCGGGGCGAGCTCCGGGGTGCCGTGCGGCGGCTCGGTCATGATGCCCTGCGACACAGCGGTGGCGAACGGCACGTCGTTCTTGAGCACGTCGAACAGCAGGTCGGTGTCGACCTGCTTGAGGTGCAGGTAGCCGATGCGCTCCGGGTGGGCGGCGATGAGCTTGAGGTTGTCGCCGCCGTAGTAGGCGAAGTGGCCGGTGTCGAGGCAGAGGTTCGTGTACTCGGGGTTCGTGACCTCGAGGAACCGCACGGTCTCCTTGTAGGTGCCGACGTGGCTGTCCGCGTGCGTGTGGAACTGCTGGTGGACGCCGTACTCCTCGAGCAGCGCCTTGCCGAGCTGGTCGTGGCCCTTGCCGAGCCGCTCCCACTGCTCGTCGGTGAGCGTGCGCGCCTCGAGCACCTCTTCGGTGGCGTCCGAGCGCCACAGGTCGGGGATCGTCACCAGGTGCTCGGCGCCGAGCTTCGCTGCCAGACCGGCGACCGCGACGGCCTGGTCCCACGCGCGCTGGAACTGGTCCTCGCCCTTGTGGAACCCGGTGAAGACCGTGCCCGCCGACAGCTTGAGCCCGCGGGACTCGAGCTCGTCGGACAGCTGCGACGGGTCGGTCGGCAGGTACCCGTACGGCCCGAGCTCGATCCACTCGTAGCCGGCGGCGGACGCCTCGTCGAGGAAGCGCTGCCACGGCACCTGCTTCGGGTCGTCCGGGAACCAGACGCCCCACGAGTCCGGGGCGGTGCCGATGCGGATCGAGGCGGGCGCCGCGTCGGTGGCGGGGCTGCCGATGGGGGTGGCGGTGTCGGTCATGACGTCGCTGTCGCTTTCTGTCTCGTGAACGGTTCAGCCGAGCAGCGGACGCTGCGTGGCGACCTGCTGCTCGTACTCGGCGCGGGCGGCCTGGGTGCTGGGGAGGGTGGAGGTCTGCGCGACCGGCACGTCCCACCAGCCTTCGCCCTCGGGGGCGTAGACCAGCGGGTCGGAGTTGATGTGCACCAGGGTGGTGTGGTCGTTCGCCTTCGCCTGACGCAGCGCGGCCTTCAGGTCCTCGATGCTGTCCGGGCCGGGCTGCACCTCGATGACGTCGACGCCGTACGAGCGGGCGTTGGCGGCGAGGTCGACGGGCAGGGGCTCGCCGTTCTCGAACGACTCGGTCTCGTCGAGGTACCGGTACTTCGTGCCGAAGCGCTCGGAGCCGACGGTCTCGGACAGGTGCCCGATCGACGCGTACCCGTGGTTCTGGATGAGCACGACGATGATCTTGATGCCCTCGGCCACGGCGGTGACGAGCTCGGTGTGCAGCATCAGGTAGCTGCCGTCACCGACCATCACGATCGCGTCGCGGTCCGGAGCCCCGCGTCGGACCCCGATGCCGCCGGCGATCTCGTAGCCCATGCAGGAGAACGCGTACTCGACGTGGTACCCGAGCTCGTCGCGCACCCGCCAGAGCTTGTGCAGGTCGCCGGGCAGCGAGCCCGCGGCCTGGATCACGACGTCGCGCGGGTCGGAGACCGACTGCACGGCGCCGATGATCTCGGGCTGGCCGGGCAGGTCCGCGCCGGACGGCGCGAACGCGCCGTCGACGGCGGCGTCCCACGCCGCCTTCAGCGCGGCGATCTCGGACGCGTAGCCGGGCTCGACGACGTACGCCGTGTCCGAGGTGAGCGACTCGGTCAGGGCGACCAGGGCCTCCCGGGCGTCCGCGATCAGCGGCAGCTGCGAACCGTGCTTGTAGGCGTCGAACGCGGCCACGTTGACGTTGACGAACGTGACGTCCGGGTTCTGGAACGCCGTGCGCGACGCCGTGGTGAAGTCGCTGTAGCGGGTGCCGATCCCGATGACGACGTCGGCCTGGGCGGCGATCGCGTTGGCGGCCGCGGTGCCGGTCGCACCGATCCCACCGAGGTACTGCGGGTGGTCCCAGACCAGGGATCCGCCGCCGGCCTGCGATGTACCGACCGGGATGCCGGTGGCCTCGACGAAGGCGCGGAGCTCGTCGGCGGCGTCCGAGTACAGCACCCCGCCGCCGGCCACGATGACCGGACGCCGACCGGCACGGATCGCGGCCACGGCACGCTCGAGCGGGCCACGCTCGGGCAGCGGACGGCGGATGTGCCACTCGCGCGGTTGCAGGAACGCGACGGGCACGTCGAACTCCTCGGCCTGGACGTCCTCGGGCAGGGCGATCGTCACCGCACCGGTCTCGGCCGGGTCGGTGAGGACCCGCATCGCGGCGAGGGCGATCGAGAACAGCTGCTCCGGACGCTCCACACGGTCGAAGTAGCGCGACAGCGGACGGAAGGCGTCGGTGACCTGCAACGACGTGTCGTGCGGCAGCTCGATCTGCTGGAGCACCGGGTCGGTGGTGCGCGTGGCGAAGGTGTCCGACGGCAGCAGCAGGGCCGGCAGCCGGTTCGTGGTGGCGAGTGCCGCGGCGGTCAGCATGTTGGCGGCACCCGGGCCCACCGACGCGGTCGACGCGTAGGTCGCACGGCGGCGGTGCATGCGGGCGAAGCCGACGGCCTCGTGCACCATCGCCTGCTCGTTGCGGGCCTGGTGGTACGGCAGCAACCCGGGCTGCTCGACGTGGAGCTGCTTGATGGCCTGACCGACCCCGGCGACGTTGCCGTGCCCGAAGATGCCGAAGATCCCCGGGATGGTGCGTTCGCGGACGTCGCCGTCGACGGTCCACTGGTTGGCCAGGAACTCGACGAGTGCCTGGCCGACCGTCATCTTCCGCGTGGTGGTGGTCACGCCTGCTTCCTTTCGTAGGGCAGTCGTGGGTCGATCGATTCCGATGCCCACGCCTGCCGGACCCACCCGTGGGCCGGGTCGTCGGTGATGTTCCAGACGCGCTCCGGGTCGGGCCCGGCCATCACGTTCAGGTAGTACATGTCGTAGCCCGGAGCGGCGACCGCCGGACCGTGCCAGCCGTACGGCACCAGGGCGACGTCGCCGGTCCGGACCTGCCGGAACTCGTCGATGGCGCGGTCGTCCGAGGCGTACGTGCGGTGCAGGGCGAACGGGTCGGCGGCCTCGGGCGCGATCGACTCGAGCCCACGGGACACCGCCGCCTCGTAGTAGTAGATCTCCTCGAGGTTCGACTCCGAACCGGGCACGTTCGTGTCGTGCTTGTGGGGCGGGTACGACGACCAGTTGCCGGCCGGCGTGATCACTTCGCACACGATGAACTTGACGGCGTCGAGCGCGGCCGGGGTGCCGAAGTTGTGCACCTGACGGCTCGACTGCCCGGCACCGCGGAGTTCCACGGGCACGTCCTGCCGGGCCACGTACGTGGTCGGCTTGACGGTGTCGGTGGGGGCTTCCGCGACGGCGAACCGACCGTTGCCGGTGATGGTGGCCGCGGAGCCGGAGCCCAGGTACAGGACGTCAGTGGGACCGTCGAAGACGCTCCCCCGCCCCTGCAGGGCCTGCTCGCCGTCGCCGGCAGCGCCCGAGTGGGTCACGTGGAACGACCCGGCGAGCGGCACGACGATGCGCTCCACGGCGTCGGCCGGGAGGCGCAGCTCGCCCCCGTCGGTCAGCGCGCCGGTCCGGAGCCCGGTGTGCGCCCACCCCTCGATGCGACCGTCGACCACGTCGGTCCAGCCCGCCTCGGGCCGGGAGCCCGCCGGGATGAACCACTGGTCGTGCTGGTGCTGTTCGTTCGCCATGCCGCGGGTCAGTTGTTCGACGGGAAGCCGAGGTTGATGCCGCCGTGCGACGGGTCGAGCCAGCGGCTCGTGATCGCCTTCTGGCGGGTGAAGAAGCTCACGCCGTCGGCCCCGTACGCCTTGTGGTCACCGAACAGCGAGTTCTTCCAGCCACCGAACGAGTAGTAGGCGACGGGCACCGGGATCGGGACGTTGATGCCGATCATGCCGACCTGCACGTCGCGCTGGAACCGTCGGGCGGCGCCACCGTCGTTCGTGAAGATGGCGGTGCCGTTGCCGTACGCGCCGGAGTTGATGAGCTCGAGGCCCTCTTCGTAGGTGGCGACCCGCACGACGCTCAGCACCGGACCGAAGATCTCCTCGGTGTAGACGCGGCTGGTGGTGGGCACCTGGTCGATCAGCGTCGGGCCCAGCCAGAAGCCGTTCTCGTCACCGTCGGGTCGGACGGTGCGGCCGTCCACCACAACCACCGCACCGTCCTGCTCTGCGACCTCGATGTACGAGGCGACCTTGTCACGGT
Organism: Curtobacterium sp. MCLR17_054; assembly: GCF_003234335.2. Classification (NCBI taxonomy): domain Bacteria; kingdom Bacillati; phylum Actinomycetota; class Actinomycetes; order Micrococcales; family Microbacteriaceae; genus Curtobacterium; species Curtobacterium sp. MCLR17_054. The sequence continues at coordinate 866,050 of NZ_CP126263.1, read as the reverse complement.
GCTGCTTCGTGACGAGCGGGCCCATGTCGCACCCGCGACGACCGTCGCCGATGCGCAGGGTCGCCGCGCGGTCCTTGATCTTCTGGATGAGCTCGTCGGCCACCGGCTCGACGGCGACGACGACCGAGATCGCCATGCAGCGTTCACCGGCCGAACCGAAGCCGGCGTTGATCGCGTTGTCGGCGACCAGGTCGAGGTCGGCGTCCGGCAGGACGAGCATGTGGTTCTTCGCGCCACCGAGGGCCTGCACGCGCTTGCCGTGCTTGGTACCGGTCTCGTAGACGTACTGCGCGATGGGCGTGGAGCCGACGAACGAGATCGACTCGACGTCGTCGCTGGTGAGCAGGCCGTCGACGGACAGCTTGTCGCCGTTGAGGACGTTGAAGACGCCGTCGGGCAGCCCGGCCTCCTTGAACTTCTCGGCGAGCCAGATGGCCGCCGACGGGTCCTTCTCGCTCGGCTTCAGCACGACGGTGTTGCCCGCGGCGATCGCGATCGGCAGGAACCAGAGCGGCACCATCGCCGGGAAGTTGAAGGGGCTGATGATGCCCACGACGCCGAGCGGCTGGCGGATCGAGTAGACGTCGATGCCGGTCGAGACCTGGTCGGAGAACTCGCCCTTCATCAGGCTCGGGATGTTGGTGGCGAGCTCGACGACCTCTTGCCCACGGGCGATCTCACCCAGGGCGTCGTCGATGACCTTGCCGTGCTCGCTCGTGATGATCTCGGCCAGCTCGGCCTTGTCGCGGTTCAGGATCTCGCGGAACGAGAACAGGATCGCCTGGCGCTTGGCCAGTGACAGGTTGCTCCAGCCGGGGAACGCCGCCTTGGCGCTGCCGATGGCCGCCTGGATCTCGGACTCGTCGGCCAGCGCGACCTGCTTGGTCGCGACGCCGAGCGCCGGGTCGTACACGGGGGCGGTGTTGCCCGACGCGGATTCGACGCGCTTGCCGTCGATCCAGTGCCCGACGGTGGTGGTGGTCGTGTCGGTGAGCGTCATGCGTTGCTTCCTTCCGAGATGGACGAGTCCATGGTGGTGGCGCCCGCGAGCCGAGCGGCTGGGTCGTGGGCATCTGTGGAGAACCCGCCCCGGGCCTCCTGGCTGTGGACGAGACCGGCGGCCACGTCCACGGCGGCGGCGACGTCGCCGTCCGAGGGGTAGAGCAGGGTGCGTCCGACGACCAGGCCGCGGACACCGGGCAGGGCCAGGGCGTCAGCCCACTTGGCGTACGTCTCCAGCGGGCGCGAAGCCGGGTCGCCGCCGAGCAGCAGCGTCGGGAGCGTCGTCGCGGCCATCACGCGCTCCATGTCGTCGACGACGGGGATCTTGAGCCAGCTGTAGGCGCTGGATTCGCCGAGGCCCGCAGCGATCGCCATCGAGGTGATCACGGCGTCGGCCGACAGGTCGTTGACGACCCGGCCGTCCCGCCACTCGGACATGAACGGCTCGAGCATGATCGGCAGCTGGAGCGCCGCGGCCTCGCTGACGGCGCGGGCCGTGGCCTCGAGCGTCGGCGCGGTGCCCGAGTCCTCCAGGGCGATGCGCACCAGCAGCTTGGCGAAGTCGAGCCCGGAGTCCTTGATCGCCTGCGCCGAGTACGCCGTGTACCGGTCGTCCATCTCGAAGGTCGCGCCGCGGAGTCCACCGCGGTTCATCGACCCGACGACGACCTTGCCGTCGAGGGCACCGAGCAGCGCGAGGTCCTCGAGGATGTCGGGGGTGCCGAGCACGCCGTCGACCCCCGGCCGGCCGAGGGCCGTGACGAGCCGCTCGAGCAGGTCGTAGCGGTCCGCCATCGCGGACTCGTCGTCGCGCACCGCCAGCGCACCGCGTGCGGGGTGGTCGGCGGCGACGATGAAGAGCTTGCCGTCGTCGGCGAGCAGGGAGCGCTTGCGGCGGGCACCGAGCGTGGCACGCACCAGGTCCGGCTGGCCCGCACGGATGTCGCGGAGGCGCTGGAAGTCAGCGGGGCTGAGCTCAGGCATGGGTCTTCTCCTCGGTGTGCGTCTCACCCGTGTGCGTCGCACCCGTGTGCGTCGTGCCCTCGGCCGGGTTGTCGGTCAGGAACTGCTCGATCTCGTCGCTCGTCGGCATCGCCGTCGAGCACTCGAACCGCGTCGCGACGATCGCGCCGGCGGCGTTGCAGAACGCCAGGATCCGCTCGAGGCTCCAGCCCTGCAGCAGTCCGTGGGTCAGCGCGCCGCCGAAGCCGTCGCCCGAGCCGAGCCCGTTCACGACGTCGATGTGGTGCGGACGGAACTCGACGAACTCGTCGCGGGTCTTCGCCAGCACACCCTTCGGCCCCTGCTTGACGATCGCGATCTCGACACCGCGGTCGAGCAGCGCGTCGGCGGCGCGGACCGGGTCGGTCTCACCGACCGCCACCTCGCACTCCTCGCGGTTGCCGACGGCGACGGTGGCGTGCTCGAGGGCGATCGCGACCTCGCGCGTCGCGGCCTCGGGGCTCGACCAGAACATCGACCGGTAGTCCAGGTCCAAGACGGTGTGGGTCTTCGTGCTGTTCTGCGCGGCGGACCGGGCTTCGTACGCGACGTGATGCGCCTGTCGGCTCGGCTCCTCGCTGAGGCCGGTCACCGTGGTCCAGAAGATCTTCGCGCGCTCGATCTCGTGCAGCGGCAGGGACTTCGCCGTGATCATCAGGTCCGGCGCCTTCGGGGCCCGGTAGAAGTAGAGCGGGAAGTCGTCCGGCGGGAAGATCTCACAGAAGGCGACGGGGGTGTTCAGCCCCTCCACCGTCTCGACGAACGCGTTCGCGACCCCGTACTCGGGCAGTGTGCGGGCGATGTACCGGCCGAAGGGGTCGTTGCCCGTCCGGGTGATGACCGCGGCGTCCGCGCCGTGTCGAGCAGCGGCGATGGCGACGTTCGTGGCGCTGCCGCCGACGGACTTCGAGAAGGTCGAGACGTCCTCGAGCGGGCCGGTCTGCTGCGGGTAGATGTCGACGCTGACGCGTCCCATCGTGATCACGTCGTAGGCGTGGGGAGCTTGGTTCGTCATGCGACGCGGTGGACCTTCCGTGCGGCTTCATCGGCGGACGATCACGACTGTACACCCTGTTTGCCCTAATGTCATGACATGGATTCCGTGGTCCGTCACGTTGGTCCCGTGGCGCTGGTCACGCTGGTTCTGCGGGGCGCGCCGGAGTGCCGGGAGGCGCGGTGTCGGTGGGTTCTGCCAGGGTCGCGACATGCAGATCCTCGCCCTGGTCATCGGTCTCGTGATCGGCATCGCCGTCGGTGCGGTCGTCGCCTGGTCGCTCGCCCGCTCGCGCGCGGGCGTCGACGCCGCGTCGTCCCGTGCGACGGCCGAGGCGCTCCGCGGCCAGCTCGAGGCGGCCCGACGCGACGCCGAGGAACGCCTCGACGCCCAGGACACGCAGTACCGTCGCCAGGTCGACTCGCTCGAGCGGCGCTCCGCCGAGCTCGAGCACCTGGTGCAGCGCATGCACGGCGTCGACGCGGCACGGAACCAGAACGAGTCCAAGGTGCTCTCCGCGCTCAGCCCCGTGGCGCAGACGCTCGACGTGATGCGCACGAAGATCGCCGAGCTCGAGCAATCGCGGAGCGAGCAGTACGGCGCGCTGTCGGCGCAGCTCCGGTCGGCCGCCGAGTCGGAAGAGCGCCTGCGCGCCACTGCCGACACCCTGGCCAGCGCCCTGTCGTCGAACAGCACGCGCGGCGTCTGGGGCGAGACGCAGCTGCGCAACGTTGTCGAGGCCGCCGGGCTGCTCGAACGCGTCGACTTCGACGTGCAGTCGTCAGTCACCACCGCCGTCGGCTCCGCCCGCCCGGACATGGTCGTGCACCTGCCCGGCGGCAAGACCATCGCCGTCGACGCCAAGGTGCCGTTCAGCGCCTACCTGCAGGCCGCCGAGATCCCGGCGACCGCCACCGGTGCCGAGGCAGCTCGACGCGACCAGCTCATCGCCCAGCACGTCAAGGCGCTCCGAGCGCACGTCGACGCCCTTGCCGCACGGGAGTACTGGACCGGCTACGACGCCTCCCCCGAGCTCACCGTCGCCTTCATCCCGTCCGAGTCGCTCATCTCGAGCGCACTCGCCGCCGACCCCGGCCTGCTCGACCACGCCTTCCGCAAGCGCATCGCGCTCGCCTCTCCCGTGACCCTGTGGTCCGTGCTCAAGACCGTGGCGTTCTCGTGGCAGCAGGACGTCGTCTCGCAAGAGGCGCACGAGCTCTTCAAGGTGTCCCGCGAGCTCTACGGCCGGCTGTCCACGATGGCGGGGCACGTCGACAAGCTCGGCCGCTCGATCCGCGGCTCCGTCGTCGACTACAACCGCTTCGTCGGGTCGCTCGAACGCCAGGTGCTGCCGAGCGCCCGTCGGCTCTCGCTGCTCGACGAGTCGAAGGTCATCGCGGACCCGTCCTCGATCGAGGACGAGCCGCGGCTGCTCACGGCGCCGGAGCTCGTCGGCGCCGTCGACGAGGACTGAGCTGCTCGCTACGATCGATCGTCATGGGGGAAGCACTGCAGAACCATCCCGGCGACCGCGAGTTCCCGGTCCGTCCACGCTGGCGGCACCGGGCGATGGTCGCCAAGGCGCGGAAGCAGACCGGGCGACGACGGGACCGCGCCGCAGCGTGGATCATCATGGCGATCGCGATCGTGGCGTTCTTCGTCGTGCTCCTGATCTCGATCCTCGCCCCGTACGACGTCCGGCAGCACTTCGGGTACGGCATCCAGGCGGTGTGGCGCTGCTTCCTGATCGCCGTCGTCGTGTGGTTCGTGCTGACCTTCATCACCTCGCTCCGTGACATCGGGCTGCCGGTGCGGGAACAGCGGCGGTACCGGGAGCGCACCGGTGCCCGCGAGCTGCCCGTCCACCGACTGCAGCAGCTGGCGCTCGCCTCGTTCGGCGACTTCCACGAAGGATGGTGGCCAGCGTCGCTCGCCCCGTACGGTTCGCGAGTGGAGCTCGGCGGCGAGTACCTGCAGGACACCACGCCGTCGCCCTTCGTGACCATCCCCCTGCCCCCGCTGACGTTCCTGCGCCGCGAACTCGACGAGACCTACAAGATCGCCAGCGGGCGGGACGCACAGGCCTTCGCCGTCGACCTGCTCGGTCCGAAGAGCGTGTCGTGGCAGTTCCTCGCGTTGAGCCGATCCGCCGAGGGTGAGACCAGGCTCACCCGGCTGTCCTCACTGCTCGGCACCGACCCTTGGGCAGGCTCGAGCCTGCTCGAACGCCGAGCGGACCGCCCGCCGAAGCTGCTCTGGTCGATGGACGTCAAGAACGCGGTCACCGCCGTCCGAGGTGCGTACGCCGCCGGGCTCCTGAGCGAGGACGACGCGTGGTCGTCGATCGACCTGGTCTCCGATGTCGCCTTCACCCTGTTCGGCTCGTGGGACGACTACTTCGACAACCTGCGGGCCGCGTACGCCCTGGTCTACGACGAGCTCAAGACGGTGCAGGAGTTCGATGCCGGGCGGCGTGAGCTCTTCGCCTCGAACTGGCCGGTCACGCGGTTGCCGTGGCCGGGGTCGCCGGGGGCGCTGCTGCCGCGGACCGTCAGCGACCCGCTGTGGGCGGACGAGGACGACGCGTCGGTCTCCTGACCACGACAGGATCACCCTCGGGGCGACGGCTCATGCGTCGGAGTACCCGGGGAGCGCGCGGACGGCCTCGGCGTTGCGGGCCCACACATGTTCTTTCGCAACGAGAAGGCCATCGGTCATTCTGCCTGGTCAGCTGACGAATCAGATGAGGGGGTTACCCTCGAGGACCTTCTTCGGTAACGCTTCCCAATCACCAAAATCCGGCGTGTCCGCCCAGTTCGGCTCGACGTCAACTCCGTGGAACTGCTCCAGGTCTTTTGTATGTTTGGAGTGATCGATCCGCGTGCGCTGCCCCTCGCCGTTCGGAGACAGGTGCAATTGATTGGAGAACAGGGGCTTGTTGGACAGTGCACGTTCCTTCGGTCTGAAGTCATCAGGTTCGGGGAAGATCTTGTAGATCACTTCGCTGAGGAACAGCCGTCCGCCCCACCGGTTCGAATACGTGGCAAGGGTCACATTGCGATTGTTTGCGTCCCAAACGAACACTTGGAAAGCTGGCCCGTCGATGGCAATTCCGCCCCGAGGCGTGACCTCCATGGTCCAGGACGGTACAGCGGATGCGGGATCGATTTCAAAGCCGCCGTCGTCCCGCCTCACGAAGGTGCCGACACTCGGTTCGGCGGGGACCACAGTGAACCAGTCCATCTGGTCATCCTGATGCTGGTGCCAACGCCCGCGACACTCTTGCTCGCTCAGGAATCCTCTCGGATCCGGCGTCCGGGTGAAGTGATTCCACTTCTGCATGTAGAGGTATCCGTGCTCGATCACGGGTTCCTCAATTGTCCTCGAGTTCTCGGCTCTACCGAATCTGAACATCAATCACCCTCGGCATTGAAAGAAGCACCGCGCAAATGTGCGTCAGCCCGCGCTGGGGGAAAGTTTCTGGGCACATATCGAGCGCCGACGCCATACACGCTCTCGTCAAGCCGTAGTTCAGTCAATTGAATGCCTCTAGATCATTCACGCTGTCTGCCTCCGCTCGAGCTTAGCCGCACGATCGAGCACCTTGATCAACGGCTTCGGCGCCAGGAACGCTCGTGCCAGCCCTTGAGCGGTGAAGCCGTCTGCACCGACCAACCTGGCCTTCGCTCCGGCACTCAGCATTGCACTGGCGCCAGCCACCGCGTCGTCCACAGAGACCGGATGTGGGTTCGATCGATTCGGTCGCACGGGGAGAGAACGTCGTACGAGCAGTCGGAGCGGTGTCTCTCCAGCCACGGCAGAGTTGAGCAGAGCCGCATCGGCATGAACTGCTGATTGGATGTCGATGAGGGACCCATGCGTAGCGGCCTCGAACACGACCGATACGCCCGCCTCATCATGCTCGAACACCCGATCCTGCTGCAGCATGGCGATGAGCCCGGCTGGTGCGTCCCCCAAGATTCGGGCATAGCTCAGTGGGGTCGCACCAAAGTCGTTGACATGGCACGGATCAGCGCCGGCGTCGAGCAAGACGGCGACCGGATCAAGTCTGTCGCCTGAGTTCGTCACTGCGAGCTGCAGCGGCGTCGTCCCCCAACGGTCCGGTGAGTCCACCTCCGCCCCGAGGGCCAGGAGTGCTCGCATCGCATGCACCGCACCGGTCTGAGCCGCGAAGTGGAGGGGCGTGAGGGCGTCGGCATTGGCGCGTGATGCTGAAGACACTTCGAAGCCTTCCGACGCGATCCTCGTGATCGCCTGCGCATCGTCCGCGATGATCGCATCCCAGAACGCAGAACTGTCCATCGCTGTGCTCATCGGATGATGCTATCCAGGACGTCCACGCCACCCGACTGCAAGCCCAGCTGGTCGGGCCTTCGCTTCTTCCGAGCAGTCTCACGTCTGATGAGATGAGACTGCCGTCGCCCCCTGCACTCGCGGGAGACTGAGAAATCGATCCGTTCGACCGGTGACCGTCTCGAGCGCATCGCCCAAGCAATGCAGGAGCCCCGCTACTCGCGCGGCTGAGGCAGGCGCGTCATTCCGCCGAGATGTACCGCGCGGGAACGAGCAAGGCCAGGGTCACCCGGCCGTGGCCCTCCGTGAACTCCACGCCCTCCCGGTGCGCGCGAGCTGCATCAATTCGCAACAGGACGGGAGCGGTGGACTTGCGCCGCCCAGCCTGCATAGCCAACTCGCGATCGGTCGTCAGATGCGCGTACTGGCGCCCCATCGGCAAGAGCCCTTCGCGCAGGATCGGCTCAGCCGCAGCGGGGGAAATTGCATGCCAGAGCACCGGCTGCGGAACGATCGCCGGCTTCACGATGCGCTCGTCCGTCGAGTGCCCGTACTGAGCACGGATCCGGTCGCTTTCGACGGCGAAGCGCTGCTTGTCGGACTCGGCGACCACTCGGCGCAGATCTTCCAACGATGCCTGAATGCCCGACCGCTCCAAAGCGTCGGCAAGATCTGCGAGCGGGACGCTCCCGTCAGCACCGAGTTCCAGCCCGTACGCACCCGGTTCGTGCCGCAACGCGTGCGACATCGCCTTGCTGATCGACGCGTCCCTACGAGGCATGTCTCAGTCCTCTTCCTGCTCCGCGAGCCACGCTGCTCGATGCTCCTCCATCTCCTCCCACCAGACGTCGAGGGACGTCCACTGCCCCCGGTACTCCGTCCCAGGCGAAGCAAACGTATGGATGATCAGCACGGGGGGGTCGCCCGAATGGTCGCCACCGTCAAAGCAGAACACATCGTCAGTGTCCTGTTGCTTTGCGAAGGGTACGAGGGAACGGGCCGGATACTGCTCCCCAACGATGTCAACCCAGTTCTTTGTCTGGTTCTCGTACTCAGACGTCCACATGAAGGGATCGATGTCGGGAAGCGGGTCTTGTGCAAGGGCACGTTGGAAGCGCTCGGGGTACTGAAATCCCTCGGGCGCAATCAAGCGCGCCTCGACTTGCCGTTCCTCGACGGTTGTTAGTCGATGTTCCCTCACTGTGGTCCTTCGGGGAGCTTCGGGGGTCGTGAGACCCATCTGGATTCGCTTTCAACCAATTCGCGCCTTGCGACTTTATCCGACCCTCAGCGCCCCCAGCATTCTGGGCTCGGCGTGGCCACGCTTCGTGAAGCGTTCAACCTCTTTTGCCGTCAACGATTGATGAGGTTCGTGTACTCGGCCCCTGCACCGGAAAATCAGTGTGAGACTTGGCCGATCGTCGGATCAATTCAGATTGGCGCTTGATCAGTTCCTGCCTTGCCCTGCTACCCGACCAACGGTCAACGGAATCCCGAGCAATCGCAAAGAGTTCCAGCTAAGAACTCTGCGGGTGGACCCTCGACCGTCACCTCGTTCTCCTCCGCTCGAGCCGGAACTGGCTTCACCGAGACCGACTGATGACCCGCTGGCCCCGTTCCTCTATTTGTGATTCAACCGATGTGTTCGTTTGAAGAGCAAAACAGGCACTGCCGTCTTTTGGTACAACAAAGGGGGCATTTCCAGCTAGGCTAAACAATGGGTTTTGTGTCTCGTAATACTCTCGACTGTTGTATAGAACGATCCACCAATCGTCGGTCTCGATCCATCCCTTATCCCAAATAAGGTCTTCATCAGCGCGCACTTCCTTCGCAAATTCGTCCCGAGCATCCTTCAGAGTTCGCATGCAAAATCACCGTGTCTTGAGTAGGAAGAGTTGATCGAAGTCACCCCTGTCCCGCGGATGGACCGGATGCGCGCAGCGTCTGCCTCCACGATGGCCGCCCGGTACATCTTTGAATCAGCCGCGGCCCCTCCCCGAGGTCCTCGTTCGAAAAGGTAGGCAACTCATCTGTACCGCTGGACGTCGACGAGATCGACTGGGTAGTACGGCGACGACCGCAGCGCTGAATCGTCAAGCCCCCGCGCCACCACGAGCCCAGCGGCTTCCCAAGCCCAGTATCCAAAGTACGCCTCGAACCGGTCTCCCTGCACTGCCTGCAGAGCCGGTGCCCACCAGATGAACGAGATGTTCTTCTGCCACGCGTGCACATACCTGTTCAACGCAGACACGGCACGATCGGGCGGAGCACTTGCTGCCGTAGCAAGGTTTTGGAACGGTCGCCTGTGCCACACGGTGTCCCGCTCCGGATCAACCTCCAGCAGCACCCCGAGCACTGGATCAGCACCGCCAGCAGCAGCAACAATCCCGATCAACCGATCCATCAACTCCGGAGCGACACCGATGCACCGCGCTACAGACGACAGCCACAACGCGTTGTAGTACGTCGACTTGTTGTCGAACTCCAATGGATCCAATGGGAATCCCGCATCCGTCACCGCCGCGTAGCGGTTCCAGGTCTCCCAGACCGTCACGGCCGACTCGACGTCCGCCGCGAGCTCGAGCACGGGCGCTCCGGCTGAATAGCGCGCTCCCAGCAGGAACAGCACATTCTCCAAGTTCGCCGTGGTCCGCATGATGCCAGCCCTGACGTCATCCGACCGGAAAGTATGGCTGAACGGACGAAACTTCTCGATATCCCGCTCGAGGACTCTGAACGCGTCGTCCCAGTAGGCAGCATTCACTCGGTCATCGCGTGGAGTCATGATGTTCCGCTCTTGCGGAACCGCTTGACTTCGTCCGCGGTCAACGCCTCGTTGTGCTCGTGCGCCCGGGTCCGCACCGGAGTACCAGTTTCGCGCGCCGTCCTGATCCGTGTGTTGTCCATACTCGTGACAGCTCCGTCGGGCATTTCGGCGACATCCACAGGGTGACCGCGCCAACCGCCGTCGCGTATGCTGTTGGTGATGTCGTCGTGGTTGCATGGTTCGCCGGTAGTCCGGTCGATCTTGTTTGCAGGAGATGGACTTCTGCGAGAACCGAACGGCCCCAGGTTCCACGATGGCCGCCCATTACACCTTTGAATCACTCCCTGTCCCTTCCAGAGGTCCTTCGTTCGAGCGAGAACGCCACCGGCGTCGGGCCGTCTGGTAGGTCATTTCAGATGTGGTCCGGAGGGTCCCGCCTCTTACAGGAGATCGAGCGGCAGGAAGGGCGATGTCATCTCATCTAGGTGCATGCCGGTCGCTTTCGCGATCGCCGGCAGTTCCAGTGCCCAATACCCGACGAATCCCGCACCGTAGCTGTCGCCCGGGGCGACTGCTTCCAGCGACCCCATCCAATCCATCGGTTTCATCCGCGATGGCCAGTCTGCGAGATACGTCTCGATTGCATGGCTGGCTTCGACTGGCTGCTCGAGCGCCGTGAGCAGGGGCCGCGCGAACCGCGGCGTCGAATGCTTGTTCTGATCCCAGGAGTGCTGAAGTCCGGTCGCAGACGCAAGCGCCGAGAACAGCGGGTCCGCCCCCTGGCGAACCACCGTCTCGAGGACCGTCCGCGCATGAGTCGTCCGGCCACAGCCCATCGTGATGCCGAGAAGCCGCAGCACACTGATGTAGTACTCGTTTCCGTCGCCGAGGCTGGGCGACGGCTTCTGGTCGGAGGACGCTAGGTCGACCCACGTGCAGTACGCATCCGCCACCGATTCAGCGACATCTCCGATGACGTCCAGGCCGACGCCCGCGGAGTACTGCGCGGCCAGGTAGCGGAGGCCCATGTGCCACTCGCCACGAACGGCGCTCAAGCGCTTCGTGGGATCGGTTGCTCGCTGCGCGGCCGCCTTGCGTCCTTCCCAATTGGTCGAGGTCACCTCGATGGCGCTCTGCCAGTATCGCGCATCGAACTCGGCGGCCCGCTGCCGGAATGCAGTCTTGCGCCGGAAAAGCGGCATCAGGGGATCACCTTTCCACCCGTATCGACCATGAATCGTGTTGAACCTCCATCATGTCCGACGACGACGACACTTCGGGGGAGCTTTCCCTCGTCGAGCAGCTTCTGGATCGCGTCGAAGTGGCGCTCGTCCACGGCTCGTTCCAAACGAGTCAGGGCATCCCGCCCCGCTGGAGAGTCGATCCACTGATCACTCAGCTGACGCCCGCTCAGTTTCGTGTTCTTCAACAGGCTGTTCGGAGCAGCATCATCGTGCTTCGAGAACTTCGCCTCGCCGATCTCGTACTCGCCGGTCTTCTTGTTGAAGTAGACACCGTCGAGCCCGTTGGCACTGGTGCTGCCCTTCGTGTCGATCCGGTCGAAGCCGGAGCGAGCGTAGAGGTCGTGCATCTGCTGCTCTCCGAAGGCAGCCTTCTCGTCCTTGGTCGCGGTCCGTGCCAGGGTCCGCCCGTTCGGGTTGACCCTGACGCCGAGGGGCAGTTCGACCCGACGCCCGAACGGAACGGCAGACTTGGCCTTCCCGATGACCGATCTTCCCGCGGCGAGGACCCGGCCGCCTGCGCGAGAGATCCCACCCATGCCTCTCGCGTACTTGCCCAAACTCGCCAACCGCCCCAGTGCGCCGGCTGCGGGGACGCAGTCGAGCAGGGAGAACGCAAGGTCCCACCCGTCGGCTTCGCCCTTGCTCATCTTGTACAACGTGTCCGCCAACACCACGAGCGCGATCGCCGCGATGATCAACGTCCACGGCCCCGGGATGATCATCGCGATGATCCCACCCACCGCCACAACGACCTTCGCCACCGACACGATGGTCTCCCACGCCTCGGACCCGAAGATCTTGTCCCACGTGGACTGCTTCCCGAGGCCCGCGTCCGCTGCTTCACCGATCTTCGTCGCAGTCCGCTGCTCCGCGTCCTGCCAATCACCCTTCGCATCCGCCACGAGCCGCTTCGCCGCATCGATCCGCGACTGCGCCGCCGAGATGTCCCCCTGCGCCGACGACACCGACCCCTGCGCGACGGACGCGTTGTCGGACGCTGCCCGCAACTGCGCCGGCGAGGGAACATCCACCCCGTCCGGCACGTCGGAACCCGCCGGGTACTTGTCCGCGACCTTCGACAGGTCCTTCGACGCCGACTCGTAGTGCGACAACGTCGACTGCGCATCCGCCAACCGGTCCTGCGCCGCGGCGAGGTCCCCGGTGGCGTCCTTCGCGTCCGCCAACGCACCATCAGCCCGGTACTGGGTGTCATCGACCGTGTCCGCCCACCCCGACAACGCCGTCGCGGCGAGTTCGTACGAATCGACGAGCTTGGTCAGGTCCGACGGGGTGTCCTCGATCGCGTCGACGAACACATCCGCGGCCTCACCCTCCCAGTCGGTCAGCCACCCGGAGCCCTTCACCGACTTCAGCCGCGTCGAGGCGTCATCGGCCGCGTCGGAGATGCGCTGGTACTCCCGCGCCATCATCCGCAACGTCAACGGATCCCCCTTGACCGGATCATCACCCTGATCGACAACGTCCCACCCCGACGGTCGCCCCATCATTCCTCCCCAGGTCCGATCTCTCGCGCCGTTGTCCACAAGCGCGCGAGTGTGACCATATCAGGGGGCAGCGACGGGGACGAGTTCCACCGACCGATGTCGACCCGTCAGAGGGCTGCGCGGACCGACTCGAGGTCCGGGAACCCGCGGAGCCGGTAGCGCGTCGGGCGGACCTCGAGTTCCTCGATCAACCCGGACGCCAGCTCCCGCAGCCGACCGAACGGCACGGGCTGCGTCTGCCCGTCGAGGGTCACGAGCACGATCGTGTCGACCGCGGCGACGACGGTCTCGACGTCCTCGGTCCACGACGAGTACGAGAAGGCCGGGTCGTCCTCGGCGAGCCGGGCGACCGAGACCGCACCGACGTGGACGTCCTCGCCTCGCCGGTCGAACGACTCCTGCAGGGCGTCCTGCTGCAGGTTCGCGGCGGTCGCCGTCCAGAGCGCGCGGATCGTCCGGAGCTCGCCGTCGAGTGACGGGTGCTCGAACCGCACCCACCCGTCACCGCGCAGCACCATGGGCGGTCCGCTCAGGACCTCGCCCTCGTCGTCGGCCAGGATCTGCTGGGCGACACCGGCCGCGACCTGGAGCCCGTCCTCGTCCTGGTCGCCGGTGACGATGAACGTCGTCGGCGCGACCGGGAAGACCACTGCGCTGCCGCGGAACTCGATGCCCTGGAACGCCTGCGGTGCGAGTACGAGCACCACGGCGAGGTCGGGGTCCTGGATGACGATCGTTCCGGGCTGGATCACCGCGACGTCGCCTCCGGCCTGCTCCTGCGCGGCGGCGACGGCTGCACGCAGGACGTCGTCGTCCGCCCAGCCCATCTCGGCGAGCGCCGGCGCGGTGAGGATCGCACCGTCCTCGTCCGCCAGGATCACGCCGAGGTCGGGTGCCACCGGCACGACGTGCGGCAGCCGGTCGGCCGTGCCGTCCGCCTCCGCGTGCAGCGTGCGGATGCCCGCGGTGTCCAGTCCGACGATCCGTGCCGTTGTCGCAGTCATGCGTCGAGCCTACGCAAGGGCTCGTACAACGGGGCGCCGCCGGAAGACCGGCGACGCCCCGAAGCGGCGGACGATCGTCCGGCCTAGAACCACTTCTCCGCACGGTGGTCCGCCTGGATGCGGCGGATCGTGTTCGAGCGCGAGCGGAGCACGAGCGAGTCGGTGTGGATGACGCCGCGCGAACGACGGACACCGTCGACCAGGACGCCGTCAGTGACGCCGGTGGCGACGAAGAACGTGTTGTCCCCCGTGACCAGGTCGTCCTGGTCGAGGACCTTGTCCAGGTCGTGGCCGGCAGCGATGGCGCGCTCGCGCTCCTCGTCGTCCTTCGGCTGGAGCTTGCCGAGGATCACGCCGCCGAGCGCCTTGATCGCGCACGCCGTGATGATGCCCTCGGGGGTGCCGCCGACACCGACGCACATGTCGATCGTCGAGCCGGGCAGTGCGGCGGCGATGCCACCGGCGACGTCACCGTCGAGCAGCAGTCGCGTGCCGGCACCGGTCGCGCGGATGGCGCGGATCAGCTCGTCGTGGCGCGGGCGGTCGAGCACGGCGACGACCATGTCCTCGAGGTCCTTGCCCTTGGCCTTCGCCAGCGCGCGGATGTTGTCGCCGATCGGCTTCTCGAGGTCCAGGACACCGCGGCCCTCGGGGCCGGCGGCGATCTTGTCCATGTAGAAGACGGCGGAGGGGTCGTACATCGAGCCACGGTCCGAGACGGCCATGACGGAGATGGCGTTCTGGCGGCCTGCGGCGGTGAGCGAGGTGCCGTCGATCGGGTCGACCGCGATGTCGCAGGCCGGACCGTGACCGTTGCCGACGTGCTCGCCGTTGTAGAGCATCGGGGCGTTGTCCTTCTCGCCCTCGCCGATGACGACGACACCGTCGAAGTTCACCGTGCCGAGGAACTTGCGCATCGCGTCGACCGCGGCGCCGTCGGCGAGGTTCTTCTCACCACGCCCGACCCACGGCTGCGCACGGATCGCGGCGGCCTCCGTCGCACGCACGAGCTCGAGCGCGAGGTTGCGGTCGGGCTGGAGGAACAGGGAGCCGGTCTCAGTCGTGGGAGTCACGACCCGAGCCTACCGACCGGCGGCCGACCGACGGTCCGGACACCGGGCCCGTGCACGCATGTGCACGCCGGACGTGAGCCGACCGCGTAACCCGGACCGCGCCTCCAGAGCTTCTGACTACGATCGGCGGGGACATCACCGAAGTCGAAGGAGATCCACGTGCCCATCGCAACGCCGGAACAGTACGCCGAGATGATCGAACGCGCGAAGGCGGGCAAGTTCGCGTACCCCGCGGTCAACGTCTCCTCCTCGCAGACCATCAACGCGGTCCTCCAGGGCCTGCAGGAAGCCGGTTCCGACGGCATCCTCCAGGTCACGACGGGCGGTGCCGACTACTTCGCCGGCCACACCATCAAGAACCGCGCAGCTGGTGCCCTCGCGATGGCGAAGTTCGCCCACGAGGTCGCCAAGAACTACGACATCACGGTCGCGCTGCACACCGACCACTGCCCGAAGGACGCCCTCGACGGCTTCGTCCTCCCGCTCATCGCGGCGAGCGAGGAAGAGGTCCGGCAGGGTCGCAACCCGATCTTCCAGTCGCACATGTGGGACGGTTCGGCCGTGCCGCTCGACGAGAACATCGAGATCGCGAAGACCATGATCGAGAAGACGCGGAACATCAACGCGATCCTCGAGGTCGAGATCGGCGTCGTCGGCGGCGAAGAGGACGGCGTCCAGCACGAGGGCACGAACGACGCGCTCTACACGACCCCGAACGACGTCGAGAAGGTCGTCGACGCGCTCGGTCTGGGCGACAAGGGCCGCTGGATCGCGGCGCTCACCTTCGGTAACGTGCACGGCGTCTACAAGCCGGGCAACGTCAAGCTCCGTCCCGAGCTCCTCGGCGAGATCCAGGCGTCCGTCGCGGCGAAGCACGGCACCGGCGAGAACCCCCTCGACCTCGTCTTCCACGGCGGCTCCGGCTCGACCGACGACGAGATCCACGAGGCCGTCCGCAACGGCGTCATCAAGATGAACATCGACACGGACACGCAGTACGCGTTCACCCGCTCGATCGCGGACTCGATGTTCCGCAACTACGAGGGTGTCCTGAAGATCGACGGCGAGGTCGGCAACAAGAAGCAGTACGACCCCCGCGCCTGGGGCAAGGTCGCCGAGACCGCTATGGCGGCTCGCGTCGTCGAGGCCGCGAAGGTCCTCGGCTCGGCCGGTCACGCCAAGGGCTGAGCAGGTCCGTCCGGTCGGGTCCACCGGCCTGGAGGAACGGGGTGCGTCCGACGGACGCGCCCCGTTCTGCGTCGGGTCGCCTCCACCGCGTGCCACGATGGGCGGGTGACCGTCGACGCCATCGCCTCCGAGTTCGCCCAGTTCGTCACCGAGTCGCCCACCGCGTTCCACGCGGCGGCGGCGACCCGTGACCGTCTCGTCGCAGCCGGGTTCACCGAGCTGTCCGAGCTCGACGCCTGGCCGACCGAACCCGGTGCGTACGTGGTGGTCCGCGACGGCGCCGTCATCGCGTGGCGTCTGCCCGACGGTGCCGGCCCGACGACGCCGTTCCGGATCCTCGGCGCCCACACCGACTCCCCCGGCTTCCGCGTGAAGCCGAACCCCGGCGTGCGCACCGGGGGCTGGGAGCAGCTCAACGTCGAGGTCTACGGCGGCGCGCTCCTGTCGACCTGGTTCGACCGTGATCTGCGGATCGCCGGCCGGGTCGTCGACGCCGACGGTAGCCTGCGGCTCGTCAGCACCGACGCCGTCGCCCGCATCCCGAACCTCGCGATCCACCTCGACCGCGGGGTGAACGACGGCAAGGAGATCGACCGCCAGCGCCACACCCTGCCGATCGTCGGGGTCGACGGCGACGCCGGTGGGACCTCCGTCGTGGAGTGGCTGCTCGCCCGGCTGGGCGAGGGCGCGGTGTCGTGGGACCTGTTCCTCGCCGACACCCAGGCGCCGGCCCGGATCGGCATCGAGCGGGAGTTCCTGGCGTCCGGCCGAATGGACAACCTGACGAGCGTGCACGCCGGACTCCGGGGCATCGTGGACGCTCCCACCGACGGTGACCACATCCCGGTGTTCGCGGCGTTCGACCACGAGGAGATCGGGTCGTCGACGCCGTCCGGTGCCGGCGGTCCGTTCCTCGAGGACGTCCTCGGCCGTGTGCAGGAGGGCCTCGGCGCCACCCGCTCCGAAGCGGCCCGGGCGTTCCGTGGGTCGTGGCTGCTGTCGAGCGACGCCGGGCACCTGGTGCACCCCAACCAGCCGGAGAAGCACGACCCGACGAACCGCCCGCGCCCCGGGGCCGGACCGCTGCTGAAGATCAGCGCGAACCAGCGCTACATGACCGAGGCGAAGGGCGAGGCCGTCTGGGCCGCCGCGTGCGAGACCGCCGGTGTGCCGTGGCAGCCGTTCGTCAACGTCAACACGATCCCCGGCGGCTCGACCATCGGCCCGATCGCGGCGACCCGGCTCGGGATCCCGACGATCGACATCGGCGTCGGGCTGCTGTCGATGCACTCGATCCGGGAGCTCGTGCACGTCGACGACCTGGCTGCCCTGCACGGAGCGGTCGCGGCGTTCCTGGCCGGCTGACCTCCGGCTGCTGGCTGGGGTGGTCACGACTCCCCGCGCCCGCAGAGCCGAGGGGTCACGAAGTGTCGGTTGCGCCGGTGCCAGACGACACTTCGTGACCGCTCGACGGCGGGCCCGCGGCGTGTTGCGACCACTCGGCGGTGGCTGCTGCGCTCGCCCGCGAGGCTGACGACGATCGTTGGAGGCACACCGGCACCGCGGCTGGCCGAGGGAGGGGCTGCCGAGAGGTCACGACTCCCCGCGCGCGCAGGGTCGATGGGTCACGAAGTGTCGGTCGCGCCGGTGCCAGACGACACTTCGTGACCACTCGACGGCGGGGCCGCGGCGTGTTGCGACCACTCGGCGCCGCGAGCAGCCCGACGACGCGCGGAGACCGGCGCCGCGAGCAGCCCGACGGTCAGGCGGTCAGGCGGTCAGGCGGTCAGGCGGTCAGGCGGTCAGGCGGTCAGGCGCCGGACTGTCGCAGCATGAAGTCGACGAAGGCCTGGTCCTGCATGACCACGACGACGAACGCGATCGTGCTGATCGCCGTGGCGACGACCGCGCCGACCAGCGGCACCCAGAACGTCCGCTTCCGTGCTCGGAGCCGACGGATGGACCACCAGGCGACCAGGGCGAAGACGACGACGTTGGTGATCGCGGCGATGGCGGCCGCCGTGCTCAGGGCACTCGGGTCGTTCAGCGCCGTGTACTGGGTCTCGAGGGTGCGCCGCACGGTGGAGGCGACCTCGCCCACGGACAGGGACTGCACCACGGAGACCAGCCCGAAGGCGAGCAGCCCGACGGTGAGCACGAAGTCGGCCGGTGTGCGACCGAACCGGCTGCGGGCCATCGACCGCTGCGCCCCGGCAGGGACTGCACCAGAGCGAGCGTCCGCACCGGCGCGTTCGCCGCGGACGCCGTCGCTCGGAGCAGCGTCGCGCACGCCGGTGGCGGGGGCCTGGTCCTGCCGCTCCCGTGCCTGGCGCTCCCGCTCCTGGCGTTCCTGCTCGACGAGGACCGGGTTCACCCAGCCCTCTGGTGCGTACTCGCCGTAGCCGGGGGCGGGACGGCCCTGGGGCCGACCGTTCGCGGGACCGGCCGCCGACGTCGCGGACGCACTCCGGGCCTCCTGGCCGCTACCAGCGCCGGCGTCGCCGTGGTTCGCCGGGTCGCGACGCGGGACCGAGGACCAGCCGTCCGAGCCGCTCATGCCCGACGCCCGCCGAGCGCGCGCGTCGGGTTGCCCGACGCGTCGGTGCGGAGCTCCTTGGGGAGCGAGAACATCAGGTCCTCGTGTGCGGTGACGACCTCTTCGACGGCGGCGTAGCCGGCGTCGGCGAGCTGTTCGAGCACCTCGGCCACGAGTTCTTCCGGCACGGACGCACCGCTGGTCACGCCGACCGTCTCGACACCGTCGAGCCACTCCTGCTGGATCTCCTCCGCGTAGTCGACGCGGTGGGCGGCACGGGCACCGTGCTCGAGCGCGACCTCGACGAGGCGGACGCTGTTCGACGAGTTCGCGGAGCCGACCACGATCACCAGGTCGGCGCCGGGCGCGACCTTCTTGATCGCGACCTGGCGGTTCTGGGTGGCGTAGCAGATGTCGTCCGACGGGGGGTCCTGGATGGCCGGGAACTTCTCGCGCAGCAGCCGCACGGTCTCCATCGTCTCGTCGACGCTGAGCGTGGTCTGCGACAGCCAGACGAGGTTGTCCGGATCGGGGACCGACAGCGCGGCGACGTCGTCGGGACCGTTCACCAGGATCGTGCGGTCCGGGGCGTGCCCCATCGTTCCCTCGACCTCTTCGTGGCCGGCGTGGCCGATCAGGATGATGGTGCGCTCGGCCTTGGCGAACCGGGTGGCTTCGCGGTGGACCTTGGTGACGAGGGGGCAGGTGGCGTCGATGGCGTGCAGGTCGCGCTCGGCGGCACCCGCGACGACGGCCGGCGATACCCCGTGCGCGCTGAAGACGACGTGCGAGCCCCGGGGGACCTCGGCCACGTCGTCGACGAAGACGGCACCGCGCTGCTCGAGCGTCGACACCACGTGCACG
Organism: Curtobacterium sp. MCLR17_054; assembly: GCF_003234335.2. Taxonomy (NCBI): domain Bacteria; kingdom Bacillati; phylum Actinomycetota; class Actinomycetes; order Micrococcales; family Microbacteriaceae; genus Curtobacterium; species Curtobacterium sp. MCLR17_054. The sequence goes on along the minus strand of NZ_CP126263.1, from coordinate 846,557 downwards.
TTGTGGACGATCTGCTTGCGGACGTAGACGGGCTCGCCGTACTGCTCCAACGCCTTCTCGACCGCGACGACCGCACGGTCCACCCCGGCGCAGTAACCACGGGGGGCTGCGAGCAGCACCTTCTTGGGGCCGGCGACCGGTTCGTCACGCAGTCGACCCCGTGCCGCGTGCACACGCGGCGGGGCGAGCGGGACCGTGTGGCCGTTGGTGATCGTCACGTCCCCGATGATAGGTGAGCGGCACGCACGCGACCTGGGCGCGCGGGGTGCCTGTGGAGAACACGACGTCCGTCGCCTGTCACCGGTCTCGGGCACGATGGACGTCCCAGCAGGACGAGGAGCGACATGGCTATCGAACAGGGCCCGCCGACGGCCGACAACCCGTGGCCGGTGGCGCTCCTCGGCGCGAAGCTCCGCGACTGGATCGACCGACTCGGCACCGCGTGGGTCGAGGGCGAGATCACGCAGTGGAACGTCGCCGGCGGCAACGTGTACGGCAAGCTCAAGGACGTCGAGGTCGACGCCACCGTGTCGTTCTCCATCTGGTCGAGCGTGCGCTCCCGGGTGCCGGCGGACATCAAGCAGGGCGACCGGGTCGTCGCCGCCCTCAAGCCGAACTACTGGGTCAAGGGCGGCTCGCTGACCATGCAGGTCGTCGAGATGAAGCACGTCGGGCTCGGTGACCTGCTCGAACGCCTCGAGCGCCTCCGTCGCACCCTCGCCGAGGAAGGGCTGTTCGACCCGTCCCGGAAACAGCGTCTGCCGTTCCTGCCGCACCGCATCGGCCTCATCACCGGCAAGGACTCCGACGCCGAGAAGGACGTCAAGCGGAACGCACAGCTGCGGTGGCCCCAGGTTGAGTTCCGCACCGTGCACACCGCCGTGCAGGGCGAACGGACCGTCGGAGAGGTCACGGCGGCGATCCTCGAGCTCGACGCCGACCCCGAGGTCGACGTCATCATCATCGCGCGCGGCGGCGGCGACTTCCAGAACCTGCTCGGCTTCAGCGACGAAGGACTCGTCCGTGCAGCGGCCGCGGCGTCGACCCCGATCGTCTCGGCGATCGGCCACGAGGCCGACCGCCCGATCCTCGACGAGGTCGCCGACCTCCGTGCCTCGACCCCGACGGACGCCGCCAAGCGGGTCGTGCCCGACGTCGCCGAGGAGCTCGCCAACGTCCGGGCGGCCCGCGCCCGACTCGGGCTCCGGCTCTCGCACACGCTGTCGGTCGAGGCCGACCGGCTCGCCGCGCTGCGGTCGCGCCCGGCCCTGGCGTCGACCGCGTGGCTCGTCGACACCCGTGCGGAAGAGGTCGCCCGCGACCTGTCCCGCGCCCGCGAACTGCTCGACCGCCGGCTGGAGCGCGGGCACTCCGAGGTCGGGCACCTGACCGCCCGGCTCCGGGCACTCTCGCCGCGCGACACCCTGCGCCGCGGGTACGCCATCGTGCAGCGCGCCGACGGCGGTGTGGTCCGCGGCACCGACGACCTGTCCGGAGCGACGCCGGTGCACGTCACGCTCGGTGCCGGCACGGCCACGGGCACGCTCGAACCGGACGGCCCCGGCCCGGACGGCTCCTGACCACCACGGGTGTTCTCCACAGCCTGGGACCGGGCGACGGATCGTCGGTGGACGCTCGGTAGGATCGACCCGTGCCATCCCAGCAGGAACCCGAGCAGACCGACGTCCAGTCGCTGAGCTACGAAGCGGCCCGCGACGAACTCGTGCGCGTCGTGAGCGAGCTCGAACAGGGCTCCGCGACCCTCGAGCGTTCGCTGGCGCTCTGGGAGCGGGGCGAAGCCCTCGCCGCCCGGTGCGAAGAGTGGCTCGTCGGCGCCCGCGCACGGCTCGACGCGGCCCGTGCCGCCAGCGACGCCCAGGACGGCTCCGGCCGATGACCGACGCCGACGGCCGCCCGATCGTCGCCGAGCTCGGTCGCCCCGAGACGGCAGAGGAGACGTGGGCCCGCAAGGACGCCGCCCGGACCGCCCGCCGGCAGCACCAGACCGCGTTCAACCTGGTCATCGCGCTCATCGCCTCGCTCGGCATCGTGCTGTTCCTGGTGGCGGTCGTCGTCCGGCCCGACACCACGGTGGACCGCACCGTCGACTACCAGCAGATCGCGGCGAAGGCGAACGTCGACGACGTCACCCTGGTGGCGCCGCCGCTGCCCGACGGCTACAGCGCCAACCGCGCAGACTTCGCCAGCAAGACCACCGACGGCGTGGACGTCTGGACCGTCGGCTTCGTGACGCCGGACAAGCAGTACCTCGGTCTGCAGCAGGGCATCGACGCCAACGCCTCGTGGGTGTCGAACCAGCTCGACCAGCGCCCGTCCACCGGTGACCGCACCATCGGCGACACGGAGTGGACCGTCTACGACCGCCGCGCCGAGGGCACCGATGCCGGCAACCACGCGTACTCGCTCGTCTCGACGTTCGGCAAGAACACGATCGTGCTCTCCGGCACCGCCGACGACAAGGCGTTCCGGACCGTCGCGACCGCCGTCTCCCGAGAACTGACCGAGTAGACGACGGGCACCGCCCCGCCAGTCACCACCCCGTCCCACCCGAACCGAGGAGCCCCATGCCCGACCGCGCCGCCTCCACCCCGTCCGACGCCCTGCGCCTGCTGGTCGACGGCAACGCCCGCTTCGCCGCCGACAAGCGCCGGATGGGCCGCGTGGACCCGGACCGCCGCACCGAGCTCGAAGGATCGCAGTCGCCGTTCGCGACCGTCCTCGGCTGCTCGGACTCGCGGGTGCCGTTCGAGCACGTCTTCGACGCCGGCATCGGTGACCTGTTCGCCATCCGCAACGCCGGTCAGATCGTCGACGACGTCGTCCTCGGCTCGATCGAGTTCGCGGTCGTCGCCCTGGGCACGCCCCTGGTCGTCGTGCTCCGGCACACCCGGTGCGGTGCCGTCGCAGCAGCGCGCTCCGGCGAGCCCGTCCCCGCCCCGCACCTGCAGGCCCTCGTCGACGCGATCGCCCCGAGCGTCGAAAAGGTCCGACTCACCGACGCCGAGCTCCCGCAGGAAGCCGTCGGCGCCGCACACCTCGAAGCCACTCTCCGCCAGGTGATCGAGCGCTCCGGCGCGGTCTCCGACGCCGTGGCCGAGGGTAGATTGGCCGTCGTCGGGGCGACGTACGACCTCGCCACCGGAGAAGTCACCATCGACACCGTCGTCGGCCAGGTCTGACCGACCCGACGACGACCGAGCCAGACGAAGAGCGACTCCGACGACGACCGCCCCGGCGACCCCGGGGCGCAGGCACGGGCCGGCGCGACCGCGACCGGCGAGCACCCCAGGAAGGACCACGACGACGTGACCGACACCACCCCGACCGAGTTCCGCATCGAGCACGACACCATGGGCGAGGTACGGGTGCCGAAGTCGGCGCTCTACCGTGCCCAGACCCAGCGCGCCGTCGAGAACTTCCCCATCTCGGGCACCGGGCTCGAGTCGGCGCAGATCGTGGCGCTCGCCCGGATCAAGCGTGCGGCGGCCATCGTGAACGGTGAACTCGGCATCGTCGAGCCCGCCGTCGCCGACGCCATCGCCGGCGCCGCCGACCTGATCATCGGCGGGCAGCACCACGACCAGTTCCCGGTCGACGTCTACCAGACCGGCAGCGGCACGTCGTCGAACATGAACATGAACGAGGTGCTCGCGACACTGGCGTCCGACATCGCGGGCTCGGCGGTGCACCCGAACGACCACGTCAACGCCTCGCAGTCGTCGAACGACGTCTTCCCCACCTCCGTGCACGTCGCCGTGACCGAGGCGCTCCTCCGCACGCTCGTGCCCGCCCTCGAACACCTCGCCGAGTCCCTCGAAGCGAAGGCCACGCTCTGGGCCGACGCAGTGAAGTCCGGCCGGACGCACCTGATGGACGCCACGCCCGTCACCCTCGGGCAGGAGTTCGGCGGCTACGCCCGCCAGATCCGCCTGGGCATCGAGCGGGTGCAGGCGACGCTCCCCCGCGTCGCCGAGGTCCCGCTCGGCGGCACCGCGGTCGGCACCGGCATCAACACCCCCAAGGGGTTCCCCCAGCGGGTCATCGCCCAGCTCGCGAGCGACACCGACCTGCCGATCACCGAGGCCGTCGACCACTTCGAGGCGCAGGGCGCGCGTGACGCCCTGGTCGAGGCCTCCGGTGCGCTCAAGGTGCTCGCCGTCAGCCTGACGAAGATCAACAACGACCTGCGCTGGATGGGCTCCGGTCCGAACACCGGCCTGGGCGAGCTGCACATCCCCGACCTGCAGCCCGGCTCCTCGATCATGCCCGGCAAGGTGAACCCGGTGATCCCCGAGGCCACCCTGATGGTCGGCGCCCGGGTCATCGGCAACGACGCCACCATCGCCTGGGCCGGTGCCTCGGGTGCGTTCGAGCTCAACGTCGCCATCCCGGTGATGGGCACGGCGCTCCTCGAGTCGATCCGCCTGCTGGCGAACAGCTCGCGGGTGCTCGCGGACAAGACCATCGACGGGCTGCAGGCGAACCTCGAGCGTGCCCGCGCCTTCGCGGAGTCCTCACCGTCGATCGTCACCCCGCTCAACCGGGTCATCGGCTACGAGGCTGCGGCGAAGGTCGCGAAGTACGCCGTCGCCGAGGGCATCACCGTGCGCGAAGCCGTCGTGGCCCTCGGCCACGTCGAGCGCGGCGAGGTCACCGAGGCGCAGCTCGACGAGGCGCTCGACGTCCTGAGCATGACCCACCCGAACTGACGCGACGCTCCTGACGCACCCCCAGGACGGACGGGAGGCCCGGTGCCAGCTGGCACCGGGCCTCCCGTCCGTCCGATGGCGGGTCTGCCCGCCTCACGCGCTGAGCGACAGGTCACGCGTCCGGAAGCGCGTGACCTGTCGGTGAGCGCGAAAACCCGTCAGTGTCTGCCGCGCTACACAAGGTCCGGCGAGTCCAGCAGGTCCGTGACCAGGGCGGCGATCGCGGAGCGCTCGGACCGCGTCAGCGTGACGTGCGCGAACAGCGGGTGCCCCTTGAGCCGCTCGATGACCGACGCGATCCCGTCGTGCCGGCCGACCCGCAGGTTGTCGCGCTGCGCGACGTCGTGGGTGAGCACGACCCGCGAGTTCTGGCCGATGCGGGAGAGCATCGTGAGCAGCACGTTCCGTTCGAGCGACTGCGCCTCGTCGACGATCACGAAGGCGTCGTGCAGGGAGCGGCCGCGGATGTGGGTCAGGGGCAGCACCTCGATCAGGCCGCGTTCGACCACCTCGTCGAGGACGTTGTCCGACACCACCGAACCGAGGGTGTCGTAGACGGCCTGCGCCCACGGGTTCATCTTCTCGCCGGCGTCGCCGGGCAGGAAGCCGAGGTCCTGCCCGCCCACCGCGTACAGCGGCCGGAACACCATGATCTTCTTGTGCTGCTGCCGTTCGAGCACGGCTTCGAGTCCGGCGCACAGGGCGAGCGCCGACTTGCCCGTTCCGGCGCTGCCGCCGAGCGAGACGATGCCGATCTCGGAGTCGAGCAGCGCGTCGATCGCGAGCCGCTGCTCGGCCGAGCGCCCGCGGAGGCCGAAGACCTCGCGGTCGCCGCGCACCAGGGCGACGGCACCGGCGACGTGCACGCGGCCGAGGGCCGATCCGCGTTCGGAGTGGATGACGACGCCGGTGTTCACCGGGACGCCGTCGAGCTTCGAGGACCGGATGTCCTCCTTCTCGTACAGGTCGGACATCTGCTCGCCGGACACCTGCAGGTCGGCGATGCCGGTGTAGCCCGAGTCGACCGCGAGTTCGGCGCGGTACTCCTCCGCCGCCATGCCGATCGAGGACGCCTTGACCCGGAGCGGCAGGTCCTTCGACACGACCACGACGTCGAGTCCGTCGTTCTTGAGGTTCGACGCGACGGCGAGGATGCGGGAGTCGTTGTCGCCGAGCTGCAGGCCCGACGGCAGGACGGACTGGTTGGAGTGGTTCAGTTCGACGCGGAACGAGCCGCCGTCGCCGATCGCGATCGGGAAGTCGAGCCGCTCGTGCTCGATGCGCAGTTCGTCGAGCAGCCGGAGGGCCTGCCGGGCGAAGTACCCGATCTCCGGGTCGTTGCGCTTCGCCTCGAGTTCGCTGACGACCACCACGGGCAGGACCACGGCGTGCTCGGCGAAGCGGAACAAGGCCCGCGGATCGCTGAGCAGCACCGATGTGTCGAGCACGTACGTGCGCTGGGCGACCGATGTGGACGAGTCCGCGGTGTGCTGCTGCTGTGCTCCGCGAGAGACGTTCTGAGAGGTCACGACCACTCCATCCCCGGGCCGCGACCGGCCCGGTCCTGTCCTCGAACGCGGCCACGGAACGGGTCCCGAAGCACCGACTGTGGCCGCTTCGATCGGGCGCGGTGCCCGATGGGGACAACGTACGTCCGGCCCCCGACACCCCGACAGCGACACGCGGTTTCCGGAGTTACGGTCGCGTGAACAACGCGAGCGCGGCTCGCGACGCCGCGCGCGGCGGTGGCGTCGAGTGGTCATGAACCGTCGGGTGCGACGGCGCCAGCCGACAGGTGGTGACCACTCGGCGGACGTGAGCGGGGTGCCGTGACCGCTCGCGGGACGCGGACGGGAGGCACGCGCCGCTGCTACTGCATCGTGGCGTACGAGACGCAGGCGTCGCGGAACATGTCCAGGGTCTCGTCGGTGGTCGACGGGAACACGGACACCCGCGCGACGCCGAGCCGCGTGGTCGCGGTGACGCCGTGGTTGTGCATCGCGGCGGACAGGGCCGTCACGCGACCCTGCGTCGGCCGGAGCACCACGATGCCGGCGCGTTCGGCCGGGTCGCGGCTGGACTCGACCTCGAGCCCGAACTCGTCGGCGATGGCGAACACGCGCTCGACGCGGTCGGTGACCCGCTCCTGCACGGCGGCGACGCCGACGGCGGTGAGGCGCTCGAGCGACACCGCGAGCCGGGCCTGCGCGACCGGGTCGATGCGGGACATCTGGAAGCCGGCGGCCCCCGGACGCACCGCGGGGACCTCGGTGGGCCAGCCGGACGTGCCGTGCGGGCCGGACAGCGCCGGACGGATCCGGTTCAGGGCGCGGTCGCTGAACGCCACGAACCCGGTGCCCCACCCGGCGTGCAACCACTTCTGCCCGCCGGTGGCGACGACGTCGGCGACCTCGTACGGGGCGTCGACGACGCCGAAGCCCTGGATCGCGTCGACGATGAGCAGGCGGTCGCCGATGACCTCGCGGATGGCCGCGAGGTCGGTCAGGTAGCCGGTGCGCCAGTCGACCAGGGACACCGCGACGGCGGTCACCTCGTCGGACAGGCGCTCACGGATCAGCTCGGGCGTCACCCAGCCGGCGCCCGACTCGATGACCACGGGCTGCACCCGTCCGCCGGTGGCCGAGGCGGCGCTGGCCAGTGCCAGCGGCAGCGACGGGTACTCGTCGGCGGACACGAGCACGCCACCGGTCAGACCGAAGGCGGTGTGCAGCAGGCCCGGGGTCGTCGCGGCCTGCGAGACGACCTGGTCCTCGCGGCGGCCGACCAGGCGGGCGGCGACGGTGCGGACGCGGGCGTCCTGCTCGTCGAGGGTCTCCATCGCGCCGAAGCGCATGTGTGCCTGGATGGTGCCGAGCACACGCTGCTCCTCGAGCACGGCGGTCTGCACGGGGCCGAACGCAGCGTGGTCGAGGTAACCGGGGTCTTCGGAGAAGCCGGCGGCGTACTCGTCGATGTTCACAGGTGGTGCACCTTTCACAGGGTTGAACCCTGAGAGCCTACTGGGACGCGGCTCCGCCGACGAACCCGGTGCGGGAGGTGGCTGCTGGCTGGTGGCTGGGCAGTCGGCTGCGGAGGTGGCTGCTCAGCCGCCGAAGCGACGCGACCGGAGTCCGAAGTCGCGGACCGCTCGGAGGAAGTCGACCTCACGCAGGTCCGGGTAGAACGCCTCGACGAAGTAGAACTCGCTGTGCGCGCTCTGCCACAGCATGAAGTCGGAGAGCCGCTGCTCGCCCGAGGTCCGGATCACCAGGTCGGGGTCGGGCTGGCCCTGCGTGTACAGGTGGTCGCCGATGAGCTCCGGCGTCAGGACCTCAGCCAGGGTGTCGATGGTGCCGCCACCCGCGCCGTGCGCCTGCACGATGCTGCGCATGGCGTCCGCGATCTCACGCCGCCCGCCGTACCCGACGGCCAGGTTGACGTGCAGCCCGGTGCGGCCGGCGGTGCGCTGCTCGGCCTGTTCGAGCGCGGTCACCAGGTTGTCCGGCAGCCCCTCGTTCGACCCGACGTGCTGCACGCGCCAGTCGCGGTTGTCGGCCAGGACCCCGGCGAGGTCGGCGATGATGCCGACTAGTTCCTCGAGCTCCTCGCCGCCACGACCCGTCAGGTTGTCGGCCGACAGCAGGTACAGCGTCACGACCTCGATGCCGAGGTCGTCGCACCACGTCAGGAACTCCGGGATCTTCGCGGCGCCGGCGCGGTGGCCGTGTGCGGCGGACTCGAGCCCGAGCTGCTTCGCCCAGCGGCGGTTGCCGTCCACGATCATGGCGACGTGCTTGGGCTTCGCTGCACCCTCGAGCTGGCGGCGGATCCGGCGCTGGTAGGCGCGGTAGAGGATCCCTCGCCCTGTCCATCCCGCCATCCCGGTCACGCACCGAGCGTAGTGCACCACCGACACCGGGTCCCTGAGGCTCCCGCTCTGCGGACACGTGGCTGTCGTTCGGGGTCAGGCCCTATGGTCGGGACCATGCAGGACGAGCACGAGACCGGAACACTCCCCCACGTCCCGTTCACGGAAGAGGCGTCGGCGACCGCGACCGCCGCCGAACCCCGTCCGGCCTGGCGCGGCTGGATCCACCTCGGTGCGTTCCCGTTCGCGATCGCGATGGGGATCGTCCTGATCACCCTCGCCGACAGCACCGCGGCGAAGGTCGGCAGTGCCGTGTTCATGGCGACGTCGTTGGCGATGTTCGGTGTCTCCGCGACCTACCACCGGTTCCCGTGGGGGCCGAAGGTGAAGGCCGTGCTGAAGCGCATCGACCACACCAACATCCTGCTGCTCATCGCCGGCACCTACACACCCGTCGCGATCTGCGCCCTGCCGCACACGCTCATGGTCGTCGTGCTCTGGGTGATGTGGTCGGGTGCTGCGCTCGGCATCGCGTTCCGGGTGCTCTGGATCAACGCGCCCCGCTGGCTGTACGTCCCGATCTACCTGGTGCTCGGGTGCGCTGCCCTCGGGCTGCTGCCGCAGTTCTTCGCGGCGAGCGTCCCGATGACCGTGCTCATCCTGTCCGGCGGCGTCGCCTACATCATCGGCGCCCTGGTCTACGGCTTCAAGCGGCCCAACCCGGTGCCGACGCAGTTCGGGTTCCACGAGGTGTTCCACGCCCTGACCGTGGTGGCCTTCGGTGCGCAGTGGGTCGGCGTGCTCATCGTCGCGCTGGACCCGGTGCGCTGACCGTCGCACGTTCCTTCCCAGAACGCGTGCGATGCCTGGTGGTTCCGGGCGTACTCACCCGGAAGTTGCGACCAGGTACGCCCGATTCGACCAGGTACGCCCGGTTCCGGTAGACGCACGCACAAGGCGGACTGGAGGCCCGTGGCGATGCCGCCACGGGCCTCCCGTCCCTACCCGCTCGCGTCAGCCGCGCTCGGTGTCGTCGCCGACGTCGGCCCGGCCGTCCTCGGCCGCCCGCCGCTCCGGCTCGTCCGTCGCGGTGCCGTCGCCCGCGGTGCCGTTCGCCTCGGCCTCGAGCCGCTCACGCACCTCGGCGCGGTAGCGGGTCCGACGGATGCGTCGGGTCATGTCGACCACGAGCAGGATCGTCACGATCGCGACGAGTGCGATCGCGATGAACCCGACGACACCCGGGGTGACGTCGACGTCGGGGACGACCGAGGGGCTGGGGCTGGGAGTGGCGGCGAGTGCCGCCGCGATGGTGCTCACGAGGTCGGTTCCTTGTCGGCTGGGATCCCGGCGAACAGGTCGGTCTCCGGGAGCTCGGTCGGCACGCGTGCCTCCACGAGCTGGTAGTCCTCGGTCGGCCACACCGTCGCGAGGAGGTCGTTCGGCCAGTAGAAGAAGGCACTGTCCGGTGCGACCTGGCTGGCGTGCGCGCGGAGTGCGGCGTCACGCTGGTCGAAGTACTCGTGCACGTCGACGTGGGTGGTGGCGAGGTCGGGCCGGTCGGCGAACCGCTCGACCCACTCGCGCAGCTGCTCGATCGCGGGGCTGTCCGGGTCGCGCTCCTGCAGGGCTTCGAAGATCGTGCTGAAGCGGCGCGGGTTCATCGTGCGCTCGTAGTAGAGCTTCGCGATCGACCACGGGGCACCGGCGGACGGGTACGCCGACGGGTCGGCGGCGGCGGACCACGCGGCCATCGACACCTCGTGCGTGCGGATGTGGTCGGGGTGCGGGTAGCCGCCGTTCTCGTCGTAGGTGACGAGCACGTGCGGGCGGAACCGGCGGATCACGCGGACGAGGGCCTCGGTGCTGTACTCGAGCGGCACCGTGGAGAACGTGCCCGGCCGGACCGTCTCGCCCTTCTCGGCGTCGGGCAGCCCCGAGTCGTGGTAGCCGAGCCACACGTGGTCGATGCCGAGCGCCTGCTGCGCCGCGGCCATCTCGGTGCGGCGGTACCCGGCCATGTCACGGTGGGCACGGCTCGTGGCCGGCTCGCCGAGCTGGTCGTTCAGGATGTCGCCGGCCTCGCCACCGGTGCAGGACACGACGAGCACCTGGTGCCCGTCGGCCACGTACTTCGCGGCGGTCGCGGCACCCTTGCTCGACTCGTCGTCGGGGTGGGCGTGGACGGCCAGCAGACGGTAGGGCACGTGGGGTTCCTCACTGCGGGTGAGCGGCGTCGGACGCGGGCAGCGCACAGCATCGCGTGAACTACCCTGGGATCAGGATATCCACCCCGGGAGCCCCGAACTGTCCGAACAGCACCAGACCGCCACCCTCGACGAGCGCTACGGCCGCACCCCGGCCCGCAAGCGCCGCAGCCGCCTCTTCGCGATCGTCGCAGCCATCGCGGTCGTCGTGGTCTTCGGTGCATGGGTGATCTGGGCCGGGCTCGACCAGTCCGACCGTGGCCTCGACCAGGACGTCATCGGGTACGAGGTGCTGTCCGAGCACAGCACCGTCGTCCACTCGCAGGTCTCCGTCGACCCGGGCGTCGAGGCGAAGTGCGCCGTGCAGGTCCTCGACAAGAGCTACTCGATCGTGGGCTGGAAGGAGATCACCGTGCCGGCGTCCGAACAGCGCAGCCGGAGCATCTCCACACAGGTCACCACGACGACGCGGGGCGTGACCGGGTTGATCCACGACTGCTGGATTCCCTAGACTGTCCTGATTCGCCTCTCGAGACCGACCACTCGGCCGGTCTCGTTTTTTCATGGTCGAAGGGACAGAACATGAGCAACGACACGCAGGTCACCTGGCTGACCCAGGAGGCGCACGACCGTCTCAAGGCGGAGCTCGACGAGCTGAGCGGCGAGGGCCGTGCCGAGATCGCGCGCCGCATCGAGGCCGCTCGCGAAGAGGGCGACCTCAAGGAGAACGGCGGCTACCACGCCGCGAAGGACGAGCAGGGCAAGATCGAGGCCCGCATCCGCGTCCTCACCGAGCTCCTCAAGCACGCCACCGTCAGCGAAGCGGAGTTCGACGGCACCGTCGAGCCGGGCACCGTCGTCACGGCGGTCATCGCCGGCGACGAGTCCACCTTCCTGGTCGGCAGCCGCGAGATCGTCGCCGAGGGCTCCGACCTGACGGTCTACAGCCCGGTCAGCCCCGTCGGCGCGGCCATCGTCGGCCTCAAGGCCGGCGACAAGGCCATGTACACGGCGCCGAACGGCAAGGAGATCGCCGTCGAGGTCGTCAAGATCGAGCGCTACGAGCCGTAGACCCGGCCCACTGCAGACGGGAGGCCCGTGGCGACACCGCCACGGGCCTCCCGTCTGTCCGCTGGTCGCGCCCAGAGCGCGCGCCGCACTTCCGACAGTCCACACGTCGAACGACTCGTGGATCGTCGCGGACTAGTGCTCGAGCAGCTCCGGGCGGAAGCCGACCTCGTGCAGGCGCTGGATGACCTCCTGCGCGTGCTCGGGGCCGCGCGCCTCGATCGACAGGTCCAGCGCGACCTCGTTGATGACCAGACCCTGCCCGTGACGGGTGTGCAGCACCTCGACCACGTTCGCGCCGGCGTCCGAGATGACCTGAGCGACGCGGGCGAGCTGACCCGGGCGGTCCGGCAGCATGATGCGGATGCCGATGTAGCGCGAGGCCGCGACGAGCCCGCGGGTGATCACGCGTTCCATCATGAGCGGGTCGATGTTGCCGCCGCTCAGCAGCACCACGGTGCGGCCGGTGTCGCGGACGGCACCGGACATGATCGCGGCGACGCCGACGGCCCCCGCTGCCTCGACCACGAGCTTGGCGCGCTCGAGCAGGACGAGGAGTGCGCGGGCAGTGTCGTCGTCCGAGACGGTGACGATGTCGTCGACCAGGTCGCGGATGATCGGGAAGTTCAGGTCGCCGGGGCGCGCCACCGCGATGCCGTCGGAGATGGTCGGCTTCGTGGTGATGGTGACGGGCTCGCCGGCGGTGATCGACGACGGGTAGGCCGCAGCGTTCTCCGCCTGCACGCCGATGACCCGGATCGGCCGTCCGAGCCGCTCGGCCATGCCCTTCACCGCGAGTGCGATGCCGGAGATGACGCCGCCGCCACCGATCGGCACCACGACGGTGTCGACGTCGGGCACCTGGTCGATGATCTCGAGGCCGAGCGTGCCCTGCCCGGCGATCACGGCCGGGTGGTCGAACGGCGGGATGAACACGGCGCCGGTGTGGGCGGCGAAGTCCTTCGCGGCGCTGAGCGCCTCTTCCACGGAGTGGCCGCGCAGCACGACGTCGGCGCCGTAGTGGCGCGTGGCCTGCAGCTTGGGCAGGGCGACCCCGACCGGCGTGAAGATCGTCGCGGGGATGCCGAGTTCGCGGGCGGCGAGGGCGACACCCTGCGCGTGGTTGCCGGCGCTCGCGGCGACGACGCCCTTGGCGCGCTGCTCGGCGGACAGGGTCGAGAGCCGGTTGTAGGCACCGCGCACCTTGTAGGCACCGGTGCGCTGCAGGTTCTCGCACTTCAGGTGCACCGGCGACCCGAGCAGCTCGGCGAGGAACTGCGACGTCTCCATCGGGGTGACGCGTGCGACGCCCTTGATGGTCTCGCGCGCCGCCTCGATGTCCGCGAGGGTCGGGATCGCGGCGAGCGTGTGCGGGGAGGCGCTGGTGTCGGTCACTCCCCCATCATCGTCGTTCCGGGGCCCCGCGGCGAACTCGTGTGACGCTCAGTTGGTGCTGGCGGTGTCTTCTTCGGCCGAGGGACCCGAGTCGACGCCCGGCGCCGGGACGTCGTCCCCGACCTTGTGCCGACGTCGTCGGAGCAACTGGATCTGCCCGTGCTGCCCGCGCTTGGGCGTCGCTTCGAGGACGTGGTCGGAGTCGAGCCGTCGCCAGCGTCCGCTCGCGATGGTGGTGACCATGGCGTTCAGCGTCGCGATCAGCGGCACGGCGAAGAACGCTCCGGCGATGCCGGCGAGCCCGGAGGCCGCGGTGACCCCGAGGACGACCGCCAGCGGGTGGACCTTGACCGCGTTGCCCATGACGAGCGGCTGCAGGATGTGGCCCTCGATCTGCTGGACCAGCAGGACGACGCCGAGCACCAGGACCGCCGCGAGGGGACCGTTGAAGATCAGCGCGACGAACACCGCCAGGAAGCCCGTGACGATGGCACCGACGACCGGGATGAACGCACCGAGGAACACGAACGCGGCGATCGGGATCACCAGCGGCATGCCGCCGAAGAAGAGCCCGACGATGAAGGAGCCCAGGCCGATGCCGACCGCGTCGACGAAGGCGACGAAGATCTGCACGCGGATGAAGCTCGTCAGGGTGATCCAGCCGGCGACACCGGCGCCGTCCACCGCTGCGCGGGCCTTCTTCGGGAACAGCCGCACGGACCAGCGCCAGACGTTCTTGCCGTCGATCAGCAGGAAGATCGTGGTGAACAGGATGATGAAGAGCGCCTCGAAGGCGTGCGTCGCACCCGAACCCGCGCTGGCGACCCCGGACAGGATCGACGCGGAGTTGTCCTGCAGCCACTTCGTGCCGTCGTCGAGCCAGCCGTTGACGTCGGACTGGCTGATGCCGAACCCGGAGCTCAGGACGAAGTCCTTGATGTTCGCGTACTGGTCGACCGTCCGGTCACGCAGGGACGGGTAGGACGCGATGATCTGGTCGACGACGAGCCAGATCAGGCCACCGAGCGCCGCGATGCCGCCGAGCAGGCTCATCACGACGGCGAGCCACTTCGGCACGTGGTGCCGCTGCAGCCAGTTGGAGATCGGCACGAGGAGCGCCGAGACCACGATGCCGACCAGGAACGGGATGAGGATCTCGCTGAAGACCGTGACGAGCCAGATGAAGACGGCGATCACGCCCACGACGACGAGCGCCCGCCACGACCACGCGCCGGCGATGCGCACGCCGACCGGGACGGATTCCTCGACCACGGGGTCGGGGTGTGTCTGCTTGCTTCCCCATGCCATGGCCCGAGTGTATCGATGTGCTTCCCGTCAGGTGCCAGATACGGCATACGTTCGTGGACGCTCATGTCGGCGGGGTTCGGTAGCGTCGAGGCATGCCCAGGTCGACGCTCTCCGCCGCCGAGGCCCGCCGGGTCGCACTCGCCGCGCAGGGGTTCGGACGGCCACCCGCTGAGCCGGTCTCGACGCGCGCGCTGAACGCCGCGTTCGGCCGGCTCGGGCTGCTGCAGATCGATTCCGTCAACGTGTTCGAACGCAGCCACTACCTGCCGCTCTTCGCCCGGCTCGGGGCCTACGACCGGCCGACGCTCGACCGGCTGACGCTCGACCGGCTGACGCTCGGACGCTCGGGTCCGTACACCGAGTACTGGGCGCACGAGGCGGCGTTCATCCCCCGCGACGACCTGCGGCTGTTCCGGTGGCGGATGGACGCCCTGCGGGAACGGGACGCCGGCCCGACCCGGGTCGACGGCGTCACCCGGACCGCTGCCGTCCGGCGCGAACTGCACGCCCTGCTCCGGGCCGAGGGGCCGATGCGGGCGAGCGCGGTGGAGCACGAGTCGAACGTGCGACGCGGCCCCTGGTGGGGGTGGAGCGACGTGAAGCTCGGGCTCGAGCAGATGTTCCGCTGGGGCGAGGCGGTGAGTGCCGGACGAGCCGGGTTCGAGCGGGTGTACGCCCTGCCCGAGCAGGTGCTGCCCGCAGGCTTCCTCGAGACCGCCCCGCCGCGTGCCGACGCCGTGCTCGAGCTCGTGCGCCAGGCCACACGGGCGCTCGGCATCGGCACCCGAGCGGACATCGCGGACTACTACCGGCTGCGCTCCGACGACACGGCCACCGCGATCGCCGAGCTCACCGACGCCGGCGAGCTCCTGCCGGTGCGGGTCGAGGGCTGGGGCGAGCGCGCCTGGCTGCACGCGGGGGCTCGGGTCCCCCGGCAGCTGACGGCGGACGCGGTGCTGAGCCCCTTCGACCCGGTCGTCTGGTTCCGGCGACGGGCCGAGCGGATGTACGGCTTCCACTACCGTATCGAGATCTACACGCCGGCCCCGAAGCGGGTGTTCGGCTACTACGTGCTGCCGGTGCTGCAGGACGACCGGCTCGTCGGGCGGATCGACCTGAAGAGCGACCGGCAGCGCGGGGTGCTCCGCGTCCGGACCGCGTGGCAGGAACCCGGCGAGCACCTGGACCCCGAGCGGCTCGCCGACACACTGCGACGGACCGCGAGCTGGCAGGGCCTCGGCGCGATCGAGGTGACCGACCGAGGAACCGCTGCTGCGGCCGTCGCCGGGGCGCTCGGAGTGCCCCTGGTGCCGCACGAGTCCGCTGACGACGCGGACACCCCCGAACCGATCGAGACGGCCGACGACACGGCCGCCGACGGCATCGGCTGACCCGTCAGAACCGGTCGGCGTTCGCCCGCAGCCGCGCGATGCGGTCGGGCAGCGGCGGGTGCGTCGAGAACAGTCGGTCCATCACACCGGGGCGCATCGGGTCGGCGATCCACAGGTGCGCCATCGAGGAGTTCTGGGTCTGCATCGGTCGGCCGTAGGCACCGAGCTTCTCGAGGGCCCGGGCCAGGCCCTCCGGGTGCCGGGTCGTCATCGCCCCGGTCGCGTCGGCCAGGTACTCGCGCTGCCGGGACACCGCCGCCTGCACGCCTGCCGCGGCGATCGGGGCCACGATGACGGCGACGATCCCGGCGATGAGCAGCACCGGGTTGGCGCTGCCGCCGTTGTCCGAGTTGCGGTTCCGCCCGCCGGACAGACCGCTGAAGATCGAGATGCGGAGCAGGACGTCGGCGATGAGGCCGACGGCCACGACGAGACCGAAGACCATCGTGGACACCCGGATGTCGTAGTTCCGGACGTGTCCGAGCTCGTGTGCCATCACGCCCTGCAGCTCCTGGTCGTCCATGAGCTCGAGCAGCCCCGTCGTCGCCGCCACCACCGCGTGCTCCGGGTCACGTCCGGTCGCGAAGGCGTTCGGCGAGGGATCGGGGATGACGAACACCCGGGGCATCGGCATGCCGGTCGCGATGGCGAGGTTCTCGACGGTGCGCCACAGCCGTGGTTCGGAGGCACGGTCGACCTCGACCCCGCCGGCGATCGCGGTGGCCTGCCGTGCCGCCAGGAAGTACTGCAGCACCGCGTACGCGAGCGCGACCACGAGCACGATGAAGCCGATCGAGACGTTGCCGGCGAGGTACCCGCCGAGGAACCCGAGCGCGCCGATGATCAGCAGGAACACCAGGACGATGACCACGGTGTTGCGCTTGTTCCGCGCGATGGCGCTGTACACGTCGGATCCGACGCTGGGGTCAGAACTGGACGCGCGGCGGCTCGGCGATGGCCGCCGGCTCGTTCGTCTCGAAGAACGGGGCCTCGGAGAAACCGCGGTTCTTCGCGAACGTGGAGTTCGGGAACACCCGGATCTTCGTGTTCAGCTCGCGCACTCCGCCGTTGTAGAAGCGGCGGGCGGCCTGGATCTTGTCCTCGGTGTCGACGAGCTCGGACTGCAGCTGCAGGAAGTTCTGGCTCGACTGCAGCTGCGGGTACCCCTCGGCCACCGCGAACACGCTCTTGAGGGCCTTCTGCATGTGCCCCTCGGCGGTGGAGGCCGTGTCGGCGTCACCGGCGGACAGGGTCTCGGCGCGGGCCTTCGTCACGTCGTCGAAGACCGCCTTCTCGTGCGTGGCGTACCCCTTGACCGTGTCGACGATGGTGGGGATCAGGTCGGCGCGGCGCTTCAGCTGCACCGAGATGTCGCTCCAGGCCTCGTCGACCCGGACCTTGAGCGTGACGAGGGAGTTGTACGTCACCCAGAGGTAGATCCCGATGATCACCAGGACGACCACCACCACTCCGACGACGATGAGCGTCGTGACGAGTCCGGTGTCCATGCGGGCGTACTCCTTTGCGCGTCGGGATCCGCGGTGCTGCGTTGGCCTGAACGGCCATCGTGAAGTCTATCGACGCGCTGAGCATGCTCCGTTCCGTGAGCAGTGTTCACGGCCGATTCCCGAGTCACGCACACCGGGTTCCCGGACTGCGGCCCGATCCCGAACCTCATCCGCGAGGTGTATTGACCGGAGGCCGCCGATCCCGTGGGATGGGTCCGGTGAACACGAGCGGGGAGAAAGTGGACGAGAGGGCTGTCGGGGGCGACAGCCCTCGTCGTCGTCCCCGCTTCGCCCTGCTCGCAGCTGCGACGACGGTCCTCGTCGCCGCCCTCCTCGGGGCCGCAGCAGCCCCGGCCATCGCGGTCGCCGCGGACGGCACGTCGGTCGACGCTGCCGCTGCGGACGCCCCGGCAGCCCCCGCCGCCCGGGCAGGCGCCACCCCC
This sequence comes from Curtobacterium sp. MCLR17_054, assembly GCF_003234335.2. Classification (NCBI taxonomy): domain Bacteria; kingdom Bacillati; phylum Actinomycetota; class Actinomycetes; order Micrococcales; family Microbacteriaceae; genus Curtobacterium; species Curtobacterium sp. MCLR17_054. Next base: position 828,639 of record NZ_CP126263.1, on the reverse strand, counting down.
ACCGCCACCCCCGAGCCGAGCGAGATCGCTCCGCCGAGCCCCGGCCGGCCGGGCGCCCCGACGCCCACCCCCACGCGTCCGGCCGTTCGGCCCACCATCGCCGACCCGGGTGACGTCACGACGGGGACGACGCGCTTCCACGGCACCGGCACCCCCGGGCACACCGTCCGGGTGACCGGCCCGGCCGCGACGGGCTCGTCCGGGTGCACGACCCGGGTGGCCCCGAACGGTTCCTGGGCCTGCCTCGGCACCGTGCGCTCCGGCCCGCAACAGGTCTTCACGGTGCGCGACCTCGTCGCCGCGCTGCCCGTCGCGAGTGCACCGGCCTCGGACGTCATCGTCCCGCCGACCCTGGCGGCCGCCGGGCCCACCGGCGGCACGGTCTCCGGCACGGGGTACCCCGGATCGACGGTGCTGCTGTCGGTGTCCGGCTCCTCGGCCCAGCAGACCGCCCGGGTCGGTGCGGACGGTCGGTGGGTCGCCGCCCTCGGGTCGCTCGCCGACGGCCGGTTCACCGTCACCGCGTCGCAGACCGCCAGCACGGCGCGCGGCTACCGGTCGGACCTGCGGAGCGCGGCCTCCGCTCCCGTGACGATCACGGTCGACCGCACGGCGCCCGCTGCCCCGCGCATCACGACGCCGGACGACGGCCAACGGATCGGCACCCGCTCGACGACGGTGGCCGGGACCGGTGAGCCGGGCGCCCGCGTGACCGTGTACGTCGACCGTGCGCCGGTGTGCGGCGTGGTGGTCGCGTCGGACGCCTCGTGGTCGTGCTCCACCGCGGGGTCGACGCTGCGCGCCGGCGGGCACCAGGTCACCGCGACGCAGCACGACGTCGCCGGCAACTACTCCCGGTCGTCGACCGCCGTCCGGGTCACGGTGTGGTCCACCACCACGGCCCCGACCGCCACACCGACCCCGGGCGCCACGGACACCCCGGGGACGCCGGGCACGTCGACGCCGGGATCCGGCGCGACGACGGGCACCCCCGGCGCGACCGGCCACGGTGGAACCGGCACCGGCACCGGCACGAACGCCGCCGGCCACGGGGGCGACGGCGGCAACGGCAACGACGACGGCGGCGCAGCAGGCACCGCCAACGGCAACGGGTCCAACAACGGCGACGGCACCGGCACCGGCAGCACCCCGGCCGGCAACGGCAGCGCCGGAGGCCACCCCGACTGGTCCGGCCCCGCCGGCGACTGGACCGCGGCGACGACGTACGACCGCACCGTCCCGACCATCCAGGCCGCGTTCTCGTGGCGGACCGTCCTGGTCGCCACCGCCGTCGCCGCCGGGTTCCTCCTGCTGATCGCGGCGCCGCTCGCCCTCGTGGCCGCGGTCACCCGGGGTCGCCTCCGCTCGCCGTTCGCCGGGCTGCTCGGCCGCAACCGCTCGCGGTCGGACCGCGCACGCGGCGACGACGTCCTGCCGACCTGGGCGTCGATCACCATCGCGGTGTCCGTCGCAGCGCTGTGCACCCTGCTCGGGGTGGGCGTCGAGCTCGAGGCGCGGTACGCCCGTCTGGCGATCGCCGTCCTCGCCGGGACCGGGGTCCTGACCGCCGCCGTCGTGTTCGCCACGCGGTGGGCAGCCGGCAGCGACCACCGAACCATCGGGTTCCGGGTGTCGCCGTGGCTCGTGCTCGCAGCCCTCGTGGCGTGCGGCGTCACCCGCGCGGCGGACCTGTCCCCCGCACTCATCGTCGGGGTCGTCCTCGTGCCGTCCGTCCGCCCCGGACTGGGGACCGGACCGCTCCGCCTCGGTACGGGGATCGCCGCGAGCGCCCGGGGTGCGACCTGGCGGGTGCTGGCCCTCCTCGGACTCGCCGCGGCCGGCTGGGTGCTGCACAGCCTGCTCGCGGGCGGTGGTTTCTGGGTGTCGCTCGGGTCCGAGTTCGCCATCACGCTGTGCGTCGGCGGCCTCGGTGCCGTCGTCGCGACCCTGCTGCCCGTCGCGGGGTCCGCAGGCAGCGCGCTGCTCGCCGCCTCCCGCGGTCGGTACGTCGCGCTCGCAGTGGTCGCCGTCGCGCTGACCACCGCGGTCTACTCGGGGACGACCGGCACGCACGCCGCACCGGCCCTGCTCGTCGGCATCGCCGCGGCCTGCGTGGCGGCCGCGATCGCGGCCCTGGTCTGGCTGAGCACCGACCGGCGCGCGGCCCGCGTCTGACCCGCGCCGGGCCTCCAGAGCGGCGCACCGCACCGCCCCCGGGACAGAAGACGCACTTCCGGGCCGGTTCGCGGACAGCGGGCTAGTGTGACGATCGGTGCTGGTCGCACCGCACGGAGGACGCTCGCCGTCCCACACGGACGACCGACGCCGCACCGGACCAGCGGTGCAGCAGTGCCGCGCGACCGGTGCCCGCGCAGCATCGACGGTGTGCACCGCACGACCGCGGCAGGAGCGATGATGACCGACACCCGACCCGACCCGGGACCCCGCACCGACACCCGACGCGATCCGGAACCCCACGCCGACACCCGGTCCGACCCGGAACCCCACACCGACACCCGGTCCGACTACGACGCGACGCGCTTCCGCGAGGTGTTCGAGGGCAGCTTCACCTACGCGAACGGCTTCGCCCGCAACACCCACCGCTTCGCCGGCCGACCCGCGCTGCGCGAGCCGGAGACGGACCGCTCGTGGACCTACGCCGAGCTCGGCGACGCCGTCGACCGGGTCGCCGGGTGGCTCGTCCGGCACGGTGGCGGACGGGGTTCGGTCGTGATGGTCGAGCTGTTCAACACACCCGAGTTCGCGATGCTCTACCTGGCCTGTCACCGCATCGGCGCGGTGTTCTCGCCGACGAACTTCCGGCTCGCCCCGGACGAGGTCGCGTTCATCATCGAGGACTCCGCACCCGCTGTCCTGGTGCACGACACCGAGCGGACGAGTGCGATCGCCGCCGCGATCGAGTCCTCGCCGCACCGACCGGACCACGTCGTCCCGATCGGCGGCGACCACGACCGGTTCGTCGAGCTGCTCGCGTCCGATCCCGTCTCCCCCGAGGAACTCGCGGCGATCGGCCCGCGCAGCACCTACGACGAGTCCACCCGGCTCTACACCTCGGGCACCACCGGTCGGCCGAAGCCCGTCCCGCTGCCGAGCCTGGTCGAGGTGCTCAGCGCGCACGACGTGGTCATGCACTTCCCGCTCAGTCCGTTCGACAAGACGCTCAACATGTCGCCGCTGTTCCACCGCGGCGGCCTGTACTCCGGCGGCCCGAACCCGGTGTTCTACGTCGGCGCGGAACTCACGACGCTGCGACACTTCGACGCCGACCGCGTGCTCGACCTGGTGGAGTCCGAGCGACTGACGTTCCTGATCGGGGCCCCGCCGAACCTGGTGCAGCTCGCCGACGCGCAGGAACGCCGGGCGCGGGACCTGTCGAGCCTCAACGGCATCGTCACGATGGGCGCACCGCTCGACCGAGCCGCGGCGCTGCGGTACCAGGAGCTGCTGTCGCCGCGGATCTTCAACGGCTACGGCACCACCGAGACCTTCTGGAACACGTTCCTGCGCCCCGAGGACTTCCCGGACGGCGCCGGCTCCACCGGTCGCGCATCGACCGACGACGACGTCGCCGTCGTCCGCGTGCACGAGGACCGTCTGGCCGACCCGACCGACACGGTGGCGAAGGACGGCACCGAGATCGGCGAGTTCGCCGTCCGCACCGTGAAGTCCGGCTACTCGTACCGGAACCCCGGGCTCGAGGCGGAGAAGTTCGCGAACGGCTGGTTCTACCCGGGCGACCTCGCCACGTGGGACGAGCACGAGCGGGTCACGATCGTGGGCCGCAAGGATGACATGGTCATCTCCGGCGGCGAGAACGTGCACCCCGTCCAGGTCGAGGCGGTGCTGCAGGAGCACCCCGGGGTCGCCGACTCCATCGTGGTGGGCGTGCCGGACCCGCGGTGGGGCGAGGTCATCACGGCGTACGTCGTCCGTGCCGGCGACCGGCTGCCGGCCGACGACACCGAGGCAGCCGCCGCGCTCGAGGACTGGACGGGGTCCCACCCGGGCCTCGCCCGGTACAAGCGCCCGCGGCGGTACCGCTTCGTCCCGGACCTCCCCTACAACGCCACCGGCAAGAAGGTGCACTACCTGGCGAAGGACACGGCCGCGGCGGATGCGGCAGCCGGCCGGCTGATCGAGCCGTAGCGGGCCCGGTACCCGGCCGGTGACGGCCTGGAGGCCCGTGGCGGCGCCGCCACGGGCCTCCAGGCCGTCAGCTGGTCGCGTCCACCGCGCGCCGGGGCGCGTTGCGGGCGAAGAGGCCGGGCAGGAGCCCGCCGATCTTCGTCCCGATGCACAGGCTGACGAAGGTCGCGAGCGGGGTCGCGAGCGCCTCGGGATCGAAGGTGGCCACCGCCACCAGCCCAACCGTCCCCGGCACGAGCAGCAGGAACGCCGGGAAGAACGACACCGTCGCCGGGATCGCCGGCACGAGCCGCTCGAGCAACCGGGTCGCGACGAACAGCAGCGCCGCTGCGGCCCCGGTCGCGACGACGCTGCCCCAGAGCGGCGTCGTCGTGCTCACCACGGCGTAGGCGGTGACCATGACCGCCACCGACACGAGCGTCAGGCGCCACCCGGACCGGAACACCAGACCGAGCCCGACCGCGAGCACCACGACGGCCACCCACGACACCCAGTACGCGGGCACGGACTCCCAGCCGGCCAGGTCGGTGCCGACCCCCGCGACCTCGCCGACGAGCGCGGCCGACGACGGGTCGACGTGCAACCCGGTCAGGGCGCTGCCGGACGCGATGCCGGCGGCCATGAAGCCGAGCATGATGAGCCCCTGCACCAGGCGCGACGACCCGGTGACGATGTCCGCGGCGGTGAGTTCGAGCAACGCGTTGGTGATGAGCGCGCCGGGGACGAACACCGCCACCGGGGCGCAGACCGCGAAGAGCGGGACCTGCTCGAACCCGGTGCCCGCGGCGACCAGGCCGACGATCGCCGTCGACACGAACGCGGCCAGGAACGGGATGATCGCCACGGCTTCGCGGAAGCGCCGGAGGACCAGTCCGATCACGCCGACCAGGCCGCCGACGACGAGCGCCAGGACGATCGCCCACCAGGGGCAGCGGAAGACGACGGCCAGGCCGGCCGAGGTCAGGGCGTTGCCGAGGATCCACGGCAGGGCTGGCGGCGGGACGGTGCCGGCCCGGATGGCCCGGACGCGGGCGGGGATCTCGGCGAGGGCGATGGAGCCACTCTCGAGCCCGAGCACGACGCGGTTGGCGCGGGCGGCCTGGCGGGACGACAGTTCGACGCCCTCGGCGTTGACGATGGTGGCGGCGCCCGTCGAGACCTCGCTCACCATCACCAGGGCGGGCAGGACGCCGATCGCGAGCGTCGGTCCGACCCCGGCGGCGTCCCGGGCCTTCTCGAGCGCCGACCGGACGTCGGTGACGGAGCTGCCGGCGTCCAGGAGCAGGGCTCCGAGGGTGCCGAGGAGCATGCCGACCGGGACGCTCTCGCCGTCGACGACCTCGACGTGGGCCTCCGGTCGGCGGAGGGCGTTCTGCAGGTTGGCGAGTGCGCTTCCGAGTCCGACCACGATCGTCGATGCTACTGGGCGGCGAGCCGGTCGTGCAGTCGCGCCGTCTTCGCGGGAAGGCGACGGTCCGCGGGCCGGGAGGCACGTGGCGGGCCGGTCCCGCGCCTCCAGTCCGATGCCCAGGGCGACCCGATCCCACCGTCGAAGCGACAGATGGCAGGACCATCGCTCGGACTGTGCGGCCGGAGCGACAGAACGACGCGAACTGTTCGCAGAGTTCTGTCGCTTTCGCAGCGGCACGCGGCGGGCGCCGCGGCAGAGCCTCGGCGGTACCCCCGGTGGGACTCGAACCCACAACTCAGCGATTTTAAGTCGCGTGCCTCTACCGATTGGGCCACGGGGGCGGGCCGCAACAGCCTACCGATGCACGAAGGCGGCCACCCTTCACGGGTGACCGCCTTCGTGACGAGCGTTGCTACTTGGCGTCGGCCGGGGCCGTCACCGGCTCGGGGGCGTTGGAGACGTCCTTCGCGGGCTCGCCGTAGACGGGACCGGCGGCACCGGCGACCTTGCCCTCTTCCGGAGCCGGGGCCGCGGCGGGCGCGGCCGGAGCCTCGGCGGCGGGCTTCGGACGGGACGCGAACGCCTCGAACGCGGCACGCGGGGTCTCGCGGTCGTCGAGCGACACGATGTCGCGGCCCAGGAAGAAGCCACCGACCCAGTCGCCGATGACGCGCCACTTGCGCTCCCACGACGGCATGGCCAGGCCGTGGTAGCCGCGGTGGGCACCCCAGGCCAGGAAGCCCTTCATGGCGAACTTGCCGGACTGGAACACACCGGTGCCCAGGCCGAGACCCGCGACGGCGCCGAGGTTCTCGTGCTTGTAGTCGGTCGTCGCCTCGCCACGGATGGTCGCGACGACGTTCTTCGCGAGCTGCTTGGCCTGGCGCACGGCGTGCTGGGCGTTCGGCACGCAGAACCCGCCGACACCGCCACCGGTCAGGTCCGGCACGGCTGCGACGTCGCCGCAGGCCCATGCATCGGCGATCACGCCGTTGTCGTCCACCACGCGCAGGTCGGGCTGCACGCGGATGCGGCCACGCTGCTCGAGCGGGAAGTCGGTGCCCTTGACCATCGGGTTCGCCATGACTCCGGCGGTCCAGATGATGAGGTCGGACGGGATGGTCTCGATCGCGCCGTCGCTCGTCTTGAGCTCGCAGACGCCACCCACGGCCGAGGCCAGCTGGGTCTCGAGGTGCACGGTCGCGCCACGCTCGGCGAGGTTCTTGAGCACCCAGTGCGAGGTCTCGAGCGAGACCTCGGGCATGATGCGGCCCATCGCCTCGACCAGGTGGAAGTGCGTGTCGTCGAAGGACAGCTGCGGGTGGCTCTTCAGCAGGTCGGTGACGAAGGAGCGGAGCTCGGCGAACACCTCGATGCCGGCGAAGCCACCACCGACGACGACGACGGTGAGCAGGCGGTCGCGCTCGGGACCGGCCGGCAGGTTCGCCGCCTTGTGGAAGTTGCTGAGGATGCGGTCACGGATCGACGCGGCTTCCTCGATGTTCTTCAGGCCGATGGCCTCGTCCGCGACGCCCGGGATCGGGAACGTTCGGGACACCGCGCCGGCGGTCATGACGATCTGGTCGTAGGACTCCTCCCACGCCTCGCCCTCGGTCGGGGTGATCGTCGCCGTCTTGGTGGCGTGGTCGACCTTGGTGACCTTCGCCGTGACGACGCGGGTCTTCTTGAGGTGACGACGGTGCGCGACGACCGCGTGACGCGGCTCGATGGAACCGGCGGCGACCTCGGGCAGGAACGGCTGGTACGTCATGTACGGCAGCGGGTCCACCATGACGACCTCGGCTTCGCCCTGGCGAAGGTGCTTCTCGAGCTTCCATGCGGTGTAGAAACCGGCGTAACCGCCGCCGACGACGAGGATCTTGGGCACGGGGGATGATCTCCTTGGATGGGGGTGTGCGGGAGTCGGGTCAGACTTCGCCGCCACCCGCCCCGACTCCAGCGTCTGCACCGTCATCATACGCCCGGCACTCACACCGGGAGGGCGACCAGTCCGCGCGCTCGAGCGCGAGGTCGCCGATGGGGTTGACGCCGGGTCCGGCGGCGAGGGCGTGGCCGACGAGGGCGTGCAGGCACTTCACGCGGGTGGGCATGCCACCGGCGCTGATGCCGTCGATCTCGTCGACGTGTTCGATCGACTCGCGATCGGCCAGGTAGGACTCGTGGGCCGCGCGGTACTGCGCGGCGACTTCGGGGTCCTCGAGCAGGGCTGCCAGCTCGGGCATCACCTGGTTGGCCTCGAGGGTGCTGACCGCAGCGGTGGCCGCGGGGTGGCACAGGTAGTAGAACGTCGGGAACGGGGTGCCGTTCGACAGCCGGGGCTTCGTGGAGACGACGGTGGGGTTGCCACAGACGCAGCGTGCCGCGATCCCGATGACGTCACGTGCCGGTCGGCCGAGCTGCGCCGACACGACCTGGACGTCGCGGTCGGAGGGCGGGTCGAAGGGAGGGGTCGTCACGGGAACGTGAGCCTACCGGAGAAGCGGAACCCCTCGCACCGTCGGGCCGGACGGCTCCGCGCCCTGCGGTCCGGACTACTTGCTGTCGCCCGTGCCGGAGACGTCGGGGGCGACGAGGTCGGCGGCACGCTCGTCCGTCAGTCCGGACTGCAGCACCGACGAGAGCATCGCCTGCACCCAGTCGACCTTGGGCGTCTGCACCTTCGCACTCACGGGGGTGCCCGAGTCGGTGGTCGGGGTCTTCTCGGCCCGCTTGTCCTCGGTGCCCATCACGAGGTAGCTCTCCTCGCCCGGGTACACGTAGAGCAGTCGGTCGCGGGCCTGCGCCTCGATGTACGCCGGGTCGTCCCAGCGTGCGACGTCCTGCTTCTTCTGCGTGACGTCGGCCTTCTGGCTCGCGACCTCCTGCTGCTGCTGGGCGATCTGCTCCTGCTGCTGGATGAGCGTCCGGAGCGACGGCGCGAGCACCACCACGAACAGCACGATGATCGCGAGCATGAGCAGGCTGAACCCGGAGAAGTGGATCGAGCGGTACCAGGGCTGCGCGGGTGTGCTGCCGTCAGGCATCGCCACGGGGACGCGGCGGACGCGGGGCTTCTGGCTGGGCACGGTCCGACGATAACCCGGCACGGTCGGTCGGGCCGCCCGGCACGCGGCCGTTCGGCGCCCTCTCAGCGTCTCGCGTCGTGACGTCGAGGCAGCCGGGAGGCACGGCTCCGGCCCGCCCCCTCCGTCCCGCACCCGGAGTGGTCACCACACACCGCCAGACGCACGTCCGGTGGTCACGTCCTGTCGGCCGGGCCCGGACCAGCCGACGACTCGCGACCACTCGACGCAGCGCGCGCGGCACGTCCTGACCGCTCGGCACCTCGGGACCGCACACACGACGAGACGCCGCCCTCCTGGAGGAGGACGGCGTCTCGGTGGTGCGGGTACTGCTGAGCGGCTGGCTACAGCGACGCGGCGCGCGGGAAGGCCGAGCGACCGGCGTACACCGCGGCGTCGCCGAGTTCTTCCTCGATGCGGAGCAGCTGGTTGTACTTCGCGACGCGGTCCGAGCGGGCCGGGGCGCCGGTCTTGATCTGACCACCGTCGACCGCGACCGCGATGTCGGCGATCGTGGTGTCCTCGGTCTCGCCGGAGCGGTGCGACAGGATCGAGGTCAGGCCGTGACGGTGCGCGAGCGAGACCGCGTCGAGCGTCTCGGTGAGCGTGCCGATCTGGTTGACCTTGACGAGGATCGAGTTCGCGGCCTTCTCGTCGATGCCCCGCTGCAGACGCTTCGGGTTGGTGACGAACAGGTCGTCCCCGACGATCTGGACCTTGTCGCCGAGCTCGGCGGTCAGGTGCGACCAGCCCTCCCAGTCATCCTCGGCCAGCGGGTCCTCGATGGTGACGAGGGGGTAGTTCGCGACGAGCTCGGCGAAGTAGGAGGTGAACTCCTGGCTCGAGAGCTGCTTGCCCTCGAACTGGTACTTGCCGTCCGAGAAGAACTCGGTGGACGCGACGTCGAGGCCGACGGCGATGTCCTTGCCGGGCGTGTAGCCGGCCTTCTCGATCGCGGTGAGCAGGAAGTCGAGCGCAGCGCGGTTCGACGCGAGCTCCGGCGCGAAGCCGCCCTCGTCGCCGAGGCCGGTGGCCAGGCCCTGCTTCTTCAGCTCGCCCTTGAGGGCGTGGTAGGTCTCGACGCCCCAGCGGAGTGCCTCGGAGAAGGACTCGGCGCCGTAGGGCACCAGGAAGAACTCCTGGATGTCGACGTTGGTGTCCGCGTGGGCACCACCGTTGACGACGTTCATCAGCGGGACGGGCAGCGTGTGCGCGTTCGGGCCGCCGAGGTAGCGGAAGAGCGGCAGGTCGACCGAGTCGGCTGCGGCACGGGCCACGGCGAGCGAGGCGCCGAGGATCGCGTTCGCGCCGAGGCGGGACTTGTTCTCGGTGCCGTCGAGCTCGATGAGCGCGGCGTCGACGAGGCGCTGGTCGGTGGCGTCGAAGCCCTCGAGCGCCGGGCCGATCTCGTCGAGGACGGCGTCGACGGCCTTGAGGACGCCCTTGCCGCCGTAACGCGAGGCGTCGCCGTCGCGCAGCTCGTACGCCTCGAACGCGCCGGTGGATGCACCGGACGGGACGAGCGCGCGGGACACGACGCCGTCGTCGAGGAGGACCTCGACCTCGACCGTCGGGTTGCCTCGGGAATCGAGGACTTCGCGTGCGCCTACGGCATCGATCAGGGCCACGGGGTACTCCCTACACATTGGTTGTGGTGATTGCGGTGTCGATCCTAGCGAGCGGAGGTGAACACGACGTCGGCCGTGACGCCCCGCTGTGGATGAGTCCGTGCTGGAACGAGGACTGGGTGCTCAGTCGAGCGGGCGGAACTCGACGCCCTCGAGCGACGCGGTGTCCGCGGAGACGGTCGCGAACGCCGTGAAGCCCTGGGCAGCGAGGCCGGCGAGCAGGTTCTTGGTGTTCTTCGTGCGGCGCTCGAGCCGGACGCGTCGGTGGGACGCCAGCGCCTCGGTCTTCAGCGCGGCGAGCCGGACCGGATCGACGTCCTTGTCGTACACGAGCACGACGGCGTCGGCCTCGGCGGACTCCGGGAGGGTCACGAGGTCGACGAGCCGCTCGAACCCGAGCGAGAACCCGACCGCGGGGACGTCCTGCCCGAGGAACCGGCCGATCATGCCGTCGTACCGGCCGCCGCCACCGAGGCTGTAGCCGAAGTCGGGGTGCGCGACCTCGAAGATCGTGCCCGTGTAGTAGCCCATGCCGCGCACGAGCGTCGGGTCGAAGCGCAGGTCCACCCCGGGCAGCGCCTCGCGCAGGCGGAGCAGGTCGGCGAAGGCCTCGGCGTCGAGCCACGGCGCCCCCTCGACCGACGTCCAGTCGGCGGCCTCGAGCGCGCGGATGGTGTCCTCGAGCCCGGGCAGGTCGGCACCCACGGTGCTGCGGAGCTCCGCCGCGACGCCGTCCGCACCGATCTTGTCGAGCTTGTCGATCGTGATGAGCGCGCGGTCCGCGGCGGCCGGCTCGGTGATCCCCCACGACGCGAGGAGCGCGAGCAGGATCCGGCGGTCGTTGATCCGGATCGTCGTGCCGCGGACCCCGAGGGCGTCGAGGGCCGCGGTCGTCGCGCGGATGAGCTCGATTTCGGCGAGCTGCCCGGGCTCCCCCAGGATGTCGATGTCGCACTGCACGAACTGGCGGTAGCGACCCTTCTGCGGGCGCTCGGCACGCCAGACCGGCGCGATCTGCACGGACCGGAACACCGACGGCAGCTCCGCACGGTGCGAGGCGTAGAACCGGGCCAGCGGGACCGTCAGGTCGAACCGGAGACCGAGGTCGGCGAGGTCCAGCGGCGCTTCGGCAGCCTGCAGGTCCTCGGTGGTCAGCCCGCGCTTCATCACCGCGAACGCCAGCTTCTCGTTGTCACCGCCGAGCCCGGAGTGCAGCCGCGCAGCGTCCTCCACCACCGGGGTCTCGATCTCGTCGAAACCGTGCCGCGAGTAGACGTCCCGCACGACACCGAGCACGTGCTCGCGCCGGGCCTTGTCCGCCGGGAGGAAGTCACGCATGCCACGGGGTGCCGTCACGGTCGTTGCCATGCGGTCAATTCTGGCAGACGGGCGTCTCCGGCTTGCGCGCCTGCCGACCCACTGGCATACTGCATGCAGAACCTCGGTCCGGATCGTGCCTGATCCACGCTCCGGACCGATTCGCGGGGCGACGTGCTGCAGTGCGTCCCGCGGTTCGAGCGGGCTTCCCTGTCGGCCCCTCTCCCTGGTGGAGCCGACGCCCGCTCACGGGCGCCCTCTCTTTTTCGGGTTGGGAGGGCGCCCGTTCTCCCGCGCGGGGATCACTCCACGGCGCGACCGGCTTCCTCGAGCGCAGACACCGCGGCCCGCAGACTCGCGACCGGGTCCACCCCGCGTCCCGCCGCAGCCGCGACCTCCCCGAGCACCGCTCGCCCCCACCCGGCGTCGACCATGCTGACCCCGTCGTCCGCAGCGGGCGCGGCGGACGCACCACGGGCCTCCGGGCCGACGCCGGAACCGGCCCCGACGACGGACGCGACGACCGCGTCGGCGTCCCCACGTTCCTCCAGGCGTTCCAGCAGCTTCACCGCGCGCTCCAGCGGCGGCATCGCCCGCGGCACCCCGTCGAACGCACTCCGCCGACTCGCCTTCTCGGCCGCCTTGGCCGCACGCCAGACCCGCACGACGTCCTCGACGGTGTCCGCCGTCTCGTCGCCGAACACGTGCGGGTGCCGCCTGGTCATCTTGTCCCGGGCCCCGGCGGCGACGTCCTCGAGGGTGAAGTCCCCCGCGCGGGCAGCGATCCCCGCGTGCAGGACCACCTGGTAGAGCAGGTCGCCGAGTTCCTCGCGGACGTCGTCCGGGTCGCCGTCGTCGATCGCGTCGACGAGTTCGTACGACTCCTCGACGGCGTAACGGGCGAGCGAGGCGTGGGTCTGCGCCCGGTTCCAGACGCACCCGCCGTCCTCGGCGAGCAGGCGGTCGACGACGGTCACGAGGTCCGGTACGGCGGTCATCACGTCATCGTGCCACCCGCGTAGAATGGTCGTGGTGTGTCGGGAAGTCTGGTCGACGGACACTCACCCGACCCCTCGAGACGGAGATCCATGTCGTCCCTCGTCCGCTCCCCCCGCTTCAGCGCCATCGCGCTCCTCACCGCCGCCGTGCTCGGCCTGGTCGTGGCGAACTCCCCGATCGGCCCCGGCCTCGAACGGCTGCTCGACGCGCACCTGCCGCTCGGGGCCCTGGGCCTCGACCTGTCGATCGCGCACTGGATCAGCGACGGGCTGCTCGCGGTCTTCTTCCTGCTCGTCGCGATCGAGCTGAAGCAGGAACTCGTCGACGGCGAGCTGTCGAACCCCAAGACGGCGATCATCCCCGCCATCGCGGCGGTCGGCGGCGTGCTCGTCCCGGCCGGCATCTTCCTGCTCGTCACCGCGGGCACGCAGTACACGCACGGTTGGCCGATCCCGACGGCGACGGACATCGCGTTCGCGCTCGGGGTGCTCGCCATGTTCGGTCGCGGGCTGCCGAGCGGTATCCGGGTGTTCCTGCTCGCGCTGGCCGTGCTCGACGACCTCATCGCGATCATCATCATCGCCGTGGTGTTCGCCCACGACACCGACTTCCTGGCCCTCGCGGGCGCTGTCGTCACCCTCGCGGCGTTCTGGCTGCTCGGCCGGATGCTCCGTCCGGGGCGCAGCGGGCAGACGCTCGTCATCGTGGCGATGGTCGTGGTCGGGCTCCTGACCTGGTGGCTCGTCTACCACTCCGGTGTGCACGCCACGATCGCCGGCGTCGCCCTCGGGCTCGTGCTGCCCCGCCGCCCGGGCCACACCCTGCACGAGAACGTCGAGCCGTGGTCGAACGCCATCGTGCTGCCGGTGTTCGCGTTCGCGTCAGCCGCCGTCATCATCCCCTCGGTCGGCATCAGCGAGCTCTCCCCCACGTTCTGGGCGGTCGTCCTCGCGCTGCCGGTCGGCAAGGTGATCGGCATCACGCTGTTCGGCACGATCGCCACGCGGATCTTCCGCTCGCCCGGCCGCTCGTCGCTGTCGTTCTTCTCGATCATCACCGTCGGCGTGCTCGGCGGCATCGGGTTCACGGTGTCGCTGCTCATGAACGAGCTGGCGTTCGCCCGCAACGAGGAGATCCTCGACGAGGGCGTCCTCGCCGTGCTCGTCGGTTCGGGCATCGCCATCGTCGCGTCGGCGGTCGTCGTCACCCTGCGGGCGCGGGCGTACCGCGCGCGCCGCGAGCTGTCCGAGGCCGAGGACACCGAGTAGCGGCTCGCGGCCCGCGGTTCGCACCCGTTCCACGACAGGCCACGCGTCGTTCGACGCGTGGATCGTCGCGAAGGGCGTGCACGCCGTGGACGTGGCCACGGACGGCCTGGAGGCACGGTGCGGGCCCGCACCGTGCCTCCAGGCCGTCTCCGCTCGCGTCTACGCGGCCGGTGCCTCGGCCGGGGTCGTCGCCCCGTAGACGGCGGTGAGGATGCTCTCCACCCACTGGATGAGGGCATCGTCCGGCAGCGCCTGGTCGTGCGGACGCGGCATCGGGATGCTCGTCGCGTTCTGCTGCGGGAACCAGCGCGCACCCGGGAACATGCGCTTCAGGCGCACCTGCGACGAGTCGGCGAGCTCCTTGCCGGCGACCCGCAGGTTCGAGCCCATCACCACGACGTCGGACAGGCCGACCTGCTGCGCCATACGACGGAGGCGAGAGACCTCGACCAGGGTCTGCACGGCCTGCGGCGGCTGCCCGTAGCGGTCGGTGAGCTCGTCGAGCACCATGTCGATCGCGTTCGGCTGCGCCGTCGGGGCCGAGGCCGCCGACAGCTTCTGGTACGCCTCGAGCCGGAGTCGCTCGGACTCGACGTAGTCCTCGGGGATGTGCGCGTCGACGGGGATCTCGAGCCGGAGCTCGGTCTGCCCCTCGGCGACGTCGCCGCGGAACTGCGACACCGCCTCGCCGATCATCCGCAGGTACAGGTCGAACCCGACGCCCGCGATGTGGCCGGACTGCTCCCCGCCGAGCAGGTTGCCGGCCCCGCGGATCTCGAGGTCCTTCATGGCGACCTGCATGCCCGCGCCGAGCTCGTTGTTCGCGGCGATGGTCTCGAGGCGGTCCTGGGCGGTCTCGGACAACGGCTTCTCGGAGTCGTAGAGGAAGTACGCGTACCCGCGCTCCCGCCCACGACCGACACGACCGCGCAGCTGGTGCAGCTGCGACAGGCCGTACTTGTCCGCCTTGTCGATGATCAGCGTGTTCGCGTTGGCGATGTCCAGGCCCGTCTCGATGATCGTCGTCGAGACGAGGACGTCGAAGCGGCGCTCCCAGAAGTCGACCATGACCTGCTCGAGGGCGGTCTCCGACATCTGCCCGTGCGCGACGGCGATGCGCGCGTCCGGCACGATCTCGGCCAGGTGCGCGGCGACCGACTGGATGTCCTTCACGCGGTTGTGCACGTAGAACACCTGGCCCTCGCGCAGCAGCTCGCGGCGGATCGCCGCCGCCACCTGCAGGTCGGACTGCGGCCCGACGAAGGTCAGGATCGGGTGGCGGTCCTCGGGCGGGGTGGCGAGGGTCGACATCTCACGGATGCCCGTGACCGCCATCTCGAGCGAGCGCGGGATCGGGGTCGCCGACATCGCCAGGACGTCGACGTTCGTCTTGAACTTCTTGAGCTGGTCCTTGTGCTCGACCCCGAACCGCTGTTCCTCGTCGATGATGACGAGCCCGACGTCCTTGAAGGTGATGCCCTGCGACAGGATCCGGTGGGTCGCGATGACGATGTCGACCGTGCCGTCGGCGAGCCCGGCGATGGTCTCCTTCGACTCCTTCTCGGTCTGGAACCGGCTCAGGGCGCGCAGGTGCACGGGGAACCCGGCGAAGCGCTCCTGGAACGTCTCCATGTGCTGGCGGACGAGCAGGGTCGTCGGGACGAGCATGACGACCTGCTTGCCGTCCTGCACGGCCTTGAACGCGGCACGGATCGCGACCTCGGTCTTGCCGTAGCCGACGTCACCGGACAGCAGGCGGTCCATCGGGATCGGGCGTTCCATGTCGCGCTTGATCTCGTCGATCGTGGTGAGCTGGTCGGCGGTCTCGGCGAACGGGAACGCCTCTTCCAGCTCGCGCTGCCACGGGGTGTCCGGACCGAACGCGTGCCCCTTCGACGCCATGCGCGCCGAGTACAGCTTGACCAGGTCCACGGCGATGTCGCGGACAGCCTTGCGGGCCTTCGACTTGGCGGCGGACCAGTCCGAGCCGCCCATCTTCGACAGGGTCGGGGACTCGCCACCGACGTACCGCGACAGCTGGTCGAGCTGGTCGGTCGGCACGAAGAGCTTGTCGCCCGGGTAGTTGCGCTTCGACGGCGCGTACTCGAGCACGAGGTACTCGCGCTGCGTCTTCACGGCGTTGCGGCCGCCGCTGGAGACCTCGCGGCTGACGAGCTCGACGAACTTGCCGATGCCGTGGGTTGCGTGCACGACGACGTCGCCCGGCTTGAGCTGCAGCGGGTCGACGACGTTCTTGCGGCGGCTCGCGAGCTTCTTGACGGTGCGGGCGCCCTGCTGGACGCTGCGGCCGTAGAACTCCGCCTCGCTCAGGACCGCGATGCGGGGGTCGGGGATCGCGAAGCCGTGCTCGACGGTCGCGGTCGTCACGACGGCGAACCCCGGCTCGGGCGGCGCGTCGACCGCTGCGGCACGGGCGGCGACCCCGGCGTCAGCGAGAACCTGCACCGCACGCTCGACGAGGCCCTGGCCCTGCGCGGTCACCACCACGGCCCACCCGTCGTCGGTCAGCGACTTGACGTGCGCGATCGCCCCGTCGGCGCTGCCGGCGAAGCTCGGCACCGCCTCGGCCCGGACGCGGATGTACTCGCCGGCCTCGGCAGCGGCCTCGGCGTCGGTGAGGACGCGCTCGGTGTCCCCTTCGTCGAGGCCGGAGTCGAACGGTGACACCGTCCACCAGGTGCGCTGCCCCCGGGTGTTCTTGAGCTGCTGCACGGTCAGGAAGTTGCCGGCGTCGAGGTCGATCGGGGCCTGGGCACCGGCGACCGCTGCACTCCAGGCCGCCTGCAGGAACTCGGTGTTCGTCTCGGCGAGGCTGTTCGCGCGGCCGTTCACCCGCTCGGGCGAGAACACCGCGATGGTGGCGTCGTCCGGCAGGTAGGAGGTCATCGGCACGAGGTCCTGCACGAGCGCCGGGGCGAGGGACTCCATGCCCTCGACCGGGATGCCCTCGGCGATCTTCGCGAGCATCTGCGACAGGTTCGGGAACTCGTGCAGCATCTCGCGCGCCCGCTGCCGGACGTCGTCGCTGAGCAGGAGTTCGCGCGAGGCGGTCAGCTCGACCGAGCCGAGGTCGTCCTCGGTCGTGCGCTGGTCGGCGACGGAGAACGCCTTGATCGCCTCGATCTCGTCGCCGAAGAAGTCGACGCGTGCCGGGTGGTCGGCCGTCGGCGGGAAGACGTCGAGGATGCCACCGCGCACCGCGAACTCACCACGGCGGGTGACGAGGTCGACACGCGAGTAGGCGAGGTCCACCAGCTGGGACGCGATCGCAGCCAGGTCGTTGCCCCGCGAGTCGGTCCGCAGCACCACCGGCGCCAGGGACGTCAGGTTGCTCGCGATCGGCTGCAGCGCGGCGCGGACGCTCGCGACCACGATGGTCTGGCGGCGCTCGGCCGGGTCCGCCGCCTGCCACGCCGCGAGCTTCCGGAGCGTCGCGATGCGCGTGCCGACGGTCTGGGCACTCGGGCTGAGGCGTTCGTGCGGCAGGGTCTCCCACGCCGGGAACTCGAGCACGTCGGCGTCGGGGACGTAGCTGCCGAACGCTTCACGGACCGCCTCGGCTTCACGCCCGGTCGCCGTGATGACGAGGACGCACTGCGGACCGTTGCGCTCGGCGAGCAGCGCGCCGAGCAGCGGCACGCGCAGGCCGTCCACGACGGAGAAGTCGGCGTCGCGCGGTGCGGCGCGCAGCACGCGATCGAAGGCGGAGGCGCGCGAGAGCGCAGGGATGATGCCCGAGATCGTCACTCAGGAGATGGTACCGGCCGCCACCGACACCGGCCGCGACGTGCGCGACGGGCGAACAGCACCGACGCCCGGCACGGAGCGCTCAGGACGGAGCGTGCACGCGCTGCTGTGCGGCGAGCAGCCCGACCTCGGCGATCGCCTCGACCGCGTCGGCGGCGTCGGCCAGCAGGATCGGCAGCGTCTTCTTCTCGGCTGCGGAGAAGTCACGCAGCACGTAGTCGGCCGGGTCCTGCCGACCGGGCGGACGCCCGATGCCGACCCGGACGCGCATGAACTCGTTCGTGCCGGTGGCCTTGATGATGTCGCGCAGCCCGTTGTGCCCGCCGTGCCCGCCACTGCCCTTCAGGCGGACGGTGTCGAACGGCAGGTCGAGCTCGTCGTGCACGACGACGAGGTCGGCCGGGGTGGCGCTGTAGAACCCGAGCACCGAGGAGACCGGTCCGCCCGAGGTGTTCATGAACGACCCGGGCTTCGCCAGCACGAGTCGGGTGCCGCCGGGCACCAGGCGCCCCTCGGCGACCTGGTTCGGCGTCTTGTGCTTCTTGAACGTCGCTCCCATGCGGGAGGCGAGTTCGTCGAGGACCATCTGGCCGACGTTGTGGCGGTTGCCGGCGTAGTCGGGCCCGGGGTTCCCGAGCCCGACCACCACGAGGATTCGATCCGTCACAGCGTCGACCAGATGTCTTCGAAGGGGTGTTACTCGGAGTCCGCGGCGCCCTCGGCACCCGACTCGGCGCCGGCCTCGGCCGAGGCCTCGTCCGCAGCGTCGTCGTCAGCGGTGCCACGCGGGGTGACGATCGCGACGACCAGCGCCTCGGGGTCGGTCTCGAGCTCGGCGCCCTCGGGGAGCTCGAGCTGCGCGGCGTGGATCTGCACGCCGTCCTCGAGGCCCTCGACGTTCACGGAGACGTGCTCCGGGATGTCGGTGGCGAGCACGAGCAGCGAGATCGTGTTGAGGTCCTGCACGTGGATGGTGCCGGAGAAGGACTCGCCCTCGATGACGACGGGCACGTCGACCGTGACCTTCTCGCCGCGGCGGAGGACCACGAGGTCGATGTGCTCGATGATCTGGCGCACCGGGTCACGCTGGACGTCCTTGACGAGGGCGAGCTGCGCAGCACCCTCGATGTCGAGGTCGACGACCGCGTTGGCGGTACGGACGAGCAGCATGGTCTCGTGACCGGGCAGCGAGATGTGCTTCGGCTCGGTGCCGTGGCCGTAGACGACCGCGGGGATCTTGTCGGCCGCGCGGAGCTTGCGAGCAGCGCCCTTGCCGAACTTGGTGCGGACTTCCGCTGCGAGCTTGGTGTAGTCGGCCATGGTGCCTCCTGGTGTCGGGGACGACGCCGGGGTGCCGGCATCGTGGGGGTCTGTGGTGTTGCAACTCGAACGCGTGCACGCGTGAGGAACGATCCCAGGGTCTTGCCGGGTATCCCACCGCGTCGATCACGGCCGCGCGTACGCAGCCCTCGCCGAAGTCAGGGACTGAGTCTAGCAGGGCCGTCCGGGCGTGTCGCGCGTCACGATCCGGACGCACACCGGGACGGACGGGAGGCCCGTGGCGGTCCTGCCACGGGCCTCCCGTCCGTCGTCCCCACGCGGCGGGCGCGGGGCGCTCCCCCCAGGACCGCTCCCCGCGACCGCCGCGTCAGTCGACGTCCGTCGGTGTCGCCGGCGCGAGCCGCGCGATCACCCGGTCGAGGCGGGCGTCCACCTGCGGCTGCCGCGTCGAACCCTTCCGGAGCACGGCCGCGTCGGTCGCGGTGACGTGCAGCAGCCGTTCCCACTCCGCCGCGTACAGCGCGCTGCGGTAGCCGGATGACTCCTGGCACGCGACGTCCCGTTCGGCGACGGCGACCTCGGCCTTCCCAGGATCGTCCGAGAACAGGACGACCTGGTCGCCGTCACGGGCGCTGACGTGCATCGAGGGGGTCGGCATGCCCTCCGGACCCTCCGGCAGGTCCGGCACACCGGACGGCGCCATGCAGGTGCGCCACCCGGCCGCGGCCGTGCGGACCGGGTCGTCCTGGCGTGCGTCCAGCGCCGCCAGGTACGTCAGGCGCTGGGCGAGTTCGGACGCCGACTGCTCCGTACCGCGCAGTGTGGTGCCGAGCGTCTTCCGGGCTGCCTTCCAGCAGCGGGCGGCCACGTCGTCCGGGAGCGCGGCGAACGCGGCCTGGCGGTCTGGGTCGTACCCCCACTTCCGCATGCCCTCCTGGTTCGCACCGGCGACGGACGGCCCGTGGTAGCCGCGGGCCTCGGCGAGCGCCGTGGTGAGGGGCCGGGTGGTCGCGAGTGCGGGTGCGGGGTTCGCCCGGGCGGCGGTGTCGGCCGCGTCGTCGTCGGCCTGCAGCCCGGCCGCGGTCGCCCAGGGAGCCGGGTCGTCGATGCCGGCCTTCCGCAGGCAGGGCTCAGCCACGAGGTCCTCCGCGTACGTGGTCTTCGACGAGGCCGGTGCGACGAAGGCGTCGAGCGGCATCGCCCACGCCGTGCTGTCCTGGTCGACGGTGGGTGCGACCGCGACGTCGGCACGCTCGGGCAGGCCGTGGACGACGGCGGTGGCCAGTCCGGCGAGGACGACGACGAGGGTGCCGGTCTTCGCGACGCGGTTCGTGATCTGCATGGTTCCCCCTAGGCGCGGACGAGGCCGCGTTCGTGTGCGGTGATGACGACCTGGATCCGGTTCCGGAGTCCGAGCTTCGTCAGGACGGCGCGGACGTGGGTCTTCACGGTGGCGTCGCTCAGGAAGACCGACTCGGCGATCTCGGCGTTGCTGAGCCCCTTCGCGACGAGCAGGAAGACCTCGCGCTCGCGAGCCGTCAGCGCGTCGAGCACCTCGTCGCGCCGATCGGTCACGGCCGGGGTGCCCTGCGCGCGCAGCAGGTCCAGCGCCTCCGCTTCCGTCGGTGCAGGTCGGCCCGCGTGCACGTCGCGGATGGTCGCGGTGACGACCTCGGGCAGAGCGTCCTTCGTCAGGAACGCTGCGGCGCCGGCGCGGAGAGCAGCGAGCACGGCGTCGTCGCGGCGGATGGTCGTGAGCGCGACGACCCGCGGGCGGTCCTGGGTCGACCCGGCGAGACGCGTCAGGGTCTCGATGCCGTTCATGACCGGCATCCGCAGGTCGAGCAGCAGGACGTCGGGGTGTTCGGCGGCGCAGAGCTCGAGGGCGGCGGCACCGTCGCCGGCGGTCCCGACGCAGGTCATGTCGTCCTGGGCATCGACGAGCATCTGCATCCCGGTGGCGAACAGCCGCTGGTCGTCGACGACGGCGACGCGGACGGCGCTCATCGGACGTGCTCCGGCCGGACGGCCTCGGTGTCGGTGTCCACCGTCGCCGTGGTCGGCACGGCGGCGGTCGTCGGCAGCCACGCGGTGACGACCCACTCGTCCGGGGTGTCGCCGACACCGGCACGCAGCCAGCCGCCGGCCAGTCGGGCACGCTCCTGCATCCCGGCGACACCGGACCCGACACCGTCGAGCTCGACGAGGGGTTCGGTCCCCCGTGACGTCACGACGACGCCGAGCCCCGGGCCGCGCCAGTCGAGCGCCACCCGGGCCGTCGCTGTCCGCCCCTGGTGCTTCAGCACGTTCGTCAGGCTCTCCTGCACGATCCGGTGCACCGCGCTGGCACTGCCCGCGGGCAGGAGTCCGGCGCCGTGCTCCTCGAACGTCGCGGTCATCCCGAGCTCCCGCATGTCCTCGACCAGGTCGGGGACGTCGAGCAGACCGTGGCGGTCGGCGTCGTCGCTCGCCTGGATGCGTTCCACCAGGGCCCGGACGTCACCCAGTGCCGAGCGGCTCACGTCGGCGATGTCCTGCAGTGCCCGGGCGGCGTGTTCGTCCCGCACGGCGATGGCCGCGGCACCCTGGGCCTGGGACACGACGACGGCCAGTGAGTGGGCGAGCGAGTCGTGCACGTCGCGGGCGATCCGCGCGCGGTCCTGCTCGGCCCGGAGTTCGGTGGTGGTCACCTCGGTGCGGCGTTGCGCCTCGACCACCCGGACCCTGGCGAGGCCGATCCGCCACGCGGCACCGATGGCCACGCCGACCGCCCAGGCGACACCGCTGACCCCGACGAACGCGAAGGTGATCGTGACGAGGTCGGAACGGGTCCCGCCGGAGTTCCCCACCCAGCTGCCCCAGACGTCCTGGTCGGCAGCGGTCGGGACCGCCATCGCCCAGGCAGCTGCCGCACTCGCGAGCAGGAGCACGGGGACCGCCACGTAGCGGAGCAGGTCGGACCGACCGGCGCCGACGATGCCGACGACGATCGCGATCGCCAGGTACTCCGGCCAGGTCGTGTCGGTCGGTCGGGTGAGCAGCCGGGCCGCCTGCAGGAGCGGGATGCCGACGACCAGTCCGAGCGCGGTCGCGGGCATCCACGCGGCGAGGCCGATGGCGACGGCGAAGGCCGACACCACGACGACGTGGTCGGCGAGCCCCGCGCGTCCGGCTTCGGCGACGATCCAGAGCACGAGGTACACGGCGCCGGCGGCGGGGGCCAGCAGGTGCCGGTACCGGCGGAGGAGGGATGTCATGACGCGAGCGTATGGGCCTCGCCGGACGGGGACCGAGCCGTGCGGCCGCTTTTCATCCGAGGTGATGAGGTCGCGCCGGACGGCTCAGCGGCCGACCTGCCGACGGTGCTCCTGCGCGGCGTGGAGGACGTCGCGCGCCCGGTCGCTCGCTGCCTCGGCCTCGTCGCGGGCTGCCTCGAGCCGGGTGATCTCGGCCTCGGCCTGCTCGAGGGCACGCTGGAGCTCCGCGCGGCGCTCCTCCGCCTGTTCGAGATCGGCCTCGGCGGTGTCGAGTGCTGCGTCGGCGTCGCGGGACTCCGTGCGCGCTGCGGTCTCGGCCTGGCGCGCGGCCTTCCGGTCGGCGGCCGGGTCGCGCTTCGGTTCGGGTTCGGGTTCGGCGTCCGGCTCCGACTCCGGGGCGTCGCGCTGCGCGGGCCTGGAGGCACGGCTCGCCTTCCGCGCACCCCTCGCCTGGGAGATGGGGATGGGTGGGGCATCGCTGCCGGACCAGGCATCGGGCACCGCGTCCGGATCCGCGAGCGCCCCGTCGAGGTCGACCGCGTCGAACCCCACGCTCTCGAGCGCCGTCACGAGCAGCCCCGACCGGACGGCCGCGCCGGCGTGCGGGTCCGCCATCGCCGCCTCGATCGTCGACCGGACCTGCTCGAGCACCGCCGGGGTGACGGAGTGCCCGGCGTCGGACGCCAGGTCCGCACCGGCCTGCGCGAGGGCGTCGACGACCTCGGCGCGCTGCCGACGGAGGGTCCGGATCGCGTCGGGGTCGGCGTCGGCTTGGGCCTGGCGGAGCGCCGGTCCGAGGTCGACGGCGTCGTCGAGGGCACCGTCGTGGGCGAGCAGGTCGATCACCCAGGCGGCCGGTGAGGGCTTCCGGAGCTTCCCGATCGCCGTGGCGAGGGCACGGTTGTCCTGCCGCACCGCGCGCTGCCGTGCGGTGCGCTCGGCGACGAAGTCCTGCGGCGCGACGAGCAGCAGCTCCCTGGCGACGTCGGCGAACTCCATGCGACCACTGTGCCAGCCAGGGTGCCAGGGACTACCAGTCGTGGACGGTGCCGTCGGCCAGGCGGTTGAAGGGCAGGTACGCCTGCTCGTAGGGGTACTTGCCGGCTTCGTCGACGTCGAGGCTGACCCCGAGGCCCGGCTCGTCACCCGGGTGCAGGTAGCCGTCGGTGAACGTGAACGTCTGGTGGAACACCTGGTTGGTCTGCGGTCCGTGCTGCATGTACTCCTGGATGCCGAAGTTGTGGATCGCGAGCCCGAGGTGCATCTGCGCGGCAAGGCCCACCGGGGAGATGTCGGTCGGCCCGTGGAAGCCGGACTTGACCTGGTACAGCGCCGCGTACTCCATCGTCTTCTTGAGCGGGGTGACGCCGCCCATGTGCGTGACGGCACCGCGGACGTAGTCGATGAGCTGGTCGCGGATGATGTCCTTGAAGTCCCAGATGGTGTTGAAGACCTCGCCGATCGCCAGCGGCGTCGTAGTGTGCTGCCGGACGAGCTTCAGGGCCTCCTGGTTCTCGGCGGGGGTGCAGTCCTCGAGCCAGAACAGGTCGTAGGGCTCGAGCGACTTGCCGAGCTTGGCGGCCTGCAGCGGGGTCATCCGGTGGTGGCCGTCGTGCAGCAGCGGCAGTTCGGGGCCGAACTCGTTGCGGACGGCCTCGAACACGGTGGGCACGTGGCGCAGGTAGGCGCGGGTGTCCCAGTCCTCCATCGCCGGGTGCGCACCGCGCTGGGCGGGCTCGAAGTCGTAGCGGACGCCGGCGTTGCCCTCGGTGGTCCTGTTCGAGGCGATGCCGTAGATGGACTCGAGGCCGGGGACACCGGTCTGCACCCGGATGGAGCGGTAGCCCTCTTCCTGGTGCTCGCGGATGGAGTCGAACAGCTCGGGCAGCTCCTTGCCCGAGGCGTGGCCGTACGCCATGAGCCCGGTGCGCGATGCCCCGCCGAGCAGCTGGTACAGCGGCATCCCGGCGACCTTCGCCTTGATGTCCCAGAGGGCCATGTCGACGGCGGCGATCGCGGCCATCGTGACCGGACCACGGCGCCAGTACGACGACCGGTACAGGAACTGCCAGGCGTCCTCGATGCGGCTGGCGTCACGGCCGACGAGCAGCGGGACGACGTGCTCGGACAGGTAGGCGGAGACCGCGAGCTCGCGGCCGTTCAGGGTGGCGTCGCCGAGCCCGGTGACGCCGTCGGCCGTGGTGAGCTTGAGCGTCACGAAGTTCCGGTTCGGGCTGGTCACGATGACCTCGGCCCGCTCGATCAGCTGGCCGCGGTCCGCCGAGGCCCAGGTGTCCGGACGGCCGGCGGTGGTCTCGGCCGGCCCGCTGTCGGTGGCGCCGGGGACCGGGGCCGCGGGGTTGGTGGTGGTCGTGTCGGTCATGCGTGGACTCCTCCGTTGGAGCGTTCGCGGGCGCGTGCCGCGGCGGTGCGGATGCGGTCGGCCGCCGCCGTCACGGCGGCGACCACGGGGGTGGTGTCGAGTTCGGGCGCGACGACAGCCAGGACGTCGTGCACGTCCGAGTCTGGCCCGGGGGCACCGGGGTCGTCCACCAGGTCGGACTGCTCGGTGACGTGCAGCCACCACGCGGCGAGGGCGGTGGCCGCTCCGGTGCCGATGCCGGCCGAGGGGTCGCGGGCGAGCCGGTGCCGCACGACGTCGACGACACGGACGGGCAGCTTCTGCGAGCCGCCGGACGCGATCTGCCGAAGCGTGTGCCGGATGCGCGGGTTGGCGAACCGTTCGACCAGGGCCGTGCGGGCGTCTTTGACCTCGGCCTCGGGCAGCGGGAGTTCGAGCGCGGCTTCGTCCCAGAGCTGCTCGACGGCGGTGCGGCAGACCGGGTCGTCCATCGCCTCGGCCACGGTGTCGTGGCCGAGCTGCAGCCCCAGGTAGGCGAGGAGCGAGTGCGAGCCGTTCAGCAGCCAGAGCTTCCGCTGCTCGTACGGGGTGACGTCGTCGACGATCCGGACGCCGGCCGTCTGCCACGCGGGCCGGTCGGTGCCCGCGAAGGCGTCCTCGAGCACCCACTCGGCGAACGGCTCGGTGACGACGGGGACCCGGTCTCCGGCGAGCGCACCCGGCAGTTCCGACAGGCGCGCGACGTCGTCGTCGGTGGTGGCCGGGGTGATCCGGTCGACCATCGAGCTCGGGAACGTGACGTACGCCTCGATCCAGTCGTGCAGGGCGTCGTCGGTGACGGCGTCGAGCACGGCGTCCCGCAGGACCGCCCCGTTGTGCGTCAGGTTGTCGAGACTGACCAGCGCGATGCGCCCGGAGCCGGCGGCACGGCGGGCGTCGAGCCCCGTGACCAGCCGCGCCGGCACGTCGGAACCGGACCGGTAGCCCTGCTCGGTGACCGTCAGCGTGACGATGGTCGTCTCCGGGGACGCGACCACGTGCCTCCAGGCCGTGTCGTCGCTGCCCGGGTGGGCAGCCACGATCGTGTCGACCACCTCGGCTCCGTCGCCGGACGCGGCTCGGGTGACGAGCGTGTACCGGCAGTCCTGCGCGGTCAACGCGTCCGCGGCCGCGGCCGAGCGGCCGGTGAAGGCGGTGATGCCCCACGGCTCCCCCGTGGTGTGGGCGGTGTACCAGGCGAGGTGGGCGCGAGCGAACGCGCCGACCCCCAGGTGGACGATGCCCGGACGGCGCTCCGTCATGCGGTCACCGGCACGAGGGAGCGGAGGTACGCCAGGTTGTCGGCGGTGCGGGTCTCGAGCGGGAGGTCGGTGGAGAAGTCCTCGATGGTGACCCACCCGTCGTAGCCCACTTGGCGGAGCGCGTCGAGGTACTCGGACACCGACGCCTGGCCGGTGCGCAGGGGTGCCCACTCGTGCTGCCAGATCGAACTGCCGTCGGCACGGGTGTCGCCGGTGTCGACCCAGCGGGCGTTCTTCACGTGGGCGTGTGCCAGGTACGGCCCGAGCAGTTCGAACGCGGCCAGGTGGTCCTCGTACCCCTCGATCACGAGGTTGCCGAGGTCGTGGATGACGCCGACGTGTGCGGGGTCGAGACCGTCGATCAGTCGCAGTGCCGCGGAGGCCGACGGCGTGATCGTCATGTGGTGCAGCTCGACCAACACCTTGACGCCGAGTTCGGCCGCGCGGTCCGCCGCCCACTCGAGGTCCGTGCGGGTGCGGTCGAAGAGCTGCGGGTAGGTCTCGCCGGTGCGTTCCTTCTCGGCACGGTAGTGCGGCATCGTGACGCGGACCTGCCGGGCGCCGAGTTCGCTGGTCACGCGCAGCATCGTCTCGACACCGTCGTGGTCGGCGGCCGGCTGGTAGCCGCCGATGCCCGAGTACTCGAGCCCGGCGGCGTCGGTGACCCGGGCGATCTCGCCGACCCGGTCGCGGATGCCGGTGTACTGCCAGGTCGAGTTGTTGCCCGCCCAGAACGACCGCTCGGCGGGGACCTCGACGCCGTCGGCCGGGCGGTCGTCGACGATGCGCCACTCGATGCCGTCCCAGCCCTGTGCGGCCAGGGTCTCGGCGGCTTCGGACGGGGTCCAGTCGGGGGTGGAGGCGGTGAACACGGAGAACTTCATCGGGTGGCTCCTTCGGTCGCGCTGGCGGTGGCGGGTGTGCCGACGACGGGCACCACGTCGTCGTACTTCCCCTCGATCACGTCGTCGATGCGCACGGGGTGTCCGAGCGTCGCGCTGACGTAGAGCCCGCGGACGGTGGCGAGCGACACGAGGGCCGCGTCGACGGTGACACCCGGTTCGCGTCCCTGCCGGATCGCGTCGACGATGTCCGTGTACTGCCGAGCGTGCCCCGCGGCGAAGTGGTCGGGTTCGGCCGGGCCGCCGACGACGTGCTCGGGCGGGACGACCTGGTCCTTCTGGTCGACCGCACCGGCGACCGCGGTGGCGTTCGACGTGGTGGACGCGGACTCGAGCGTGGCGGTGTCCGGGGCGATGTGGAAGTACGCGAGCCGGTCGTCGTCGACGATGGCGGAGCCGTGCGTGCCGTACACGGCGTACCGGGCGGAGAGCCCCGGGTACGCGGCGGTCGTGCAGTGGACGACCCCGAGCGCCCCGCCGGCGAACCGGACGGTGGCGACGGCGGTGTCCTCGACCTCGATGCGGTCGTGGGCGAGGAGCCCCGTCTGGGCCGAGATCTCGACCGGACGACCGAGCGCCCAGACGAGCAGGTCGACGGTGTGCACGCCCTGGTTCATCACCGCGCCGCCGCCGTCGAGCGCCCAGGTGCCGCGCCAGTCACCGGAGTCGTAGTACCCCTGCGACCGGTACCATGCGACGCTCGCGAGCCCCGAGGTCACGGTGCCGAACCCGCCGTCGTGCGCGGCCCGGGCGACGGCTGCCGACGCCGGGTCGAAGCGGTGCTGACTGATGACGCTCGTGACGAGCCCGCGGTCACGAGCGGCTGCGGCGAGCGCCGCGATCTGCCGTGCCCGGGGCATCGTGGTGTCGAGCGGCTTCTCGATGACGACGTGCTTGCCGGCGGCCAGGGCGGCCTCGGCGAGCTGCACGTGCATGCCGGACGGCGAGCAGATCGCGACGACGTCGATGTCGGTCTGGTCGATCGCTTCCTCGATGGTGGTGGTGGTGATCGGGCGGGCGGCCCCCAGCTCCTGTACCGCGTCCGCGGCGCTCGTGGCGGCTTCGGGCACGGCGTCGACGAGGGCGACGACCTGCAGGTCGGGGTGGTGGACGGCGACGGTGGCGTGGTGGCGTCCGATGACACCGGCGCCGACGACGGCCAGGCGGAGCGGGTTGGTGGGTTCGGTCATCGCAGGGTGACTCCGATCTGGTCGGTGAGGGTGCGGAAGGCCCGGCCGGCACGACCGAAGGCCGCGGGGCCGGAGAACCCTCCGAGGGAGGTGAAGTCGCTGAGGTGCGGTTCGAGCGAGGCGTACCCGGAGTAGCCGGCGTCGCGGAGCGCGGTGAGGGTCTGGAGCAGTTCGCCGTCACCCTCGCCCGCGGGGACCACCGACGAGTCGGCGGCGAGGGCGTCCTTGACCTGCAGGTAGTCGACGTACGGGGCGAGCTGCTTCCAGCCGTCGGTGAAGGGCCGGACGCCGCACTGCACGTAGTTCGCGTTGTCCCAGGCCAGGCGGAGCGCGGACGAACCGACGCTCTCGACGATGTCGAGCACCCGCGCGGGGACGTCGCCGTAGATGTCCTTCTCGTTCTCGTGCAGCAGGGTCATGCCTTCGCGCTCGGCGAGGTCGGCCAGCGCCCGCATCCGGACGAGGACGTCGTCGCGGACGTCGTCGGGGCTGCGGCCGTCGAAGTAGAACGAGAAGATCCGGATGTTCGTCGTGCCGAGGGCGTGCGCGGCACGGATCGCACGGGCGAGCCGTGACACCTCGTGCTCGACGGGTTCGTCGACGGGCACCTTGCCGATCGGCGAGGCGATCGCGGACACGGTCTGCCCGCGCTCGTCGAGCAGCCGGTGGAGTCCGGCGAGCTGGTCCTCGTCCAGGTCGACGACGTTGACGCCCCAGGCGCTGCGGACCTCGATGGCGCTCGCGCCGAGCGCCTGGAGGACCGCGACCTGGACGACCGGATCGGCGTCGATCTCGTCGCCGAAACCGGAGAGTTCCCAACTGGGCTGGGTCATTGCATTCCCTTCATGCGACCAGCCTGGAGGCGCGGGGCGGGCTGGCACCGCGCCTCCAGGCAGTCTGTGGACAAGTCGGCAGACTGCACAGCGCTACTTGACGGAGCCGGCGGTGAGCCCGCCGACCAGGTAGCGCTGGAAGATCAGGTACAGGGCGACGACGGGGACCGCGCAGACGATCGAGGCGGCCATCATCTGGCCGTAGATCGGGACGGCGCCGCCCTCCTGGGTGGTGCCGAGCACCTGCAGGACCACGGCGACCGTCCGGGTGTTCGGGGTCGTCATGATCGTGGAGAACAGGACGTCGTTCCAGCCGAGCAGGAAGGCGAAGATCGCGGACACGACGATGCCCGGCCACGACAGCGGGAGGACGATCTTCGTCAGGATCTTCGTCGAGCTGGCGCCGTCGATGCGCGCCGCTTCCTCGAGTTCCTTCGGCAGGCCGCGCAGGTACGTGACCATCACCCACGTCGAGAACGGCAGGGCGAAGGTCAGGTAGGTGACGAACAGGCCCCACCGGGTGCCGATGATCTGCACGCCGGTGGCGCTGGCGATGTTCGAGAACACCACGAAGACCGGCAGGAGCAGGAGCGTGCCGGGGATCGACTGCAGCGCGAGGAGCCCACGCAGGATGGTCAGCCGCCCGAGGAACCGGAACCGGACGAGCACGTAGGCCGTGGACACGGCGAGCGCGGCGCTCGCGACCGCGACGGCACCGGCGGTGAGCATCGAGTTCACCAGTCCCTCGCCGAGGGCGACCGTTGACCAGATGTCCGCGTAGTTCGACAGCGTGAACTCGGACGGGAAGTACTCGCCGCGAGCGACGGCGACGTCGGAGTTGACCGAGCCGAACAGGATGTAGAGCACCGGGACGGCGATGAACGCGATGATCACCGCGATGACGGTGACGAGCAGCCAGCGCGGCAGCAACCGGGTGACGTCGGTGTCGTAGGGACGCTTGCTCCGTCGGCCGCCGCTGCCGGTCGTGATGCTCTCGGTGAGCGTCGCGGTGGGGCGGGTGCGGGTACTGAAGGACGTGCTCGGGGTGGTCATGCGCGTGCTCCGTCGATGTCGGCGGCGGTCGGGGCGGCGGCGAGCGTGGCGCGGTCGGCGCGACGCTGCTTCCGGTTGGGGCCGGCGTCGTCGCCGGTGTCGAGCTTGACCGCCCGCAGGTAGACGAACAGCGGGATCGCCACGATCACGAGCGAGCAGATCGCCATCGCCGCGGACAGACCGAAGCGGAACGACTGGAAGCTCGCGATGTACGTCAGGACGGGCATCACCTCGACGCTGGACGGCAGCGGGATCCCGAACAGCACGAACGGCAGCGTGAAGTTGTTGATGTTGTGCAGGATCGAGATGATCACCGCGAGGCTGAGGGGTCCGCGCAGGTACGGGAAGATGATGTACCGCAGCTTCGCCCACCAGGTCACCCCGTCGAGCGCTGCGGCCTCGTGCACCTCGTTGTCCACGGCCTGCAGTCCGGCCAGGGACAGCAGGTAGACGAAGGGCCAGCTCGTCCAGATCATCACGCCGGCGAGCGCCCAGTACGACGCCGAGCCGTTCAACCACAGCACATCGGTGTGCAGGATCGAGTTCACGACCCCCTGCGGCTGGAGCATCGTGCGGAAGAACGTGCCGACGACGAATGCCGGGAGCACGTACGGGATCAGGTAGATCGAACGGACGAGCCCGCGACCGGGGAACCGGTTCTGCGTCGAGACCGCGGCGGCGACACCGATCGGCACGGTCACCGCGGTGACGAGCACCGACAGCGACACCGAGATCCAGATGGAGTGCAGCAGCGGCGAGTTCGTGAACGCCTCGGTGAAGTTGGCGAACCCGACGAACGGGGCGCTGAACCACTGGCGGAGCGTGTACTGGTCGAGGTCGAGCATCGCGATCCAGAAGCCCACCAGGAGCGGCACCACGATGACGGCGAGCATGAGGACCCCGCCGGGCAGGAGCATCCACAGCGGGCGCTCGCGTTTGTAGAGGGGCGTCTTGCCGGCCGGGCGGACCGGCCGGGGCGACGCCGCGTCGGTGCGGGGCCTGGTCTGCGTGCTGGTCATCACAGACCTCCGTTCTTCTGACGGTCGAGGGTGGCCTGGGCGTCCTTCTGGGCGTCCTGCAGTCGCTTGCGGAGCTGGTCGTCGGTGACCTCGCCGGACTTCAGCGACGGGATCGACTGCACGACCACGTCGACCAGGGCGAGCTGGATGTCGGACCAGGCGCCGGTGAACGCGGTCGGCTTGGACAGGCGGCCGGCGTCGATGATCGGCTTGAGCTGCGGGTTGTCGGCTGCAAGGTCGGCGGCGGCCGACGCGTTGGTCGGCAGGTTGCCGAACAGGTCGTAGTACTCGAGCTGGGCCTTCGGGGCGCTGAGCTGCTTGACGAACGCGAACGACAGCTCCTGCTTGCTGCCGTAGTCGGCGACGACCCAGTTGTCGCCGGACAGGATGCTGGCGGCCTCGATCCCGTCGGACGGCCGCTCGGACGCCCCCGGCGGGACGGTGGGCAGCAGGGCGAACTCGTACTTGCCGTCGACCTTGGTGTCCGTGAAGGAGTTGATGGCGGTGGTGGTCGTCATCGGGAAGAACGCGGCCTTGCCCTCGGTGAACTGCGCGAGGGCCTGGGCGTTGTTCCAACCGATCGCGGCCGGGTCGACGACACCGTCCTTCGTGACCCAGTCGAAGTAGGTGCGGTACGCGTTCTCGACGGCCTTGCTGTCGATCTCGGCCTTCGAGCCGTCGACGATCGTGTTGCCGGCGTTCTGGGCCATCCCCCACACGAACTTCCAGGGGTCGAAGCCGTCGGCGTAGGCGATCGCCATTCCGTGGCGACCGTCACCCGTGGTGGCCTTCGCGTCGGCGGTGAGCTCGTCCCACGTCGTGGGCATGTCGGTGATCCCCGCCTTGGCGAGCAGGTCCTTGTTCACCGCCATCACGAACGGACGGCTGGCGAACGGGATCCCGATCTGCTTCGACGCACTCGGACCGGAGATGCCGAACGACGCCGGGTCGAACTGGTCCTTGCCGCCGATCGCGTCCCACTCCTTCGTGCCCATCTCGACGAAGGCACCGGTGGCGTACGCGGTCGGGGTGAACGTGGTGCCGATCGCGTAGACGTCCGGACCCTGGCCGGAGATGACGCTCGTCTGGATCGCGGTCAACTCCTCCTGCGCGGACGAGTAGGTCTCCCACTGGATGTCCGCACCGGTCGTGCGCTTGAACTCGGCGGCGGTCTCCCGCTGCCACTGCTTGCGTTCCTTGGGGTAGGTGGTGTCCGCGCCCATCATCACGCGGAGGGTGTTCGGGTCGTCGCCGCTGCCGTTCACCACGGCGCATCCCTGCAGGGACAGTGCGGTGAGGGCGACCACGGCGACGGCACCGACGAGGGTGCGGACTTGCAGTCTTCGCGTCTTCACGGGGGTTTCCTCCTCGAGACCTCCTCCGAGCGGCGCTGCTCGGTGGCACCACTGTTCCGCCGATGGCAACATGCGGCAACCGGTTGCCACTTGTTGCCAGAGGCGAATACGTTCGGCCTCGTGAAGGACCTCTCGACGGACGGCGGCGGGCGCACGGGCGGTGCCGCAGGCACTGCTGGTGGCGCCGCCGCTGGTGCTCGCGCTGCCGGCGCCGCCGCTGGTGCCGCGCGTCGCGTCACCATCCGCGACATCGCCGACGCCACCGGGGTCGCCGCATCCACCGTCTCCCGCGCCCTGTCCCTGCCCGACCGGGTCAACCCCGTCACCCAGGAGCGCATCCAGCGGGCGGCCCGCGAGCTCGGCTACGTCGCCAACTCGCAGGCCCGGGCGCTGACCTCCGGCCGCACCCGCGCCGTCGCCGTGCTCGTGTCCGACATCACGAACCCCTTCTACTTCGACGTCATCCGCGGCACCCAGCACCAGCTCGCCGGGGCCGGCTGGACGCAGCTGCTCGTCGACACCGAGGAGTCCGCCGACGCCGAGATGGCCGCACTCACCGCCGTGGGGGCGAAGGCCGACGGGGTCGTGCTCACGGCGTCACGACTGTCCGACGCGCAGATCGCACGGTTCGCCGAACGGATCCCCCTGGTCGTCGTGAACCGTCGGCCCACCGGCGTGCCCTCGGTGCTCATCGACACCCCCGGCGGGGTGGAGCAGGCGGTGCAGCACCTGGTGTCGCTGGGACACCGGGAGATCCTGTACGTCGCCGGGCCGGACAGCTCGTGGTCGAACGAGCGTCGGTGGCGCGCGCTCGTGCAGGTCGCCAAGCGCCTGGGGATCCGCGTCGCCCGGGTCGGGCCGCACGCACCCTTCGTCGACTCCGGCGCCGCGGCCGCCGACGCCGCCGTGCACGCCGGTGCGACCGCGTGCATCGCCTTCAACGACCTGATCGCCATCGGGATGCTCGCCCGGCTGCGGGAGCGCGGAGTCCGCGTCCCCGAGGACATGAGCATCGTCGGTTGCGACGACATCTTCGGCGCCGACTTCTGCAACCCGCCGCTCACCACGATGACCTCGCCGATCGAACGTGCCGGCCGGGTCGCGATCCGGATGCTGCTCGGACGGCTCGGCGCCCTGCCCGCCGACGAACTGCCCGGGGAGCACATGTCCGGCGCCGTCGCCCTGCCCACCCACCTGACCGTGCGCGAGTCGACCGGGCCGGCACCGCGCGCCCACAACGACTGATCCCGCACTCGCCACCGGCGAACCCGCCGCCCTCGAAGGAGTCGATGATGACCCGCACCAGCACCCCCACCCGGCTCGCACCGCACCCCGACCGGCTGTTCCCCGCCGACCCCGGAGCGCGAGCCGTGGCACGCACCGTGTACGAGGCGGTCAAGGACGCCCCGATCATCTCGCCGCACGGGCACGTCGACGCGGCGCTGATCGCCTCGGACCAGCCGTTCAGCGACCCTGCGTCGCTGCTCATCACGCCCGACCACTACGTGCTCCGCCTGCTGCACGCGAACGGGGTGGACCTGGCCGCGCTGGGACGCGCGGACCTGTCGGGGCCCCGCCCGGGCTCGCAGGCTCGCCCGGCGGCGTCGGCGCATCGCTGGCGCGATGCCGCTGAGCCGACGCCGCCAGGCCGAGCCATCTGGCGGCAGCTGGCGGAGCACTGGGACGACTTCCTCGGGACCCCCGTGCGCTACTGGTTCGAGACGGAGCTGCACGACGTGTTCGGGCTCGACCAGGCGCCGTCCGCGGCGAACGCGGACGACCAGTACGACCACCTCGCCGGCCTGCTGGCGTCGCCCGCCTTCCGGCCACGCGCGCTCTTCGACGCCTTCGGCATCGAGGTCCTCGCCACCACGGACGGCCCGGCGGACGACCTCGCTGCGCACGCGCAGCTCGCGGCGGATCCCGGCTTCACCGGCCGGGTCCTCCCCACGTTCCGCGCGGACGCCGTGTTCGACCCGACGCGGTCGGACTGGAGGCCCGTGATCGCGTCGATCGGCGAGGCCGCCGGCATCGACACGGGCAGCCACGCAGGGCTGTTGGCGGCTCTCCGCGCACGTCGCCACTACTTCATCGAGCACGGTGCGACCGCCACGGACACCGGAGTGCTCGACGCGGGCTCCGCTCCCCTGCTGTCGAACGAGCGGGAACGCATCCACGCGGCGGCGCTGCGCGATGCGTCCTCGGTCACCGAGGCCGAGGCGACGGCGTACCGGCACGACATGCTCTACCGCTGGGCGGAGATGAGCGTCGAGGACGGCCTCGTCATGCAGCTGCACCCCGGGGTGATCCGGAACCACCACACCCCGACGCTCGAGCGCTTCGGGCCGGACACCGGGCACGACCTGCCGGCCGTCGGGTCCTTCACCGAGCCGCTCCGGCCGCTGCTCGAGTCCTTCGGCACCGCTCCCGGGTTCCACCTCGTGCTCTTCACCGTCGACGAGACCGTCTTCTCGCGCGAGATCGGGCCGCTCGCGGGCTTCTACCCCGCCGTGTACGCGGGCGCGCCGTGGTGGTTCATCGACACCCCGGCGGCCATCGGGCGCTACCGGTCGGCCGTCACCGACTCGGCGTCGTTCACCAAGACCTCCGGGTTCATCGACGACACCCGCGCGTACTGCTCCATCCCCGCGCGGCACGACATGGCGCGGCGGGCGGACGCGGCGTACCTGGCGTCGCTCGTGGTCACGCACCAGATCTCCGAGGAGGACGCCGTCCGCACCGCCCGGCGCATCGTGTCCGACATCCCTCGGGCGACGTTCAAGCTCTGACGCTGGCGGCGCCGCCCTGCCGCGTGGTGCGAGGTTCCGTGCCTGGTGCGAGGGTTGCCGGGTCGCACGGAACACGGAACCTCGCACGCTTCGGCGCCGCGGCGGTACGGTCGTGCGCATGACGGAGCGGGTGACGGCGGCGTACAGCGCTCGGGCCGACGAGTACGCGGCGCTGCTCGGGTCGATGGACACCGTCCACCCCGACGACCGAGCCCTCGTCGACGCCTGGGCAGCAGGTCGCAGCGGTCCGCTGGTCGACGCCGGGTGCGGCCCCGGTCACTGGACGGCGCACCTCGCACGGCAGGGGCACCGTGTCAGCGGCATCGACGCGGCGCCGGAGTTCGTCGAGCACGCACGACGGACGCACGGCGCCGTGGACGCGGACATCGACTTCCGGGTCGCGTCGCTCGACGCGCTCACGCTCGCGGACGGCAGCGTCGGCGGGGTCCTGGCCTGGTACTCGGTGATCCACCACGAACCGTCGCAGATCGGTGGGGCACTCGCCGAGTTCCATCGGGTGCTCGCGCCCGGCGGTGGGCTGCTGCTCGGGTTCTTCGAGGGTCCCGCGGTCGAGGCCTTCGACCACGCGGTCGTCACCGCCTACCGCTGGCCGGTCGCGTCCCTGGCGGCGCTGCTGGACGGAGCGGGCTTCGACGTCGTGGACGTCCACACCCGCACGGCTCCGGAGCACCGGCCGCACGGGGCGATCAGTGCGGTGCGCCGCTGATCGCCGACGGCTGACGGCCGCCGCGCTGTCGATCAGGCGTCCGAGACCATCGAAGTCAGAGCAGCAGCGATCTCCGGCACGGAATCGAGTTCCCCCTCGGCGATCGCGACGATGAAGTCGTACGCCTGGTCGTTCGAGGCGTGGAGCCGGACGCCGTTCACGCCGAGGAAGACCACGAGCAGCATGAGCCCGAGGCGCTTGTTGCCGTCGACCAGGGCGTGGTTCCGGACGACGGAGTGGACGAGCGCCGCCGCCTTCTCGACCAGCGTCGGGTAGGCGTCGTTCCCGCCCACCGACGCGGCGGGTCGCGCGACCGCCGCCTCGAGCAGTCCGACGTCGCGGATCGCGTAGTCAGCTCCCAGGGTCCGACGAGCGACGTGCAACGCCTCGTCGGACGTGAGGTGGATCACTTGCCGAGTCGTTCGAGCGCCTCGGCGTAGCGCGGGAGTTCTCGGTCGAGGATGCCGTCGATCAGATCGCTGCGGCTGTGCTGCTCGACGTACTCGCGGATGGCGGCGCGCGCGACGTCCTGCATCGAGCGCTCCTCGAGGTCAGCACGCTTGCGCAACGCCGCTGCCTCGTCGTCGTCGAGTCGGAGGGTCATGGCCATGGGGTCGATGGTATCAAGAGTGGTATCTGAACGGGACGCTGGTCAGGCGGTGGTGACCGCGAGCGCGGCGAGGATCTCCCGCACGGTGTCGTCGACCGATCCGTCGATCGACACCGCGACGGCGGCCTCGTCGGGCTGCGGCCGCTCGAGGGTCGCGAACTGCGAGTCGAGCAGCGTCGTCGGCATGTACTCGTGCTGGCGGTGGGACTGCCGTTCGGCGATCAGGTCGCGCGACCCGTCGAGGAAGGCGATGACGAGACCCGGCGCGGACTCGCGCAGCCGGTCCCGGTAGGCACGCTTGAGCGCCGAGTTCGCCATCACGCACCGGGAGCCGTCCGATTCGACCGCGGCGATCCGCTCGGCGCAGGCGTCGAGCCACGGCCAGCGGTCCTCGTCGGTGAGCGGGATCCCCTGCCGCATCTTCTCCTTGTTGGCGACCGGGTGCAGGTCGTCGGCGTCGACGAAGACGCACGGTTCGCCCTGCGCGACCAGGGCGTCGGTGAGCGCCTGGCCGATGGTGGACTTGCCGGAGCCGGAGACCCCCATCACGAGGACGGGCGGGTGGACAGCGAGCTCGCTCATCCCTCCACAGTATTGATCCGGTGAACTCTGGTCCCCAGTTCCCGCAACACCTGTGCGATCCCAGACCGCCGGTCGTAGGTTGGGCGCCAACGTCAGGACAAAGGAGGCCCTCGTGGCAGACAACAACGGTCAGGCGAACATCGGAGTCGTCGGACTCGCAGTGATGGGCTCGAACCTCGCCCGCAACCTCGCATCGCGCGAAGGCAACACGGTGGCGGTCTACAACCGCACCTACGCCCGCACCGAGGAGCTGCTCCAGGAGCACGGCGACGCCGGGTTCATCGCGTCCGAGGACATCGACGGGTTCGTCGCCTCGCTGTCGAAGCCCCGGACCGCCATCATCATGGTGCAGGCCGGCAAGGGCACCGACGCCGTGATCGGACAGCTCGCCGAACGCTTCGAACCGGGCGACATCATCGTCGACGGCGGCAACGCGAACTTCCACGACACCATCCGACGTGAGCACGACCTGCGCGAGAAGGGCCTGAACTTCGTCGGCACCGGCATCTCCGGTGGAGAAGAGGGCGCACTCAAGGGCCCGTCGATCATGCCCGGTGGCTCGAAGGAGGCCTGGGAGACGCTCGGGCCGATCCTGAAGTCGATCGCCGCGGTCGCCGAAGGAGAACCGTGCGTGACCCACATCGGCACCGACGGCGCCGGGCACTTCGTCAAGATGGTGCACAACGGCATCGAGTACGCCGACATGCAGCTCATCGCCGAGTCGTACGACCTGCTCCGTCGCGTCGGCGGGCTCTCGGTGGAGGACCTGGTGCAGGTCTTCGACGAGTGGAACAAGGGCGACCTCGAGTCCTACCTGATCGAGATCACCGGTGAGGTCCTCAAGCAGCGCGACGCCGACACCGGCAAGCCGCTCGTCGACGTCATCCGTGACGCGGCCGGCTCGAAGGGCACCGGCGTCTGGACCGTGCAGAACGCCGTGGGCCTGGGCATCCCCGTCTCGGGCATCGGCGAAGCCGTGTTCGCCCGCGCCGTGTCGTCGAAGCCGACGCAGCGTGCCGCGGTGCAGCAGTCGGTCAAGAACCGTCCGCAGATCGCCGAGGTGCCGGACACCTTCGCCGACGACGTGCGTGCGGCGCTGTACGCCTCGAAGGTCGTCGCGTACGCACAGGGCTTCGACCTCATCATCGCCGGGGCGAAGGAGTACGGCTGGGACATCGACCTCGGCAACGTCGCGAAGATCTGGCGGGGTGGCTGCATCATCCGAGCTCAGTTCCTGAACCGCATCGTCGAGGCGTACGCCGAGAACCCGAAGCTCGAGTCGCTGCTGGTCGACCCGTACTTCGCGAACGCGGTGGCCGAGGGCGAAGCCGCCTGGCGCCGCATCGTCGGCATCGCGGCTGCGTCGGGCGTCCCCGCTCCGGGCTTCTCGTCCGCGCTGTCGTACTTCGACTCGCTCGCGTCCGACCGTCTGCCGGCGTCGCTGATCCAGGGCCAGCGCGACTTCTTCGGCGCGCACACCTACCAGCGCATCGACAAGGACGGCACCTTCCACACGCTGTGGTCCGACGACGACCGCCGCGAGGTCGAGCAGGAGCCGTCCACGCACTGACGACCGCACCCCCAGCCGATCACGGAGGTCGGTGCAGGTCCTGCAAGGAGGGCCTCGCTGACCGCGGGGCCCTCCGTCGCGTCAGGCGACGATGCGTTCCCGTGCCAGGTCGGCCACGAGCCGGTCCAGCCGTGGACCGCGCCCGAGCAGCCGACGCGAACCCGGCGCGGTCCGGACGAAGAACGTCGCCACGGCGGGGGTGTCGTCCGGTCGCACGTGGTGGATCGCCACCGCACACGCACGGCGAGCACCACCGGGACCGCCAGGGCGCTCGGAGCCACCGTCTCGCCCCGAGCCGACCGAGCCGTCGACGCCGTCCGCCACGTCTTCCAGCCCGACGTGCACGACACGACTCCACCGGATCACGAGCAGCCGGGTCGCCCGCCGTTCGTCGAGTTCCCACAGGGAGGCCTCGGTGGCACCGAAGGCCCAGGTCACGCGCGAACCGAGGTGGGTGTCCGGACGGACTTCGTCGACGATGCCACGGAGTTCCGGTGTCGGCGCCGCCGGGACGAGCCACACCGTCGGGTCGATCCGCCGGATGGCGAGCGCGAGGGCCTCGTCCGCCTGCCGCCGCCGTGCCGTCGCGGTCCGCACGACGGCGACCACGATGACCACGACACCGAGGGCGATCGCGCCGAACTCCACGATGCCGTACCAGGAGAGGTCGACGCCCGGCGCCGTCGAGACCACGACGATCCGGGTGATCAGGAGGACCAACCAGACAGCGACGATCACCCAGCGCAGGGTGGCGAGTCGACGTGCCGGAGACATCGGTGTCCGCCGTGCACCGCGGGCACGACCGGACCGCGGGACACCATCCGGACGCTGCAGCACGGTCCGATCCTCCCACGAGCCGCGCGCCACCTGCAGGCCGAACCCGATGAACGCGCGGGGAAGCGCGCACACACAGCCCACGAGCGGCCGGGCGACCTACGCTCGGGCGGTGACCACCGAGACGACGGACGAACCGATCGGTCGACCGACGGCGGGCCCGTCGGACAGCCCGGGCGGGCCCGATGCCCCTTCGACCCGACGTTGGACGCTGATCGCCGCGATCGTCGGCGTCGTGGCCGCCGCCGCGTTCCTCGGTGTCGCCGAGTTCGGCGCGCTGCTGCTCGGCGGAGCGGGCAGCCCCCTGGTCGCCGTCGGGTCCGCCGTCATCGACCTCGCTCCCCCGGGTGCGAAGGACTTCATGGTCGCCGTGTTCGGCACCGGGGACAAGGTCGCCCTGTTCGTGCTCATGACGGTGATCGTCATCGCGATCAGCGCCGGTGCCGGTGTCCTCGAACGTGCACGACCGCCCTTCGGTGCCCTCGTGTTCGCCGCCGGTGGTGTGCTGGCGCTGCTTGCCGTCAGCACCCGCTCGGGCAGCGGGACCCTCGACGGCGCCCCGACGGTCCTCGGCATCGCGGCAGCGGTGGTCGTCCTGCGCCTGCTGCTCCAGCGGCTGCGCCGGTGGGAGGCCGCGGCGACCGTGCCGACGGCGGCACCGCGACCCGCCTCCGCGGAGCGCCGCACGTTCCTGGTCTGGGGCGTCGCGACGGCGACCGTCGCGGTCGTGGTGGGCACCGCCTCCCGGCTGGGGTCGTCCGCGATGCAGGCGGCCGCTGCTGCCAGGCGGGCCATCCGGCTGCCCGCCGCGGCGACCGCTGCACCGGCGGTCCCCGCGGGTGCGTCGCTCGACGTCGACGGCATCACCCCGTACATCACGCCGAACGCCGACTTCTACCGGATCGACACGGCCCTCCGCGTGCCGCAGGTCGACCCCGCCGATTGGTCGCTCCGCATCCACGGTGCGGTCGCGAACGAGATCACCCTGACGTGGGACGAGCTGCTCGCGCTGCCCCTCGAGGAGCACGTGGCCACCCTGAGCTGCGTGTCGAACGAGGTCGGCGGTGACCTCATCGGCACGGCCCGCTGGCTGGGCTACCCCATCCGGGAGCTCCTCGCCCGGGCGCGTCCGACGGGCGATGCCGACATGGTGCTCTCACGGAGCATCGACGGATTCTCCGCCGGCACCCCGCTCGACGTGCTTCAGGACGACGGCACCGCGGCGCTGCTCGCGGTCGGGATGAACGGCGAGCCCCTGCCGACCGAGCACGGGTTCCCGGTGCGGATGGTCGTGCCGGGCCTGTTCGGGTACGTCTCGGCGACGAAGTGGGTCACCGAGCTCGAGGTCACCCGGTTCGCCGACGCGCAGGGCTACTGGACCCCGCGTGGCTGGTCGGAGCGTGGCCCGGTCAAGCTCGAGTCCCGCATCGACACCCCGCGGAACGGGTCGACCGTGACCGCGGGCAAGCCGGTCGCGATCGCGGGGGTCGCGTGGCAGCCGCACAAGGGCGTGAAGGCCGTCGAGGTCCGCGTCGGTGGCGGCGACTGGCAGCGCGCCGAACTCGCCGACTCGGTCTCTGCGGACACCTGGCGGCAGTGGGTGGTGCGGTGGACGCCGACCGCCGGCTCGCACCGCATCGAGGTGCGCGCGACCAGTGCGGACGGCGAGGTGCAGACGAGCGTGGACCGGCCGCCGGCGCCCAACGGTGCGACGGGCTGGCACACGGTGACGGTCGACGCGCGCTGACGCTCCGGCGCAGGATCGCGCGACACGCCCGCTGACTGCCGTCGAGGTGGCAGAAAGCGTCGGTTCGCGGACGCGCAGACGACACTTCGTGCCACCTCGGCGAACCTGAGCGGCATGTCGTG
Organism: Curtobacterium sp. MCLR17_054; assembly: GCF_003234335.2. Taxonomy (NCBI): domain Bacteria; kingdom Bacillati; phylum Actinomycetota; class Actinomycetes; order Micrococcales; family Microbacteriaceae; genus Curtobacterium; species Curtobacterium sp. MCLR17_054. Next base: position 787,464 of record NZ_CP126263.1, on the reverse strand, counting down.
ACCGCTCGGTGCCGGCGCGCTCCGGCCAACCGACGGCCTGGAGGCCCGGTGCCGGCCCGCCCCGCCCCTCGCCGTGGTCGCGCGACACGCCACGTGCGTCGCGCCGGGGGTGCAGAAAGCGTCGGTTCGCGGACGCGCAGGCGACACTTCGTGCCACCTCGGCGAACCTGAGCGGCATGTCGTGACCACTCGGCGCCGGCCCGCTCCGGTCACCAGACGGCCTGGAGGCCCGGTGCCGGCCCGCCCCGCCCCTCGCCGTGGTCGCGCGACACGCCACGTGCGTCACGCCGGGGGCGCAGAAAGCGTCGGTAGGCGGACGCGCAGGCGACACTTCGTGCCGCCTCGACGAACCTGAGCGGCATGTCGTGACCACTCGGCACCACGGCCAGGCAGACCAGGGTCAGGCGGGCAGACCGCGGTCAGGCGGGCAGGGTCGCGACGACGCAGGTGCCGTCGACCTCGGCGTCCCGCTCGACCTCGGCGGAGAAGCCGGCGGCCGTGAACGCAGCGGCGGACGCCTCGGCCTGGGCCTCGGACACCTCGATGACCATGGCGCCACCGGGACGGAGCCACTCCCCCGCACCCGCTGCGATCCGGCGGTGTACGTCGAGGCCGTCCGCACCACCATCGAGCGCGACACGGTGTTCGTGCTCGCGGGCCTCGGTCGGCATGAGCTCGATCGAGGCCGTCGGCACGTACGGGGCGTTCACCGCGATGACCGCCACGGCGCCGCGGAACCGATCGGGCAACGGCGCGAACAGGTCACCCGCGACGACGATGCCGCGGTCGCCGATGTTCTCGGCTGCGACGTCGACGGCATCCGGGTCGATGTCGGTCGCGACGAGGTCGAGCGCGCCCACCCGACCGAACAGGGCCACCGAGATCGCACCCGCGCCGCAGCACAGGTCGACCACGCGGTCGTAGCGCTGCAGCCGACGCGCAGCCTGCTCGACGACGACGGTGGTGCGGGCTCGCGGCACGAAGACCCCGGGGGTCACCCGGATGCGGTGCCCGTCGAAGGCAGCCCAGCCGAGCACGTACTCGAGCGGCTCACCGGCCAGCCGACGCTGCACGAGGCTCCGGAGTCGCACCGGCTCACCGTCACCGGCCTCGAGCAACAGGTCGGCTTCGTCCTCGGCGAAGACGCTCCCCGCGGCCCGGAGCCGGGCCGCGAGGGCGTCACGCGCGGGATGGGTCACCACGGGCAACGGGACACGTCACGTCGCGGAGATGGTCCTGCGCCGTCGGCTGTGCCCATGGTTCGACGGCTCCGCTACGCTGCGCCGTCGAACATCGACGTCACGGAACCGTCGTCGAAGACCTCGTGGATGGCACGGGCGATGAGCGGGGCGATCGGCAGGACCTCGAGGCGGTCCCAGCGCTTGTCCATCGGCAGGGGCAGGGTGTCCGTCACGACCACGCGGTCGATGAACTCGCTCTGCAGCAGCTCGGTGGCGGGGTCGGAGAACACGGCGTGGGTCGCGGCGACGACGACACCCGTGGCGCCGGCGTTCTTCAGCGCCTCGGCAGCCTTGGCGATCGTGCGGCCGGTGTCGATGAGGTCGTCGACGAGCAGGCACACGCGGCCGCTGACGTCTCCGACGATCTCGTGCACCGAGACCTGGTTCGGCACGAGCGGGTCGCGGCGCTTGTGGATGATGGCGAGCGGGGCGCCGAGCTTCTCGGACCAGATGTCGGCGACACGGACGCGGCCCATGTCGGGCGACACGACGGTGAGCGTCTTCGGGTCGAGGATCTGGCGGAAGCGCTCGAGCAGCACCGGCATGGCGAACAGGTGGTCGACGGGGCCGTCGAAGAAGCCCTGGATCTGCGCGGCGTGCAGGTCGACGCTCATGATGCGGTGCGCGCCGGCGGCCTTGAACAGGTCGGCGACGAGGCGAGCCGAGATCGGCTCGCGGCCGCGGCCCTTCTTGTCCTGGCGGGCGTACGGGTAGAACGGCGCCACGACCGTGATGCGCTTCGCCGAGGCACGCTTCAGTGCGTCGACCATGATGAGCTGCTCCATGAGCCACTCGTTGATCGGCGCGGTGTGCGACTGGATGACGAAGGCGTCGCAGCCACGGACCGACTCGTCGAAGCGGGCGTAGAGCTCACCGTTCGCGAAGGTCCGGGCATCGGTCGGCACGAGGTCGACCCCGAGCTCCTCCGCGATCTCGGCAGAGAGCGCCGGGTGTGCTCGCCCCGAGACGAGGACGAGTCGTTTCTGGCCGGTTGTCTTGATTCCGGACAAGTGCGGTGCTCACTCCCTGACCCACGAGGGGTCGATGTCGGCGACGGGTGGTCGCCGGGATCTATTCGCCGTTCGCGAGCCGAGCAGCCTCGGCCGCCGGTGTGCCGGGTCGGTGTTCCTCGACCCATCCGTCGGTGTTGCGCTGTGGGGCGTAGCTGATCGCGAGCGATCCTGCCGGAACGTCCTTGCGGACGGTGGTCCCGGCACCGGTGTACGCACCGTCACCAATCCTAACGGGGGCGACGAACACGTTGTGCGAGCCTGTACGGACGTTCGAGCCGACCTCGGTGCGGTGCTTGTGCACGCCGTCGTAGTTCGCGGTGATGGTGTTCGCGCCGATGTTCGAGTCCTCGCCCACCTCGGCGTCGCCGATGTAGGACAGGTGCGGGACCTTGCTGCCCCGCCCGATCCGGGCGTTCTTCGTCTCGACGAAGGTGCCGATCTTGCCGTCGTCACCGAGGATCGTGCCCGGCCGCAGGTAGGCGAACGGGCCCACCGAGGCACCGTCCCCGATCACGGCGAGGGTGGCGTCGACGCGGTTCACGGTGGCGCGGGCGCCGACTTCGGTGTCGCGCAGCGTGGTGTCCGGTCCGACGACGGCACCGGCGGCGATCGCGGTGGCGCCGATGAGCTGGGTGCCGGGCAGGACCTCGGCGTCGGGCTCGATGGTGACGTCGAGGTCGATCCAGGTGGACGCCGGGTCCTGCACGGTGACGCCGGCGAGCTGGTGGCGGCGGACGATGCGGGCGTTGAGTTCCCGCGCGGCGTCGGAGAGCTGGGCACGGTCGTTGATGCCGGCGACGAGCCACGGGTCGGTCAGGGTGACCACGTCGATGCGCCCGCCGCGCTCGCTGATCAGCGCGGGAGCGTCGGTGATGTACTTCTCGCCCTGGGCGTTCGCCGTGGTGAGCGACGGCAGGGCCGCCCGGAGGCGTGCCACGTCGAACGCGTAGATGCCCGCGTTCGCCTCGGTGATGGTCAGCTGCTCGGCTGTCGCGTCCTTGTGCTCGACGACGCTGACGAAGGCGCCGGAGGCATCCCGCACGATCCGTCCGAGGCCGGTCGGGTCCGGGGCGATGGCACTCACGAAGGTCGCGCCGTTGCCGCCGCCGACGTGGGCGTCGACGAGGAGCCGGAGCGATGCGGCGTCGAGCAGCGGGACGTCGCCGGACAGCACCACGACGGCGCCGTCGAAGTCGGCGGGCAGTGCTTCGACCGCGACCTCGACCGCACGGCCGGTGCCGGGGACGTCGTCCTGGTCGACGACGATCGCGTCGGGGGCGCGCTCGACGACCTCGGCCGCGACGAGGTCACGCTCGTGCCGCACGACGACGACGACGTGCTCGGGGCTGAGCGACGACGCCGTGCGCAGGACGTGCCCGATGAGCGGCAGTCCGGCGAGCCGGTGCAGCACCTTGGGCGTGGACGACTTCATGCGCGTGCCCTGCCCGGCGGCGAGGACGACGACGGCGATGCGCTGGTCGGTCATGCACCCATCCTGGCGCACCGCAGCCCGGGCCGCCCGACGCGACCACGGCCCTGTGCGGAACCGTGCGCACAACCGCAGCCTGTGGACGGACGGGCACCGAGCCTCCAGGCCGCCTGACGGGGAGCTCTGGCAGACCCCGCACGCCGAGGATCAGGCCCGCGCGCCCTGCGGTTCCCGCTTGACGAACGCCATCAGCACCAGCCCGGCGACGAGCACGACGACCACGCCGAGGATCCCGAACCGGGTCGACCCACCGACGGTCACCGCGACGCCGAACAGCGCCGGCGCGAGGAACGACGCGGCCCGGCCGGTGGTGGCGTAGAGGCCGAAGAGCTCGCCCTCGCGGCCGGGGGTCGTCAGCCGCGCCAGATACGCGCGGGACGACGACTGCACCGGGCCGACGAACACGGCGAGGGTCAGCCCGAGCACCCAGAACCACTGCGTCTCGTTGCCGGCGGCGAAGACCCCGACCCCGCACACGGCGAGGCCGACGAGCGAGACCATGATGAGCGCACGCGACCCGAACCGGTCGTCGAGGCGTCCCGAGACGAACGTCGCGATGCCGGCCACGACGTTCGCGGCGATGGCGAACAGGATGACCTGCGACGGCGTGAACCCGAACACCTGCGCGGCGACGATCCCGCCGAACGTGAAGACGGCCCCGACGCCGTCGCGGAACACCGCGCTGGCGAGCAGGAACGCGAGGACGTTGCGCCGCTCGCGCCAGAGCCGCGCGATGTCCCGGCCGAGGTCCGCGTAGGCACTGAACACGCCGCCGCCGCGGGTGCGGTCGGGCACCGCCTCGGGCACGGTGAGGAACAGCGGGATCGAACTGACGGCCAGCCAGACGGCGGCGATGCCGATCGCGACGCGGACGTCCCACTGCCCGGTGGCGACGGTGGCCGGCAACTGCAGGAGCCCGCCGACGACCCCGTCGCCCCGGAAGTCCTGGATGCAGAGCACGAGCAGCAGGACGAGCAGCACGATCCCCCCGAAGTACCCGGCCGCCCACCCGATGGCGGAGACGCGGCCGGTGCGTTCCCCGGAGGCGACCTGCCCGATCATGGCGTTGTAGCCCACGCTCGCGATCTCGTAGGCGACGGTGCCGATGCCGAGCAGGGCCGCTCCGAGCAGCAGGTACGGCTGGCTCGGCGCGACGAAGACCATGCCCCCGATCGACAGCGCGACGCCGATCGTGGCGATGAGGACCGTCCGACGGCGGTGTCCGGACGAGTCCGCGAGCCGCCCCATGGCCGGCGCCACCAGGGCCACGACGATGCCCGCGATGGTCAGTGCGGTGGACACGACGGCCGCGTTGTGCGCGAGCTCACGTTCAACGATCGCCTTGCCGGCCGCGGATGTGTCGCCGACGAGCGCCGGGTCCACGAACGCCCGGCTGGCCAGGTACGTGCTGAACACGAAGGTGGTGACGACCGCGTTGAACGCGGCGGAACCCCAGTCCCAGAGCGCCCAGGAGACGAGCGCGCGCCGGTCGGTGCGCTGCGGCACGACGGCGGCCGGTGAAGCGGTCATGCGCGAACCGTAGCGCGTCCCGGTGACGCGGCGGTGGCCCCGTTCCGGGTCACGTGCGGGACGGGAGGCGCGGGGCGGCCTGGCCCCGCGCCTCCCGTCCGCACCGTGCGTGCGTTGCCACCCGGTGCGAGCTTCCACGCACCGTGCCCGGCTGCAACGCCGCACCAGGCGGCTCAGCCCGCACCGTCCGACAAGCCGCGCACCGTGCGGGACGGGAGGCGCGGGGCGGGCCTGCCCCGCGCCTCCCGCCCGCACCGTGCGTGCGTCCTCACCCGGTGCGAGCTTCCGCGCACCGTGCCCGGCTGCAACGCCGCACCAGGCGGCTCAGCCCGCACCGTCCGACAAGCCGCGCACCGTGCGGGACGGGAGGCGCGGGGCGGCCCTGCCCCGCGCCTCCCGCCCGCACCGTGCGTGCGTCGTCACCCGGTGCGAGCTTCCACGCACCGTGCCCGGCTGCAACGCCGCACCAGGCGCTCAACGCGGCGCGGGGCCCTGCCCCGCGCCTCCCGCCCGCACCGTGCGTGCGTCGTCACCCGGTGCGAGCTTCCACGCACCGTGCCCGGCTGCAACGCCGCACCAGGCGCTCAACGCGGCGCGGGCCGGCGAAAGCCGCACCGTGCCCGCTCAGGCGGGGACGCCGCCGGGGTAGACGACGGACTTGAGCGACTCCGGGTCGGTGTCGCTCTCGAGAGCTTCGCGGACGTCGTCGAGCCCGAAGCGACCGGTGACGAGCGAGTCGAGGTCGACCTGCCCGGATGCGACCAGCTCGATGGCGACCGGCCACGTGTTCGTGTACCGGAAGATCCCGGTGACCGTGACCTCGAGGTTCTGGATGTGCTCGACCGGCAGGGTCATCTCGGAGTTGCCGAGCCCGACCAGCACCGCGGCACCCGCCGGACCGACCGCCTTGATGCCGTCCGACACCGCTCGGGGTGCACCGCTGGCGTCGATGAACGCGTCGACGGGGACGATGTCGGACGCGACGGACACGGCGGTGGGGTCGACGACCTCGGTGGCGCCGTACTCCAGGGCCCGCGCACGGCGCTCCGGCACCAGGTCGCTGACGACGATGCGCGAGGCACCGAAGGCCTTCGCGACCTGGGCGCAGATGATGCCGATGGGACCGGCGCCGGCGATGAGCACCGACGAACCGGGCACGATGCCGGCCTTGCGCACGGCGGCGATACCGACGGACAGGGGTTCGAGGAGCGCGCCGGCCTCGAACGAGACGGCGTCGGGCAGGACGTGCGCGAACTCGGCCTCGATGGTGACGAACTCGGTGAAGGCCCCGTCGACCGGCGGCGTCGCGTAGAAGCGCATGTGCGGGCAGAGGTTGTAGCGGCCGGCCAGGCACTGCGCGCAGCGGTGGCAGGGGCGCTGCGGCTCGATGGCCACGCGCTCCCCCACGCGGGACGGGTCGACGCCCTCGCCGACGGCCTCGATCGTGCCGGAGAGCTCGTGGCCGAGGACGAGGGGCTCCTCGACGACGAAGTCGCCGATGCGACCGTGGCGGAAGTAGTGCACGTCTGAGCCGCAGACACCCACGGCGGCGACCCGGACGAGCACGTCGCCGGGGTCGACGGCGGGGACGGGGCGGTCCTCGACGGTGAGGTCCTGGGTGCCGAGCAGGACGCTGGTGCGCTGGGTGGAGGTCATGCGGTTCTCGCTTCCTCGGCCGCGTCGTCGCGGCCGGACGTGTGGGTGGTGGAGGGGGCGGCTGCGGGCGCCGCGGACATGGTCGCCGGTGCCGGTGCCGCCGGCATCGTGGCGTCGCGCAGCAGCTCCGCGAAGCCGATCTCGGCGGCGCCACGGACCAGGACGTCGCGGCCGAGTGCCGCCGGGACGATCCGGAGCCGATCGGTCATCGCGGCCATCGTCTGCGCCCGGACGTCGGTCTCGACCCGGTCGCCGACGTGTCCGAGCAGCGCACCGAGGAACCCGCCGAGCACGACGACCTCGGGGTCGACGGTGTGGATGGCGTTCCGCAGTGCGGTCGCGAGTGCGGTGACCTGTCGGTCGACGACCCGCTCGACCTCGGGTCGGCCCTCGGCGAGCGCCGCGGCGAGCGCATCGAGGTCGTCCGGCGGGGTCCCGGTCACCGCGGTGAGGGCGGAGCGTGAGGCCTCGGTCTCCAGGCAGCCGACCGCACCGCAGTGGCAGCGGATCCCGTTCGCCGCGACGAAGGTGTGCCCGAGCTCGCCCGCGTACCCGTCGGCGCCGCTGAAGGGCCGGCCGGCGCTGACGATCCCACCGCCGATGCCGCTCGCGCCGCCGTTCAGGTACACCAGGTCGTCGACGCCCCGGGCGCTGCCGTACAGCCGTTCCGCCCAGGCACCGAGGTTGGCGTCGTTCGCGGCCCGGACCGGCAGCCCCAAGCGTTCCGCGAGCGGTGCGGCGAGGGGTTCGTCACGCCATCCGAGGTGCGGGGCGTCGCGCACGGTGCCGTCCTCGACCCGCACGATGCCGGGCACGGCGACGCCGACCCCGACGATCCGGGCCGCCGGTCCGGTGCGGGCGAGGAGTGCTGCGAGGACCCGGGCGACGGCGTCGATGGCCTGCGCCGCGGTCGGCACGGTGGTCTGCGGCTCGACCAGCCGGTCGCGGACGGTGCCGTCGAGGCCGACGAGGGCGACCCCGACGGCGTCGATCTCGACCGTGACCGCGGCGGCGAGGACGTCGGCGGACGCCCGGACGACCCCGCTCGGCCGTCCGACACCGGCACCCGGGGTTCCCGCGGCGGGGGTCTCCTCGTGCACGAGCCCGGCGTCGACGAGTTCCCCGACGAGCGCGAGGATCGTCGAGCGGTTCAGGCCGGTGCGCCGGGTGAGCTCGGCGCGGGTGACGGGGCCGTCCTCGTGGACGAGCCGGAGGACGCGCGCGGCGTTGCCCGGCGTCGCCGTGGGCTGCCGTGCCATTGGTCCTCCTCGGTGGTGGGTGGGGTCCTGCGGTCGTGGTCGGCCGGTCAGCGCGACTGCGAGAACGCGGCGTCGAACGAAGCGTCCGGCGGCGCGATGGTACCGAGCTGCCGGACGAACGCCAGCGCCTCGGGCCCGCCGACGAGCCGGTCCATGCCGGCGTCCTCCCACTCGACGCTGGTCGGTCCGGTGTACCCGATGTGGTTCAGCACGCGGAACACCCGCTCCCACGGCACGTCCCCGTGGCCGGCGGTGACGAAGTCCCACCCGCGCCGGGGGTCGCCCCACGGCAGGTGCGAGGACAGCCGCCCGTTGCGCCCGTCGAGCTGCTTCACCGACTCCTTGCAGTGCACGTGGTACACCCGGTCGGCGAAGTCGAGCAGGAACGCCGCGGGGTCGAGGTCCTGCCAGACGAAGTGCGACGGGTCGAAGTTGAAGCCGAACGCCGGCCGGTCGCGGAACACCTCGAGGGTCCGCGCAGCGGTCCAGTAGTCGTAGGCGATCTCGGACGGGTGCACCTCGAGCGCGAACCGGACCCCGACCTCCTCGAAGACGTCGAGGATCGGCGACCAGCGGTCGTGGAAGTCCTGGTACCCGGCGTCGATCATCCCCGGGGGCACGGGCGGGAACCCGGCGACGGTCTTCCAGATCGACGAGCCGGAGAAACCCGTGACGGTGTCGACCCCGAGCGCCGCGGCGGCACGGGCGGTCCACTGCAGTTCCTCGGCCGCACGCTGCCGCACGCCCTCGGGGTCGCCGTCGCCCCACACGTGCGGCGGGACGATGTCCTCGTGCCGCTGGTCGATGGGGTCGTCGCACACGGCCTGGCCGACCAGGTGGTTGGCGATCGTCCAGACCTGCAGCCCGTTGCGTTCCAGGATCGCCTTGCGCTCGGCGACGTACGAGGGGTCCGTCGCGGCGCGGCGGACGTCCAGGTGGTCACCCCAGCAGGCGATCTCCAGCCCGTCGTAGCCCCACTCGCCGGCGAGCCGGGCGACCTCCTCGAAGGGCAGGTCGGCCCACTGTCCGGTGAACAGGGTGACCGGCCTGGAGGCCCGGGTCGTCTCCGTCGTGTCGCTCGCGTCCGTCGTCGTCATCGTCGTCGTCCTTCTTCGCGGTGGTCGGGTTCCGTCACCAGGATCCGGGTGCGGACCCGGCGGGGACGGTGGCGGGTCGCTCGACGCGCGAGTGCACGTCGACGACCGAGTGGTCTCGGGCGGCAGCGGAGACCGCCTCCATGACTTCGAGCACGTGGAACGCGAGGTCACCGGAGGCTCGGTGCGGCCGGTCCGTCGCGATCGCGTGGGCCATGTCGGCGAGACCGTAGCCGCGGCCGGCATCGGCGTACCCGGCGGCGACCGGCAGGTCGCGCCACGAGCGGTCGTCGGCGGTGGCGATCGACACGGTGTCCGAGAACCGGTTCGGGTCCGGGACGCCGAGGGTGCCCGCGGTGCCGTACACCTCGAACAGCGGGGCGCGGGTGGCCCACACCTCGAACGAGACGGTCACGGTGGAGACCACGCCGTTCTCGTGCTCGAGGATCGCGACGACGTGCGTGTCGATGTCGACCGGGATCGACGTGCCGGCGTTCGGCCCGGTGGCGATCGTCCGTTCGCGGGTGGAGCGGGTGGCGCTGCCGCTGACCCGGACGACCGGCCCGAAGAACGTGACGAGGCTGGTCAGGTAGTACGGCCCCATGTCGAGGAGCGGTCCGCCGCCCGGCTGGTAGTAGAACGCCGGCGCGGGGTGCCAGAGCTCGTGCCCGGGTGCGCTCCAGGCGACGGCGGCACCGACCGGGGTCCCGATCGCGCCGTCGTCGAGGGCGGCCCGTGCGGTCTGGATGCCCGTGCCGAGGACGGTGTCCGGGGCGCTGCCGACGCGCAGGCCGGCTGCGCGGGCTGCTTCGAGCACCGGTGCGGCCTCGGCGGTGGACATCGCGAGCGGCTTCTCGCCGTAGACGTGCTTGCCGGCGGCGAGGGCCCGGGTGGCGATGTCGGCGTGCGCGGCCGGGATCGTCAGGTTGAGCACCACGTCGACGTCGTCGGCGGCGAGCAGGTCGTCCACGGTGGTGCCGCGAACACCCTGTGCCGCACCGACCTGCTGGGCACGGGCGACGTCGAGGTCGGCGACCGCCACGAGCGACAGCCCGGGCAGCGCCGGGAAGTGCTCGAAGTACTGCTGGCTGATGACCCCGACGCCGACGACACCGACGCGGAGCACCCCTTCGTTCACCGTGCTGCCCACAGGAGTCCCCGTTCGATGATGGTGCGGAGTGGCTGCGACTCGACGACCTCGAGGCGGTGCCCTGGTGCGGAGACGAACACGCGGCCCTCGCCCCACTGCCGTGTCCAGATCGCCGGTGCGGTGACCGGGCGGTTCCAGGCGTCGAAGTCGCGCGCGTCCTGGGTGGTGGTCGCGAGGACGTCGTTGTACTCGTCGGACAGCACCCAGTACTGCTCGGTGACGAGGTCGAAGTCCTCGATGCCCTGCGTGATCGGGTGTTCGTGCCCGAGGTCGGTGAGGTGCACCGTGTAGGGGATGTAGTTGTCGGACTGTTCCCCGACGCGCTCGTCGGGGTGCTTGCCGGCGTGGTGGGCGAACTGGCCGCCGACCATGTGCAGGTAGTCGGCGGTGTTCCGGAACGCGTCCGCGATGCCGCCGTGCCAGCCGGCAAGTCCGGCGCCGCCCAGGACCGCGCGCTGCAGCCCGGCGAACTCGTCGTCGGCGATGGTCGACATCGTGACGACCTGCACGATCAGGTCGACCTCGTCCATGACGGCGGCGTCGGCGTAGACGGCCGTCGAGTCCGACACCCGGACCTCGAACCCGTTCTCGCGCAGGAACGGGACGAACAGGTCGGTGGTCTCGACGGGCTGGTGGCCGTCCCACCCGCCACGGACGACGAGCGCCTGGCGGGTCTGCTCGGCGGCGCTCACGAGGTCGCCGTCCAGGTGCTGCCGGCGGCGGCGCTGCGTTCGACCGCGTCGAGGACCCGCTGCACGTGCAGGCCGTCGGCGAACGACGGCGACGGGTCGGTGCCGGCGACGATCGCGTCGACGAAGTCCTTCACCTGGTGGCTGAAGGTGTGCTCGTACCCGATGAGGTGCCCGGTCGGCCACCACGCGGCCATGTAGGGGTGCTCGGGTTCGGTGACGAGGATGCGGCGGAACCCCTGCTCCCCCGCCGGGGCGTTCGACTCGTACAGCCGGAGCTCGTTCATCGCCTCGAGGTCGAACTGGATCGCGCCCTCGGACCCGCTGATCTCGAGCGTCAGACCGTTCTTCCGCCCGGTCGCGTAGCGCGTGGCCTCGAACGTGCCGATCGCACCGTCGGCCGCGCCGCCGTCGAGCCGCGCGGTGAAGAACGCGGCGTCGTCGACGGTGACCTGCCCGCGCTCGCTCGACGCGGTGCCGGAGAGCCCGACCCCCTCGGCCATCAGCGGACGCTCGGTCACGAAGGTCTCGAGCGTGCCGGAGACGGTGGCGAGCGACGCGCCCGTGACGTGCTCGACCAGGTCGATGGCGTGCGCGCCGATGTCACCGAGCGCACCGGAGCCGGCGAGCGACTTGTCGAGGCGCCAGGTCATCGGGCCCTCGGCGTCGGCGAGCCAGTCCTGCAGGTAGAGCGCGCGGACCTGGCGCACGGTGCCGATCCGGCCGTCCTGCACCAGCTGGCGCGCGAACGCGATGGCCGGCACCCGGCGGTAGCTGAACCCGACCATCGCCCGGACACCCTGTGCACGGGCGGCGTCGGCGGCGGCGGTCATCGCCTCGGCCTCGGCGACGGTGTTCGCGAGCGGCTTCTCGCACAGGACGTGCTTGCCGGCCTGGAGCGCGGCGATCGCGATCTCGACGTGCGAGGACCCCGGGGACACGACGTCGACCACGTCGATGTCCGGATCGGCCACGACGGCGCGCCAGTCGGTGGATGCCGCCTGCCAGCCGTACTGCTGCCGCGCGGCCTCGGTGCGTTCGGGATCACGCCCGACGATCACCGCCATCTCCGGCTCGGCTCCGAGGTCGAAGAACCTGGGGGCGGTCCGCCACGCTTGTGAGTGTGCGGCTCCCATGAAGCCGTGACCCACCATCGCGACCCGCAGTCGTTGCTGCACCGTCGACACACTTGCCATCCGCTCGCTCCTTTGCGATCACGTGCTTGCTACAGCCAACACTACCGCTTATGTTGGGCACGGCAACATTTTGTTTCGACGACGAACGGTGACCACCATGGCAACGACGCCCACCCGTGCAGACAAGTTCTCCTTCGGTCTCTGGACCATCGGCTACAACGGCTCCGACCCCTTCGGCGGGCCGACCCGACCCGCCCTCGACGTGGTCGAGGCGGTCGAGAAGCTCGACGAGCTCGGGGCCTACGGCCTGACCTTCCACGACGACGACCTGTTCGCGTTCGGTTCGACCGACGCCGAACGCCAGACCCAGATCGACCGCCTCAAGGGTGCGCTCGAGTCGACCGGGCTCGTCGTGCCGATGGTCACGACGAACCTGTTCTCCGCCCCGGTCTTCAAGGACGGCGGCTTCACCTCGAACGACCGGCAGGTCCGCCGCTTCGCGCTCCGCAAGGTGCTCCGCAACATCGACCTCGCCGCCGAGCTCGGCGCGTCGACGTTCGTGATGTGGGGTGGCCGCGAAGGCTCCGAGTACGACAGCGCCAAGGACGTGCAGGCCGCGCTCGAGCGCTACCGCGAGGCCGTCAACCTGCTCGCCCAGTACGTCACCGACAAGGGCTACGGCATCCGGTTCGCCATCGAGCCGAAGCCGAACGAGCCCCGCGGCGACATCCTCCTGCCGACCCTCGGCCACGCGATCGCCTTCACCGAGACGCTCGAGCGCCCCGAGCTGTTCGGCATCAACCCCGAGGTCGGCCACGAGCAGATGGCGGGCCTGAACTTCACGGCCGGCATCGCCCAGGCGCTCTACCAGGGCAAGCTCTTCCACATCGACCTCAACGGCCAGCGCGGCATCAAGTACGACCAGGACCTGGTGTTCGGTCACGGCGACCTGCAGAACGCGTTCTCGCTCGTCGACCTGCTCGAGCACGGCGCCCCGCAGGGCGGCCCGGCGTACGACGGCCCGCGCCACTTCGACTACAAGCCGAGCCGCACCGAGGACATCACCGGCGTCTGGGACTCCGCGTCGGCCAACATGCGCATGTACCTGCTCCTGAAGGAGCGTGCGCAGGCGTTCCGTGCCGACCCCGAGGTGCAGGCAGCGCTCGAGGCCTCCAAGGTCGGCGAGCTGTCGACGCCGACGCTGAACGACGGCGAGTCGTACGACACGTTCCTCGCCGACCGGTCCGCCTACGAGGACTTCGACGCCGACGCCTACTTCGGCGGCAAGGGCTTCGGCTTCGTCCGCCTGCAGCAGCTCGCCATCGAGCACTTGATGGGTGCTCGTGGCTGAGAACACGGACGAGCGCCAGCTCGTCGCCGGCGTCGACTCGTCGACCCAGTCCTGCAAGGTCACCATCCGTGACGCCGCGACCGGTGCGGTCGTCCGCGAGGGACGCGCGTCCCACCCGGACGGCACCGCCGTCGACCCCCGTCACTGGTGGGACGCGCTCGGTGCCGCCGTCGCGGACGCCGGTGGCCTCGACGACGTCGGTGCCGCCGCGATCGCCGGGCAGCAGCACGGCATGGTCGCGCTCGACGCCGACGGCCGCGTCGTCCGCGACGCCCTGCTCTGGAACGACGTCCGCAGTGCGGACGCGGCCGCGCAGATGGTCGACGAGCTCGGCCAGGAGGCGTGGGTCGCCCGGACGGGGCTGGTGCCGGTCGCGTCGTTCACCGGTACCAAGCTGCGGTGGCTCCGTGACGCGGAGCCCGAGAACGCGGCCCGCGTCGCGGCCGTGGCGCTCCCCCACGACTGGCTGTCGTGGCGGCTCCGCGGGTACGGACCGGCGGACGAGAGCCCGCTCGGCCCCGACCTCGAAGCCCTGGCGACGGATGCGTCCGACGCCAGCGGCACGGGGTACTGGGACCCGGTGCGCCGCGAGTACGACCCGGAGCTGTTCGAGCTCGCGCTCGGGCGGCCGATGCGGCCGGCGTCGATGGGTGACGACGACGCCGTGGTCGTGCCCCGCGTGGTCGCTCCCGACGAGGCGATGGGCACCCTGTCCACCGACGTCGAACTGCCCGGCGGCGCGGTCGCCCGGTCCGGCCTCGTCATCGGCGCCGGACTCGGCGACAACGCCGGGGCAGCGCTCGGCCTGGGTCTCGGCCCGGGTGACGTCGCGGTGTCCCTCGGCACGAGCGGCACGGTCTTCGGGGTCAGCGACGCCGAGGTGCGTGACCCGAGCGGGACCGTGGCGGGCTTCGCCGACGGGACCGGGTCGCGCCTCCCGATCGTCACGACGCTCAACGCGGCCCGCGTGCTCGAGGTGATCGGCGGCCTGCTCGGCGTCGACCACGACGCACTCGGCGAGCTGGCGCTGCAGGCGCCGGCCGGGGCCGACGGCCTCGTCCTGGTGCCGTACTTCGTCGGCGAGCGCACGCCCAACCGGCCGGACGCGACCGCATCGCTGCTCGGCATGACGCCGGCGACCACCGACCGGGCGCACCTGGCCCGGGCAGCCGTCGAGGGGATGCTCTGCGCCCTCGCCGACGGACTGGCCGCGGTGCAGGACACCGGGGTGACCGTCGAGCGGCTGCTGCTCATCGGCGGCGCTGCGCGGAACCCGGCGGTCCGCGCCGTCGCCGCACAGGTGTTCGGCCGTGACGTCCTGGTGCCGGAGCCCGGCGAGTACGTCGCCGCGGGTGCTGCGAAGCAGGCCGCGTGGGCGCTCACCGGCGCACTGCCGACGTGGGACACCGCGACGACCACCGTGCCGTCCGACCCGCACCCCGAGGTGCTCGAGCAGTACCGCGCCGCGGCGCGCTGACCGACGCACCGGATCCGACACTCCCCGCCCCCGGCGCCCTCCACCAGGGTGCCGGGGGCATCATCGTCCCCGGAGGACACCCATGCCACTGACCGACCTGCCCCTCGACGCGCTCCGCGCCCACCACTCGGACGTCCGTCGTCCCGCTGACTTCGACGCCTTCTGGGCGGACACGATCGCCGCCGCCCGGACCGCGGGCGAGGGGTTCGAGACGACCCTCGTGCCGGCCGAGACCCCGGTGACCGGGCTCGTCGTCGAGGACCTGACGTTCCCCGGGTTCGCCGGTGACCCGGTGCGGGCGTGGGTCAACCGTCCCGTGACCGACGACCCGGGCGCGCTGCCGGTCGTCGTCGAGTTCCTCGGCTACGGCGGTGGCCGTGGTCGCCCGGGCGAGCGCGTGCACTGGGCCCTCGCCGGGTACGTGCACGTGGTGATGGACACCCGCGGCCAGGGCTCCGGGTGGGCCGGCGGCGACACCCCGGACCCGCACGGCTCCGCACCGCACGCCAGCGGCTGGATGACGAGCGGCATCGGCTCGCCCGCCGACCACTACTACCGCCGCGTCTACACCGACGCCGTGCGGCTCGTCGAGGCGGTGCGCACGCTGCCCGGGATCGACCCCGAGCGCATCGCCCTGACCGGCGGCAGCCAGGGCGGCGGCATCACGATCGCCGCAGCGGCCTTGGTCGAGGCACACGTCGGACCGGTCGCCGCGGTGCTGCCCGACGTGGCGTTCCTGGCCGACTGGCGGAACGGCACCGACGTCGCGGTCGGCGGGCCGTACCTGGAGCTCGCGCAGTACCTCGCCGTCCACCGCGACGCGGCCGACACCGTGTGGGCGACCGCCGCGTACCTGGACGGGGTCAACCACGCCGCCGGCATCACCGCCCCGGCACTGTTCTCGGTCGCGCTGATGGACGACGTCGTGCCGCCCCGCACGACCTTCGCCGCGTTCAACGCCCTCGGCTCCAGCGACCGCGAGATCGTCGTGTACCCGTACAACGGGCACGAGGGTGGCGGCTTCCGGCACTGGGAGCGTCAGGCGGCGTTCCTGGCGGACCGGCTGCAGCGCTCCGTCAGATGAAGTAGTGGTGCCGGTGGTGGGGGCCGGCGCTCCCGCCACCGACGTCGTAGTGCACGGTGAGGGTCTGCTCCCAGTCGCGTCCGCGGTGGTCGCCCCACTCGAACAGGATGCTGTCCGGCACGACGTCCGGCTGGTGGAGCAGGACCCGCTCCGCCAGCCCGATCAGCCGCTGTTGTCGGGTACGCACGGATCGGCGCTCAGGTGCTCGTCTGGAGCGTCTTCTTCGGGTACTCGTCGAAGCGCTGGAAGTACGTGCTCGAGAACCGCCCCATGTGGCGGAACCCCCACCGGTGCGCGACCTCGGCCACCGTCGTCTGCGCACAGTCGGCGAGCTGGAGCGCGATCCGGACCCGGTCGAGGCGGACCTGCAGCAGGTAGGTCATGGGGCTCACGCCGACGTGCTGCACGAAGTTCTCCTGCAGCGTGCGGGAGCTGACCCCGACGGCCCCGCAGACGTCCGCGAGCTGGAGCGGCCGGTCGCAGTGCTCCGCGAGCCAGGCCTGTGCGAGCTGCACGGTGTTCACCGTCCGGCGGACCGGCGATGCGTCGGGTTCGGCGTCCGTCCCGCCGAAGGCCCGCAGCACGGACTCGGCCAGCAGCACCTGTGCCGACAGGTGCCCGCCCGGGTTGCGGTCGGGGTGCAGTGCGTTGACGGCGACCGCGTCGATGCGGGCGACCAGGTGGGACACCTCGGCCTCGGCCGGGCGGGATCGCAGTCGGCCGGCGAAGCGGTGGTCGAACACGACCCCGTTGACGGCGTCGAGGAATCCGCGGTCGACCCGCAGGACCTGGACGGTCCCCGCCGGCACGAGCAGCGTGAACGGCCGGTCCGTCGGCAGGAGCACCGGCACACCGGGCCGGGCGGGCGCGTCGTCGTCGACCCGCAGGCACCCCGCGGTCGACCACGCCAGCACCGGCGTGCCGTCCGGCGTGAACGAGGCGGCGGCGGCGGTCGACACCGCCGACGACAGCAGCGCGACGTTGTGGTGGCGCACCGTCCGGTGGCGGAACGCGAACCGGTCGGTGGGCGCGAACCGGACGTCGCGGCCGTCGTACACGGCACGCACCGTCCGGACGGCGTCCGCGGTGGTCCGGCCGCACCGCTCGGCGGTCCGGGGCGCGTTGCCGACGGCGACCCGCGGGACGGTGTCGCTGCTCACTGGCCCGACCCTCGCCGGGCGCGGAGGTCCGCGAAGGTGAACCGCTCACGGTCGACGTCGTCCTCGGACTGCACGATCCACCCGCGTCGGGCAGCGCGTGCGCGAGCCCGGTAGGAGGTGATGTGGACCGGGGCGACCCCCGGTGCACGCTCGTAACCACTCATCAGATCCTCCGATCTGTCCCCGTGCCTCCGACCCTGTTCGGAGGGGGACAGTTTGAGTACCTCTTGGACGATAAGCGCCCTCACCGGGGTCCACAATGACCCCCGAACGGGTGCGATCCACATCCGCGCACGCCGGATAACGGCGGCGTCGTGGCGTCGGAGGCCGATCGGCCCGACCGACTCGTACTCTCCACGTATGGACCAGGCACCGACCACGGCGAGTGGTCCCGAGCACGGCGGAGCACGGCTGTCCCGCACCGTGCACGAGGCGCTGCGGTTCGTGCACGCCCACGCCCGCGAAGCGATCTCCGTACCGGACATCGCCGCCGCCGCACACCTGTCGACCCGCGGCCTGCAGAGCGCGTTCCGGCGGGAGCTGCAGACCTCACCCGCGTCGTACCTGCGCGGGGTGCGACTCGAGGGCGTCCGCCGCGACCTGCTGTCGATGACACCGGCCGACCGTCGCACCATCGCGGACGTCGCCAAGCACTGGCACTTCAGCAACGCCGGCCGGATGGCGGCCGAGTACCGCGCGGCGTTCGGCACCGCACCGTCGGCGGCGCTCCGGTCGTTCGACCCGGAGGACCCGGACCCCCGCGCCACGTCGGACCTCGCCGGGTCCCCGGGCGAGGGATCACGCTTCCGGATCGTGCTCGACTGCGAGGTGGAGGTCGACGACGCCGACGCGACGTTCGCCCATGCCCTGCGCCGCGCCCAGGGCGACGACCGCCCCTGGCACGGCTACGACCCCGACGGCAGCACGGCCGACGTCGTCGCGTTCCTGCTGGCGAACGCCGTCCGCGGGGTCGCCGAGGACACCTCCGGCATCCGGCTGCGTGCGGTCAACCCGATGCTGCGGGCGCCGGACGAGCACGGCGGGTACCCGTCGGCCGAGCTCCCGCCGTGGTCGGCACCGGCCGTCCCGCCGTCGGGCACCGGCACGGAACGGGACTGATCACGCCGTCGATGGACGGAATGCGCCACACTTCGTGGATCCGCGGGAGGATGGACCCCGCGGGCCCGGCACGTGCGGCGGGCCCCGGCAAACGGAAGGCAGCGCCATGGGCCAGCTCATCTACGACTCGCAACCCCTCGAACTCCGCCTCGACGATCGCGCACTCACGCACCTGCAGATCGTCATCGTGAACCTCATCCGCCGCGGGGAGAGCTTCGTGTTCTCGTGGAAGGACGACCCCGCCGTCGGCGGGGGCCGCAGCAGCATCTGGATCCACCCGTACTGTGGACTGCACTTCAAGTTCGCCGGCGGCAAGTCCCCGAGCGTGAACCGCTCGTGGCTCGACGAGCTCTACGCCAGCGCGGCGAGCGGCTCCGGCCTCGTCCTGAGCCCGGAACCGACGGACGCCGAGGGCCCGGTCTCCGCCGACGACGTCGCCGGCGCCCCACCGGCACGACCAACCACGACCATCAGCGCCTCCTGACCGGAGCGCCGACGACGCGCCCCGACCGGGCACGAACGACAGGACGCCCCTCCCCGTGACCACCACCCCGCGTCGACGCCGCTCCGCGCTGCTCGCCGCCGCGCTCACCACCGGACTCGCACTCGCCGGCTGCACGGCCCCGACCGCCGCCCACGCTGACGGGTTCGACGTGACCGGCTTCCAGCCCGAGAACGCCGACACCGCCCTGGTGGACGCGAACGCCGCCGCGATGGACGTGGTCGGCGTCGACGGGCTGCTGGTGAACCGCACGGGCACGAAGGTCACCGCACCGTCGCGCGCCGCCAAGGCCCAGCGCAACCGGGCGCACGCCAACGGGCTCACCGCGCAGCTGCTCGTCAGCAACTACTCCGAGGCCGACGGGGACTTCAGCGAGCCGATCGCGCGGAAGCTGCTCACCTCGCCAGCGAACCGCGCCCGGGTCGTCCGGTCGCTCGCCGCCGACGTGGCCACGGGCGGCTGGGACTCGGTCATGATCGACCTCGAGGCGCTGACCCCGGCCGAGAAGCCCGGTCTGACCGCCTTCGCCCGGGAGCTCCGGGCCGCCGTCGGCGACGGCGTCCGGCTCGACATCGCCCTGTCCGCGTCGACCACCGCCGCCGGGTACGCCCGCCTCGGCTACGACGTCCGCGCCCTCCGCGCCCCGCTCGACCACCTGACGCTCATGGCCTACGACCAGCACGGCCCCTGGGAGCCGGACGCACCCGGCCCGGTCGGGTCGCTCGCGTGGTCGTCGAAGGCAGCCCGTGCACTCGCGACCCTCGCTCCCGCCGACCAGATCGTGCTCGGTGTGGCCGGGTACGGCTACCACTGGAAGGGCACGCGCCCGGCCGGTCAGCTGTCCGACGCCCAGGCCCGGCTCCGGGTCCGGAAGGCGGGCGCGACCGCCCGGTGGGACGCGACGGTCGGCGAGTGGACCGCGACCCTGCCGAGCGGTGAGGCGCTCCGGTGGTCCGACGCACGCTCGCTGCGCGAACGGGTCGCCCTGGCGGAGCGGCTCGGCCTGACGGGCGTCGCCGTCTGGTCGCTGGACCTGTCCGACCGGATCGAACCGGTCGGGTGATCCCGACCCACTGACGGACAGGAGGCGCGGTGCGAGCCCGCACCGCGCCTCCTGTCCGTCACTCGGTCACGCCCAGGGCGCGTGGTCCGTCACCAGGTCAGACGAGCGACCACTCCACCAGGCGGGGGTCGTCGAGGGTGACCTCGTGCACCGCGCCCGTGACCGCGACGGTGGCGCGCTCCGTGGCGGTGCCGGGGACGGGGTGTCGGACCGGCCCGTCGCCCGAGGCGACGATCCCACCCGCTGCCACCGGGCCTCCCGGCCGGGACGCCGCCGCGTGCGACGCGACCCAGACCTGCACGTCGCCGGGTTCGACCACCTTGCGCATCCGTCGGTCGGTGAACGCGAAGCGCTGCACCGGGACGCGGAAGCGGACCCGCGCGGACTCCCCCGCGGCGAGCGCGACCCGCGCGTAGCCGAGGAGCTGCACCTCGGGCCTGGTGACGCTGCCGTGCACGTCGTGCCCGTAGAGCTGCACGACGTCCTCGCCGGCACGGGACCCGGTGTTGCGGACCGTCACCGACGCGGTGAAGACGCCGTCGGAGCGGACGTCCGGGTCGACGACGAGCTCGTCGTAGCCGAAGTCGGTGTAGCCGAGGCCGAAGCCGAACGGTCGCACCGGCGTCGAGTCGGCGGCCGTGACGTCGGACGGACCGCCGAGCCGCGGGTGCAGGTACGTGAACGGCTGCGCGCCGGCGGACCGGGGCAGGGACAGTGGCAGCCGGCCCGAGGGCGAGGCCGCGCCGGTGAGCAGGTCGGCGATCGCCAACCCGCCGCCCTCGCCCGGGAAGAACGCCTGCACGACCGCGGCCGGACGCGGCTGGTCGCCGTCGAGCGCCCAGCCGATCGCGTACGGCCGGCCGGTCAGCAGCACCATCACGGTGGGGGTGCCGGTCGCGACGACGGCCTCGACCAGCTCGCGCTGCACGCCGGGCAGGTCGAGCGACTCGGTGTCGTTGCCCTCGCCGACCGTGCCGCGGCCGAAGAGTCCGGCCTGGTCGCCGATGACGACCACAGCGACGTCCGAGGCGGAGGCCACGGCGACCGCGTCGGCGAAGCCGGCCCGGTCGTCGCCCGTGACGCCGCAGCCCGCGGCGAAGCGGACCGCCGACGGGCCGAGGGCCCGGGTGACGGCTTCGCGGACGGTCGGGATCGCGAAGCCGAGCGGCAGGTCGGGGTGCGAGGCGAGCACGTGGTTGGCGAACGAGTAGCAGCCCTGCAGGGCCTCGGCGCGGTCGGCGTTCGGGCCGATGACCGCGACGGACGCCCCCGGTGCGAGCGGGAGGACGGGGGTGGTGCTGTCGACGGTGCCACCGTCGGCGGTGCCGCTGTCGGCGCTGCCGCTGTCGTTCGACAGCAGCACGAGCGACTTCGCCGCCAGCTGCCGTGCGAGTGCCTGGTGCAGCGGGGTGTCGAGGTCGATCCCGGTGGGGGCGTCCTCGGCGAACGCGTCCGGTTCGAGCAGGCCGAGCCGCTCCTTCTGCCGGAGCACCCGGAGCACGGCGCGGTCGACGAGTGCCTCGTCCACCTGCCCGCTGCGGACCCGCTCGACCAGCGGCGCGAGGTACGCGTCACCGGTCGGGAGCTCGACGTCGATGCCGGCCTCGAGCGCCAGCGCCGCGGCCTCGCCACGGTCGGCGGCGATGCCGTGCATGACCTCGAGGAACGCCACCGAGAAGTAGTCCGCCACGACCGTGCCGTCGAAGCCGAGCCGGTCGCGGAGCAGGCTGGTCAGCAGCTCGCCGTTCGCCGCGACGGGCACGCCGTCGATCTCGGCGTACGAGTTCATGACGCTCCGGGCGCCGCCGTCGCGCAGCGCCATCTCGAACGGCGGCAGGTACACGTCGGCGACCTCGCGGGCCCCGGCGTGCACGGGGGCGTGGTTCCGCCCCGCCTGCGACGCCGAGTACCCGAGGAAGTGCTTCAGGGTCGCGTCGACCCCGGCGGACTGCAGCCCGCGCACGTACGCGGTGCCGACCGTGCCGACCAGGTACGGGTCCTCGGCGATGCACTCGTCGACCCGCCCCCAACGCGGGTCGCGGATCACGTCGAGCACCGGTGCGAGCCCCTGGTGGACGCCGAGCTGGCGCATGGATGCACCGATCGCGGCGCCGACCTGCTCGACGAGTTCCGGGTCGAACGACGCGCCCCACGCCAGCGGGGTCGGGAACGTCGCGGCCTTCCACGCGGCGAGGCCGGTCAGGCACTCCTCGTGGACGAGCGCCGGGATCCCGAGCCGGGTCTCGCGCTGCAGGCGGCGCTGTTCGGCCCAGAGCCAGGCAGCACGTTCGTCGGGTTCGACGGGACGGGTGCCGTAGACGCGGGTGAACTGCCCGATGCCGTCGCGCGTGATGTCCGCCAGGGTGCTGCCCTGCTGCACGGCCGCCATCTCGCCCTGCATGGGTGCGACGACGCCGTTCTGGTCGAGCCAGTAGCCGACGAGCTGGGCGACCTTCTCGTCGAGGGTCATCTCGGCGAGCAGGGCGTCGGCGCGGGGTCCGGCGGTGGTCGCGTCCGCCGCGGTCGCGGTCGTCGCGTCCGTCGTGCTGTCGGCCTGGAGGCGCGGATCGCGTCCGGCGGTCCGCGTCGCGTCGGTCGCGGTCACCCCTTCACCGCCCCGGTCAGGCCGCCGACGATCCGGCGCTGGAAGATCGTGAAGAACACGAGCGCCGGGATCATCGACATCGAGGTGAACGCGAGCACCTTGGCGGTGTCGACGGAGTACTGCGACGAGAACGACTGGACCCCGAGCGGCAGCGTGTACGCGGCCTCGTTGTTCAGGATGAACAGCGGCAGGATGTAGCTGTTCCAGCTGGCGATGAACGCCAGGATGCCGACCGTGACGACGCCGGGCAGCGACAGCGGCACGACCATCCGGAAGAAGAACCCGAGACGGCTCGCTCCGTCGATCGACGCGGCCTCCTCGAGCTCGTCGGGGATCGCCCGCAGGAACGGCACCAGGATGATGACGGTGGTCGGCAGCGCGAACGCGATCTGCGGCAGGATCACGCCGGCCAGGCTGTTCGTCAGACCGAGGTCCTTGACGAGCAGGTACAGCGGGGTGATCGCGACGGTGATCGGGAACATCAGGCCCGCGGCGAACAGGGCGTAGAGCGCCCCGCGGCCGGCGAACCGGTAGCGGGCGAGCACGAAGCTCACCATCAGCCCGAGCACGACGACCCCGAGGGTGGTCGTGACGGCGCTGATCGTCGAGTTGCCGAGCTGCTGCCAGAAGATGCCGCTCGACAGCACGGAACCGTAGTTGCCGAACTCGAACGGTGCCGGCAGCCCGGCGGGGCTCGTGGTGATCTGCGAGTTGGTCCGGAAGCCGCCCAGCACGATGTAGAGCACGGGTGCCAGGTTGGCGGCGACGAACAGGATCGCGACGACGTACGTCAGCGGGTTCGCGCGTCCGATCGCGGCACTGGACCGGCGCTCCCGCACGGCCCGGCGCCCGGGGGCGACGATGCTCGTGGTGGCCATCAGTTCTTCCTCTCGGTGAGTGCACCCGCGGTGTCGCGGCGGAGCACGAAGCGCTGGTAGATCAGGGCGACCACGAGCGAGATCACGAACATCACGACCGCGACGGCGCTGCCGAAGCCGAAGTTGCCCGAGGTCCGGCCGTTGGCGACCATGTACGTCGCCATCGTCGAGGTGCCCGCGGTCGACGCGATGTACTGCCCCCAGATGATGTAGACGAGGTCGAACAGCTGCAGCGAGCCGATGATCGACAGGAACGCCCAGATGCGGATCGTCGGGCCGAGCAGCGGCAGCGTGATGCGCCGCTGGATCTGCCAGTAGCCGGCGCCGTCGATGGCTGCGGCCTCGAACAGTTCCTCGGGGATGCTCTGCAGGCCGGCGAGGAACAGGATCACCGCGAAGCCGATGTACTTCCACGAGATGATCACGAGCAGCGTCCAGATGGCGATGTCGGGGTTCGACAGCCAGTCCGCACGGAGTCCGCCGAGGCCGATGCTCTGGAACAGGTCGTTCACGGCGCCGTTCGACTGGAGCATCAGGCTCCACCCGGTGCCGACGATCACCTCGGAGATGACGTACGGCACGAAGACGAGCACGCGGACGAGCCCGCGGCCGTGCATCTTCTGGTTGAGCAGCAGCGCGAGCACGATCGCGATCGGCCCCTGCAGCACCAGCGAGAGCACGACGATGAAGCCGTTGTGCATCAGGACCGCGTGGAACGCCTTGTCCTGGAAGATGATCAGGTAGTTCTGCAGCCCGACGAAGTCGGTGGGTGGGCCGTAGCCCTGCCACTTGAAGAACCCGTAGTAGGCGGCGAGCGCCACGGGCAGGATCACGAACGTGACGAAGACGATGACCGCGGGTCCGGCGAGGACCGCGATCTCGACGCGCTTCCGCCAGTCCGCGATGCGGCGCTTGGTCCGCCGACCGGCGGGGAGCGGCGAACCGCTCCCCGCCGGGGACGTCCCCGCGGCCGTGTCCGACCCGGTGGTCGGAGTCGTACCGAGCGAGGTGTCGAGGGTCATGCTCAGCCCTTGGCCGCAGCCTGGTTGGTGGTCTCGACGATGTCCTTCGCGCTGCCCTTGTCGGCGAGCAGGTCGACGACGCTGGTGTTCAGCGCGTTGCCGACGTTCTGGCCGTACAGGGTGTCGAGGTACTGCGAGACGAACGGGGCCTCCTGGTAGGCGGCCAGGGCCGACTTCAGGTAGTCCGAGTCGACGACCGACTGGGCCTCCTTGTTGACCGGGATGGCGTTGAAGGCCTTGTAGTAGGCCTCCTGGTTGTCCTTCTGCACGATGAAGTTCAGGAAGTCGGTGCACGCCTTCTTCGGGGCCTGTGCCGAGCAGGAGTTGCCGTCGACACCACCCATCATCGACTTCGGGTCACCCTTGCCACCGTCGATCGCGGGGAACGGGAACCAGCCGAGGTCGGGCAGCGGCTTGGCGTCCGGCGTCAGCGACGCGATCACGCCCGGGTCCCACGCGCCCATGAGCTCCATGGCGGCCTTGTGGTTGGCGAGGAGACCGGCCGAGCTGCCGGCGCCCTGCTGTGCGGCGGTGGTCAGGAAGCCGTTGTTGAAGGGCTTGGTGGCGTTGAAGTCCTCGAGCTGCTCGCCGGCCTTCGTCCAGCAGGCGTTGTCGAACTTCAGCGACTTCGCCGTGTCCTCGAGGGTCTTCTGGCTGCACTCGCGGAGCGCGAAGTTGTAGTACCAGTGGGCGGCCGGCCACGCGTCCTTCGCGCCGACGGCGACCGGGTCGATGTCCTTGGCCTTGAGCTTCGTGATCGCGTCGTTCAGCTCGTCCATGGTCGTGGGCGTTCCCTCGATGCCGGCTTCCTTGAACAGGTCCTTCGAGTACCAGATGCCCTCGGGGAGCACCGCGCCCGGCATGGCGTAGGTCTTGCCGTCCTTCTCGTACCCGGCGAACGTGCCCGCGCTGATGGACTTCTTCGCGTCGGCGCTGATGGAGTCGGAGATGTCCATGAGCTGCCCGGCAGCGATCATCGCGTCCATCTTGCCGCCGCCGCGCTGCAGGAACACGTCGGGGGCGTCGCCGGAGTTGAGGGCGGTCTGGAGCTTGCCGTCCAGGTCCTCGTTCTGGATCGCCTGGGTCTTGATGGTGACGTTCGGGTACTTCTCCTCGAACGCCTTGACCGTCGAGGCCCAGTAGGCCTTGCCCGGTCCGGTGGTCGAGTTGTGCCAGAAGGTCATCGTGACCTTCCCGCCGTCCTCGGAGGCATCGCTGCCCGCCGAGCACCCACTGGCCACCAGTGCTGTGGCCCCGATCAGCGCGATGGCTGCCGCGGCACGGATCTTCCTCGTCATCGTGGAACTCCTGAAGTGTCGTCGTTGACATGCGCGACATCGACTGCCGCTGCGGAGAGCATGCCTGCTGCTCCAGGTCCATGTCAATCGATATCGATAACGTTTTCTTTACCGATGACATGGTGCCGCAGCGGTACGGTGTGCACATGGACTCGGCACTCGGCGCGCGTCCCGGTGCCGGCCGGGTGACGATCGGCGACGTGGCGCGGGTGGCCGGGGTCTCGATCCCGACGGTGTCCAAGGTGATCAACCAGCGGGACGGGGTCGCACCCGCCACGATGCTCCGCGTGCAGCAGGTGGTCGACGACCTGGGGTACGAGACGTCGCTGGTCGCCCGGAGCCTGCGGAGTTCGCGGACCGGGGTCGTCGGCATCCTGGTGCCCGAGTTCGAGCCGTTCTCGACCGAGCTGCTCCGCGGCATCTCGCGGGCGGCCACCGGCACCGGCTACGAGCTCCTCGCCTACGCCGGCCTGATGACCGGCGCCGACCGACCCGGGTGGGAGCGCCGGTCGCTGTCCCGCCTGTCCGGCACCCTGATCGACGGCGCGATCGTCGTCACCCCGACCACGGCACTGTCGAGCTCGTCGATCCCCGTCGTGGCGATCGACCCGCACACCGGGCCGGAGGGGCACGCCACCGTCGACGCGGACAACGAGGCCGGCGCGGTGCAGGCCGTCGAACACCTGCTGTCCCTCGGGCACACCCGCATCGCGCACCTGCAGGGACGCGCCGACCTGGCCTCCGCCCAGCTGCGCGCGGCCGGGTACCGCTCGGCCCTGACCGCCGCGGGCATCACGGTCGACGAGTGCCTGCTGCGTGACGGCGGCTACCAGGAGGACCAGTCCGCGGCCGTCGCCCGCGAGCTCCTGACCCTCGCCGACCGCCCCACCGCGGTGTTCGCCGCGAACGACTCGTCGGCGATCGGTGTTCTCCGCGCCGCGGCCGAGGTCGGGCTCCGCGTCCCCCAGGACCTGTCCGTCGTGGGCTTCGACGACGTGCCGCAAGCGTCCACCACGACCCCGCCGCTCACCACGGTGTCGCAGCCGCTCGCCGAACTCGGGTCGCACGCCGTGCAGATGCTCCTGACGATGCTCCGTGGCGAACCGACCACGGACCACGTCCGGCTCCCCACGACCCTGCGGGTTCGGGCAAGCACGGGCCCCGCGCCGAGGCCGACGCCCGGCCGCTGAGCACCCGCCGCCGTCAGCGGCGCAGGGTCTGCTTCGGGTACTCGCCGAACCGGGCCGCGTACGCCGCCGAGAACCGGCCGAGGTGGGCGAACCCCCAGCGGCGGGCGACGTCGCCGACGACCCCGGCCTGCGGGTCAAGCTCGAGCAGTTCGCCGCGTACGCGGTCGAGCCGGACCTCGCGCAGGTACGTCAGCGGCGACACGTCGAAGACCCGGCGGAACGACTCCTGCACAGACCGCACGCTCAGGCCGGCGACCTCGGACAGCTCCTGGACCGTGACCGGCTCGGCAGCGTGCGCGTGGATGTACTCCACCGCTGCCCGCAGCCGGGCGTTCCGGGGCAGGCCGAGCACCGCAGGCAGGTCGTCGGCCTGCGGCGGGAAGGTGTCCAGGAACGCGGTGGCGGCCGACCGCTTGGCCGCGTGCCACGCGTCCGAGTCGGGGCCCTCGGCGCGAAGTGCCCGGGATAACGCCACGAGCGCCCCCTGCCAGCGCTCGGCGGTCTCCGGTTCCGGCATGCGGGTCGGGTCGAACCGCAGCGGTGCCGCTTCGACCTCCAGGTGCTCGAACGCGACGCGGTGCACGTACTCCCGCCCGAAGTGCACCAGGCGCTGGTCGTGATCCTCGGCCGTGAACACGAAGTCGTCCTCGGGCGGCAGGAGCACGGGGACGTCCCGGCGCAACTCCATCCGGACGCGCCCGGAGTCCAGGTGCGCGGTCCCGCTGGTGATCCACGTCACCACGTAGTCGGCACCGACGGGCACCGAGCCGCGCACGGCACCGCGGAGCTGCGAGCGCCGGATGCTCACGTCGGAGTCGCCGACAGCCGTGTACCGGTACGAGAAGTCCTCGTCGATGCGCCGGACGGACCACCGATCGGCGCCGTGGACGGCGGCGAGGTCGCGCTCGGCCGAGTCGGGGTCCCCGCCGGAGACCTCGAAACGGACCGGTTCCCCGGCGGGTGCAGCGGACTGTGGACTCGGGACGGGGTCAGCCACGGTGCCCCGCTCCCGATGCCGTCACCCGCACCGTTCCACGCTCCGCGTTATGTGGATACGCTGGTGCGGTGACTGCGGCGTATCGTGACCCGGACGAGACCCGTGCAGAGGGGACGTTGTCGTGAGCGATGTCGACCTGAACGCGGCGCTGACCCGGCTCGAGGCCGCGGTCTCCGAACTGCGCGGTCGACTGCGCGACGAGCTCGGCGTCTCCGGCGGCGACCTGACGCTGCTGCAGTTCGTCTCGCGTGCCGAGGAAGCAGGTCGGACGGTGCGCGTGAAGGACCTGTCGAAGCACCTGGGACTCACCGGCCCGGCGGTCACCGGCATGGTGGACCGCCTCGAGCACAGCGGACACCTCAGCCGTGTCCCGAACCCCGACGACGGCCGCAGCCGGTACATCGAGCTGACCGATGCTGCCCGCCGCGACTACGCGCGCGCGATGGACGGCACGAACAAGCACCTGCACGACCTGATGGCCTCCTTCTCGGAACGGGAGCGGGCCAGGTTCGTGCGGATCATCGACCGCATCGTCGCAGCCGTCGATCTCGGCGCACCGAGCCCCTGACGGCAGGGTACGGGCGGTCAGGACGGCGCTCGGACGAATGTCCAGCATGCGCAGCTAGGTAAGTTCTCTACCTATCTCCGCATGCCGGACACCCGTCACCCCTTGACGGCTCCGGAGGTCAGACCGGACACGATCGAGCGGCGGAACACCAGCACCAGGATGACGATCGGCACCGTCGCAGCGACGCTCGCGGCGAAGATCTGCGCGAACGGCACCGTGAACTGCGTCCCGAAGAGCGCGATGCCGACCGGGATCGTCCGGAACGAGTTCTCGCTGTTGAACGTCAGGGCCATCAGGAACTCACTCCACGAGGCCGTGAAGGTGAAGACGCCGACCGTGAACAGGCCCGGCTTCGCCATCGGCAGGATCACCGACAGCACGGTCCGCCACGCCCCGGCCCCGTCGATCTCGGACGCCTCCTCGATCGTCGACGGGATCCCCTGCAGGTAGTTCCGCATGATCCAGATGGCGAACGGCAGGTTGAACGCCACGTACGGCACGATCAGACCCGGGTACGAGTTGAGCAGCCCGAGGTTGCGCTCGAGCAGGTACAGCGGCGTCAGCACCGCGATCGCCGGGAACACCGACAGCATGAGCAGCGAGGTCATGATCGCCGTCCGTCCCCGGATGAACCGGCCGGCCAGGGCGTACCCGGCGAGGAACGCCAGCGCGAGCACGATCACCGTGGTCGACACCGACACGATGACGCTGTTCACCATGTACTGGCCGAGCGCGTTGTCGCGGAAGGCCACCACGAAGTTGTCGAAGGTGAACGACTGCGGCCAGACGGTGGGCGGCGACTGCCCGATCTCGGACGCCGGCTTGAGCGACGTCGTGACGAGCCAGTAGAGCGGCAGCGCGGTGAGCACCGCGATGACGACACCGCTGACGTTGACGGTGTTGACCCACTTGCGCCAACCCTTGCGCACACGTTGACGGGGCATCAGTCGTCCCCTCCCTTCGCCTGGTTCCGGAACGCCCGGAGGAACAGCAGACACCCGGCCGCGACGATGACCGCGGTGGAGGTCGCGATCGCCGCGCCCGGTCCGATGTTGATGTCCTGGAAGAGCACCTTGTACCCCATGATCGCGAGCGACTGGGTGGCGGTGCCCGGCCCGCCGTTCGTCAGCACGAACGGCAGGTCGAAGACGCCGAACGCCTGCAGGATGCGGAACAGCACCGCGATCGTCAGGGTCGGGGTGAGCTGCGGCAGCACCACGCGCCAGAACGTCTGCCAGGTGCTCGCGCCGTCGAGCTCGGCGGCCTCGTAGTGGTCTTCCGAGATCTGCACGAGCCCGGCGAGCAGGATGATCGCGACGAACGGCGTCGTCTTCCAGATGTCCGCGACCATCAGCCCGGTGATCGCGGGCACCGGTTCGCCGAGGATCACCGGAGCGTCCCCGAACAACCCGAAGAACCACGTCGCGACGCCGTAGGTGCTGTCGTAGATGTACTTCCACAGCTGCGCGTTGACGATGGTCACGAGCGACCACGGGATGAGCATGAGCGCGAGCATCCAGCCGCGGGTGGCCCCGAGCCGCTCGAGCACCAGTGCGACGAGCATGCCGAGCACGAGCTCGACCGACACCGTCACCACCGTGTAGAGCACGGTGAAGCCCAGCGCCCGGTACCAGTCGGCGCTCTGCAGCAGGGCCGCGTAGTTGTCGAACCCGAACGACTGGATCGTGAAGCCCTCGTAGCCGACCTCGACGTCCGCGAAGCTCAGGACGACCGAGTACACGACCGGGAAGATCGTCACCGCTGCGACCACCAGGAGCGCCGGGGCCGCGAAGCCCCACGCGCCCCGCGAGCGGATGCGGTCGAGACGCGACCGCCCCGAAGGCCGGGGCGGCGGATCGACGCGACCCGTGCCTCCAGGCCGTGCCGGTCGTGTCGCCGTGCCGGCGCTCACAGCGCTGCTCCCTGCAGGGCGAGCGAGATGGCGGAGGCCATCGCGCTGGTGCCACCGTCGACGGACGCCTGCCCGCCGAGGATGCTGTTGCCGTTCTGGTAGACGCCCTGCGAGACCTTCGGGTAGTAGGCCGTCGAGGTCGGGCGGGGCACGAGCGTGATGCCCGCCGCCGTGTCGTAGGTCGGGCGCTTCTGCCGCTTCGCGTCCTCGCTCACGAGCGAGGCGCTTCGGGCCGGCAGGACCCCGCCCTCGCGGGTCAGGAACTGCTGCGCGGTCTCGCTCGACATCCAGCGCGCGAAGGTCAGTGCCGCCGCGGGCTCCTGGGTGTGCGGGTTGATGTAGTTCCCCCACCCACCGATCGTCGAGTGGTGCTCGTCCATGCCGTCGAACGTCGGCCGGGCGGCGAGCCCCACCTTGCCGGCGACCTGGCTGTCCGGGCCGTTCGCGATCCCCCACGCGTACGACCAGTTGCGGAGGAACGCCGCGCGGCCGCCGGAGAAGGCGTCGTTGGTGTCCTGCTCCTGGTACGTCAGGGTGGCCCGTGGCGACGCTCCCGACGTGACCAGCGACCGCATGAACTCGAACGCGCGCTTGGTCTCGGAGCTCGTCGTCTCGGGCTTCGTGAGGTCGTCGTTGAGCAGCGACCCGCCCGCGTCGGCGACGAACTCGGTGACGTTGCAGGTCAGTCCCTCGTACACGTCGCCCTGGAACGCGAACCCGTACGACACGTCGCCGGTGTCGACGAGCTTCGCGGCGGTCTCGCGCACTTCCTCCCACGATCCCGGCACCTGCAGGGAGTGCTTCGCGAGCAGGTCCTTCCGGTACAGGAAGAACGACTCGTCGATGTAGAGCGGGAACATGTAGTAGGTTCCGTCGACGCTCGCCGCCAGCCGCAGGCCCTCGGGGAACTGGTCGAAGAAGTGCTCGCCGACGAGCTGGTTCACGGGGGTCGCGAGCTTGTTCTTCGCGAACTGCCCGGGCCAGGCGACGTCGCCCAGGTAGACGTCCGGCGTGCTGCTGCCGGCCGCGATCTGGGTCGTCAGGCTGGTGCGGTTCGTGTCGGTGTCGCTCGGGGCACTGACGATCCGGACGCGGATGTTCGGGTGCTCCTTCTGGAACTCCGCGATGAGCCGGCGGCGCAGGTCACCGCCGTCCTTCGAGGCGACCTGGCCGGCCCACCAGCTGATCGTCGCCTCGCCCTCGGGCGGTTCGGTGGGCCAGTCCTCGACGCGCGTGCGCTCGGGTCGGGTGGAGCAGCCGGCGAGCAGCAGCACCCCCGCTCCCCCGAGCATGAACGTCCTCCGGTCGATTGCCATCCGTCCTCCTCGACGTGTGGTGCTGCGAACCTGTGCATCCACACAACCAGGCGGAGCCTGGTCTGTCCGCCAGGCGGCGGCGGGTGGTGCCGCGCTTTCGCGGTGGACGACAGTTCACGTGTTCGCGGCCCCGCGAACTGTCGCTCAGCCCGAAACGTGGCCGGCGGGTGGTCAGGCCGGGGCGGGGGCCGTGGACTCGGCGATCCGCAGCGTGCACGGCAGCAGGAAGTGCGGCAGGTCCTCGGAGGTGCCATCGAGCTGCTCGATGAGGGCGTCGGCGGCCCGCACACCGAGCTCCGGGCCCGGAGCGACCATCGTCGACAGCCGCGGGTAGTGCTGGTCCGCGTTCGCCTCGGACGACGCGATGCTGAGCACCGAGACGTCCTCGGGGACCCGCCGCCCAGCGGTGTAGAGCCCGACCAGGACGCCGGCGGACGAGTCGTCCTTCATGACGAGCACGGCGGTGACGTCGGGGTCCGCCGCGAGCAGGTCACTCGTGGCCTGCCGCCCGCCGTCACTGCCGGGCCCAGCCGTGACGATCGTCCCGGTCAGTCCGCGCTCGACCATCGCCTGCCGGAACGTCGAATCGACGCGCAGGTGCGGTGCGTAGCCGGCCATCGGGGTGCCCTCGAGGTCCTCGAGGACGAGCCCGAACCGCCGGTGCCCGAGGGCCTGGAGGTGGTCGAGGCTGTCCTCGATCGTCGTCTCGAAGTCGATGTCGACGAAGGGCAGCCCGCTGCTGTCACGGGTCCGGCCGATCAGGGTGAACGGCACGTCCAGGTCGGTGAGGACGGCGACGCGAGGGTCGTCCATCCGCACCTCCATCAGGATGACGCCGTCCACGAGCCCGCCGGACACGAGGTCGTCGAGGTCGTCTCCCGCGGGGTCCACGGGCCAGAGCACGAGGTGGTACCCCCGCTCGGACGCACGCTCCGCCGCGCTCATGAAGAACTGCGAGGTGGTCGGGCTGAAGCGGTTGCCGGTGGTCGGGAACAGCAGTGCGATGATCCGAGTCCGCCGGCTCGCGAGCGCACGGGCGACGACGTTGCCGCGGAACTTCAGCTCGCGCATCGCGGTCCGCACCCGCGCCGTGGTTCCGGGGGTCACGTACTTCGTCCCGTTCACCACGAAGGACACGGTGGCGATCGAGACCCCCGCCCGATCGGCGACCTGCTGCATCGTGGCCATGCCGCCGATCCTAGCGCTCGTCAAGTCAGAAAAGCGCTTTACAGGTGAAGCGCTTATCTGTTAGCTTCTCGCCCCAGGAGCACAGCGACGATGACGTCAGCGGCCTCGTCGATGCGTGCCTGTCCCAGCATCCGTCAAGAGAAGAGCTCTGCAATGAAGCAAAGATTCCCCTCCCAGTCGCGCCGGACCCGCGCCCTCGTCGGCGCCGTCGCCGTGCTCGCCACGGTCCCCCTGGTCCTGTCCGGGTGCTCCGGCTCCGGCTCGGCCTCGTCGGGCGGCAGCAAGGCCCTGACGATCGAGGACTACTACGACGCGAACTACAACCCGGTCTACAAGCAGTGCGCCAAGGAGGTCGGCGCGACGGTCACGATCAACCACGTCGCCGGTGCCGGCCTGATCTCGAAGGTGCTGCAGCAGGCGTCGTCGAAGACGTTGCCCGACGTCCTCATGCTCGACAACCCCGACGTGCAGCAGATCGCCTCGTCTGGTGCGCTGTCCGACCTGTCGGCCTACGGGCTCGACGCCGACGGCGACGTCCCCGGCGTGAAGGCGGCGAGCACCTACAAGGGCAAGCTCTACGGCCTGCAGTCGAACACGAACTCCATCGCGCTCTACTACAACAAGAAGCTGCTTTCGGACGCCGGTGTCCAGCCGCCCAAGACGTGGGACGAACTCAAGGCCGCCGCGAAGAAGCTCACCAAGGGTTCGACCTACGGCTTCGCGATGAGCAACATCAACACGTACGAGGGCACCTGGCAGTTCCTGCCCTTCTTCTGGTCGAACGGTGGTGACGAGAAGAACATCGCCACCGCGGACGCCACCCAGGCCCTGCAGCTCGTCGAGGATCTGCAGGACGACGGCTCGATGTCCAAGAGCTCGATCAACTGGGCCCAGGCGGACGTCAACAACCAGTTCCTGGCCGGCAAGGCCGCGATGATGATCAACGGCCCCTGGCAGCTCCCGGCGCTCAACGAGAAGAAGAGCCTCGAGTTCGACAGCGTGCCGATCCCGACACGCACCGGCGAGGCCACGGTCGCACCGCTCGGCGGCGAGGCCTTCACCGTCCCGCAGACCGGCGACAAGGACAAGATGCAGCTCGCCGGCAAGTTCGTCGGCTGCCTGCACACCCAGAAGATGCAGAAGGCCCTGTCCGAGGTGAGCGGCAACGTGCCGACGAACCTCGAGGCCGGCGCCGCGTGGGCGAAGGACCACCCGCAGGTCGCGTCCTTCGTGACCACGGTGCAGACCGCTCGCGCCCGCACCGGTGAGCTCGGACCCGACTGGCCCAAGGCCGCCACGAAGATCTACACCGCCGTCCAGCTCGCCCTCACCGGCAAGGCCAGCCCCGAGGCAGCGCTCAAGCAGGCGCAGTCCCAAGAGCAGTAGTCCACGGGGAGCCGGCCGACCGGTCGGCTCCCTCCGGCGACGAGGAAAGGACCCCGGCGTGAGCGCCTCGACACAGACACGACCACGGACGATCCCGCCCGTGACGACACCACGACCCGGGCAACGACGAGCCCGGTTCCGATCCGGCGTGACCCGATGGCTCTTCGTGGTGCCAGCGGCGGTCTTCGTGGCCGTCTTCTTCGGCTACCCGGTGGTGAAGAACATCGTCATGTCCTTCCAGGACTACACGACGGCGACCTTCTTCACCGGCGAGGCCCCCTGGGTGGGACTCGCCAACTACATCTCGGTGTTCCAGAGCTCGGTCTTCACGACGAGCCTCGTGAACACCGCATTGTTCACGGCGGGCTCGATCATCCTGCAGTTCGTCATCGGGCTGAGCCTGGCGCTGTTCTTCCGCCGACACTTCCCGCTGTCGGGCTTCCTGCGGGGGCTCCTGCTCCTGCCGTGGCTCCTGCCGCTCATCGCGTCGAGCGCGGTGTGGAAGTGGCTGCTCGACCAGGACAGCGGCGCGCTCAACCAGCTCCTCGGAGTGGTGGGCATCGCCCCCGTGCCGTGGCTGGTCAGCCCGAGCCTGGCGCTCATCGCCGTGATCGGCGTCAACGTCTGGCTCGGCATCCCGTTCAACACGACGATCCTGTACAGCGGTCTGCAGTCCGTGCCCCCGGAGCTCTACGAGGCCGGCTCGCTCGACGGCGCCACCGGGTTCAAGGCGTTCTGGTACATCACGTGGCCGAGCATCCGGTCGGTGGTCAGCGTCGTGATCGTGCTCGGGGTCGTCTACACGTTGAAGGTCGTGGACATCATCCTCGGCCTGACCGGCGGCGGCCCGGCGAACTCGACCCAGACCCTGGCCACGAACGCCTACCACCAGTCGTTCATCAACTTCCAGTTCGGCATCGGAGCCGCGGTCAGCAACGTGCTGATCGTCGTCTCGTTCGTCTTCGCGATGGTCTACATCGCGATCTCACGGAAGGCGGTCGACGAATGAGCGTCGGACTCGCGAACCAGACCGTCACCGCCACCCGCGCGATCACGACCAAGAGCGCCCGTGCTCCCCGGCCACGCGGTTCGGCCAAGGGCGTCCCGTTCACGATCCTCGGCTGCGTGTTCCTCGCGATCATGGTGTTCCCCGTCTACTGGATGGTGAACACCAGCCTGCAGGCGACGTCCGGGGCCGCCACGGCGACGTGGTTCCCGTTCTCCCCCACCTTCGCCGGGTACCAGGCCGCGTTCGCCCAGCAGGGGCAGAACTTCGTGTCGAGCATGATCATCGGACTCGGTACCGTCCTGCTGACGCTGGCCATCGCGACACCCGCCGCGTACGGGCTCGCACGGTTCCGGATGCGCGGCGGCCGGGTGTTCCTGCTCGTGCTGCTGATCACCCAGATGATCCCGGCGATCGTCATCGCGAACGCGCTGTACACGCTGTTCAACAACATCGGGCTGCTCAACAGCTACGTCGGCCTGATCCTGGCCGACAGCGCGGTCCAGGTGCCCTTCGCCATCCTGCTCATGCGGGCGTTCATGGAGTCAATCCCGCCGAGCCTGGTCGAGGCCGCACTGGTCGACGGCGCCAGCGACTTCCGGGCGTTCGTGTCGATCGTCGTGCCGATCAGCCGGAACGCCATCGTCACCGCGGCGCTCTTCACCTTCCTCGGCGCGTGGGGCGACTTCCTCATCGCACTGACCCTGACGTCGACGACCGCGGTCCGACCGATCACGCTCGGCATCTACAACTACATCGGGTCGAACGTCACCGACTGGGGGCCCGTCATGGCGACCTCGGTGCTGGCGTCCCTGCCCGCTGCTGTCCTGCTCATCTTCGCGCAGAAGTACATCTCCGCTGGTGCCCTCGGCGGTGCCGTCAAGTGACGGCACCGGACCGACGCCGCCACGCATCCCCCGAAAGGCACACACCATGACCACCACCCCGCTCCGCATCACCGTCTGGGGCGAGAACGTCCACGAACAGGTCGAGCAGCACGTCGCCGAGCGGTACCCCGACGGCATGCACGGCGCGATCGCGGACGGCATCCGCGAGCACCTGCCCGAGGCCGTCGTCCGGACCGCCACCATGCAGGAGCCCGAGCACGGCCTCACCGACGAGGTCCTCGCGAACACCGACGTCCTCACCTGGTGGGGGCACGCCGCACACCAGGACGTCGACGACGCCGTGGTCGACCGCGTGCACAAGCACGTGCTCTCCGGCATGGGGCTGCTCGTCCTGCACTCCGGGCACTGGTCGAAGATCTTCGGCAAGCTGATGGGCACCACCTGCACCCTCCGCTGGCGCAGCGAGCACGACCAGGAGCTCGTCTGGACCGTCAACCCGCAGCACCCGATCACCCGCGGGGTGCCGAACCCGATCGTCATCCCCGAGCAGGAGATGTACGGCGAGTACTTCGACGTCCCGACGCCCGACGAGCTCGTGTTCATCTCGGGCTTCACGGGCGGCGAGGTGTTCCGGAGCGGCATGACGTACCGCCGCGGCCTCGGGAAGATCTTCTACTTCTCCCCCGGTGACCAGGACTTCCCCGTCTACCACCACCCGGACGTCCGCCGCGTGATCGCGAACGGCGCCGAGTGGGCCCGGCCCGAGCGGGAGCGGGAGATCCCGACACTCCGCCGCTACGACCTGGGCGAGTACTTCGACGGGCAGCACTACCGCGGCCCGTTCGACGACGCCGAGCCCGAGACCGCCGAGCCGGCAGCCAGCGAGCCGGCGGCCAGCGAGCAGGCAGCCGAGCGCGACGGGGCGCAGGCGTGAGCCCCCTCCGCGTCCTGCAGGTCGGCGCCGGCGGGATGGGGCGGGCCTGGCTCGCCACCGTCGCCGCCGACCCCGAGGTCGAGCTGGTCGGCATCGTCGACCTCGACCTCGACGCCGCACGCGCCGGGGCGGAGCACGCCGGCGACCCGTCGATCCCGGTCGGCACGGACCTGACCGCGCTGGCCGCCGAGACCGGTGCCGAGGCCGTCCTCGACATCACCGTGCCGGTCGCGCACCACCCGGTCACCCTGCAGGCGCTCCGTGCCGGGCTCCCCGTGCTCGGCGAGAAACCAGCCGCGCAGACCGTCGCCGAGGCGCTCTCGCTCGCCGCCGCCGCCGAGGCCACCGGCAAGCTGTTCATGGTGTCGCAGTCCCGTCGGTACAACGACCAGCTCGTCGCGTTCCGGCAGCACGTCCGCGACCTCGGTGCGGTGGGCGGGCTGAGCACCCGATTCGCGAAGGCGCCGCACTTCGGTGGGTTCCGCGAGGAGATGGACGACGTCCTGCTGCTCGACATGGCCATCCACGCCTTCGACTCCGCCCGGTACGTGCTCGAACGCGACCCGGTGTCGGTGTACTGCGAGTCGTGGAACCCGTCGTGGTCCTGGTACCGGGGCGACGCGGCCGCCGCAGCCGTCTTCACGTTCGAGGACGACGTCCGCTACGTCTACGACGGCTCGTGGTGCGCGCCGGGTGCCGAGACCTCGTGGAACGGCGACTGGCGTGCCTCCGGAGCGGCCGGCACGGCGCTCTGGGACGGCGACCACGACCCGTCGAGCGACCTCGACGGCACTCCCGGTTCCCCTGCCGCTGCGCCGTCGGTCGGGCACGAGATCGCCGGGTCGCTGGCGTCCTTCGTCCGGGCGGTCCGCTCCGGCGAGGTGCCGGACGGCGAGGTGCACGGCAACGTGATGAGCCTGACCATGGTCGATGCGGCCATCACGTCGGCGCGCAGCGGGCGCCGGGTCGTCATCGACGAGGTGCTCGAACAGGCGCACCGGGACGCCCTGGCCGCCGAGCAGGACGACGCGATCCGCGACCGCCTGGCCGGGTGGGAGTCGGTCCGCGGCGCCCTGCGCGAGCGCCTGCCCGCGTCCTGAGACGCGACCGCAGGACGGACGGGAGGCCCGTGGCGACGCCGCCACGGGCCTCCCGTCCGTCTGCCCTCGCTTCGTGAGCAGGAATGGTCGGGTCCGCACGTCGGACCCGACCATTCCTGCTCACCATCCGTGCGCGCGGTCAGCGCGGGATGACCGAGAACAGGAACTTCTTGCGGACCATGTACCAGGCCAGCAGGATCAGCGCGGTGTGCACCACGAACCCGATCCAGAAGTCCCCCCACGGCACACCGGGGATCGACGCGATCGCCAGGGCGAAGAACACCTGCCAGACGAACACGTACAGGCTCGCCTGCCCGAGCGGGATCCAGAGCCAGCCGATCGCTGCGGCGATGGGCTTCCAGAACACGGTGAGGATCGCGTACGACACGACCGCGAAGAACGCGATGTCCACCAGGCGGCCCCACTGCAGGTCCACCCGCTGGTACGCCGTGTTGTACAGGGACTCGTACATCGTCGCCGGGAACGGCACCGGGGTGAACCCGAAGTGGTCACCGGCCCACACGTAGACCAGGAACGCCGCGTACCCGCCGACGGCGACGCCGACCAGGACCTTGCCGAGACGTCCGGTGAGCGCGCCGACGATCTGCCGCCGGTAGTACCCGAGCACGAGCCCGTGGGTGAACACCACCTGCCAGGTGAACAGGGGGAACACCGCCTCGAACTGTGAGTTCAGCGGACGGAAGTCGGGGTTGAGCGCCTGGAACACGTAGAGCGCCCAGCTGGCGGCGAGGACCACCCACCAGAACCCGCGGCGGATCACCCAGATCAACGCCGGGATGAACAGGCTCAGCACCACGAACAGGCCCATGATGTTGAACGGCCACGGCCCCATCTCGAGCAGCAGGAACTGCCGGATCGCGTACCAGGGCGGCGGGTAGGCGAGCAGCTGCATCGCGTTCGGGTACAGGTCGTAGACCCGGCCCTCGGCCTCGACGCCGCCGGTGCCCGTGCCGCGGTCGGTGAACGTGGTGATGGCGTCGGTGTTCAGGAACGGGACAAAACTCAGCGCGAAGACCACCAGGATCACCACGAGCGTGACGACGTACTGCTTGCGCGCGCGCTTCCACGCCCCGATCGCGGCCGCCCACTCGCCGAACTTCTTCACGGCGAACGGGTACGTCATGCCGAGGACCATGCCGGACAGGAACACGAACATCTCGGCGCCGGTGATCGCCCCGACGGCGTGCAGCGTGAGGTACGAGTACGGCCCGCCGATCTCGATGTGGGTGATCACCACGGCGAGGATGATGAACCCGCGGAACAGGTCGAGGCGCAGGTCACGGCCGGGCTTGCCGTCGTCGGGGTAGCGCCAGCTCGGCAGCAGCCGACCGAACACCCCGCTCAGCAGGAACACGATCGCCAGGCCGGCGGCCAGCCAGACGATCCACGCCATCTGGTCGCCGCCGGTCTCGTACTCCTGGGAGATCGCGGCGTTGCCCTGCTGCACGGTCACGCGGTCGGTGACCGGGCCGAAGGCGAAGTCACCGGACCGCTCGAGATCGGCGCGGAAGGCCTCCGCGACGTCCGGGTCCGCGGTGAGCCGCCAGTCGGCCACGCGGTTGCCGGCCTCGGGCTCGCGTCGCTCCGCCTCGAGCACGGTCATGCCCCGGATCAGCGGGCGCTCCTGCACGGCGGCGAGCACCTGCCGCCACCAGCTCCGCTTGACCTGGAGCTCGGCGTCGCCCTGCAGCTCGCGGTTGTACAGGGCACCGGTGTCGAGCAGCATCGGACGGTCGTCGGCCACCGCGAACCGGTCGTAGAACGTGCCCGACTGCGGCTGGTCGTAACCCCAGTCCTCGTCGAACCGCGACTCGACCTCACCGCTGCGGGTGAGCGGCACGGCGCGACCTGCGGCTTCGGTCGGGTCGCCCTTGCCGTACGAGAACATCGAGAGCCCGACCCAGTCGACGGCCTCGGCGCCCGGCCAGTACGGCCCGTACGGGTCGTCGGCACCGGTGAGCTGTCCGTCGCCGTTCGTGTCCGCCTTCGCGACGTCGACCGGGGACAGGTTCCGCAGCCGCCCGGCGGACTCGCCGAACGGGTAGCCGGCACCGTACCCAGGCGACCAGACCATGAGCGCGTCCGACGTGCCCGCGTGCACGGCCGTGCCGAGCGCCCGGAACGCCCGGACGAACTCCGTCGGCTGCTGGCCCCAGCGGACCCACGTGCCGTTCATCTGCGGTGCGAACCGGACGAGCACCTGGGTGTCGTACTGGTCGTGCAGGTCCTCGAACACGGTGTTGACGGCACGGGTGTCCGCGGTGTCGAGCGACCGCAGTTCGCGGTCGGGTTCGAGGCTCACGACGAGCACCGCGCCCTGGGTCGCGGCCGCACGCGCCGAGCGGAGGAGTTCCTGCTTCGCCGTGCCGTCGAGCGGGTAGTCGACGGAGACCCCGTACATCGACGGCGTCGCGCCGAGCCGTCCCTCGTACCCTTCGGGCGAATCGCTGGCCCAGTCGAGGTCGGGGCCGAACCACGTCGTCCCCTCGGCCGGCTGCACGGCGGCGGCGGTCTGCACGGACGCAGCCGACGCCGGCAGCGCACCACCGAGCAGGAGCGTGGCGATCGTGACGAGGAGGGCGACCGCACGGACCACCGGCTGCTTCACCGGTCGCACGCAAGCGTCCAGACGTTGTGGCCGGGCTCGTGCCGGTGCTCGAGGCGGTCGAGCGCGGCGATGGCGAGGGCGAGACCGCGCCCGCTCTCCTGCTCGACGTCGGCCATGGTGACGGCACTCAGGTCGATGTCGACGGGCATCCCGTTGTCGGTCAGCACCGCGGTCAGGGCCTGGTCGGTGGCCTCGAGGTGCACCGTGTACCGGCGCCCGGTCCCCCGGTCGGCGCGGACGGTGTGCTCGACGATGTTCGCGGCGACCTCGGCCAACGCGGTCTCGAGTGCGAACCGGAGCCGCACGTCGTCGATGCCCAGGCTGTCCCACCACGCGGCGAAGCGGTCCTGCACCTCGTCGAGGGAGTCGGGCGTCGCGGCGACCTCGAACGTGGTCTCGGTGCTCACAGGGGTCCTCCGGCGGTGCTCGACTCGTGTTCGGACTGGGCTGGGGTGGCCGGGCCGCGGTACCGGACGGCCCGGATCACGATGCTGAAGATGAACAGGTCGAAGACGACCCACGCGGTGTTCACGAGCGGTGCGATCCCCTCGGCCTGGCCGGTCAGGTAGCGGATGCCGATCATGACCAGGGCGGCGACCAGGGCACCCATGGCGTACAGCTGCGGCTTGACCAGGTCCCACCGCGGCTTCTGCTCGGTCTCGTCGCGCACCTTCGGGGTGACGCGGAACCCGAGCGGCTTGCCCCGGTAGACGTTCTGGAACGCGCTGGTCACCGACTCGATCCAGACCGGGAACAGGGCGAGCGAGTACTGCTGCCCGCGCCAGGTCGGTCTGCCGGCGGCCACCACCCAGAACAGCAGCTGGTTGCACACCAGGAACGGGATGAGCCGGGCGAAGAAGTCGACGCTGTAGGCCTGCACCGGGATGACCCCGAACGACAGGCAGAGCACCGGGGCGGCGATGTAGACGATCGCGGCGAACCCCGACAGGTAGCTCCACATCGTCGAGAAGTACATGAGCCGCTGCCCCCACGACAGCCCCTTCTGCACCAGGGGGTTCTCGCGGAAGAACACCTGCATGGTGCCCTGCGCCCAGCGGAGTCGCTGCACGAGCATCGTCGGCAGGTCCTCGGGGGCCAGGCCCTTCGCCAGGATCTCGTCGTGGTACGCAGACTTCCAGCCGAGGCCGTGCAGGCGCATCGCCGTGGCCATGTCCTCGGTCACCGAGATCGTCGCCAGCGGCATGATCGGCTGCGCCTCGTCGTCGCGGTTGACGTCGAGGGCACGGGCGAGCACCGCGATGGACTCGATGGCGGCGACCGGTGAAGCCTCGCGCCGGCCGAGCACGTCGAGCGCGGCGTCGTCGAGACCGGCGAAGGTGTTGGCGTCGGTCGACATCGCCGCGAGCTCCTGCAGGTCGTTCCGCACGGACTCGAGGTCGGCGGCGGCGAACCGGAACGCGATGGCGTCGATCCCTCGCTGGAACGCGTAGGTCACGTCACCGAGGGGCTCACCGGCGCGGACCTGTTCGCGCGCCTGGTCCACCACGGCCTCGGCGTCGTCGAGGGCGGCGAGCACGCGCGGGTCGGTCTCGGTCTCACGGGAGCGGGCGAGGAGCTTGCGCGAAGTCGCGAGGGTGCGCTGCACGGACGCCTCGACCTCGGCCACGTAGCGCGAGATGCCGAGCTGCATGAGCGCTTCACGTCGCAGGATGGCGTTCGACCCGCAGAAGAACGCGGCGTTCCAGCCGTCCTTCGACTGCTGGATCGGACCGTAGAACAGCGGCGCCTGGCTGCCGAGGGGGTCGTCGTCCGGCACGTTCTCGAACCACTGTGGCGTCTGCACGAGCGCCATCTTCGGGTCCTTGAAGTAGCCGAGGGTGCGGTCGAGGATCGCCGGATCGGGCACCTGGTCGGCGTCGAGGATGAGCAGGAACTCGCCCTGGGTCGCGAGCAGGGCGTTGTTGAGGTTGCCGGCCTTGGCGTGCCGGGGTCGGTCCACCCAGTCGGCGCCGCGGGTGATGACGCCGATGCCGAGCGCGTCGGCCGCCGCACGCATCTCGGGGCGGTTGCCGTCGTCGAGGATCCAGGTGGTGTGCGGGTGCGTGATCGCCTTCGCGGCCCGGGCGGTGCGCTCGACCAGGTCGATCGGCTCGTTGTAGGTCGTGATGAAGACGTCGACGGTGACGTCGGTGGACGGCTTCGCCGGTGGTTCGCCGCGCTCCCGGAGCCGCCAGGCCCCGAGGGCGAAGAGCAGGGAGTCGATGACGCTGTAGGTCTCGGCGAGGATCAGCGGCACCGCGATCCACCACGAGTGCCAGTTCACCGAGGCCGCCCAGCGCCACACGATGTAGTTGACCCCGGCGAGGGACGCCAGGAGCGCCACCGTCCGCACGGTCACCAGGCGTCGGCGGGCGGTGCCGGTGGTCAGGCGGCGGCGGTCCTGTCGGCTGACGTCGAGCGCGGTCACCGGGTCGCCCCGTCCGTCGTGCCGCCGCACGTGCTGCGTCGCAAGCATGCCTCCTGATCAGCGCGGGCCCCGGCCGCGTCGCACACGCCCGAGTGTGGTTCCGGCCGGCAGCTGCCCCGAGGGCACCGTGCCGGTCGTCCGCTCCGGTCATCGGGCACGACCTCGGCGTGACGACCTGTCTACCGCACGGGCGGGGCCTCTGTCAGGCTGCGCACCCGATCTGGGGACAGCACGCGCGTCAGAACGTGGCGGTGAACCCCAGGTCATCCGCCAGGCGCACGATGACCTGGTCGAAGTAGGCGGCTGGGTCGGACACGGAACCGACCAAGTGCCCGAAGAGCTCGAACGAGATCGTCCCGAACACCGTCGTCCAGGCCATCAGGGTGCGGACCAGGACCTCGTCGGGCAGGGTGATGCCGAACGAGCGCAGGGTGGCGACCCCGTCGGCGACGGCGGGACCGGCCACCCCGGGAGCCGCCGTGGGCGCGGTGGGTGATCCGGGCCTCCCGGCCGCCCCCGGCGTCGACGTGACGGACGAGTCCGACGCACCAGGCGCACCGGACCCGACGGCGTCCGCGACCACGCGCACCAGCGCCAGCGCCGTCCGCGACGCGGGCACGACGGTCTCGCGCGGCGCCGCGTAGCCCGGCACGGGCGAGCCGAACAGCAGCGCGAAGTCCCCCGGGTGCGCGATCGACCAGTCGCGGATCGCCCGGCACATCGCGACCCAGCGTGCACCGGGAGCCGGTCCGGCCGCGGCACCGGCGGCCTCGACCGCGGCGCCGAGTTCGTCGTAGTCGGTGATGAGCAGGGCCGTCAGCAGGTCGTCGCGGCTCGGGAAGTACCGGTACACGGCCGACGAGACCATCCCGACGTCACGGGCGACGGCACGCAGGCTGAGGGCGGCCGGACCCTCTTCGGTCAGGCGGGTGCGTGCCGCGGCCAGGATGTCCGCGGTGACCGTCTGCCGTGCGAGTGCTCGGGCGGTGGGTGCCATCCGACGATCCTGGCACGAGAGAGCAGCGCACACAAAGGAGAGCACTGCTCTTGCTTTCGCGTAGGCGAGCCGTCATGCTCGATTCCGAGAGCGGTGCTCTCGCAACGACCACGAAGCGA
The DNA here is from genome assembly GCF_003234335.2 of Curtobacterium sp. MCLR17_054. Classification (NCBI taxonomy): domain Bacteria; kingdom Bacillati; phylum Actinomycetota; class Actinomycetes; order Micrococcales; family Microbacteriaceae; genus Curtobacterium; species Curtobacterium sp. MCLR17_054. The sequence continues at coordinate 743,030 of NZ_CP126263.1, read as the reverse complement.
TCGACCAAGAAGCGATCAACCAGGAAGCAGGAGCCCATGCCCCACCACCTCATCGTCGGCGCCGGCCCCGTCGGCCGGCACGTCGCGGAGCTGTTGACCGTCCGGGGCGACCGCGTCACCGTCGTCTCCCGCTCCGGTCGCAGCACGGGCATCGCCGGTGTCGAGCACCTCGCGCTCGACGCCTCCGATGCCGACGCCCTCTCCCGCGCCACCGAGGGAGCAGCCACCCTCTACAACTGCGCGAACCCCGGCGACTACACGCAGTGGGAGCGCACCTGGCCCCCGCTCGCCGCAGCCCTGCTCACCGCGGCCGAACGCACCGGGGCGACCTACGCCATCACCGGGAACCTGTACCCGTACGGCCCGGTCGACGGGCCGATGCACGAGGGACTGCCGGACGCCGCCACCGACCACAAGGGGGTGCTCCGGGCGACGCTGTGGGCCGATGCCCTCGCTGCGCACGACGCCGGCCGGGTCCGCGCCGTCGAGGTCCGCGCCTCGGACTACCTCGGCCCCGGGATCGGCGCGAACGGGCACGTCACCCGCGTGCTGCCGGCGGCACTGCGGGGCCGGGCGGTGTCGATGGTCGGTCGCACGGACCTGCCGCACACCTTCACCGACGTGCTCGACGTCGCCCGGACCCTCGTCGCCGCCGCCGAGGACGAGAGCGCCCACGGCCGCACGTGGATGGTGCCGAGCAACGCAGCGCGGACGCAGCGGCAGGCCCTCACCGACGTCCTCGCGGCGGCGGGGACGCCCGCGGTGCCGGTGCGCCGGATGCCCGCGGCCCTGTTCCGCGTCGGCGGGCTCGTGTCGCCGATGATGCGCGAGCTGGCCGACCTGACCTACCAGTGGACCGCGCCGTACGTGGTCGACGACCGCGAGAGCCGGGCGCACTTCGGCATCGAGCCGACCCCGTGGGACGAGGTGTGCCGCCGGACGGCCGCCGGCGCGGCCTGAAACAAAGCCGCCGACACCGCCACCGCCACCGCCGGCGCCACAACCCGCCGACGCCACACACGGAAGAGGGTGGGACGCGCCGTTGCGTCCCACCCCCTTCCGCCTCGCACCGCCGGTCAGATCACCAGCAGCCTCGAGTACTGCGCCGCGTCGAGCTGCTGCGCAGCTCCACCCGCAGCGGGGACCTTCCACAGCCCGACCGAGGGGCCGCTGTCGATGGAGACGAACACGTCCCCGTCGGCGGAGGCGGCACCCAGGTGCTCGCCACGCGACCCGGCGGTCAGCCCGGTGACCGGCACGGTCGACGTCCCGCCGCTGCCCACCACGAGCTTGTCCGGGATGCCGCGGTCGATCGTGCAACCGGTCGGGCTGGTCGGGTACTCCGACGGGGCGGGGCAGAACTGCGCCGACTGCAGGAGCGAGAAGCCGTCCGCGTTCGCGGCGGCGTACTCGAACGCGTACCGCGGTTCGATCTTCGTCAGTTCGGTCGCCCCGGGCTTGAGCTGGTACCAGATCCACGACCCGGCGGCACCGGGCGAGCGGATGTCGACGTAGACGTTGCCCTGCGAGTCCGCGAGCACACCGGCGGGGTAGCCGACGGTCGAGCCGGCGGGCCCGGTGAACGTGCGGGGCGCGATGCCGGTGCCCTTGACGTACGGCTGGCTGACGGTTCCGCCGAGCACGACGACCTTGCCGTCCGGGGTGACCGTCCAGAAACGCTGATCGCTCCCGACGGCCTTGCCACCCAGGTCCAGCACGACCTTCGGGGTCGAGGTGCCGACGGACAGCTTCTGCACCGCACCGCTCACCGAGTCCACCCAGTACAGGTTGCCCTCGGCGTCGGAGCGCAGGTCCGGGGTCAGGTGCAGGCCGGACGCGATGATCGAGACCCCGCTGCCGTCGGCCGGGTCCCGCAGGATCTCGGTGCCGTCCGCCGACGGGGTGAACACGTCACCGTCGGCGTTCGCGGTGAAGCCTTCGCCGTCCGTCGCGACGACGGTCTCCGCACCGCTGCCGGAGTCCGCGAACCGCACGACGTCACCGTTGCCGTCGAGCGCGAACAGCGACTGCGTCGTCTCCGGCTCGGGCACCGACGGTGACGTCCAGCGCAGCGTGATCGTGCGGCCGGTCCCCCGGTGTCCGAGGGCACGCACCGAGAAGCGGTACGTGGTCGCGGGCGAGAGCTCGTCGAAGCGGTCGGAGCGGGCGCGCGGGTGGAGTCGGTCGACCTGGCGGTCGTGGCGGTTCGCGACGGCGGCGACCGCGACCTTCCAGCCCGTCACCTTCGCGCCGTGCTTCGGGCCGCGCCACGTCAGCGTGGCACTGTCCGCGTCGCCGGTGACGCGGACGGCGGTCGGTGCTCCCGGCACCGACGGAGAGGTGTGCGCCGTCGCCGGCACCGCACCTCCGAAGACGAGCGCCGCGGCGGCGACCGCGGTGATGAGTGCTCGGTACACGATGGTTCCCCTGCCTTCCCCGCGGCTCCCTGCGTCACGGCTCCACGTATCACAGCACCGCGCTGACCCCAGGGGAACGCCTGCGGGTCGGATCTGCGGTTCCCCGCACCGCAAGATGCCGCATGGCCAGACCGGCAGACGCCGTCGTGTTCCCGAGACGCCGCTGAATCCGACGGCGTCTCGCCGACTCGGCGGCGTGGAACCGACACGACGGCGTCTCGCAGGCACGGGACCCGCACCGACGACGGACGGGAGGCCCGGTGCCAGCTGGCACCGGGCCTCCCGTCAGAAGGTGGTCGCGTCTCGGACGCGGCGCGTCTCAGTAGCGCGGCTTGCGCTCCGGACGGTCGTCGCGGTCGTCGCGGCGGCCACCACCACGGCGGTCCGCACGGATCTCGATGAGCTTGCCGCTGATCCGGGTGTCGGTCAGACGGTCGAGCACACCGGGGTCCATGTCGGCCGGCAGTTCGACGATCGAGAAGTCCGGTCGGATCTGGATCGCACCGAAGTCGTCGCGGCGCAGGCCGCCCTCGTTGGCCAGGGCACCGACGATCTGGCGCGGCTCGACGCGGTGACGACGGCCGACCTCGATGCGGTACGGGGACATCGGCTGCGAACGGCGCGGGCCACGGTCGCCGCGGTCACCACGGTCGCGGTCGCCACCACGGTCGCCGCGGTCGTTGCGGCCGCCACGGTCGTCGCGGGCACCACGCTCGTCACGCTCGCTGCGGCGGGCGTCGCGCTCCATCTGGCTGCGGAGGGCGTCGTCGGCTGCGGTGAGGAGCAGCGGCGAGTCGCCCTGCGCCACGACGGCCAGGGCGGCGGCGACGTCGTCCGAGGGGACGTCGTGGTGCTCGACGTAGTGCGCGATGACGTCGCGGAAGGCCGCGATCCGGCCCTGGTCCTCGAGCGCCGCGGTGATGGCGTCGTCGAAGCGGGTCAGGCGCGTCTCGTTGACGTCGTCGATGGTCGGCAGCTGCATCTGCGTGAGCGGCTGCTTGGTGTGGCGCTCGATCGCGGACAGCAGGCGACGCTCACGCGGGGTGACGAAGCTGATCGAGTCACCCGAGCGACCGGCACGGCCGGTACGACCGATGCGGTGCACGTAGGACTCGATGTCGACCGGGATGTCGAAGTTCACGACGTGCGTGATGCGGTCGACGTCGAGGCCACGGGCGGCGACGTCGGTGGCGACCAGGATGTCGAGCTTGCCCGACTTCAGCTGGTTGACCGTGCGCTCGCGCTGGGCCTGGGCGACGTCACCGCTGATCGCGGCGGCGGCGTACCCGCGGGCACGGAGCTTCTCGGCCAGGGTCTCGGTCTCGCTCTTGGTGCGGACGAAGATGATCATGCCCTCGAAGTCCTCGACCTCGAGGATGCGGGTGAGCGCGTCGACCTTCTGCGGGTACGAGACCATCAGGTAGCGCTGCGTGATGTTCGCGGCGGTCTTCGTCTTGGTCTTGACGGTGATCTCGGCCGGGTCGGTCAGGTACTGCTGCGAGATGCGGCGGATCTGCGCGGGCATGGTCGCCGAGAAGAGCGCGACCTGCTTGTCGTCGGGGGTGTCGGCGAGGATCGTCTCGACGTCCTCGGCGAAGCCCATCTTGAGCATCTCGTCGGCCTCGTCGAGCACCAGGTACTTCAGCTCGGACAGGTCGAGCGTGCCCTTCGCCAGGTGGTCCATGATGCGACCGGGGGTGCCGACGATGACGTCGACGCCGCGGCGCAGGGCGGAGAGCTGCACGCCGTACGCCTGGCCGCCGTAGACCGGCAGGACGTGGACGTTCTTCATGTGGGACGCGAACTGCTCGAACGCCTCGCACACCTGCAGGGCGAGCTCGCGCGTCGGGGACAGCACGAGCGCCTGGGGCTTCTTGCTGCCGGACTCCATGCGGGACAGGATCGGCAGCGCGAAGGCCGCGGTCTTGCCGGTACCGGTCTGCGCCAGGCCGACGACGTCGCGCCCGGCGAGGAGGGTGGGGATGGTGGCTTCCTGGATGGCGGAAGGGGTCTCGTAACCGATGTCCTTGACGGCCTTGAGCACAGCGTCGCTCAGGCCGAGATCGGCGAACGTCACCACGGGCCCGTCGTCGAGGGTCTCAGTGGTGGGGGTGGTGTCCGTGCTCATACCACCAACGGTATCTCGAATGCGCGCTCCGCAGGGACGGGAGGCCCGTGGCGGCGCCGCCACGGGCCTCCCGTCCGCCGTGTTGGTCACGTCAGGAGCGCGTGGTGCCGATCCCCAGGACCGCGTCCGCCCGGTCGTTCAGTCGCGTCAGCATCTCGGCGAGCGAGCGCAGCTCGTCCGAGGCGAACTCCTCCGTCAGGTCGTCGAACACCTCGGCGCCGGCGGCGTCCAGCTCGTCGAGCAGCCGTCGGCCGGCGGGGGCGAGCGTGACGAGCGTGGCGCGGCCGTCCGCGGGGTCGGGCGACCCGATCAGGTGCTCGGCCTCGATCAGCGAGGCGACCCGGCGGCTGATCACCGGGCGCGACAGCCCCGTCGCGTCGGCGATCGCGGTCGCCCGGACCGGCCCGTGCCCGGCGACGGCACGCAGGATCACGCGGGCCGTCGGGTCGAGGCCGCCGCGGGACTCGATGAGCGAGGAGCGCAGGGTCTGCCGGACCCACAGCCGGTCGAGCTGGGATCGCAGGAGTCGCTCAGCGGCACGCCGGTCGTCGGTCACGCGCTCAGCGTAGCGGGCACATTTAGTTGCTTGCCGGAAGCAACAGATGTATCGTTGCGCGGTCTGCAAAGTTTCACAGCCAGAAAAAGGAGTTCGATGACCGCCACCGCACCCGTCTCGGTGCAGCACGGTCGGCACACCGCCGAGGCCCCCGCGGCCTCCGGAGGCGCCGGCCAGCAGCCGCTGATGACCCACCGTCAGATCCTCCTGGTGATCTACGGCCTGATGGCGGGCATGTTCCTGTCCTCGCTCGGCCAGACGGTGTTCGGCACGGCGATCCGCACGATCGGCGACGACCTGCACGGGCTCGACCAGCAGGCCTGGGTGACGACCGCGTACCTCATCACCTCGACGATCGCGACGCCGATCTACGGCAAGCTGTCCGACATCTTCGGCCGCCGCCCGCTGTACATCTTCGGCATCGTCGTCTTCATCCTCGGGGCCGTCCTGTCGTCGATGTCCACCTCGATGCTCATGCTCGCCGCCTTCCGTGCGGTGCAGGGCATCGGTGCCGGCGCGCTGATGTCGCTGCCGCTCGCGATCATGGGCGACATCCTCGCCCCGCGTGAGCGTGCCAAGTACCAGGGGTACTTCCTCGCCGTCTTCGGCATCTCGTCGGTCATCGGCCCGCTCATCGGCGGTCTGCTCGCCGGTTCCTCCGAGATCCTGTGGATCACGGGCTGGCGCTGGGTGCTCCTGATCAACGTGCCGATCGGTGTCGCGGCGCTCCTCATGGTCATCGTGTTCCTGCACCTGCCGAAGGTGCACGGCGCCGGCGACGCGAAGCCGAAGGTCGACTGGTGGGGCGCGACCGCCGTCATCGTCACCCTCGTGCCGCTCCTGCTCGTCGCCGAACAGGGCCGCATCTGGGGCTGGGGCTCCCCCGCCGCCATCGCCTGCTACGTCGTCGGTGTCGTCGGCCTGATCGGTCTGCTGCTCATCGAGTCGAAGATGGGCGACGCGGCGATCATCCCGCTCAAGCTGTTCCGCTCGGGCACGTTCTCGATGGCGACCGTCATCGGGTTCCTGGTCGGCTTCGCGATGTTCGGCGCGATGCTCACCATCCCGCTCTACCTGCAGATCGTCGTCGGGCTCACCCCGACCGAGTCCGGTTTCGCCACGCTGCCCCTGGTCGGCGGTCTCATGATCGCCTCGATCACGAGCGGTCAGATCGTCGCCCGCGTCGGCCGCTACCGGATCTTCCCGGTCATCGGCACCGCGCTCGTCTCCGCCGGCTACGTCGTCCTGACCTTCATGTCGATCGACAAGCCGCTTTGGTTCCTGATGATCGGCATGTTCCTCATCGGTCTCGGCCTCGGCTCGGTCATGCAGTCGCTGACCCTGGCGTCGCAGGGCTCCGTGGAGGCCCGTGACATGGGCGTTGCCACGTCGTCCGCCACGTTCTTCCGCCAGATCGGTGGCACGCTCGGCACCGCCGTCCTGCTGTCCATCCTGTTCTCGGTGATGCCGGCGAACATCCTGACCGCGACCGCGAACCAGAAGGACCTCGGTCCGGCGCTCGACGCCGCGCTCAACCCGACCGTCGCCAGCGCGAAGGCGAACCAGGGCGCCATGGACAAGATCTGGACGCCCGTCGTCACCCCGCTGACGAAGACCGTGCAGTCGCAGCTCGACGCCGCCTCGGCCAAGGCGAAGCAGGCCGCCGACGCCGCGGTCACCGAGCAGGTCACCGCGGCCGTGCAGCAGCAGGTCGCCGCGGGTGCCGTGCCCGCCGCAGCCGCGCAGACCGTCATCGACCAGCAGGTCGCCGCGGCCACGCCGGCCGCCGAGCAGTCCGCACTCGAGCAGGTCGCCGACCAGGCGCACGCCAGCGTGCAGGGCGACACCGTGTCCGTCGACTGGGCGGACGCCGACCAGCGCTCCTACTGGGTCGACGAGCTCACCCCGGAGCTGGCGAAGAAGATCGACGACGGCAACACCACGAGCGACAGCGCCACCAGCACGAACGACACCTCGTTCCTGACCGGTGCCGACAGCCGCCTGACCCGGCCGTTCATGGCGGGCTTCAACGCCTCGTCCGTGACGATCTACTGGGTCGGACTCGGCGTCATCCTGCTCGCGTTCGTGCTGACCTGGTTCTTCCGGGTGCCGCCGCTGCGCCAGCGTTCCGCGCTGCAGGAGCAGGCCGACATGTCCGCCGAGGCGCAGCTCGAGGCCGAGGCGGGCGCCGCCGCAGCCGAGGCCGGCTCGTTCACCGGACCGATGACCGGGTCCGTGCCGACCGGGTCCGTGCCGACCGGATCCACGCCGACGCACCGTCGGTGACCGACCGGGGCGTCCGTCCGTGCCCCCTTTCCGGGCGGGCGCCCCTCCCACACACTGCAAACCACCAGGAGTCCACGTGATCACCACCCCGGCAGCGGCTGCGGCAACGGAGCCGTGCACGCTGCGTGAACGGAAGAAGCAGCAGACCCGGCAGGCGCTGCACGACGCAGCGCTCACGCTGGTGTCCGCGCACGGGCTCGACGGCGTCACGGTCGAGCAGATCTGCGCCGACGCCGACGTCTCCCCCCGCACCTTCTTCAACTACTTCTCGTCGAAGGCGCACGCCGCGCTCGGGCTCGACTCGGTCGAGGTCCCGGAGCGCTCCGCGGCCTGGTTCGCCGAGGCCGACGGTGCCCTGGTCGACGACCTGTGCGCCCTGGTCGCGGCCACCGTCCCGCTCTCGCAGGACCGCCGCCGCATGAAGGAGCTGCTCGTGCTCCGGCCGGAGATGTCCTCGATGGTGATGCAGTGGATGGCCGAGTCGCGCCAGTCCCTGCTCAGCGTCGTCGGCACCCGCACGGACGCGCAGACCGCCCGCACCGCGGTGACCCTGGTGATGTCGGCGCTCAGCGAGGTCGCGCACCGCGAGACCGTGCGGAGCAACGACGAGCTCGCGGACCGGCTCCGTGCCGTCGTGCGCGAGATGGCGGCGCTCGTCTCCTGACGCGGGGGTAGCGGGGCCCTTCGGGTCGAACCGGGCGTACCTGGTCGAATCGGGCGTACCTGGTCGAATCGGGCGTACCTGGCAGGAACTTCCTGCCCGGTACGCCCGATTCCACTTTCCAGTGCGCGCGCAATGGGAAGGAACCGCGCGTCGTCGACGCGAGCGAAGGGCGGACGGGAGGCCCGTGGCGGCGTCGCCACGGGCCTCCCGTCCGTCAGGTGGAGACACCCTGACGCCGCCGCGCCGGCCGGTGCCACACGAGGGCGTCACGCGAGCGGTCGCGGGCGAACCGGAGCACGCGCAGCACGACGATGTCGTGGTCGCCCGCTCGGTGGGTGGCCTCGACGACGCACTCGAGCCACGAGTGCGCGCCGTCGAGCAGGATCGCTCCCCCGGCCGTCTCGACCGTCCCCACGCCGTCGAGCCGACGCCCGCGGTCACGCGACGCCAGCTGCGCGGTGTGCGCAGCGTGCTCGTCGCCGAGGACGGAGACCCCGATGACCGGCGCCGCGGCGAGGTCCGGCCAGGTGGTCGAGGAGTGCTGCACGGCGAACGTCACCAGCGGCGGGTCGTACGAGACCCCCACCGTGAAGGACGTCGCGACCATCACCACCGGGACGCCCGTGACGCGGGCGGCGATCGCCACGACGACCGAGGGCACCTCGGCGATCGCCTCGCGGATGTCGAGCGGGTCGTCGGTGAACTCGTCGTGCATGGTGGGTCCCTCGTTCAGGAGCGGGCGAGAAGTGTCCGGGCGCGGCGCTCGTCGGCACGCATGGCGGCGACGAGGGCGTCCGGACCGGGGAACGTGCGCTGTCGTCGGATGCGCCGGCCGACGGTGAGCTCGACGACCGTGCCGTACAGGTCGCCGTCGAAGTCGAGCACGTGGATCTCGACGGTGCGCGGCCGGTCGGCGAAGGTGCTGTTGCTGCCGACGGACACCAGGGCCTCACGGGCGGCGGGCCAGGTCGCCGCCGTGAGCCAGCCGACGTAGACCCCGTCCGCCGGCACGGACCGGACGACGTCGGCGTCGGGCAGCAGGTTGGCGGTGGGGAACCCCAGGCCATGGCCGACCCCGGCGCCGTGGACCACGGCACCGGTGAGCACCGTGCTCGCTCGACGGGGCGCGGGCAGGGACCGTGCCGCCACCACCGCGACGACCGCGACCAGGGCGAGGACGCCGAGCGCGACGGCGTCGGTCGCGGTGGCCAGCAGGACCGCCGTGACGGTGCTGCCGAGCACGGCGCCGAGCTGCTTGACGGTGTTGAAGGTGCTCGAGGCCGCCCCGATGGTGCTCGGGCCGGCGGCGAGCACGGCGGCGAGCGAGAACGGCGACCAGACGAAGGCGTTCGCGACCCCGAAGCCGGTGAAGGCGCTGGCGACCGCCCAGAGCGGTGCACCGGTGCCGATCAGCAGGGCCGTCAGGGCGACGGACACGACGAGCAGGACGGCGCCGACGGTGGCCGTCGCCCGGGGGCCCGCGGTGTTCGTCATGCGTCCGACGAAGGGCGCGGCGGCCAGGCACGCGACGCCCATCGGCACGAGTACCAGTGCGGCTGCTCCCGCACCGAGGCCCCGCTCGGTCTGCAGGTCGAGCATCAGCGGGATCGGTGCGGACCCGACGCAGAACGACGCCGCGGTCGCGCCCCACGAGCCGGTGACGAAGCCGCGGTCGCGGAACAGCCCGAGGGGGACGAGCGCCCGGTCGCCGGCCCGACGCTGCACCGTGAGCACCACCGCGACGACCCCCGCACCCAGCACCACCAGGGCGGCCCGGGGCAGCGGGGCGGCGAGCAACCCCGCTCCGGTCCCCTGCACGCCGACGACGACCGCGAGGACCCCGGCCGTCACCCCGGTGACCGCGAGCACGGGCAGCGGGACGACGATGCGCGGGGACACCGGCACGAACCGGAGCACCGCGATCGCCGTGACGATCCCGACCGGGACGTTCACGAGGAACACCGACGGCCATCCCCACGTCTCGACGAGCAGCCCGCCCACGATCGGCCCGGCGACGGTGGCAGCCCCGCCTCCGGCGCTCCACACGGCGAGCGCGACGGCCAGCCGCGGCGGGTCGAACAGCGACCGGATGACGGTCAGGCACTGCGGGGTCAGCAGCGCCGCACCGAGCCCCTGGACCGCTCGCCAGGCGACGAGCGCACCGATGCTCGGTGCCGCCGCGCAGCCGACGGACGCGATCGTGAAGATCGCGAGCCCGACCATGTAGACGCGGCGGTGCCCGAACCGGTCACCGAGCCGCCCGGCCACGAGCAGCGGCACCGCGAAGGCGAACAGGTAGGCGCTGTTGACCCACACGGACGTCGACGCGTCGGAGCCGAGGTCACGCCCGACGTCAGGGAGTGCGACGGACACGATCGTGCTGTCGAGCAGCAGCATGAAGAAGCCGAGGCAGAGCCCGCCGAGCGCGAGCCACCGACGGGCCGGGGTCACCTCACACCGCCAGGTTCTCGCGGAGCGTGGTGCCCGGGTACCGCGGTGCGAGGGCCCCGCGGTCGCGGAGCTCCGGCACGAGCAGCTCGCTCAGGTCGGCGAACCCGGACGGCATGCCAAGGGGGCTGGAGAGCATGTAGCCACCGCGTCCTCCCGTGGCGGCGAAGTTCTCCTGCAGTGCGTCGGCCACCGTGGCGGCGTCACCGACGAGCATGTGGTCGAGCCCGGTCGCGGCCCGCCAGCCGTGCTCGAAGAAGTCGTCACGGTCCATCGTGTGGTCCGCGCCGAACTCCGCGACCAGGCTGCCGACCAGGCCTGCCGGGCTCGCCTGCGCGGCGACGATCTCGTCGCGCAGTTCGCCGAGCCGGAACGACGCCGGCAGGGTCGAGAAGTCGTACCCGGCGTTGTGCGAGATGAAGGTGCCCACCGCCTCGCGGTTCCAGAACGACAGCAGGGAGTCCCGACGGGTGACGGCCTCGGCCTCGGTGGTACCGACGATCGCCTGGGTGGCCCAGAGGATCCCGACGCCGGCGGGGTCACGGCCGGCTTCGGTGAGCGCCGCGTCGAGGGCGTCGCGGTGCCGGAGCTGCCCGGTGACGCTCGCGCCGAACCCGAACACCAGGTCGGCGAACGACGCACTCGCGGCGATGCCGCGCGGCGAGTTGCCGGCCTGCACCACCACGGGGTGCCGCTGCGGGCTGGGCACGCTCGCCAGGGGCCCGCGCACCTTGAAGAACCGTCCGTCGTGGTCGATGGGGTGCACTCCGGCGGGGTCGGCGAACCGGCCGGTCGCACGGTCGCGGACGATGGCGTCCGGTGCGACGGAATCCCAGAGCGCACGGCAGACGCCGATGAACTCCTCCATCCGCTCGTAGCGCAGGTCGTGGTCGACGAGGTGGTCGGACCCGTAGTTCGCGGCGTCCGCACCCCGTGACGAGGCCACGACGTTGAACGCCATCCGACCACCGGTGACGTGGTCGAGCGAGTTGAGCAGTCGGGCGACCGAGAACGGGTGGGTGAACGTGGACGAGTAGGTGAGCCCGAAGCCGATGTGCTCGGTCACCGTGGACATCGCGGCGATCACCGGCGCCATGTCCTGCCGGGGCCACTGGATGCCCCACTCGACGGCCGGGTCGATGCTGCCGCGCCAGGTGCTCGGCACGCCGGAGCCGTCGCCGAAGAACAGCATGTCGACGCCGGCGCGTTCGGCGGTCCGCGCCACCTCCATGTACATCCGGACGTCGGGGAAGTCCTGGCCGACCCAGCTGCCGGCCGCCGCCCACCGCCCCTCGGTGTGGGTGAAGGACAGGTCGTAGGCCAGGTGCATGCCGGTCATCGGGCACCCACCGTCTCGGCCGGAACCGCTGCGCGCCACAGCGCCACGGCGTCGTCGGCGTCGGTCACGACGCCGACGTTCAGGCCGATCATCGTCAGCGCGGCCTCGTGCACGTCGGTGTCGTACGCGGCGGTGGCGTCCCGCGGGACCACCACGGGCCAGCCGAGCTGCATCGCGTCCTGTGCGGTGGCGAGCACGCAGCACTCGGTCGTGAGCCCCACGACGGTGACCCAGCCGATGCCGGCGGAGGCGAGCCGGGCCTCCAGGTCGGTGCCCAGGAACCCGCTGTAGCCGCGCTTCACGACGCGCATCTCGCCGGACGCGGGCGCGGTGCGGAACCACTCGGCACCCTCGGTGCCGATGCGGCAGGGTTCGTCGTCGGGCATCGGCCCGTCGAGGTCGCCGCCACGCAGCCAGGTGCTCGAGCGCCACGGTCGAGCCGGGTCGCTGCCGAGCTCGACCCAGACGACGGGGACGCCGGCGGCGCGGGCCTCGTCGACCAGGGTGCCGATGCGGGTGACCGCGGCGTCGACGGCGGCCGACGCACGGTCGTCGAGTCCGTACGGGGCGATGCGCGCCGGCTCCCCGAAGTCGCGCTGCACGTCCACGACGACGAGCGCGGGGCGGAGCGCGGTGTCGGGTGCGGGGCGCAGCGCGGCGTCGGCTGCCGCCGGCGGCGCGGTGCCGAGCAGGCGGTCCAGCCGCGCGTCGCGGCCCTCCGTCGTCGCCCCGGTCACCGGAGCACCGCCGCGTCGTGCTGCCGGAGGGCCGGCAGGACCGTCTCGCCGAACAGCACCATGTCCTGGTCGTACTCGGGGAAGATCAGCATCAGACCGTCGAGCTCGCCCTGGTCGACGATGTACTCGATGTGCTCGGTGACGGTGTCGGCCGCACCCGCGACGTACGCCGTCTGGAACGCGTCCTCGCCGACGGCGCCGTCCGCCCACGCACGTGCCTGCGCGGCGGGGACGCCCCACGACGACCGCATCGAGGCCAGTGCCTCGCGGTCGACGCCGACACCCCACTCGCGCACCTTGCGCTGCGCGGCGGCGTCGGTCTCGCCCTGCACGACGGTGAGCATCGAGTAGGTCTTGCACTCCCGCCCCTCGGCGGCCGCGCGGTCGTGCACGTCACGCGACAGGTCGCGCATCTCGTCCAGGCTGTCGGCGGCGAGGAACGCACCGTCGGCGTGCTTCGCCTGGAACGCCCGGGCCGCCTCGGACTTGCCGGCGCTGATGATCGTCGGACGGGCCGACGGGTGCGGACGAGACTCGCAGCCGTCGAGGTCGAAGTACGGCGTGTGCATGGTGACGCTGTCCTCGGTCCACAGGCGCGTGACGGCCTCGGTCCAGAGCTCGGTCATCCGGTACCGGTCGGCGTGGCTGAGCGCCGCGTCCCAGATCCCGAACTGCTCGAACTCCGCCGCGTAGGCACCGTTCACGATGTTCATGCCGGCACGGCCGCCGGAGACGTCCTGCAGGGTGGTGTACATCTTCGCCGCGACGGCGGGGTTGTGGACGTTGGCGTGCATCGTCGCCCAGATCTTCACCCGCTCGGTGGCCTCGGCGATGCCGGCCATCATCGTCATCGACTCCAGGGACCGGCCCCAGTGGTCGGTGGTGCCGCCGAAGCCGCGCCACTTCGCCATCGACATCACGAAGTCCAGGCCGATCGCCTCGGCGTGCAAAGCCGCGCGCTTGTTCCAGGCGTAGGTCGCCTCGGGGTGGGGTGCGGTGGTGGAGAGCATCCACCCGCCGTTGCCGATCGGGAGGAAGATCCCGTACTCCTTCGCGGGCATCTCACGCCGCCTCTCTGGTCATTGCGGAACACTCGGTCACGACGGGGCTCACGGTGCCGGCCAGACCGTCTCGCCGTCCTTCGTGACGGCGTCGACGTACTCGTTCGTGAACCAGGCCTTCGCGTCGGCACCGGTCACGGAGGGCTTCACGATGCCGAACTGGTGCAGCATGTCGACGAGCTTCGACACGTTCTCCATGTCGATGCCGCCGAGCGGCTGCTCTGGCGTGGGGTTGTCCGCGATGACCTTCGTCTCGGTGGTCCAGATCTTCGCGTTCTGGGCTTCGTCGTAGGTCGCGCCGGAGAGCTTCGCTGCGTAGCCGACGCACTGCTTCGTCTTCGCCGCGCTCGCGGAGCAGAAGTCGTAGGCGTGCAGGGCTGCGCGCAGGACGTCCTCGACGGCGGTCGGGTGCGCCTTCGCGAACGCCGGGTTCACGGCCATCGCGCCGATCGACGAGGGGATGCCGTAGTCGACGGGCTGCCAGACCTTGACGTCGTCACCGGCGGCCTGCAGCAGGTTCGGCTCGTTCGACACGAAGCCGGTCAGCGCCTCGAGCCCGTTCTGCTTCCGGGGCAGGACCGAGGGGTCGTAGCCCTCCTTCACCAGCGTCAGGGAGTCCCAGTCGACACCGGCCTTGACCATCATCGCCTGGACGGACGCGGGCACGTACCCCTTGTGCCCGACGACCTTGCCGTCGAGCTGCTTCAGGTCCGTGACGTCGTCGCCGTTGGTCATCAGGATGTCGAGCCCGGCGTTCGAGTAGGACGAGATGCCGGTGATGTCGATGCCGTTCGCCCGGGCCTGGATGAGGTCCTGCTCCGCGACCGCGGACACCGTGGCCTGGCCGCTGGCGAGGAGCTTGGTGTTCTGCGCGGTGTCGCCGGAGCCGGGCTTCAGGGTGACGTCGAGGCAGAGGTCCTTGAAGTAGCCGAGCTCGTCCGCCGCGATGTACTCGAGGATCGACGCCGACGACTGGTACTGGTAGCCGGACAGGTACGTGATCTTGCCGGCGTCCTTGTTCTCCTTGCACCGCTCGGACGAGATCGCGCTGCCCTCGGCCGATGCGCTGCCGGCGCTCGAGCCGGCGCTGCAGCCGGTGAGGGCGAGGGCGACGGCGACGGTGGCGAGGGCCGCGACGGCGGCCTTGGTGCGGTGCTGCTTGCTGCGGGGCTGCGTGGTGCTGTGCTGCATGGTGCTGTGCTGCATGGTCACTCCTGTGGGAAGGGATGGGTGGTGCAGGGCGGGTGCGGGTGGTGGGACGGGTCGCCGGGGTCGGCCTGGAGGCGCGGCTGACGTCGAGCGGGCGGGCTCGCTCCGGCGGGTGGTGCGGTCGGGCCGCGGGGCGGCCGCGGGTCAGTCGTTCGCGCTGCGGTGCCAGTGCAGGACGCGTCGCTCGACGAGCGTGATGAGGCCGAGCAGCACCACGCCCATCACGGCGAGGATCGCGATGGCCGCGTAGACGACGGCGAGCTGGTTCATCGACGACGCCGTGCTGATCACGGTGCCGAGACCGCCGGTCGACCCGGACGCCGACAGCTCCGCGACGACCGCGCCGATGATGGACAGCGGGAACACGATCCGCAGTGCGGCGAAGACGAACGGCAAGGCGTTCGGGATCCGCAGGTGCACGAGCATCTCGAACCGGGACGCGTCGATCGTCCGGTACACCTGCAGCACGGGCTGCGGCACGGACCGCAGTCCGGCGGCGGTGTTGATCAGGATCGGGAAGAAGCAGATCAGGGCCGTGATCACGAGCTTCGGCAACGGCCCGAACCCGAACGCCACGACGAGTGCCGGGGCGATGGCGACGAGCGGGGTCACGTTGAGGACGATCGCGATCGGCATGACCGCCCGGCGGACGATCGGCAGTTCGCTCGTCAGCACCGCGAGCACGAAGGCCGCCAGGAACCCGATCGCCAAGCCCACGAGCGACTCGGCCAGGGTGATGCCGGCGTTCTGCAGGTAGTAGGGCAGCTGCGTCGCCAGGGTCTCCCCCACCGCGGGCAGCGGCGGCAGCAGGTACGGCATCGCGGACGCCCCGAGCTGCCAGAGCACCGCCAGGACGGCGAGCATGACGACGAGGGGCAGCCAGACGACGGGCCGGAGCCAGCCGGGCACGGGCCGACGGGTGCTGCGCCGTTCGGCTTCAGCCGTGGTGCCGGTCGCGGTGACGGTGGACGCCGAGGTGGAGGTCGCGCTCATGGTCCCGTCCTCCTCAGGCCGCATCGGACGTGCGCCAGGCGCTGTGCAGTCGGGTCCGGACGAGGTCCTCGTACTCGTGGAACCGCCGTTCCTCGAACAGGCGCTGGTTCCGCGGGCGGGGCAGGTCGATGTCGATCACGTCGACGATGCGGCCGGGGCGCGGGGCCATCACGACCACGGTGTCGGACATCCGGACCGCCTCGGACACCGAGTGCGTGACGAACAGCACCGTGGTGCGCAGTTCGTCCCACAGGTCGAGCAGCTGGTCCTGCAGGCTCTCGCGGGTGAACTCGTCGAGCGCCGAGAACGGCTCGTCCATCAGCAGGACGTCGGGCCGCAGACCGAAGGCCCGCACGATCGCGGCGCGCTGCTGCATCCCGCCGGACAGCTGGGCGGGGAGCTTGTCCATCGCCTCGCCGAGTCCCGCCATCCGCAGCAGCTCCCGCATGTCCGGGCCGGCTCCGGTGGTGCGTTCCTCGAGGTCCCCGATGGCCGCTCGGCGACGCCCGGCTCCGGGGTTCACCCGGGCGGCGAGCGAGACGTTCTGCAGCACGGTCAGCCAGGGCAGGAGCGCGGGGGCCTGCGGCACGAGTCCGATGAGCTTGGCGGCGCAGGCCTGCGCCGGTGTGACGCCGTGCACCCGGACGTCGCCGCGGTCAGCCGGTTCGAGCCCGGCGACCAGACGGAGCAGTGTCGACTTGCCGCAGCCGCTCGGGCCGATCAGCGAGACGAACCGTCCGGGTTCGATCGTCAGCTCCACGTCGTCGAGGGCCACCATCGCACTCGCGCCGCTGCCGTACACCTTGCGCACCGCGTCCACGCGGACCGCTGATGTGCTCATCCGTTCCTCCATACCGTCGGCGAGCACGCAGGCTCGGTCTCGTATGGCGGAGAGCGTGCGTCGCGAGCTCGGGTTCGTCTGCGACGCGGAAATCCGCTGCTGGTGACGAGGTTAGGACGCCCGTGTTACGGAGCCGGACCACATGTGTTGCGAACGTGTGAACGGGTGCGGAGCTCAGCGCGACGAGGGCGCTGCGGTGGTTCCGTCCCACACGAGCACCTCGACGCCCAGGTCGGCGGCGGCGACCGAGACCCACCCGGCGAGTGCCCGGGCAGCGGGCTCGGCCACGACGAGCACCGCTCGTTCGACCCCGGGCACCGAACGGCGCAGCCACAGGAGCTTGAACAGGTCCGCCATCACCTTGTTGCGCCACGCGGGCTTGTAGGCGCCCTGGTTCGCGACGAGCTGCACGACCACCCGGTCGCCCTCGTCGATGCCCTCGACCTCGACCCGTGCGCGGTCGAGCACGACCGTCCGGGGCCGCAGGACGACACCGAGTGCGGTGCCGGCGTGCTCGAGCATCCGGCGTTCGACGGAGTCGGGGGCGAACCGGCCCCACTCGGAGCGCTCGGCGGAGACCTCGGTCATGTCGGCAGTGTAGGCGGGCCAACCGCCCCGGATCGACCAGCGCGTCAGACCGACCGCGCGGCCGCCTCGAGTGCCTCAGCGGCTTCGCCGGCGCGCACGATGTCACCGTCGCTGACCGACCTCGCGTTGTACTCGGCCTTGGTCTTGACCGTCAAGAGCACCTCGAGGTGCTTCGCGACCGCCGGCCCGGCAGCTGCACTGAGCACGGGCACGGCCTCGTCGTGCGCTCCCGATCGCGAGTACCTGCCGGTCCGAGCCACGCAGATCGCGTCAGCCGCGGCGATGCCGCTGAGGACGCACTGTGTGACGAACGCGTTCGCGAACTGCGACCCGGCACTGAGGACCCCTCCGTCACCACCGAACGCGCGGAGGACGTCAGCGGCGTCGAGGAACTCCGTCGCCTTGGCGAGCCGGCCCCTCCGGAACGAATCGTCGCCCGGTGCGGTCGCGCCGGTTCGCGGGGTCATCCGTTCAGCGTACGGAGCTTCCGGGACAGCCATCGACCGTCACCTGCGATGGGAATCCCGTCCCGAGCAACCGACGCGAGGAGCGGATCCGTGCCCTCGAACTCGTCCTCGTCGAAGACGACCGGCCGCACGGCGTTGCCGGTCCAACGACCGGCTGCGCGGCACAAGGCGTGGATCTGGTCCTCGGCGTCCGGGCGTCGGCCGCGAGTGACGACGAAGCAGAGATCGAGATCGCTGTCCGGGCGCATCGCACCGCGGGCCCCGGATCCGAAGAGCGCGGCGTACCGGAGGGGGATCGACCGACAGCCGGAGCGGAGTCGTTCGAGCAGGGCACGCCGGAGGTCGGCCAGGGCGGTGACCGCATCGGCGGCGAGGTGCTCTCGGTTCAGGGTGAAGGACTTCGTCCGTCCGGTCCGATGCCCGTCGACGAGGCCCTGCTCGACCAGCCGATCCGCACTGTTCCGGACCCCGGCGTACGACCGGTCGGGCACCAGGCTGCAGATTCCCGCGATCGTCAGGGGTCCGGGGGCCAGTGCCAACACCGCGAGGACATCGCCGTCTACGGAGGTGGTGACCGTCGCGAGGGGAGATTGCAACTGCATGGAGAGGTCCGATCAGATCGAGTAGAAATCTACCACTCCAGGTAGATTTCTACTCGTATCTGAGCAAATCCATCAGACGACGGACCAGCCACCGTCGCTCGGCAGCACCGCACCGTTGACGTTCGCCGAGTCGTCGCTCAGCAGCCAGGTGATGGCGGCGGCGAGCTGCTCGGGCTGGGCGACCGGCGGGATGGTGGTCTGCATGATCGGACCGACCCGGCGAGCCGCGTACTCGCTGCGCATCGGCGCCTCGATGTTCGTGGCGACCGCACCCGGCGCCACGGCGTTCGCCCGGATGCCCTGCGGCCCGTGGAAGAACGCGACACTCTTGGTGTACCCGGCGATGGCGTGCTTCGACGAGGTGTAGGCAGCACCGGCAGCCGAGGCCTTCAACGCAGCCTCGGACGCGACGTTCACGACCGATCCCTTGCCGGCGGCGATCATCAGCGGCAGCACCGCGCGGGTCAGGCGCATCGGGCCGGTGACGTTGACGCTGAAGACACGCTCCCAGGTGGCGTCGTCGACCTCGTCCGGCGGCAGGAACGCGTCCATGATGCCGGCGACGTTGGCGAGCCCGTCCACCCGGTCGCCTGCGGCGGCGATGAGCGCGTCGATGGTCTCGCTCGCGGCGACGTCCCCGACGACGGTCTCCACGGCGAAGCCCTCGAGCTCCGTGCGGAGTGCGTCGAGCCGCTCGGCCACGACGTCGGTCGCGATGACCCGCCCGCCCTCCTTCGCGATGCGCGTCGCCGTGGCGCGTCCGATGCCGGAACCCGCTCCGGTGACGATGATGGTCCTGCCGGTGAACCGTCCGGCGGTGGTGGTGTCGGTCATGTCGTCTCCTCGATGAGAGGCGCTCGCTGCGCCACACCCGGTTATAGCACTCAGTGCCGAAAGGTCTCCATGAGCTCGACGAACGACCGTCCGACGGGGCGCCCGCGCACCATCGACCCCGACGCCGTGTCCCTCGTCGCACTCCGGCTGTTCGACGACCAGGGCTTCGACGCGGTGTCGATGGACGACGTCGCCGCGGCGGCCGGGGTCAGTCGCCGGTCGCTCTTCCGGTTGTTCCCGAACAAGGCGGCGCTGGTGTGGGGCGGTCTCGACGAGTTCGCCGCACGCTTCCGCGAGGCCCTGCGGTCACGGCCGGCCGACGAACCCTCGGCGGTGGCGCTCCGGGCGGCCTACCGGATCGGAGCGACGTTCCCGGACGACGCCGTCGAGGTCACCCGACACCGCCTCCGGGTCATCCGCGCGAACCCGTCGCTCGAGCACGTCGGCGCCGCGACGGTCACGGCCCTGACCGACGAGATCCTGCGGTACGTGGCTGAGCGGGACGGGGTCACCGCCGACGACCTCGCCGTCGCGGTACGCGCCCACACGCTGGCCGCCGCAGCGAGCGCCGCACTCACCTGGTGGGCGCTGCACGGCGACGGCCGTCCGGAGGACGTCGTGGAGCGCGCACTCGCGCTGCTCGACTGACGAGCCCGGGGTTCCCCCACGCCGCACCCCGGAGTACCTTGCCGGGCATGCACACGACCGGACCCGCGCCGTACTTCCAGTTCGCCGGCACCGCCAGGCAGGCCCTCGAGCA
Source organism: Curtobacterium sp. MCLR17_054 (assembly GCF_003234335.2). Lineage (NCBI taxonomy): Bacteria > Bacillati > Actinomycetota > Actinomycetes > Micrococcales > Microbacteriaceae > Curtobacterium > Curtobacterium sp. MCLR17_054. The sequence goes on along the minus strand of NZ_CP126263.1, from coordinate 723,100 downwards.
CTGGCACCGGGTGTTCGGCGGCGAGGTGCAGATCGCGACCTACGCGGACTTCTCCCGCACGGACGGCCCGGCCGACGCCGTCGCGCACGGCCAGCTCACCGGCGAGCTGCAGCTGTTCGCCGCGGACGCGAGCGAGGGCGACACCCCGTTCTCGGCGACCGGGCTGCTGTTCTCACTGCTCGGCGCTGCGGAACCGGACGTCCTGCGTCGGTGGTTCGACCAGCTCGCCGAGGGCGGCACGGTGATCGACCCGCTGCAGCAGCGCCCGTGGGGCGACTGGGACGGCACCGTCCGCGACGCGCACGGGGTCACCTGGCTGATCGGGTTCGAGGACTCCGCGCGCTGAGTCCCGCGCGCTGCAGCGCCTACTGCTGGTCGGACGGCAGCAGCGGTGCCCAGAAGGCGTCGGGACCGTCGGCCTGCACCGCGTCGCGCTCGAACCGGAACCCGTAGTCGCGCACGAAGTCGAGGGCCGCGGCCTGCTCGTCCTCGGCGTCGTCGTGGTCCGCGTCGAACAGGTACACGCCGTGCCCCATCGCGACACCGGCGTCGCTGATGACGGAGAGGTCCCAGCGCCCCTGCTCGGAACGCTCGATCCGGACGACGGCGGCCTGGGATGCGGTGAAGTCAGCCATGCCGCGAGCCTACGGACGCCCCGCGGCTGGCGTTCAGGATGGTCCGCGGCCACTACGCTGTGCACGGTCACAGGTCAGACGAGTGGAGAACGCATTGTCAGTCGGATTGCTCGCCGTGGTGGACGACATCCTCTCCGCAGCCCTCAAGGCCAGCGCGAAGACCGCCGGGGTCGTCATCGACGACGCCGCCGTCACGCCCCAGTACGTGCAGGGCCTCGAGCCCGCTCGTGAACTCCCCGTCGTCGGGCGCATCGCCCTCGGCAGCCTGTTCAACAAGTTCATCATCATCATCCCGCTGGCGTTGCTGCTCACGGCCTTCGCGCCCGGCGTGCTGCCGTGGCTGCTGCTGCTCGGTGGCACGTACCTGTGCTTCGAGGGTGCCGAGAAGGTGACCGAGTGGTTCGGTGTGCACCACGAGGGCGGGTCCGACGAGGCCGTCACCGAACCGAAGCTCGTCTTCGGCGCCATCCGCACCGACCTCATCCTGAGCACCGAGATCATGCTCATCGCGCTGGCGGGCCTCGACCCCGACCTGGGGCTCTGGCCGACGCTCGGCGCCCTGATCGTGATCGGTCTGGTCATGACGGCCGTCGTCTACGGCGCCGTGGCACTGCTCGTGAAGGTCGACGACATCGGCCTGCAGATGATGAAGAACTCCGTCCGCCGCACCCGTCGGATCGGTGCCCGCATCGTCCGCGCAATGCCGATGGTCTTCCGGGTCATCAGTGTCATCGGGACCGTCGCGATGCTCTGGGTCGGCGGACACCTGGTCATCGCGAACCTCGCCGAGACCGTCTGGCACGGACCGTACGACCTGCTGCACGTGATCGAGCACGCACTCCAGGGGGCGGGCCCCGTCGTCGTCTGGATCGCCGACACCGCCGTGTCGGCCGTGGCCGGCCTCGCGCTGGGCATGGTCGTCGTCGGCATCGTGCTGGGCATCGGCCGCCTGCGCGGCACGCAGCACTGACGCGGCTGCACGGCGGACGGGAGGCCCGTGGCGGCCTGGCACCGTGCCTCCCGTCCGGCGCACCGTGCGCCCACCGCTGACGGGGCGGACGCTGAGCGGACGCCGGTCGTGCATCGTCGTATCCTCGGCGCCATGGCAACGGTGCGACAGGTCCAGGTGACGTTCGACTGCGCCGAGCCGGAGCGTGTCGCCCGGTTCTGGTGCGAGGTCCTCGGCTACGTGGTGCCACCGCCCCCACCGGGCTTCGCCGACTGGGACGCGTTCGACCGGTCGCTGCCGCCGGAGCACCAGGGCTCGGCCTTCGCGTGCGTCGACCCGACCGGTGCCGGCCCCCGCCTGTTCTTCCAGCGCGTCCCCGAGGGCAAGACGGTGAAGAACCGCGTGCACCTGGACGTCCGGGTCGGCACCGGGATGACCGGCGCCGAACGGCTCGCGGCCCTCGACGCCGAGAGCGCCCGCCTGGTCGGGCTCGGCGCCACCCGGGTCCGTCGGATGACGGCGGACGAGGTGAACGAGTCGTGCATCGTCATGCAGGACGTCGAGGGCAACGAGTTCTGCCTGGACTGACCGGCGTATCGTCGACGGACCCGAACCGCATCGCCGCGCCCCGGAAGGACCCGCACCCCGCATGACCGTCACCGCCGCATCCGCCACCGCAGCCGACGCCACCGCCCTCGAACACCTGCTGGGGTCCGACCAGGTCCTCCGCGACCCGGAGTCGCTCGAGCGATACCGCCACGACGACGCCGAGTGGGCCGACTCCACGGCACCGCTCGCCGTCGTCCTGGCACGCAGCACCGACGACGTCGTCACCGCCGTCCGCTGGGCAGCCGCCGCCGGTCTCCGGGTCGTCCCCCGCGGTGCCGGCACCGGTCTGTCCGGCGGCGCCAACGCGATGGCCGACTCGATCGTCGTGTCGCTCGAGCGGATGGACCGGGTGCTCGAGGTGAACACCGACGAGCGCTACGCGGTCACCGAACCCGGCGTCATCAACGACGCACTCCGCGCCGCGGTCGCCGAGCACGGCCTCTGGTACCCGCCGGACCCCGCGAGCTCGGCGATCTCGACGATCGGCGGCAACGTCGCGACGAACGCCGGCGGCATCTGCTGCGTCAAGTACGGGGTCACCCGCGACTACGTGCTCGGCATGACCGTCGTGCTGGCCGACGGGTCGGTGGTCGAGCTCGGCCGCCGGACGGCGAAGGGCGTCGCCGGGTACGACCTCACGGGGCTGATGGTCGGTTCCGAGGGCACGCTCGGCATCGTCGTGTCGGTCACCGTGCAGCTGCTCCCCCTGGCCGGCCGTGACGAACGGGCGGTGATCGGGTACTTCCCCTCGTTGACCGCCGCGGGCGACGCCGTGGCCGCGATCTCGCGCGCAGGCATCATCCCCGCAGCACTCGAGATCGTCGACCGCACCTGCCTGCGCGCCGTCGACGACTGGATGCACCTCGGGCTGCCGGCGGACGTCGACACCCTGCTGCTCGCGCGGGTCGACGAGCGCGGTGCCGCCGGGGACGCGATCGCCGACCACGTCGCGGACGTCTTCGCCGAGGCCGGCGGCACGGACGTCGAGCGGGCCACCGACCCCGGGGACATCGACCGGCTGTTCCAGGCCCGCCGGCTCGCCTACCCGGCGCTCGAACGGCTCGGTCCGGTGCTGACCGAGGACATCTGCGTGCCGCGGAGCGCGGTGCCCGAGATGCTCCGGCGGATCCAGGTGACCGCGGACGCGCAGGACGTCACGATCGCCAACATCGCGCACGCCGGCGACGGCAACCTGCACCCGCTGATCATCGCGCCCGAGGGCGACGACGCCGCGAAGGCCCGAGCGAAGACCGCGTTCGACCAGATCGTGGCGGACTGCCTGGCGCTCGGCGGGACGGTGACCGGTGAGCACGGTGTCGGGCTGCTCAAGCTGCCGGGCCTGCGCGTCGAGCTCGGCGACCGCGTGCTCGCGATGCACCGCTCCGTCAAGGACGCGCTCGACCCGGCGGGGACCCTGAACCCGGGCAAGGCGTTCTGACCCGAGCGGACGACGGACGGGAGGCCCGGTGCCAGCTGGCACCGGGCCTCCCGTCCGTCAGGTGGTCGCGTTCAGCGACCGGTGTGCGTCACGCAGGAGCGCATCCGCACGCACGCGCGCTCAGTGGCGACGGAAGTACCCGTTCGCGCCGCCGACGTACATCAGGATCGTCGCGATGAGCACCGCGACGCCACCGATCCAGCCGAAGGCGTTGCCACCCGAGGCCGCGCCGACGCCGACACCGATGAGCTGCAGGACCGCGAGGACGGTCAGCACGATGCGGGCCCAGTTGCGGCCGTCGCGCATCTTGAAGACGATGATGAGCTCGATCACGGCGAGGATGAACGCGAAGATCGCGCCGCCGACGAGCGGGGCGGTGCCGACACTGTCAGCGACGTCGGCGGAGGAGCCCGACGTGAGGTTGATGATGCCCTGCAGGATGTTCGCCAGGACCACCACCAGCCAGATGACGAACGCGACGGTGACGGACGTGGGACGACTGGACGTCGATGCCATGGGGAGTGCCTTTCTCGATGGACCACGTTCAGCGGCCTCTCAGAGAACGTACTTGCGGGCGTGAGCGCTGTCCGGATGCGCCCGAAGGTCACAGAGCGGTAACGACAGCAGATCCGTCCAAACCCTTCGCCGCAGGGTGCCGAATCACCTGCAACGACCGGGAAACACCCGGAGCGCTCACCAGCCGCACATCGCTGGTTCTCCACCCCACCAAGGGTGTGTTCGGCGCGCACACAGCAGCCGCGCCGAGCGCGACAACAGCAAAGGACTGATCACGATGCGTAAGAGCCTCAAGACCTCCATCACCCTCGCCACGACCGGCGCCCTCGTCCTCGGCGGTGCCGCGTTCGGGATCTCCTCCGCCCAGGCCGCGACCCCGAACGTGCACACGGTGTCCTCGTCGTCCGAGTCGAAGATCCCCGCACCCGTCGCCTCGGTCCCCGAGGTCCTCGGTGGCTCCACCGCCGTGAAGCTCGACTCCGGCTTCACCGACGCCCTCACCGCCCTGAAGCTCACCCCCGGCGTCTCCGGTGACGCAACCCTGGCTGACGGGTCGGTGTCGTTCCCGATCACCGCCGGGTCGGTCACCTACTGGTCGCCCGATGGCAACTACCGCCCGTACGTGCAGGGCCTGCTGAACCACGACGACTCGGGTCTGACCCTGAAGGCCGGCGACACCACCGTCACGCTGGAGAACTTCGTCGTGAACCCGGGCTCGTCCAAGCTCTACGGCGACGTCCTCGTCAACGGCAAGGTCGCCGCGGCCAACGCGTTCCTGTTCGAGCTGCACGGCGGCTCCCTCAAGCCCCTCCAGCTCGAGGGCGACAACGCCATCCTCACCGGCACCACCGTCCACATCTCCGAAGACGCCGCCGGCCTGCTGAACAAGACCTTCGGCACCGACGCCGTCAAGCGCGGCCTCCTCGTCGGCACCGCCACCATCACCGCACAGATCAAGTAACACCTGCCGCAACACCGCACGACGCGAAGAGTCGCTCCGCCGATCAGGGCGGAGCGGCTCTTCGTCGTTGGCGGTCCCGTCGGCGGTACTGCTTCTCCCAGTGGCCGAGCCTACGATCGAGCGAATGCCCGCTCCTCGCTCGACCCCCACCGACGACCGACCCGGGCCGGACGACTTCATCCGCGTCCGTGGTGCCCGCGAGAACAACCTGCGCGACGTCGACGTGGACATCCCCCGCGACCGGATCGTCGCGTTCACCGGCGTCTCCGGCTCCGGCAAGTCCTCACTCGCCTTCGGCACCGTCTTCGCCGAGGCCCAGCGCCGGTTCCTCGAGTCCGTCGCCCCGTACGCGCGGCGGTTGATCGCGCAGGGTTCCACCCCGCACGTCGACTCGATCACCGGACTGCCGCCCGCCGTCGCCCTGCAGCAGCGTCGCGGTGCCCCGAGCTCCCGTTCCACCGTCGGCACCATGACCACGCTGTCGAACTCGATGCGCATGCTCTACTCGCGCGCCGGCACGTACCCGTCCGGTGCTGACCGGCTCGAGTCGGACTCCTTCTCGCCGAACACCGTCGCCGGCGCCTGCCCCCGGTGCCACGGCATCGGGACCGCGCACGAGGTCACCGAGGCATCGGCCGTGCACGATCCGTCGCTGAGCATCCGCGACGGCGCGATCACCGCCTGGCCCGGGGCATGGCAGGGCAAGAACCTGCGCGACGTCACCGCCGTGCTCGGCTACGACATCGACCGCCCGTGGCGCGAGCTGTCGCGCGAGGACCGCGACTGGCTGCTCTTCACCGAGGAACAGCCCGTCGTGCAGGTGCAGCCGAAGCGCGATCGCGTGGCGAAGCCCTACAAGGGTCGGTTCTGGAGCGCCCGCCAGTTCGTGCTGCACACCCTCGCCGACTCGCAGAGCGAGACCCAGCGCAAGAAGGTGCTGCAGTTCGTCGAGTCCGGCCCGTGCGGGCTCTGCGGCGGCACGGGCCTGACCCTAGCCGCCCTCGCCGTGACGATCGGCGGCCACTCGATCGCCGAGCTGAACGCGCTGCCGCTGACCGGCCTGGCTGACGTCCTGCGCCCGATCGCGGCGATCACCGACGCGGCAGCGGCGACGTCACGGGCATCGTCCGGCGAGCACACCGAGGTCGCCGTGGCGATCTCCCGCGACCTGCTCACCCGCGTCGAGGTCCTGGTCGGCCTGGGTCTCGGCTACCTGGCGCTCGACCGCGCCACCCCGACGCTCTCCCCCGGTGAGAGCCAGCGGCTGCGGATCGCGACGCAGCTGCGCTCCGGCCTGTTCGGCGTCGTCTACGTGCTCGACGAACCGAGCGCCGGGCTGCACCCCGCCGATGCCGAGTCCCTCGTCGACGTCCTCGACGACCTGCGTGCCGGCGGCAACAGCGTCTTCGTCGTCGAACACGACATGAGCATCGTGCGCCGAGCCGACTGGATCGTCGACGTCGGACCCCGTGCGGGCACCGGTGGCGGCACCGTCCTGTACAGCGGCCCGGTCGCCGGCCTGGCCGAGGTCGAGGCGTCGGTCACCCGGCGCTTCCTGGAGCCCCGGCAGCCGACCGCCGACCGCGCCGTCCGGACCCCGATCGGCACGCTCGAACTCCGCGACCTCACCCTGCACAACCTCCGTGGGCTCGACGTCGACCTGCCGCTCGGTGTCCTCACCGCGGTCACCGGCGTCAGCGGGTCCGGCAAGTCGTCGCTCGTCGGCGGCGTGCTGCCCGGCGTCGCGACGTCGCACCCGCTCATCGACCGCGTCGTGCAGGTCGACCAGAAGCCGATCGGCCGGACCCCCCGCTCGAACCTCGCCACCTACACCGGCCTCTTCGACGCGGTCCGGGCCGCCTTCGCTCAGACCGACGAAGCGAAGGCCCGCGGTTGGGGCGCCGGGCGGTTCTCGTTCAATGTCGCCGGCGGCCGGTGCGAGGTCTGCCAGGGCGAGGGGTCGGTGTCCGTAGAACTCCTCTTCCTGCCCGGCAGCTGGGCCCCGTGCCCCGAGTGCCACGGCTCCCGCTACACCGCCGAGACGCTCGAGGTCCGGTGGAACGGGGCATCCATCGCCGACGTCCTCGGCATGACCGTCGACGAAGCGGCGCCGTTCCTGGCGTCCCTGCCCGCAGCCGGGCGCGGACTCGAGACCCTCCGCGAGGTCGGGCTCGGCTACCTGCGGCTCGGCCAGCCCGCTCCGGAGCTGTCCGGCGGCGAGGCGCAGCGCATCAAGCTCGCCACGGAACTGCAGCGTGCGCGGACCGGCCACACCCTGTACCTGCTCGACGAGCCCACCACCGGCCTGCACCCGGCCGACGTCGAGCTGCTCACCGCCCAGCTCGCCCGACTGACCGACGCGGGCAACACCGTCGTCGTGGTGGAGCACGCCATGGACGTCGTCGCGAGCGCCGACCACGTCATCGACATGGGCCCGTCCGGCGGTGTCGAGGGTGGCCAGGTGGTCGCCTCCGGCACGCCAGCCGAGGTCGCCGCCTCGACCACCAGCCGGACCGCCCCGTACCTGCGGGACCAGCTCGGTCGCTGACGCAGAAGTGCCCGCCAGGATCGCTCCTGGCGGGCACTTCGTGGCTGCCGCTGGTTACCGCTGGACCGCTTCCGGAGCGTCGTCGCGGAAGAAGTCGCTGCCACTGTGTGTGTAGCCGACCTCACCCGTCCGACGCCACTGCTTGCGGACGCGCTTGAAGGTGGTGATGCGTGCAGGTTCGACGTTCTCGTCGCTCGTGTAGGCGCTCATGGCTGATCTCCCTGTGTGATTGGCCGTGGTTCCTTGGCCCCCCGAAATGGAGGCTAGCGAGGGGCTCGGAGGCGAGTTCGCGATCCGTCCCGGAACGTCCGTGGAACGCAATCCCGGCCGTGCCGAAGGCCGGAACGCGCCCCTCCGGCACCTGGTGCTCGTCCACGCGGAACGAGGATCCCCGCATGACCGGCTGCGATCATGGTGGCTTCGACCAGATCAGGAGGACGAGCGTGGCCGCTGCGAACCGAGCCGTGATCATCGACACAGGGGGCGACGTCACCGCCGACCTCGGCGATCGCTACGAAGCGGGCGCGCTGGTGGAGTGGGCGAGCGTGACGAAGACCGTGACCGCCGCCGCCGTGCTCGTTCTCCTCGCTGAACGGGACATCCCACGGGACACCCCCGCCCGGGACCTGTTGCCGGACGTCCCCGTCGACGCCACCTACACGGTCGACGACTTGATCCGACACCGCTCGGGTCTGCCCCGTGTGCACCAGGGCATGTCGGCCGGGATCGTCGGCGACCCGTACGCGGACGTGTCCGAGGCGGACATCACGCGTGTGCTGCGCCAGACCCCGACGACGCCGGGTGAGCGGGACTACTCCAACCTCGGCTACGCGGTGCTCGGTCGGCTGCTCGAGCACGTCGCGCAGGAGGCATGGTCCACGGTCGCCGAGCGGACGGTCCTGGCTCCGCTCGGCATCACCAGCGCCACCCTCGACCCGGCACCCGAGCGACGAACGCTGCTCCGATCGTGGCGGGGCCGCCCCCGTGCACCCTGGACCATCGGATCAGGTCCCTACGCACCGGCCGGCGGGATCTGGTCGACCATGTCCGACCTCCTGCGATTCGGCGTGGGGATCGGACGCATCGAGCCGGACTTCCTGGCGTGGGAGCACCGCGACGGGCTGATCTGGCACAGCGGGCAGACACGGGACGCCGGCGTCTGCCTGCTCCGTCACGGCGACGTCACGATCGCGTCGCACGCCCTCGGCGCAGCGCCCGGAGCTGCTGACCGGCTCGCCGTCCGACGCCTCCGTGCCGTGGGAGTCGTCGCGTGAGCGCCGGCACGCGAGCTGGCTGAGGGAGCGCGCGGGCGGACTCAGGAACGCAGGCCGAGCACCAGGTCGTGGACCACGCGCGCTGCGCGTGCCGCGGCGTCGTCCAGGTGCTCACGGAACTCGGCGCCGTCCGGCGCGCAGAGGTCGCTGATGCACCGGACCGACACGAACGGCATGTCGTGCACGTGGGCGAACTGCGCGATCGCGGCCGACTCCATGTCGACCGCGGCCACCTCGGGGAACGCGACCCGGAGCGCGCGGGCACGGCCTTCGGTCACGAAGACCTCGCTCGAGCCGATCGTCGCCGACCGCAGGGGCCACGCGATGTCGGCACCCATCGCCAGCTCGACGAGCCGGGCGTCCGGCGCGTAGCCGGTCGGCATGCCGGGGACCTGGCCCAGGGCGTAGCCGAACGCGGTGGCGTCGGCGTTGAGGTTGACGTACCGGTCGCCGACCACGACGTCACCGATGGCGACACCGTGCATGAGCCCACCGGCGGTCCCGACGCTGATCACCGGGATGCCCGGGCCGAAGTCGTGGAAGCCGTGGGCAACGGCGGCCGTGGCGTTCGTGAAGCCGATGCCGCTGCGGCGCACGACGACCGTGGCGCCGCCGATGTCGAGCAGCTGGTGCGGGTCGTGGCCGCCGACCGGGCCGTCGAGGACGGGGACACCGCCGAACAGGTCGGCGAAGGCCGAGACCTCTTCGCTCATGGCCGCGATGATGATCGCGACGGGTTGCTGCTGCACTGATCGATCCTCCCACGCCGGGCGCGCGCGGACGTGCAGGTCGGATGGTCGCGGTCGCTACCGGCGGGGGTCCTGGCGGACCAGCTCGTCGGCGACGAAGGCGGCGAGCGCGTCGGCGCCGAAGTGGTCGTCGGCAGTGATGGTGACGACGGTGCCGGAGTCGTTGCTCGCCTCGGTCTCGTCGAACAGCAGCATCTGACCGTACGCACCGTGCAGTCGCCAGAGTCGGCCGGGACCACCCCATCCGGCCATCGCGTACCGCTCGTAGCCGGGGCCGGTGCCCTCGCGCTCCACCCAGTCGGTGTGCATCGCGTCGCACCACCGCGCGCTGACGATCCGCTGTCCGTCGACGACCCCGCGGTCGCGGATCAGCCGACCGATGCGGGCGAGTTCCTCGGTTCGGAGCGACAGTCCCTCGCCGCCGGCGACGAACCCGTTCGGGCAGCGTTGCCACTCGACGTCCTGGATGCCGAGCGGCGCGAACAGTCGCTCGGTGACGAACGCGCCGACGTCGCCGACCCGGGTCTCGAGCACGCGCATCGCCGTGTAGGTGCTGGCGTTCGCGTACTGGAACACCCGGCCGCGGGACGGTCGCCGCAGGAACTCGGCCGCCAGGTCCGGCCAGTCCGTCAGCTCGGTCGCCGACCAGGGCATGTCGATCCCGCTGGTCATGGTGAGCAGGTGGCGGAGGGTGACCCGGTCGACGCCGTCGCCGAGCTCGAGCCCGGTCTCCGCACCGAGGCCGGTGCCGACCAGGGACGTCGCGATCGGTTCGTCGACGTCGACCAGGCCGTCGTCGGCGGCGATGCCGGTGGCCAGGACGCAGACGCCCTTCGCGGCGGAGTGGATCTCGCGTCGGACGTCGGGGGTCCAGTGGTGCTCGGCGACGTCGTCCGCGGTGCTCTCGGTGCCCGGAGCCGCAGTCCGCGTGCGCACGTGGATGCCGTGTGCGGCGAACCCGGTGGTGTCGATGTGCCGGACGACGGCGTCGAGGATGGTCGCGGCAGTGTGCACAACCCCATCCTCTCGTGGCCGAGCGCCTGCGGGCACGGGCAGGGGCCGCCGCGTACCGTCCGGCTCGTGTCCGACGAACAGCCCCGCCGCCCCGATCCCACCCGCGTCGGCGACCAGCCCGCACTCCGGACGGCGTCGGGCTCGAACTGGCTCGTGTGGGGAGCCGTCACGGCCGTGATCGTCGCCGCGGTGATGGTCCTCATGGCGATCCGGGCGCCGGCGATCGGCTGGCCGGCGCTCGTGCTCGTCATCGTGTTGTTCGTGACGATGGTCGTGGTGCGGGCCTCCGTGCGGCCGCAGCGCACCCGACTCGTCACCCTGGCCCTGCTCGACCTCGGCATCGTGGTCGTCGGACTGGTGGCGACCCTGGCGGTCCTGTACTCGTCGCCGGTCGGCTGATGCCGTGATGGCATGTTGATAACGGTTCTCACTAAGATGGTGTGCAGCGACCACACCATGGTGGCCGTTCCATCGACGCAGCCGCAGCTGCTGGGAAGACCGACCCCATGCCAGCACCACACCCCACCGAGACCCTCGACGCCCTCGTGGTCGGAGCCGGACCGGCCGGCGTCGGCACCGGCCTGGCACTCCACGCCGTCGACGGCCTGCTGTTCGGCGTCGTCGAACGCGGCGTCGTCGGAGACACGTTCCGTCGGTGGCCGGAGCACCAGCGGTTCCTGACGCCGTCCTTCACCGGCAACGGGTTCGGGGCCACCGACCTCAACGCAGTCCACCCGCGCACCTCACCCGCCTACAGCCTGGGGACCGACTACCCCTCGGGGCCCGAGTACGCCCGGTACCTGCGGGGCGTCGTCGCGGCCTTCCACCTGCCGACCCTGCTCGACACCGAGGTCGAGCGCATCGAGCCGGACGACGACGGCTTCCGCGTGACCACCAGCCGCGGCCCCGTCGTCACCCGGAACGTGGTCTGGGCCGGCGGCGAGTTCTCCGACCCGCTCCTGCCCCGTTGCGCGGGCACCTCGCTCGGGGTGCACGCCTCCGCCGAGGCAGCCTCGGTGGCACGGCCCGGCCACGTGGTGGTCGTGGGTGGCTTCGAGTCCGGCATCGACCTGGCGTGCCACCACGTCGAACAGGGGGCGGCGGTGACGGTCGTCGACCCGTCCCACCCCTGGGACGCCGGCAGCGGGTCGGACCCGTCGTTCCGCCTCGCCCCGCGGACCCGTCAACGGCTCGGGGCCGCGCGGGCCAGTGGACGCCTCACCCTGGTCGACGACGGCCAGGTCACCGGCATCAAACGGTCCGGAGAGGGGTTCACCGTCGGGGTCGCCGGACGGACCGCCCTGGTGGCGGACGCGCCACCGATCCTCGCCACCGGGTACGGCCCGGGGCTCGGGCCGGCCGCGAGCCTGTTCGACACCCGCGCGGACGGCTGGCCGCTGCTCACCGAGGACGACGAGTCGACCACCACGCCCGGACTCTTCCTGGCCGGCACCGCGCTCCGGCACGGCGCACTGCAGTTCTGCTTCGTCTACAAGTTCCGGCAGCGGTTCGCCCACGTCGCCCGCGTCATCGGCGAACGAGCAGGGCGCGACTGCGGTGCCCTGCAGGAGTGGGACGACGCCGGAATGCTCACCGACGACCTGAGCTGCTGTGGTGTCGAATGCGCGTGCTGATGCCGGCACAGCGGCCCGCCCGCCCCGCCGGTGCACGGCTCTGGGCCACCCCCGCGATCGTCGGCGGCGCCATCCTGCTCGGGTCGGTGATCGGCGGCGCCTCACCCTCGGCCGGCGACGCGATGGGCTCGGTGGTGGATGCGTTGGTGATCACCCTGGTCGTCGCCCTGTTCGTCGACGTCCCCCTGCACCGCCTGCCACGGACGCCCGGCGCCTGGAAGGTCATCGGCATCGCCTGGAGCATGAACTTCCTGCTCGCCCCGCTCGTCGCGTTCCTGCTCACGCGCGTGGCCCTGCCCGGACACCCGGCAGTCCAGCTCGGCGTGATGCTGTACTTCCTGGCGCCCTGCACCGATTGGTTCCTGGCGTTCACCCGACTGAGCGACGGCGACACCGCCGTTGGGGCGACCCTGCTGCCGATCAACATGGTCACCCAGCTGCTGCTGTTCCCGGTGTGGATCACGGTCCTGGGCGGCAACGTCGGCATCGATGCCGTGGGCACCATCGGCACCCTGCTGCAGTGGTTCGTCCTGCCCGCCGCGATCGCCGTGGTGATCCGCCTCGGGATCTCGCTGCTGCCGGACGGCGCTCGAGCCCGCACCGCCGCCCTGCCCGGCCGAGCGGTCCCCTGGATCGTGGGCGCGATGGTCGCCGGGCTCTTCGCCTCGCACATCGGGCTGCTGCTGGCGAACCTGCCGGTGTTCGTCGCCGTGCTGGGGAGCGCGGTGGTCTTCTTCGCCGTGATGTTCATTGCAGCCGAGTGGGCGTCACGCCTCGCCGCCCTGTCGCACCCGCGGTCGGCGCTGCTCGCGATGACGACGGCGGCCCGCAACGCACCCCTGATGATCGGGCTGACGAGCGCCGCACTCCCCCACCAGCCGCTGGTCACCACGGCAATCGTCGTCGGCATGCTCGTCGAGTTCCCGCACCTGCTCGCGGTCCGCCACCTGCTGCTGCGTCGGCGACGTGGTCAGCACGCCGGGCGACGCTCGCGCGGCACCGCCGCATGGGGGCACCCGTGACGCACCGGGTCCGACTCGTCGTCGTCCCGACCGAGCGGCGGGTGATCGAGACCGAGCACGACGACCGGCGGACGGCGCTCCTGCTCGCGCTGGGCCAGGTGCCGCTCGGGTACACGGTCACCGACGTCGACGTGCTGCCGGAGCACGGGGACACCGAGTCCGACCCCGCGGAGCCGGGCCGACGCTGAGCCGGCCGTCAGCGGCGGACGAGCACCCCGGCGACGAGTCGGAGCAGCAGGGCGACCACGCCGACCACGGCGATGCCGACCGACACGACCGTCGCCATCAGCAGTCGAAGGCCGTCCGGCACGGCCGTCTCGTCGGACGTGGGGAGGAACGCCGTCGCGACGAACACGCAGCCCGCGGCGATCAGGAACAACACCCCGATGATCGTCACGGCCCGCAGCGCGGCCGGCGCCGGTTCGTGGTCACCCGGTCGAGCCGGACGAGCCCTGGCCCCCTCGGTCTCCCAGTCCGCCAGTTCCGTCATGGTGGTCCCCCTTCGTCGGGACGATCGTAGGGCCCGGACCGGCCCCGACGCCGCTGGTGCGGCCCGAGACGGTCACGATGCCGGACGGGAGGCCCGTGGCGGGCCCGCCCCGTGCCTCCAGTCCGGTGCCGGTCGCGACCAGTGCACGTGGCCGGCTACGCGCTGTCGGTCATCGTCGGCTGCGCCTGCCGCAGCCCGGTGACCAGGAGGGTCACGATCGTCCGGACGTCGTAGTCGGGGTCCTGGGGACTCCACGCCACCAGGTCGCCGACGGCCCGGAGCAGCTGGTACGGCGGGGTCGGTGCCGCCACCTCGCCGGACGCCCGCGCGGCGTCGAGCAGCCGGCCGAGCACGGGCACGAGCTCGTCGACGAACAGCGTGTGCAGCGCCGTGAAGCCGTCGGCGTCGCCCTCCCAGACGCGCGCCAGACCGTGCTTGGTGCCGAGGAAGTCGACGAACTGGTGCACCCAGCGCAGCAGGGCGGCGAACGGCGTCGGCTCCGAGCCGAGCAGCGCCGGCCCCGCGTCGACCAGGGCCTCGATCTGGTGCCGGTAGACGGCGACGACCAGGTCCGAACGGGTCGGGAAGTGCCGGTAGAGCGTGCCGACCCCGACCCCCGCGGCGGTGGCGACCTCGCGCACCGGTGCGCCGACGCCCGAAGCGGCGAAGACCGCGGCAGCGGCGTCGAGGATCGTGCGCTCGTTGCGCTCGACGTCGCGACGGCGACGCGGCGCGGGGTCGGGCGACGGGGTGCTCATTCGTCGATCATCGCACGACACCGACGCGATGCGGAACAGCGCTCCGCTTCCTCTTGCAATCCGGATCATTGTTCCGTATCGTTCCGGAACGTCGCTCCGTTTCGGACGACGATCGCTCCGACACGGGCGACACCGCATCCCGGAAAGGCCCCGCATGGCACCCACAGCACCCCGACCGCAGGTCATCAGCGTGCGCCCCGTCACGCTTCCCGCACCCTCGCGCGGTCAGGACCTCGAGGTCCGGATCACCGCACCGACGACCGGCACCGACCTGCCCGTCATCGTCTTCGCCCACGGCTTCGGCCAGTCCATGACCGGCGGCGACCCCCTCGTCGACCACTGGACCGCGAACGGCTTCGTCGTCGTCCAGCCGACGTTCCTCGACGCGAAGGCCTACGGACTGACGCTCGAGGACCCGCGCTACCCGACCATCTGGCAGACGCGCGTCGACGACCTCGAGCGGGTGCTCGACGACCTCGACCAGATCATCGACGCGGTCCCCGGCCTGAGCGGACGCGTCGACACCGCGCGCATCGCCGCGGTCGGACACTCGTGGGGCGGACAGTCCGTGGGGATGCTGCTCGGGGCCCGCGTCCTGGACGCCGACGGGCGGCCGGGCGAGGACCGCACCGACCACCGCGTGCGCGCGGGGGTCCTGCTGTCCACCACCGGGATCGCGCGCGGCGACCTCGTGCCGTTCGCGCAGGAGCACTTCGCGTTCATGAGCCCCGACTTCAGCCAGCTGCACACCCCGTCACTCGTCGTCGCCGGCGACCACGACCAGTCGCAGCTCTCGACGCGAGGTCCGGACTGGTTCACCGACGTCTACCACCTGAGCCCCGGCGCACGGCACCTGGTGACCGTCCACGGCGGCGAGCACCTGCTCGGCGGGATCCAGGACTACGAGTCGACCGCCACCACGGACGAGAGCCCCGAGCGTGTGGACCTCATCCGCCACACCACGACGGCGTTCCTCCGGACCGAGCTCGGCCTCGACCCCGACGCGTGGTCGGCGGTCGCCGACGCCGTCGGCCCAGCCACCGCCGACGCGGCCGACACTGCTGCCGCGGTAGGCCCTGCTGCCGCCGTCGGCCACATCGAATCGAAGGAGCACCACTCGTGATCACCCACCAGCACCCCCTGCCCACTCCGTTCACCGCCGCGTCCACCGCCGCCGACGTCCTGGACGGCGTCGACCTGACCGGCCGGAACGTCGTCGTGACCGGCGGACACAGCCGCCTCGGCCGCGAGACCAGCCACGCCCTCGCGGCGGCCGGCGCCGACGTCACCGTCGCCTCCCGCGACGTCGAGCGGGCATCCGCCGCCGTCGCCGACATGCCGGGCATCCGCGTCGAGGCCCTCGACCTCACCGACCCGTCGTCGGTCGACGCCTTCGCCGCGCGCTGGTCGGCCTCCGGCCGCCCGCTGCACATGCTCGTGAACAGTGCCGCGATGCTCTTCACCCCAGACCGTCGGCTCGACGGCCGCGGCAACGAACTGGCGTTCTCGACGACGCACCTCGGGCACTTCCAGCTCACGCGGGCGCTCCTCCCCGCCCTCCTGGAGGCCCGTGGTGCGCGGGTCCTGACCGTCACCTCCGGCGCGGCGCGGTTCGGGCAGATCCGGTGGGACGACCTGACGTTCGCGCACGGGTACGACCCGGTCACCGCGTACGGCCAGTCGAAGCGCGCCAACGTCCTGTTCACGGTGGAGCTCGACCGGCGGTACGCCGACCAGGGCATCCGCGCCTTCGCCGCACACCCGGGCGTCATCATCGGACCCGGCCCGCACGACGCTTCTCGGATCGCCTCCTACCGCGAGCAAGGACTGGTCGACGACCACGGGGCGACCGTCATCGACCCCGAGGTCGGCAAGAAGACCGTCGAGCAGGGCGCAGCCACGCTCGTGTTCGGTGCCGCGAGCCCGCTGCTCGACGGCGTCGGCGGGGTCTACCTGAAGGACAGCGACGTCGCCGTGATCGACGACCGGGTCCTGCCCCTCACCGCCGACCGCATCCCGTCGGACGCGAACTCCGCGATGCTCGACGCCGACGACGCCCGGCGGCTGTGGGAGGTCAGCGAGGGGCTCCTGGTCTGATCGCCGTCGGCCGGGGGCCTCGTCTGCCCACTGTTCTCGTCGTCCTCGCTACTGTGTGACGGTGCTGACCGTGCGGATCGAGAGCCCCCGGCAGGACGACGTCCTGCACCTGCTACAGCAGGGCGACGACTACGGACTGAGCCTCTACCCGGCCGAGAACTACCACGCCCTCGACGTCGACGACCTGGACCAGCCCGACGTCACGTTCCTGGTGGCGCGCGAGGACGGCACCGCCCTCGGCACGGTGGCGCTCGTCGACGCCGGCGACGGCACCGGCGAGGTGAAGCGCATGTTCGTGAGCGACGCCGCGCGTGGGCTCGGCGTTGGGACGCGGCTGCTCGACGCCCTGCACGACCGGGCCCGCGCGGTCGGCATCGGGACCGTCCGGCTCGAGACCGGCCTGCCGCAGGCCGCGGCCATCGCGCTGTACCGGAAGGCCGGGTACGCGGACATCCCCCGGTTCGGCCCCTACGTCGACGACCCGACGAGCGTGTGCATGGAGCAGCAGCTCGTCTGACCGGTGGTCGGTCCCGACGTAGGATCGCGTGTGAGCTCCGAGCACCCCGAACCCAGCGGCATCGACCCCGACGACCTGACCGTCGCGCTCCGGGTGCTCGAGCAGCTGCCGTCGATCGACGAGACGCACCCGGACTTCATCCGGGTCCGGCAGGCCACCGCGAAGATGTTCAAGGCCGTCAAGCGTGCGCACCGTCTCGAGAAGCGCGGCGTCATCGCCGAGGCCGACCGCCGGGTGATCGCCGCCACCGCCACCGGGGCCGCCGACCGGATCGACGACGAGACCCGCGGCGTCCCGATCAGCGCCTCGACCGCATCGACCACCGCGGGCACCCTGCTGAAGTCACGGCCCTGCTACATGTGCAAGCAGCACTACACGGTCGTCGATGCGTTCTACCACCAGCTCTGCCCGGCGTGCGCCCGCATGAGCCACGCGAAGCGCGACGCCCGGACGGACCTGACCGGCAAGCGGGCGCTGCTCACGGGCGGTCGCGCGAAGATCGGCATGTACATCGCCCTCCGGCTGCTGCGCGACGGGGCCCACACCACCATCACCACGCGGTTCCCCCGCGATGCAGTGCGCCGGTTCGCGAGCCTGCCCGACTCGGCCGACTGGATGGACCGACTGAAGGTCGTCGGCATCGACCTGCGTGACCCCGCCCAGGTGATCGGACTCGCCGAGGACGTCGCCGCATCCGGTCCCCTCGACATCCTGATCAACAACGCCACGCAGACCGTGCGCCGGTCGACCGGCGCCTACCAGCCGCTGGTCGACGCGGAACTCGCGCCGCTGCCCGACGGACCGCTGCCCGAACTCGTGACCTTCGGGCACACGAACGACCAGCACCCGCTGGCGCTCGCCCGTTCAGTTGCCGCGCACCCGATCCTCGCGGCCGCCGCAGCCCGAGCCGACGAGCTGACCGAACAGGCGATGGCGCCGGGATCGAGCTCGCTCGAACGGCTCGCCCTGGGCACCGCCATCGACGCCGGCGGCCTGGTCCCCGACCTGCACGACGAGAACTCGTGGACCCAGCAGGTCGACGAGGTCGACCCGCTCGAGATGCTCGAGGTCCAGCTGGCCAACACCACGGCTCCGTTCATCCTCATCTCGAAGCTCCGCCCCGCGATGGCCGCCAGCACCGGACGCCGCACCTACGTGGTGAACGTCAGCGCCATGGAAGGGGTGTTCGGCCGCGCCTACAAGGGGCCGGGTCACCCGCACACGAACATGGCGAAGGCCGCCGTGAACATGCTCACCCGCACGAGCGCGCAGGAGATGTTCGAGACCGACAACATCCTGATGACGAGCGTCGACACCGGGTGGATCACCGACGAACGGCCGCACCCCACGAAGGTCCGGCTCGCCGAGGAGGGCTTCCACGCGCCGCTCGACCTGGTCGACGGGGCAGCCCGTGTCTACGACCCGATCGTCCGGGGCCAAGCGGGCGAGGACGTGTTCGGCGTCTTCCTGAAGGACTACGCGCCGAGTTCGTGGTGACCGGCCGTCTCCTCAGCCCTGGAGCCGCCGCCCCGCGGCCCTCGATGCGCCACTGACGAACCGCTCGAAGAGTGCACGGGCCGACAGGTCTGCGCCGATGTCGAGGTGTGTCGGGACGGTTCCCCGTTCGTCGGACACCATGAGCTCGGCGTCGCCCGAATCCCAGACGAGCAAGTCGTAGGCGATCAGATCGGACTCCACCAACAGGTGGGTGCTCCGGTTGTCCCGGTCCTCGGGCGAGCGCCGCAACTCGGTGTTCACGGCGTCGGCCTCGAGCTGCGCCATCAGCAGCGAGCCCCAACGGTGGAAGTCATCCGAGATGGTCACTGCGCACACCCGCTCTCGCTCCCGCCGCGACGGACGACCCGCCCGCTCCGCCTCCAGGATTCGAACCCGGACCTAACGGCACCAAAGGCCGTCGTGCTGCCATTACACCAAGGCGGAACGCACCCGGAGGTGCTCCTCCATCCTCCCACGACCGACGAGGCTGGCTGTCCGCTCCGGGTTCGGCCAAGATGGAGGGATGCCGCATGAGGACGAGGTCGATCGCATCGTCGCGGCGTGGGGTCGTGAGCGTGCCGACCTCGACTTCGGCCCGCTCGAGGTGCTGTCCCGCGTGGACCGGCTCGCCCGGCACCTGGACCGCGCCAGGCGGACCGCGTTCGACGCGAGCGACATGGAGCCGTGGGAGTTCGACGTCCTGTCGGCTCTGCGGCGCGCGGGTGAGCCCTACGAGCTGAGCCCGAAGACCCTGCTGCAGCAGACCCTGGTGTCGAGCGGCACGATGACGAACCGGGTGGACCGCCTGGCGGCCCGCGGCTTCGTGGGGCGACGGACCGACCCGAAGGACGGCCGCGGCATCCTCGTCTCGCTGACGGGCAAGGGCCGGGTTGCGGTGGACGCGGCGATCGCGGACCTGCTGGCCGCCGAGCGCGACATCCTGTCCGGGGTCTCCGCCGACGAGCAGGGCCAGTTGGCCGGGCTGCTCCGCCGGCTCATCCTGGGCCTCGGGGACTGACCGACAGCGTGACACGGGCCGAGCGGCCCCGGCGTATCGTGCGCCGCATGCACGCCATCACCCTCGCCGTCGCCGACGTCGCTCGATCGGCCGAGTTCTACCGCGCCCTGCTCGGCATCGAGGGCAGCGGCGTCATCGGGACCGAGTACCCCGCCACGGAAACGCAGGCCGGCGGCACCACGGCGATGTTCACCCTCGACGACGGCCTGATCATCAGCGTCTACGGCCGTGACGACATGGCGAAGGACTCCGGCGTGCAGCTGGCCACGGCACCGAGCAGCACGATCGGGCACTTCACGAGCAGTCAGGCCGAGGCCGAGGCGTTCCTCGAACGGGCGCAGGCAGCGGGCGCCACGATGCCCGAACCGCCCTACACGCGCCCGTGGGGCATGTGGTCCGGCTTCTTCCAGGACCCGGACGGCCACCTGTGGGAGGTCGTGGCGAACCCCGGCGGTGGGGCCCCCGAGGACGCCACGCCGACGGACAGCGGCCAGGACGCGGTCGACCACGCGTCCGTCGAGTAGACCGCCTCAGACCCCGAGCAGCTCCGCGACCTCGAGCCAGCGCTCCTCGAGCTCCTCGACCTCGGCCTCGAGCGCACCGAGCTTCGCCTGCAGTTCGCCGAGTCCGGCGTAGTCGGACTGGTCGTGCGTCGCGAACTGGTCGAGCAGCTTCTTGCGGTCCGCGCCGACCTTCGCGATCTTCCGGTCGAGCGCCGACAACTCCTTCTCGGCCGTCCGCCGGTCCGCTCCCGACAGGGCGGACGCACCGGCGGCCGTGGACCCGGCCACGGCACCGGCCGAGCCGGTCCCGCCGACGGTGTCGGGCCTCCCGGCAGACGCGGCGGCAGCCGCAGAGGCGGTCCCGCCACCGGTGCCGGCCTCGCGCAGACGCATGTACTCGTCAACGCCGCCGGGCAGGTGGCGCAGGTGCCCGCCGAGCACGGCGTACTGCTGGTCGGTGACGCGCTCGAGCAGGTACCGGTCGTGGCTGACGACAAGCAGGGTGCCGGGCCAGGTGTCGAGCAGGTCCTCCATGGCGGCGAGCATGTCGGTGTCGAGGTCGTTGGTGGGCTCGTCGAGGATGAGCACGTTCGGCTCGTCGAGCAGGATGAGCATGAGCTGCAGGCGCCGCTTCTGCCCACCGGACAGGTCCTTGACCGGCGTGGAGAGCTGCTCCGAGGTGAAGCCGAGCCGCTCGAGCAGCTGCGACGGCGTCATCTCCTTGCCGTCGGCGACGTAGCTCGTCTTCTTGCGGGCCACGACCTCGCGCACGCGGTCGTCGGCGAACTGCTGCAGGTCGGCGAGCTGCTGGTCGAGCACCGCGACCTGCACGGTCTTGCCGGTCTTCACCCGCCCGCTCGTCGGCTGCAGCCGGCCGGAGACCAGGTTGAGCAGCGTGGACTTGCCGGCGCCGTTCGGGCCGAGGATGCCGGTCCGCTCCCCCGGTGCGATGCGCCACTCGATGCGGTCGAGGATCTGCGTGCCGTCGAACGAGACGCTCACGTCGAGCAGGTCGACGACGTCCTTGCCGAGGCGCGCGGTCGCCGTCCGGGACAGCGCAACCGTGTCGCGGATGGGCGGGACGTCGTCGATCAGGGCGTTCGCCGCGTCGATGCGGAACTTCGGCTTGCTCGTACGGGCCGGGGCGCCGCGGCGGAGCCACGCGAGCTCCTTGCGGGCCAGGTTCTGGCGGCGCTGCTCGATCGTGGCGGCCTGCCGGTCACGCTCGACGCGCTGCAGGATGTACGCGGCGTAGCCACCTTCGAAGGGGTCGACGACGCCGTCGTGGACCTCCCACGTGTCGGTCGACACGGCGTCGAGGAACCACCGGTCGTGCGTCACGACGACCATGCCGCCCTGGTTCGACGACCAGCGGCGGTTGATGTGCCCGGCGAGCCACTCGATGCCCTCGACGTCCAGGTGGTTGGTCGGCTCGTCCAGGAACAGGACGTCCCAGTCGCCGACCAGCAGCCGCGCGAGTGCCACACGACGACGCTGCCCACCGGACAGCTCGTCGACGCTGACGTCCCACGGGATGTCCGAGACCAGACCGCCGATGATGTCGCGGATCTTCGGGTCACCGGCCCACTCGTGCTCCTCGAGGTCGCCGACGACGGTGCTGCCGACGGTCGCGCCCTCGGGCAGGATGTCGCGCTGGTCCAGGTAGCCGATGGTCAGCCCGCGGCGGTGCGTGACGCGGCCGCCGTCCGGCTCGAGGCGCTGGGACAGCAGTGCGAGGAGGGTCGACTTGCCGTCGCCGTTCCGGCCGACGACGCCGATCCGGTCACCCTCGTCGATGCCGAGGGTGACGTTGTCGAAGACGACCTTGGTGGGGAACTCGAGATGCAGGTTCTCGGCGCCGAGGAGATGTGCCACCCGTCAAAGGGTAGGTGGCGCGGCGGGGTGGTGGGTGCGGGGCGGGTTGGTTCGGGTGTTTGGCCGGCCGGCTCTGGTCGCACGGTGCGCGCTTGTTCGAGTGGTGCGAGGTTGCCCGCTCGGTACGAGCCTGGAGCGGCACACGGAACGCGCAACCTCGCACCAGCCGACGGACCGCGCACGGTGCGACCGCCTGGAGGCCCGGGTCAGCTCGCGGGGGCCGGCTCGGCCCGGGCGCGGGGCTCGGTCTCCTGCAGGAACGCTCGCCACTGCTTCCGCTTGCTGACGGTCCAGAGCAGCATCGCGAGGAAGAACACGGTGAGGAGCGCGTACAGCAGCCCGAACATCGTCGCCCAGTTGAGCAGGAACTGCGCGAACGCGAACGGCGTCCATCCGAGGGCGAGCCAGAACGTCGATGTCGATTGACCGAGCCGACGGCCGGCGAGTGCGACGAGCGCGGTCCGGTGCTGCGGATCGGTGGGCTGCTGCCCACGAGCCATGCGCTCGATCCGTCGGCGGACGGCACGAGGAAGCCCGATCATCGGGTCGGACAGCGCGCTCTGGAACTTTCCACCGCCTCGGACGATTGCGGTGACCCAGCAGACCGGGCCAACGATCATGAGCGGGACGATGACGAAGAACGCCCAGTCCGGCAGGCCACTTCCGGTCGAGGGCAGCTCGAAGCGCGGCAGGTGTTCGGCGCTCAGCCACCCGGCTGCAACCGCGGCGACGACGGCCAGCACGATCCAGATGACCCGCCGGACCATCGAACGGCGGACACGCGGTCCGACTGGCGCCCCCGCGAGACGGTCCTCCACCTGCTGCCAGGTCTCCTCGGAGACGGTGGCTCCGGCGAACTCATGCGGGGCCGGCGTGGACACGATCAGCTCGCGGGGGCGGTGTCGCCCTCGCCCGCGGCTTCCTTGGCACGCTTCAGGCGGGCCTGCGCCTCCCAGTACTCGATCTCGCGCTCGAGCTCGGCGAGCTCCTGCTCGGTACCGGTGACGCGCTTGGCGCCGTGCGCGCTGCGGGCGTCGCCGAGGGTGGCGTACCGGTCCTCGTGGCGGGTGGGCTCGATGTACCGACCGTGGTTCCGTTCGCCCGGAGCCCAGTCGTGGCCGATGGCGAACCAGACGATGCTGCCGACGACGGGGACCAGGATCACGAGGATCACCCACGCGATCTTCGGCAGGCCGCGGATCTGGTCATCCGTCTTCGTCAGGATGTCGATCAGGGCGAAGACCAGCAGGATGACGGTGATCCCGGGCAGCAAGACGCTCATGTTCGCGATTCTATGGATCCGCTTGGAGTCTCACCATGCCCCGAACGAGCGTCCCGGTTGCGAAGGTGCACAGGGTGGTGGCCGGTCACAGCGCCGCGACCCACTCGTCCGTCCCGTCGGTGAACCGCTGGTGCTTCCAGATCGGCACGCGCTCCTTCACGAGGTCGACCAGCGCACCGCACGCGGCGAACGCCTGCGCCCGGTGCGACGACGACACCGCTGCGGCGAGCGCGACGTCCCCGATGCCGAGCGCCCCGACCCGGTGCAGCACGGCGATCCGGACGTCGGGGTGGTCCTCGGCGATGGTCCGGGCGACCTCGGTGATGACCTCGCCGGCACTCGGATGCCCCTCGTAGTCGAGCGTGGTGACGCCCTTGCCACCGTCGTGGTCACGGACGATGCCGGCGAAGGTCACCACGGCGCCGTCCTGTTCGGTGGCCACCACGGCTGCGACCTCGTCGACGCTGACGTCGCGGTCGACGACGTCGGCCAACACGACCCGTGCGGCGGCCTCGGTGGCGCTCACGAGGCGCTCCGCGGGGCGTGGCCCTCGCCGTGCACCTGGGCGACCACGTGGTCGAGCACCCCGTCGAGCACGGCGAGCCCGTCGGACACCCCACCGCGCGACCCGGGCAGGGTGACGAGCAGACAGCCGGCGTTCGTGACCCCGGCGACGCCGCGGGTGAGCAGGGCGGTGGGGCCGGCACCCGCGAGTCCGCGTCGACGGATCTCCTCGGTGATGCCGGGCAGTTCGAGGTCGATCAGGCCCGCCACCGCCTCGGGGGTCCGGTCGGTCGGGGTGACCCCGGTGCCGCCGGTGGTGATCACGACCCGGGCGTCGGCCAGGAGTTCCGCGGTGACGGTCTCGGTGATCGCGCCGCCGTCGGGGACGATGATCGGGTCGCTCGTGGTGAACCCGTGGTCGCGCAGCCAGTCGGCGATGACGGGTCCGGTGCGGTCGAGTGCAGGGTCGGCGGCGGCCTGCGTGGACACCACGACGACGGCGGCCCGGCCCCTGGTCGGCTCGGCGGTCATCGGTTGCTCCAGTCCCCGGAGCGTCCGCCGTGCTTCTCGAGCACGCGGACGTCCGTGATCACGGCCGCTCGGTCGACGGCCTTCACCATGTCGTACACCGTCAGGGCGGCGACGCTCGCCCCGGTCAGGGCTTCCATCTCGACGCCGGTGCGGGAGGTCGTGCGGACCGACACCTCGATCAGCACGCGGTCGTCGGAGCCGGTGATGTCGACCTGCACGCCGGCGATCGGCAGCGGGTGGCACAGCGGGATCAGGTCGGAGGTCTTCTTCACCGCCATGATCGCGGCGATGCGGGCGGTGCCGACGACCTCGCCCTTGGGCAGCGAGCCGTCGAGGATGCGTGCGACGACGTCGGGACGGGTGACGACGGTGGCGGTGGCGGTGGCTGACCGGTCGGTGACGTCCTTCGCGGAGACGTCGACCATGTGCGCGGTGCCGTCAGCGCGGACGTGCGACAACTCGTCGGTCGGCGTCGGTTCGGACCGCATCTGGTCAGCGGACGGGTCGGTCATCGGAGGCTCCAGACGGTCAGGGGGTCGCCGACCTCGACGGCGTCGACCCCCACGGGGACGTGCACCAGGTGGGTGGCGGCGGCGTAGTGGACGAGCAGGTGCGAACTCGGGCCACCGACGAAGTGCACGGCACCGTCCTGCACCCGGCCGCGACGGACCTGGTGCTTGCCGGCGGGTGAACCGGCAGCGGACGCCGCCGGCAGGACCTGCGTGGGCCGGTCCGGCACGAGCCCGACGGCGGCAGCGAGCAGCGGGCGCAGGAACACCTCGAACGAGACGAGCGCCGACACCGGGTTGCCGGGGAAGGACACGACCGGCACGGCGCGACCGGCACCGAACACGACGCTGCCGAACGCCTGCGGCCCACCCGGTTGCATCGCGACCGGCGTCACCGCGAGCCCCCGGGGTTCGAGCGCCTGTCGCACGACCTCGTACGCCCCGGCGCTGATGCCCCCGGTGGTCAGCACGAGGTCGGCCCAGTCCCCCACGGCTGCATCGAGCGCCCGGTCGAAGGCAGCGACGTCGTCGGGCACCCGGACGGCTCGCGAGTCCGCACCGACCTGGGCAAGGGCTGCCCGCAGCGCGATGCCGTTCGCGTCACCGATGGTCGCCGCGTCCGTGTCGGCGCCCTGAAGCTCCGAGCCGGTCGACACGACGAGGACACGCAGCGGTCGGCGCACCGACACGGTCGCCACCCCCGCAGCAGCCAGCGCCCCGAGCAGCGCCGGCGTGACCGCGGAGCCGGCCGGTGCGAGCTCGGCACCGGCAGGCAGGTCGCTGCCCGTCACCCGCACGAAGGTGCCGGCGGTCAGGTCGGCGGGCACCGTCACCCGGGGCAGCTCGAGCGCCGCCGGGAACGCACCGGGCTCGGTCGCCTCGACCGGGAACACCGCGTCGGCACCGGCTGGGATCCGTGCACCGGTCATGATCGGCGCGGCCGTGCCGGGTTCGAGCGGTTCGGGCACCACGCCGGCCGGGATGGGTGCGACGACCCGGACGGCCTGCCCCGCGTCCGCGGCCTGCACGGCGAACCCGTCCATCTGACTGTTGTCGAACGGCGGCAGCGGAACGGGCGACAGGACGGCCGCCGCGAGCACGCGGTGAGCGAACCCGGCACCGGCACCGGCACCGGCGAGTTCGTCGAGCGGCAGTTCTTCTGCTCCGAGGCCCGCCACCACCGGCGCGAGCAACGCCGCCAGGTCGTCGCGGTGCTGACCGATCGTTCGCACAGGTGCCTCCGAACAGGGGGTTGGTGGCGCCGCTCCCGGTTCGCCCGGTGGCGCCGTCAGTAGCGTATCCAGCGCGCAGCCCGCGCCGACGACCAACCGGAGGACCTGTGGAGAACGACGAAGCCGTGACGATCGGTGTCATCGGAGGCTCCGGCCTCTACCAGCTGTTCGAGGAGGGCACCGCCGACGAGCTCGACGTCCCGACCCCGTTCGGCCCGACGTCGAGCCCGATCAGCATCGGCACGATGGCCGGACGACGGGTCGCGTTCCTGACCCGCCACGGCCGTGAGCACTCCGTCGCCCCGCACCGCATCAACCACCGTGCGAACGTCTGGGCGCTCCGTTCGCTCGGCGTCCGCGCGATCGTGTCCTCGAGCGCCGTCGGCGGCCTGCACCCCGACTACGCCCCGGGCACCTTCGTCGTGACGGACCAGCTCATCGACCGCACCTGGGGCCGCGCCGACACGTTCTTCGCGGACGACGTGCAGCACCTGTCCTTCGCGGACCCGTTCGACCCGACGCTCCGGCGCGCGGCGATCGACGCCGTCGCCGGACTCGACGTGCCGTTCCGTCCGACCGGCACCTGCGTCGTCATCCAGGGTCCCCGGTTCTCCACCCGCGCCGAGTCCGTCTGGCTCCGCCAGGCCGGCGGCCACACCATCAACATGACGATGACGCCCGAGGTCCCCCTGGCCGCCGAACTCGGCATCGCCACGGTGAACCTGTCGTTCGTGACCGACGCCGACGCCGGCCTGGCCCCGACCGAGGACGAGGCCGCAGCTGCCGCCGCATCCGCAGCCGCAGCCAGCGGCCCCGACGTCGACGACGCCGGAGCCGTCGTCACCCACGCCCTCGTCATGGAACGCCTCGCCCGCGCCAACGAGGTCATCGTCCGCGCCATCGGCCAGATCGTCGCCGCCATCCCCGCCGACTTCACCCCCCGCGAGCTCGTCCCCACCAGCGCGAGCGCCAGCATCATGCAGGCCCAGCCCACGGGCCCCACCACCACGAAGGCCCAGCCCGCCTCCACCACCACGGGCGCCACCGCATGAGCCGCCTCCTCGTCACCGGCGGCGCCGGCTTCATCGGCTCCGCGATCGTCCGCCGCGCCCTGGCCGACGGCCACGAGGTCCGCGTCCTCGACTCCCTGCGCGACGACGTGCACGGCGACCCCGCCGAGGTCATCCGCGCCCACCAGCAGCAGGGCATCGCGTTCGTGCACGGCGACGTCCGCGACCGGGTCGCCCTCGACGCCGCCCTCGACGGCATCGACGTCGTGTGCCACCAGGCCGCCAAGGTCGGCCTCGGCGTGGACTTCCAGGACGCCCCCGACTACGTCTCGTCGAACGACGCCGGCACCGCCCACGTCCTCGCCGGCATGGACCGGCACGACATCGGCCGGCTCGTCGTCGCCAGCTCGATGGTCGTCTACGGCGAGGGCGCGTACACCACGGCCTCCGGCGAACCCACCCGTCCGCCGGCCCGCCGCCGCGAGGACCTCGACGCCGGCCGCTTCGACCCGATCGGCCCCGACGGTCATCCCCTGCTGCCCGGCCTGATCGACGAGTCCGCCGCGCTCGACCCCCGCAACGTGTACGCGCAGACGAAGGTCGCGCAGGAGCACCTCGCCTCCAGTTGGGCCCGAGCCACGGGGGGCCGCGCGATCGCGCTCCGCTACCACAACGTCTACGGACCGGGCATGCCTGCGAACACCCCCTACGCCGGTGTCGCGTCCCTGTTCCGCTCGGCACTGGCCCGCGGCGAGGCACCCCGCGTCTTCGAGGACGGCGCCCAGCGACGCGACTTCGTGCACGTCGACGACGTCGCCGGCGCGAACGCCGCCTCCATCGCGGCGACCGCCGACCTGCCGTCGGACACGTTCCGCGCGTACAACGTCGGCTCCGGCACCGTGCACACCATCGGGGACATGGCCGCCGCGATCGCCGGACCCGACGGCCCGCAGCCGGTCGTCACCGGCGAGTACCGCCTGGGCGACGTCCGCCACGTCACCGCGAGTTCGGCGCGCATCGCCGCCGAGCTCGGCTGGCACGCCGAGGTCGACTTCGAGGCCGGCATGCGCGACTTCGCGACGGCACCGCTCCGCAGCGCCGTCCGCTAGCCGGAACGCGTGCGCGAGCGGCGCACCGCTGGCCGCGCCTGAGAGCGCGACCAGCCACCGGACGGGAGGCCCGTGACGGCGCCGCCCCGCGCCTCCCGTCCGCAGTCCCCGCCCCCAGGGCCACGCGAGACGCCGTCGTGTCGGCACCACGCCCCCGGGTTCGCGAGACGCCGCCGCATCCGGCGGCGTCTCGACGACACGACGGCGTCTTGCGACACCCACTCGCGGACCCACGCGCACACCTGTCCCCCGTTCTGGGGACCGAGCGCGCGCCGAACGCGCTGAACGACCAGGACCCGGCAGTTTCCTGTACCCCGCAGCGCGTCGTCGTGTTGTGTCGAGTGCATGCCAGGACAGACCCGTCGATCCGACCGACCGCACCGAATGACGGACATGACTGTCGACGTGATCCTGCCGTGCCTCGACGAGGCGGACGCCCTGCCGAAGGTCATCGCACGGCTCCCCACGGGTTACCGGGCCATCGTCGTCGACAACGGATCGACCGACGGATCGGCCGACGTCGCCCGCGCCCACGGTGCCCTCGTGGTGACGGAACCCGTCAAGGGCTTCGGTTCGGCCTGCGCCGCCGGGGTCGCCGCAGCGACCGCCGACTTCGTCGCCTTCTGCGACGCCGACGCCTCGATGGACCCGGCCGAGCTCCCGCCCCTGGTCGACCGCGTGGCCAGTGGCCGCGTCGACCTGGCTCTCGGCCGCCGCGTCCCGACGGGCCGCGGTGCGTGGGCTCCGCACGCACGCTTCGCGAACCGCGTCCTCGCCGTCCTCATGCACCGCGCGACCGGCTACCGCCTGCGCGACCTCGGCCCGATGCGCGTGATGCGCCGCGAGGACCTCGTCTCCCTCGACCTGCGCGACCGCCGCAGCGGCTACCCGCTCGAGATGGTCCTCGCCGCGCACGCCGCCGGCTGGCGCGTCGACGAATCCGACATCGGGTACGCGCAGCGCATCGGCGACAGCAAGGTCACCGGCACGCTCCGCGGCACGATCAACGCGGTGCGGGACATGTCCCGTCTGCTCCGTGCGTACCGCCGGGAGGCCCGTGTCCGGGTCGTCGCACCGGGACCGCTCCGCCAGGCGGCCGAGTCCACCCCCGTGGTCGAGGAGGCCCGCTCGTGACCGCCGACCCCACCCACGTCCACGCCGGCGACGCTTCGCGCACCGACGTCACCGTCGCCGTCGTGGCGAAGGAGTGCCTGCCCGGCAAGGTGAAGACCCGGCTGACGCCGGCGCTCTCCCCCGAGGGCGCCGCACGCGTCGCGTCCGCGAGCCTCGGCGACACCCTGGCGACCGTCCGCGCACTGCCCGCGGCCCGCAGGGTCCTGTTCTTCGACGGCGACGTCGTGCCGGCTTCGGCCGAGGGGTTCGACGTGCTGCACCAGCCCGGTGGCGGCCTCGACGAGCGCCTCGGGTTCCTGTTCGACGCCGTCGACGGTCCCCTGCTGCTCGTCGGCATGGACACCCCACAGGTGTCCACCGCGGACCTCGCCCCGGTGTTCGACGACGCCGCCCGCGATGCCTGGTTCGGCCCGGCCGAGGACGGCGGCTTCTGGTCGCTGTACCTCCGACAGCCCACCGGCGACCTGCTGCGCGGCGTTCCGATGTCGCGCGACGACACCGGAGCCGTGCAGCTCGCACGCCTGACCGACGCCGGACTCGACGTGGGCGTGCTCGGCGAATTGCTCGACGTCGACACCATGCCGGACGCCGAGCGGGTCGCCGACCTCGCAACCGACTCCGACTTCACCCGGGCACTCCGTGCCGAGACCGTGGGGAGCACCCGATGACCATGCACGCACCCGTCTCGTTCGGTGCCGGCGGCGGCGAGCCGTACGCCCGTGCGCTCCGCACCGACGGCCACCTGCGCCTGACCGACGCCGACCGTCCCGACGCCGTCACCACGATGGACGTCGGCCGCTGGAGCGCCGCCGCCGACCGTGTCGACCGCTCGCTGCTCGACGACGTCGACGGCGGCGTCATCGACATCGGCTGCGGCCCGGGCCGGATGCTCGTCGCCGCCCGCTCCCGGGGCATCCCGGCGCTCGGCGTGGACGTCTCCGCCGAGGCCGTCGCCATCGCGCAGCGCTCCGGCGGCACGGCCCTGCAGGGTTCCGTGTTCGACGCCGTGCCCGACGAGGGCCACTGGGACACCGCGCTCGTGATCGACGGCAACATCGGCATCGGCGGCGACCCCACCGCCCTGCTCGCCCGCTGTCGTGAGATCGTGCGCGCCGGAGGCCGGGTCATCGTCGAGACGAACCCCGAGGTCACGGCCGACCGCGTGTACACCGCCCGGGTGGTCGACGCCGACGGCAACGAGAGCGCCGGGTTCCCCTGGGCCGAGGTCGGCCTCGACGCCCTGCACCGGCACGCGGCGGAAGCCGGACTGGTCGCGCGGCAGAGCTGGACGGCCGAGGGCCGGAACTTCTGCGAGCTGCTCGCCTGAGGCTCCGACACGCGCTTGTTTTGCACGATGCAAGACAAGCGCGTAGAGTGGTGGTCATCCAGCCGACGGCGTCGCGGTCGCCGGCTCGGTGACCTGCGGACCTCGGCACGACGACGAGGAGCACCCATGCAGAACCGTCAGAACCCCCTGGGCGGCGCCTACGTGACCGGCCTCGAGACCCGCGCCGAGCTCGGCGCCTTCACCGGCGACGCGACCCGCAGCCCGATCGGCAGCTACACCGGCACCGGCACCGGCCGCGCACTCGGCCGCTTCGTCGACACGCAGTTCCGCCGTCCTGGCACCGCGACGTCCTCGACGCGCACCGTGACCGGCTCGTTCCGCACGGCGACGGGTTCGTTCCGCACCGCCTGAGGCACCTGCCTCCACAGACCGCGAGCGGTCGTCCACCCCGGGGGTCCCCCCTCAACCCGGGTGGGGCGGCCGCTCGCTCGCGTTCCCCCGACCTCCGGTGCACTTCCCCCGAACGCGCCAGGGCGGCCGATGCCAGGATGGACGCATGAACGACCGCGCCGGCACCCCAGCGACCGCAGACGACCTCGTCGACCTCGACGAGCTCCTCGCCGCCTACCACGACCGAGTGCCCGACGTCTCGGTCCCCGAGCAGAAGGTCGTGTTCGGCACGTCCGGACACCGCGGGTCGTCGCTCGACACCGCCTTCAACGACACCCACATCGCCGCCATCACGCAGGCGATCGTGGAGTACCGCCGCGACCAGGGCACCGACGGGCCGCTCTTCATCGGCCGCGACACCCACGCGCTCTCGGCCCCCGCCGAGCAGACCGCGCTGCAGGTCCTCGCCGCCAACGGCGTCCGCGTGCTCGCCGACAGCGAGGACGGTTTCGTGCCGACGCCCGCGCTGAGCCACGCGATCATCCGCTACAACCGCGCCGGCAACCCGGACACGGCCGACGGCATCGTCATCACGCCGAGCCACAACCCGCCCCGCGACGGCGGCTTCAAGTACAACCCGCCGCACGGCGGTCCCGCCGACAGCGACGCCACGAGCTGGATCGCGAACCGGGCGAACGCGATCATCGAGGGTGGCAACGCCGAGGTGCAGCGCACCGAGGACGCTGAACCCGAGCGCTACGACTTCCTGAACACGTACGTCGCCGACCTCGAGAACATCATCGACATCGCCGCGATCAAGCGTGCCGGCGTGAAGATCGGTGCCGACCCGCTCGGTGGTGCCTCGCTGCCGTACTGGAACGCCATCCGCGACCACTACGGCCTCGACCTGACCGTCGTGAACCCCGAGGTCGACCCCACGTGGGCCTTCATGACGCTCGACTGGGACGGCAAGATCCGGATGGACCCGTCGAGCCCCTCGGCGATGGCCTCGGTACTCGCCCGCAAGGACGACTTCGACGTGCTCACCGGCAACGACGCCGACTCCGACCGGCACGGCATCGTCACGCCCGACGGCGGGCTGATGAACCCGAACCACTACCTCGCGGTCGCGATCGAGTACCTCTACGCGCACCGGCCCGAGTGGCGCGACGACGCCGCGATCGGCAAGACCCTGGTGTCGTCGAGCATCATCGACCGCGTCGCCGAGTCCCTGGGCCGTCGCCTGTGGGAGGTCCCGGTCGGCTTCAAGTGGTTCGTCCCCGGCCTGATCGACGGTTCCGTGGCCTTCGGCGGCGAAGAGTCCGCGGGTGCGTCGTTCCTGCGCACCGACGGCACCGCGTGGACCACCGACAAGGACGGCATCATCCTGGCGCTCCTGGCGTCCGAGATCGTCGCCGTCACCGGCAAGACCCCCTCGCAGCTCTACGCCGAGCTGACCGAGCGCTTCGGCGCGCCGGTCTACCAGCGCGTCGACGCCGCGGCGTCGAAGGAGCAGAAGGCCCGCCTCGGCAAGCTCGACGGCGACGCCATCACCGCGGACACCCTGGCCGGCGACCCGATCACCGCGAAGCTGTCGAAGGCCCCGGGCAACGACGCAGCCGTCGGCGGCGTCAAGGTCGTCACGGACAAGGCGTGGTTCGCCGCACGCCCGTCGGGCACCGAGGACGTCTACAAGATCTACGCGGAGAGCTTCGTCGGGCAGGAGCACCTCGAGCAGGTGCAGCGCGAGGCCAAGGAGATCGTCGACGCAGCACTGGGCGCGTAGCGCCCTCGTCGGACGGGCTGCGGGTCTCGGAGACCGCAGCCCGTCCGACGGAACCGAGCCGGGCCTCCAGGCCGTGTGCCACCGGGGCCCACTGGGCGTACCGTGACTGCCGATCCACTCAGGAAGCCGTCTCGGTGCGACCGAGCACTTGCGGCAGTTGTAACTTTGCAGGCAGCGCAAAAATCGTTCTGCCAGCGCATCGGTACCCGGGAGACCCTGCTCATGACCCAGACGGCGACCGCACCCGCGGCCCCCACCACGGCGTCCAACGTCGTGATGAACCACCGACAGATCCTGTTGGTGATCTACGGCCTGATGGCCGGCATGTTCCTCGGCGCCCTCGACCAGACGATCGTCGGCACCGCGATCCGCACCATCGGTGACGACCTGCACGGGCTCGACCAGCAGGCCTGGGTCACCACGGGGTACCTCATCGCGTCGACGGTGACGACACCGATCTACGGCAAGCTCTCCGACATCTTCGGTCGCCGGCCGCTCTTCATCACCGCGATCGGCATCTTCATCGTCGGTTCGTTCGCGGCGTCGTTCTCCGACTCGATGCTCATGCTCGCCGGGTTCCGCGCGCTGCAGGGCCTGGGTGCCGGTGGCCTGATGTCCCTGCCGCTGGCGATCATGGGCGACATGCTCGCCCCACGCGAGCGGGCGAAGTACCAGGGCTACTTCCTGGCGGTCTTCGGCATCTCGTCCGTCATCGGGCCGCTCGTCGGCGGCGTCTTCGCCGGCGCGGACCAGCTGCTGTTCATCGCCGGCTGGCGCTGGGTGTTCCTGATCAACGTGCCGATCGGCATCATCGCCCTGTTCATGGTGCTGACGTTCCTGCACCTGCCGAAGTTCGGCGACCGGGGCAAGCCCCGCATCGACTGGTGGGGCGCGACGCTCGTCATCGTCACGCTCGTGCCGCTGCTGCTCATCGCCGAGCAGGGCCGTGAGTGGGGCTGGGACTCCCCCGCCGCCTTCGCCTGCTACGCCATCGGTGCCCTCGGCCTGATCGCGTTCATCATCGTCGAGCGGGCCATGGGCGACGACGCGATCCTGCCGATGAAGCTGTTCGGGTCACGGGTGTTCTCGATGTCCGCGATCCTGTCCGTGCTGGTCGGCTTCGGCATGTTCGGCGCGATGCTGACGATCCCGCTGTACCTGCAGATCGTCAAGGGCGTGACCCCGACCGAGTCCGGCTTCGCCATGCTGCCGATGGTGCTCGGCCTGATGATCTCGTCGATCGCCTCCGGTCAGATCATCTCGAAGACCGGCAACTACCAGGTCTTCCCGATCACCGGAACGGCGTTCACGGCGATCGGCTTCACGGTCCTGACGTTCCTGACCGCCGACCGGCCCCTGTGGTTCCTGATGCTCGGCATGTTCGGCATCGGGCTCGGACTCGGGCAGCTCATGCAGACGCTGACCCTGGCCGCGCAGAACTCGGTCTCGCCGCGGGACATCGGTGTCGCGACGAGCGCGGCGACGTTCTTCCGTCAGATCGGCGGCACGATGGGTACCGCCGTCCTGCTCTCCGTGCTGTTCACCCTGATGCCGACGAACATCAGCGCCGCGATGCAGAACGAGTCCGACCTGAAGAGCGCGCTCAACGCCGCGATGACGCCCTCTGTCGCGAACGCGTCCAAGAACAAGGGCGTGATGGACGAGATCTGGACGAAGATCGTCGACCCGGTGCAGAAGAACGTGCAGGACGGTCTCGACCAGGGCACCGCCCAGGCGAAGCAGGCCGCCGACGCCGCCGTGACCAAGCAGGTGACCGCAGCCGTGCAGCGGCAGGTCGCCGCGGGCACGGTCCCCGCCGCCGCAGCGGACACGATCATCGCCCAGCAGGTCGACGACGCGAAGCCCGCAGCCGAGCAGCAGGCGCTCGAGACGGCGGCCACGAAGGCGAACGCCTCGGTCGTCGACGGCACGCTGCAGATCGACTACTCGGACGATGCTCAGCGGGAGAACGTCGTCGACCAGGTCGCCCCGACGCTCATCAAGCAGCTGAAGAGCGGCGACTCGGCCGCGAGCTCGTCCACCGATTCGGCGACGAGCGACACGTCGTTCCTGAACGGCGCGGACCCCCGGCTCAGCCGTCCGTTCCTGGTCGGGTTCAGCGACTCGGCCGTCCGCGTCTACTACGTCGGCCTCGCGGTGATCCTGCTCGCGTTCGTGCTGACGTGGTTCTTCCGGGTGCCGCCGCTCCGCAAGACCTCGGCGCTGCAGGAGCAGGCGGATGCCGCACGCACGGCTGCCGGGGCGGGGTCGGACGGGAGTGCCGCCGCAGCCGCTGCCGCCGCGGCACCCGGGGCCGGTCCGGTGCCGTCGGGGGCGGCGTCCGCCGAAGTCCCGACCTCGCCCGACGTTCCGACGTCGCCGGACGTGCAGCCGCGGTCCGCCCGGGCCGCGGGAGCGTCGGACGTCTCGGTGCTACCGCACGGGGTCGACGACACCCGCGCGCCGCTGCCGAACGCCACCACGCACGGTGCGCACTCGGCGGCTGCGCCGGTCGACGAGCCACCGACGACGACCGGTGCCATCCGGACCCGGGCTGCCCACGCGGCTGCGGTCGTGGAGCCGGACGCTCCCGGGGCCGGAGCCGACGCGGCGGAGGCGAGCCGGGCCTCCCGGACGGACGCTGACGACGCTGGCGACGCGCACGCGCACGGGCGGCACTCGGCGGAGTAGTCGGTGCGGGCGCTCGCTCGGTGTGTGTGCATGTTCCGACGATCCACGCGTCGAACGACTCGTGGATCGTCGCAGCATGCACCCGCATCGTGTGCGTGTGCATCTTCCGACAGAACGCGCGTCGAACGACTCGTGGATTGTCGCTCGGTGCACCCGTATGCACCATGCGCACCGGTCGCAGGCCCCGCCAGCCTCAGACCGCCGGCGCCGCGTCCCCCGCTGCCGCCGGCGCTCCGGCCACCTCGAACGACGCACCCGGCAACCGCTTCCGCATCACGTCGATCGCCGCCGGGTTGTCGTCCACCAGCACGTACCGCCGCCCCAGTGCCTGTGCCACGGCGCCCGTGGTCCCGCTGCCCGCGAAGAAGTCGAGCACCCAGTCCCCCTCACGTGAGGACGCCTGCACGATCCGCCGCAGCACCCCCTCGGGCTTCTGCGTGGGGTAGCCGGTCTTCTCGCGGCCGGTCGGCGAGACGATCGTGTGCCACCACACGTCGGTGGGCAGCTTGCCGCGCTCGCGCTTCTCGGGCGTGACGAGCCCCGGCGCCATGTACGGCTCGCGGTCGACGGCCTCGGAGTCGAACCAGTACCGAGACGGGTCCTTCACGTAGACCAGGATCGTGTCGTGCTTCGTGGGCCAGCGCGTCTTGGACTTGGCGCCGAAGTCGTAGGCCCACACGATCTCGTTCAGGAACGACTCACGGCCGAAGAGCGCGTCGAGCAGCACCTTGGCGTAGTGCGACTCGCGGTAGTCGAGGTGCAGGTACAGCGTGCCGTCAGTGGCGAGCAGCCGCCAGGCCTCGATGAGTCGGGGTTCCAGGAACGACCAGTAGTCCTCGAACCGGTCGTCGAAGCGCATCAGGTCGCCGCGCACCCGCTCGTAGGTCCGGCCGTGGAAGCCCATCACGGGGCCGTCGGCCTTCGGCACGGCGGAGGTCGCGTGCCGACGCTGGTACCGGCCGGTGTTGAACGGCGGGTCGAGGTACACCAGCGTGAAGGAGCCGTCCGGGTACGCGGGGACCACGTCGAGAGCGTCGCCGAGGACGACGCGGTCCGGGCCTCGGTCGTCTCCCCTGCGCACGGACCCATTGTCGCGCACCGAGCGAGCATGCACCGCACGCTCAGGCCCCGGCGTACGGTCGAGTGCATGGCAGCAGCACCCGAGGTCCGCAACGACACCGACAAGCAGCAGTACTCCCTGATCGAGGACGGCGAGGTCATCGGCCTCGCGGCGTACGAGATCGACGGCGACGAGATCCGCTTCGTGCACACCGAGGTCGATCCCGAGCACCGCGGTGGTGGGCACGCGTCGATCCTGGTGCAGCACGCCCTCGACGACGTGCGTGCGAGTTCGTCACGCCGGGTCGTCGCGCAGTGCAGCTACGTGCACGCGTGGATCGAGCGGCACCCGGACTACCAGGAGCTCACGACGCGCTGACACGAGCGAGGCACACACGAGCACGGCGCCCGTCAGCTCAGTACGACCGGTCGTGCGTCCCCGCGCGGGCCTCGTGCCGCTCGGCGCTCCGCACCGCCGGCACCCGGATGAGCACGCTGCCGCTGAGCAGGTCGTGGTCGTGGCCCGCCGGAGACGGGGCCTGTTTCGGCAGGCGCGCCTGCCGCTCGTACTCAGCTTGCGTCTCGTGCCGGGTCGGTGCGAACACCTCGTCCAGCATCCCGCCCATGCCTCCGGATCCGCCGCTGCGCTGGGACTTGTTCGACAAGTCGATCCACCCCATGCGATCGGCGATCCACACCACGACGGCCACGGCGGCCACCGCCCCCAGGAAGATCAACCAGTTCACGGCAGCGACGCTACGTGGGCTGCGCGGCGAGCGGATCAGCCGCGCGGGGGATTCTCATCATCCACACGTCTGGTTCATGAGGTCGAGGCGCACACTCGAAGCAGCGGCGGCCGGGACGTCCCCCCTCAGCTCCGGCCGTCGCGTCCACCGTCGACCGAGCAGGGCTCACGGCACCCGCTCGAGCCACTCCTTCGTCGCGAACTTCGTCCGCACCAGCTCCTGCGCCCGCTCGCGCTCGGCCTCGGTCACGTGCCCCTCGGTCGCCCCGTACAGGCGGGTGAAGGTGCCGATCAGCCGCTCGATGATCTCGGCGCGGGACAACCCCGTCTGCGAGCGGAGCGGGTCGACGCGCTTCGCAGCGCTGGTGGTGCCCTTGTCGCTCATCTTCTCGCGCCCGATGCGCAGCACCTGGACCATCTTCTCGCCGTCCATGTCGTAGCTCATGGTGGCGTGGTGCAGCAGCGACCCGGTGCCGAGGCGCTTCTGGGCGGCCCCGCCGATCTTGCCCTTGGTCGAGGTGATGTCGTTGAGGGGCTGGTAGTAGGCCTCGATGCCGAGCGACTTGAGCGCCTCGATCACCCATTCGTCGAGGAACGCGTACGAGTCGGCGAACGTCATGCCCTGCACCAGGTCGGACGGCACGTAGAGCGAGTAGGAGATGACGGCGCCGGCGTCCATGAACATCGCGCCACCGCCGGAGATGCGTCGGACCACCTGCACGCCGTACTTCTCGGCGCCGGCGGGGTCGACCTCGTTCTTGAGCGACTGGAACGACCCGATCACGACGGCCGGCTGGTCCCACTCCCAGATGCGCAGCGTGGGACCGCGACGGCCGGCACCGACCTCTTCGGTCAGCACCTGGTCGAGCGCGAGGTGCTCGTTCGGGCTGATCGGCCCCTCGTGCACGATCTGCCAGTCGTGGTCGCGCCAGGTCGAAGCCCGCGACAGCGCGCGGCGCACCGCGACGCCGACGGACTCGGGCGTGAAGCCGAGCAGCACCGCATCGGTCGGCAGCGCCGCCCGCACGGCTGCGGCGATGCCCGCGGCGTCGGTGGTGGCGGGGAGCCCGTTCACGGCCGCGTCGATGAGCGGCAGCGCGTCGTCGGGTTCCAGGAAGAAGTCACCCGCCAGGCGGAACTGCTGGATCGTGCCGTCGTCGACCTCGAGGTCGACGACGACCAGCTTGCCTCCGGGGACCTTGTACTCACCGTGCATGCCGCAACCTTATTCCGGACGGCCGACGGCCCGGCAGTGAGCCGGCCTGGTGACGGCCTGGAGGCGCGTGGCGGCGCCGCCACGGGCCTCCCGTCGGTCACCGGTCGCGTCGCAGGACGCGGCGAGCGCCGTCAGCGCGCCGTCACCCGGTCGAGCCACGCGACCAGGTCGCCGATGACCTCTGCGCGGTTCGTCTCGTTGTAGACCTCGTGCCGCGCGCCCTCGTACACCTGCACGGTCACGTCGGACAGCCGGCCGCGTCGGCGGTAGGCCTGCGCCAGACGCTCGATCGAGCGCGGACCCCCGAGGCTGTCGTCGGAGCCGACCTGCAGCAGCATCGGCAGGTCGTGCGGGATGCCCCGTCGCGGGACCCCGAGCAGCCGGAGCGTGTCGGCGAGCCCGAACAGCCCGATGACGTCGGCCTCGACCGCCAGAGGGTCGACCGCCATCGCGTCGATGATCTTCCGGTCGCGGGTGAGCCACTCGTACTTGGTGGGCCCCGACCCCGCGTGCCGGGCGTTGAGGTCGCCGCTGTTCATCCAGCCGGGCAGCCGGTAGGCGCTCGCGGACAGGACGACGCCGTCGTAGCGGTCCGACGAGGTGTTCACGATCCGCTGCGCCATCAGCGACCCCCACGAGTGCCCGAGCAGCACGAGCGGCAGCCCGGGTTCGTCGGCCCGCGCGACCGCGCTCATCTGCTCGACCGCGGCGATCGCCGCGCGCAGGCCGCCGGGGCCGAGCCGACCGAGCTTGGCGTGATCGCCGTCCCACTGGGTCAGGCCGGTACGTCCGTGCCCGCGGTGGTCGTTCGCGTGCACGGTGTAGCCGGCGCGCACCAGGTCCTGCGCGAGCGGTTCGTACCGGAGCCCGTGCTCCCCGACCCCGTGCGCGATCTGCACGACACCCTTCGGCCGCGCCGCACGCCAGGTCGAGTAGACGATCTCGACGCCGTGGGCGTCGGTGAACGAGGCGTCGCCGCGAGCGGCGGAGAAAGTCGGCACACCCGCATCCTTCCAGACACTGCCATCCTCGCAGACGCGCTCCATCCCGGACCTGTTCACCCGGCGTTCATGCAGCGGGTTCCAGGCGGGCCTAGCGTCCTGCGCATGGACGTCATCGTCATCGTCACGCTGGTGATCGTCGTGGCCCTCGTGTTCGACTTCACGAACGGCTTCCACGACACCGCGAACGCCATGGCCACGTCGGTCGCCACGGGAGCGCTCAAGCCCCGGACCGCCGTGCTCATCTCCGCCGTGCTCAACGTGGTCGGCGCGTTCCTGTCCACCGAGGTCGCCAAGACCGTCTCGCAGGGCATCATCCGCGAGGGGCAGGACGGCATCCACATCTCGCCCACGATGATCTTCGCGGGGCTCGTCGGCGCGGTGCTCTGGAACCTGGCGACCTGGTACCTCGGGCTGCCGTCCTCGTCCACCCATGCGCTGTTCGGCGGGCTCATCGGCGCCTCGATCATCGGCGCGGGGCTGAACTCGATCAGCTGGGCGACGGTGGTGTCGAAGGTCGTGCTGCCGGCGCTGCTCTCCCCGGTCATCGCCGGGGTGATCGCCCTGGTCGCGACGTACCTGGCGTACGTGCTCACGAAGAACGCGACGACGCACGGTGCCGCGACCGGGTTCCGACACGGGCAGACGATCTCGGCGTCGCTGGTGTCGCTCGCACACGGCACGAACGACGCGCAGAAGACGATGGGCGTCATCACGCTGACCCTCATCGCCGCGAACTACCAGGCCGCCGGCACCGGCCCGGCGCTCTGGGTGATCCTGGCCTGCGGGCTCGCGATCGGCCTCGGCACGTACATGGGCGGCTGGCGGATCATGCAGACCGTCGGCAAGAAGATCTCCGACGTGCAGTCGCCGCAGGGGTTCGCCGCCGAGACGAGCTCCGCCGCGACGATCCTCATCTCGTCGCACCTGGGCTTCGCGCTCTCGACGACCCACGTGACGAGCGGCGCGGTCGTCGGCTCGGGCCTCGGCAAGAAGCTCGCCGACGTGCACTGGTCGGTCGTCGGCCGCATCGTCATCGCGTGGGTGATCACGCTGCCGGCCGCTGCGGTGGTCGGGGCGCTCGCCACCTGGCTCGCGTCGACCTCGGCCTTCGGGCTGGTGCTCGTCGCGGTCCTCGCCCTGG
Organism: Curtobacterium sp. MCLR17_054; assembly: GCF_003234335.2. Classification (NCBI taxonomy): domain Bacteria; kingdom Bacillati; phylum Actinomycetota; class Actinomycetes; order Micrococcales; family Microbacteriaceae; genus Curtobacterium; species Curtobacterium sp. MCLR17_054. The sequence continues at coordinate 682,365 of NZ_CP126263.1, read as the reverse complement.
CCGGCGGGCTCACCTTCTACGTGCTCGCCAAGCGCAAGCCGATCTCGCACGAGGACATCACCACCGAGTCCGGGCCGGCCGAGCAGGCCGAGCCGCAGCCGACCGGCGCGACGAACTGAGGGGAACGACGATGCACATCGACTTCACCGCGATCGGCACGGTCGCCGGCGTCGGCTTCGTGGCCGCCGTGGGCCTGGTGCTCGTGTACACGCTCGGCCTGCGGCTGCTCGGCACGGGGCAGCCGGACGACGCGGGCGGCGAGCGCACGCAGTACTCCGACGAGACCCCGCGCTCCGGGCACACCCCGCCGGCGGCACTGGCGGGAGCCGTGCTGTGCTTCGCGCTGTGCATCATCGCCGTGCTGGCCGGCATCTGGTTGACGATCCCCCAGTTCCACTGAGGACGTTCCTTCCCAGAACACCCGCGATGGCTGGTGGAATCGGGCGTACCTGGTCAGAACTTCCGACCAGGTACGCCCGTTCCGACCAGGTACGCCCGATTCCGCCAGGTACGCCCGGAACCGCCCCGCACCCGCCCCGCCTGGGATGATCGAACGGTGACCACCCACCACCTCGACGCCACGGTCGACTCCGCCGTCGACGTCTTCACCGCCGAACGCCAGCCGGTCCTGACCGTCGAACCGGGCGACACGGTGACCGTCCGTACCCTGAGCGCCGCGGGCTACACGGAACGCCAGCCGGGCCCGGGCGTCGACGCCCCGACCCTGATCGACCCGCGCCGGGGCCACTGCCTGGTCGGGCCGATCGCCGTCGCGGGAGCACGTCCGGGGATGGTCCTGGCGGTGCACTTCGACGACCTCGTGCCCGACGACTGGGGCTACACGGCCTCGGGCGGGGTCGACTCCCCGGTGAACCGCGCACTCGGCCTGACCGATCCGGCGTCGCGCGGCCCGCTGCTCTGGGACATCGACGCGTCCGCCGGAGTCGCCGTGAACCAGCTCGGCCTCGGGGTGCGGACGGCACCGTTCCTCGGCGTCGTCGGCGTCCCACCCGAGCCCACCGGTGAACACTCCACGATCCCGCCCCGCACGGTCGGCGGCGGCAACGTCGACTGCCGCGAGCTGATCGCCGGCTCGACCCTGTACCTGCCCGTGACGGTGCAGGACGCCCTGCTCCACGTCGGCGACGGGCACGGGGCCCAGGGCGACGGCGAGGTCTCCGGCACGGCGGTCGAGTGCGGCATGACCACGACGATGACCCTGACGCTCCTCGATGCGGCCCCGGTCGAGGGTGTGCACGCCGACACCCCCGCCGGACGCATCACCTTCGGCTTCGACGCCGATCTCAACGTCGCGACGGCCACGGCGCTCGACCGGATGGTCGACTGGATCGCCGGGCTGCACGGGATCGGCCGCGCTGAGGCCCTCGCGATGGCGAGCGTGGCGGTGAGCATGCGCATCACGCAGGTCGCGAACCGCACGTGGGGCGTGCACGCCCTGCTCCCGCACGACGCGATCCTGACGGACGCGCGGCTCTGAAGGCCGGGAGGCCCGCCCAGCGCGAGCCGACCGGCGCACGCTGGGCGGGCCTCCCGTCCGACGTTCCTTCCCATCGCACCCGCGCTGGAAAGCGGAAACGGGCGTACCTGGTCGGGAGAACCAACCAGGTACGCCCGTTTCGACCAGGTACGCCCGGAACGACCAGGTACGCCCGACCCGTCAGTGGGCGGAGTAGCCGCCGTCCACCAGGTGGTAGCTGCCCGTGATGAACGAGGCCTTGTCGCTCAGCAGGAACAGCACGAGCGCGGCGACCTCGGCGTCGGTGCCGAGCCGCTTCGAGGCGTGCTCGTCCTCGAGTGCCGCGATGGCCTCGGGCGAGAGCGACTTGCGGAGCAGCGGGGTGTCGATGAACCCGGGGCCCACGGCGTTCGTGCGGACGCCCTGCGACGAGTACTCGAGCGCGGCGACCTTGGTCAGCCCGGCGAGCGCGTGCTTCGAGGCGACGTAGGCCGCGTTCTGGGCCATGCCGACCGTGCCGAGCACCGACGCCATGTTCACGATCGCGCCACCGCCGGCGGCCACCATCGCGGGGATCTCGTAGCGCAGCCCGTAGAAGACGCCGTCCAGGTCGACCGCACGGACGCGGTCCCAGGCGGCGATGTCGTACTCGCCGATCGGCTGCGGCGCCGCAGCGATGCCGGCGTTGTTCACGGCGAGGTGCAGCCCGCCGAACGTGTCGACCGCGAACTGCACCATGCGCTCGTTGTCCGCGGCGACCGCGGAGTTCGCCTCGAACGCGCGAGCGGTGCCACCGGCCTCCACGATCGACGCGGCGACGCGCTCGGCGCCCGCCAGGTTGATGTCGGCGACGACCACCGTGGCGCCCGCCGCGGCGAGCTCCTTCGCGACGGACTCGCCGATGCCGCTGCCACCACCGGTGACGACGGCGACCTTGCCCTCGAACTCGGACATGTTCTCCTTCTCTCTCGGCAACACGTGTTGTCTACAAACACGGTACACCCGAAATGAAGTTCGTTCGCTGAACTAATGAGATAGGCTAACGACCGATGACCGACGCCACCGACCTCCGCATCGCGGTGAACCGGCTGTCCCGCACCCTCCGTGCCCAGAAGGCCGACTCGAGCGTCACGGACGCGCAGTTCTCCGCCCTCGCCCGCCTGCACCGCGACGGCGCCATGACCCTGGCCGACCTGAGCCGACAGGACGGCGTCACCCCGCCCTCGATGACGAAGACGGTCGCAGTGCTGGTCGAGCGGGGCCTGGTGTCCAAGTGCGGGCACGGCGACGACCGCCGCAAGGTGCTGCTCGGCGCGACGCCCGCCGGAGCCGCCTTCGTCGAGGAGACCCGACGCCGCCGCGACGGCTGGCTCTCCCCGCGGCTCGCAGCACTCACCGCCGACGAGCGGGGCACCCTCGCCGACGCCACCGAGATCATGAGGAGGCTGGCCCAGCAGTGACCGCCATGTTCCGCTCCCTCGCCGGACGCAACTACCGCATCTGGTTCGCCGGAGCCCTGGTGTCGAACGTCGGCACCTGGATGCAGCGCACCGCCCAGGACTGGATCGTGCTGACCCAGCTCTCGGACAACAACGCCGTCGCGGTGGGCATCACGATGGCCCTGCAGTTCGGCCCCCAGCTGCTGCTCCTGCCGCTCACCGGGCTCGCCGCCGACCGGTTCGACCGCCGGAAGATGCTCATGCTCACCCAGGGCCTGATGGGGCTGCTCGGGCTGGGACTCGGCGTCATGGTCCTCACGCACACCGCCACCCTGCTCGCGCTGTACGGCTTCGCCCTGGCACTCGGCATCGTCGCCGCGTTCGACGCCCCGATCCGGCAGGCCTTCGTCTCCGACGTCGTGCAGGGCGAGGACGTCTCGAACGCCGTCGCCCTGAACTCCGCGTCGTTCAACGCCGCACGCCTGATCGGCCCCGCGGTCGCCGGTGTGCTCATCGCGGCGATCGGCTCCGGATGGGTGTTCGTCATCAACGCCGGGTCGTTCCTGGCCGTCCTGCTCGCACTCCGGTTCGTCGACCCCGCCCAGCTCGCCGAACGGGTCCGGGCGGGCCGCGGCAAGGGGCAGATCGTCGCCGGCTTCCGGTACGTCCGCACCCGGCCGGACATCGTCGTCGTGCTCTGCATGATCTTCGTCGTCGGCACGTTCGGCGTGAACTTCCCGATCTTCACCTCGACGATGGCGCGGGTCGAGTTCCACCAGGGCGCCGGCGAGTTCGGACTGCTCAACTCGGTGATGGCGGTCGGCTCGGTGCTCGGTGCGCTGCTGTCCGCCCGACGGGACAAGCCGCGGATGCGCACCCTCGTCCTCGCGGCGGGCGGGTTCGGGCTCGCGTGCACCGCCGCTGCCCTCGCCCCGACGTACTGGACCTTCGCGATCGTGCTGGTGTTCGTCGGGCTCGCGTCCCTGACCTTCATGACCACGGCGAACGCCCTGGTGCAGACCACGACGAAGCCCGCGATGCGCGGCCGCGTGATGGCGCTCTACATGGCGATCTTCGCGGGCGGCACCCCCATCGGCGCCCCGCTCGTCGGTGCCGTCGCCGACGCCTTCGGCCCACGCTGGGCGATCGTCGTCGGCGCGGCCTCGGGCTTCGTCGCACTCGGGATCGCGCTCGTCTGGCTCGTCCGGTACCAGCGGGTCCGGCTGCGCTACGACGCCGACTCGCGGCTGCACCTGGCGATCACGCACGCCGTGCCGGTGGTCGGCTCGCGCGCGGCGCTCCGCCGCGAGCTGGAACGCGACGAGACGCTCGCCGACCGCTCCAGCGCCGTCTGACGGACCGGCGGGCCGCCCTGCCCGTCGGCTGACGGCCCGTGACGCACGGACCGTCGGACGGGAGGCCCGCACCGGCGCCGCCACGGGCCTCCCGTCCGGCGCCACCCGGGCACACCGCCGCGGTCGCGACGCGCGGACCGACCCGGTTCCGCCGCACGTGCGCCGAGCCGGCACCGGACACGCGCGCCGGGCGGGCTCAGAGCACGGGTGCGGACGACGCGAAGACGCGCTCGTCGAGGGCCGCGGCGACGCGGTCGGCAGCCACCGCCAGCCGTTGCCCGACGTCACCCGCCACCGCGAGCGCCGACTCTTCCGGGATGCCGTCGAGCAGGGCGCGGACCTCGTCGAACCCGGCGACCTCGTCCGCGACGCAGGACGGGGCGACGTCGGCCAGGCACTCGGCCGCGCGGTGCACCGTGAAGCGCAACGACCGCGGGCTGTGCGCGTCGAGGAGCAGGAAGGCGGCGGCGTCGGACGGCACCGGGGCGTGGTCACGGCCGCGCAGGAAGGCCTCGCCCGCGCCGCACGCCCGGAGCGCCGCCGTCCACGAGGTGACCGCATCCGGCTCGAGCAGCCGCGACGCCAACAGCCGTGCGGTGGAGGCGCAGCGGGTGAGCGAGCGTCCGAGGGTGAAGAACTCCCACACCTCGTCACGGCTGGCATCCCCCTCGACCACCCCGATGGCGAGGGCACTGCGCTCCCGCACCCAGCCGAGGAACTCGTGCGCCCGGTCGGGGGCGATCTTCCGGGGCATCCGCGACCGCGTGACGTCGAGGCAGTCCCAGAGCTCGCTCGAGACGACCTCGCGGGCGCGGCGTGCGTGGTCGCGGGCGACGGCGACCGCGGCGGCGATGGACGCGGGTTCGTGCCGGTCGAGTGCGAGGGCGTCGACGGTGGCGGCACGGTCCGGGTCGTTCGCGGGGCCGGTGGTCCCGATGACGCTGCGGAGCTCGGTGGACACGAGCCGGTCGTCGTCGAGGGTGCCCGGTTCGCGACGCGCGACGTAGACGTCGAGCAAGCGTGCGACGACGTCGGTGCGCTCCACCGCGCTCCCCACGTGGAAGACGTTCCCCGCGAGGCGGCTCAGCACGGCTGCTCCTGCATGTCCAGAACCTAACGAGCCGGCGTTGCCGGGGTGTTACAGAACCGCGTCACGGGTGTTGCAGGTGTCCCGTCTCCGCGCTCGCTAGACAATCTAACTAGAGCGTCTAGCATTGGGGCATGACGTCCGAGGTGATGACCAGCACCGCGGGGTACTGGTACGAGGACTCCGCGGTCTCCGCCGTGGACGTCCTCAACGCCCTGCGGCGGTACCGGACGGCCGAGAGCGCTGCGCAGCGCCGAGCGCGCGAGGCACTGGGGATCGGCGAGAACGCCCTGCTGGCGCTCCGGTTCCTGATCGACGCCGAGCACGACGGCCGCACCGTCAACGCGAAGGACCTCGCCGAGCGGCTCGAGATCACCGCGGCGTCGACGTCGGCGCTCGTCGACCGGCTCGTCCGCAGCGGCCACGTCGAACGGCACGCCGATCCGAACGATCGCCGTGGTGTCATCCTCACCGCCACCGGCACCTCGATGCGGCACGCGCTCCGGGTCATCGAGGAGCTCGACGCCCGCGCGCTCGAGGTCACCGAGCACCTGCCGAGCAACGAGATGGCCGTCGTCGTGGACTTCCTGGACGAGATGGTCCGCGTCGTGGACGAGCTCGACGCCGGGTCGGACCACCTCCGTCGCGCGTAGCCTGGACTCCGTCGCGCGTAACCTGGACCGCATGGACCCTCGCGGCGAACACCACCCCGAGGACGACATGCCGTTCGCCGAGCTCGACTCGCGGGCCCGTGCCGACGCCGCGCTCCGACGGATCCAGGCCGGGTCAGATCCGGCTCGTGAGGCGTTCGACCTCGCCAACACCATGAACGACGAGGCCGTGGGGCGGCTCACGAAGCGCCTGCGGCGGCTGTTCCGTCGGGGCTGATCGGTCGGCGGATCCCTGCGTGTGCGCGTGCGGGTGCGCGTGTCCGTGCGGGTGCGCGTGTCCGTGCGGGTGCGTGTGCCCGTGTGTCAGAACGCGGTGCCGACCGCGGCGATGTCGTCGCCCCCGTGGCCCGCTGCGCTGGCATCGGCGTAGACGCGTCCGAGGGCCTCGAGCAGCGTGGTGGACACCCCGGTGGTCCGGGCGGCATCGGTGATGAGCTCGATGTCCTTCCGCAGGCCGTCGAGTGCGAACTGGGCGGGGAACTCGCGGGCGATCATCGCGGCGCCCTTGGTGTGGGCGTAGGCGGAGTCGCTCGCGCTGCCCTCGATGGCCTGCAGGAACAGCGCGGGGTCGAGCCCGAGCGCCGCCGCGAGGGCCAGGGACTGCCCGGTCGCCGCGGTGATCGAAGCGATCCAGGCGTTGGCGGCGAGCTTGAGGGCGGTGCCGTCGCCGACGTGGTCACCGGCGCGGACGGTCTTCGCGCCGATCGCGTCGAGCACGGGGTCGACGCGGTCGAGCAGGTCCGCCGGGCCGGCCGCGAGCATCGTGAGCTTGCCCTGCTCGGCGGGGGCCTTCGTGCCGAGCATCATCGCCTCGACGAGGGTGATGCCGTACTTCTCGGCCAGCTGCACGATCGTCGCGGTGCCGTCGACCCCGATCGTCGAGGCCTGCACCCACACGGCGTCGGCCGGGGCGTCGCCGGCAGCCTGCTCGAGGACGTCGACGACCGCATCGGTGTCGAACAGGGTGAGCAGGACGACCTCGGCGTGCTCGACGGCAGTGCCCGGGTCGCTCGCCACCGTCGCGCCGCGGTCACCCAGGGGCGAGGCCTTGTCGGCACTGCGGTTCCAGACCGTCACCTCGTGGCCGTCGCGGAGCAGTGATCCCGCCACGCCGGCGCCCATCGCACCCGTCCCCAACACCGTCACTCGCACGTGCGTCTCCGTCCTGGCGCGACACCGTGCCGCGACCGCTCCGACGCTACGCCCGACGCCGTCAGAGGAGCCCGCGAGCCTGCAGCCAGGCGGCCGGGTCGATCGGGGTGCCGGCCGCGATGACCTCGAAGTGCAGGTGGGCGCCGGTCGAGACGCCCGTGTTGCCGACGGCCCCGAGCCGCTCCCCCGCGCCGAGGACCTGGCCGGGGCGGACGTCGATCGCCGACAGGTGCCCGTACCGCGTCGCGGTGCCGTCGGCGTGCTGCAGGAGGACCTGGTTGCCGTAGCCACCGAGCACACCCGCCGAGACGACCCGGCCGGGCAGCGCGGCGACGACCGGGGTCCCGATGGCCGCGGCGAAGTCGACCCCCTGGTGGTTCGACGAGCAGGCCGCGCAGCCGACGACCCAGCGGGAGCCGAAGCCACCGGCGTCCGGGATCGCACCGACCGTGGGGCGGGCGGCGCCACCGGTCGAGCCCGAGCCACCGGGGACCCGGAGCGCTGCGGCAGCACGGCCGACCGAGAAGTCGTCGCGGCCGGCGGTCGGACCGGTCGAACCGTCGGCGACGAAGTGCTGCGTGCCGATGGCTGCCGACGTGGGTTCCGGAGCGGCCGGAGCTGCGACGGCGGTCTGCGGGGAGCCGACCGCGACGAACAGGCACGTGACGGCGGTCACCGCCGCGGCGGGAAGGGTCCGCCGCGCGGGGATCCGGAAGGACGCGGGGCGGCGGCCCGCGGGAGCGGCGGGATGCTCGGGTGCGGCGGGATGCTCGGGAGCGGCAGGCTGCGTGGGCCGGATGCGTCGTGCGGGCTGGGTGGAAACCGGGGTGGCGGGAGGGGGCACCGCCACCCCGGCGGCTCGGAGCGGCCCCGGCTGTGCAGCGTGCCGTGCACGGCGCGGCCGGGGCGCGGTCGGTCGGTCGGCGGCGCGACGCTCGGCACCGCGTGGGCGCCGGGGCAGGCCGTCGTCGGGGGTCGTCATCGTGCGGCGCCCGGCCCGGTCAGACGCGGACGACGCCGTCACGGGCGATCCGGTCCAGCTCGCACACGACGGCGTCGACGACCGCGCGGGTGATGGCGTCGGCGACGGTCTCGACCAGGACGAGGTGCTCGGGGCGGATCGTGACCTCGGTCACCAGGGCCGATGCCACCCGCACCGGGATCTCGTCGATCGCGGCGACGAGCGCGGCCGGCACCAGCGTGGAGTCACCCGGGCGGACGGGCGCGGACATCGGCGAGGTCGGTACCGGGGTCACGACGGCGATCGCCGGCGACGGGGCGGAGCGCACGGTGGAGTGCGGAGCGTCGGCCTGATCGCGACGCTGGGCGATGGAGTCGAAGAGCGGGGTGGAGGACATGCTGCGGACGGTCCGATCTGGATGTCGTGGCTGGTCGTTCTCGGGCGACCGGCGATGGCGGCGTGCCGAGCGGCACGTCCGCCATTCAACCATCGATATTTCAGATGTGCAATAGTGACCGGACAGTCGCAGCGATCAGTCCGGGTCGACGGCAGCCGCGGTCGGGTCGTCCGGCTGCAGTGCACGACGGACCCGTTCCACGATCGTCGCGGGCGGGTTGTTGTAGGTGTTCGCCGGCTCCTGGCCGCTGAGCTCCTGGATCGCCGCCATCACGGCATCGGTCGCGTGACGCCGAGCACGACCGGACGACGCCTCGCCGAAGGACGACAGGTCGATCGGCTGCCCGAACTCGATCGTCACGCGGGCGAGCTTCGGCAGCCGGGACCCGACGGGCTGGACGTCCTCGGTGCCGGTGAGCGCGACGGGCACCACGGGGGCGCCGCTCGTCAGCGCCAGCCACGCCACACCCGTGCGGCCCTTGTAGATCCGGCCGTCGAGCGAGCGTGTGCCCTCCGGGTAGATCGCGAACGCCTCGCCCTCCTGCAGTCGTGCCAGCCCGAGGTCGAGGGCCTGCTGCGCCGCCGCACCCGCGCCACGTTCGACCCCGATGGCGCCGATGCCCCCGAAGAACGCCCGCGAGACGGCTCCCTTGAGGCCCGAACCCGTGAAGTACTCCTGCTTCGCCAGGAACGACACCTTGCGCGGTGCCATGAGCGTGATCGCGGGCGAGTCGATGAACGAGCGGTGGTTGCTCGCGAGGATCACCGCACCACGCTTCGGGACGTTCCGACGACCGATGATCTTCGGGCGCCACAGCAACCGGGCGAGCGGGGTCACCACCACGCGACTGAGCACGGTGGCGAACTTCGTCGAACCGGACACCGGACCTCCTCGTGGTGACGAGCTACCGAGTGTAATGAGGCGCGCGGAGGGCACATGCCCGGAACGGCATGCAGTGCTGGTCGGGGATCAGTCGGCCGCGGCGACGACGTCGAGGACCGCGCGCCCGTACCGCTCGAGCTTCGCCGCGCCGACGCCGGAGATCTCGCCGAGCTGGTCGACGTCGGCAGGTCGGACGGCGGAGATCCCCCGGAGCGTCGCGTCGTTGAAGACCACGTACGCGGGGACGCCCTGCTCGCGGGCTTCGGCAGCACGCCAGGCACGCAGGGCCTCGAACAGGCCGACGGCTTCCTGCGGCATGTCGGTGACGACCGTCCGTCGGCTGCTGCGTCCGGCTCGCGGAGCCTTGACCGGGTCGCGACGCATCCGCACCTGCACCTTGCCCGTCAGGACCTCGGCGCTCGTCGGACTGAGGACGACCGTGCCGAAGCCGTCGCCCGACACCGCCGCGTAGCCCTGGGCCAGCACCTGTCGTGCGACCGCGCGCCACTCGCCCTCGGACAGGTCGGCGCCGATGCCGAAGGTCGCCAGGGTGTCGTGTTGGAGTTCCTGCACGCGGGGCGATCGCTTGCCGATCAGGATGTCGACGAGGTGCGAGACGCCGTACCGCTGGCGGCGCTCGCGCTCGAGCCGCACGACGGTGGACAGCAGCTTCTGCGCGGGGACCGTGCCGTCCCACGACTCCGGCGGCGCGATGCACGTGTCGCAGTTGCCGCACGCCGTGCTCTCCTGCCCGAAGTACGCGAGCAGCCGCACCCGGCGGCACTCGATCGTCTCGCACAGGCTGAGCATGGCGTCGAGGTGGGCGCTGAGCTGCCGACGGTGTGCGGCGTCACCCTCGGACTGGTCGATCATCCGCCGCTGCTGCACGACGTCGTTCAGGCCGTACGCGAGCCAGGCGGTGGCCGGCAGCCCGTCACGACCCGCACGCCCGGTCTCCTGGTAGTAGCCCTCGACCGACTTCGGCAGGTCGAGGTGCGCCACGAACCGGACGTCGGGCTTGTCGATGCCCATGCCGAACGCGATCGTCGCCACCATGACGACGCCGTCCTCGCGCAGGAACGTCGACTGGTTGCGGGCACGCACCCGGGCGTCGAGGCCGGCGTGGTACGGCAGGGCGTTGATCCCCTGCTCGGACAGGGCGGACGCGGTGCGCTCGACGGAGTTGCGGGACAGGCAGTACACGATGCCCGCGTCGCCGCTGTGCTCCGTGCGGATGAAGGTGAGCAGCTGCTGCAGCGCACCGGTCTTCGGTTCGATGCGGTACTGGATGTTCGGCCGGTCGAAGTCGGCGACGAAGTGCGCGGCGTCGTCGAGGCCGAGCCGTGCGGAGATCTCGCGGTGGGTCTGCGGCGTTGCGGTGGCGGTGAGGGCGATACGCGGGACCGTCGGCCACCGCTCGTGCAGGACGCTCAGCTCGAGGTAGTCCGGGCGGAAGTCGTGGCCCCACTGGGCGACGCAGTGTGCCTCGTCGATGGCGAACAGCGAGACGCGCGCCCGGTCGAGGAGCGCACGGGTGGACTCGAGCCGCAGCCGCTCGGGCGCGAGGTAGAGCATGTCGACCTCGCCCTGCACCACGGCACGCTCGACCCGGGACCGTTCGTCGGGGCCCTGCGTGGAGTTGAGGAACGCGGCGCGCACGCCGTTCGCGGCCAGGGCGTCGACCTGGTCCTGCATGAGGGCGATGAGCGGCGACACCACGACCCCGACGCCGTCGCGGACGAGCGATGGCACCTGGTAGCAGAGGGACTTGCCGCCACCGGTCGGCATGAGCACCAGGGCGTCGCCACCGGCCACCACCTGGTCGATGATGGCCGCCTGCTCGCCGCGGAAGTCGTCGTAGCCCCACACACGGTGCAGCACGTCGAGCGCAGCGGCACGGGGTCTGGACACGGCGGCGGGAGCAGGCACGGCAGCGGACGCGGGCGTGGTGCTCATGCCACGAGCCTACGGGCGACCGGCGACACCCACCGCACTGTCCACAGCGCCGTCCGTGTCGGAGCCGGCACGGTGGTCGGACCCGGCCACGTCGTCGGCGCGGGCCGGCGTGGTCGCCCAGCCCGTGCCTCCAGGCCGGGTCCAGCGGACGCCGCCCGCCCAGGCCGGGGTCACACCGCGGAACCGGGGCGCCTCGTGGCCGGCGAACCGGCGGTCCAGCCCCCGCCACCACGCCAGGAACTCGACCATGCCCCAGAACGCGAGCGACGTGACGAGGGTGACGAGCGTCCCCTGCCACGTGCCGTTCGCGTCCGACGAGGTCAGGTCGATCCCGGACCAGCCGGGCGCCTGCAGCACGAAGATCATGATGTTGTTGAACGCGTGCTGCAGGACCGTGGCCTCGAGCCCGCCGGTCCGGAGGACGATGATCGCCGCGATCAGACCGAACGAGCCGACGTCGAGGATGCCCCAGACGTTGTAGCCGTTCGGGATGTGCAGCACCGCGAAGACGACCGTCGAGACCGCCACGGCGATGATCGTGCCGACGCGACGCGGGATCCACGACGCGACGGTCTGCATCAGGAAGCCGCGGAAGATGTACTCCTCGGCAGCGCCCTGGAACGGGACGAGCAGCACGACGAGGACGATCGTCAGCGTGAGGGTGCCGAGGGAGACCGTCGACTGGCCGATCGCGTCGTGGTTCCAGGCGAAGCCGCCGTCGGTCGTGATCATCCCGCCGTCCCAGAACAGGCCGGTCTGGACGACGAACATGACCGCGGCGATGACGAGCGTCGGCAGCAGGCACCAGGCAGTCCAGGCCCACCGGACCCGGAACCGCGTCGACGACAGGATGCCGGCCGGTCCGATCCGCGCGATCTTCACGGCGAGCAGGATGCCCGGCAGCAGGACCACGAGCGAGACGAGCGACATCGAGAGCACGACCGGGTCGGTGGGGTCGAGCGCACCGCTCGCCAGGTCGTTCTGCAACTGGATCAGACCGTCGGCGCCCTGTGCGCGGAGGATCGGCACGAAGTACGCGACCGCGATGACGATCTGCGACACGAGGTACCACCCCGCCAGGAACGCGAGGGCGACGAGCGGCCGCCACCACCTCCACCGTCCGTCGATCCGGGGCAGGCGCTGGTAGGGAACACTCACGCACCGCAGGGTACCGGGCCGGGCAGGATGGGAGCCGTGCTCACCGTCCTGTTCGGCCTGTCCGGTGCAATCGTCTACGGGTTCGCCGACTTCCTGGGCGGACTCGCCTCGCGCCGGGTCCGCCCGATCGTCGTCACGGCGGTGGTCGCCGCGATCGGGATCGTGCCGTTGCTCGTCGGACTGGTGGTCCTGGGTGGCGTGTTCTCGTGGCCGGCCGCGGTCTGGGGTGCGGTCGCCGGACTCTCCGGCGGCGTCGGGGTGCTGCTGCTCTACGCCGCACTCGCGATCGGACCGATGAGCCTGCTCTCCCCCGTCACCGCCGTCTTCGCGGCCGTCGTGCCGGTGCTCGTCGCGGTGTTCCGCGGCACGGTGCTGTCACCCGTGGCGACCGGCGCGCTCGTGGTCGCGGTCGTCGCGGTGGTCCTGGTCGCGGTGGTCCGGGACGCCTCGGGTGCGCGGCTCACCGCCCGGGGCGTGGTCGCCGCCGCCGTCGCCGGGTGCGGCTTCGGCGGGATCGTGCTGGCCTACGACATGACGCCGTCAGACTCGGGCATCGCACCCCTCGTGGTCGCGCGGGTGCTGCAGGCGGTGCTGCTGGGTGCGGCGGCGATCGTCGTCGTGCTCCGGACGGGAGGCCCGGTGTCCGCCCCGACGTCGGCCCGCCCCGACGGGGCTGCCGCCGTCCGCGAGCCTCGGCCGGGTGGCGCATGGGGTCCGCGGCTGCTGGTCACCGTCGCCGTGTGCGGCGTCTTCGACGCGATGGCGAACGTGTTCATCCAGGCGGGGCTGCACAGCAGCGACGACCCGGCGACCCTGCCCGTCGTGAGTGTGCTCAACGCGCTCTACCCGATCGGCACGGTGGTGCTGGCCGGGGTGGTGCTGCGGGAGCGGTTGACCGCGCAGCAGTGGATCGGCATCGTGCTGGCGTTCGTGGCGTCGGTGGCGCTGGCGTTGGCGTAGCGCGTGGGTCGCGGCGGGGTCGGGCGGGGCCGGGCGGGGCCGGGCGGGGCCGGGCACGGTGCCGAGTCGTTCGAACCGTGCGAGGTTGACCGCCCGGTGCGGACTTGCAGCACCGCACCGAGCCGCCAACGCCGCACCGGATGAGCGAACCCGCACGGTGCGACGGGTGAGCGCGGTCAGGCGTCGGGGATGAGGCGCTTGCCGAGCGAGACCGTGCGGTCGTCGGTGTAGCCGAGGGACGCGTAGAACCCGAGCACCTGCTCGTTGCCCGCCCGCACCTGCAGGTTGAGCTTCGGGCAGCCGAGGTCGGTCAGGAGCCGCTCGAACTCGGCCATCAGGGTGCGACCGAGGCCGGAGCCCTGCAGGTCGGGGCGCACGGCGAGGTAGTTCACCCAGCCGCGGTGCCCGTCGAAGCCGGCCATGCCCGCGGCGACGACGTCGGCGTCGGCGGCCTGCGGCTCGGCGACCAGGAAGAGCTCGGGCTGGACGGTCAGCTTGCGGGCGATGTCACGTCGGGGGTCGTTCCAGGGTCGGACGAGGCCGCACGTTTCCCACAGGGCGACGACCGCGTCGGTGTCCTCGGTGCGGAAGGGGCGGATCCGGTACTCCATGCCCCCACGTTAACGGGGGTGGGGAGAACGTCGTCACCGGCCTGTCGCCGTGATCTGATAGACCTGTCCGACCACCCAGCCGATCAGGAGCCCCGTGACCGCACACGACACCCTCCCGTCGCGCCGCAGCGCACGGGACGACGAAGCCGGTTCGCGGTCCCGGCGTTCCCCGCGCAGACGGCAGACGGTCGGCGGTGCGATCGTGTCGCTCGTCGCCGAGTTGCTCATCATCGCGGGCGCCGGCACCGGCCTGTACGTCGTGTGGACGGCGTGGTGGACCGACGTGGTCGCCGTGAACGAGCAGACGAAGCTCGTGCAGGGCCTCGACCAGGTCAAGACCCCGAAGGTCGAGGGCACCGAGCACCGCGGCACCGCACCCGTGCTGGACGAACCGCCGGGGTTGTCGGACGTGTTCGGCACGATGCAGATCCCCCGGTTCGGCAAGGACTACAACCGGCCGATCGGCGAGGGCACGGATCGTGAGAAGGTCCTCAACACGATCGGGCTCGGCCACTACCAGGACACCGCGATGCCCGGCGCCCCCGGCAACTTCGCCGTCGCCGGACACCGGGTCACCTACGGCAAGCCCCTCAACCAGATCGCGGAGCTCAAGAAGGGCGACTCGGTCGTGGTCCGGGTCACCGACGCGAAGACGAAGTTCGACGTCTGGTACGTCTACAAGGTCACCGACAGCCAGATCGTGACGCCCGACAAGATCGAGACGATCGCGCCGGTGCCGAACAAGCCCGGTGTGGAACCGACCCCCCAGGACCGATGGCTCACGCTGACTGCCTGCCACCCGATGTGGTCGGCGGCGGAGCGGTTCGTGACGCACGCGAAGCTCGACTACTGGATGCCCGCGTCCGAGGGCACCCCGAAGGAACTCTCGGAGACCGCCAAGTGATCTTCCCCCTGGTCTGGCGGCTGCTGCCCGGCCCCACCGCCCTGAAGGTGCTCGAGCTGCTCGTGCTCCTCGTCGCCATCGTGTTCGTGCTGTTCCAGTGGGTGTTCCCGTGGATCGCGGCGGACATCCTGCCGCCGCCGGACGGCACGGTGGAGTCGACGCCGACCCCGTAGCGTCGGGTCAGGTCAGGTCTGGTCGGGTCAGGTCAGGTCAGGTCAGACCGTGGTCGTCACCTGCGACCCGCCGGCCGGGGTGCGTCGCACCGCGATCCGCTCCGGGATCCGCTGCTTGAGTTCCTCGACGTGGCTGACGATCCCGACCTGTCGCCCGCCCGCGGTCAGTCGCGAGAGCTGCCCGATGACGTCGTCGAGGGTCTCTGGGTCGAGCGTGCCGAACCCCTCGTCGACGAACAGGGTGCCGAGCGAGACCCCGCCGGCCTCGGCCTGCACGACGTCGGCCAGGCCGAGCGCCAGGCACAGCGACACGGTGAACGTCTCGCCGCCGGACAGGCTGCGGGGATCGCGGACGGTGTCGGTCGTGTGGTCGTGCACGGCGAGGGCGAGCCCCGTCCGTCGCGCCCGTGACCCGGATTCCCGTTCGTCGGAGGTCTCGAGGGTGAACCGCCCGGCGAGCATGCCGCGCAACCGGTCGTTCGCCGCCGCCACGACGTCCTCGAAGCGCCGCATGAGCACGTACGTGCCGAGCGTGATGCCGGTCGGGTTGACCGAAGCCACCCCGTTCGCGACGTCGGCGAGCCGGACGACCGCGCGGCTGCGGGCCGAGGTCTCCTGTCGCGCACGGACGGTGCGGTCGACCTCGGTCGCACACTGCTCGACGGCCTCGGCACGGTGGGCAGCGGTCACCGCGAGCCGGGTGGCCTCGTCGAGCTCGGCCGTTGCGCGGACCCGTTCGGCCTGGGCCGCCGGCACGTCCAGCTGCTCCGGATCATCGTCGGCCGCCTGCACCACCGCGGGGTCGTCGAGCCCTGCCCGCACGACGGCGCGTTCGGCCTCGGCTGCGCTGATGCTGCTGCGGAAGCGTGCGACGGTGTCGGGCTCGAGCAGGCCGGCTCGTGCGGCGTCGACGTCGGGGAACCCCTGCTCGTCGAGGACCCGGGCGACCTCGGCGCTGCGCTCGTCGCGGGCGCGGGCAGCGGCAGCCGCGCGGTCGTCGGCCTCGGCGACGGCGCGGAGCACCGTCAGCCGTCCGTCGAGCTCGTCGACCACGGCCCGGAGCGACACAGGCGAGCTGCCGTCGTCGCTGTCGAGCAGTGCTGCGAGCCGGTCGATCGCCTCGTGCACGGATCGCAGGTCGGCCTCGAGCCGCTCGGCGTCGGAGGCCGCGGTCGACGCGAGCACCGTGCGCCGGGCGTCGAGGTCGTTCCGCTCGCGCTCGAGCGCCCGCGTCGCGGTGTCGTGCGCCGTCCGCTCGCGCTCGTGCTCCAGCACCAGCGCCGCGGCGTCGTGCGCCGCTCGGACCCGCTCGTCGGCGGCCACCGCCATGGCGTCGAGGGCGACCGTGTCGACGGCGCCGACGACGTCGGTCAGCCGGAGGTGCTCGGCGCGCTCGACGGCCAGGTCGGCCGCGGCGTCGGCGAGCTGCTGGTCGGCCGTACGCGTGGCGTCGCCCGCTGACTCCACCGCCTGGATCGTCGGGTGGTCGTCCTGTGGCGCGGCCACCGACGGGTGCGCCGTCGATCCGCACACCGGGCAGGGGTCGCCGGGGGTCAGCGCGGCACCGAGCTCTCCGGCGAGTCCGGCGATCCGCCGCTCGCGCAGGGAGCGTTCGGCGTCGAGCGCCTCGGTGGCCCGACGGCGGGCCTCGGCCACGATGCGTTCGGCACCGGCGACCCGCTGTTCGGCGCGGTCGCGGGCGGCCAGGTCGGCGCGGAGCGACTGCACCCGGGCGACCTCGTGCGCGGCGGCGTCGGCGTCGGCAGCGGTCGTCGAGGCGGTGCGGGCGGCCTCGACGATCCGGGCTCGTTCCGTCGGCCGGGCCTCGAGCGCGGTGTCGAGGGCGGCGAGGTCGTCTGTGAGGCGCGATGCGGTCGCAGTGGCCTCGGCGATGGCGGTGCGCCTGGCGTCTGCGTCGGCCTCGACCGCGACGAGGTGCCGGACGTCGGACAGGGCGTCGGTCAGCGAGTCGCGGCGCCGGGCGACCTGCTGTGCGTCGACGGCGCCGAGTGCGTGCTGCTCGCGCAGTCGGGCGGCTGCCGCGGCGGTGTCGTCCGCCCGGACGGTCGCGGCGTCGAGGCCGTCGGCCACCGCGGCGACCCGGGCGGCGCGCTCGGCCGTCGCGACCGCGGCCCGTGCCTGCTCGATCGCCGGGGCGTCGTCGTCGAGGAGCGCCTGCCGCCGCAGCAGCGCCGCTCGTCGCTCGAGGGCGGCCGCACGGGCCGTCACCGATCGTTCGTGTTCGGTCGCCGCCGTCGCAGCGGCAGCCGCAGCCGTCCGGGCCGCCCCGGCGGCGTCGGCCGTCGCGCGGAGGGACGCCACCGTGCCGGGGACGACGGACTCGTCGGCGTCAGCGAGGTCGGCGGCCTGCGCGAACCGGGCCAGGGCCTCGCGGACGCGGTCGTCGGCCCCCTCGACCTCGGCCTGCACGGCCCGGCGGCGAGCGGCGAGCTCGTCGGCGGTGCGGTCGTAGACCTGCGTGCCGAACAGCGACTGCAGGAGCTTCCGGCGGTCTTCCCCCGGGGAGCGGAGGAACCGTGCGAACTCTCCCTGCGGCAGCACCACGGTCTGCAGGAACTGCGCGCGGTCGAGCCCGACGATCCGGGCGATCTCGACCCCGACCTCGGGGATGCGGGACGACATGGGTTCGCCGGCGACGTCGGTCGGCGCGGCGAGCCGGAACAGCTGCACCGACGCCTGCTGCTTCACCGTGCCGGTCCCCCGCTGCTTCGGGCGGTCGTACTGCGGGGTGCGACGGACCCGGTACGTGCCAGCACCGGTCTCGAACACGAGCTCGACGAACGGCTCGACCGCGGGGTCGGCGTGCTGGCTGTGCAGCCGGTCGGAGCTGGCGTCGGAACCGGCGAGTCCGCCGTACAGGGCGAACACGACGGCGTCGATGATCGTCGACTTGCCGGAACCCGTCGGCCCTTCGAGCAGGAAGACCCCGGAGGCGGCCAGCGCCGCGAAGTCGATGGTCACGAGGTCGGGGTAGGGCCCGATGGCGCGCAGTTCGAGTCGGTGCAGGTACATCAGCGGTCCCCCTCACGCTGCAGGGCGAGCACCGCGGCCTCGTACGCCTCGGTCAGCACCGCCCGTTCGTCGTCGTCGGGCAGCCCGCCGGTGGCGAAGGCCACGAAGTCGCCGGCGACCTCGACCGGGTCGGACGTCGCGGTGACGGCCCGCGCGGCGGTGGCGGCCGGCCGGTCCGCCGGTTCGTGCGTGATCGCCAGGGCGTGCGGGAAGTGGTCCTTCACGCGGGCGTACATGCGTTCCGGGTGCACGGTGTCGGTCACCGCGACGCGGACCCAGGCGTCGGCATCGGCCCGGAACTCCCCGGACTCGATCGCGTCGATGCTGCCCCGCACGTCGACGAGCCGCCGCGGCACCGGGGTCGGTACGAGCTCGACGGTGACGGCACCCGCCGCGTCGAGGTCGGCGATCGTCACGGACTTCCGCTGGTGCCGCTCGCCGAACGAGAACGCCAGCGGCGACCCGGCGTACCGGATCCGGCCGTCGTCGCCGACGCGCTGCGGGCCGTGCAGGTGCCCGAGGGCGACGTAGTCGAACCCGTCGAACACCGACTCGGCCACGCGGTCGACCCCGCCGACGCGGATGTCCTGCTCGCTGTCGCTCGGGTCGGCGCCCCCGACGAAGGCGTGCGCGACGACGACGCTCCGGGTGTCGGCCCGCGTCGCCAGGTCGGCGCGGATCCGTTCGGTTGCGGCGTGCACGACGGCGTGGTGCGAGCGGGCGAGGGGTTCGTCGGGGACCGCAGCCAGGGCGTACCGCGTGAGGTCGGGGTGCAGGTACGGGATGCCGTACACGGCCACCGGGCCGTCGTCGTCGGGCACGAGCACCGGATCGGCCACGTGGGCGGGCTCGGCGAGGATGCGCACGCGCTGCCCCATCACGCCGGCACCGAAGCCGAGCCGCGCGGCGGAGTCGTGGTTGCCCGGCGTGAGGACCACCGTCGTGGTCTCGGCGAGGCGCTCCAGCACGCGGGAGAGCATGCGGACGGCGTCCACCGGCGGGATCGCACGGTCGTAGACGTCGCCGGCGATGACGACGAGGTCGACCGCGCGCTCGCGGGCGAGGTCGACGAGCCAGTCGGTGAACGCGGCCTGGTGCTCGAGCAGGTCGGCACCCAGCAGTGTGCGGCCGAGGTGCCAGTCGCCGGTGTGCAGGATGCGCATGCGGCCACGGTAACGCCGGCCGGGGACATCTCCGGACACCTCGCGGTGCCCTGTGGAGGACTCAGGCGGTCACGCAGCTGGCGGACGCCAGGCCCAGCACCGAGACGACCCGGACCTTGACGGTCGGTGTGCTCGTCGCCGTCCAGTTGTTGCCGAGGTTCGTGCGGAGGTGCAGCGTGTAGGTGGTGCCGAGGTTCAGGAGTCCGGCGCCCCCGTAGACCATCGAACGGGCACCGACGGTGGTCGTGCTGGCCACCTGCGTCGTCCCGTTCATCAGGTCGAACGACACCGGCACGGTCGCGCCGTTGTCGTAGGTCCAGGCGATCGTCACCGTGTTCGACCCGGCCGGGGCGCAGGTCAGGGTGGGGACACCGGTCGCCGTGCCCGCCGTGAAGGTCGCGGTCGGTGCGACGGTGGTCCGTGACCACGGGGCCGCGTCCGCCGCTCCGGGCAGCAGGACGCCGGCGGCCGCCGCGAGCACGAGCACCGCGGCGCCGCCGCCGACACGGCGGAGCCGCCGCCTGCGACGCGCTCGTCGACGCAGCGCGCGACGGGTGAGGACGCTGGACGCAGCGGTCGGGAGGCCCGTGGCGGCGCCGTCCCGCGCCTCCAGGCCGTCGTCCGTACCGCCCACCGGACCGGCAGCGTCGTCGGGGCCACCGGCCGCACCGTCGGCGTCGGCCTCGGCCTCGGCCTCGACGAGTCGCCGGAGCGACCCGTCGATCGTGCAGAGCGCGAGCACCGCGGTCAGACCGAGCGCGAGCATCGCGACCAGGCCCCACTCCCCCGCGCTGATCCACCGGATCGGTGTCCCGATGAACGGGATGCGCAGGAAGGCGATGCCGTGCACGGCGGAGCGCTCGATCGGTGTGGAGTCCTGCTGCGGGTTGGCGTCGCCCTTCGTGACCATGGTGCCGCCGGGCCCGTCCTCGACGTAGCGGTGCATGCGCAGGTGGTCCGCCTGGTCCGGGTCGTCGGCCAGCAGGACCTTGCCCGTCGCGATCTCGCCCGAGCCGACCGGGCGCGAGACGACCACGTCGCCGGGGACGATCCGCGGCTCCATCGAACCGGTCATCACGGTGGTCGGCTGCCACCCGATGAGCGCCGGCGCGGCCGCCCAGAGCGCGAGTCCGAGCAGCGTCGCGACCACGCCGCGGGCGAGGGTGGCGACGACGACGCGCCCCCAGTCGACGGCGTCACGGACCGCTGCGTGCGGTGCGGGACCACCGTGCACTGCGATGCTGCTCATGACTGCCTTCGACCGGGGGCGCGTTGCGGGGAGGGAACGGACGGGGCTGGTTCGGCCCCGGTCCCGGCTCAGCTGTTCTGGGCCTCCCAGGTGAAGCCGAGGGCTGCGGTGCCGCCCTGCACGGTGTTCGGGGCGGTGCTCGAGACCGTGTAGGTGACGCGGTAGACGCGCGTCTCGGACGCGGTGCCGGTCGGGGCCCAGGTGCCGACGCCGGTCGCGTAGTTGGTCGAGGCGGCGCCGAAGCCCGCGACGGTGCCGCTGTAGAGCGAGCCGCCGGTGGCGGCCGGGGTGAAGCCGGAGCAGGAGCCGAAGCCGCCGCCGGTGCCCTGCTCGATGGTCAGGTTGACGTTCGCCGCCAGGTCCTTCGTGGTCGAGACGTTCGTGCCGTAGAGCTTCACGGCCGAGGGCAGCGAACCGGTCGAGGTCACCGCGATGCAGTTCGCACCGGTCGAGCCGGGCTTCAGGTTGTTCGCCGTGAACAGCGCGGTGTTGTTGTCGTCGTCGGACAGGGCGACACTGCCGGCCGTCCAGTTGTTCGTCGGGTTGACGGTGGTCGAGGAGAACGCCGCGTACGAGGCCGTCGAGACGACGACCCCCGAGGCGACGAGGGCGGCGGGGATGGCGATCCAGGCGGCGAGGCGGGCAGCACGAGGCGTGACACGAGACATGGTTGGACTCCGTGAGGAAGAGGTCTGATCGGTGGTTCGGACGGGCCCGCGGTGGTTGGTCGCGCTACGTGCCGAGGTGGTACGACGATCAAGCTACTTGGCCCTCGAGCAGCTCACAAGACCTGAGATGTCCCCACTGATGGGGGTGTCTTGACGAGTGAGTTACTTGTTGACTGAAGTTCCCACCCTGTACCCGAGAAGAGCTCCCATGACGGACACCGACCCGGTCGTCCTCCCCCCGCACGCACCCGCCGTCCCCGCGGCACGCGTCGCCCCCACCACACCGCCGGCACCGATGTCGCCCGACGTCACTGCGCTCGACCCCGTCACCGCCGACACGGACCCCGACGCCGACCTGCCGCGACTGCTCACCGCCTTCCGCGTGCTCCAGATGCAGCACGCGCGCGTCCTGCACCACGAGAGCACGGTCCGCGCACTGAACGCCACGGACACCCGCTTCGTGTTCTTCCTCAGCGCCGCCGGCGGCCACGGCGTCACCCCGAAGCAGGCCGGCGAGTACCTCGAGCTCACCACCGGCGCGATGACGTCGCTGATCGACCGGCTCGAGAAGCACGGACACCTGGAGCGTCGCCCGAACCCCGAGGACCGCCGGAGCGTGCTGCTGCACCTCACGCCGTCGGGCACGGCAGTCGCCCGCGAGGTCGGCGCCGTGTACTCCGATGCGTTCCGGCAGGTCGTCGCACCGTCCGACCGCGCCGTGGTCGCCGCCGCGTTCGAGGGCCTCGGCGCCGCCCTGGAGCGCCACCACCGCAGCGCCGCCGTGTGACAGCGGGTGTCACGGCCCGCGCGTAGCGTGAGCGCCATGACCCCCTCTGAACTCCTCACCGAAGCGTTCTCCCGCGTCCCCGAGACGGTCGAGCGGGCCGTCGACGGGCTCTCCGAAGACCAGCTCGCGGCACGACCTGCCGCCGGGGCGAACACCCTCGCGTGGCTCGCGTGGCACATCGCGCGTGGCCAGGACGTGCAGATCGCCGAGCTCGCCGGCTCCGAGCAGGTCTGGACGGCGGACGGCTGGTACGACCGGTTCGGGCTGCCGTTCCCGGCCGAGGCGCTCGGGTACGGCATGTCCCGCGACGACGTCGGGCGGGTTCGGGCCTCTGCCGAGCTGCTCACCGGGTACCTGCGTGCGGTGCACGAGCGCACCGTCGCGTACGTCGGCACGCTCGGCCCGGACGACCTCGACCCCGTCGTCGACGACGCGTGGGACCCGCCCGTCACGGCCGGCGCGCGGCTCGTGAGCATCCTGGACGACTGCACGCAGCACGCCGGGCAGGCCGGCTTCGTGCGCGGGCTGCTGTTCTTCAACCGCTGAGCGCGCGGGGCGCGCGCGGTCGCGCGTCCGGTGAGCAGAAGACGACGAGTCTGCCGCGGCGACCCGACGTCTTCTGCTCACTCGACGACGGACGGGAGGCCCGGTACCAGCTGGTACCGGGCCTCCCGTCCGTCGTGTGGTCGCGACTAGCGCGCGGCGAGCTCCGACACGATGCCGTCACCGGGTGCGGCCTGCACCAGGTCCGCCTCGATCTCGGCGCGCTCGAGGATGCCCTCGATCTTGCGGATGCGGCCACGCGGGACGATCGTCACGACCGTGCCCTCCTTGCCGGCACGACCCGTGCGGCCGGAGCGGTGCATGTACGCCTTGTAGTCGTCCGGGGCGTCCGCCTGCACGACGAGCGAGACGTCGTCGACGTGGATACCGCGGGCGGCGACGTCGGTGGCGACGAGCACGTTCACGCGGCCGCTCGTGAGCAGCTGCAGGTTACGCGTGCGGCGCGACTGGTTCAGGTCGCCGTGGAGCGACGTCGCGCGGATGCCGGCGTCCTCGAACTGGTCGGCCAGGCGCTCGGCGTAGGCACGGGTCCGGGCGAAGACGATGGTCTTGCCGTCGCCGGCGACCAGCTCCTCGAGGAGACGGTCCTTCTCGCGCTGCTCGACCACGAGGACACGGTGGTCGATGGTCGAGGACGCCTGGTCCTCACCCGCGACCTCGTGCACGCTCGGCTCGTGCAGGAACTGCTCGACGAGCGCCGCGACCTGGGTGTCGAGCGTCGCACTGAACAGCAGCTTCTGTGCGCGGTTGCCCTGCGGGGTGACCTCGGCCGTGGCGGAGAGGATCTCCTGCACCGGCTCGAGGAACCCGAGGTCGCACATGTGGTCGGCCTCGTCGAGCACGGAGATGATGACCTCGCTGAGGTCGAGCTTCCCCTTGTTCATGAGGTCCTGCACACGGCCGGGGGTGCCGACGATGATGTCGACGCCGCGCTCGAGTGCGCCCTCCTGGCGGCCGTAGGGGACGCCGCCGTAGATCTGCGTCGTGAACAGGCCGACCGAACGGGCGATCGGCTGCACCGTGCGGTCGATCTGCAGGGCGAGCTCACGGGTCGGCGCGAGGATGAGCGCACGCGGGGCGCGGCCCATCTTGCGCTTGGTGCCGCCGCCGTGCTCCATGAGCTTCTCGACCAGCGGCGCACCGAAGGCGATGGTCTTGCCGGAACCGGTGCGGCCACGGCCGAGGACGTCCTTGCCGGCGAGCACGTCGGGGATCGTCGCCGCCTGGATCGGGAACGGGCTCGAGGCGCCGAGCTCCTGCAGGGCGCGGGAGATGTTGCCACCGATGCCGAGGTCGCCGAAGGTCACGCCCTCGACGTCGGCCGCGATGGTGGCCTCGGCCTGGAGCTTCTCGAGCTTGACATCGTCTGCGGGCACGAACTTGCCGCGCTCGGGCTCGTCGAACGAGCGGCGCGGGGTGCGGTCGCTGCGGTCGTCGCGGTCGAACTTGCGCGGGGCGCGGTCGTCGCGGTCGAAGCTGCGACGGGGACGGTCGTCGCTGTCCCGACGGGGCGCACGGTCGTCGCGGTTGAACGAACGAGGAGCGCGGTCATCACGGTCGAACTTGCGCGGAGCGCGGTCATCACGGTCGAAGCTGCGACGGGGACGGTCGTCGTTGTCACGACGGGGCGCACGGTCATCGCGGTTGAAGCTGCGCGGCGCGCGGTCGTCACGGTCGAACGAACGACGCGGTCGGTCATCGTTGTCACGACGCGGTGCACGGTCGTCACGGTCGAACGAACGACGCGGACGGTCGTCGTTGTCACGACGCGGGGCACGGTCATCACGGTTGAAGCTGCGCGGGGCGCGGTCGTCGCGGTCGAAGCGACGCGGACGGTCATCGTTGTCACGACGGGGCGCACGGTCATCGCGGTTGAAGCTGCGCGGCGCACGGTCGTCACGGTTGAACGAACGCGGAGCGCGGTCGTCGCGGTCGAACGAACGACGCGGACGGTCGTCATTGTCACGACGGGGCGCACGGTCGTCACGATCGAAGCGACGCGGGGCGCGGTCGTCACGGTTGAAGCCGCGACCACCACGGTCGTCGCGGTCGGGTCGACGCTGGCCGCCACTGTCACGCGGCTCCCAGTTCGGACGGGCCGGACGCTCGCCCTGCGACGCGCGACCGCGACGCTCCTCGGCGTCCCAGCGCTGCTTCTGGCGCGGCTGCGACGAGTCGGCGGCGCGGAACCCGCGGTGCTTGCTGCTGCGGGCGGCGGGGGTGCCGTTCGGGTGGCGGACGCGGTCGGAGGCGCGGTTGTCCGCGCCGCCCTTGTTGTACGGGGCCATGGCTGCTTTCTCGGGTGCGCAACGTACCGCAGCGCCCGACAGCGACATCGGCGGGGGCTGCTTGCGGAGAGGGGGTTCATCCCGTCGCGAGTCGACGTGATTCCAGCCCTCGAGCAACACACACCCAGCAGAATTTCCGTGATCACAATGTCACGACGTCGAAGGCCGACCGAGCGAGTCTACGCGAGCCGGTGCCGTGACGCCAGCCCCGAGGCGAACGCAGGCCGGTCGAGCGGGGTGATCCGCGCCTCCTGGCCGCACCGGACGCGACGCGTCACGGCGAGCCCAGCCGGAACAGCCGTTGCAGCCCCCACCCGGTGACGCGCACGAGTGCTTCGACCACGATCCCCCCGCTCATCTTCGACTCGCCCCGCTCGCGCTCCACGAAGGTGATGGGGACCTCGGCGACGACGGCACCCGCCCGGAGCGCGCGTCGGGCGAGGTCGACCTGGAAGCAGTAGCCGGCCGAGGCGATGCCCTCGGCGACGAGCGAACGGAGGAGGTCCGCGCGGATCGCGCGGTAGCCCCCGGTGAGGTCGCGGACCCGGACACCGAGCACGAGCCGACTGTAGAGCGAGCCGCCGCGCGACAGGGCGATCCGGTGCCACGGCCAGTTCACGACCGAGCCACCGCGCACCCAGCGCGAGCCGATGACCAGGTCGGCACCCGCCGCCGAGCGCTCGAGCAACCTGCCGAGTTCTTCGGGCCGGTGCGAACCGTCGGCGTCCATCTCGACCAGGACGTCGTGGTGGCGCTCGAGCCCCCAGGCGAACCCCGCCAGGTAGGCGGCACCGAGACCGGCCTTCTCGGTGCGGTGCAGGACGTGCACACGCTCGTCGTCCTGGGCGAGGTCGTCCGCGATCGCGCCGGTGCCGTCCGGGCTGCCGTCGTCGACGACCAGGACGGTGACCTCGGGGCGTGCCGCGAGGACGCGGGCGACGACCGACTCGATGTTCTCGCGCTCGTCGTACGTGGGGATGACGACGAGCACCCCTCCACCGCCACTGCGAAGTTTCAAGGATTACCCCGTTGCTGTGTGCTTCGAATTGGATATCAGAACAACATATACGCAACGACACCACGGAGGCCAGCATGCGAGACAGCACGGCGACCCGCACCCTGCCCGATTGCCTCATCACCCTCGCGCTCTACGCCCTCGCGCGGGTCGTGACGACCGTCACGCTCACGGTGGGGTTCGCGTTCAGCGACCCGGTCGGGTTCGGCGACCCGCTCGGCTGGAAGGGGTTCTTCGAACGCTCGACCGCCTGGGACGGCCAGTACTTCCTCGAGATCGCGCGGCAGGGCTACCCGAGCGCGCTGCCCGTCGACGACACCGGCGCCGTCCAGCAGAACGCCTGGGCGTTCTTGCCCGTGTTCCCGGCGGTCGTGCGGGCGGCCAGCACGACCGGCGCCGACCCCGCGGTGGTCGCGGTGCTGCTCGCGACGGCGTTCGGCGGCGCGGCGTCCGTCGCACTCATGGTCCTGGTCCGTCCACATGTCGGACGGACCACCGCGCTGTGGTCGAGCGTGTTCTTCGCCTTCGGGCCGATGTCGTTCGTCCTGCAGCTCGCCTACGCCGAGTCGCTCGGCCTGCTGCTCGCGTTCGCCGCACTCATCGCGATGCAGCGGCGGCACTACTGGACGGTCCTGCCGATCGTCACGGTTCTCGCGTTCACCCGGCCCGGGGCGCTCGCGATCCCGTTGGCGCTCGCGCTGCACGCCGTGCTCCGGCTCGTGCAGCACGACCCGGTGCCCGTGCGGGAGCGTGTCGCGATCGTCGTCACCGGCGTCGTCACGGCAACGGCCGGCCTGGCGTGGCCGGTCGTCGCTGCGCTCGTCACCGGGCTTCCCGACGCCTACTTGCAGACCGAACTCGCGTGGTGGCGGCTCCACCTCGACGTGCAGCACTTCGTGCCGCTGACACCGTGGTTCCTGCAGGCCGACCGGGTCGCGGGCGCGCTCGGCGTGGTCGCTGTGCTCGTCGCGGTCGGCGCCACCGGGTGGTGGCTGTCGTCACGCTCGACCCGCCGGATCGGCTCGGTGCCGCTGCTCGGCTCGGCGTCGTACCTGCTCTACCTCTTCGCGACGTTCCTGCCCCAACAGAGCCTGCCGCGGCTGCTGCTGCCGGCGGCCCCGTTGCTCGGTGCGCCGATCCTGCACCGCACCGCGCTGCGACGGGGGGTCGTGCTCGGTGGCTGCGTGCTCGCGCAGCCCGCGGCGGTGTGGGTGCTGTTCCTCACCCACAATCCCTGAGCCGGTGGCTCAGGACTCCGCGAGCCGACGACGCTGCTCGGCGACGTCGAAGTCCGCCTTCGGCCACGACAGGTGCATGTCCTCCAGCGCCCGGAGCAGGAGCTGCTGCACGGCGAGGCGGGCGTACCACTTGCGGTTCGCGGGGACGACGTACCAGGGCGCCTGCGGGGTCGACGTGCGGTCGAGGGCGATCTGGTACGCCTGCTGGTAGCGGTCCCAGAGCAGGCGGTCGTCGATGTCGCCCGGGTTGAACTTCCAGTGCTTGTCGGGGCGGTCGAGCCGGTCGCCGAGACGCTCGCGCTGCTCGTCCTTCGAGATGTGCAGCATCACCTTGACGATGGTCGTGCCGGCGGCGGCGAGGCCGTCCTCGAAGGCGGTGATCGCGCCGTACCGGCGTTCGATCTCGTCCGGTGCGGCGAGCCCGCGGACGCGCTGGGCGAGCACGTCCTCGTAGTGCGAGCGATCGAACACGCCGAGCTGCCCGGCTGCCGGCAGCTGCTTCTCGATGCGCCAGAGGAAGTCGTGCTCGCGCTCCTCGGCCGTCGGGGCCTTGAAGCCGGCGTAGTGCACGCCGTTCGGGTCGACCGCACCGACGACGTGCGAGACGATGCCGCCCTTGCCCGCGGTGTCCATCGCCTGCAGCACGAGCAGCACCCGGCGCTCGTCGCCGGCCGTCGACGCCGCGTACAGGCGCTCCTGCAGGGCGGCGAGACGGGAGGCACCGGCGGCGAGGGCCTCGAGGCCGTCGATCTTTCGGCCGGGGAAGCCCGGGGTGCCGTCCGGGTCCACCTGGTCGAGGCGGAACCCGGGTTCGACGCGGAGCAGTGGTTCGGGATCGGCGTTCCAGGCCTTGCGATTGCTCACGGGTCCTCCTGCGGTGCTCCGGTCGGCGGCTGCCGTCCTCATCCTCGCACTGCCGTCCTCCGCTCGGGTGACGTGGGCGGTCGCCGGGGCGGCTAGCGTGGACGTGATGAAGTCCGGCCGCCGCTCAGTGCTCGCGCTCGTCGCCGCGGTCGTGGCGCTCGGCGCGATGGCGTCCTGCAGCACGGACCCGGTCGGCGACGAGAACGCCACCGTGACCGCGGACAGCGTCATCTACCCGCTGTCGCTGCGGTACCACGGCATCGACGTGGTGGCCGACGTGCCCTACGGCACCGACCCGCTGCAGCGCCTCGACGTGTGCCTGCCCGCCGACAGCGACCCCGCGACGACGGCGACGCCCACTGCGACGCCGTCCGCCTCGGCCACCGCCGACCCCGATGCCGAAGCGGTCGAGGCCACCACCGGACGCCCGGCGGTCCTGATGATCCACGGTGGCAGCTGGTCGCACGGCGACAAGGCGACGGCCGCGTACCGGTCCGTGTGCAAGTACCTGGCGTCCGAGGGCTTCGTGACGTTCAACGTCGACTACCGCCTGGCCCCGACGGACCCGTTCCCGGCGGGGCTCGACGACGTGCGCCGTGCGCTCGACTACGTGTTCCGTCCCGCGACGCTCGAGACCTACGACGTCGACTCCCAGCGCGTGGGCGTGTTCGGCGGGAGCGCCGGCGGCAACCTCGCCGCGATGCTCGCCGTCACCGACCACGACTCCGCCGCGTACGCCGACGGCGACCGGATCCGTGCCGTGGTCGACCTGAGCGGGCCGACGAACCTGACCACCCGGTCCACCGAGCCCGACGGGGTGTCCGCGGCCTTCCAGCGCAAGCAGCTGCTCTACCTGGGGTGCCGGTCCTATGCCAGGTGCCCGGCGGCCACGCGGGCGTCGCCGGAGTTCCACGTCACCTCGGACACCGCGCCGTTCTTCATCGGGCACTCCACCGACGAGTTCATCCCGATGTGGGAGTCGCAGGAGTTCGCCGCGACGCTCCGCTCCCACGACGTCCCGGTGACGTTCGTGGCGGTCGAGGGCACGGCCCACTCGATCGCCCAGCTCGACGAGGCGATGAGCCGCCGGGTGGTCACGTTCCTGCGGACGCAGCTGGGCTGACTGCGGGCGCCGACCAGCTGCCGGCTGCCGGAGACCGACCGCGTGCCCCGGGTGGGTGCCACCCGGAGTCGGGACTGCCGCTGCCGACCCCCTGGCCGCAGACTTCGGGGGTGACCGACACCTCGACCCGCCCTGCCAGCGCCGCTGCGACCCGCTGGGACCGCCCTGCGCTGCAGACGTTCGGGGAGCTGCTGCTCGGGCTGTCGTTCGTCGCCGCGGTGTCGTTCGGCGGGTACGCCTCGGTCACCGGACAGCTGGCCGTCGTGTCACAGGTCGCCGCCGTGGTGTTCCTCGTGACGCTGACCCTCGTGCTGGTGTCCTGGTTCCGGGCCGTCGAGCGCGAGGAGCGGACCGAGCGCGTCGTCGTCTCGCCCCTCGCCGCCATCGACGCCGAGTACCGCCGCTAGGCAGCGCTGCCGGAACGCGCCGCTCGTCGCCGCTGTCGTTCCTGCCGGAGTTCCACGCGTTCCTGGCGTCGCTCAGCGCGCGCCTGCTTCCGGGTCTTGCCCGCGGCGATCCGGTCGTCGTTGCGCTCGCGAGCCCGCTCGACCACGAAGTACAGCGCCGGCAGCACCACGAGCGTCAGCAGCGTCGAGGACACCAGGCCGCCGATCACGACCAGCGCCAGCGGCTGCGAGATGAAGCCGGACTTGCCGGTCAGCCCGATCGCCATCGGCAGCAGCGCGAAGATCGTCGCCATCGCCGTCATCAGGATCGGACGGAGGCGTCGTGTGGCGCCCTCGATCAACGCCTCGCGCACCCGCAACCCGCGCCGTCGGTACTGGTTGACGAGGTCGATGAGCACGATCGCGTTCGTCACGACGATGCCGACGAGCATGAGCAGACCGATCAGCGACGCGACACCGATCGGGACGCCCGACGCGATCTGCAGCAGGATCGCGCCCGTCGCCGCGAACGGCACCGACACGAGCAGCAGCAGCGGCTGGAGCAGGCTCCGGAACGTCGCGACCATGATCACGTAGACGATCAGCACGGCGACCAGCACCGCGAGCCCGAGCTGCGAGAACGCCGACGACTGGCTGGCGGCGACGCCACCGATCGAGGCGGTCGCACCCTTCGGCAGGTCGAGCTCGTCGACGGCGGTCGTGACGGACTGCACGGCCGCACCGAGGTTCGTGGCGTCCGGCGTCACGGTGATCGTGGCGGTGCGGGCCGCGTTCGTCGTGGTGACCGTGGTGGGGCCCTCGGACTCCTCGACCGTGGCGACGTCGGACAGCGGGACCGTGCCGGTGCTCGTCGGCACGTCGAGTGCACGGAGCGCGGCGATGGTGGTCGGCGGCTCCGGGTCGGCGATGTAGACGTCGAGCGTCGCGTCGTCGATCTCGATGCTGCCGGTGTCCCGCGGCGAGACCGCGGCGGCGACGAGGCCACCCACCTGGGTCTCGGTGAGGCCGAGTGACGCGGCCTCCTGGCGGTCGACCCGGACGGCGAGGAACGGTTCTGCCGCGGACAGGTTGCTCGTGGCGCCCGTGGTGTCCGGGACCGACTGCATGGTCTTCAGTACTTGGCGCGACGCCGTCTCGAGCTGCGACTGGGTCGGCGCGGTCACGTCGACCTCGATGTCGCTGCTGCCACCGAACCCGCCGCCGGAGGACGCGATGGTGACCTCGCCGACGTCCTTGATCGCGCCGATCGACTTCCGGGCGTCGGCCTGGATCGTGGGCTGGTCGGCCTCGGCGTCGGTCGTGACGGCGTACTGCACCGAGGCGCTGCCGCCCCCGCCGAACGCCGCCTGGATCGACTGGCCGCTCGTGCCGATGGTGGTCTGCACGGTCTCGACGCCGTCGACGTCCTGCAGTGCCCGTTCGACCTTGCGTGCGGACTCGGACTGGACGGCGAGGCTCGAACCGGCCTTCAGGTCCTGCGTGACCGTGAACGTGTTCTGCCCCGAGTCGCCCAGGTAGTTCGTGGTGACGAACGGCAGCGTGGCGACCGTTCCGCCGAGCACGATCACGGCGAGCAGGATGACGACGACCGGCTTGCGGACGACCCACCGGAGCACCGGCAGGTAGACGCGTCGCAGGCGGTCGACCCGGCCGGCGTCGTGCAGGTCCGCGGCGGAGGCGAGCGCACCCTCCGAGCGGTCACCTTCGTACCCGCGCTCGGCATCGATCGCCGACGGTGCCGCTTCCGCGTCCGTGGGCGCTTCCGCTGCCGCCGTCGCGTCACCCGGCTTCACCTTCGGCGGGCGCAGCCACCAGTACGCCAGCACCGGCACGATGGTGAGCGAGACGAACAGCGACGCGACGAGCGCCAGGGTGACCGTCACGGCGAACGGTCGGAACAGCTCCCCCACGAGTTCTGCGACGAAGGCGACCGGCAGGAACACCGCGACGGTGGTCAGGGTCGAGGCGGTGACCGCGCCGGCGACCTCTCGCACGGCGTCCCGCACGGCCTGGCCGCGGTCGACACCGGGGAGCATGTGCCGCTTGATGTTCTCGATGACGACGATGGAGTCGTCGACCACCCGGCCGATCGCGATCGTGAGGGCCGCCAGCGTGATGATGTTGAGCGTGTACCCGGCGGCGCGCATGCCGATCGCGGCGAGGAGCACCGACGTCGGGATCGAGATCGCGGTGACGAGCGTGGAGCGCCACGACAGCAGGAACACCAGGATGACGAGCACCGCGAAGGCGAGCCCGAGCAGGCCTTCCTCGGCCAGGGAGTCGATGGACTGCTGGATGTAGGGCGCCTGGTCGAAGACGACGGTGAAGCGGGGGTCGCCCTCGATCTTGTCCTCGATGCCGGGCAGGGCGTCGCGGACGGTGTTCGAGACGTCGACGGTGTTGGCTTCCTGCGTCTTCGTGATCGAGATCGTCAGCGCCTGCTGCCCGTCCACGCGGCTGATGGAGGTGCGCGGCGACTCGGTGATGGCGACCTTCGCGACGTCGCCCAGGGTGGTGTCCGTCGGCGTGGCCGCGGGTGTCGCCCCGCCCGTCGCGGCGTCACCCGTGGGAGCGGTGCCGGTCGCACCCGTGCCGGTCGCGCCCGTGCCGGTCCCGGTCGCACCGGCGCCGGTCGCCCCCGTGCCGGTCGCACCCGCAGCCGTGCCGTCACCGGACGAGGCCGTCCCGTCTGCGCCGGCGGCACCCGACCCGGACCCGGACCCGTCCGAACCCGACGAACCCGACGAGCTCGTCAGCGGCAGCGCGCGGATGTCCTTGAGCGAAGCGATCCGCTCGCCCGTCTGCACCGACAGGGTCGAGCCGTCCTCGGTGATCGTGCCGCCGGGGATCAGGGTGCCGTTGTCGTCGAGCGCGTCCGAGATCGCCGTCTGGCTGAGGCCGCGGGCGGCGAGCTCGTCCTGGTCCGGCGTGATGACGACGCGACGACCCGGGTTGCCGAAGACGTCCGCCTGCCGCACACCGTCGAGCTTCTCGAGGTCGGGGATCGCCGAGGCCTGCAGCCGGTCGACGAGCTGCTCCTGGTTGCCGGACGCCGAGACGGCGACCTGCAGCACCGGCAGGTCGTCGAAGGACCCGGTGACGATCTGCGTCTGCACCGAGTCGGGCAGCGACAGCGCGTTCACCGCGGTCTGGATCTTGTCCTCGGCGCTGGCCAGGTTCGATCCGTACTGGAACGACGCCGACACCACGCTCTGCCCGGTCGACGAGGTCGCACTGGTCGACTCGAGGTCCGGGACGACCTGGATCGCCTGTTCGATCTTGGTCGAGACGTCGTTCGAGACGACCTCTGGCGTGGCCCCGGGGTAGGCGCTGACGATCGCGACCTGCGGGAACTCGACGCTGGGGATCAGCTCCTGCTTGAGGCTCGAGAGCGCGATGCCGCCGAAGACCGCGACCACGATCGTGACGAGCGCGATGAGGGCCCGGTTGCGCAGGCTGAAGACCGAGAGGAGGTGCACGTCATCGATCCTCGCAGGACCGACCGACGAACGCTCGGCTGGCAGCCAGAACCCGCCGTCGGATCAGGACGGAGCGGCGAGGACCCGCCGTCGGATCAGGACTGCAGGATCAGAACCCGCCGAGCACCAGGTACGCCCCGAGCACCGCCACCGTGCCGACCACCCCGGTGCCGAGCGCCACCACGCGCCCGACGGGTGAGCGGGTGCCGAGGACCCCGATGCCGAGCAGCACCACGCCGACGACGATCTCGACGGCCCAGGTGACGTGCCTTGTCGTCGCGGCGACCTGCAGCAGCCCGCGGATCCCCTCGCCGACGAGCACCGCGGCCGTCACACCGAACGCCCCCGCGCGCCACCGGGCGTCGCGGGACCGCACCGCCACGGCGGCCGCTCCGGCCAGCAGCCCGGCCGGCACCCCGAGCAGCACCCAGGGGTTCGTGATCGACAGCACGTCGGGGAACCCGCGCAGGACCGTCGTGGCCCAGTACCCGACGTGCATGAGCTCGAGGAGCACGACGCCGAGCACCATCGCCAGCGGCAGGGCGGCCCGGCCCCCTCGTGCTCCGGCCACCAGGCACAGCAGCGCGGCGACGAGGAACCACGGTCCGGCCGAGTTCGACACGGAGGCGAGTGCGGGCACGGCCTGCCCGAACGAGGTCAGGACGCCCGCCAGGAGCGCCCCGCTCAGCGCGATGGTGACCCGCACCACGGCGGGGACCGCCGCGGGCGGCTCGACGGGCGTCGGCACAGCGGAGCGGGTTCCGGCGGACAGGGTCGCGTTCATGGCACCAGCCTCGCCGGACCCCGCCGACGCCGCATCACCCCGAGGAGCGAGAACCCCCGACCCGACCTCACCCCAGAGGATGACGCCGAGCCCCGCAAGACACCGAGTCCCGCAAGACACCGAGCCCGGCGGACAACGCCGACCCCCGGACGACGCACCGCTCAGACCACCGCCGCCAACGACCCCCGCACGCCGCTCGTCTCGCCACCCACCCGTTCCCACGACCGGGACAGCACGTCCACCAACCGCCCCCGATCGGCCGGCGCCATCGTGAACGGCACCCGCAGGAACCGCTCGAACCCACCGTCCGGCCCGAACACCCCGCCCGAGGCCAGCACCACACCCTCGGCCCGCGCGGCGAGCACGAGCGCACTCGACACCGGTCGGCCGAGCCCCACCCACGTCGTCAACCCGCCCGCCGGCGCCGGGACGTCCCACTCCGGGAGCCGCGCCCGGAGCGCCCCCACGACCGCGTCGCGACCTTCGCGCAGGGACGCACGCCGCGCCTCCAGGAAGGCCGCCGTGCGCGGGA
Organism: Curtobacterium sp. MCLR17_054; assembly: GCF_003234335.2. NCBI lineage: Bacteria > Bacillati > Actinomycetota > Actinomycetes > Micrococcales > Microbacteriaceae > Curtobacterium > Curtobacterium sp. MCLR17_054. The sequence continues at coordinate 647,988 of NZ_CP126263.1, read as the reverse complement.
CCAGCTCGCGCACGACCAGCTGGTCGAGCACGGGGGTGCCGAGGTCGCCCGTGGGGCGGGCGAGCAGCAGCCGCTGCAGCAGCGCCGGGTCGGCACGGATCCAGCCGATCCGCAGGCCGCCCCAGAAGACCTTGGCGGCGGAACCGATCATCACGACCGACGACCCCGACGGGTCCGCCGCCGCCAACGGCGGCGACGGCTCCCCGTCGATCCGGAGCTCCCCCATCGTCTCGTCGGCGATCACGATCGTGCCGACCGAGGACGCGACCGACAGCAGGAGCCGGCGGGTCGACGCGGACATGGTCGCACCGGTCGGGTTGTGGAGCTCGGGCATGACGTACGCGACGGAGGGCGCGGTGCGACGCAGCGTCGTCTCGAGCGCGGCGGCGTCCCACCCGGTCCGCGCGTCGACGGGGACGCCGACCAGGCGGCCGCCGGCCTCGCGGAAGGCCTCGTGCGCGTGCGGGTAGGTCGGGGACTCGACGAGCACGGCGTCGCCACGGCGGACGAGCACGCGCGCGAGCAGGGCGATCGCGTGCTGCGCGCCGAGGGTGACGATGACCTGGGCGGGTTCGGTCGGCAGTCCGCGCTCGGTGTATCGCGCGGCGATCGCGGCGCGCAGGCCGGGGTCGCCGACGGTGTCGTAGCCGATCCCGGCGAGCGCCGCGGGCACGTGCCGGACCGCCCGCTCGACCGCCTCGTCGATGCCGGGGGCGGCGTGCAGGGCCGCCTTGCGCAGGTCGAGCAGGTCCCCCTCGACGACTCCGCCCAGGCGTTCGGGGTCGGGCCGGCCGACCAGGTCACGGGGCAGGTGGACCACGCTGCCGGAGCCACGGACGGACACCAGGAACCCGTCGGAGCGCAGGCGGGCGTAGGCGTTCGCGACGGTGGTGCGCGAGACGCCGAGGGCTGCGGCCAGTCCGCGCTCGGCCGGCAGCCGGACGCCCTGGGCAACCCGTCCGTCGATGACGAGGACCCGGAGGGCATCGGCGAGCGCCTCGTAGGCCGGGGTGTCGGTCCCGGCGCGCCAGTCGGTCAGCAGGTGAGAGGCGGCGCGGGCACTGATCAGGACAGGGGGCACGGGTCCACGGTAGCGCGATTGGCTCTCGACCAGCAGGCCAATCTGTCGGGACGATGGCCACATGTCCCGCCGCACCGCCCTCACCCTGCGCTTCGTCCAGCTCTTCGTCGGACTGTTCCTCTACGGCGCCTCGACCGCACTGCAGGTCCGAGCGGTCGTCGGCGTGAGCTCGTGGACCGTGCTGACCCAGGGGCTCGAGAACGTCGTGCCGTGGTCGTTCGGCGTCATCACGGTGGTGTCGAGCGGCGTCATCCTGTTGCTGTGGATCCCGCTGCGCCAGAAGCCGGGCATCGGGACGCTGCTGAACGCCCTGGCGATCGGGCCGAGTGCCGACCTGGTGCTCTGGCTGGTGCCGGAGCCGTCGGGGATCGTCGCCCGGATCGGGCTGTTCGCGGCGGGACTCGTGCTGCTCGCGGTCGCGACGGCGTTCTACATCGGTGCGGGGTTCGGCACCGGGGCACGGGACGGCCTGATGGTCGGGTTGCACCAGCGGCTCGGCTGGCCGATCTGGCTCGCCCGGACCCTGGTCGAGGTCACCGTCGTGATCGTCGGGTGGATCCTCGGCGGGGACGTCGGCGCGGGCACCGTCATCGCGGCGTTCGCGATCGGCCCGATGGTCCAACCGCTCATGCCGCACTTCCGCCGGTTCCCGTGGAGCCCCGAGCGCACGGCGCCGGCGCCGTCAGCGAACGTCGCCACACCCACCCTGGAGGCCCGCCCCACCCCCGCCACGCCCGCTTCGTGAGCAGGGATGGTCGGGTCCACGGCCCGCACCCGACCATTCCTGCTCACGATCGCCCGGCGATCGCCCGGTGATCGCCCGGTGATCGCGTGCGACCCCTTGCGGCCGTGCGGAACGCGATATAGCGTGACCTCCACAGACGCGATACATCGCGAGTTCCAGGAGGCAACATGGCGCAGGAGAAGTGGCTCGTCGACGAGCCCAAGGTCATCGACACCGGCATCGTGCGCACCGTGCGTGTCGGCCTGGTCGGCGGGCAGGTGGACGTCGTCGCGCACGACGAACCCACGGCCCGGGTCGAGATCCACAGCGTGTCCGGCAAGCAGATGCTCATCGAGGTCGACGGCGACACCCTCACCGTCGACCACCCCCAGGTCCGGTGGGACGACCCCATCGGGTTCCTGAAGTCCTTCCGCGGCAAGGCCCACGCCGACGTCAGCATCCTGGTCCCCCGCGACGCCGGCATCACGCTCGGTGTCGTCTCGGCCGGTGCGCTGCTGTCCGGCACGAACCGCGGTGCCACGCTCAACACGGTGTCCGGCGACCTCGTCGTCGACGGCGTCGCGGGTGACGTCACGGTCAACGCCGTCTCGGGCGCCACCACGATCCGCGACCTCGACGGCGCGCTCGCGGTGCACACCGTCTCCGGCGACGTCGTGGCCACCGGCGAGATCCCGCGGTTCCAGGCCGACGGCGTCTCGGCCGACGTCGTGCTCGACCTGCACGGGGTCCCCGAGTCCGCCCGCGTCAACACGGTGTCCGGGTCGGTGAACGTCCGCCTGGCGGACGGCGTCGCCTACAAGTGCACGGTGAACACCGCGACCGGCAAGCTGCAGTTCGACGACGCCGAGATCCGCGGGGTGCGCGGTTCGTACGTCAAGCAGGGCGGCGAACTGTCCGGCCAGTGGCTCGACCTGCGGGTGAACTCCGTCTCCGGCGACATCGCGGTGCTGCACGCCCCGCCGGTCGCCGAGCCGACACCCCCGACGACGCCGACCACCCCGACGAACGAGAGCGAGGTGCCCGAATGAGCCCCGTCTTCGCCCACGGCCACCTGCGCCTCTACCTGCTCGTCCTGCTGGCCGACCACCCCATGCACGGCTACGAGCTCATCCAGGCACTCGGCGACCGCTTCGGCGGCACCTACGTGCCGAGCGCCGGCACGGTCTACCCCCGGCTCGCGAAGCTCGAGGACGACGGCCTGGTCACGAAGACCGCCGACGGCCGCAAGACCGTCTACGCGATCACGGACGCCGGCCGTGCCGAGCTCGCGGCACGTGCCGACGAGATCGCCACGGTCGAGTCCGGCGTCAGCGACTCGGTGAAGTCGTTGGCCGACGGCGTGCGCGCCTCGGTCGGCGAGGCCATGCGCTCGCTCCGTGCCGACCTGGCCGCAGCCGCCGAGAGCCCGGCGACCGGTTCCGCCGAGGAGCCCGTGTCCGTCCCGTCGGACAGCGCCCGCGCATTGCGCGAGCTCGAGATGGCGCTGTCGTCGTTCCGGCAGCAGGTGCGTGCGGACCTGCGCCGTCGAGCAACCCGCGGCACGCTCGGTGCGGACACCGTGACGCGCCTGCGTGACGGCCTGGAGGCCCTGCGCAAGTCGCTCTGACGGCCGACGGCCGACAGGCGGTGGCGACCAGGGCCTCCCGGCCGTCACCGGGACCGCCTGCGGAACCGGGACCGCCCCCGGAACCAGGTTCCGGACACAGCACCGTGCAGATGCGCGGTGTGGTGTCCGGAACCTGGTTCCTCAGCGCCCTGCACCCGGCGGATCGGAGTCCGGCAGCCGCGTCGGCGGGAAGCCGGCGAACGCCTCGCCTGCCGTCAGGTCCTCCCCGTGCTCGACGCGCGCCACGGTGGTGCGAACCGCGGCCAGCTGCCGGGCCAGCCGGTCCCGTTCGTGCTCGAGCCACGTCAGGTGCGCCGTGAGCGCAGCGACGTCATCGCCCTCGTCGTCGAGCCGTCGCGCGATCTCCGGCAGCCCGAGTCCGAGCCCGCGCAACAGCAGGATGCGCTGCAGCCGGACGAGCGCACGGTCGTCGTAGCGCCGCAGCCCACCCGCGCCGACGGCGGTGACCGGCAGCAGTCCGACGGCCTCGTAGTGCCGAAGGGTCCGACTCGAGACACCGGCGGAACGCGCCACCTCGGTGATGGCGTGGGGAGCTTTCGCAGCTGCGTCACCCGGGCCTGTCGATGCGCTCATGCTGGCGACTGTAATGCTTGACGCTGCGTCAACCGCAAGGGGTGTGCGACACCCAGGGTGGCGCGCCCGCAGCCGACCGGGAATGTGCGGCAGGCGAACCGTGTTGACTCGCGCCCGGAACTGAGTAGGTTTGCCGCTCGTGACGAACGAGATCCGGTCGTTGAAAGCACGACTGATCGGGGATCCCCTCCCCTCTGAGAAGCTCGAAGGACAGCTCCTCCCGAAGCACCTGGCCCTGCCGATCTTCGCGAGTGACCCGCTGTCCTCTGTCGCGTACGCGCCGCAGGAACTCCTGATGATCCTGCTGCTCGGCGGCATGGCCTTCCTGACGTTCGCGCCGTGGGTCGCCGCACTCGTCGTGCTGCTGCTCGTGGTCGTCGTCGCCTCGTACCGGCAGCTCATCAAGGCGTACCCGTCGGGTGGTGGCGACTACGAGGTGGCGCACCGGAACCTCGGCGAGAAGGCCGGGCTGGTCGTCGCGAGCGCACTGCTCGTCGACTACGTGATGACGGTGGCCGTGTCGGTCGCCTCCGGCGTCGACAACATCATCTCGGCGCTCCCGATGCTCGACCACTTCCGCGTCGAGCTCGCCCTGCTGTTCGTCGTGCTGCTCGCCGCCGCCAACCTGCGGGGTGTGCGGGAGTCGAGCAAGGCCTTCGCGATCCCGACCTACCTGTTCGTGGCGAGCGTCTTCGTGATGGTCGTCACCGGGCTCGTCCGGGTCGCCGCCGGCAACGCCCCGGTCGCCGAGTCCGCGGCGTACACCGTGCAGAACGTCGAGCACACCACGCAGGCGGCGTTCATCCTGCTGCTCCTCCGCGCCTTCGCCTCGGGCTGCTCGGCCCTGACCGGCGTCGAGGCCATCGCGAACGGCGTGCAGGCGTTCCGCCGGCCGAAGATCAAGAACGCGCAGGCCACCCTGGTCGCGATGGGCGGCATCGCGATCGTCCTGTTCATCGGGCTCATCACCCTGGCGCTCGTGTCGCACGTGCACTACGCCGAGCGCGCCTGCGACCTGCAGGGCTTCGCGAACTGTGCCACCACGCCGCAGCGCTCGCTCATCGCGCAGATCGCGGCCGCGACCTTCGGCAACAACTCGGTGCTGTTCTTCGTGATCCAGGCGACCACTGCGGCGGTCCTGCTCCTCGCGGCGAACACGGCCTTCAACGGGTTCCCGCTGCTCGGCTCGATCCTGGCCCGCGACTCGTACGCCCCGAAGGCGCTCTCGACCCGCGGCGACCGGCTCATCTACTCGAACGGCGTCATCGTCCTGGCCCTCGTCGCCGCGGCGCTGCTCGTGGTCTACCGGGCGAACGTCACGAGCCTCATCCAGCTCTACATCATCGGTGTCTTCGTGTCGTTCACGCTCGGACAGACGGGCATGGTCGTGCACTGGACGCGGCTGCTCCGGGCCGATCGAGACCGGGACGGGGCGCCCACCGCAGACGGCGAGCCACCCGTGAACCGCGGGCAGGTCGTCCGCTCCCGCACGATCAACGCGATCGGTGCGACCTTCACCCTCGTGGTGCTCGTCATCGTCACGATCACGAAGTTCACCCACGGCGCCTGGCTGGTCTTCCTGATCATGCCGGTGCTGTACGTGCTCATGCTCGGCGTGAACCGCTACTACCGCGACGTCTCGCACGAGATCGAGGCCGACGTCGAGACGAAGTTCGGCGCCACCGGGGACCACGCCATCGTCCTGGTGAACAAGCTGCAGAAGCCCGTGCTCAAGGCGCTCGACTACGCGGTCGCCGCCGAGCACGCGAGCATCGAGGCGGTGCACGTCGCGATCGACGACGCCGAGTCCCAGCGCCTGCGCGACCAGTGGGCGGAGTACGGCATCCAGGTGCCGCTGACGATCGTGCCGAGCCCGTACCGCGACATCTCGATGCCCCTGATCAAGTACATCAAGGCGCACCGGAACGAGCACGGCTCCGAGGTCGTCACGGTCTACACCCCGATCTTCATCGTCGGGCACTGGTGGGAGGGTCTGCTCCACAACCACCGCGGCCGCCGCATCCGCAAGAAGCTGCTGCTCGTGCACGGCGTCACCGTGGCCCTGGTGCCGTGGCTGCTCGACTCGTCCGAGCTGTTGTACGGCCGCCGTTCCCGCCCGCTGCCCGGCCAGGAGCGCCGTGGCGAGCCCGTCCGGCCCCCGCTCCGCCGGCCCGCGCAGCCCGGTTCGTCGGCCGAGGCCGCGGCCTCGGCTTCGGCCGAGGACCGCCTGCTCCGCTCCGCCGAGCGCAACAGCATCCAGCCGCGCCGCGCGACCCGTCCGGCCGGCCCCGCCGAGGGCGTCGACCCCGCGCTCTGCACGGGCGAGATCCACGCCCTCGTGCCATCCCCGCCGCGACGGGGAGCCGACGAGTCGTAGCATGTGGCCCCATGACCATCAGTGACCTGCGGACGTTCGCCACGTTCGACGGACACGGCGGCAAGGTCTCGAAGCGCGTCGAGGTGCTCGACCACGAACCGCCGGCCGGCAGCCCGCTCGAAGGACTCGTCGCCGTGCGCGGCGAGCACCCGCTCGGCGCGCGCGACGAGCGCGCCGCCGACGAGTCCGCCGCGCTCTCCCGCGGCGTCCCGAGCGTCGGCTGGGTGGACCCGGCCGCGCTCCGCGACTGGTACCGCCCGGACCGCGTCGTCCTCACCCGGCTCGAGGCGCGGCAGTCCGGCATCGAGCCCGGTGTCTACGCCGACTCCCGTGGGCGCGGTCGCGTCCGGATCGACGGCCTGGAGGCCCACCTCGCCCCCGACGGTCGGCCCGCCTTCCGCGCACTGGCCGGCCCCACCGCCGCGCCCGTCGTCGACGTGCCGCTGCCGACCGACCAGGCCGTCCGCCTGGTGGCGGTGACCGCGGTCGACGAGGGACTCGAGGTCGTCACCGCCCCGGTGTCCCCGTTCCTGCAGCCCGGCGAGCACCCGGCGTACGGCGACGACGTGGTCGGGTTGCCGCCACGTCCGGCGAGCGCCCGGGTCCGGGTCACGGCGTCGGTGCTGCTCGACGGCGAGCTGCACGAGGTCGACCGGATCGACGAGCGTGCGGCGACCATCTGGATCCGGCGGGACGACCGCGTCGTACCGATCGCCACGAGTGCCGTCGGGCCCGATCTGGTGCGGTACGCGGCGACGGCCGTCTGAGCCGCTTCGGTGCGGATGCGTGCCGTCGTGCGCGCTGAGTCGCTTCGGGGGACGTCGCTGCTGCGTGTCGTGACGGGGGTGCGGCGTACCGTCGCGGACATGAGTGACGCAGACCGCGACCAGCAGCAGACCCCGGACGCACCGATCCAGGGCGAGACCCTCGGCGGCCCCCGACCCGACCCCTCCACCGACGCGAGCAAGGACCCCGAGCAGTGGGTCACCGGCGACGAGCCGATGACCGGACCGCAGCGCAGCTACCTCGACACCCTGGCCCGTGAAGCCGGCGAGGAACTCCCCGCCGACCTCACCAAGGCGCAGGCGTCTGAGCACATCGACCGTCTCCAGCAGCAGACCGGCCGCGGCGCCGATTCCTGAGAAGCAGTCCGCCCTTCGGCGGACCGCTGTCTGGGCATGCTCTGGGCATGTTCTGGCGAAGCGCGGTCAGTCCCCTGTTCGAGGACGATCGATGACGCGTCACCGGCTACCTTCGTGGCCATGCGAACGACATCGACCTCCATCGGCCTGACCGCGCTCCGCATCGTCCTCGGGGTGGTGTTCATCGCCCACGGCGCCCAGAAGTTCGCCCAGGGCATCCCCAACGTGGTGCAGGGCTTCTCGGGCATGGGCGTCCCCCTCGCCGAGGTCGCAGCACCCCTCGTCGCCGGCCTCGAGCTGGTCGGCGGCGTCCTGCTCGTGCTCGGCGTCGCGACCCGCGTCGTCGGCGTGCTGCTGGCCGTCGACATGGTCGTCGCCGGGTTCCTTGCCCACGGCACCGCGGGCTTCTACTCGCAGGACGGCGGGTTCGAGTACGTGCTCGTGCTCGCGGTGGCCTCGCTCGCTGTTGCATTGACCGGGCCCGGGCGGTTCTCGCTCGACGCCCTGGTGCTCAAGTCGTCGCGCCGTCGTCGTGGCGTCGAGGAGCCCCTCCCCGCCTGAGCCGCGCGTCCCGGTTTCGTCTGGTGCGAGGTTCCGTTCCCGGTGAGAGCTCACGAGGCCCGCACCGGGAACGGAACCTCGCACCGTTCACGCTGCCCCTCGCACCGTGCGAGGGGCCGCGCGGCCGTTCAGCCCGCCAGCGCGTCCATGACCTGGCGGGCGATGCGTCGGCCGGCCCGGTTCGCACCGATGGTCGATGCCTGGGGACCGTAGCCGGCCAGGAACAAGCGCGGCTCCTCGGCCGACCGGCCGTCCTCGACCACCACCCCGCCCGCCGTGGTCCGCAGGTGCAGCGGCGCGAGGTGCCGCAGGTCGGCCCGGAACCCCGTCGCCCAGATCACCGCGTCGGCGTGCACGTGGGTGCCGTCTGCCCGCACCACCCCGGTCTCGTCCATCCGCGTGAACATCGGCTCGTCGCGCAGCACGCCGCGGTCGATGCCGGCGCGGATCCGTCGCGACACCGGGACCCCGGTGCCGCTGACGATGCTCGGCAGGACCTCGCCGGCGCGGGCGGCCCGGTCCTGTTCGTCGACGGCGGCCACGGCGGACTCGACGTCGAGCGACGCGGTCCCGGCCCAGACCATCGGGCGCCGGGTGAACCAGCGCGTCGAACGGGCGACGCCGTCGAGTTCGAGCAGGAACCCGATCGCGCTCGTCCCACCGCCCACCACCACGACGTCCTGGCGGGCGAACTCGGCGGCGCTGCCGTACTCGGTCGTGTCGACCTGGCGTCCGCGGAACACGTCGCGCCCCGGGTACCACGGCACGAACGGGGTGCCCCACGTGCCGGATGCGTTCACCACGACCTCGGCACGGATGCGTGTGACGGTGCCGTCGGCGCTCCGGGTCGTGACGCAGAGCCCGCCGTCCGCCGGAACGTCGCCCGCCACGCCGCCGTCGCCGCCGATGCGTGAGATGGACGTCACCGTGACCGGGCGCCGCACCCGCAGGTCGTAGTGCTGCTCGAACCGCCGGTAGTACTCGCCGACGACGTCCCGCGCGGGTCGTGACCGGTCGGCGTCGTCGAACTCCAGGCCCATCGCGCGCATGCCGGGCAGGTCGTGCACCCGGTGCGCCGCTCCGAGCCGCAGGGCCTCCCACCGGAACTGCCACGCCCCACCGGTGCTCGGCGCGCGGTCGAGGATCACCAGGTCACTGCCGGGGACGAGCCCGAGACGGCGCAGGTGGTATCCCACGGAGAGCCCCGCCTGCCCCGCACCGATCACCACCACGCGGGCGTGCTGGTCGACCGGGGGCTCGAGGGGTTCCGTCATCAGTTCGATTCTGCTGTGCGGGCCAGCCGTCGCGCGACGTCCAGATCGAGGTACATGGTAGAGTGATCGGCAGATTTCAAACCACGAACCGTCTGGTTCCCCGAGTGATCTTCCGTCATTCGCCAGGACCGGACCAGAGCCGAACGAGGGGGTCACGCATGGGGCGCGGCCGTCAGAAGGCGAAGCACACCAAGGTCGCCCGTGAGCTGAAGTACTTCAGTCCGCAGACGAACTACGGTGCGCTCGAGCAGGAGCTCTCCGCCGGACAACACTCCGACGAGAACTACGTCGACCGTTGGGCGGACCAGTACGGTCCGGAACCGGCGGAAGACGAAGACGAGTTCGAGACCCAGGCAGACCAGAACAAGTCCGCCTGACCTCTCTTGCAGTGACGCCGCGCCGCCCTCGGGCAGCGCGGCGTTTCCGCGTGCCCGAACGCCCGTCGGCGCGCTCGGGTCCCGGCCTCGAGTGGTCACGACTCACCGTGCGCACGACGCCGAGGGGCCACAACCCGTCGGTTGCAGGCCCGCCAGGCGACGGTTCGTGACCACTCACCGCACGCAGAACGGCGCGGCGGCAGCACGCCACCCGGCGGGTCAGCCCGCGTAGCTCCCGACGAGCCGGACCGCGCCGCCGTCGACACCCTTGGCGCCCTGCTCGAACCCGGTCAGGTCCCGTGCGGACGTGGCGATCGTGCCCACGGGCCACGTGGGCATGCCGGCGGCACCGAGCGAGGCGATGACCTCGGCGGCAGCCCCGGCCGAGACGACGGCGAACATGCCGATGCCCAGGTTCCAGGTGCCCTCGGTGTCCTCGATCGGGGTACCGGCCATGTCGGCCAGGACCCGGAACACCGGGAGCGGCTGCCAGGTGGAACGGTCGACCTCGACCCAGGAGCCGACGGGCAGCACACGCGCCAGGTTCGCGGCGATGCCACCACCCGTCACGTGCGAGAGCGAGTGCACCGCGCCCGGGTGCTGCTCGAGCAGTGCCAGGAGCGGTGCGGTGTACAGGCGGGTCGGCTCGAGCAGGGCTTCGCCGACGGAGACCGCGCCGCCGAACCCGACGCCGCTCAGCTCGGGCAGCTGGTCCGTGAAGCCGACGCCCCGTGACGCCAGGATGTGCCGCACGAGGGAGTACCCGTTGGAGTGCAGGCCCGACGACTCGATCGCCAGGACCACGTCGCCGTCCTGCACCAGGTGTGCTCCGAGCTGCGCGTCGGCCTCGACGACACCCGTCGCCGCGCCGGCCACGTCGTAGTCGTCCGGGCCGAGCAGCCCCGGGTGCTCGGCGGTCTCGCCACCGACCAGGGCGGTGCCGGTCTCCGAGCAGCCGCGGGCGATGCCGGCGACGATGTCGGCGATCCGGCCCGGCACCACGCGACCGCACGCGATGTAGTCGGTCATGAACAGCGGCTTCGCGCCGACCACGACGATGTCGTCGACGACCATGCCGACCAGGTCCTGCCCGATGGTGTCGTGCTTGTCGATCGCCTGCGCGATGGCGACCTTGGTGCCGACGCCGTCGGTCGACGTCGCGAGCAACGGGTGTGAGAAGTCCTTCAGGAACGACACGTCGTAGAGCCCGGCGAACCCACCGACGCCACCGAGGACCGAGGCGTTGTGGGTGGCCGCGACCGCGGACTTCATCAGTTCGACGGCCAGGTCACCGGCAGCGGTGTCCACTCCGGCTTCGGCGTACGGGTTGGGCATGCGGAGTCCTTCGCGGTGACATGGCAGACTTGTTCGGTACCCCCCGATTCTACGGTCTGGAGCACACCCGCGAATGTGCGGCATCGTCGGCCTTGTTGCGCAGGGCCCCGCCAACCAATCCATCTACGACGCACTGCTCCTCCTGCAGCACCGCGGGCAGGACTCGACGGGCATCGCCACGGTCGAGGGTCACGTGCACCACATGCACAAGACCCGCGGCCACGTGCGTGAGGCGTTCCGCACCCGCGACATGCGTGCCCTCCTCGGCACCATGGGGCTCGGACACGTCCGCTACGCCACCAAGGGCGCCGCGACGAACGAGGAAGAAGCCCAGCCGTTCTACGTGAACGCGCCGTACGGCATCGTCCTCGTCCACAACGGCAACCTCACCAACACGCGGGAACTCACGCGTGAACTGTTCGACATCGACCGTCGTCACCTGAACACGACGAGCGACACCGAGCTCCTGGTGAACGTGCTGGCGCACGAGCTGCAGGGCCAGGTCCGCGGCGCGAACCTCGACCCGGGTCAGGTCTTCGACGCCGTCGAGCGCGTGCACGAGCGGGTCGAGGGCTCCTACGCCACGATCGCGACCATCGCCGGGCACGGGCTGCTGGCCTTCCGCGACCCGTTCGGCATCCGCCCGCTGATCCTCGGCCACAAGTTCGACGAGGCCGGGCAGCCGGAGTGGGTCGTCGCGAGCGAGTCGCTCGTGCTCGAGTCCGGCGGCTACGAGATCGTCCGCGACATCGCTCCGGGCGAGGCCGTCTTCATCGAGATGAACGGCCAGATGCACGCCCGCCAGTGCGCGAAGAACCCGCGCCTGGTGCCGTGCTCGTTCGAGTACGTCTACCTGGCTCGTCCCGACTCGGTGATGAACGGCATCTCGGTCTACGACGCACGTCTGCGCCTCGGCAACCGCCTCGCCGACACCATCGAGCAGTACGCGCCGACCGGTGACATCGACGTGGTCATGCCGATCCCGGACTCGAGCCGTCCGGCGGCCATGCAGGTCGCCCGGAAGCTCGGCATCGAGTACCGCGAGGGCTTCTACAAGAACCGCTACGTCGGCCGCACCTTCATCATGCCGGGGCAGGCGGAGCGCAAGCGTTCGGTGCGCCAGAAGCTCAACGCGATGTCGTCCGAGTTCAAGGGCAAGAACATCCTGATCGTCGACGACTCGATCGTCCGCGGCACCACGAGCCGCGAGATCGTCGAGATGGCCCGGGCCGCGGGCGCGAACGAGGTCACGTTCACGAGCGCCGCTCCTCCTGTCCGGTTCCCGCACGTCTACGGCATCAACATGCCGACGCGTGCGGAGCTCATCGCGCACGACCGGAAGATCCCGGAGATCAACCGCGTGCTCGGCAGCGACCACCTGATCTACCAGGAGGTCGGGGACATGCGCGACGCCATCATCGAGGGCTCGGACGTGACCGACCTCGAGATGAGCTGCTTCACGGGCGAGTACGTCACGGGCACCGTGAGCCCGGAGTACCTGTCCTGGGTCGAGGCGAACCAGCTCAGCTGAGTGGTGGTCGCGATCGCGACCACCAGACGGACGGGAGGTGGGCCCCACCAGCCGGTACCGGCGCACCGCGCCAGCGGGGTGACGGCCGTGCCTGGAGGGACGGTGCCAGCTGGCACCGGGCCTCCAGTCCGTTGATCGGGAGCGGCTACGGCCGCTGGTCACCGTGGTCGTCGAGCTCACCGTCGACCGTCTCGGGCGGCAGTTCGACCTCGACGCGCTCCGCCGTCAGGCGGGCCGACCGCCGGGCGTAGACCCGGTCGAACACGACGGCGACGACCGCACCGACGAAGGCGCCGATCGTGACGCCCCACAGGCTGAAGTAGCCGACCAGGCTGCCGAAGCTGGTCTGGTCCCGCTGGCCGCCGAGGTTCATGGTGAGGGCGACCACGACGAGGGTCGCGAGGAACCCGAGCACGGCACCGCCGACGATGAACACGCCGAACTTCGGTGCACGGCGGATGGTGACCTCGTCGGGGCTGGCGACCGCGCTGGGAGCCGGTGCCGGCGTGGGGAGCGGCTGCTCGTCGGGTTGATCGGTGTTGCTCACCTGTCCATTGTCCCCCACTGTGGGACGTCCCGCGGCCTGTGCGCGGCGACCGATCCGGGAGAGGATGGACGCTACTGGTCGGTATCCCAAGCGGAGGAGGTGTGTCGGATGCGTGAACGAACCGCACCCGCCCGCCGACGCCGACCGGCCGCCCCCGCCCGCGTGGCCTGGCCCGTCGCGCAGCGCGCGGAAGAGGACCGCGCCGTCGCCGTCGTCGCCGAGCACCGGTGGAGCGTCGCGCTCGTCGGTGCCCCCGGCATCGGCAAGAGCACCGCCGCGGCGCGGGTGACCGACCGCGTCGCCGGTCGCGACGGCACCGGCCGCACGGTCGTCGTGCCGATCACGGCGGTCGCCGCGAGCCGGTCGATGCCCTTCGGTGCCGTCGCCGAGCGCTTCGGCGAGCTGCCGGCGTCCATCTCGGAGCTGTCCGACGACACCGGCGCCGAGCAGCGCTTCCGTGCGATCGAGGACCTCGTCGACCGCGACGTCCTGCTCCGCGTCGACGACGCAGACCACCTCGACGCGATCTCCGCGCGGTACGTCGCCTGGCTGGTCCGCCGGCAGGGCGCCCGGCTGGTCCTGACCTGCCGCGACTTCACGGCCCTCCCCGAGCCGCTCCGCGCGCTGTGGCAGGACGACCTGCTCGAGCGCATCGACCTGCAGCCCCTGGCGCTGCACGAGACCGCGGCGCTCGTGGCCGAGGCACTGGGCTCGCCGCTCGAGAACGCCTCGGCCGAGCGCGTCCACCGCGCCACCGCCGGCAACCCGCTGTACCTGCGCGAGGTGGTCCGTGCGGCGCGGGTCTCCGGCGCCCTCGACCACACCGCGACCGGGTGGTACTGGCGCGGGCGGGTGACCGCGTCGGACAGCCTGGCCGACATGTACCGCACCGAGCTCGGGTCGCTGCCGGAGGACCTGCGCGACGTCGTCGACATCGTCGCCCTCGCCGACCCGATCCCGCTCGCGCGCCTGCTCGGCCTGGTGACCGGCGGGGACGTCGACCGGGTCGTCGCGCTCGGCCTGGTCCGCATCGACTCGCTCGACGACGGTGCCGCGGTCGTCCGGCCGTCGCACCCGCTCGTCGGCGAGGTCATCCGGACCCTGGTGCCGGTGGCCCGGCGAACGGCACTCTTCGCGCGCGCCAACGCCTTCCGCACCGACCGGCCCGAGGGCGCACCGCCCGCCGCACGCCTGCGTGCCGCACTGTGGTCGCTCGAGTGCGGGGTGCTGCCGTCGGTCGACCAGCTGCTCGACGCGGCGCAGGTCGCCGTGCGGCTGCAGGAGCACGAGAGCGGGATCGCCCTGGCCTCGGCAGCGCTCCGCACGACGCTCACCCCCACCGAACAGGTCGCGGCACACTGCCTCCGCTCGCTGGCGTACTCGTACTCGGACGGCCGTGAAGCCGGCCGCGCCGACGCCGAAGCCGCCTGGGGCGTGGCGAAGCGGCACGTCGGCGACGTCACCGACGAGGCCGTCATCGAAGCGTGCGAGACCCTGGCGAACATCCGCCAGTTCCACGATGACGACGTCGCGGCGGCGGTCGCCCTGACCGATGCCGCCACGCGCCTGGTGGTGTCCGACGAGGCCGTCGAACGGCTCCGGCTGCTGCGGATGGCGCACCAGGGCTGGGGCGGCGACTTCGCCGAGGTCCGGGCCGAGATCGAGCGCAGCGGCATCGTGGACGCCCCGACGATGCCGATGTCGTTCCTCGCCGTCGCACCCTGCGCGGTGATGGCGTTGGCGACCGCCGGCCGGCTGGACGACGCGTCCGCGCTCGGTCACCGCGCCCTGGCCACCGCCGTGGCCCACGTCGAGGCAGCACCCTGGAGCGTCGGCGAGAACTCCTCCGTCCTGCACCAGGTGCAGATGTGGCGCGGCGACCTCGACGACCTGATCATCGAGGTACCCGCGGGTCGGTCCAGCCCCTACCTGAAGTACGACTTCACGCTCGAGCTCATCGGTCAGGGCAACCTGGCGATCGCACAGCGCCGCTGGGACGACGCCGTCGCCGCGTTCTCGGCGGCGTGCGAACGGTACGACATCGCCGACCACGGCGGGTTCGCGGCCTACCCCTGGGCACGTCTGGCCCTGGCGCTCGCGTACGGCGGACGCCCGGAAGCAGCCGCCAGCGCGCTCGACCGTGCCCGGACCACCCCGCAACGGGCGATGCGCATCACCGGCGAGCAGGTCGCCGTGTCGATCGCCTGGACCGAGGCCGTGCTCGGCAACCCGGCGGGGCTGCAGCACGCCGACGAGATCATCGAACGCAGCACGGCCAACGGCTCGTGGACGCACGTGATGTACGGGTACGCCCTGCACCACGCGGTCGGTATGGCGCAGGGGCGCGACTCGACCGGCTCGCTCGAGCGGATGCGCGAGGCCGCCACCCGCGTCGACGGACCGCTCGCGGCCGCGGTGATCGAGTACGCCGACGCCGTACGCGCCGGCGACCGGACGCGGGTGATCGCGGCGCAGGGACTGCTCGCGGCACACGGCATCTCCGTGACCGCGGGACACTCGAAACCGCCGCTGACGAAGCGCGAGTACGAGGTCGCCGAACTCGCCGCGCAGGGGCTGAGCAACCGGCGGATCGCGGAGTCCCTCGGGCTCTCGACGCGGACGATCGACGCGCACCTGTCGCGTGTCTTCGCGAAGTGGGACCTGCACGCGCGGTCGGAGCTCAGCGAGCTGCTCTGAGCTGCTCGGTACCCGGCACGGCCGGTTCCGCGTTCCGCGTCAGCTGTCGCGCACGCAAGAACGTTGCGGATTGCAGCACGACGCGCCGCCACGATTGACACGTTGTGTGGAACATCGCGTACCTTGGTGCCTGTCGCCGGGTTCGGACCCGTTCGGGTCGGGTCCGAATCCCGGCGACTTCAAGCTTAGGAACCCGGTCGATGCGGGCGCATCGGTAGGCACTACCTAATTCGCGTGGGAGTTCTCCGCAGACGCTTTCGCCGCGGCGGATCGGTGCTGGCGGATCGGTGCTGGCGGATCGGTGCCGACGGATCGGTGCCGGCGGATCGGTGCCGGCGGCTCGCAGGGTCAGGCGCCGGGGGCGGGCAGCCGGACCGGCAGGAACGCCGTCAGGTCGGCGCGCGAGCCCGAGGCGCTGACGCGCGACTGCGCGACCGCCTCGGCCCAGGTCAGCTCGCCGGACGCGAGCGCCAGCCACGTGGTGGCGTCGGTCTCGACCACGTTCGGCGGCGTGCCACGGGTGTGCCGGGGTCCGGGCACGGCCTGGACGGCGGCGAACGGCGGCACCCGCACCTCGACGCTGTTGCCCGGGACCTCGTCCGCCAGGCACTGCAACGTCCACCGCACCGCGGTCGCGACGGCCGGTCGGGCCGTGTCCCCACGACGCACCGCGGCCAGTGCCGCGCGCCCGTCGGCGTCCTCGATCCTCCTGGGTGGCATCTCCACAGGCTAGCCCTCGCATCGCGGGCGGCGAGTCGGGCTGGGTAGGGTGATCGGGTGCGAATCCTCGTCCTCGGTTCCGGTGCCCGCGAGCACGCGATCATCACGGCCCTCCTCGCTGAGCATGCGGGCCACGTCATCACGGCAGCGCCCGGCAACGCCGGCATCGCCGCTGACGTCGAGACCGTCTCCCTCGACCCCACCAACGGTGCGCTCGTCGCCGAGTACGCGATCGAGAACGACGTCGAGCTCGTCGTCGTGGGCCCAGAGGCCCCGCTCATCGCCGGCGTGGCCGACCCGGTGCGCACGCGCGGCATCCCGGTGTTCGGGCCGGGCAAGGCCGCCGCACAGCTCGAGGGCTCGAAGGCGTTCGCCAAGCGGATCATGGGCGAGGCCGGTGTGCCCACCGGGCGTCCGGTCTACGCCGGCACGGCGGACGAAGCCGTCGCCGCGATCGACGAGCTCGGCGCCCCGTACGTGGTCAAGGCCGACGGGCTCGCCGCCGGCAAGGGCGTGCTCGTGACCGATGACCGCCAGGCTGCGATCGACCACGCCACCTACTGGCTCCAGCACGGACACGTCGTGGTCGAGGAGTTCCTCGACGGCGAAGAGGTCTCGTTGTTCTTCCTGAGCGACGGGCACGACGTCCGCGCGCTCAGCCCGGCGCAGGACTACAAGCGCCTGGCCGACGGAGACCTCGGACCGAACACGGGCGGCATGGGCGCGTACTCGCCGCTGCCGTGGCTCGCCGACCGCTGGCCGTCCGAGCAGGCCTTCGTCGACGAGGTCACCGAGCTCGTCGCGCTGCCGACCGTCCGTCGTCTCGAGCACGAGGGCACGCCGTTCGTCGGACTCCTGTACTGCGGCCTCATCGTCACCGAGCAGGGCGTCCGCGTGATCGAGTTCAACGCGCGCTTCGGTGACCCGGAGACGCAGGTCGTGCTCCCCCGCCTGGCCACGCCGCTCAGCGAACTCCTGCTGGCCGCCGCCACTGGGCAGCTCGGTGCCGTGCCCGCGCCCGTGTTCCGCGACGAGGTCGCCGTGACCGTCGTCCTGGCGAGCGAGGGCTACCCGGAGAACCCGCAGACCGGTCGACCGATCACCGGCATCGACGACGCGAACGCCCGCGACGGCGTCTCGGTCGCGCACGCCGCCACCGGCGTCCTCGACGACACGCTCGTCGCCACGGGTGGCCGGGTGCTCAGCGTCGTCGCGACCGGGTCGGACTTCGCCCAGGCCCGTGAACGTGCCTACGCCGGGCTCGGCGACATCACGCTCGAGGGCGCGCAGTTCCGCACCGACATCGCCGCGAAGGTTGCGAAGTGACCGCCCCCGCGCCGATCGCCGGCTGGCGGCACGTCTCGTCCGGCAAGGTCCGCGAGCTCTACGTGCCCGAGGGCACCGCCGACCTGGCGAGCGCGTCCGAGCTGCTGCTCGTCGCCTCGGACCGGGTCAGCGCGTACGACTTCGCGCTCGAGCCGCCGATCCCGGGCAAGGGCGAGCTGCTGACCCGCCTGTCGCGGTTCTGGTTCACCCAGCTGAGCGACGTCCCGAACCACATCATCGGTCCGTCCTCCGGTGGCACCCCCGTGCCGGCCGAGGTCGAGGCACGGTCGATGCACGTCATGCCGCTCACGATGTTCCCCGTCGAGTGCGTCGTGCGCGGGTACCTGGTCGGCAGCGGCTGGGCCGAGTACCAGGAGACCGGCAGCGTGTGCGGCGTCGCGCTCCCCGCGGGCCTGTCCAACGGTGACCGCCTGCCGGAACCGATCTACACGCCGGCGTACAAGGCGGCCCAGGGCGAGCACGACGAGAACATCTCGTACGAGCGGACCGTCGACCTGGTCGGTGCCGAGACCGCGGCCACCCTGCGCGAGCTCTCGCTGCACGTCTACACCGAGGCCGCGGCCATCGCCCTCGAGCGGGACGTCGTCATCGCCGACACCAAGTTCGAGTTCGGGCAGGACGCCACCGGCCGGATCCGCATCGCCGACGAGGTCCTGACGAGCGACTCCAGCCGCTACTGGGACGCCCGTTCCGCCGACCGCACCGACTCGTTCGACAAGCAGATCGTGCGGGACTGGCTCAGCGCGCACTGGGACCGCCAGGGCACGCCGCCGGTGCTCCCGGACGAGATCGTCGAGCGCACGGCTGCGCGCTACGCCGAGCTGATCGAGCGCCTCGGCGCCTGACGCTGCGCCAGGCCGGCGCGTGGTGTCGCGTGGCGTGGCGTGGCCCGGACGGTCACGACACCCCGCTCAGGTCCGGCGAGCGGTCACGAACCGTCGGCCAACGCCCCGCCAACCGACAGTTCGTGACCACTCGGCGGCCCACGCACGACGCGTCGCGACCCCTCGCCGCGTGACGCCCGTCGCCGGCCGAACGGTCACGACACCCCGCTCAGCTCCGGCGAACGGTCACGAACCGTCGGCCAACGCCCCGCCAACCGACAGTTCGCGACCACTCGGCGGCCCACGCACGACACGTCACGACCACTCGCCGCGTGACGCCCGTCGCCGGCCGAACGGTCACGACACCCCGCTCAGGTCCGGCGGACGGTCACGAACCCTCGGCCAACGCCCCGCCAACCGACAGTTCGCGACCACTCGGCGCCCCACGCACGACACGTCGCGACCCCTCGGCCGGCGACGAATCGCCGCGTGACCGGCCGACGAGCCAGCCGACAGTTCTCGACCGGTCAGGCCTCGAGCGCCCCGAACGCGCCGAGTGCGTCGCGCGCCACGACGACGACGGTCAGGTCGTCGCCCGGGTCGTGCTCGGCGACACGTGCGCGCACCCGCTGCAGGAACGTCTCGACGTCCGGGGACTCCCGGTACAGCGACCCCAGCTCGGACAGCGACGCGAGTGTGGAGTCCCAGAGCTCGAGCGCGCCGTCGGTCACGACGATGAGCACGTCACCGGGCCGGAGCACGAGCGAGCCGGCGGCGCGGGGCATCCCGGCGGGGTGCAGCCCGATCGGCAGGTCCGACGACCGCAGGATCCGCTCGGCACCGTCGTCGCGGAGCTGCAGCACGAGCCCGTGGCCGGCGTCGGCGAAGTCGAGTCGCCCGGTGGACGGGATCAGCCGGCCGTGGAACATCGTCGCGAAGGACTCGGCACGGCTGAGCTCGGGGGCGACCTGCGCCTCGAGCTCGGCGACTGCGGTGCCCGGGTCCTGGTCGCCGCGGGCGAGCAGGCCTCCTCGGATGTTCGCGGCGAGGAGCCCGGCGGACATCCCCTTGCCCATGACGTCCGACACGGTCAGGTGGATCGAGTCCTCGCCGGAACGGTGCCAGTCGTGGAAGTCGCCGGAGACGAGCCCGTGCGGGATCGACATCCCCGTGATCCGGTAGCCGGGAACCTGCACCTCGGCCGGCTGCAGGCCGTCGAGCACGGTGCGCAGGCGGTCCTCGTCGGCTCCGGCGAGCAGTTCGCGCTCTGCCCAGATGCCGAGTTCCTGCAGCAGTTCGAGCTCGTCGGCGTCGAGGGTGCGCGGCTCGGGGTCGATCAGGCAGAGGGTGCCGATCTTCAGGTCGTCGTCGCCGGCACGGAGCCCGACACCGGCGTAGAACCGGACGTTCGGATCGCCGAGCACCATCGGCAGGTCCGCGTACCGGGCGTCCACCCGGGCATCCGGGACGACCACGGGCCCCTGCTCGCCCAGGGTCCGGCCGCAGAAGGTGTCCTGCAGCGGGATGACCGGGCCGAAGGCTGCGTCGCTCTGCTGCGACTTGATCGTCAGCGTGGTCTCGCCGGCCAGGTTGAGGAACGAGCCGGAGACCCCGAGGGCCTCGCGCGCGATGCGGGTGATCCGTTCGAACCGTTCCTCGACGCCACCGTCGACCACGTCGAGTGCCGCGATCAAGGCCGCTCGCCGGACGGCATCGGCCCCGGTCGGCGCGGGCACGGACATCGCGGTTTCCGGCTGCATGCTCCCACGGTAACGCGCTGAACGGACAGGGCCTGGCCCCAGTCCGGAGGGCGCAGATCGTCGGGCGCGTCGGCGTACCCTGGTCGTCGTGCTCCGAGTCGTCCCCGCAACCGTCCTCGGCGTGGCCGCGCTCCTGGCCCTCGCCGGCTGTGGCGCCCACGACTCCACCGGCCAGGTGTCGGTCACGGTGTCGTCGAACGCCGCCGACCACCCCTACGAGGTCAAGGTGTTCGCCTCGACCGGCAAGCTCTCCGAGCACCAGCGGGTGTTCCCGGGCGGCACGGCCGACTTCGCGGGCGTCCCCCTCGGCAAGGTCACGGTCCGCGCCGGCGACCTCTGCCCGCAGACGACCAAGGTGTCCGACGGCACGGTCGCGACGGTGACCCTCACCACGACCGGCTGCTGACACCGGCCGCTGACCCCACCCGTCACCCCGACGACGGACTGCCGACCCCCTCCGCGACCAGGTGCTCGACACGCGGCTCGCCCGCGACCTCGCGCACCGCCTGCAGGGTCCGCGCGTCGTCCCCGGTCTGCCGGACCTCGTGCTGGTCGACGTGCTCCTGCCACGACCCCACCCGGAACGCCTCCACCCAGGCGTCCGGCCCGGTCGCGGCGTCCCGGTAGAGGTTCCAGTCACGGGCACCGGTCCGCCGACGACTCCGCCCGAGCCGTTCGGCGCGCGCCCGGAACTCGTCGACCGCATCCGCAGGGACCGTCCAGTGCAGCAGCACGAGGGTCTCCCCCGTCGCCGCGCCGTGGTCGTCCGCCACGAACACCTCGTCCCCGAACGGCATCGGCGTCACGGCACGCTGCCGGTCGGTGAGCACCGGGAACCCGGACACGAGCAGCGCTGCGGCGCTGAGCGCGGTGAGGACGCCGGCCCCGGCGAGCACCCCCGTCACCCCGAGCGGCGTGGCGACCGCGCCGGCGAGCGCCGCGCCGATCGCGGTGCAGCCGAAGAGCACGAGCTGGTAACCGGCGAGCCCGCGGGTCCGGACCCAGGCGGGCAGGAACGCCTGCACGGTGCCGTTCAGCGTCGTCACCACGGCGATCCAGGCCACCCCGCCGACCAGCAGCGCGACGAGGACGACCGCAAGCACGGGGACGAGCGCGACGACGGTGGTGCAGACACCGAACACCACCGAGGCGATGCCGACCGTGCGGCCGATGCCGAGCCGCGCACGGACCGCCGGCATCAGGAACGCCCCGCCGACGGACCCGATGCCGACGGCGGCGAGCAGCAGTCCGTACCCGCCGGAGGACAGGCCGAGCGAGCCGTCGGCGACGAGCGGCAGGAGTGCCCACAGCGCGTTCGCGGGCACCATGAAGACGGCGAGCTGCACGAGCAGCCGGCGGACGACCGCCGCGTGCAGGACGTACCGCAGCCCGGCGCGGGTGGCGTCGATGAACGGTTCGGCCCGCGTCTCGGGGCGCTGGTAGCCGCGCCAGGCGACGAGCACCACCAGGAAGAGCGCGAACGACAGCGCATTGGCGGCGAACACGAACGGCACGCCGAGCTGCGCGATCACCACCCCGGCGAGCGCCGGTCCGATCGCCCGGGCGACGTTGACGCCGACGGAGCTGAGCGCCGCGGCGTCGGTGATCGCGGCGCGCGGCACGATCTCGGGCACGAGCGCCTGGTACGCGGGCAGCTGGAGCGCCGAGGCGGTCCCGAGCAGGAACGTGACGGTGAGCAGGAGCGCCGGGGTCATGTCGCCGGTCGCGGTGAGCACGGTCATCACGACGCCGACGACCACCTGGAACGCCTGCACCCCGATGAGCAGCCGCCGCCGGTCGACGAACTCGCCGATCACCCCGGCGGGGATCCCGACGAGCAGCACCGGCAGGCTCGACGCGGTCTGCACGAGGGCGACGACGACGGGTGCGGCGTGCTCGTCGACGAGCAGCCACTGCGCGCCGACGGTCTGCATCCAGCTGCCGATGTTGCTCACCAGCACCGCGATCCACAGGGCGCGGAAGACCGGGATCACGAGCGGCGCCAGGGCGCCGCCGCGGGGTGCTGGGGTGGTGCGTTCCGTGGTCACGTCGCCTCCTGGGGTGGAACGGGGACATCCTGGAGGCGCGGTGCGCGTCGGGCGCACGCCGCGCCTCCAGGGATGGTCGGGTCAGGCGGCGGCGTCGGTCGCGCTGGTCGCGGCGACGGCGCGCTCGATGACGTCGGCGACGTCCTTCGGGTGGGTCTGCATGACGAGGTGCGGGGCGGCGAGCTCGGTCACGTCGGTGATGCCGGCGCGGGAGTAGCCGAAGCGCTCCACCTCGGGGTTGATGGTGTGGTCGTCGGACGAGACGATCGCCCACGCGGGGGTGGTCTTCCACGCAGCGGCGGAGGCCGGTTCGCCGAAGGCGGCACCGGACAGCGGGCGCTGCGAGACGGCGAGCACCTCGGCGACGCGCGGGTCGACCCCGGCGGCGAAGACCTGCGGGAACGCGTCGATCGCGACGGAGACGTCGGTGCCGTCCTCGGCGCCGGCGACCGGGTACGGCGTGTACACCAGGTTCGCGGCGAGGTCGGAGTCGGGGAACCCGCCCTGCAGCTGCCCGAGGCTCTCGCCGACCTCGAGCACGTAACCGGAGACGTAGACGAGTCCGACGACGTTCTCGGCCTCGCCGGCGACGGTGATCACGGCCCCGCCGTACGAGTGACCGGCGAGGACGACCGGCCCGTCGACGTGCTCGGCGACGGCGCGGATCGAGGCGGCGTCCTCGGCGAGGCTCCGGTTGTAGACCGGCGGGACGAGAACGGTGTGGCCGCGGTCGAGCAGCTCGCGGGTGACGGGTACCCAGCTGCCGGAGTCGGCGAACGCGCCGTGGACGAGGACGATGGTGGGTGCAGCCATGTGCGGGTCTCCTTCGTGACGAACGTCTGGGGTGGTGCGGGGACCGGGGGGGGTCCCGGCGTCGTCACGCTAGGGCTGGGGGTGCTGCGTCGTCGTGTCCCTGTCGTTGCCCGTCACCCCCGACGACAGCCCGTGCCGGCGGCCCCGGGTTCGGCGCACGGTGCTCTCCGACGGTCGGACACACCGTGCCGGGGTCCCCCTGCGGGGCGGAGGCTCCGCGACGGGGTCCCCGCCGGGGCCCCCTTCTCCCCCCTGCTCCACGGCCCGGCCGGTTAGCGTGATCGCATGGAACACGAGGACGGCACGACGACGACGTCGGCCCAGGACTTCGTGGACGCGCTCGCCGAACCGGTCGTGGTCTTCGACCGCCACCTGGACGTCGTGGCGGCGAACCGGCTCGCCGGTGCCCTGTCCGCGTCCCTCACCGTCGGCACGAACCTGGCGCGGTTCACCTTCCTGAACCCCTGGGTCGAGGACTCGGTGGACGGCTGGGAGGCCGAGGCGCACCGCACCGCCGCGATGCTCCGGGACTCGCTGGACGAGCACGACGCCGACGACCGGTTCCAGGAGCTCCTGGGCGAGCTGATGGCCCGGAGCACGACGTTCGCGACCGAGTGGGCCGGCGGAGCGGTCCGGCCGACTCGCCGCGGGGAGTCGGCGTTCGAGAACCCGCTCGTGGGCCGGATCGACCTGCGGTGGGAGCAACTGCGTCGGCTGGAGGACCCCGAGCACGTGCTCGTGGTGTGGACGGCGGCGGACGACGAGTCCGCCGCTCGGCTCACGACGCTCCGGGGGCTGCTCGACGAGGGCGCGACGACCGCCTGACCGGCGAGCGCGGCCACCACGGCAACCGCGGCGAGCGCGGCGGCCGCCGTGACCGCGGTGACCGCGGTGACCGCCTGGCTACCCCACCGCGGTCTCGCCCGCGAACGGTTCCCGGCGCGCGGTGCCCTGCTGCACCTGCGCGGCGAGGTACGCGACGGCCGCGGCTGCGGGGGTGCCGGGGTCGGCCCAGAAGGTGACGAGCACGTGCGAGCTACCCGGGATCGCGAGGTTCTGCCAGCGGAACTCGACCCAGCCGATCGGGTCGATCCAGTGCCGCGAGACCCCGGTGCGCTGCACGGCGACGTCGTGCCGGGCCCAGATGCGGGCGAAGTCCGGGTCCTGCAGGGTCAGGGTGCCGACGATCTCCTGCAGCCGGGGGTCCTCGGGCTCGGCGTGCAGCCGGAGTGCAGCGACGACCCGGTGCGCGGTGGGGTCCCAGTCGGCCGCGTGCTGCCGGGACGCCTCGGAGAACATCTGCAGGACGAGGTTCGCGCCCGGCTCCATGTAGCCGGGGCCGAGGGCGCTCGCCAGGGCGTTGGACAGGATGATGTCCTGGTTGCGGTCCATCACGAACGCCGGGGTGTGCGACCACTGCGCCAGGAGCGACCGGACCGAGTCGTCGAGCCCCGGTGGCACGACCCCCTCCGGGCGGCGGCGTTCGGCGTGTGCGAGGCGGCGCAGGTAGTCGACCGCCTCGTGGTCGAGCCGCAGGGCCCGGCCGAGCGCCACGAGCACCTGGTCGGACGGCTGGTGGTCGCGGCCGCGTTCGAGCCGCAGGTAGTACTCGGGGCTGATGCCCGCGAGCCGCGCAACCTCTTCACGGCGCAGGCCGTCCACTCGTCGTCCAGGCTCGCGAGTGAGGCCGACGTCCTCGGGCTGGACGAGTGCCCGACGGGCGCGGAGGTACTGCCCCAGTTCGGACCGTCGCGCATCCACGCGAGCAGGATAGCCGGAATCCGCAAAGAACGCGAGAACTACCGTTCTCCGGGTGTGCCGCTCCGGGCGATGGTCTGGTGCGGCGGCTCCCCGAACCGTTCCCGGTAGTACGCCGCGAACCGCCCAAGGTGGGTGAACCGCCACCGCCGCGCGACCTCGCTGACGAGCAGCGCGCGGGAACCCGGCCGCCCCAGCTCCAGGTGCACCCGGTCGAGCCGGACCTCACGCAGGTACTGCATGGGCGTGACGCCGAGACGACGGCGGAACAGGTCCTGCAGGCCGCGCTCGCTCAGGTCGCAGGCCGCCGCGACGTCCGCCACGGTCAGCGTCCGGTCGGCGTGGTCGTGCACGAAGCCGATCGCGCGCCGCATCCGGTCCGCGACGTCCGATCGCGACCGGGCGAAGGTCGACAGGACGACGGTCGCGATCCGCCGGTTCAGGGCCGCACGGTCGGCGGCGGGCAGAGCCGGGTCGAGGATGCGCCCGGAGGCCTCACGCAGGAGTGCCCGCAGCGGTTCGAGTGCGGGATCGGCCGCGTCCGGCTGCCCGAACACCGAGGACTCCCCCGTGTCGCCGAGCAGCGACGGCGACAGGTGCAGCAGCGTCGTGGCGGTCGCGTCGGTCTCGAACCCGTACGCGACGGACGCCGAGAGCATCATCGGCCGCTCGGCGCCGACCTCCCAGTGCTCGCCGTCGTCGGCGGTCAGGCTGGCCCGGCCGTCCGCGAGCCAGAACACGACGTGGTCGGGCCGCGGACCGATCGTCCCCGACCGCTTGCCCGGTGTCGCGATCCGGTGGATCGACAGGTCGTCGTCCCCGCCGGTCTCGTAGCCGAAGCCCTCGTCGTCCGTGGTCACGGCGTCGGGACCCGGTCCCACTCGTCGCCGTACCGGGACAGCACCGACCACCGCGAGATCGGCCACGTGGTCACGAAGGCCCGCCCCACGACGTCGTCGACCGGCACGGTGCCGTGCACGCGCGAGTCGGCGGAGTCGTACCGGTTGTCGCCCATCACCCAGATGCGCCCCTTCGGCACGGTGATCTCGAAGTCCTTCCCGGCGACACGGTCCGACCCGCGCTCGAGCACGACGTAGGGCTCGTCCACCGCGTGCCCGTTCACCGACAGACGGCCCCGGGCGTCGCAGCACGACACCGTGTCGCCCGGCAGGCCGATGACCCGCTTGATCAGGTCATCGCCCTGGCCCATGCCGAGCCAGCCGCCCGGGTCCTGGAACACCACGACGTCACCGCGCTGCAGCGGGACGACCCCGGGCACGAGCTCGTTGACGAGCACCCGGTCCCCGATGAGCAGCGTGTTCTGCATCGAGCCCGAGGGGATGGAGAACGCGCGGACCAGGTACGCCTTGACCAGGAAGGACGCCAACAGCGCCACGACGACGATGATGACGAGGTCGCGCAGGAACCGCAGCCCGCCGCGCTTCGGCTCGCTGTCGGGGGCGGGTTCGGAGTGAGGTTCGGCGTGGGCGTGCGTGTCACTCAATGCGTCAACACCACCTTGACGACACCGATCACGAACGCCACCGCGGCCAGCACGATGCCGCCCCACAGCCCGAGGAACGTCGGCTGCTTCCCGCTGAACCGCTGCATGAACACGCCCACCAGCCCGATGCGCACGACCAGGATCACCGTCGCCGCGATCTGTGCCCACTCCGCCGGCAGCCACCCGATCCAGGCCGCCGCGTAGAGGACCGCCGGGATCAGCCCGGAGGTCGCGATCGGGTTGGCGTTCCGGACGATGGTCGCGACGGACTCACGGCGCGCGGCACGCTCGACCGCAGTCTCCTCGCCGTCGTCGCCGAGTCCGTGCGCGACCAGGTGCGCGAGCACGTGCGCCAGGTACGTCAGCACCGCGGTCGCCAGGACGGTCGCCACCGCGGCGCCGTGGTGGATCTGCTCCGGGCTCACCGCGATCGCGACGGCGAGCACCGTGATGTTGCCGTAGATGTACGACGACATCCGGTCGCGGACGTGCTCGAGCGGCAGGTCGCGGGGGTCCGGGCGACCGCCGCGGGGTCCGCGCCCCGGTCGGGAGGGCCGTCGTGTGCGTGGCATCCGTCCATCTTGGCCCCCGTGGTCGGCCGTCCGCCGACAGGACACCGGGTGCGATGGTCACACGGGTGGCCGGTTCCGGCAGACTGGGTGCCGATCGGTGCGACGGAGCGCCGGACAGGAGGCACGGATGACGTCCGCACGACCACTCGCCCTGGTGACCGGGGTGGGCCGCAGAGCCGGCATCGGCGCAGCGCTCGCCACCCGGCTGGCGACCGACGGCTGGGACCTCGCCATCTCGTGGTGGGGCCCCTACGACGACCGCGTGAGCGGCGGGGCGGACCCGGACGGGGTCGAGTCGGTGGTGCAGGAGTGCGAGGCGGCGGGAGCACGGGTGACGCGCCTCCCGGTCGACCTGGAGGACCCGGAGCAGGCGGCCGCCCTCGTCGGCCGCGCCGAGGCGGAAGCCGGCGCCCCGGTCACCGCCCTCGTCATGTCGCACTGCGAGTCCGTCGACTCCGACTTCCGCACCACGACCGTCGAGTCGTGGGACCGCCACTTCGCCGTGAACGCCCGCGCACCGTTCCTGCTCGTGCAGGCCTACGCGGCCGGGCTCGAGCTCGCCGGGGACGCCGCACCGCGCGACCGACGC
Source organism: Curtobacterium sp. MCLR17_054 (assembly GCF_003234335.2). Classification (NCBI taxonomy): domain Bacteria; kingdom Bacillati; phylum Actinomycetota; class Actinomycetes; order Micrococcales; family Microbacteriaceae; genus Curtobacterium; species Curtobacterium sp. MCLR17_054. The sequence goes on along the minus strand of NZ_CP126263.1, from coordinate 620,186 downwards.
CGGATCGTCGCCCTGACGAGCGACCACATCGCGTACAACCTGCCGTACGGGGCGTCGAAGGGCGCGCTCGACCGGATCGTGTTCGGCGCCGCGAAGGAGCTCGGCAGCCTCGGTGTCAGCGCCAACGTGGTGAACCCGGGCCCGAACGACACCGGCTGGATGTCCGACGAGGTCAAGGGCTGGGCCGTCGAGGGCACACCGCTCGGCCGGCTCGGACGCCCGTCGGACACCGCCGCGCTCGTCGGGTTCCTCTGCTCGGAGCAGGGCGCCTGGGTGAACGGGCAGCTGCTGAAGTCGGACGGCGGGATCTCGAACAGCGCCTGACCTGTCGGCCCCTCGCGACCCGCTCGTCAGCCGCGACCGGGCGCGGTCACCTCGATGCGGTTCGCCCACGGGTCCTCGAACGCGACCGTCCGGCCGTCGTCCGCGGTCTGCACCCCGGTGTCGTGCATGCGTGCGACGAGGGCACCGAGGTCGTCCGACCCGGGCACCTCGATCCGCACGAGTCCGAGCCCGAGCGCGAGCTGGCGGCGCCCGGCCCCACGTGAGTTCCAGGTGTTCATCGCCATGTGGTGGTGGTAGCCGCCGGCGCTGACGAACAGAGCCTCGCCAAAGCCGGCGGTGGTCTCGAAGCCGAGGGTGTCCACGTAGAAGGAGCGCGCGGCGTCGACGTCGCCGACGGACAGGTGCACGTGGCCGACCTTGCCCGGGCGTGCCGCGGCGGTGTCCAGGGCATCCTGCGTCAGGTGCTCCTGCAGGAACGCGTTCGGGTCGACGTACTTCGTGTCCATGTCGACCATGCCGTGCGTCCACGACCACTCGGTGCGGTCGCGGTCCCAGTACAGCTCGACGCCGTTGCCCTCGGGGTCGGTGAAGTAGAACGCGTTGCTCACCAGGTGGTCGGCGCTGCCGGTGAAGGTCTGCGGGAACTTCGTCGCGACCGAGTACAGCGCCGCGGCGAGGTCTGCCCGGGTGTCGAACAGGATCGCGGTGTGGAACAGGCCGGCGTCGTGGGGGGCCGCGTGCTGCATCGACGGCGCGTGCTCGAGGATCACGATCGGGATCGCCAGACCACCGGCGCCCGGTCGCCCCAGCACGGCGACGCCGCCCTCGTTCGAGAGCAGCGCGAGCTGGACGCCGTCGCGGTAGTAGCCGATCATCCGGTCGAGGTTCGCGACGCGGAGGGTGACGGCACCCATCCCGGTGTCGGCGGCGAGGAGGTCCTGCGTGTGCATGGCACCAGTGTGCGCCCATTTAGTTGACGCGTCAACCAAATGGGCGTCGGTCGCCTGCGCCAAAGCGACAGATCCACGCAATCCCGGCGCGAGGCACCCGCCAACGCGACAGATGACTGCGAACGGTTCGCGGCGATCTGTCGCTTTGGCGCACGGGGGCGCACAGCGGACGGGGCGCGCAGGCGACGGGAGGCCCGGCGCGCGTCCGCCCCGCCGGCCGCGGTCAGCGGGAGCGGAAGTAGCGGTGCAGCGCGCGCTCGCGGATCGCGGCCGCGGCGAGCGCCCCACCGAGCAGCGCGCCCACGAGCCCGAGGGACGCGATCGCGATTGCCTCGCGCACGATCGGCAGCGCGTCGTCGACGACGAGGCCACGCACCGACACCACCGCGACGCTCGTCGCGACCACCGCCCCGACAGATGCCCAGACCAGGTGCTGCAGGACGACGCCGAGGACCTGCGCACTCCGCGGTACCCCGACGTGCCGATCGGAGGCCAGGGTGAGCCGACGCCGTGCGACCGCTGCCCCGCCGATCGTCAGCCCCGCGAGGGCCGCTGCACCGAACGGGACGAGCGCTGGCTGCCGCGCCGCGGGCGTGAAGACCGCGCCCAGCGTCGGGTTGAGCTGCCCGGCGGTCGGTCGGTCCTCGCCCTCGGCCCCGCTCGCCGGCAAGACGGTGCGCCGGAGCATCGAGACCGTGTCGTCGCGCTGCGGCCACACCGTCGCCCAGCAGGCGTCGAACGGCGACCCGTCGTCGACCGTCGGCGCGAGGACCGAGTACTCCAGGTCGGGGTCCCGGCCGTCGTCGGGGTAGTCGTACACGCCGGCGACTCCGGTGCCCGCGCCGCCCACCGTCACGAGGCGATCGCCGGCAGCAAGGCCCAGGGTCTCGTGCACCGCGGGCGAGACGATCACTCCCGCGGTGCCGTCGGCATCGGAGCCGCCGAGCAGACCACGCACCCCGGCGGTCACCTCGTAGGTCGGGATCGCCGAGCCCGGCAGCGCGGCGGGGACGACCCCGGCGTCGAGGCGCCGGAACGCACCGGACGCGATGACCCCTTCGGTGTCCACGAGCGCATCGCACACGCGGCCGTCGATCCGGCCCTCGGCCCGCTGGACGGTCGTCGCCGCACCGCTCGCGACGAACACCGCAGCCGCTCGGACGTCACCGGCGACCGCTCCGGCGCGCATGCCCACGACGCCGCTGAGCAGCACCGCGAGGACGACAGCGGCCGTGGCTGCCCACGAGGCTCCGGAATCGATGTCGCGCCACGCCTCCCGCCAGACCTCGGTCACCTGCATCCGGCGAGGGCTCATCGGTACCGCCCGAGATCGAGCACCCCGTCGCAGGCGTCACGGGTCGCGTCGTCGTGCGTGGCGACGACGACGACCGTCCCCGACGCGGCGAGCGCACCGATCCCACGGTTCACCTCGATCGCGGTCGCCCGGTCGAGTTGCGCCGTCGGCTCGTCGACCAGCATCAGACCCGGCGCGCTGGCGATGGCGCGCGCGAGCATCAGGCGTTGCGCCTCACCACCGGACAGCTCGGCGAACCGCGCGTGCGCCCGCGAACCGAGCCCGAAGCGCTCGAGGACCCCGAACGCGCGGACGTCCGCGGTCCGACGATCCGCGCCCTGGGCGACGAACGGCAGCGCGACGTGGTCGAGCACGCGGCGGCGGGCCACCCCGTACGGGTTCTGGAAGACCCAGAGCGGCCGACAGCCCGGCGGACGGACGGCGGCACCGCGCGTCGGACGGAGCATCCCGGCGAGGATCGCGAGCAGCGTGGACTTGCCGGAACCGCTCGGCCCGACGACCGCGGTAACGGTCCCCTCGGCGAAGGTGCGGTCGACGCGGTCGAACAGCACGGTGCCGTTCGACCAGACGTGTCCGACGCCCTCGAGCGTCACCGACACGAGCTGGACCGGTCCGGCACGGCACGGATCCGGTCGAGCGTTCGTCCGCCGGGCACCCGGACGAACGCCTGCCCGAGTTCCGACCCGAGGACCTCGACCCGGAGCGGCCGCCCCGTCGTCGGTTGCACGCACGCCCGGTCACCTTCGAGGTCCCAGAGGGCCGTCGGTGGCACCACCTGGACGGTTCGTGGGCGACTGAGCGTCCACGTCGCGGCCACCGTCGGTGCGCCGTCCGCCGAAGCGACCGTCGCCGCGTACTCCGGCAGGGCGGTGATCGCAGCGAGGTCCGTCGGCGCGGAGACCACCCCTTCGGTGTCGATCGGGACGTCGGCGTTCCCGATCCCCAGCACGCGCTCCCCCGGCGCCGGATCGACCGGGAGCGCCTCGATGCGTGCACCGCGGAGTTCGGCCGGGAGTTCGACGAGGACACCGTCGGCGCCGACCGCTGCCCCGACGACAGCCACGCACGCCAGGACGGCGTTCTCGGCGGCTGGCACCCATGCGAACGAGTCCCGCAGTACGACGTCGTCGGGCAGGTCGTCGCGGTCGACGCCTCGGTCGACCAGGAACTGCTGCGCAGCACGGAGTGTGCCCCGACCGAGGATGCCGTCGATGCTCAATCCAGCACCGAGTCGCGTGAGTTCCCGCTGCAACCCCCTGACGTCGGCCCCGCGGTCGCCGAGCTCGAGGTCGCGCCACAGCGGCTCGTCACTGGCAAGTGCGAGCACCGGCTGTCCGTCTACCCGCGCGAGGACGTCCCCGCTCCGCACGGGTGCCCCGGTCGAGCACGTCGATGTCGTCACCGTGCCGCTCCGCGACGTCACGACCGCCCGTGGGGCACCGGTGTCGAGTGCGAGCTGCACCTGTCGTTCATCGGCATCGGTGCGCTCGGTCACCCGGACGGTGCTCGCGGGGGCAGCCGTCCGGAGTGCGGCCGGGACCTCGGCCGGCACAGCGACGACGATGACTGCGGCCGTCGCCGCTGCGACCACCATCGCGCCGAGCGCCAGGAGTGCGGCAGACGGGAAGCGCATCACTGCCGCCAGAGCGCGAGCGGATCAAGGGCGCACTGCTTCGCCTGCTCGCCCATCGAGTCGAACGGGAAGGCGTCGGCGTCCTGGTCCTTCCGCCACTGTTCCTCGGTGTAGTCCCTTCCGACGAGGCCGGCCTTCCGCAGACACGGAACGGTGATCTTCGCATCGTCCAGCTTGCCGGGGTTCCTGCGCGTCTCCTCGAACAGGAACGTGATGCTCTGGTCGAACTTCGACTCGCACGCTTCGAGGATCTTGTTGGTCCTCCCGATGTCGTTGCTCGGCGACTTGCCCACCGTGCTTCCCACTTCGAACCCGCCGTCGGCGAAGTACGAGATCGTGAGCTCGGAATCGCGGAGGCACTTGTCGACCTTCGCGTGAGCGTCCTCGAGTTCCTGAGTCGTGACCCGACCGTCAGCCAAGACCCTCGCCTCCGAGTCCGACACGTCCGCGTCGAGTGCCTCGCGGAACGCATCCGCCCAGGGGCCCGCCGCCTCGAGCGACGCAGGAGCCAGCTCGGAGGGCCTCGGCGTGTCCGCGTCACCCGCCGAGCAGCCAGAGAGCGCGAGCGCCGAACCGAGCAGGAGAACGAGTTTCGCCGTCACGATGGACGGTGCGGCGAAGACCCTGGTCATTGCTGCCGCCAGAGTCCGAGGGGGTCCAGCCGACACTGTACGGCTGCGGGATCCCACGGCGAGAAGGAGAAGTTCCCGTCGTCGTTCTGATCACGCCAGTCACGTTCGGTGTACGTGTCGTCGACGAGTCTCGCAGCACGGAGGCACGCGACGGTGATCGTTGCCTCGTCCTGCTTCTCCGGGTTCCGCCGGACCTCGTTGAACAGGTAGGTCACGTCGCTGTCGAAGTCCTTCGCGCACTTCGACTTCGAATCGTTCATGGCCGTGGCGTCTTCAGCCTTCCGCACGGGGAGCGGCGAGGCTTCGGACGTGCCGTCCTCCGCTGTCGTGTAGTCGTAGCCGAGATCCCGCATGCATGCGCTCATGCGGGACTGCGCATCTGCGACCTCCCGCGCCGAGATCGTTCCGTCCGAGAGGATCTGCCGCTGGTAGGAACTGGTGTCGGAGGCCGATTCCGCGAACTCACCCGCCCACGGCCCGGCCGCGGAGAAACCTGACGGATCGACGACCCGGGGTGCAGCATCCGCCTGGGCACAGCCGACGAGCCCCACGGCGGCGATAGCCCCGACGATCGTTGTTCCCCGAAGCCTGCTCCGAATCACCGCGTCAGGCCCGGGTCATGCCGTACTGGGCGATGTTGGTCCAGCAGGCAGCCTGGTAGGACCACTTGTTGCCACCGACCACGTTCCCCCACTTCATCGTCCCGCTCCGCAGACGGTTGAAGTGCTGAGCGCGACCACAACCGGACTCGTTGAAGCCCGTGCTCTGCGTCACCTTCCGCCAGCACGTCGCCGCACTCGCCTCCGGCGCCGTCACGGTGTCGACCGCGATCCCGCCGCCCACGACACTCCCCAGCACGACCGCACCCAGTACGACGTTCTTGATCGACATCGATCTCCCCTTTGATTGTGACACCACTCAGATGTCACCGTTAACGTATTACCGGTCGGTACGAGAACGCAACGATCACCACCACATCCGTGCAGGATGGACCCGTGACTGACGACATCCGGTGGGAGGTGGTCGAGGAGAGCACGCTGTCGCTCCCCGACCACGAAGCGATCGCAGCGCTGCTCGGGCAGGCCTTCCCCGACTGGTCGCACTGGTACGTGGGCGGCCGGAGCTGGTCCGGCATGCAGCCGGAACGCCGGGTGCTCGCGCACGACGCCGACGGGGTCGTCCTGGCCCACGTCGGCATCCGCCGCATGTACATCTCCGTCGGCGGGCAGGACGTCCTGGTCGGCGACACCGGCCTGGTCGCCGTGTCGCCCCGGCTGCAGGGCACCGGCGTCGGCCGTGAGCTGATGACCCGGACCGCGGCGGTCCTCGAGGGACTCCGCGTGCCCTTCGGGTTCCTCGGCGCGGGCGAGGACCGGATCCCCTTCTACGCGAAGCTCGGCTGGCACGAGTTCCCCGAGGCTGTCGGCACCTTCTCGGCGTTCACCGCCGAGGGCGCGGGCGTCAGCAACACCGAGCAGGGCGGCTGGATGGCGCTGCCGGTGGCAGCGCAGCTCGAGGACTGGCCCGCTGGCCCGATCTGGCTCAACGGCCAGCAGGTCTAGACGCAACGACCAACGGACGGGAGGCCCGGTACCAGCTGGTACCGGGCCTCCCGTCCGTCAGGTCGTCAAGTGGGGCTTACGCCTCGACCGCGACCTTCTCCGGGTCCTCGTTGGAGCCCGGCGCGCTCGGCGCGACCGCGGCGCGCACGCGCGCACCCAGGTCGGCGTCGACGTTCGTCCAGTAGGCGAACACGCGCTCGCGCAGGTCGTCGCGCGTCACCTTCGAGACGTGACCGGCGATGTTGCCGACCAGGCGCTCGCGGGCGGCGTCGTCCAGGACCTCACGGACGAGCGTGCCGGCCTGGCCGAAGTCGTCGTCCTCCGGGTGCAGGGTCGCGGCGGAACGCTGCAGCGCACCGTCGGACTCCCAGCCCGGGGCGTCGTCGGTCGCGTTCGGGTCGGCGTGCGCACCACCGAGCGAGTTCGGTGCGTACACCGGCACCTCGGACTTCTGGAAGTCGAAGCGCATGCCGCCGTCCTTCGAGTACGAGTGGACCTCGTTCTTCGGGGCGTTCACCGGCAGCTGGGCGTGGTTCGTGCCGACGCGGTAGCGGTGGGCGTCCGCGTAGCTGAAGATGCGCGCCATGAGCATCTTGTCGGGGCTCGCCGCGATGCCGGGCACGAAGTTCGAGGGGGCGAAGGTCGCCTGCTCGATCTGCGCGAAGTAGTTCTCCGGGTTGCGGTTGAGCTCCATCGTGCCGACCTCGATGAGCGGGTAGTCCGCGTGCGGCCACACCTTCGTCAGGTCGAACGGGTTGAAGCGGTAGGTCGCTGCGTCCTCGTAGGGCATGACCTGCACCTTGAGGGTCCAGCGCGGGAAGTCCTGACGCTCGATCGCGGCGTGCAGGTCACGGATGTGGAAGTCCGCGTCCTCACCGGCGATGCGGTCGGCGTCCTCCTGCGTCAGGGTCTTGTGGCCCTGCTCGGTGATGAAGTGGTACTTCACCCAGAAACGCTCGCCCGCGGCGTTGATCCACTGGTAGGTGTGCGAGCCGAAGCCGTCCATCTCGCGCCAGCTCGCCGGCAGGCCGCGGTCGCCCATCAGCCACGTGACCTGGTGCGCCGACTCGGGCGACAGGGTCCAGAAGTCCCACTGCATGTCGTGGTCGCGCAGGTGCGAACCCGGCAGACGCTTCTGCGAGCGGATGAAGTCGGGGAACTTGATGCCGTCGCGGATGAAGAACACCGGGGTGTTGTTGCCGACGAGGTCGTAGTTGCCCTCTTCGGTGTAGAACTTCAGCGCGAAGCCGCGGGGGTCGCGCCAGGTGTCCGGGGAGCCCTGCTCACCAGCGACGGAGGAGAAGCGGGCCAGCATCTCGGTCTGCTTGCCCGGCTGCAGGAACGCGGCACGGGTGAAGCGGGAGACGTCCTGCGTGACGGTGAAGGTACCGAAGGCGCCGCCGCCCTTGGCGTGCACGACCCGCTCCGGGACACGCTCGCGGTTGAACTGGGCGAGCTTCTCGACCAGGTAGTGGTCGTGCAGCGCGAGGGGGCCGTCGGCCCCGACGCCCATCGAGTGCTCGTCGCTCGAGACGGGTGCGCCGCTGTTGGTCGTGGTGGTCGGGGTGCCGGTCGGCGTGTTCTGGTCGGACACGGTTCCTCCTGGAGGTGGGACGTTGGTTCGGTCAGGGGTGCTCGGGTGGTTCGGGGTCCGGCGCGTCGTGCGGCCGGTGCGGTGGGCGGTCGCCGTCAGGCGGGCGTGGGGGCTCCGGGGGCCTGCGCGTTCGCGCCGGGCGCGTCTGGGTGATCGCGCTCTGCGTCGTCGTGTTCCGCGTCGTCGCGCTCTGCCGCTGCACAGCGTTCGCAGATGCCCCAGTAGGTGACCTCGGCGGTGGTGACCGCGAAGCCGTGGGTCTCGGACGGCGTCAGGCAGGGCGAGTGGCCGACCGCACAGTCGACGTCCTCGATCGCGCCGCACAGGGTGCAGACGATGTGGTGGTGGTTGTCACCGGTGCGGCGCTCGTAGCGCGCAGGGCTGCCGGCCGGTTCGATGCGGCGGACGAGCCCGACGCCGGTCAGGGCGTTCAGCACGCCGTAGACGGCCTGGTGACTGGTGGTCGGCAGCTCCACGGCCAGCGCGGTGACGATGTCGTCCGCGGTGGCGTGCGGCATCGAGTCGGTCGCTCGGAGCACCGCGAGTCGTGGGGTCGTGACCCGGAGCCCCGAGGAACGGAGCAGATCGGCGTCGGCGTCCATGCTGAGCCTTTCTTTTGCAGGAATCAAGACAACGCGTTCACTGTACACGAGCTTCTGCTGCCGGCCAGCGAGGGGACGCATGCCGCCACCGGAATACGAAGTGTCACGATCCGATCGCGATCAGCTGGGACGACACTGGACCGACCGTTCCGCACGCTAACGTCCGGACATGTCCACGAGCCAGGGTCTGCCTGAACAGGCGAACAGCACCGCGGACGTCCGGGGGATCATCGCGAAGCGGGACCTGGTCGTAGACCTCATCCGGACGGCCTGCGTCGTCCTCGTCGTCATCGTGCACGTCACGATGGTCGGCGTCGCCGCCGATGACCAGGGGGTGCGGGTCACGAGCCCGCTGCAGGAACTCCCCTGGTACGTCGCTGCCACCTGGGTCGGGCAGGTGATGCCGCTGTTCTTCGTGGTCGGCGGGTTCGCGAGTGCCGTCGGCTGGCGCAGCACCGTCGCCCGTGGTGCGCCGAGCCCCGCCCGCGACTTCCTGGCCACCCGCCTGGTGCGGCTGTTCCGGCCCGCGGTGCCGCTGTTCGTGTTCCTCGCGCTCGGGCTCGGGGTCGCCACGGCCGCTGGCACGCCGCCGGAGCTCCTGGCCGAGGTCGCGTTCGGCATCGGTTCGCCGCTCTGGTTCCTGGCGGCCTACGGCATCACCCAGTGCTGCGTCCCCGTGATGATGCGCCTGCACGAGCGAGCACCGTGGGCCACCCTCGCCGTGCTGCTCGTGCTCGCCGGGGCGGTCGACGCCGTCCGCCTGGCCACCGGGGTCGCCGAGGTCGGGCTGCTCAACCTCGGCCCGGTGTGGCTCTTCGCGCAGCAGCTCGGGTTCCTCTGGGCCGACGGCTGGTTCGCTCGCCGGTCGAAGGTGCTCCTGCTCGGCATCGCCGTCGCCGCGTACGCCGTGCTCGTGCCGATGACCTCGGTCGGGCTCTGGGCACCGGACATGCTGCAGGACCTCAACCCGCCGATGCTCCCGCTGGCGTTCCTGGCGATCGCGCAGGCCTGCCTGGTCCAGCTCGTGCACGCGCCGCTCACCCGGCTGATGCGCACCCGTGCCGCGCTCGGGGCCGTGTTCGTCCTCGGCCGCGACGGCATGACCATCTACCTGTGGCACCTGCCGCTGTTCATCGCGCTGAACGGCGTCGCCCTGCTCGTCGGGGTGCCGTTCCCGGCGCCGGGCTCCGGTCCGTGGTGGGCGTCGCGCATCGTCGCACTCGTGGTGGTGCTCGCCGTCGCGATCGGGGTGGCCCGGGCCCTGCGCTGGTTCGATCGGCCGCTCCCCCGGCTGCTGCCGTCGGCCGACCGTCCGTCGTGGCCGGTCGTCGCGGTCGCCGCCCTCTGCACGATCGGCCCGGCGTTCCTCGTGATGCAGCTGCACCTGTCGTTCGGCGTCGCGCTCGTCGGCGCCGTGGCCGTGCCGGTGGGCGTCTGGCTGCTGTCACGGACCGTCCCGGCACCCGGGGTCGCCCGGATCTGAACCGGTTCTCACCGTCGCGGGGCCACGACGGACCCCCGGTGGCCGTCGGGCGGACGGAGGATGGTTCCGGCGGCGCGAAGGACGAGTCCGCCTGATCCCCAGGAGGCTCCCCACGCCGTCGACACCCGAGTTCTGGAGCACCTGGCGGTTCGACCCCCTGGCGGCGGTGCTCCTCGTCGTCGCCGCGGTCGCCTACGGCCGGTGGGTCGTCGGCGCGGCTCGACGGGGTGCCCGGTGGCCGTGGTGGCGCACGCTCGCCTTCGCTACGGCACTCGTGCTGTTCGGCGTGCTGCAGTTCGGCATCGTCGGCGTCGACGACGAGCGGTTGCGCTGGGCGTTCGTCCTGCGGGCCGCCCTGCTGTTCTTCGCGGTCCCCACCTTCGCCGCGCTCGGTGCGCCCGTCGCACTGCTCCGGATCGGAGGCCCGGCTCGCCTCGCGCAGGTCGCCGACGCGGTCATGGGGTCACGACCGGTGCGCCTGCTCGGCAACGCGATCGTCGCCCCGCTGGTCGCGCTCGCGCTGTTCGCCGTCCTGCTCACCCCGTTCTCGGCGGTGATCCGGGAGTCCCCCGCCTGGGCCGCCGTCATCACCGTGGCGGTGCCGGCGCTCGGGTTCGGCCTGCTCGCGCCGCTGTCCGAGGTCGGCGTGCTCGTCTCGTCGACGTTCGCCACGGCCGAGTTCCTGCTCGCGTTCGTCGAGCTCGTCATCGACGCGGTGCCCGGCATCGTGCTGCGGATCACGAACCACGTGCTCGACGGGTCCCTCGTGCCGGTGGTCGGGCGGGCCTGGTACCCGTCGCCGCTGCAGGACCAGCACCTGGCGGGCGACCTGCTGTGGTTCATCGCCGAGGTGGCGGACATCCCCGTGCTCGTCGCCCTGTTCATCCGGTGGCAGCGGACCGACCGCCGCGAGGCCCGGGACGTCGACGCCCTGACCGACGAACAGATGGACGAGCTCACACGAGCGCACCTGCAGCGCCGCAGTTGACGGGCGGGGGTAAGTCCCCGACACGAGTGAGCAGAAGAAGTCGAGTACCCGGAGGTGACTCGACTTCTTCTGCTCACTCGTTGGGCGCCGAAGCGCTCGTGCCCTACTTCGACGGGGCCCCCGCGGGCTCGGCGTCGGGCTGCGTGGTGACCGAGCCGGTCTGCTGCCAGGCGACGGTCTGCTTCGGCTTCGCCAGGAACAGCGCCGCGACGATGGCCACTATGAGCACGATCGCCGGCAGGTAGAGCGACTCACCCATGGCCTTGGAGAACGGCTCGAGCAGGAAGCCCGGCAGCGCGCCGACCTGCTGCTCCGCGCCACCGGCCGTGGCCCCACCGGACGACGCCGGGAAGTTCGCGGTGATCCGGGCCTCCATCAGGGCGGCGATGCCGGCGGAACCGAGCACCGCACCGATCTGGCGGGTGGTGTTGTAGACGCCCGAGCCGGCACCGGCCAGCTTCGGCGGCAGGTTGCGCGTCGCCGAGACGGACAGCGGTCCCCACATGCAGGCGTTGGCGAGGCCGAGGAGCGCGCTCGGCAGGAGCACCCAGCCCCACTCGGCACCGCTCGACAGCAGGGCGCCGAACCAGAACAAACCGGCCGAGAAGCAGGCGAGCCCGAACGAGGCGACCCAGCGCGGGTTCCAGCGGTTCAGGTTCTTGCCGACGATCGGCGCGAGCGCGGCGGACAGCACGGCCTGCGGCACGAGGAGCAGTGCGGCCTGGGTCGGCGAGAAGCGCAGGACGTCCTGGGCCCACAGCATGATCGGCAGCGCGAACGAGGCGATCGCGACACCGACGGCCGTGATGGCGACGTTGGCCAGCGTGAAGTTGCGGTCCTTGAACAGGCCGAGCGGCAGCAGCGGCTCGCCCTTCTGCACACCCTGCCAGACGACGAAGCCGGCGAGCACCACGAGGCCGACGATGATGAGCGACCACACCGAGATCGGGCCGGCGATGACGCCCCAGTCGTAGGTCTCGCCCTCCTGGATGCCGAAGACGAGCAGGAACAGGCCCGCTGCCGACAGGAAGATGCCGAGGTAGTCGAAGCGGTGTCCGTGCCGCTCGAACGACGGCACGAAGCGCTGCGCGAGCACGAACGCGACGACGCCGACGGGCACGTTCACGAAGAAGATCCACTCCCAGCCGAAGCCGTCGACGAGCAGGCCGCCGACGATCGGGCCGACGAGCGACGCGACACCGGCGACGGCGCCCCAGAGGCCCATGGCCGCGCCGCGGTTCTGCGGCGGGAAGATGCGCGTGATGACCGACATGGTCTGCGGGCTCATCATCGCGGCGCCGAGACCCTGCACGACGCGGGCGACGATCAGCACCTCGATCGAGCCGGCCAGGCCGCACCACAGGCTGGCGAGCGTGAAGACCACGAGGCCGATCTGGTACATGACCTTCGGGCCGAAGCGGTCGCCGAGCCGGCCGGTGATGAGCAGCGGCACGGCGTAGGCGAGCAGGTAGGCGCTCGTCACCCAGATCACGGAGTTGATGTCCGCGTCGAGCTCCTGGGCGATGGTGGGGGTGGCGACCGACACGATGGTCGAGTCGACGAGGATCATGAAGAACCCGACGACGAGTGCCCACAGGGCAGGCCACGGCTTCTTCTCGGTCGTCCGCGGAGGCGTGACGGTGGTCATCGAGTGGTTTCCTTGCTGTTCGTGGTGGTGTCTGCGGACGCGACGGAGGCGTCCCAGGGGATGTGGCCGGCGGCGATCCGGTCGGCCGTGGCGGCGAGCCACTCGATCTGCGTCGTGAGCATGGCACGCACGTACGACACGTCGAGCCAGTACCGCTCGGGCAGGTCCTTCGCTCGGACGATCCCGAGGATCTCGTCCGCCTCGTCGCGCTGAGCCTGGAGTGCGGTGACCCGCGCACGGAGGGCGGACTCGGCCTCGTCGACCGACAGGTTCTCGATCTCGGCGACGGCCAGGTGGAAGACGGGGTACTCCTCGGCCGGTTCGGCGATCAGCCGGACGAGCCCGTCGTGCAGCGCCGTCCACCCGTCGTCCGTGATGGCGTAGGTGGTGCGTTCCGGACGGTTGCCCGCCCGGTCGGTCCCCACGACCTCGGCGAGGCCGAGCTCCACCAGGCGGCCGACCTGGTGGTACAGGGTGCCGGGCCGGACCTTGACGTTCCGGCCGTCCCGGCGGTGCGTCATCGTCTGGAACATCTCGTAGGGATGCGTCGGCCCCTCGGCCAGGAGCCCGAGCGCGGCGAACGCGAGTGGCGTGAGCGACGGCACACGTGCCTCCAGTCCGCTTGTTCGTTGTTGACTATTCGAAGTGGAATATACGCGTTGGAACAGACATGAACAACCGCACAGCAAGCGCCGGCCTGGAGGCCCGTGGCCGTCCCGGCGTGTCGCGCGCGCCCCGTAGACTGGTCGCGTCCCCCCACCCCTGAAGTGCTGGAGAGAACACGTGCCAACGATCGTCGTCGAGGTCATGCCCAAGGCCGAGATCCTCGACCCCCAGGGGAAGGCCGTGGGCAACGCCCTGGCCCGCCTCGGCAAGGCCGACCTGACCAACGTCCGCATCGGCAAGCGCTTCGAGGTGACCGTCGACGGCCCCGTCGACGACGCCAAGCTCGCCGAGGTCCGCGACATCGCAGCCGACGTCTTCTCGAACGCGGTCATCGAGGACGTCGTGTCCGTGACCGTCGAAGGCCAGTGACCCGGATGCGCATCGGCGTCATCACGTTCCCCGGCTCGCTCGACGACCGCGACGCTCAGCGCGCCGTCCGTCTCGCCGGTGCCGACCCCGTCGCCCTCTGGCACGGCGACCACGACCTGCAGGGCGTCGACGCCATCGTGCTGCCCGGCGGGTTCTCGTACGGCGACTACCTGCGTGCCGGCGCGATCGCCGCGAAGGCCCCGATCATGGCCGAGGTCATCGACGCCGCCGGCAAGGGCATGCCCGTGCTCGGCATCTGCAACGGGTTCCAGATGCTGGCCGAGGCCCGCCTGGTCCCCGGCGCACACACCCGCAACGCGCACCAGCAGTTCATCCGCCGCGACCAGAAGCTCCGCGTCGAGACCACCGCGACCGCCTGGACCTCCGGCTTCAGCGCCCAGCAGGAGATCACCATCCCGCTGAAGAACGCCGACGGCCGCTTCGTCGCGGACGCCGACACCATCAAGCGCATCGAGGACAACGGCCAGGTCGTGTTCCGCTACGTCGGCGTGAACCCGAACGGCTCCATCGACGACATCGCCGGCGTCTCGAACGAGCGCGGCAACGTCGTCGGCCTGATGCCGCACCCCGAGCACGCGACCGAGGCCGGGTTCGGCCCGGACACCCCCGCTGCGATGGCCTCGGGCACCGACGGCCTGACCTTCTTCACCTCCGTGATCGAGCACGCGCTCGTCAAGTGACAGGGAACAACGACACCGTGACGACACCCGTTCGCCCGAAGCCCGACACCGTGCAGGACGCGGCAGCCACCCCCGACAAGGAGCAGCCGTACGACGCGCTGGGCCTGAAGCCGGACGAGTACGCCCGCATCAAGGAGATCCTCGGCCGCCGCCCCACCTCGGGTGAGCTGGCGATGTACTCGGTGATGTGGAGCGAGCACTGCTCCTACAAGTCCTCGAAGAACTACCTCCGTCAGTTCGGCAATAAGGTCACGCCGGAGATGACGAAGAACCTGATGGTCGGCATGGGCGAGAACGCCGGTGTCGTCGACGTCGGCAACGGCTGGGCGGTGACCTTCAAGGTCGAGTCGCACAACCACCCGTCCTACGTCGAGCCGTACCAGGGCGCGGCCACCGGTGTCGGCGGCATCGTCCGCGACATCATCTCGATGGGCGCCCGCCCCGTCGCCGTGATGGACCAGCTCCGCTTCGGCGCGATCGACCACGAGGACACCGCGCGCGTCGTGCACGGCGTCGTCGGTGGCATCTCGTTCTACGGCAACTGCCTCGGCCTGCCGAACATCGGCGGCGAGACCTACTTCGACCCGGTGTACCAGGGCAACCCGCTGGTCAACGCCCTCGCGGTCGGCGTCCTGCGCCACGAGGACCTGCACCTGGCCAACGCGTCCGGTGCCGGCAACAAGGTCGTCCTGTTCGGTGCCCGCACCGGTGGCGACGGCATCGGCGGCGCGTCGATCCTGGCGTCCGACACCTTCACCGAGGGCGGCCCGACCAAGCGTCCGGCCGTGCAGGTCGGCGACCCCTTCGCCGAGAAGGTCCTGATCGAGTGCTGCCTCGAGCTGTTCCAGAAGGACCTGGTCGAGGGCATCCAGGACCTCGGCGCCGCGGGCATCTCCTGCGCCACCTCGGAGCTCGCGAGCAACGGCGACGGCGGCATGCACATCTCGCTCGACGACGTCCTGCTCCGCGACCCCACGCTCACCGCCGAAGAGATCCTGATGTCGGAGAGCCAGGAGCGCATGATGGCGGTCGTCCGCCCCGACAAGCTCGACGAGTTCCTCAGCGTCGTCGGCAAGTGGGAGGTCGAGACCAGCGTGCTCGGCGAGGTCACCGGCACCGGCCGACTCATCATCGACTGGCAGGGCCAGGAGATCGTGAACGTCGACCCGCGCACCGTCGCCGTCGACGGCCCGGTCTACGACCGCCCGGTCGCCTACCCGACCTGGATCGACGCGCTGCAGGCCGACACCGCTGCCTCGCTCGACCGACCGGCCGACGGCCCCGCGCTGAAGGCACAGTTCCTCAGCCTGCTCGGTTCGCCGAACCTGGCGTCGAAGAACTGGGTCACGAACCAGTACGACACCTACGTGCTCGGCAACACCGCGCTGTCCTTCCCCGACGACGGCGGCATGATCCGCGTCGACGAGGAAACGGGCCTCGGTGTCGCGATCGCCACCGACGCCAACGGCCGCTACTGCCAGCTCGACCCGAAGCAGGGTGCACGTCTGGCCCTGGCCGAGGCCTACCGCAACGTCGCCGTCACCGGTGCCGTCCCCGCCGCCGTCACCGACTGCCTGAACTTCGGCTCCCCCGAGAACCCCGAGGTCATGTGGCAGTTCTCCGAGGCGGTCGAGGGCCTGGCAGACGGCTGCATGGAGCTCGGCATCCCGGTCACCGGCGGCAACGTGTCGTTCTACAACCAGACCGGCTCGACCCCCATCCACCCGACGCCCGTCGTCGGCGTGCTCGGCATCATCGACGACGTCGCCAAGCGCGTGCCGTCCGGGTGGCAGGACGACGGCCACAACATCTACCTGCTCGGCACCACGAGCCTCGAGCTCGACGGTTCCGCGTGGGCCGGCACCGTGCACGGGCACCTGGGCGGGCGTCCGCCGGCGGTCGACCTCGAGCGCGAGAAGGCCCTCGCCGAGCTGCTGTACGCGGCGTCCGGCGAGCAGCTGCTCACCAGCGCGCACGACCTGGCGGACGGCGGCCTCGGCCAGTCCCTCGCCGAGTCGGTGCTCCGCTTCGGCATCGGCGCTCGCGTGGTCCTCGACGAGCTCGAGACCCGCGACGGCATCGACACCGCGACCGCGCTGTTCTCCGAGTCGACCGGTCGCGTCATCGTCACCGTCCGCCGCGAGGACGACGTGCGGTTCCAGGGCATGTGCGACGGCCGGGGCTTCCCGGTGCTGCGCATCGGCGTGACCGACGCAACGTCGAGCACGCTCGAGGTCCAGGGCGCGTTCGAGGCCACGGTCGACGAGCTGCGCGGCACCCACGCCGCGACGCTGCCGGCCCGCTTCGGCGACGTGATCGTCGAGGACGTCACCGAGGGGTACGTCGGCCGCGGGCCGCTCGACTCCGACGGTGCCTTCTCGCCGCGCACCGACGCCTAGGCCCGGGTCGCGGATGTCGATCGTCACCCTGCCCTTCGCCGAGCTCGTCGACCGGTTCGGCCCCGTGCCGGACGGCATCGAGCTGGACGTCTGGGACGTCGAGTCGCCGTACGGTCGCCCGGACGACGTCGCGATCACGTTCCTGCCGTTCTACTTCGAGGGGCGGCACCGCTGGCAGTTCGTGCACGACCTGCCCGAGCTCCAGCTGCTGCAGCTGCCGAGCGCCGGGTACGAGCACGCCGTCCCGCACGTGCCCGGTCACGCGCAGCTGGCGAACGGTCGCGGCATCCACGACGACGAGACCGCCGAGCTC
The DNA here is from genome assembly GCF_003234335.2 of Curtobacterium sp. MCLR17_054. Taxonomy (NCBI): domain Bacteria; kingdom Bacillati; phylum Actinomycetota; class Actinomycetes; order Micrococcales; family Microbacteriaceae; genus Curtobacterium; species Curtobacterium sp. MCLR17_054. The sequence continues at coordinate 603,046 of NZ_CP126263.1, read as the reverse complement.
GCGGTCGGCCTCGCGCTGACGTCGCTCCGTGAGATCTCGGCGTTCCAGATCGACCGTACCAACGGCGTCTGGGACGCCCGCGAGACCCGATCGCTCGCCGACCGCCGGGTGACCGTCGTCGGCTACGGGGCGATCGGGTCCGCGATCGCCACCCGGTTCGAGGCGTTCCGCACCGAGGTGACCGTGGTCGCCCGGACCGCGCGCGAGCAGGACGGCCGGCACGTGCACGCGTTCGGCGAGCTGCCCGAGCTGGCTCAGACGACCGACGTCCTCGTGCTCATCGCGCCGCTCACCGCCGAGACCGAACGCCTGGTCGACGCGGAGCTGCTCGCGGCGCTGCCGGACGGTGCCCTCGTGGTGAACGTGGCGCGCGGCAAGGTCGTCGACACCGACGCCCTGGTCGCCGAACTGCGGTCGGAGCGGCTGTTCGCGGCCCTCGACGTCACCGACCCGGAGCCCCTGCCCGCCGGACACCCGCTCTGGACGACGCCGAACACCGTGCTCACCCCGCACGTCGGCGGCAACACCGACCTGAGCGTGCCGCGGTCGATCGAGCTGATGCGCAAGCAGGTCGCCGCACTGGCCGAGGGTCGCCCGTTCGAGAACCTGATCGAGTTCTAGCCGGCTGTTCCCGGCGTCAGAGCGGGACGACGCACGTCGGCGTGCCGACCGGGATCTGCGCGACGGCTTCGCCGGGCATGCCCTCGGCGTCGAGCGGGAGCACGGCGACGGCGTCGGACATCTGGTTCGCCACCAGGACGAACCCGGGCACCCGCGCGAAGTGCCGCGGCCAGACCCCACCGCAGGGCACCGAACTGACGACGGCGAGCCCGCCGTCACGAGCGTCGAGCACCACGAGCAGGTCCCGCCCGCGCACAGCCACGTACACGCGGCCGGCCTCGTCGACCTCGATGTGACTGAGCAGCGACTCCCCCACCGCACCGTCGAACGTCGGCACGGCAGCGATCGTCACGAACGACCCGGAGTCGTCGCGGCGCAGGCGGTGCACACGCCCGTCGAGCTCACCGGCGACGAGCAGGTCACCGTCAACCCAGGCCATGTGCCTCGGGCCGGCGCCGGGTGTCACGTGGTGCACGCGGAGTGCCTCGATGGCGGGGACCCCGTCGGCCGACACCGTGACGCGGAACTCGTGCAGGGCATCGCCGCCGAGGTCGGCGACGAGCACCGTGCCGTCCGGGGTGGCGATCGATTGGTGGGCGTGCGGGCCGTCCTGGCGGTCGTCGTCAGGACCCGTGGCGTCGGGCAGCACGGCGACCGCGACGGCCTCGGCCGGCACCGAACGCTGGTCGGCGTCCCCGTGCAGCACCACGCCGTCGCTGGCGGTCACCGACGCCGCGTGTGACTCGGCCGGCGCGAGGGAGATCGCCGTGACCGTGCCCGAGACGTAGTTCGTGACGACGAGCGCGCCCGAGGGGTCGACCCGCAGGTGGCACGGGGCGTCTCCGCCGGCGGGGGCGTCCCACAGGTGTTCGAGTGCGCCGCCCTGCAGCCGGAAGGCCGACACGGCACCGTCGTTCGTCTCGGAGACCGCGTAGACCCGGTCACCCGAGACGGCGAGGAACGAGGGGTCGTCGAGCACCGCGACGGTCCGGGGTGCCGGAACGGCTCCGACCGGTCCGGCGTCGACCAGCGAGATGCCCGTGGCGTTCCCGCCACCGGTCGCCGTGTACGAACCGATGAGCAGCGACGGCAGCTCGGCGCTCATTCGTCGCGGCCCGCGATGCGCTCGTGGTGGTGGATGACCTCGGCGACGATGAAGTTGAGGAACTTCTCGGCGAAGGCGGGGTCGAGGTGGGAGTCGGCGGCGAGCGACCGGAGCCGTGCGACCTGGATCCGTTCGCGGTCCGGGTCGGCGGCGGGCATGCCCGACTCGGCCTTCAGGTGCCCCACGCGCTGCGTGTACTTGAAGCGTTCCGCGAGCATGTGGATCACGGCGGCGTCGATGTTGTCGATGCTCTGCCGGATGCTCCGCAGTTCGTCGACGGCGCTCGCGTCGGCCTCGGACAGGGTGACGTCGTCGTTCATGGTCCGAGCCTACTGGCGGACGTGCAGCGGAACCCGGCCCGCTGCTGCGAGAATGTGCACATGTCGGTCCTGCTGGTGATCTCGGGTGTCTGTGCGGTCCTCGCGGGCCTCATCCACGTGTACATCTTCTTCCTCGAATCGGTCATCTGGACCAGTCCGCAAGCGCGCCGGATCTTCGGCATCGCTTCCGAGACCGAAGCCGTGGCGACCCGTTCGCTCGCCTTCAACCAGGGCTTCTACAACCTGTTCCTGGCGATCGGGGCGATCCTCGGCGTCGTGCTCGTGCTGGCCGGCAACACCGTGAGCGGCTGGACCCTCGTGGTGTTCTCGACCGCGAGCATGCTCGGTGCCGCGGTGATCCTGATCGGCTCGGGTCGCAAGTACGTCAACTCCGCGTTCAAGCAGGGCACGCTCCCCCTGATCGCGCTGCTCTTCGCGCTGCTGGGTTCCACCATCGGCGTCTAGCCCAGCTCACCCTCCCCCGAACTGCGAAAGCGACAGGGTGCCACCGAACATCGGCGGCACCCTGTCGCTTTCGCGGTGCTGACCAGCGGTGCTGACCAGCGGAACCGGCCAGCAGCGACGACCAGCCCTAGCCGAGCTTCTCCTCGAACTGCGCCGGCAGCTTGTCGAGCGCCCACTCGATCGCAGCCGTGGTGCCCATCGAGAACGCGGACGAGACGTCCTTGTCGTCGAAGACGATCGAGTGTCCGGCCTCGACCGACGGCACCTTCTGGAACAGCTTGTTCGACGAGGCCTCCGACGCGTCGACGTAGATCGGCAGGATCAGCGTCAGGTCGGCGTCGAGCAGGTCGAGGTTCTCGTCGGACAGGTGCACGGAGAACTCCTTGCCGGCCTGCTCGTCGATGGCCTTCGGGATCTCGAAGCCGAGGTTCCGCATGAAGGTCGAACGGCTGTCCGTGGAGGCGTACGCCCCGAAGCCCTCGGAGCTGTAGGCACCGACGACGGCCGTCTTGCCCTCGAAGTCCGGGTGCGCCTTGCGTGCTGCGGCGTAGGCGTCGTCGAGGCCGGAGAGCAGCTTCTTGCCCTCGGACTCCTTGCCGAGCGCCTTCGCGATCATGGTCGTCTGCTGCTCGGTCGACGCGAGGTAGTTCGCGCCGCCCTTCGGGATCGCCACGGTCGGCGCGATCGCGGAGAGCTTGTCGTACCGCTCCTTGTCACCCGAGGACTTCACGTCGAGGATGACATCGGGGTTGAGCTTGAGGATGTCCTCGTAGCTCGGTTCGAGCGTCTGGATGATCTTCGGCGACTTGTCGTACGCACCCTTGAGCCAGGGACCGACACCGTCGCCGCCGAACGCGAGCCAGTCGCTCGCACCGACCGGCTGCACACCGAGCTCGAGCGCGGTCTCGGCGTCCCCCCACCCGAGCGCGACGACGCGCTTCGGTGCCGACTCGATGGTGGTGGTGCCGAGGCCGGTCGTGATCGAGACCGGGAACGCGGCATCGGACGACCCCGACGACGCCGAGTCGGTCGAGGAGCCGGAGCCGGACGCGCAGCCGGCGAGGACGAGGGACGCTGCGACGACGGCGCCGGCTGCGGCGAGCACGCGTCGGAGACGCAAGGGAGAACGGTTCACGAAGGGTAGCCTAACCTAACGGGGTGCGCAGGAAAACGGCTGGCTAGGCTGGGTGACCGTGGCGTTCACCGATCCAGGCCGCACGCACCTCGCGGTGCTCGGCTCCCCCATCGCGCACTCGCTCTCGCCCACGCTCCACGCTGCGGCCTACGATGCGCTCGACCTGCCCTTCACCTACGGGAGGCACGAGGTCGCGTCCGGCGAGCTCGCCGCGTTCGTCGCGGGGCTGGGTCCGGAATGGCGTGGGCTGAGCCTCACGATGCCGCTCAAGCGCGAGGTGCTACCGCTGCTCGACCGCACCACTCCGCTCGTCGACGAGCTCGGGGTCGCCAACACGGTCGCGTTCCGCCACGAGGGCTCCACGATCGTCCGAGCCGGCGCGAACACCGACGTGCAGGGCCTCGTCCGCCCGGTCGAGGCGCTCGGACACCTGCCCGGCGAGGCCACGATCCTGGGCGGCGGAGCCACCGCGGCGAGCGCCCTGACCGCTGCCGTCCGGCTCGGGGCGTCGCTCGTCCGGGTGTTCGTCCGCGACACCGCGAAGACGCGTGCGCTGGTCGACCTGGCCGTCCGGCTCGGGGTGACGCTCGAGGTGCATCCCCTGACCGAACTCGCCGGCACGCACCACGGGTTCGTCCTCTCGACGCTGCCGGGCGGTGCAGCTGACCCGCTCGAGTTCGGTCCGTCGGGGCCCGAGGCCGTGCTGTTCGACGTCGCCTACGAACCGTGGCCCACCGCGGTCGCCAGCCGCTGGACCGACGCCGGGGGCCGCGTGCTGAACGGCCTCGACATGCTCACCGAGCAGGCGATCGGACAGATCCGGTTCTTCCTGACCGGTGACGAGGACGAGCTACTCCCCGACGAGGCCGGGGTCCGCCGGGCGATGCGCACCGCGGTCGACCTGCCCGCCGTCATCGGCAGCTAGCCGACGACGACGCTGGCGCCCCGCGGTCAGCCGCGGGACCGCGCCTCGGCGTCGAGCAGCGCGACGGAGACGTCCCACAGCCGATCGGCCTGGTCCGGATCGAGCGCCCAGTGCAGCACGCCGTGCAGGCCGTCCTCGATCCGCTCCACCACCGCCGCTTCGTGGCAGTCCTCGAAGTACCGGCCCGTGACCCCGTCGAGTTCCGGTGCGGTGGCGAGCAGGACCGAGGTCGCGGCTCCCTGCTCCGGGGTCTTCACGGCATCGGCCGCGGCGATCTTCGTGGCGGCCAGGACCTCCGGGTCCCAGTGCTTCTGCAGCCCGGTCCAGATCCCGCCGGGCATGAGGGCGTTCGCGGTGATGCCGTCGGCGGCCCACCGGCGGCCGGCAGCGACGGCGAACAGCACGTTGGCGGTCTTCGACTGTCCGTACGCGAGTCCGGGCTCGTAGCGACGCCGGCGGAAGAACAGGTCGTCGAACACGACGGGCGAACCACCGTGTCCGCTCGACGACACCGAGACGATCCGTGCCGAACCCGAGGCGGCCAGGGAGTCGTGCAGCCCGAGCGCGAGGGCGAAGTGCCCGAGGTGGTTCGTCGCGAAGTGTGACTCCCACCCGGCGGGCATGTACGACTCGGGTGCGTCCATGATGCCCGCGTTGGCGACGAGCACGTCGAGCGGCCCCGACCACGCTGCGGTGCAGGCCTCGACGGAAGCCGGACGGTCCAGGTGCAGCTCCAGGACGGCCGGCGCTTCCGTCCCCGTCGTCCGGGCGATGTCGTCCGCCACCCGTCGGCCGGCATCGACGTCCCGCACCGCGAGCGTCACGCGTGCCCCGGCTCCGGCGAGTGCTCGGGAGGTCTCCACGCCGATGCCGGACGCAGCGCCGGTGACGATCGCCGTGCGCCCCGTCAGGTCGAGGCCGTCGACGACCTCGGCGGCCGTGGTCCGGTCACCGAAGCGGGTGAGGTCGCGTGCGGGCATGTGGGCTCCTGTCAGCTGGCGCGGTGCGCAGTCGTCAGGCGACCACGCCGTCCACGTAGAACCATCGTCCCTGCTCGCGGACGAAGTCGCTCGTCTCCTCGAGCGTGCCGCGCTCGTCGTCGGAACGCCACCACGCGCGGAACGTGACGGTGCCGTGGGAGTCGAACGGGCCTCCCGAGGTGGTCGCCAACACGTCCAAGCGGGTCCAGCGCTGGGTCGGGTCCAACTCGAGACCCGCCGGGCGGGTGCGCGGATGCCAGGTGAGCAGCAGGTACTCCGGCAGGCCCAGCGCGAAGGCGCTGAAGCGGGAGCGCATGAGACGTTCCGCGGTCGGCGCGACGGCCCCGGCGTGCAGGGGGGCGCAGCACTCGCCGTAGGGGTTGCCGCTCAGGCAGGGGCAGCGCGTCGTGTCGGTGACCACCGGCCGAACGCTAGTCGACGATGGACAGCGTGACGGTGATGTTGCCGCGGGTGGCGTTCGAGTACGGGCAGATCTCGTGTGCACGCTCGGCCAGGCGCTGGCGCTGCTCCTGCGGGGCGTTCGGGGCGTAGACGTCGAGCTCCACGGCGAGGCCGAAGGCGCCGTTGCCGGTGCCGCCGATGCCGACCTCGGCGGAGACCTCGGCGCCGGTGGTGTCGACCTCGAGCTCCTTGCCGGCGGCGTGCAGGGCACCGAGGAAGCACGCGGCGTACCCGGCGGCGAAGAGCTGCTCGGGATTGGTGCCCTCGCCGCTGCCGCCCATCTCCTTGGGCGGGCGGGTGTCGAGGTCGAGCCGGTCGTCCTCGCTGCGGACGTGCCCGTCGCGGCCGCCTCCGGTGGCGTGGGCAGCGGCGGTGTAGACGATGTCGAGACTCATGGTCCGAGGTCACCGTGCTCGCCTGGACGAATCCTGAGCGGCAGCATCACGTCGCGGGTGCGGCGGCTCCGGGCGCGCAGCGCTCGGGCGTGTCCGGGTGTGGGATGCGGGGCGGCGTGTGCGAGCGCGTCGCTTGGTGAGCAGAAGATGTCGGGTCCCCCGCCCGCACCCGACATCTTCTGCTCACTGAACGCAAAGCGCGCGGGCACCCCGCACCAGCACCGGGTAGACATGATTGATGTTCACGCTCGGCTGGCAGGTCTTCCGCCGGCACGTCACGGACGTGCTGGATCCGGCACGCGTCCGCCGTGCTGCTCTGTGGTCCGGCATCGCGGCGGTCGTCGCGCTGGTCGGCATGGCCGTCCTGGAGGCCCGGGTCGACTGGACGGGGACCACCCCGGTCCGCAGCGTGGTCGCGATGGTGCTGCTGGCGCTCGGCGTCGGGCTGCTCACCTTCGCGTGCATCCCGACGTGGCGGCCGCCGGACCCCTCGACGACGATCAACGGTCGGCAGGTGCGGCCCTCGTGGCAGCTCGCAGCGCGGCGTGCCACGCAGCTGTACGTGCAGCGTCGACCCGTGCCGGTCCTGCCGGAGCACCGTGAGATCGTCCGCACCGACACCGTCCTCCTGCGGCGGGGGCTGATCGGCATGCTCGCCCGCGTCACACCGTTGCTCGGTTCGGGGCTCGTCGCCGTCCTCGGGGCGTTCGTCCTCGGGGCCGCCAGCGGGTTCCAGGTGCTCTTGATCGCGGTGTACACGATCGGGCTGTCGGAGTACGTCGTCCGCCTCGGCCGCTCCGAACGAGCCCGCCTGGCCGCCGATTCCCTCGAGCCCGCACCCGCACCCGAGACCCCCGCACGCCCCACTTCGTGAGCAGAAGGGGTCGAGTTGCTGTGGGGCACGCGACCATTCCTGCTCACGAAGCGTGAACGGCGCACCCCGACGCGCACCACTGTCGGCGGCGACGGGCACACTGGGCACATGTGTGGAAGGTTCGTCGTCTCCGACACCACGGCCGATCTGTTGCCCGAGCTCATGGGCGAGCTCGCCGCCCGGACCGAGCACGTCGACGAGGACACCGGCGAGGTGCACCCCGGCCTCGCCCCGAGCTGGAACGTCGCCCCGACCGACCCCGTGTACGCCGTCCGCCAGCGGCACGGCGAACGCGAGCTGCCGCAGATCAGCTGGGGCTTCGTGCCGAGCTGGGCGAAGGACTTCCAGAAGCAGCGCCCGAAGCCGATCAACGCCCGCATCGAGACGGTCGCGACGAGCGGCATGTTCAAGCGGGCCTTCGCCACGAACCGCTGCATCGTCCCGGCGCAGGGGTACTACGAGTGGGTGGTGCGCGAGGACGGCAAGGAACCCCACTTCGTGCACGAACCCGGCGGCGCCCTGGCGATGGCCGGCGTGGTCAGTGCCTGGCCCGACCCCACGAAGCCCGAGGGCGACCCGGACAAGTGGCGGCTGTCGCTCGCGATCATCACCCGTGACGCCCACGTCGCCCCGGGCGAGGTCCACGACCGCATGCCGGCGTTCCTGACGCCCGACGGCTACGACGACTGGCTCGGCGGCGACCTCCGGTCAGACGACTTGCTTGCCCTGCTCGACCACGAGTCGCTGGCGGTGGCCGCGGGCCTTGCGCAGTACGAGGTCTCCCGCACGGTGAACAGCGTGCGGAACGACGGACCGCAGCTCATCGCGCCCGTCGCGTAGGCGGTCGCGCCCCGCGCGCAGACAGCAGGCCCGGATCACCGCAGCGGGTCTGATGCGGTGATCCGGGCCTCCAGTCCGGTGCCCTGTTACGGACGTGCGCTGCGGCGGATGCCCGGCGCGACGCGGACCGCGATCCGTCGTCGGGTCACCAGGAGCACGCCCGCCAGCATGAGCGCGAGTGCCGCGAGCCCGAGGCCGACCAGCCCGGTCACGCCCGTGAAGGCGAGCTCGGTGTCGTGCACGATCGCGGCGAGCCCGGTCGGGAACCGGACCGTGACGGTCGCGCTGACCGTCTGTCCCGCGCTGTCGGTGACCTCGTAACCGACGAAGGTGGTTCCGGTGAAGCCTTCCTGCGGGGTGAAGACGACCCGGCCGTCGCGGATGGTCCACGTGCCCTGGTCGGCGACGACCACGCGGTCGGTCGGTGTGCCGGACTCGGGGTGGAGCAGGTGCAGCGTGCCCGGCTCGAACGTGGCGCCGCCGGTGGCGGAGTCGTTGTCGAGCGGATCCACGACGACCCGGTGTCCGACGATCCCGGTGGCGGAGTCGTCGGTGGCGACCGCCGCGGCGACCACGGTCATGGTCGCGGTGGCGGTGGCCGTCTGCCCCGAGGCGTCCGTCACCGTGTAGGTGAAGGTGTCCGTGCCGGTGAAGCCGGCGGCCGGCGTGTAGACGTACGCGCCGTTCCGCTGGATCGTCACGGTTCCGTGGGCGGGCTTCCGGGCCGGGGCGGCGGTGAGGCCGGCGCCCTGGTCGTCGGCGAGCAGGCCGTGGCGGGCGTCGCGGGTGACGGGCGTGCCGGACACGGTGTGCCCGGAGTCGTCCGCCGCGGCGATGCCGACCGTGATCGTGACGGTGGCGTCGACCTGCTGCTCCATCGAGTCCTGCGCACGGTACGTGACGGTGTCCGTGCCCGAGAAGCCCTTCGCCGGGGTGTAGACGAACGTGCCGTCGGCGGCGATGGAGGCCGTGCCGTGACGGGCCTGGCCCACCGCGACGACCGTCAGGGCGTCACCGTGGTCGTTGCCGAGCACGCCGTGGCCGGCGACCCGGACCGTCTTGCCAGCCGTGGTCGAGGCCTTGTCGTCCTTCGCGGCCGGGGCGACGTCGATGACGACGCGCGCGAACGCCGCGGTGCCGTCGGCATCGTTGGCCGAGTAGGTGAACCAGTCACGACCGGACCAGTTCGAGGTGGGCGTGTAGACGTACGAGCCGTCCTTCTCGAGCGACAGCTTTCCGTTGAACGGCTTCGTCTCCATGGCGGCCCAGAGCCCACGACCGGAGTCACCGACCAGCACGCCCTTGTCGGCGGTCATGCGCATGCTGCGGTTCGTCGACATGGTGTGCCAGTGGTCGACCGCGGCGACGCCGACGACGACCGTGACCGTCGCGGTCGAGGTCCGTCCGGCGCCGTCGGTCACCGTGTACTCGAACGTATCCGCGCCGGAGAAGCCCTTCGCCGGGGTGTAGACGAGCGAGCCGGGCTCGGTGCCCTCGGTCACGGTGCCGTGCTCGGCGCGACCGTGCGCGGTGACGGCGAGACCGGTGCCGCGGTCGTTGCCGGTCAGGGTCGCGCCGCTGATCGGCAGCGCGGTGTTCGCCGCGGTGCGCAGGGCGTCGGCGACCGCGGTCGGCGTGACGGTCACGGTGACGGTCGCCGTCGCGGTGCCGCCGGTCGGGTCGGTCACCGTGTAGGTGAACGTGTCCGTGCCGGAGAACCCGTCGGCGGGCGTGTACGTGACCGAGCTGGCACCGGTCGGGCCGGTTGCGCCGCCGCCGGTGCCGCCGGGCGTCGTGCTGCCGGTGATCGTCGCGGTGCCGTGGCCGGGCTTCGAGACCGCGGTGACGGCGAGCTTCGTGCCCGAGTCGTTGCCGGTGACGGCGACGTCGACCGGGGTCGCGGCGCTCGTCGTCGTGGTGTCCGCGGCGGCCTTCGGGGCGACGACGATCGTCACGGTGCCCGTGGTCGTCCCGCCGGAGCCGTCGGTGACCGTGTAGTCGAACCCGTCCGGGCCGGAGTATCCCGGCTCGGGCTTGTACGTGTACGAGCCGTCCTCGTCGACCGTCACGTCACCGTGCGAGGGCTTGGTGTGGTCGGTGACCGCCAGGTCGGTGCCCTTCGCACCGTCGAGCAGTCCGGTGCCGGCCGGCACGGTGGTGGTGGCGTCGGCCTCGGCCGAGGTCGATCCGCCGCCCGCGACCGGGGTGACGGTGACCGTCACGGTGCCGGTGTTCGTGGTGCCCGACGGGTCCGTCACCGTGTAGGTGACGGTGTCCGTGCCCGAGAAGCCGTCCTTCGGCGTGTACGTGATCGTGCCGTCGTCGTTGCGGGTCGCGGTGCCGTTCTTGCCGTCCGTGACGGACACGACGGTCAGGCCGGTGCCGTGGTCGTTGCCCGTCAGGGCGCCGGAGGTGACCGTGGTGCTGCCGCCCGCCGCGACCGTGATGGTGTCGGGCTCCGTGCCGGGGCGGACCGTGACCGTCACGGTGCCGGTGGTGGTGCGGCCGGCAGGGTCCGTCGCCGTGTAGGTGAAGGTGTCCGTGCCCGAGAAGCCGTCCTTCGGCGTGTACGTGTACGAGCCGTTCGCGGCGAGCTCGACCGTGCCGTGTGCGGGCTGCTGGTCGACGGCCGCGGTCAGGCCGGTGCCCCGGTCGTTCGCGAGCACGCCGTCGCCCTTCGCGACGGTCAGCGTCGAGCCGGCCGTGGCGGTGACGGTGTCGGCCGTGGCGCGGGGGCCGACGACGACCGTGACCGTGCCCGTGGTGGAGCGACCTGCTCCGTCGACCACCGTGTAGGTGAAGGTGTCCGTGCCCGAGAAGCCGTCGGCCGGGGTGTAGACGACGCGGCCGGTGGCACGGTCGAGGGCGACGGTACCGCGGGCGGCGCCGGTCTCGCCGGTGCTGTTGCCGGTGCCGCTGCCGGCGGCCCCGCCTGCGGTCACGTCGGTCACGGTCAGCCCCGTGCCCCGGTCGTTGCCGGTCAGGGTGGCGGCGTCGATGGTCAGCGCCTCGTCGGCCCGGGTCGACACCGTGTCGGCGGTCGCGACGGGCCGCACGGTGATCGTGACGGTCGCCGCACCGGTGGTGACACCGCTGCCGTCGGTCACCGTGTAGGTGAACGAGTCGGTGCCGGACGCTCCGGCGGTCGGCGTGTACTCGACCGAGCCGTCCGCTGCGACGACGGCCGTGCCGTGGGACGGATCGGTGACGATCGTGGTCTCGAGGTCCGAGCCACGGTCGTTGGCCTGCACGTCGATCGTCACCGGGGTGCCGGAGTCCGTCGACGCGGTGTCGGCACCGATGGTCGGGTTGACCGTGATGGTGACGGTCGCGGTGCTCGGCGAACCGGAGCCGTCGACCGCCGTGTACGTGAACGCGTCGGGGCCGGAGTAGCCCTCGGCCGGCTTGTACGTGAAGGTGCCGGTGGCCTTGTCGAGCGTCAGCGCACCGTGCGAGGGGGACGTGTTCGACGCCACGGTGAGCCCGGTGCCGGAGTCGTTGCCGAGCACGCCGGTCGCCCGGGTGCCGGCGGTGGCGGTGCCGCCCGCGGCGACCTTGACGGTGTCGTCCTGTGCCGCAGGGACGACCTGCACGGTCACCGTGACGGTGTCGGTCCCGCCGCTGCCGTCGGTCACGGTGTACGTGAAGGAGTCGGTGCCGGAGAACCCGGCGGCCGGGGTGTACGAGTACGAGCCGTCCGGACGCACCGTCGCCGAACCGTGCGCGGGGGTGCTGTTGCCCGTGACCGTCAGGCCGGTGCCCAGGTCGTTGTCGAGCACGTTGCCGGTCGTCGATGACCCGGCCGTCGCGGTGACGGCATCGGCCGTCGCGGTCGGCAGGACGGTGAGTCGCACCGTCGCGGTGACGGTCGCGCCGGAGCCGTCCTTCGCGGTGTACGTGAACGAGTCCGAGCCGGAGTACCCCTTGTCGGCGCCGTAGGAGAACGACCCGTCGGAGCCGATCTTCACCAGACCGTGCGACGGCCGACCGTGACCGGTGAGGGTCAGGTCCGACCCGCGGTCGTTCGTCAGGACGCCCTCCGCGGCGTTCACCGTGAGCACGGTGCCCGCGTGCACGCTGTAGGCGTCGTCGGAGCCCTTCGGTGCGACGGTGACGGTCACGGTGCTGGTCGAGGTCTGCCCCGACGAGTCCTTCGCCGTGTACTGGAACGTGTCCGAGCCGGAGAACCCGCCGGCCGGGGTGTACGTGTACGAGCCATCGGCCGCGACCGTGGCGGTGCCGTGGGCCGGCGTGGTGTTCGAGACCACGGACAGGCCGGTCCCCTGGTCGTTCGCGAGCACGCCCGAGGATGCGGACACCGACAGCGCCGTGCCCGTGGGGGTCGTAGCGGTGTCGCTGCTGGTGGTGACGTGCGTGGCCTTCAGCGTGTTCGTGAAGGTGACCAGGACGTCCGTGCCGTCCGCGGTGGTGGCCGCCGGGAACGTGAAGGTCCCCGTGGTGCCGGTGCCGCTGGCGACGACCGCGTCGCTGTTCAGGTTCACGGCCTTCCACGTGGTCGTGTAGTTCGACGGGTCGGTGGTGCCCACCGCCGTCTGGCGGGCCGTGTAGGTCTTGTTCGGAGTCGACAGGACCGCGCCCGCCTTCTGGGGCTGGGTGCCGGCGGCCGTGCCGTTGGTGGTGGCCGTGTTGCCCGTCGAGACGCCGCCGCCGGTCACCGCCAGGCCGAACTGGTCGGACGGACTCCACCGCTGATCGACACTCGACTGCGCCGCCAGGGTGTTGGCGTAGTTGCAGGACGCCAGGTCGCTCGGTGCGTAGCCGTTCGCGATCGTGAACGTGCTGACCTGCGCGCCCGAACCCGGATCGATCTTGTACATGGTGGAGCCGACCGAGGCGAACAGGTAGCCGTCGGACGAGAACGCGATGCCGGGGCTGCCGCTCGTGCTCGCGTCGATCGGCAGGGTCGCGACCTTCGAGGTGGTCAGAGCCGTGGTGCCCGCGGTCGTCGGGACCGTCTCGGTGTCGACACGACGGATCTCGTTGCCGGTGACGACGAACAGCAGCCCGCGGGTGCTGAACGCCATGTCACCGTTCTTGTTGGTGAGCAGGTTGCCGATGGTGCCGACCTGGCCGATCTTCGCGCCGGTCTTCGTGTCGTACGCACCGAGGTACGCGGGGTTCGCGCCGCTCGCGTAGTAGTAGATGCCGGTCGCCGGGTTGATCGCACCACGGAGCAGCTGGTGGCTGCCGTTCGGGTCCGCGGCGGTCACGTCGGCAATCCGGGCATCGTTCACCGCGTCGTACCCGGTGATCGTGTTGCCGTTGTTGATCGACGCGTACGCGGCGACACCGTTGCGGGCGACCGCGAGGGCGTTGTCGCCCGGCGCCATGCTCGTGACGTTCGTGACGGCACCGGTGGTGGCGTCGATGGCGGCGAGCTGGTTCGCGGCGGTGTTGATGCCGTACAGCGTGTTCTGGTCGCAGGCGAGCGCGCCGGCTGCGGCGGCGGGGTCGGCCACGACGGCCTGGGTCAGACCGACGCCGGCGAGGAGCGCGGCGCCGAGCATGGCGACGGCGCGCAGGCCGGGACGGCTTCTGGGCACAGCGGTGCCCGGGTTCGTACGCTGCATGATCACTTTCGGGTCGAGACGATGCGGGCACCGAGACCGACCGGAGGATCAGCGAGAACGGTCGTTGGCGCCAGGTTGATCCTGGCAGTTCCTCGTGTTCGGATGGGGACAATCCGGGTCCCCAATAGGGGGGACCACTCGTTCAGGGGGTACGCGGCGGTCCGGCACGTCTCGGTCCACCGTCGCGACCCGTTCGCGCCCCGGGCGCACGGAAGAACCCCCGCCGGCAGGCCGGCGGGGGTTCGAGGATCACCGAGCGATCAGCAGTGGATCACGCGGTCGGACGGATCACGTCCGGCAGCAGCACGTGCAGGCGCTCGGACAGGCGCGCCTTCGCCTCGTCGAGGGAACGGAAGTCCCCGACGTACTCACCGAAGGTGTCGGAGACGAAGAAGTGGGTGCCCTGACGGTCGACGGTGCCGCCGTAGTACCCGCCGTAGTTCGCGACCCACAGGCCGGTGTCGGCCTGGGCCCACGAGATGCGGACGGGGGCTGCCTGCACGGGAGCCACGACCTGGGCCTCGATCTCGGCGATGACCTCGATCGTCTGGGTGTCCAGGGTCACCTCGGCCTGCTGGCGGTGGGCGACGGTCGTGCTCATGGTGCTGCTCCTTCGTGCTCTGCTGCGTACTGGGTGGTGCCGGTGGTTCCGGGTGGTGCGGGCGTCGCGATCGACGCCGGTGGAGCTGGTGTCCGTCGTCGTCACTCGACCGGCCGGATGACCGGCGGGAGCATGACGTGCAGCTGGTCCTCGAGCTTGGTCTGTGCCTCCTCCAGGGAGGAGAACTCGCCCACGACGAGCCCGAAGGTGTCGGAGGCCACGTAACGGTCGTCGCGCTTGTCGACGCTGCCGCCGAAGTACCCGCCGTAGCCGGCGATCCACTCGCCCTGGTCTTCCTGCACCCAGGTGACCTTGGCGCGCTTGGGGCGCGAGGAGAGCGCTGCATCGGCCTCGAGGATCGCGATGGTGTCCACGGTGTCGGTGTCGAGGGTGACCTCGGCCTGCGTCGCGTTGTTCACGGTGATGCTCATGTCGCTCTCCTTCACGATCCGGGGTACATCTGCTGACACCAGAACGCTACGAGAAGTGCCGAGGGGATCGCCAGCCAGGCCCGTCGATTCACGGGTTTCGTCAATGCCATCCATCGGGCAGCCCCGGATTTCCGGGCAGGTGCGTCGCACTTCCGGGGTACAGCGCCAGGATCGGGGTACTCGTTTTCCGGATCGCCGCGATCGGGGGACGAGATGGTGCGGACATCTGCCTGGAGGCGCGACTCGCTAGCGTCGGCACGTGACCTCCGACAAGCCCCGCGTCGACGACCGCGCCCCGGCCACCTGGCGCAGCCGTCGGTTCGCGACGGGGCTGGCGATCGCCTACGGCGTCGCCCTGGCGCTCGTCGGGTTCTGGGGCTCCCCCGTCGACGCCGCAGGGGCCCCGTGGCTCACCCGTGTCCTCGCAGCCGCGCACCGTCACGGCCTGCCGGAGCGCATCGACTACGCCACCGTGGAGTCCCTGGCGAACGTGGTCTACTTCGTGCCGCTCGGCCTGCTCGTGGTGCTGCTCGCCGGTGCCCGCTGGTGGTGGGCCGTCATCGCCGCGGGGCTCGTCGTCAGCACGTGCATCGAGACCGGTCAGGCGCTATTCCTGCCCGCCCGCACCGCGACCATCGACGACGTCGTCGCGAACGGCGTGGGGGCGCTCCTGGGGGCCGTGGTGGGCGTGCTGCTGCTCAGCCGTGCGGCCCGGCGTCGCTGAGGACGATCCCCGGACACGAAGAAGCCCCCGGAGCAGATGCTCCGGGGGCTTCGTTCAGTGTGTCGAGACTCAGACGGACTCGCGCTGGCGGCGGACCGAGCCGCGGACCAGCAGGAGGCCACCACCGAGGACGACTGCGCCGCCGGCGACCCAGAGGGCCAGGGCGGAGACGGTCGAACCCGTGAAGGCCAGCGTGCCGTCGGTGCCGTTGCCAGCGCCGGCTGCGGGAACCGCAGCAGCGTCAGCCGGGGCGACGGTGAAGGCCGCGAAGCCGACGACGCCCGAGGTGGCGCCGGTGGCGGTCAGGTTGTAGGTACCCGAGGCGCCCTGGGGGAACGTGACCTTGACGACGAGCGAGCCGTCCGAAGCGGCCGTGTAGGTCTTCGAGACGGTCGTGGTCGGCAGCGCGCCGAGCGTGACCGCACCGGCACCGGTGACCTGGACGTTGACGGTCTCGTTGTCCTGGAACGCACCCTCGGTGAAGTTCACCGAAGCGGTGCCACCGGCAACGGCGGTGCCGGAGACGGAGACGTCGGAGTCAGGCGTGTAACCGGCGGCGTTGGCGACGGCCGGAGTGGCGAGCAGTGCGGCGCCAGCCAGCACCACCGCTGCGATGAGCTTCTTCATGAATGGTTCCCCTAAAGATCTGAAAATCCAGACCCTGACACCCAGAGCCCGCTGTTCGCCGGTGGTTGACCCCAGCCACAGAAATGGCGGTTGTTATGGCGAAGTTGTCTCAATCTAGCGGAGTTTCCCAGCTTGATACCAGATCACGTGGATTTTGTTCATTGGTCGACGTGTGTTCATCCACGTCCGCTGCCCGTCGCCCGGCTCTACCGTCGGTCCATCGAGGCTTCACACACCCGAAACCCCAGTTGAGAGGCCCCAGCGGTGTGAACCAGAGCACGCTGTGCGTCCGATCAAGGGCCTTTGCACCCGGACAGGTTGGCGCGTTGCCCCTCGGAGTGGGGGCTCACCCTCGGTTCGTTTTGCGGAGGTTCCGTTGTCAGCCCGCGGCAAGCGGCTGCTCGCAGTCGAACGTGAGGGGCTTCGTCTCGGTCTGCCGGACGCCAGGAGTCGAGTTCGCCTGCACCCCCGCCTTCGCGTACTTCGCCTCGCCGAGGAACGCGACGCGGTAGGTCAGGCTCTCGCCGGGGGCGAGCAGGGTCTGCAGCTGGGCCACCGGGTGCCCGCCGTCGGTCGCTGTCTGCACCGGAGTGGTCTTGCCGTCTTTCGTGGCGCCGAGGAAGATCGCGTTCTCGGGCGCGTACGCAGCGAGCAGGGTCTTGATCTTGCCGGGCTCCACGCCGAAGTCACCGCCCCCGGTGACGTAGCGCGGCAGGGTCGTCGCGGCATCGGCCGGTGCCGCGTTCTTCACGGTGATCTCGACGACCGACGTCGGTCGTCCGTCCTTCCGGCACACCGAACTGCCAACGGAGACGCGCTTCTGGAGGTAGTAGTCCATCTTCGCGCCGGTGCCGTCGTTCAGGTAGACGGCGTACTGGTTCGAGTCGACGCTGGCCGTCGGTAGTTCGCCCGCGACCGGAGTCCCGCTGATGCGGCGCTGCTCCGCCTTGTCGGCGCTCCAGAGCCGCAAACGGCCCTCGTCAGCGCTCTGCGTCAGCGCCGACACGAATGCCTTCGCGTCGAATCCGCCAGAAGAGACCTTGGCGAACACCGCGCTGGCGGCGGACGCGAAGAAGGCGTCCTGCACCGCCGGGTCGGGGTACTTGGCGTAGACGTCGCTGAGCAGCAGCTGCACCGCGTTGTCGGAGTTCAGAGTGTCTCCGGTCGGCAACTGCACGGGGCCGGTCGCCTTGAGGATGAAGCTGAGTGTCACCGGGTCCATGGCGAGCACGCCGTCCACCTGCTGGCCGAACTTCTGCTTCCACATCTCCCGCGCGAGCTTTGCCGACACGTCGAAGCGTGGTGTGAGGGTGACATCCTGCATGTACTCCCCGGTGATCTCCCCGTAGAGCCCACGCGTGTCAGCCGTCAGTGGCAGGACCGGTTCGTCGTACGGCCCGAAGTCCCCGCTCGAGGCCTGGGCCGACAGACGGAGCGACCCGTCCTTCGCGTCGAGCGCCGCCACCGCACCGGGGATACCTCCCCCGGCTCGCAGTTCGGCGTTGTTCTGGAAGAGCAGCAGATACCGCCGCTGCCCGTCGTGACCGAGCATGGCCGGCGCGAGCTGCACGATGCGGTTCGCCGCCACCGCCTGCTCGGACGCTGACGACAGCGCGTTCCGCAGCTGTCCCACGGCGGTGGTGACCGGCGACAGCGTTCCACTGGTGTCGATCCGCGCCGCGTCGGCACGAGCCTGCTCGAGCGTCTTCGTGGCCTCGGCGACCGCCGGCTGCGCGTCCTCGATCGGCTGGAGATTGATCTTGCCGTTCTTCGGCGCGAACGAATCCGACCCGAGGCCGTCGATGACGCCGGCGACGGGACGGACGGCATCGCTGGCGACGTCGTCGACGATCACCGAGATGTCGCGCACGGCCCGCAGGTTGGTCCCGAAGAAGGGTACGGACTGTGCTGCGCCCCACACGGGGTCGCCGGTCAGTGATCGAGCCGACGCTGCTTCGTCCTCGAGATGCCTCGCGGTCTTCTGCGCGGCGCCGGTGTCACCACTGGTCAGCTGCGACCGGAGGGTGTCGACGTCCCCGACGGCCCGCTCCAGGTGCCCCTTTGCGAGCATGCCGCGGACACCGACCCAGGCGACGGCGAGGATCAGCAGCAGGACAAGGGCAAGGACGACCCACAGGACGATCCGGGCCCTGGACCCCCGGCGTACTGCAGTGCGTCGCGACTCGGGCTGGTCGGACATGAGGCGATCCTACGGTTCCGTACGTCCCACACCCGTCACTGACGGACGGAGTCCGCGTGTTCGCGGTACCAGTCGACGGTGCTGCGGAGCCCGTCCTCGAGGCCGATCTGTGCCGTCCAACCGGCATCCGCCAGCTTCGACACGTCGAGCAGCTTCTGCGGGGTCCCGTCCGGCTTGGTGGTGTCCCAGACCGTCTCGCCCTCGAACCCGACGATCCTGCCGATCGTCTCGGCGATCTCCTTGATCGTGACGTCCGACCCGGTACCGACGTTGACCTGGTCAGGACCGTCGTAGTGCTCCATGAGATGGAACACCGCCGCCGCCATGTCGTCGACGTGCAGGAACTCACGACGAGGCGACCCGGTCCCCCAGTTCTCAACGGTTGATGCACCGCTGCGAGCGGCTTCGTCGTACCGGCGGATGAGCGCCGGCAGGACGTGGGACCCGGTCGGCGAGAAGTTGTCGCCGGGGCCGTAGAGGTTGGTCGGCATCGCCGAGATCCACGGGCGGCCGAACTGCCGACGGACGGCCTGCACCTGCAGGATGCCGGCGATCTTTGCGATGGCGTAGGCGTCGTTCGTCGGCTCGAGGTGGCCCGTGAGCAGTGCGTCCTCGTGGATCGGCTGCTCGGCCATCTTCGGGTAGATGCAGGACGAGCCGAGGAACACGAGCCGTTCGACACCGTGCTCCACCGCGGCGTCCATCACGTTGACCTGGATCTGCAGGTTCTCGCTCAGGAAATCGTGCGGGTACGTGTTGTTCGCCATGATCCCGCCCACCTTGGCGGCGGCGAGCACGACGTGCTTCGGCTGCTGGTCCGCGAAGAAGGCGAAGACCGCGCCGCGGTCCTTCAGGTCGAGCTCGGACGAGGTCCGTCCGACCACGTCGGTGAAGCCCTCCGACTCGAGCTTGCGCCAGACCGCCGAACCCACCAGGCCGCGGTGCCCCGCGACGTAGACGCGGTCAGCTCGATCGATCGGACCGGGGGTGAAGTCGGTCGTGGTCATCAGGAACCCCAGCTCTCGAGACGGACGGTGTCGATCCAGGGACGGCCCTCGTGCTCGAGGGCGGAGATGTCGGCGTCGACCATGATCCTCGCCAGCTCGGCGGTGTCGACGGTCGCCTCCCAACCGAGCTTCTCCTTGGCCTTCGAGGCGTCGCCGACCAAGGCGTCCACCTCGCTCGGTCGCAGGTAACGCTCGTCGAACCGGACGTGGTCTTCCCAGTTCAGCCCGGCGTGCGAGAACGCGGTGGTGAGGAAGTCCTTGACCGTGAAGTCGCCACCGGTCGCCAGCACGAAGTCGTCCGGCTCGTCGACCTGCAGCATCCGCCACATGCCCTCGACGTACTCAGCGGCGTACCCCCAGTCGCGGACGGAGTCGAGGTTGCCGAGGTACACGTGGTCCTCGAGGCCAGCCTTGATCCGAGCGACCGCGCGGGTGATCTTCCGGGTGACGAACGTCTCACCGCGACGCGGTGACTCGTGGTTGAACAGGATGCCGTTGACCGCGAACATCCCGTAGGCCTCGCGGTAGTTCCGGGTCACCCAGTAGCTGTAGACCTTCGCGGCACCGTACGGAGAACGCGGCCAGAAGGGCGTCTCCTCGTTCTGCGGCGGCGGGGTCGCGCCGAACATCTCGGAGGAGGACGCCTGGTAGAAGCGCGTGTGGATGCCGGACACCCGGACGGCCTCGAGCATGCGCATCGTGCCGACACCGGTCACGTCACCGGTGTGCTCCGGCTCGTCGAACGAGACCCGCACGTGCGACTGCGCCGCGAGGTTGTAGACCTCGTCGGGCTTCAGCTCGCTGAGGAGACTGACGAGCCGCGCACCGTCGCCGAGGTCCCCGTAGTGCAGGAAGAGCTTGGCGTCGGGGTTGTGCGGGTCCACGTACAGGTGGTCGATCCGCGAGGTGTTGAACGTGGACGCACGACGGATGAGTCCGTGCACCTCGTACCCCTTCCGGAGCAGCAGCTCGGCCAGGTACGAGCCGTCCTGTCCGGTGATGCCTGTGATCAAGGCCTTCTTGGGCAACTGGTTCCCGTCCTCACGTCGTTAGTTGGAGCGCGCGGCCGTCAGCCGCTCGGTCTTGATCTTGGTGCGAAGACCGGTGCTCGGTCCGGTCACGATCTTCCGGATGAAGAAGGCATCGGAGGACGCCACTTCCGGCCAATCCTCTTCGGTGAACACCCGGATGAGAGTCGGGTCGATCAGGTGAAGGTTGGCGTATCGCCAGTTCCCCGGGCCGACGTAGTCCTCGAAGCCGCCTGCTGGCGTCGCCGAAGCGAAGCGGGTGCACATGACCAGGGATTGGTAGAACTTTTCCTCCGGGCAGAATATCGCTGCGAAGTAGCGCTCGATTTCCGGCGTTACCAGGGCTTCCATCTCGCGGAGACACGATGCTGTCACCGCGAAGTGCGTACCGCCGTGACCAACGCGCAGCCCGCCCGGGAGAGCCGGAGGTTGCTTCACGCTGAAGGGGCCGTCGATGAGCCGGATGATCCCGTTACGGAGCTTTCGGAGAGCTTTGTTACCGGTCCGGGTCGACAAGAGACGCATGTCACGGTGGTGATGCCGGTCGACTTGACTACGGTACTTCTCTTCACTCGCCGAGATTTCGAATGCGCGGAGGAACTGCCGACCCTGGTGCTCCTCCAGGTGGGCAATCAAGTGGTCGACGGTACGGAGTGGGTAGTCAGACCCGGAGAGCAGGACGAGGTAGTCGTCGTCGTCCGCGAACTCGAGTCCGTGCCGAACGAGGGCTCGGATCGCACGGACCTGCGAGTAGCCACCCCAGTTGACCTGCACCCTGTCCCTCACCATTCGGACGTTGGCACAGTCCTCGACAGCGACTGCGAACGGGGACAGATCGACCTTCGCGTCAACGTGCACGATCACTTCGTACGGTGACAGCGCTTCGACGAGTTCCCGGAGGTGTTCCGCGTCCTGGAAGGTGTAGACGAGGAAGATCGGTTTCACAGCCGCCCCTTCGTGATCGAGAGGGATCAACCGGAACATCCGACCTCTCGGCCCCCTGATCGGCTGAATCTACCGTACGAGCGTCAGCGAAGACCGCCAGACCGAACTCCTTTGCGTCCCGCGGAGGTTCCGAGCCTCACGGCGCACCTTCGCCGCGACGACCGAGAATCCCCCGGCGGTGGAGGATCTCCAGTGGCGGGAAGGATCGACGCGTCACGCCCACCCATGCAGCGAGGGCAGCAAGGCCGATGAGTCCTACCGCCACGCGGACGGGGCCGACGCCGAAATCGTGGAACAGCACCACGAGTGAGCCGTAGAGAACCAGGGCGAATCCCGCTGGCTGTGCGTACCCGAGCGCGAGTTGCCGGAAGCCGAGCGCTCGGACGCGTTGCGCCTGGATGATGTGGACCACGTGCCGACCGATCATCGCCGCGATGAGTGCTAGGAGGGCGAAGACGTACTGCTGATGGACCACGACCATCGTGACGCCGACAGCACTGATGACGAAGGCGACGGCCTCGGACAGCCAGATCGCTTTGAACAGCGCCGCGGACTCGAGGGCGCCGGCGAGGAGGATCATCAACGGTTGCACGGCTCCCAGCACCGCGAGCAGCGGCAGGATTTGGCCTGCGAGTTCCCACCCCGGCCCGAGCGCGAGGTGGACGACTTCCGGTCCTACTCCAGCGATGACGGCACCGATTGGCAGGGTGAGCCATGCGACCAGGGTCAGCATGTCCAGCCACACGGCTTTCGCATCGGACGTGCCGACCTCGTAGCGACGGAATTCCGGGTAGATCACCTGCATCAGCGCGTTCTGCAGCTGCGAGAACGGGACCGTTGACAGGACATCTGCCCGGTTCCATGCCCCGAGCACGCCGGCTCCGACGAACTGGCTCACGCTCCACCGCGGAGCGTTGCCGGAGATGTACTGGAAGACAGATACTGCGACGAGCTTGGTGCTGAACCGAACGTTGTCCGATCGGAGGGCGAGCCGCCCCGGAACCAGAGCGCCGCGGAGCCGGGAAGCCGCCCAGAGCAGGGTGCCCCACTGTCCGATGATTGCGGACACGGCGAGTGATTCCGGGCTTCGGAAGAGGAGCACGGCTCCGGCACCCGCGACCATTCCGACGACGTTGGAACAGAAGGTGGCGATCGCCATCTCACGAAAAGCGCCTTGGCGGCGCAGAAGGCCCGTACTCAGGCTGAGGAACGGCATCACCAGCGCGCTCACGGCGAGGAGACGAACAGCACCGGCGGCCTGCGGAGCGCCCCAGAATGCGCTCCAGAGATCGGCTGTGACCAAGGTGAAGAGGGCAGCCGCCACTCCGAGGAGCAGGGCGTAGGTCGCGAGGGGCCGTGTCGACGAACGTTCCGCATCAGGTGCACGAGCGGCCGTCTGCGACAGTCCACCGGACCCCAGGAGGTTGACGAGCGCCGCGATGGAGAGCGCAACGCTGTACGCACCGAAGACGCCCGGAGCAGCGAGCCTCGACGTCAGGGCCGCGTAGCCGAGTTGCACGACGACGGTGAGGAGTTGCAGCCCGTAGACCCATGACGCCCCCGCCATGAGGCGTCGCCCGTTCGAGGTCACGAAGGGGCACCGGCGACCAGACGGCCGAGACGAGCGATGTCGAGGCCTTCGTCAGCCTGGTAGGCAAGCCAGCGGCCGGAGTCGGGCACATGGTGCCACCAGGGGGTCCGGGCGATGACAGGTGCACGCGACACGAGCGCGGCGAGGAAACCGAACGAACTCGGTGCCGCTACGACCACCCGAGCTGCCGCTATCTCGATGAAGTCCTGATCGCGCTGCCCTCCGTCACTGATCGACACTCCGACGCGCTCCAGGTCGCGCAGGTCCGCAGCATCTCCCGACGTGAAGAGCCTGATCGGCATGCTGCTGAGTGCTGGCACGCCCCTGATCTCGTTGATCAGGCCTTGGTAGTAGTCGAGACCGATCCAGCGGTCGGGATGTGACTGAGGGCCGATGTCACCGCGCCGAGCGTGGACAGCGATGTAGTCCGCCTCCGACTCGAGGCTCCGGAGCTGGTCGCCGAGGTATCCTCCGAGGACTGCGCGTCGGAGCGGTTCTGCAGCCGTCGTTTGGTCCCAGCGACGCTGGTCCAAGGCCAGGCGCCCGATCCACGGACGGCCCGAACGAGGTGCTGCACGGCTCGTCGATTCTTGGAGAGCGTGAAGCGACCAATCGTCGGTCTCGAACCCAGTCGCGGCGATGCGATGCTCGAGCACGTTCCCGGACGGTGCGGCAGCGGTCAGCTGCGCCAGGTCGAAGAGCCCCTTCGTGTCCTTCGTCACTTCCCCGCCGAAGTACGGCACCCCGAGATCGCCGGACCAGAGGTACCCCGCGATCCACGTCGACAGCTGATGGCCGAGATCGGGGTACGGATCGATGCGCACACGGAGTCCCAGCAAGTTTCGCGGAGGTGTCCAGTCCCCGGGCGCAGTTCGTCCATCACTCTTCCTGCGGAGCTCTTTGGCGTTCTTGCCCCGCTCGATCCGAAGCGAAGCACGCAGGGGAAGCGTACTGATCGGTCCGATCCTCACAGCCGTCCTCCCGTCGTCCGGCCCCAGACTGCGCGGGCGTCCGCTGGGTCGATCCACCGGGTGCGCCAGTTCAGCATCTGGACCATGAGATCGTCCTGCCGAAAGTTCTCGTCAGCGAAGCGACGACCCGCGGCGATCGAGTCGAGGCGGTCGTTCGTGGTGGTCTCGGCCAGCACCTGCTCGATGGAACCGATGAGGGCCTCCGGCGTCTGTCCGCGCAACAGGAATCTGCTGCTGCTCGCGGGGAAGATCTCGTCGTATCCGGGGTGTTCGGTCGTCGCATGGATCGACCCTGCAGCCAACGAGATGGGCAGCCTGTTCGAGAAGTAGGACGCTTCGCCCGCGAAGTGATCCCAGTTGGCGCTGACCCAGCCTGAGGTGATGGCCTCGTCTTGCGCTTCGAAGGGCACGGGCCCCTTGGCCGTCGTTCCGTCCCAGCCTCTCCCGAAGACAGCGAGCCGGTCTCCGAAGTGCTGCTGCATCAACTCGACGAATCGAATGCGTTCCCGCCAGTCCGGCAGACCTCGGAGCCGAGGACGATTCCGATTGGCGACGATGACGACGTCGTACGGGCGGTCCTTCCGGATCGGTCGGTCGAAGTTGGCGCTCCTCGTCGGTTCGTAGGCCGAGGGGATCCAGCGGACGTCGGCGCTCCCCGCCCTCCGGAAGTTCTCGCTGAACCCGCTGCTCCCCACGGTGAATACGACGTCCGCGGCCCTGCCTGCCGCCTTCGCTTCGGGAGGGATCGGATGGAGGTACCTCGAGTAGGGATCAGCCTCGTGGTAGATGAAATCACCAGGACAGGCTGCGCGCAGGGCCGCGAAGTGCTGCCGACGCAGTCCGGTGTGTCCGAGGTGCTGCATGAGCAGGATGTCCGGGCGGAAATCCGACACCCGTCGCACGAGCTCCTCCCGGTGACGCTCGGCATCTCCACCGTTCCGGATCGCGTCCAGGACGCTGAAGGTCGCGAGTGAAGCGACGCGACCGGCCCTGACCAGCGCTTCCAGCGGATCACGGAAGCCGAGCTGGCGGAAACCGCCGAACTCGTTCGGCACGTAGAAGATCCGTGGAGACGATTCAGACATCGGGTGCACCTGCCGCCTCGTCAACGGCGAGCCGGACACCCTGTCCTCGCAAGGCGTCCCAGTGCGCGCTCAGTTCTCCTTCGCGGAATCGAGGCCTGAGGACCTTCGCCGGGTTGCCGGCGACGACCGTGTTCGCCTCGACGTCCTGCGTGACGACTGAGCCAGCCGCGATGACGGAGCTGTCCCCGACCGTCACGCCGGACAAGATGATCGCTCCGAACCCGATCCAGACGTCACTTCCGATCGTCGTGACGGCGCTGAGGGCCGGAGTGTCACCCACCCAAGGACTCGCGGTGATGGGGACCCCCACGACAGTCATGTCGTGATCACGTCGACCGATGATGGCCGCCCGATTGGCGATGAGAACCGCGTCGCCGATGCTGCCGTCGACTTCGATACGGACGTCGGACCCGAGATGGACATCCGAGCCGATGGTCAGCGACGTCGGCGCCCAGAGACGGACGCGTGCGCCGAAGCGCAGGCCGCGCTCGCACGCCACGGTCGTCGGCAGCGCCCGGAACCACCGCCGCCGCCGGATGCCTGTCAGCACTCCTCGGATCACGGGGCAGCCCTTCTTCGTCGTCTGGTGGTGGTGGTGGCTCGGTACACCGCCGTGTACTCGGCGACTCCCCTGGAGGCATGGAAGTCGATCGTCGGACCGCTACTCGCCACGGCTCCCGCGCGGAGACGTTCGCTCCACTTCGCCGGTTCCCGGTCTGCGAGTGCGACGACACCACTCTGCCCCACGGCCCACCGGAGCCCCGGAACGTCCGAAACGATCGCGGGCAGGCCGACGACCAACGCTTCAGCAAGCGCAACAGGCATGCCCTCGTGACGGCTGGGCATCGCGAACACGCGCCCAGCGACGAGCGCTGCTCCCGGATCCGCTACCCCGCGAGCGACGAGGAGTCCCGCTCGCTCGAGTCGTTCGAGGAGTTCCCCTTCAACGGGCCCGGCATCTTCTTCGGAACCGACGTGGGCAACGCGGAGGTTCCCGAGGAGCGCTGCCTCGAGTGCCACTTCGTGGTTCTTGATCCTCGAGCAGTTCCCGACGATGACGATCGGGGCCGAGGGCGCCACCGCCGCTTCGGCACGCTGCCTCGCCAGATCGAAGAACCGGTCCTCCACCCAGTTGTAGATCACCTGGGGCCGACGGCCGAAGCGCGTCTCATTCTCCGCCACGTCAGGGCTCGGAGCGATGAGAGCGCTGATCAACCGGTCAGCGACGAGCGCCTGCGCGGCACGACGGACAAACCACCGACCGCGCGCGTCGAACACGTTGTGGATGGTCCTCACGACGGGCAGTCGCCGGTTCAGCCTCCGGAAAGCGAGCACCGTCTGCAAGTACCGGCCCTCGGTGTGGATGTGGACGACATCCGGTTCGACGTCAGCGAGGAGGCGTCGCAGCATCTCGCGCCCAGCGGCTGTGTGCAACGCGCGGTCGGTGGTGGTCACCGAGTAGCCAGCGTCCCGGATCGCGCTCTCGAACGGGTGATGTAGGCCCACGCCGAGGACATGACCGTCGACACCCGCCGCTTCGAACTCCTGTGCTCCGGAGACGAGCATTCGCTCCATGCCGCTCGGTTTGAGTTCCCCGAGGACGTGCAGGACCCGAATCCCGGGCTTCACCTGTGCACCTCAAGCCGCCGGGAGCCATGGAGCGCGGGCTTCTGCGGGGAGATCGCCTCGGGGAAGTCTCGGTCGAGGAACGCCAGGGCGAGGGGCAGACAGGTCCACCACTGCCACGAGTACGTCCATCCGTAGACGAGGAAGCACACGAGAACGGCAGTCAGGAAGACATCTCGCTTGGCCCTGAACCCGGCGAAGAACCGGGGCAGGAAGATGACCAACATCGCGCCGAGCCCGATCAGCCCCTCCCGCAGGTACACCGTGACGTACCAATTGTGGGGAGCGAAGACCACCCATCGGCCGACGCCCTCGAACCTGCCGAACCCGTGACCGAAGGGTGCTCCGAACAGGACGGTCAGCACGCCCTCGCCCACCGATTGCACGATGAGCCCGATCCAGCTCGTGAGTCGCGCGGAGTACGTTCCGGTGTTCGATGCTGAGCCGGCGAACTCAGCCACGATGCTGCTCGTCGACGACTGGGCTGCCGACACCAGGACGCCCCCGACGAGGAGCACCCCGAAGAGCAGCACGAGCTTCTGGCGAAGCGCACGAGGTCCGCGGACCAGGAGGACGAGTGCGACTGCAAGGGCCGTCAACCAGACAGTCCGCTGCTGACTGACGATCACGAACACCATGAACAAGCCGAACAACCAGACCCAGCGCGATTGCGCATTGCGCTGCCAGAGCCGGAGAGCAAGAACCGCACAGAGCGTGAGGAGCAGGGCTTGCCCCGAGACCAGAGGCCGGCCAGTCTGGCTGAGTTCTCCGCTGACGAGAACGAAGTCGGCGGTCCCGCCCAACCCGTACCGCGCGACGTGGTACAGGCCCACGACGCACAGTCCGACGCCCTGCACGATGACGAGGAACTTCTCCGCGTAGACGACCTCGGATTGCGGCCAGGGACGCGTCACCGCCCAGAACAAGATGCCGAGGACGTACAAGAAGCCACGTGCTTCGTTCACGGCGACGCCGAGGCCGAAGGTCGCGATCCCCTGAACGAGCGAGATCGCGAGCAGTGCGACGAGCACCGCACCAGCGATGACAGCAACAGGTGGGAAACGCCGGACCACCGCCCGAGCGTCCAGGAGTCCCGCGACGATCAGGCTCACCGCTAGCCCGTCGCCAAGGGTGATGGTCGTACCTCCGAAAGTGCCGATCGTTCCGAAGTTCGGGTACTCCCATGCCGTCACGGCGTACAAGGACGCGACCCAGTAGACGACGCGCGGCTGCATCCGCACCAGACCGATCGCGAGGACCATGAAGATGATCGCCACGACGAGGAAGAGCAAGGTCGTCATCGGCTTGCTCCTTCGCCGCGCGCTGTCCGACGGAGGGTCCGAATCCACCAGAGCGCGTAGGACGCTGTGTAGAAGAACCACCACGAGCGTGCACTGTGCCGGCGCAGGTACCGCCGCAGCGAGCGCGGATTGCCCGCCCCTTTCTGACTGGTGAAGGACCGCCAGGCGGTGATGAGGGATCGGTGCGAGACGGTCGGGTTCCGGCTGCAGTAGCCGACGGTGCCCCCGGTCACCCAGATCGGCACACCTGCCGAGGTCGCCCGCATCCCGTAATCGACATCCGCGTACGCGTGACTGAATCCTCCGTCGATCGATCCGACCGCCCGAGCGACATGGACGGGTAGGAGCACGATGTTGCCGTTGAACGCGTCGACTTGCTTCGCTTCCTCGACGAGTCCTGACGGCTCGACGAGAGCGAACGAGAGCGGGTGGACACCCGCGCGCCGGAGACCTCCGTAGGTCAGCTCGCCCGAAACAGCGTCGACGGTACTCCCGATGAGGATGCCATCCGGGAGGCGTGATGCTGCTTCGAACAGTGCCCGGAGCCCCGAGCGCTCGAGCTGGACATCGTCGTTGAACCAGAGCAACCAGTCGTCGTCCCGGACGTCGTCCCGTGCCAGCACCGCTGCCTCTGCAGTGGCCATGGACAGCGCCCAGAAAGCCGAGCCGTCACCTTGCAGCACCGTCAGTCGACCCACGGCGGCGGTGGCTTGCGCGATGGTGTCGTCTGACGAACCGTCGTCGAACAACGTCACGTCGTACTCGACACCCGCACCGGAAGCCGCCTCGTGGAGCGACCGCAACGCGTCTCCGGTGGTCTCAGCGCGGTTGTGGCTGGCCACGATCACGTGCAACTTACTCATCGTCGTCCTTGATCGCTTCCTTCAGCCCGCCGTGGAAATACTGCGCCATGTTCTCGATGGAGTACTTCTGAGATGCCCGGCGGCAGCTGTCTTGCATTGTCGCAAGTGCCTGTCGATCGCGAAGGAGCGTCACGATAGACCGGGCGGCGTCCTCGACACCATCAGACACGACGCAGGTCCGGCCTGGCTCGAGGTACCCGAACTCCGGTCCGTGCAGGGAAGAGGCGAGCGTGACGATCGGCCGGCCTGCTGCGAGGCTGTCGATTGCTGTCAAGCCGACTCGACCTGGAAGCAGGAGCAACTCGCTTTCGAAGAGCATCGACGCTTTCGCGCGTCCTGACACGGGGCCACGATAGTCGAGCCAGGGAAAACGGTCAGCAGCGGACTGGACCGCACCTCGAAGCTGTCCGTCGCCCCCGACCGCCAGGCGGAAGGCAGGATCCGCACGGTGTGCGGCCTCTCCGATCGCGATCAGCTCGGATATCTTCTTGCTGGCGTCGAGCCCGCCGATGAAGCAGACCTGGTGCGCCGACGTCGTTGTCTGAACGGATCGAAGGTCCTCCTGTAGCTGCCCCACGTCGATGCTGTTGTACAAGATCGTGGTACGCCGTGGATCCCTACCGATCTCGGCTGCCCACTCGGCACCGGAAGGCGTGTACGCAAAGAACCAGGCGGCCTTTCGCGTGATCAGGCGGCTGTACAGGCGTTCGAAGCGGGACGGCACCTTCACGACGTCAGCACCGTGACCCCACAGCGCTGTCTTCCGCGCGGTGCGGGGCCAGAGGAGCAACACTGGGACGTCGAGATTCCGTCGGGCCTGCTCCAGGACGATGAGGTCTGCTCGCCAGATGTCGCGAGGCAGAGCGCGGATGGTCAGTCGCTTCCCGAGCAAGCTCAGCTCCCGCTGCCGGATCTTCCGCAACCACGGGCGGGTGCGAATGCCGTCTCGTCGTTGTGCGAGAGTGCCCGCTGGTTCTCCTGCGAAGACAGTGAGCTCATCGCCCTCCGCCGACAGCGCCGCCGCCAGCCTGTCGAAGAGTGGCGCACGGTATTCCGGGACGTACTCCTGCACGATCGCGAATCGTCGGCCCGCCACGTCACACACCTCGCTCGAGGAGCGCGACCCATGCGGCGCTGTACTGGGCGAGTCCGAAGCGCTCACGCGAGGTTGCGAGGGCTCCGGCTGCGAGGCGTTCGCGATCACGCTGTGACGACAGGATCTCCCGACAACGTTCGGACGCCGCCTCCCAGTCACCCAAGCCGACGAGGAATCCGTTCTTGCCGTCTTCGATGACATCGCGGAGGCCTCCGACGTCGTAGGCGACGACCGGAACACCCAACCGCATCGCTTCCAACACGGTCAACGGTTGTGCCTCGTAGCGGTAGGTGCTGGGGAAGACGAGCACGGCTGCTGTCGAGAGAACATCGTCGCGGTCCTCATCGAACCGAGCACCCGTGAAGTTCACTCGATGGCGAACGTGCGGGTCGAGGAGCGCACGGAGACCGTCGAGGTACTCGTCCGACGAAGCACGCCCGATCACGACCGCGCGCGATCCCGGCGTGCTGTCCAGGCATCGGTTCGCGATGCGCATGAAGTCCTCCGCACCCTTGCCGGGGATGAGGTTCGACAGAAAGACGATTGACGATGCTTCGGCCACAGGTGTGGCTTTCCGCTGCCGCTCCGGCACGGCGTTGGGGATCGTGCGGATCGAGTCGTTGAACCGCCGTACGTCAGCGACCATCGACTCCCCGAGGACGACCACGGACGCAGCACCGCCGAGGAGGAGAGCGACCCCGCGACGTTGTCCTGCGCCTCGGTCAGCGAGTTCCTGGTACCCCGACGTGTGCACGTACGCGATGTAGGGACGGCGCAGCACCTGGAGCGTTGCGCTCATCATCACATCCACCCAGAACGATGGCGGCCGGTTGGTGGTGAAGAACACCACCGCCGCTCCTCGGTTGCGTCGGAGTGCGTTCCCGAGTCGCAACAGAAGCGAGAAAGCGCTGAGGATCTTCTTGAGGCTCGTACCGCCGATCTCGTCGACTGACTTGCTGAAGCGACGATCCACGAGGACCGCCCGCAGGCCGGAGCGGTGAAGTACCTCCAGGAACGTCCGCGTCATGATGGTCGATCCGTGCACCGGTGGAGGAAGCTGGCTGATCACCACGACGTCCGCGCTTGCCTCAGCCATGTCGTCTCCGAAGGGCGAGGAGCAGGAACTTCACGTTGCCCAGCAAGTACCGTCGCCAGAGGCGTCGTGGCTCACGGAAGAGCCGGTACAACCATTCCAGGCCCGTCCGGCGCCACAGTCTCGGAGCTTCGACCACGTCTCCGGACACGAAGTTGAAGGCGGCTCCAACCGCCAACACGACTGCGGGGTGCCGCTCGGCGAGTCGCTGGACCTCGTAGTCCTGCTTGGGAGTCCCGATACCGACCCACAGCATGTTCGCCCCCGACTCCCGGATCAACGAGTCGATCAGTTCTCGATCGCTCGTTCCGAAGTCAGTGAACGGCGGGCTGAACGACCCCACCACCACTGCGTCGGGGTAGTCCCGCGCGATCGCGCTTTCGAGACGGGCCAGCGAAGCATCACTTCCGCCGAGAAGGAAGTGCCGGATGCCGTGCGACGGGTTCGACGAAAGCAGCTCACGGAACGCATCTGGACCACGCAGATGTGCCACCTGGCCACTCGTCCGACGGGCAATCCAAGCGAGGGGCGTCCCATCGGCGATGTTCAGCCCGTCCGACTGGAACAAGCGCAAGTAGCGCTCGTCAGCGGTCAACGAGACGGTGTAGGCGTTGACGAAATGGACCGGCACGCCTGCGTCGTCCAGGTGATCGGCGATGAGTCTGAGCTCGTCGAGGATCTTCGAGCCGGGTATCGCGACCAGTGGTACGCCCGCGGCACGCACCGTGGGAAGAGCCAGCAGGGTGTCGCGGGGAGTGGCTTCGTCCCCGCCGTCGGGCCGGACGTCGTTGTGATCAACCATCTAGTACGCACCCCGGCTGTTGGCGATTGCCTTGAAGGTCTTCCAGAGGATCAGGAGGTCGGCCACGATCGACCAGTTCTCCACGTAGTACAGATCGAGCCGCACCGAATCCTCCCACGACAGGTCGGACCGACCGCTCACCTGCCACAGGCCGGTCATGCCCGGCTTCACCAGGAACCGACGGTGGACGTGTGTGTCGTAGCGGGCGACCTCGCGTGCCAACGGCGGTCGGGGCCCGACCAGGGACATGCTGCCGGCCAGGACGTTGAACAGCTGCGGCACCTCGTCCAGGCTGTAGCGGCGCATGAACCCGCCGACCCGGGTGACCCGGGGGTCGTTCCGCATCTTGAACAGGACGTCGTTGCCCTCGGCCCGGTCGAGCGCGCTGAGCTCCTGCAGGCGTTCCTCGGCGTCGACGACCATCGAGCGGAACTTGATCATCCGGAAGGTGCTGCCGTTCAGGCCGACGCGCTCCTGCCGGAAGAACACCGGACCGGTCGAGGTGGTCTTCACCAGCACGGCGAGCACGAGCAGCAGCGGCGACAGGACGACGACGAGCAGCGCCGCGCCGACCAGGTCGAAGGCACGCTTCGTGTAGAGCTTGCGCCCCGAGTAGGTCGGCGTCTCGACGTGGATGAGCGGCAGGCCCTGCACCGGTCGGGTGTGGATGCGGGGACCACCGATGTCGGTCAGGCTCGGCGCGACCACCAGGTGCTGCCGGCCCGGCTCGAGCGACCAGCTGAGTTCGCGGACGCGCTCCGGCGGCAGGTCGTCGGAACTGGTGATCACGACGGTGTCGGCGCCGGTCTCGCGCAGCGCGGAGCCGACGTCGTCGAAGCCGCCGTGGCTCTGGATGGTCGAGCCCGTCAGCAGACCTCGGTGGTTCGTCGACACGACCGCCCCGACCACGCGGTAGCCGGCTTCGGGGGAACGTGCGAGTTCGCGGCCGATGTGCAGCACGCTGGCCGGCGACCCGACGAGCAGCACGGTCGCCGAGTACGCGCCCTGCTGACGCTGGGCCACGAGCCACTGTCGCCAGATCCACCGCGACAGCAGGAGGACGAGGATCCCGATCGGGAACGCGATGAGCACGTAGCCGCGGGCCAGGTCGACGTGCAGCAGGAACGCCGCGATCGCGAGCAGGCCGAACACCCGGACGCTGGAGTCCGCGACGAGCCGGTACTCGGTGCTGCCGACGCCGATGACGCGTGCGCCGCGGGTGTCGTACAAGGCGAGCGCGCTCATCCACACGACGATCACGACGATGGAGATGGCGAAGTAGCTCAGCCGCAGGTCGGCGGTGTTGGTGGCCAGGTTCGACTTCAGCCCGAGCCAGGCGATCTGCACACCGAAGACGACCCAGATCAGCGCCAGCAGGTCGGTGAACAGCACGCGGCGCGAGTACTTGCGGCTCCACTCGTCGGTGGCGCCGACGGCGCGCGGTGCGCGGAGCGCATCCGTCGTCACGAGGACGACCCGGTCACCACGTCGCGCCACCGTCCGACGAGACCCGCACGGTCTTGCCGTCCCACAGCCACACGTCCTGGCCGGCACGGTCGATGGTGACGGTGTTGTCGGTGTCCGCGCCGTCGGCACAGCCGATCGGCGTGGTGGACGACGAGGGCGTCACGTCCGACGCGGACATGGTCTCGATCTGCACGCCGTCGCACGCTGCTGCACCGACGCGGGCGAGCGTGTAGTTGCCACCGTCGACGCCGATCGACCGGACGCCGCCCATCGGCACGTCGACCCACGCGGCATCGCCGGTGCGCCACTCGAGCTGGCCGTCGCAGATGACGACCGCGGTCTTCTCGCCCTGGAACGCGTCGATCGGGTCGCCGCACGGCGCCTGCTCCGTCCCGCTCGCGAGCACGACACCGTCGGTGCTGATGCCGGCGCCGGCGGCGCCGGGCGCCCCGGCTTCCCACGTCACGCCGGCGTCGGTGCTGGTCCGCGCCGTCGTCGTGCAGTCGTCGCCGACACCCACCAGGACCGAGAGCTCCGCACTGGAGGCCCGGATCGCCATGAGCGATCCGACATCCGTCCCGAGTCCCACCGGGACCCACGTCGCCCCACCGTCCACGGAGTGTTCCAGCACCGGCCGCGGGCCGCCGCACGACCCACCGGACGCGCGCCACGCCTCCTGGCCGTCGACCGCTGCCAGCAGGCGGCGACCCTGCTGCTTGGTGGAGGCGGCGTCTGCGTCGGCAGACGCACTCGGTCGCGGTGTCTCGCGCCGGTCGGGCGTTCCCGAGAAGGTGGGGATGGGGCCGGCGGGTCCGTTCTCCTCGGGCGCCGTCCGGCCCAGGGCGAGCGCGACGAGCACGACGTCGACGACGATCAGCGCCACCACCACGACGGCCACCAGGATGAACGTGGTCCGGGGCAGTGCGCGGCCGAGGCTTCGGGTTCCCCGGCGATTCTTCATCTGATCGGCCCCGTTCAGCGCCCGGCGCGGCGGAGCACGCCCAGCTTCTTGCCGGAACGCTTCGGCGGGTGCGTCGACGTGGTCACCGTGTTGTCGTCCTCGTCGTGGCCGTAGCTGTAGCCGTAGCCGTAACGGCCGTGTCCGTAGGCGCCCGGGCCCTTCAGCGGCATCTTCGTCAGGACGAAGCCGGAGACCGGGGCCCCCACGTTCTCGAGGGTGGCGACGGCCGCGGCGAGCTGGCCCTTGAGCGTCTGTCCCGAGGCGACCGCGACGATCGCG
Source organism: Curtobacterium sp. MCLR17_054 (assembly GCF_003234335.2). Taxonomy (NCBI): domain Bacteria; kingdom Bacillati; phylum Actinomycetota; class Actinomycetes; order Micrococcales; family Microbacteriaceae; genus Curtobacterium; species Curtobacterium sp. MCLR17_054. The sequence goes on along the minus strand of NZ_CP126263.1, from coordinate 568,635 downwards.
CCCGAGGCCTTCTTGGCCAGGATCGCCGCGTCGGTGACGGGCAGCAGCGGCGGCGCGTCGAACAGGACGTAGTCGAACTGCTGCTCGAGCAGGTCGATCAGGTCCTGCATCGCGCCCGAGCCGAGCAGCTCGGACGGGTTCGGCGGGATCTGACCGGCAGGCAGGACGACGAGCTTGCCGCGTCCCCACGGGTGGGCCACGTCCTCCAGGTCGGCGCGGCCGATCAGCACGTCGGTCAGACCGGCGTTGCTCTCGACGTCCATGTACTCGGCGACACGGGGGCGGCGTAGGTCGGCGTCGATCAGGATGACGCGGAACCCGGCGCTGTCCAGGGCGATCGCCAGGTTCGCGACGGTGGTGCTCTTGCCCTCGGACTGCATCGACGACGTCATGACGAAGGTGCGGGCGCCGGTGCCGATGTCGAGGAACTGCAGGTTGGTGCGGAGCGTGCGGAACGACTCGGCACGGGGGCTGCGCGGGTCGACCTGCACGATGAGCGGGCGTTCGGCGGCCTTGGCGTCGAAGGCGATCCCACCCACGACCGGCTTGTCGCTGATCTTCTCGACGTCGAGTTCGGTGCGGATCCGGTTGTCCAGGGTCTGGCGCAGCACGGCGATGCCGATGCCCAGGGCGAGCCCGACGAGCAGACCGAGCGCCACGTTGACGGGCACGTTCGGGCTGACGGGGACGCTCGGCACGTCGGCCTGCTTCACGCGGGTGAGCTTGACCGTGCTCTTGCCGCTCGCGTCGGTGGCCTCGATGTCCTGCACGACGTTGGTCAGGCTCTGCGAGGTCGCGTTCGCGATGTCGGCGGCCTGCACGGGGTCGGTGCCCTCCACCGAGATGGAGATGAGGGTCGTGCTCGTCGGCGCCGTCGCCGACACCATCGTCGCGAGCTGGTCCGCGTTCATGTCGAGCTTGAGCGACGAGATGACCGGCAGCAGCACGATCGGCGTCGACACCAGGTTCGAGTACGTCAGCACCCGCTGCTGGGTGAACGTGTTGCCCTGCGCCAGGTCACTGGCGCTGCCGGACGTCTCCGTGGAGACGAAGACCTGCGCCGATGCCGAGTAGACCGGCTTCTTCAGCAGGGAGAACCCTGCGGCTGCGGCCACTCCCACCAGGGCGAGTACGACGATCAGCACCCATCCCTTGCGGAGCACCGTGATGTAGTCGCGGAGTTCCACGCCTTTGCCTTCCCCGATCATGGCCGCCCCGTGGTCCCGACACAGGCACGCCGGGGTACTCCCAGCGCACGGCATACAAATAGTGCCACAGGAACGAGCACTGCTCGGGGGAAGTCGCCATCCGGCGCGCGGTGTCCTCTACGGTGGCCCCATGCGCTCCGAGCCGGCCACGACCACCACCGAGCCCAGCGTGCGGCGACAGCGGGACCTCATCGTCATCCTCGTCGCACTCGGCGTCGCCGTGATCCTGACCCGGATCGTCGGACAGGTCACCCGGACTGGGGGCATCCCCTCGCCGGTCCTGCAGGTGCTCGCCGCGGACGCCGCCGTGTGGCTGCCGCTCGTCGTCGCGGCCGCCGTGGTGCTCCGTCGGACCCCGCGATCGGCGATGGTGTCGCGGCTGCGGCTCGACCTGGGGATCGTGGTCTTCGCGATCGGCATCGTGATCGTGTGCCGCGCGGTGGACGTCGTCATGTCACTCGCGTTCACGGGGACGACCGGGCTGGTCCCCGCACCGTCCCTCGGCACGCCCGACGTCGGGCTGCTGCTCGTGTCGGCGATCGGCATCGTCGTCGTGAGCCCGGTGCTCGAGGAAGTGGTGTTCCGCGGGCTGTTCCAGCGCCGGCTCGCCGCCGAGCTCACGCCCCGAACCCGGTTCCTCGCGGTGCTGGTCACGGCGCTCCTGTTCGCGCTGCTCCACCTGCTGCTCGGTGCGGGCGGCACCACGCTCGGCGGGTTCCAGGTGTTCGTGACGACGTTCCTGCTCGGCCTGCTCACCGGCACGCTCGTCGCGATGACCGACCGCATCGGCGGCGCGATCCTGGCACACGTGCTGTTCAACGCGGTCGCTGTCGTCGCCACCTGGCCGCGCTGAGCGGCCAGAGCCGCGTCCCCAGATCGGGTCAGCGCCGGTCCCTGGGCCGCGCGGACCACTAGCCTGCACTGAGCATGACTCGCCCAACCAGCATCGTCGACAACCCTCTCGTCCGTCAGGCTCCGATCAGCGGCCTGTTGGCCCTGTCGGCGTTCCTGAGCGTCGTGATGCCGACGCTGGCGATCACCCAGCACCACCTGTTCGTCGCGAGTGTGGTGGGCGTGGTGGTCGCGACGCTGATGAGCGCGATCCCCGCACTGGTGCGCCGCGCGGCCTGGGTGGTGCCGGTCCTGCTCACCGTCGACTTCCTGACGATCGCACTGCTGCGCACCGGGACGGGCTCCGGCTCCTCGCTGTTCACGGCGATCGTGGTGCTCCCGGTGGTCTGGTGGGCGTCGCTCGAGGGCCGTCGCACCGTGCTCTTCGCGATCGCGGGCATCGTGGTCGTGATCCTCGCCCCGTACGTCCTGACCCCGTCCGACGCGCCCGGCGCGAGTGAACTCGTCCGTCTGGGCATCCTCGTCGTCGTGTTCGGCACCGTCGCCGTCGTCGTGCACGAGCTCTCCCGCCGGGCCCGACGGAGTCTGCGGTCCGCCGAGGCACGTGAGGGCAAGGTCCGCGCCGAGATCGACCGGGCAGCCGCGGTGCAGCGGTCCCTGCTCCCGACGACGACCGGCCGCATCACCGAGGACGTCGTCGTCGCGGGTGCCTGCCTGCCGGCCCGGAGCGTCGGCGGGGACTTCTTCGACTGGTACCCGACGCCGACCGGCGTGGCAGTGAGCCTCGGTGACGTCATGGGCAAGGGCGTCGGTGCGGGGCTGATCGCGGCCGCGGTGCGCGCGACACTGCGCAGCGCCCGGACCGTCGAGGACCCCGGCGAGGCGCTGAAGCGGGCCTCCGACGGGCTGACCGCCGAAGGCGTCGGACCCGATCTCGCCTTCACCACGCTGTTCCACGCCCGGATCTCCGACGACGGCACCCTCCAGTGGGCTGATGCCGGTCACGGACTGAGCTTCGTCCTGCGCGCCGACGGACACGTCGACCGGCTGCGCTCCGGCGACATGCCGCTCGGGCTCGGCATCCGCGAGGAGTGGGCGACGACCGACGGCACCCTCGAACCGGGCGACCTGCTCGTCTCGTTCAGCGACGGTGTGCTCGACCTGTACGACGACCTGGACGACACGATCGAGTCCGTCGCCGCGATCGCCCGCGCCGGCCGCGACCCGCACGCGGTCGTCCTCGCGCTGTCGGCCCGCGCCGACGAGGTGCCGCACGACGACGACGTCACGGTGATCGCGATCCGCCGGCAGCCGGTCGAGGTGGACACCGAGCGTCCGCTCGCGATGCACGCGGACTGACGGCGCGGAACGAGCGACCGGCGCACGGCGACCGGTGCGCAACGCACGTCCGTCTCGCAGAGATTGGTACGCGCCGCCGCTCGAACCCGAATCGTGCGGCGACGCGTGCAGACGGTGAGCGTCTGCCCTCGGACGCCCTAGCGTCCTCGGTCTGTGGGGGCGGCCCGACGAGCCGCCCGGAGGGTCAACCGACCCGGGCGAGGTCCCAGACGGGCGGCACGTACGCGCGGGACCAGCCCTCGCGCAGGCGCGTCACGGCGCGGTCGAAGGCCTCGAGCAGGTCCATCTCCGGTCGCACCATGGACTGCAGCTGCAGCCCCTCGTAGGTCGCGAGCAGCTGCTCCGAGCCGCGGGCCGGTTCCATCGTGCTCGGCTCACGCCCGAGCAGCACGTCGCGCTCCAGGGCGTGCTGCACGAAGGCGTGGAACCGTCGCCACCGGGCGTGCAGCATCGGCGCGAGCGGGTGCTCGGGCGATGCCGCGATGTTCAGCGTCGCCGTCAGGAACCGCATGAGCGACGGGTCGGCCACGTTCGCGGTGACGATCGCGCGCAGGAACCGGATGGTGCCGTGCTGCTCGGCCAGGGGCATGAGCGGCACGGTGCGGTCCTCGTTCCACCGGTCGATGGTCGCGAGCAGCAGGCCGTCCCAGCTCGGGAACGTCCGGCCGACGACGTCGGTGTCCACTCTGGCCGCAGCCGCGACGACCTCGGGGGTCACCTCGTGCAGCGGACGGGAACGCAGCGCCGTGATCATCCCGTGGATGACCTCACCCCGCAGGGCGGGGTCGTCGGGGGTGGTCACCGGCGGCGTTTCGATGTGCATGCATACACTGCACCAGCCAGACGCGTCGGTGCACAGTCCCCCGAACGGGAACGCGCGTTCCCCGGACAGCGACCGGATCGTGTAGCACGGGGAACGATCTGTCTGTCCGCGGAGCGCGAGCCGTGCGGCCCCCCAGACCTGGGGGACGATGACATGTCACGGAACTTCTAGGGTGGTGAAGTTCGCACCCGAAACGAAAGCTCACGTTGCCTCACCACCAGCGCTCCTCCCGCCTGCCCTTCATCGCCGCAGCCGCATCCGTCGCCGTCTTCGCTGGCACCCTGCTCGCCGCAGTCCCGAACACCGCGACCGCCGTGGAGGGAACCGGGACGAGCGCCCCCGCCCCCGCGCCGACCGACGTTCCGGCACCGTCCCCGACCACGGAGCCGACGAGCCAGCCGAGCCAGCCGAGCGAGCCCACGCCCGTTCCGACCAGCGCCCCGACGCCGAGCACCGCCCCGACGGCCACGCCGAAACCGGTGCCGACCCCGACGCCCGCGCCGACACCGAGCAAGCTGACGTTCACCTACGCCGGCGACTCGCTCACGGCCATGGACGCCTCGTGGATGCGGCAGCTGAAGGACCCGACGATGGCCAACGTCGGGGGCACCTCGATCGGAGGAGCCACCTCGACGCGGATCCTCGAACGGAGCTCGGCGCACGATGCCGACGTCCTCGTCGTGATGGCCGGCACGAACGACCTGCGCTACGGGTACAGCACGAAGTCGATCCTGAACAACATCGACAAGATCACGAAGAAGGTCGGCGCGCGCCACGTCGTGATCGCCGCGATCGCGCCGTCGAACATCACGAACTACAGCAAGAAGCACATCGACCGCCGCAAGCAGGGCGAGATCCTGAACCGCGACCTGCAGAACCACGCACTCACCCGCGGCTGGATGTTCGTCGACCCGTGGGCAGCCGACCGCCGGCTCGACGGCGGCTGGCCGTCCTCGCGCACGTACGACGGCGTCCACCCGACGGTCGCGATGTCGAAGAAGGTCTCGGTCCGGATGCAGCAGGCCATCCACATCGCCGCAGAGGGTGCCAAGGGCGCAGCGGGCTAGCCCCCGGTCGCGTCGTGAGCCATACTCGCCCCATGCAGTGGGGACGGATCGCACCGGTCGTGGCACTCGTCATCGTGCTCGGCGGTACTCTGGCGGGCTGTGGCAGCAAGACGAGCGGCGATGCCGGCCCCACGAACCCGAGCACCCAGGCCGGGCCGCTGCACTCCGGGTTCTGCACCGACTACGTCTCCCTGAAGACCCCGGCCGAACGCCGCGACGCCGCTGAACTCGTCGTCGACGCTGACGTCACCAAGACCGACCGCACCGTGGAACCCCAGGGCATCTACGAGGTGTACGAGGCGACGGTCACCGACGTCACGAAGGGTGACGCCGTCGCCCCCGGCGACACGATCCAGGTCATCAGCACGTCGGACCAGTGCGAGACGAGCGGCGAACCGGTCGAGTACCTCTCGGGCGACCCCCTCGCCGACGAGGGCGCCTTCCGCCTGTACCTCTCCCCCGGCGGAGACGACGACGTCTGGAAGCTCGTCGTCCCCGGCGCCGCGGAGCCGCAGCCCGCCGGCTGACGCCGCAGCCCGCCGGCTGACTCCGGGCCCGCTACGGCTGCTCCGGCACCGTCACGATCCGGTTCTGGTACGCCCACACGACGGCCTGCAGCCGCGACCGTACCCCGAGCTTCGGCAGCATCCGCGCCAGGTGCGACTTGACGGTGGAGACCTCGAGCACCAGGGCTGCGGCGATCTCCTCGTTCGACATCCCCTGCGCCAGCAGCAGGAGCACCTCGCGCTCGCGGGCGGTCAGCACGCCGTCGGCCCGGTCGCCGGACACCGGCTGCAGGCTCCGCCGCGACACGAACTCCCGCAGCACCCGCCGGGTCAGGGCCTGGTCGAGCGTGCCGTTGCCGGCGGCGACCTGCCGCACGGCATCGACGATCGTGTCCGGCTCGGCGTCCTTGAGCAGGAACCCGGAGGCACCGGCCTCGAGCGCCCCGAACACGTAGTCGTCCAGGTCGAACGTCGTCAGCATGAGCGCGGGGATCGCCGGATCGGCGTCCGGGGCGCAGAAGATCCGGGCGAGTTCGATGCCGTTCATCACCGGCATCCGGATGTCCAGGCAGGCGACGTCGGGTCGCGTCTCGCGCGCCAGCGCGAGCGCCTCGCCGCCGTCGGCGGCCACGCCGACCACCTCGATGTCCGGCTCCGCACCGAGGAGCGCGGACACCCCGGCGCGGACCAGGGGCTGGTCGTCCGCGACCAGCACGCGGATCACGCGACCACCCCGGTTCCGTCGGCGGCCTGCGCGGGTGCGGGAGGTGCCTCCCGGCCGAGCGCCAGCTCCACCAGCCATCCGCCGGTCGCGGTCGGGCCGGTCTGGAGGCGCGCCCCGACCAGGTCCGCCCGCTCGCGCATCCCCCGCAGGCCGTTGCCGCCCGAGGGAGAGGTCCCCGCTGCCGGCACGGTGGCCGGTGCGTTCTCCACCCGGATCACCACCCGGGTCGCGTCGCGGTCGTCGATGGTGACGGTGCACGGGGCGGACGGGGCGTGCAGGGCGGCGTTGGCCAGCGCCTCCTGGACGGTGCGGTAGGCGGCGAGCTGCGCGAGCGGGCCGACGCCGTCGGCCAGCGGACGGTCCCCCGGCAGCACGTCGAGCCGGACGTCGCTGCGGAACCGGGCGCGTTCGGCCAGGTCGACGATCCCGGCGACCGTCTCGACGGCGCGCTCGGCAGGGGCGTCGTCGCGGAGCAGGCCGGCCAGGCGGCGGAGGTCCTCGAGCACGGCGGTGCTCTGCTCCCGGACCTGGCGGGCACCCTCGTGGGCACGCTCCGGGTCCGCGTCGATCTGCCGGTCGATGACGGCGGCCATCAGTGCGATGCCCGACAGGTGGTGGGCGGCGATGTCGTGGAGCTCACGGGCCATCGCGGCACGTTCGCGGGACACCGCGGCGTCGACCAGGGCGTCCTGCTCCCGGTTCACGGCGCTGGCCTCGGCGGTGCGGGCGACGCGGACCTCGCGGCGGGACTGCACGAGCAGGGTGACCAGCAGGGGCAGGCAGACCGCGCCGATCGCCTGCAGCACGCCCTGCCCGAGCGAGCCGGACACGGCGGCGGTGGTGTCACCGGTGACCGCCAGCACCACATTGCCGGCTGCCGCCAGGGCAGCGGCGACCACGAGTGTCGACCAGAGGCGGGCCAGCGGGACGCGGAGCGCGGCGAGGACGACGGCGACGACCACGGGCAGTGCGGTGAGGCCGAACAGGTCGGACGACTGCGGGGCGAGCGCCGCGACCACCACCGGCAGGGCGGCGACCACGATCAGCACGGTGCGCGGTGCCCGGCGGGCGGCGAGCAGGGCGGCCGACTGGGCCAGCAGGCCGAGGGCCAGGACGCTCCACGCCAGGGTGAACGGTGCGGGGACCCGCATCGCCAGGGCGGGGCCGTCGGGCTCGAGGGCGTCCAGCGGCGGCAGGCCGAGCAGCAGCCCGAGGGCGACGACGGCCGTGCCGAGGGCGACGAAGACGTCGACGCGGCGGGCGCGCTGTGCTGCCGGCTCGGCCGGTGCGCGCAGCGCGTCGTGCTCAGCGGGTGCCATCGTTGGATCCTACGAGGCGGGCGCGGGTGGGGACCGGTGCGTCGAGGGGCAGGGCGCGTCGGGCGGGGTCGTAGCCCAGGCGGCCGCGGGTCGCGACGAGGAGCACCACGGCGGCGATCGTCGACATGATCGTCAGGCCGATCATCAGCGTGCCGGCGGTCATGCTCGGGTACATCTCGGGGAACAGCGTCGAGATCGTGTTGTTCACGCCGACGTGCAGCAGCAGGGCCAGGGGCAGGCTCTCGCGGGTCTTGTTGAAGACCTGGATCATCACGACGTTGAAGGTGATGGTGAACAGGGCGAACACGACGGGCTCGCTCCAGTGCGCGTTCGGCCAGCCGCCCCAGTCGCTGAAGTACAGCGGCATGTGCCAGAGCGCCCAGATCGGGCCGAGGATCGCGGCGGCGCCGAGGCCCCCGAAGCGGTGCTGCAGGCGGGGCAGGGCGAAGTCGCGCCAGCCGGGTTCCTCGCTCAGGCCGGTTGAGAACAGCTGGATGATCAGTCCGGGCACGAGCATGGCGAACGCCAGGGCCGAGGGGGCCCGCACGTCACCACCGGCGAACGGCAGCGCGGACACGACGATCAGGGCCGGCACGACGACGAGCGCCAGCGCGTACCAGTACCAGGCGACCCGCCAGCGGAACAGCCGTCCCACCCAGCGGCGGAGCCCCGCGCGACCGTCAGCGACCGCGGTGACGATGAACGCACTGCCCAGCGGGCCGAGGAGCGCCCCGGGCAGGACGCCCGTGAACTGTCCGCTGCCCAGGACCTCGGGGAAGTGGATGTCCCACACGCCCATGCCGTGCGGCGACAGGATGTACGGCACCCACGCGAGCCAGCTCAGGCCGAGTGCCATGGTGAAGAAGGACACGAGCGGGTGCCGGGCGATGAGGCCGCGGACACCCCCTCGGTCGCGGGCTGCGGTGCCGGCGGTGGGCCGGACTTCGGTGGTGTTCGTCATGTACACGACGCTAGGAAACGGGGCGCTCGGGGACGACCGGCTTCGGGATGCACGTGCGGGAGTTCCATCGAAGGATGCAAGTGCCGGTCGGTCAGTTCGGCACTCCTGAACACGCCGTCGTCATCGCTCGACGCCGCTGTGCGCTCGAATCGCCGCCGAATCCGGAGGCGTCTCGAGCACTCGGCGGCGTCTGCGCACGACGACGGCGTCTTCCGAACCGACTCGGCCCGCAGGACCCCGACGTCTCGCGGGTCCGGTCAGGCAGCGCGCTGTGCGGCCACGTGCGAGCTTGCTAGCTCCGTGCGCCGCTACAGCCCTGCACCAGGCCGCCAACCTCGCACCGGGCGAACAACCGCGCACCGTGCGCAGCGCAACGGCACGGCAGCAGCGGCGGCGGCGTCAGCGTAGCGTTGCCCGGAGTGCGTCGGCGATGAGCGCGAGCGCCACGTCGACCTCGTCGGCCACGCGCTGGTGCGTCGCCGTCGAGCGACGGTAGGGGTCGTCCACGTCGTCGTCGGCCGGGTCGGCGGGCGGCGGGACGGTGCCGCGCAGCCGCGCGACACGCTCCACGAGCTCCTGCGGGGTCGTCACGTCGGCCAGGTCACCGGGCTCGAGGCCGGCGAGCACCCGCGCGAACTGCTTGATCGTGAAGGTCCGCTTGGATGCCCGGGGCGCCAGGGAGACGGCGGCTGCACGGTGCGATCGCTCGGCGGTCAGCACCAGGTCGGCGCTCGCGACGATCTCGGCCGTCAGGTACCGCGACCGGTGGGCCGACGGGTCGCCCCCGAGCCGGACGGACTGCTCCGCCGCGGCGGCGTCCATCGTGGCACCGTCGTCGGCGATGGTGCCGGCCGACTCGACCACGAACGCGGGGGTGTCCGGGCCGAGTCGTGCCGTCAGGACCTGCGCGCCGAGCGGCGACCGGCAGATGTTGCCGCTGCAGACGAACAGGATCCGCATCGTCACGCTGCGTCGGTGCGTTCGCCGGCGCGCTGGTCGGCACGCTCGTCGTCGCCGAGCAGGTCGTGCCGCACGACGATGGCGTCACGGCCGGGTCCGACACCGATCGCCGAGATCCGTGCGCCGGACATCGCCTCGATCGCCAGGACGTAGTCCTGCGCGTTCTTCGGCAGGTCGTCGAAGGTGCGGGCTCCGGTGATGTCCTCGGTCCAGCCGGGGAACTCCTGGTACACCGGCTTCGCGTGGTGGAAGTCGGACTGGTTGACCGGGACCTCGTCGACGCGGACGCCGTCGACCTCGTACGCGACGCACACCGGGATCGTCTCGAGCCCGGTCAGGACGTCGAGCTTGGTGAGCACGAAGTCGGTCACACCGTTGATGCGTGCCGTGTAGCGGGCGATCGGGGCGTCGTACCAGCCACAGCGGCGCGGGCGGCCGGTGGTGGTGCCGAACTCGAAGCCGTTGGCGCGCAGGAACTCGCCCGACTCGTCGAACAGCTCGGTCGGGAACGGACCGGCCCCGACGCGGGTCGTGTACGCCTTGACGATGCCGATGATCCGCTCGAGCTTGCCCGGGCCGATGCCCGAACCGGTCGCGGCGCCACCGGCGGTCGCGGACGACGAGGTGACGAACGGGTAGGTGCCGTGGTCGACGTCGAGCATCGTGGCCTGGCCGGCTTCGAACAGGACGGTCTCGCCACGCTCCAGGGCACGGTGGATCTCGAGGGCGGTGTCGGCGACCATCGGGCGCAGGCGCTCGGCGAACGAGAGCAGCGACTCGACGACTTCTTCCGGGTCGATCGCGCGGCGGTTGAAGACCTTGACCAGCAGGTGGTTCTTCTGGTCGAGCGCCGCCTCGACCTTCTGCCGCAGGATGTTCTCGTCGAAGATGTCCTGGATCCGGATGCCGACGCGGTTGATCTTGTCGGCGTAGGTCGGGCCGATGCCGCGACCGGTGGTGCCGATCTGGCGCTTGCCCAGGAACCGCTCAGTCACCTTGTCGACGGTGCGGTGGTAGTGCGTGATGACGTGGGCGTTGGCCGACACGAGGAGCTTCGAGACGTCGACGCCGCGGGCGCGCAGGGCGTCGAGCTCCTGGAACAGCACCTCGAGGTCGACAACGACGCCGTTGCCGATGATCGGGGTCACGCCGGGCGTCAGGATGCCGGAGGGCAGCAGGTGCAGGGCGTACTTCTCGCCGCCGACGACGACGGTGTGGCCGGCGTTGTTGCCGCCGTTGAACTTCACGACGTAGTCGATGCGGGAGCCGAGGAGGTCGGTGGCCTTCCCCTTGCCCTCGTCGCCCCACTGGGCTCCGATGATGACTGCTGCGGGCATCTGGTTCTCCTCACGTTGGCGGAGGACCGCACACGGCCGTCCGGGCCGGTGGTCCACCCGAGTCTATCGGCTGGTCACCTGCGCGTCACCCGCTGTGACGTCCGGTGGACGGCGGGTCGCTTGTCCACATGGAGCGCACCTGGATGTCCGTCCGGATCGGTCGGAGCACGGTCGGACGCGTCCAGATCCACGACGCGAGAGGAGCACGACATGAGCGGCATCGGAGACAAGGCGAAGGACTTCGCCGACAGCGACAAGGGCGAGCAGGCAACGGACGCCGGCCTCGACAAGGCGGGCGACGCGGCGGACAAGGCGACCGGCGGCGGGCACGGCGACCAGATCGGCAAGGCCGAGGACGCGGCCGACGGCAAGATCGGCAAGTGACGTCCGAGACGTCACCGACGTATAGACGGGAGGCGCGGTGCCAGCCGGCACCGCGCCTCCCGTCTGTCCGCCGGTGCGTCCCGGATCACCCGGCCGACCCCGGATCAGCTCCGGAAGAAGTCCTGGTACGACGGGTCACCGACGGGCTGGGAGTGCCCCGGCTCGGCCAGGCGCTGCTCGATCATGGCCTGGATGACGTCCGGCGGGGTGAGTCCACGACGGCGCCACTCGACCGGGTTGGACCGGAGCTGGTTCAGCGTGTTCTGCATGGGACAAACAGTGGCACCACTTCACTAGTTTGTCTAACTACCTGTCCCGAACACGCGTTCGCGGGGTGGGATGCCCCGCGCTTCGTGAGCAGAAGAGGTCGGATCCCCACTCGGGACCCGACCTCTTCTGCTCACCATGTGGCGCGTGAACCGCGCGCGCACCCTGTCCTAGCGGCGCGTGACCTTCGCGGTCGCCCCGGACTTGGCCGTGCCGTCCTCGTACCCGGAGGCGTGGGCCGTCACCTGCACGCTGATGCGGTGCCCGACGTCGGACGAGCCGAGCTTGTACTTGGTACCCGTTGCCGACTTGACGACCTTGCCGTCACGCAGCCACTGGTACTTGTAGGTCGCCTTCGTCGTGCTCCACGTACCGTGCTTCGCGGTGAGGGTCGAGCCGACCTTCGCCGTCCCGCTCACCGTGACCTTGCTCCCCTTCGCGAGCGCGAGCTTCGGCGGGACCACGTTGATCGTCGAGGTGTCGGCCTGCTTGCCCGCCGCGTTGTCGAGGTGGAGCAGCAGCACCGTCGCCTTGGTGACACCCGAGGCACGGGTGACCGTGAGCGAGTCGGCGTCGGCGAACAGCACGCCGGAGGTGCCGTCCTGCGAGAACGACAGCTTCGGCTTCGACGGGTCGAACGTGGCCGTCTTCGTCTCGTCCACGACCGAGGAACCGCTGGTGGCAGCACCCGGGGCGTAGGCCGACTCCGTCAGCACGGTGTAGTCGAACTTCTTCGACGAACCGATGGCCTTCGCAGCGACGGTCAGCACCTTCACCGAGCTGTCGAAGGTGTTCACGTCCTGTCCGGGCGCACCGCCGTTGAGCGGCTGGACGTCGACGACGGGGTCGACGTCCGGGTCGTCCAGGGCGGCCTTCGCCAGGTCGACCGTCGTGGCGAACGTGGCGTCCACGGCAGCCGACTTCGCGTTGTACACCAGGAAGTCGGGCTCGCCGTCACGGTCCGTGTCGATGAGGACCTCGACGTTGGTGACGGCGCCCGGGTTCGCGTCCGGACCAGCGGTCTGCACGCCGAACGCCAGGGTTCCCGACGACTTGTCGTACGACGCACCGTAGGAACGGACGTCGGCCGCCTGCAGCGAGCGCGTCGCCGAACCCTCGGGGAACGCCTCGGCCGGGTCGGTGCCGCCGAGCACGAACGGAGCGACGGCGGCGTGGTAGCCGGTTGTCAGTCCGCCCTGGTCGAGCGTGCGGCCCTTGAGCGTGAGCTCGGCCGACTTGCCCGGTCCCGTGAACGAGACCGTGGTCCGTGCCCGCACCGCGCTGACGGGCTTCGGCGCCACGTAGGCGCCGAGGCGCATCGGGTTGAGCGAGCTGTCGGTCGGCGCGAACGCCACGATGCCGGAAGCGGCGGCCACGAACTCGCGCTGGTAGCCCTGCTGGACGGCCTCCTGGGTCGGGTCGATGACCCGGCGGAGCTTCGTCGCGTCAGCGACCGAGAACGTCAGCGTGACCGACGCGGTGCCGTTGGCGGGCACCGTGACCTGCTTCGAGCTGAGCGCGAAGGTCACACCCGGCTGCGACACCTGCGGCTGGTACGACACGTTGTACGTGTGCGCCGTGCTGTCGGTGTTGTCGATCTGCAGGGTGCGGGTCTCGCTCGTCCCGCTCGCGACCTCGACGACGCCGAACGACGCGGTGACGAGCTGGTCGTTCTCGGCGCTGCGGACCGTGGTGCCGGCGGTGACCGCCTGCAGTGCGTCCACGCGACCGGTGCCCTGGCGGAGCAGGGTCGCCGAACGGTTGCCGTCCTTCACGTCGTGCGTCGCCGTGTTCATCAGGGCCGCCTTGACCTGCGGGGCGGACCAGGTCGGGTGCGACTGGAACGTCAGCGCCGCGATGCCCGCGACGTCCGGCGTGGCCATGGAGGTACCGCTCATCGACATGCGGCCGTCACCGGTGCCGTTGGCCGCGGAGATCACGTTGACCCCGGGGCCGGCGATGTCCGGCTTGACGATGTCGTCGAACGATCCGTGCACACCACGGCTGGTGAACGACGCGAGCGTGTTCACGGCGTCCGCCTCGATGGCGACCTCGAAGCCCTTGAGCTCGTCCGCGAAGCGCACGTGCAGGGTCCCCGCCTTGGCGGTGGCCTGGAGGCTCGCCACGCTCTTCGCGGTCAGCTCGGCACCCGGGATGGTCGCGTTGCCACCGATGCCGGATTCGAACGTGTCGAGCGTGCCCGCCAGCAGGACGCCGACGCCGCCAGCGGCCTCGACGTTGTTGAAGCGCACGAGGGAACCGCACTCGAGCGCGGCGTCCGTCCACTTCAGCCAGACGACCTTGCCCTTGATCTTCGCGGCGTCGGCGGCGCTGAACGCGGCACAGCCGTCGATGTTCGCGGTCGGGACGACGACGTCGCCCTCGACCGGCAGGGTGCCCTTGAAGTTGGACGAGTACTGCGAGCGGTAGGTCTTCGCGACGTCGGCCGGTGCGGTGACCTGCACGCCGTCGTAGAGCGACTGGCCGGTGGCGCTCGCGGCGACGGTGAGCGCGCCCTCGGCGTTCCCCGGCGAGCCACCGATGTCGGTGAAGTCGTCGGCGTTGCCCGAGGCGATCACGGGGAGCACGCCGCGAGCGGTCAGTGCGTCGATCTTGGCGTTGTCGGGGTCGTCCGGTGCGCCGTAGTCGGAGCCGAGCGACAGGTTCAGGACGTTGATGTCCTTGCCCTCGGTGAGCGCCTGGCCCACCCAGTCGAGCGCGGCACCGGTGACGTCGGTCGAGCCACCGTTGTCACCGAAGACCTTCAGGGCGTACAGGCCGGCCTCGGGCGCGGTGCCCGGACCGATCCACATGTCCTGCACCTGCTGCGTGGTGAGCTTGGTGTAGTCGCCGTCGAACTGCTGCTTGTCGGCGGTCAGGCCGTAGCCGGCGATCGAGCCGGACACGTGCGTGCCGTGGTCGCCGCCCTTGCCGTCGATCGGGTTGTCGTCGGGAGCCGGCACCGGGTCGTAGGCGTCCGGGTCCGACGGGTCGGCGTTGTAGGTCGCACCGGCGAAGTCGTACCCGCCCAGGAACTTCGACGCGTCGTACAGGCTGGGGTCCGGCGCGCCACCGCTCGCGTTCGCCAGGGCCTGCTGGTACGCCTCGGTGGTGCCGGGGCCACCGAAGTCGGCCTGCGTGTAGTCGAGACCGGTGTCGAGGACGGCGACGTTGACGTCCTTGCCGGTGTGGCCGGTCTGCTGCCAGGCGTTGAGCGAGCGCGTGTAGACGTCGCTCGCGGCGTTCTTCGGCGCGACGCCGTCGGCACCGGGCTGGACCAGGCTGGGGTCGACACCCGAGGGAGCGGCGTCGGCGTTCTCGTTGACCGTCGGCTCGACGATCTTCTTCGGCGTGAGCGGGATGATGCTCTCGACGTCGGAGCGCTCCGCGATCTTCCGGAACGCGTCGACGTCGGCGACGACCGCGACGCCCGGGACGGTGTACTCGGTCGAGTAGAGCTCGGTCGCGTCGGCGTCGGCGCGCTTGACGGCCGACCGCACCGCGGCGACGGTCGACTGGATCGCCTCGACGCGGTCCTTGGCCGCGGAGGACTGGGTCCGCGACTTCGTCAGGTCCCCGCCCTTCGCCTTGGCGTCCACTTCGAGGGCACCCTGGCCGGTCGTGCGCACGAACGCGGCGACGGTCTTCGTCGGCTTGGCGTCACGGAGCGGGGCGGAGAGCTTGAGGTCGGCCACCGAGATCCCGGCCGGAGCTGCGGAGGCCGCGCCCCCGACTGCGAGACCGCCACACGCGAGGGCCGCGACGGCGATGCCGGCGGTCAGGACGCGGGTGAAGCGATGGGGGGTTGGGTTCGGGTCGGTGTTCGGTGTTGCACGGTTCAAAGAGGGCACTCCTGGCTCAGTCCGTGGTTCGCATGAGATTCCTGTGAAGCTATGCGTTCGTTCTCAGGGAAGACAGTCCGCTCTTTGGGGGACTCCCCTCGTCCGGGGGACCGAACCTGTTAAGTTGCACACCCGTGTGCACGTTATTACGATGGGGTGTGTGACCACCACCGAGCAGCCCTCCCGCGCGCCCCGCCGCGACGCCACGGAGAACCGGGCAGCCCTCCTCGACGCGGCGAAGACCTGTCTGCAGCAGGACCCGGACGCCTCGATCGAGACGATCGCCGCGTCTGCGGGACTCTCGCGCCGTGCGGTGTACGGACACTTCCCCTCCCGCGACGACCTGGTGCGCGAGGTCGTGACCGCCGGTGCCGCCCGGATCGCCGCGGCCATGCCCACCGCATCGGACCTGCAGGAGCTCCCGCCGGCCGCACGCCTCGCCGCCATCGCGGTGACGCTCTGGACCGAGGTGTCGCACGTCCGCTCGATGGCCCGGGTCGCCGTGCGCAGCCCGTTCGCCGAACCCGTGGCCGAGGTGTTCGCGCCGCTGCGCTCGCAGGTGCGCCAGGCGTGCGCGCTCGGGATCGCCGACGGCGCCATGCGGGACGACGTCGACCCCGAGACCCTCGGCCGTCTGGTCGAGGGCGCGTGCATCGCCGTCCTCGACGAGGCCACCCGTTCCGGCACGAGCGACGAGGACGGACGGCGCATGGTGGTGGTGTCGGCGCTGGGCATGGCCGGCATCGACTGGCGCACGGCACTGCTCTCCGAACCCGCTGCTCCCACTCCCACTCCCAATCCTGCCCCGAAGGACCACGCATGACGCTCGAACTCGACCACGTGGGCATCGGCGAGGAGCCCGGCGCACCCCTGCCCGTCGTCTCCGCCGTCGCCGCCCCGGGACGCCCCGGGGTCCTCGCCGTCGAGACCGAGCAGGCGCCCGTGCTCGCGTCACTCGTCGCCGGCGGCCGCATGCAGCCCGACACCGGCCGGCTGCTGCTCGACGGCCACGAGGACCCGGCAGCCGTCCGTCGCTCGTTCGCCCTCGTGGACACCCCCGGGGTCGCCGAGCCCTTCCCCGTCATGACCCTCAAGCAGATCGTGCGCGAGGAGCTCGCGTTCGCCGGGCAGCGCCCGAACCGCGAGCACGTCGACACCGTGCTCGACGAGCTCGGACTGCGGGACTACGTCGACACCGCCGTGCAGCGGGTGCCGACCGTCGTGCGCATTCGACTGCTCGTCGAACTCGCCCTGCTCCGCGACGGTGTGACCGGCATCGTGATCACCTCGCCCGAGCGGCACGGCGGCGCCGTCGAGGACTGGTTCCAGGTGGTCCGCGACGTCGCACGACGGGGCGTGACCGTGGTCCTCGTGACCTCGAAGGCCGCGGCCACCACGGTCGAGCACCTGCTCGACACGATCGACACGCACGACGGCGTCGAGACGCACGACGACGTCGCGACGCTCGCGACGCCCCAGACCGAGGACCCCGAGGACGTGGCCCGAACCGACGGAACCGAGCCGGGCCTCCCGGCCGCTCCTTCCGTCACCGAAGCATCCGCAACCGTCCCGACGGAGGCACAGAAGTGACCACCACCTCGCTCGTCCGCGCAGAACTCGCGCGGCTCACCGCGACCCCGCTCGCACGCCTGGCGTTCATCGCGCTGATGATCGTGCCGCTGCTGTACGGCGGCGCCTACCTGTGGGCGAACCGCGACCCGTACGCGAAGCTCGACCAGATCCCCGCCGCGATCGTGAACCTCGACGCCGGTGCGACGCTGGACGGCGACCACGTCGACTACGGCAAGGACGTCACGAAGGAGGCCATCGACGGCGCCGACTTCAAGTGGACGAAGACCAGCGCCGCCGATGCCCGCTCCGGCGTCCGGAACGGCACGTACGACTTCGTCGTCACCATCCCGCACGACTTCTCCGAGCACCTGGTGTCCGCGCAGTCCGACGACCCGACGCAGGCGAAGCTCGTCATGACGACGGCCGACACCAACTCGTACCTGGCCTCGACCATCGCCGAGCAGGCGGGCAAGACCATGCGCACCGCCGTCGCCGAGCGCGTCGGCAAGCAGGCGGCGAAGACCCTGCTCGTCGGGCTCGCCGACGTGCGGGACAGCCTCGGCGACGCCGTCGACGGGGCCGATGAACTCGCGTCCGGAACGGCCAAGGCGGACAAGGGTGCGCACCAGCTCGCCGACGGTACCGGCAAGCTGTCGTCCGGCGCAGCTGAGCTCGCGTCCGGCACGGCCGACCTGCCGTCGCAGACCCAGCAGCTCAACAGCGGGGCGCAGCAGGTGGCGTCGGGGGCGTCGACCCTGGCGTCCGGGCTGGCCAGCGCGCAGCAGCAGACGGCTGCGCTGCCGTCGCAGACGCAGCAGTTGGACAGTGGGGCGCAGCAGCTGCAGTCCGGGCTGCACCAGCTCCGTGACCAGACGGCTTCGCTTCCCTCCGACTCTGCGCGCCTGTCCACTGGTGCGTCGCAGGTCGCCGCCGGGAACGCCACGCTGGCCGACGAGGCCGCACCGTTCATCGCGGGCGTCCAGCAGCTCTCTGCGCAGTCGCCGGAACTCGTCGCGTCGCTGAAGCCCGTCGTCCAAGCCTCCACGGTGCTCTCCGCGGAACAGAAGACCCGGCTGCTCGCCGGGCTCGACAACCTGCAGGCCGGCAGCACCGAGCTCGGTACCGGTGCCGGCGACCTGTCCGGCAACCTGCAGAAGCTCAAGACCGGCAGCGCGCAGGTGTCCGCGGGCGCCTCCCAGCTCGCCGAGCAGGCCCCGGCGCTGACGAGCGGCATCCAGCAGCTCTCCGACGGCTCGGACACGCTCGCCGCCGGCACCGGCAAGCTCGCGGCGAAGGCACCGGAGCTGTCGTCCGGGATCGCGGACGCGGCCACGGGCGCCTCGACGCTCTCGTCGGGGGCTTCGAAGGTGGCCGACGGCACATCGAAGCTGGCCTCGGCCGCTCCGACCCTGTCGTCGGGTGCGTCCCAGCTCGCGACCGGTGCGAAGACCGCTGACCAGGGCGCTTCGTCGCTCGCATCGGGGTTGGACAAGCTCACGACCGGCTCGTCGAAGCTCGCGTCGTCGCTCGACCAGGGCCGCACGAAGATCCCGGCGTCGAACGCCTCGGAGCGGGAGTCGCAGGCCTCCGTCATCTCCGACCCGGTCAAGGTCGGGGACGACAACGTCGCCGCCGCGTCGAACTACGGTGCCGGCCTCGCGCCGTTCTTCATCTCGCTCGCGGCCTGGATCGGCATGTACGCGCTGTTCCTCATCCTCAAGCCGATCTCGAAGCGTGCGATCACGGCGGTGCGGAAGCCCCTCGCCGTGGTGTTCGGCGGCTGGCTGACGCCGGCACTCCTCGGCCTGGTGCAGATGGTGGCGCTGTTCTTCATCGTGCGCTTCGCCCTCGACCTGAACGTGGTGCACGTCGGCGGCACGATCGGGATCATGGTGCTGGCCTCGGCGACCTTCGCGGCGATCATCATGGCGCTCAACGTGCTGCTCGGATCGGTGGGGCAGTTCCTCGGCCTGGTGCTCATGCTCGTGCAGCTCGTCACCGCCGGCGGGACGTTCCCGTGGCAGACGTTGCCGGGGCCGTTGGCGGCGCTGCACTTCGCGCTGCCGATGACGTACTCGGTCGACGCGATCCGGCAGACGATGTACGGCGGGAACCTCGGCGCCGCGTGGTCCGACGCGGGCGTGCTGCTCTGCTGGCTGCTCGGGGCGCTCCTGGTGTCCTTCGTGGTCACGGCGCGGCAGACCCGCTCCCGCACGCTGCGCGACCTGCGCCCGAGCCTGATCGGGTAGCGGGGCGCCGGGCGGCGCGCGGGCGCTCGCGCGCAGGGCCGCCCGCGCGCAGGGCCGCCCGCGACATCGAGTGAGCAGAAGACGACGGGTGTGCAATAGCGACCCGTCGTCTTCTGCTCACTCGACGCGACCTCCGCGTGCAAGGAGCGCCTGCAGGTGCGCCACTGCGGCTGAGCGGTGCAGCGTCAGGTCGGACTTGGTCCACCGGACGACTGCCCAGCCGAGTCGTTCCATCTCGCGGTAGCGGCGGAGGTCACGGCCCCACTGCTCGGCGTCGGTCCGGTGGTGGTCACCCTCGTACTCGATGACGATGCGGTGCTCCGGGTACGCCAGGTCGACGCGGCCGACGAACCGACCGGCTTCGTCGAGCACGTCGACCTGCAGTTCGGGCTCGGGTAGCCCCGCGCGGACGATCGCCAGCCGCGCTCGGGTCTCCTGCGGTGACCCGGCCCCCACCCGCACGAGCTCGAGTGCCACGCGCAGCTTCCGCACGCCACGACGATCCCCGCCCCGGCGAGCGCGGCGGCGAGGTCCTCCAGCGCGGTCGCGCAGGCCCGCGACGTGACGATGGCGTCACCCAGGACGACGAGCTCATCGAGTCCGAGCAGGTCCCCGCACTCCACCCACAGCGCCGCGGGGCTGCTGGACGGAACACCCCAGCGCTGCCGGGTGCTCACCCGGTCAGCAGCCACACGGTGCCCGACCACGCCGACGCGCCGGGGCTGCGCCTGCGGGTGCACGCTGGTGATGTGCACCGGTGTGTCAGGGCCGCACGGCACCGGCAGACCCCACAACACTCCAGCAGAGGTGTGGCTGACGAACTGTCCGGGCAACAGGACCGGCCGCAGTGCCTGGATGCGGCGGATCGGATCGGGTGGTCGGTCCCGGGGCCATCGAATCGATCGCGTCGGGCACGTCAGGTCCTTCCGCTGGAGTCGTTGTCGGGGAACTCCGGCTCGATCAGCCGCGCCGATGTCGAAGGCCCGGCCTCGCAGCGCCGAAGGGAGTGGTCGTGGTCGCATGCCGACACGCTCGCGCCCCGCGCCGACGCCCCGCTCACCGAACCGGAGTTCCGTGCAGAACCGGCACCGTGCCTCCCCTGTGGAGGACTCGCGAACCCAAGGGAATGAGCAGAAGACGACGAGTGACTGTTCGAGACCCGTCGTCTTCTGCTCACTCGACGCCCCCCACACCACCGCCGGCCCATGTCACGTCAACCGCTACGATCGACGCACGAGCCAACGGAGGTCGAAGCGCATCATGGGAGACGGCAAGCCCGCGACCATCTACGACGTCGCCGCACGCGCCGGGGTCTCGAAGTCCCTCGTCTCCCTCGTGCTGCAGCGCTCCCCCCGGGTCAGCGACCAGCGCCGGGCCGCCGTGCTCAAGGCCATCCAGGAGCTCGACTACCGCCCCTCCACCGCGGCCGTCTCCCTCGCCGGCACGCGCAGCCGCACCATCGGCGTGGTGCTCGACGACTTCCGCAACCAGTGGTTCGTGGACCTGCTGACCGGTCTGCGCGAGAGCCTGCAGGACCAGGGGCACCGGCTCGTGGTCGCCGACCGGTTCCTCAACACGGGGCTCGATGCCTCTCCGGTGGAGGGCTTCCTCTCCATGCGCGTCGAGGGCATCGTGATCGCCGGCGAACCCACCACCGACCTCGCGATCCCCGCCTCGATGCCGCTCGTCATCGCCGGTGGCCGTGTCGCGATCCCCCGCGCGGACACCGTGGCGAACGACGACCACGCCGGCGGGGGCATCGCGGCGCAGCACCTGCTCGACCTCGGCCACACCCGACTCGGGTTCGTCGGTGCGAGCTCGGCGGCCTCGGCCGAACGCCAGTCCGGGTTCGAGCAGGCCGCAGCAGCACGCGCCTCTGTCGTCACGACGGTCCTGCCGGGTGAGCCCACCGAGGAGGCCGGTTCCCGCGCCCTCGGCATGCTCCTCGACGAGCACCCGGACGTCACCGCCGTCTTCGCCGCGAACGACGTGATGGCCCTCGGCGCCCTGTCCGAACTCGCCGAACGCGGGTTGCGCGTCCCCGAGGACGTCTCCGTCATCGGCTACGACGACACCCCGGTGGCCGCGATGCGGTACGTCGGCCTGACGAGCATCGACGACCGCAGTGTCGAGATCGGCCGCGGCGCCGGCGAGCGCCTGCTGGCCCACATCGCCGATCCGCGGATCGCCGCCACGGAACTCCTCGTCGAACCCCGCCTGGTCGCGCGCCGCACCACCGCCGCGCGCTGACGCGGCAGCACGGACCCCGGCCGGGAGGCCCGCCTCGCCTCCGTCTCGCCCGCTTCGTGAGCAGAAATGGTCGGGTCCAGGGCCCGTACCCGACCATTCCTGCTCACGAGGTCGCGCCCGGCAACTCCGCGTGCTGGACGACCCAGCTGTGCATGACGATCGCGGCCGCCGCCGAGGCGTTGATGCTCCGCGTCGACCCGAACTGCGTGATCTCGAGGTGTGCGTCGGCACCGGCGACCGCCTGCTCGGTGAGCCCGGGGCCCTCCTGTCCGAACAGGAACACGCAGCGCTCCGGGATCGTCGCGGTCTCGATGCGCTCGGCCCCGGGGGTGTTGTCGATCGCGACGACGGGTCGCTGTTCCTCGGCCATCGCGGCGAGGAAGGCCTCGACGTCGGGGTGGTAGCGGACGTGCTGGTACCGGTCGGTGACCATCGCTCCGCGCTTGTTCCACCGGCGTCGCCCGATGATGTGCACGGTGCCGGCCAGGAACGCGTTGGCGCTCCGCACGATCGACCCGATGTTCAGGTCGTGCTGCCAGTTCTCGATCGCGACGTCGAACGCGTGCCGGCGGGTGTCGAGCTCGGCGACGATCGCGTCTATCGACCAGTACCGGTAGCGGTCGAGCACGTTCCGGGAGTCCCCGGCGGCCAGCAGCTCCGGGTCGAGCCTCGGGTCGTCGGGCCAGGGTTCCGGGTGCGGCCCCACCCCGTTGGTCGTCAGCTCGTGCGACGGTTCGGGCGCAGTGGTCACCCGACCAGCGTACGGCGCACACGGCACCGACCCGACGACCGCAGCGCCCGGCGGCGCCGCGGGCTCAGGCGGTGCCGGCCCCGTGGGCGATGCGCGACTCGATGCCGGCGATCAGGATGTCGAGGCCGAGCGCGAACCGGTCGTCGTAGGAGTGCTCTCCGAGGATCTCGCCCACCAGCCGGTGCCGCTCGGGGCGTCCGGCCTCGGAGTCCCCGCGCCCGACCTGCACCCCGGCGTGCCCGACCACGAAGTCGTAGACGACGAAGAAGGTGTACATCGCCTCGGCCGGCGGCAGCCCGGCGTCCTGCAGGGCACCGACGACCTTCGCCACGACGGCGTCGGACTCGGTCGAGGCGAGCGGGGCGCGCTGGCTGTGCGACTCGAGCACGAGGGGGTGCGTGCGCATCAGGTCGCGGAACGTGGTGGCGAAGGTGCGGACGACGGCGTGCCACTCGTCCGGCCAGACGAAGGTGGCGGTGAACTCGTCGACGGTGCGGCGGACGAGTTCGGCGTGCAGGTCGTCCAGCCCGCCGATGGTCCGGTGCACGGTCATCGGGGCGACCCCGAGCCGCACGCCCAGGGCTCGGAAGGACAGC
The DNA here is from genome assembly GCF_003234335.2 of Curtobacterium sp. MCLR17_054. Classification (NCBI taxonomy): domain Bacteria; kingdom Bacillati; phylum Actinomycetota; class Actinomycetes; order Micrococcales; family Microbacteriaceae; genus Curtobacterium; species Curtobacterium sp. MCLR17_054. The sequence goes on along the minus strand of NZ_CP126263.1, from coordinate 545,608 downwards.
CGGTCGAGGCCGTCCTCGTTCGCGATGGTCGTGGCGGCGTCGATCACCTGCTCGCGGGAGAGCACGTTCGGGCGGCCTCGGCGTCGTCGCGGCGTCACCTCGAGCTCCGTCTCCGACACCGGGGTGGGTCGGGGCGCGGCGGACGGGGTTCCGGGTTCGACGAGCACGAGGGGCCTCCTTGATTCGGTACGTGTCCCGAAAAGCGTAGGGCAAAAGCCGACCGCGGTTCGGTGTCTCGACCTTCTCGGGTCTCGGAGCAGCGCGCAAGAGCCGCCCCGGGCCTCCCGGCCCTTTCCGAGCCGGCCACGAGCCGGGCCTGAACCCCTGCGCAGTAGGGTGAGGGCCATGGCGACCCGAGACGACGTCGAGTGCTGGCTGACCGACATGGACGGCGTGCTCGTCCACGAGAACCAGGCGCTCCCGGGCGCGCCGGAACTCATCCAGCAGTGGCTCGACGACGGCACCGAGTTCCTCGTGCTGACGAACAACTCGATCTTCACGCCGCGCGACCTCAGTGCCCGGCTGCGGGGCTCGGGCCTGCACGTGCCCGAGGAGCGGATCTGGACGAGTGCGCTCGCCACGGCCGACTTCTGCAAGTCGCAGATGCCCGGCGGCTCGGCGTTCGTGATCGGTGAGGCCGGCATGACGACCGCCCTGCACGAGGCCGGGTTCATCATGACCGAGACCGCTCCCGACTACGTCGTCGTCGGCGAGACCCGCAACTACTCGTTCGAGGCGATCACCAAGGCCGTCCGGCTCATCCGCGCCGGCGCCCGGTTCATCGTGACGAACCCCGACGCCACCGGCCCGAGCGCCGAGGGGGTCCTGCCGGCCACCGGCGCCATCGCGGCGATGATCGAGAAGGCCACCGGCAAGCAGCCCTACGTGGTGGGCAAGCCGAACCCGATGATGTTCCGCTCCGCGATGAACCGGATCGGCGCGCACTCCGAGAACACCGGCATGATCGGCGACCGCATGGACACCGACGTGCAGGCCGGCATCGAGGCGGGGCTGCACACCGTGCTCGTGATGACGGGCATCAGCGACCAGGCCGAGATCGACCGGTACCCGTTCCGCCCGAGCGAGGTCATCTCCGGCGTGCACGAGCTCGTGCGCACCGAGCCGTTCGAGGTCGAGCTCTAGCCGGTCGCACGCGACCGCGCGCGTCGGCGCGGCCGCTACCGCGCGTCGACCCCCGCACCGGACGCGACCGCGGCACCCGCCGCAGCCGGTTCGTGGGACGCGCCACGGGCCTCCAGGGCGAAGGCCGCCATCGGCGGCACCGTCCGCCACCGCTTCGCCAGCCGACGGGGCCGGTCGTCGTACCAGGCGACGATCCCGCCGGCCACGATGCCGAACGCGAGCACCCCGAACGAGAACAGCCCGATCAGACCGAGCAGCGTCAGCTTGCCGAAGTCGCCCGTGTCCGCGGTCGCCGAGAACCCGATCGACCCGAAGTCCCAGAAGGCGTGCAGCAGCACCGGGGCGAGCAGCGACCCGGTCAGCCGGCGCGCGACGTACAGCGTCGACCCGAACGACGCCGCGAACACGACCTGGATGAGCGTCGGCCCGATCCCGGCGCCGGCGAGCGCGTTGAGCAGGTGCAGCAGCCCGAACAGTGCGCACGACACGGCCCACACCCCCATCTCCGGCAGGCGCCGCCGCAGCCCGACGAGCAGGGTGCCGCGGGCCATCAGCTCCTCGAAGACCCCGACGAACAGCACCCCGACGGCGAGCAGCAGGAAGTAGTGCGCCGGCAGCGCCGTCCAGTCGATCAGGGGCAGCCGGACGATGCACACCACGAGCACGAGGATCGGCGCGAGCATCGTCCACCGCAGCCGCGTCCGGACCGGGTCGACCGTGCCGATCCGCCACCAACCGAGCGCCGTGACGAACAGGGCGAGTGCCACGACGGCGATGCCCTCGGGGATGACCAGGGCGTGCACGACGCTGTCGACGGTCTGCCCGAGGGTCGCGTAGTCGTCGCTCGGCCGTGACCGCCAGGCGCTGATCGCCGCGAACACCACGATCGGCGCGAGCCCGAGCAGCAGCGACGGGGGCACCGGCCAGCGACGGCGGCGGGCTCGGACGGGGGCGGTGGTGGTCATCTGCTGGTTGTACCAGGCGGGTCGTACGATTGGCGGTATGCGCCTGCCATCCCTGTCCACCATGGCAGAGGACTACGTCAAGCTCATCTGGAAGGCCAGCGAGCGCGGCGGGCCCGGCCTGGCGACGCGGGACATCGCGGCGTCGCTGAAGGTCTCGGCGTCGACGGTGTCGGGCAACCTCAAGAAGCTCGACCGCGACGGCCTGATCGAGCACACCCCCTACTACGGCGTCGTGCTCACCCCGCTCGGGCAGCAGGTCGCGGTGGCGATGGTCCGGCGGCACCGGCTGATCGAGACGTTCCTGGTGGAGCGGCTCGGCTACTCGTGGGACGAGGTCCACACCGAGGCCGAGGCCCTGGAGCACGCCGTGTCCGAGCAGTTCCTCGACCGGGTCGACGCCGACCTCGGCCACCCGACGCACGACCCCCACGGCGACCCGATCCCCGGGGCGGACGGCATCGTGCCGGACTCCCCCGGCACTCTGCTCGGCGCGATCGAGCCGGGAGTGTGCGGCACCGTCGACCGGGTCTCGGACGACGACCCCTCGCTGCTGCGGTACTTCGACGAGCTCGGGGTGGGGCTGGGCACGCACCTGCGGGTCGAGCGGGTGCGGGACTACGCCGGCGTCATCGCGGTGTCGCGGCGGGCGATCGACGGCTCGGAGTCCCTCGTCGACCTACCGGCTGCCGCCGCGTCCTCCATCTGGCTCGCGCCCGACGGCGACTGACCGCGCGGCGTGCGCGGGCGGGATGGTCGCGTGGTCTGCCGGTCACGACACCCCGCTCACGTCCGCCGAGCGGCCACCACCTGTCGCCCGGCAGCCCCGCAACCGACAGTTCGCGACCACTCGGCACCCAACGCACGGGGCGTCGTGACCGCACCGCGGCCCGCGAACACGCGTGGCGACGGACGGGAGGCCCGGCGCCCCACCGCCACGCGCCTCCCGTCCGACGCCCCCACCGGTCACAACACCCCGCTCACGTCCGCCGAGCGGTCACCACCTGTCGCCCGGCAGCCTCGCGGGCGACAGTTCGCGACCACTCGGCACCCAACGCACGGGGCGTCGTGACCGCACCACGGCCCGCGAACGCGCGTGACGTCGGACGGGAGGCCCGGTGCGCGGCCGCCACGCGCCTCCCGTCCGACGCCCCCACCGGTCACGACACCCCGCTCACGTCCGCCGAGCGGTCACCACCTGTCGCCCGGCAGCCCCGCAACCGACGGTCCGCGACCACTCGGCACCCCGCCCACGGGGTGTCCTGACCGCGCGACGCACCCACCCCACCACCGTGACAGCGACGGTTCGCGACCACTCAGCCCGCCCGGCCGCGCGCGCCCGCCGGCCCTAGCCCTTCACGGAGCGCGTCCGGCCGAGCGCGACCTCACGCCGGGCCCGCTCGAGGGCGAGCGCGGATGCCGCATCCGGGTCGTGCAGCAGCCGTTCGGTCTCGTGCACGTGCTCCCGGACGGCGTCGGTCCCCCGGTCGGCGGCCGCGTCGAGGACCGGTCCGACGGTGTCCTCGCCGAGTCCCACCAGGGCACGCGACAGGCTGAGCCGACGCTCGCGGTCACCGATGCCGAGCTGCACCGCGAGGGTCCGTGCGAGCGACGCCCGCTCGTCGTCCGGCACCAGTGCGACGGCCGTCCGCCAGGCGGCGCGGAGGACCTCGTCGTCGTGGTCCTCGAGCAGCGGGCGCACCGCCGGCCACGCCTCCGGGTCGCCGATCTTCGACAGGGTGTGGAGCGCCTGGCTGCGGGCCTGCGGCTCGGGGCGCTCGAGCTCGGGCAGGACGCGGGCGACGACGTCGTCGGCGGGGTGCCGGGTGAGCGCCCACGTCAGCATGTCGCGGACGAAGAAGTCCGGCTCGACGGCGCACTGCGCGACGAGCACCTCGAGGTCCGCGGGGTCCGGGGTGGTCCCCGCGGCCATCACGGCCTGGAGCCGGGCGGAGGATCGCGGATCGGCGAGGGCATCGGTGAGCGTGGTCATCCGTCCATCGAAGCCCCTCGCGCCGGGGCCGTGTCAAGCATCGGGGCATAGCGTCGGGAGACGTGCGGTCCGCTCCCACCGCACCTCCGACCACGAAAGGACCTCCGCATGCCCCGCATCGGTACCAGTGACCTGCACGTGTTCCCCCTCGCCCTCGGCGGCAACGTCTTCGGGTGGACGGCGGACGAGTCGACCTCGCACCAGGTCCTCGACGCCTACACCGCGGCCGGTGGCGACTTCATCGACACCGCGGACGTGTACTCGGCCTGGGCACCGGGCAACTCGGGCGGTGAGTCCGAGCGGGTCATCGGTTCGTGGCTGCACGCCTCGGGCAAGCGGGACGACGTCGTCATCGCCACGAAGGGCTCGCAGCACCCGGAGTTCCAGGGCCTCGCCGCGGACACCGTCGCCGCCGCTGCCCGCGCGAGCCTCGAGCGCCTCGGCACCGACCGGATCGACGTGTACTACGCGCACTTCGACGACCAGTCGACCCCGCTCGAGGAGACCGTCCGCGCCTTCGACCAGCTCGTGCAGGACGGCCTGGTCCGCTACACCGCGATCTCGAACTACTCGAAGGACCGCGCCGCGGAGTGGATCCGCATCGCGACGGAGAACGGCCTCGCCCAGCCCGTCGCCATCCAGCCGCACTACAACCTGGTCACCCGCCAGCCGCACGAGGCCGAGATCGCACCGCTCGCGCACGAGCACGGACTCGGCGTCGTGCCGTACTTCTCGCTCGCCGCGGGGTTCCTTACCGGCAAGTACCGCTCGAAGGACGACTTCGCCGGCAAGGACCGCGAGGGCCAGGTGTCCGGCTACTTCACCGACGAGGGGCTCGCCGTCGTGGACGCGCTGTCCTCGATCGCCGATGCACACGGTTCCGAGATCGCCACCGTCGCACTCGCCTGGCTGCAGGCGCAGCCCGACGTCGTCGCGCCGATCGCGAGCGCCCGGAACACCGAGCAGCTGCCGGCGCTGCTGGCCTCGGCGGAGCTCGAGCTCACCGCCGACGACCTGCAGACGCTGTCCGACGTGTCGGCGAAGGTGCCCGCGAGCGCCTGACACCCGCGCATCTCAACCGATGCGCGTGCATGTTCCGACATCCCACTCGTCGTTCGACGGGTGGGATGTCGTTCGTTGCGCACGCAGTCGCTGCATGGGCGTGTTCCGACAGACCACCAGTCGATCACGGGGTGGATCGTCGCAGAACGCGTGCGACCCGCGCCGACAGACCGCGCCTACGCCCCCGGCGCCAACGACCCGGTCAGCGGCTGCCCCGACGACCGCGTCACGAAGCACGCGATGAACCGGTCACCCTGGTCCCACGTCGCCTGGTCCGGCGCGTAGGAACCCTGCACCTGCACGTCCCCCACGGCAGCGGCGGCCGAGGCGTTCAGCGCCGTGTCGGACTGGCACTGGTCGGCCGCCTGGGTCGCCAGGGCCTCGGCACCCGGGTAGGTGTCGCCCTCGACCGCGAGCCGTGCGGTCAGCTGCCCGATGTGCGGCGTCGCGCAGTCCACCACCGTGAAGGTCTGCGCCCACGCGTTCGTGAACGGCGACAGGCACTCCCCGCCGGCCAGGTCGGTCCACGGGTGCTCGCCGGGCAGGGCCGGGGTCGTGGCGAACTGCAGCGTGGCGGCCGGTGCTGCGGCGTCACCCGGCTGCGAGGCCGACGCCGACGGCGCAGCGCTCGGTGTCGCCGGCGCCGACGAGGCAGCCACCGGCGACTTCGTCGGCACGGCCTGGTCGGCGATGTTGTTCCCGAGGATCCACTTCGACAGCAGGAACACCAGCACGATGAGCACGAGGATCAGCGCGATCGACCCGTAGATCAGCAGCTGCTTGCCGCGCTTGCCCTCGTTCCGCAGCCGCGCGAAGCCCTCGTTGATGAAGTTGTCGCGATCGCCGGGCTGCCGGTCCGGACCGCCGGCCGGCCGTCCAGCAGCAGCGGGCGCGGGGACAGCAGCAGGAGCGGCAGCAGCCGCGGGCACGGCAGCCGCCGGCATCATCCGTGTCCCCGTGTCCTCCGGGTCGTAGCCGGTCCCGCCGAGCTGCCCGACGGCCTCGGTGCCGAACAGGTCCTTGATGGCACTCGTGTCACTGGTCTCGCGGCCGTCCCACTCGGACTGGTCCAGGTCGTCCGGCGCCGCAGCGGGAAGGGACTCCGGCTGCGGACCGGTGTCGTTCCCACGCAGGCCGAGCACGGCGTCGAGGTCCTGCCCCACCGACGGCGGCAGGTGCGCCGGGTACTCCTGGGCACCCGCAGCCGGCTCGACGAGCGGCGGCGCGGCGGTCGGCGGCACGGTCGCGTCGGGCTCGGACCACCAGGGCGTCCCGGCCGCCGGCATCGCGGTGGTCGGGGCATCGGCCTGGAGGCCCTCGGTCGCGTCCGGCACGTCGTCTCCGGCGGGCTCACGGGGCACGTCCACGGCCTCGGTCGCCTCCGACGGCGCACCAGCGGCAGCGGCACCAGCACCAGCACCAGCACCAGCAGCCGGGACCGCCGGGGGAACCACCGGCGGCACGGGGACCGCCGGCGGCACCGGGTAGGTCCGCGGTGCCTGCGGCAGCCCGGAGGCCGGGGTGTCGACCTCGCCGGCGACGACCTCGTCCTCGTCGTCCAACTCGTCGGCGAGCGACCAGGACCCGGCGGACAGCGCGGTGGTGTCGAACGAGTCGGTGGTCAGCGTCGCCGGGACCTCGCCGGGCTCGTCGTCACCGAGCGCCCAGTCGAACGGCCGGTCGTGCGCGCCCGTCTGAGTGGGGACCGGCCCGGTGCTGGTGATGCGCAGCAGATCGGTGAAGGTCGGCGGTTCCTCGGTCGGCGGCAGCACGTTCTCGACGCCGAGGGGCTGCGGGGCAGCGGGAGCAGCGGGCGCCACGGACTCCGGGTGGTTCCCGGTCGCACGGCCGAGCCAGTCGACGTCTGCGCGGCCCTCGCCGAACGGGTCGACGCGGCGACGCTCGTCCTCGATGGCCTTCGACGCGGCAGCTCGTTCGTCGCGGTGGGTCTGCGCCGTCGGCAACACGATCGACGACGGGTGCGGCGCGGTGGAGTCCGGCGCGACGTCGGCGGCGGCCGGGATCCGGTCGTGCAGTGTGGAGCGCTCGTGCTCGACGACGGCGTCGGGGTTCTCGGAGGGTGCGAGCAGCTCGGGCGGCATCGAGATGGCCTGGGTCGCGCCGTCGTCGAGTGCCGGAGCAGCAGGCGCGGGCGCGGCAGGCTCAGGAGCAGCAGCCTCCGCCTCCCCCTCGGCCACGAACGGCTCCGGCAGCGGCGCGCCCGTCTCGCGGGCGGTGCGCTCGGCCTCGCGGCGCTCCCGCCGCGACGGCCAGTCCTCCTCACCGCGCGGAGCCCCGAAGATGTCCGCAGCGCTGCGGAGACCGTGGAACGGAGCGTCCGATCCGGACGCACGCCGAGCCTCCAGGCCGTCGTCCCCGTCTGCCGGGCCGGCGGTGCCGTCGGGTTCGCGTGCGTCGTCCGGACGCTCCTCGGTCACGCGGTCAGCCCCAGATCAGCCAACCCGATGGCCGCGAAGTACGGGTAGCCAGCCGCCTCGATCGTCTCCTTGGCACCGGTGTCCCGGTCGACGACGACCGCGACGGCGGCGATGATCGCGCCCTCGCGCTCGAGCGCCTCGGCCGCCTTGAGCGGCGAGCCGCCGGTGGTGGAGGTGTCCTCGAGCACGACGACGCGCTTGCCCTTGAGGTCCGGTCCCTCGACCTGCTTGCCGCGGCCGTGGTCCTTCGGCTCCTTGCGGACGACGAAGGCGTCGTAGGTCAGGCCCTGGGCGGCGGCCTGGTGCAGGACGGCGCTGGCGATGGGGTCGGCGCCCATGGTCAGGCCACCGACGGCGGAGACGTCCGGCACCTGCTGTACGAGCTCGGTCATGACCTGGCCGATCAGCGGCGCGACGCGGTGGTCCAGGCTGACCTTCCGCAGGTCGATGTAGTACGTCGCCTTCTTCCCGCTGGTCAGGGTGAAGTCGCCGTGGAACACCGCTTCGGAGGAGATGTACTGGATCAACTGTTCGCGCGCGTCGGTCACAGCGCACAAGGGTAGTCGGTCGGGCCCGCAACGCGCTCCCCCAGCCTGTGGGTCCGTGCGTACCGGCACCGAGGCGGCCTCGGTACGCTCCGGGGCATGTCCCGAGCACCGCGTCGCCCCGCCGTGGAGCCGGCTCCGTCCGGCGGCCGCCGGACCGGTGGGGTGGCCGTCACGATCGGACGGGAGGCCCTGGGCGGCCTGGTCGCGCTGGCCCTGGCCGTCATCGCCCTGCGCCACGTCGTCGCGACGGAACGGGTGGCGTTGCTCTGGTACGACGGCGACTCGGTGCTGCTGCCGCTCGTCGAGCGCTCGCTGCAGGCCGGCCAGCCGTTCGAGTGGGCGATGTCGCCCGCGCTGTTCTTCTTCCCCGAGCTGCCCGTGTACCTGTTCTGCTCGCTGGTGACCGCCACGCCGCAGCAGGCCCTGGCGCTGAACGGGGTCCTCGTGCTCCTCGCCGTCTACGCGCTGGTGCGGGCAGCCGCGAACGAACTGATGCCGTCCGCCGGGCGCCCCGCCCGGATCGCGGTGTCGGCCGGGGCGCTCGGCCTCGTCACGCTGCTGGTGCTCACCGAGTCGTCGGCGACCGCGACCTCGCTCGAGCTGGCGTCCCTGCTGCTCACGACGACCTACTACTACGGCGCCGTGCTGGCGGTGCTCGGCACCGCGGTGCTGGTGCTGCGGGCGGTGCGCCTCGGTCGGGCGTCGGTGCCCCTGCTCGTGGTGCTCGGACTCGTCGCCGCGTGCACGACCGCGTCGAACCCGCTGTACGTGCCGTGGTCGGCGGCCCCGGTGGTCGTCACCCTCGGGCTCCTGGTGCTGGCACGGCGGGTGCCGTGGCGCCCCGCTGCGCTGCTCGCCGGTACCGTCACGGTCGGATCGGTCGTCGGGTACCTGGTGCGGATCCCGCTCCGGCCCTTCGTCTCCCTCGACCCGGCGACGTACGTGCAGCCGTCGCAGGCCGGCGAGACCCTGCGGTTCTTCGCGGCGCTGACCGACGACCGGGCAGGCACGGCACCGGGCGACCTCGGGCTCCTGCTGCTGTTCGCCGGGGTGCTCGTCACCGTCGGCGGCACGGTCTGGGCCTGGCGGGTCCGCACCGCACGCACCGTGCTGGTCGCGACGGTGCTGCCCCTGGTGACCGTCGTCGCCGTGTCCGTCGGGGTCGTCGTCGCCGGGTCCGAGACCCCGCGCTACCTGCAGCCGATCGTGACGGCACCGCTGCTCGCGCTCGTCGCCGTGGCCGAGCTCACCCGCACCGCGGTCCGCCGTACCCGCGTGCACCGCCCGCACCGCGGGGTCCGGGCGGGGGTGGCGGTCGCGATGGCCGCCGTCCTCGCGACCGGGATCGCCGTGGCCCCAGGCACCGCCCACGCCGTGTCGACCGCGCGGTACCCGGCGGCCGCGTGCCTGGACCGCTGGGCCGACGGACGCCAGGTCACCGGCGTCGGGCAGTTCTGGACGGTCCGGCCCCTCGCCACCTACGCGGCGGCGAACGTCGGGCTGCTGCAGGTCCGCGACACCTTCGAGACGTACCCGTGGCTCGTCGACCTCGGCGCCTACCGCGACGCCGACCCGAGCTTCGTGGTGGTCGGGTCGCACGACCTCTGGACCACCGCGGTCGAGGACTCCCTCGGCCCCCCGGCGACGATCACCCACTGCACCGGGTTCGACGTCTACGACTACGCCGGCACCGCCGGGCAGGCGATCCTGCGGCGCGACGTCGTCGGGAGCGCCGACGTCATCCGGCGTGACCGCGGCTTCTGATCCACTGCTGAAGTTGTCCACAGCGGCGCGTTGCCGTCCGATGCTCGCTGTACGGATGTATAGGCTCGTGCTCGATGTCTCGCCCCACCAGCCCCCGCGCCCACCGTGTCCCCGTGCGCCTGCGCCTCGCCGTCACCGGCCTGGCACTCGCGGGCCTCGTCGGCACGGTCATCGCCGACGCTCCGGCCGCCCAGGCGGTGACCTACCCCACGTGGGACGAAGTGAAGTCCGCCCGCGGCAAGGAATCCGCGAAGCAGGGCCAGATCACCGAGATCCGGGGCATCATCAGCGAACTCGACGCCAAGGTCGATGCTGCCGAGGCGAAGGCGCAGAAGCTCGGCGACGTGTTCTACAAGGCACAGCGCAAGGCCCAGACGGCGGCCGAGAAGGAACAGCAGCTCCGCGCCGACGCGAAGGACCACGCCAAGGTCGCCGACCAGAGCGCCGCGCAGGCCGGGCAGTTCGCCGCGCAGATGTCCCGCTCCGGTGGCGCCGACGTCACCACCTCGGTGATCACCCAGGGCGAAGACGCCAGTGATCTGCTCTACAACCTCGGTGCGCTGAGCAAGCTCTCCGAGCAGGCCGAGCGTGTGCAGGCCGCCGCGAGCGCCGACGCCGCCGTCGCCAGCTCGCTCGAGGCACAGGCCGACCGCGCCGCCGAGGCGCTGGGCGACCTCGCTGCCGAAGCCGAAGACCGCATGCAGGAAGCCCAGGCTGCGTCCGACGCCGTGCAGGCCGCCTACGACGAGCAGCAGTCGAACAAGGCCCGACTCGACGCCCAGCTCGCGACCCTGACCTCCGGCCGCGTCCGGACCGAAGCCGAGTTCGCCAAGGGTGAGCGCGTCCGCAAGGCGGCGGAGGAGAAGGCCGCACGCGAAGCCGCAGAGCGCGCAGCCGCCGCGCAGCGAGCAGCCGCCGCACAGGCCGCCGCGAACTCCGGCGGGGGCGCTCCGTCAGGCGGCGGCTCGACCGGCAGCAGCGGCTCGGGTGGCGGCGGTTCCGTCGGCGCGGGCTCCGGGACCGGCTGGGTCCGGCCGGCCAGCGGCTACGTCATCAGCCCCTACGGGTACCGCGTCCACCCGATCACCGGCGTCGTCACCATGCACGAGGGCACCGACCTGGCGAGCGGCTGCTACACGCCCATCGTCGCGGCCTCGGCCGGCACCGTCGACTACGTCGGCTGGTACGGCGGCTACGGCAACTACGTCCGCATCAACCACGGCGGCGGCGTGCAGACCGCGTACGGCCACATCGTCGACGGCGGCTTCCGGGTCGCCACCGGCCAGCAGGTCTCCGCGGGGCAGCTCATCGCGCTCGTCGGCTCCACCGGGGCGTCGACCGGCTGCCACAGTCACGTCGAGGTGCACATCAACGGCGCCACCACCGACCCGGTGCCCTTCATGGGCGCTCGCGGGGTCGCCTTCTAGCCGACCGGCCCCGACTCTGGGTCGTCGATCCCGTCGTCGCCGGCGTTCCACAGCGCCCGGTACCACGCGGTGCGCTCCGGGTCGTCCGGCAGCCCGTACGCCCGGTGGAACAGCGGCTCCCACCCGGGTCCGTAGTTCCAGCCGAGCGCCATCGTCGCCACAGCGATGTCCGCCCAGCGGTCCGCAACCCCCATCGCGTCCAGGTCGACGTGCCCGCTCCACCGCCGGTCCGCACCGATGAGCGTGTTCGGCGTGCACGGGTCACCGTGACAGACGACGATCCGGTCACTCGTCGGCTCCGGACCGAGACCGCCCGGGCCGCGGACGGCGTCGGCGTCGGCGCTCGCCCCACGCGCACGATCGAGCCGGTCCGCGGTCGCCCACGTGAACGGGCAGTCGTCGACGGGCAACGCGTCGTGCAGCGCGCGCAGTCCCTCGCCCACGGCGACCACCGCGGTCCGGGGTTCGTCGTGCCAGCGCGGGTCGACGGCACTCCACCCGGGCACGGCACGGGTGTGCAGCCAGACGCCGGCCTCGTCGGCGCCGTGGTCGAGCACCTCGGGGACCCGGGCGTACCGGGACGCCCACGTCAGCCGCTCGGCTTCGCCGCCGATCCACGAACCGTAGGCGCGCGGCAGCACCTTCACGAACTCCTCGGCGTGCGCGTCCGGTCCGATGCGGAACGTCGTCCCGCCGATCTGGTTGTGCCAGACGAGCGCGACCTCACGCCCTCGCGCGACCTCGGTGACGATGCGCGGCACCGGGACGGTCTCGCCCGGCCGGGGCAGTCCGCCGATCGAGCGCACGACGGCGACGCTCAGTGCACGCGGACCGGGCGGGAGGACCCCGACCCACCACGGGCGATCTCGAGCAGCACGGGCAGGCGTTCGCCGAGCAGGGCGTCCAGGTCGGCGACCACAGCCTCGACCCGTTCGGTGATCTCCCGCGGCGCGGCACCCCGGCGCGGACGGACCCGAACCCGGATCGCCCGACCACCACGGACCCGGTAGACGTCGACGGCGAGCGAGCCGACCTGGGGCATGTCGCCGATGGCCGAGGAGAGCGCGTGCTGCACGGCGGTGGACTCGATGCGCACCGAGCCGGCGACGCCGTCGGCCGAACCGTCGCTGTCCACGACGGTGCTCTCGCGGCCACCGCCGAGCGTCGTCAGCACGACGAGTGCGAGCACGCCGAGCACGACGCCACCGCCGAGCACGCAGGTCCACGCGAACACCGAGTCGTCTCGCGACGCCCCGGTGCCGAGTCCGGCGAGGGCATCACCGACCGCGCGCCACCACGATGCGACGAGGGGCACCCCCTGGGCGGTCTGCACCAGGATCGCGGCGACCCCGGCGACGAGCAGCACGAGCCCGAGCACGACGAGCGCCGTCCGGCCGAGCGCGCGGTTCGTGGCGTTCATCCGTCCACCCGTCCGGTCGGCTGCACACGGACCCGCGCGGCCAGCGGCGGCTGCGCGTCGATCGCGGCGAACTCCCGCTCGACGGCCTCGGTCGCGGCGACCGCGGGGACGTCCACCCCGGCTGCGGGACGGAGCACGACGTCGACCGTGCGGCCGCCGACGGTGCCCACGGCGGCGTCGGCGCCCAGACGGGTCGCGGATCGGGCGGCTCGGGCCGCAGCCGAGGCCAGGACCTCGTCGTCGACGACCACTGCGAGCCGGTCGGACGACATCACGTGCCGCGGACGGCGCTGGGGCAGGATCCCCTGCAGCAGGAGGACGAGGCCGATCAGGGCCACGACGGCGCCGATGCCGATCACGATGGTGGTGTCGAGGCCGTCCGGAGCGGCGAGCGCGGCGTCGACCACGGCACGGGGGTCGACGCCCAGGACGTTCTGGTCGAGCAGGACGAGTGCACCGGCGAAGACCGCGGCGACAGCGAGCACCAGGGCGATGAGCATCGCGACGACGACCGCGCCGGAGCGGGAGACGTGGGTCTCGCGGCGCAGCAGGCGGCGGTAGGTGGCGTGGTGGTCGTCGTGCGAGGGGCCGGCGGGGACGACCGGCTCGGTGCTCCCGACGGCGGGGGCGGCGGTCACCGGACCCTCCGCGGGGTGTCCACGACTGACGACGCGAAGGTCACGGTCACGCGGGCGACCTGTCGGCCGGTGATGGTCCGGAAGCGGTCGGCGATCGTGCCGCGAGCGCGGTGCGCCGTGGCGACGACGGGTTCGTCGGGGAGTGCGTGCGAGCCCAGCACCGGCAGGGCGAGCGGGGCGGTGATCTCGACCGCCAGCGCGCCGCGACCGTCGTCGGCGACCCGGGCACGGACCTCCCGGAAGGCCACGCGCAGCGCTTCGGCGGCGACCGCCTGGGCGGTGTGCACCAGCGCGGACGTACCGATGCGGTCGGAGCCGCGGAGCCGGACGCCGCTGTCGCCGGCCGTGGCGACGGCGGCGTCGCTCACGACGAGCTCCGGCGTCCGCGCAGCACGTCGAGCAGGCGACGGAAGTCGACGTCACCCGTGACGATGCGGGCGACCAGTGCACCGACCGCCATGCAGACGGCCACGACGACGAACGCCCAGAACCCGAGCGTCACGGCGACGATCGCGAGCAGGGCGCCGGTGCCCATCCCGACGACGGTGGCGTTCACCGGACTCGACCGTCCCGGGTGTCGAGCTCGTCCGCGACGCCGTTGAGCGCCGGGATGTTCACGTCGTTGATGGCGATGTTGACCTCGGTGACCTCGAGGCCGACGAGTTCGGTGACGGCGTTCGTGACGGCGGCACGCACAGCGGAGGCGACCTCCATCATCGGCGTCGGGTAGTCGACGACGATGGTCAGGTCGACGGCGACCTGGGTCTCACCGACCTCGACGCGGACGCCCTGGCCGAGCGCGCTCGAGCCGATGGCGTCGCGGATGGCGCCGAACGCCCGCGAGGCGTTGCCGCCGAGTGCGAACACACCGGGGACGTCGCGGGCGGCGATGCCCGCGACCTTCGCGACGACCGTGTCGTCGATGATGGTCCTGCCCTTGGCGGTGACCTGCGTCGTGGTGGTGCCGGCGGGCTGGGTGCTCCCGGCCCCGGTGCCGAGCGTGGCTCCGGTCGTGGTCCCGGTCGGGGTCCCGTCGACGCGGTTGGTCGTCGATGCCATTGCTGCCTCCGTGCGGTCGATTGCTGGCCTCCAGCGAACACCATCGTGCCGTACGCCGCACAGGCGGCGCACGTGCCGACCTCGTCGTCAGTCGGCACCGGTAGGTTCTTGTTCCATGCGCGTGGCGACCTGGAACGTGAACTCCGTCCGCACCCGAGTGGGTCGGATCGTCGACTGGCTGGTGCGTGAGGACGTCGACGTCCTCGGCATGCAGGAGATCAAGTGCAAGCCGGAGCAGTTCCCGGTCGAGCAGTTCGAGGCCGCGGGGTACCACGTCGAGGCGCACGGCCTGAACCAGTGGAACGGCGTCGCGTTCGCCAGCCGGCTGCCGATGGAGGACGTCACCCGCGACTTCCCCGGCCAGCCCGGGTTCCTGAAGGGCCACGAGGGGCCGGACCTGCCGGTCGAGGCCCGCGCGATCGGCGTCACGGTCGACGGCGTGCGGCTCTGGAGCCTCTACGTGCCGAACGGCCGCGAGCTCGGCGACCCGCACTACACGTACAAGCTCGACTGGCTCGCCCAGCTGGCCGACCGCACCTCGGAGTGGATCGAGGCGTCGCCGGAGACCCCGCTCGCGCTGATGGGCGACTGGAACGTCGCACCGCTCGACCAGGACGTCTGGGACATGCGGGTCTTCGAGGGGTCCACCCACGTCAGCGACCCCGAGCGGGCCGCGTTCCGCGAATTCGAGGCGCGGGGTCTGCAGGACGTCGTCCGCCCGATCGTGCCCGACGGCTACACCTACTGGGACTACAAGCAGCTGCGGTTCCCGCGCAACGAGGGCATGCGCATCGACTTCGTGCTCGGTTCGCAGGCCTTCGCGGACGTCGTCACCGACGCCTCGATCCACCGGAACGAGCGCAAGGGCGACGCCCCGAGCGACCACGTCCCCGTGGTGGTCGACCTCGACCTGGACACGTCGCTCGACGACGACCGCCCGATGATCTTCTGATCGGAGTCGGGTCACCTGCCCCGTCCGGCCCGGCCCGGCCCTGGATCGGCGTCCGTCCGGCTCTGTTACGCCCGGCGTCCGCCGTGATTGAGCCGTCCGTCACGCCGACGTAGGTTTCCTGCACCGAACCCCTTCGAGAGCAGGTGAAGCCATGTCCCGCACGACGATCCTTCCCATCCAGCGCCTCATGGCGACCGCAGCCCCCGGTGCGTGGCGCGACGGCATCGTCGTCGAGACCCGCGCAGCCGACGCCGTGGTGCTGTTCCTCGACGGGAGCATCACCCAGCTGCGGGTGGCGGACGCCGACGGCGTCCTGTCGGTCGGCGAGCCGGTCGCCCACCACCCGGTCGCGGAGATCCTCAGCGCCGGCGGTCGACAGACCACCGCACGCGTCGCGTAGCGCGCACGCGTCGCGGAGCGCGCACGGAGCGGGTCAGACCGCCATCGAGTCGAGCATCGCCTGGCACTTCGACACCATCTCGTCGCAGGCCATGGCGCAGTAGCGGCACGACTCGTCCATGTCCTGGTGCTGACGGCACTCGGCGGCACACGCGGTGCCCATCGCGACGACGGCCATGAGCATCGCCTGCATCGCGGCGGTGTCCATCCCCATCGGACGCATCATCATCCGCATGCCGGTGTCGGCGAGCATCGCGGTGTTCGAGCACATCGCGGCGCAGGTGGCCATCTCGCCGCCCATCCGCATGTCGGCAGCCGAGCACATCGTCGCCGCCATCGACGCGGCGTTCATCGCCATCATCGTGTCCTGCATCATGTCCATGTCCATCTCCATGGGCATGTCCGTCATCGACATGTTCTTCATCATCGCCATCGTGTCCATCGCCGGTCTCCTCGTCGTGGTCATCGGTCACGAGGCGGTCCGCCCCGCGTGCCCGCCAGGGTACGCGCGTGCCGTCCGCGCTTCGTGGGCAGGAATGGTCGAGTCGGCGACCGCGACTCGACCTTTCCTGCTCACCATCCGCGGTGGTCGCCACCACGGCCGGACGGGAGGCCCGGTGCGGCCCCGCCACGGGCCTCCCGTCCGCCGCGTCGCGCGACCACGGCGCGGAAGACGCCGGCGTGTCCGCAGGACGCCCGCAAGAGCGCGAGACGCCGCCGTATGCGGCGGCGTCTCGGCGACATCGAGGCGTCTCGACAACACGACGGCGTCAACCGGAAGCCCACGCGCCGGCGTCTCGACGACCGCTACGGGTGCAGCAGGGCGGCGATCGCGACGAGCACGGGCACCGAGCCGAGCGTCGAGATGAGCACGACGTCGCGCGCCACCGGCACCGCGGCCCCGTACCGCTGCGCGTAGTTGAAGACGTTCTGCGCCGCCGGCAGGGCGCCGAGGGTGGTGAGCACGAAGACCTCCTGGTCGCCGAGCCCGAACACGAACCGGGCGAACACGAACGCCACGGCCGGCATCACCACGAGCTTGATCGACGACGCGACGATGACGTCGGTCCGGATCGCCGGGTCCCGCAGCGGGGTCGCACCGTGCAGGCTCATCCCGAACGACAGCAGCACGACGGGCACCGCGGCCGCGCCGACGAGCGAGAACGGCTCGAGCACCGGGTCGGGCAGCGTGATCCCCGTCGCCGAGCACACGAGCCCGACGAGCGAGGCGATGATGATCGGGTTCCGGAACGGCCCCGCGATCCGCCTCCCCCATCCGCCGCCACCCGCGGTCGCCGCGTCGAGGATCGTCAGCGCGATCGGGGCCATCACGACGAGCTGCAGCAGGATCACGGGCACGACCGCGGTCGCCTGGCCGAGGACGTACACGGCCACCGGCAGCCCGATGTTGTTCGCGTTCACGTAGCTCGACGCCAGGGCCCCGACGGTGGTCGTGGTGACGGGGCGGCGCAGCACGAAGCGGAACACGGCGGCGGCGCCGAGGGCGACCACGGCGGCGCTCAGCAACGAGACCCAGAGCATCGAGGACAGCAGCGACGCGATGTCGGCGGTCGCGATGGTGTGGAACAGCAGGCACGGCATCAGCACGAAGAAGGCGAGCCGGCTCATCACGAACTGCGCGTGCGGGCCCAGCAGGCCGATGCGTCCGACGACGTACCCACCGGCGATGATCGCGCCGATGATCGCGAAGCCGGTCAACACGCCACCCATCCCGTCCATCCTGGCACCTGCCGGCGGTGATGTGACGTCACTCAGGTCGGAAATGCGTACGCATCGAATACCGTTGAGCGCATCATGACCTCGACGAACGCCGACACCCTCACCCGGTCCACCGACTCCAGCCAGCCGCTCGTGCCGCTGCTCGAGGAGCGCTGGAGCCCCCGCTCCTACGACGAGACCGCGACGATCTCGGACGACCAGCTCGACGCCGTCCTCGAGGCCGCTCGCTGGGCACCCTCGGCCATGAACTTCCAGCCCCGCCGCTTCATCGCCGGCCGCCGCGGCACCGAGACGTTCCGGAAGATCAACGAGAACCTGCTCGGCTTCAACGCCGCCTGGGCCTTCCGTGCCAGCGCGCTCGTCGTCGGCGTGCTCGAGACCGTGACCGCCGACGGCGAGGAGCGCCCCTTCGCGCAGTACGACCTCGGCCAGTCGCTCGCCGCCCTCACCGTGCAGGCGCACGCCGAGGGCCTGCACGTGCACCAGATGGCGGGCATCGACGCCGCCGGGCTCCGTGCCGCGTTCGACCTGCCCGAGCGCTTCCTGCCGTACACCGTCACGGCCGTCGGCACCGTCGCGCACCCGTCGCAGCTCGACGACAAGGCCGCCGAGCGCGAGGTCGCCCCGCGCACCCGCATCCCCCTCGACGAGGTCGTCCTCGTCAAGGAGTGATCACCGGCGGCACCGCCGCCCGCGATCGCCACGACGGCCGCGTCCCTGCGGGGGCGCGGCCGTCGGCGTACCATGACGTGACATGGATCAGCACCAGGACGACGCCCCGCCGGAGATGAACTTCTACACCCGGAAGTGGGTGCGACCGGAGGACCTCAACGCCAACGGCACCCTGTTCGGCGGCAGCCTGCTCCGCTGGATCGACGAGGAAGCCGCGGTCTACGCGATCATCCAGCTCGGCAACGGCAAGGTCGTCACGAAGTACATGTCGGAGATCAACTTCCTGTCCTCGGCGAAGGAGGGCGACATCGTCGAGATCGGCCTCGTCGCCACCCGGTTCGGCCGCACGTCGCTGACCATGCGGGCCGAGGCGCGCAACCTCTTCACGCACCGCAGCATCCTGACGATCGACGAGGTCGTGTTCGTGAACCTCGACGAGGACGGCAACCCCGCCCCGCACGGCTACACGGACATCACCTACGCCCGCGACCGGGTCCCCGCCACGCACCGCGCGTGACCCCGCAGACTTCGCGCAGCACCGGGGCACCCTGTTGGTCGCACCCTGCGGGTGGTCGGCGGGCTCTGGCAGGATCGGGGGCATGACCACGCCCCGCCTCGTCGCCTTCGACCTGGACGACACGCTCGCCCCGTCGAAGTCCTCCCTCGACCCCCGCATGCTCGAGACCTTCGCGTCCCTGCTCGAGGTCGTGCCGGTCGCGGTCATCTCCGGCGGCAACTTCACCCAGTTCGAACAGCAGCTCGTCACCCCGCTCCGGCAGCGCGACGGCCTGACGCTCGACGCCCTGCACCTCCTGCCGACCTGCGGCACCCGGTACTACCGCTGGGAGGACCAGGACTGGGCACTGCAGTACGCCGAGGACCTCACCGAGGAGCAGAAGGACCGCGCCCTCGCCGCGGTCGAGGCCCGTGCGCAGGAAGCCGGGTACTGGGAGTCCGAGACCTGGGGCGCCATCCTCGAGGACCGCGGGTCGCAGATCACGTTCTCCGCCCTCGGCCAGGCCGCCCCGGTCGACGTCAAGAAGCAGTGGGACCCGACCGGCGAGAAGAAGGACCACCTGCGCCGTCTGGTGCAGCAGGACCTGCCCGACCTCGAGGTCCGCTCGGGCGGCTCCACGAGCATCGACATCACCCGCAAGGGCATCGACAAGGCCTACGGCATGCAGCGCCTCGCCGAGATCACCGGCATCGCGCTCGACGACATGCTCTTCGTGGGCGACCGGCTCGACCCCGAGGGCAACGACTACCCGGTGAAGGCGCTCGGCGTCCCCTGCCACGCGGTCGAGGGCTGGGAGGACACGGACGCGTTCCTGACGGAGCTCATCCCCACCCTGCGCTGACCGCGCGGCGGACGGGAGGCCCGTGGCGGGCCCGAACCGCGCCTCCTGTCCGTCCGCGGTCGCGTCCAGAGCCGCGAACGCGACCGACGCGGCCGGGCGCTCAGCCCAGGCTGCGGACGGCCTCGACGAAGGCGCGGATCTTGGCGGGGTCCTTGACGCCGCGCTCGGACTCGACCCCGCTCGACACGTCGACGCCGTCGGGGTCGAGCGCCTCGACCGCAGCGACCACGTTGGCCGGGGTCAGCCCGCCGGCGAGGATCCAGGCCTCGTCCACGCCGTCGATCGTGGCCGGGTCGATCAGGCGACCGCTGCCGGGCACGGCGGCGTCGAGCAGCAGCAGGTCGTGGTCGAACGCGGCGCGCTGCTCGGGCGTCTCGCGCAGGTAGTCCTCGGCCGCGATGGCCCGGATGGTGAAGAAGCCGGCGTCGCGCGCGCGGGCGAAGTCGGACGCTGACTCGCCACCGTGCAGCTGCAGCGTCGTGAGCCCGACCTCGGAGGCGATGCCGACGATCTCGTCGATCTTCTGGTCACGGAAGACCCCGACGGCGTCGATGCCGTCCGGCACCCGCTCGACGAGTTCCTTCGCCAGGTCGGCGGTGACTGTCCGGGGGCTGCCCGCCGCGAAGACGAACCCGACGGCGTCGGCACCCGCGTCGATGGCGGCGTCCACGGTGTCGGGCGTCGACAGGCCACAGATCTTGATCCAGCGCTGGTCGGTCATGCTGTCCATCCTGCCAGGGCGCTCCGGTACCCGGAGCACGGAGCCGCCGAGCAGGTCAGTGCAGGGCGCCCGCGACGTAGGCGGCAACGCAGGCCGCGGTGACGCCGAAGGCCGCGAAGGACCCGACCAGGACGTTCCGCCGGCGCCAGCGACGTACCGCCGAGAACGTGCCGCGCTTGGCGTGCCGGTGTGCGGCGCGGTGCATGCGGTGGTCACGCTGGTGCTTCACGCGTTCCGGACCGAGCGGCACCGGGCCGGTGATCTGGGTGGACCCGCCGCGCAGCGCGTTGGCGATGGCGACCGCCGTGGGCCGGCGCTCCGGATCGCGGGCCGTCATCCGGCTGAGCAGCTCGCGCCACTCGTCGGCGACGTCGTCCGGGATCTCGGGATCGCGGCGGAGCCGGGCGAGTGCGGCCTCGATCAGGGTGCCCGAGTACTCCTGCTTGCCGGTCAGCGCCTCGAGCAGGACGAGCCCGAGCGAGTACACGTCGGTGGCGAAGCTGATCGGTTCGCCGGCGACCTGCTCCGGGCTGAGGTAGGCGGCGGTGCCGATGACCGTGCCGTCGTTCGTCAGGCGGGAGCCGTCGACGAAGTGGGCGACGCCGAAGTCGGTGAGCTTGACCGTGCGGGCGAACCCGGACGAGCCCTCGTCGCTGATCAGGATGTTGGCGGGCTTGACGTCGCGGTGCACGATGCCGCGGGAGTGCACGTAGGCCAGGGCGTCGGCGAGCTGCGCACCGAGGTCGGCCACCTCGTAGTTGTGCAGGGCACCCTCGGACAGACGGCGGAGCAGCGTCGTGTCGGCGATGAGCTCCATCACGATGAACCGGTGCGGGCCGTCCTCGAACTCGTGGGTCCCGGCGTCGTACAGCGGGATGAGCCCCGGGTGGGAGAGCATGCTGAGCAGCCGGATCTCGCGCTCCTGGCGGACGCGGTCGGCGGTGGTCATCTTGTCCGGGGTCGCGAAGAGCTTCACGGCCACGGCCCGGTACGTGTGCTCGTCACGGGCTTCGTAGACGGATCCCATGCCGCCGGTGCCGATGAGCTTCACGAGCCGGTACCGCGCAGAGAGGACGGTGTCCGCCCGCGCGCTGTCCAGCAGGGTCATGGTGTCCGTCGTCCCGTCCGGAGCCCGTGGTTCCGCGGCGCCTGCCAGCGTGTGGGCTCATGGGAAACGGTACGCGTCCGACTCTCGATCCGCATGGCCGTTACGACATCGTGATCGCCGTACTTCCCTGAGTTCCCGGGGATCGACGGGGTACAGTCCGACCTCCACCAGGACGAGGAATCGCGCAAGGAGGACAGCATGGCGTTGTCGAAGGGTGACGAGGTGCACTGGAACACCTCGCAGGGCAGGACGACCGGCACGCTCGTGCGCAAGCGGACGAGCGACTTCGAGTTCGACGGGCAGCACTTCACGCCGACCGACGACGACCCGTACTGGATCGTCGAGTCGGAGAAGAGCGGCAAGCAGGCCGCCCACAAGGAGTCGGCGCTGACGAAGGCCTGAGGCTCAGTCGCGGGCGGGCTCGGCGCGACGACGACCCCGGGCACCGCCCACGGCAGGGCTGCCGGCGGCGTCGTCGTGGTCGTCGTCGGGGCCGCCCGTACGCCGCTCGGCGCGGACACGGCGGACCCGGCGCACGACGAAGGTCACCACGACCGCGGCGATCGCGACGTAGAGCACGCGGTCGATCCACTCGGTGTACGCCTCGACCTGGTCGTACTGCGACCCGAACGCGGCACCGAGCAGCACGAGCGCGCTGTTCCAGATGCCGCTCGCGATGATCGTGAACACCGAGAACGTGCCGAGGTGCATGCGGTCGGCGCCGGCCGGCAACGAGATGAGGCTGCGGACGATCGGGACGAACCGGCCGAAGAACACCGCGCTCTTGCCGTGCCGGTGGAACCAGCCGGCTGCCTTGCGGAAGTCGTCCTCGTCGACGAGGGGCAGCTTGCCGAACCACCGCGTGGTGCGTTCGAACCCGATCTTCGCGCCGAGCCAGTACAGCACCAGGGCCCCGAGGTACGAACCGATCGTCGCCAGCACCAGGACCAGGACCAGGTTCATCTGGCCGGCACCCGCGAGGAACCCGGCCAGCGGCAGGATGACCTCGGACGGGATGGGCGGGAACACCGTCTCGACGAAGAGCATCAGCCCGACGCCCCACTCCCCGAGCGCGTCGATCAGCTGCAGCACCAGGCCGGAGAGCCCGCCGAGGTCCGACGGGGCGGTGGAGTCGCCACTGGCGACGGTCATGGCACGGGCGGTCACGGCAGTCGTCATGCCCCCAGCATCCCTGAACGCCCTGTCAGGACCCGGCACGCTCCCTGGGTGTCAGCCGAGTCCCATGTGAGCGGACCGGACGTGCGCGAGCGACCGGGCGAGCGCGCCCCGGGCGACGGCGTCGCGACCGACGGTCGACGGGGCGAACACCACCGGGTGCCGGAGCTGTGGCGTGACGATCTCGTCGAGCGCGGCGCAGAACACGTCGGCAGCCGGCAGGACCTCGCCACCGACGACGACGACCTCGGGGTCGATCGTCGTCACGAGCTGCACGACGCCGGGTGCCACGTCGGCCGCGAACGCACGGACGGTCTCGACGGCCGACACCGAGCCCTGGGCCGCCGCGGCGAAGACGGACTCGAGGTCCGTGCCGGACGGGATCCGGGCCTCCAGGCGGGCGGGCGCGGCGGGCCAGCCGGTCGAGGCGATGCCGCCCATCTCGCCGGCCGCACCGCGCGCACCGCGCGCCAACGAGCCGTCGACCACCAGGGCGGCACCGATCTGCCGACCCATCACCAGGTACAGGGCATCCCGGACGCCGTGGAACCGCCCCCACCGCGCCTCGGCCGTGGCCGCCAGCTTGGCGTCGTTGTCGAAGAAGGTGGCGACCCCGGGGAAGAGGTCCTGGATCCGGCCGGGCACCCGCCGCTCGACCCACTCCGGCACCGCGACCGTGTAGTCGATCGCGCCGTCGCGGTCGACGACCGCCGGGACCCCGAACGTGGCACCGAGCACCGGCGCACCACCGGCGGAGCCGCCGACCGTACCGCCGACGGGCGCCGTCAGCCGACGGACGACGTCCTGCACGCTCGACCAGGCCTGTTCGGCGTCGGCGAGGTCGGTGTAGCGCTCCTCGACGCGGGCGAGCGTGACGCCGCGCAGGTCCGCGCGCACGCCGACGATCCCGTGCAGGCCGAGGTCCACGCCGAGCACGGAGCCGGCCGACGCGTCCGCGGCGAAGCGCTTGGCGCGACGACCGGCCTTGTTCGGGGTGGCGATCGCCTCGGCCTCGGTCACCCAGCCCTCGTCGACCAGGTCGGCGAGCGCCGCCTCGACCGTGGGGCGGGAGAGTCCGACCGTGCGCCCGAGCTCGGTGACCGTGCGGGAGACGTCATCGCGCAGGAGCTCGTCGAGGATCGCCCGCGAGTTCATCTGCCGCAGGACGCCGGGGGTCGTCCCCACGACACCGGGGGTCGTTGACACGGTCTGCTCCACGGTCATAGCCTCCACATTACGAAAGATCATTGAGGAATGGTGGCTCCGACATGCTCGTCCCACGACCGCGCCGCACCGCTCCCGGTGTCGGGGCCTTCGCGATCACCCCGTCGACCCGGATCGCCGCCGACCCGGCGAGCGAGTCCGTCCGACTGTACCTGCAGCAGACCCTGCGGGGATCGACCGGGTTGCCGGTGCGGGACGCCCTCGACGACACGGCACCGGGGGCCGGCACGATCGCGCTGCGCGTCGCCGACGACCCGTCCCTGCCCGCGGGCCCGACGACGCCGGAGGGCGACCGGGCGGAGTCGTTCCGCCTCACGGTGACGCCGGACGGCGTCGACGTCGTCGGCGGCTCGCCCGCCGGGGTCTTCTACGGTGTGCAGGCCCTGCTGCAGCTGCTGCCCCCGGACGTGTACCGCAGCGGCCGGGTCGCGACCGGCCCGTGGTCCGTCCCCGCCGTGGTCGTCGAGGACGCCCCCGCCTTCGCCTGGCGCGGCGTGATGCTCGACGTCGCCCGGCACTTCCGCACGAAGCACGAGGTCATGCGAGTGGTCGACCAGCTCGCCGCGCACCGGATCAACCGCCTGCACTTCCACCTCACCGAGGACCAGGGGTGGCGCATCGAGATCCGGAAGTACCCGCGCCTGACCGAGGTCGGGTCCTGGCGTCGGGAGTCCCAGGTCGGCGCGCACGTCCCCGGGCCGGACGGCACACTCGTCGTCGCCGGGTTCGACGGCCGCCCGCACGGCGGGTACTACACGCAGGACGACGTCCGCGAGATCGTGGCCTACGCGGCCGACCGGTTCGTCACCGTCGTCCCCGAGATCGAGACCCCCGGGCACGTCCGCGCGGCACTGGCGGCCTACCCATCGCTCGGCGTCACGGGCGAACCGGTCGAGGTGTGGACGGAGTGGGGCATCGCCGACGACGTCCTGAACGCCGAGGACGCCACGATCGACTTCTTCAAGGACGTCCTGGACGAGGTCATCGCACTCTTCCCCTCCGGCTACATCGGCATCGGCGGCGACGAGTGCCCGAAGGTGCAGTGGGAGACCGACCCCCGCACCCAGGAGCGCATCCGCGAGCTCGGGCTGCAGGACGAGGAACAGCTGCAGGCCTGGATCATCGGACAGCTCGCCGCACACGTCGAGTCGCACGGCCGGCGGGCGTTCGGCTGGGACGAGATCCTCGAGGGCGGCACGCTCGACCCCTCGGCGACCGTGGTCTCCTGGCGCGGGCTGACCGGCGCACGCACCGCCGCCCGCCGCGGGCACGACGTCATCTCGTCGCCGGACGACCAGGTGTACCTCGACTACCGCCAGAGCGACCTGCCGACCGAGCCGATCCCGGTGTCGATCGTGCTCACCGTCGACGACGTCTTCGCCTTCGACCCGGTGCCGTCGGGGCTCACCGACGACGAGCGCGCCCACGTCATCGGCGGCCAGGGCAACATGTGGACGGAGCACGTCGACTCCGCCCGTCGGCTCGACTACCAGCTCTTCCCCCGCGTCGCCGCCCTCGCCGAGGCACTGTGGTCGGCGGACGTCACCGGACCGCGCGACCTCGCCGAGTTCCGCGGACGCCTGGCCGAGCACACCGCCCGCCTCGAGGCCATGGGCATCGAGTACCGGCACGAGGCCGGGCCGTTCCCGTGGGAGCAGCGGCCGGGCGTGCCGGGGCGCCCGCACTCGCGCGAGGAGCGTGCGGCGTACATCGACGCGGTCACGGCGAACATCGCCGAGTAGCGCGCGTCGAGCGGTCGCGACACCCCGCGCGGTGTCGCGACCGGACGACGGACGGGAGGCCCGGTGCCAGCTGGCACCGAGCCTCCCGTCCGTCGTGTGCTGCGGTCGACTACGCGGCGACCGGCGCGCGCTGGCCCACCGTCTCGCCGGCCACGGCAGCCTCACCGGCCGCAGCGGCCTCGTCGACGGGGCGACGACGGACCCACTTCTTCAGGGCGACGAGCACCAGCGCGGACACCACGGTCCCCGCCAGGATCGCGACGACGAACATCAGGACGTCACCGATCGCGAAGAAGACGAAGATCCCGCCGTGCGGCGCTCGCGAGGTCACGCCGGCAGCCATCGAGATCGCCCCCGTGATCGCGGCACCGACCATCGACGCCGGGATGACGCGCAGCGGGTCGGCTGCGGCGAACGGGATCGCACCCTCGGAGATGAAGGACGCGCCGAGGAGCCACGCGGCCTTGCCGTTCTCGCGCTCCGGCTTCGTGAAGCCCTTGCGGTAGAGCACGGTCGAGGCGAGCGCGAGTGCGAGCGGCGGCACCATGCCGGCCGCCATGACGGCGGCCATGATCTCGAACGGCACCACGTTCGTGGCGGTCCCGGCACCGAGCCCGGCGACGGCGAACGCGTACGCCACCTTGTTCACCGGACCACCGAGGTCGAACGCCATCATCAGCCCGAGGATGATCCCGAGCAGGACGGCCGAGGCACCCGACAGGGAGTTGAGCCAGGCGGTGAGCTCGGTCATGACCCAGGCGATCGGACCGCCGAGCACCAGGAGCATGAGGCCCGAGGCGATGATCGACGCGAACAGCGGGATGATCACGACCGGCATCAGACCACGCAGCCAGCGCCAGGTCGGGATGCGCCCGATCCAGTACGCGGCGGCACCGGCGATGAGGCCACCGACCAGGCCACCGAGGAACCCGGCGTTCATGAACACGGCGATCGACCCGGCCACGAAGCCCGGTGCGATGCCCGGACGGTCGGCGATGGCGTAGGCGATGTACCCGGCGAGTGCTGCGACCAGGAACCCGAGCGACACCTGTCCGATCTGGAACGCGGCGGCGCCGAGGTAGTAGCCGAGGCCCTCCGGCGGCAGGTTCAGCAGCGTCGAGTTCGTCAGCGTGTAGGCGGCGTTGCTCATGCCCGAGTCGCCGTGGTTCAGCGCGATGCCGTACCCGGAGAGCAGGAAGCCGAGCGCGATGAGCAGTCCGCCGCCGGCCACGAACGGGATCATGTAGCTGACGCCGGTGAGGAGCCAGCGCTTGAGCGACTGGCCGAAGTGCTCGTTCTTGGCGGTGGACTCGCCCTCGACGGCGGCACCACCCTGCACGCGTGCGGCGTGCGGGTCCTCCGAGGCGCGGATGGCCTCGGCGATCATCTTGTCGGGCTCGTCGACACCGCGCTTGACGGGTCCGGACACGAGCGGCTTGCCGGCGAACCGACCGCGGTCGCGGACGTCGACGTCGACCGCGAACACGACGGCGTCGGCACGGGCGATGAGGGCCGGGTCGAGGGGTTCGACCTGCGAGGACCCCTGCGTCTCGATGTGCATCTCGGCACCGGCACGCTGGGCTGCGGCGACGAGGGCATCCGCCGCCATGTAGGTGTGCGCGATGCCGGTCGGGCAGGCGGTGACGCCGACGAAGACCTTGCGGCCCGCCTCGGGTGCGGTGGCCGGTTCGGAGGCACCGCTCGCCTTCCCCACACCGGCCTCGG
This sequence comes from Curtobacterium sp. MCLR17_054, assembly GCF_003234335.2. Classification (NCBI taxonomy): domain Bacteria; kingdom Bacillati; phylum Actinomycetota; class Actinomycetes; order Micrococcales; family Microbacteriaceae; genus Curtobacterium; species Curtobacterium sp. MCLR17_054. Next base: position 518,337 of record NZ_CP126263.1, on the reverse strand, counting down.
CCACTTCGCCGCTCACCTCGTTGTCGACGAGCCGGACGATCTCGTCGGGGGTGGTCGCGGCGCGGAGCGCGGCGGTGAAGTCCTCGCGGATGAGCGCGCGGGCCAGGGTCGAGAGGACCGTCAGGTGGTCCTTGTCCGCCCCCTCGGGCACGGCGATCATGAAGACGATGTCGGCGTCGCCGTCCGGAGCGCCGAACGGTACCTTCCGGGCCAGGCGCGAGAACGCCAGCGTCGGCTCGGACACTGACGCCGACCGGGCGTGCGGGATGGCGATGCCGCCGGGGACGCCCGTTCCGACGCTCGCCTCGCGCTTGATGGCGTCGTCGGCGAGCGTCGCGCCGTCGGCGGCGCGGCCGGTCGCGGCGACGCGATCGGCGAGCACCCGGATGACGTCGGTCGACGTGGCGCCGAGGTCCTCGTCGAGGCCGACGAGCTGTGCGCTGATGAGGCGCGGACTCGAGTCTGCGGACATGTGCTTGCTCCTTCGCAATGGCGCTGATCGCGCGGTGGTGCAGGTGTTCGTGGGGTGGTCGGGCGGGGTGGGGAGGGGATCAGGCGGGTTCGGGGGCCGGGTGCGTGTGGAGCACCCGGACGGAGACCGCCGTCGGGTCGGTGTGGTCGAGTGCCGGCACGTCGCTGCCGGGCAGGGCTGCGGCCGCGGCACCGGTGGCGACGGCCTGTGCGAGACGCTGCTCGGGTGCGGCTCCGGCGACCTCGGCGAGCAGGTAGCCGGCGAGGGAGGAGTCCCCCGCTCCGACGGTCGACCGGGCGACGATCTTCGGTGCAGCGGCGGCGAACGCGCCCTCGTCGGAGACCAGCACGGCGCCGGCGCTGCCCAGGGTGAGCAGGACCGTGCCGACGTTCTTCCGCCGCAGCCGCTGGGCTCCGGCCACCGCGGCGTCGAGGTCGCGCTCGTACTCCTCGGGGTCGCCGCCGACGACCTCGGCGAGTTCCTCGGCGTTCGGCTTCACCAGGTCGATCCGTTCGCCCGACTGCAGCAGCGCGGTGAACGGCACCCCGGACGAGTCGACGGCGATCCGGACGTCGGCACCGTGGCGGGCACGGACGGCACGGACGAGCACGGCGAGTGCGTCGTCGGGCAGACCGGGCGGCAGCGACCCGGCGACCACGACCCAGCGTGCGGCGGGGCCGGTGGCGGTCGCAGCGGCGGTGTCGGCGACCAGCGCAGCGAGGTCGTCGAGGCGGCCGGCGAGCGAGGGGCCGGGTTCGTTGAGCTTCGTCGTGGTGCCGGTCGGCTCGGTCACGGTGACGTTCGAGCGGAGGGGCGCCCCGATCGGCAGCGCGGCGGTCGGGATGCCGCGGGTGGCCAGGCCGAGCAGGACCGGGTCGAGCTCGTCGCCGGGCAGGACGGCGACGGTGTCCCCGCCGCTCGCGACGACCACGCGGGAGACGTTGACGCCCTTGCCGCCGGGTTCCGCGGTGGACCGGGTCGCACGCTGGACGGCGCCGCGCTGCAGTTCACCGGCGAGCTCGATCGTGCGGTCGAGCGACGGGTTGGGGGTGACCGTGACGATGCGGGCGTTCATGCGACGACCACCTCGACGTCGGCGTCGGCGAGCGCGCCGGCGAGGTCGGCCGGGGGCTGCTCATCGGTGACGAGCGTGTCGATCTCGTCCAGGCGCGCGAACCGCATCAGGGCCTCCACGCCGTGCTTGGCGGCGTCGGCGAGCACCACGGCCCGTCGGGCGGCGAGCACGTAGGCGCCCTTCACGGCGGCCTCGTACTCGTCCGGGGTGCTCAGACCGAAGCCGGCGGACAGGCCGTTCGTGCCGATGAACGCCACGTCGGGCCGGAGCGCGCCGATCTGCTCGACGGTGGCCGTGCCGACGGCGGCGCTCGTGACGCCACGCACGCGGCCGCCGAGCAGGTGCAGTTCGAGGTGCTCGCTGTGCTGCAGGGTCGCGGCGATCGGCACCGAGTTCGTGATGACGGTGATGGTCGAGCCGGCGACCTCGGGCTCCCAGCGGGCGAGTTCGGAGGCGACGGCGGCGCAGGTGGTGCCGGCGTCGAGGGCGATCGAGCCGGTGAAGGTCGGCGGCACCAGGCGCATCGCGGCGCGGGCGATGGCGGACTTCGCGGTGCCGTGCTGGCCCTCGCGCTCGGCGACGCTGAGTTCGACGACGCTCGAGCGGCCGACGGGGACCGCTCCCCCGTGCACCCGGCGCAGGACCCCGGCGGACTCGAGGGCGTCGAGGTCACGGCGAACGGTCTCGGTGGTGACGTCGAAGTGCTCGGCCAGACCGGCGACCGACACGCGACCGGCGGACTGCAGCTCGGCGGCGATGGCGGTGTGCCGCTCGGTTGCGTACATGCCCGAACTCCTTCGTTCCGTTGGGTTTCGAGCACTGTACGTCTGAAACCCACAAGAACGCAACCGTTCCGTCACACAACCAACACGTCCACAGGTGCTGGACGTCCGAGCGCTACCCCTTCACGGCACCCGCCGTCATCCCGCTGACCAGCCGGCGCTGCACGATGAGGAAGAACACCACGACCGGGATCGAGAACAGCACGCTCGCCGCCATCAACCCACCGAAGTCGGTGCCCTTGTTCGTCGAGAACCCGGCGAGCCAGACCGGCAGCGTGTACATCCCCTGGTCCTTGAGCATCACGTACGCGATCAGGTAGTCGTTCCACGCCGCGATGAACGCGAACACGCTCGTGGCGATGACCCCGGGCATGACGAGTGGGAACAGCACGCTCCACAGGATCCGGAAGGTGCCGGCGCCGTCCACCTTCGCGGCCTCTTCGATCTCGACGGGGACGGCCACGAAGAAGCCGCGCATCACCCAGATCGAGAAGGGCAGCACGCTCGCCACGTACGCCAGGATCAGCCCGACGTAGCTGTTCAGCAGCCCCAGGGTCTGGAACGACAGGAAGAGCGGGATGAGCAGTGCGCCCGACGGGATCATCTGCACGAACAGGATCGCGACCAGGATCGCCCGCCGTCCGCGGAACCGGAACCGCGACAGTGCCGCCGACGCCAGGAACCCGACGACGATCGACAGCAGCACGGCCGCCACCACGACGATGGTGGAGTTCCGCAGGTAGACCAGGAAGCCCTCCTGCGTGAGCGCCCGCGTGAAGTTGTCGAGCGTCGGGTGCAGCGGTGCCCAGATCGGGGTCATCGTGGTGACCTCGTCGGCGGGCTTGAAGGCCGTGTTCACCATCCAGTAGATCGGGAACACCCAGACCAGGCAGAACACCACGGCGATGGTGTTCGCGACGATGCGCGGCTTGCGTTTGCGCACCCGCACGGGGCCCGGCGCGGATGCGCTGCCCGCACGGGGCGCCGTTCTCGAGACGGTCACAGGTCCTCCTCACCGCTGCGGACGAGCCGGCGGATGTAGTAGCTGGTGAGCACCCCGAGGATCAGGGTCGAGATCACGGCGATCGCCGCGCCCTGCCCGTAGGCGTTGGACACGAACGACTGCACGAAGGTCCAGATGCCGAGGGTCAGCGTGGCCTCCTCCGGTCCGCCGCGGGTGAGCAGCCAGATCTGGTTGAAGACGTTGAAGTCCCAGATCACCGACAGGATCGACACGAGCAGCAGCGTCGGCGCGAGGGCCGGCAGCGTGATCGCGCGGTACATCGTCCACACCGAGGCCCCGTCGAGCGCACCGGCCTCGTAGTACTCCGGCGCGATCTGGGACTGCGCGGCGTACAGCGTCAGCGCCACGAACGGCACGGCCTGCCAGATGACGAGCGTCAGCACGATCGTGTACGCCTGCCCCGGATGCGAGGCCCAGTTGTCCTGCGTGTGGTCGCCGAACACCCGCAGCTGCGTGATGAGCCAGTTGAGCACGCCGTAGAACGGCTGGAAGAGCCACTGCCAGACCAGGCTCGAGGCCACGTTCGGCATCGCCCAGGCCAGCACGAGCACGACGCTGACGACCGTGCGCATCGCGACCCCGAGACGGGTGAGCAGCTGCGCCACCCCCATGCCGATGACGATCGTGCCGAGGACCATCGCGCCCGTCACGAGCACGGTGCGCAGGATGACCGGCCAGAACGACGCGTCGGTCAGGACGTCCGTGTAGTTCGTCAGCCCGGTGAACCCGGCCTGCCCGGTGAAGATCGCCCGCAGCCCGTAGTCCTGGAACGAGATGACGACGAGCCGGACGAGCGGGTAGACGACGAGGGCCAGGAGCAGCAGCGCCGCCGGGGCCAGCAGGACGAGCGGCGCCCGCGACCCGACCGGCGACCGACGACCCGTGCCCCGCCCGCCTCGACGGGAACCCCGCGACGGACCCTGAACCGGTCCGCCGGCCTGCCCGCCGGTGACCGGCGCGGGCTGCTCCGCGTCGGTCACCGGCTCCGCAGTGGACGTCATCGCCTACGGCTGCGCGTTCAGCGCGGTCGTGAGGTGCTTCGAGAAGCCCTCGGCGGCCTGCTCCGGCGACTTCCGACCGGTGGCGACGTCGGCGAACATCGACTGGAACGAGGCGTCGCCCTCGATGGTGGCCCAGCCCGGGGTGGCCGGGGTCGGTCGGCTCGTACCGGCCGCCTCGAAGTACGGCTTGTGCAGCTCGTCGACGTCGCCGGCGACCGCGTCGAGCATCTCGGTGGAGTTCGGCTCCCAGCCGTCGACCCCGAACACCTGGTCCTGCTGGAACTCCTTCGAGGTCAGGATCTTCAGGTAGTACAGCGCGAGTTCCTGGTTCTTCGCCTTGGCCGGGATCCCCAGGTCGGAGCCGCCGAGGAACACCGGCTGCGTCTTCCCCGCCGTGGACGACGGCATCGGGAACGTGCCGATGCGATCGGCGAGCTCCGGCTTCGCCGTGGTGATCGAGCCGATCTCCCAGGCGGACCCGAGGAACGCCGAGGTGTTGCCCTGTGCGAAGACGTCGCTCTGCGAGGGCTTGTCGGTGTTGATGTCCTGGGTGGACTTCGCCGAGTACGCGTTCTGGAAGTCCTTCCAGGCGGTCAGGCCCTTCACCGCGTCCGCGGAGTCGAGCGTGCCGGTCCACTTCCCGCCCTTGTCCGTGGCGATCTCGCCACCGGCGTCCCAGACCCACTGCAGCCCGCCGTACCAGTACTGCCCGGGCATGTAGAAGGCGGAGAAGTCACTGGCCGGGTTGGCGGCCTTGACCTTGTCGAGGTCGGCCGTGAGCTCGTCGTAGGTGGTCGGCACGTCGGTCACACCGGCGTCCTTCCAGACCTGCTTGTCGTAGACCACGGCCCGGTTGCCGGCGAACAGCGGCGCCCCGTAGAGCTTGCCGTCGACGGTGGCGGGGCCCTCGAGCCCGGTGAGCCAGGTCTGGCCGTCCTTGAGCTCGTCGCGGTACGGCGTCAGGTCGGTCAACCCGCCGGCTGCCGCGTAGACCGGCACCTGCGTGTTGCCGAGGTCGACGACGTCGGGGGCGTCGCTCTGCGCGAGCGCCGTGGTGAGCTTGGTGGTGATCCCGTCCCACTGCTGGGTCTGGATCTTCACCTTCGCCCCGGTGTCGGCGGTGAACTGCTTGCCGGCGGCGTCGAGCACCTTGTCGCTCAGGTCGCCGTTCATCATCCAGACGGTGATGGTCTTGCCCTTGCCATCGGGTGTGCCGATGGACTTCGTGCCGCCGTCGGAAGCGGCGTTGCTCCCGGCGGAGCACCCGGTGAGGGCGAGCGCGCCTGCGAGGGCGAGCGCACCGAGTGCGGCGAAACGCGTTCGTGTCACGATGACTCCCTTGGTCCGACCTTTATGAAAGGACGTTGCGTATTCGCAATAGAAGACCCTGCACGGCCCCTTGTCAACCGTTGGATCGGTCCCTGTGACCGCTTTCGATCCGCGTGTTTCCGGGGCATCACGGATGTCGAACAGAACGACGCAGATGCTTGACCAGGTGGTCATGACCAGGCATGATCTGCGACTCACGTCCGGCGTGCGGAAGCGACCGCCTGGAGGCCCGGTGCCGGTCCGCCGGACCGGCACCGGGCCTCCCGTGCGCGCCTCCACCGCGCGCGTCAGACGGCCGCCAGGGCGGACGTCGGCGGGATCCGCGCCGCGCGTGCCGCCGGGTAGAGCCCGGAGACCCCGCCGATGACGACCGTGGCACCGAGTCCTCCGACGACGGCCCACACCGGCAGTGCGACCGGCCACCCCTGCGTGACGGCGAAGACGACCGTCACCGCGACGCCGAGCACGACGCCGGCCAGCCCGCCGAGGAACGACAGCAGCAACGACTCGACCAGGAACTGGTCGCGGATGCTCCGACGACGGGCCCCCAGCGCACGGCGGACGCCGACCTCGGCGCGGCGTTCCAGGACGGTGATCACCATCGTGTTCGCCACCCCGATGCCACCGACCAGCAGCGCCACCCCGCCGATGCCGACCAGCAGCCCGGTGAAGGAGTCGTCCGTGGCGTCCTTCGCGGCCAACGCGTCCGACGGCCGTGTCACGCCCACGTCCTGCGGTGCCCCGGGTCGGACCGCACCGGCGAGCAGGTCCCTCGACCGTTCGACGTGCGCCGGGTCGACACGCGTGTAGACCGCGGTCGGGGCCCCGTCGAAGCCCAGCTGCCCGGCGAACCCGCGCGGCACGAACACCCGCGAGTCGAGGTCCTCGGCGAGCGCGACGGGGTCGAGCACCCCGACCACCTGCACCCACCGCCCGCCGATCCAGACCCGGCTGTCCGGATGCAGGTCCTCCATGCCGAGGACCGCGGCCGCCCGTGCCCCCAGCACGACCTGCGGCGGCGCCCCGGCGGCGTCGTCGATCCACCGCCCGGCTGCGAGCTGCCCGCCGAGGACCCGTGGCACGTCGCCCCACGCGGCGAGCACCCCGAGGCCCTTCGTCTCGGGCGCCGGCACGCGGTCGTTCCGGTACACGCCGGTGTCCGGCACGGTGCCGACGGCGGCGGCCGACTCGACGTCGTCCTGCCGCAGCACCGACTCGAGTGCGGTGGACGGCAACGGGACCGGTTCACCGAGGCCCTGCGCCTGGGTGAGGGTGAGCACGTTCGTGCCGAGGGTGTCGAGCACCTGGTCGACCTTCGCCTTGCTCGACGACGAGATCCCGACGACCGCGAGCATCGCCGCGATGCCGATCGCGATGCCCAGCGCCGACAGCACGACACGTCCGGGCCGGGTCCGCAGCCCGAAGACGCCGAGGCGGAGCAGGTCGACCGCGCCCACGGACCGACGCCGGCTCATCGGGCGACCTCGGGCTCGATCATGCCGTCGCGCATCCTGACCTGTCGTGGCAGCGACGCCGCCAGGTCGAGGTCGTGCGTGATGACCACGACCGTCGTGCCCGCCGCGTTGAGCTCGCGCAGGAGCGCGACCACCGCGGCACCGGACGCCGTGTCGAGTGCACCCGTCGGTTCGTCGGCGAGCAGGATCGTCGGGTCGCCCACGACGGCCCGCGCGATGGCGACGCGTTGGCGTTCCCCGCCGGAGAGCTGGTGCGGTCGGTGGTCCACCCGGTGCGCCAGGCCCACTCGTCCCAAGGCCTCGACCGCTAGTCGGTGCCGCTCGCGCCGGGGCACGCCCTGGTAGAGCAGGCCGTCGGCGACGTTCTCGGTGGCGGTCGCGCCGGCCTGCAGGTGGAAGTGCTGGAAGACGAACCCGATGTGGTCAGCACGGAGTCCGGACAGGGCGTCGTCGGACATCGTCGCGACGTCGTTGCCGGCGATCGTCACCGTGCCGGACGTCGGACGGTCGAGGGTCCCGACGACGTTGAGCATCGTCGACTTGCCCGACCCCGACGGGCCGACGACCGCGACGAGTTCACCCGCGGTGACCTCGAGCGACACCCCGCGCAGGGCCCCGACGTCGCCGTAGGTCTTCGTGACGTCCCGGAGCGACAGCACGGCGGCGTTCATCCGGGGACCACCACGCGGTCGCCGGCGGCCAGGTCACCCGTGACCGCGATCCGTCCGTCCGCGCTGAAGCCGGGCTCGACCCGGACCCGCTCCGTCGTGCCGTCCCGCTGCACGACGTCGACGGCGTACCGACCACCGGCGCCCGCGACGAGTGCGGCGACCGGCACGGACAGGACGTCGTGCTCGGTGGTGCCCTTCGCGTCGACCTGCGCGGACGCTGCCGCGGGCAACGTGCGCTTCCCCGGGTCGAACGACACCGAGACGTCGACGGCCGTGCCGCCGTCCTCGCTCGTCGTCGGCTGCACGTCGACGACCGAACCGGGCATCGCCGCCCCGGCACCGTTCACCCGGACCTCGACGTCGGTGCCGACCGCGAGCCGCTCCGCGTCGCGCTGGGGAACGGTCGCCGTGACGACGCGCCGGGTGCTCGTGACCTGCAGCACGGCGGCCGCCGCACCCGCGCCGGCACCAGCGCCACCGGCCCCCGCCCCTGCGCCCGCTCCGCCGGCGATCCGTTCGCCGAGCCGACCGTCGACCGAGGCGACCCGGACCGCGCCGTCCACGAAGGCGACGTCGTCCGCCGTCAGCACCCCCGTCATCTCGTGTCCGCGGTCCTGCTGCCACTGCCGGACGGCTCGCGCGGTCCGTGGACCGAACCGGTCGTCCACGGACACGTCGTACCCGAGCGCGGCCAGGTTCTCGTTGAGCTGCCGCACGTCGGCGCCCTGCAGCCCACGCTGAAGGTCCCGCCAGAGCGGCACGGTGCCGTACATCGCACGGACGTCCCGCTCGTCGACGGCGTACAGGGCCCCGTCGCGTTCGATGACGTCACCCGCACGGGGCAGCCAGGTGATCGTGCCGGCGGCGGCACCGGGGACCCCCCTCCCCGCGCCGTACCCGAGCGTCCCGGCGAACACCTTCGAGTCGGTCAGGTCGCCGCGCGTGACCGTGGCGGTGGCTCCGGTCGACGCGGTCCCGCCGCGCGACCCGCTGCTGGCCGAGGCTCCCGGACCGCTCGGCACCGTGGCGAGGGCCCACGTCCCGGCCCCCGCGGCCACCGCCGCGACGAGGCACACCGACACGATCACCCGGCGACGGACGCGACGGTGGGTCACGACCCGGCTCCGCCCTGGACGGCCTCGAAGGCCGCGTCGGTGCAGGTGTGGGCGGCCTCGTCGAACGCCTCTTGGTCGTCGGGCTGGAACCGGTTCTGCGCCTCCTGGTCGTCCGGGAAGTCCGGGAACCCCTGCTCCCGCAGGCACTCCGCCGTCTTCCTCGCGATCTCCTCGCTGCCCGGCATCGGTTGCGCGGCCTGCGCGTCGCCGGCCGCTGCGGAGTCGTCGAGGCAGCCCTTGAGGTCCTCCTGGTACTGCTCGGGATCGACGCCGTCGGGTGCGCTGAGCTGCATCGACCCGCCACCCGTGCCGGGGTCGGGCATGTCGTAGCCGCGGTCGCGCATGCACTCGGCGAGGGCGACGCCGGGTGCCGCACCGCCGGACGCCGCAGTCCCGCCGGCGTCCGGTGACGCGTCCGGTGACGCGTCCGAGCAGCCGACCAGGAACAGGGGCAGCAGGACGACGGCCGCGGCCGCGCTCATCAGGGACCGGGTGCGCCGGGTGGTCGTCTTCGTGGTGTGGTTCATGCCTCCAGCACACCGGAACGGCTGTTTCGCCCCTCGTGCACGTCGGGTTGCACCGACGAAACACGGACCCGCACGAACAGCCCGCCGGTCGGCCGTGCGGTGATCGACAGCTGCCACCCGTGCGCGTGCACGATGGCGGCCACGATCGACAGCCCGAGACCGCTGTGCTGCCCGCGTGCGCCGTCCGTCCCGCCGCGGCGGAACGGTTCGACGAGCAACTCCGCCTCGTCCGCCGCGACCACCGGCCCACCGTTCTCGACGACGAAGCCGTCCGGCTCCGTGGTCACCAGGACGGCGCCGCCGGCTTCGTTGTACTCGACGGCGTTGCCGACCAGGTTGCGGAGCAGCTGCCGCAGCAGCGTCGGCTCCCCCGGGACGACCAGGCCGGGAGGCCCGGTGCAGCACTCGTGGGTCAGCGTCACCCCCGCCTCGGCCGCGTCCCGGGCCGCCCCCGCGACGACCTCGGCGGTCACCTCGTCGAGGTCGACGGCGCGCGTCGCGCCCGCCAGGCCACGATCGGCCTCGGCGAGCACGAGCAACGACTCGACCAACCGCTCGGTGCGGCGGTTCTGCTCCAGCAGCTCCGCCCGGACCGCTCGGACCTCCGCGGGGTCGGCGTCGTCGTGCAGGCCGATCTGCACCGCCGCGCGCTGCACCGCCAGGGGCGTCCGGAGTTCGTGGGACGCCTGGGCGACGAACCGGCGCTGGCTCTCGAACGCGGTCTCCAGGCGGGCCAGCAGGTCGTCGACGGTGTGCGAGAGCCGCCGGAGCTCGTCGTCGGGACCGTCCAGCGCGATGCGCTCGTGCAGGTTCGACGCCGAGATGCGGTTCGTGGTCGCGGTGATCCGGTCGATGGGCCGGAGGACCCGGCGGCTGACGAGCCAGCCGATGCCCCCGGCCGCGACCCCGGCACCCGCGATCCCGATCGCGGACCACTGCCACTGCTGCACGGCCACGAGCCGGATCACCGCCACCGCACCGTCGTCGTCGGTTCCGTCGACCTCGATCGGCGCCGGAGCGGTCGTGGCACCCGGCGATCCGGACGGCGGGCGCTGCACGGCCGCGGTGTCGAGGCCGGCACCGACACCGGCCAGCGACATGGTGTTCGTGAACAGGACGACCCCGGTCGCCAGCGCCATGGCCGCGAGCGCGAACGTCAGGGCCGTCCGGGTGCGGATGTTCCAGCCCCTGGCCCACCGGCTCACAGCGCGTAGCCCTGGCCGGGCACCGTCCGGATCGGGTCCGGGTCCCCGAGCTTCCGGCGGAGCTTCGACATCGTCACGCGGACCGCGGCGGTGAACGGGTCGGTGTTCACGTCCCAGACCTTCTCGAGCAGGTGCTCGGCGGAGACGATCCGACCGTCCGCGCGGAGGAGGGTCTCGAGCACCCCGAGTTCCTTCGAGGTCAGGTCGAGCGGCCGTCCGTCGCGCGTGGCCATCCGCCGGTTCGTGTCGACGACGAACCCCGCACGCTCGAGCACCGGGGCGACGGGTGCGACGCTCCGCCGACCGAGCGCGCGGACCCGGGCGACGAGTTCCGGGTACTCGAACGGCTTGGTCAGGTAGTCGTCGGCACCGAGCTCGAGCCCGTGCACACGGTCGCTCAACGTCGTCGCGGCGGTGAGCAGGAGGATCCGCGTGAGGGCGCCGCGCGCGGTGAGCCGCCGTGCGACCTCGTCGCCGTGCAGCCCGGGGACGTCACGGTCGAGCACGACGACGTCGTAGTCGTGCACCGCCAGCAGCTCGTCGGCGTCGTCGCCGCGGTAGGCGACGTCCACCGCCATGTCCTGCCGGGTCAGGCCCGTCGCGACCAGGTCGGCGAGGGCCCGTTCGTCGTCCACCACGAGTACGCGCATCGATACATCACACGTGACGTACCTTTGCCGGACCTGGGAAGCGGATCAGGCGTCGAACGGCACCTCACCGTGGTCACTGACGCCGGCACGCTGCCGGTAGGACAGGTGTCCGCCGAGGTACCCGCCGACACTGACGACGGCGAGACCCGCGAAGCCGAGCAGCTTGCCGGCACCGTGGTTGCCGCGCTTCCGCTGCAGCCACGACAGGCCGTACAACGACAGGCCGGTCCAGTTCACGGCCTGGTGCACCCATCCGGTGCGGAGCTGCTCGCGGTTCAGTTCGGACCAGTCGACGTAGCCGGCGACCGACGCGCTGCTCGCCGAGACGACCCCGACACCGACCAGGGTCTTGGCGGCCTTCGCGTTGCCCTTCCCGCCGACCAGGTCGAGCACCGCGGCGGAGATCCAGGCACCGAGGGGCACCTGCACCATGAGCGGGTGGATCGGGTGGCCGAACGGCACACCGTGCAACAGCTGGCGCAGCGCCTTCGGCTTGGCGAGGGCGTTCACGACGGCACGGTCGATGTCGACGGCCTTGTCGAGCACGCTCGCGTGCTCGACGGCGTCGGTGAGGCGACGGATCGCGCGGATCTCAGGCATGCCGTGGACGGTAGACGAACGGCCCGTCACCGGTCCCAGGAACCGGTGACGGGCCTCCTGTCCGTCGTGGTGGGCTACTCCTCGACGATCTCGGCCAGCTCGAAGGGCTCGACGGTCAGGCCGTCGCCGTCCGCGGCGACGTCCACCCGGACGGTGTCGCCGTCACGGACGTCACCCGACAGGATGGCGCGTGCCAACCGGTCGTCGATCTGCCGCTGCATCAGGCGACGCAGGGGCCGCGCGCCGTACAGCGGGTCGTACCCGCGCTCCGCGAGCCAGCCGCGCGCCTCCGGGGTGACGGCGAGCTCGAGTCGGCGGTCGGTCAGGCGACGAGCCAGCCGGTCGACGTAGAGCGACACGATCTGCCCGAGGTCGTCGGCCGTCAGGGCCTGGAACACCACGATGTCGTCGAGCCGGTTGATGAACTCCGGCCGGAACGCCTGCTGCACGAGTTCACGGACCGCCTCTTCCCGCTGCGCGTCGCTCAGGGACAGGTCCGTCATGAACTGCGACCCCAGGTTCGACGTCAGCACGAGGATCGTGTTCCGGAAGTCGACGGTGCGCCCCTGGCCGTCGGTCAGTCGCCCGTCGTCGAGCACCTGCAGCAGCACGTCGAACACCTCGGGGTGCGCCTTCTCGATCTCGTCGAGCAGGATCACCGAGTACGGACGGCGGCGGACCGCCTCGGTCAGCTGTCCACCGGCCTCGTACCCGACGTACCCGGGCGGGGCACCGATCAGGCGGGCGACGGAGTGCTTCTCGCCGTACTCGCTCATGTCGATGCGGACGAGGGCCTTCTCGTCGTCGAACAGGAACTCGGCGAGCGCCTTGGCCAGCTCGGTCTTGCCGACACCCGTCGGTCCGAGGAACAGGAACGAACCGGTCGGGCGGTCCGGGTCGGAGATGCCGGCGCGGGTGCGACGGACGGCCTCGGACACGGTGGTCACGGCGGTGCGCTGCCCGATGATCCGGCGGCCGAGCTCGCTCTCGAGGTGCAGGAGCTTCTCGGTCTCGCCCTGGAGCAGTCGGCCGAGCGGGATGCCCGTCCACTGCGCGATGACGGCGGCGATGTCCTCGTCGGTGACGCTGTCGTTCACCATCCGGTCGGCGCTCTCGGCCTGTTCGGCGGCGGCGAGCTCGGCCTCGATTCGGGGCTTCTCGCCGTACTCCAGCCGGGAGACGAGTTCGTAGTCGGCCTCGCGCTGGGCTCGCTGCGACCGCATGTTCAGGTCGTCGAGCTGCTGCTTGAGCTCACCGATCCGGTTCAGGCTCGCGCGCTCGGCCTGCCAGCGCTGTTCGAGCTCGGCCAGCCGTTCCTCGCGCGTGTGCAGCTCGTTGCGCAGGGTCTCGAGGCGGGCCTTCGAGGCGTCGTCCTTCTCCTGCTTGAGCGCGAACTCCTCGACACGCAGACGGTCGACGTTCCGCTTCAGCTCGTCGATCTCGACGGGGCTGGAGTCGATCTCCATGCGGAGTCGGCTCGCGGCCTCGTCGATCAGGTCGATGGCCTTGTCGGGCAGCTGCCGGCCGGAGATGTACCGGTTCGACAGGCTCGCGGCCGCGACCAGCGCGGAGTCGTTGATCGTCACCTTGTGGTGCGCCTCGTAGCGTTCCTTGAGTCCGCGGAGGATCGCCACGGCGTCCTCGACGCTCGGCTCACCGACGTAGACCTGCTGGAAGCGACGCTCGAGCGCGGCGTCCTTCTCGATGTACTCGCGGTACTCGTCGAGGGTCGTCGCGCCGATGAGCCGGAGCTCACCGCGGGCGAGCATCGGCTTGAGCATGTTCGACGCCGCGACGGACCCCTCGCCGCCACCGGCACCCATCAGGGTGTGCAGCTCGTCGATGAACGTGATGACCTGCCCGTCGGAGTCGTTGATCTCCTTGAGCACGGCCTTGAGCCGCTCCTCGAACTCGCCGCGGTACTTGGCGCCGGCGATGAGGGCGGAGATGTCGAGCGAGATGAGTCGCTTGTCCTTGAGGGAGTCGGCGACGTCCCCGGCGACGATGCGCTGCGCGAGCCCCTCGACCACGGCGGTCTTGCCGACGCCGGGCTCGCCGATGAGCACGGGGTTGTTCTTGGTGCGGCGCGTGAGCACCTGGGAGACGCGCCGGATCTCGGAGTCGCGGCCGATCACGGGGTCGAGCTTGCCGCTGCGGGCGATCGCCGTGAGGTCGATGCCGTACTGCTCGAGGGCGGTCTTCTGTCGTTCTTGCGAGTCAGGAGCGCCCTGGAGGTTCGCCATGCGTTCCGTCCTTTCGTTGCGGTGGTCCTGGAGTTGAGTCTACTCCACTCAACTTACGTGCGCTCCGGGACATTCCGGATCCCGACGGCGCAGACGACGGCACCGGCCGCCAGCAGGAGCGCCATCACCACCATGGCCCGGTGCAGCCCGTCGACGCTCACCTCACCGCCGAGCACCACGCCGGCCAGTGCCACCGTCACGAGTCCGGCGATCCGCGCGACCGCGTTGTTCACGGCCGAACCGGACCCGGCCTCGGACTGCGGCACCGATCCGAGCACCGCACTGGTCAGGGGCGTGACCATCAGGGCGATGCCCACGCCGATCAGCACCAGTCCGGGGAACACCGACCACCAGTACCCGGTCGGGTCGTCGCCGGCGAGCAGCAGCAGGAGCGCCGCGACCGCGCCGACCGCCGGACCGGCGGCCATGAACCACCGCGGGCCGAACCGACCGGCGAAGGACCCGACGGCGGTGGACAGCGCGAGCAGCATGATCGTCGGCGGCAGCGTCGCGAGGCCGGCGAGCCAGGCCGGGAACCGCCAGACCTCCTGCAGGAACAGGGTGACGACGAAGAACACCATGCCGAGCGCCCCGTAGATGGACAGCGTCGCGAGGTTGCCGACCGTGAAGTTCCGCGCCCGGAACAGCTCCAGCGGCACGAGCGGCGAACCCGTGGCCCGCGTCACCCGGAGCTCCCACGGCACGAACGCCACGAGTGCGGCGGCGCCGAGCACGAGCGCGCCGACCACCACGGGCGCACCCCACCCCAACCGCTCCTGCTCGATGAGCCCGAGCACGACACCGCCGACACCCACCACGGCGAGCACGGCCCCGACGACGTCGATGCGCGGGCGGACAGCGGGGTGCACGTCACCGGTGATGCGCAGGACCAGCGGGATCGTCACGGCGATCGGCACCGCGGTGAGCACGAAGACCCACCGCCACCCGATGCCGTCCACCACCAGCCCCCCGACCACGGGGCCGAGGATCGTGGCCGCGCTCGACCACGCCGTCCACGTGCCGATGGCCTTCGCCTGCGCCGCCCCGCGGAACGCCGCGACGATGAGGGCGAGCGCGCTCGGCATGACGAGCGCCCCGCCGACGCCCTGCAGCGCCCGGGCGACGATGAGCACCTCACCGGTCGGGGCGATCGCGCACACCACGGACGCGATGCCGAAGACCACGAGCCCCCACGTGATGATCCGGACTCGGCCGAACAGGTCGGACAGGCTGCCGGCGACCAGGATGAGCGAGCCGAGGGTGACCAGGTACGCGTCGACGACCCACTGCTGCACGACGAGTCCGCCGCCGAGCTCCTGCCGGATCGCGGGGAGTGCGACGTTCACGACGCTCGAGTCGAGCCCGACGACGAACGACGCCAGGATCGCCACCACCAGCACGATCCGCCGGTCGTCCCGGAGCGGCGCGACGCCGTGCGGCACGGGGGCCGGAACGGGAACGGGAACGGTCATGTGCTCATCCTGCGGCACCGGGTACCCCGCGGTCGATCCCGCACGACGAAGCCCCCGCGACCGATGTGGTCGCGGGGGCTGCCGACAGGACGGGGCTGGGTGTCCTAGCGCCGGGAGTCGGTGTTCGGCTGCGCGGTCGGCCCCGGGTTCAGGACCGGACCGGCGGCGGGCTCGGCGGGGACGTTCTGGACGGTGCTGTTCTGCACCGTGCCGTCCGGAGCCGTGCCGTTGGCCTGGGCCTTCTTCTCGTCGTCGGACATCTCCTTCTTGAAGATGTTGATCGACTGGCCGAGGCCCTTGGCGAGCGCCGGGAGCTTGGTCGCGCCGAACAGCAGGATGACGATCCCGAGGATGATCAGCAGGTGAAGGCCGGTCAGGTTACCAATCATCATGACTCCTTGATCTGGAACTGGTCGCCGTCCGCTGATCGTCGTCGATCACCGCGGCGGAAGTCCGTGTCCCCCCATGGTAACTCTCCCGCCCCTGGATGCCCAGGCCGGTCCTCGGAACGGACACCGTTCGTCCAGGGAAGCGCAGGGCTCAGTACGCGCCCCGGGACCGGAGCACCGACGGGACGGTGCGGGCGAGGATCACGAGGTCGTGCAGGAACGACCAGTTCTCGACGTAGTGCAGGTCGAGCCGCACCCCTTCGGCCCAGTCGAGGTCCGATCGGCCGCTGACCTGCCACAGACCGGTGATGCCCGGGGTCACGAGGAGCCGGCGGTCGGCGAAGTCCTCGTACAGCGCGACCTCGCGCGGCAGGGCCGGTCGGGGGCCGACCAGGCTCATCGAACCGGTGAGGACGTTCCACAGCTGCGGCAGTTCGTCGAGCGAGGTCCGTCGCAGGAACGCACCGACCCGGGTCACCCGCGGGTCGTCCTGCATCTTGAACAGCGGACCGGCGCCCTGGTTCTCGGACTGCAGGGCAGCCATGCGCGCCTCGGCGTCGACGCACATCGTCCGGAACTTCAGGATCGGGAACTCCGTGCCACCGCGACCGACGCGGACCTGCCGGAAGAAGACCGGACCGCCGTCGCCGGCGCGGACCGCCAGCGCGACCGCGGCCAGGACCGGGGAGAGCAACGTCAGGCCGAGCACGGCGCCGACGACGTCGAGTGCCCGCTTGCCCATCCGGCGACGGTAGTCGGGGGTCTCGACGTGCATGAGCGGCAGCCCGTCGACGGGGCGCTCGTGCACCCGCCCGGCGGCGATGTCGGCCAGGGGAGAGGACACCACGAGCTCGACGCCGTGCTCCTCGAGCTGCCACCCGAGGCGACGGAGGCGCGCGTGCCCACCACGGACAGCACCCGCGACGACGACGGCGGAGACGCCCTCGGCCCGCGCGTGCGCGAGCACGTCATCGATGCCGCCGACGACCGGAGCCGTTGCCGCCCCCAGGTCGACCTGGGCTCCGGCCGGAGCGCAGTCCGTGACGACGGCACGCACGCGGTAGCCGGCACTCGGCGCAGCGGCGATGCGCGCGCCCACGTACCGGACGTCCTCGGCGTCGCCGACGATCAGGACGTCCTGCAGGTGCTCACCCCGGGCGCGGCTCCGGGCCAGAACCGTCCGGACGCCCTTGCGACCGAGCGCCAGGAACGCGAGCCCCAGCGGGAACGCGATCGCGACGTACCCGCGGGCCAGGTCGAGCTGCGCTGCGTACGCCACGACCGCGACACCGGCGATGGCGACGAGGCTCGCGGTGACGAGTCGGCGGTACTCGTCGCCGCCGATGCCGGCGATCCGCGGGTCGCGGGTGCGGAACACCGAGAGGAGGAGCATCCAGACCACGACGATGGCGGGGGCCACGACGAACTCGAACCAGCCCGACCGCGGCCGGACGGATGCGAGCTCCCAGGGGAACCGCACGACGTGGGCGATGACGAACGCGGTGAGCAGCAGCACGAGGTCGAGCAGCGCCAGTGCGGGGACGAACCCTCGGCGTGCCCCCGCCGGAGCGACCGTCCGGTGCGACGCGGTGGCCGGAGCAGCTCCGGAAGGGAACGCCACGGGCACGGTCGGGGGCAGCACGGTCGGCACCGCCCCGGTGGGTGGGCGCATCGCGAGCGACATCTGGGGCCTCCTGTCGACCGGTCGACGAGGTGGTCGACCGGACGCCGGAGTCGCTCAGGTCACGACATCGAGCGGCGCACCCTTGAATATATCACCGTGTCGTTCTGCATATCAACGGACGAGCGCGCGGTCCAGGCTCCACAGCACGGGCGCCTCGCGGAGCGCCGGGATGTCGGCCTCGGTCACACCGCCGAGCCGGAACACCACCCGCTCGCCGGGCAGCAGCGTCATGAACCCGCGGTCGACCGTGCCGTCGGCCGCGACCCGGTCCGGCTGCACCAGCAGGTCGCGGACGAGCGAGTCGGCCTCGACGGTCAGGTCCAGGCCACCGTCGACCACCGCGAACGAGGTCCGGTAGCGCGCGGGCTCCCACCGCATCGCGGCGTCGGGACCAGGGGTCCAGACCGCGCGGCGCCAGTCCATGTCCGCGATGACGAGCTCGTTGGCCGGGTCGTCCACGACACCGACCGACTCGGGCAGGGCGACGACCGCGACGCCGGCCGACGACAGCCGGACCGGCAGCGATGCCTCGGCCAGGATCGTGCCGGCCGTGGTGATCCGGCGCACCCGCACCACGCTGTCGTGCCCGGTGCGGGTCGACCGGACGGCCACCTCGACGGGCGAGGACCCGAACGCACCGGGTGAGACGCCCAGCGAGAGCGTGTCCGCGAGCTCGCCCAGGTCGGCCGTCTCGCCGACCGCAAGCGACGCACCCGGGTGATCCGGGCCTCCAGTCCGCTCCGCACCCGACGGTCCCGACGCACCCGACGCACCTGACGCGGCGACCCCGCCCGACGCACCAGCGGTACCGGCCGCACCCGGCGTCACCGTCACCGACGACACCGGACGGATCGTCAGCAGCACGTCGTCGTACAGGCGGCGCAGCTCGTGCGCCAGCGGCTTCAGCCGCCCCGCCGAGTCGATCGCCGACCACGACGACACCGGCCACAGGTCGTTCAACTGCCACACCACGACGCCCGTGTTGCGCGGCCAGTGCGTGCGCCAGTGCTCGATGCCGGTCGCGATCGCCCGCGCCTGCTGCAGCTGCGTCAGGTAGTGCCACGCGTCGAACGCGGCCGGGTCGACCGCGCCGAAGCGCGGCTCCAGCCCGCGGGCCAGCTTGGCCATCCCGTCCGCGGCCTTCTGGTGGTGGACCACACCGGGCGAGTCGACCCGCAGCGGCGCGTCCGTGATCGCGTCGCGCAGCGTGCGCCAGGCGGGCGGCGCCTGCCAGCCGAACTCCGACACGAACCGCGGCACCGACTCGCGGTAGGCGGTGTCGGGCAGCCGGTTCCAGACGTCCCACGAGTGGTGCGTCTCGTGGTCGACCTCGTTCGCGGGCAGCGACTCGGAGCCGGACCACGGCGACGCGACCGTGTAGAAGCGCGACGGGTCGACCGCGTCGACGATGGTCGGCAGCAGGTCGAGGTAGTAGTCGAGTCCCCAGCCACGATCGCCCAGCTCCGCACCCCAGCCGTCGGCGTCGTGCAGCCAGATGTTCTCGTTGTTGCCGTTCCAGACCACCAGCGAGGGGTGGCGGGCGAGCCGGGCGACGTTGTCACGCGCCTCGGCGATGACCTCGCTGCGGATCGGCTCGACCTCGGGGTAGGCCGAGCACGCGAACGGGAAGTCCTGCCAGACGAGCAGTCCGAGTTCGTCGCAGACCTCGTAGAAGTCGCGCGATTCGTACACTCCGCCGCCCCAGACGCGCACGAGGTTCGTGCCGAGCGAGGCCGCGGCACCCAGCCGGGACTCCAGTCGGGCGCGGTCGACGCGCGAGACGATGACGTCGTCGGGGATCCAGTTGACGCCCCGGACGTCGATGAGCGTGCCGTTGACGTGCACGGCGAAGGGGCGGCCGATGCCGTCGACCTGGGTCTCGATGCGGGTGGACCGGAACCCGGTGCGGAACGTGTCGCGGTCGAGCACCTCGCCGTCGACGGTCTGCAGCTCGACCACGACGTGGTACTGCGGCTGCGCGCCGTAGCCGCGCGGCCACCAGCGCCGCGCCTCGGGGACGCGCACGGTGACGACCGTCTCGTCGTCCTTCGGGGTCAGCTGCGCGCGGGACCGCTGGCGTGTGGTGCCGCCGTCCTCGGTCTCCCCGCTGACGGTGACGACGAGCACGAGGTCGTCGTCCTCGCCGTCCTGGTCCAGGTCGTTCATGCCCGAGCGCTCGACGGTGATGTGCGCGTCGAGCACGCCCTCGCCGGCCTCGACGTCGACGAGCGGGCGGACCTCGCGCAGGCGCGCGGTCGACCAGCGCTCGATCGCGACCGGCCGCCAGGGGCCGCTCGTGACCGCCGTCAGCCCCCAGTCCCAGCCGAAGTTCGACGCCATCTTGCGGACGTACGGGAACGGCTCGTCGTACGGACCGGGCATGCTGCCGGCCTTCGCGGCGACCCGGCCGGCCTCGCGGTAGGGCGACTCGAACAGGATCTCGAGGTCCTTCGTGGTGCCGCCGGATCCCGTCTGCACGCGGGCGTCGAACCGGTACCGGCGGTGCATGTTGCGGGTCGTGCCCACGACGACGCCGTCCAGGCTGAGCTCCGCGACCGTGTCCAGGCCGTCGCAGACCAGGTCGACGCGCTCGTGGCCCCGCGGGTCGACGTCGACCGTGCGGCGGTAGGCCCAGTCGGCGCGGCCGACCCACTTCGCGGCCTGCTCGTTCAGGTGGAACGTCGGGTCCGGCAGCAGGCCCTCCCGCTCCAGGTCGGTGTGGACCTGACCCGGCACCGTCGCCGGGATGGTGCGGCCCGCGACGCCGTCCGGCGCACCGGTTCCTCCGGCCATCGTCACGGTCCAGTCGTCGCGGAGTTCCTCGCGTTCGAGGGTCATGCGGGTCCTTCTCTTCGGCGGCAGGGTGTCCGTCAGCCTCGGTCGGGGACGCCGACCGGCGGTCCGACCCGCGGCCGGTTCCCACGGCCTGGAGGCTCGGCACCGGTTGCCCGGGCGTCGTCACGTCGCGCGCACGAACGGGTTGCGCTCGCGCGAGGGGTGCTCGGCGATGCTAGTACGGGATGCTTTCGGCAACCTAGGTGGTGACAGGGGCGGGTCGCGCGGGCAAGGTGGGAACGTGATCACCGTCGAACTCGCCAGGTCCCTCCGTGACGCCGGCCTCCGCTGGCACCCCGAGACCGGGGACCGGTTCGTGATCGACAAGCCCGGCATCGACGACGACGTCTACACGGTGTCCGAGATGACCGTCGAACGGCACGACTCCCCCACCGGCACGATCCTCGGCTTCAACGGCACCACCGAGTGGGCGCTCGACTCGGTCACCGCCACCGAGTCGCTCTGGCTCCCCCGTGAGGACCAGCTGCGCGAACTGCTCGGGCCGTCGTTCATCGGACTGACCCGCGTGCAGGTCGGCGGTCGCGTGGTCTTCACCGTGACGGCGACGATCGGCGGGGCCGACCGCAGCTTCGCGTCCGAGGTGCCGGCGATCGCGTACGGCCAGGCACTCCAGGCCTACATCACGGCTGCGCTCGCCTGAACGGCACGCCCGGGGTCGCCGTTCCTGGGTGTTGGCGGAATGGGCGCTGAGGGGCGTTTGGTTGCATGACACCATGACCGTTCCGAACATCACCCTGAACGACGGCAAGACCATCCCGCAGCTCGGCTTCGGTGTCTTCCAGATCGACCCCTCCGAGACGAAGGCCGCCACACTGGCCGCGCTCGAGGTCGGCTACCGCCACATCGACACCGCCGAGATGTACGGCAACGAGAAGGAGGTCGGCGAGGCGATCGCCGAGTCCGGCATCGACCGTTCCGAGATCTTCGTCACCTCGAAGCTCAACAACGGCTTCCACGCCCCCGAGGCGGCGCTGGAGAACGGCAAGAAGTCGGCCGACCTGCTCGGCGGCTACACCGACCTGTTCCTCATTCACTGGCCGCTGCCCACCGTCTCGGACTTCGTCCCGACGTGGAAGGCCCTCGAGGAGCTGTACCACGCCGGCACCGCCCGCTCGATCGGTGTCTCGAACTTCCAGGCGCACCACCTGCACCGCCTGCGTGCCGAGACCGACGTCCCGCCGTCGGTCAACCAGATCGAGGTGCACCCGTACCTCGCGCAGGACGAGCTCCGCGCCGTGAACCGCGAGCTCGGCATCGCGACCGAGGCCTGGTCCCCGATCGCGCAGGGCCTCGTCCTCGACGACGAGACCATCACCCGCGTCGCCTCGTCGGTCGGCAAGTCCCCGGCCCAGGTCGTCCTCCGCTGGCACATCCAGCGCGGCGACATCGTGTTCCCGAAGTCGGTCACGCGTGCCCGCGTCGAGGAGAACTTCGCGATCTTCAACTTCGAGCTCTCGGACGAGGACATGACGGACATCACCGCCCTCGACAAGGGTCACCGCACGGGCCCCGACCCCGACACGTTCGACTACGTGCCGGCCTGATCGGTCCCCCACCGCACCACGTCGCGAGAGCCGTCCGGGTCAGCCCGGGCGGCTCTCGCCGTCCGTGGCCGGTCAGCGGTTGGTCGCGACCGAGGCCGTCACGGTGAACTTCGGGGTCCGGACGACCTCCCGGGTCGGACCGACCAGGCGCGAGAGCACCGGCCGGTAGCGCAGGTGCGTGTTCCAGACGCACCACAGTTCACCACCGGCCTGGAGGATCGTGGCCGCGTTCCGGAACATCGCCTCGGCCGTGTCCGTGGTCACCGTGGTGTCCGCGTGGAACGGCGGGTTGCAGAGCACGAGCTGTGCGGACCCCTCCGCGAGCTCGTCGCCCGCGTCGGTCCGCAGCACCGTCACCCGGTCGGCAACGCCGTTGGCCTCCGCCGTGGCGCGCGTCGACTCGACCGCGATCCGGGACACGTCGGTGGCGATCACCCGCACCGACGGTCGCCGACGAGCGACCGCAGCCGCGATGACGCCGTTGCCGCTCCCCAGGTCCACGATCGTGCGCGCGGTCGGGACCGCCTGGTCCATCGCGTCGAGCAGCACCCGCGTGCCCTGGTCGAGCGACGTCCCGGCGAACACACCCCCGTGGGCGACCAGGGTCATGCCGAGGTCGTCGACGTGCACCGACCGGGGCCAGGGGTTCGTCGTGGCGGCGCGGTTCGCCTGTGCGCGGAGCGGGTCCTGCGCGATGAGCAGTCGCGACTTGCCACGGCCTCGTGATGCCGTGACCTCGCCGAACGAGCGCCGGAGCACGTCGTTCTGCGTCACGTGCATGTACTTCACGTTGCCGCCGCAGAGCAGCACCACGTCGGGCGCGGCGAACCGGGCGACGGCGCGGGCGATCTCGTCGAGGCGATCGTGCGACTTCGACAGCCGCAGCACCACGAGCCGCACGTCGCGGAACGCGTCCTCGAGCGAGTCGGGGTGGTGGAAGCCGCGCAGCCCGAACGTGCCGGCGTTGGCCTCGAGCGCCCGCTCCCCCACCAGGGAGTCCTGCACGACGCGGATGTCGCTCGCGCCGTACTGCGTGATGAGGCCGAGCGTCAGCACCCCGTACCGGTCGTCGACGACCGCGACCTCGCCGGGCTGCCGGAG
The DNA here is from genome assembly GCF_003234335.2 of Curtobacterium sp. MCLR17_054. NCBI lineage: Bacteria > Bacillati > Actinomycetota > Actinomycetes > Micrococcales > Microbacteriaceae > Curtobacterium > Curtobacterium sp. MCLR17_054. Next base: position 495,122 of record NZ_CP126263.1, on the reverse strand, counting down.
CGCGTCGCCGTGCACGTGCGGGGCTTCGTCGAGCAGGAAGCGGTCGGTGCCGTCGATCGCGATGAGGTCTGGCGCGTCGTCGTCGCGTCGGCGGAAGAGGTCGGCGAAGTCTGGCACCGCGTCAGCGTACCCGGCGGCGGCCCGCACCGGAGCGAGTGGTGATCGCACTCGCGATATCAACAGGCTGTGTATTTCACATGTCAATACACTGGGAATCCCCCACCAGAAGGAGCCCCCAATGGCATCCACCTCGTTCCGGAGCGCCGCAGTCGTCTGCGGTGTCCTCACCGCTTCCCTCGGCTTCGGCCTGCTGACGCCCGCCGTCGCCACCGCTGCCACCACCACTCCCGCGGCATCGGCGGGCTCCACCGTGCAGGAGGACAATCCCGACTTCGACTCGATCCCCGTCGACCCCGCGCTGACAGCTCCGAAGTTCTACCAGGACTGGAGCACGCCGTACGGGTCCCGCACCGTCGCCGGGGACGCCGGCGGCGACGACGTCTGGCTCGTCATCGGCAACACCGCCTACGACCGCTCGACGGGAGGCGGCCTGTTCTTCCTGAACGTGCAGGACCGTCACCAGGACGCCGGGCTCGAGGTGATCCGGGTCCACACCGCCGCGGACGGCACGCAGACCCGCGGCGAGCGGGTCCCGATGCCGCGGAGCATCCGCATCGACGGGCTGCAGGAGCAGAACACGTTCACGCCGGGCACGACCCACTTCGCCGGCAGTGCGACCGCAGGAGCCACGATCGTCGCGAAGGACACCGCGTCCGGTGACACCCTCTTCACGGCCAAGGCCAGCGGCTCGCGCGCCGGCACCGGCTCCTGGAGTGCCGACGCCGACCTCGCCGACGCCGACCACGTGATCACCCTCACGCAGACGACGCCCGACGGTCGGACCAACGAGCTGCGCGACGTCCGGTTCGCACCGACCGCGAACGACGCCCCGGCCGCACCCAGCCTCGAGACCACGGAACGGCGACTGGACGGCTCGTTCGTGCTGACCGGCGAGTACGCGGACTCCGTCGACTCGGTCGTCGTCCAGGACGCATCGGGAGCGACCATCGCGGACGCGACACTCGCCAAGACCGGCTACGTCGCGCAGATCCCGCAGGAGCGCATCGGCTCGACGGTCTACGTCGTCGCCAAGGCCGCGGACGGGACGCCCTCGAGCCGCACCGCAGCCCCGCTCGCGCAGCTCCCGACGGACGCGTCCGTGCCGAAGCCGACGCTACGATCGGTGTTCGTCCACACCGACGGCCGGGTCCAGGTCGTCGGTGAACCCGACGGGGCGCCGGGCCTCTGGATCCTCGACGGCGATCGCGTCGTCGACGGCATCGCGCACAACGACCTCTGGAGCTACGTCATCCGCGCGCAGGAGACCGGCAAGCAGCTCGAGATCGCGAACCTCGGCTTCGACGGGCAGGGGTTCTCCTCCCTGTCGGAGCGCGTGGCCCTCCCCCGTCTCCTGCAGGTCGACGGCGTCACGGACGAGAACACCTACACGCCCGGCGCTCGCGCGTTCGAGGGAACGGCCGAGGCCGGCGCGACGATCACCGCCACCGATCAGCGCGGCCGTGAACTCTTCAAGACGCCCGTGACCGGTGCGCGCTCCGGCGTGGGGACGTGGAAGGCTTCGGCCGACCTGACCAGCACGGCCGGGTACGACCTGACGTTCACGCAGACCACCGCCGACGGCCGCACGTCGGTGATGCGCAACATCGCCTTCACCACCGAGAACGACTCCGTTGCACCGATCGTGGTCGAGACCCCCGCGATGAACGGCAGCGCCACCGGCCCCCGCCCCACCTTCACCGGCACCGGCCAGGCCGGGTCCACGATCGAGATCCGCGGCACCTCCCGCGTCGTCGCGACCGCCGAGGTCAACACCGACGGCAAGTGGACCGCCCCGTCGAACATCGACCTCGGTCGTGGCAGCTACGCCCTCACCGCGAAGCAGACCACCACCGGCAACGCCACCAGCGAAGCCCCCGTCCGCTTCTCCATCACCGCCACGGCAGCGCCGTTGACGGTGACGTCCCCCGGGATGAACGGCACCGCCACCGGCCCCCGCCCCACCTTCACCGGCACCGGCCAGGTCGGCTCGACGATCGAGATCCGTGGCACCTCCCGCGTCGTCGCGACCGCGGAGGTCAGCGCCGACGGCAAGTGGAGCGTGGCGTCGAACATCGACCTCGGCCGTGGCAGCTACGCCCTCACCGCGAAGCAGACCACCCCCGGCAACGCCACCAGCGAGCTCCCCGTCCGCTTCACCGTCAAGTAAGCCACACAGCCCACACAGAACGCCCCCGGTGACCACTCGGTCACCGGGGGCGTTCGCCTGTCGGTCCGCGTCAGCGCGGCCCGCGGTACAGCACGATCTGCGTGTTCCGCTGCGGCCGCGACCCCGCCTTGAGGGAGATCGCCGCACCACTCGCGGTGGCGGCGAAGACCCGCGCGCCGGGCCGGTTGATGAGCTGGTCGGCCAACGCCGACTCGAGTTCGCGCACCCGGTCGCGCAGCGCCTTGTTCTCGTTCTCCAGGTCGAGCACCCGCCGGATCCCCTCCAGCGACACCCCCTCGGAGCCGAGGCGCGCGATCTCGCGCAACTGCACGACATCGCGCATCGAGTACCGCCGCGACCCACCCCGGGTGCGGCCCGGCACGACCAGGCCGAGCCGGTCGTACTGCCGCAGCGTCTGCGGGTGCATCTCGGCGAGCTCCGCAGCGACCGCGATCGCGAAGACGGGCGAGTTCTCGTCCATGTCGGTCATGGCGCGTTCCTTTCCGTCGTCCGCGTGGGGTGGAAACCAGCCTGGAGGCTCGGTGCGGCTTCCTGACGGAGCCGCGCCGGGCCTCCAGACCGGTCTACTGCTGTGGTTGCGTGCGCGCTAGTCGCGCGCCTTGGCGAGGAGGTCCTCGCGGGGGTTCTCGTCGGGCAGCGCAGCCGCGAGTGCCTCGACGGCCTCGCGCTGCTTGTCCGACAGGTGTGACGGCACCGCGACCTGGACGGTCGCGAGCAGGTCGCCCGTGCCGTTCTTCGTCGTGACGCCGCGGCCCTTGACGCGCAGGACGCGACCCGACGGCGTGCCGGGCGCGACCTTGAGCTTCACGGGCGAACCGCCGAGCGTCGGGACCTCGATCGTCGCGCCGAGCGCTGCCTCGGTGAACGTCACGGGGACGTCCACGCGCAGGTTGAGCCCGTCGCGCTCGAACACCGGGTGCTTCCGCACCGACACGGCGACCACGAGGTCACCTGCCTCACCACCGTCGGGCGAGGGCTCGCCGCGGCCGCGCAGACGGATCTTCTGACCGTCGGCGACACCCGCGGGGATGCGGACGTTCACCGGTCGACCGTTGCCCTGCGACAGCTTGACGGTGTCACCGGCGATCGCGGTCGTGAAGTCGAGGGTCGTCGACGCCGTGACGTCGCGGCCCTTCGTCGGCCCACCGAAGCCGCGGTAGCCGCCGGAGGTCTGGCCGAAGCCACCACCCCCGCCGAACATCCCGCCGAGGATGTCCTCGAAGCCGCCGGCACCGCCGGGGCCACCCTGGCCGAAGCGCACACGCTGTCCGCCACCGCCCTGCTGTCCGAACATCCCGCCGAAGACGTCCTCGAACCCGCCCTGGCCCCCGCCGCCCGCCGTGAAGCGAGCGCCGGAGCCCATGGCGCGGACCTGGTCGTACTCCTGGCGCTGCTCCTTGTCGGAGAGCACCGAGTACGCCTCACTGATCTCCTTGAAGCGGTTCTCGGCGGCGGCGTCACCCGGGTTGGAGTCCGGGTGGAACTGCCGCGCGAGCTTCCGGTACGTCTTCTTCAGCTCGGCGTCGGAGGCGTCCTTGGACACGCCGAGGACCTTGTAGAAGTCCTTGTCGAACCAATCCTGACTGGCCATGGATCACCTGCCTTCTTCTGTCGTCACCGTGGGGACCCGGCTCAGGCCGGGACCGCCACCGCGACCTTGGCCGCGCGGAGGACCCGCTCACCGAGCTTGTAGCCCGGCTCGACGACGTCCGCGACGGTCTGTCCGGTGGCACCCGGGGTGGGGAGCTGGACGATCGCCTCGTGGATGTTCGGGTCGAACGCCTCGCCCTTCTCGCCGATCTGCACGAGCTTGAACTTCTCGAAGCCCCCGCGGATCTTCTGGCCGATGACCTGCATCGGGCCCTCGGCGAGGTCACCGTGGGCCTCGGCCCGGGTGAGGTCGTCGAGCGCCGGCAGCAGTGCCCGCACCACTTCGGCGATGGCGACCTCGCGGTTGGCCTCACGGTCACGCTCGACGCGCTTCCGGAAGTTCACCAGCTCGGCCTGCGCACGGAGCATGTCCGCACGCATCTCGGCGACGAGGTCGCGGTCCTCGGTGCTCAGCTTGTCCTCGGCGATGCCGCGGGCGGCGTCGGCGAGCAGCGCTTCGTCCTCCGGGGAGAGGTCGTTCGCTGCATCCGCCGCCGGGCCCCCGGCGGCGGGGCCGTCCGTCGGTACTTCGACGTCGGGCCCCTCCGCCTCGATGAGGTCCTCGGGCTCGGCAGCGTTCGTGGCGTCGCCCTCGACCTGGGGCTCGTCCTCGTTGGGCGCGTTGTCCTTGGGATCCGTCATCGTTACTTCTTGTCCTTGTCGTCCTCGTCGTCCACGACCTCGGCGTCGACGATGTCCTCGTCGTCGGCCGGCTGCTCACCCGCGGGCTGCTCGCCACCGGCGGTGCCGGCTGCTGCGTCCTGCTGGCTGTAGATGGCCTGGCCGAGCTTGCCCTGCGACTCGTTGAGCTTGTCGAAGGCGGACTTCACGGCGTCGTCGTCCTCGCCCGCGAGCGCGGACTTGAGCGCGTCGACGTCGGCCTGCACCTCGGACTTGACGTCCGCGGGGAGCTTCTCGTCGTTCTCCTTGATGAGCTTCTCGATCGAGTAGACGAGCTGCTCGGCCTGGTTGCGACGCTCGTTGGCCTCGCGACGGGCCTTGTCCTCGGCTGCGTGCTCCTCGGCCTCACGGACCATGCGCTCGATGTCCTCCTTCGGCAGCGACGAACCGCCGGAGATGACCATCGACTGCTCCTTGCCGGTGCCCTTGTCCTTGGCGGACACGTGCACGATGCCGTTGGCGTCGATGTCGAAGGTGACCTCGACCTGCGGGACGCCACGGGGAGCCGGTGCGATGCCGGTGAGCTCGAAGGTGCCGAGCGGCTTGTTGTCGCGGGTGAACTCGCGCTCGCCCTGGAAGACCTGGATCGCGACCGACGGCTGGTTGTCGTCAGCGGTCGTGAAGGTCTCGCTGCGCTTGGTCGGGATCGCGGTGTTGCGGTCGATGAGCTTCGTCATCAGGCCGCCCTTGGTCTCGATGCCGAGCGACAGCGGCGTGACGTCGATGAGCAGGACGTCCTTGCGCTCGCCCTTCAGCACACCGGCCTGCAGTGCGGCACCGACGGCGACGACCTCGTCCGGGTTGACGCCCTGGTTCGGGGACTTGCCACCGGTCAGCGACTTGACGACCTCGGCCACGGCGGGCATGCGGGTCGAGCCACCGACGAGCACCACGTGGGCGATGTCGTTGACGGAGACACCGGCTTCCTTGATGACGTCGTTGAACGGCTTCTTGGTGCGGTCGAGCAGGTCGGAGGTCATCTGCTCGAACTGTGCGCGCGAGATGGTCTCGTCCAGGTTCAGCGGGCCCTCGGCGGTGAGCGTCAGGTACGGGAGCTGGATGTTCGCCGACATCTGCGACGACAGCTCCTTCTTGGCCTGCTCAGCCGCTTCCTTCAGGCGCTGCTTGGCGATCTTGTCCGTGGACAGGTCGACGCCGTGCTCGTCCTTGAACTTCTTGACCAGGTAGTCGACGATGCGCTGGTCCCAGTCGTCGCCACCGAGGCGGTTGTCACCGGAGGTCGCGCGGACCTGGATCGTCGAGAAGTCGTCGTCCTTGCCCACCTCGAGCAGGGAGACGTCGAACGTGCCACCACCGAGGTCGAAGACCAGGATGAGCTCGTCTTCCTTGCCCTTGTCGAGGCCGTAGGCCAGTGCGGCCGCGGTCGGCTCGTTGATGATGCGGAGGACGTTGAGGCCGGCGATCTCACCGGCGTCCTTCGTGGCCTGACGCTCGGCGTCGTTGAAGTACGCCGGAACGGTGATGACCGCGTCGGTGACGTCCTCGCCGAGGTACTGCTCGGCGTCGCGCTTGAGCTTGCCGAGGGTGCGGGCCGAGATCTCCTGCGGCGTGTACTTCTTGCCGTCGATCTCGGTGGTCCAGTCGGTGCCGACGTGACGCTTGACCGACGCGATGGTGCGGTCGACGTTCGTCACGGCCTGGCGCTTCGCGGTCTCGCCGACCAGGACCTCGCCGTCCTTGGTGAACGCCACGATCGAGGGCGTCGTGCGCATGCCCTCGGCGTTGGCGATGACGGTGGGCTCGCCACCTTCGAGAACTGCGACGACGGAGTTGGTGGTTCCGAGGTCGATGCCTACTGCACGTCCCATGTGTTGCTCCTCTTGCTTGGGGGTAAGTCGTTGGACTTGCGTCCGATGGGCTCAACTCTACTCCTGAGTCGACTGGAGTCAACTTCAGGGAGGGCAAACCTGCGCCAGTCCCACTCAACTCCCAGCCCAGACGCCCGGTTGTTAGCACGTTCGTATGTTGGTATTTCACGTGATATTCTGAATACACATGCGCCGTCAGAGTCTGTTGACGGGCGTGCCCCTTCCCGCACAGCCGCCGTCGCGCGGCCTGTCCTGAAAGATGCACATGTCTCACAAGAAGAGGGCATCGACTGCCCTCAAGTCCATGGGTGCGGCCGGGCTGGCCGCTGCCACCATCGTGTCCGGCCTGTCCTTCGGTGCCCCCGCCGCAACTGCTGCCTCGACAACGAAAGTATCGACGCAGAGCGCCATGATCGGGAAGTTCGTTTTCAAGGGCAACGTGAACTACTGGGGCATCACCGGCGACCGTTACACCTCACCCTACGTCGGCGAGTCGTACGCGTCGGCGGCAGCTCGTGCGAGTACGTATTCGTTCCCGGCAATCGGGCAACCCGGCGCCATCAAGATCGAGGGATCGGATCGCTGCCTGACCGCGAGCGATTATCCTGCACTCGCCGCATGCAACGGTTCCAGCGCGCAGAACTGGACTATCACGTCGGCTGGCAAGGTGGTCGCGCCCGACGGCCGTGAGCTCGGGCTGGTCGGCAATACCGGTGGATCGTTCGCGCTGCACCGAAATGGGTCGGTGTACACGCTCACCACTTCGACGATGACAACTACGCGTGAACTCACCGCGCAGGTGACGAAGGTGAACAACATCGCGAAGACCGCTGAGGTGTCGGGCACGGCGACTCCGAACGGCACAGTGACGATCGGCAGCAAGGTCGCCAACGTCAACTCGAGTGGCAACTGGTCGATGACCGTCGAGGGACTCTCCGTCGGAGCCAACTCCCTCGTCGCAACGCAGCGGTTCAACAACGCGCAGGTCGACCAGAAGACCGTCACCGCGACGATCGTCGAGGGCGGCACGCTCGTTGGCGTCGACCAGGGTCCCGTCGAACTCGAGCGCGGCGAGACCACCCAGGTCCCGTTCGTCGTCGAGAACCGGGAAGCGCGTACCGGCACCAAGGGCACGGTCGTGCTGACCGCTCCGGATGGTGCGACCTTCTCCGAGCAGGACACCGTGCAGGGCTCATGGCGTCGCGTCGGCAACACCGCGTGGAACGCTTCCACGTCCATCCCGCTCACCGACGGCCGACTGTCGAACGACAACACGACCCTGACATTCGACGCGGACTGGTCCAGCGAGCGTCCGGCCGACCAGCAGTACCGTTTCATGATCGACGTCGCCGCGGCTGAGGACGCCCCCGAAGGCTCCAGCTCGATGGACTTCGACTTCACGGGCACGAGCAGCACGAACGACTTCCGTGCACAGGGCAAGACCACCACGACCGTGACGGACGCCGAGGTTCCGGCACCCGATGCACTCGTCGTCACCACCCCGGCCGACGACTCAACGGTCGACTCCAAGCGCCCGGTGTTCTCGGGTACCGGCGACGAGGGCGCCACGATCGAGATCCGCGACGCCGACGACAACCTCATCGCGACCACCGTCGTCGAGGACGGCGCCTGGAGCGTTCCCGCAGCCGCCGACCTCGCGGACGGCTCCTACGAGTTCGACGTGACCCAGACCCCGCTCGCCGGGGCGCCGAGCACCGAGAAGGTCTCCTTCACGGTCGCGACGAACCCGCTCACGACCGAGCTCACCGCGGTCGGCGCGTTCGATGACGACGTCACCAAGCCCGCCACGATCTCCGGCGACGCCACCACCGGCGCGACCGTGATCGTCAAGGACAGCCTCGGCAACGAGGTCGGCCGCACCGAGGCCGTCGACGGCAAGTACTCCATCCCGGTCCCGCCGTCGTTCGCCCACACCGGCGTCAACGACTTCGCCGTCACCCAGACGAAGAACGACACGACCTCGCCCGCGAAGGACGTCTCGCTCGACTACGGCATGCCGGCACCGATCCGCATCACCAGCCCGGAGAACGGCTCGACGGTCCAGAAGAACGGCCTGACCTTCACCGGCACGGGTGACAACGGCGCTCGTATCGATGTCCGCGGTTCCGTCCGAGCCATCGCGACCGGTACCGTCGCCGACGGCACCTGGAACGCACCGGTGACAATCGACCTGTCGAACAACGTCTACAACCTGCGCGCCGTGCAGACCACCAAGGGTGGCCTCACGACGCAGGCACCGATCACGATCACGATCACCGACGAGGCCCCGGTTGCTCCGGTTGCTCCGCTGACCGCGACCGCCGCGTTCAACACCACGGACGAGAACCTGCCCGCGACGATGACCGGCTCCGCCAACCCCGGCGCAACCGTCACCGTGAAGGACAGCAACGGCGACACCATCGGCACCGCCGTCGCCAGCAACGGCCGCTACACGATCACGATCCCCGCGAACAAGGCCCACTTCGGCGTCAACGACTTCACCGTCACCCAGACCGTCCGAGGCCAGGTCTCCGCACCACTGGACCGTTCCCTCGACTACGGCAACCCCGCAGCCCCGGTCATCCAGACCCCGGCCAACGGCGACACCGTCACCAACGGCTCCATCCGCTTCACCGGCACCGGAGCCACCGGCGCCAAGCTCGACATGCGCGGCAACACCTCCTCCATCGGTGACACCAAGATCACCGACGGCGCCTGGACCGTCGACGTCTCCCGCCAGCTCAACCCGGCGGTCTACGCCCTCCACGCACTCCAGACCAGCAAGGGCGGCCTCACCCAGCGCGTCAACATCACCGTCACCGTCCGCAACGAGGCTCCGGTTGCTCCGCTGACCGCGACCGCCGCGTTCAACACCACGGACGAGAACCTGCCCGCGACGATGACCGGCTCCGCCAACCCCGGCGCAACCGTCACCGTGAAGGACAGCAACGGCGACACCATCGGCACCGCCGTCGCCACCAACGGCCGCTACACGATCACGATCCCCGCGAACAAGGCCCACTTCGGCGTCAACGACTTCACCGTCACCCAGACCGTCCGAGGCCAGGTCTCCGCACCACTGGACCGTTCCCTCGACTACGGCAACCCCGCAGCCCCGGTCATCCAGACCCCGGCCAACGGCGACACCGTCACCAACGGCTCCATCCGCTTCACCGGCACCGGAGCCACCGGCGCCAAGCTCGACATGCGCGGCAACACCTCCTCCATCGGTGACACCAAGATCACCGACGGCGCCTGGACCGTCGACGTCTCCCGCCAGCTCAACCCGGCGGTCTACGCCCTCCACGCACTCCAGACCAGCAAGGGCGGCCTCACCCAGCGCGTCAACATCACCGTCACCGTCCGCAACGAGCAGATCACGGCACTGACGGCCAACGGGGTCTTCGTGCAGGACGTCGAGCAGAACGCCGTCGTCTCGGGCAATGCCCAGACCGGGGCAGACGTCATCGTCCGCGAAGGCACGACGGTCATCGAGAGCGTCAAGGCCGTCGACGGGCAGTACTCCGTCACGATCCCGGCCACCGTCGCCGGCGTCCGCACGTTCACCGTCACCCAGACGGTCAACGGCACGGTCTCGGCGCCCAAGACCGCGACGCTCGACTACGGCACGCCCGCGGACCTCGTCATCGAGACCCCCGGCAACGGCGGGACCCTCCGCGGCGACCAGGTCGTGTTCACGGGAACCGGTGCCCCAGGAGCCAAGGTCGTCCTGAACGGCACCGTCAGCCGCCTCGGCTCCGCAACGGTGAACGGTCAGGGCGCCTGGACGATCTCCGTCGAGCGCACCCTCACCCCGCAGGCGTACACGCTGTTCACCAAGCAGATCACCAAGGGCAACCTCAACGGCCCTGCTGACCAGCGCACCATCAACGTCATCCGGTAACACCACCAGCACCATGCGACGGGCGCCCCTCCACCAGGAGGGGCGCCCGTTCCCGTGCGTCAACCGCGATGCTCGAGGAGAGCAGCGGGACAGAACGACGAATGCCGCCGGCCTCGGGCCGGCGGCATTCGTCGTTCTGCGTGCGTGACGATCAGCGCGTGCGGAACACGTTGTCCTCGCCGTCGTCGCTGATCTTCGGCTCGTTGTCGCTCGTCAGGCGGTTGCCGTCGGTGGTCACCCGCACCGAGCCGACCTGCTTCGCGGCGATGTCGTTGATGGAACCGGAGACGACGAGTTCCTCGACGTTCCCGAGGTGGACGACCGCGTTGCCCGCGGTGATCTCCACCGACGCGCAGTCCCCGACGGTGACGTCCTTGTTGGCCTGGTCGACGACGGCCTTGCCGTCCTTGCACCCGGCCTGGACCTTCTCGATGTCGGCGGGCGGGTTCGAGAAGACCTGCTTGTCGGCCTTGGCCGTCGCGCTCGCGCTCGGCTTCTGGGTCGGTTTGTCGTCGCCGGTGCCGGAGCACGCGGTCACTGCAGCGAGGATGCCGACGACGGTGAGTCCGGTGACGAGCAGGCGGCGGACGGGGGGATGGGAGCTCAGGGCCATGGTGTGTTCCGATCTGGAGCGGGAGATGTCGGGCGCGTCAGCGGACCCGAGGACATTTGTATGTCACGTTCTATACAATACTTGATATGCTGAATGCATGACAACTGATCGGTTGCCTCGGGTGGCCTTCCTCAGCCACTCCGCAGCCCTCTCCGGGGCAGAACTGCTGGTCGCCCGCGTGACCGCCTCGTGCACGAGGATCGAACCGATCGTGATCCTCGGTGAACACGGCCCGCTCGAACGACTCCTCGCTGACTCCGGGGTGCGCTGTCAGGTCGTGCACCTCGATGCGACCGTCCGGAATCACACCGCCGGGGCGGGAGCCGGGCTCCTCGCGAAGACGGTCAGCACACTCCGCGCCACCCACGAGCTCACCCGCATCCTGCGCGCCCTCGGCGTCGACGTGCTCACGACCCACTCGGCGAAGGCGCACATCTGGGGTGGACTCGCCGGACGGCAGGCCGGGATCCCCGTGGTCGCCCACGCACACGACCTCGTCGGTGCCGATGGGTCGTCACGAGCGAATGCGACACTGCTCCGGCTCGCGTTCGCGGTCCTCCCCCGCACGGTGGTCGCGAACTCCCGGACCACGGCGCGGTCGCTCGGGCGCCTGCCCCGGCCCGTCGCCGTCGTCGCCTGCCCCGTGTCCGTCCCGGCGGAAGCAGCGCCACGCACCGCTTCGGCGTTCACGATCGGCATGGTCGGACGCCTCACGCCGTGGAAGGGGCAGGACGTCGTCCTCCGCGCCTTCGCGGCCGCCCGCGCAGCCGGTCTCGACCCCGACGCGCGACTCCGCCTGGTGGGCGCACCGCTGTTCTGTGCCGACGATGCGTTCGCCCGGGCGCTGCACACACTCGCGTCCGACCTCGGCGTCCGCGACTCCGTCGACTTCCGTGGGCACCAGCACGACGTCGCCGCCGAGATGGCCGCATGTGACGTCGTCGTCCACGCCAGCACACGCGCAGAGCCGTTCGGCCAGGTCGTCATCGAGGCGATGGCGCTGGGCCGGGCCGTGATCGCCAGCGACGCGGGTGGCCCCGCCGAGATCATCACCGACGACCGGGACGGTCTCCTCGTCTCGCCCGGTGACGTCGCAGCGCTCGCGTCCGCCATGGTGCGACTGGCAGACGACCAGGAGGCCCGGGGCCTGCTCGCCGACAACGGCCGTCGGACCGCCAGACGGTTCGATCTCCCCCGCGTCGTCGCGCAGCTCGAGGCGATCCTGGTGGCGACCGCCCGCTGACGCCGGACGGCGGCACTGCACGTGCGCGTCGCCTGTCGCGGGTCGACCCGGCGACGGAGGGCGGGCCTCCTGGCCGGCGCGCGTCAGGAACGGACGGCGCTCGGGATCCCGGTCCACGCACCGATCTCGCGCCGGAAGCGCGTGGTGGAGAACGTGTCGGCCCGCTCTCGGCAGTCCGCACCGTCGAGTGCCGCCGCCGCTTCGACGGCCGACCGCAGCGTCGACGGGGCGAAGTCGTGCAGGACGACGCCGCTCCGGTCGGGCTCCACCGAGTCGCACGCGCCGCCGAGAGCGTTCACGACGACCGGCGTGCCGAGCGCCATGGCCTCGACCGGCATGATGCCGAAGTCCTCCACCGGCGGGAACACGTAGACGGCCGCACGCTGCAGTAGCGCCGCCAGGAGCGCGTCGGACGGCCGGACGACGATGCGGACGTCGACGTCCGAGTCCGCGGCGAGCGCCCGGAGCCGTTCGAGGTCGGGTCCGTCTCCGGCGAGCACCACCGGTCGCGCAGATGCCCGGCCGGCCTCGATCACCACCTCGAGTCGCTTGTACGGCACGAACCGGGAGGCCCCGAGCAGGAATCCCGCGGGCAACGACTCGAGCAGGGCACGCTCGCAGTCGTCGAGCTCCCGTGCCCAGTCGTCGACAGCGGTGAGCCGTTCGACCCCGACGGGTGGGTGGATCACGACCGCGTCGACGTCCCAGCTCGCGCGGATGCGCTGCTGCACGAAGCGGCTGTTGGCAGCGACGTGCCGGAGCGCCCCGCCCCGACGGCGGTCCACTGCGCGGAGCGCGGGGCCCGCGAGCCGTGCGGCGACGGACGTGCCGCGGGCATCGAGCTCCGGGTTCCAGAGGTACCGCGCGGGCGTGTGCACGTAGGTGAACTGGCGCTCGGGATCGACCCCGGGCACACGGGCCTGGTGTGCGAACAGGTGCGAACTGACGAGCGCCCAGTCGTACGGCCCGAGGTCGCGCAGCCCGTGCGACCAGAGCGCGGGGAGGAACGGGACAGCCAGGGCCTTGCGCCCCCGCAGCGGCGTCGGCGCGAGGGCGCTCTCGATCACCCTCCGGCCGGGGTACCGGCCCGGGGCGTCGTTCCAGAGGCCGAAGAGGTCGGCGTCCGGGTACTCGTCCGCCATGGCGTCGAGGACACGTTCGGCGCCGCCGACCGCTTCGATCCACTCATGCACGAGCAGTCCGCGCATCGCGAGCTCCTTCCGTCGCTCGTGCGGCACAGGCGACGACGGCGTCGACCGCCTCGTCGGCCAGGGCGCACATCCGGGCGTGGTCGGCGTCGTCCCCGCGGACCGGGTCGGTGATGTCGTCCGTCTCTGGGTCGGTGGGGGCGGTGCCGAGTCGTGAACCTGCGACCAACCTGGGGAAGTCGTCCCAGAACCCCGCGCCGACGGCGTCCTGATCGAGGAGCGGACGGACGAGCCGCTCGAACTCGCGCAGCGTGAACGTCCGCCGCAACAGCGCGGGAGCGATGTCGAGCACCGCGGCACGGTGCTGGCGTTCCAGGGTGAGCACGAGCGCGGGGCCGTCGAGCACGCGTGCCGTCAGGGGCGTCCCTGCGAAGCCGGAGGGGTCTGCTCCGTGGCGCAGGACGGCGTCGGACGAGCGCGGGAACATCGCTGCCCCGGGTTCGGCGGCGGTCCCCGCGCTCGACACCTGGAACGCTCCTGGGGCGACAGCGTCCAGGCGGGCCTGGAGCACGCGTTCGACGTAGGGAGAACGACAGACGTTCCCTTCGCAGACGATGAGGATGGCGATCACGATCGAGTTCCTGTCAGTGCGGGGACGGTGGGCCGGAGGGTGGGAATCGAGGGCCGGAGGGCGGGGACGGCGGTCGGAACCCACGTCGGGGTCGCGCAGGCCGCGATCAGGACCCAGAGGACCGGGGTCGAGAAGTCGGGCGTCCCGACGACCTTGGCGACGAGCAACGCGACGAGTGCCGTGGCCGCCGCGACCGTGCCCGGACGCCGGATCGCGTTGGCGATAATGCCCAGGACGAGTGCCGCGAACGCCGCGGTGCCCGGGACGCCGACGGTGGACAACAGGGACATGCCGAACGACGACGGCCGGCTGCTGCCGATGCCGGCGCCCATCCCGAGCGTGTCCGCGAGGACGCCCCAGCTGAACGTGTCCGCCCCGGTCCGGGAGTCGTACGACTTGCTGTCCACCTTGTCGACGACGAGTTCCTGGATCGGCGCGAGCAGGTGGTCACCGGCGACGAGGGCGACCACGGCCACGGTGAGCACGCCGATGACGAGCCACGGGGTGCCGACACCACCGCGGACGACGTACCGGACGGCCAGTACGACGATGCCCAAACCGATCACGACGGCGGATGCGACGACGGCAGTGCCCGACGACGCCTGCAGCAGGTTGGAGCACGCGAGGGCAGCTGCCGCGGACCAGAGGAACCGGGCCCGGCCCGTCGAGCGCAGCGCCGCAACGACGAAGAACGCGACCGCGGGCAAGGAGAACGCGGCGAGCTCGCTCGGTTCACTGAAGACCCCGCGCAACCGGTCCTCCGTCGTGGTCCAGGCGTACGCGACGTTCGGCAGGGTGTCGAAGAGGGGAGCCGTCACGTCCGCTCGGAACAGGAGGAGGAACCCGCGGATGCTCGTCGTCACCGTCCCCACCACCAGCGCGACACCGACCGCGAGGACGGCGCCCCGGACGCGCACCAGGTAGAGCGTGCAGCAGGCGGCGAGGAGCAGGTAGGCGAGCTGTGCGCCGTTGCTCACCGTGTAGGCGAGCACACCGGGGTCGGCCACCTGGTGATCGACACCACCGCGGGAGACGAGCACCCGGATGCCGCCGAACAGCCACGGAGCCACCGCGGTGATCACCGTCGTCCACGCGAGGAAGACGGCGAAGGCGTTCGCAGTCCAGTGCGACGTCCCCAGCCGACGCGTCCCGAGGAGTGCGCAGGCGCTGGCTGCTGCCGCGACGGTGAACAGCGGCACGCCGTTCCCCCCGACGACGACGCCCGCGGAGTACGGCAACCCGGCGGCCGCCCCGATGATCACCGGCAACCACTCACGACGCACCGTCAGTCCGACGCCGAGCGCGACGAGGAGCACGGCTCCGAGGACGGTCATCCGGGCTTCCTCCACTTGGTTGCTTAATATTTCATATCAACTACTATGAGTATCACACATCGAAACCCGAAGGAAAGGCTCGGATGACACTCGCGCAGTTCATCGACGTGCTCCGGCACCGCTGGATCTCCATCGCTGCGGTGCTGCTGCTCGCGACCGGACTCGCGGCGGCCTTCTCCGCGGTCCAGGCGCCGCAGTACCGTGCGACGAGCGAGGTGTTCGTGTCCGTGGCAGGCGGGGACTCGGTCACCGACCTCAGCCAGGCCAACACCTTCTCGGCCGCGCGCGTCAAGTCCTACGAGGCGCTCGCGGTCACACCCCAGGTGCTCGGACAGGCCGCGAAGCAGCTCGGTCTGCCGGGTGGTGGCGGCCTCTCGCGGGTGGTGACGGCGGAGTCGAAGCGCGACACCGTGCTCATCTCGATCAGCGCCACCGACGGATCTCCGTCGCAGGCCGCCGCCATCGCGAACGCCGTCACGGCTCAGCTGGTGAAAGTGGTCGAACAGGTCGAGAACGAGGGGGCCGCCACCACCGGCCTCGTGCACCTCAGCGTCTTCCAGCCCGCGACCGCTCCGAGCACACCGTTCTCGCCCCGCCTGGCCGTCAACATCGCGATCGGTGTGCTCGCCGGCCTCGCCCTCGGCATCGCCCAAGCCGTCCTCCGCGAGGTCCTCGACACCCGCCTCCGCTCGTTCGAGGCACTGCGCCGGCTGACCCAGGCGAGCGTGCTGGGTGAGTTCGCACTCGACGACTCGGTCGTGAAGGAACCACTCGTCTCGTTCGGCAACCGCTACAGCACGCGAGCCGAGGCGTTCCGCCAGCTCCGGACCCACCTGACCTACACGAACCTCGACGGGGACGCGCAGAGCATCGTCGTGACCAGCGCGACGCCGGGCGAGGGGAAGTCATCCACCGCCGTGAACCTCGCGCTCATGCTCGCCCAGAACGGGTCGCGCGTCGTCCTCGTCGATGCCGACCTCCGACGACCGACCACCGGCACCTACCTGGGCATCGAGAGCCGCGTCGGACTCTCCACCGTGCTCACCCGGCAGGTCGCCCTCGACGACGCCGTCCAACAGGTCGGCGCGGACACGCCCCTCCACGTCCTCGCAGCGGGGCGCGTTCCCCCGAACCCGAGTGAACTCCTGAGTTCGAGCCGCATGGTCGAACTGGTCCGCGAACTCGAGTCCCGCTTCGAGTACGTGATCGTCGACGCCCCTCCGATGCTCCCGGTCACCGACCCCGCTGTGCTGGGCACGATCTGCAGCGGTGTCCTGCTCGTGGTGAGCGTGGACGGGCGGACCAGACGCGCCGACTTCACCGCTGCAGAACGGACCGTGACCCAGGTCGGCGCCCGCCTGCTCGGCCTCGTCGTGAACCGCCTGCCGGTGCAGCGCCGCGCGAAGACCTACTACAACTACGAGCCGTCGGCGCCGGTCAGCGAGAGCCCTCGTCGATCGTCGCGAGCTCGCCGCACCCCGGAGGACCACTGATGAAGCCGCCCGCACGCCGTTCACTCGTCTACCTCGGGTGGCAGGGCAACGCCAACTTCGGCGACGACCTGCTGTACGAGACCTGGCGCGCTGCACTCGACGACCCCCTCACGGTCCAGGCGCCGCTCAACGCACGCGACTACCTCCGCTCGGCGCCACGATTCGGGCTCGACCGGCTCCGCACCCTCGGCGCGGAACGGGTCGTCCTGCTCGGCGGTGGGACGTCCGTCGGGTTCGCGTCGTGGGCAGAGCACGCACGGCTGGCGATCCGCAACTTCGGCGCGGACGGACTGATCGGTGTGGGCCTCGGTGCCGCGTCGGCATCGGACACGTACTCCCTGGCGCGGCAGCAACAACGCTGGGAGGCCTGGCGCACGCTCGAGCGGCTGCACATCGCCGGCGTTCGCGGTCCCCTCACCCAGGACGAGGTCTCCGCACACCTGATGCCCGTCGACATCAGCGGTGACCCGGCGCTGCTCTACCCGCTCGTTCAGCACGTGCCCCGCCCCGCTCGAGCTGCTCCGCGGATCGGCGTGAGCCTCGGGTCCGATCCCCACTCCCGCTTCGACATCGACACCGTCGCCGCGGCCGTCGACGAACACGCACGCGACCTCGGTGCCACCGAGGTGGTCGCGTTCGCCCTGTCGGCAGCCGACCAGGACGCCGCACGCCGGCTCTCGGACCGCCTGACGACGTCGTCGGTCGTCCACGCCTACACGGACGTCGCGGCCACGATGGCCGCGATCGGCAGCTGCGACCTCGTGGTGTCGGAACGGCTGCACGGCGCGGTCGCCGCGGTGTCGCTCGGCATCGCGACGGTCCCGCTGTCCTACGCCTCGAAGTGCGACGACTTCTGGTCGAGCGTCACCGGCCGTGCCGCCCCCGTCACGGTGGGCCACTCGGCGGACGACCTGGTCGACGCCATGCGCGCGGCAGAACAGGAGCGTTCGGGCATCGCCGACCGGGTCCGCGAACTGCAGGACCGATTGCAGCGGATCAGGGGCGAGCTGCTCGGCTGGAAGTCGGGGACGCGCTCGACGACGGACCTGCTGACGATGAACACGGTGTCGGTGTGAACGCCGTCGCAGGGTCCGACCACCGGTTCCACTTGGTCATCTCGACGATCCGCTCGCCGGAACACATCGAGCGGTGCCTCGACTCGATCCGCCGAACACGACTGCCGGTCTTCGTGACCGTGGTCGAGCAGCGTCCGACGCCCGACGCGCTGCCGCTCCTCCGGGACCTGATCGACGCCGGTCACGCAGAACACGTGCACGAGCCCGTCGTCCGTGGGGTCAGCCGCGGCCGGAACCGCGGGCTCGCCACGATCCGTGGGGACATCGTGGCGTTCCCCGACGACGACTGCTGGTTCGACGACGGTGTCCTCGAACTCCTGTCCGAGCGGATGGACGACCGGAACCTCGACGGAGCAGCCATCCCCTGCCGTGCGAGTGACGACAGTGGCACGATGCTCCGCTGGCGCCGACGGGCATGCCGGGTCACGAGCTGGCGGGTTCCCCGGACGATCGTCGCTGCAGGCATCTTCCTGCGACGCGACCTGCTCGAGAGGCACGGACTCTTCGACGTCGCCCTCGGGACCGGTTCGGCGACGCCGTTCGGCTCCGGCGAGGAGAACGACCTCGTCATCCGTGCACTCCGTCGCGGTGCCCACATCGCCTACATGCCGGACGTGACCGTGCGGCACGGCGACTTCCGGCACGACGGTATGACGGACGAGACCCTGGCCAAGGTGCTGCGGTACAACCGGGGGTTCGGCCGAGTGCTCCGGAAGCACCGGCTCCGCGGCCAGGCGGCCTACTGGGTCACCCGGTCGATGGCGGCCGTCCTCGTGGCACGGGTCAAGCGGGACCACGATGCGACCCGGTTCCAACAGGCACAGCTCCGTGGCCGGTGGCAGGGGTGGCACGGCGCGGACGACCACGGCGCGCACCACGCGTTCGACCGGACCACGACGCCGCTGCACGGGTGACACGAGCGGCCCCGCAGCGCACCAGGTGCACCGCGGGGCCGCTCGGAGTCACTCGTCCCAGACGACGAACCGCGGGATCCACTTCGCGGACATGTCGAGCTTCCCGGCGGTGCCCCGCACGGTCTTCTCGGACCCGGTGGGTTCGACGATCCGCCCTGTTCCGCGAAGTGAGACGCGCACGGGCGTCGACAGGTGCTGCGCCTCCGACTGCCAGACGACACGGGCGTGGTGCTTGCCGTCCGGCGAGGTGAACCGCATGTGGCGGACCGGACCGATCCGGTGCTCCGCCACGTACCGCTTGCCGGCGAGGACCCGCTGCATGGTCGCCCAGGCCGCGGCGGAGGTCTTCGGCTCGGAGCCGCCGTCGGCGTTGCCGATCAGTCCGAACGTCCGTGCGGTGCCGTTCGCCAGGGCGGGCTCGGCCATCTCGAACAGGAACAGCCGCTCGACGCCGTACTGCGCGGCGATGGCGTAGGTGCGCAGGATGTACGCGGTCTGGTCTTCCGGTCGGACCCACCCCGGTCCGGCGAACTGCGTCGGCCACCCGACCTCGGTGATCCAGATCGGCAAGGCGCTGCCGTCAGGGCGCGGGTACCGGTCGGCCGTCGTCCGGAGCCACGCGAGCGCGTCCTCGATGCACGGGTTGGTCGGGACGCAGAGCTCGGGGCCCCACGGGTTGTTGTAGGGGTGGACGCTGACCGCGTCCACGTGGTCAGCGCCGCCGAGGCGGAACCACTCGCCGATCCAGGCGCGCTCGTCGTCGGACACCGAGTTCTGGGTCGGCCCGACGATCGTCGCCGCCGGGTCGGTCGCACGGATGACCTGTGCGGTGACCCGTGCGAGCTCGATGTAGGCGGCGGGCGTCGCGGGCAGCGAACCGTGGTTGTTCGTCCACTCGTTCCAGACCTCGTAGGACAGATCGGTGTCCGGGTGCCGGTCCCGCATGTGGGACACGGTCTCCTTGACGTAGCGCTTCCAGGCGGCGGCCTGGGCGGGTTTGGAGACGTCCGGTGGTGCCATCGGGTCGTTCGTGTACGCGACGTTGCCGTAGTCGAGGACGAAGAGTGGGCTGACACCCATGTCACGCACGACCGGGTCGATGCGGGCGTCCGTCGCCGTGAAGTCGAACCGGCCGGCGACCTTCTCGACCGCGCTCCACTGCAGGTCCTGTCGGTAGCTGCCGGCACCGAGTGCGGCGAGTGACGGCAGCGCGCTCGCCACGGGGTTGACGCCGAGACCGAAGTACGGGTCGGAGCCGACCGGACCGGCGATGGTGCGCACGAACCGGGTCGACGCGGACGTCGACCCCGGCGTCTGCACGGTCAATCGGTACGTGCCGGACGGGAGAGCGCTCGTGGGGTGCACCTCGACCGATCGGGTGCCGGCCCGGCCACTCCCCGAGTCGACGATCGTTCCCGTGGTGTCGTTGATCCGCCAGGTGACGTCTGCCGCTCGCTCGACACCGGCGACCGTGAACCCGGGCTGCTCGTCGGGCCCGAAGAGACCGCTCCCACCGATGGGTCGGAGCGTCGGCGTCGTCGTGGCCGTCGGCGTGGTACCGCGTGCGGACTGGGGCTGGGCGTGCTCGGACAGGATCGCCGCGAGCACGACGCCCGTGACGGCAGCGGCGGTGAGGCCACGGCGGCGTGTGGACGGAGGACGGGGAGCGGGGCGGCCAACGGATGGCCCGACGTGTTCCATCCGGCCATCATGGGCAGCACGGGCAGGTGCTGGCGAGCGATCCAAATGCACGGCACCCGCTATGCGATCGACTCGATCCTGGGCGATACACAACATGCGAACTGTTGGCGGACGGCGATCGTTCCCGCCCACAGTTGCTCGATGCCAGCCGAACGACCGACCTTCACCGGCGTCCAGGTGCTGCGGTTCGTCGCCGCGCTCCTCGTCGTGTTCTCGCACCTGCCGACGTACCTGCACGCCCGTCTCGGCACACCCCTGGTCGACATCCCCGTCGGCCAGGTCGGGGTGACGGTCTTCTTCGCGATCAGCGGGTTCGTCGCGGTGCTGGTGACACAGCGGACCCCGAGGCCGACCTGGCGCGAGTTCATCTCCCGTCGGCTGGTCCGCATCCTGCCGCTCGCGTGGGCGGTGATGACGATCAAGCTCGGCACACTGCTGGTGGCCCCGCAGGCCCTGGAACGCGCGGCCACGTCACCGACGTACATCGCGTTGTCCTACGTGTTCCTGCCCGGCCGCGGCCCGAACGGCGTGGTCGAGCCGTTCTACACCGTCACCTGGACGCTGTCGTTCGAGCTGCTGTTCTACGTGGTCGTCACGATCGCGCTCGCCACTCGCATCGACCCCCTCCGGCTGGCGTCCGTCGTCTTCGTCGGACTCGCGGTCGCCTCGGCGTTCCGAGGGCCGGACGGGTGGCCGGTCTGGCAGTTCCACGCGAACCGCATCGTCCTGTGCTTCCTGGTCGGCATGGTGATCGGCCGGTGGGCCCTCGACCGCCGCACCCGGGTGGCCCTGCTCCGGACCGCGGCGATCACCGCGATCTGGCTCGTGGTGGGCACCGTCGCGGGCGCGTCCGTGCCGAGCCTGCTGCTGTTGCCGCTCGCGGGCGTGGCGCTGGCGACGACGGTGGCGGGTGAGCCGCTCCTCCGGCGGTGCACCGGCACCGTCGGGCGGACGTTGGGCGATGCCTCGTACGCGTTGTACCTGACGCACCCGATCGTCGCACCGGCGACGGTGGCCGTGGTCGCCGCTGTCGTCGCCGGCCCCGCAGCGCCGATCGTCGCGGGCATCGCCGCACCGGTCGCCGCCGTGGTCGCCTCGGTAGCGGTGTGGTTCGCGGTCGACCGTCCGGTGATCCGGCGGCTCCAGCGGCGACGGACCACACCACCACGGACCCCGCGCACCGCGAGGCACCGGCTACCCGCCGGGTAGTGTCGTCCCGTGCGATGGAGTCGAGTGAACTGGCCCTCCGTTGGCTACGTCTCCCTCGAGGACTTCGACGGCCAGCGCGAACACGTGACCCGGTTGCTCGAGGACGCCCCGCCCACGGTCGCCGCGCTCCTGACGGTCAAGTGGACCGACTCGAGGATCGAACGCTGGGTCGTGGAGTCCGCCGACGCCGTCGTCGACCCGGACGCCGACGAGGACGACGTGACGACCCCCGTCGACCTGCCGGGCCACGGTGTGCCCGACCCGGTCGTCGTGCACGCCGACATCGTGGTGCGCAACGACGAGGTCCTCGACACCCCGAGCGGCCTGTGGCGCCGCTGGAACCACGCCAGGGTGTCGCTCCGGCTCCGGGACGCCGTCATCGACCCGCCGGGTGTCGACGCCGCAGCACTGCTCGCCGGTGACGCCCACGTCGCCCGGGGCGAGCTCGAGTACCTGAACGAGCACGACGCCTGGGAGCTCCGTCTGCTGATCTCCCCCGTCGGCGAGGTCGCGATCCGGTTCCGGGGCGTCCGGGTGGCGATCCGGAGCGTCGCTGAGAGCGTGTACGCCGACCTCGAGGCGCGCCCGGCACGCGGCTGGCACGGCCCGGTGCCGGACGGCTGGGTCGAGTGGACGACCGAGGTGGTGCGGGCAGCGGCCTACGGCGACCTCGGCGGACTGCACCTGGCCGACGACGCGAGCGACGTCGACGACGTCGATCCCCGCTGGGGCTTCGCCCCGCTGCACGCCGCCGCGTGGTTCGACCACCCCGAGATGCTCGAGGAACTCCTGCGCCGCGGCGCGACCCTGCAGCTGGAGGACACCGAGGGGCGGACGCCGCTGACGCTGGCGATCGACCGCGACGCACGACGGGCGGTCGACGTGCTGGTCGCAGCGGGCGCCGACCTGGAGGCCCGTGACGGCGACGGCAACACCCCGATCGTCCGCGCTGCGTGGGGCGGGCACGCCGCGATCGTGCGTGCCCTCGCCACCGCGGGTGCGGACACCAGGGCGCGCGGGTCACGGGGCGCGACGCTGCTGATCGCGGCCGTCGATTCCGGCGACCTCGACACGGTCCGCGTCGTGCTGTCGCTCGACGTCGACCGGGACGCCGCCGACGACGAGGGATCGACCGCTTCGGACCGCGCGGAGCTGCTCCGCGAGACGGCCGTTGCCGACCTGCTCGCCGCGGCCTGATCGCGGCCCGTGCCCCGGCCACGTGCCGGGCGCGCGGAAGCACGGCGGACGGGAGCAGGGCCTCCCGTCCGCCGCGCGCCTGCGGGATCGACCGTCCTAGACGGTGACCGACTCGAGGGCGTTCGCCTGCGCGACCCGCCCGTACCAGCGGGCGGAGTCCTTCGGCGTGCGCTCGAAGGTCTCGCGGTCCCACGCGACCAACCCGAACGTCGGGCGGAAGCCGGAGGCCCACTCGTAGTTGTCCAGGAGCGACCAGTGCTGGTAGCCCAGGACCTCGATGCCGTCCTCGATGCAGCGGTGGATGCCCTCGAGGGCGCCCTGCGTGTAGGCCTGCCGGCGGGAGTCGTCAGCGGTGGCGATGCCGTTCTCGGTGATCATCAGCGGGACGCCGCCGGAGAGCTCCCACGCGCTGCGGAGCCCGTCGGCCGAGGCCTCGGGGTAGAACTCCCAGCCGGTCAGGGTGGTCTCGACGTCGTCCGTCACGGGCAGGGGCCCGTCCGGACCGATGAACGTGCGGGTGTAGGCCTGCACGCCCAGGAAGTCGTCGCCGGCGGCCTGCTCGAGGTACCAGTCGTCGCGCGGGTACCCGTACTCGCGGAGCATGGCGTCCGCCCCGGGCTCGCCGGACGACTTGAAGGCCTGGGTCGCGATCGTCCACCCCGACTGGAGGCCCGACACCTGTGACAGGACCTCGCGCGACCGCTTGTGGCTGGCCAGCAGGGCGTCGGCGACGCCCAGGTCCGGGTTCGGCAGGCCGAAGGCCACCAGGTTCGAGGCGTCCTCGCCGCCGGCGAGCATCGCCGCGATGTTCGGCTCGTTGATCGTGCAGACGTAGCGGACACCGTCCTGCACCACGGGGAGCGCGGCCTCGGTGTAGCGGGCGAACAGGTCGGCGGCGTCGGGTGCCCGCCAGAAGCCGTCGCGTTCGAACCAGCGCGGCACGGTGAAGTGCATGAGGGTGACGATCGGCTCGATGCCGAACTCGTGGCAGGCATCGACCATGCGGCGGTAGTGGTCGACCTCGGCACGGCTGACGAACCCGCGCTCGGGCTCGATGCGGGCCCACTCGATGCTGAACCGGTAGGAGTTCAGCCCGAGCTCGGCCGCGATGCGGATGTCCTCGCGGTACCGGTGGTAGCTGTCCGCCGCGTCACCCGAGGGCTCGACGATGGTGGTGTCCGGCTCGTGCTCGTGCACCCACCAGTTGCTGTTGACGTTGTTGCCCTCGATCTGGTGGGCGGCGGTGGCGGCACCCCAGAGGAAGCCGTCGGGGAACTGCAGCGTGGAGATGATGGTGCCTTTCAGTGCTTGTTCGAGTCAGTGCTGGCTCAGGAATGCGTCGAAGACGGCGACCGTCCCGAGCGGGTTCTCGATCTGGGGGCCGTGGTAGCTCGCGGGGATGACGACGTACTCGGCGCCGGTCTGCTCGGCCATCGCCCGCTGCCACGGGATCGGCCAGGCGTTGTCCCACTCGCCGTGGGCGACGAGGACCGGCAGGCCGGTGGCGCGCAGGGCGTCGGAGGCGTCGGTGTGGTCCTCGAGGATGTGGCCACCGGCGACGACGCTGAGCGGGCTCGTCGCGTCGAAGCGGTCGCGCACCATCCGGACGTCGTCGGGCAGCTCCTCGTCGGGCCGGTACGCCCAGAGCGGGTTCGTCGAGTCGAACAGCTGCCGGAGGTTCCCGCCGGTGTCGTGCAGGATCGTCAGCTCGGCGACCTTGCGGTACGGCCACCCGTGCGGCCCGGAGCAGAACTGCACGACGTCGCGGAACGCCGTCGGGTCCTGGAGCGCGGCGGCCCGGACGATCACCCCGCCGAGCGAGTGCCCGACCAGGTGCACGGGGGCGCCGTCGTCGAGCAGGCGCGCGACCCGCACGACATCGGCGGCTTCTTCGTCGAGGGAGTAGTCACGGGGTTCGGTCGGTGCTGCCGAGTCGGCCTGACCGCGCCGGCTGATCGCGACCGCGGTCCACCCGGCGTCGCGGAGGACGGGCAGGAAGGTCCGCCAGTCCTCCTTCGAGCCGGTGTAGCCGGGGACGATCAGCACGGTGCCCTTCGACACCCCCTCGGGCACGATCCGGTAGGCCGTGAGCCGCCCGACCGGGACGTCGATCCCGACGACGTCGACGCCGTCCGGGGTGGGCAGGTGTCCGAACGGCGGGACCGTCGGGAAGTCGTGCAGGTTCGTCATGCGCGCAGGGTCCTCCGCGGGTTGGGAACAGCGTCGAGGAGCGCGATCGTGTACGGGTCCTGCGGGTCCTGCAGCACCTGGGCGGTGTGACCCCGCTCGACCACGGCGCCCTCGTGGAGCACCATGATGTCGTCCGTGATGAGCCGCGCACTCAGCAGGTCGTGCGTGATGTAGAGGAGCGAGACGCCCCACTGCTCGCGGAGGTCCTCGAGCAGTGCGAGCACACCGGCACGCAGCGTCACGTCGAGCATCGACACCGGCTCGTCGGCGATGATCACCTGCGGGTCGCTCGCGAGCGCCCGGGCGATGACCACGCGCTGCCGCTGCCCGCCGGAGAGCTGGTGCGGGAGCTTCTGTGCGAACTGCTCGACGGGGGTGAGCCCCACCGTCTCGAGCAGCTCGAGCACCCGGCGCCGGGCATCGCGGCCGGTCAGCCCGGTGTAGTTCGCGATCGGCCGGGACAGCGTGTACTCGACCGTGTGCAGCGGGTTGAGCGCCGAGTACGGGTCCTGGAACACCATCTGGACCTCGGAGCGGAGGTCCCGCAGGCCGCGCTTGCCGAGGCGGGCGACGTCGAGGTCCCCGAACCGGACCGTGCCGGTGGTCGGCTTCTCGACGCCGGTGAGCAGCTTCGCGATGGTCGACTTGCCCGAACCGGACTGGCCGACCAGGGCGAGCGACTGCCCGGGCTCGAGGGTGAACGACACGTCGCGCACGGCCTGCACCGGCTGCTCACCGCGGCGGGGAGCCGGGTAGGTCTTCACGATGTGGTCGACGACGATCGGGTTGCGGGCGGCACTGCGCTCGCGGGACCCGACGGTGCTGAACGACGAGGTCGTCTCCTGCCGCTTCTCGCCGGCCTCGGCGCGGAGCGAGCGGTCCGGGAAGCCCGGCAGCGACACCACCTCGGCGCGGGGGTCGGCGTAGTGCGACAGGAGCATCTGCGTGTACTCGTCCTGCGGGTCGCGGAGGATCTCGCGGGAGCCGCCGTCCTCGACGATCCGGCCCTCGTGCATCACGAGGACGCGCTCGGTGGCCTCGAGGACGATGCCGAGGTCGTGGCTGATCAGGATCGCCGTGAAGCCCTCGGTGCGCTGCAGCTCGATGATCGTGTCCATCACGGCGTGCTGCACGAGGACGTCGAGCGCCGTCGTCGGCTCGTCGAACACCATGAGCTGCGGCTCGAGCGAGAGTGCCAGGGCGATGGAGACGCGCTGCCGCATGCCGCCGGAGAGCTCCCCGGGGAACCGGGCGAGCATCGACGTCGGCAGCTTCACCTTCTCGATGAGCTCCTTCATCCGGGCGTCCCAGCGGTCGCGCGACACGTGGCCGTGCGCCTTGAAGACGTCGATGAAGTGGTTCCGGATGGTGCGCACCGGGTTGAGCGCGTTCATGCCGGACTGCAGCACCATCGCGAAGCCGCCCTGCCGCTGCTGGCGCAGGGCTTCGTCGTCGAGGTCGCGGATGTCCTTGCCCGCGAAGACGATGCTGCCGCCGTTCGTGCGCGCCGGCGGCTTCTGCAGCCGGGTCAGCGCGTAGCCGAGCGTCGACTTGCCGGAACCGGACTCGCCGACCAGGCCGACGAACTCGCCCTTCTTCAGCTGGAACGACACGTGGTCGACGGCTTGGACGGCCGTCTGGCCGGCCGATTCGTAGACGACCGACAGGTCGCGGACGTCGAGCAGGACGGAGGCGTCGCCCTGGTCGTGACGGGCGTCGGACTGGAGGCCCGTGGCGGCGCCGGTGGGCGCCTCCAGGCCGTCTGCCGGGTGCGTTTCTGGCAAGCCGCTCATGCGCGCTTCTCCTTACGGGGCCGTGCGCCGTCGCGCAGCCGCGGGTTGGACACGGCGTCGACGCCGAAGTTGATCAGGGTGAGGCTCATCGCGAGCAGCGCGATGCAGAGACCCGGCGCGAAGAGCAGGATCCACTGCCCGGTGAGGAGCGCGTTCGAGTTCTGCGCCCAGTACAGGATCGTGCCCCAGCTGACGATCGACGAGTCGCCGAGTCCGAGGAACTCGAGGCCCGCCTCGGCGAGGATGGCGCTGGTGGCGGCCCCGAAGAAGCTGCCGACGATGAGGCTCGTCATGTTCGGCAGGATCTCGCGGAACACGATGCGGGTCGCGCCCTCACCGGAGAACTGGGCGGCGGTGACGAAGTCCCGGCCGCGCAGCGACTGCGTCTGCGAGCGGAGCACGCGAGCGCCCCACGCCCAACCGGTCACGACGATGACCGCGATGATCACCGCGATGCCGCCGTTCTGCAGGTAGGCGGCGATGACGATCATCAGGGGCAGACCCGGGATGACGAGGAACAGGTTCACGATGAACCCGATGACCTCGGCGACCCAGCCGCGGACGTAGCCCCAGCTGAGGCCGATCGCGACGGCGACGAGCGTGGACAGGATGCCCGCGACGGCGCCGACCATGACCGAGATCCGTGCGCCGTAGATGATCTGGGACAGGACGTCCTCGCCGGCGGCGGTGGTGCCCATCCAGTGGTCGGGCGTCGCGTCGGCGGACCGGGCGAAGCCGTTCTGGCTGGCGCCGTACGGGGCCAGGAGCGGGGCGAAGATCGCGACGAACACGAAGACGCCGAGGATGACGATGCCGATCCGGGCCTTCTTGTTCGACCAGACGACGCCGAACTGGCGGGCGGCGGCGCGCCACTTGGACGGCGCCTGGGCTGCTTCTTCTTGCGTGCGGACTGCGACTGTGGCGTCCGGGGTGGTGGTGTTGGTCATCGACGTGCCCCCGGGTGCTTGATGTGGGCGCAGCACGCCGCCTTCGTGGTGTTGTTGGTCATCGACGCGTCCTCGGGTCCAGGACGCCGTACATGACGTCCACGATGAAGTTGGCGATGAGCACCGACACGGTGATCATCAGGAAGAGGGCCTGCATGAGCGGGTAGTCCTGCCCGATGACGGCGTTGAACAGCAGGTAGCCGATGCCCGGGTAGCCGAAGACCTGCTCGACCAGGACCGAACCGCCGACCACACCACCGAGCGCCAGACCGAAGCCGGTCAGGTTCGGCAGGATCGCGTTGCGGGCCGCGTAGCGGATGGCCACGGTGCGTCCGCGCAGGCCGTTGGCCTCGGCGAAGGTCACGTAGTCGTCACCGAGGGTGTTGATCATCGCGTTGCGCATGCCGATGATCCAGCCGCCGAGGCTCGTCACCAGGATCGTGACCGCCGGCAGCACTGCGTGCTGCAGTGCGTCGCCGAAGAAGGCACCGTTCAGGCCCGGCGTCGTCGTGGCCGAGTAGGCGCCCGTGGTCGGGAACCAGTGCAGCACGTAGCCGAGGAAGAACAGCAGCAGCAGAGCGGTCCAGAAGTACGGGAACGTCGACATGAAGCTGCCCGACAGGGTGGGCAGCGAGTCGAGCCAGGTGCCGCGCTTCCACGCCGCCGCGACACCGATCAGGGTGCCGAGGACGAACGCCAGGATCGTGACGACCCCGACGAGGATCAGCGTGTAGGGCAGGGCCTTCGACACGAGGTCACCGACGGGCTGCGGGTAGAACGTGTAGCTCGTGCCGAAGTCGAGGGTGATGACCTGGTGCAGGTAGCTGACGTACTGGTCCCAGAGGTTGCCGGTCGGCACCCCGAGCTGGGCCTCGATCGCCTTCTTGGTGGCGTCGGTGACCGGGCCGTTCTGGCTGAGCTTCGCGAGTGCGGCGTCGGCCGGGCTGCCGGGCATCAGGCGCGGGAGCACGAAGTTCAGCGTGACCGCGGCCCAGAGGGTCAGGACGAAGAGGACGAGTTTCTGGAGGATGTACTTCACTTCTGGTCCTCCTGCTGCGCGGCGTCCTGCTCCTGCAGGATCTGCTTGCCGGCGGCGCTGTCGCGCAGACGGAGCTTCGTGAAGATGAGCAGCGGTGCCGAGTCGTAGTTCTGCGGTGCCATGTACGGGTCCTTCGCGCTCGGCCAGCCGACGAACTTGCCGGTGTTGAACAGGCCCCAGAGCCCGCCGTAGTACATGCCGATGACGGGGAGCTCGTCGTAGACGGTCTGCTGCAGCTGGTCGAGGATCTCCTGCTGCTTCGCGGTGTCCGTCGTCGCCTTGTACTCGTCGAGGAGCTTCTGGGTGTCGGCGTTCTTGTACCGCTCGTAGTTGTTGACCGTCGACTTGCCGACGGGCTGGTAGAACTCGCTGCTGAGCAGGGAGTTGAACGCCTGGTAGACGTCACCGTTGCCCATGCCGCCCATCGCCATGTCGAACGTGCCGTTGTTGATGTTCTGCTGGTACCCGGCGGGCTGCGGCGCCTGGATCGTCACCTTGATGCCGATGGCCGTCAGTTCGCGGCGGACCTCCTGCGCGGCGCGGAGCCAGTCGGAGTAGCCGTTCGCGGTCATGATCGTGATGGCGAGCTGCTTGCCGTCCTTGACGACCTTGCCGCCCTGCACGGTGTAGCCGGACTTCTCGAGGCTGGCGAGCGCCGCCTTCGTGTCCTGCGTGATCATGCCCTTGTCGGGGATGTCCGGGTTGAGGTAGCGCTCCTGGTTCGGCAGGATCAGGCCGGTCTGGCCCGCCGCCGACAGGTTGCCCTCGGACGCGGTCTCGGCGATGGCGTCACGGTCCAGCGCGAGCGAGATGCCCCGGCGGACGTTGACGTCGTTGTACGGCGCCTTCGTGAGGTTCGGGATGAGGCCGATCACACCGCCGGCCGGGAACCACCACTCGTTCGTCTTCGACGCGGCGCCCCAGGTGCCCTTGACGTCGGAGATGAACGAGTACGCCCAGTCGTAGCCGCGGGTGACGGTGTCGAGCTGCGTGTTCGTCGCCGGCAGGATGAGGTGCTTGATGGCGATCTTGTCGGCCTGCCAGTACTTCGGGTTCTTGTTCATCGAGTACTGCTGGTCGGTGTAGTTGCCGAGGACGAACGGCCCGGTGCCGACCGGGTTCGGGTCGCGCCAGGTCGTCGGGTCCTTCACGCCGCCCCAGTGGTCCTCGCCGAGGATGTACGTCTGCCCGATGATCGTCAGGCTCGGGACGTCCTCGCTCTTGAGGTGGAAGACGACGTGGTCACCGTCCTGCTCGATGCTCTTGATGTGCTGCCAGGCGCCCTTGACGTCCATGGCGGGGAACTTCTTGAGCAGGTCGAAGGTGAAGACGACGTCCTTCGCGCTGAACGGCGACCCGTCGGACCACTCGACACCCGAGCGGATCGTCATGTCGATCGTCTTCGCGTCGGGCTGGCTCCACGCGCTGGCGAGCCACGGGTTGCGCTTGCCGTCGAGGGGGTTCACCTCGATGAGGGGCTCGTACATCCACTTGGAGGCCGTGCGGGCGTTCGCGATGTACGGGTTGAAGTTGCGGTCGAACAGCGGGTTGCCGCGGTCCGCGTTGATGAGCATCGTGTCCTTGCCGATGGTGGGATCGGGTTCGGATCGGACCTGGATGCTGCAGCCGGTGGCCACGAGGGCCACTGCGGCGAGGCCGGCGATGGCCGCGACGAGGCGGCCTCGGCGGCGGGGGCCTGGGTCACGCGTGCCGCGCGTGCGCTGTGGGGGAAGCGTCATTGCTCGGTCGACCTCCATGTCGATTCGGTACGTGCTCAATGTATGCGCTTACATCGTGGCGTGCAACTGCGGGTGTTGTTTCGCGGGGCGGCACGGTGGAGTGGGGGCGTCGGCGTCGGGCGGCGCACGGTGCGAGCTGCGCCGACTGGTGCGAGGTTGCGGTCCTGAGGGAGGGCGGCGCACGGTGCGAGGTGCGCCGACTGGTGCGAGGTTGCCCGCTCTGTGCACTGCTACGGGCTCGCACGGGGCGCGGAAGGTCGCACGGGATGCGCAACGCCGCACGGTGCGGCCTCGCGACGGCACGCACGCTACAGCGCGGGCGGGCAGCTCTCGCGCAGCAGCACCTCGACGGGCAGGCGCACGGCGCGCGGCGGCCCCTCGCGGCGCTCCAGCCGGTCCACGATCGCCAGGACGGCGGCACGCCCGAGCGCCCCCATCGGCTGGTGCACCGTCGTCAGGCGCGGCGACGAGAACCGACCGGCGTCGATGCCGTCGAACCCGGTCACGACGAGGTCCTCGGGCACGCGGAGCCCCCGGGCAGCGGCGGCGTCGAGCACCCCGAGCGCGGACTGGTCGTTCGAGCAGACCACGGCGCGCGGGACGTCGTCTTCCAGCAGCGACACCGCGAGCTCCCGCGCCCGGGCCCGCCCGAAGTCGCCGTGCACGGTGCGCACCGCCGAGGCCGGCACCCCGTGGTCGGCCAGCGCCGCGCGGAACCCCGCCGAGCGCTCCATGTCGTCGGGCGAGTCGATGGGCCCCGCGACGTACGCGAGGGACCGGATCCCCAGGCGCCCGATGACGTGCGACGCCAGGGTCCGCATGCCCGCGGCGTTGTCCACGCTCACCGAGTCGAACCCGTGTGAGCGCCGGTCGTCGGCGAGCACCACGACGGGGATGCGGCGGGCGACGTGCTCGAGCAGGTCGTCGGGCACGGTCTGCGCCAGCACGGCGAGCCCGTCGACCCGGCCGGCGACGTCGTTCACGATGACGTCGCGCGACGAGCCCCGCCCGGCGGCGACCATGAGCGCGAGCCCCCGCTGCCAGGCCTCGGTCTCGGCACCGCGCAGGACCTCGTCGAAGTACAGGTTGGACGAGAACGGCTGCGTCACGTGACGCCGGTCGTCGACCACGCGGACGCCGCCGTCGGTGACCAGGTCCGGCCGCTCGTCGGGCACCACGTCGAACCCGGGCAGCAGCAGTCCGACGACGCCGGTGCGCTTGCCGGCGAGGGCACGGGCGTTGCCGGACGGGACGTAGCCGAGGCTCCGGATCGCCGCCTGCACGCGGTCCCGGGTGCCCTCGCGGACGGCGTCGGGCGTGCGGAGCACGCGCGAGACCGTGGCGATGGAGACGCCGGCCGCAGAGGCGACGTCGTAGACCGTGGGAGGTGCGGTGCGCTGGTCGGCCAACCCGTGCCTCCCCTTCGACGTCCGCTGGTGCCGCGCCTCGCGCTGTGCGGCCGGACCATCCTAGGCATGCCGTGTGCCGGGAGTTCTCCACACGGTGCCGGAAACGCTTGCGGGACAGCGGGGGTCGCGCGACACTGTTCCGACCTCAGTACGTCCCGTGAGGAAGCGCACCAGCGGGCCGCGTGCCCGCACCGATCAGGTTGCCCACACACAGGGGAAGGACACGACATGTCACAGTCGACACGTTCCGGGAGCAAGCTCGCACTCCGCGCGAGCCACGACGAGGCCGAGGTGCGCGACGCGCTGCTCGAACGCACGGATTCGATCCGCACGTTCGACGACCTCGACGCACCGCAGGAGACGACGGACCTGCGCTAGCGGCTCGCGCCCGGCCTCCCCCCGGACACGGCCAGGAGGCCCGGGCAGGCGCCCGCAGACCGCTCACGTCCGCGGGCACTCAGCGCTCGGTCGCGCCCACGATCGTCATGCCTGCCCCGCGCAGGCGTCGGCGCTCCTGCGCGATCCAGCTGAGGAGCCGGTCGTTCGTGCCGGCCACGTGCGCGGCCACGAGGTCCGCTGCGCGGTCCGCGTCGCCGTCGCGCACGGCGTCGATGATGGCGCTGTGCTCGTCCCACGCGGCGTCGCGGGCCTCGGGCGTGCGGACCTCGATCCAGCGCGTGCGCTCGAGCCGCGTCAGGGCGTCGGCGATGGCGTCGGTGACGAACCGGTTGCCACCGAGCGCGGCGAGGTCGAGGTGGAACGTCGACCCCATGCGGATGCCGGCCTGCTGGTCGGGGGTGGGCTGGAGCGCGTCGAGGTGCCCGCGGACCTCCGCCAGCTGCTCGGGAGTGGCACGCTGGACGGCCAACCGGACGGCAGCGGGCTCGAGGATGCCGCGGAGTTCGGCGAGCGAGGCGATCTCGTCGAGGTCGATCGGGGTGACCGTCCACGAGCGGCCCTCGTGCAGGATGAGTCCCTCGCGCTCGAGCCGCGACAGTGCGGCGCGGACCGGCGTGCGCGAGGCGTGGAACCGTGCCTCGAGCCCCCGCTCCGAGATGCGCTCCCCCGGTGCGATGTCGAGGGTCAGGATGGCCGCGCGCAGGTTGTCGTAGAGCTGGGCCGTCTGCGACACGGGCGCGGCGTCGGTCGTGTCGGTCACGGCGGACAAGCCTAGCGGCGTGACGGCGGGAATGGTATACCGTTCTGGTATACCAATCCGTTCCGCGATGGAACGACGACGAACGGCCGAGACGCATGCCCACGACCGACGCCCCGCAGCGATCCACCACGACGCCGCCGGTCTCCGCCCGCGCCTGGACGATGCTCGCCCTCGGGGTTGCGGCCCAGGCGGCGGGGACGCTCGTCGTGTCCGCGCCGGCGCTCCTCATCCCCCACCTGCTCAGCCGCGGCACGTCCCTGCCGGCCGCCGGGCTGCTCGCCGCCGCCCCGACCTTCGGCATGGTGCTGACGCTCATCGCCTGGGGTGCGATCACCGACCGGTTCGGCGAGCGCGTCGTCATCGCCGGCGGACTCGTGCTCACCACGCTGGCGGTGGTCGGCGCCTGGCTCGCTGCGGGCGACCCGGTGCTGCTCGGGTTGGCGTTCCTGGCCGGCGGCATGACGAGCGCCTCGACGAACGCCGCGAGCGGTCGGGTCGTGGTGGGGTGGTTCCCGAAGGAGCGCCGGGGGCTCGCGATGGGCATCCGGCAGATGTCGCAGCCGCTCGGCGTGACGCTCGCGGCGGTCACGGTGCCGCAGCTCGCCGAGGGCTCCGGGATCCGCGCGGCCCTGGTCCTGCCGATCGTGCTGTGCGCGGTGCTCGCCGTCTGCTGCGCGATCGGGATCACCGACCCGCCACGCCCTGCCCGGGCCACGGTGGCGACGACGGCGACCGCGAACCCCTACCGCTCGAGCGGCTTCCTGTGGCGGGTGCACGCGGTGTCGGTCCTGCTCGTGGTACCGCAGTTCACCCTGTCGACGTACGGGCTCGTCTGGCTCGTCGGCCTCGGCTGGTCGACACCGGCGGCCGGGCTGCTCGTCGGCGCCGCGCAGTTCGTCGGGGCGATCGGCCGGATCCTGGTCGGTGGCTGGAGCGACCGTGCCGGATCGCGCGTCGGACCCCTGCGCATCGTCGCGGTGAGCGCCGCGGTGGTGATGGCGGTGCTCGCGGTCGTCGACGCGACGCACCTGGCCGGGGCCGCGGTGTTCCTGGTGCTCGCGACGAGCGTGACGGTCGCCGACAACGGGCTGGCGTACACGTCGGTCGCCGAGGCGGCGGGGCCGTTCTGGTCCGGCCGGGCGCTCGGGGCGCAGAACACCGGGCAGTTCATCGCGGCGAGCGCCGTCGGTCCGGGCATCGGGGCGCTGGTCGGTGCGCTCGGGTTCGCGGCGTCGTTCGGCATCGTGGCGGTGCTCCCGCTGCTCGCGGTCCCGCTGGTGCCCCGACGCGACCGTTCGCACGACTGACCGTTCGCGCGACTGACCGCGGACGACCCCGTCAGCCTGCGCCGCCCGTCGCGCCCGTCACCCCTGTTCGTGGTCGGCGCGCTCGGGGTCGTCCTGGGAGTCCCGGCGGCGGTCCTGCATGAGCTCCTTCGTCCGGAGCAGGCGCAGCGCCGTCACGAGCACCAGCCCACCGAGGACGTTGAACAG
Organism: Curtobacterium sp. MCLR17_054; assembly: GCF_003234335.2. NCBI lineage: Bacteria > Bacillati > Actinomycetota > Actinomycetes > Micrococcales > Microbacteriaceae > Curtobacterium > Curtobacterium sp. MCLR17_054. The sequence continues at coordinate 460,422 of NZ_CP126263.1, read as the reverse complement.
CAGCGTGTACCCGAACCAGCCGAGCCACTGCCCGTAGGTGATGTCCGCGCCCGACTGGATCGCCCCGAAGACGAGCAGCGAGTCGAGGATCGAGTGGAAGAGCTGCAGCCCGGCGAGCAGGAAGCCTCCGGCGACGGCGGCGACGAGCTTCGCGGGGTCCGAGTCGGTGCCCTGCTGCATCCGCGTCATCAGGGTGATGGTGCTGCCGCCCAGGACCGCCAGCACGATGCTCTGCAGTCCGAACGGTGCGTCGACGTAGTGGTGCGCCGACTCCGAGAGCGTGGCGTGCCACTGCGGGAACGCCTGGACGACGAGCCACATGAACACCCATCCCCCGGCCAGGTTCGCCACGAGGGTGCCGCCCCACAGTCGCACGAGCTGCAGCACGGTCCCCTCGCGGGCGACCACGGCCGCGACCGGCATCAGGAAGTTCTCGGTGAAGAGTTCGCTGTGCGCCAGGTGCAGCGCGATGAAGCCGATGCCGAAGGCCAGCCCGGCGAGCAGGTGGCTGTCGGTCTCGGTGAGCACCGCGAGGTACGCCATCACGCCGAGACCGACCTCGAGGCCGCCGAAGAACCCCGTGACGAGGACGGCGCGGGTCGTCCGTTGCAGCCGCTCCGCGCCCTCCTCGATGGTCGCGTCGAAGGACTCCGCGAGTTCGTCCTCCACGGGTGCGTCGCTGGTGCCGAGCTCACGTCGGCGGTCGTCGGTCATGGCCGGGACGCTATACGCGGCCGTCGTGGCGGCCCGCAGGATCGCGCCGAGACGGACGGGAGGCCCGGTACCAGCCGGCACCGGGCCTCCCGTCCGTCGTCCGGTCACCGCTCAGGCGGCCGGCACCGCCGGTCCCACCGGCCACCGCAGCAACGCCGCGGCGGGCGCGCCGTTCGGGAGCGACGCGGCGTTCACGAGCAGCAGCTCCGCGTCGGTGAGGGCGACCGCCCGCACGATCGCGCACACGGCCGGGACCGGTCCGATGACCGGTGCGCCCGCCGCCTGCTCGGGTGCCGTGGCGATCCACGGCACCGCTCCCAGCGCGAGCAGGGTGCGGTCGCCGATCGCGGCGGCGTCGATCGCGACGACCGAGGCCTGCGCCTGCTGCAGCGCCTCGACGACGGAACCGAGGCCGGTGACCGTCTGGTTGTCCCCGCGGCCGACGTGCGTGCGGAGCAGGTCCTCGAAGTCGTGCCGACGGGTCGCGATGACCCGGGCGAGCGCGATGTCGACGTGCTCGACGAGCGCGGTCTCCGACGCATCCGAAGCCCGGGTGTCGACCGGGACCTCGGAGACGACGGCGCGCGCCTCGGTGGACAACTGGTCGAGCAGGAGCCCCCGTGCGCGGATGTCCCCCGCGACCACGATGAGCTTCGGCTGCAGCTGCCGGAAGGCCTCGTCGACGGACGTGGCGACCTCGTTCTGGTTGTCGCGCCAGATCTCCTCGGTGTGGTGCTGCCACCGCAGGTGCGACCAGCCGCCGCCCTGGAACTTGTGGAGCGTGTCGGTGCGGCCCTGCACGCGCTGCTCGTCGCGACGGTCCGGCACGTCGGCGTGGCCCAGGCGGTAGGCGCGGTAGCCACCGCCCTCGCGGCCGACCTCGACGATCAGGAACGGCAGGTCGAGCGGCCGGTGGGCCAGGAGCGGCAGCAGGTCGGGCACGGGGTCGTGGCCGATCGACGTCGGGGCGTGCATCGCCCCGGGCAGGACCTCGCTGAGCACGAGTTCGCCGTCGTGCACGAGCACGTACCGGCTGACGGGTGCCGGCACCCCCGGTGTCTCCTCGAGTTCGGCCATCACCGTGTCGATGACCTCGGCGCCCGCCCCGGCCGACCGCAGCACGTCCTCGGCCTTCCGGCGCTGCAGGGCGGCGAGGTGCTGCGGGTCCTCACGGTCACCGGACGCGTCGACGTAGGCCCACGTCCACGTGCCCCCGCGCTTCAGGCGTTCGGCGATGCCGGACTGCAGGTGCGGCGCGTCATTCTGCGTCAGAGCCATCGGTGCTGCCCTCCCCGGTCTCGGTGCGGTACACGGTCGCGTCGGCTCCGTCGCCGTCGCCGGTGGGCAACGGGTCGGCACGGTCGGCGTCGTCCTCGGGGAGCACGTCGGTGGTGTCGTCCTGCAGCTCGCCCTCGAGCTCGCCGTCGTAGCCCGACGCGGCGAGGGTCTCCGGGCTGTCGGTGTCGTCGGGGACCGGCTCGGACTGCCGGAACTCCTCGACGTGGGCGTTGCTGCCGTGCCCCTGGACGATGCTCTGCGCCTCGTGCGCGAGCTGCTCGTCGAGTTCGGGGCGGTGGGTGGTGTTCCCGCGTTCGGTCATCGCTTGTCCTCCCGGTCGTGCCACCGGCGGCCTTCGCCGTCCGGGGCGTCGGTGTCTGCTCTGTGACCCCACCGTCCGCGCCCGGGCCTGGGGCCGTTCCAAGGTGCGCAGGGAACGCGCAGTGTCGGTACGGTCACGAAACCACAACGGCGTTCGGTTCTGTGATTGGGTGTCGACAACCCCGATCAACGACGAACGGAGTGCGGCAATGGCGCCACGACCACGACCCATCACGAGACGACACCTGTTGGGCTTCGGCCTCGGCACCGCGGCGGCGGGACTCCTCGCCGGCTGTGCGGTCCCGGGCTCGACCAACGTCAACAAGGCGGCCCTCGTGCCCGCCGCGGCCTCGGGTGAGACCGTCCAGCTCACCTACTGGGCCTGGCTCAAGGACCTGCAGAAGGTCTGCGACGTCTGGAACAGGACACATCCGGACATCCAGGTGTCGGCGAACTGGATCCCCGGCGGCAACAGCGGCGGGTACCAGAAGATGTACTCCGCGCTCGCGGCTGGCGGCGGCCCGGACATCGGGCAGGTCGAGCTCCGGCAGATCCCCGAGTTCATGCTCGCGAACGGCCTGGTCGACCTGGCCCGGTACGGCGCGAAGGACTTCGAGTCGAAGTACGACGAGGCCGCGTGGGCGCAGGTGTCGTTCGTCGACGGCATCTACGGCATCCCGCAGGACACCGGCCCGATGGGGTTCTACTACCAGACCGCGATCCTCGAGCAGGCCGGCGGCGAACCCCCGACGACGTGGGACGAGTGGCGTGACCTGGCCGACAAGGTCCGGAGCACCGGCAAGCAGAACTACCTCGAGGTGTTCCCGGTCGCCGACGCGTCGCCGTTCGCCGCGTACGCACAGCAGGCCGGCGCGCGCTGGTTCAAGGTCGACGGCGACGAGTGGGTCGTCGACATGACCGACGACAAGACCCTGATGGTCGCGGACTTCTTCGACGGGGTCATCGACGACAAGCTGGTCGACACGAGTGCCGGCGCGTACTCCCCCGGGTGGTACGCCGCGGCCGCGAGCGGCAAGATCGCCGCGGTCACGAGCGCGAGCTGGGGTGACGCACTGATCGAGTCGGTGCAGGGCGGCGAGGGCAAGTGGAAGGTCGCCCCGATGCAGAAGTGGGGCGCCGACGGCTTCGGATCGAGCGCCATCGGCGGTTCGACGGCCGCGGTGCTGGCGAACGCGAAGCACCCGAAGGAGGCGCTCGAGTTCATCACGTGGATGACCACCTCGAAGGAGGGCATCGACGCGATGATCAAGCACTGCGGCATCGGCTGGTCGCCCGCCGTCGACTACATCGGGGCACAGCGCGAGAAGCCGTCGAAGTGGTTCTCCGGCCAGAACTACAACGAGGACGTCTTCGTGCCGGCCTCGAAGGAGCAGAACATCGACTGGTCGTGGTCCCCGGTGACCCAGTCGGCCTTCACCAGCCTGCAGAACCAGTTCCGCCGCAAGCTCACCTCCGGCCTGAAGCTCAGTGACGCCGTGGAGCTCGCACAGCGGGAGATCGTCCAGTCCTTCAAGGACAAGGGCCTCAGCGTCAGGACGGCACGATGACCCAGCAGACCACCACCAGGCAGTCCACCGGCCGACCGGCCGGCGGCACCCCCGCGTTCCGCACCAGCACGAAGGCCACGAGCGCGCAGAAGCGTGCCCCGTGGATCCTGCTCGCCCCGTTCCTGGCCCTGTTCCTGCTGACGTTCGTCATCCCGATCATCAGTGCCCTGTTCCAGTCGTTCACCACCGTCGACCGTGAGGGCCTCTTCGGTGAGGACGGTGTGGTCGGCCGGTTCGCCGGGTTCGACAACTACGCGATCGCCCTGCAGGACAGCGGGTTCGTCGCCTCGATCGGCCGCATGCTGCTGTTCGGCATCGTCCAGGTCCCGGTGATGATCATCGCCTGCACGATCCTCGCGCTGCTGCTCGAGTCGGCGAGCGCCCGCTGGCCGGGCTTCTTCCGGGCGATCTACTTCATGCCCTACGGCGTCCCGGGCGTCATCGCCACGATCCTGTGGTCGTTCCTGTACGTGCCCGGCCTGTCGCCGATCGTGTCGCTGCTGCAGTCGATGGGGCTGCAGCCGGACTTCCTCGGCGCGAACAGCGTGCTGTGGTCGATCGCGAACATCGTCACGTGGACCTACACCGGCTACAACATGCTCATCATCGTGGCGCAGCTGAAGTCCATCCCCGGCGAGGTCTACGAGGCCGCCAAGGTCGACGGCGCGAACGCGTTCCAGGTCGCGTGGCGGATCCAGATCCCGCTCATCGCACCGGCCCTGGTGCTCACGACGGTGTTCTCGATCATCGGCACCCTGCAGCTCTTCGCGGAGCCGCAGATCCTATCGACCGTGGCCCCGGCGATCGACACCGAGTACACGCCGAACTACGCCGCCTACACGAACGCGTTCGCGTTCAACGAGTACGGCGTCGCGAGTGCGCAGGCGGTCATCATCGCGCTGGCCGCGTTCATCCTGTCGTTCACGTTCCTCGCGCTGACGAACCGACCGCCCAAGGACGAACGCGACCGACGCAAGCGCGCACGGCGCGACGGCCGGGAGGCCCGCACCGCGCTCCAGACGCGCGCTGCGGCGGGCAGCAACGGTACTTCCCAAGCCGCACCGGGCCTCCAGGCCAGGTCCGGTCTGCAGAACGGAACGAAGGGGGCCGACGCATGACCAGCGAAGCCATCGAAGCGCCGGGCACGGCGAAGACCGCCGTCCCGGTCGACACCACGTCGATCAGTGCGCACCAGCGACGGAAGCTCGACCGGTCGCCGCGCTCGCAGATCGTGGTGACGGGCATCCTCGTCGTCGTCGCGCTGTACTTCATCGTCCCGCTGTACTGGGTCGTCATCGCCGCGACGAAGACCACGGGCGCGCTGTTCTCGACCAACGGGTTCTGGTTCGGCGGCGAGTTCGCGCTCTGGAGCAACCTGCAGCAGGTGTTCACCTACGACGGCGGCATCTTCGTCCGGTGGATCGCGAACAGCATCCTGTACTCCGGCGTCGGTGCGGTCCTGGCGACCTACTTCGCCGCGGCCGGCGGGTACGCGCTGGCGAAGTACGACTTCCGGGGGCGCCAGTTCGTGTTCGGCACGATCCTCGGCGGCGTGCTGGTGCCGGGGACCGCGACAGCACTGCCGCTGTTCCTGCTGTTCTCATCGATGGGCCTGACCGACACGTACTGGAGCGTGCTCATCCCGAGCCTGGTGTCGCCGTTCGGGCTGTTCCTGTGCCGGGTGTACGCCGCCGCGTCGGTGGACACCACCCTGCTCGAACAGGCACGCATCGACGGTGCCGGTGAGCTGCGGATCTTCCACACCGTGGTGCTCCGGCAGATGACCCCGGCGCTCGTCACCGTGTTCCTGTTCCAGGTGGTCGGGATCTGGAACAACTTCTTCCTGCCGCTCATCATGCTGGCAGACCAGAAGCTGTACCCGATAACACTGGGTCTGAACAACTGGCGCTCGCAGGTCGACCGCCTGCCGGAGTTCTACCAGCTCACCACCGGCGGGGTGCTCGTCTCGGTCATCCCGCTCGTCATCGCCATCATCGTCCTCCAGCGCTTCTGGCGTGGAGGCCTCACGGAAGGATCGGTCAAGGGTTGACCCACTCCGCGCTCTCGTCCACCGCACCCGGCTCCGACTCGCGGCTGGCACCCCGTGCCTGGCTGCACACCGACGCCCCGTCCCTGTCGCTGAACGGCGACTGGCGGTTCCGGTGGTCGCCCGTCGCCTCGGTCTCCGAGGACTTCGCGACCGAGGGTGGGGAGGACGACGACCCGGCCTGGGGCGAGCTCCCGGTGCCGTCGCACTGGGTGCTGCACGGGCACGGCGCTCCGAGCTACACGAACGTGCAGTACCCGTTCCCGATCGACCCGCCGCACCCGCCGGAGGAGAACCCGACCGGTGACCACCGCCGCACGTTCGAGCTGCCGTCGTCGTTCGACGGTGCCGGCCGGGTGCTGCTGCGGTTCGACGGGGTCGAGTCGCACTTCCGGGTGTGGCTGAACGGGACGCTCGTGGGGTGGTCGACGGGCTCGCGCCTGGCGACCGAGTTCGACGTCACCGAACTGGTGCGCCCGGGGGCGAACGAGCTCGCGGTCCGGGTGCACCAGTGGTCGGCGGCGTCCTACCTGGAGGACCAGGACCAGTGGTGGCTGCCCGGCATCTTCCGCGACGTCACCCTGCTCGCCCGGCCCACGGCACCGATCGACGACGCGTTCGTGCGCGCCGGTTGGCGGGCGACGCTCGGCACGGCTGCCTCGTCCGGCACCGCGGCGTCGGGACGGCCGGAGACGGGGACCGGCACGATCACGTTCCCGACGCTCGACGCGGTGTTCCCGGTGCGGTTCGCGGTGCCCGACCTGGGCGTCGACGTGACCTGGGCCACGGCGGACGACGTCGCGCCGATCGAGGTCGAGGGCGTCGAGCCGTGGAGTGCCGAGCTGCCGAAGCTGTACGACGCGACGCTGTCGACCGGTTCCGCTGCGGGCGGCTCGGGCGGTGGCGCCGGTGGCGCCGGTGGCGCCGGTGGCGCCGGTGGCGAGACCGTCTCGCTCCGACTCGGGTTCCGCACCGTGTCGATCGTCGGCGACCGGTTCCTGGTGAACGGTGAGCGTGTGGTGTTCCACGGCGTGAACCGGCACGAGACCCACCCCGTGCGCGGCCGGGTGTTCGACGAGGAGCACGCCCGCGCCGACATGGCGCTGATGAAGCGGAACAACGTCAACGCCATCCGCACCTCGCACTACCCGCCGCACCCCCGTGTGCTCGACCTGGCCGACGAGCTCGGGTTCTGGGTGATCCTGGAGTGCGACCTGGAGACCCACGGGTTCCTGTTCACCGACTGGGTCGGCAACCCCTCCGACGACCCGGCGTGGGCCGAGGCCTACCTCGACCGCATCGCGCGCACCGTCGAGCGCGACAAGAACCACGCGTCGATCGTGATGTGGTCGCTCGGCAACGAGTCCGGCACCGGCCGGAACCTCGCGGCGATGTCGCAGTGGGTGCACGACCGCGACGCCGAGCGCCCCGTGCACTACGAGGGCGACTACACGGGCGAGTACACGGACGTCTACTCGCGGATGTACCCGACGCTGCAGGAGACCGAGTCCATCGGCGGCGGCACCCCGACGCCCCTGCTCGGCTGCGGCCCGGCCGAGGCCGCACGGCAGCGGTCGAAGCCCTTCATCCACTGCGAGTACGTGCACGCGATGGGCAACGGCCCCGGGCAGATCGCCGAGTACGAGGCCCTGGTCGACCGGTACCCGCGGCTGCACGGCGGGTTCGTGTGGGAGTGGCGGGACCACGGCCTGCTCGCGAAGACGCCCACGGGCGAGGACTACTACGCGTACGGCGGGGACTTCGGCGAGGTCGTGCACGACGGCAACTTCGTGATGGACGGCCTGGTGCTGCCCGACGACACCCCGACGCCGGGACTCGCCGAGTTCGCCGCCGTCGTGGCCCCGATCCGCCTGGGGGTCTCGGACACCACGGTGCTGGTCGAGAACCGGTACCACTCGGCCTCGACCGCCGGGCTCCGGCTGTGCTGGACCCTGTCGCGGAACGGCGTCGTCGAGGCCTCGGGGCGCCTGTCCACGGGCATCGTCGCCGCCCGGGAGTCGGCGACGGTCCCGGTGCCCTCCGAGGTGCTCGACGCGGCCACGTCCGAACTCGCACCCGGCGACGAGCTCTGGTTCGACCTGACCGTGGAACTGGCGGGGCCGACCTCGTGGGCGGACACCGGCCACGTCGTCGCACGCACCCAGCGGCTCGTCGCAGCGCGCGCGGCGGACGCACCACGGGCCTCCCGGCAGGGGTGGGACGGCGACCACCTGGGTGACGGCACCTTCAGTGCCCGCGGTGACCTGGTGTCCTGGAAGGGCCACGAGGTCGCCGGGCCCCGTCTGGAGCTGTGGCGTGCACCGACGGACAACGACAGCCTGGCGTCACAGGGCGGCTACGAGACCGCGGACCCGGTGCTCACGCACGGGGTCGGCGACCCGACCGCTCCCCCGTCGGCGACGCGCTGGCGCGACCGAGGGCTGGACCGGCTGACGCACCGGCTGGTGTCGGTGTCGCGCACCGACTCCGGTCTGGAGCAGCGCGTCCGCGTGGCGGCGGCGAACAGCGGGTGGGGGCTCGAGGTCACGCACCGCTGGACCCTGACGTCCGACGGGCTCGTGCTGCAGACCGACGCCGTGCCGTTCGGCGCCTGGGACGTCACGTGGCCGCGGATCGGGGTGCGGTTCGACCTGCCGGCATCGCTGGCCGATGCGGACGCGACCTGGTTCGGGACCGGACCGCTGGAGTCGTACGCCGATTCCTCGCACGCTGCCCGTGTCGGCCGGTTCACCGCGCCCGTGCGCTCGCTCGGGGTGGAGTACTCGCGGCCGCAGGAGACCGGGCACCGACCCGACCTGCGGGAGCTGGCGGTCGGGCCGTTCACCGTGACGACGGTCGGGTCGCACCGTGCGGGGTTCACCCTGTCGCCGTGGACCGCGCAGCAGATCGACCGTGCCGAGCACCCGTACGAGCTGCCGACGTCCGACCACCTGTACCTGTACCTCGACGCCGCGCAGCACGGGCTCGGCAGCCGGGCGTGCGGGCTCGACGTGCTGCCCGAGCACCAGCTCTGGCCGCAGGCGTTCAGTTGGAGCGTGCTGCTGGGCTAGTCGGTCACGCGCAAAACACCGGTGTTCGCACGTTGCACACCCGCATCCCGCGGCGTGCAGTGCGAGCACCGGTGTTTTGCGTGCAGAGATGACGCTTGACGCAGCCAGAATCTTACGTTTCAGTGGGTGGATGCTCTTGTCGGCGGTGATGCTCATGGCGAGCGGCTTGGTCGTCTCCGCCGTCGCCGAGCTGACGGCGCGCGGCGTCCTCGGCCCGAACGGCGGTGCCGGGATCCGCCTTGCTTCCGTGATGCGATCGAAGACAGCGTGGACGGTCGGCCACCGCGCTGCGCGAGCGTGGCTGCACGCGGGGGCTGCGGCGTTGTTCGGGTCGGGAGTGCTGAGCGTCGCAGGATCGACGCGCATCGTCGAGGCCGCGCTGCCCATCGGGATGGCACTCGCGCTCGGTTTCCTGATCGTGAGCGGCGTCGTCGCGAGTCGAGCCGCTCGGCGGTCGGACGCCGCAAGCGACGACCGCTGACCGGCGCAGCCGGCCCGCCTGGCGCCTCTTGCCCGCGCCCGTGCCCGTGCCCAACCAGAGTCACCTCGAACCACGGGTTCCCGCGGTTCGAGGTGACTCTGGTTGTGCGGAGCGCGACGCCTACGCGCCGGCGGACAGGGCGCGCAGGGCCTCGGGGTCGCTCGCGTTCAGGAAGTCGGTCAGGCGCTCGGCCTCGCCGGGCTCCTCGATCGCCTCGGCGGCACGGCGCAGGGCGAACAGCGCCCGCAGCACGCCACGGTTGGGCTCGTGCGACCACGGCACCGGACCGACACCGCGCCAGCCGGCCTTGCGCAGGGCATCGAGCCCGCGGTGGTACCCGACACGGGCGTACGCGTAGGACTCGAGGGTCGCGCCGCGCGCCCACGCCTCGTCGGCGAGCAGCGCCCACGCCAGGCTCGACGACGGGTAGGACACCACCACGCTGGCGACGGGGGCCTCCGCCTCGATCGCGGCGGTCACCTCCGGCTCGGCGGGCAGCAGGGTCTCGGGGTTCGACGACGGGGTCGGCAACAGGTTCTCCGGCATGCCCCCAGCCTGTCATCCCTTGCGGGTGCCCGTGTCACGGGATTACCGTGGAGGTCACCTCGTCGTCATCGCGGGGCCGCCGGGGCGGGAGACCGACCGGCGGAACGGATGGCGGACACGGGGGTCCCCCGACGGAAGCAGACGGATTGCTGTCGATCACCGGTACCGCTCAGCCCACGCGCTGACACCGTGATCGCGCGCCCCGTCGGGCGCTCCACCGCACCGCGGTGGCCTCGGTGTCGTGCGCCCAGCATCGACACCGGGAGACACCCCCCATGCCCACCAGTCCGTCCGTCGTCCTGCACGACGTCACCTTCGCCTGGCCCGACGGCACCGTCGCGCTCGACCACCTCACCGCCGCCTTCGGACGTGGCCGTACCGGCCTGGTCGGGAGGAACGGAGCCGGCAAGTCCACGCTGGTCCGGCTCGCGACCGGCCGGCTCCACCCCACGTCGGGCAGCATCACGACGTCGGGTCCCGTCGACCACCTGCCGCAGCGCCTCTCCCCACCGGCACGGCCTGATCGCCGCTGGCGCGTCGATCAGGAACCGGCGGCGTGGGCCCACGCCAGCGAGGACGACACCGTCGCCGACCTGCTCGGCGTCCGGCCCACACTCACCGCGCTCCGGGCCGTCCTGGCCGGCGACGCCACGGCCGCACAGCTCGAGGCAGTCGGCGACGACTGGGACCTGGAGGAACGGGCCGCCGCGGTGCTCGACCGGGTCGGGCTCGACGGCACCGACCTCGACCGGCCGGTGTCGACGCTGTCCGGCGGGCAGTCGGTGCTCGTCGCCGTCGCCGGGGTTCGGTTGCGCGCCCGGCCGATCGTGTTCCTGGACGAGCCGACGAACAACCTGGACCGCCGGGCCCGCGGGCTGCTCCTCGACCTGGTCGACGACTGGCGCGGCACCCTCGTGCTCGTCAGCCACGACCGGGAACTCCTGGAGCACGTCGACGAGACCGTCGAGCTCCGCGCCGGGTCGATGACCGTGTTCGGCGGGACGTTCAGCGCGTTCGAGGAGCACCTGGCCGTGCAGCAGGCGGCCGTCGAACGCGAGGTCCGGGTCGCCGCACAGCGACACCGCACCGAGAAGCGGCAGCGCATCGAGGCCGAGACGAAGATCGCCCGGCGTGCCAAGGCCGGTGAGAAGGCGGGCCGATCGATGCCGAAGATCCTGGCGAACGAGCAGCGGAAGAAGGCGCAGGAGACCGCCGGTCGACTGCGCGTCGGGTACGCGGACGACGAGGCCGCCGCACTCGCCACCAAGCGCGAAGCCGAACTCCGGCTGCGCGACGACGAGTCCATGCACGTGACCCTGCCCGACCCGGACGTCCCGGCGTCACGGCAGATCGCGACCGTCACGGTGCGCGGGCGGGACGTGATCGTGCAGGGGCCGGAGCGGATCGCCGTCACCGGGGACAACGGCGTGGGCAAGTCCACCCTGCTCGAACAGCTCGTCGGCGACCCCGCGGCCCGGGAGCACCCGCTGCCCGAGACCACGGCCGTCGCCCACCTCGACCGGATCGCGTACCTGCCGCAGCGGAAGGACAGCCTGGACGACACCGTCACGGTGCTCGACAACGTGCGCCGGGACGCCCCGCACGTGCCCGTCGCCGAGGTCCGCAACCGGCTGGCGAAGTTCCTGGTGCGCGGGGACACCGTCGACCGCCCGGCCGGGGACCTGTCCGGCGGCGAGCGGTTCCGGGTGGCGCTGGCGGCCCTGGTGCTCGCCGACCCGCCGCCGCAGCTGCTCGTGCTCGACGAGCCGACCAACGACCTCGACCTGACGAGCGTCGACCAGCTCGTGGACGCACTGCGGGCCTACCGGGGAGCACTCGTCGTGGTGAGCCACGACGAGACGTTCCTGGAACGGCTCGAGCTCGACGACCGGATCGAGCTGCGGTAGTCGGTGGTCGCTGTCAGCGCGTCAGCGCCGTCCGAACATCAGCGCCGTCGGGTCGGTCGGATCGCGAGCGACTCGACGGTGCCGCGCTCGGGCATGTCGACGACGGTGCGGACCGCGGCGGCCACGTCCTCCGGCGCCAGGTAGTAGTCCGTGTCGTAGGACTCCCCGAGCTTCGCCACGAGCTGCCGCTGCATGTCCGAGTCGGTCCGGCCCGGGTGCACGCTCGACACCCGCACGCCGTTCGCCCGCTCCTCCTCGCGCAGGGCGTCGGCGAAGGCCCGCAGCGCGAACTTCGACGCCGCGTACACGCCACCACCGGGGCCCGAGTGGAACCCGGAGCCGCTGTTGATCGGCACGACGATGCCCCGCGCCGCCCGCAGTGCCGGGAGCGCCAGCCGGGTGAGCTCGGCGACCGCGAACACGTTCGTCGCGAAGACCTGCTCCCACACCGCGCGCGGGGTGTCGGCGACGGTGGTGCCCTGCTCGACACCGGCCGAGTGCACGAGGACGTCGAGCCGATCCGGCAGCGCGGGGACCTCGCCCGCGCCCAGGTCACCGACGAACGGCGCCGCGCTCGGCAGCTCCTGGACGAGGGCGTCCACGGCGTCGGCGGACCGGCCGCCGACGAGCACGTGGTGGGTGCGGCCGAGGTCGGCGGCGATCGCGCGGCCGATGCCGCGGGTGGCTCCGGTCACCAGGGCGACCGGACGGTTCTGGAGCTGGTCTGTCGTCACGGAGGCCAGCCTACGGAAGCCGGGCCGGGCCTCCTGTGCGGTCGCGACGACGGCGCAGGACCGTCAGCGCGACACCGGCGACGACCACCAGGCCCACGAGCGCCGCGATGCCCCACGGCGAGCCGGCGAGCGCCGCGACGACCGCCCAGAACACGGCGAGCCCGACCGTCGCGTACAGGAACGCCCATGCCACGCACCCCGGCACCATCGCGATCGTGTACCGCCACCAGGCGACCCGTGCCAGCCCCGCGGCGGCGTTCATCACCGTCTGCAGGCCGACCACGACGAAGCTCACCGTCACGACGGGCAACCCCCAGCGATCCAGCAGCGCCGACCCGCGGCGGACCGCTGGCGAGCGCAGCCAGCCGCCCCACCGCGATCGGGACGCGCCGGTCACCGCGAGCCGCGCGACCCAGTACGTGGCCTGCGCACGGCAGAACACGATCACGAAGAGCGCGAGGACGAGCCACCGGAACGGGAGCCCCTCGAGGAAGGACGGCACGCTCGCACCGTAGCGCCTCGACCCGGAGAGCGCCCGTCAGCGGTGGTCGGACGAGCCGCGGTCAGTCGTTGTCGACGCCCTGGCGGATGCGGATGCCCTCGAGCACGTCCTGCGCCCGCTGCTCGTCCTGCTTCTCGATCTGGCGGGTGTCGCGCTCGGGGAGCTGGATGTCCTCCTCCGCCCGGATGCCGGCCTGGAGCTCACGACCCCGCTCGATCTCGGCGTCGAACTCGGCACCGAAGAGCAGGGCGTTGTTCGTGATCCAGATCCACAGCAGGAACACGATGACCCCACCCAGGGAGCCGTACGTGGCGTTGTAGTTCGAGAAGTTCCCGACGTAGAACCCGAAGCCGACGCTCGCGATGACCCAGATGAGGATCGCCAGGATCGATCCACCGCTGACCCACCGGAACTTCGGCTGCTTGACGTTCGGCGACCAGTAGTAGAGCACCGCGACGACGATGATCGCGATGACGAGCAGGATCGGCCACTGCACGATGAGCAGCACGGTCGCGGCCACGTCACCGAGCCCGATGACGTCGCCGAAGCTGCGGGCGAGCGGTCCGCTCACCAGCACCAACAGGCCGACCACGAGCAGGACGACGGTGGTCACCGTCACGCCGAGCATGGTCGGGCGGAGCTTCCAGATCGGCCGGCCCTCGCGGACGTTGTAGATCCGGTTCATGGCACGGCCGAACGCGCCCACGTAGCCGGAGGCCGACCAGAGCGCACCGAGGACACCGACGATGAACGTGATGGGAGCTGCGGGCGAGCGGACGAGTCCCTCGAGCGGCTCCTTGATCAGGTCCACGACCTGGTCCGACCCGATGTTGCCGATGATCTGCAGCAGGGTCTTGATCGTGTTATCGGCCTGTCCGACCAGGCCGAGCAGCGACACGACCGCCAGCAGCCCGGGGAACAGCGCGAGCACCGAGTAGTACGTCAGGCTCGCGGCCAGGTCGGTGCACTGGTCGCTCGTGAACTCGCGCAGCGTCTTCTTCAGCGTGTAGACGAGCGTCGGCTTCTTCAGGTCGGTGGGGTTGTCGGGCTTCCGGGAGTCGTCCGGGTCCGGCTTGTGCTCTTCGTGCGCCATGGGACTAGCCTCTCGCCTTCACAGCCTGCTTCGACCGCTTGACCGCCTGCTTGCGGTTCTTGTTCGCCCGTCGCTGCACCGCTGCGATGCCGACCTGCTGCTTCACACGGCCGCGGTGTGCCGGGTCACGCTCGAGGGCTTCCTCCGCCGCCTTGGCCCGCGCCTTCCGGCCCTTGCGACCTGCCTGCGCCTGCTCCTTCGCCGAGGGGGCGTCGCCACGCGCGCCGAACGGCAGCAGCGCGGTGAAGGCCGAGTTCGCCGGCGGCTGGGCCAGGTGCCCGGCGGGGCGGTTCCGCAGTGCGATGCCGAGGACGATCGCCGCGACACCGGTCAGCCCGGTGATGCCCATCGCCACCAGGGGCGTGGGGTCGCGGTGCCACCGCTGCTTCGTCTTGGCGACCGCGAGCCGCGTGCGGGCGGGCAGGTCCGCGCGTCGCTTCAGCTCCGTCACGGTGTCCGTGATGCCCTCACGGGTGCGCACGTTGGCGAGTTCGAGCTCGGGCAGACTGTCCTTGGCCATTCCCCATTTCGTACACGTCCCACCCGGGATCGTGCCCAGCAGGCCGCGTCTACCGTGCCGCACATGCTCTTCCGGGACGCCGCCGAGGGGATCCACCGCCTCGAGATCGCACACACCAACACGTACCTCGTCGAGACCGGCGATCGGTTGCTCGTCGTCGACGCGGGGTTGCCTGCCGCGTGGCCGCACCTGCAGCTCGCCGTGCACGACCTGGGCTACACGCCCGACCAGGTCGAGGGGCTCCTGCTCACGCACGGGCACTTCGACCACGTCGGCACCGCAGCACGGATGCACCGCGACTGGGGTACGCCCGTGTTCGTCCACCCGGGCGACCGGCACCTCGCCGCGCACCCGTACTCGTACCGGCCGCAGACGAACCGCTTCGGGTTCGTGGCGCTCCACCCGGGTGGTCTGCGCCCTCTGGGCCGCATGCTGCTCGCCGGTGCGGTCACGGTCGACGGCATCGCGGACACCGAGCCGCTGGAGAGCCGCGCCGACGTGCCGGGCAACCCGTGGATCATCGAGACCCCGGGGCACACCGACGGCCACGTGGCGCTGCACTTCGCCGACCGCGACGCCGTGATCGTCGGCGACGCGCTCGTCACCTTCGACCCGTACACGGGCGGGATCGGACCGCGGATCGTCGCACCCGCGGCGACCTCCGACGTCGACACGGCTGTCGCGTCGCTCGACCGGCTCGCGGACACCGAGGCGAAGCACGTGCTGCCCGGCCACGGTCCGGGCTGGTCGCTCGGCGTGCGGCGGGCCGTCGCGCAGGCGCGGCGGGTGGCCGGCGCCGCCTGACGCGCGAGCGACAGATCAGGCGTACCGCACGGTGTCTGGTTCGCGAAAGCGACAGTATGCCGCGAACGTTCCGCAACCCACTGTCGCTTTGACGCGGTGGACGCGACCAGAGCCGGACTGGAGGCGCGGTGCGGGCCCGCCCCGCGCCTCCAGGCCGTGGGTGGTCGCGGTCAGGACGGGACGACGACGTCCTCGGGCAGGCCGGACGCCGCGGAGCGGCCGGCGGCCTCCATCAGCGCGAGGCTCCGCAGGTTGTCACGACCGCTCGTCTCGGGGGCGGGGCCGCCCTGCACCGAGCGGGCGAACGCCTGCAGCCCACCCTGGCGGTCGGTGTGCGCGAGCACGGGGAGCTCGACCGGCTCGGCGACGTCGTCCTGCGTGCGGCGGACGGTGACCCGGTCGCCGTCGACCGCGTTCGGTTCACCGTCGCGGCTCGTGAACCAGAGCTCGCCGTCCTCGCCCTCGATGCTCCACTCGCCGGCCCAGGCGGTGCGCGGGCCACGGCTCAGCCAGCTGCCGCGGTAGTTGACGACCGTGCCGCCGTCGAGCTCGATGATCATCGAGGCAACCGCTTCGTCCTGGTACTTGCTGTAGGCGGGGTAGCTGGCCTTGGCGAAGACCCGGACGGCCTCTTGCCCGGTGATCATCCGGAGCAGGTCGAAGTGGTGGATCGCCATGTCGTTGATCATCGCGTGCGGGAACCGGTAGTGCGGGTACGTCTCGGCGGGCTGGTCGTTGTCCCACTGCCGGAAGTCGACGTTGATCGCGGAGACCTCGCCGACCACGTCCGCCTCGAGCATCTCCTGCACGACCCGCGGTGCCGGGTACCAGCGGTAGTTCTGGCTGACCTGCAGCACCAGGCCGAGCTCCTCGGCGCGACGGACCGCGGTGACGGCCTCGTCGGTGGTGTTGGCGAACGGCTTCTCGACCAGGACGTGCTTGCCGGCGTCGAGGGCCTCGAGCGCGAGCGGCACGTGCGTCACGGCCGGGGCGGTGATGACGACGGCGTCGGCCTCCACCGCGGCGAGCGCCTCGGTCAGGGACCCGAACGCCGCGGAGGCCGGGAGCCCGAGGTCGGTCCGCACGGCCTCGAGCGTCGGCGCCGACGGGTCGACGATCCCGACCACCTGCACTTCCGACACCTCTGGGATGGCGGTGCGGGCCCAGTTGCCGCCCCACCCTCCGAGACCGACGTGGATGATCCGGACGCTCATGCGCGCACTCCTTCGTGACTGCCGTCGTGACTGGTGACGCACCACGGACGCCGCGGTGCGTGCGTCCAGTCTGTCAGTGCGTGAAGGCGTACGCGATGAGTGCCATCGTGACGATGAAGCCCGCCAGGTAGTTGATCCAGAGGAAGCGCTTCCACCCGGCGTTCGCGGCCTCGGCACCCTGGTCCGTGATGTTCCACCACGGCAGCACGTTGAGCGCGTACGGGATGACCACGATCGCGGCGATCGGCCCGGGGAACGCCGAGAACAGCAGCGCGACGCCGGCGACCAGGTAGGCGACGAAGGCCAGGCGGACGGTGGCCCGGGCGCCGATCACGGTCGCGACGGAGCCGATGCCACCGGCACGGTCGGCCAGGACGTCCTGCACGGCACCGAACGCGTGCGAGGCCACGCCCCACAGGAAGAACGCGATGCACACGGCGACGAGTTCACCGGTCCAGTGCGGGCCCGCCAGGGCGAGGCCGTAGATCGCCGGCGACACGAAGTGCGTGCTCGACGTCAGCGAGTCGAGGAACGGCTTCTCCTTGAACCGCAGCCCCGGTGCCGAGTACGCGATGACCGCGAACACGCTGATCGCCAGGACGAGCCACGACCACGGCCCGTTGCCGCTGACCGCGCCGAGCACCACGAGCGCGACGAGGAAGGGGACGTTCGTGACGACGACGGCCCACAGCGTGGTGCGGTGGACGCTCTTGTCGAGCAGGGCGCCCTCGACGCCGCCCTTGCGCGGGTTGCGCAGGTCGGACTCGTAGTCGAAGACGTCGTTGATGCCGTACATCGCCAGGTTGTAGGGCACCAGGAAGTACACGACGCCGACCAGGAACGCGACGAGCGAGAACCCGCCGCCGCCCTCGACACCGACCCCGCTGCCGAGCAGGTACGCGGCGCCGAACGGGTAGGCGGTGTTCACCCAGCTGATCGGGCGCGACGACACGAACAGGGCGCGCAGGGTCGACGGCCTGGAGGCGGTGCTGGCGTTCACTTCATGTCCTCTGCTGGTGCTGGCTCCGCTGGTGCTGGGGTCGGGTCGGGCGCGGGGCGTGCGCCGGTCCGGTCGAACAGGACCCACAGGCTGGGCAGCAGCACGATGGCGGACATCGCGTAGGCGAGGTCCTCGACCGGGATCGCACCGATCTTGGCACCGCTGATGAGCGAGGGGTCGTAGGCGACGATCCGCAGCGTGACGATGACGTTGTCGAACACCATCGTCATCAGCAGCAGCGCGACGCCGGCGATCACGGACGTGAGCACAGCGACCCGACGCCCGACCACGGGCCGTCGACCCGCCGCACGGGCCCGGCGGGCGGCGACGACGCCGGCGACCACTGCCACGACGGCCGTGACGCCGAAGAACGGCAGGGCCAGGAGCGCGTACGCCCCGGTGCCGTTCACGCGCGCCGCCGATCGGTTGCCCGCTGCACCAGGGGCCGGACGAAACCGACCAGGTCCATCGTCGAGTAGCAGAGCAGCAGCAGGAAGAAGAGTTCCTCGAGCGGGACCTCGGGCGCCAGGAGCACCCCGGTGAGCAGGTTCTGCGGCCCGATGAAGAAGATGCCGGCAGCGACACCGGCGACGTCCCACACCATGAAGAACGCGACGCCGACGACCATCACGGCCGCCGCCCGCCACGGTGCCCGCCAGAAGAACAGCCGGAAGCGGGCGTCCAGCACGGTCATGCCGACCAGGGACACCACCAGGCCGGCGAGGTAGACCCCGGGCATCAGGCGGTCTCGGTCCGGTCCCGCTGAGCCCCGAGGGGCGTCGGCAGCGGCTCGGTGCTCCGGTCGCCGTGGATGCGCTTGAGCAGGACCTCGGCGCTGATCAGGCACATCGGCAGACCGATGCCCGGGATCGTCGAGGCACCGACGTAGTACAGCCCCTCGACCTTCTTCGACGCGTTCTTCTCGCGGAAGAACGCGCTCTGCTTCAGGGTGTGCGCCGGGCCGAGCATCGAGCCGTTCCAGGCGTTCAGGTCGTCGGCGAAGTCGCGCGGGCCGATCGTCCGTCGGACCCGGATGCGGTCGCGCAGGTCCGGCACCCCGGCGCGCTCGGCCAGCACGTCGATGGCACGGTCGGCGATCTGCTCGACCTGGTAGTCGCCGGCTCCGTCGATGCCGCCCTTGCCGATCGACAGGTCGGCGGGCAGCGGCACCAGGATGAACAGGTTGCTGGTGCCGGGCGGCGAGACGCTCGGGTCGGTCTCGGACGGGGCGCAGACGTAGATCGAGGCGGGGTCCGGCACGTGCCGGTCGTCGCCGAAGATCGCGCCGAAGTTCGCCTTCCAGTCCGCGGTGAACATCAGGGTGTGGTGCAGCAGGCCCGGCGTCGGACCGTCGATGCCGAGGTACACGAGCACCGCGCTCGGGCCCGGGTCGCGCTTCTTCCAGTGGTCGGCGCCGTGGGTGCGGTGCTCACGCTCGAGCAGCTGCATCTCGGTGTGCTGCATGTCGGCAGCGCTGACCACGAGGTCGGCGGGGGCCGTGTGCTGCACACCGTCGCGGTCGCGGTGGACGACCCCGGTGGCGACGCCGTCCTCGACGACGATCCGCTCGACCTTCGCACCGGCGATGATCTTCGCGCCCTCGGCCCGGGCGACACGCTCGACGGCGGAGATCACCTCGGTGATGCCGCCCTTCGGGTAGAGCACGCCGTCGGCCAGGTCGAGGTGGCTCATCAGGTGGTACATGCTCGGTGCCGCGTACGGGCTCGTGCCGAGGAACACCGCCGGGTAGCCGAGGATCTGCCACAGGCGACGGTCGCGCACCGCGGTCTCGGCGAAGGTGGAGAGCGGCTCGAGCAGCAGGCGCGCGAGCTTGGGCAGACGACGCAGGACGTCGGGTGCGGCGAGCTTCGTGAGGTCCTGGAAGCTCGTGTAGAGGAACCGGCGCACGGCCATCGTGTAGGTGTCCTCGGCCGACGCGAGGTACTTCCGCATCCGCTCGCCGGCACCGGGCTCGATGGACTCGAACAGCGCGATGTTGGCCTCGGCGTCGGCGCGCAGGTCGATCGGCTCGTCGTGGCCCTCGCTGTAGACGCGGTAGCCGGGGTCGAGCTTCACCAGGTCGAGTTCGGCCTCGGCCGACGTTCCCAGCAGCTGGAAGAAGTGGTCGAAGACCTCGGGCATGAGATACCACGACGGCCCGGTGTCGAACCGGAACCCGTCCTGCTCCCACGAGCCGGCACGGCCGCCGAGCTGCGTGCGCTGCTCGAGCACCGTCACCGAGAAGCCGTCGCGTGCGAGCAGCGCGGCGGCCGCCAGGCCGCTGATGCCGCCGCCGATGACGACGGCGCGGCGAGCGGGCACCTTGCGCCGGGTGGTGGTGGCGACCGTCGTCGGTCGGGAGGCGCGGGGCGGGGTCATGAGGAGCCTCCCGGCCGGTGGGTGGTGACGCGCGACCGGAGCGGTGCGCGTCCGGCGAGGACCTGCGCCGCGAGGCGCACCTTCACCGGGTTGGGGACGCGCACGCGCGTCGTGACGAGGCGGCTCGCCGGCGTGCGCGCGAGGCGGTCGTTGAGTTCCTGGAACAGCGCGTGCGCGAGTCCGACCGCGTTGCGGGCGTCGGCCGGCAGCAGCCGGATCGTCCGCGCTGCGTGGTCGAGGTCGGCCTGCACGTCGGCGACCAGGCGGTCCTTGGTGGCCTCGTCGAACGACCGGATGTCGACGCCCGGGAAGTACGACCGACCGAGCACCTCGAAGTCGGCGTGCAGGTCACGCAGGAAGTTCACCTTCTGGAACGCGGCGCCGAGCGCACGTGCACCGGCGACGAGTTCGGCCTGGTCGAACGTCGGCCGACCGGCGCGGTACACGAACGCGCGCAGGCACATCAGGCCGACGACCTCGGCGGAGCCGTACACGTACGCGTCGAACGAGGCGTCGTCGTGCTCGGTGCGGTCGAGGTCCATGCGCATCGAGGCGAAGAACGGGGCGGTGAGCTCGGCGCCGAAGCCGGTGGCGCGGGCCGTGCGGGCGAAGGCGTGGACGACCGGGTTCACCGAGAAGCCGAGTGCGATGGCCCGTTCGGTGTCGGCCTCGAGCTCGTCGAGCACCGTGCGGGCGAGCTCGCGGTCGAGCCCGGCCTCGGTCGCGGGGCCGTCGACGACCTCGTCCGCGACGCGGACCAGCGCGTAGACGTTCCGGATGTGCTCGCGCGTGTCGCGGGCGAGCATGCGGCTCGCCAGGCCGAACGACGTGGAGTACCGGTCGATGACGACACCCGACGCGGCCTCGGCCGTGGCGTCGTAGAGCTGGAGGCGAGCCGGACGGGACCCGGTCGCCGTGGTGGTGCTGTGGGTCACCGGGCGCGCTCCACGAGTTCGGTCACGAGGGCCTCCAGGCGGTCGGCGAGGTCGTACGGCAGCCGGGCGAGCTCGGCCCGGGCGAGTGCGGTGTGGTCGGCGACACGTGCTTCCGCGGCGCCGCGTGCACCGCAGGAGACCAGGGTCGCACGGACCTCGTCCGCACGGGCCTCGGTCAGGTCCGGGTCGCCGAGGTACGGCTCGAGGTCCGGCCAGCAGTCCGTGGTCGCCGCGTACGCGATCAGCATGGTGCGCTTGCCCTCGCGCAGGTCGCCGAGCACGGTCTTGCCGGTCATGGTCTCGTCGCCGAAGACCCCGAGCAGGTCGTCGACGATCTGGTAGGCGATGCCGATCTCGCGACCGAAGGCCCCGAGGGCGGTGACGATCTCCTCGTCGGCGCCGGCCAGGACGGCACCGGACTGCAGCGGGGCCTCGAACGAGTACACGCTCGTCTTCGCCCGCTCCATGGCCAGGACTTCGTCCACCGTCGGCATCACGCCGAGTGCCAGGTCGACGTCGGTCATCTCGCCGGCGGCGCTGGCGAACACGGCCTCGTCGAGCAGTTCGAGCAGCCGCTCGCGGCGGGTGCCGTCGACGCCAGCGGCCTCGATGAAGCGGGGCGCACCGGCGAGGGCCAGGTCACCGGCGATCACGGCGGCACTCATCCCCCGGTGCTCGGCCGTCGGCAGCGGCAGGCCGCCCGTCGTCCCGTTGTCGCGGAAGGACCCGGCGACGTTCGGCTGCCCGCGGCGCGACCAGTCGCGGTCGATGACGTCGTCGTGCACCACGAGTGCGGTGTGCAGGAGTTCGTAGGCCGCCGCGACGTTGGCGGCTGCGTGCACGTCGGTGCCGCCCATGCCGGCGTACGCGGTCATGACCATGCGGGGCCGGAAGCGCTTGCCGCCCATGCTCGCCTTGCGGAGCACGCGCCACAGTTCTTCGGACGGTCGGCCGTAGCGCTCGGCGCGTGCCGACGACACGGCGAAGAAGCGCTCGAGGCAGTCGTCGACGAGCGCGAGGTCGATGTGCGGCACGGTGGTCGCTTCCTCGCTCATTGGCCTAACCTATCGACTCAGATGAACGCTTTCCCTGAATCCGTGGTGCTCCTGGCCGACGACCGTACCCCGATCGGCACGGCGGACAAGTTCACGGTCCACACTGCCCACACGCCCCTGCACCTGGCCTTCTCGTGCCACGTCCGGAACACCGACGGCGACGTCCTGGTGACCCGACGAGCGCTGTCGAAGAAGACCTGGCCGGGGGTGTGGACGAACACCTTCTGCGGCCATCCCGGTCCGGACGAGTCCTTCGAGGACGCCATCGGCCGTCGGGCCTCCCGCGAGCTCGGCATCACCGTGCGCGACGTCGAGGTCGTGCTGCCGGAGTTCCGGTACCGCGCGGTCGACGCCTCGGGCATCGTGGAGAACGAGGTCTGCCCCGTCTTCCGTGCCGTGACCGACGACACTCCGGCTCCCGCGGACGACGAGGTCGCCGAGTGGGCATGGGTGTCCGAGGACTCTCTCAGGCAGGCCGTCGCCGGCGCGCCGTTCGCCTGGAGCCCGTGGCTCGGGTGGCAGCTCGCCGAGCTCGAGACCGCCGGGCTGCACGTCACGCGCTGACGCTCCTGCGCCTGCCGCGACGGGTTGTCCGACCCGCGCCGCAGGCGTACGCTCGACCGTCGGCAGCGCTCTGGGCGCCGCCACGACGAGACGAGAAGGGCAGGTGAGGCGCGATGCCGGGTGACCATCCTCGATCGGGCCGGCCGCCCGTGTCGGTCGTCGCGCCCGCTCGCTGACCCTGCCCCGCCCCGGATCGCCTCCGGGGCGCCATCGCGCCCGCCTGCTCCCCACCGAAGGAGCACGCACATGGCACTGATCGACAACGCGATCTACGTCCGGGGACGCCGCGTGGAGTCTCCGTCGACCCTGTCGCGCCCGGCTCGTGGCGACCTGACGTGGATCGGGCTGCTCCGGCCCGACCCGCACGAGCTCGAGGCCGTCGCCACCGAGTTCGACCTGCACGAGAACGCCGTCGAGGACGCCCGCAAGGGACACCAGCGCGCCAAGCTCGAGCGCTACGGCGACACCCTGTTCCTGGTGCTCCGGCCGGCCTGGTTCGACCCGTCCGAGGGCACCGTCGAGTTCGGCGAGGTGCACCTGTTCGTCGGCGACCACTTCGTCGTGAGCGTCCGGCACGCCGCCCGACCCGACCTGGCGGTGCTGCGGGCACAGGTCGAGGCGGACCCGGAGTTCCTGGCGAAGGGGTCCGAGGCCGTGACCGCGGCCGTGCTCGACGAGGTCGTCGACGGCTACGGCCCCGTCGTCCAGGTGCTGCAGGAGCAGATCGACGCCATCGAGGACCAGCTGTTCGCCGGGCAGGTCGACCCCGGGGTCTCGAAGCGCATCTACCAGCTACTCAGCGAGGTCCTGGCGTTCCAGCGGGCCACCACCCCGGTGCCGGCGATGGTCACGGGGCTGCTCCGCGGTGCCGACAAGTACGGCGTCGACGACGACGTGCAGCACCGGCTCCGCAACGTGCACGACCACGCGCTCCGTGTCACCGAGCGGGTCGACTCGTTCCGCGCCCTGCTCGAGAACGCCCTGACCCTGCACGCCACCCTGGTGTCGCAGGAGCAGAACGAGGCGATGCGCCGGATGACCAGCGCGAGCCTGGCCCAGGGTGAGGAGAGCCGGCAACTCGCCCGGGCAGCACACCGCCAGGGCGAGGAGGTCAAGAAGATCTCGTCGTGGGCGGCGATCCTGTTCGCACCGGGCTTGATCGCCGGTGTCTACGGGATGAACTTCGACCACATGCCCGAGCTGCACTGGCACTACGGGTACCCGGTCGCGATCCTCGGCATGCTCCTGCTGATGGGCGTGCTCTGGGCGATCTTCCGCAAGCGCAACTGGCTCTGAGCCGACGGCGGATCGGCGCACAGGTGGCGTCGATCCGCCGGACGTGCATAATGATCTGGCCCGGATGTGAACGTGCACATCGATGTGCCACGACACCCGGGCGGAAACGAGCAGCAATGGCGTCATCGCGGACACAGCAACCGCGTTCGCCCAGCATCCGTGACGTCGCACGGATCGCGGGCGTCTCGCACCAGACCGTCTCGCGGGTGCTGAACAACTCGGACGCGATCCGGGCCGAGACACGCGACAAGGTCCTGGCGGCCATGGAGCAGCTGCAGTACCGGCCGAACCGGGCCGCACGCGCCCTGGTCACGAGCCGGACCCACACGATCGGCGTCCTGACGGCCCGCCGCGCCCACTACGGTCCCGCCGTGGCGCTGCAGGCGATCGAGGACGCCGCGATGCTCCGCGGCTACTCGGTCACGACGGCGAACATCGCCGAGGCGACCGACGCCGCCGTGCGTGAGGGACTCGGGCACCTGCTCGACCTCGACGTCGAGGGCATCGTCGTCATCGCGCCCCAGCAGCGGGTCTTCGACCTGATCGCGGAGCTCGGCATCCGCACCCCCTACGTCACCATGCGCGCCAGCGTCGGCGAGGACCCGACGGCCCTGTGGGTGGACCAGATGGAGGGCGCACGACTCGCGACCGCGCACCTGCTCGACCTGGGTCACGAGTACGTCCGGCACATCGCCGGACCACAGGACTGGATCGAGGCCGACGCCCGCATGCAGGGGTTCCTGCGCGAGATGTCCGACCGCGACATGGCCGTCGCCCCGCCGATCCTGGGCGACTGGACCGCCGACTTCGGCTACCACGCCGGCCGCGAGCTGCTGCGGTGGCGGGACTGCACCGCGATCTTTTGCTCGAACGACCAGATGGCGCTCGGCGTCATGCACGCAGCGCGCTCGTACGGGCTCGACGTCCCGGGTGACCTGTCCGTGGTCGGCTACGACGACATCCCCGAGGCGAAGCACTTCTGGCCACCGCTCACCACGGTGCAGGTCGACTTCGCCGAGCTCGGGCGTCGCTGCGTGGACCTGCTGCTGCCGAGTGAGGGCGAACTGCTCCGCCCGATCGACATCGTCCCGCAGCTGGTCGTGCGCGCCTCCACGAGCGCGCCCCGTACGCGCTGACGCACCTCGGGCTGGTCCGGCGCCCCGGAGTACCTGCCACGAACTTCTGCCCAGGGACGCCCGGAGACACCCGGTACGCCCGAAACGACCCGGTACGCCCTGAACCACCCGGTCACCGCGGAGTACGTGCCAGGAACGGGCATACCTGCCACGAACTTCCGACCAGGTACGCCCGAAGACACCAGGTACGCCCGAAGACACCAGGTACGCCCGAAGACACCAGGTACGCCCGGAATGACTGGGTACGCCCGAAACGTCTCGGTACACCCGAAACCACCCGGCCACCCCGGAGTACCTGCCAGGAACGGGCATACCTGCCACGAACTTCCGACCAGGTACGCCCGAAGACACCAGGTACGCCCGGAATGACTGGGTACACCCGAAACGTCTCGGTACACCCGAAACCAACCGGCCACCCCGGAGTACCTGCCAGGAACGGGCGTACCTGCAACGAACTTCCGACCAGGTACGCCCGGAATGTCCAGGTACGCCCGGAACGACCAGGTACGCCCGAAACGACCCGGTACGCCCGGAACCACCCGGCCACCCCGGAGTACCTGCCACGAACGGGCATACCTGCCACGAACTTCCGACCAGGGACGCCCGGAAGCGCCAGCCAAGCCCGCTCCGACAAGGCGAGCGGAGCTCCGGACGCGACCACGAACCGGACGGGAGGCCCGCGGCCGGCCCGCCACGGGCCTCCCGGCCGCGCATGCGGATTCGCGCAACGAAACGCGCGCTCCCGAGCCCCCTGGCCCCAACCCGGGGGACGTTCCCTCCGGATCACGCATGCCGTTACGAAAACGCGACCAATCCGAATTGACAGCCGCACCGAGGCTGTGCGTAAATTGCCTCCGTCCAGCCGATGTGACCGTTCACATGAGCGTCACACCGAGCCGGATCCGGACGCGACAACGAAGTCCACACAGGCCCCCTGTGCTTTCGCTGCCGCAGCAGAACCACCCGAACACACTGCCGCACCGAAGCGGCAGAAGGAGATGCACTGTGGCGTCAACCCCGATCGACACCGGCCTCGAGACCCGGTCGATCACCGCACCCGAGACGATCCTCGAGATGCGCTCGATCACCAAGGAGTTCCCTGGTGTGAAGGCGCTGGCCGACGTCTCCCTCAGCGTCCGCGCCGGCGAGATCCACGCGATCTGCGGCGAGAACGGCGCCGGCAAGTCGACCCTGATGAAGGTCCTGTCGGGCGTCTACCCGTACGGCACCTACAGCGGCGAGATCGTCTACGAGGGCGAGGAAGTCCGCTTCTCGAACATCAAGCAGTCCGAGCAGGCCGGCATCGTCATCATCCACCAGGAGCTGGCGCTCGTCCCGGAGCTCTCGATCACCGAGAACCTGTTCCTGGGCAACGAGCCGAGCCGCGCTGGCGTCATCAACTGGACCGCCGCGCAGCTCCGTGCGCAGGACCTGCTCGCCCGCGTCGGCCTGGCCGACGACCCGGACACGCAGATCAAGAACATCGGTGTCGGCAAGCAGCAGCTCGTCGAGATCGCGAAGGCCCTGCACAAGGACGTCAAGCTCCTGATCCTCGACGAGCCGACCGCCGCGCTCAACGAGAACGACTCCCAGCACCTGCTCGACCTGATCGTCGGACTGAAGGCCAAGGGCATCGCGAGCATCATCATCAGCCACAAGCTCAACGAGATCGAGCAGATCGCGGACGAGATCACGATCATCCGCGACGGTAAGGCCATCGAGACGCTCAACGTCAAGGCGGACGGCGTCAACGAGGACCGCATCATCCGCGGCATGGTGGGCCGCTCGCTCGAGTCGCGCTTCCCGGACCGCACCCCGAAGATCGGCGAGACCTTCTTCGAGGTCCGCAACTGGACGGTGCAGCACCCGATCGACCCGTCGCGTCTGGTCTGCAAGGCATCGAACTTCCACGTCCGCAAGGGCGAGATCGTCGGCTTCGCCGGCCTGATGGGCGCCGGACGCACCGAGCTGGCGATGAGCCTGTTCGGTCGCTCCTACGGCACCTGGCTCGACGGCCAGATCATCAAGGACGGCCGCGAGATCAAGGTCACGAACGTCCAGCAGGCGATCGAGAACGGCATCGGCTACGTCTCCGAGGACCGCAAGGCGCTCGGCCTGAACCTGCTCGACACCGTGAAGCGCTCGACGGTCGCCGCCGACCTGCAGAAGATCTCGAAGGCCGGTGTCGTCGACTCGCTCGAGGAGTACTCGGTCGCCGAGAAGTACCGCAAGATGCTCCGCACCAAGGTGCCGAGCGTCGAGGACAACGTCGGCAAGCTCTCTGGTGGCAACCAGCAGAAGGTCGTCCTGTCCAAGTGGATGTTCACCGACCCCGACATCCTGATCCTCGACGAGCCCACCCGCGGCATCGACGTGGGTGCCAAGTTCGAGATCTACGGGATCATCCAGCAGCTCGCGGCCGAGGGGAAGGGCATCATCCTCATCTCGTCCGAGCTCCCCGAACTCCTCGGTCTCTCCGACCGGATCTACACCATCTTCGAGGGCCAGATCACCGCTGACCTCCCGGCCGACCAGGCCGATCCCGAATCGCTCATGCGCAGCATGACCTCCGCGCGGAAGGGCGCCACCGCCTCATGAACAACCTGAAACTGCTCTTCGGCAAGGGCAACAGCATCGGCCAGTACGGCATGATCATCGCCCTCATCGTGCTGCTGATCTTCTTCTCGGTCACGACGAACGGGCTCATCCTCGAGCCGACCAACGTCATCAACCTGTTCCTGCAGTACTCCTACATCCTGATCCTGGCGCTCGGCATGGTCATGGTCATCATCGCGGGGCACATCGACCTGTCGGTGGGTTCGGTCGCAGCGGTCGTCGGCATCGTCGTGGCGCAGTCCATGGCCGTGTGGGACTTCCCGGTGTGGGCCGCCATCATCCTGGGTCTCGCGTGCGGTGCCCTGATCGGTGCGTGGCAGGGCTTCTGGGTCGCGTTCGTGAAGGTCCCGGCCTTCATCGTGACGCTGGCCGGTCAGCTCATCTTCCGTGGCGTGAACCAGATCATCGGCAACTCGACGTCCGTCCCCGTGCCGAACGGCTTCACCCCGATCGGCGCCGGCTTCCTCGGTGACTTCGGCCCCGACTTCGGCTACAGCAACGGCACGCTGCTCATCGGGCTCGTCACGATCCTCGCACTCATCATCATCGAGGCCCGCGGCCGCGCCCGCCGCCGGAAGATGCAGGCAGAGGTCCCGCCGCTGTGGGTCTCGATCGTCCGCACCGGCATCCTGGTCGCCGTCACGCTCGTCGCGACGTACCTGTTCGGTGCCGGCCCGGTCGGCACCTCGGTCCCGATCGTCGCGATCATCCTCGGTGTCCTGACCATCGTCTACGGCTTCGTCACGAAGAACACGATCTTCGGTCGCCAGGTCTACGCCGTCGGTGGCAACGCGAACGCCGCCGTCCTGTCCGGTGTCTCCGCGAAGAAGGTCAACTTCTTCGTCATGATGAACATGTCGGTCCTCGCCGCGATCGCCGGCATGGTGTTCGTCGCCTACTCCGGCGCCTCGGGCCCCGCGGACGGCACCGGCTGGGAGCTCGACGCGATCGCCGCCGTGTTCGTCGGTGGCGCGGCGGTCGCCGGTGGTGTCGGCACGATCTCCGGCTCGATCATCGGTGGTCTCGTGATGGCGCTGCTGTCGAACGGTCTGCAGCTCATGGGCCTCGAGTCGAACCAGGTGCAGATCATCCGCGGCCTGGTCCTGCTCGTCGCCGTCGCCTTCGACGTCTACTCGAAGTCGCAGGGACGCCCGTCGCTGATCGGCGGCATGATGCGGCAGTTCCAGCGGAAGGACACCGAGCAGAACACGGTGGCCGCCCAGCAGCCGCGGTCCATCGAGGACCAGCCGGACAAGATCACCCTCCCCTAGTCCCAACTCCCCACACCGGGGCCTCGGCCCCACACCTCCTCAACGAAGAGAAAGCAATCACATGCGCAAGAAGATCGTCGCCGGCCTCAGCCTGGCGCTCATCGCGGGCCTCGCCCTCAGCGGTTGCTCGGCACGCGGCTCGTCCGACGACGCCGGCAGCACCAGCACCATCAAGAAGGGCGACCTCATCGGCGTCGCCCTGCCGGCCAAGACCTCGCAGAACTGGGTCCTCGCGGGCGCCGCGTTCAAGAAGTCGATCGAGGACGCCGGCTTCAAGGCCGACATCCAGTACGCCAACGCCGGCAACCCGGTCCCCGACCAGCAGTCGCAGATCTCGGGCATGATCACCAAGGGCGCCAAGGCCGTCATCATCGGTGCCGCCGACGGTTCGCAGCTGACCGCGCAGGTCAAGTCCGCCAAGGACCGTGGCGCCGTCGTCATCGCCTGGGACCGCAACATCCTGAACACGAAGAACGTCGACTACTACGTGGCGTTCAACAACTTCAAGGTCGGCCAGCTCCAGGCCGAGGCGCTGCTCAAGGGCCTCGAGGAGAAGAAGGGCGACAAGCCGTACAACGTCGAGCTCTTCGCCGGTTCGCCGGACGACGCCAACGCGACCGTGTTCTTCAACGGTGCGATGGACGTCCTGCAGCCGAAGATCGACGACGGCACGATCAAGGTCGTCTCCGGTCAGACCACGTTCCAGAAGGTCGTCACGCAGGGCTGGCTCGCGCAGAAGGCCCAGTCGCGCATGACCGACCTGCTCTCGCAGTACTACACGGGTGACACCGAGCTCGACGGCGTCCTGTCGCCGAACGACACCCTCGCCCGTGCGATCCTCACCGCGACCAAGGCCGCCGGCAAGGACAACCCCGTCGTGACGGGCCAGGACTCGGAGACCGCGTCCATCCCGCTCATCATGAAGGGCACGCAGTACTCGACGATCTTCAAGGACACGTCGAAGGAGGCCCAGGCGGCCGTCGACCTCGTCTCCACGCTGTCGAAGGGCGACAAGCCCGACACGAAGATGGACAAGACGAACAACTACAACGGCAAGAAGACGGTCCCCGCGATCGAGCTCACGCCGGTCCTGGTCACCAAGGACAACGCCGTCGAGGCCTACAAGGGCAACGACACCCTCGAGGAGCTCGCCAAGAAGGGCTGATCTCCCCAGCACCACGGACGGCCCCGTCTCGCCTCGGCGAGACGGGGCCGTCCTGCGTCGTCCGGGGGCCGGCCACACGGCGGACGGGAGGCTCGGTGCACGTCGTGATCCGTGCCTCCAGTCCGCCGTGTGGTCCGCCCAGGGCACGTGGCCGCGTCCGGTCCGCGCCCGCGTCCGTCAGGGGTGGGCAGCGCGCAACCGGCGCGCGGCGTCGGCGAGGTGCGGGACGTCGGTGCGGGCGGTGCCGAACACCAGCGCACGCGTCGTGTCGAAGTACCGCCGGGTCAGCCGCTCCCCCAGGTCGGACACGCGCGACCACGGGATGCCGGGCTCGCTCGCGGTGACCCCGGCGGGGAGCACCCGGACCGCCTCACCGATCTCGACCAGGCGCATCCGGACCGCGTCGTGCACCAGGTCCTCGGGCACCCGCTCGTCGTCGATGTAGCGCCGGATCGCCTCGCACGCCCGGATGACGTCGTCGAGGCGGTCGGCGACGGCACGGCGGACACCGCCGGGCTGGGCACTCACAGCGGCACCGCGGTCCGGACGACCCCTGGGCGCATGCCCGCGGCGTCGACCACGTCGACCCGGACCCCGAGCAACCGTTCGGCGGCGTCCTGGATGCGCATCAGCGCGAAGATGCCGAGCCCCGCGTCGACGTCGACCATCAGGTCGACGTCGCTGTCCGGACCGTCCTCACCCCGGGCGACGCTGCCGAAGATGCGGGGATTCCGCCCGCCGAACCGCTGCACGATCTCGAGGAGGTCCTGCCGGGCCGCGACCACGCGCTCGAGGAGCGGCGGGGGTTCCTCGACCGGCTGCAGGTCGATCGTCGTCGTGAAGCCCGCCGCGCGGAGCATCCGCTGCAGGGCTGCGAGCGACGGTTCGCGCCGACCGTTCTCGTAGGTGCTGATGACGCTCTGCGTGACGCCGGCGCGCTGGGCGAGCTGGACCTGGGTCAGTTCGGCGCGTTCACGGGCGTCGCGGATGAGCACCGCGGCCGACAGCGGCGGGGCGGACCGTGGGGGAACAGCGGACATGCTGCAACGATACACAGCATGCGACATTTCGTCTGCCGGTGGAACCGACGGGTCTGTGCAGGCCCGGACGGAACGGGACGGTCCGGCGCTCGTCAGCGGGGGTCGGAGACGTCCGCCCGGTGGAAGTTCTGTGCCGAGCGCGACGCGGTCGGGCCGCGCTGACCCTGGTAGCGGGACTGGTACTCGGCGGAACCGTAGGGCTTCTCGGCCGGGCTCGACAGCTGGAAGAAGCAGAGCTGCCCGATCTTCATCCCCGGCCAGAGCTTGATGGGCAGGGTCGCGACGTTCGACAGCTCGAGCGTCACGTGCCCGGAGAACCCGGGGTCGATGAAGCCCGCGGTCGAGTGGGTCAGGAGGCCGAGGCGGCCGAGCGAGCTCTTGCCCTCGAGCCGCGCCGCGATGTCGTCGGGCAGCGTCACGACCTCGAACGTGGAACCGAGGACGAACTCACCCGGGTGCAGCACGAACGCCTCGTCCGGGTCGGTCTCGACCAGGCGGGTCAGGTCGGGCTGGTCCACCGCGGGGTCGATGTGCGGGTACTTGTGGTTGTCGAACAGCCGGAAGAACTTGTCGAGCCGGACGTCGATGCTCGACGGCTGCACGAGCGAGGCGTCGTACGGGTCGAGGCCGATCCGGCCTTCGGCGAGCTGGGCGGTGATGTCGCGGTCGGAGAGCAGCACGGACGAAGCCTAGCGGCAGCGGGCGTTGCGCCGGTATGCTGCCAGGCTGCCCACCGCCCGCGCGGGCGGCGTTCGGAGCAGTGATGAGCACGTACACCGTCGACGAGATCACGGTGCCCGCCTCGATGGACGACGACCCGGCGACCGTCGCGACCTTCGCCGAGTGGCTCGCGGTGTCCGACGGCGCCGAAGCCGCCGTGCACGGGCTGCACGAGTTGGCCTGGACGCCGGAGGAGTACCTGCCGCTGTGCCGCGAACCGGGTGCCCCGAGCCGGCTCGTCGTCGCCCGCGACGACCGCGGCACCGTGGTCGGTGCGGGCTCGTACGACACGAAGCAGGAGCCCGGCACCACCAACTGCTGGCTGTCGGTCGGCGTCGTCCCCGAGCACCAGCGCCGCGGTGTCGGGACGCTGCTCGCCGACCACCTGGAGTCGATGGCCCGCGCCGACGGCCGCACGCAGTGGAAGACGTACGCCGTCTCGCGGCAGGTCGGGCCCGCGTCCGGTCCCGGGTACGTGCAGGCCCCGACGGGGTTCGGCGCCGTCCCGGAGGACGAGGCCGGGGTGCGGTTCCTGACCGCCCGCGGCTGGCACTTCGGCCAGGTGAACCGGATCAGCCGGCTCCCGCTGCCCGCCGACGCATCCGTGGTGCGCGGACTGCACGAGCGGGCGTCTGCTGCCGCCGGGCCGGAGTACCGCGTGCACGCCTGGACCGGTCGCACGCCGGAGCAGTGGCTCGACGGCATCGCCCTGCTCGATACCCGGATGAGCACCGACGCGCCCGCCGGGGACATGGAGGAGCCCGAGGACGTCTGGACCGCCGAACGGCTCCGGGAGCACGAGGACGAGCTCGCCCGGGCACCGCGCACCCTGCTCACCGTGGCCGTCGAGCACGTGCCGACGACCACCCTGGCCGGTTTCACGCAGCTGTCCGTGCCGGACGACCCCGCACGGCCGGCACAGCAGTGGGACACCCTGGTGCTCCGCGAGCACCGCGGCCACCGGCTCGGCTGGCTGCTCAAGGTCGTCGGGATCCAGGAGCTCGAGCGGCGGTTCCCGGGGCGTCCCTCGGTCATCACGTTCAACGCGGAGGAGAACCGCCACATGCTCGACGTGAACGAGGCCGTCGGGTTCGTCGGCGTCGGCTGCGAGGGCATCTGGGAACGGCGGGTCTGAGCGCGCATCCGAGGGGCCGCCGTCCAGCCGACACGCCTACGATTGGACGGTCATGACCGTCACGTCACCCGAAACCCAGCCCACGGGGTCAGCGCCGGACGCCGCCCCCACCACCGGGCGCTCGTCCACCGTCGCGACGGTCCTCGTCATCGCGATCCCGCTGGCCGTCGCGTGCTCGATCCTCGGGCTGACGATCACCGGTGCCTTCAGCGCGAGTCAGCAGCTGGTGTCCGCCGGCGAGGTCGTCGAGTACGGCCTGCCGATCGCCCGCGTCGTGCACGACACGATGGCGGCGCTGACCATCGGGCTCCTCATCGTCGCCGCCTTCGCGCTGCCCGCGCAGAAGAAGGACCACGGCGCCCTGTCCAGCGTGCAGCACCGTGCGACCCGGTGGGCTGCTGCGACCGGCGCCGTCTGGTTCCTGGCCGCCGCGGTGAGCATCGTCCTGACCGGCGCGAACACCCTCGGTGTCCCGCTCACCAGCCCGGTGTTCGCCCGCAACTTCATGCTCTTCGCGTTCCAGGTCGAGATCGGCCAGGCGCTCGTGGTCTCGGCTGCCGCGATCCTCGTCGCCACGGTGGTGGCCGCCTTCGCCACCCGGGTGACGACCCTGGCGTTCGCCACCGTGATCGGCCTGTTCGCCCTGCTCCCCCTGGCCCTGTCCGGTCACGCCGCCGGGTCGCTCGAGCACGCGAACGCGGTGAACTCGCTCGCGATCCACCTGGTCGGGGTGTGCGTGTGGGCCGGTGGCCTGGTCGCCGTGGTCCTGCTCCGCACCCGCACCAAGGGCGCGACCGGACGCGTGATCGCCCGGTACTCGACGCTCGCCGGCTGGTCGTTCGGGGCCGTGGCGTTCTCCGGCATCGTCAACGCGTCGCTGCGTCTGACCGGCCCGCTCGACCTGTTCACGACCACGTACGGCTGGCTCATCACCGTCAAGGCGCTCATCCTCGTGCTGCTCGGCGTCGCGGGGATCGTGCAGCGCCGGAAGCTCGTGCCCGGGCTCCTCCGCGCGCCGCTCGACCGCCGCCTGTTCACCCGGTTCGCCCTGGCCGAGATCGTGTTCATGGCCGTGGCCATCGGTGTCTCGGTCGCCGTGTCCCGCTCGCAGCCGCCGATCCCGCAGACCCCGGCGACGGGCGAGGACACCCGCTCCGGCCTGATCGGGTTCCCGTTCCCGCCTGCGCAGACCACGCAGACCTACCTGACCCAGTGGCACATCGACTGGGTGTGGCTCGGTCTGGCCGTCGTCGGGGCCGTCTGGTACCTGCTGGCGGTGCGCAAGCTGCGGAAGCGCGGCGACGCCTGGCCCGTCGGGCGCACCATCGCCTGGCTGATCGGCTGCGCCCTGTTCATCTGGACGACGTCGGCCGGCCCTGCCGTGTACGGCATGATCCACTTCTCGTCGCACATGCTCCAGCACATGCTGCTGATGATGTTCGTCCCGCTGCCGCTCGTGCTCGGCGGCCCGGTGCTGCTCGCGCTCCGCACTCTGCCGGTCCGGAACGACGGCTCACGCGGCGCCCGCGAGTGGCTCATGCTCTTCGTGCACTCCCGTTGGATGCAGTTCCTCGGCAAGCCCGCCGTCGCCGGGATCATCTTCGCCGGGTCCCTCGTGGTGTTCTACTTCACGCCGGCGTACCAGGCCGCGATGCAGTCGCACGAGTGGCACGTCGCGATGATCATCCACTTCGTCCTGAGCGGCTACCTGTTCTTCTGGGTCTTCGTCGGTGTCGACCCGGGCCCCCAGCGCCCGCCGTACCCGATGCTCATCATCACCCTGCTGGCCACCCTGGCGTTCCACGCGTTCTTCGGCGTCGCGGTCATGACGTCGCAGTCGGTGTTCGCGATCGACTGGTTCCACGCGCTGGGCCAGACCAACGACGCCGCACTGCTCGACGACCAGCACACCGGCGGCGGCATCGCCTGGGGCGCTTCGGAGCTCCCGATGGTGTTCGTGGCCCTGCTCGTCGTCCGGAACTGGATGCGCTCGGACAAGCGCGACGCGAAGCGCCTCGACCGCAAGGCCGACCGCGACGGTGACGCCGACCTCAAGGCGTACAACGAGCGCCTGGCGGCGATGAGCAAGCGGGACTGACCCGCAGCACGGGTCACACGGCGGGCGTTGCCCCGGTCAGTCCCCGTGGACGATGCAGACCGCGTCGAGGTCCATCGCGGCCTCGAGCGCGGCCGAGATCCCCGATTCCCCGTCGGGGCCGGCGGGGGTCACGGTGTCGACCCACCACAGCGGTGTCGCCAGGGTCGGGGCGTCCGGCAGGATCCGCTCGACCTCGTCGAAGGAGTCCACTCGGCGCACGCCGAGCACGGTGATCACCGGGTGCGTGGCGTCACGGCAGACCTGCATCATCGGGCCGTCGTCGAGCGCCCGGACACCCCAGGTCTCGTCGTGCAGCAGGAGCGCCTCCGCCACCTCGCGCGTCTCCACCGGCTGGCGGCAGAGGATGGTGACGTCACGCGGCACCCTGACCGCCCACCATCCGGTCGTCGCGGACGTGGCCGTCGAGCGTGCCCTCGTCGTGCGCGGGGTCGAGCGGTGCGCCACCGACCAGCTGCAGGAAGCGGTCCTCGTCGATGCGGTCGAGGAACGACTCGAGCGCTTCCCAGCCGTCCTCGAAGCGGACGATCATGCCGCCGTCGTCAGCGGCGTCGGCATCCGGGCGGGCGGCCGAGCCGGCTGCGAAGGTCGCGGTCGTGGTGCGCGGTGGCGGCCAGACGCCGTCGCGGTCCAGGAAGCCGGCGGCCTCGGGGCCCACGACGACGGCGAGCGGCGACGGTTCGCCGTGCGAGACGGCCCGCACCAGGTGGTCGGCGTCGCCGCGGCGCTGCATGACCACGCCGAACACCGGGACGACCTGGTCGGCGACCCGCTGCACGGCGTCGAACATCCGGTTCGCCAGCCCCGGGTCGGTGTTCTCCTCGGGCACGGTGAGCACGGCGGACATCGTCTCGACGACGACCCCGCCGACCAGGTGCGCGGTCATCGTCGCGGAGAACCCCTCGCCGACGGCGTACGAGGTCGAGATGCCGGGTGCCTCGTGCTTCGCGTACTGCGTGACGACCCAGCGGTCCCACGGCACGGTGAGCGGTTCGGCGGTGCCCCACCGCGTCGGGCAGGTGCCGACCGTGTGGCACAGCGCCTCGATCGCGGAGCCCATGTCGACCGCACGCCCGGGGTGGTGGCGGAGGGTCAGGTCGATGCTGATCTGTCGCACCGAGTCGGCCGAGACGGGGTGCTCGGGCGACGGGGTGCCCACGAGTTCGGGGCCGCGGTGCACGAAGTCCTCGATGTCCGATGCGGCGACGCCGGTCCGGCCGTCACGCAGCGTGCCGTCGAAGTCGGACACCGCCCACGCGGCGCCGTACGCGCCGAGCGCATGACGGAGTGCCGGGGTGATCGCCGCGGCCCGGCCGGTGCGGAGCACGACCGTCCGTCCGGCGTCCGCCGACCGACGGAGCAGCGAGGCGAGCGCGTCCGTCAGCCACACGACGGGCGAGGCGGACTCGACCACGATCGCCGAGCCGACCACGTCGTCGATGAGGGGATGCCTGACCATCCGGGTCCTCCTCGGTTCGGGGCTGGAACTCCCTGGACGGTACACACGGGGGCGACACCTGTCCGTCAGGCGCCCACCCTCACAGCGGAGACTCGGGAGGCGCGACACGCGCCCGCGAGACGGCGTACGGTGCGCGGCCGGCTGGCTTCCAGGCGAGAATCCGCTAGGCTTGCCGAGTCCCGTTCTGCGGGGCGCGCGAGTGTAGTTCAATGGCAGAACTCCAGCTTCCCAAGCTGGTAGCGCGGGTTCGATTCCCGTCACTCGCTCCGTCGGACGTACGCTCGCCGCATGTCCTCCTCCTCCGGTTCCCCCGAACCCATCGCACCCGTGGTCGTCATCGGTGCCGGGGTCGTCGGCGCTGCGACCGCGTACGCCCTCACCGCCCGCGGCGAGCACGTTCTGCTCGTGGAACAGCACGCTCGCGGCCACCACCTCGGGTCCTCGCACGGTGCGACCCGGATCTTCCGGCAGGGCTACGCCGACCCGGAGTACGTCGCGCTGACCGCCCGCGCACTGGCGCTGTGGGAAGCGCTCGAGGCCGCTTCCGGCGAAGAGCTCATCGTCCGCACGGGTGCCGTCGACCACGGTCGGCCCGAGGTCGTCGACGCGATCGCCGCGGCCCTCGCCGACGCGGACATCCCGCACGATTCGCTCACGCCGGACCAGGCGGCGGCGCGCTGGCCCGGCATCGCGTTCGAGGGGAGCGTGCTGGCCCACCCCTCGGCCGGGCGCATCCGCTCCGACCGGACGATCGAGGTGTTCCTCACGCTGGCCGAAGAGACCGGTCTCGCCGACCTGCGGTTCGACACGCGGGTCACCGGGCTCGAGGACCACGGTGACGACGTCACCGTGACGCTGTCCGACGGCAGCGCCGTCCGCACCGCGTCCGTGGTGGCCGCGGTGGGCTCGTGGGCCCCCACGCTGGTCGGCGAGCTGCTCACCGGACGCGGGGCGGGCCTCCCGGCCATCCGCGTCACCCAGGAGCAGCCGGCCCACTTCCCCAGCCACCTGCCGGACGCGGCCTGGCCGAGCTTCGTGCACTGGGCCGACGGCGACGACGTGTACGGGCTGCTGACGCCGGGCGAGGGTGTCAAGGTCGGGTTCCACGGCACCGGGCCGATCGTCGACCCGGACCACCGGGACTTCATGCCCGTGCCGACCGAGGCCGAGCGACTGCAGGCGTACGTCGCGCGGTACGTGCCGGGGGCCGACGCGACGAAGCCGACGTTCATCAGCTGCCTGTACGACAACTCCCCCGACGAGGACTTCGTCATCGACCGGGTCGGACCGCTGACCGTGGCGACGGGGTTCTCCGGGCACGGCTTCAAGTTCGCGCCGCTGCTCGGCGAGATGCTCGCGGACCTCGCCATGGGCGGCGTGCCGCACCCGCGCTTCGCCCTGCCGGAGCCGGTCGCCGCGCCCCCGCTCTGACGCCAGCGCGCGGTCGTTCGCGAGACGCCGGCGTGTTCGTTCGACGCCGTCATGTCGTCGAGACGCCGCCGAATCCGGAGGCGTCTCGCGGACGACGCGGCGTCCTGCGCACACACCGGCGTCTCACACCCGCGCACACGCCGTCGTCTTCTGCGCACGCCGTCGCCTGGCGACCGGCCGCTACGGTGGGAGCCGTGCGCATCATCGTGGCTCCGGACTCGTTCAAGGGCACCGCGACGGCGGCGTCGATCGCTGCGGCGGTCCGTGCCGGCTGGCTGACCGAACGCCCCGACGACGACGTGGTGCTCGTCCCGATGGCCGACGGCGGCGAGGGCACGCTCGACGCCTTCGAGACCGCCGTCCCCGGGGCCGTCCGGGTGCCCGTCACCGTGACCGGGCCGGCCGGGACACCGGTCGACACCCACTGGCTGCGGCTGCCCGACGGCCGCGCGGTGGTGGAGCTCGCGGCGACGAGCGGCCTCCCCCTGCTCGACGCACCGATGCCGGACACGGCGACGAGCCGCGGGTTCGGCGAGGCGATCGCCGCCGCGCTCGACACAGGGGCCACGGGACTCGTGCTCGGCATCGGGGGCAGCGCGTCCACCGACGGCGGGCGTCCGGTGCTCGAGGCGCTCGGACTCGACAGCGACGGAGCCGGCACCGACGGCCTCCGGGCACTCCCCCCGCTCGGCGTCACCGTGCTCACCGACGTGACCTCTCCGCTGCTCGGTCCGACCGGTGCCGCCGCGGTCTTCGGCCCGCAGAAGGGCATCACGCCCGACCGTGTGGCGTCCTTCGACGACCGGCTCACCACCTGGGTCGCGCGGTTCCCCGACGTCGACCCGGACACCCCGGGCGCCGGAGCCGCCGGCGGTGTCGGGTTCGGCCTGCTGGTGTGGGGCGCCACGCTCGCCGGTGGGGCCGCGGCCGTCGCCGAGGTCCTCGGGCTGCCGGCGCTGCTCGAGGGGTCCGACGTGAACGGTGCCGACGTCGTGATCAGCGGCGAAGGGTGCTTCGACGGGCAGAGCGCCGTCGGCAAGGTGCCCTCGGTGGTCCGCGACCTGACCGCGGCGCACGCTCCCGGAGCCCGCTCGATGCTCGTCGCCGGCGCGATCGAGGCCCCGCTCGACGACTACGCGGCTGCGGCGTCGCTCACCGTGCTCGCGACGCAGACCACCGGCGAGCCCGACGACGCCCTCGCCGACCCGCTGCGCTTCGCCACGATCGCCGGGCAGCGGTTGGCCCGGCTCGCCTGAGCGAGCAGAACGCCGCGACGCGCCCGTCCGCGGGCACAGGGGTGTCCTGGTTGTACCTCCCACCCGGCCGCAGCTGCGCGCACACTGGTTCCGGGCCGGAACCGGCCCGCAACGCACCACCCCCACGAGGAGATCATTGCGCACCGTCAACGCGTACGCGGCACCGTCAGCGACCGAGCCGCTCGTCAAGACCACCATCACCCGTCGGGACGTCGGCCCGGACGACGTCGCGATCGACATCGCCTACGCCGGCATCTGCCACTCGGACATCCACACCGTCCGCGGTGAGTGGGGCCCCATCCAGTACCCGCAGGTCGTCGGCCACGAGATCGTCGGCCACGTGACCGAGGTCGGCGAGAACGTCACCAAGCACAAGGTCGGCGACCGCGTCGGCGTCGGCTGCATGGTGAACTCGTGCGGCGAGTGCGAGAACTGCGTCGCCGGCCAGGAGCAGTACTGCCTCAAGGGCAACATCGGCACCTACGCCAGCGTCGACCCGGCCGACGGCTCGATCACCCAGGGCGGCTACTCGCAGGCCGTCGTGGTGAACGAGGACTTCGTCCTCCGTGTCCCCGAGTCGCTCGACATCGAGAAGGTCGCGCCGCTGCTCTGCGCCGGCATCACCACCTACTCGCCGCTGCACCACTGGAACGCCGGTCCCGGCACCAAGGTCGCCGTCGTCGGCATGGGCGGGCTCGGCCACATGGCCGTCAAGATCGCCGTCGCGCTCGGCGCCGAGGTCACCGTCCTGTCGCAGACCACCTCGAAGCAGGAGGACTCGCTCCGCTACGGCGCGAAGGCCCACTACGCGACGAAGGACCCGGAGACGTTCGAGAAGCTCGCGAACTCCTTCGAGCTGATCATCAACACCGTTTCGGCGAAGATCCCGATGGGCTCCTACCTCGGCCTGCTCAAGGTCGACGGCACGCTCGTCAACGTGGGCGCTCCGTCCGAGCCGCTCGAGGTGCCGGCCTTCGCGCTCATCCCGCGTCGGCTCAGCTGGGCGGGTTCCGCCATCGGCGGCATCCAGGAGACCCAGGAGATGCTCGACTTCTGCGCCGAGCACGGGATCCTCCCGGAGACCGAGCTCATCAGCGCCGACCAGATCAACGAGGCCTACGAGCGCGTGCTGTCCTCGGACGTCCGCTACCGCTTCGTGATCGACACGGCCACGCTGGCGTAGTCGTCACCACCTGACAGACGGAAGGCCCGTTGCCGGCTGGCAACGGGCCTCCTGTCTGTCGTCTCGGTTCCGTCAGCCGACCTCGTCACCGGACGGCAGCGCGCCGCACCAGTCGACGGAGCCCGCGTCGATGCTCGCCTCGAGTGCGCCGGAGGCCGCGTCGACGATGCTCACGAGCTCGCCGGTCGCCGACTTCGTCGCGACCGCGACGAACTGACTGTTCGGGGACGGGCAGACCGCGGTGACGCTCGCGTCGTCCGGGATCGTCACGGGCAGCCGGGAGGCCCGTCCCCCGTCCACGCGCACGATCCGTGCCGCGATGGTGCCGTCCGACCGCACGTCCCCCAGCACCCGCAGGTACGTGTCGTCGGACAGCTGGGCGATGCGGCCGAGGACGGCCGCATCGGTGCTCGCGGCGGGCGCCTGCAGCGCCGACTTCGACCCGTCGGTCAGGTCCAGCCGCTCGATGCCGGTGCCCGTCTCGACGACGGCGGTGGTGCCGGTGCCGACGAAGCCGTGCAGGTAGGTGGCGCTGCCGAGCCGGACCGGGTCGGCACGCCCGCTCATGTCGACGAGCACCAGGTCGTCGCTGCCCGTCCGGACCAGTGCGCTCTCGGTGCGCGGCACGTAGGCCCACTGCCCGACCGTCATCGGCACGGCCCCCGTCTTCGGCTTGCCGTTCGCCGCGATCGCCGTGGGCATGTGCGTACCCGTCATGTCGACCACGTACAGGCCGGTGTTCCGGGACTGCCCGGTCGAGGTGTCGGCGTACTCGAACCCGAACGAGGCACCGTCGTCGGCGACGTGGAGCGCCGTGACGCGACCCTCGGAGGTCGGCAGGGTGAGGTGTTCGACGGGGGCGTCGGCGTCCTGCACGCCACCGCTCAGCGCCACGATGTCCACGGACGAGCTGGCGTCCGTGCCGCTCACGACCACCAGGGAGCGGCCGAGCCGGGCGTACTCGGAGATCGCGGTGC
Source organism: Curtobacterium sp. MCLR17_054 (assembly GCF_003234335.2). NCBI lineage: Bacteria > Bacillati > Actinomycetota > Actinomycetes > Micrococcales > Microbacteriaceae > Curtobacterium > Curtobacterium sp. MCLR17_054. Next base: position 418,888 of record NZ_CP126263.1, on the reverse strand, counting down.
CCTCGTAGACCGTCGTGGCGCCGCCCGCGTCGAGGGATCGCCGGACGATGCGGTCCTTCGCCCCGGCCTGCCCCGGCACGAGTGCGAGCACGTCGGTGCTGCCGGTGCGGATCGCCGCCGTCAGGTCGGACGTGGCGCGCTGCCCGGGTGCCCGGACGTCCGCGACCGTCACGGTGTACTCGCGGTCGTAGGCCAGGGGTCCGGCGAACTCGACGGCGATGGTGTTGCCGCTCGAGGTCACGGTGTGCGCCGCAGCCGGGCTGACCCGGACGTCGGCGGCGGCGACCTTCTGCAGCGCCTGGTTCGCCGTGAGGATCACCCGCTGGGCCGGCCGGGTGACGAGACCGGTCGCGTCGTAGGACACGTCGCGGAGCCGCGGGCCCTGCTGCGAGCCGACGACCGCGGCGAGCGCGGCGACCACGGCGAGGACCACCACGACGGCGACGTACCGGCGGTGGAAGCGGTGTGCGACGGGGCGGCGCTCAGAACTCATACGGGTCCTCGGGCTGCGCGATGTCGGTGATCTTCGCGGCCTTGACGACGATGCGGGCGTCGGCGGACTGGTCCGGGTTGGCGGCCAGGGCTCCGCGGACGGTGACCCACTGGCCCTCGTCAGGGACGGTCCCGGTGCCGTCGCCGTCGCCGGTCACGACACCGAGGCCGACCGGTTGCGCGTCCACGGCGCAGCAGCTGATCACGAAGCGGGTGAGGGTGAAGGACCCGTCGTCGCCGGGCACCACGAAGCCGGTCAGTTCGACCTGCTTGCCGACCAGGGCCGTGGTGTCCGTGGTCTGTCGGATCAGCGCGGCCCAGTCCTTGACGCCGTACTCCGAGGTGTCGACGCCCTCGCTGCCGAGCAGCTGCACCGCGGACTCCGAGCCGGTGGCGTTGGACAGGGTCGCGGAGTCCACGCTCCGCTGCTGGGCGGTGCGGGCGGACAGCGTCGTCGGGGGCAGGACGAGCATCGCGACGGTGACACCGATCGTGACGACGGCGGCGGCGCCGCCGAGGGCGAGGCGGACGGCGCGACCACGGCCTCCCGTCCGCTGCTGCTGGTGCAGATCGAGGTCGTCCTCGTCGTCGCCGTGGGTGTGGCCGTGGCCCCGGGCGATGACGACGAGTGCGGCGATCGACGCGGGCACCCCGACGGCGGCGAGCACGACCGTGAACACCGAGTACCGCGGGTTGATGTACAGGTCGAGGTGCCCGACCAGCGCGAGCCACAGCGTGCAGAGGGCGGCGGCCAGCACCGACCCGAGACCCAGGTACGCGGCCGCGTTGCTGCGTGCATCAGACGAGGACATTCATCACCAACCCGACGGCTCCGGCGAACAGGACGCACACGACGGACAGCAGCACCAGGAAGCGGACCCGGAACGTCGTGCGCAGCAGGGCGATCATCTTGACGTCGATGATCGGCCCGATGATCAGGAAGGCCGTGATCGACCCGGGCAGGAACGTCGACGCGAAGGACAGCGCGAAGAAGGCGTCGACGTTCGAGCAGAGCGACACCGTCATCGCCAGCAGCATCATCGCCGCGACGGACAGCACCGGGTTCGAGCCGACGGCCACCAGGGTCGATCGGGGCACGGCGACCTGGATCGCCGCGGCGAGGCCGGCACCGACGAACAGCGCCGGCATCATCGTCGCCGTCTCGCCGCCGAACTGCGCGGCGCTCTGCCGCCAGCGGTGCAGGCCGCGGGGCGCTCCGACGGCCGCACGGCACCGGGCCTCGAAGGCGGGGAGCAGCAGGTCGGCCGGACGGCGGTGCGCGGCGACGATCCAGCCGACGAGGTTCGCGATGACGAACCCACCGACGATGCGCACCGGCAGGATCCACCCGGACCAACCGAACGCCTGCGCGGTGCTGATGATGACGAGCGGGTTGAGGATCGGGGCCGCGACGAGGAACGTGACGGCCTCGGCCGGCGTGAACCCGCGCATCATCAGGCCACGGGCGAGCGGGACGTTGCCGCACTCGCACACCGGGAAGAGCATGCCGATCAGGGAGATCACGGCGCGACGGCCGAAGGCGTTCTGCGGCAGGACCTTCTCGAGCGCGCCGACCGGCACCCAGACCTCGACGACGATCGACAGCACGATGCCGAGCACCACGAATGGCAGGGACTCGACGACGACGCTGATCGCCAGTGTGAGGAAGTCCTGCACGACGTCCGGCAGCCCGGTCGACCCGATGCTCGGGGAGAACAGCCGGATGCCCAGCAGGACGATGACGGCGAGCAGCACCAGGCCGGGGCCGGTGAGGCTCCGGGTGCGCTGCGGCGGCCGCGTGGTCGTCGTCACCGGGACAGGATAGGTGACGCCTCCTGCCCGGGGCTGCGCACGGGGCGGCTCAACCCGCGGTGACGCCGTCGAGGTGCCGGTCGAGCACGTCGATCGCCCAGTCGCCGGACTCCCCCGGAGCCAGTCGGACGACCTGCATCGCGAGCCCGTCCAGGAGCGCGTGGAGCCGGCAGGCCTCGTACTCCCGGTCGTCTGCCGGTACCCCGAGCAACCCGAGGACCTCCTCGCACCACGTCCGCATCGCCGCGACGGTCCGGTCGAGCGTCGGCCGGAGCCCGACGTCGGTGAGCGCGGCGTTGCCGAGCGCCAGGTAGACCTCGAGCTCGACGACCCGCTCCTCGTCGAGGGGCAGCAGCTCGAGCACGATCCGGCGTGCGCGCCGGGCGGGCGTGAGGTCAGCCGGGATGGCGTCGATGCGCTCGCGGATCCGGTCGAACACGAGCGTGATGGTGTGCTCGCGGACGCTCGCCTGGGTCGGGAACGTGTAGCGGACCGTGCTCGGCGGCAGTCCGGCCTCGGCGGCGACGTTCCGCACGCTCAACGCTCCGAGCCCGTCGCGCACGAGGACCCGGCACGCCGCCTCGGACACGGTGCGGCGCCGTTCGTCGACGTCCATGCTCCTGGCCACGACGCCATACTCGCACAGTCGTACGAACTCGTGCTACCGTCGAGTTCGTTGTCGCACAGTCGTACGACAACGAGAACGAACGACTCCCGCAGGAAAGGACATCGTCATGGCATGGGCAATCCTCGTGCTCAGCGGCGTGCTCGAGGCCGTCTGGGCCACCGCCCTCAGTGCCTCGAACGGCTTCAAGAAGGTCGTCCCCACGATCGTGTTCGTCGCCGGGATGGCGCTGAGCATGGTGGGGCTGGCCTTCGCGATGAAGAGCATCCCGGTCGGCACCGCCTACGCCGTCTGGGTCGGCATCGGGGCGTCCCTGACCGTGGTCGTCGCGATCCTCCGTCGACAGGAGGCCGCGTCCTTCGCCCGCCTCGCCCTGGTCTTCGGCCTGGTGGTGTGCGTCATCGGCCTCAAGGTGGTGAGCTGACGTGGCCTGGATCGTCCTGTTCGTCAGCGCCGCACTCGAGACCGTCTGGGCGACCGTCCTCGGCGAGAGCAACGGCTTCACCGAGCTCCGACCGACGATCGTGTTCGCCGTCACGATCGTGATCAGCCTGGTCGCCTTCGGCTACGTCCTCAAGCACATCCCGATCAGCACGGCGTACGCGGTGTGGACCGGTACAGGCGCCGCCCTCACCGTGCTCTGGGGCATGGCCACCGGCGCGGAGCCCGTCACCGTCCTGCGCCTGCTGTTCATCGCCGGCATCGTCGGGTGCGTCGTGGGCCTCAAGCTCGTGCCGGCCCGCCCCGTCGCCGACCTCGCGCGCTGAGCGACAGATCACGCACCAGCGATCCCGTGAGGTGTCGCTCACCCCGTGAGGCGAGTGCGGTCCGAGCACGCGCGCCGAGACGGACGGGAGGCCCGGTGCCAGCTGGCACGGCGCCTCCCGTCCGATCTGGGGTCGCGCCCACCGCGCATGGTGAGCAGCAATGGTCGGGTCACCTCGCGGGACCCGACCGTTCCTGCTCACGAAGCGAGCGCTGGGAGCGTCAGACGGACGCGCCCGTCCACTCGTCCTCGGCGGCGACGTGGTCGCTGCCGACCGTGCCGGCCGCCATCGCGGCAGCGGCGCGTGCCGCGTGCGACGGCGGGTCCGACGGCACGTCGGCCGGGCGCCCCTCGTCGTTCAGCTTGCGCAGCTCCGGCACGATGTCCGTCGCCAGGATGTCGATCTGCTCGAGCACCGTCTTGAGCGGCAGGCCGGCGTGGTCGATGAGGAACAGCTGGCGCTGGTAGTGGCCGACGTGGTCCTTCATCGCGGCGTACCGGTCGATGACCTGCTGCGGCGAACCGACGGTGAGCGGGGTCTGGGCGGTGAAGTCCTCCATCGAGGGGCCGTGGCCGTAGACCGGGGCGTTGTCGAAGTAGGGCCGGAACTCGTTGATCGCGTCCTGCGAGTTCTTCCGCGCGAAGAACTGCCCACCGAGCCCGACGATCGCCTGGTCGGCACGGCCGTGCCCGTAGTGCTCGAAGCGCTGGCGGTACAGGCCGACCATCTGCTCGGTGTGCTGGATCGGCCAGAAGATGTTGTTGTGGAAGAAGCCGTCACCGTAGTACGCGGCCTGCTCGGCGATCTCCGGCGTGCGGATCGAGCCGTGCCAGACGAACGGCGGGACACCGTCGAGCGGACGCGGGGTCGAGGTGAAGCCCTGCAACGGAGTGCGGAACTTGCCCTGCCAGTTGACGACGTCGTTCTCCCACAGCTGGCGGACGAGCGCGTAGTTCTCGATCGCCAGGTTGACGCCCTGGCGGATGTCCTGCCCGAACCACGGGTAGACGGGGCCGGTGTTGCCGCGGCCCATCATCAGGTCCATGCGGCCGTCGGACACGACCTGGAGCATCGCGTACTCCTCGGCGATGCGCACCGGGTCGTTCGTGGTGATCAGGGTCGTCGACGTGGACAGCGTGATGTCCTTCGTCTTCGCCGCCAGGTAAGCGAGCAGCGTGGTCGGCGACGACGCCACGAACGGCGGGTTGTGGTGCTCACCGGTCGCGAAGACGTCGAGCCCGGCCTGGTCGGCGTGCTCGGCGATCGTCAGGATGTCGCGGACGCGCTGGGTGTCGTCCGGCGTGGTGCCGGTCGTGGGGTCGGTCGTGACGTCACTGACCGTGAAGATGCCGAACTGCATGATGCGCCGCCTTTCGCGATATCGATGCGTTTGCATCGACTTGCTGGGTACAACGTAGCGCACGGCGTGGCATTCCCGCCAGGCTCGCGCCAGTCGGACGGGCGGCCTGGAGGCCCGGCTCGACTCCCCGGGTCAGCGGGCGGTCGGCAGCGTGGCCGGGTCAGGGGGCGAGCGTGGCCGGGTCGGTGCGCGCGGCGTGGTGCATCCCGTCGAGGAACCACACGACGGTCACGACCGCCAGGACGCTCGCGCTGGACGCCAACCGCCCCGCCACCAGGATCGCGGCGTGGTCGTACGCGCCGTCACCGGTCAGGCCGACCACGAGCGCCGCGACACCGATCGCCAGCGTGAGCCCGGTCGCGACGAGGAGCACGACACTCACCACCCGCCGCGACCCGCGCCGACCGTCACGGTCGCCCCGGAGCCCGCGGTCGACGCGGGGTCCGACCGCGCGGACGATCCCGAGCCAGAACATCGCGATCGCGCACGCGCCGATGATGTCGCTGACCCGGTGCCAGCCGTAGACCACGGTCTGGTTCGCCACGAAGACCGCGTACCCGACGCCGACGATGGTCACCAGCGGGCGGAACCGACGAGGCGTGACCATCAGGACCGCGAACAGCGCCGCCAGTGCGATCGTCGCGTGCCCGGACGGGAACGAGTTCGGCGTCGTCGACTGAGCGATCTCAGGGCGCACGGCGATACGCTTGACGAGCGTCGAGGTGGCCGCCGACGCGAGCACCACGACCCCCGCGCCGAGTCCCACCGAGAGCCGCCGTCTGGCGAACGCCACGGCGACGATCACGACGACGAGCAACAGGATCACCGGCACCGAGATGACGTTGAGCGCAGTGTCCGAACTGAACAGGTCGGACTCCCGGACCCCGCCGAGCGCGGCGTCCTCCGCTTTCTGACCGACCGGGGTCAGCACCGCGACCCCGTAGACGAGAGGCACGATCACGAACCCCAGAGCCGCCAGCGCAGCCCACCGCCCCCGCCGCGAGACCCACGGTCCGCGCGACTCGGATGCACTGCGCTCGGGTGTCAAGGTCACCGGGCTGGTCCTCCTGGGAGTGGTCGTCGTCGGGCTCGTCGCACGACTGGCGGCGGCGCTGCGATTGGGTCGGTCGGGGTCCGACACGATACCGTTGGAGCACCGGCCGGAGGCTGGGAACCGCACCCCCGTCGGCCGTGCACTGCGCGCTGACACGAGGGGATCGGTGATCCCCGCCGGGCCGTCGCACCACGCGGGACCGATGCACGTCGCGTCGGCAGTGTACGAGGAGGAAACCGAAGTGGCCATCAAGGAACCGGGCATCATCGCCTCGCCGAACCGAGGTCTCGCACTCACGGCCGGCGGCGTCCTCGCACTCTGGGGCGTCCTGGGCTTCTTCTTCGCCGCCGACGGCGACCCGGGCTTCTTCAACCGCCAGGGCGGCATGCTGTGGAACGCGTTCGGCGTCAACCCGGCGCTCTGCCTGGTGTGGGTGCTGCTCGCCGCGGTGCTGCTCATCACCGGCCTCGGCAACACCGTCGGATCGCGCAACGGCAACCTGCTCGTCGGCGTCCTGCTCGTCCTCTTCGCGGTGTACGGCTTCGTCTTCGTCGACACCTCGGCCAACGTCTTCGCGCTGAACACGACGGACAACGTGTTCCACGCCATCGTCGGTGTGCTCCTGCTCCTCACCGCGCTCGGTGCCGACAAGGAGAACCTCCGCGCACTGCGTGCGGCGCGCGCCTGACGCACCCGCTCGACTGCACTCCCGACGCCCGTCTGCCGCTCCGGCAGGCGGGCGTCGTCGTGTGCGGGGGGGCGTTTCGGCGGGGTGGTCCGGCGGGTGTGGTCCGGCGGGGGTGTCGTGCGGTCACGACTCCCCGCTCAGGTGCGTCGGCCGGTCACGAACTGTCGGATGCGGAGCGTCCAGGCGACGACGAGTGACCACTCGGCGCAGGACCGACGGGGAGCCGTGACCGCTCGGCAGTGTGCGACCGGGCAGGCAGGCGCGCGTGCCCGGCGGCGTGCGGCCGAAGCGGACCCAACGGGTCAGTCGGCGTCGGAGTCGGCGTCTGGCTGCTTCTTCGGGGCCTCGAGCTCGGTGGCGACGATGCGGGGCGCCTCGGACATGAAGCGTCGGACGTCCAGATCGACGATGATGTCCTGCGGCCGGAGCGGCCGGGTGAGGAACAGCCCCTCGAGCGAGGTCAGCCGCGACAACGCCACGTACGTCTGGCCCGCGCTGAACACCCGGTTGCCGAGGTCGACCACGGCCCGGTCGTAGGTGCTGCCCTGCGACTTGTGGATGGTCACGGCCCAGGCCAGTCGGAGCGGGAACTGCTGGAACTCCCCGACGGTGTCCTTCTTGAGTTCCTTCTTGTCCGCGTCGTACGAGTACTTGAACTTCTCCCACACCGACGGCTGGACCTCGAACGACTCGCCGTCGACGTCGACCCACACCGTGTCGCGGATGGCCGTCACGATGCCCAGGGTGCCGTTCACCCAGCGTTGGTCGGCGTCGTTGCGCAGGAACATCACGTGCGCGCCGGGCTTCAACTCGAGGGCTTCGTCGGCGGGGAAGTTCCGTCCGCCGAAGTCCCCGTTGACGTCGGCCTTGGCGGTCTTCACCTTGCCGGGCAGCCGTTCGAGGGCCGCCTTGTTGATCCGGGCGACCGTGTCGTTGCGGGTCGCCAGGGTGATGGCGTCGTCCGGGGCCGGGCGGGCCCCCGCGGTGTTCAGCTGCTCGGCGATGTCCGCGGTGACCCGACCGTGCCGGACGGCGGTGAGCATCGCGGCGAAGGCGTCGTCGCGCTGCCGGTGCACCGTGGCGAGCTCGATGATGTTCAGCTCGGCCTCGAGCCACACCTTGGCGTCGAAGAACCACATCGACCGGTAGTGGTCGGTGAAGTAGGCGCGCTCGTCGGCGTCGCCCGGCACCGGGGGCAGCTGGTACGGGTCGCCGAACATCACGACCTGCACACCGCCGAACGGCTCGAACTGCCGACCGCGGGCCTTGCGGAGCGAGCGGTCCATGCCGTCGAGCAGGTCGGCGTTGACCATCGACACCTCGTCGATGACCAGGGTGTCGATCGTGTTGAGGAGCTTGCGGGTGTCCGGGCCCTGCCGCAGCTCGGCGTCCGCGATGAGTCCGATCGGCAGCCGGAACAGCGAGTGGATCGTCTGGCCGCCGACGTTGAGCGCGGCAACCCCCGTCGGGGCGCAGATGACGACCTGCTTCTCGGTGTTCCACGACAGGTGGTTGAGCAGCGTGGACTTGCCCGTGCCGGCCCGGCCGGTGATGAACACGTGGTCCCGGGTGTGCTCGATGTACTCGAAGACGGCGGCCTGTTCGTCGCTCAGCTCGATGCTCATCGGGCGTCCGCTCCGGGCGAGGGTTCGAGGTCGTCGCTGCCGTCGTCGAAGTCCAGGTCGTCCTGGTCGTCCCGGGCAGCGGGCTCGGCGGCAGCGGTCGGACCGGCCACAGCTGCGTCGCCGGCAGCAACTGCGTCAACGACGCCGACCGGGTCTCCGCCGTCACGCCGCAGCCGCACGAGCACCACAACGACCACGGTCACCAGGAGCAGCACCCCGGCGACGATCAGCACGAGCCCGGCCCGGGCCTGGTCGACGAGCGGATCCGGCCCCCACGTCCGGCCCATCGCGCCGAACCACGATGCCTGCAGCAGCCCGAGCGGCCCGCGCATCGCGATCCCGAGCGAGACGATGCCCGCCGCGATCACCAGCGCCCCGACGATCCGGACGACGGCGGCAGCAGTGGTCGGGCGGCGGTGCCCGGCAGGGACCGGTGTGCAGAGCGTCGGGACGGCCAGCAGCCCGACCAACAGGAACACGGCGTCGCTGACGGTACGACCGGTGGGGTCGCTCACCGACCACCGGACGGCATCGGTGGCGAAGAAGGCCCACCACAGGGCCGCCGCGAGCAGGAACGCGGGGAACGGCTGGGCCAGGTACCGCACGGAGGGGTGCTCGACGATGACGTCGGTCCACTCACGCACCCCCGTGCTGTCGTCGTTCCGGGGGTGCACGGCGGCGCGGATCAACGCGACGGGTGCCGCCGCCCACACCAGGGCGGGGACCACCAGGCCGAGCAGCACGTGGGCACCGACGTTCGCCGAGACGAGGAACCGGTCGTACTGATGCAGCGAGCCCGAGGTCGCGACCACCAGGGACACGACCGCCAGGGCCGCGGCGATCGAGCGACGCGCCGGCCACCGCACGCCGCTCCGCCGCAGTCGCACGACGCCGGCCACGTAGGTCGCGGCGAGCAGCACGGCGGCCATCAGCCAGAACAGGTCGATGTTCCACTGGGTCAGCCAGCCCCACGCACCGGGCGCGTGCGGCAGCAGGTCGTCGGTCAGGAGCTCCGCCGGGCTCGGGTCGGTGGTCTTGCTCAGGGCGATCTGGTCGACCGGGGTGGCGGTCCGTCCGAGTGCCGCGGCGAACCCCGACGCCACACCCATCACCGCGAGTTCGACGACGATGAGGGTCCAGAAGGGCCGCTGCCGACCGGGCGAGGTGGTCAGCGCACGGATGGCCCGACGGCGCTGCACCGCGCCGAGGACCCCGATGGCCACGATCGCGCCGATCTTCACCAGGACGAGCGTGCCGTACGGGGTGAACAGGTTCGACAGCGCTCCGACGCGGATCTGCGCCGACGCGGTGCCCGAGACGGCGACGAGCACGAAACAGCCGAGGGCGATGCTCGAGTACCGCGCCACGACCACGGCCAGCCGGTCGCCGGGCAGCACCCCGCGCAGCAGCACGAGCATGACGAGCCCACCGACCCACAGCGCCGCACCGACCAGGTGCAGCCCCAGTGCCGTCACGGCGGCGTCGTGGCTGGCGGTGCCGGCGGCGTGACCCTGCTGCGCGAGCGGGATGAGGCCGATCATCGAGACGCCGGCGGTCAGGGCGACCATGCCCCGCGAACGGACGGCGAAGCAGAGCACCGTGACGGCCGCGGCGACGAGGACGGTCACGAGCCAGGCGAGCCCGAGCTCGGTGCCGGTGAGGAAGACCCCCATCGACTGCCCGAACTGCTCGTCGATGCTGATGCGCGAACCGGCGACGCTGAGGAACGTGCAGAACGTGGCGACGGCCGACGCGACCGTCCAGACACCACTGGCCCCGGCGGCGACGTCGATCGCGCGGTTCCACTCGGGGCCGGAGCGCGAGAGGCCGACGGTCGCCAGCGCGAGCCCACCGATCGTGGTGGCCGCGGACAGGTCGACGACGAGCCGGGCGATCGGCAGCCCGAAGCGGACGACGGGCCCCGGGTCGGCGATGAGTGCGGGGTTCGCGCCCCCACCGATGACGAGTGCCGTGAGCAGCGCCACGAACCCGACGAGCAGGAGCACGGCGGGACCGGCGATGCGCGCGATCCGATTCACCCGTCAAGCCTAGGCGGTGCCCACCCGGCCGACGGACGGGGCGGGCCGATCTGTGCAAACCGGCTCGGGCCTCCAGGCCAGGACCCGCGCACCACGCGCCCGCGCGCCCCGGGAACGACGAAAGGGACGGCCGAAGCCGTCCCTCCCGATGCGCGGAACAGTCTTACTTGACCGCAGCCTTGAGCTTCGAGCCGGCGCTGACCTTGACCGAGTCGCTCGCGGCGATCTCGATGGCGTCACCCGTCTGCGGGTTGCGGCCGGTGCGGGCGGCGCGGTGCGTCTTCTCGAAGGCGATCCAACCGGGGATCGTGACCTTCGTGCCGTCGGCGACGGACGACGAGACGACGCTGAAGAGCGCGTCGACGACGCCGTTGACGGTGGCCTGGCTCTGGCCGGACTCAGCGGCGACGGCAGCGACGAGCTCGGTGCGGTTCAGTGACTTGTCAGCCATGGATGTCCTCCTCGGACTTCTTGCAGTATCGGTCGGACGCACGTGTCGTCCGGCGCCCGGAGCGGTTGCCCCGTGCCACGGTGCCAGTGGGCCGAGGGCCCGGCGGAACCGGAGTTGAACCTACCAGCCGCCGGGGGTGAAAACCGCCGACTCGCCCGGATTTCCGGGGTTGTCGGGGCTCCGAGGGGGTGCTGGAGGGGCAGATGTGACGAATGACGGCTCGCATGTACCCCGTACACAGCGAACGCCCCGCCACCAGGAGGTGACGGGGCGTCGTGTACTGCGAGTGCTTACCAGGAGCTCTTCGTGATGCCGGGGAGCTCGCCGCGGTGGGCCATGTCACGGAAACGGACACGGCTGATGCCGAACTCACCGAGGTGGCCACGGGGGCGGCCGTCGATGGCGTCGCGGTTGCGGTAACGGATGGGCGATGCGTCGCGGGGCAGCTTCTGCAGACCCACGCGGGCCGCCTCACGCGACTCGTCGGTGCCGTTCGGGTCCACGAGGGCCTTCTTCAGCTCGAGACGACGCTCGGCGTAGCGCGCGATGATGACGGCACGCTGGTTGTTCTTCGCGATCTTGCTCTTCTTCGCCATGCTTAGCGCTCCTCACGGAAGTCGACGTGCTTGCGGATCACCGGGTCGTACTTCTTGAGCACGAGTCGGTCGGGGTTGTTCCGACGGTTCTTCTTGGTCACGTAGGTGAACCCGGTGCCCGCCGTCGAGCGGAGCTTGATGATCGGACGGATGTCCTGACCCTTTTTCGCCATCAGATCTTCTCCCCACGGGCGAGGAGATCCTTGACGACGGACTCGATGCCACGTGCGTCGATCACCTTGATGCCCTTCGCGCTGAGCGTGAGCGTGACGTTACGACGAAGCGAGGGCACGTAGTACGTCTTCTTCTGCACGTTCGGGTCGAAGCGACGCTTCGTCCGGCGGTGCGAGTGCGAGATGTTGTGACCGAAGCCGGGAACGGCGCCGGTCACCTGGCACACTGCTGCCATGGTTTCCTCCTGAGTACCGTGCGACCGGACGGCCGCACCCAAGTTCACTTGCCTGGTGCACACGCGCAGTGCCACCGGGGTGGCCGTGCGAGGGGGTTGTGTGCACCGCCCAGGTCCGCTTCCCCTGTCGAAGGAGAGCCGGACACCGCGCGACCGCGGCGTTCGCGACGGTCGGAGGGCTTGGAACAACGGGTCCGCCGCGCGGACGCGGAGAACCAGGGGTCCACGTTACGCGAGGACCGGGCGTGTCGCAAGCCGCGCCTCCAGGCCTGGAGGCCCGTGCCGGCAGACCGGACCGCTCACGTGGCCCCGTTGGTCGCCCCCACGGCGTTCGAGTGTGCAGAAGACGCCGGGTGCCGGAGGCGGACCCGACGTCTTCTGCTCACTCGACGGCGACGCGCCTACGGCGCCTGCGTCGGCTTGGGCGTCAGCGCCTGCACCATCAGCTCGCCGAGCTGCTGCGGCGCCGTGAACATCGGCCAGTGGCCCGTCTCGAGCCCGACTATGGAGAGCTCCTCGGTCGCGACGAGCTCCGCCGCCCAGGCCTGGTGGTCCGCCACCATCGCCAGCAGCTCGGCGGCGGGGATCTCGCAGGTGATGATCGTCGCGGGGATCGTGTGCCGTGCCGGGTCGGCGTAGTGGAAGCGGTCCGACGGCACCGAGGCGGGCTCGGGGATCGCCCGGTGTTCGACGTCCTGCCGGACCTCGGGCGTCATGCCCCGGACGGTGGCGGGTTCCCAGATGTCCCACGACGGCAGCGGCACGACGCCGTCGACCACGGGCAGCTCGTCGTTGACGCACCCGCCCTCGGGTCCCGGGAACGTGTCGACGTAGAGCAGGTGCGCGACGAGCGACGGGCGCTGGTCGGCGGCCATGTACGCGATCGGCCCGGCACCCGAGTGTCCGGCGAGCACGACGGGTTCGTCGGCCGACGCGACGTCGTCCAGGATCGCGACCAGCGCCGAGACCTGCTCGTCGAGCGTGTCGCCGTCGCGCGTGACGGCCTGCACCGAGTGCCCGGCTTCCCGGAGCGCCGGGGCGACGTCGTCCCACGCGCTCGCGTCGAGCCAGAACCCGGGGACCAGGATGACGTGCATGCGGGGCAGGCTACTCGCCGGCGGAGTCCGTCGCGCGGGCTGCCGTGCAGACGGCGCATTCGCCGAAGATGTCGACGACGTGGCTGGCGTTGGTGAACCCGTTGGCGGCGGCGACGTCCTGCGCCCACTGCTCCACCGGGTCCGCCTCGATCTCGACGGTCCTGCCGCAGTTCCTGCAGATCAGGTGGTGGTGGTGCGCGTCCGTCGTGCACGCCCGGTACAGCGATTCGCCGTCCTGCTGCAGCGAGTCGGCGTCACCCTCGGTGGCCAGGTCGGCGAGCGCCCGGTAGACGGTGGCCAGACCGATGGTCGATCCCTCGTCCCGCAGGTGCTGGTGCAACGCCTGCGCACTGACGAACCCCTCGGTCGAGTCGAGGGCTCCGCGCACCGCTTCGCGCTGCCACGTGTTCCGCTTGGTCTTCTGCACGGCGTTCATGCTGACACCTCTTCCTTCCGACCGGCTGTCGACGTCGTCCCGGCCTGGAGGCCCGGCTCGCCCCCGCCACGCTGGCTCCGGCCGGCGACGCGGTTGCGTCCCCGCTTGTCGCGTCGCGACCCGATGATCCGGCAGACCACCCAGATCGCGAACGAGATCGTCGTCACGTACGGGCTGATCGGCAGGCCGCCACCCAGTGCGAGCAGGATGCCCCCGACGACCGACGTCACCGCGAACACCGTCGACAGCACCGGCACGACCACCGGGTGCGAGCTCAGGCGCAGGGCAGCGGCCGCCGGGGTGACGAGCAGGGACAGCACGAGCAACGCACCGACGATCTGCACCGACACGGCGGTGGCCAGCCCGAGCACGAGCATGAACACGATCGCGAGGGTCCGCACCGGGATCCCCGCGGCCGCAGCCACGTCGGGGTCGACCGAGGCGAACATCAGCGGGCGCCAGATGACGAGCAGCGTCGCCACGACGATCGCGGCGACCACGATCAGGAACGTCAGCTGCGGGTTGTCGACCGAGACGATCTGCCCGGTGAGCAGCCCGAACTTGTTGGCGGCCCGGCCCTTGTAGAGCGCCAGGCAGAGGATGCCGAGCCCGAGCCCGAACGGCATGAGGACGGCGATGATCGAGTTGCGTTCCCGGGCACGCGACCCGAGGAGGCCGATGAGCAGGGCGGCGATGACCGACCCGACGAGCGATCCGGACACCACGTTCACTCCGAGCAGCAGCGAGGCACTGGCCCCGGCGAACGAGAGCTCCGAGATGCCGTGCACGGCGAACGGCATGTTCCGGGCGACGACGAACGGGCCGATGAGGCCGCCGACGATGCCGAGCACCGCGCCGGCCCAGATCGAGTTCTGCACGAGCACGAGGAGCTCGCCGTAGTCCTGGAACGAGAAGACGGTCGACAGCAGGTCCATCAGATCCGCCCTTCGTCGGGCTGGTCGGCGTGCGGGTCGACCTCGCCCGGGTGGTGCTCGTGGGCCTCGTTCGCCCCGACGATGACGATGCGTCCCATGGTGCGGACGACGTCGACGGGCGTGCCGTACAGGTCGCTCAGGACGTCGGCGCGCAGGACCTCGTCCGGGGAACCGATCCGGAACCGACCCCCGGCGATGTACAGCACCCGGTCGACGACGTCGAGGATCGGGTTCACGTCGTGCGTCACGAAGAGCACGGCGGCCTCGCGCTGCCGGCGCTCGCGGTCGATGAGCTCGGTGATCCCGCGCTGGTGCCGCAGGTCGAGCGAGATCAGGGGTTCGTCGCACAGCAGCAGGGCGGGGTCGGCGGCGATGGCCTGCCCGACGCGGGTGCGCTGCTGCTCGCCGCCGGAGAGCTCGGCGACGGGGGCGTCCGCGAAGGCGGTGGCGCCGACCTCGTCGAGGACCCGGTCGATGCGCATCCGGTCGGCCTTCGACGCCCGTCGGATCCCCCACCGGTGCCCGGTCACGCCCTGGGCGATCATGTCCCGCGCGCGCAGGGGCGTCCCCGCCTCCATCAGGCGCTGCTGCGGGATGTAGCCGATCTTCCGGTGGCCGCGGTGCACCGGCTGCCCGAGGAACGACATCGTGCCGCTCGTGAGCCGCTGCTGCCCGAGGACGGTTCGGAGCAGTGAGGTCTTGCCGGCGCCGTTCGGGCCGAGGACCGCGACGAACTCCCCCGGCGCGAGGTCGAGGTCGAGGCCTGCCCAGAGCTTCCGAGCGCCGTAGGACAACCCGGCGTCGCGGAGCGCGAGGACCGGACGAGCCGCAGCCCGGTCGTCCACCGTGGTGGTCGCCGGGCTGGGGGTCGCCGCTGCTGCGGTCGAGGTCGTCACTTCTGGAGCGCTGCCTTCACCGCGTCGATGTTCGCCTGCTGCCACGAGACGTAATCCTGCCCCTTGGGGAGCGTCTCCGTGACACCGACGACGGGGATGTCGTTCTGCTCGGCCGCCTTCTGGACCTGCTCGGTCTCGGGGCTGGACGCCTGGTTGTTGTAGGCGAGGAGCTGCACGCGCTTGCCGGTGAACAGCGCGAGGGTGTCGCGGAGGGCCGCCGGCGGGACGTCGTCGCCTTCCTCGATGGCCTCGGAGAAGTCCGGCGGGGTCTCGTTCTCGAGCCCCATCGCGTCGAACAGGTACCCGGGCACCGGCTCCGTGTACGCCACCTTGTCGCCGGAGTCCTGCTTCTTGACGGCGTCGGTCTGGGACTCGAGGTCCTCGAGCTTGGTGGTGAGCGTGGCGGCGTTCTTCTCGAAGGCGTCCTTGCCGCTCTCGTCGAGCGCGCTGAGGTCCTTCGTGACCGCCTCGACCAGCTTCACCATCGTCGGGTAGCTGTAGAAGACGTGCTCGTTGAACTCGGCACTGCCTCCCTTGTCGAGGCCGGAGAGCTTCACGACGTTGATCGTGTCCGCCTTGGTGTCCGAGGCGTTCGCGAGCGTCGTCATGAAGTCGTCGTACCCGCCACCGTTCTCGATGAGCAGGTCGGCCTTGGAAACGGAGAGCTGGGTGCGGGCGCTCGACTCGAACGAGTGCGGGTCCTGCGACGGATCGCTCAGGATGCTCGTCACGGTGACGGCGTCGCCACCGATGGTCTTGACGATCGAGCCGTAGACGTTGGTGGAGGCGACGACGTTGACCGTGCCGTCACCGCTGGCCTCCCCCGAGGCGGACGAGGTGGCGCACCCGGTCAGGGCGAGCGCGGCGGCGCCGGCGACGAGCGGGAGGGCGAGGAGGCGGTTGTGCATGGCACGACGCTAACGCCTACTGATAACGATTGTCAAAACCGCTATGAGGGCTCTCAGCGCGACCGGCAGACGGACGGGAGGCCCGGTGCCAGCTGGCACCGGGCCTCCCGTCATGGAGACGCTCGCGTCTACGGCTTGGTGGCCGCGTCGATCGTGTTCTCGGCGATCGTGTCCTCTTCACGCCCGGGGGTGCGGAGGTTCCACTTCTTGATCACGAAACTGAACAGGAAGTAGTACACGACCGCGTAGCCGAGGCCGATCGGGATGAGCCAGATCGCCCCGTCCGCCTTGCCGAAGTTCAGCACGTAGTCGATCGCGCCGGCCGAGAACGAGAACCCGTCGTGGATCCCGAGGGCGTTCACCAGGGCGAGCGAGGTGCCCGTGAGCACCGCGTGGATGATGTACAGCGGGAACGCGACGAACATGAACGAGTACTCGAGCGGCTCGGTGATGCCCGTGACGAACGAGGTCAGTGCGGCGGAGATCATGATGCCGCCGACGAGCTTGCGGTTCTGCGGCTTGGCGTTGCGCCAGATCGCCAGGGCGCCGGCGGGCAGCGCGAACATCATGATCGGGAAGAAGCCGGTCTGGAAGATGCCGGCGGTCGGGTCGCCGTTGAGGAAGCGCGCGATGTCGCCGTGGTAGATCACGCCGTCCGCGCCGGTGAAGCTGCCGAGCTGGAACCACGGGAAGAAGTTGAGCAGCTGGTGCAGCCCGATCGGGATGAGCATTCGGTTCACGAAGCCGAAGATGCCGCCGCCGATGACGGCGTTGTCGGCCACGGCCGTCCCCGCCGCGGTCAGCGCGATGTCGAAGTAGCGGTACACGAACGACATCGCGACGGCGATGACGAGACCCGCGACCGCGGTGAGGATGGGGACGAGGCGACGGCCCGAGAAGAACCCGAGGAAGTCGGGCATTTTCGTGCGGTGGAACTTCTCCCACATGACCGCCGAGACGAGCCCCATCACGATGCCGCCGAGCACCCCGAAGTTGATCATCGCCTGGTCGCCGTTGGCGTCCTTCACACCGTCGAGGACGATCGGCGACATCACCTTCCAGACCTCGAACATGACCATGTAGCCGACGACCGCCGCGAGCGCGGTGGTGCCGTCGGACTTCTTCGCCCAGCCGATCGCGATGCCCACTGCGAAGAGCAGCGGCAGCCAGTTGAAGACACCGTTTCCGGCCGCCGAGATGACTCCGGCCCACTGGCCGAAGCCGGGGATCGCCCCGAGGAGGTCGGGCTGGCCGATGCGGAGCAGGATGCCCGCTGCAGGCATGACCGCGATCGGCAGGAGCAGGCTCCGTCCGAGGCGCTGGGCCTGTGCGAACAGCCGTGACTGCTTCTTCGGCTTCTTCTTCTCCGGCACATCCGTGGCAGTGGTGGCGCTCATCGGAGGTCCTCTCGTCATTGGGTGGAGCTGTCGGGGTGAGTTGAGTCGTGCAGCCAGCGCAGGTAACCTCGGCGGTGTCGCCAGGTCCGGTCCTGTCCGGTCATGACCAGTTCCGTAGTCTGATCCGAGAGCGGTCCGGTGTCAACCTGCGACGCAAACCCTTAACGAGGAGGAAACGATGGCCGACATCAAGGCAGCCGACATCATCGCCGCACTCGGCGGTGCCGAGAACATCGAAGAGGTCGAGGGCTGCATCACGCGCCTCCGCGTCGAGGTCGAGGACGGGGACCTGGTCGACAAGGCCGCCCTGCAGGCAGCCGGGGCCCAGGCCGTCATCGGTGGCGGCACCGGCTGGCAGGTCATCGTCGGCACGGTCGCCGACAACCTCGCCCAGGACATCCAGGACGAACTGTGACCGTCGTCCGCACCCCGTTCGGCGGCCCGGTCGTCGCCCTCGCCGACGTGCCCGACCCGGTGTTCGCCGGGCAGCTCGTCGGCGCCGGCGTCGCGGTCGACCCGACGGGCGTCGAGGGTGCGATCACCGCGGTGGCCCCGGTCGACGGCACCATCGTCAAGCTGCACCCGCACGCGTTCGCCCTGCAGGGTGCCGCGGGCACCGACGTCCTGGTGCACGTCGGCATCGACACCGTGAAGCTCTCCGGCGAGGGCTTCGAGCTCCTCGTGACCGAGGGCGACACCGTCACCGCCGGTGACCCCGTCGTCCGGTTCACCCCCTCGGTGATCTCAGCAGCCGGGTACTCGCCGATCTGCCCGGTCGTCGTGCTCGGTTCGACGCCGGACAGTGTCGACCAGGGGACGGTCGGCACCACGGTGCTCGACGGCGACACCCTCTTCGAGGTCTAGGCCACTTCCCCTTCGAGAGCGACTGTGTACTGCGGAACACCCGCGGCACACAGTCGCTTTCGTGTTGTCGGGCGGACTACGCGACCGCGGGGGTCGCGGTGACCTCCATCTGCACCCGGTAGCGGTCCGATCGGTACCAGCTGCGGGTGTGCTCCACGGGTCGTTCCCCCGCGTACGACACCCGGTCGAACTCGAGGACCGGTGCTCCGGTCTTCGTCCCGAGCAGGGTCGCGACGTCGTCGGCCGCCGGGTTCGCCGCGACGGTCTGCTGCGCGCGGTCGATCGGGGTGCCGTACTCCGTGGCGATGATCGAGTACACCGACCCGGACAGGTCGTGGTCGAGCAGGCCCGGGAACGCGTCGGCCACGAGCCAGGCGTCGTCGATCGACACCGGGGCACCATCGGCCATCCGCAGGCGCTTCACGTGGAAGGCGGGCACGTCCGGGTCGATCCGCAGGGCTGCGGCGGTGTCGGCCGGCGGTACCCGCTCTTCGCGCACGAGCACCACGGTGGTCGGTTCGTGCCCCATCGCCCGCATCTCCTCGGTGAACGAGGCGAGGTGCAGCGTCGACTGCACGGGCCGGTGCGCCACGAAGGTGCCCTTGCCGCGGACGCGCTCCAGGTAGCCCTCGTTGACCAGCTGCCCGAGGGCTTCCCGCACGGTGATCCGCGAGACGCCGTACTCGGCGATGAGCTGCCGTTCGGACGGGATCGCAGCACCGGGAGCCAGTCGCGTGGTGACGAGGTCGAGCAGGATGCGCCGCAGCTGCTGGTGCTTCGGTTCGGCACCCTCGGTGATGCGGCTCGTCATGCGTCCCTCGTGCTCCGTTGCTGGTCCTGGGCGGTGGTCATGCGCGGACATGACCAGTGCCCATCACAGTAGCGAGTCAGGCCGGGAAGACCAACGTCGGGCATCTCGGTCTCTGTGGAACATGCATTTCAGATTCTTGACATCAGTGCTGCGCCGCTGCCACGATCGGTCGAGCCTCGCAGGAAGTACGTGCGACCGCTGAGGCCAGGAGCCGGCTTCCCGAAGGAGCGCCCGCTCACGCTCGCCGCAAGGGGGACCATGAACATCCGATCGGTGACGCTCGCCTACCTCGTCCCGCCCCTCCTGGCTTCCGTCCTGGGCTTCATCGGCCTGGTGCAGGTCAGTGAAGCCGGCATCGTGGGCGCCTCGTCCGTGGTGACCGCTGCCGCCGGTGCTGAGACCGGATCGAACCAGCGGGTCGCGACCGCACTCGAGCAGGTCGCCGAGGCCGAGCACGCGACGATCGCACGGGTGGTGGCGGACCGCGAAGCTCCGACGACGCGGCGCGTGGCGCTCGTCACCGACGCGCCCTCGAGCCGCGGTGCCGGCTGGCTCCTCGACGGGTACGAGGACTTCACGAGGTCGATGGCCACCACCGTCCGTCCGATGTCGGAACTCGACCAGTTCGACCCGACCGGCTCGTACTCGGTCTTCGGGGACGACGACGCTCGGCGAGCCGTCGTGAGCGCACTGACAGACGCCGGGTACGAGGTCAGCGTGGAGCGCGTGCCGCTCCTGCAACGCATCGGCGTCACCGACGGCTTGGATCGGACCTTGGCCCTGGTCGGAGCACTCGTCTCGGGATGCGTGGCGCTCTGCCTGATGACGACCGTCGGGGCCCCTCGCCGCAGCGCAGTCCGCCGACTGCACGGAGACACCACAGCCGCCATCGTCGTCCAGGAGCTGGCTGAGCTCCGGACCGCCGTGCTCGTCATCGCCATCGGAGCACCCGTCGCCGCCATCGGGCTCTGGTTCTACAACGGGCTCGCTTCGGCGGCGACCCTCGCCGCAGCGATCTCGGTGTTCCACGTGGGGCTGCTCGTTCCGGTCGTCGTCGCGCACACGATCGGCACGGTGGTCGCGTGCCGGCAGCCGTTGGCCGGCGCACTGCGGGGCGCTCGACCAGCGGGCGCGCTCCTGCTCGTCGCACAGATCGCACGGGTGCCCGCGCTGCTGTTGCTCGTCGCGGCCGTCTTCGAACTGACCGGGGCGGTGACCACCGCGCGACAGGGAACGGCAGAACGGGATCTTCGGGCGGCCGGCGAAACCGTCCAGCTCTGGGTCACCCCGGATCCCCGCCCGGTCGAGGAGCAGGCCTACTGGGACCGCATCGGTGACTTCGCCGGCGCGGCACTCGAGCGGCGTGATGCGTTCCTCGCCGCTGCGGTCGAGGTGTCGAGTGGCCGAGGGAAGTCGATGGTTCCTGCGCTCGTCGTCGACCAGGGCTACCTCGCCCTGCAGGACGTCCGTTCCGAGGACGGGGCACGCATCACCACCGACGGCGCGGAGATCGCCGTGTGGATGCCTGCCGACAGTGACCTCTCCCGCGAGCGGCTCGTCGAGGGTCTGACCGACTGGCAGTTGCGGGATGCACCCGACGCCCTCCTCGAGCACGTCACCGGCGGCACGCTGGCCCGCCAGCAGGTCTACTCGTACCCGGACGACGCGTCGTCGCGCGCGTGGCTCGACGATGCCGTGATCGTGGTCGTCCCCACGCCGGTCGACGTCTTCTCGGCCGAGGAACTCGGATCGTGGTTGTCGACCGGAGACGTCGTCTTCACGTCCCGTGCTGCCGCTGAGCGGTCGATCGGCGCGTCGGGCCTCCGCGCCGAGTTCAGCGCGGTCGTCGCGGTGGGTCAGTCTGCGGCGGAACAGGCACGGCACGCAGCGACGACCGTGGCGATCGGGACGGGCACCCTGGTCAGCACCCTCGCTGTCAGCGTCATGCTCGGGATGGTCGCCACGATCGCGCACCGACGCCGTCACGGCCGTGCGCTGTTCGCGAAGTTCACCAGTGGCGTCTCGCCCGTCCGCACCGATGCTGGCCTGCTGACGATCGAAGCCGGTCTGGTCTCGATCTCCGTCATCGCCGTCGTCAACACCTGGTGGTCGCAACGCCCGGACGGAAGCGGGCTCAGATCGGCGCTCGACCCGGTCGCGCAGTCAGCCGGAGTCGCCGGGGCGATCGCACTCGTGGCGCTCGCGGCGGTGAGCGCCACGAGCCTCGTCGTCATGGCCGTCACGGCGCGGAGCACTGCACGCAACCGAGGGAGCGGATCACGATGATCGAGGTACGGAACGCATCGAAGCGTCGCGGAGGCCGCGCGCTGTGGCACGACCTGTCGTTCGAGGTGGCGGGCGGAGAGATCGTCGGCTTGGTCGGGCCGAGCGGCTGCGGGAAGTCGACACTGCTCGACTGCATCGGGCACGTCGATGCGCTTGACCTCGGCACGATCCGGATCAACGGAGAGTCGGCGGGCTCGAACGAGCGGCGGGCACGACTGATCCGGCGGCGCCACCTCGGGTACCTGTTCCAGGACTTCGGGTTGGTACCCGACATGACGGTCCAGTCGAACGTCGACGTGGTTCGCCTGCCGGACGGACGGCGCAGACACCGAGGCATCCGGACGGGTGAGGCCCTGGGCCGTGTCGGTCTGGCCGGACGCGGAACGGACCGCGTCCACGAACTCAGCGGCGGCGAGCAGCAACGCGTCGCGATGGCGCGGCTCCTGGTGAAGCGTCCGTCGGTCATCCTCGCCGACGAGCCGACGAGTGCCCTCGACGACGGCAACGCCGCGATGGTGCTCGACCTGCTGGACGAGCTGGCGGCCGACGGAGCGGCCGTCCTGATCGCGACACACTCGTCATCGGTCGAAGCGCGCGCCGCACGGAGCATCACGCTCAGCGGACCCGCTGGCTGACGGGTCAGGCGTTGGCGACGAGCCAGGCGAACTGCTCGTCGGAGAGCAGCCGATCGGTCCAGACCTGCCCCTCGACGCCGGCGGCCGCACGGTTCTGCGCGGCGGGAGCCCCCTGCCACACCAGCGACAGCCCGGCACGACGCAGCACGGCTGCAGAAGCAGGGTTGTTCGTGAGCACCCGGCCGGTCACCGGGACGTCCGGAGCGGTGTCGGCGGCGGCACGCACGGCAGCGAGGGCGATCTCGGACGCGAAGCCCTGCCCCCATGCCGCGGGTGCCAGGCGGTAGCCGAGGTTCCAGACCCCACCGGCGGTCATGTCGACCCCGCCCACACCGACGAAGGCGTGGTCGGAGGCGCTGCGGACCGCCCAGGACCCGAGGCCGTGGCGTGCACGACCGCCGATCTTGCGCTGCACCATGTCCACGCTCGAGCTCCGCGCCACGTGCCGACCCGTGGGCAGGTGCTGCCACGTGCGGGCGTCCGAGAAGAGCGTGTGCACGTCGTCGATGTCTGCCGGGGTCAGCGGGGTGAGCAGGAGGCGATCCGTTCGGATCTCCTGCGAGGGGGTCAGGAGCTGGTGGACCATGCACCGATCATGCCGCCGACCCCCGACATCCGTGTGAACACCACGCGACGTTTGCGGAAGCCCGCAGATGGTGAGCAGGAATGGTCGAGTGGCTCGAAGCAACCCGACCACTTCTGCTCACGAAGCGGAACGACCGACGCTAGTCGAGCAGGAGCGCGGGCTCCTCGAGCACCGAGGCGACGTCGTGCACGAAGCGGGACGCCACGTCACCGTCGACGACCCGGTGGTCGAACGAGGCACCGATGGTCGTCACCATGCGCGAACGGACCTCGCCGTCGACGACCCACGGCTTCGGCTTGATCGTGCCCATCGCGACGATCGCGACCTCGCCGGGGTTGAGGATCGGGGTCCCCGTGTCCATGCCGAACACCCCGATGTTCGTGATCGACACCGTGCCGTTCGCCATCTGCTTCGGCGTGGTCTTGCCGTCGCGGGCGGTCAGGGTGAGCTCCTCGAGCGCCTGTGCCAGCTCGAGCAGCGACATGTCCTGCGCGTCCTTGATGTTCGGCACGATGAGCCCGCGCGGGGTCGCCGCGGCGATGCCGAGGTTCACGAAGTGGTGGACGATGATCTCGCGGTCGGTCCAGGTCGAGTTCACCGAACGGTTCCGGCGGACGGCCCAGATGACGGCCTTCGCAACGATGAGCAGCGGCGAGACCTTGACGCCGGCGAACGTCGGCGAGGCCTTGAGGCGCTTGACGAACTCCATCGTGTGGGTCGCGTCGACGTCGACGAACAGCGACACGTGCGGTGCCGTGAACGCGGACGTGGTCATCGCGGTGGCGATGGCCTTGCGGACGCCCTTGACCGGGATCGTCTCGCTGCGGACCTCACCCCACTCGGGCGTCTCGATGTTCCGGAAGACGCTCGCCTGCTTCGCGTGCCGGATGACGTCGTCACGGGTGACCTCGCCGGCCAGACCGGTCGCGACGATCTCGGTCAGTTCGACGCCGAGGTCCTTCGCGAGCTTCCGGATCGGCGGCTTCGCCAGCACGTTGGTCGCAGTGCTCTGCTTGTGCGCGGAGCCCGTGCCGAGGGCGCTGATCGCCTCGGCGGTGCTCTCCTCGCCCGGGTCGACGGAGGCTTCGGCCGCCGCGGCGGTGTCCACACTGGAGGCGCGGCTCGCCTCGGCCGCGAGCGCTGCGGCCCGGCGGGCGCCCGGCTTGCGACGGGAGGGCGACGAGGTCGCTGAGCCGTAGCCGACGAGGACAGCTCCGGAGGACTCGTCCGTGCCCTGGACGGAGGCGTCGACCGCGACCGGCTGGACCGGCGCCGCCGGCGCGGCGGCAGGGGCAGGTGCTGCCGGTGCGGGGGCAGCGGCGCGTGCCGGCACCGCCGCAGGAGCGGGCGGGGTCTGCGCGACCGGAGCCGACGGGGCGGCAGGGGCCGGCGGGGTGGACGCGACCATGGGCGAGACCGGGGCGGTCTGGGCGACGGGCGCCGCGCCTCCAGGCTGCTCGACAGGCTGTTCCGCAGGCGGCGTGAGGGCCGCACCGGAGGCGACCGACGCGTCCGAGTCGACGCGGATGATCGGCTTGCCGACCTCGACCGTGTCTCCCTCGGACACGAGCAGGCCCGTGACGGTGCCGGCGAACGGCGACGGGAGCTCGACGAGCGACTTCGCGGTCTCGATCTCGACGAGCACCTGGTCGACGGCGATCTCGTCCCCGATCGCGACGCGCCACTGCACGATCTCGGCCTCGGTGAGGCCTTCACCCACGTCGGGCAGGGGGAATTCGGCGGCGGCCACTACGGCTCCTTCGCGGATCTGGTCGTGCTCGGTCGGACGGGTCAGTAGGCGAGGGCGCGGTCGACGGCCTCGAGGATGCGGTCGGCATCCGGCAGGTGCAGGTGCTCGAGCTTCGACACCGGGAACGGCACGTCGAAGCCGGAGACCCGCAGCGGCGGTGCCTGCATCGTGTAGAACGCCCGCTCGGCGACGGTCGCGGCGATCTCGCTGCCGACGCTGACGAAGCCCGAGGCCTCTTGTGCGATGACCAGGCGACCGGTCTTGCGGACGGAGGCGAGCAGCGGCTCCCAGTCGATCGGCGAGATCGAGCGGAGGTCGATGACCTCGCAGCTGGTGCCCTCGGCCTCGGCGATGTCCGCCGCCTGCATCAGGGTGGCGACCATGGCGCCGTGCCCGACCAGGGTGACCTCGCTGCCGGTGCGGGCGACGCGGGTCGTGTGCATCGGGACGTGGCCGTCGACCAGGTCCACCTGGCCCTTGGGCCAGTAGCGGGACTTCGGCTCGAGGAAGATCACCGGGTCCTTCGACGCGATGGCTTCCTGGATCATCCAGTAGGCGTCGTTCGGGGTGCTCGGGCTGACGACCCGCAGACCCGGGGTGTGCGCGAAGTACGCCTCGGGGGACTCCTGGTGGTGCTCCACGGCGCCGATGTGGCCGCCGTAGGGGATGCGGATGACGACGGGCAGCGACATGTGCGCCGGCAGGCGGTTCGCCATCTTCGCGAGCTGCGAGGTGATCTGGTCGAACCCGGGCCACACGAAGCCGTCGAACTGGATCTCGACGACCGGGCGGTAGCCGCGCAGGGCGAGGCCGATCGCGGTGCCGATGATCCCGGCCTCGGCGAGCGGGGTGTCCCGCACGCGCTCGGCGCCGAAGCGGTCCTGCAGGCCCTCGGTGATGCGGAAGACGCCGCCCAGCTGGCCGATGTCCTCGCCCATCAGCAGGACCTTGTCGTCCGCTTCCAAGGCTGCGGCGAGCCCTGCGTTGAGGGCCTTGGCCATCGGCAGGGTCGGGGTGGGGTCGCTCGGGACCTCACCGGCGCCCGGGTGGGAGCGCAGGGTGTAGTCGAAGAGCTGCTCGGTGGTGCTCATGCGTGGGCGCCCCCTTCGAAGCCGGCCTCGTACTGGGCGAGCCAGGCCTTCTGCTCGGTGATCCGCGGGTGCGGTTCGCGGTACACGTTGTCGAACATGACGTCGACGGACGGTGCGGTCAGGGCGACGGTGCGGCGTCGGACGTCGGCGGCGATGTCCTCGCCCTCTTCGTCGAACGCGGCGAACTGCTCGTCCGTCGCGCCCTTCGAGCGCAGGTACGCCTCGGACCGGACGATCGGGTCGCGCAGGACCCACTCCTCGAGCTCGCCGTCGGCGCGGTACCGGCTCGGGTCGTCGGAGCTGGTGTGCGCACCGATGCGGTAGGTGTCGGCCTCGATGAAGGCCGGGCCCTGGCCGCTGCGGGCGTGCTCGGTCGCGACGACCGACGCCGTGTAGGACGCGAGGATGTCGTTGCCGTCGATCAGGACGCTCGGGATCCCGAAGCCGCGCGGGCGGTCGACGAGCGGCGTCGGGGACTGCACCGACACCGGCACCGAGATGGCCCAGTGGTTGTTCTGCAGGAAGAAGACGACCGGCGCCTTGGTCGACGCGGAGAACACGAAGGCCTCGTTGACGTCGCCCTGGCTGGTGGCGCCGTCGCCGAAGTAGACGATCGAGCAGGCGTCGCGGTCCGGGTCGCCCGTGCCGACGTCGCCGTCGAGCTTCTGGCCGAGCGCGTACCCGGTGGCGTGCAGGGTCTGCGAGCCGATCACCAGGGTGGAGATGTGCGTGTTGCCGCGCTGGTCCGGGTCCCACCCGCCGTGGGTCTGCCCGCGGTACATCGCGATGATCTCCATCGGCTCGACGCCGCGGTGCATCGTGACGGCGTGCTCGCGGTAGGACGGGAACACGTGGTCCTGGGCGCGCAGGGCGAAGGCCGAGCCGGTCTGTGCCGCCTCTTGCCCGTGGCTGGGCACCCACAGGCCGAGCTGGCCGGTGCGCTGGAGGTTGTGGCCGGCGTGGTCGAACCGACGGGTGAGCACCATGCGGCGGTGCATCGCCAGCAGGGTCTCGTCGGGGATCGCCCGCGCGGCGGCGGCGAACTCGGCGTTCTCGTCGGTCTCCACGAACCGACCCTCGGGGTCGAGGAGCCGGACGGTGGTCGTCGCGGGAGCCGCGGCGCGGAATGACATGCGGGCCAGCGTAGCGCCAGGCACTAGTCGGCCACCTGGAGGTCCCCCACAAGTGAGCGGGCTGTTTGGAGGAGCGTTTCCACAGCTTCGTGCTCGCCGATCGAGATGCGGATGCCCTCTGGCGGGAAGGCCCGGACGATGATGCCGGCGGCCTCGAACGCGGCCGCCGCGGTCGCCGTCCGCTCGCCCGTCGGCAGCCAGAGGAAGTTGCCCTGGGCGTCCGGGACGTCCCAGCCCTGGGCCCGGAGCTCGACGACGATCCGGTCGCGCAGGGTGGCGATCTCGGTCACGCGTCCGAGCAGTTCGGCCTCGCGTTC
Source organism: Curtobacterium sp. MCLR17_054 (assembly GCF_003234335.2). Taxonomy (NCBI): domain Bacteria; kingdom Bacillati; phylum Actinomycetota; class Actinomycetes; order Micrococcales; family Microbacteriaceae; genus Curtobacterium; species Curtobacterium sp. MCLR17_054. The sequence continues at coordinate 391,828 of NZ_CP126263.1, read as the reverse complement.
CAGGCTGGCGAGCGCCGCCGCCTGGCCCTGGGCGGTCACGGACAGCGGGATCGCGCAGGCCCGGACGGCGTCGAGCACGTAGTCCGGACCGAGCGCGTAGCCCACCCGGAGCCCGGCGAGCCCGTACGCCTTCGAGAAGGTACGGAGGACCACGAGGTTGGGGTGCGCGGCGAGCAGCGGGTGGCCGTGCACGGCGGCTTCGTCGGTCACGAACTCGGCGTATGCCTCGTCGAGCACGACCAGCACCGACTTCGGCACCGCGGCCATGAACGCGTCGAACTCCGCGGCGGTCACGATCGGCCCCGTCGGGTTGTTCGGCGAGCAGACGAGCACCATGCGGGTGCGCTCGGTGACGGCCGCGGCCATCGCGTCGAGGTCGTGCCCGCCGTCGGCGCGGTTCGGCACCTGCACGCTCGTGGCGCCGGCGACCGTGACGACCCCGGGGTACGCCTCGAACGAGCGCCAGGCGTAGACGATCTCGTCGCCCGGGCCCGAGGTCGCGCGGGCGAGCTCGTGCAGGATCGCGACACTGCCCGGGGCGACGTGCACCTGCTCGGCGGTCAGCCCGAAGCGGTTGGCCAGCACGGCGCGCAGGGCGAGGGCGGTGGCGTCGGGGTAGCGGTTGTACGAGGTCTGGGCCTGCACGGCCTCGACGACCCCGGGGAGCGGCGGGAACGGGTTCTCGTTGCTCGACAGCTTGAAGGCGGAGTCGGACGCCTGTCGCCCCTGCTTGTACGCGGGGAGGACGGCCACCTCGGGCCGGATGTGCACACGCTGCTCGCTCACGGGTCCAGGCTACCGGCAGGCCCACGGCACCCACGAGGGGAACGAGGGCATCATGGGCGCATGCGATTCCTCGTCCGCCTCGTCGTCAACGCCCTCGCGCTCTGGCTCACCACGCTCATCGTCAGCGGCGTCTCCGTGACGCCGTTCGGTGACGGCGGGACCACCGCGACCGTCCTCACCTTCCTGCTCGTGGCGTTCGTGTTCGGTCTCGTGAACGCGGTGATCGGCACGCTCATCCGGATCGTGGCGTTCCCGCTCTACATCCTCACGCTCGGGCTCATCTCGTTCGTCGTGAACGCGATCCTGCTGCTCATCGTCGCGGGCATCTCGGAGGCGTTCGGCTTCGGGCTCGAGGTCGACTCCTTCGGCTGGGGCATCGTCGGTGCCTTCGTGCTCGCGGTCTTCGCCTGGCTGATCGGGCTCTTCGCCCGCCCGGTGCTCAACCGCCAGCGGGCGTGACCCCGGCGGACCTCGCGGAGGACCCCGCCCTGCGTCATGATGTGCTCATGACCCAGGACGTCGACGCCCCGTTCCGCGTCTCGTTCGTCTGCAGCGGCAACATCTGCCGCTCCCCCATGGCCGGGGTCGTGTTCGCGCAGATCGCCGCGGACGCCGGTCTCGCCGACCGGTTCCAGGTGGAGTCGGCCGGCACCGGTGACTGGCACGTCGGCGAACCCGCCGACGAGCGCACGATCGCAGCGCTGGCGGCGCGCGGATACGATGGCAGCAGGCATCGCGCCCGTCAGTTCGACCCGGACCGGTTCCCGGACCTCGACCTGGTGGTCGCACTCGACCGCTCCCACGAGCGCATCCTGCGTTCGTGGGCCCCGACGATGGACGACTCCGCCAAGGTGACGCTCCTGTTGCGGTACGACGCCGCCTGGCCCCAGCAGGCCGACGTGCCGGACCCGTACTACGCGGACCGGCACGAGTTCGACCGAGTGCTCTCGACCGTCGAACGGGCCTGCCGGGCGCTCTTCCACCAGCTCGAGCCGGCAGTCCGTCAGGGAGCCCCATGACCCCCCTTCCCCCGCAGCCGATCAGCCCGCTCGACGGGCGCTACTACCCGATCGTGCACACGGTGGGCGAGCACCTCTCCGAGGCCGGCCTCAACCGCGCGCGCATCGTGGTCGAGGTCGAGTGGCTCATCTTCCTGACCGACCACGCGATGTTCACCACCTCGCCGCTCAGCGTCGACGACAAGGCAGCACTGCGCCGGATCGTCGAGACCTTCGGCCAGGACCAGATCGCGGAGCTCGCCGACATCGAGGCGACGACCCGTCACGACGTCAAGGCCGTCGAGTACTTCGTGCGCCGCCGACTGTCCGAGCTCGGGCTCGACGCGATCGCCGAGCTCACCCACTTCGCCGCCACGAGCGAGGACGTCAACAACCTGTCCTACGCACTCACCGTGCGGGACACCGTCGACCAGGTCTGGCTGCCCGGCTTCCGTGCCGTGCTCGAGAAGCTCCGGACGCTCGCCGTCGAGCTGAAGAGCGTGCCGATGCTCTCGCACACCCACGGTCAGCCGGCCACCCCGACGACGCTCGGCAAGGAGCTCGCGGTCGTCGTCTACCGACTCGAGCGCGTGCTCGCCCAGATCGAGGGCGGCGAGTACCTCGGCAAGTTCTCCGGCGCGACCGGCACCTTCTCGGCACACCTCGCCGCCGACCCCGAGGCCGACTGGCCCGCGCTGTCCCGCGAGTTCGTCGAGGGCCTCGGCCTGACGTGGAACCCGCTCACCACGCAGATCGAGTCGCACGACTGGCAGGCCGAGCTCTACGACCGGGTGCGCCACGCCAACCGGATCCTGCACAACCTGGCCACCGACGTGTGGACCTACATCTCGATGGGGTACTTCACGCAGATCCCCGTCGCGGGTGCCACCGGGTCGTCGACGATGCCCCACAAGATCAACCCGATCAAGTTCGAGAACGCCGAGGCGAACCTCGAGATCTCGTCGGCGCTCTTCTCGACGCTGTCCGAGACCCTCGTGACGAGCCGACTGCAGCGGGACCTGACCGACTCCACCACCCAGCGGAACATCGGCGTCGCGTTCGGGCACTCGCTGCTCGCGCTCGACAACCTGCGCCGCGGTCTGGGCGAGATCGCCGTGAACGAGGCCAAGCTCGCCGACGACCTCGACCACAACTGGGAGGTCCTCGCCGAGGCGATCCAGACGGTCATCCGTGCCGAGGTCACCGCCGGGCAGTCGAACATCGAGGACCCCTACGCGATGCTCAAGGAGCTCACGCGGGGCAAGCGGGTGAGCCAGCAGGACCTCATCGTGTTCGTGAACCGTCTTGACATCTCCGACGGCGCGAAGGCCCGGCTGACCAACCTGACGCCGGCGACCTACACGGGCCTGGCGGACGAGCTGGTCGACCACCTCGACGTCTGAGCACGACGGACCGGCGGCCGGACGGTCGTCGGTCCGTCATCGGATCCGCGTCCGGGGGGTGCGGAATCCTGAGCGGTTCGATAGGTTCGTATCGCTGAGTACATCTCAGCACGGGGGGCGTCGCAGTGGATGCACCCTGTCCACTGACCGGATGGATCTCCACACCGTGCTTCGTTCTCGCATCACCGCGGCCGCCGTCGGCGCCACCGTGCTCGGCGTCTCCGCCGCCCTCGTCCCGACGGTCTCGACCGCCCTGGTGACGAGCACCGCTGCTTCGGCCATCGTCACCTGGACCGACTCGGCCGACGACTTCACCGCCGCGCCGACGGGCACCTTCCCGCTGACCGACCAGTGGTACTGGGCGTCCGTGACCGACCTGGACGGTGGCGGTTCGATCACCGACCACGCCACGCTGGACGAGGACGGCCTGTCCGTCTCCGAGGGCGAGGCCGTCGGCCTGGTCCGCGGCCTGAACGAGCCCGTGCCCGCGAGCAGCGTCCCCGCCCTCGCCGCCGGCATCAGCATGACGACCACCGGCGCGACGAGCTTCGGTCTCGCGGTCCAGGAGGGCGGCGACACCAGCGCGCAGACCGTGGTCTTCGCCACGGACGCGCCCGAGACCGGTGACGGCGTCGGCATCTCCGACGGCACCAGCAACTGGATCGACCCCGCGACCGGCGAGGTCGAGTCGACGACGGAGCTCACGGCCGACCTCGAGGCCGCCGACGCGCAGGTCGTCGGGTACGTCGTCTACGTCGGCATCGACGTCGCCGCCGACACCACGGCCCCGCCGACGCCCGAGCCGACCGAGACGCCAGCTCCGACCGACGAGCCCACCCCGGCCCCGACCGTCGACGGCACCCCGGCACCGAGCGCGCTGCCCAGCAGCGAGCTGAAGAGCCTCGCCGCCCCGCTCGAGGCGAACGGTCAGTCGCTCGCCGCCGACGCCAGCGGTTCGATCTCCGCGCTCCGCATCGACGACACCACGACGTACTTCACGCCGCAGCCCACCGCGGCCGCCGAGCTCCTCACCCCGACGGCCACGCTGACCGAGGCCACCACCACCGGAGTCCGCATCCAGGGCTCGGGCTTCGCTCCGAACGAGCTCGTCGGCGCCGGAGTCGGCACCGGCGCCCAGGGCACCGACATCCCCGGGGTCGCGTTCCGCGCCGACGCCGACGGCAACGTCTCCGGCACCATCGTCCTGCCCGCCGACTTCGTGAACACCGCCGGCGCGTACAGCGTCGGTCTCGTCGGCGCCTCGTCGGCGCAGGCCGCGCAGGCCGCGCTCACCGTCACGGCCGACCCGGCCGCTGCCGGTGACCCGGGCACGGCACCGGTCGCCGTCCCGGTGCCCGGAACGGCGAACTTCACGGGCTGATCTTGCCGATCCTCCCGACCGAGCCACGGCGGCGTGCGACTGTGATCGCCGCCGCCGTGGCGGTCGTCTGTGCGGGGGCCGTCGCGTTCGTCGCGCTCGGTCCCCTGTCAGCCGCGCCCGCCCCGACACCGACCCGGTCCGTCGCGGCACCGACGCCCACCCCCACGACGACACCGGAGCCGACCCGGTCGGCAGCGCCCGTCAACGCGGTCGACGCCCCGGCCAGCACCACCGTCGCCGCCGTCACCGGCGCGTCCGTCCCGGTCAGCGCGAGCGCGGGCGGCACGGCGACACAGACCCTCGAGAACCCGCAGGCGTCCGGTGCCCCGCTCGTCTTCCGGGTCGTCGACCAGCAGGACGGCTGGGCGGAGGTGCAGCTCGCACAGCGCCCGAACGGCAGCACCGGTTGGGTGCCGACCAGCGCCGTCACCCTGACCGAGGACCCGTACGCGATCGTCGTCACCCGCTCGACGAAGACGCTCGACCTGTACAAGGACGGCAAGGTCGTCGACAGCTACCCCGTCGCCACCGGCACCGGCGGCACACCGTCGCCGACCGGCCGGTTCGCGCTGACCGAGCTGCTCGCACCGACCAACGAGGGCTACGGCCCGTACGCGTACGGCACGACGGCGTTCTCGGACGTGCTCAACTCGTTCGGCGGTGGCCCCGGCCAGATCGGGCTGCACGGCACGGAGGACACGTCGAGCATCGGCACCGCCGCCTCGCACGGCTGCATCCGCATGCACAACGCCGACATCACGGCGCTGGCGGAGCGCCTGCCGCTCGGCACGCCGTTCCAGGTGCGCTGACGTTCCAGGTGCGCTGACGTTCCAGGTGCGCTGACAGGCGGCCTGGAGGCACGGCGTGCGCCCGGCAGTGGGCGCCACCGTCTCAGGTGGTGACGTCCAGGGCGACGGCGACCAGCGCCTCCAGGACGGTGCGCACCACGGGACGGACGGCACGGTCGGGGCGGACCAGTGCCTCGATGCGGCGTCCGGCACGGACGTCGGCGAGCTCCGCCAGGTGGAAGCGCCCGGCGGCTCGCGTGCCCGACGTGTACCGCGGGACGAGTGCGATGCCGTGGCCGGCCGCCACCAGGTTCTCGATGACCGGCAGGTGGATCGTGCGGAACGCGACACTCGGCGGGGTGTCGGTCGCCGCGGCCATCGCGTGCAGCACCCGGTCGATCGGGTAGCCCTCCGGCACGCCGATCCAGCGTTCCCCGACGACTTCGTCGATGCCCACGCGTGCGCGGCCGGCCAGGGCGTGCCCGGGCGGCAGGGCGACGTCGAGCGGTTCGCGGAGCAGCGGCACGGTGTCGACCGATCCCTGGTCCGCCGGGCGGACGCCGTCCGACCGGTGCCCGACGACCACGTCGTGGTCGGCCGCGAGCGGTGCGAACTCCCCCTCGCTGACGTCCACGTCGACCAGGGTCAGCGCGATGCCGGGGTGTGCCTGCATCCGGGTGAGCACGCCGGGCAGCAGCAGTTCCGCCGCCGACGGGAAGATCGCCAGCGACACCGGTCCGGTCGTGCCGCCGAGGTGCTCCTGCCAGGCGGCGTCCACCTGCGCGATGGCGGTCGCGACCCCGGATGCCAGGCCCGCGAGCACTTCGCCGTGCAGGGTCAGCCGAACCCCGCGCCCGACGCGTTCGACCAGCGGGACCCCGACCTGCCGCTGTAGCGTCTGCAGCTGCTGGGAGACGGCGCTCGGTGTGCGGTGGGTGGCCTCGGCGACGGCTGTGACGCTGCCGCGCTCGGCGAGCTCCCGCAGGACCGCCAGCAGCTGCACGTCGAAGTCGACCATGCAGGGACCCTACATCGTCGTTCGTGAAGGTTTCGATGGACCTACAACGTGCGGGCCGGGACGATGAGGAGCATGACCACCCGAGACCGCCTCCTCGCCGTCGTCGTCGCCGTGGTCTGGGGACTGAACTTCCCCGCGACGGCACTCGCGCTCGAGCACTTCCCGCCGTTCCTGCTCGCAGCGCTGCGGTTCACGATCCTGGCGGTCCCGACGCTGCTGTTCGTGCCGCGGCCGCGGATCCCGTTCGGGCGGCTCCTGCTCGTCGGTCTCGGGCTCGGCGTGCTGCAGTTCTCGTTCCTGTACCTCAGCATGGCGTCCGGCATGCCGTCGGGGCTGGCCTCGCTCGTGCTGCAGGCCTCCGCGCCGTTCACGGTGGTGCTGGCCGGGGTGTTCCTGCGCGAGCGGCTGACCGGCCGGCAGGTCGTCGGGGTCACCGTCGCCGTGGCCGCCCTCGCCGCGATCGCCCTGCACCGTTCCCAGACCGCTGCGCTGCTGCCCGTCGTGCTCGCACTGTGCGGTGCGCTCGGGTGGGCGATCGGCAACGTCGCGACCCGGCGGGCGGGGGCCGCGAACCCGCTGCACCTGACCCTGTGGTGGTCCGTCGTGCCGCCGGTCCCGATGGTCGTGCTGTCGCTCGTGGTCGAGGGCCCGGACCGCATCGGCACCGCTCTCGGTTCGGCGTTCACGGCGGCCGCGCTGCCCGCCGACCTCGGCCTGCTCTACATCGTGGTCGTCGCGACCCTGGTGGGCTACGGCATCTGGTCGCGGCTGCTAGCGGCCTACCCGTCGAGCACGGTCGCGCCGTTCTCGATGCTCGTGCCCGTGGTCGGGGTGCTCGCGTCGTGGGTGGCCTTCGGCGAGGTGCCCGACCTGGTCGAGGTGCTCGCCGGCGCGGTCGTCGTGGCCGCCGTGCTGTGGTCGTCACGTCCGGCGCGCGACCGCGGGCCGCGACCGGCCCCCGTCGACGAGGTCGCACGACGCGCCGCTGCCGTGTCGCCGAGGTCGCACGACGTGCCGCACGGACCGCTCGCGAGCGGCAGTCCGCGCGACCTCGACCCGGCGCTCAGCCCCGGTGCTGGCGACGCTCCGCGATGATCCCGGCGAGCGCCCCGCGCAGGTGCGGGTACCGGAACTCGTAGCCGGCCTGGGTCAACCGGGTCGGCACCACCCACCGGCTCTTCAGCACGAGTTCGGTCTCGGTGCGGATCGCGAACGACCCGAGCTCGAGCATCCACCGCCAGGTCGGCACCCCGAACCGGCGCCCGACGGCGTCGCGGAGGGTCGCCATCACGGTGCGGTTGTCGGACGGGTTCGGGCTCGAGATGTTCACCGGCCCCTCGATCTCCGGGTGGTCGCGGAGGAACCGGATCGACCCGAGGACGTCGGCGATGTGCACCCAGCTGAAGCGCTGCCGACCGTGCGTGGGCTGGTGATGGTGGTAGGTGCCGGCGCGGAGCCGGGAGCGCGTCGGTACCCACGGTCCGTCGTACTGCGGCCCGCCGAGGCCGGCCTGCGCGAGCCGGAGGAGCGGCAGCAGGGCGCTGCCGTCGCCGAACACGATCGCCATCCGCAGCGCCACACGACGGGTGCCGGGCAGGTCGGCGCCGAAGAAGGCGTCCTCCCACGCGCGGGCGACGGAGACCGAGAACCCCTCGCCGATCTCCCCCGTCGCTTCGTCCTGCGGTCGGTCGTCGGCGTGCCGGTAGATCGTCGCGGTCGAGGCGTTCATCCACAGCGGCGTCGGGTGCTCGGACGTGCGGATGGCCTCGGCGAGCTCGAGCGTGGTGTCCACCCGCGAGCGCATGATCTCCGCACGGTTGCGTCGGCCGTAGCGGCAGTTGACGCTCTTGCCCGCCATGTTCACGACCATGGCGGCGCCGTCGACGAGTTCCCGGATGCGCATGGTGTTGCCCCACACGGCGTCGCCGGTCCGGCCGATGGTGACGACCTGGTACCCCTCTTCGGTGAAGGCGTCCCGCAGGTACCGCCCCACGAAGCCGCTCGCTCCCGCGATCACGACCCGGCCCTTCTGGTCGTTCATCTCATCCCCGTTCTGTGTCCGGCGCGATCTCGTACCGGAACGCCCCCTCGTACCGGTACAGCGTGCCGAGCACCGGCGCCGTGAGCACCAGGGACACGCGCTGCAGGTCGGCTTCGTCATCGAATCGTTCTGTGAGCGTCACACGCGGGCTCAGGGCGGCCGGGAGGCGCAGATCGCGTCCCAGCGCACGGAACGTCACGCGCGTGGAGACCAGGCGCAGGGCGCCCGCGTCGGGACCGTCGGCGTCGACCTGCGCCCGGAGCCGGGCGCTGACGCGCCCGTGGCGACCCAGGTGGTCGACCAGGCCGTCGGGTTCGGCGGTGATGGCGTCCACCATCGTGCGGCTCCCGGAGCGGAACCGAAAGGTGCGGTGCGCGCGGACGGCGACCCGGGCCTCCAGGCTGACCCCTGACCCGCGGCGGACGCGAGCCGGCCGGTTCTCGACCGTGAACGGGACGTCCCGCTCCCAGACCGGGAACATGACGGAGTCGCGGGCGAACACCGCGAGCACCGGCCAGAGCCACCGACGTGGGGTGCCGACGACGTCGAAGACGCCCTCGCCGCGGCCGACGTGCCCGGGCGGGACGGGGCCGAAGTACGTGCGGAGCCGCGGGTGCAGCCGGGCCAGCACGTCCGGCGGTGTGGACAGCTCGTAGGGCGACCGGCTCACGGTTCGATCCTGGCATGTCGTCAGTGCGGATCCCTACGATGTCGCACATGGGACACGACCACGGGCACGGCGTCGGGCACGCCTCGGAGCGCGCCCTGCTCATCGCGTTCTGCATCTCGGCGGGCATCCTGCTCGCCGAGGTCGTGGGCGCCGTGGTCACGGGTTCGCTCGCGCTGCTCGTCGATGCCGGGCACATGGTCGTCGACACCGGCGGACTCGGCATCGGGCTCGTCGCGACGCGGCTCGCCCGCCGGTCCCCGACCGCGCAGCGCACCTGGGGCTTCCAGCGGGCCGAGGTCCTCGGGGCCACCGCACAGGCCGCGATCCTGCTCGCCGTCGGGGTCTACGTGATCATCTCGGCGGTCCAACGGCTGTTCGTGCCGGAGGAGATCCACTCCGGGCCGCTGCTCGTCTTCGGCATCGTCGGACTCGTCGGCAACCTGGTGGCCTACGCGGTGCTGCTGCGAGCCTCGGGCGAGGGGTTCACCTCGCGCGCCGCCCGGCTCGAGGTCCTCAACGACACCCTCGGCTCGGTTGCCGTCATCATCGCCGCGGTCGTGCTCATGCTGACCGGGTGGGAGCGGGCGGACTCCGTCGCCGCGATCCTGATCGGCCTGCTCATCCTGCCGCGGGCGATCCGGCTGCTGCGCGAGACCGCGAACGTGCTGCTCGAGTCGACGCCGCCGGGGCTCGACCTCGACGATGTGCGTGGCCACATCCTCGAGCTCGACCACGTCATCGCGGTGCACGACCTGCACGCGACGCTCGTGGCGACCGGGGTGCCGAACCTGACCGCGCACGTGGTCGTCGACGACCACTGCTTCTCGACGGCGCACGCCCCGGCGATCCTCGACGAGCTGCAGCGCTGCGTGGCGGAGCACTTCGACGTGCCGGTGGAGCACTCGACGTTCCAGTTGGAGCCGGTGTCGCACCGGCGGCACGAGTACGAGGTGCACGCGTAGGGGTCCGCGCTCGGGCGTGTGGGCGTCGGTCGGGGTCGCTCCGGCTTCGCGACGATCCACCAGGTGATCGACCCGTGGTCTGTCGCAGAACGGGTGTCCGCGGGTGCCCGCGTCAGCAGTCGTCGGTGCGCGTGGGGTACGCCGTGATCACCCGGTCGGTGGTGGCCGAGACGATCACCTTGACCCAGGGCTCGTCGTCGGGGCGTGAACCGTCGTCGAACCGGACGGGTGCGGCGTAGCAGACCTTGCCGTCGCCGGCGTCGAGCGGGAACCCGGAGCGCGGGTCCTCGAGCGCCGTCTGCACCGCGGTGAGCATGGCGTCGTCCCAGTCGCGCGAGCCGTGCCCGGTGACGACGTCCTGCCAGTCGGCGGTGTGCCGCACCCGGATGTGCTCGTACCCCTGGGCAGCGGTGCCGCACTGCAGGGTGACGCGGCCCAGGGCCTCGGTCTCGTACTGCGCAACGGCCGCCTGGGTCGTGGTGTCGCACCGGCCGAGCGCGGTGCTGCCGGGCATGTCCGGCCCGGTGCGGGTGATCGTGACGGTGCCGTCACCGGCGGCGGTCGGCGCGTCGCTCGGCGTCCGTGAGGCCGAGCCGGCACCGATGGTGGGGTCGTCCGCGCCCTGCCGTGCCGTCAGGAACAACCCGCCGGCGAGGAGACCGGCGGCCACCACGGCCGCGACGCCGGTGATCACGGGACGGTTGCGGTTCCGGGGCACGCGCCCAGTATGCCGGGAGTTCGACCGCACGACGGAACCAGGCTCCGGACACGGCACCGCGCGATCGCGTGGTGCAGTGTCCGGAACCTGGTTCCGGGCGGACGGGAGGCCCGCCATACGTCAGGCGCGCGCGGCCAGCCGGGTGCCGGCGACGACGGCCAGGACGGCGACGAGCACCACGTACCCGATCAGGACGGGGAGCGTCGGGATCACCAGCAGCGCCGCCCCGACGGCCACGACCGGCACGGTGAGCCCGGCGTAGGCGATGAGGAACGTGGCGGCGAGCACGCCGCCCCGGCGCTCCGGGCCGACCAGTGCTGCGGCGCTGCCGATCGCGGCGCGGAACAGCAGGCCGACGCCGGCTCCCGCGACGACTCCGCCGCCGATGAACCCGGCGACCTGCAGCAGGACCGCGGCGACGGCGAGGACGACCAGGCCGACGACCAGGAGCAGCATGCCGAGCCGGATCTGCGCACGCTGCGACAGTCGGGCGAAGACGATCTGCGACAGCGCGCTCGCGGCGAAGACCCCGAAGGTCGTGGCGCCGGCGGCCAGGCGGTCGGTGACGTGGAACGTGGTGCCGAGGAAGCTCGGCGCGACCGAGGTGAAGAGGCCCTGCACGGCGAGCGCGGCGAACGCGGCTGCGCCGGCGGCCCAGAACGCGGCACCCTGCCCCTCGGGAGCCTGCATGCGCTGCGGGCGGTAGGCCACGGGCTGCTCGGGACGGTCGACCGTCTCCGGTGCAGCCAGCACGAGCACGAACGCGACGGCCAGCGCGATCACGAACACCACGTACGGGACCATGAGCGGCTGCCCGACGAACTCGGCGAGCGCTCCGCCGACCAGGGCACCGAGGGACAGGCCACCGAGGTTCACGGCTCCGGCGGCGACGCTCGCGCCCTTCGCGGAGTCGCTCGACCCGGTGGCACGGACCCGGAGCTCACCGAGGTGTGCCGTCGCGGTCGCCGTCAGCGTCCCGACGCCGAGGCCGGTCACGAGCCGGGCGACGATGAGGCCGGTGACGTCGTTCCAGAGCAGGAACAGCACGGCGGCGACGAGTTCGAGGGCGATCGACACCAGGATGAGCGGGCGCCGCCCGTGCACGTCGCTGAGGTGTCCCGCCAGGTACAGCGACCCGACGACCCCGACCCCGTACGCCGCGAAGATCACCGTCGTGGTGAAGGTCGGGAAGCCGTCGCGGGCCTGGTAGATGACGTAGAGGGGCGCGGGGACGGTCGCGAAGGCCATCACCGCGAGGAACGCGAAGGCGACGACCCAGAAGCCGAAACCGTGGCGCCGACGGGTGTGGACACGGCGTCCGCGCGGGGCGACGACACGGTCGCTCGCGGATGCGGGAGCGGCGGTGGTGGCGGGGACGGTGCCCGTCGGGGTGTCGGTGACGGTTGACATGCTCCGATGATCGCGCTCGCGGTGCATCGAGTCCAACGGATGCGCTTGATGTGCACGATCGATCTGTTCGATACTCGGACGATGGAGACCCGACTGCTCGACCAGTTCGTCACCGTCGCCGCCGAGGGCAGCGTCACCCGGGCCGCGGAACGGCTCTGGGCCGCGCAGTCCACGGTGTCCGCGGGCATCGCCTCGCTCGAGCGCAGCTTCGGGGTGCGGCTCTTCGATCGCACCGGCCGACAGCTCGTCCTGACCCCCGCCGGCGAGGACCTGCTCCCCCACGCCCGCGCGGTCCTCGAGTCCCTCGACCGGATGCGCGACCTGGCCACCGCCGACGACGCCGACCTGCGGGGCCGGGTGCGGCTCGGCATCTTCACGAGCATGGACATCGTCGACCTGACGGGCGTGCTGCAGCGGTTCCGACGACAGCACCCGCTCGTCGCCGTGGAGCTGATGACGTCGCCGTCGGGGACGACCGGCCTCGTGCAGGACCTCGTCGCCGGGCGGCTCGACATCGCCTACACGGGCCTGCCCACCGTGCCCGCCGGCGTCGTCGTGGAGCCGCTGCGGGAGATGCCGTTCCGGGTGTTCACCGCGGCGGACCACCCGCTCGCCGGCCGGTCGTCGGTGTCGCTCGCCGAACTCGCCGACGAGCCCTTCGTCGACACGGCGCACGGGTTCGGCAACCGGATCATCCTCGACGGGGCACTCGAGCGGCTCGGGATCCGTCGGCGCATCGTCGCGGAGATGAACGACATGCCCGCCGTGATCCGGTTCGCCTCGGCCGGGCTCGGCGTCGGGGTCGTGCCGGACTCGGGGGTGCGGTACGACGGGGCGGTGCTCGACCTGGAGGACGAGGTCGACCCGCTCCGCATCGGCCTGGCGGTCCGGACGTCCCCGGAGCCGAGCCGTGCGGTCCGGACGCTGGCGCGTGACATCGTGGCGGCGCGGCTCGGGTGACCCTGAGCGCGCTCGCTGTGCTTCGTGAGCAGGAACGGTCGCGTCACGGTGCGCGAGGCGACCGTTCCTGCTCACGATCTGGCCACCGACGGACTGGAGGCACGGGTCGGGTCCGCCTCGTGCCTCCGGGCCGTCAGTCCCCCCAGATCTCCCCGACGACGGCGTCCAGCAGCCCGTTCGTCGGGAAGTTCGCCTGCCGGATCACGATGAAGGTGTCGTCGCGCAGGAAGAAGGTGGAGACCTGGTCCACCGGGGCAGCCTCGGCCGGGACGGACGACTGGCACACCCGCCCGCCGTCGCGGTCCTCGCACTCCAGCGGACTGGTGGCGAGCACGTCCGCGGCCCCGGGCCCGGCCGTCCCCACGGTCATGGTGAGCCCACTGACGTCGGCTCGGGGATCTGCCCACGTGCAGATGATCTTCGACTCGCCGTTCGCCCAGGTGACGTCCTCACCATCGCCGCCGGCCGTCCCGTCCTTCGCCTTCGAGATCTCGGTCAGCGGAGTCTCCCCGAAGAGCCGGGTGTAGTCCTCTGCCGGGACCATGTCGCGGCACGTCGCCGGGATCGTCGCCGCGGCGGCGGTCGGTGTCGACGTCGGGGTGGGCTTCGGGACCGGGGCCCCCGTGATCGGGGCGGAGCTCGGCGTCGTGGAGGACGGCGCGGGCTCGGGCTGCTGGGTCTGGGTGGGAGCGGCGACCGGGTCGGCGTTCTGCTGCGACAGGGTCAGGGCGACCGCACCGGTCGCGGTGCCGACGGCGAGCAGCGCGACGACACCGATGACGATCCCGGACCGGCCCCGACGACGCTTCGGGAGCGGGGTGGCACGTTCGAGGACGTTCTGCTTCATCGAGACGAGCATGCGCTGCAGGTCGTCTCCCTGCGGAGGCTCAGTGTTCATCGTGCATCACCACCTTCTTGAGTCGTCGACGGTTGCGGGACACCCGCTGGGTGACCGCGCCGACCGTGAGTCCGAGGAGTTCGGCGGCCTCGGCGTACGAGTGCCCCTCGAGGAGGCAGAGCTCGCAGATGCGGCGGTCGAGGTCCGGGAGCGCGGCGATCTCGGCACGGACCCAGCGCAGGGTCTCGCGGGCCTCGTCGTGGTCGGCGGGCGAGGCGAGGTGCTCCGGGAGCTCGTCCGTGCGGCGCCGGGCCTGCTTGCGGCCGGTGTTGAAGGCGTGGTTGCGGCACACGACGAGCAGCCACGGCAGCACCGTGTCCGCCGGCAGCTCGAGGGTCGCGGCGCGCTGCCAGAGCGTCAGGAACGTGTCCTGCACGATCTCCTCGACGTCGGACCGGTCGTCGACGAGCGCCCACGCGTAGCGGGTGAGGGTGGGGGCGTACCGGTCGAACGCCCGGGCGAGCGCGCCGGTGTCTCCCTGTGCCATCGCACGGACGAGTCCTTCGTCCGTGTCGGTGCCGGTCGTCACGTCCACATCCCACCTCCTTCACTCAGAGGTGTCGGCAGGACCCGCGATCCTGACAGGACCGTGGCGGATTCGTGATCTCGGGCGTGTCCGCCCGGAGCCGTCAGCTGTCAGCTGTCAGACATCAGCGGTCAGTGGAAGTCGTCGCCGTCGCCCTCGCCCGGCGTCTTGTGCCCGCCGAGCATGTCGTTGTCGTCCTGCTCGCTCGACGAGGCGAGCTGCAGCATCGCGAGCACGACGACGACCACGATGAACGCGACGCCGAGGAAGATCACGGCCAGCTGCAGTTCCCGCGTCGAGAACAGCACGACGAGCCCGGTGAACACCGCGATGATCGCGGAGATCCCGAGGAGCTCGACCGGGCGCAGACGGTCACGACGGCTGGGGGTGGTCATGCGTGTGGTGCTCCGTCCGGGGCGACGGCCGGCGTGGCCGTGCCCCACTTGTGCGAGAGGCCGGCGATCACGTGGAAGACGGCCGTGATGGCGAGGTACGCGCCGAGCAGGCCGACGAGCACGATCGAGGCGTCGAGGGTGCCGGTGACCTGCTCCACGCCACCGAGCTGCTGGGAGTAGTCCGGCGGCGTGACGAGGAAGGCGACCGCGAGCAGCAGCGTGAGGCCGCCGATCGTGGTCCAGTCGCGAGCGAAGGGCGAGCGTCGACGGGCACGGAGCCCCTGCGAAAGCTCGAGGGCCCCGGTCAGCACCGCGAACGCGACGATGACCGTGATGAAGGCCGGCAGCCCGAACCCGTTGCACGCGAACGCGGCGACGGCGGCGAGCAGGGTGATGACGGCCTGCAGCAGGGTCGTGCGACGCGATCGACCGTCGAGGGGCAGTCGGGAGATCCCGGCGAACAGGAGCACGAGGCCCTCGACCAGGGCGAAGCCGCCGAACAGCAGGAGACCGTAGCCCGCGGCGTGGTTGGTCGAGAAGGTGATCACCATCGCGACGACCGCTGCGGGGATCGCCCGGAGGATCGGGATCGGCCAGTACCGCGCGCGCTGGGTCGCGTCTTCCACGGTGGTGGCGTCGTCCACGGTGTCGGACACGAGACCTCTTTCGGGCATGCGGATCGTGGATCCGATCCTACCGCCGGTGGGGTGGACGCCCGACCGGAGCGGACTCGACCCCCTGTGGACGTCCACACCCGTGCACCGGGACGACACCGCCTCCGGGTGCCGTCCCGGCGGTGTCAGGGCTGCTGCGGGTCGTCGGACGGCGCGTTCCGGCGAGCACGACGTCGGGCGAGCCACCAGCACACGGATCCGGCGGCGGCGGCCAGGGCGGCGAGCGCCGCGGCGAGGCCGAGCCCTTCGGCGCCGGTGTAGGCGAGGGCTCCGACGGGGGCAGCCGCCCGACGGTCGGCTGCGGGGTCACCGGCTCCGCCGCCGTCGTCGACACCGGCGCCGTCACCGTCGTCACCACCGGAACCGTCACCACCGGCGTCCCCGTCGTCCGGAGCAGGCCCGGTCGTCGGCGCGGGGCTCGGCGCGGGCCCCTCGTCGTCCGGGCCCACGACGATCGCGACGCCGGTGGACGGGTCGCCGCCGTCCGCGTCGGTCGGCGAGGTCGCCGTCGCCACGTTCACCACGTCGGAGCCGTCCCCCTGGTACGCGGGGTCGAGCTCGGCGCGGATCCGGAAGTCCAGGGTCTCGCCCACCTCGAGCGACACGTCGGAGCTGCAGGTCACCCGCTGCCCCTCGGCCGTGCAACCGTCCTCGGAGCCCACGAACCGCATGGCCTGGGGCAGGTCGTCGACCGCCCCGACCTGCTGCGCCACCGACGGCCCCCGGTTCCGGGCCGTCACGAGGTACTCGACCTCGTCACCGGGCCGGACGGTCGACGGCGACACCGATTTGTCCGTCTCGACGTCGGCGGCGATCACGGGGGCAGTGACCGTAGTGGTCGCCCGCGAGGCGTTGTCGGCCTCGTTCGTGTCGGACAACGAGGTCGGCGGGGCGATGGTCGCAACGCTCTCCAGCGCTCCGGACGTGCCCTCGGCCACCCGGCCCTCGATCGTGACGACGGCGGAACCCCCTCGGGGCAACGACAGGTCGGTCGCGACGTCACCGGTGCCCGACCCGGTCGCACAGGCGGAGCCGTCCGCGGCCGTGCAGGTCCAGGTGACGTCCTCGACGCCGTCGGGCACGTCGACCTGGAGCGGACTCGGGTCGGCGGCGTTCGGGCCGGGGTTCCGCGCCGTCACGGTGTAGCGGAGCGGTTCGCCCGCCGTCGCGGTCGCGGGCAGGTCGTGCTCGACGGACAGGTCCGCCGGCTTCCAGACCCGGAGCGCGTCGACCTCGTGCTTGTCGACGTGACTGCCGGTGGCCCCGGCGAACCCGAGGCGCAGCGTGCTCGGCAGCGCGGCCTGCCCGTCGCCGTGCAGCGGGACCGAGTCGAGCACGGTGCGCATGGTCGAGCCGACCTGCAGCCGGACGGAGACCGCGAGCCCGCCGTCGTCGTCGGGCAGCAGGGTGATCCGGACCGTCCGGGGCGTCGAACCGGCCGTCACGGTGCCACCAGGTGCCGCGGCACCGGCGACGTACCGGTAGCCCTCGGTCCCGTTGCCGGAGCCCCGGACCACCACGTGGTCGGGCTGTGCTCCGGGGCCGGACCCGTTGATGCGTGACGAGAAGTTGCCGTAGTGGTCGATCGCGACGGCCGCGAAGCCACCGGGGACGCCCGGCAGGTCGCACTCCCGGCCACCGCCCTCGGTCGCTTCCTTGCGGCATGCGTACCCGAGACCGGCGCCGAAGGACCCGACGCCCTGCGCGGAGGCCCCGTCGGCCAGGTACAGCAGCAGGCCGTCGGCGCCGGGGTCGTCCTTCTCGGTGTGCATCGCGTACGTGAACTCGATCTCGAGCCCGGTGTCGGACGGGAACGTGTCGTTCGTCGACCACGCCCCCGCCTGGTTCCGGATGTCGTCGGTGAGCCGCAGTCGGCCGCCGGACACCGCGGCGTCACCGTGCAGGGCACCGCCGGACGCACTGGAGAACTGGTTGACGTACGGGAAGTCGAGGGCGGCCGCACTCGACCCGGACGGCAGGACCGCGGGTGCCGCGAGCACGCCGATCGCGGTCAGGGTGGCGCACGCCGCAGCGAGACGGCGGACGACCCGCGAGCGGAACGACCGCCGGTCGAGGGAAGGCGCTGGGGCAGGAGCTGGAGCTGGAGCTGATGCAGTGGGATCTGTCATGCCCCGATGCTCGCGACCGGGACGTCACCCCCGGGCGGCGGGGAGACGATCTGTGGAACGCCCCCACGGGCCTCCCGGCTGTGGAGGAAGAACGACGCGAGCGGACCGCTCAGGCCAGCCACACCGTCGTCTCACCCGGCAGCAGCCCCGGTGCGACCCCGTCGAGCGGCCCGGACGCGACGACGACGGTCCCGGCCGGCAGGGGCACCGGCGCGGTGCCGAAGTTCGTGACCGACCGCCAGCCGTCGTGCCGCGCGAACGCCACGACCTCGGAGCCGGACTCCAGCCACGTCAGCGCCTCCCCCTGCTGCAGGCGACGCCGTGCGGCCAGTGCCCGGCGGTACAGCGACAGGGTCGACTCGGGATCGCCGTCCTCGGCCTCGACCGAGGACTCCCCGAAGTCCTGCGGCTGCGGCAGGTGCGGTGCGACGTCCCCGAAGCCGAACGACGGTCCGGAGCGCGTCCACGGGATCGGTACCCGGCAGCCGTCCCGGCCCTTGACGGTGTGCCCGGTGCGGAGCCACTTCGGGTCCTGCAGCAGGTCGCGCGGGATCGCGGCGGCCTCGTGCAACCCGAGCTCCTCGCCCTGGTAGACGTACGACGACCCGGGCAGCGCCAGCATCAGCATCGTCGCCGCTCGGGCCCGACGGAGCCCCCGTGCACGGTCGAGCTCCGGCGTCGTGCCGTCCGTCATGAGCCAGGCGTCGGTGTCGGTGCCGTCCGGCAGGCCGTAACGGGTGGGGTGCCGCACGACGTCGTGGTTCGAGAGCACCCAGGTGCTCGAGGCACCGGACTGCTCCGAGGCGGCCAGGTTCCGCTCGATGATCCGACGGAACACATCGGGCTCGAACGGAGCCTCGAGCAGGTCGAAGTTGAAGGCCTGCCCGAGCTCCGTCGGCCGGGCGTACAGGACGCGGCGGGGTGCCGGGGCCCAGGCCTCGGCGACCGCGGCACGGGGCGGGTCGTACTCGTCGAGCACCCGGCGCCAGGTGGCGAAGATCTCGTGCACCTCGTCGCGGTCGTACAGCGGGTCGGAGCCGTCGAGCGGCAGGTCCTGCTCGTTCGACGGCCGGTACGGGGTCGACAGGTCCTTCGCCAGACCGTGCGCGACGTCCACGCGGAACCCGTCGACACCGCGGTCGGACCAGAAGCGCAGCGTGTCCTCGAAGTCGGCGTGGACCTCGGGGTTCGACCAGTCCAGGTCGGGCTGCTCGGGGGCGAACAGGTGCAGGTACCACTGCCCGTCGGGCACTCGGGTCCACGCGCTGCCACCGAAGTTCGACACCCAGTCGCTCGGCGGCAGTTCCCCGGAGGCGCCCGAGCCCTCACGGAACACGTACCGCGCCCGCTCGGCCGACCCCGGCGCGGACGCCAACGCGGCCCGGAACCACTCGTGCTGGTCCGAGGTGTGGTTCGGCACGATGTCGACGATGACCTTGAGGTCGTGCTCGTGGGCGGCCCTGACCAGGGCGTCCAGGTCGTCGAGGGACCCGAGCTTCGGGTCGACGGCGCGGTAGTCGGCGACGTCGTAACCACCGTCGGCGAGCGGCGACGGGAAGAACGGGGAGAGCCACAGGGCATCGACGCCCAGCGACGCCAGGTACGGCACCCGGCTCGTGATGCCCGCGACGTCACCGAGCCCGTCGCCGTCCGTGTCGGCGAAGCTGCGTGGGTAGACCTGGTAGACGACGGCGTCGCGCCACCAGGTCGGGTCGGTGGTTCGTGGCGTGCTGGCCGGGGTCCGAAGCGTGGTCACGTCGCCACCGTACCCAGGGTGCTGGGAATAGCGCCCCCTACGATCGCATTGGTTGTCGCTGACACCTTTCCGTCCAGCAACAGCATCCCGCAACAGAAGGAGCTCCATGACGAACGTCCTCGTCCTCGTCGGCAGCCTGCGCGCCGACTCCATCAACCGCAAGCTCGCCGAGGCCGCCGCGCACCACGCGCCGGAGGGCATCGAGCTGCACACCTTCGACGGCATCGTCGACCTGCCGTTCTACAACGAGGACATCGACGGCGACACCCCGCCCGCCGCTGCCGTCGCCTTCCGCGACGCCGTCGCCACCGCGGACGCCGTCCTGCTGATCACCCCCGAGTACAACGGCACCATCCCCGCCGTCCTGAAGAACGCGCTCGACTGGGGTTCGCGTCCGTTCGGTGCCTCGCCGCTGTCCGGCAAGCCCCTCGCCGTGATCGGCTCGGCGTTCGGCCAGTACGGCGGCGTCTGGGCCCACGACGACGCCCGCAAGGCCGCCGGCATCGCCGGCGCGAAGGTCCTGGAGGACGTCAAGGTCGCCATCCCGCAGTCGGTCGTCCGCTTCGCGGAGACCCACCCGCGTGAGGACGCCGAGGTCACGACGCTCGTGCAGGGCGCGCTCACCGCGCTCGCCGAGGCCGCAGCCGGCACGGACGAGCAGGCAGCCGCGTAACGCGACGAACCATCGGACAGGAGGCCCGTGGCGACCCCGCCACGGGCCTCCTGTCCGTCCGGTGCGGACGCATCGGACGCATCGGACGCCGCAGAACCCGGGAGTTCACTAGACGGCCGAGATACGAGACGGGTTACCCTGAACGCCATGTCGACGCAGGAGATCACCGAGGCGTCCGGGTACTGGTTCCCGGACGACGACGCGACCCAACGCGGGGTCGCGGTGCTGAACGCCCTGCGCCGGTACCGATCCGCCGAGACGGCCATGCGCCGCCGGACCCGTGACTCGATGGGCATGGGCGAGACCGACCTGCTCGCCGTGCGCTTCCTGCTGCAGGCGCAGCGCTCCGGCACCGCCGTGAGCCCGAAGGACCTCGCCGCGTACCTCAAGATCTCGTCGGCCTCGACGACCATCCTCATCGACCGCCTGGTCAAGTCGAACCACGTCCGCCGCGACCCGCACCCCACCGACCGCCGGGCCCTCGTCATCACGCCGACGACCGAGACCGACGACGAGGTCCGCGCCACGCTCGGCGTGATGCACCGCCGGATGATGTCGATCGCCGAGGGGCTCCCCGCGTCCGAGGCGCGGATCGTCGCCGGGTTCCTGGAGCAGATGCGCGACGCAGTCGACCAGGTCGACCCCGCGCCGTCGCACTGAGCAGCCCTGCACCGGACGACCTCGGGGGACGCTGCCTCCGAGCGCACTGAGAGCGTGCACTGCGGCACCGCGTAGACCGGAACGGTCACACCGACGCGAAAGGAGCCACAACCATGCACGCTTCGGACAAGATGGCCAAGAACCTCCAGGCGGTCCTCGTGGACCTCATCGACCTGCACCTGCAGGGCAAGCAGGCCCACTGGAACATCCTGGGCACCAACTTCCGCGACCTCCACCTGCAGCTCGACGAGATCGTCGACGCAGCTCGTGAGTTCGCCGACGACACCGCCGAGCGCATGCGTGCGCTGTACCTCGTGCCGGACGGCCGCTCGGCGACCGTCTCCGCGGGCAGCCACCTCGACGCGTTCCCCTCGGGCGAGATCACCACGCACGACGCCATCGACCAGGTCACGCTCCGGCTGTACCAGGCGACCGGCACCATGCGCGATGTCCACGACGAGGTCGACGACGAGGACCCGACGACCGCGGACCTGCTCCACGGCTTCATCGAGCGCCTCGAGCAGCTCGCGTGGATGGTCTCCGCCGAGAACCGCGCGCCCAGCACCCCGCTGGCCTCCGCGACCACGCCTGCCGTCGCCGACGCGTCGGCACACGCGTAGGGGCCCGGGTGGACCTCGGTATCCAGGGCAAGACCGCACTCGTCTTCGGCGGCGACTCCGGCATCGGCTGGAACACGGCGCGCATCCTCCTGGCAGAGGGTGCGACCGTGGTCGTCACCGACATCGACCAGAGCCGTCTGGACACCAGTGCGGACCAGCTCGAGGCGCCGCTCGGCAAGCTGCACGCCTTCGCCGCCGACGTCCGGAGCGCCGAGAGCCTCGCCTCCCTGCACGACAAGGTGCGTGAAGCGGTCGGCGAGATCGACATCCTGGTGCAGTCCTCGGGCGTCACCGGCGCCCAGGGCATGTTCCACGAGATCGACGAGGCCGGCTGGGTGGAGACGATCGACATCGACCTGATGGGGCCGGTGCGGATCACCCGCGAGTTCATCGGCGACCTGCGCCAGGGCGGCTGGGGACGCATCGTCTGCCTGGTGTCCGAGGACGCCTCGCAGCCGTACGACGACGAGCTGCCCTACTGCGCCGCCAAGGCCGGGGTGCTCTCGTTCGCCAAGGGCCTGTCGCGCTCCTACGCCTCCGAGGGGCTGCTGGTGAACACGGTCTCCCCCGCGTTCATCCACACGCCGATGACGGACGCGATGATGGACAAGCGGGCCAAGCAGCGCGGGACCTCGTTCGACGAGGCCATCGGCAGCTTCCTCGAAGAGGAGCGGCCGTACATGGAGCTCAAGCGCCGCGGCGAGCCGGAAGAGGTCGCGAACGTGGTGGCCTTCCTGTGCTCGGACCTGGCCAGCTTCGTGAACGGCGCCAACTACCGGGTCGACTCCGGCTCGGTCGCCACGATCTGATCGTGGCACCACAGCACCGCCAGGAGGCGTCATGACCGACTTCCGCTACCTCATCGTCGGCGGCGGGATGGTCGCCGACGCTGCTGCCCGTGGCATCCGCGAGCTCGACACCGACGGGTCGATCGGCATCCTCAGCGAGGACGTCGACCGGCCCTACGCCCGGCCCGCGCTCTCGAAGAAGCTCTGGACCGACCCGGACTTCAGCTGGGACGACAAGGTCGACCTGCACACCGAGGAGACCGGGGCGCAGTTCGTCCTGGGCACCGCGGTCACCGCGATCGACCGTGCCGCGAAGACCGTCACGACGGCCGACGGCGCGACGCACGGCTACGAGCGGCTCCTGCTCGCGACCGGCGGGAAGCCCCGGGGGCTGCCGGGGCTGTCCCCGTCGGCACGCGTGCTCGACTACCGCAGCGCGTCGGACTACCGCCGGCTGCGCGAACTCGCGGACGCCGGAGCGCACGTCGCCGTCGTGGGCGGCGGGTACATCGGCCAGGAGATCACGGCGGGGATCGTGCAGAACGGTGCACGCGTCACGCTGGTCGACCCGGACGAGGTCGTCGGCGGACGGATGTTCCCGGACGACCTGGCTCGGGCGTTCCAGCAGCGCTTCGTCGACCACGGCGTCGAGCTCCGCACCGGTCGTCGGGTGTCCGAGGGCACCGAGACGGCCGACGGCGTGCGACTGACGCTCGACGACGGGTCCGTGGTCGAGGCCGACGCGGTCGTCGCCGGACTCGGCATCGAACCCGCCACGCAGCTCGCCGCCGACGCCGGACTCACCGTCCGCGACGGCATCGTGGTGACCTCGACGCTGCTCACCGACGACGACTCGGTGTTCGCCGCCGGTGACGTCGCCGAGTACCCGGACCGGATCCTCGGCACCCGCCGGGTGGAGCACGTCGACAACGCCCAGCAGCAGGGTCGTCAGGCAGGCCGCAACCTCGCGGACGCCGACGAGACCTACGACCACACGCCGATGTTCTACTCCGACGTCTTCGACATGGGGTACGAGGCCGTCGGACAGGTCAGCTCGAAGCTCCGCACGGTCGAGGACTGGCAGGACCCCACCGTCACCGGCGTCGTCTACTACCTGGACGACGACGACACGGTCCGGGGCGTGCTGCTCTGGAACGTGTGGGACAAGACCGACGAGGCCCGCAAGGTCCTCGCCGAGGCGAACGCGCTGACGCCCGACATGCTGCCGGGCCGCATCACGCCCTGACCGCTCGCCCGTCGCGGTGGTCGCGACTGCCTGGAGGCCCGGTGCCCGTCCGTCGTACCGGCACCGGGCCTCCAGGCGGTCGCCCGCAGATCGCGACGCCCGCTGCTTCGACGGTGCTGGCTACTTCGACTCCGGCGCGACCTCGTCGACGACCGCCCGGCGATCCGCCGGGTCGACCGGCAGGTCGTCGCCGTCCGCCATCGCGACGGCGTGTGCGGACTTGGCCGCCTCGAGCGTCTCGTCGTCGTTCCGGGCCATCCCGAACAGCTCGATGAACCGCGACTTGACCAGCAACCAGGCGTCCCCCGGGCTGAGCCGCGCCAGGTCCGACGACGTCGAGTCGTCGCGCACCCGCTGCAGCGACGACACGCCCCGGTCGGGGATCCGGTGGTCGACGTGCGCCACCGCGAGCCGTGCGACCGCGTCGGCCTGTGCGTGCATGACCGAGTGTGCGCCGTCGACGACCTCGCGGAGGACCGCGTACGGGAACACCCGCGCCAGCCGACGGACCCAGTCCCGCGGCACCATCGCGTCGTGTTCACCGCGGACGATCAGGGTGCGGGCCTGCACGTGGGCGGCGCGCTCCTCGATCGGGAACGCGATCATCCGCGGCAGGACCTTCCGGAACCAGTGCCAGCCGCACAGTGCGTACGCCGTGATGCCGTGCCAGCGGACCGCGGCGGGCTCGTGCAGCGTCGACCGCAGGAACCGGAACGCCGACTGCCGCACCGTCCGTGCCGACGAGTCGACCACCGGGCTGATGAGCACGAGGTCGGAGATCCCCGGACGGCGGGCGGCGACCTCGGTGACGACCTGGGTGCCCATCGAGTGCCCGACCAGGACCGGGTCCTGGAGCCCGAGGTCGTCGATGACCCGCTCGACCGCGTCGGCGTAGCGCTCGATCGAGACCTTGCCGCGGAACCGCGGGACTCCGGCGAAGCCCGGCAGGTCGAGCGCGTGCACCGGCCCGTTCTCGTTGAGGTGCGGGGCGAGCCGCTCGTAGTAGGTCGAGGCGATGCCGAGCCCCGCGACGAGCAGGAAGGCCCGCTCGCCCGGCTCACCGATCGAGCTCACCCGGACGTAGGTGCCGTCGACCGCGACCCGGTCCACCTGCACCGTGACGTCAGCGTCCTCGGCCTGGGCGAGCTCGCCGGCCGGGTCCGGCCGCGGTGCCTGGCGTTCGTCGTCCACGTGGGTCTCCTCCGGTCGGGCGGTCGCCCAGGATACCCGGCCGCCGTCCGCGCGGGCGGCGACGACGTGCTCAGCCGCTGAAGGTGTTCGCGGGGAACCCGTGGACCGTCGTCCGCACCGCGAAGACCGCGCCGGACCGGGGCGCCTGCTCCAGGTCCTGCTCGGTGAGGTTCTCGCGGGCCGTCCCGACGAAGAGCGTCGACATGTCCGGGCCGCCGAACGCCACCGACGTCGGGTTGGCGACGGGGAGCTCCACCGTCTCCAGGTGCGAGCCGTCCGGCCCGTAGCGCTCGACGCGGGACCCGCCGTAGATCGCGCTCCAGAAGCAGCCCTCGTCGTCGCGGACCAGGCCGTCGTGCGCCTGACCGACGATGAACGGCTCGAGTTCGCCGAGCTCGCCGTCCGGGCCGTACGACCCCCGGAAGACGGTCGAGGCGCTGGTGTCGGTGACGTACATCGTGCTGCCGTCCTCCGACCACTCCATGCCGTTCGTCACGCCGAAGCCGCCGCGGAGCACCCGGGTCGTGCCGTCGGCCTCGATCGAGTAGAGCGCTGCGTCGGGCTCGCCGGTCGTCACGTTCATGCTGCCGACCAGGAACCGGCCGAACGGGTCGCACTTGCCCTCGTTGAACCGGTTGCCCGAGGTGCTGTGGGTGACGCGGGCGATCTCGCGCTCCACGGCGCCCTGCTCGTCCATCACCACGACGGTGTCGCCAAGGGCCGCGACGAACCCGCCGGCGGCCCGGGGCTGGAAGCTCGCCAACGGGGGCGGCAGCGGCACGCTCGAGCGCACGGTGCCGTCGGCCTCGGCGGTGTTGAGGGTGCCGAGGGTGATGTCGGCCCACCGGAGCAGCTGTGCGGACGGGTCCCACACGATGCTCTCGGCGAGGACCGCTCGGGCGTCGGCGAAGACGGTCGCGGGGCCGGTCGTGACGTTGGTGCTCATCGACCCCGTCTACCGCGGGGGTGGTCCGTGCCCGTTCAGGCGTGCGCGCGTCGGTGGGTAGCGCGGCGGCGCCGGCGGGTCAGAGGCGGGCGAACCGCGCGCGGAAGAAGCTGTAGACGCCGAAGGCCAGGAACCCGATGCCGATCGCGACGAGGACGAACACCCCACCGGGCATGCTCCGCACCGCGTCGAACGCGGCGTCGAGGCCGGTGGCCTGGTCGGGGTCGCTCTGCAGCCCCGCGACGGCGATGAGCACGCCCACGATGACCACGGCGACGCCCTTGCCGACGTACCCGACGACGCCGAGCACGGTGACCACGCGGTCGAGCTGACCCGACGGTCGCGTGATCTGCTTCCGGAACGACCGGCGGCAGCCGATCACCACGAGCCCGATGCCGACCGCGACCGCGATCGCCCCGGCCAGGACCAGCACGAACACCCCGCCCGGTGTCGCCAGGGTCTTCGCCGCGGCACTCTGCGACGAACTGCTCGAGCTCGAGCCGGCGCCGAGCGCGTACGAGGCCGCCGAGTACGCGATCACGCCGTAGACCACGGCCTTCGCGACGTCCTTCAGCCGGGCGAGCCAGCCCCGGGTGGTGTCGGAACGGCCGCCGACGATCGCCTCGACGACCAGGCGCACGGTGAGTGCGGCCGTGCCGACGGCGATCAGCCAGAGCAGGAACACCCCGCCGGGGACCGCGGCGATCTGCTGCAGCGCACCGGACTGGTCCGTCTCGCCGCCCGAGGACGCGTTGCCGATCCCGAGCAGGATCGCCAGGTACCCGATCAGCAGGTGGACGATGCCGCTGCCGACGAACCCGGCGCGTGCCGTGACCTCGAACCAGCGGCTGTCGGCCGCCCGCCGGACCTGTCGTCCGGTTTCCTTCGCTGCGTGTTCCGCCGTGTCGCTCATCACGGCCCAGCGTGCCCGACGCGTGCCGTCCTGTCCGGGGCGCGCCGGGCCGTGCGGTCCGCCACGTGGCGGACGGGAGGCCCGTGGCGGTGCCGCCACGGGCCTCCCGTCCGTCGGTGGGCGCGTCTCAGTCGCCCTTCACGTTGACGACCTGCCGCAGGGTGTGCCGGATCGACACGAGGTCCTCGGCGTCCGCCATGACCTGGTCGATCGGCTTGTAGGCGGCCGGGATCTCGTCGAGGAACGCGTCGGTGTCGCGGTACTCGATGCCGGCCATCGCCTCGCGCAGCTGCTCGTGGGTGAAGGTCCGCCGGGCAGCGCTCCGCGAGAACAGCCGGCCGGCACCGTGCGGGGACGACTCGAGCGAGGGCTTGTTGCCGAGTCCCTCGACCACGTACGACGCGGTGCCCATCGACCCGGGGATCAGGCCGGGCTGACCGGCCTTCGCCTGGATCGCACCCTTGCGTGAGACCCACACGGACTTGCCCCAGTGCGTCTCACGCTGCGTGAAGTTGTGGTGGCAGTTGATCCGCTCGCGCTCGTCGACGGGCGTGCCGACGGCCTCGGACAGCTGCCGCACGACGCGGTCCATCATCTCCTCGCGGTTGAGCAGCGCGAAGTGCTGGGCCCACCGGAGCTCGGCGATGTACCGGTCGAACTCCGGCGTGCCCTCGACCAGGTAGGCCAGGTCGGGGTCCGCCAGCTGGATCCA
Source organism: Curtobacterium sp. MCLR17_054 (assembly GCF_003234335.2). Taxonomy (NCBI): domain Bacteria; kingdom Bacillati; phylum Actinomycetota; class Actinomycetes; order Micrococcales; family Microbacteriaceae; genus Curtobacterium; species Curtobacterium sp. MCLR17_054. The sequence goes on along the minus strand of NZ_CP126263.1, from coordinate 364,566 downwards.
CCAGCGCTCCATGGCCTTCTTGGCGACCTTGATGTGCCGCTGCGCGATCTTGTTGCCGACGCCCCGCGACCCGGAGTGCAGGAAGAGCCAGACCCGGTCCTGCTCGTCGAGGGAGACCTCGATGAAGTGGTTGCCGGACCCGAGCGTGCCGAGCTGGTTCCGCCACCCGCCGTGCACGCCGTCGGGGTCGAACCCGGCGGTCTCGGCCATCGCCTCGAGCTCGGCGATCCGGGGAGCGGCGGTCGCCACGATCTTCCGGTTCGACGCACCGGCCGACAGCGGGATCGCGCGCTCGATCTGCTCGCGCAGCCCCTGCAGGTCGGCGGGCAGGTCGGTGGCGGTGAACTGCGTGCGGACCGCGATCATGCCACAGCCGATGTCGACGCCGACGGCCGCCGGCATGATCGCGCCGAGGGTCGGGATGACGGACCCGACGGTGGCCCCGAGGCCGAGGTGTGCGTCGGGCATGAGGGCCAGGTGCGGGAACACGAACGGCATGCGCGCGGTCGTGCGGGCCTGCTGCTCGGTGTTGTCCTCGAGCATCGAGGCCCAGCTGAGCAATCGGTCGTTGATCTTCTTCATGGAGTCGTCTCGCTTTCGTGACGGTCGAGGTGACGGTCCGAGACGGTCGTACGCCGGGCCTCCTGGTCGTCGCCGGACGTGGCGGACGGAAGGAAGCGGTGCTGACGAACGCCCCGGGCCGGGTGGGCACGGGGCGTCGTTGGACGTCGCGTGCCTACGCGGGATAGCGGAGGGACCACTGCTGCTCGGGCAGCACGGCGGCCGCGGCGAGCTGGAGCTCGACGCGTTCCTCGTTGTGCTGCACGGCGCGCATGCGCGGTCCTTCCGGTGTGCCCGGGGCGGGCGGTCTGCCGATCGGCAGGAGGACGACGCTAGTGCGACACGCCCGGGATGCGCAAGTCACGTGGGCGTGTCGGCTGGGCGCCGGGGGTTGGCCGGCGGCTGTCCTGGGGTGCTCCGGCGGTTCGCCGGTGGTTCTCTACAGGCGGGAGGCCCGGCGTGCGTTCTCCACGAGGGGTACGTCCGCCTGATGGTCGCCACCGGGGCCGGGGCAGGCTGGACGCATGACCGAGCGCACGCGAGACACCCCCGACGCGACCGAGAACGAGGAACGGACGAACGGGTACGTCCCGCTCCGTTCGTACGGCGCGATCGGCGACGGGCGGACGGTCGCCCTCATCGCGCTCGACGGTCGGATCGACTGGCTGCCGATCCCGTCGATGGACTCGCCGCCGGTGTTCGCGAGCATCGTCGACGCCGAGCACGGCGGACACGTCGCCCTGCGGCCCGTGGACGACCGGGCGCAGGTGTCCCGCGCCTACCTGCCGGGGACGAACGTGCTCGTGACGACGTGGACGACCCCGTCCGGCACCGCCACCGTGACCGACGCCATGGTCACCGGTGTGGCCGGACGCCTGCCGTGGGCCGAGATCGGCCGCTGCGTGCAGGGGGTCGAAGGGTCGGTCGAGATGGAGTGGGCGGTCGTGCCCGGCACGATCCTGAACACGGCGGAACCGCGCCGACTCGACACCGCGAACGGCACGGTGATCGGCATCGACGGCGTGACCATCGCGATCGTCGAGCAGGGCTTCGAACCGGTGCACGACGACGGCCCCCGGTTCTCCGGGCGGTTCTCGACCACCGAGGGGTCGAAGTCGATCCTGACCATCGTCGGCACGTACGACGAGCCGATCTTCCTGCCCGAGCCGGAGCGCACGCTCGAGGGGGTCGACCGCACGATCGAGAACTGGTCGACCTGGTCGAAGGAGTTCAGCTACGACGGCCCCTGGTCGGACGCCGTCCAGCGCAGCGCCCTCGCCCTGAAGCTCCTGATCTTCGCCCCCACCGGCGCCATCGCCGCTGCCCCGACGACGAGCCTGCCCGAGGACCGCACCGGCGGGAAGAACTGGGACTACCGGTTCGCCTGGGTGCGCGACCTGGCGTACACGGTGCACGCGCTCACCCGCTTCGGTCTGCGCGAGGAGACGCACGCCGCCGTGTCGTGGGTGATGCGCACGATCGCCGAGCACGACGAGACGATGCCGATCTTCTACGGACTCGACGGGTCGAAGAGCGACACCGTCGAGGAGCGCGACGTCCCGGGCTGGAACGGCATCGGGCCGGTCACGATCGGCAACCGCGCGGGTGACCAGCTGCAGCTCGGGGTCTGGGGCGACGTGTTCGAGATCATGCGCCAGTACGTCCGGGCCGGCAACGTGCTCGACCGCAAGACGGCCTCGGTGCTGCAGGACCTGGCCGACGACGCGTGCCACCGTTGGCCGGAAGCCGACTCGGGCATGTGGGAGCTGCAGGAGGCGCAGCACTACACGACGAGCAAGATCGGCTGCTGGCAGGCGCTCGACGCCGCAGTCGAGCTGCACGACGCGGGGATGATCGACGGCCCGCGCGAGAAGTGGATCGAGAACCGCGAGCTCATCGAGGACTGGGTCGCCGAGAACGGGTGGAACGAGGAACTCGGCCACTACGTCATGTACCCGGGCACCGACGCGCTCGACTGCTCGATCCTGCTGCACGCGATGTCGGCGTTCGACCGCGGACCGCGCATGGAGTCCACGATCCGGGCGATCGAGGAGCAGCTGCAGCACGGCCCGCTCGTGTACCGGTACTCCGGCATCCAGGACGAGGAATCGCCGTTCGTGGCGTGCTCGTTCTGGCTCGCTGCGGCCCTGGCCTGCGTCGGACGGGTCGACGACGCGAAGCAGCTGATGGACGACATGGTCGCTCAGGCGAACGACGTCGGCCTGTTCAGCGAGATGCTCAGTGCCGTCGACGGGGACTTCATGGGCAACATCCCCCAGGGTCTGTCGCACCTGGCCCTCATCCAGGCCGCGCTGACCATCGAAGAAGTCTCAGAGAAGTCCTGACCGGGCTGGACGAACCGTCGGGGGCGCGGGGCATCATGGTCTGACGATGAACGACGTCGATGCACGGATGGACCGGCTCCGCAGAGCCGCGCGCTACCGCTACCAGCAGCTCGTCGACCAGGAGATCGAGCGGGGGTCGCTCGACCCCGACGAGGTGCGATCGGAACGTGAGGAACGTCGGCTGCTCAAGGCCGCCGACGTCGCCGCGCACGCCCGGGCCCAGATCGCGGAGGCCGAGCGCCGCGGGGTCTTCGAGGGCAACCCGTACCACGGGAAGCCACTGCCGGGACTCGACGGGCAGCACGACCCGGACTGGTGGATCAAGTCGAAGATCGAGCGTGAGGACATCCGGGGCATCGCTCCGCCGGCCCTGGCGCTGCGGACCGAGGACGCCGAACTCGACGACGCACTCGACGCGCTGTCGCTGGAGTCCGACGTGCGGGACGTCCTGGTGGACTTCAACGCGCGGGTGAAAGAGGCACGGCGGCAGCTGCTCGGCGGGCCGCCGGTGGTGACGCCGATGCGCGACGTCGAGGCCGAGGTGCTCGCCTGGCGGGAGCGCCGCGAGGTGCGCATGGCTTCGGCCGCGCGGGCTGCGGAGCAGGCACGGCTCGAGGCGAAGCCGCGGCGGTGGTGGCGGCGCCGCTGAGCGGTGGCGCGGTGCGGCGCGGGGGCGGGCGGTCCGGTCCGGGCGCGATTTCGCGCTGAGCGACAGACCACGCGGACGTGAGCACGTGAGGTGTCGCCCAGCCCGTGACGACGGAGGCCGCCGGCCCGGCGTACCCACATGACGGACGGGAGGCCCGTGCCAGCTGGCACTGGGCCTCCCGTCCGTCTGTGCGCCCGTTCTTTCCCATCGCGCGCGCGTTGGTTCGCAAGAACGGGCGTCCCTGGTCGAAAGAACTCGCCAGGTATGCCCGGTTCCGCCAGGTACGCCCGGTACCGCTCGACGCACGAGCCGCGACGCAAGTCGGCGCGGACCGCGCTGCTGCGTGGTCCGGGCCGATTGTGGTGGTGCGGGGTGTTACTTGATCTGTGCGGTGATGGTGGCGGTGCCGACGAGGAGGCCGCGCTTGACGGCGTCGGTGCCGAAGGTCTTGTTCAGCAGGCCGGCGGCGTCTTCGGAGATGTGGACGGTGGTGCCGGTGAGGATGGCGTTGTCGCCCTCGAGCTGGAGGGGCTTGAGGGAGCCGCCGTGCAGCTCGAACAGGAACGCGTTGGCCGCGGCGACCTTGCCGTTGACGAGGACGTCGCCGTAGAGCTTGGACGAGCCCGGGTTCACGACGAAGTTCTCCAGCGTGACGGTGGTGTCGCCGGCCTTCAGGGTCAGACCCGAGTCGTCGTGGTTCAGCAGGCCCTGCACGTACGGGCGGTAGTTGCCATCGGGCGACCAGTAGGTGACCGACCCGGCGGTGATCGGGAACGACACCGACCCGTCAGCCAGGGTTGCGTCACCCGAGACGCCGGGGGTGAGCTTCAGGGCGGTGAGGGCGTCGGTGAAGCCGGAGTCGAGCTTCACGGCGGTGGAGCCACCGAGGACCTCGGGGACCGAGGCGACGGGTGCGGGGATCTTCGACTCGGACGACGAGGACACCGTGTGCACGTTCGGGGTCGCGGCCTGGGCGGAGGAGATCCCGAACGCGGCACCGCCGAGGACGAGGGCGCCGGTCGTGGCGAGGGTGATGGAGGTCTTGAGGCTCTTACGCATCGTGATCAGTCCTTTGCTCTGGAGGCGCTCCGGCCGGTGGCCGAATGTGCACTGTGCACACACTGAGTACCGGCCAACTGTGACCGGAGAGCGCCCTGGGCTTTTGCCCTGTGCAAGTCATTCGGCGCCCCCGCCCGAACGGTTTGGGACGAGTTTCCTGAGGTGCCGCAACCCGGTGTTTCGTACCGTGTACCCATGGCTCCAGCACACATCTCCACCACCGACCGGCTCCGGGCGGTCGACGCCTGGTGGCGCGCCGCCAACTACCTGACGGTCGGGCAGATCTACCTGCTGGACAACCCGCTGCTCAGCCGGCCGATCGAACCCGACGACGTCAAGCCGCGGCTGCTCGGCCACTGGGGCACCTCCCCCGCACTGAACCTCGTGTACGCGCACTGCAACGCGCTGATCACGGAGACCGGGCGCGAGTTCCTGTACATCTGCGGCCCGGGGCACGGCGGTCCGGCGATGAACGCGAACGCCTGGCTGGACGGCACGTGGAACGAGCTGTACCAGGACGTCGACCTGCAGCGGTTCTTCCGCCAGTTCTCGTTCCCCGGCGGCATCCCCTCGCACGCCGCCCCGGAGACCCCCGGCTCCATCAACGAGGGCGGTGAACTCGGCTACTCGCTGTCGCACGCCTACGGTGCGGCGCTCGACAACCCGGACCTCGTCGTCGCGTGCGTGGTCGGCGACGGTGAGGCCGAGACCGGTCCGCTCGCCGGTTCGTGGCAGGCGCACACGTTCCTCGACCCGGTCTCCGACGGCGCCGTGCTGCCGATCCTCAACCTCAACGGCTGGAAGATCGCGAACCCGACCGTCCTGGCCCGCATCCCCGACGAGGACCTCACCGCGTACTTCCGCGGGCTCGGCTACGACCCGATCGTGGTCGACTCCCGCCGCGTCGACGACGACCCGTACGCGGTGCACGCCCTGTTCGACGGTGCCCTGCGACGTGCCCTCGCCGGCATCGACGACATCCAGGCCGCTGCCCGCGCCCAGGCCGCCCGTGCCGCCGCGGGGCAGCCCGCCGGTGCCGCGGACCTGCGTCCGCGCTGGCCGATGATCGTCCTGCGCACCCCGAAGGGCTGGACCGGCCCGAAGGAGGTCGACGGCGAGCAGGTCGAGGGGACCTTCCGCGCGCACCAGGTGCCGCTGCCCGCGGTGCGCGAGGACGACGGCCACCGTGCGCAGCTCGAGGAGTGGATGCGCTCGTACCGCCCCAAGGAGCTCTTCGACGAGGACGGCCACCCCGTCGGCATCATGACCACGATCCGTCCGACCGGTGACGAGCGGATGAGCGCCACCCCGCACGGCAACGGCGGTCGACTGCGGACCGCGCTCGACCGGCCGCCGCTCGAGCCGTACGCGGTCGAGGCTGGTTCCACGGCATCCGCCACGGGCACGCTCGGCCCCTGGCTCGCCGCACTCATCGAGAAGAACGCCTCGACCTTCCGGCTGTTCGGCCCGGACGAGACGATCTCGAACAAGCTCGACGCCGTCTTCGACGTGACCTCGCGCGTCTGGCGAGCCCAGCGCGCCGCAGGCGACGAGCACCTCGCCGCACGCGGACGGGTCACGGAGGTCCTGTCCGAGCACCTGCTCGAGGGGATGCTCGAGGGGTACGTGCTGTCCGGTCGGCACGGGATGCTCAACACCTACGAGGCGTTCGCCCACATCATCGACTCGATGGTCGGGCAGTACGCCAAGTGGCTGGAGTCCTCGACCGACATCGACTGGCGGGTGCCGGTGTCCAACCTGTCGCTCCTGCTCTCGTCGCACGTCTGGCGACAGGACCACAACGGGTTCTCCCACCAGGACCCCGGGTTCCTCGACGTCGTCGCGTCGAAGCAGCAGGACCTCGTCCGGATCAAGCTGCCGGCCGACGCCAACACGTTGCTCGCCGTCGCCGCGCACGCGATGGAGACCACGGACCGCATCGAGGTGATCGTCGCGGGCAAGCACCCGGAGCCGGTCTTCCTGTCCCTCGACGACGCGGTCGCGCACGCGCAGGCCGGACTCGGCGTGTGGGACTTCGCCGGCACGGAGCAGGCCGTCGGGAAGGTCGACGTCGTGCTCGCCTGCGCCGGTGACGTCCCCACGGTCGAGGCGATCGCCGCCACCGACATCATCCGGAAGCACGCTCCCGGCGTCGGGGTCCGTGTGCTCAACGTCGTCGACCTGCTCGCGCTCGGCGACCCGCGCAAGCACGAGCACCCGATCCCGGACGAGCAGTACGACGCGCTCTTCCTGCCCGGCACGCCCACGGTCTTCGCGTTCCACGGGTACCCGACGCTCGTGCACCAGCTGACGTACCGCCGGAACGGGCACGACGACCTGCACGTGCACGGGTTCCTCGAGCAGGGCACGACGACCTCACCGTTCGACATGCTCATGCGCAACGAGATGGACCGCTTCGCCCTGGCCCACGACGCCCTGACGCGGGTGGACGCCGAGGCGCACGCCGATCTGCTCACGAAGCTGTCCGAGGCGCGTGACGCCGCGCGGACGTTCGCGTACACGAAGGGCGAGGACCACCCGTCCCTCGCGGGCTGGGAGTTCGCGGGCTGGCCGCAGGACGAGCCCGCCAGCGGCGGGACCGGCGGCGACCCGGGTGCGGGCGAGACCGAGGCGGCCGCGCCCGGCAACTGACGCACTCCTCCACAGGCCTGGAGGCCCGGAGCGCCGTCCACAGGACCGGTCACGCCCGCCGCGTGGCCGGTTCCGTGCTGTCAGGGTTCCGGCATGGACATCGGCTGGATCAGCGCGCTCGTGTCGGTCACGAGCGCGACCGTCGCGCTGGGTGCGCTCGTCGCCTCGGTGCTCGACGGGCGCGCAGGACGGCGAAATGCAGAGTTCTCGGTGCACCGCGACCTGTGGTGGCAGCGTTGGTCGTGGGTCGCCGACCGGGCGACCTCGGACGACGAAGGACAGCGCGCGGCCGCCGGTGTGATGTCGGCTGCGCTGGTGACCCGCAGTTGGACGACCGCGGACGACCGCTGGGTCGGCCAGGCACTCGACGACCTGACCGCAGCGACGATCGAAGGAGCGAACGATGATCTCGAAGCTGAGTGACAAGGACTTCAAGCGCTGGCTCGACGGACGTGAACTGACGACGCCCGCACTGCTGGCGGACCCGCACTACGGGCCCATGATGCGGGCGAAGGGCGCCGAGGAAGAGCTCCGTCAGGCGCGCATCGAATGGCGCGAACGCCAGGAGCGCGCCCGGGCGCGGAAGCTCAAGTACGAGGCGTCCTTCGGTGAGAGCTGAACCGATGCCCTGCGAGCCTGCCACGCTGGCACCGTGACCGAACTCGTCATCCCGGCCCCGAGCCTCCCGACCGTGCCCACGACGACGGGCGCGCGTTTCCCCGTCCGCCGTGTGTTCTGCGTCGGACGGAACTACGCCGCGCACGCCCGCGAGATGGGCCACGACCCGGACCGCGAGCCGCCGTTCTTCTTCACCAAGCCGGCAGACGCGGTCGTGGTCGACGGCGCCGACACCCCGTACCCGCCGCTGACGCAGCAACTGGAGCACGAGGTCGAGCTCGTCGTCGCGATCGGCACCGGCGGCACGGACATTGCGGTCGCCGACGCCCTCGCACACGTCTGGGGGTACGCCGTCGGGATCGACCTCACTCGCCGCGACCTGCAGGCCGAGGCGAAGCGACTCGGGCGGCCGTGGGACACGGCCAAGGGCTTCGACGCCTCGGCGCCGATCGGGGCGATCACCCCGGCGGCCGAGGTCGACCCGACCAGCGGCGCGATCGAGCTGACGGTGGACGGGGAACTCCGGCAGTCGGGCAACCTGACCGACCAGATCTGGCCGGTCGCCGAGACGATCGCGGCGCTGTCATGGTCCGTGGCGCTCGCGCCCGGCGACCTCGTGATGACCGGCACTCCTGACGGTGTCGGCGTGCTCGAACGCGGCGCCGTGCTCGTCGGCACGATCGCCGGCGTCGGCGAGGTCCGGACCCGGATCGTCTGAAGCACGTGTCGGCGATGTGTCGACGGGCTGGGAGCGTTCGCAGGCAGCACGGGTAAGTCTTGGGCATCGTCGCGGGTGGGGCCCGCGGCGGACACGGGGCGGCGCATCGCGACGGGGCGACGCGGACACCTCGGGACTGCCGGAGGTACCACCGTGCTGGAACACGACCTGCTCGCCACGTCCTGGACGTGGGCGGGCGACGAGAGCATCCGCGACCGCGTGCACGCCGTCGGCGCCGCCGGGTTCGCCGGCCTGTCGCTGTCCCTCGACGACCTGCACGAGGTCCGCGCGACGACGGGGTTCGCCGAACTGCGCCGCATGCTCGACGCCGCCGGCATCGTCTGGGTCCAGCTCGGACCACTCGACCGGTGGTGGACGTGCACGAGCCGCACCCAGCACGAGGACGCCGACCGCGGTGTCGTGCTCGAGGCCGCGGCGACGCTGAGCGCCTGGCAGGTGGTGGCGCGCGCCGACACCTCGTTGCCCGGAGCCTCCCCCGCCACGATGGCCGACGACTGGGTCGTGCTCGCCGACCAGGCCGAAGCGGTCGGAGCGCAGCTCGTGCTCGAACCGGAACCGTGGTCGAACCTGCCCACGATCGAACGGGCCTCCCGTTTCGTCGCCGCTGCCGGCCACCCCAACGGCGGCCTGCTCATCGACGCCATGCACGCACTCCGCGGCGGTTCCACCCTCGCGTCGATCCGGCAGGGCGTCGCACCCGGGGTCCTCGCAGCCGTCGAGCTGAGCGACGGACTGCTGCACACCCCGAGCGGGATGACCCTCGCCGAGGAGTCCCGGACGGCACGGTACCTGCCCGGTGCCGGGGCGTGGGACCTGCCCGGCTTCGTCCGGACCGTGCGCGAACTCGGGTTCGCCGAGCCGTGGGGCGTCGAGGTCCGGACCCCGGCGCACCGGGCGATGCCCGTCCGCGATGCGCTCCGGACGGCCGTGGCCGCCACCCGTGCGGTGCTCGACGCCGCCGACGCGTTCGGCTCACCGGCCGCCCCGGCGATGCCCTCGACGCCCGCGCCGACGTCCGCGGTGGACTTCGAGCCACCGCACACCGGCCGCTCCGACCCGACGCACGGTGCCCGTCGCCGGGACGCCGACACAGGGACGCCCGCGTAGGTTGCTGGGCATGACCGATCAGGCAGCACACGACGACGACCTGCTCCGCCGTTCCCAGGAGTCCATCGACGAGGCCAAGGCCGCCGCGGCCGAGGTGGTCGAGCCGGAAGAGGACGAGCTCATCGAGGAAGACGCGCCCGTGGCCGACCACGCGGTGCCCACCGACGGCCCCGCACCCGCGGCCTGACCCCGTCCTGATCCGACAGGATCCCCCCGCACGGACGACATCGCCGGGCGACCCTCGAGGTCGCCCGGCGATTCTTCTTGCCGCTCGTGTGACGATCCGGTCACTCGGCACGTCTCACCAGTGGACCCACCGGTCGCGCTTCGGCGAGCCTGGTGCGGGGCCTCGTGGTCGGTCTCCCTGAACCGGCTGGTCACGTGCCCCGGCGACGGTCCGTGCGCTCCCTGATCCAGCGTGCGGGCCGTCGGGTCTGTCCCGCCCGCCGGGCGGTCAGCCGCTCAGACCGCCCCGGTCAGTCGTCGTCCTCGTCGGCGAGGAAGTCCGCGTACCGGACCTCGTTCTCCGTGGCGCCACCGCCCGGTTCGACGGTCCGCTGCGACAGGTCGTCCCCCGTGATCGCGACGCGTTCTGCGGCCGTGTAGGGCGGCAGGTACTTGCTCGAGTTCATCTTCGAAGCCCCCTTCGTCCCGGCGAACGTAACAGCCCGTGACCGATCGTGGCCAGCGGTGCCGATACTGTCCCCCACGCAGGCTCGTGACGGGGGACGGATGTTCGCCAGCGGCGGACCCCATGCGCACGCATGTGGCAACAGCGAGCGGAGCGTCTCAGGACTCCCGCACGACGTCGTCCGGGTCCTTGTCCACGCGCCACCCTCGCCAGGACGGCTGCCGGAGCCGTCCGTCGCCGGTCCACTCGGCGAACTCGACCTCGCCGACGCGCTTCGGCGTGACCCAGTGCGCATCCCGCGCGTCGGGTCGCGGGACGTCGACGAACGGCGGGGTCTTCCGTTCCAGCGGTGCGAGGACACCGGCGATCTCGTCGAGGTCACGGTCACGGAACCCCGTGCCGACCTTGCCGACGTACTCCAGCCCGTCGGGGCCGGGCACCCCGAGCAACAGCGACCCGATCCCGCCGGCACGTCGACCGCTGCCCGGTTTCCAGCCGCCGACGACGACTTCCTGCGTGGCGTGGTGCTTCAGCTTCAGCCAGGCCTCGGACCGCCGCCCCTCGGCGTACTTCGACGACCGCTTCTTCGCGACCACGCCCTCGAGTCCCTGCTCGCGCGATGCAGCCAGCACCGCGTCGAGGTCGCCCTGCACCGCCGGCGGCACGTCGATCGCGCCGCCGGGGTCCACGACCGTCTCGAGTGCCTGCCGCCGGGCGTCGTAGCCGAGCCGCGTCAGCTCGTGCCCGTCCGCCTCGAGCACGTCGAACAGCAGGAACCGCACGGGCGTCGTCTCCTGCGCGCTCCGGACCTCGCGCGCCTTCGTCAGGCCCATGCGGTTCTGGAGCAGCTGGAACGAGGGTCGGCCACGATCGTCGACGGCCACGATCTCACCGTCGAACACGCCGTCCACGCCGGCCCGCTCGCCCAGTTCCTGCAGCTCGGGGTACTGGGCCGTCAGGTCGTTGTCGTTGCGGCTGCGCAGGGTCACCGACCCGTCACGGACCGTCGCCAGCGCGCGCACCCCGTCCCACTTCATCTCGAAGGCCCAGTCGGCCGGGTCCAGCCGGGGCTCCCCCTTGGCCAGGGTCGCCTGCATCGTCCGGCGCTCCGACGGCGGGGTCTCGGCGTCCGCGGCCCCGCTGATCCGTCGCTGCCCGGTGCGCTGCGCATCGCCGTGCCCGTCCGACGGCCGGTCCGACCGTCGCGCCACCGTCGGCCCGGCAGAGCCGCTGCCGTCCGCCAGCCGTTCGGGTTGCTCCTTCGTGCGGTGGATGAGCCAGTTCTTCTCGTCCCCGCCGCCACGGCCGCGGGTGTGCAACAGCGCGAGACGGCGAGCGCCGCCGGCCCGACCGTGCAGGGTGACGATGACCTCCTGCCCCTCGCGCCACTTCTCGAGCTCGTAGGTGCCATCGTCCCAGATCGTGACCGTGCCGCCGCCGTACTCGTCCTTCGGGATCGTGCCCTCGAACGACCCGTACTCGAGCGGGTGGTCCTCGGTCTGCACGGCCAGGTGGTTCTTGCCCGGGTCGGTCGGCTCGCCCTTCGGCAGGGCCCAGCTCACCAGCACCCCGTCGTGCTCGAGCCGGAAGTCGTAGTGGTCGCGGGTGGCGTGGTGCTCCTGGATGACGAAGGTCGGTGTGCCGTCCTTCCGCACGGTGGGCGCTCCCTCGGGCACGGGCTCCGGCGTCTTCGAGGCGTCCCGCTTCGCCCGGTAGGCGGCGAGCCGGTCACGTGCGGGCTGCTCGGCGTCGTTCGCCCGCTCGGTCCGGTCGCTGTCCCAGTGACCGTGGTCGTCGCGCCCGACGGCCAGCGAGGCGGAGGCGACCGGGTGCAGGAAGTCCCCACGGGCCTCCAGGCGTTCGAGGACCTCGTCCAACGTGAGCTGCGCGAGCCCGCGTTCCTCGAGTTCCTTCCAGGTGCGGGGTGCCGCGACCGTCGGCCGCTCGCGGCCGCGCAGCGAGTACGGCGCGATGGTCGTCTTGTTGCCGTTGTTCTGCGACCAGTCGACGAACACCTTGCCCTTCCGCTCGGCACGGCTCATCGACGAGAGCACCAGGTCCGGCAGGTCCGTCTCGAGGGCCTTGGCCAGCTCGTGGGCGACGTCGGAGACCTGCGCGGTCGTCGCCTTGCCGTCGAGGGCCGCGTACAGGTGGATGCCCTTGGAGCCGGACGTCACCGGGTACGGGTCGAGCCCCATGCCGTGCAGGATCTCGCGCGCGGCCACGGCGACCTCGACGCACTCGGGCAGCCCCACGCCCTCGCCCGGGTCGAGGTCGAGGACGAGCCGGTCCGGGTTCTGCTGCGCGCCGCGGGGGCCGAACCGCCACTGCGGGACGTGCAGTTCGAGCGCGGCCTGCTGCGCCATCCACACCAGGGTCGGCAGGTCGTCGACGATCGGGTACTCGTTGTCGTGTTCCGAGTGGTGGATGGTGTGGTGCCGCACCCAGTCGGGGGCCGAGTCGGGCAGGTTCTTCTCGAAGAAGACCTTGCCCCCGACACCGTTGGCCCAGCGCTTCCGGGTCACCGGGCGGTCCTTGACGTGCGGGATCATCCACGGCGCGACCCGCTCGTAGTACTCGATCACCCGACCCTTGGTGGTGCCGGTCTCGGGGTAGAGCACCTTGTCGATGTTCGTGAGCGCGAGCCGCCGGTTCCCGACCAGGACGACGGTCTTGCGCGAGGCGGGACTCACAGCGCCACCCCGGTCGCTCCCGCCACCGTCAGGGTCGTGCCGGACGTGTACGACGACTCGGGCCCGGCCAGGTAGACGTAGGCGCTGCCGAGCTCGACGGGCTGGGCGGGACGACCGAACGGGGTGTCCTGGCCGTACGCCGCGATCTCGTCGCCCGGGTAGCTGATCGGCTGCAGGGGCGTCCACACCGGCCCGGGCACCACCGTGTTGGCGCGGATGCCCTTGCTGGCGAGCTGCCGCGCGAGCCCGTTCGTGTAGGTGATGATCGCGGCCTTCGTCGCGGCGTAGTCGATCATGCGGTCCTGCGGCTGGTACGCGGACACCGAGCTGGTCGTGACGATCGAGCTGCCCGGCGCCATGTGTGGGACCGCAGCACGGACGAGCCAGAACAGCGAGTACAGGTTGACCTTCATCGTGCGGTCGAAGTCCTCGGTGCTCTGCACGGTGACGTCCTCGTGCACCTGCTGGTGGCCCGCGACCAGCACGAGCGCGTCCAGTCCACCGAGCTCGCTGACGGCGTCCTGCACCAGGACGTCGCAGAATGCCTCGTCCGTCAGGTCGCCGGGCAGCAGCACCGCCTTGCGCCCGAGGTCACCGATGACGTCGCGGACCTGTTCGAGGTCCTCGCGCTCTTCGGGCAGGGCGTTCAGGGCGACGTCGGCCCCTTCCTTCGCCATCGCGATCGCCGCGGCGCGCCCGATGCCGGAGTCCGCGCCCGTGACGAGCACCCGGTACCCGCGCATCCGCCCGGTGCCCAGGTAGCTCGTCTCGCCGTGGTCGGGGGCGGGGTCCATCGCACTCGCCAGCCCGGACCCCTGCTGGGTCTGCGCGGGGAACGGCGGACGGGGGAACTGGTCGCGCGGGTCCTGCTTGTCGAGCTGGCTCATGGGCCCATCGTGCTCGCGCCGGCCTCGCGGCGGTCCAGCGAACCGGACATCCGTGGAACGATCCCCCGGACGGCGGACCTGTGGAGGAACCGACGGCTCCGGGCACGCACGCGTGCGGGCGGGCATCATGTGCGCATGAGGTCGATCTGGAAGGGCTCCATCGCGTTCGGGCTCGTCAACGTGCCCATCAAGGTCTACGCGGCCACCGAGACGCACGACGTGTCCCTGCACCAGGTCCACGACGACGACAAGGGCCGCATCCGGTACAAGCGGGTGTGCGAGTTCGGCCACGAGGTCGAGTACGCCGACATCCAGCGCGCCTACGACGACGGTGACAAGACCGTGGTGCTCACCGCGGACGACTTCAAGCAGCTCCCCGAGGAGCAGTCGCACGAGGTCGAGGTGCTCGAGTTCGTGCCCGTCGAGCAGGTCGACCCGATGATGTTCGAGAAGACCTACTACCTGGAGCCCGACTCGCGCTCGCCGAAGGCGTACGTGCTGCTGCGCGAGACCCTGGCGAAGACCGACCGCCTGGCGATCGTGCAGTTCACCCTGCGGCAGAAGACCCGGCTCGGGGTGCTCCGGGTGCACGACGAGGTCATCCTGCTGCAGGGGCTGCTCTGGGGCGACGAGGTCCGCGCTGCCGACTTCAAGACCCTCGACACGACGGTGAAGGTCAGCGCCAACGAGCTGAAGATGTCGTCCTCGCTCGTCGAGAGCATGTCCACCGACTTCGACCCCGACCGCTACACCGACTCCTACCAGGAGGAACTGCAGCAGCTGATCGACGCCAAGCTCGAGGCGGGCGACGACATCGACACCGAGAAGACCTTCGGCGCGCAGGACGACGAGGACGACGACGACGAGGGCGGTGACGTGCTCGACCTGATGGCCGCCCTGCGTGCATCCGTCGACAAGAAGCGGACAGGAGGCTCGGGGTCGCGTTCGTCGTCGGCCTCACGGTCGTCGTCCGGTTCCGGCTCGGGCACGTCCGGCTCCGGCAGGAAGGCGCCGGCGAAGAAGGCACCGGCCAAGAAGGCTGCCGAGAGCACGACGGAGAAGGCCCCCGCGAAGTCGGCGCCGAAGAAGGCACCGGCGAAGAAGGCCCCGGCCAAGAAGCCCGCCGCCAAGAAGCAGGCGAGCTGACCACTCCCGGGTCAGGCCGCGGTCGACCCGCCGCCCGCCAGGCGCTCGAGCATGGTGAACACCCCGGCGTACTGCTGGCGGAGCGCCGCCCACCCGGCGCCGGTGTCGATCGACTCCGGGTCCTCGACGGCCGCCGCGTACCCGTACTGCGCCCGCGGGACCGGGTCGCCCGGCAACCGGAGCTCCTGGGTGAACGCGCCGCTCGCGGCCTCGAAGGTCAGGGTGTGCGACGCGATGTTCCGGCCCCAGTCCGCGGACGGCCACGACATGAACGCGACGTGCCGCATCCCCTCGGCGGGATCGGTCGCCGAGACGTAGCAGCCGTGGTGGTCCTCACCCGGGGACAGGATCGTGTACGTGCCGTTGTCCCGGTAGACGAGCAGTGCCTCGGCGAAGGGCTTCGGTGCGTACATCGCGGTGTAGCGCAGCGCGTGCACGAACTGCGGCCGCCCCAGCGGGACCGTCACGAGCGCGCTGCGGACCGGCCCCTCGCTCGGTGGCGCCTCGCCCGGGGTCGACGCCGCTGCACCTGCCGGCAGGTGGGCGACGTAGAGCAGCTCGGCGTCCTCCGTGCCGGTGCTGCGGCCGTCGTGCACGATGCGCGGCTCCTCGACCAGGGCCTGCCCCGGCCCGACGACCCGAGTGGCCTCTTCGGTGACGTGCGTCAGCGCACCGCGCACCACGAGACCCGTCTGGCGTGCGTCGTGCTGGTGCCAGCCGGTCGACGCACCCACCGGGAGCGTCAGCCGCCGCACCTCCAACGTGCCGCCGTCGGGCCCGTCGACGGTGGCGATGAGGGTGGTGGTGGGCTCGGGGTGCATCTGGGTCCTCTCGGTGGTGCGTTCGCCAGATGATCGTCTTGCACCCGCCTGGGACGGTGGTCGAAGGACGACGCGGATCCGTTCAGCCGACGCGCGAGGCACGTGTCACGAGCCGGAAACACGGGTCCGGGACACTGGTCGGATGACTCCACAAGAGCCTGGGAGCCTGCAGTCGTCATCCGAGACCGCAGGCCCGCCCGTCACCGTCTCCGTCACCCGCCTGGTCGAACCCGACCGCATCCCCGAGGTCACCCGCTGGGTGCAGTCCGGGGTGAACCTGGCGAACCGCTACCCCGGCTTCCTCGGCTCGGGGTGGGTGCGTTCCACCGCGCAGTCCCGCGAGTGGCACATGCTCTACCGGTTCGCCGACCACGACTCCCTGGCGACGTGGGAGAACTCCGACGACCGGCTGCGCTGGCTCGACCTCGGCCGTGACCTGGTGGTGGAGTCCCGCGTCGAGAAGCGCACCGGCATCGAGGGGTGGTTCGACGTCCCGCAGCACGCCCCGGCCTCGAGCGCTCCCCCGCGGTGGAAACAGTCCGTGAGCATCTGGCTCGGCTTCTTCCCGGTGAACCTCGCGTTCACGTACCTGATGGCCTGGCTCGTCCCCGCGTTCGCGCACGTCGCGATCCTGCCCCGGGTGCTTATCACGACCGTCGTGCTCACGCCGATCATGACGTTCTGGGTGCTGCCGTTCGTGACGAAGCTGATCCGTCCGTGGCTGCTCGCTCCGCCGAGGTCCGAGCGGGCCTAGCCGACGGCCCCGAGCGGGCCTAGCCGCCGACCCCGAGCGGCACGGGCCCGTCGTGGCCGAGGGCGTCCCATCCGATCTGCAGCATGTGGGGCCGGGCCTCCGCCGCGGAGGCCTCGGTCTCGTACGTCAGCGCGAGCATCACGATCGCTCCGAACGCCCCGGAGACCCGTGCACGCCGGTCGAGCGGGGTGGCCGTGGCGTCGGCCATGTCGATGCCGAACACGTCGAGGAGCGTCGCTGCGACCGGTTCGAGCCGGACGCCGACGTCGTCCCCGCGCCGCAGGGTGAACGCCGCGAGCGCGAGTTCCGCCCACCCCGGCCGGACGAGAGCGAGGTCGGCGATCCCTGCGAGCGCCGCGGCGTCGCGGGTCTCCCCCACGGGGGCGGCGGTGGCAGCTGCCCGGATCGCCTCGGTCTGCGCGGTGCACTGCGCGAGCGCGGCCTCGACGAGCAGCTCCTTGCTCGTGAACCGGGCGAGGATGCCCGCCTTCGAGTAGCCGGCCTGGTCGGCGACGGCCTGCACGGCGGTGTCCTTAATGCCGCGTCGGGCGATGAGTCCGGCGGTGATGTCCAGGACACCCCCGTTGATCTCCTCGGCGGAGGGGCGAGCCCGGCGCGCAGGGCGGGTCACGCGCCGACCGCCGAAGCCCGCGCCGTCCGCAGTCGCCGCGTCCCCGCGACCAGCAGAGTGATCCCGGTCAGGAGCTCCCACGCGACGATCGTGTACACGGACGCACGCTCCCACACGCCGTCGGGGAGCACCTCGATCACCGTCGACGACGAGTCCACGACGAGCATCACGAGGGAGACGAGGCCGACGATCCCGAGCACGACGCTCGCGATCCGGTAGGCCGCCGGTGCCCGCAGCGCCCCGGACCCGATGCCGGCGGTGACCGCCACGAGGTTGCCGGTCGTGATCGCTGCCGCGGCGCCGAGCACGTGGAACACGATGGTGCCGCCGTCGGTGCTCGTCTGGCTGCCGTGGAACGAGCCGACCAGGACCATCCCGACCAGGTGGACCACGGCGAGGACCGCGGTCGCCACCCGGGCACGGCGGGACGCGGCGCGGAACACCACGGCGGCGAGCACCGCTGCGATCCCGAACAGGACGCCCTGTCCGATGAACGTCGTGTTCATGAGCACGTGCAGCGGTGAGTCGATCGACCGCCCCTGGAACGTGCCGACGTCGGGGACCCCGAGGTCGGAGATGTAGTTCGTCGCGTAGCTGTAGCCGGGGAACGCCGACGCCGAGACGGCTTCGCCGACGAGCCATCCGACTCCCGCGACCGTCCAGAGTGCGCCGGGGACGAGCACGCGGGGAGTGTCCGATCTGGTCATGTACTGACCATAACGGTCACTACTGGGAGTTGCCCAGCACCGACAGCTGGTCGAGCCGCTCGAGGATCACGCCCTCGCGGAGCGCCCACGGGCAGATCTCGAGGGCCGGCAGGTCGAAGATGTCCAGGCACGCCTCGGCGACGAGCGCGCCTGGCACCACCTGGTGCGCCCGGCTCGGTGAGACACCGGGCAGGGCCGCGAGCTCGTCGACCGACATCGTGAGCAGTTCCGGCAGCCGCTGCCGCAGCACCGCGCCGTCGAGCGCGCGCGGCACCAGGGGCCCGGCGGCCGACGGGGCGGCACCGCAGATGCGGGCGATCGACCGGAACGTCTTCGATGTCGCCACGGCCCGGTCCGGGCGGCCCGACCGGAGCAGCCGTCCGGCGTCCCGGGCGATCTCCACACGGATCTCGTGCCGGATGCGGCGGACGTCGTCCTCGGTCGGGGTGCCGGCCGCGAAGTAGGAGCGCGCCAGGCGTGCGGCGCCGATCGGCATCGACCACGCGACGTCCGGCGCCTCGTCGGCACCGCCGGCGATCTCGAGCGAGCCACCGCCGATGTCGAAGACCGCCAGGCGACCGGCGGACCAGCCGAACCAGCGGCGCACGGCCAGGAACGTCAGCCGGGCCTCGTCGGAGCCGGACAGGACGGCCAGTTCGACCCCGGTGGAGGCCTCGACGTGGGCGAGTACGGCCTCGGAGTTGCCGGCGTCGCGCACCGCCGACGTGGCGAACGCGAGCATGTCCTCGCAGCCGCGTTCTTCGGCGACGCGGACGGCGTCGGCGACGAAGGCGGTCAGGGCGTCGATGCCCTGCTGGGTCACCGCGCCCGAGTCGTCGAGGTGCTCGGCCAGCCGCAGCGGCTGCTTGAACGAGGACGCCGGCAGCGGCGCGGCGCCGCCGTGGGCGTCCACCACGAGCAGGTGGCCGGTGTTGGACCCGATGTCGAGGACTCCCACGCGCATGGGGACAACGCTAACGGCCTGGAGGCCCGCCCTGCGCCCGCAGGAACGCCTCCAGCTCGGCGATGGTCGGGTATGAGGCCTGTGCGCCCGGCTTGGTCGCGGCGTACGCCCCGACCCCCACCGCGAACCGAGCGGCGTCGACGAGGGCGTCCCCCGCCGCCAGACGCAGCGCCACCGCACCCATGAAGGCGTCGCCGCAGCCCGTGGTGTCCACCGGCTCGACCCGCACGGCGTCGATCGACACCGGCTCGGCACCCCCGTCGTGCACGACGCAGCCGGCACCACCACGGGTGACGATCGACCGCCCGACGCCGTGGTCACCGAGCGCCGCGGCCTCGTGCTCGTTCACCAGCAGGACGTCGGTCAGCTCGAGGAGCTCGGCCGGCACGGCGCCGAACGGCGACAGGTTCGTGAGCACCGTGACCCCGGCGGCGTGCGCGGCCCGGGCGGCGGCGAGGACGACGTCGATCGACACCTCGAGGCAGAGCCCCAGCACCGCGGCGCCGGCGAGGACGTCGTCCGGCACGTCGTCC
The DNA here is from genome assembly GCF_003234335.2 of Curtobacterium sp. MCLR17_054. Taxonomy (NCBI): domain Bacteria; kingdom Bacillati; phylum Actinomycetota; class Actinomycetes; order Micrococcales; family Microbacteriaceae; genus Curtobacterium; species Curtobacterium sp. MCLR17_054. The sequence goes on along the minus strand of NZ_CP126263.1, from coordinate 345,069 downwards.
GGCGTCAGCGTGCCGTTCGCCCCGGCGGAGATCACGATGGTGTTCTCGCCTGCGGCGTCGACCGTGATGGCGGCGGTGCCGGTCGCGACGCCCTCGCGGATCGCAACGTGCGTCGTGTCGACGCCCGCAGCCGCGACGGAGTCGCGGAGCAGCGCACCGTTCCCGTCGTCGCCGACCGCACCGATCATGCGCACCGTGCCCCCGAGCCTCCCGGCAGCCACCGCCTGGTTGGCGGACTTGCCCCCTGGCAGGATCGCGAGGTCGGAGCCCTGCAGGGTCTCACCGGGCTGGGGGAAGCGCGTGGTGCGGACCACCAGGTCCGCGTTGAGCGACCCGACGACGACGATGCTCTCGGTCAACGGACGGTCTCCTTCTGCGGGGCGACGGACGTGGTCTCGGCGCCTTCCGGACGGGGGATGAGGAACGAGATCGCGAGTGCGACAGTCGTGATCGCGGCTCCGAGCAGCATGCCACCGGAGTACCCGGCGGTGCCCGCGGAACCGCCGACGCCGAGCGCGATCTGCAGCGCGGGCAGGACCGCGAAGCTGACCCCGGCGCCGAGGTTGAACGCACCGGCGTTCAGCCCGGGCAGGAACCCGGGGTTCGACTCCGGCGACAGCACGATGCCCAGGCCGTTCAGGATGATGTTCGCGATGCCGGCGTAGGTGATGCCGATCAGCACCGTCGCGGTGACCAGCACCGGCAGCGAATGCACGCCGACGAGCGCCATCAGGACCGTCGAGACGATGCTGCCGATGAGTCCGAAGCGCAGGACCGCGCGGTACCCGATGGTGGGGGCGAGGCGCCCGGCAAAGGGTCCGACGATCCAGCCGACCAGCGCGTACGGGGTGAGGAACACGAGCGAGGCAAGGTCGGCCTCCATCCCGAAGCCGGCGTCCCCGTTCTGCGCGAGCGACGTGACCAGACCGTTGACGACGGCGAAGACGCCGGTCATGGTGAGGAACGTCGTGGCGAGGAGCGCCCAGGTCGCGCGGCGCTTCAGGAACCGGGTCTCGACCAGGGGCTCCCGCACCCGCGACTCGACGGCCCAGAACACAGCGAAGGCGACGAGCGCGACCACGACGCCACCGACCACGAGCACGGGGTTCGCCGCGCCGAGCTTGCCGGCCTCGTTGAACGCCGTGAGCAGCGCACCGACGCTCACCACGAGGGGGACGACGCCGATCCAGTCCATCCGGGTGCCGGCCGAGGGCTTCGACTCGACACCCCAGACGGCGACCAGGAACAGGGCGAGGACGGTGACGACGGCGATGACCCAGAAGATCCCGCGGAACCCGAAGTTCGTCGCGATCCAGCCGCCGGCCAGGGCGTCGACACCCGCGATGCCGCCGTTCACCGCGGTGAGCAGCCCGAGGGCGGCGCCGTAGCGCTTCGGGTCGCTGATCTCGTTGCGCAGGACGAGCAGGCAGATCGGGACGACCGGACCGGTGACGCCCTGGATGATGCGGCCGGCGAACAGCATCGGCACGTTCACCGCGAGCGCGGCGACGATGCTGCCGACGAGCATCACGGCGAGCATGCCGATCAGCACGCGCTTGCGGCCGACGATGTCGGACAGCCGCGGCAGGAACAGCGAGAACAGCGCCGCGAGCGTGAAGTACAGGGTCTGCGACAGGCCGATGGTGGCGTCGTCGGTGTTGAGCTCGCGCGCCATCGTGACGAGGGCAGGGCTCAGCATGCTGGCGTTCAGCTGGAACGCGATGCACGCGGCGAGGAGCGCGGCGGTGAGGGCGCCGATCGACTTCTTCGTCGAGGTGGTGGTCATGGGGGTTCAGCGCTCCGGGGTCGTGGTGATGCCGGCTTCGACGGCGTCGGCGGCGGCACGTGGGGTCCAGCCGGTGTCGGCCGTCTCGCCGATGCGCTCGAGGGCGTCGACGACGAGGTCCCAGAACCGGCCGTGGTCGAGTTCCATCGCGGCGCTCGTGCGGCAGTCCTCGGGTGCGGGGGCGCGGAAGTCGGCGACGGTCATGCCGAGGGTCAGCGCGCCCTGGGTCTCGACGTGGATCGGGACCTTCACGGCGCGGACGATCGTGGGGTCGATCACGTAGGCGACGGCGCAGGGGTCGTGGACGGGCGGGGCGTCGAAGCCCTGGGCGTCCTTGTAGGTCTGGCCGAAGAAGTCGAGCAGCTCGCCGACGAACGCGGCGGGGGCGGTGCCGACGCCGGCGATGCGCGCGGCGACCTCGGGGGTCGCGAGGGCCTGGTGCGTGAGGTCGAGGCCGACCATCACGACGTCCCAGCCGGCCTCGAACACGATGGCCGCGGCCTCGGGGTCGATGACGATGTTGAACTCGGCGACCGGGCTCCAGTTGCCGACGTGCACGCCGCCACCCATGAGCACGACCTGCTTGACACGCTCGACGATGCGGGGCTCCTTGCGGGCGGCGAGGGCGATGTTCGTCAGACCCCCGGTCGGCACGAGGGTGACCGTGCCGGGCTCGTGGGCCATCACGGTGTCGATGATCAGGTCGACGGCGTGGCGCTCGTCGAGCTCGAACGACGGCTCGGGGAGCATCGGGCCGTCCAGGCCGCTCTCACCGTGGATGTCCGGTGCGACCTCGATCTGGCGCAGCAGCGGGCGGGCGGCTCCGGCGGCGAACGGCACCCCGGTGATGCCGGCGATGCGGGCGACGGCCAGGGCGTTGCGGGTGACCTTCGGCAGGGTCTGGTTGCCGACGACGGTGGTCACCGCGAGCAGGTCGATGGCCGGGCTGCCGTGGGCGAGCAGGAGCGCCACGGCGTCGTCGTGGCCGGGGTCGCAATCGAGGATGATCTTCGCGGCGGGCTGGGTCGCATCGGGCACGCTGGGCGCTCCACTTCTTCGGGGAATCGAGGTGAGTGCTCGACGTGGTGGGGATCCACGGGCCGGCAGAGCGCTGGCGACGCGGCGCGTCAAGCGTTTGACATCGAAACACGTCAAACGCTTGACGTCAAGTTCGACCACCGCGCTCGCTAGCATCGACGGGTGCCCTCCCCCGCCGCCCCGAGCCGTCGTGTGACCGCTGCGATGGTGGCCGAGCGTGCGGGCACGAGCATCGCCACGGTCTCCCTCGTCGTGAACGGCAAGGACCGCGGGCGGGTCTCCGCCCCCATCGCTGCACGGGTCCGCGACGCCGTGGACGACCTCGGCTACGTCGTCGACCACGCGGCGAGCTCACTGGCGCGCGGCAGCGGCGACCTCGTCGTGTTCATCGCCCCCGACCTGTCGAACCCGTTCTTCGCCGAGGTCATCCGTGGCGTCCGCGACACCCTGGGCGACCGGTTCCAGCTCGTGCTCTCCGTCACCGAGCGGGGTGCACAGCCGGTCGCGGCCGACGTCCGGCGCTTCGAACGGCTCCGGCCGGCCGGCATCCTGGTCGACGCACCGGCCGCCGACGAGCCGATGTCGGCGAGCGTCCCCGTGGTGCTGCTCGACGCCCCCGGCGGGCCCGAGGCCGTCAACTACGACCTCTCCACCGGCGTGCACGACCTCGTCGCCCACCTGCACGTCCAGGGGCACCGGCACGTGGGCTACCTCGACGGCACCTCGCGGGCTGCGACGTTCGGCGTGCGCCGCGAACTGTTCGAGCAGGCCTGCGCGGACGCCGGCATCACGGTCTCCGAGGTCACCGCCCGTGCCGACCTGACCGTGGAGGCCGCTGCCTCGGCCACCGAGCACGTCATCGAGGCCTGGCAGGACGACGACGTCACCGCCGTCGTCGCCGCAGCCGACACCCTGGCCTACGGAGTCCTGCGGGTCGCCGGTGCGCTCGGCATCGCCGTCCCCGGCGCACTCGCGGTCGCGGGCTTCGACGACCTGCCGTCGTCGTCGGTCACCGCGCCGGCCCTGACGAGCGTGGCGCTGCCCGGCGCCGACCTCGGTCGCGCTGCGGCACTGCGGCTCCTCGCGACGCTCGACGGCACGGCCGCCGAGCCCGCGGCCCTGCCGACGCGGCTCGTGCCGCGCGCGAGCACCGGCGCGTAGCGCCGGATCACCGCGACCTCACGCGCTCAGCGACAGCTCACGCGCGCTGGAACACGTGAGGTGTCGCTCAGCACGAAACGCCGGCCGCGGCAGTGCGCGACCGGGCGACGGACGGGAGGCCCGGCGCCAGCTGGCACCGGGCCTCCCGTCCGTCAGTCGGTCGCGTCTACCGGTCGGTGTCCCGCCCCGGTGCGGAACCCTCCGTTGCCGCCGCGTGCTCCGCGCGCGCAGCACGCTGCGCGCGCTCGAGCTCGTCGGCCTCGTCGCCGCCGACGGCCTCGCCACGGGCGACCATGCCGGCCGTGTCGGAGAGCGTGATCTGCGGCAGGAAGAGCGCGAGCAGGAACGCCACCGCGATGAACGGCAGCAGGTACCAGAACACCGGTGCGAGCGAGTCGGCGTACGCGTTCACGACACCGTCCTGCACCGCAGGAGGCAAGCCCGCGACGGTCGACGGGTCGATGCTCCCCGCCGAGGACGCCGCATCGGTCGCCGAACCGCCGGCACCGCGGAACACGTCGGTCAGCGACGTCGTGAGCCGCGCGGTGAAGAGCGCGCCGAAGACGGCCGTGCCGAGGGAGGCGCCGACTTCGCGGAAGTAGTTGTTCGTCGACGTGGCGGTACCGACCTGCTCGGCGGGGACGGCGTTCTGCGCGACGAGGACGACCACCTGCATGATCAGGCCGAGCCCCGCACCGAAGACGAACAGGTACGCGCAGATGAGCCAGATCGGGGTGTCCGCCGCCAGCTGGGTCATCGCGAGCATCGCGATGGCCACCAGGACCGTGCCGACGATCGGGAACATCCGGTAGCGCCCGGTCTTGGTGATCAGGACACCCGAGGCGATCGAGGTGCCGATCAGACCGGCCATCATCGGCAGCATCAGCAGGCCGGAGACCGCAGCCGAGGTGCCGGAGGCCATCTGCAGGAACGTCGGGACGAAGCCGATCGCGGCGAACATGCCGATGCCGAGCACGAGGCCGATGCCGGTGGCCAGCAGGAAGGTGCGGTTGCGGAAGAACGACAGCGGGAGCACCGGGTCCTGCGCACGGGACTCGACGAACACCAGGAGCGCTGCCGAGACGACGAGACCGGCGAACCAGGCCCAGGTCTCGGGGGCGTCCCAGCCGTGGTCCTTGCTGCCGCCGAACTCCGAGAAGAACACCAGGCACGTGGTCGCGGCGGACATGAACAGCACGCCGAGGACGTCGATGCGCTTCGTCGCCTTCTTGTTCGGCAGGGTCAGCGCGAACCACGCCACGAAGAACGCCGCGATGCCGACCGGGATGTTGATGTAGAACGCCCAGTTCCAGGTGAGGTGGTCCACGAAGAAGCCACCGAGCAGCGGGCCACCGATGGCGGACAGGCCGAAGATCGCACCGAGCGGGCCGAGGTACTTGCCGCGCTGCGAGGCCGGGACGATGTCCGCGATGATCGCCTGCGACAGGATCATCAGGCCACCGCCGCCGAGCCCCTGCATGGCGCGGAACGCCACGAGCTGCGTGAAGTCCGTGGCGAACGCGCACCCGGCCGACGCGATGGTGAACAGCGCGATGGCGATGAGGAACAGGTTGCGTCGGCCGAGGACGTCGCCGAACTTGCCGTAGACGGGCATCACGATGGTGGAGGCGAGCAGGTACCCGGTCGTCAGCCATGCCTGGTGCGCGACGCCGCCGAGCTCGCCGACGATCGTCGGCATCGCGGTGGAGACGATGGTCTGGTCGAGGCTGGAGAGCAGCATCCCCGCGATCAGGGCGGAGAAGATGATCCAGATGCGACGCTGCGTCAGGAGCAGCGGGCCGTCGGAGCCTGGGCGGGCACGCTTGGTGGTGCCCGGCGCGGTGGCGCTCATGTGGTGTGTTCCCGTTCGGTCGTGGTGACCGCCCTGAGCAGGCGGAGGTTCTCGGTGAGCAGTTCGTCGAACGTCGGCCCGGTGGCCTCGTCGAACGCGTCGTCGAAGTACTCGGTCGCGGTGGCCTTCATCAAGGCGGCCGCGGCCTCGGTGACCAGGCGCGGTCGGCGGTCGGCGGGGTCGTCCCACCCGAACCGTCGCCGCAGGGCCACGGTGATCCGGGCGAGCTGCACGTCGGTCGCCGACAGGAACCGTGCGACGAGTGCCGGCTCCCGCTCGAAGACGCGGCGGACCAGGGCCTCGTCGGCGCGGGCGATGCCGACCCGGTGGAACTGGTCGATCGCCAGCGCGACGATCGACCCGAGGGGGTCCAGTTCGCCGGGGACGATCCCGCCCGCGGCGTAGGCGTCGATCGCCTCGACGTCGGCGTTGAGCTCGATGCCGAGCACGGCGTCGTCCTTCGACCCGAAGTGGTTGAAGAACGTGCGGCGCGACACCCCGACGGTCTCGCAGAGCTGCTCGATCGTGAAGCCGTGCAGCCCGTGTTCGACCGTCGCCCGACGTGCCTCGACGATCATGCGTCGGCGCAGCGCGCGGGTGCGTTCGGTGGTGCTCACCGAGCAAGAATTGCACTCTCGTGTTGAAAGTGCAATCTGGATCGGGTCGACTTAGAGCGTCTTCTCGAAGCAGAACGACCACGGCATCGTCGCAGCGTAGGGCTCGTAGACGTCGATCTGGTCCCAGCCGGTCTTGCGGTAGAGCGCTACGGCGTCGGGCTGCTTGTCGCCGGTCTGCAGGATGAGCCGCGGGGCGCCGAGTTCACGGCCGACGCGCTCGCACTCGTCGAGCAGTGCGGTGGCCGCACCCTTGCCACGCGCGGAGGCCAGCACGATGAGGCGCTTCAGTTCGACCTCGTCACCCAGGCGCCGGACGGCGATGTGCCCGACCGGTTCGCCGGACTCGTCGACGGCCAGGATCGACGTGACGACGGTCGACGGGTCGACGCTCAGCGCACGACCCCGCTCGGCGGTGACCGCCGGGTCCTCGCCGGCGTTCGCCGACCCGTAGCGCTCGTGCATCTCGTCGTCCATGCGGGCGCGGAGCACCACGCTGCGGGGGTCGTCCCAGGACACGCGTTCGATCGTGATCACGAACGTCGATCCTGGCACGGGCGACCGACGACGCGGAAACCGAGGCGACCGTCGGGCGCGACCGGCGCCGCCCGTCCGGCGCGACCGGCGCCGCCCGTCAGGCGCGCTGGCCGAGTGCCGCGATCGGGCCCTCGCCGGCGCGGAACGCCGCGAGCACGGCCGCCGCGTCGTCGTACACCTCTGCCGCCCCGGCACCGCGGAGCTCGTCGCCGCCGATGCCGCCGGTCATGACGCCGACGCACGGTACCCCCACCTTGCCGGCGGACTCGACGTCCCACATGGCATCCCCGACCATCACGGCGTCGTCGGCGGAGACCCCGGCCTTGTCGAGCGCGACCCGGATGATGCCGGGGTCCGGCTTCGCCTGCTCGACGTCCTCGGAGCTGGTCTCGGCGGTGACCCACTCGCCCGCGTCGAGCAGGTCGCGCAGGCGGGCGAGTTCGTGCTCGGGCGCGCTGGTCGCCAGGACCACGGCGTGCCCGGCCTCGGCGACGGCCTGCAGGAGTTCGCGTGCACCCGGCAGCAGCCGGAGCCGCGGCATCTGCTCGGCGTAGTAGGCGGTGTGGAACTGCTTCGCGGTGTCGCGGGTCTCCTGGGACGCGTCCGGCAGCAGCGTCTCGAGCAGCTTCGCCGAGTCCATCCCGATCGCGCGGTGGATCCGCCAGGCGTCGACGGACTCCCCCGCCGCCAGGAACGCCCGCCACCACGCGTCGATGTGCGCGTAGTTCGAGTCGGCGAGGGTGCCGTCGATGTCGAAGAGGACTGCTGTCGTGGGTGCGTCGGCCATCCCACCATGCTGCTCGGGAGGCCCGGATCGCCTCCCAGGGGCCGCCCGCGTCCGTCAGACGGTGATCGTCTCCCCCGCCGGCAGGATCAGGACGGGCACCGGCCCGAGACCGTCCGGGCCGAGGAAGCGCGCGGCGGACTGCTGGCCGAGCTCGCTCAGCATCGCCTCGTGGATCTGCACGGCCCGCTCCGGCGCCACGGCGCGCACGTAGTCGACGGCCTGGGCGGTGTTCGTCCACGGGCCGCTCGTCGGCAGCAGCAGGGTCGGCACCGGGACGCCGGGCTCGAGGTACGCGTCGCCCGGGTGGAACACCGCGTCGTCCACCAGGTAGCCGACGTTCGCAGTGGAGGGGATGTCGGGGTGGATGACCGCGTGCTGCTCGCCGAAGACCCGGACGGAGAACGGTCCGACGGTGATCGTGTCGCCGGCGTGCACCGCTGCGACCCGGCCGTGGTGTTCGCCGAGCTGCTCGACGACGGTCTCCGGACCGCGGACGACGAGGTCCGGGTTCGCGGCGAGCCCCGCGCGCAGGGCGTCGATGTCGAAGTGGTCGGGGTGGTCGTGCGTGACGAGGACACCCGCGGCGCCGCGGACGAGGTCGACGGCCTCGGGAGTGAACACCCCGGGGTCGATGACGAGGGTGACGCCGTCCTGCTCGAGGACGACGGTGGCGTGGTTGTACTTCGTCAACTCCATGCGCACAACTGTACAGCCGTGTTGTACTTCTGCGATCGCCCAGGAGGTGAGGAGTCGTTCAGTCGGCCCGGCGCGCGACCCGCTCGAACAGCTCGGGCAGACGGCGGAGCAGCGCACGCTCCTCGGCGTCGGTCTCCTCGCGGATCGCGTCGGCCAGCCAGTCCGTGCGGGCGTCCATGTCGCGCTGCAGGGCGGCCCGGCCGGCGTCCGTGATCCGGATCACCGAGGCTCGGCGGTCGGTGGCCGACGCCGTCCGGTCGACGTACCCGAGTTCGGCCAGTTCGCCGACCGTGCGGGACTGCCCCTGGTGCTTCACCCCGCGGCGGCGCGCGAGTTCCGCGATCGTCATCGGGCCCTCGCGGTGCAGGAACCCGAGGGTGGTGGTGTGCGTGGCCGGCAGCGCGTCCGCCTCGCGTCGTGCGGCACGCACGACCCGGCCGATGGACTGTCGGAGCTCCGCAGCGAGCTCGTCGATCGGGTCCATGCCCGGAACGCTACCGCTTCACGGACAGGAGGCGCGGTGCCCGCTGGCACCGCGCCTCCTGTCCGTCACGGGGTTCCGCTCAGCTGCTGCGGACGTCGTCCGCCGCACCCTGCGCGTTGTCCTTGACGTCGGACGCGGCCCCCTGCGCCTCGCCCTTGATCGTCTGCGCGGCGTCCTGCGCGGTCCCCTTGAGGTCCTGCGCGTGCTCCTTCGCCACGTCGCCGAGCTGCGAGCCGACGTCCTTCGCCTGCTCCTTGACCTCGTCGACGAGCGGTGCAGCCTTGTCCTTCAGCTCACCGGCGAGCTCTTCTTCCTTCTCGGTGGTCGGCAGGAGCGACGACACGAGCCAACCGGCACCGAACGCGATGAGGCCGACGGCCAGGGGGTTGCCCTTCGCCTTCTCGACGCCCTTCTGCGCGACGTCCTTCGCCTGGCCGGTCGCGCCCGAGGCGGAACCGGAGGCGCTCGAGCGGGCCGACTGGGCCGCGCCCATCACGGACTCACGGACGTCCTGGAACCGGCCCTTCACCTTCTCGCTCTGGCGGTGGGCGATGGACGACGGGCTGACCTTGTCGGCGAGGGCGTCGACGTCGGAGCCGAGTTCGCCGCGGGTGCGCTCGATGTCGGCGCGGATCTCGTCTGGGGTGCTCATGGCTTCCTCCCGGTGTTGGGCTTGAGTGTCTCGGGGACTTCCTTGGCGGTCTCGACCGTCTGTGGGGCGCCCTTGATCTCCTTGATCTCCTTGCGCCCGCGGACGGCCAGGATCGCGGCGACGATCGCGTACACGACCGCGATGATCAGGGCGGACCAGGCGTTGCCGATCAGGTAGCCGAGGCCCCACCACGCTGCGATCGACAGGAACAGCAGAGCGAACACAGCGGTGAGTCCGGCGCCGCCGAACATCCCGCCCGCCTTGCCGGCCTTCTTCGCGGAGTCGGTCAGCTCGGCCTTCGCGAGGGCGACCTCCTGCCGGAACAGACTGGAGAGGTCACGCGACACGTCGGACAGCAGCTCACCGAGCGGTGTGGTCGCAGCGCGCTCTTCGGGCGTCGGTTCACCCAGGGGTGTCGCGCCGGGGACGGACTGGCTCATACGCCACTCCCCGATCCGGTGGTGCCGTCGCCGGCCTCCTTCTCGTGCTTGACCTCGGTCGCGAGCGCCTTGGTCAGGCGTCCCGCGAGCAGGCCAGCGCCCGCGGCGATCGCGATGAAGGTGCCGGGGCGCTTCGCGGCGAAGTTCTTCACCTCGTCGAGCAGCGAGCCCGGGTCGCGGTTCTCGAGGAACCCGGCGGCCGAGGTCGCGCGGCCCGACAGGTCGCGGACGACCTTCGAGGCGACGCCCTGCTCGTCGTCGTTCTCGGCCATGCGACCGAGCTGCTCGCCGAGGGAGCGGAGTCCGCCGGCAGCGCGCTGCTGCTGCTCGCCGGCCTGCTGCTTGAGGTTCTCGGACGCCTGGCCGTAGAGCTGCTTGGCGTGGTCGGTCGCCTCGGAGGCGACCTTCGACGCCTGCTCCTTGGCGGTGCCCGCGACGTTCGCGGCCTGCTCCTTGGCGTCGCCGGCGACGTCCTGCGCGGCACCCTTGGCCGCGTCGGCCTTGCCGGAGCCGCTGCCCGAGTCACTGCCGGAGCCGGAGCGGCTGCCGGTGCTGCCGGAGCCACCAACGCTGCCGGCGGATGCCGCGGACGGGACGGCGGGGAGCTGCTCGTCGGCCGGGACGGCGTCGAGGGGTGCGTCGAACGGCACCTCGGCGGCGCTGTCGCCGTACGGGTCGTAGGTCTGGGGCGCACCGGGGTCGGTGGGTCGCGCGGCGGGGGTTCCGCTGGCGTACGACGGCACGGTCACGCCGGGGGCGACCTCGTGGCCCTCGGAGGCTGCGGTGCGGTCGTGGATGGGCGTCCCGGAGTCGTTCCCGGGTGGGTTCGTGGTCATGGTCGGCCTTCCGGTTGTCGTCGTCCCCGGCGTGCACCGGGGGCGTTTCGCAACGAACTTGCGCCGTGCCCTCTTGGTCCGGTCCCAGGATCACCGGGAAACGCGGTCCGGCAATCCGCACAGGTGGAAGCCGGTTGGATCGACGGGTGCCCCGAGTCTCGGTCGTGATCCCCGTGCGGGACGACGCCGTGCACCTGCGCCGGTGCCTCGCCGCCCTCGCGGCCCAGACCCGGCCGGCCGACGAGGTCGTCGTGGTCGACAACGGCAGCTCCGACGACAGCGCGGCGGTCGCCCGGGACGCCGGTGCGGTCGTGCTCACGGAGCCGGTGCGCGGGATCGCCCGGGCCTCGGCGCGCGGCTACGACCGTGCGTCCGGCGACGTCGTCGTGCGGCTCGACGCCGACTCCGTCCCACCGCCGACGTGGATCGCCGACGCGGTCCGGCTGCTCGCCGACCCCGAGGTCGTCGCGGTCACCGGTCCGGGCCGGCCGCGGAACGGTGGCGCCGTGGTGCGCCGACTGTGGAACGCCGTGTACATGGGCCCGTACTTCGTCCTGATGTGGAGCGCGCTCGGGCACCCGCCGCTGTTCGGGTCCGCCATGGCGATGCGCCGGTCGACCTGGGCCGCGGTCGGTGGGCGAGCGCACCGCGACGACGCCGAGGTGCACGACGACGTCGACCTGAGCATGCAGCTCGACCCGGCCTGGCGGGTGGTTGCCGACCCCGTGCTCACCGTGCAGGTGTCCGCGCGACCGTTGGCGGGCCTCCCGTCCGTCTGGGTGCGGACGCGACGCGCCTTCCACACGTTCCGCGTGAACGGCCGGCGGGCGAACCCGGTGCGCCGGTGGGCGCGACGGCTGCGATCGCAGTCGCGGTCGCGGCGGTGGTGGCGCAGCCGCTGACCGACGGGGTCGGGCGACAACGAATCGGTGACGGTCCCAGCCACCGCGGCCCTCGGTCGGTACGTTCGTGAGCGACGGTCACGACCTGACGCGACCGGACGAAGGGGAACCATGCGCCACACGATCACGCTCGCTGCCCTGCTGGCGGCGGGCCTCGCCCTGACCGGCTGCGCCCAGGCCGGACCGGCCGGACCCTCGAGCGACACCGCGACCACCGCAGCCGACCCGACGACGGCACCGAGCCCGACCGACACCACGACCGCTCCGAGCCCCACCGGCACCGGGGCCCCGAGCGACGAGACCGCCGCCGTCCCGGCCAGCTGCACCGACCTGATCACCCCTGGCAAGTGGGACAAGGCGTTCGCATCGGCACCGCTCAACGACCCGTCGGTCGTCGGGGACCCGATCGCGATCCCGAAGAGCTCGTTCACCCCGGCGCTGCAGGGCGACGGCAAGCGCCTGTACTGCGTGTGGCGGGAGCCGCAGGCCGACATCTCGTACCTGTCCATCGCGGTCGACGCCGTCGACCCGACCGCAGCCCGCGACGCGCTCGAGCAGCTCAGCGCGAAGGGCTACGACTGCGGCGACGAGTCCGACGGGTCCCTGTGCCAGAAGGTCTCGAAGAACTCGCAGTACCCGGTCACGGACGGCGACACGTACTTCACGCGGGGTGACCTCGGCATCCACATCCAGCAGTCGAACATCGAGACGACCGATCTGCTCGACGACGTCGTGGCGAACGTCTTCACGGACTGACGCATCGGGTCAGCGGGCGGGTCGAGACCGCACGTGCGCCCGCTCACCCTGCGGCCCGTACAGGCACAGCACCTCGGTGACGGAGTCGGTCACGTTGCCCATCCAGTGCGGGGTGTGGGTGTCGAACTCGGCGACCTCACCGGGTCCGAGGTCGAGGTCGTGCTCCCCCAGCACCAGTCGGAGCCGTCCGGACAGCACGTAGAGCCACTCGTAGCCCTCGTGCGTCTTGAGCGACGGCTCCCCACCCGGGGTGTTCGGCGGGAACAGCTGCTTGAACGAGCGCACCCCGCCGGTCCGCTTCGTCAGCGGCACGACGACGCGGCCGCCGTGCACCTCGGGCTTCATGTGCACGCGCGGGTCTCCGGTCTGCGGTGCGCCGACCAGGTCGTCGAGGGGCACCTGGTACGCCCGCGCGAGGGGTAGCAGCAGTTCGAGCGTCGGCTTCCGTTGCCCAGACTCGAGCCGCGACAGCGTGCTCACCGAGACCCCCGTCTGCTCGGACAGGGCGGCGAGCGTGACGTCGCGGTGGGCACGCAGCGCGCGCAGGCGGGGGCCGACCCCGTCGACGACCTCGGCCGTCGTGCGCGGTGTGGTCGCGTCCTGGTTGCCGTGTCCCATGGCGGCCATGTTGCCACACCGGCAAACTTCGTTGCTGTTCACGCTCGACCCGCCGCATGATCAGCGCATGCCTGCACACTTCGACGTCATCGTCATCGGCGGCTCCGCCGCCGGCCTCTCCACCGCCCTCATCCTCGGCCGTTCGCGGCGCTCGGTGCTCGTCGTCGACTCCGGCGAGCCCCGCAACGCCCCGGCGGCCGGCGCGCACAACTACCTCGGCCACGAGGGCGTCGCGCCCGCCGAGCTGCTCCGCATCGGTCGCGACGAGGTCGCCGCCTACGGTGTCCAGGTCACCGCCGGGAGGATCGTGGCCACGTCCGCCACGACCGGTGACGGTCACGACCCGGTCGGCTTCTCGGTCACGCTGGACTCGGGCGAGGTCGTCACGGCGCGCAGGCTGGTCGTCACCTCCGGCGCCGTGGACGTCCTGCCGGAGGTCCCGGGCCTGGCCGAGCAGTGGGGGCGCGGGGTCGTGCACTGCCCGTTCTGCCACGGGTGGGAGATCCGCGACCAGCGGATCGGGGCCCTCGTCACGACGCCGAACGGCGCACACCACGCGCTCATGTTCCGGGCGCTGAGCGATCGGGTGACCGCGTTCCTGACCGAGCCGGCCCTGATGGACGACACCGCCCTGGCCGGTTTGGCGGCCCGCGGCGTCTCGGTGGTTCAGGGACCGGTCGCCGCCGTGGTCTCCGAGGGTGACCGGCTGACCGGGGTCCGGCTCGCCGACGGGTCGTTCGTCGAGCTCGATGCCCTGGCCACGGCGAGCCGACCCGAGGCGCGGGTGGCGTTCCTGTCCGGGCTCGGCCTCGCCGCCACCGACCAGTTCATGGGTGACCACCGGTTCGCGACCGCGCTGACCGTGGACGCCGCCGGGCAGACCGCCGTGCGCGGGGTCTACGCGGCCGGCAACGTGACGGCCCCGATGGCGACGGTCATCGCGTCGGCGGCGGCCGGCACCCAGACGGGTGCGGCGGTGCACGGCGACCTGGTGCAGGCCGACCTGGCCGCGGCGCTGGCGGGGGTGGGTGCGGGCGTCGGCGCGGGCTGACCCTGCGGCCGATGTTTCGCGCTGAGCGACAGTTCGCGGGGCCGGGCGGGCGTGCAGTGTCGGTGAGCGCGAAACCCGGGCTCGGTCAGTCGACGCGGTAGCCGGCCTGTGCGGCCAGGAGCGGCGCGAGCGTGTACAGCTGGTCGGCGCCGATCGTGGCCCCGCGGAACCCCTCGAGCCGCTCGACCCGATCGAGGTCCGCTCCGCGCAGGTCCACGTGGTCGATGCGGGTGTTCGACCCCTCGGCGGCGCGGATGCTGCTGCCGTCGAACGACACCCGCAGCAGCTTCGCGTCGGCGATGTCGAGCTCGTCGATGACGCAGTCACGGAACACCACGTCGGTGATCGTCGAGCCGCGCAGGTTCACGAACCCGAACTTCATGCCGACGAACTCGACGCCGTTCAGCCCGGAGTCGTACAGCTCCGCCGAGCCGACGCGCCCGCCGGAGACCCGGACCTCGCGCCACGTGCTGCTCGACGCCCGCAGGATCGGGGCGTCGAGCGAGTCGATGATCGAGTCACGGACCCGGAGCCCACGGAAGTCCGCGTCGTCGCCCCGGAACGTGTCGATGACGCACTCCTCGATCTCCAGGTCGGGCAGTCGCTCGCCGGCCAGGTCGAGGACGTCGATGCGCTTGCCCTCGATGCGGTCACCCGTCAGGACGTCACCGGGTGCTGGCACCCAGTCCTCGAGGTTCGTGGGTTCGGTCAGGGTGATGCGCGGGGCGTCGGTGCCGGAGGAGCGTGCCATGCCCCCAGTCTGGCGGTGACCGCCGACCCGCGGGTCACGACCCGGGTCGGGTGAGGACGCTGTCCAGCCGGTAGTCCTTCGCCGGGCCGCGCGCTTCCCACCGCACCGTCCAGCGGTCTTCGTCGCCGTCGAAGGCACCCGTGTAGTCGTCCGGGGTGCAGGCGTGGGCGACGCTCGTGCCCCAGACCCAGTCGTGGAAGACCCGACCGTCGGAGAAGTGCACGGTCCAGCCGCCGGCGGCGCGGTGCGCCACGCCGGTACTCGTCCGCCGCAGGACGAGGGTCCGGGACACGGGCGTCGTCCGGCCGTCGAAGGTCATCACGCCCGACTCGTCCCAGCGCACCTCGTCGTCGCCGACCCGGGTCAGGGTGGTGGTCCCGGTGACGGTCCCCGTGGCACCGGCGCGGTGGTCGTGCACGGTGCGGTGCAGGTCCCACACCCCGAGCAGGTCCGTCGGCAGCAGCACCCGACCAGGCTAACCGCGCAGGGCCTCGGCCCGCGCGGCTCGACGCTCGTCGTCGGTGATGACCCCGCGGGCGTGCAGCTCGTCGAGTTCGAGGAGCCGCTGCTCCGGCGAGCTCCGACGGGCACCGTGCGGGCGCCGGCTGCGGACGACCGCGATGCACACGGCGACGATGACCGCGATGACGATGAGCGCCATCAGCAGGGTCCAGACGAGGTCGTAGACCGGCGGGATCAGGGGGTTCTGCACTTCTTCGGAGGCCATCATCGTCCACGCAGCGCTTCGGCTCGGGCGCTGCGGTGCTCCTCGTCGGAGATCACGCCGCGGGCGTGCAGGTCGTCGAGTTCGGCGAGCCGCTGTTCGAGTGGCTTGTCCGGTGCGAACGTGCGGCTCTGCATCACCTGGTACGCGATGTCCTCCTGCATGGTGAGCGGGTTCTGACCGCGGTCGGCCATCCGCTTGCCGCGGTAGAGCGCCAGGATGACGATCGTCAGGGTCGTGAGGATCGCCAACGCGGCGACGACCCCGAATGCGATGCCGAACCAGCCGTCGAACAGGTCGGGCATCCCCGACTCCCCCGGACCCTCGAGCTCACTGAACGCGGACCAACTGAGCACCATCGCGCTCCCCCTTCTCACAACGACGAGCGAAGCGTAGCGCGAGACGGCGAACACGAGCGGGCGTTCCTTCCCAGAACGCCCGCGATGGAATGTGGAAACGGGCGTACCTGGTCAGAAGTTCCGACCCGGTACGCCCGAAATCTCCCGGTACGCCCGATCCGACTCGGCAGCGCGAGCCCCACCCAGCCCAGCCCACGGCCCCCGGCCTCCCCCAGCCCGCTCAGCCGCGCAGCGGCCCCGACCCCGGAACGTTCGCACCGTCCGCGAACCCGGCCACGAGTGCACGCAACGCTTCTTCGGAGGTGTGTCGGGCCTCCCATCCGAGCACCGACCGGGCACGGTCGGTCCGCATGATCGGCACGCCGGCGGCGATGTCGATCCACCCGGCGTCCGTCGGCTGCAACCGCAGCCGCCACGTCACCGTCACGACCCCGCGCAGCAGCCGCAGCGGGATCCGCACCGCACCGAGCATGCCGAAGGCGCGGGCCAGTCGCGGCGGGTTGAGCACGGGCGACGCGGCGATGTTGAACGCCCCCGCTGCCCGTCGGTCGACCGCGCGCCAGTAGGCGTCGGCAACGTCGTCGGCGTGCACGGCCTGGAACACGAACGGGTACGGCAGCGGCAGCACGAGCCAGCGGATCCACCGCACGATCGACATCGGCACGAGGTGTCCGAGGAACAGCCCGCGGATCTCGGCGGCGGCGTCCCGCTGGAAGATCAGTCCCGGGCGCAGCCGGGTGACGGTCACGGAGGGGTGGCCGGCCTCGAACGCGTCCATCGCCGCTTCGTTCGCGGCCTTGTGGATCGAGTACGTCGCCGTCGGGATGCCGTCCGTCGGCCAGCTCTCGTCCACTGGGGTGTGCTTGCCGTCGACGTCCACCCCGCGGTAGGCACCGACCGAGGACGCGACGACGACCTGGGGCACCTCGGCGCGCGCGACGGCGGCCAGGACGTTCGCCGTGCCGGTCACGTTCGTGCGGTGCTGCGCCGGGATGTCGTGCGTCGGCTGGAGGGCCCACGCCAGGTGGACGACGGCGTCGGCGCCCTGGAACACGGCCGTGAGCTGGTCCACGGCGTCCGCGGCACCGACGTCGACGGCGTGCCAGACGGCGGCGGCGTACGGCTCCGCGCGCAGGTCCGGCAGGCGCCGGGCGACACCGACGATCTGGACGCCGGCGGCGTCACGGGCGGCGTCACCCGCGGCGTGACGGCCGCTGTCCCCGTCGCCGTCGGCGCGCACGGCCGCGAGCCGACGGAGCACCGCCGTCCCGACGTTGCCGGTCGCACCGACGACGACGATGCGCATCAGGCCGCGGCCATCGCGGGGTCGAGCACGACCTTGACGCAGTCGTCCTGCTTCTTCTGGAAGACCTCGTACATGTGCGGGGCATCCTCGAGCGAGACGCGGTGGGTGGTCAGGTCGAGCGTGCCGAGCGGGTCCGACGGGTCGGAGACGAGCGGCATGATGTCGTCGATCCAGCGCTTCACGTTGCACTGGCCCTCGCGGATGGTGATCTGCTTGTCGAACAGCGTCATCATCGGCATCGGGTCGGCCATGCCGCCGTAGACACCACTCAGCGAGACGGTGCCCCCGCGGCGGACCAGGTCGATCGCCGCGTGCACGGCGGCCAGCCGGTCGACGCCGGCGGTCTCGATCGCCTTCTGCGCGAGCTTGTCGGGCAGCAGGCCGGCGGCGCGCTGGGCGAAGCCCGCCATCGGGTTGCCGTGGGCCTCCATGCCGACGGCGTCGACGACCCCGTCGGGGCCGCGGCCGTCGGTCAGGTCGACGAGCTCGGGCACCAGGTCCTTCGTCAGGTCGAACACCTCGGCACCGTGCTTCGCCCCGAGGTCACGGCGGACCTGCTCGGGGTCGACGGCGAGCACGCGGTAGCCGAGGTGCTTGCCGATGCGGGCGGCGAACTGGCCGACCGGGCCGAGGCCGAGCACGGCGAGCGTGCCACCCTCGGGCACCTGGGCGTACTGCACGGCCTGCCACGCGGTCGGCAGGATGTCGCTCAGGAACAGCCAGCGGTCGTCGGGGGTGCCGTCGTCCGGCACGACGATGGGGCCGTAGTCGGCGTGCGGCACGCGCAGGTACTCGGCCTGGCCACCGGGGACCTGGCCGTACATCTTCGTGTAGCCGAACAGCGAGGCACCGGTGCCGTACTCGGTCACCTGGGTGGTCTCGCACTGCGACTGCAGGCCGTGCTGGCACATCCAGCAGTGGCCGCAGGAGATGTTGAAGGGGATGACGACCCGGTCGCCGACCTTCAGGTTCGTGACGCCGGATCCGACCTCTTCCACGATGCCCATCGGCTCGTGGCCGAGGACGTCGCCACGGTCGATGTACGGGCCGAGCACGCGGTACAGGTGCAGGTCGGACCCGCAGATCGCCGTGGAGGTGATCCGCACGATCGCGTCGGTCGGCTCCTGGATGGTCGGGTCGGGGACGGTCTCGACGGACACCTTCTCGGTGCCCTGGTAGGTCAGTGCGCGCACGTTGCGTTCCTCTCGTGGTCGCTTCGAGCCGGCCTGGAGGCACGACTCGCGTTCCCCTCCTCGGTACGCGCCCGCCCCGTGGACGCTCCCAGCCCCGCGTCCCCCTCGCGCACGTCGGCGCGGGTCGGCAGCCGTGGCCGCGACCTCAGGCGAGGACGGCCGTGAGGACCCGCTCGTGCTCGTCGCGACCGCCCGGTCCGGCGCTGCCGGCGAGCATGATGAGCGCCTTCCACAGCGCCCATCCCCGTGCACGCGCCCACGTGTCGTCGTCCAGGTCGACGGCCCGCCGGAACACCCGTCGCGCCGGGCCGTCCAGCATCGTCCACGCGAGCACGAGGTCGCACGCCGGGTCCCCCACGCCGCACGTGCCGAAGTCGATCACCGCGCACAGC
Organism: Curtobacterium sp. MCLR17_054; assembly: GCF_003234335.2. Lineage (NCBI taxonomy): Bacteria > Bacillati > Actinomycetota > Actinomycetes > Micrococcales > Microbacteriaceae > Curtobacterium > Curtobacterium sp. MCLR17_054. The sequence continues at coordinate 326,134 of NZ_CP126263.1, read as the reverse complement.
CGCCCGGTGTCGTCGACGAGCAGGTTGCCCGGGGCGACGTCGCCGTGGAACCAGACGGCCGGCGCCTCCCACCGGCTGGCGAGGGCCTCGGCCCAGACCGCTTCGCACGCGCCGCGGTCGACGACGGCACCGCCGGCCCTGCCGCTGCCGACGCCGGCGCCGACGCCGACGCCGACGCCGACGAGCGTGTCGAGCGCCGTCCGCACCTCGGCGTCGTACACGGACGGGTGCTCGCCGCGGTGGAACGAGTGCGCGCCGGCGGTGGGGCCGCCCGTCGCCGGGACGCTCCGGAGCTGCCGGAGCACGGCACCGACCTCGGCAGCGAAGCGCTCGTGGTCGAGGTCGTCGACCTGCACGGCGGGCACCCCGTCGAGCCACCGCCGCACCGACCACGGGAACGGGTACCCCTGGCCCGGTTCCCCGAGCGCCACGGGCTCCGGGACGGCGACGTCCAGCCGCCGGGCGAGGTACGGCAGGACGTCCTGCTCCTTCTCGACCGCGGGCACGTAGCCGGCCGCGCTCGGCAGTCGCACCGACAGGGCGTCCCCGAGCCGGTAGGTGCGGTTGTCCCAGCCCTGGTGGTCGACCTCGCGCACGGGCAGGTCGGCCCAGTCGGGGAACTGCTCCGCGACGAGTCGTTCGACGAGTCCGGCGTCGATCCGGGGCACCTCGGTGTGCATGCCCGCAGCCTAGGCGTCGGACCGGGACGGCGGTGGGGCCGGTGCGCGCGGGCGGCCAGCGGCGGGGCGGACTCGCACCGGGCCTCCCGGCCGTCGCCTCAGGCGGGTTCTGCCAGGGCGAGCAAGGCGTCGCGCGCGACCGCGAGCTCCCGCTCATCCAGGTAGGGCGGCATGCCGACCGCGGCCGCGAGGCCCTCGGCCGCGTGCCGGACCACCAGTGCGCGGTCCTCGGGCAGGCCGTCGCGTGCGAACAGCGTCCGCCAGTGCTCGGCGTCGGCGGCGACGGCCGCGGCGATCCCCGGGACGGCCATCAGACCGGGCCAGTGCGACGACGGTGCGAACAGGTCCATCGCCTGCTCGCTGCCGCCGCAGAGCGTCCGGACGTAGGCGCGCAGGACCTTGCCCGGTCGGTTCTCGGCGAGGTCCACGTGCTGCATGACCTCGTCCGTGAACGCGGCCAACCCGTGCTCGACGACCGCGAGCAGGAGTTCGTCCTTCGACGGGAAGTGGTGCAGCAGCCCGCTCTTCGAGACGCCGGCTTCGGTCGCGATCTCGGCGACGCTCACCCGCGTACCGCGCTCGGCGAGCAATCGGCGTGCGGACTCGAGCACGGCCTGCCGCGTGCGCTCGCGGTCGCGGGAGCCGTCGGTGCCGGTGCCGGGGCCCGTGCTGCGGTCAGTGGTCATGCGGTCCATCCTGCCGGTTCGGGATGACCCGGAGCGCGACCACGGCGGCGACCGCGAGCAGCACCGCGGCGCAGACGGAGGCGAGTTGCATGCCACCGGTGAACGCCTCACGGGCGTGCTCGAGCACCGGCGACCCCGGTTGCAGTACCTGGCTCGCCGACGCCAGCGACTCCCGGACCCGGTCCGCGACGCCCGCACCCAGGCTGTCGCCCGTGAGGTCGAGGTTCGACCGGTAGAACGCGGTCTGCAGCGACCCGAGCACCGCGATGCCGAGCGCGACGCCGAGCTCGTACCCGGTCTCCGAGATCGCCGAGGCGGCGCCCGCACGCTCCCGCGGAGCCGCGGCGACGACCGCGTCCGTCGCCAGCGTCATCGACACCCCGACGCCGAGGCCGACCACGGCGAGCGCGATGGCGATCCCCCAGTACGTCGGCAGCCCCTCGGCGAAGGCGAGTCCGGCCATGCCGACCGCGGCGACCGCCAGCCCGAGGCCGATGGAGCGACCGGGGCCGACGCGACGGGAGAGCAGGCCGATCACGGCGATGACCGCGATGGACGCCAGGGTGGCCGGCAGCTCCGCGGCTCCGGCGAGCAGCGGGGTGAACCCGCACACCAGCTGCAGGTACTGCGAGAAGAAGAACAGCAGACCGCTCAGCGCGAAGACGGACAGCGAGTTCGCGACCACCGCACCGGAGAACGCCGGGATCCGGAACAGCTGCAGGTCGATGAGCGGCGTGGTCAGGCGTTTCTGCCGCCGGACGAACCACCAGCCCGACGCGAGCCCGAGCAACGCGGTCGCCGGCACCGTCCAGTCGAACCCGTGCCCGGCGACGTGCTTCACGGCGTAGACCAGCGGCACGATCGCGAGCACCGAGAGCACCGCGGAGAGCAGGTCGATCGGGGTCCGGGCGCCGCCGCGGGACTCCGGCAGCAGGAACGCCCCGGCGACGACGATCACCGCGATGACGGGGATGTTGATGAGGAACACCGATCCCCACCAGAAGTGTTCCAGCAGCGCCCCGCCGACGAGTGGTCCGGCCGCGGCACCACCGGTCGCGCCCGCGGACCACACCGCGATGGCGGTGGTGCGCTGCCGCGGGTCGCGGAAGATCGTGCGCACCAGCGACAGCGTCGAGGGCATCAGGGTGGCGCCGGCGACGCCGAGGAGTGCCCGTGCGGCGATGAGCAGCTCCGGGCTCGAGGCGAAGGCCGCAGCGGCCGATGCCAGTCCGAACGCGACGGAGCCGAGGAGCAGCAGGCGCTTCCGACCGATCCGATCGGCGACGTTGCCCATCGTGACGAGCAACCCGGCGAGTGCGAACGAGTAGACGTCGCCGATCCAGAGCACCTGGGTCGCGGTCGGGTCGAGGTCGGCGGTCAGGGACGGCACCGCCAGGGCCAGCACGGTGCCGTCGATCGCCAGGAGCACCACGGCCAGGGTGAGGACGCCGAGGGACGCCCACTCACGGACGGAGGCGCGGTGGGTCGGGGTGGTGCTGGTCGTGGTCATCGGTCGACCGTAACCGACCATTTGGTCGGTTGGGCAGACTGCACAGTCGGTTCACAGCACAGTACAGCGCCGCTCGGTCAGCCCCGCAGCCGGTCACGCTCCCCTGGCGGCAGGTGCTCGGTCGCCGTCCGGCGGGCCGCCGGGCTGAGGAACCGGCCGCTCTGCTCGAGGAACGCCACGAGCGCCGCCTCGGACGCCCGCTTCCCCGTCTCGCGCAGGACCAACCCGAGCGCCGACTGCACCGTCTCGCTGCGCTCGCGCACCAGGCGGCCGGCGATCCCGAGCGGCACCTCGGCGTCGCCCTGCTTCGCGAACGCCAGGGTCGCCACGACCGCGATCCGGCGGACCATCGCGACGTCGGACTTCGCCAGCGCGAACAGCGGACCGGTCGAGGCGCCCACCAACGGGGCGCCGACGAGTTCCTCGGCGGCCAGGTCGACGAGCACCGGGTCTTCGAACCGCTCGGCCTTCGCCGCCGACAGGTACTCGTCGGTGAGCTCCGGGTCCGGGTGCGCCCGCATCGCCTGCACGAGCAGCAGGACGGCGACGAGCTTCGCGCCGTCGTCCTCGCTCCAGAGCAGCGCCGAGCGCTCGCCCTCGTCGAGGTCGTGGAACTGCCGCGCGACCCGGCGGGCCGCAGCGACGTCGCCGGTGGTGCGGGCGAACGCCGCCAGCACGGCTTCCGCGTCGCGCCCTGCCTGGAGGCCCGTCACGCGACCTCCCCCTCGCTCGCGTCGTTCTGTGGTGCCCTCCGACGTCCGCGGCTGAGCACGATGACCGCGACGACCACCAGGAACGCCGCGAACATCCAGGTGCCCACCTGCGGATCCACCAGGCGCGCCAGCACGGCACCACCCGGCGAGCACACGGCGGCGGTGATGCCGACCGTCAGCCCGACCCGCAGGTCGACCGCACGGCGCCGGAGGTTCGCGACCGTCCCGGACACCGACGTCGGCACCATCGTGAGCAGCGACGTGCCCTTCGCCAGCAGGTCACCGGCACCCAGCACGACCTCGAGCCCCGGCACGATGACGACCCCGCCGCCGACGCCGACGAGCCCGGACAGCACCCCCGACAGCAGCCCGAGCAGCAGCAGGACGATCGCCTCGACGACGCCGAAGTGCACCTCGCCACCGCGGGTCGGCACCGTGGTGAACAGCGACACCAGCACGACGGCGATGAACCCGACGAAGATCCACGGCAGCACGCGGAGCGGCAGGGCACGGAGCAGCCGGGCACCGATCGGGGCGCCGATGACGCTGCCGACCGCCAGGGTCAGGGCCGCGAGCCAGTGCACCTCGCCCTGCACGGCGTAGGTGACCGCACCGACGACGGCCGCGGGGGCGATGGCCACGAGCGAGGTGGCCGAGGCCCGACGCTGGTCCATCTGTGCGAAGGCCATGAGCGCCGGCACCACGATGACCCCACCGCCGACGCCGAACAGCCCGGACAGCACGCCCGCCAGGACCCCGATCGCCACCAACACGAGCACCGTTCCGCCGCGCTTCCTCATCCCGCCCAGGCTATCCGCGCCGCGGGCGAGCCCTCGCACCGTGCGAGGTGGCGTGCGAGGTGGCCCGCACTTGGAGTGCAGAAATGGTCGGGTGTCCGAAGGCGACCCGACCATTTCTGCTCACGAAGCGACCGACGAACCGCCCCGCGCCCCGCGCCCCGCGGCCACGCCCCGCCTCAGCGGAAGTGCATGTTCTTCAGCGGGTCGACGAGGGTGCCGTTCCGCCGCGTCTCGACGTGCACGTGCGGCCCCGTCGACTGCCCGGTGTTGCCGGACTTCGCGATCTCGGTGCCGAGCTTCACGATCTGCCCCTGCTTCACCTCGATCTTGCTGAGGTGCGCCGTCAGCACCGCCGTCATGCCGTACGTGACGACGATGTAGTTGCCGTAGGCCGCGTCGTTCGCGATGGTCTTGGTGACCGTCCCCGTCCCGGAGCCGTACACGGCCGTCCCCACCGGCACCGGGGCGTCGGTGCCCTGGTGGTAGCGCGGCACGTGCCCGGCGCCGCGGTCATCGCCGTACCGGCCGGTGATCTTCGTGCCGTTGACGGGCCAGGCCAGGCCGGTGACCGGTCGGCTCGACCAGACCCGGGTGTCCTTCGCGCCGTAGAGCACGACGTTGCCGTCGACCTGGACGAGCAGGTTGCCCGACCCGGCGGTGCTGGTGCGCGAGCTCCAGAGCGCGACCTTCTTGCGCGAGGCGTCACGGGTCCAGATGACGAAGTTGCCCTTGGCCTGCAGCTCGGCCCAGGCGCCCGGGTGTCCGCCGGTGCGCGACTGCCAGACGACGCGGCCGCTGACCTTCTGCACCAGGTTGCCGTCGGTGCGCATGTTGAGGATGCGCGTGTTCGAGGTGTCGGATCGCAGCACGGTGCCGCCCAGGATGGTGTTCCCCGACGGGACCCGGTCCTGGTAGCCGTTCCAGCTCACGACGACGGTCTTGCCGGCGAGCAGCGCCATCGTGCCGTCGGCGCGCACCTTCAGCGCGGTCGAGTTCACGGTGCCGGCCGAGGCCCAGCGGGCCACACGCTTACCGTTCTTCGTGATGTCGAGGGCGCGGTTCTTGCCGACCACGGCGATCGCGCCGGAGTTGCCGGCGGTGTTCGACGCCCACAGCACACGGTTGCCGATGCCGTACTCGACCAGGTTGCCGTCGCCCTGCATGATGAGCTTGAACTGGCCGTTCGGCGACGTGACCTGGTCGCCGGGCAGGATCTTGGTGCCGGCCGGGGCCGAGCCGACCCAGACCGCAGAGGCCGCTGCCGGTTCGGCTGTCGCCACGAGCGCCCCCGCCGCCAGGGCCAGTGCCGTCACGGCGCCGGCGATGCGTGGGAGTCGGCGCGCACGTGCGACGGTCGACGGAGTGGTGGTCATGGATCCCCTGCCCTGGAACCGACCGTGCGAGCGCGCGGTCGTTCGGCGCTCGCCCTGCACGAGTCGCCGAACGATGTTCGCTTTTCTGCGCGGGGTGCACAACCCCTTGGACGGGGGGTGTACAGCACGGAGCCGATCGCCGCGGGACAGGATGGGACCATGTCGACGCCGAACCCCGCCTTCGTCCCTCCCGCTGCGCAGACCACCCGTCCGGACCTGCGGGGCACGTTCGGGATGGCGGCCTCGACGCACTGGATCGCGACGGCGACCGCCCAGTCGGTGCTCGAGCGCGGCGGCAACGCCTTCGACGCGGCTGTCGCCGGGGCCTTCGTCCTGCAGGTCGTGGAGCCCCACCTGAACGGCCCCGGGGGCGACCTGACGGCGGTCTTCGCGACGGCAGCCAACCCGGTGCCGACGGTGCTGGTCGGTCAGGGCCCCGCCCCCGAGGGCGCGACCCCGGAGCACTACCGCGCCGAGGGCCTCGACCTGGTCCCCGGCTCCGGCGCGCTGGCCGCGACCGTCCCCGGCGCGGTCGACGCCTGGCTGCTCCTGCTCCGCGACCACGGCACGTGGGAGCTGGCCGACGTCCTCGCCCCCGCGATCGGGTACGCCCGCGACGGCCACCCGGTCGCACCTGCGGTGGTCCGGACGATCACCGCGGTGCGCGGCCTGTTCGAGCAGCACTGGCCCACCTCCGCCTCGCAGTGGCTGCCGGTAGGCGCGGTGCCGGTCCCCGGGGACCTGGTGCGTAACGAGGCACTCGCTGCAGTGCTCGACCGGCTGGTCGAGGCCGGTGCCGGTGCCGGCAGCCGGACCGGCCGCATCGATGCGGCCCGGTCCGAGTGGGCGGAGGGGTCCGTCGCCGAGGCGATCGACCGGTTCGTCCGCGAACCGCACCGGCACGCGTCGGGCACCGACCACGCCGGGGTCATCCGGGCGTCCGACCTGGCGGCGTTCCGGGCGTCGTACGAGCCCGTGACGACCGCCGAGTTCCGCGGCTGCACGATCGCCAAGACCGGACCGTGGGGCCAGGGTCCGGCGCTGCTCCAGACACTGCGGCTGCTCGAACCGCTCGACGACGCCCTGCTCGACCCGTCGACCGAGCTCGGCGCGCACACGATCGTCGAGGCGCAGAAGCTCGCCCTCGCCGATCGTGAGGCGTTCTACGGCGACGGCGAGGTCCCGATGGACGTCCTGCTCTCCGACGCCTACGCCGACGAGCGCCGCGCACTGATCGGCGAGCGCGCTTCGGCGGAGCTCCGCCCCGGCACGGTCGCCGGGATCGAGCACGCGCTGCCGCCGGTCCGGACCTCGTACGACTCCGCCGGGTCGGTCGGGGTGGGCGAACCGACCGTGCAGGTCGCCCGCGAGGCAGAAGCCGACACCGAGGTCCCGCCGGCCGCTCCGCCCGAGGACCGCGGCGAGCCGTTCGTCACCCCCGACGGCGAGACCCGCGGCGACACGTGCCACATCGACGTCGTGGACCGCTGGGGCAACATCGTCAGCGCGACCCCGTCCGGCGGGTGGCTGCAGTCGTCGCCGACGATCCCCGAGCTCGGGTTCTGCCTCGGCACCCGACTGCAGATGACGTGGCTCGAACCGGGCACGGCCTCGACACTGCGGCCCGGCGAGCGCCCCCGCACGACGCTGACCCCGACACTGGTGCTCCGCGACGGGCAGCCGGTCGCCGCGCTCGGCTCCCCCGGCGGTGACCAGCAGGACCAGTGGCAGCTGCTGTTCCTGCTGCGCTGGATCGTCGGCGGGTACTCCGCACAGCAGGCGATCGACGCGCCGGCGCTGCACACCACGTCCTTCCCGGGGTCGTTCTGGCCGCGCACGTGGGAGCCCGCCGGACTGGTCGTCGAGGACCGCCTGGGTGAGGAGGTCATCGCGGCGCTCGAGGCCCGCGGACACGTCGTGACCCGCGGCGGTGACTGGAGCCTGGGCCGGCTGTCGTGCGTCACCCGTGACCCGGACACCGGGATCCTCGGCGCTGCCGCGAACCCCCGCGGCGCGCAGGGGTACGCGGCGGGACGCTGACCGACGCCCGTTCCTTCCCAGAACACCCGCACTGGAAAGTGGAATCGGGCGTACCTGATCAGAACTTCCAACCAGGTACGCCCGATTCCGCCAGGTACGCCCGAATCGACCAGGTACGCCCGGTTCAGAGCGTCGGGACGACCACTGCGCGACCCGAGAGCTCGCCGGCCTCGAGCTTCCGGTACGCCTCGAGTGCGTTGGACAGCGCGTAGCGCTCGACGTCGGGGACGATCTGCCCGGCGCGGTACATCGCGACGACCTCGTGCAGGTCCTCGATGGTGCCCCAGTAGGTGTTCGTGATCGTCGACTCGTACGGCGTCGCGAAGAAGTTCCACTCGGTGGTGCCGCCGGCGATCCCGACGACGGTGAACCGCCCGCCGACCGCCATCGAGGCCTGCGCGACCTTGATCGTGGGGGTGGCACCGACGAAGTCGAAGGCAGCGTCGACGCCGCGTCCGCCGGTGATCTCGCGGATGCGCTCGGCCTGGTCCGGGCCGCCGGGGACGGTGATCGCGCCCCGGGCGGCGGCGCGGTCCATCGCGTCCTGCTTCATGTCGGTCGCGATGACCGTGGCACCGGTGAGCGCCGTGAGGATCTGCACGGCGATCTGCCCGAGGCCACCGAGCCCGACGACGAGCGCGAAGCGACCGCCACCAGCGAGGTTCGGCAGGGAGTTCTTGATCGCGTGGTACGGCGTGAGCGCGGCGTCGCTCAGCGGTGCGGCGGCGACCGGGTCGGCGTCGCCGAGCGGCACGAGGTTCCGCGCCGGGACGCTCACGTACTCCGCCATGCCGCCGTCGCGCCCGAGGCCGATCCCCATGTAGGGGTTCGTCGCGGCGTTCTCGCAGTAGGTGTCCTGCCCCTTCGAGCAGTACGAGCAGTGCCCGCAGCCGACCGGCCCGTAGACCAGGTAGGCGTCGCCCTCGGCGAAGCCGGTGACCCCGTCACCGACGGCCTCGACCCAGCCGGAGTTCTCGTGGCCGAGCACGAACGCGGGCGCCTGGGCTCCCGGCTGCCCCTGCTGGAACTCGCGGTACACGGCGACGTCCGAGTGACAGGCACCGGCGCCGGCGACCTTGAGCAGGACCTCACCGGGCCCGGGTGCGGGCTTCGGGACCTCGGTCAGGGACGGGAAGGTCTGGTACTGCTCGAACACGACGGCGCGCATGGGTTCTCCTTTGATCGCCCTTCACGCTACACCTGTCGTTGAGGACGACATGTGTCGCCCAGATGCCTCGGGACCACGCCCTCCCGCGAACAGTCCGCGGTCGAACCGTGCCCCACCAGGGCGCGACGACCGCGCCACCATGACACCCAGCACGACCGCGCCGAGCGGTCCGGTGAACACGAGGAGCAGGATCCACAGGCCGGCGTGGTCCCGGTCGTGCAGCCGCCGCACGAGCAGCGACCACCGGGGCACGATGGTCAGGATCGTCGGGACGAGGATCGCCAGGTCCCACGCGTCCGGCCAGACGTCCCGCCCACCGCTGCCCCAGCCGAACCACCCGTCCCGCCCGCGGTCGATCAGGTGGAACGAGACCCGCGGTGACGGGACGACCCCGAACGGGTCGACGTACATCTCCCACCGCCCGCCGGTCCCGTGCACGCCGACGACCCAGAGGGCGACCCCGACCAGCGCGAGCTCGAGCGCGACCACCCACCAGAACTCCGAGCGACTCGCCCGCCCGTGGAACCGCCACCCCTGCGTCCAGAACCGGAGCCAGGCGACCACCGGGTTCGCCACGTCGGCCGGACCCTGCTCGAGCACGGACTCGCGGAAACCCGTCACACTGCTGTCCCCCATGTGCCAGATCGTAGGGCAGACCTGCGTCTTCGCCGTGAGCCCGTTGCGAGAACGGTCGTTCTCCGATTGACTCAGGAGCGGTGGTCCCGTTCGGGGCCGCTCCCCCACACGAAAGGAGCGGGCATGCCCACTCGCACCGCACGCACCGCCTGGAACGGCGGCCTCGAGGACGGTTCCGGCCAGGTCGAACTCTCGAGCTCGAAGGTCGGCACGTACGACGTCTCGTTCCCGAAGCGCACCGCCGAGGACGCCGGGGGCACCACGAGCCCCGAGGAGCTCATCGCCGCCGCACACTCGGCCTGCTACGCCATGCAGTTCTCCGCGGTCCTCGGCGAGGCCGGCGGCACGGTCGAGGCCCTCGACGTCAAGGCCGACGTCTCGCTCGGCCCGGACCCGGCCGGCGGCTTCCGCCTCACCGGCATCGTCCTGACCGTCAGCGGCGAGGTCTCCGGCATCGACGAGGCCGCCTTCCTCAAGGCCGCCGAGGACGCCAAGGCGACCTGCCCCGTCAGCAAGGCGCTGACCGGCGTCGAGATCACGCTGCACGCGACCTTCGAGCAGTAGGCGCGCGAAGCAGGAACCGTCACCACGTGACGGACGGGAGGCCCGGTGCCAGCTGGCACCGGGCCTCCCGTCCGTCGTCCACCTACGCTGGGTGCCGTGCCCCGCTTCCTCGCCACCCCGACCCTCGTCGCCCTCTGGCTCGGCCTGCTGGCCGTCGTCCTCGGGATCGTGTTCGTGCTGACGACTCCGACCTTCACATTCGGCTTCGCAGCCTTCGCCCCGCTGTCCGACTACGCGTTCGTCGCGGGGAGCCGCCCATGGCAAGCGACGGCCGGACCGGTCCTCGTGCTGGTGGGCGCGGTCGTCGCCGCGTTCGCCCTCGGTCGTCTGAGCACGCGCCGCCGGGGCTGATCCGAAGGCGTCCAGCGGACGTCCGGACTCGGCCGCCGTCGACTGGCACCATGGCGTGATGGCCGAGCAGCACCCCCCGGGCCCGCACAAGCCGGGCCGCCCACCCCGGCCACGACGCCGCAGCCTCGCGCAGCACGACCTGCGCGACGCACGAGCCCGCCTGCGCGGGACGATCTACGAGCACGTCGAGCCCGACGCCAAGGGGCGCGACCAGTACACGGCGACCCAGATCGTCGACTTCTGCCTCGACCTGGCCGAGGTCATGCTCGCCTCGGGTGCAGACACCCGCAGCGTCGAGACGGCCGTCGTCGCGGTCTCGACGAAGTGGAACCTCGCGCCGCTCGACCTCGACTTCTCCGGCAGCTCGGTGACCATCCAGTACGCCCCGGCCGACGTCCCGCCGCTCGTCAAGGTCCGCACCGTGCGGTCGGACGGCTCCGACCTCGACAAGCTCGCGCGGGCGAACCAGATCGTCGACGACCTGATCCACGACGACCGCGACATGACCTCGGCGGTGAGCGCCCTGGTCGCCGTGCTGCGACTCCCGCCGCGGTGGCCGATGTGGCTGTCCGACGTCGGCCTGTCGATCCTCGGCATCTCGATCGCCGTGCAGGCCGGAGGCGGGTGGCGCGCGGGGCTCGGGGCGTTCGTGCTGATGCTCGGGATCATCGTCTCCGGGCGCTGGCTCACCGACCGGGGGTACCCGCAGTTCTTCGTGTCCGGGGCACAGGGCGCGGTGGCGTCGGCGATCGGCACGCTGGCCATCTGGGCCGGCGTGCTCAACGCGAACGGCGCCGCGACGATGGTGGCGGCGCTCGTGGTGCTCCTGCTGCCGCACCCGTCCCTGGTGACCTGGGCGCAGGACGCCATCTCGGGGTTCCGGGCAATGGCGGTCGCCCGGGCGTTCTACATCGGGCTGGTCATCGCGGCGATCGTGGTCGGAGTACCGGCCGGGATCGCCATGACGCACTGGCTGCGGATCGAGGTCGACCCGTCCGGCATCGTGACGCAGACCCTGCCGCTCTGGGCGTCGCTGTCACTGACCGTGGTGTCGGCGGGCGCGAACTGCTTCGTGCAGCAGGCGAGCGCCCGGGTGATCCCGGTCGCCGTGGTGTTCTCGGTCGCCGCCGGTGCCGCGCTGTGGGCGCTGCGCCAGGCCGGGCTGCCGCTCCTCGGGGCGACGTTCCTGGCGGCGGTGCTGCTCGGGGTGCTCTCGACCTACGCGGCCGTCCGGATGCGCACGGCCGTGGCGGCGATCGCGGTGCCGGCGTTCTGCGGGGCGCTGCTGCCCGGTGTCGCCGTGTCGAACGCCCTGCTGAACTTCATGTCCGGGTCGTCGAGCGCCGCGCTCGACTTCGTGGCAGCGGTGTCCGTGGCACTCGGGATCGGCGCGGGCCTGGTGCTCGGCGGGCTCTTCGCGACGCCCGGTGCCCGTCGAGCGCTCCGCCGGACGCGTCGGGTCGTCGTGCACTCGGTCCACAACGACACCACGGCGCTGCGCGTCATCCGTGACACCGGGTACGACCCCGGCGACGGTTCGGTGCCCCGCGGGTCCCGCTCGGCCGGCGCTCCGTGAGCTGCGCGGCCGGCGCTTCGTAAGGCGCTTCGTGAGCAGAAGAGGTCGGGTGCGACGCACGCACCCGACCTCTTCTGCTCACCGAGTGGGCCGGCCGCGCTCAGCCGGCGTCGGACACCGCGCTCGACACCGCGGTCGGGGCGTCGTAGTCGCCGTCCGGGATCGCACGGAGCGCCTCGAGGACGTCGTCCGGGGCGCCCTCCTGCTCGGCCGTCGAGACCACGTCGTCCTTGGACGCCGGGTAGTCGATGCCGCTCAGGTACTTCTGGACCTGGATGGGGTTCGGTGCTGCCATGTCGGTTCCTTCCGTCAGGTTGCGCCTCCCGGAGTACCCGCGGGGCGCTGCACGACGGCGCGGGGAACGCGCTCCGCGGACGAACCGCCGGTCAGATCTCCCAGCTGCCCGAGTCGTCGTCGTCCCACATCGCCAGACGGCGGGCGGCCTGCGGCTCGTACCGCTCCATCCAGCCGCGCTCGAGCCGGGCGACCGCGCGGTCGAACGCCGCCACCAGGTCGAGCTCGGCGCGCAGCAGGGCCTGGAGCTGCAGCCCCTCGTACAGGGCGATGAGCTGCTCGGCACCGCGGCGGGGGTCCATCGTGTGCGGGGCACGGCCGATGGCGACGTCGTGCTCCAGGCCGCGCTTGATCTGCGCGAAGAAGAGCTGGTACCGCGACCGCAGGTAGGTCGCCATCGGGTGCGCCGGGTTGCCCGCGACGGACAGCAGGGCGACGAGCAGGCGCATCAGGGCCGGGTCCTCGGCGTTCGAGGCGACGATGGCGCGGAGCAGGTCCACGGTCGAGCCGTCACCGACCTCGTGCGTGACCTCGTCCATCCGGGCACCGTTCCAGCGGTCCAGCGCGGCGAGGACCAGGCCGTCCCACGACGGGAAGTGCTGCTCCAGCTCGGCGACGCTGATGCCCATCCGCTCGGCGACCTGCACGGGCCGGGCTTCGTGGAAGGGGACGTCCCTGAGCAGGTCGACGGTGGCACCCACGATCGTGATCCGCAGGTGCAGCGTGGCCGCCGCGGCCGCAGCGGCCTGCGTGTCGGCGCTGGTGTGTTCGAGCATCGTGCCCTCCGTCGTCCCCGGACGTCCTGTCCGTGTCACCCCGGATCCGGGGTACCTCCATCCAAACGCAGAACGGGGGACACCAGAATCCCCGGTACGGGTGTCGGCACAAGGGGGGACAGACCACGACGTCGAGCCGGTTCGCGGCCGTCCGTGCGACCATGCGGGCATGACCCCGAACGACCCCACTGCCCAGGGACTCGCGACCATGGCCTCGACCGGCTTCGAGTTCGGCGGCGACCCCGAGCAGGTGGCGCACGACGTCCGGGCCATGTGGGAGCAGCTCGGACGGCCCGCCGGTGCGTTCGAGGCCGCGGCCCGGGCCATCGCCGTGCTGCCCCAGCGCCCCGAGGTGCCGATCGCCGACCAGGCCCGCCGTCGCGCGTTCGAGCAGGCGATCGGCATCAACCCCGTCGAGGTCGAGCTGGCCGCCGCGATGTCGGCGCGGGAGCTCCTCGAGCGGATGGCGCGCTCCGTCAGCTGCTGACGCGACCAGGCGCCCTGGACCCGACCACACGGACGACGGGAGGCGCGGTACCCACCGGCACCGCGCCTCCCGTCAGAGCCCCGTCAGGAACAGCGCCCTACGGCGTCGGCATCCCACCGTCGACGTGCAGCGTCTCGCCCACGACGTACGACGACTCACCGCTCGCCAGGAACACGTAGGCCGGCGCGAGCTCGGCCGGCTGGCCCCAGCGACCCAGGTAGGTCTGCTCGCCCGCGCTCGGCAGCGCCTCCGGCGGCTGACCGCCGGCCGGCTGCAGCGGCGTCCAGATCGGGCCAGGGGCGACCGCGTTGACGCGGATCCCCTTCGGCGCGAGCTGCGCGGCCAGGCCCTTCGCCATGTTGTTCACGGTCGCCTTCGTGGCCGCGTAGTGCACCAGGTGCGGCGACGGGGCGTACGCCTGGATCGACGTCGTGTTGATGATCGTGGAGCCGGGCTGCAGGTGCGGCACGGCGGCCTTCGTGATCCGGAACGTCGCGTAGGCGTTCGTCTTGAAGGTCTCGTCGAACTCCTCGTCGGAGATCTTGGTGATGTCGTCGACGTTCTGCTGCTTGCCGGCGTTGTTCACCAGGATGTCGAGGCCACCGAGCTGCTCGACCGCGTCGGCGACGAGCTGCTCGCAGACCTCGAGCGAGGTGATGTCGCCCGGCAGCGCGACGGCCTTGCGTCCGGCGGCCTCGATGAGCCCGACGATGCGGTCGGCGTCCTCCTGCTCCTCGGGCAGGTACGAGATCGCGACGTCCGCACCCTCGCGGGCGTAGGCGATGGCGACGGCGGCACCGATGCCGGAGTCGCCACCGGTGACGAGTGCCTTGCGGCCGGTCAGACGACCCGAGCCGCGGTAGGTGTCCTCACCGTGGTCGGCGGGGACGTTCTGCGCCATCTCCGCGTCGGTGCCGGCGCCCTCGAGGTACTGCTCGTCGGGCTTCTTGTCGGCGTACATCTTCGTGGGGTCCTGCATCACGTACTGGTCAGGCCCGGTCTGGTCGTTCTGCTGGTCCGTCATGCCGCCGACGGTACGCAGGGGGTCGCTGCGGGCCGTCCAGGAGGCTGTCCCCCGTTGCGCGGAGCGGCCTGCGCCCGTCGACCGCACCGCTCCAGGGCCGCAGGTGCGTGATCCTCGTTTGTCACGGTCCGGTGACGGGCAGGCTCCGATTCGGTAACACCTGTCGTTCTGTTCCGATCGAGGCCCTACCGTCGAACGGTGACTCCTCGGACCCTGCTGGCGCTCGGCGCCGCCGTGCTGGCCTTCTCGGCCGGTGCGCTCGCGTTCGACGGCACCGCCGGGCTCGGGGCAGACGTGGCCGTGGCCGCCGAGACCTCGCACGACGCCGCTCCGGTGCACGTGACGAAGGCGGAACTCCGACGGGTCGACTCGATCGAGCTCGACGCCGAGGCTCTCGTGCTCCGGGACGGCGACGACACCGTGGTGGAGTCCTCGATGCGCGACTCCGGGCTGACCGTGAGCGTCCTGAACCGTCTGCTCGGCACACCGTCCCGCACGCAGACGGCCGAGGGCGACGGCGGGGCGTGCTTCCCCGCAGGCACCACCTACACCTGGGGCGGTGCCATCCGCGTCGCAGCCCTGACGACCGACGCGGCGGCCGGCAACGCCGTCGAGATCCGGGTGCTGCGCGACTCGGTCCGCAGCGTGCTCGGCCGGCAGATCGAGCTGACCGGCCCGGGCGGTGTCCGGGTGGGCGACGACATCGCGGACGAGATCGCCGACGCTCCCGGTTCGGAGCGGGTGTCCTACGGCTCGGACGACTCGCGCGCCTGGCAGCTCCTGCTCCGCGAGGGCTGGGCGGACCGGCACGACGACGACGACGAGTCGAGCAAGCACTCCGACGACGCCGGCACGAACGGCGTCTCCGCCCTGACGAACGAGACGACCGTCACGGTGCTCGGTTCACCGATGCCCGTCCACGCGCAGCGGAGCTGCTGAAGCGACTCAGACCCGCACTGTCGCGATCACCGGGAAGTGGTCGCTGGCGAACCAGGTCTCGGGGCCGTCGTGGTCGATCACAACGCGGTCCACGGCGCTGACGTCGCGGGTGAGCACCCAGTCGATCCGCTCGCCCGAGTCGACCGGCGGCTGCCAGTCGTTGAACGTGGCGGTGCGGTCGTCGGGGTCCCCCGCGGCGAGCCAGGCGTCGGCGAACCCGGCCTCGGCGAACACCCGCGAGGCCGTCCCGCTGCCCGCGGGTTCGTTGCAGTCCCCCGCGAACACGACCGGGCCGGTGGTGCCAGCCAGTCGTTCGGCGATGAGCGCGGCACTCCGGCCGCGGACCTCGTCACCGTGCGCACCGGGCTCGTGGTCCAGGTGCGTGGTGAGCAGCGTGAACGCGGGCCCCTCGGCGTCGAGGAACCGGGCGTGGTTCGCGATCCGCGGGTACAGGCTGCCCCAGGTGTTGGAGACGGGCTCGTCCGGGGTGTCCGACAGCCAGAACGACCCCTCGTCGGACGGCCGGAACCGGTCGCGGCGGTAGAAGACGGCCGCGTGTTCGCCGGCGTCACCGCCCTCGCGCCCCTGTCCGACGTCGGCGTGGTCCGGCAGGCCGGCACGCAGGTCGTCCATCTGGTGCGCGAAGGCCTCCTGCACGCACAGCAGGTCGGGGTCGTGCCGGCGGATCAGGTCGAGCACGACCGGCAGGCGGGCCGGCCAGTCGTGCGCGGGGTCCGGGTTCTTGATGTTGTAGGTCATCAGGACGATCGGGCGTGCGGCGCTGGTCACACCGAGAACCTACCGACCGGTTGCCCCGCGGGTTCCCATCAGTTGATGCAGGTGCCCTCGGTGCCGTAGTTGTGCACGTCGGTCGACTTGGCCGTCGGCTCCTTCGCGGGCTTCTTCGTCGGCTTCGAGCCGGTGCTCGAACCGCCGGTCGACGGCGTCGACGCCCCGGCGCTCGGCTCGGTCGCGACCGGCTTCGCGGTCTTGCCGTCGGTACCGAGCACGAGCGTGACACCGGTGACCGCACTGGTGCGGACGGCGACGGCACCGGGCACCACGGACGCGATGGCCTTGGCCTGCGACTCCTGACCGGCTGGGTACTGCACCTGGGTGGTCTTCGTCGTCGCGGACGAACCGGCCGGGGCGACCTGGAAGCCGCGGGCGGTCAGGACCTGCCCCGCAGCCGTCGCGGCACCCTCGACCCCGCTGCCGTTCAGCACCGTGACCGAGGTGTTCGCCGGCTGTGCGCGGCCGGCCTTCGTGTAGGCCTCGGGTTCGCCGACCAGGCCCTGCACGAACGCGGGCAGGCCGACGGTGTCGACCTCGACGATCGACAGGGCGGACCCGTTCACGTAGATGGTCGGCGTGCCGAGCGTCGGGATCGTGGCGGACTGGATGTTGCCGGGCCGCAGGTTGCGCATCTGTGACGCCAGGTCGATGAGGTCGGTGTCCGTCTGGATCGATCCGCCGACGGCCTTGAGGATGTTCCCCATCTTCACCGGGTTGAGCAGCGTCCCCGCCGACGTGACCTTCCGGGCCTCCTGCGACAGGAAGTACTGCTGGCGGACGTTGCGGTCCAGGTCGCCGTTCGGCAGGCCGTGGCGCTGTCGCACGAAGGACAGCGCCTCCTTCGCGTTGAGCGAGGACTTGCCCGCCGGCAGGTCGACGCCGGAGTACGGGTCGCTGGTCGCCTGGTTGAGGCAGACCTGCACCGGGCCGAGTTCCTTGACGACCTGGTAGAAGCCGAGCAGCGAGACGCGGACGTAGTGGTCGATCTGCAGGCCGCTCAGGTTCTCGATCGTCTTGATGAGCATCTTCGCACCGCCGGTGTCGCCACCGCCGTTGAGCGTGCCGTAGTAGAAGGCGCTGTTGAGCTTGCCCTTGCCGACGTCCGGGATGTCGACGTAGGAGTCACGGGGGAACGAGATCATCGTCGCCTGGCTGCCGTCGGCGTTGATGTGCAGCACGATCATCGTGTCGGTGTTCGTCGCACCACCGTCCGACGTCGTGCTGAGTTCCGCCATCTGCTCGGGGGTGGCGTTCTCCGGCCGATGGTCGTCGCCGACGAGCAGGATGTTCTGCGCCTTGCCGTCGACGTCGTCCTTCGTGTCCTTCTTGCCGGTGATCGCGTTGACGATCGTGACGCCGTCGGACAGCTGGTTGTACGCGTACCCGGCGTACCCGACGCCCAGCAGGAGGGCCATCGTGAGCACCCCCGCGACGGCCGGGAACACGACGCCTGCGCGTCGCTTCTGGCGCCCGTGGCGCGGCGTCGCAGCACCGCGATGTGCGGGCTCGGTCGTCTGCTCGGGTTCGTTGCTCACCGGGAAACCATAACCGCCACGCGGGGAACGGACATGGGATGCGCCTGGAAGGTCACCCCGTACTCGCCGTCACCCCGTGACGGACTGGAGGCCCGTGGCGGCGTCCCCACGGGCCTCCAGTCCGTCACCTGGTCGCGCTAGTCGCGCGACGGGAGCAGGTGGATCGCCTCCATGGCGAGTTCGGCAGCGATGGGGTCCTTCGCGACGACGGCGTCCTTGAGCTTCGTCAGCTCGGGCAGGATCACGTCGGCCGGCAGGAGCTCGGCGAGCTCCGGTACGCGGAGCTTGAAGGAGAGCCCGTCCGTGGTCGAGTTGCAGAGCTGCACGAGCGACGGGTTGCCGCACGCGTCCGCCCACATCGAGTAGATGCCGGCTCCGTCGCGCGCGACCTGGTCCTGCTCGTCGGCGCTCACCCGCGCGTGCACGTCGTCGAGCATCTTCACGATCTTCTTGCGCTGCGCGTCCGTGAACCGGGGCACCGCGAGCCGCACGACGCCGCCGTAGATCACGCCGAGGGTGCGGTACGCGTCGAGGAGTTCCCCCTTCGTCGGCGCCGCGACCCGGGTGTAGCGGTTCGGTGCCATCTCGATGAGGCCGGCCCGGGCGAGCTCGGCGAGGGCCTCGCGGATCGGGGTGCGGGAGACCCCGAGCCAGGCGATCAGGTCGTCGTCGTTGAGCCGTTCCCCGGGCTCGAGCGTGCCGTCCATGATGGCGTCGCGGATCTTGTCCTGCACCGTGTCACGGAGGAGCTTGCGCTCGGCAGCGGGCTGCGTCGAGGGAACTGGCATGGGTCCAGCGTGTCACATGTCAGGGTTCGTGCGCGAGAGGCGCGACGGCCACCAGGCGCGGTGCCCGAGGTCGTAGGCCAGCGCCGGCACGAGCAGCGAACGAACCACGATCGTGTCGAGCAGGACGCCGAACGCGACGACGAACGCGATCTGCACGAGGAACAGGATCGGGATCACGCCGAGGGCGGCGAACGTGGCGGCGAGCACGACGCCCGCCGATGTGATCACCCCGCCGGTCACGCCGAGTCCGCGCAGGACGCCCTCGCGTGGACCGTGCCGCAGCGCCTCCTCACGCACTCGTGTCATGAGGAAGATGTTGTAGTCGACGCCGAGTGCCACCAGGAACACGAACGAGTACAGCGGCACGCTCGGGTCCGCGCCCGGGAAGTGGAACACGTGGTCGAAGACGAGCGCTCCGACACCGAGGGCCGCCGCGAAGGACACGATCACGCTGCCGATCAGCACGAGCGGCGCGACGATGCTCCGGAGCAGGAGCATCAGGATCAGCAGGATCACGACGAGCACCACGGGGATGATCAGGGTGCGGTCACGGATGCCGGTGTCGTTCGTGTCGACCGCCGTCGCGGTGACGCCACCGACGATCGCTCCCGGGTCGACCCGTTCGACGGCGGTGCGGAGGTCGCGGACGGCCTGCTCGGCGGCGTCCGAGTCGGCGGCATCGGACAGCGTCGCCTCGAGCAGGACGTCACCGCGGGAGACGGTCGGCGTGCTGCTGCCGGCGGCGGACCCGGTCACCGGGACGGTCCCGGCGGGGCTGTCCTTCGCTGCGGCGACGACACCGTCGACCCCGTCCACCGCGGTGATCGCGTCGACGAGCTGGTCGAGGTCGCGCTCCGCGCCGATGACCTGCGCGGGGCTGCCCGAGCCGCCCGGGAAGTGGTCGGCCAGCACGTCCTGACCGTCACGGGCCTGCGACGACCCGATGATCAGGTCGCTCTGCGGCACCCCGTCCGCCTTGAGTCCGAACAGGCCGGCACCCATCGCGAGCAGGCCGACCGTGCAGACGATCCACACCACCCGCGACCGCCGGGCGACGAGCCGGCCGACGCGCGCCCAGATGCCGCGGGCGTCCGGACCGGTGAGCACGGGGTGGGCACTGCCGAACGCGGGACGCAGCGGCCAGAACGCCGCGCGGCGGAACGCGAGCAGCAGCGCGGGCAGCAGCGTCAGGGCGGCGAGCAGGCTGAACGCGATGCCGATGGCCGCGACGGGGCCGAGCGCCTTGTTCGAGTTGAGGTCGGAGAGCAGCAGGCAGAGCACTCCGACGATCACCGTGCCACCCGAGGCCAGGATCGGCTCGAGGCTCCCCCGCAGGGCGGCCTTCGTCGCGTCCCAGCCGGTGCGGTGGTCGCGCAGCGCCTCCCGGAAGCGCGAGGTGTACAGGAGCGCGTAGTCCGTCGCCGCGCCGATCACCAGGATCGACAGGATGCCCTGGACCTGCCCGTTGACAGTCACGATGTCGGCCTTGGCGAGCCACCAGACCACGAGGATCGAGGCGCACAGGGCGAACGTGGCGGTCCCGAGCACGAGGACGGGCAGCAGGGGTGATCGGTAGACGATGATCAGGATCACGAACACCGCGGCGAGCGCCACCCCGAGCAGCAGCCCGTCGATGCCGGCGAAGGCCTCGGTCAGGTCCGCGGTGAACCCGGCCGGGCCGGTGACGTAGCCGCTGACACCGGACGGCAGCGCGTCGTCGACGTCGGCCCGGATGGCCTCGACCGCATCTCCGGTCTCGGCGTCTTGCGTGAGCGTGGCGACGATCTCGACCGCGTCGCCGTCCTCGCTCGGGATCACCGGGCTGACGGCATCGACGTCGGCGCGGTCGGACAGCGTCGTGGCGAGCGCCTTCGCGTCGGCGAGGTCGGTCGACGTCAGGCCGCCGTCGCGCTCGAGGACGATGATCGCGGGCGCTCCGGACTCGTCGCGGAACTCGGAGGACCGCTCCTGCACCTTCGTGGCGTCGGCCGAGGCGGGCAGGAACGAGGTCTGGTCGTTGGTCGAGACCTCGGAGATCTTGCCGAAGAAGGGACCGCCGACCGAGGCGATGCCGAGCCAGACCACGATGACGAGCGCGGGGAGGACGATGCGGAGGAAGCGGGACACGTCGGTGAGCGTACACCGATCGTCAGCATGCTGATCACTTGACCGTCGAGCGCTCCTGACGACCATAGAATCACGGCATGCAGGACACGAGCGAGCAGTGGCCCCTCGGGCGCCTGCTGTCCGCGGCTGCACGGTCCGTCGAACGGGACTGGGACGAACGGCTCCGCGCCATCGGGCTCTCGCACGCCGCGGTCGTCGCGATCGACATCCTCATCCGGACCGGTCCGACCGGCGCGGACACCATCGCCCGCACGGCCCGGGTCCAGCCGCAGACGATGTCCCGCACGCTCGAGCGGATGGAGCGGGACGGCCTGGTCGAGCGCACCCCGCATCCCGCCGATCGCCGGCGCCGCGTGGTGAGCGTGACGTCCGCTGGCCGGTCCGCCTGGGAGACCGCACGGCACATCGAGCGCGAGGTCCTGCCGGAGGACCCGGCGCTCCGGACGGCACTGGCCGAACTGCTCGCCAAACCGCAGTCCGAGTGACACACTGTTCATGAAATACCACATGCGATAAGATCCTGTGGTCGGTGCGTGCCGACCTGACCACAGGAGCCCCGCATGTCCGAACGCCGAGCCGCCCGGGCGGCCGCAACCCACACCCGCCGCGCACCCCGTCGCAGCACCCGGCGACGGCGACCGTTCCTGGTCGCCCTGATCGCGACGCTCGGCTCGCTCGTCGGTGTCGCCCTGGTCGTCGCCGTCGTGGCGAGTGTGTTCGTCGGCGGGCTCGCGCGCAGCTTCGATGCCGGTCGCGACACCATTGCCGACCCGTTCCCGAACGGCGCTCGGCCGAGTGCCTCCGGCGGTGAGAACATCCTGCTCATCGGGTCCGACGCCCGTGCGCAGGGCGGACCCGAAGGTGCGCGGCCCGAGCTCGGCGGGCGCTCGGACACCCTGATGCTCGTGCACGTCCCCGCCGACCGGCAGCACGTCTACCTCATGTCGATCATGCGGGACTCGTGGGTCGAGGTGCCCGGACACGGTCGCGCGAAGATCAACGCCGCCTACTCCTGGGGCGGAGTACCCCTGACCGTGCAGACCGTCGAGCAGCTCCTGGACGTCCGGGTCGACCACGTGGCCGAGATCGACTTCGCCGGGTTCGCGGACATGACCGATGCCCTGGGCGGTGTCACGGTCGACTCCCCCCGGCCGTTCTCGGCACGGGGCCACGACTTCACGGCGGGGGCGAACCGGCTCGACGGCGCCGCCGCGCTCGCCTTCGTCCGGGAGCGCTACGCCTTCGCCGACGCCGACCACACGCGGGTCCGCAACCAGCAGGCGTTCATGCGCGGAGTCGTGGACGGGCTGCTGTCCCGCGGCACCGTCACCAACCCCGGGCGCATCCAGGACTTCGTCGCCGCGACGAGCGACCACCTGGCGGTCGACGCGGGGCTGTCGTCCTCACGGCTCGTCGAGCTGGGCTGGTCGCTCCGGGCCGCACGGGCCGACGACCTGGTGACCTTCACCGTCCCGACGGCAGGCTCCGGCACCTCGCCGGACGGGCAGTCGGTCGTCACGTTGAACGGACTCGAGGTCGCCTCGCTGTCCCAGGCGCTCCGGTCCGACGACGTCGCCGGCTGGCTCAGCGACAACCCGCAGTAGCCCGGCACCGCACGCACGACGACGCCCCACGACTCGAGGTCGTGGGGCGTCGTCGTGTTCGGTCTGCGGAGAGATCAGGCGGGGAGCTGGAGCTCCTGGCCGGCGTAGATCAGGTTCGCGTCGTCGATGGTCGACGTGTTCGCGGCCCAGAGCTGCTTCCAGCCGCCGTCGATCCCGAGCTTCGTCGCGATCGTGTCGAGCGTGTCACCTGAGGCGATCGTGTACGTCTTGCCGCTCGTCTTGACCGGGGCCGGCTTGCTCGGCGTCGTCGCTGCCGGGGCGGGCGTCGACTCGGTCGTGCTCGGCGCGGCCGGCTGCGGGGCAGCCTGCTCGGCAGGAGCCGGTGCCGGAGCAGCGGGCTGCGGGGCAGCCTGCTGCGCGGGCGCCGGAGCGGGTGCGGGGGCCGGAGCCGCCGCGGCGGGGGCTGCACCGCTGGTGCCGCTCAGCCCGAGCTGGGCGGAGCAGGCGGGCCATGCACCCCAGCCCTGCGAGGCGAGGACACGCTCGGCGACGGCGATCTGGGCCTCGCGGCTGGCGGAGGCGGGGTTGCCCGCGCCACCGTTCGCCTGCCAGGTACCGAGGTTGAACTGCAGGCCGCCGTAGTAGCCGTTGCCGGTGTTGATGGCCCAGTTGCCGCCGGACTCGCACTGCGCGAGCTGGTCCCAGGTCGAACCGGACGCTGCGTTCGCGGGGGCTGCCGCGAGGCCGACACCGGTCGCGGCGATGCCGGCGAACGCCAGGCCACCGACGATGGTGCGGGTACGGGAAAGCTTCTTCATGTGATTGCTCCACCGGGGTCACGAGCCGCATCTGTTGCGGGATCCACTGCCCACCCCGACCGATCGCGGTCAGTTGTGGGGGTGCGCCACCGGGGGCAGTGGTCATCGGGCCGGCGGCACCTCGGTCGGCAACCATAGGAAACTCTTGACCGTTATCAAACCGAGACAAACGGTTCTACCCGTGCATGCTATGTACCCCGTCCCAGAACCTGAACGGCTCGATGCCCATGGCCATGGTGATCGAGGCGTACCCGGGTACGTGTCCTTGGCAATTCCCTGGCAATGCCGATCGACGGTCGGGATCAGGCCCGCGTGAGCAGGGTCACGGCCTCGAGGTGCCCGGTCTGCGGGAACATGTCGAGCACCCTGGCCCGGTGCAGCCGGAACGACGGCATGCGTGCCAGGTCCTTCGCCAGGGTCACCGGGTTGCAGCTCGAGTAGACGACGTGCTGGACGTCCGACTCCTCGAGCCAGGTCGACAACCGCTCCCCGATCCCGCGACGCGGAGGGTTCACGACGACGAGCTCGGGCACCGCGTCCGGACGAGCCCGGAGGGCGTGCTCGGTCGCGTCGTCGGCGGCGAACCGGAGGCCTTCGAGGCCGGCCTCACGAGCGGACTGCTTCGCGGAGCGGATCGCCTCGGCGCTCGTCTCGATGCCGGTCACCACGCGGCCGGGACGGGCAGCGTGCAGCGCGAACCCGCCGACGCCGCAGTACAGGTCCCACATCGACGCCGGGTCGAGCTCGTCGATCCAGGCCGTCGCCTGCGCGTACAGCTCGGTCGCGACGCCGGTGTTCGTCTGGAAGAAGCTCTGCGGCCGCAGGTGCATCGTGATCCCGCCGAGCCGCATCGGCAGGGTCTCCTGCTCGGTCAGCACGATCTCGCGGTCGCCCTCGGTGACGGCCTTGTGCTCGGGCAGCAGGTTGGCGGTCACCACGACCGCGTTCGGCAGTGCGGCACGCAGGGCGTCGAGGTGTTGGCGGAGCCGCGGGAGCTGCCCCTCGGAACGCAGCACGAACCGGATCATCAGCTCGCCGTCGGGCGACTCGGTGACCAGGACGTACTTGAGCTCACCCCGGCGCGCGGCGACGTCGTACGGGATCAGCCCGGCGGTCGAGACGAACTCGGCCAGCACGGGCAACGCGTGCCGGATGCCGGGCGTGCAGATCCCGCAGTGCCGCAGGTCCACCCCGCGCTGCCGGTGGTCGAGGATGCCGACGGTGGGGTGCTGGACGGTCCCACCCACGACCATCTTCGCCTTGTTCCGGTACCCCGACTCCGGGCTCGTGATCGCGGGCGACCAGGAGACCGCTCCGGAGCCCCCGGCGGCCTCGACCGCGGCGTGCAGGAGCTCGCGCGTGCGGAGTTCCTTGTCGAGGACCTGGTCGGCGTAGGGCTGGCCCATGAGCGTGCACGACCGGCACACCCCGCGGTCGAAGTAGTCGCACTGCATGGCCGAGTCAGGATACGGCAGCGTCCCGCGTCGTCGTGGCGATCCGGTACACGGACGTCGTCGCGGTCAGGAAGAGGGTCGTGCCCTCGTCGCCGCCGAAGCACAGGTTCGACGTGACCTCCGGCACGGCGACCGCACCGATCCGGGCACCCGTCGGGTCGAACACGACGACGCCGCGGTGCGAGGACGACCAGACGTTGCCGTGCACGTCGACCCGGATGCCGTCCGGCGCACCCTCTCCGGGCTCGAGCCGCGCGAACACCCGGCCGTTCTTCAGCAGGTCGCCTCGGCGGTCGTAGGCGCGGATGACCGGCTCGTCGCCCGACGAACTCGCGATGTACAGCACCCGCTCGTCCGGGTCGAAGGCCAGGCCGTTCGGCTCGTCCAGGTCGGTCGCCACTGGTCGCAGGTCCTCGCCCGCCGGGCCGCACCGGAACACCCAGTGGTCGCCGTACTCACGCACGCCCGGGTGTCCCTCGCGCGGCTGGGTGATGCCGTAGGCGGGGTCGGTGAACCAGACGCCGCCGTCCCGCGCGATCACCACGTCGTTCGGGGAGTTGAACCGGCCCCTGTCCCACACGTCGACGATCGGCGTGACGACGCCGTCGCGGTCCCGCTCGACCCGACGCAGCCCGTGCGAGCACTGCACGACGCTGCCGTCCCGGTCGAGCGTGCGGCCGTTGGTGAACTCGACACCGTCCGCGTACACCGAGGTGTCCCCCGAGTCCGCGTGCCACTGCAGGATCCGGTCGCCGGGGATGTCGGACCACCGCAGCGTGCGCGTCGACGGGATCCAGCAGGGCCCCTCGGCCCAGGTGCTGCCGGTGGCGATGCGCTCGAGCGCGTCGGCGTCCGGTACGAGGTCGTCGAGCAGCACGGGTTCTCCTTCGAACGGGGTGCCCAGCCTACGTTCGTCAGGCCGCGGCCGCAGCCTCGCTCCGTCGTCGGACGGCCTTCTCGATCGCGGAGATCGCGAGGCCGAGCAGGATCGACGCCACGACCGCGAGGGTCGTGACGAGGAAGGGCTGCTCGCGGCTCCAGCGCCCGGTGGCCGAGGCGATGCCGACGCAGTACGCGGCCCACACGACGTCGGCGAGCACACAGCTGAGCAGGAACCGCCGGAGGTCGAGCCCGCTGTCCGCGCCGACCAGGTTCGTCGTCAACCGGCCCATCGGGATGAAGCGTCCGAGCACCGCGATGCGCCCGGGAGCGGCACGGTAGCGGCCGTCGATGGCGTCCCGGGCCGCGCGGACCTTCGGACGCGCGAACCACGACCTCGAGCCGAGGTCGACCGACCGCGCCAGATGGTAGAGCCCGAGGTCACCGAGGACCATCCCGATCGACGCCGCGACGACGAGGAAGAGGACCGGCAGGAGACCGCCGTCACCGCCCACCAGGAGCGTGCCGATCGCGACGACGAGTGCCTGGCTGGGCAGGAAGACCGCGACGCTGCCCACGGCGAGCACGAGGCCGACCACGAAGAACGCCCACGGGGTGCCGACGAGCTGGACGACCAGGTCCTGTGCTGCGTCCACGACTCACCCTCCACGGGCGCCGGAGGGGCGCGCCGGGGTCCATCCTCGCAGGTCCGGCGCGCCCCGCTCACGTGCGGTCGACGATCGCCCGCATGGTCGAGGCCGCGTCGTCCGGGCGGCCGTCGAGGACAGCGTCGGCGAGTGCCAGGTGGAGGCCGACGTCGTGCCGGTCCGGGCGGATGCTCCCGCGTTCGCGCAGCACCTGGCCGACGACCTGGTGCAGGCGTCGGTACAGGGCGTTGCCGGACAGGCCGAGCACGAGCGCGTGGAACCGCACGTCCGCGGCCACGAAGTCGAGGCGGTCGTCGCGGGTCGCGGCGGCGGCGAGCTCGTCCGCGGTGGTGCGGAGGGCCTCCCGTCGGTCCGCGCACTCGTCGAGCGCCGCTCGCCGGGCTGCTGCGGCAGCGGCGGCGGGTTCGACCGCCGCGCGCAGCTCGCGGAGTTCGACCGCCACGCGCTCGCCGTCGGGGCCCCGCAGGCGCCACCGCACCACACGCGGGTCCAGGACGTCCCACTCCCGCAGGTCGAGGACGGTCACGCCGACCCGGCGCCGCGCGGTGAGCAGGCCGAGCGCGACGAGGACGCGGACGGCCTCGCGGACGATGCTGCGGCTGGCGCCCGTCCAGGTCACCAGGTCGTCGACGCTCCGGCGGCTGCCCACGGCGACCGCGCCGGAGACGACGGCGGCACCGATCTGGTCGAGGACCCGTTCGAAGGTGCTCGTCACCGCTGCGAGACCGGCGACAGCACGAGCTCGTCGATGCGCACGTGTGCCGGCGACCCGAGCACGAAGGTGACCGTCCGCCCGATGTCCTCCGGTTGGAGCATGCGCTGCCGCGCGGCCGCGTCGGGGACCTCGGGCCGTTGGTCGAGGAAGTCCGTCGCGACGTCACCCGGGCACAGGTGGGTGGCACGCACGCCGTGCTCGGCCTCCTGCTGGTTGAGCGTCCGGACGACCGACGCGAGCGCGGACTTGCTCGCCGAGTACGCGACACCCGCCCCGGGCTGGAAGGACCACCCGGCGTACGACGACACGACGACGACCACGCCGCCGGCCGCGCGGAGTGCCGGCAGCGCGGCGTCCACCAGCGAGACGACGGCGGTGAGGTTCGTGTCCACGATCGCGCGGAAGTCGGTCAGCGACTGGTCGTCCCACCGGCGCCTCGGGGCGTTGAGCCCGGCCGCCAGCACGAGCCCGTCGAGCCGCCCGTGCCGCTCGAGCACGGCGTCCCGTGCGGCTGCGACGGCATCGGGGTCGTTCGCGTCGAGGGGCAGGACGTCCGCGGTTCCCCCGGTGCCGCGGACGGTGCGTGCGACCTGCTCGAGCCGCTCGGCACGGCGCCCGCTGAGCACCACCGTCCAGCCGTCCCGCGCCGCCGCCTCGGCGCTCGCGGCCCCCATGCCGCTGCCCCCACCCGTGACCCAGAGCACACGCTGATCCGTCATGCTCGAATAGTATGCCTATTCAAGGCACCGACGACGGGAGCAACGATGCACCTCGACCTGACCGACCACGTGGTGGTCGTGACCGGCGCAGCACGCGGGATCGGGCGCACTCTCGCCGACCGCTTCGTCAGCGAGGGGTGCCGTGTCGTCGCCCTCGACCTGGCCTTCGAGCCGGACTTCCCGCTCGACCACGTCGTGTGCAACGTCGCCGACCCGCAGTCGGTGCGCGACGCCGTGGACGAGGTCGTCCGGCGGCACGGCACGATCGACGTGCTGGTGAACAACGCCGGCATCAACGTCACGGGCACGGTCGCCGAACTCGAGTGGGACGCCTGGCGCCGCTGCGTGGACGTCAACCTCGGCGGCACGTTCCTGATGAGCCAGGCCGTGGCTCCGGTGATGCAGGCGGCCGGGCGCGGGCGGATCATCAACGCCGCTTCGTTCGCGGCGATCGTGCCCAGCGTCGGGAGCGCGGCCTACGCGGCGTCGAAGGCCGCGGTCGTCTCGTTCACCCGGGTCCTGGCGTCGGAGCTCGGCCCGTGGGGGATCACCGTGAACGCCTACGCACCGGGCATGGTCCCGACGGCGATGAACGGCTTCGCGACGATGCCGACCGAGGCGCAGGACCGCCTGCTCGACACCCTGTCGCTGCGCCGGTGGGAGACCGCGGACGACGTCGCCGATCTGCTCGTCTTCGTGGCGAGCGATGCTTCCGCGTACATCACCGGCACCCTGCTCGACGTCTCCGGCGGCAAGCTCGCGACCCAGATCCCCGCCCGCGCGCACGGCCGGACCTGAGCGGACTGCTGTCCGGCCGCACAGGTTCTCCACATGGCCCTCTCCGTAGGCTGTGAAAGCCCAGTGAGCCGGACTGCCGCCCGACCCCGAGGAGGTGCCCGATGGTCCTCGTCCTCGTCGCGTTCGCGATCGTCGCCCTGATCGTCCCCGCACTGACCCCCGTCCTCGGGCGCCGCGTCTTCTTCGTCGCAGCCCTCGCCCCCGCCGCGGCGGCGGTGCTGACGATCGCCCAGACCGACGCCGCCCTGCACGGCAGCGTCGTCGAACGGCACCAGTGGGTCCCCCAGCTCGACCTCGACGTCACGCTGCGGATGGACGCCCTGTCGTGGGTGCTCGCCCTCGTGGTGTCGATCGTCGGCGCGTTGGTGCTGGTCTACTGCGCCTCGTACTTCGAGCGGGACGAACCCGGGCTCGGTCGGTTCGCCGGGGTCCTGACCGCCTTCGCCGGCTCGATGTACGGGCTCGTGATCGCCGACGACGTCATCGTGCTGTTCGTCCTGTGGGAGGCCACGACGGTCTTCTCCTACCTGCTCATCGGGCACGACGCCGCGAAGCGTGCCAGTCGCGCCGCCGCCATGCAGGCGCTCGTCGTCACCACCGCGGGTGGTCTGGCGATGCTCGCGGGCCTCGTGATGCTCTCGGTCACGGCGGGCACGACCTCGCTGTCCGCGATCGTCGCCGATCCCCCGAGCGGCACGGTCGTCTCGGTGTCGGTGGTCCTCGTGCTGCTCGGGGCGCTCACGAAGTCGGCGATCGTGCCGTTCCACTTCTGGCTCCCCGCCGCGATGGCCGCACCGACCCCGGTCAGCGCGTACTTGCACGCCGCGGCGATGGTGAAGGCCGGCATCTACCTGGTGGCCCGGCTCGCCCCCGCGTTCGCGCTGCTCGACGGCTGGCGCGAGACGATCACGCTGCTCGGCGTCGCCGGGATGCTCGTCGGCGGGTACCGGGCCCTGCGGCAGACCGACCTCAAGCTCCTGCTCGCCTACGGCACCGTGGCCCAGCTCGGGTTCCTCGTGCTCGCCGCCGGCTGGGGTGCCCCCGCGGTCGCCCTGGGCGGGGTCGCGCTCCTCGTGGCCCACGCCGCCTTCAAGTCGACGCTCTTCCTGGTCGTCGGCGCGATCGACCACGTCACCGGCACGCGTGACCTCGGTCGACTCAGCGGGCTCGGCCGCGCCCGCCCGTGGCTGGCGGTCGTCGCGGTGCTCGCGCTGCTGTCGATGGCCGGGCTCCCGCCGACGATCGGGTTCGTCGCGAAGGAAGCCGTGCTGACCGGGTTCACCGAGTCCCTGCACGGCCCCGACGCCGGCTGGGCCTGGTTCGCCCTGATCGGTGTGACCGTCGGATCGGTGCTCACCGTGGCCTACTCGCTGCGGTTCCTGTGGGGCGCCTTCGCCCGCAAGCCCGGCATCGCGACCACCGAGCCGCACGCCCTGCACGGCCTCGCCGTCGTGCCCTCGGTGCTCGCGCTGGCCGGCCTTGCCCTCGGCCTGCTCACCCCGGTGGTCGCGCACGGCATCGAGCCCGCTGCCACGACCGCCGCACTCGGTGGCGAGGACGTCCCGCACCTCGCGCTCTGGCACGGCCTCGAACCCGCGCTCGGCCTGTCCGCGATCACCCTGGTCGGCGGCCTCGCACTGTTCGCCCTGCGTCGTCCGGTCGAAGCGCTCCAGCACCGGCTCGCGGGGTTCCCGAGCGCTGCGGGCACGTACCGGCACGGCATGCGACTGCTCGACCGCGGGGCGACCGTACTCACCGCGAGCCTGCAGCGCGGCTCGCTCCCCTACTACCTGACCGTGATCCTGTCGGTCTTCGTCGCCGGGGCGCTCGCCAACCTGGTGCTCGGCGGGCCGTGGGAGTTCCACGTCCGGTTCGCCGACTCGTGGGGCCAGATCCCGGTGATGATCGTGATGTCGATCGCCGGCATCGCGGTGCTCACGGCGAAGACCCGGTTCGCCGCCGCGGTCCTGGTCGGCGTCACCGGCTACGGCCTCTCGGTGCTGTTCGTCCTGCACGGCGCCGTCGACCTCGCCCTGACGCAGCTCGTGGTCGAGACGGTCACCCTGATCGCCTTCGTCCTGGTGCTCCGACGGCTGCCCCCGCGCATCGCCACGACCAACCCGTCGCGGTTCCGGGTCGTGCGGGCGCTCTTCGCCGGGCTGGCGGGGCTGACGCTGGCGATCGTCGTCGTCGTCGCTGCCTCGGCCCGGACGGCACGCCCCCTCTGGCCCGACCTGCCCGCACTGACGAGCTCGTTCGGGCACGGTCTGAACGTCGTGAACGTCGCCCTCGTCGACCTGCGCGGCTGGGACACCCTCGGTGAGCTCACCGTCGTGGTCGCCGCGGCCACCGGCGTCGCGAGCCTGATCTTCGTGAACTCGCGCGAGGACACCCTGCCCCGGCTGCGCGACCTGCCGGAGACCCTGACCGCGAACGGCGAGCGCACCGACGGTGAACCCCGCGCCTGGCTGCCGACGAGCGCCGCGATCCCGACCGGCCGTTCGGCACTGCTCGACGTGGTCGTCCGCCTGCTGTTCCACGGCCTGATCGTGCTGTCGGTGTACCTGCTGTTCGCCGGGCACAACTCGGCCGGTGGCGGGTTCGCCGGTGGCCTGGTCGCCGGCATCGCACTCGCGGCCCGCTACCTGGCCGGCGGCCCGGCCGAACTCGGTGCAGCGGCCCCGGTGCGTGCCGGTCGACTGCTCGGGCTCGGTGTCGCGACGGCAGCGATCACCGCGATCGTGCCGCTGTTCTTCGGCCGTGAAGCCCTGTACTCCGAGTTCTTCGAGGCCACCGTCCCGATCCTCGGGCACGTCGAGTTCGTCACCGCCACGTTCTTCGACATCGGCGTCTACCTGGTCGTCGTCGGTCTGGTGCTCGACGTCCTCCGCAGCCTCGGCGCCGAGGTCGACCGGCAGCGCCTCGAGGACGCCTCGACCCCGACCCGCGACACCACCGAGGGGTCCGTCAGCGACGCCCTCGATGCCCCCACCCCGGAAGGGAGCGCCACGTGACCGTCACCCTCGTCCTCGTGATCGCCATGGCGGTGCTGTTCTCGTGCGGCGTCTACCTGCTGCTCGAACGCTCCCTGACCCGGATGCTCCTCGGCTTCCTGCTGCTCGGCAACTCGCTCAACCTGCTGTTGCTGGTGATGTCCGGCGCCGCGGGCGATCCGCCGATCGGCAAGAGCGCCGAGGGCATCACCGACCCGCTCCCCCAGGCGTTCGCCCTGACCGCGATCGTGATCACCTTCGCCGTCAGCGCGTTCCTGCTGGCCCTGATCCACCGGTCGTGGCAGCTGTCCCGCGCCGACGAGGTCGAGGTCGACGAAGCCGACGCCGCCATCGGCCGCGACCGCGACGAGGCGGCCGACGAGGACCCGGAGACCACCACCGACGCAGAACAGGAGGCGACCCGATGACCTGGCTCGTCCCGCTCCTCGTCCTCGTCCCGCTGCTCGGTGCCGCGGTCGCGCTCGGACTCCTCCGGCACCAGAAGCTCCAGCGTGCGATCACCGTCGTGGTGCTCGTCGTGGCGCTGGCCGTCGCCGCCACGCTCATGGTCCTGGTCGACCGGCACGGCACGATCGTGGTGCAGGTCGGCGGCTGGGACGCCCCCTACGGCATCTCGCTCGTCGTCGACCGGCTCAGCGCACTGCTGCTCACCGTCAGTGCGAGCGTCCTGCTGCTCGTCCTGCTGTTCTCGATCGGGCAGGGGCTGGCCGCCGACGACGAGGACGCCCCGGTCACGATCTTCTACCCGACGTACCTGGTGCTCGCGGCCGGTGTGCTCGACTCGTTCATCGCCGGTGACCTGTTCAACCTGTACGTCGCGTTCGAGATGCTGCTGGTGGCGAGCTACGTGCTCATCACGCTGGGCGGCAGCGAACAGCGCGTCCGGGCCGGCACGACGTACATCGTCACGAGCCTGATCGCGTCGGCGATCTTCCTCGCCGCCATCGGGCTGGTCTACGGCGCCACCGGCACGGTGAACATCGCCCAGATCAGCGAGCGCGTCGCCGACCTGCCGGAGCACGTCCAGCTGCTCCTGCACACGATGCTGCTGATCGGGTTCGGCATCAAGGCCGCCGTGTTCCCACTGGCGTTCTGGCTGCCGGACTCGTACCCGACGGCCCCGGCGCCGGTCACCGCGGTGTTCGCGGGCCTGCTGACCAAGGTCGGCATCTACGCGATCATCCGGCTCGAGACGGTGATCTTCCCACGACCACAGCTCAACGAGGTGCTGCTCGTCGTCGCCGCACTGACGATGGTGGTCGGGGTGCTCGGCGCGGTGTCGCAGACCGACGTGAAACGGCTGCTGTCCTTCACGCTGATCAGCCACATCGGCTTCATGGTGATGGGCGTCGGACTCGGCACCGTCGCGGGGACGGCGGCAGCGGTGTTCTACACGGTGCACCACATCGTCGTGCAGACCACGCTGTTCCTGGTGTCCGGTCTGATGGAACGTGTCGGCGGGACGACCTCGACCCGGTCGCTCGGCGGACTGCTGAAGGCCGCACCGCTGCTGGCCGCCCTGTACCTGATCCCCGCGTTCAACCTGGGCGGGATCCCGCCGTTCTCCGGCTTCATCGGCAAGCTCGGCCTGTTCCGCGCCGCCGCCGAGGACGGTTCCCCGATGGCGTACGTCACCATCGGCGCCGGCGTCGTCACCTCACTGCTCACCCTGTACGCGCTCATGCGGGTCTGGGACGCCGCCTTCTGGCGGCCGAAGCCGGCGGCCGAGGCCGCGGCTCCGCACACGACCAGCGCCGAACCGCACGCCCACCTGCGCTCCCCGGAACCGGCGCCGCTCACCGTCTCCGAGGAGACGGGCGAGGCGTACCACCCGGGAGGCTCGGTGACGGTCACCGACGCACCGCACGCGGCCCGTGCCTCCAGTCCGACCACCGGCGCGACCGAGGCGGTCGGCGAGGCTCCCGAGAAGGTGCGCCTGCCGCGCATGCTCGTCGGCGTGACGACCGTCGCGGTGCTCGGGTCCGTCGCCCTGACCGTCGTCGCCGGCCCGCTCTACGGCTACGCGACCCGCGCAGCGGAGTCGCTGGAGTCGCCCGACCGCTACGTGCAGGCCGTGCTCGGAGGTGAGCGATGACCGACGTCCGCCGCATCTCGAACGCCCGCCGGATCGCGCTGGCGTGGCGCTACGACGTGCCCCTGGTCGCGGGGCTCACCGTGCTCTGGGCGCTGCTCTGGGGGTCGTGGACCCCGCTGACGCTGCTGTGCGGCATCGTCGTGGCGCTCATCGTCACCCAGGCGCTGCCGCTCCCGCCGGTCCCCCTGTCCGCACGGTTCTCGATCGTGCACGTGCTGCGGTTCCTGGTGGTGTGGTCCGGTCTCGTCGTCGTGGCGTCATTCCGGGTCGCCTGGGTCGCGTTCCGACCCCGCGGTGTGCGGCGGAGCTCGATCACGCTCGTGCAGCTGCACTCGACCTCCGAGATGACCTTCACCCTGGCCACGCTCGCGATCTCGCTCGTGCCCGGCTCGTACGTCGCCGACGTGGACCTGCGGCGCCGTCGCCTGCTGCTCCACGTGCTCGACACCGAGCGCCTCGAGCAGGTCGAGGACGAACGCCGCGTCGCACTCCGGATCGAGGCCATGGTCATCCGCGCACTGGGATCCAAGCAGGACGTCTCCGAGCTGTCCGAGCACCTGCCGGAGGTGACCCGATGAGCCCCGCCGTCGTCGTGATGGGCATCGCCGTCGCGCTCGTGCTCGCGCTCCTCGGGGCGACGTTCGCCCTCGCGGTGTTCCGCATCGTGCGCGGCCCGACCATCCTCGACCGCATGATCGGCTCCGACATGGTGCTGACCACCGTGCTCGTGGTGATCGCCGCCGCGATGGTCATCCGCCAGGACCTGACCGGCATCCCCGTGCTCGTGGTGATCTCGGCGACGAGTGTGTTCGCCACGGTCGCCGTCGCCCGGGCCGTCACGCCCTCGGCCGACCCGTCCGACGAGGGACTGACCGTCACCACCCCCGAGCGCGCCGAGGAGGACCAGTCGTGATCGAGATCATCGAGTCGTTCGTCGACGACGCCGGCATCCGCGCCTGGATCGCCATCGGGCTGCTGCTCGTCGGGTCGCTGCTGTCGCTCGGCGCCGGGGTCGGCATCGTCCGGTTCCCGGACCCGCTCGTCCGTCTGCACGCCATGGCGAAGCCGCAGGTGCTCGGGCTCGCACTCGCGCTGGCCGCCATCGTGGTCGCGGTGTGGACGTGGACGGCGTTCTGGGTCGTGCTGCCGATCATGGTGTTCCAGCTGTTCCTGGTACCCGTGTCGACGCACATGATCGCCCGCGCCGGCCTGCGCGCCGACGACTACCGGCACGAGGACCTGCTGGTCGACGACACGGAGTCCTGACGCACCGACCTGACGGACCGGAGGCCCGTGGCGGCGTCGCCACGGGCCTCCGGTCCGTCAAGCGCTCACGTTCGCGGTCAGGCGGTCGCGACCCGGCGCGGGAGCAGCAGGTTGCCGACCGCGGCGACCACGACGATCGCGGCGGAGACCGCCGGCAGCAGCATCGCGGCCGCGGTGCCGTGGTGCTCGGCGACGTCCCCGGTGATCGCGGAGGCGATGGACTGGCCGACGATGACGGCGGACCCGAGGATCGTCATGGTGGTGGCGGACCGGCCGACCGGTGAGCGGTCGGAGCCGAGGCTGTACTGGGCGACCAGGGTCGGCCCGATCCCGATGCCCATGATCGCGAGGACGACGCCCGCGGCGACGACGGAGTCGGCGCTGGCGAACGCGATCGCACCGCCGAGGAGCACGACGCCGAACACGAGCCAGCGCCAACCGAGGCCGAAGGCCCGGGGGAACGCCGCCGACCCGAGTGCCAACCCGGCGGATCCGATGCCCATCAGGCCGTAGAGCAGGCCTGCCTGCGAGGCCTCGCCGTGGGTCTCCATGAACGCCGTCAGCGAGGTGAGGGTCGAGCCGAAGAACAGGCCGATGCCGAGGATGCCGACGACCACGACGACGAGCCGCGGGCGCAGGAGCTGCCGTGCGGGTGCCTGCGTCGACTCCGCGTGCTGGCCGACCACGAGCTTGCCGGTCGGGTGCAGCGCGAACGCCGTGACGAACACGAACGTCAGGACCGAGGCGCCGGCGACGGCCACCCACGGGGCGATCGCGCTGGCGAGGATGCCGACCAGGAACGGACCGATGATGAACACGGTCTCGTCGGCGGCGGACTCGTAGGCCATGGTGCCGCTGAGGGTCTTCTCGCGCCGCGCCGGGGCCATCCGCTGCCGGATGATCGCGACGAGCCGCGTGCGGGACATCGGGGCGACCTGCGGGGCCGAGGCACCGATGCAGAACGCGACCGCGAGGACGGCGAGGTCGGGCGCGGTGCCGCCGACGACGAACGGGAAGAACCCGAGCAGCGCCGCGTTCACCAGGCCGACGGGGACGAGGACCGCCCGCTGGCCGTAGCGGTCGGCCGCGGCGCCGACCATCGGGCCGAAGATCGCGGAGCCGATGCCGACGGCGGCGGAGTTGATGCCGCCGAGGGCGACGGAGTCACGGGCGGCGACGACGAGGGTCAGGACGCCGACCACCATCATCGCGAACGGGAGCCGGGCGATGAACGCCACGGGGAAGTACCAGCGGCCGGCGAGGGAGACGAGTGAGCGGTCCGGAGCGGGCGGGGCGTCGGTTGAGCGGGTCTGGAGCATCGGGGTTGTGCCTTCTCGGCCCGCCCGGTTCGGTGGCGGCGGACCCATCGGGTGCCGCCGTTGTCCGCCGGGATGCCGGCGGCCGGTAGATACACACTGCGTGTTGTCGAACGCTGTCGATGGTACCAACCGGCCGCCGCGCCCCGGAGGAGTTCGCTCCGGGCGCCGTCCCGGCGGTCAGCCGTGGTGCGGTCGAAGACCGTCGCCTGCGGCGCCGCCAGCCGACAGTTCGTGACCGCTCGGCGGGCGACCCGCGACGTGTCGTGACCAGCCCCCGCATGCCGGCCACGCGACGCAACGCGACCGGACGACGGACGGGAGGCGCGTGGCGGCGTGCCCCGCGCCTCCCGTCCGCCGTGCCGCGCGCCCAGGGCACCGCAGCGGTCACGACACCCCGTCGGCCGTGCGCGGTGCGGTCGCAGACCGTCGCCTGCGGCGCCGCCAGCCGACAGTTCGTGACCGCTCGGCGGGCGACCTGCGACGTGTCGTGACCGGCCGGCGGGATCCGCCGAGCAACGAGATGCGACCAGCCGAGCGACTGCTGCGGCGTGGTGCTCGGGTCAGGAGACCTCGCCTGCGCGGGCTCCCGCCCACAGGTCGACATCGGTGATGCCGACCGAGTGCTCGTCGATGACGCGGAGCTCCTCGTCGGTGAACGACGTGTTCGACAGCGCGGCGACGTTGTCCTCGAGCTGCGACACCCGCGACGCACCGATGACGAGTGAGGTCACCCGCTCGTCGCGGAGCGCCCAGGCGAGGGCGAGCTGCGCGAGGGACTGTCCGCGCGCGGCCGCGACGTCGTTCAGGGCGCGGAGGTGCTCGACGACCTCGGGCGTGATGCTCGACGCGTCGAGGGACTTGCCCGCTGCCGCGCGGGAGTCCTCGGGCACCCCGTTCAGGTACTTGCCGGTCAGCAGCCCCTGCGCCAGCGCGGTGAAGCCGATCACGCCGAAGCCGAGCTCGCCGGCGGCGTCGAGCAGCCCCTCGGTCTCGATCCAACGGTTGAGCATCGAGTACGAGGGCTGGTGGATGAGGAGCGGCGTGCCGAGGTCGCGGAGGATCTCGGCTGCCTGCCGGCTGCGCTCGGCGTCGTACGACGAGATTCCGACGTACAGCGCCTTGCCCTGCTGGACCGCCGTGTGCAGGGCGCCCATCGTCTCCTCGAGCGGGGTCGAGGCGTCGAGACGGTGCGAGTAGAAGACGTCGACGTAGTCCAGGCCCGTGCGCTGCAGCGACTGGTCGAGCGAGGCGAGCACGTACTTGCGCGAGCCACCGCCCTGCCCGTACGGCCCCGGCCACATGTCCCAGCCGGCCTTCGTCGAGATGACCATCTCGTCGCGGTAGGGCCGGAAGTCCTCGCGCATCAGGCGGCCGAAGTTCACCTCGGCAGCACCGTACGGCGGGCCGTAGTTGTTCGCGAGGTCGTGGTGGGTGATCCCGAGGTCGAACGCCCGGCGGCTGATGGCGCGCTGGTTCTCGAAGGGCATGTCGTCCCCGAAGTTGTGCCAGTACCCCAGGGAGAGCAGCGGCAGGTCGAGGCCCGAGCGGCCGGTCCGGCGGTACGTCATCGAGTCGTAGCGGTCGTCACTGGCGATGTAGGTCATGGGACGAGCCTGGCACTCGATCGGGCCCGGGCCTCGCACGCTTCGCTTCGCGGACCCATGATGGGTGCACGAGACCACGAGGAGACGACGATGGCACGGACGACGAAGACCGAGACCACCTTCACCGACGAGGAGCGCGCGGCGATGCAGGAGCACGCCGCGGAGGTCAAGCGCGCCCGCGGCACGAAGGGCACCAAGGCCGAGAAGGCGGCGGCCGACGCCGCTGCGGTCGAGGCGAAGATCGCCGAGATGCCCCAGCCGGACCGCGGTCTGGCGGAGCGCATCCACCGCATCGCGCTCGAGGTCGCCCCCGAGCTCGCGCCGAAGCTCTGGTACGGCATGCCCGCCTACGCCCGGGACGGCAAGGCGGTGTTCTTCTTCCAGGACGCCGCGAAGTTCAAGGCCCGCTACGCGACGCTCGGGTTCCAGGACTCGGCCGCGCTCGACGACGGCACGTTCTGGCCGACGTCGTGGGCGATCAGCCCCGAGTTCTCCGAGGCCGACGAGGCACGGGTGGCCGACCTGATCCGTCGCGCGGTCGGTTGACGGTGCTCGGGCTGGGCGCCGCTCCCGTCTTCGCCCTGCTGTTCCTGGTGCTGTACGTCCTGGGGCGGCGACGGGATCCGCGGATGCTCCGCAACGGGGTGTTCCTGACCGCGGCCGTGCTGTTCGGGCTCGCGACGGTCGTGGCCGTGCTGACCAGGGTGGTCCCCGGGTTCAGCCTGCTCGTCGCCGTGGTGCTGCTGCTCGTGCCGCTCGCCGTGGTGGTGCTCGGCGTCGCCCTGGTCGCGAACGGCCTGCAGATGCTCCGGGCCGAGGGACGCAGCGTCGGCAACCTGCTGTCGCTCGCCGCCGGGGTGGCGGTGTTCGTGCTGCCGGCGATCGCCATCGCCCTGCTCGTCTCGGGCAGCGGCGAGGGTTTCACGCTGTGGGACGGCACGAAGATCGCGGTCGCCGTGCTGATGGTGTTCGTCTGCGGGTACTTCGCACTGTCGCTGGTGGCGTTCGCCCTGTACTCCGTGGTCTACGGGCGGACGCGGCACGGCATCGTCCCCGACACGATCGTGGTCCTCGGCTCCGGGCTCGTGCACGGCGAGGTCCCGCCCCTGCTGCAGAGCCGGCTCGACCGGGCGCTCGGCGTCTACCGCGCCGAACGAGCCGCCGGACGCCGACCGCTCCTCGTGCCGTCCGGCGGACAGGGCGACGACGAACCCCGCCCCGAGGGCACCGCGATGGCCGAGTACCTGGTGGCGCACGGTGCCGACGCGGACGACGTCGTCGCGGAGACCGCGTCGCGGAACACCCGCGAGAACCTCCGGTTCTCGCGGGACGTGCAGACGGCCGCCGGCCGGGACGGCCAGATGGTCGTGGTCACGAACAACTACCACGTGCTGCGGGCCGCGACCCTGGCCCGTCGCCTCGATCTGCCCGCTCAGGTCGTCGGCGCCCGCACGGCGGCGTACTACGTCCCGAGTGCGTTCCTGCGGGAGTTCGCCGCGGTGATCGTCGAGCACCGCTGGCTCAACGTGGTCGCCTGCACGCCGTTCGTGCTGTTCACCGGGTTCCTGCTCTGGGAGTCGTTCCAGCAGTAGGATCTCCACCATGGTCGAGATCCCGGCGCCGCGGCCGACCGACCTGCTGCCCATCGGCGAGATCGTCCGCCGCACGGGCGTCGCCGCCTCGGCCCTGCACTTCTACGAGCGCAAGGGCCTGATCCACCCGGAGCGCACCGACGGTGGCACGCGGATGTACCCGCGGCACGTCGAACGGCGGATCGCGATCATCCAGGTGGCCAAGCGCCTCGGCATCCCGCTCAGCGAGGTCGCCGAGCAGTTCGAGGCCCTGCCCGCCGACCGGATGCCCTCGCTGCGCGACTGGAACCGGTTGAACGAGCGGTGGCGCGCACGACTGCGGGCCCGCCAGCTCGAGCTCGAGCGCCTGCAGCAGGAGATGACACAGTGCATCGGCTGCGGGTGCGTCTCGCTCGGAGCGTGTTCGGTCGTGAACCCCGGTGATGCCCTGGGCGACGAGGGGCACGGCGCGCGTCGCCTGCTGCCGATCCAGGACGAGGCGGCCGACGACGCCGCTGCCGCTGCCGAGGACGCTGTCGCCTAGCCCGCGCGCAGTCCGTCGTCGATCCGCTGCAGCAGCTCCAACGCCTCGACCGCACCGCGCTCGTCGCCACCGAGGGCCGTGCGGAGCTTGCCGGACCAGTGCCGGTAGAGCCGGTCGACGCTCTCCTGGGCCAGGGCGGTCGAGTGCAACTGCACGGTCCGGGCGTCCGCCGGGTCCTGGCGCCGCTCGACCATGCCCTTCGCCACGAGCGACCGGAGCGCGACGCTGAGGTTGCTGCGCTGCAGGGCCGTCGCCTCGGCGGTGGTACTGGGCGAGGTGCCGGGGTTGCGGTTGATCCAGCGCATGACGAGCGCCTCGGTGCCGGTCAGCGGCACGATGTCGAGGGTCTCCGAGCCGTGCGGGTCGATGTCACGCGCGATCCGGAGCAGGACGTCCGCGAACTCGGCGAGGACGTGGTCGGACACGGCGGAGTGCATGACCGTACTGTACCGATCTCGGGCAATGAGTTATGCTTTCATAACAATGACCACGGACACCGGAACCATCCGCGCGACGATCGCGACACCCACGACCAAGCAGCAGGGCATCACGACCGCGCTGCTCCTGGTGCTCGGCCTGCTCAGTGCCGTCGCCCCCTTCGCCACCGACCTGTACCTGCCGGCGTTCCCGCAGATGACCACCGAGCTCGGGGCGAGCGCCACCGCCGTCCAGCTCACCCTGACCGCGTTCCTGGTGGGCGTGACCGCGGGCCAGCTCGTGTTCGGTCCGCTGTCCGACCGGTTC
The DNA here is from genome assembly GCF_003234335.2 of Curtobacterium sp. MCLR17_054. Classification (NCBI taxonomy): domain Bacteria; kingdom Bacillati; phylum Actinomycetota; class Actinomycetes; order Micrococcales; family Microbacteriaceae; genus Curtobacterium; species Curtobacterium sp. MCLR17_054. The sequence goes on along the minus strand of NZ_CP126263.1, from coordinate 285,499 downwards.
GGCCGCGTGCCACCGCTCATCGCCGGTGCCGCGGTGTGCGTGCTCGCCAGCATTGCCGCGGTGCTCGCGCCGAACATCGGCGTGCTCATCGCGGCCCGCCTGCTGCAGGGCCTCGGCGGTGCGGCCGGCATGGTGATCAGCCGTGCGGTCATCTCCGACCTGGCGACCGGCAAGTCCGCCGCCCGCGCGTTCTCGCTCATGATGATCGTCGGCGGGGTCGCCCCGGTCGTCGCACCGCTGCTCGGCGGCCTGCTCACCGGTCCGATCGGCTGGCGAGGCCTGCTCTCGATCGTGCTCGGCCTGTCGGTCGTCATGCTCATCGCCGTCCTCGCCGTGATCCGCGAGACCCACCTGAAGGAACACCGCGACGCCCTGCGCGAAGAACGCCGCGGCTCGGGCTCGGCGCTCCGTGCCCTGCGCTCCCGCACGTTCCTCGGCTACACCGCGGTGTTCGGCTTCGCATTCGCCGTGATGATGGCCTACATCTCCGCGTCGCCGTTCCTGTACCAGGACATGATCGGCTTCGGCACGGTCGGCTACGGCCTGGCCTTCGGGCTGAACGCCCTGGCGCTGATGGGCGTCAGCATCCTGTCCGCCAAGCTCACCGCGACCCGTTCGGTCACGGGCGTGCTGTCGCTCGGCATCGTGCTGGTGCTCGCGTCGACCGTGGCGTTCGCGCTGCTCGTCGTCTCCGGGGCGCCGGTCATCTGGCTCGCCGTGCCGCTGTTCACCGCGGTCGGCTCGCTCGGCCTGGTGCTCGGCAACGCCACCGCACTCGCCCTCGGTGCCGTGCCCTCGGCTGCCGGCAGCGCCTCGGCCGTGCTCGGTGCCCTGCAGTTCGGGCTCGCGGCGCTCGTGTCCCCGCTCGTCAGCATCGGCGGCTCGGACACCGCGGCGCCGCTGGCGATCGTGATGCTCGCCGCCGCCGTGGTGGCCGTCGTGGCGCTGCTCGCGGCGCGGGGCCGGACCAGCCGGACCAGCACGCTCAGCTGACCCGGAAGGACACGTTCCGCTGACCCGGAACGACACCGCCTGCTGACGCGGAACGACACCCGCCGCTGACGTGGAACGACACTGTCGACGTCGCCCGACATCGACAGTGTCGTTCCGCGTCGACCAGACCGCCCCCGGCCCAGCCCGGCGTCAGCCCCGCCCCGGCCGCAGGAACGGCACCCGCGGCATGAGCCAGTCGACCCACACCACCCGCACCCCCGGCGCCACGGCCAGTGCCCACAGGATCGAGGCAGCGGCGTCGGTCGGGTAGTGCACCGCGTCGATCGACACCGCGAAGAACACGATCACGATGGCCACGACCCCGAGCGTCAGGGCGAGCCGGTGCCACCGCGTCTCGCGGAGCAGCCAGATCAGGGCGATGACGAACGCCGTGATGTAGACCGTGTGCCCGCTCGGGTACCCGGGGTCGGGCTGCACGGGGAACGGGTGCGGCAGCACGGCGACGTCGGGCCGGGCGCGGTGCACGATCTCCTTCACGATCGCGGACGGCACCCACGTGATCGCGATGGTGCCGCCGAACGCCAGGGCCGGTCGCAGGTCGCGCGTGCGCCACCAGATCACGGCGACGACGACGACCGTGATCCCGATCGCCGGTGCCGGACTGATCACGTGGTAGACCGCCGTGCTGAACGCACCGATGAACCCGGTGTGCAGCGCGTTGAGGGCCTTCGACAGCCCGAGGTCCACGGTGCCGAGGGTGAACCCGACGATGGTGACGACGACGACCGCGATGACGGCGATCGCCACCGAGACGAGCGGGTACGGCGAGCGCTCGAGGATCCCGTACGCGGCGGGCTCCCGTCGGCGGGGACGGAGGAGCGGCGCGTCGTCGGTCATCCCGCCATCGTCGCAGTCCGACCCCGGCATCCCAGGGCGAGTGAGCCTCACAAAACTCCGAAAGCGTTCAGCGCGGCGGTCGGGAGTAGACAGGACGCATGCCAACCGTTGCCGAGAACATCGTCGCCACCCTCCGCGCCAACGACATCCACCGGGTCTACGGCCTGCCCGGGGACTCCCTGAACGGCTTCACCGACGCCCTGCGCAAGGACGGCACGATGCGGTGGGAGCACGTCCGGCACGAGGAGGCGGCCGCGTTCGCCGCCTCTGCCGAGGCCGCCCTGACCGGTGACCTGACCGTCTGCGCCGGCAGCTGCGGGCCCGGCAACCTGCACCTGATCAACGGCCTGTACGACGCGAACCGTTCGCGGGTGCCGGTGCTGGCGATCGCCGCCCACATCCCCACGGCCGAGATCGGCTCCGGTTACTTCCAGGAGACGCACCCGCAGGAGCTGTTCCGCGAGTGCTCCGTCTACGTCGAGTACGTCGCCGACCCCGTCCAGATGCCCCGCCTGCTCGAGATCGCGATGCGCGAGGCGATCGAGAAGCGCGGCGTCGCCGTGCTCGTGATCCCGGGCGACGTGCTGCTCGCCGAGGCGAAGGACGACCGCACCACCCGGATCGAGCGGGCCACCCCGCGCATCGTGCCGAGCGAGGCCGAGCTGCAGCGCACCGCCGACCTGCTGAACGGTGCCGACCGGGTCACCATCCTGGCCGGAGCCGGCGTCGCGGACGCCCACGACGAGGTCGTCGCCCTGGCCGAGCGGCTGCAGGCCCCGATCGTGCACGCGTTGCGTGGCAAGGAGTACATCGAGTACGACAACCCGTACGACGTCGGCATGACGGGGCTGCTCGGCTTCGCGTCCGGGTACCGCGCGATGGAGGACGCCGACGTCGTGCTCATGCTCGGCACCGACTTCCCGTACCAGCAGTTCTTCCCGGCCAAGGCGAAGCACGTGCAGGTCGACATCCGCGGTTCGCAGCTCGGCCGCCGGCACCCCGTCGACATCGGCCTGGTCGGCACCGTCAAGGACACCGCACTCGCACTCATCCCGCTGCTGACCGGCTCGCACCCGACGAAGCACCTCGAGGACTCCCTGAAGCACTACCGGAAGACCCGCGAGAAGCTCGACGACCTGGCGGTCCCCGCCGGGAAGAAGAAGCCGCTGCACCCGCAGTACGTCGCCCGGGTGCTCGACCGGCTCGCCGCCGAGGACGCCGTCTTCATCCCCGACGTCGGCTCCCCCGTCGTCTGGGCCTCGCGCTACCTCACCATGAACGGCAAGCGCCGGCTGATCGGCTCGTTCGTGCACGGCACGATGGCGAACGCCGTCCCGCAGGCGATCGGTGCGCAGACCGCGTTCCCGGACCGGCAGGTGATCGCCCTGGCCGGTGACGGCGGGCTGACGATGCTCCTCGGTGAGCTCATCACGATCGTGCAGAACAAGCTGCCGGTGAAGATCGTCGTGTTCGACAACTCGTCGCTCAACTTCGTCGAGCTCGAGATGAAGGCCGCCGGCTTCGTGAACTACGGCACCGAGCTGCAGAACCCGGACTTCGCCGCCGTCGCCGAGGCGATCGGCATCAAGGGCTTCCACGTCGACGTGTCCGACGACTTCGAGGACGCGATGGCCGCCGCGCTCGCGCACGACGGCCCGGCGCTCGTGTCGGTCCGCGCGAACCGCCAGGAACTCTCCATGCCCCCGGCGGTCACGCTCGAGCAGGCGAAGGGCTTCACGCTCTACGCCATCCGCACGGTGCTGTCGGGTCGCGGTGACGAGCTGCTGGACCTCGCGTCCACCAACGCGCGGCAGCTGCTGTAGACGCGAGCGGATGACGGCCTGGAGGCGCGGTGCCAGCTGGCACCGCGCCTCCAGGCCGCCTTTTCGTCACCACCCGAGCGTCTGGCCGTCCTCCAGGAACACGCCGGTGGGGCCCTCCGGGCCCGCGCTCGCGGCGGCCGCGATCGTCGCAGCGCTGACCTCGACGGGGCGACCGTGCGGGTTCGGCATGCCACCGAACTCGGTGGCCGTGTAACCGGGCTCGATCGCGACGAAGTGCACCTCGGGCACGACGCGTGCGTACTGCACCGTCAGCATCGAGACGGCGGCCTTGGACGCGCCGTAGACCACGGCCGGCACGCTGAACGCCGGCTTCGACGGGTCGTGGGTGGCGGTGAAGGAGCCGAGCGCACTCGACAGGTTCACCACGATCGGGTTCGCGGAGCGACGCAGGAGCGGCAGCGCGGCCTCGGTCGCGCGGATCGTGCCGACGGCGTTCGTGTCGAAGACGGCGAGCGCCTCGGGCCCGCTCTGCCCCCAGACGGCGATGCCGGCGTTGTTGACCAGCACGTCGAGTCCGCCGTTCGCGTCGACGTGGGCGAAGGCCGCGGCGACCGAGTCGTCGTCGCGGACGTCGAGCTGGACGGAGCGAGCGCCGATCTCGGCGGCGACCGCGGCGCCCTGGTCGGCGTCCCGGGCGCCGATCCAGACGGTGTGGCCCGCCTCGACGAGCTGACGGGCGGTTTCCTTGCCGAGGCCGCGGGTGGCCCCGGTGATGAGTGTCGTTGTCATGGGTCCAGCGTCGTGCTCGGCGGCGACCGCAGGGAGTCGCCCGGTTGTCGTAGGACCGGCAGGGCCAGGACCCGGTCGACCGTCGCGCGCAGACTGGGGACATGGCGGACACGGACTTCGGGCACACCCTGCGGCGGCTGCGCGACCACGTCTCCCCCGAGGCGGCGGGAGTGGTCGTCGGGCCCCGTCGGCGTGCGTCCGGTCTGCGCCGAGAGGAACTGGCCGGGCTCGCGGGGATCTCGGCCGACTACCTGACCCGGCTCGAGCAGGGGCGGGCGACCTCGCCGTCCGCCCAGGTCGTCGAGGCGCTCGCGCGGGCGCTGCGGGTCGCCGATGCCGACCGCGAGCTGCTCTACCGGCTCGCCGGGCACGCGGTCCCCGGCGCCGACGTGGTCCCGTCGCGAATCCCGCCGAGCGTGCAGCGACTGCTCGACCGGCTGGCGGACACCCCGGTCGCGGTCCTCGACGCCGCGGGGAACCTGCTCGTCGCCAACGCCCCGTACGACGCACTGATGGGGCCGATCGGCGCGCTGCGCGGGAACGACCGGAACACCGCGTGGCGGCACCTGGTCGGGTCCGGCAGCCGAGCCGTGCACACGCCCGAGGAGCAGGCGGCGTTCGAGGCGAACCTGGTGGCGGGGCTCCGGATGACCGCGGCGCGCTACCCGCTCGACCGCCAGCTGCAGCAGCTCGTGCGGGACCTTCGGGCGGCGAGCCCGCGGTTCGTCGAGCTGTGGGACTCGGGCGCGACCGCGCTCGGCGAGACCGCCCGCCGGAAGGTGATCGACCACCCGGACGTCGGGCTGATCATGCTCGACTGCGACACCCTGGTCGTCGGGCCGGAGGACCTGCGGATCCTGGCGTACACGGCCGAACCCGGGTCGGTGGACGCGGAGCGGCTGGCCCTGGCGATCGTGGTGGGGACGCAGTCGTTGGTGGAGTGAGGCGGGGGTTCGATTTCTGTGTGCCCCGACTCCGACGCGGCCGGACTAGCGAGCGGGCCGCACAGGTTTCCGAGGTGGGAGCGCAAGGGAACCACGACTGTGGAGGACGAGCAGGACCAGCCCGAGGGCCACCGGGAGTGCCACCAACTCGACGGACCCGCTCCCGACGTCCATCGCGCGGACTTCGTTCACCGCGAGCGCCCCGACGTACGGGACGAGACTCAGGACGATCGTGAACGCTGTCCGCCACCACCGCATGATCGCGAGAACGACGGCGCTGATCTCGAGCACTGCCGTCCCGTACCAGGCGTAGAGGTTCCCGTCCCACAGGGACCGGCTGTACTGCCACTGTCCGGGATCGCTGACGCTGCAGTAGCTGAGGGCGCCGAGCAGGAACCACCCGACGGCTGCTGCCGCGGTGTGCTGGGAGCGGTGCGGGCGCCCGAGGACCGCGACGACCGCACACGCGCTGAGCAGGAGCAAGGTCGCCCGGTCGACACTCCAGACGCCCGGGTACCGGTTCAGGAGGTACGGCGACACGGTCCCGAGCAGCACGGACACCAGGAGGACGACGCGCCCGACGTTCCACCGGCCGGAGAGCGCAGCGACGAGGGCGATCACCCAGAGCGCCGCGAACACGAAGCCCGTGTCGCGGAAGGGTCCGACCTGCACCATCGATCCCGGAGCCGGGTTGCCGGTGATCCACGGCGCCCAACTCGAGAACAGGAACTCGGCGAGAGCAAGCCCGGTGCCGAGGGTCAGGGCCACCGTGCTCGCGGGGTTCCGCACATCGGCCACCACGAGCCCGTCGAGCCGCAGGCCCACGCCGTGCTCGGCGATGGCCCGACGTTCCTGGCGGGTCGGACGCTCTCGGCCTTCGCCCTCGGCGACGTCGAGGAGTGTCCCGACGAGCGCGTCGGCGTTCGCGGACCGCCACGCAGCCGGGTACCAGGCGAGCAGTCGCCGGTACCGAGCTTCGAGTTCGGCGCTCATGCTCCGGCCACCTTTCCGGAGATGCTCGACGCGCGCGGCAGACGGGCACGCACCGCGCGCAGCCTGACCTCGAGTCGCTCGGTCTCCAGCGCGAGCCGCTGTTCGCCCTGGGTGGTGAGGGCGAAGTAGCGCCGGAGACGCCCCCCAACGACTTCGTCTCCGGCGCCGGTCACCAGTCCGTCCTGTTCGAGACGTTCCAGTGTCTTGTACAGCGTCGTCACCGGCAGGCTGACGTCGCCCTCCGTGAGCTCGGTGACGGCCTGGATGATGCCGTACCCGTGGAGCCGTCCCCGGGCGAGGGTGGTCATGACCCAGAACGCCGGCTCTCGCAACTCTGCTGTTCGCATGATGGGACCATTTACCCGAATCGGGAATATACCCACCTCTCCAGATGAGCGCTGCGACGACTGCGGCGCGATGCCGTTCCCCCACTTCGCGGGTGATGCCCGCCCTCGGGCTCAAAGACGCCTCACAGGTTGGCTACGATCCGAGGGCGCCGGCTTCCGGCGATCGCACTCGTCCGGCCGTTGTCGGACGGCACACCCGAGGGGACAACCCGTGCCACACAGCACCGCAACACTCCGACGCGCATGCGCGATCGGCGCGACGATCGCCGTCATCGGCCTGAGCACCGGCTTCGGGGCGCTGTCTGCCTCGGCGGCAGAACTGCCGGAAGCAGCACCGGCGACCGCGTCGGCAAGTTCGACCGCGGCCCCCACCGAGGACACCGCGCCCGGAACCGGCACGGACCCCGACACCGACACCGGCGCCGGCGCCGGCGCCGGTGTCGATGAGGAGACCGCAGCAGCGTCGCCCGACGCGACGACTCCTGTCGCCCCGGTTCCGGATGCCGCCGAGGACACGGAGGTGCCCGCGGACGAGACCACCGCGCCCAGCAGCGCTCCGGCCGCCCCGGCGACGTCTGCTCCCGCCGTCGCCGACCCCACCGCGACCATCGCCGGGGATGCGACCGTGGGCAGCACCCTCACCGCGACGGGGACGGGCTTCACCGGCACGCTCTCCTACGTGTGGACTGGTGACGGCACCACACTCCCCGTCACGACCGAGTCCTACCTCGTCCTCCCTTCGGACGCCGGCAAGGTCATCGCCGTCACGATCACGGGCGATGACGACCAGACAGCAACGGCGTCGACCGCTGCGGTGACACAGGCCGCCTCGTTCCCCGAGGCGACCACCGAAGACGAGCCGGTCATGCTGTCCACGACGGCCGGGGAACGGTTCACCCACACGTTCGCCGCGGACGGGTTCCCGAAGCCGACGTACTCGGTGGAGTACTTCTCGCTCGACGACCCGTACGCCGACGAGACCGATCAAGACGAATCCGGTTACCTTCCCTACGGTCTGTCGCTCGACCACTCCACCGGCGTGCTGTCCGGCACCTCTGACTACTCGGGCACGTACGCCTTCCGCATCGTCGCGACCAGCGGCACGACGACCGCCTCGCAGTACGTGAACCTCACGACGGACGCCTCGACACCGCTCGGCGTGCGGGTGACGGCCGAGGACAAGGACACGTTCCTCACCGCTCATTCCACGAGCTGGGTCATCGAGCGCGACGGCACCGTCTGGACCTTCCAGAACGAGACCACGCCCGAGCCCGACGGCGGTTACAGCACCTTGGGCGTGGGCTTCGAGGGCGGGCAGCCGACCATCGACCAGGGCGGCACGCTCCTGGTCGGCGGGAGCCTCGTCGACCGCTTCGGCAACGAGGTCGACGGCGCCGACGGCTACCCGGCACCGTTCACGGTGACGTCCGACCACACCTCTGACGTCATCGTCCCGAACACCGACCCGTGGGCAGGTGCCGAAGTGACGTTCCCGCACGCGTCGACCCACGCCCTGACCGTGGCGTCGAGCAGCTTCGCGACGGCGTTCACGGTGGACGTCCGTCCGACCGCTTCGACGGTGGCGACCCCTGTCGCTCCGACGAGCGCGGTCTCCGCCGCCGTCCCGACCGGCCAGCTGGCCTACACCGGGAGCGACGCGATGCACCTGCTGCCGTGGGCTGCGGGACTCGCGCTGACCGGCGTCGGCGTGATCGCGCTGCAGGCCCGTCGTCGGAAGCGATCCTGACCCACCACCGATGAACGACCGAGGGGCCCAGCGCGTGCTGGGCCCCTCGGTCGTTCGCTGCGAGCCCGCCTGAACCCTTCGGAGAAGGCCCACAGGTCGCGCCCTTCGCCCTTGTCCGGCTCGGACGTCGTCCATAGGCTCCCGCTGTCAGACGATCGTCTGACTCCAGAACGGGACGAGGACGGGCATGAACGACGACACGCAGGTCAGCATGAACCGGGTGCACTGGGACGGTGGTGTGCCGCGCAGTGCGGTGGACGCGCTGCTGCACGACGGCGGGCTGGCGGTGGTCCCGACCAAGGTCGGCTACATCCTGATGACCTCGGACCGCGCGGGTCTGGAGCGGAAGTTCGACGCCAAGGAACGCAACCGCAACAAGCCGGGCGTCGTGCTCGTGAGCTCGCTCGAGATGCTCCGGAGCATCGCGCAGCTCACCCCCGAGATCGACGCCCTGTACCAGCGGTGCTGGGACGAGGACATCCTGCTCGGGTGCATCCTGCCCTGGAGTGACGAGGGCCGAGCGGCGTTGCCGGCGGACGGCTCCGACGAACTCATGATGGACACCCGTGGCACGTCCTGCTTCGTCATCAAGTTCGGCGTCCCCGGTGAGCTCGCCGCCCGCGAACTCTGGACCGAGCACGGCAAGTTCGCCTTCGCGAGCTCGGCCAACCCGTCGGGCACCGGCAACCGTGGCGTGGTCGACGGCATCGGCGAGCGCATCGCCGAGCGCGCCGACGTGATCGTCGAGGCGGACGACTACGTCGCGTCCATCCAGCCGGAGCAGAGTGCCGAGACCCGCTACGAGCAGGGCGTCATGGTGTCGATGGTCGACAGCACGGGGACCCTGATCCCGCTGCAGGACGGACGCCGATCGGTCGTCCCCGCACCGACGCTGATCCGCAAGGGGCTCGACGTCGACCGGATCATGGGGCTGCTCGCGGACACGTTCACGAGCTGGGACTACCGGCAGGGTGAGTACTACTGAGGCCGCACGAGAGGACTTCCGTGGGCCGGAGCCGCCTGTCGCGTGAGGACGCCTCGAGCCGCATCACCGCGTTCGTGTACGGCAACATCGTGATCCTCGGCACGATCGCACCCATGCTCCCGGACACCGCCGAGAGCGGTCGGGGGCTCTGGTACGTCCTCGCCACCGCGTTCTCGACCTTCCTTGCACACACCTTCGCCGAGTCGGTCGGACGACGTGCGCGGAGCGACCACCGCCTCACCGGGGAGACCGTCCGCGCCGAGCTGCGAGATTCGCTGCCCATCCTCACCTCCGGTCTCCTGCCGGCTGCCGTCCTCGCCTACGCCTGGCTGACCGGCACATCCGGGCTCGCGGCCGAGATCATCGCGATCGCGTACCTCGTGGTCCGGCTCGCGCTCCTCGGGCCCGTCGTGGCCAGACTCCGCGGGGAGAACCCGTCCCCGCGGACGTTCGTGGCCGGCCTCGTCCTCGCGCTCGTCGGTGTCGGCATCGCACTGGTCAAAGCAGGTCCGGGGTTCTGAGGCGAGCGTGCGCGAGGCGCGCGAGCGCGGGAACCTCGACACCTCGCGTCGTCACGTGGGCCGGCCGTCGGCGACGGCCGCGACGGCTTCGATCTCGACCAGCTGGTCGTCGTAGCCGAGCACCGTGACCCCGAGCAGGGTGCTCGGCACGTCGTGCGCGCCGAAGGCATCGCGCACCACCTGCCATGCGGCGACGAGGTCGGCCTGCCGTGAGGACGCCACGAGCACCCGGGTGCTCACGACGTCCTCGATGGACGCACCTGCGGCACGCAGCGCCTCCTGCATCGTCTCGATGCACCGGGCAGCCTGGCCCGCGTAGTCGCCGACCGCGACGGTCGACCCGTCCGCGGCGAGCGGGCAGGCCCCGGCGAGGAACACGAGCCGCGTCCCGGCCGGCACGGTGGATGCGTACGCGTACTGCGCCGCGTCGCTCAGGACGTCGGACCGGATGAGACGGACAGCGCTGGCCATACCGGTCATCCTGCCAGCAGCGACGTTCGACCCTCGGCGGCGTCAGGCGCAGTACTCGTACGGCAACATCGCGACCGACCCCACCCAGATAGCACCCACGGTGGTGCCGTCCGTCCCCAGCTGGAACGTCATGTAGCGCCCGTCGGCCTGCACGCTCCACATCGAGTACGGCCCCTGGTCCTCACCGTAGGTGCCGGTGTACTGCAGGTCCGGGTACGCGGAGCGCACCTCGGTCAGGGGCGCTCCGATGCCGATCCCGGCGTCGGTCTCGGGCGAGTTCGTCGTCACCGGGTCCGACCCCACCCCACCGATGGTCACCCCGGCGACCTTCCCGTCGCGGGGGATGACGATGAGCCCGGGGGCGTCGGATCGCTCCCAGAACGTCGTCTCCGGGCTGGCCGGGCACGCATCCGTACTCCGGGTGTAGGCGGCTGCCAGGTCGTCGATCTCGCCCTGCACCGGACCACCGAGGGCGATCGGTCCGACCTCCTCGGTCGAGATGGTCCACGTCGCGGGGTCCGACAGGCTGAAGGCCGTGTCCGTCGCGGTCGGGGTCGCAGCGGGGGTCGCAGTGTCGGGGTCAGCCGGCGCCTCCGGGGTCGCGGTGGCAGTCGCGGTCACGGTCCGGGTCGGCGTCGCAGCCGGTGAGCCGGAACAGGCGGTCAGCGCCATCGCTGCGATGAGCCCGAGGGCCACCCCGGCGGTCCGGGCGGTGCCGTTCACGCGGCCCCCGCCGCACTGCGCCGCTGCCGATCCGGTGGGAGCTGGGGGCCGGGTTGCTGCACGGTCCTCCAGCTGCCGATCCGCGGGTCGAGCCGGACGGCGTCACCGCACTCGTCGCAGTGCGCCGCTCCCGCCTCGCCGAGCAGGATCTTCGCGCCGTCGTGGACGAACGGGTTCGGGTTGCCGGGCATCGTCTGTTTCCCTCCGTCGGCGGATGTCGAAGGGTCCCCGCCCGCAGGCGGGGACCCGACCGGCGCGCGCTCCGGAGAGCCGCAGCGCCAGCCGATGACCCCCGCGCCGTTGCGATGGCCGATCCACCGTACGTCGAGCCTCCACGAGGAACGGAACCCCTCGTCCCCCATCGCAACCAGAGCGTTACACAGCTTCCGGCGCAGCGATCAGGCGGCGTCCTCGACGTCGAACACGACGACCCGCGCACTCGCCGCACCGATGAACTCGGCCACCGGCCGGTGCTCCGGGTGCGGCAGGTACCCGGAGAGCGCTGCCCGATCGCGGAACCGGACGACGAGCATCCAGTGGAACCCGCCCTCCAACCCCTCGGTGCTCACGCTCGTGCCGGCCTGCACCGACTCGACCCCCTCGACCCGCGGCAGGTGCTCACGCGACAGGGCCGAGGCCTCGGACGACCGGTCCTCCCCGTCCCACTCGACCAGCACGGTGTGCGTCACTCCGGACACGTGGTCCCCTTCCTCGAACGCAAGAATGCGAAAACGCCAAAAGCCCAGAACGGCAGATCAGAACGCCGGCGTCCCGCCAGCGATCGTGATCGTCGACCCGGACTGGTAGCTCGACTCAGGGCTGACCAGGTGCACGTAGGCGGCACCGAGCTCAGCGGGCTGCCCGGGACGGCCGAACGGCGAGCTCTCACCGAAGTGCGACACCGTCTCGGCGTCGTCGGAACCCGGCTGCAGCGGCGTCCACACCGGCCCCGGCGCGACGGAGTTCACCCGGATGCCCTTCGGGGCGAGCTGCTGCGCGACGGCCTCGGTGAAGAGCTTGATCGCGCCCTTCGACACGGCGTAGTCGATCTTGTCCGGCGAGGGCGTGGACGCCTGGATCGAGCCGGTCGTCACGATGGTCGAACCGGGCTCGAGGTGCGGCACGGCGGCCTTGGTCAGCCAGAACAGCGAGTAGATGTTGGTCTTGAAGGTGGAGTCGAACATCGACGTGTCGAGCGTGAGGATGTCCTCGTTGCTCTCCATGCGCCCCGCGACCATGACCAGGGTGTCGAGACCGCCGAACTCGTCGACGCCCTTCTGCACCAGGTCCGTGCAGTACTGCTCGTCGGAGATGTCCCCGGGGAACAGCACGGCGCGACGGCCCTCGGACTCGAGCAGGTCGCGGACCTGTTCCGCGTCCTCCTGCTCGTCCGGCAGGTACGAGAGCACCAGGTCCGCACCTTCGCGCGACAGGGCGATGGCGGCGGCACGGCCGATGCCGGAATCGGCACCGGTGACGATGCCGCGGTACCCCTTCAGCCGTCCGAGCCCGACGTAGCTCTCCTCGCCGTGGTCGGGCTTCGGGTCCATCTTCCACGCGGCGCCCGGCAGCGACTGCTCCTGCTTCGGGTACGGCGGTGCCGGGTAGAGGGTGTTCGGATCGCGCTTCTCGTACTGGCTCATGGCCCCACTGTCGTCGCGGCGCCCGCACGGGCGCTCAGCTGGTGGGTGACGGACGCCGAGCAGGCGACCCCGGTTCTGGAGACGGGTGGGGACGGACTGGAGGCGCGGTGCCAGCTGAAACCGCGCCTCCAGTCCGTCAGGTGGTTCAGACGCCGGCCGTGGTCCGGATCCAGGACGAGGCCTGCGACAGCAGGGCGTAGTTCGAGCCGGCCTTGGTGTTCGCGCCGGGGTCGGCGCTGTCGCCGGTGGAGCAGACGGCGACGACCTTGCCGTTGACGAGCAGCGGGCCGCCCGAGTCGCCGTGGTTCGATGCGCCGGTCACGCCGGTGAGGTGCTGGGCACGACCGCTGAAGGCGTCGGTGCTCGCGCCGGTGAGCGAGACGGTGGCCTGGTACAGGCCGTCGGACTGGGTCGCGTTGGCACGCAGGCCGTAGCCCTGGATGGTGCCGGTGCCGCTCGACTTGGCGGTCGCGGTGAGGTCGAGGGGTGCGTAGGTGGACAGCGAGTAGGCGGTCCGCAGGTGCACGAGCGCGATGTCACCCGCCGGCGAGGCGCTGACGCGGTCGACGGCGACGGCCGTACCGCGGTTGACGGTGGAGTTGGAGTGGTAGACGTTCATCGCACCGATGCCGTCGATGCAGTGCCGGGCGGTGAGGATCCACGAGGCGTTGAGCTGCTCGCCGGTGCAGTTGCTGACGTAGCCGGAGGGGATGGAGCCGCCGGAGGCTTCGAGCTGCACCGCCCACGAGGTGGTGGGGGCCTTCTCGCCGCCGACGACCTTCGTGCTGACGGGCAGCGCGGACGCGGGCGAAGCGGCGAACACGCCGGCGGTGATGACGGCGACCGCGGCGAACGCGGCTGCGATGGACTTCTTCATGACGACTCCTCTGTCGGTGAAGCACCTGCCAGTTGCTCTGTGCAACTGATGCGTCATCCTGACCCCCTGTCCAGGGGTCGCACCAGTCCGCACTTCGACGGACGCGGCTGCTTGCGGACCCGAACGCCGTGATCCGGTACGCGAACTGGCTGAGCCGTGCGCCATCGGTCTGGTCGTAGCGTCGAAGCATGACGACCAGTGACGCGATCAACCTGCCGGATCGGTTGACTCCGGCCCTGGACCCTGACCTCGAGGTGCTCGACGCCATGGACCGTGTCATCGCGGCGTGCGTGGAGGGGACCTCGGCGACGGAGGCGGGGGTCGTGCTCGCGGACCGGTCCGGTGCGTTGCAGGTCATCGCCTCGACGAGCGAGCGCAGCAGTGAGGCCGAAGAAGCGCAGCTCGGGACGAACGAGGGCTCGTGCCTCGACTGCTACCGGACCGGCGAGACGATCGACGTGCCCGACGTGTCGACGCACGAGTCGGAGTGGCCGACGTTCGCGGCGACGATGCGCGAACGCGGGCTGCAGGGCACGTTCGCCGAGCCGATCCGTCTGCGGGACCGGACCATCGGCTCCCTGTGCGTCTTCGCCGACCACACCCGCGGGCACAGCGACCAGGACGTCGTGCTGCTCCAGCTGCTCGCCGACGCGGCTTCGGCTGCCCTGGTCCGACAGCGCGACCGCGGGGTGTCGACCACGATCGAGGAACAGGTCGAGGACGCGCTCGAGGCCCGGGAGCTCCTCGAACAGGCCAAGGGCGCACTCGCGTACCGACGGGGCATCCGGATGGACGAGGCGTTCCAGATCCTGCGACGTGCTGCTGCCGGTGCGGGCCGCGGGATCCGGGCCATGGCGGAGGACGTCGTGCACCGGGGCGCCGACCTCGGCAGCACCGGCTAGGCCCGTCGGGTCCGCGGCCCGTCCGGCTCCGTCCGCAGCACCAGGCCGTGGTGGTCGGTGGTGAGCGTCACCGCGACCACCTCGCCGAACGCGTCGCCGTCGAGCTGCACCAGCTCCGGGGTGTCGACGGTCAGCCGCAGCGTCCGTGCCCGGGTGTACCGGAGTGCGCGTGAGGTCGGCAACACGCGAGCGAGGAGTCGCCCGAACCGGGTGCGCGCGAAGAAGCGGTTGAGCGTCAGGGCGTACCCGACCTTGGTCCAGCCGAACCACCCGGCCGGCCGGAACGCCACGGCGTCGAGGATGCCGTCGTCCGGTCGCGCCGCGGGGAGCAGCAGGATGCCCGCGGTCAGGGTGCCGCAGTTCCCGACGATGATCGTGTGTGCGCTCATGCTGCGGAGCGGGCCGTCGTCGATCCCGTAGTGCACGGGGATCTGCCGGTTGCCGATCACGGACCGGGCGATGGGATCCGAGTAGGCCACCCATCCGAACCGCTTCTTCACCCACGCGTTCGTGTCCGCGGCCATGCTCGCATCGAGCCCGATGCCGGTCATCACCAGGAACGCGTGCGACGTCGTGGTGCCCGCCGGGTCGGTCAGGTCGGCCAGCCCGACGTCGATCGGGCGGTCCGTCCCGCTGAAGCCCGCACGGACGGACCGCACCAGGTCGCCGAGGGGCAGACCGAGGTTCCGCGCGAACAGGTTGCCGGTGCCGCTGGGGAGGAGCGCCACCGGGATCCCGGTGCCGCGGAGTTCCGCGGCGACGACCCGGAGCGTGCCGTCACCACCGGCGACGAGGACGACGCTCGGGTGGGCGTCGCGCGCAGCCCGGGCAGCCGCCCGTCCGTCGTCGTCAGCGCTCGTCTCGAACCAGAGCGACTCGGCCCATCCGTGCGCGCGCTCCTCGGCGCCGAGCACCGCTCGGAGGCGGGCCTGGTCGATCTTGGTCGGGTTCACGACCACCGCCGCTCGGAGCTGCTGCGGTTCGTCCGGGAGGTTCGGCACGGGGCGGCAGTCAGTGGATCCGGAGCTCGGACACCATCGGGCAGACGAAGGGGTCGCGGGCGCCGAGGCCGACGCGGTTGAGGTACCGGACGACGATCCCGTAGGAGCGCAGCAGCGTGGTCTCGGTGTACGGCACGTCGAGGGTGTCGCAGTGGTCACGGACGAGCAGGCGAGCCTGCTTCAGCGCCGGACGCGGCATCGACGGGAACAGGTGGTGCTCGACCTGGTAGTTCAGGCCACCCATCAGGAACGACACCCACCAGCCGCCACGGATGTTGCGCGACGTGCGCACCTGGCGGGAGAAGAAGTCGACCTTCGCGTCGTGGGCGATCGTCGGCATGCCCTTGTGGTTCGGGGCGAACGAGGCACCCATCATCACGCCGAACACGGCCAGCTGCACCCCGAGGAACGCACACGCCATCCCGAACGGCAGGAACCAGAACACCACCGTCAGGTAGATCGCGAAACGCGCCACCAGCAGGGCGCCCTCGAGGACCCGCCCCCGGACGTCACTGCGCCCACCCGTCCCGCGGAGCACCGACATGACCGCAGCCCGGTGCAGGTTGATGCCCTCGAGCGTGAGCAACGGGAAGAACAACCAGCCCTGGTACTGCACGAACACCCGGAGCGGCCCGTTCTTGACGGCGGCGGCGTCCTCCGGCAGGAACCGGATCACGTCCGGCGCGATGTCCGGGTCCTTCCCGACGGTGTTCGGGTTGCCGTGGTGGCGGGTGTGCTTGTTCATCCACCACGAGTAGCTGAGCCCAACGAGGAACGTCCCGACCCAGCGGCCAGCACGGTCGTTCCACTTCTGGGACGCGAACACCTGACGGTGCGCGGCCTCGTGCGACAGGAACGCGAACTGCGTGAACAGCACGCCCAGCGCACCGGCCACGATCAGCTGGAACCACGAGTCACCCAGGAACGCGAACGCGACCCAGCACGCGGCCGTCGCCACGACGAGCGCGGAGAACAGCGCCCAGTAGAACCCCCGACGGCGCTCGAGCAGCCCGGCTTCCTTCACCTGCGCCAGCAGCGCGGAGTACGACGAGGTGCCGCCGGTGCGCGGCC
Organism: Curtobacterium sp. MCLR17_054; assembly: GCF_003234335.2. NCBI lineage: Bacteria > Bacillati > Actinomycetota > Actinomycetes > Micrococcales > Microbacteriaceae > Curtobacterium > Curtobacterium sp. MCLR17_054. The sequence goes on along the minus strand of NZ_CP126263.1, from coordinate 268,850 downwards.
CGGCCGGGGAGCCGGTCTTCCGGTAGCCGCCGGTGAGGGGTTTCGAGCTGGTCTCCCGCTGCGGGCTGGTACCGGCGTGCTGCGTGGTCATGGATTCCCTGGTCGTCATCGGAATGGAGGATCGTTCCGGCGGCCGGGGTCTGGGGCTGCTGGTCCAACGCTAGAGCCGCCGCGCTCCTCGGTGCAAGCCACAGGTCCGCGTGTCCGCTGCTCGGCTACGGTTGTCCCGCCTGCTCGACGGAAGGACCGTTCCCCACATGACCGAGGTACGCGAAGCACGACTGGTCGAGACGTTCGTGACCCTCACCGACAGCCTGGTGGCGGACTACGACGTGGTCGACGTCCTGCAGACGCTGGTCGACCGGGCCGTCGAGCTGTTCGACGCCGCCGCGGGTGCCATCCACCTGCTCGACAAGCACGACGAGCTGCGGGTCGTCGCCTCGACGAGCGAGCGCAGCAGCTTCATCGGTCTGCTCCAGCTCAACGCCGGCGAGGGGCCCTGCATCACCGCCGTGACCACCGGCCGGTTGGTGACGTCGGAGAACGCCGACGACCTGCGGCAGCACTGGCCGCGGTTCGCCGAGGCCTCGCGGGCGCGCGGGTACGCGGGGGTCCACGCCATCCCGCTCCGGCTGCGGGACACCACCGTCGGGTCGCTGAACCTGTTCCGCGAGACCGAGGGGGCGCTGAACGGAGCCGATGCCCGAGCCGCGCAGGCCCTCGCCGACGTCGCGACCATCAGCCTGTTGCAGCAACGGACCCTCGAGCACGCGACCCTCACCGCGGAGCAGCTCCAGCGTGCGCTCGACAGCCGGGTCGCCATCGAGCAGGCCAAGGGGTACCTCGCACGTGCGGCCGGGGTCGACGTCGAGCAGGCCTTCGGCATGATCCGTCGCTACGCCCGCGCCCACCAGCGCTCGCTGAGCCAGGTCGCCGCCGCCGTGGCGCGCGACGACGTCCCGCTCGCCGACCTCATCGGGGCCGGAGCGTCCTGAGGGTTCGCTCGGGACGCTCCGGACCGCGCACGACTACTTCGTCGTCGTGAAGGTGCCCCGGGCCCGCTGGTCCGAGCCGTAGCCACGGGCGTGCACCACGTGCGTGCCCGGCGCCAGCGCCGCCACGGTCTTCGTGATCTTCAGGCGGACCTTGCCGGCGGCGTTGGCAGTCGTGCGGGTGGCCCGACCGCCGTCGATGCTGACGGTGACCGACTCGCCGGCACGGAACCCCGTCGCCGAGATCGCGACCTTGGCACCCTTCCGGCTGCTCGTCGGCGTCACGGCGATGGCCGTGCTGGACGCCTGCGCCTCGGCACACGCGTCACCCGGGGTCCCGACCGCCGGAGCGGACGCGGTCGGCCGTCCGTTCACGCTGCGCACGCCGTCGTCCTCGCGGATGCGCATCGTGCCGACCGAGTCACCGATCACCGAACCGCCCTGGGTGTTGCTGAGGGTCATCGCGTAGTCCGACGTCCGCGAGAACGACGGGGTGCGGTCACCGTTCACCGAGACCGCGACCGTGCGGCAGACCTCACCGGGCTGGAACGTGACGGGCTGCACCGCCGGGCGGATGCGCCCGTCGTACGCCTGGTCGAGGTCGAAGTACACGGTGGTGGCCTGCTCGGCCGGTCGGGAGAGCACGACCGCTGCCCGCACCACCGTGCGCGTGCGGCCCTCGTCGACGAACCGGTCCGCGATGCGTGCGGCAGGACGCTTCGTGACCACCGGGGTGCCGAGGGTCGCAGCGGGCACGAGCGACAGGTCGCTCAGCAGGACCCCGCTGTTCTTCTGCGGGACGTCGATCGTCACCTCGCGCACCGACGTCAGGTCGATGCCGGTGAACGTGTCGAGGGGGATGCGCGCCTGCTGCAGGATCGTCTTGCGCGGGGCCATCCGGGTACCGGGGAGCAGCTGTCCGGCACGGCTGGTGTCGGACAGGCGGCGGGTCGCCACGGCACCGGTCGCGTCGCGGAGGGTGATCGAGACGTTCGCGTTCGTCGTCGCGGTGTCGTCCGGGGTCAGGCGGAGCGACAGCGCCTGGAACCCCGTGAAGTCACCGGCCGCCGGAGCCACCGGGACGTGCACCTGGCCGCCGGTCGCCGCCTTGGTGGGCGAGACGTGCAGGGCGGGGGTGGCCGGCACCGACGACGCCAGGTAGGCCGGGGTGTAGTCCGGGGCGTTGGACGAGATCGAGACGCACGCCGGCAGGATCTGCTTCGCGGGCAGGTTGTCGGTGCTCGCGCAGGTCTTCGCCGTCAGGGCCCCGGTCGTGGTGATCGCCGGGTTCGCGGTGTCGAACAGGGCGAGGTCACGCCGGCTCGCGCCGGGCTGGGAGGCGCTCACCCGGATGTCGGCCGTGCCCAGGGCGGCGGGCTGGCGGTTGGTGCCGTCGAACATCGGCAGGAACTGCTGCTCACCGTCGAGCGTCAGGCGGAAGAAGCCGCTGATCAGGCTCGTGCCGATGGCGTACTGCTGGTCGGACGACAGCCGCGTGGTGTGCTTCGCCTTCGCCCCGCAGACCGCGTCGGACTCGTCGTACCAGTCGTCCGACGACGCCTTCGCGTACTTGCCGGGCGTCCACGTCGTGTTGAAGAAGTTGTGGTTCGCACCCATCACCAGCACCGAGGAGCGCAGCACGTCGTCCCCGAAGGCGGTGCGGGAGTCGTCGTAGAAGTGCTGTCCCTGCAGGTCGGACACGTCGCCGTCGCAGTACGGCAGGACGACCGCCGTGTTCGTGTCCGGCAGGGTCATGCGCCCGAAGTCGGTCGGCGCCAGGGGCAGGACGGCACGGATGCCGAAGGGGTTCGTGCGCTGCGTGTTGAGCAGGGCCGCGCGGACCACGCCGTCACCGCCGCGCGAGTGGCCCATGAGGCCGACGTCCTGCAGGTCGAGCTTGCCGGTGAGCAGCGGCGAGAGCCGGGGCTCCTGTCCGGCGTCCGCGCGCTGCAGCAGGCTGAGGTGGTCGAGGACGAGCTGCCCGCGGGCCACCGCTCCGCCGTCGTCCGAGTAGCTGCCGTCGAGGGCGTTGATCGCGTTCGCGGAGATCGACACGACGACGTTGCCGTGGCTCGCCAGCGCGGTCGCTGCTGCGTTGTAGCCGAGGTAGCTCGGGATGTCGGTCTGTCCCTTCCCACACGGCCACGCCTTCGGGTTGTACGTGCCGCCGTAGCAGGCCTCGTGGCGGCCGTGCAGGAACACCACGACCGGACGCTTGCCCGGGGCGTCCTTCGGCACGAAGACCGCGGCACGCATCTCGCCCTTGCGCCCGAAGCCCTTGATCGTCTCGGCTTCGTTGCCCAGGTCGTAGTCGGCCCGGGTGACCGCGTACTGGCCCGCGGCCGCCGGGTCGTCGGTCAGGGGCGCAGGGGCTTCGCTCGGCGCGACCGTCTGCGGCGCGGTGGCGGCCTGCCGGTTGCCCTGCAGGTCGGTCTCGCCCGTCCAGCCGAGCTCGACGCTGCGGGCATCGGCGACCGCGGGGTCGGTCGTGGTGACCGTCAGCTGCCGCTGGTCGAGGCTCGTCTGCGCGACGCCGATGTCGGTGCCGTCCACGAGCAGGACGGGGGCCGCCGCACGGAGCGGCAGGGGGTCGGCGAGGGTCAGGACGACGGTGTACCCGCCGTCGGTCGGCGTGACCGTCCAGTCGTCACCCTGCGCGACGGGCGTGCCCGGGGTCGTGATCGTGGTCGTCCCCGTCGCGGCGGTGGACCCGTCGCCCGGCGCGGCCGTGGCCGGCAACGCCGCGATCGTGCCGGAGACGGCGAGCGCCCCGGCGATGAGTGTCGAACACGCGATCTGCAGCGCGATGGTGGAACGGCGTCTCGGCGAACGGTTCACGTCGGATCTCCCCTGGTGCGACGGGCATGCGCCACCGCACGCTCCGTCGCCAACAGTAGGGAGCGCGCTGCTCACCGCGGATCGTCCTGGAGGATGAGGTGACGGCTCAGTCCCTGAGGGTCCTCACGGGTGCGACCACCGGGTGCCCGACGGCACGCAGACGGCCCCGCGACCAGGGTCGCGGGGCCGTCGATCGTGCGGGTCGATCAGATGCGGCCGACGGTGCGGCGACGACGACGCAGCAGGACCATGAGCGTTGCACCCGCGGCGAGCAGTGCGGCGGCGATGCTCAGCGGGACGGTCGGGTCCGAGCCGGTGAACGCGAGCTCACCGGTGGGCTGGTCGGTTCCGCCGCCACCGCCGCCGCCGGCGCCTGCGGGGCCGCTCGGGGTGGCGGTGGGCACCACTGCGGGTGCCGTCGGGGTGGGTGTCGCGGTGGGCACCGGTGCCGGGGCGCGGACCGTGATGGTGACCGTCTGGGTGTCGTCCGGGCTGGTGCCGTTCGAGGCGGTGATCGTCACGGTCGAGGTGCCCGGGGTGGTCGGGGTGCCGGAGATGACGCCGGTGGTGCTGTCGATCGTCAGGCCGTCGGGCAGGCCCGTGGCGGTGAAGGTCGGGTTCGGGGTGCCGGTCGCGGTGACGGTGGACGAGTAGGGCACGTCCACGGTGCCGTCGGACGGGGTGCCCGAGGTGATGGTGGGCGACTCGGACGGCGTGCCCGGTGCGGGGCAGCCGTTGGAGGCCGTGATCGTGTTCGTGTCGAGGGTGACCGCGCCGGTGCGGGCCAGCAGTCGGCCCTGCACGGTCGCGCCGGTGGTGGCGGTCACGGACTGCTGCGCCAGGACGGTGCCCTGGAACTGGGCGCCGGTGCCGACGGTGGCGGAGCTGCCGACCTGCCAGAACACGTTGCACGAGCTGGCGCCGCCGGTGATCACGATCTGGCTGGCGGACCCGATGGTCAGGGTCGACGCGGCCTGGAACACCCAGACGGAGTTCGCGCTGCCGGCGAGGGTCAGCGCACCGTTGTTCGCCAGGGCGAGGGCGCCGCCGGAGTACACGCCGGGTGAGAGCGAGAGGCCGTTCAGCTCGGTGAGACCGGTCTGGGTCGGGGAGAGCGACGCGGCGACGTTGTACGCGGTGGTGGTGTCGCGCTGGGCCTGTGCGGCCGCGGCGTCGGTCTGGTGCGTGGTGCCGTTGACGACGCCGTTCGGTGCGCCGCCGAAGCCGGTGATGGACGTGCCCGGCGACAACCCGAGGTCGCCGTTGATCACGGAGGGGCCGGTGTTCGTGACCGCGCTCGCGCCGAGGACACCGTAGGTCGATGCGGTGCCGAGGTTGACCGGACCGTCGATGACCGTCGCGGCGGATGCTCCGCCACCGGTCCCGAGGGTGACCAGCGCGGCGACGGCAGCCGCCGACACGACCAGGAGGGAACTGCGTCTGAGATGGCGAGCCTGCACGGTCCGACCGCTTCCTGCAAGGAGAGGCGGGGTGACGTCGGCGACGAGCGCGCATTCTCGGTGGCTCGAAGTATGCGCTTCTCCACAGTGATTACCTAGGAATGTCTGAACATTCGCCCAAAGCCTGGCAGTTGGCCTGGCTGCCTAGGCGATCCCGGCCTGTGAGCGCATGCTCACCACAGGTTGACCGGCCGCTCTCACCAGCGGACGGGTAGGGAGTTCGGGTCTCCCGTCAGCTGGTGCGGCGCCGGTCCCGGGTAGGACCGGTCGCCCACCCCCCGGACACACGGCGAAGGGCCCCGCGATCGGGATCGCGGGGCCCTTGCTGGTGCCGGGTGCTACTTGATGACGACCTTGATGGTCGGGCTGGTGCTCGTGCTGAGCTCCGAGGTCCCGGCGAAGACGGCGTGCAGGTTGTGCGTGCCCTTCTTCAGCGGGAGCTTCGACGTGACCACGCCGTTCTCCACCGTGACGGTGGCGAGGCGCTTCGAGCCCTGGTAGATCCGGGCGGTGCCGTCGACGCTGAAGCCGGTGGCCTTCACCTGGACGGTCGCCTTGCCACCGCTGTACTTGATGGCGGTGCGGGACGGGGCCTTCTCGACGGTGACCGTCATGGCCTTCGCCGTCTTCGAGTTCGTTCCCGAGTAGACCGGGTCCGCGTTGACGAACGAGGCCGTGACCGCGTGCTTGCCGATGGCGAGCGTCTTCGGCAGCGTCATGCTGGCCGCGCCGTCCTTGACCGGGGCGGTGCCGAGGACCTTGCTGCCGTCCTTGAACGTCACCGTGCCCTGCTGGGTACCGATGCCACCGGCGATGGTCGCGGTGACCGTGGCCGGCTTGGCGGTGCCGTAGGTCTGCTCGGCGGCCGACGCGGTGAGCGTGGTGGTCGTCGTCGGCAGCGTGGCGTGCAGGTTGAACTTGTCGACCGTCGAACCGATCGCAGCCGGGTCGGCCGTGGCCGTCGGCTGGAGGGTCACACCGCAGCTGTCCACCTTGCCGTGCTGCACCGCCGAGTTGAGCGTGGTGCAGTCGCTGGCGCGGATGTTCTCGACGGCGAGCTTGTCGTCGGTGACCGAGACCTTCACGAAGGTGCGGACGTGCTCCTGGTTCTCGACCGAGTTGGCGAAGTGACGCTCACCCTTGGGCTCGAGCGGGTCCGCGCCGTAGCCCTGGGTGGCGTCCGGGGTGGTGAGGTCGTAGTACTTCGAACCGGAGGCCGAGTTCGCCGTCATGTAGATGACGCCGCCGGGGCCGGAGAAGACCTCGGGAGCAGCGGGCTGCTCGTTGACGTTGGCCTTCTTGCCGTTCTTGATCGCGTAGCTGCGCGAGTAGGAGTGGTCGTGGCCCTGCAGGACGAGGTCGACACCCATGTCCGAGAACGAACGCGTGAAGTCGAACCGGCGCTGCTGGTTGTCACGGTCGTTTGCGTGGTCGGCCGGCGAGTAGATCGAGTGGTGGTAGACCAGCGTCGTCCACTTCGCGTCGTCGCCGTAGCGGTTGATGACGTCGCGCACGTAGTTCACGTGGGCAGCGTCCGAACCGGCCGCGTAGGCGTTCGAGTTGATGTCGATGAACAGGACGCCCTTGTACATGTACCAGTAGTCGCCACCCGAGTTCGCGGTGGTGTTGCCGCCCGGGTAGAAGTCCGGCACCTTGAGGGAGTTCGGCACCTGGTTGTGCTGCTCGTAGGCCTTGCCGCCCACGTCGTGGTTGCCGATGGTCGAGGCCCACGGGTAACGCTTCAGCACGTCGCTGCTGTCCGCGAACGCGCCCCACTCGTACTCGTTGTTGGCGTGCTCGACCTGGTCACCACCGGAGACCAGGAGCTCGGCGTCCGGCTCGGTCGACGTGGCGTACTTGAGCGTGTCCGCCCAGCCGGCGCCGTCGTCGTCGGTGAAGCCGGACGAACCGATCTGCGGGTCACCGAAGAACAGGAAGTCGAAGTCGCCGGAGAAGCTCTTCGTGGTGAAGGTGTACGACGCGGACCAGGCCGAGCCGTCCGCCGCACCGACGTGGTATGTGTACGAGGTGTTCGGCTCGAGGGCCGAGATCGTCGCGTGGGCGTTGATGTAGCCCGACTCGGCGGCGATGCCCGGGATGCTCTTGGTGTTCGAGTCGGTCGCGCTCGAGTCGGCTGCGGTGTTCGCGGCCTCCGAGGCGGCGACCGTCTGCTTGGCGTCCGTGAAGACGCCGTCCGTCATGGACGCGGTCTTCTGGATCTCGAGCGACTGCGCGACGTTCGTGGGGAAGTACCACGAGGCGATGCGCTGGCTCTCGGTCGCGCCGACGCCGAGCAGGATGTGGATCGGGCCACCGGTCGAGATGTTGGTGGTGGGGGTGTTCGTCGCAGCGGTGGCGGCGTTCGTGCCGACCATCGAGGCACCGGCGATGAGCGCGGCCCCGAGGACGGCCCCGCAGACGCGGAGGGTGGTGGTTCTGCGCCGGGTAGTGGCGCCGGACAGGAGACTCATGTTGGTCCGTTTCTCAGACGTGGGATGGTGCAGCACGGAAGACTCTGCATGCACTGCAAAACGTCTTGGTAAACGCTGAGTGACAGTTCGTCGCTGTTCAGGAACGAACGCGACGTGCCAGCAGTTCGGTGGCGAGCATCAGCCAGCCGCGAGCCGCTCGACGAACCAGATCATCCCCATCACGAACACGCCGGCGGTCACGGCGCCCGTCACCCAGAGCGACACCCGGTGCGCCTTCCGCCGCAGCAGCGAGAGCGGCGGGAAGACGATGACGATGATCGCGAGCTGCACGGCCTCGATGCCGACGTTGAAGATGAGGAGCGAGACCAGCAGCTGCCACGAGAACGCCTCGTGGATGCCGAGGGCCCCGGCGAACCCGAGCCCGTGGATGAGCCCGAAGGCGAAGACGACGGCCAGGCGGGTCCAGCCGGCGCGGTCGAGCGAGAAGTGTCCGTGCTCGCCGACCACCAGTTCGTCGGCCCGCGATCGACGACGCCAGAGCCGCCACAGGTACCAGCCGGCGACCGCGGCGATCGACAGGGCGATGAGCGGCTCGACGACGATCGCGGGCGGGCTGACCACACCGAGGGCGGCGAGGATGAACGTGATCGAGTGGGCGATCGTGAACGCGGACGCCGTGTAGACGACCTCGCGCAGGCGACGCGACCCGGCGATGAGCGCCACGAGGAACAGGATGTGGTCGATCCCGGTGAGCAGGTGCTCGGCGCCGAGGCGGAAGAACTCCCAGAAGCGCGCACCCGCCGACTGCTCGGTCGAGAACGTGCGCTGCGAGGCGTCGAGGGTGGCCGAACCCGTCCGGTCGTCGACGTCGTAGGTGACGATCGTCTTGGTGTCGCGCACGAAGGTCTCGTCGTCGGGGAAGAGCTCCGACGACACCACGTGCCCGGACTGCGTCTCCGACGGTTCCGGACAGGCGAAGTCCGCGGTCACGTGGGCGTACGGCACCTCGTCCTGCAGGTCGACGGTGACCGTGTCGTCGAGCGTGCCGGTGCAGGCCTGCCCACCGGCTCCGGTCACCCGGAACCGGTCGAACACGTACTTCCCGATCGCGTCGGTGTGGGCTTCGGCAGCCGAGACCATGCCGGGGAAGTCCCCGTTGTCCCAGGCCTGCTGCCCCTGCTCGTGCAGCGCGTCGTCGTGCTCGCTCGTGGCCACCGAGACGAGCATCAGGTCGTACTCGAGCCCGAGCTTCGCCTGCACGACGGTCGGCTTCGTGGACGTGACGTCGGCGTAGACCACCGAGCTGAAGCCGTGCGCCGACGCCGGTGCCGCGCCCGCGAGCACGCCGATCACGACCACCCCGAGCAGCACGAGCGCGGCGACGATGCGTGCGACGAGCGCGAACAGGGGGAGGGAGCGGGCAGGGCGGGCGCGCAGGAGCGCGGCGGTGGTTCCGGAGGGCACGCGCAGACGATCCGGCCCGCAGACGACCGGCAGGTGAACAACCGGTGACCAGCAACGGGACGGCGGTCGGACAGGTCCCCGGACCGGCCCGGAGCGGCCGTCGGGCGTGCTTGCATGGTGCCGTGATCCGCCCCGCCACCCGGACGACCTCCCTGTTGACCGCCGTCGCCCTCGCCGCGGCCGGCACCGCTCTGCTGGCCGGCTGCTCCGGGGCGTCGGACGGCGCCACCGGCGGTACCGGCACCGCCCCGACGGCGACCGCGTCGGCGCACGCCTCGGCCGGGGTCCTGGGCACCGGGTTCTCCGACCCCGACCAGCCGCCGGCGCCCGAGGCAACCATCCACCCCGAGCCCGGTTCGTGGTCCGGGGTGCACGCCCCCGCCGGCTACGACGTCGTGCTGCTCTCCGACGCGGGTGACGCCGCCGACGCTCCGACCCGGACCCTGCTCGACGCCGTCGAGTCGTGGGCCGCGGACGAGGACGTCACCGTCACCCCGGTCTCGGCGAAGGGCCCCGACGACCGGATCGCCGCGGTCCTGCGCGCCGTCGACGCCGAGCCCGACCTGGTCATCACCGTCGGCAACCACATGGTCGACCCGCTCGCGGCGGTCTCGCCGACCGCACTCCACCAGCAGTTCCTGGTCGTCGGTGCCGAGATCGCGGAGCCGACGTCGAACGTCACGGCGGCGGACTGGACGGGCGGCGGGTTCCGCGGCGAGGGCCTCGGGCCGTCGAGTCACTACGACCCGGAGACCTTCACCGAGGACCGCGCGGCCCGCGGCCTGCGCGCCGGACTCGCCGCCGTGCTCCACGACCTGCGCGGCATCGTCGTCTGGGTGCCCTGACCGGGCGCTCCCCCGCTACGCGGTCTCCGGCTCCAGGACGCGCGCCCGCACCTGCGCCGCGGCGCCGAGTGCCACGGCGTCAGACCCGAGCGTCGACTGCGCGAGCCGGATCGTCGCCCCGCTGACCGGCGGTTCCGCGGCGATCGCCGCCGTGATGGCCGGTTCGAGCAGGTCCCAGGACCGTGCGATCCCGCCGCCGATCAGGACGGTGGTGACGTCGAGGATCCCCGCGGTCAGCAGTGCAGCACGGGCCAGGCCCCACCCCGCGGTGGCGAAGACGGCGGCCGCGTCGGCGTCCCCACCGCGTGCGGCGACGGCGACGTCCCGTGCCGAGAGCATCCGCCCGGAGCGTTCGGCGTAGCGGTCGGCGATGCCGCGCGCGCCCGCGATGGTCTCCAGGTGCCCGGTCTGCCCGCAGGTGCACCGGGCGTCGCCGAAGCCGGGGACGTGGCCGATCTCGCCGGCGGCACCGCGCGGGCCGGCGAAGAGCCGCCCGTCGAGCACGAGCGCGCCGCCGACGCCGGTGCCGAGGGTCATCCCGAGCACGTCGGACTCCCCCACGACCGCGCCGGTGGCGATCTCGCCGAGCAGGAACGCGTTCACGTCGTTGTCCAGGGTCGCGGGGACGCCGAGGGCGTCCGTCACCGCGCGGGTCACGCCGTACCCGGCCCATCCCGTGAACGAGTTGCCGGTGACCAGGACGGTCCCCGTGGTCCGGTCGACGACGCCGGCCGCGCCCACCCCGACACCCGCCAAGGAGGCCCGGTGCGTCTCGAGCAGACCCGTCACGGCCCCGAGTGCGGCCGTCACGATCGCCGCCCCGCCCGCGTGGGCGGGCGTCGGCAGGTCGAGGCGGTCGATGACCTCGAGGTCGGGCGTGGTCAGGACGACCTTCGTGTTCGTACCGCCGACGTCGACCCCGGCCAGGACCCGGGTCACGCGGTCACCGCCGCGAGTGAGGCGAGGCGCTCCGTCCGACGCTGCCGTTGCAGCACGGGGTCGGGCACCGGCACCGCGGCGAGCAGACGCCGGGTGTAGTCGGTGGTGGGGTGCAGCAGCGTCGTGCCGGTGGTGCCCTGCTCCTCGACGACGCCCTGGCGCATCACGACGACGCGCTCGGCGAAGTGCTGCACGACGGCCAGGTCGTGCGAGACGAACAGGCACGCGAAGCCGAGGTCGTCCTGCAGCTCGCCGAGGACCTCGAGCACGGTCTCCTGCACGCTGACGTCGAGCGCCGACGTCGGTTCGTCGGCGACGAGCAACCGCGGTTCGAGCACCAGAGCCCGAGCGAGCGAGACCCGCTGGCGCTGCCCGCCGGAGAGCTCTCGGGGGGCACGGGACGCCAGGGTCCGCGGCAGCCGGACGGCGTCGAGCACCTCGTCGATGCGACGACGACGATCGGCCGAGGACATCCCGCGACGGTGCACGGCGAGGGGCTCCGCGATGCACTCGGCCACCGACATCCGGGCGTCGAGGGACGCCACCGGGTCCTGCAGCACGACGCCGATGCCGGAGCGGAGTGCACGTCGGTCACGGCCCTTCGCGGTCCGCAGGTCCTGCCCGAACAGCGACACCGTGCCGGACGTCGGCTTGACGAGCCCGAGCGCCACCCGGGCCGCGGTCGACTTGCCGGAGCCGGACTCGCCGACCAGGCCGACGGTCTCACCGGCGTGCACCGCGATGTCGATGCCCGCGAGCGCGTGGACGGCGCGCGCCCCGCGCCCGAACGTCACCGAGACGTCCCGCAGGTCGACCACCGGGGCCGCACCGGGCCTCCCGGCCGGCTCGGTCTCCGCGTCGGTGACGGGAGCCGACGGACGATCGCCCGCCACGTCGAGCCGCGGCACCGCCGCGAGGAGCCGCTTGGTGTACTCGTGCTCGGGGCGGAGCAGGACGTCCTCGACCCCACCGGTCTCGACGATCTCGCCCTGGAGCATGACCGCGACCCGGTCGGCGAAGTCCGCGACGACCCCCATGTTGTGCGTGACGAGCAGCACGCCGGTGCCGGTCTCGACGGCGAGCGCACGGAGGAGCTCGAGGATCTCGGCCTGCACGGTGACGTCGAGGGCGGTGGTCGGCTCGTCCGCGATGAGCAGCTTCGGCGCGTTCGCGATCGCCATCGCGATGACCACGCGCTGACGCTGCCCACCCGACAGCTGGAACGGGAACGACCGGGTGCGCGACTCGGGGTCGGGGATGCCGACCCGGCGCAGCAGGTCGACGGCCTCGGCCGCGGCGGCGGACGCGGAGACGTCACGGTGGTTCCGGATCACCTCGGCGATCTGGGCACCGACGCGGGTGAGCGGGTCGAGGGCGGTCGCGGGCTCCTGGAAGACCATCGAGACGGTCGAGCCGCGCAGGGCCCGGAGTTCGGGCTCGGGGGCGCCGACGACCTCGTGTCCGGCGACGACGGCGCTGCCCGAGGCCGTCGCGTTGCCGGAGAGCAGGCCCATCGCGGCGAGGGCGACGGTGGACTTGCCGGAGCCGGACTCGCCGACCAGGGCGAGGGTCTCGCCGGGGGCGACCGACAGGGACACCCCGCGCACGGCGTCGACGGTGCCGGACTCGGTGCTGAAGGAGACGCCGAGGTCGGTCGTCCGCAGGATCGGTTCGTTGGTCATCAGCGGCCCCGCACGTCGAAGGCGTCCCGCAGTCCGTCGCCCACCGCGTTGAACGCGCAGACGACCAGGATCACGGCCAGACCCGGCGGCACGATGAGCCACCAGCGTCCGGAGTAGGCGGCGGTGAGTCCCGCCGAGAGCATGCCGCCCCAGTCCGTCGCGGGCGGCTGCACACCGAGCCCGAGGTACGAGACGTAGGCGACCAGCAGGATCGCGTCGGCGACCTGGAACGTCGCCGCGACGACGATCGTCGACACCGAGTTCGGCAGCAGGTGCTTGCCGATGGCGCGGGCGTGCGAGCCGCCGATCGCGCGCAGTGTCAGGACGTAGTCGCGGTTCTTGAGCGTCAGGGTCTCGGCGCGGATCAGGCGGGAGGGCACGAGCCACGACACCAGACCGAGGATGACGATGAGACCGCCGACGCCGGGGTTCGTGATCGCCGAGATGACGAGCAGGATGAACAGGGCCGGGATCGCGATGCCGGCGTCGACGACGCGCATCATCAGGGCGTCGACCCAGCCGCCGACGTACCCGGCGACGGAACCCCACAGGGTGCCGACGACGGTGGCCAGGACCCCGGCGGCGATGCCCACCATCAGGGAGACCTTGCCGCCGTACATCAGGCGGCCGAGGACGTCGTGGCCGACGGCGTCGGTGCCGAGCCAGTGCGCGGCGCTCGGGCCCTGGTTGGCCTGCTCGAGCAGCGTGTGGGTCTGGTCGGTCGGGTACACGAACGGGCCGACGAAGCAGAACAGCACGATGACGACGATCAGGGCGAGGCCGATCACGGCGAGGGTGTTGCTCCGGAACCGGCGGGCGGCGAGCCGGAACCCGGTGGCCGCGACGGTGACGGGGGCGCCCGGGGCTTCGGGGGCCATCTGGACGGCGGTCATGCGCGGCTCGCCTTCACTCGCGGGTCGATGAGGGACTGTGCGACGTCGGCGAGCAGGGTGCCGATGACGGTCGCGATGGAGATGACGAGCACGCAGCCGAGCAGCGTCGGGTAGTCGGAGGACTGTGCGGCGTTCCAGAACAGCAGCCCCATGCCGGGGTAGTTGAACAGCTGCTCGGTCACCAGCGCGCCACCGAACAGCACCGGCAGGTAGTACCCGAGCATCGCGACGACGGGAGTCAGCGAGTTCCGGAACACGTGCCGCCGCAGGATCGTCGCGGTCGAGGCGCCGCCGGCACGGGCGGTGCGGACGTAGTCCTCCTGCAGGTTCTCGAGCGTCGAGGCGCGCATGTACCGACTGAACACCGCGATCATCGCGAGGGCTCCGGTCACCACGGGCAGCACGAGTCCGGCCGGGTCCTGGAACACCTCGGCCAGGGTGGTGCCGCTCGGGGCCTGGGACGGCAGCCACGGCAGCTGCTGGCTGAAGACGATGATCAGGACGAGGCCGAGGAAGAACGCCGGCGTCGAGTAGAAGACGAACGCCAGGGCGGTGGCGGCGTAGTCGACCGCACCGTTGCGGCGGGCCGCCTGGAGCATCCCGACCGGGATCGCGACGACGAGTCCGAGCACCGCGGAGATGCCGGTGAGCACGAGGGTCTTCGGCAGGCGCTCGGCGATGAGCTGCGAGACCGGCTCGTTGAGCGTGTACGAGGTGCCGAGGTCGCCGGTCAGCAGACGACCGAGGAACCGCAGGTACTGCACGGGCAGCGGCTGGTCGAGCCCCTGCGCCTGGTTGAACTGGGCGATCTGCGTGGGGGTCGCGGAGACGCCGAGCACGCCGCGGGCGGGGCCGCCGGGCAGCGCGTGCAGCAGGCAGAACACCACGACGGTGACGATGAGGATCACCGCGAGCGCCTGCAGGACGCGCCTGGTGAGGTAGAGAGCTGTGGTCATGCGGCTTCCGATGGTCGGATTGGAGACGTGAGCCGGGGAGGAGGCGCGGTGCGCGTCGGTCGCGCACCGCGCCTCCAGGGTCGGTTTCCTACTTGGTCCACTTCCACTGGGCCGGGTGGAAGTTGGCGAGCGAGTCCTGGTCGAAGCCGGACAGGCCCTTCTTGACGACCGAGATCTGGTAGTCGGGGCTCGGCAGCCAGATCACCGGCAGGTCCTTCGCGACCGCGGCGCTGTAGTCCTGCACGGCGGTGGCGTCGGTCGAGGTGGTGGTCGCGTCGATCAGGGAGTCGACCTCCTTGTTCGAGTAGCTGCCGAAGTTCGCCGAACCGCCGGTCTGGAACAGCGACTCACCGGTCGGGTAGGCCGGGAAGTACCAGCTGCCCGCGGTGCCGAAGAACGACAGGTCCCAGTCGCAGCTGGCCTCGTCCGAGGTGCAGGTCGGGGTCTGCGACAGCACGCTCGACACCGGCGCGGTCTTGATGGTGAAGTCGATGCCGGTCTTCGCGAGCGAGGACTGGATCGCGCTCATCATGTTGTCGGTCACGGTCGAGCCGGACTGCGACAGGACCTGCATCGAGAACTTCGTGCCCTCCTTGACCCCCTCGCCGCACTGGCTGGCGGACGTGCCCGGGTCGGTGCAGACCATCGTGCCGCCCTGCTCCTCCCAACCGTGGCTGGTCAGCAGGTCCTTGGCCTTCGAGGTGCTGAACGGGTACGGGTTCGACTTCTGCACGTCGGAGACGTAGTCGGACTCCTGTGCCTGCGGGATCGGACCGTAGGTCGAGGTGGCGGTGCCGTTGAAGACGACCTTCGACAGCGACGTCTGGTCGATCGACATCTGGACGGCCTGACGGGCGTACAGCTGCTTGAAGACGGCGCCCATCGTGGGGTTGTTGAAGTTGTACGGCATGTACGTGATGGCCCAGCCGGTCCACGGCTCGACCTCGTAGCCCTTCCCGGTGAAGGACGCCTTCTGGTCCATGTCGGTGGCGTTGATGTACCCGTAGTCGACCTCGCCCGAGCGGACGGCGTTCACCTCGGCGTCGGCCGTGGTGAAGGGGAGCAGGTTCACCGTGGTGATCGACGGCTTCTCGCCACCGTCGTACTTCTTGTTGGCTGTCAGCGTGACCTTGCCGGCCGTGGTGAAGGTCTTGACGCCGTAGGGACCGGAGATGGTCTTCCACAGGTCGTCGGTGGCGTAGTCGGAGATCTTGCCGGCGGCGGTGTTGAGGTACTTCCACACCTGCTTCGCGCCGGCGGTGGTCTCGTCGGCGTCGGTCACCTTCGCGGTCGCGCTGGTCTTGTCCCAGGCGTGCTGGGGCAGCGGGATGATGTGGCTCAGCTGGTTGGCGAGCATCCAGTCCGAGTTGTAGGCCTTGTCGAACGTGATGGTGAAGTGCGTGTCGTCGACGGCCTTGAACGACGTCCAGTTGTCCGGCGCCTTGCCCTTGGAGTACGAGCCCCACTGGTCCTTGTTCGCCTTGATCAGGTTGAACCAGAACCCGACGTCGCGGCTCGTGATCGCCTCGCCGTCCGACCAGTGCCGGTCGCCGAGCGTCATGGTGACGCTCTTGCCGTCGTCGGCGAACTTCGCGTCGGTGGCGACGGAGCCGGCCTTGTTCCACGCGATCTTGCCGGTGGAGCCGTCGTACGCGACGAGCGGCTCGTACAGCGACTGGGCGATGGAGCCGTTGTTCGTGTTGAGGTGCGCGGCGGTGCCGATCGGCAGGATCCAGTTCGGCGTGAAGTTGGCGGGGAGCGCGTAGTCGATCTCGTCGGTCGATCCCTGCGAGGCGTTGCCGCCTCCGGAACAGCCGGCGAGCAGCGCGCTCACGGCGATCGCAGCTCCGGTGAGGAGCGCCCAGCGACGGGGCTTGGACATGCGGTGTCTCCTTGTGCGAGGGACTTCGGGGAGGTGGAGCACGGGTGCCGAGCGGCACGAGGACAGTCAAGGACCAAAGCGATTGGAAAAACAAACATCTCGATGTAAAAACTGCGTTACTGCGGAACGGACGAAAGGGTGGACCGCTCGATCCGCCCCGTAGGCTCGCGGCAGAACGGACCACCGACCGGTGTTCCGTTCCCGTTACGCCCGGATTGGAGAAAGTCGTGGCCGATCTCAGCGCCCGCGTCCTCGAGCTCGTCGCCTCGGGGCAGGCCGCCAGCCGGACCGAGATCGCGAAGGTGCTCGGAGCCGCCCCGTCGACCGTCTCGCACGTCGTCGGCCAGCTCCTGGAGCACGGGATCCTCGCCGAGGAAGGCACGGACGTCTCGACCGGCGGGCGCCCCCGCAAGGTGCTCCGCATCGGCGGCATCGACGAGTACGCGGTCGCCGCGGACGTCGGCGGCGGGCACGCGCGCATCGGCGTGGTCCTGCCTGGAGGCGCGATCGAGTCGGTCGCGAACGTCCCGTTCGCGCTCTCCGACGGTCCGACCGCCGGGCTCCAGCGCCTGGCCGCGCTGCTCGAGCGGCTCGCCGACGACCGTGGTCGCGAAGGGCTGCGGGGCGTCGGGCTCAGCCTGCCCGGGCCGGTCGACGTCGTCGCCGGGGTCGTGGACCTGCCGAGCCGGATGCCGGGGTGGAACGGGTTCCCCGTGGCCGCGTGGCTGAGCGACCGGTTCGGCCTGCCGGCGATCGTCGACAACGACGCGAACTGCATGGCGGCGGGTGAGCAGACCGTCCAGGATCCCGCTCGACGCCAGACCATCACGATCAAGGCCGGCTCGGCGATCGGCGCGGGCATCGTCATCGACGGTCGGCTCTACCGGGGGTCGACCGGCGCGGCCGGGGACATCACGCACGTGCGGATCGACGCCGCCGGGGACACCCCGTGCTCGTGTGGCAACACCGGATGCCTGGAGACGGTGGCGTCCGGGGCCGCCCTGGTCCGGATCCTGTCGAACGCGGGGGTCGACGTCGCCTCGACCGCCGACGTCGTCCGGCTCGCCTCGGACGCACACCCCGAGGCCACCCGTGCCGTGCGGATGGCGGGCAAGTACCTGGGCGAGGTGCTCGCCGCCAACGTGAACTTCTTCAACCCGGACGCCGTCTACCTGGGCGGCATCCTGTCGACCCTCGACCCGTTCATCGCCGCCGTGCGCAGCCAGCTCTACGAGAGCTGCCACCCGCTGATGACCCAGCACCTGGCCATCGAGCCGGTGTCGCTCGGTGCCGATGCCGGGCTCGTCGGCGCCGGGCAGTTCGCCCTGCAGCGGGGCCTCGCCGCCTCGCTCGAGGAGCTCTCCGCGCCCATTCCCCAGTCCACCACCAGGAACAGGAGCGTCCGTGTCTGAGACCGGTCCCGTCACCCCCGCCGTCCCCGCCAGCACCGCTGGTGCCCGTCGCCCGGTCATCGCCATCGCCGGGCTCGCCATCGAGACGTCGACGTTCACGCCGACCCGGACCCACGCCCCCGCGTTCCACCCGGACCGCGGCGACGAGGCCGTCGCCCGGTACCCGTTCCTGGCGACCATGGCCGACCGGGCGGACTTCCGCGGGGCGCTCATCGGGCACGCGCTACCCGGCGGGATCGTCGACCGGGCGTCGTACGAAGCCCTGGCCGACGAGATCGTCGAGCGGCTGCGTGCGATGGGTCCGGTCGACGGGCTCTGGTACGACATCCACGGCGCGATGGTGGTCGAGGGGCTCGACGACGCCGAGACGGACCTGCTCGGCCGCATCCGCGCGGTCGTCGGCCCCGACGTCATCGTCTCCGCGTCGATGGACCTGCACGGCAACGTCACGCGCGAGCTCGCCCACCAGGTCGACCTCGTCACCTGCTACCGGATGGCCCCGCACGAGGACACCCTCGAGACGAAGGAGCGTGCCGTCCGGAACCTCGTCGACGTGCTCACCGAACGACCCGTCGGTGCGCAGCGACCCGTGAAGGCCTGGATCCCGATCCCCGTCCTGCTGCCCGGCGAGCAGACCTCGACCCGTCTCGAGCCGGCGAAGTCCCTGTACGCGCAGGTCCCGCTCGTCGAGCAGACCGAGGGCGTGCTCGACGCCGCGATCTGGGTCGGGTACGCGTGGGCCGACCAGCCCCGCGACCAGGCCGTCACCGTCGTCACCGGGTGGGACGAGGCAGCCGTCGCCGCCGGTGCCGAACGGCTCGCGGCGGCGTTCTGGGACGTCCGCGAGGACTTCGTGTTCGTCGCCCCCACCGGCACGTTCGAGGAGTGCCTCGACGCCGCGCTCGCCCCGGGCGCCGCGAAGCCGTACTTCGTCTCGGACTCGGGCGACAACCCCACGGCGGGCGGCTCCGGGGACATGACCTGGGGGCTGACGCAGGTGCTCGCCCGCCCGGAGTTCCAGGACCCGTCCGGCCCGACCGTCATCTACGCGAGCGTGCCCGGACCGGCCGCGGTCGCCGCGGCGGTGGACGCCGGCGTCGGTGCGACGATCACCGTGACCGCCGGTGCGTCGGTGGACCACGTGCACGCGGGCCCGATCACGATGACCGGGCGGGTGCACGCGATCAAGCACGGCGACCGAGACGCCGAGACCGAGGTCGTGCTGCAGGTCGGCAGCGTCTTCGCGATCCTGACGAAGCTGCGGAAGCCGTACCACCACGAGCACGACTTCACCGACCTCGACCTGGCGCCGCGGCAGGCGGACGTCGTCATCGTGAAGATCGGGTACCTCGAACCGGAGCTGTTCGACATGTCCGCCGACTGGATGCTCGCGCTCACCCCGGGCGGTGTCGACCAGGACCTGCTGCGCCTCGGGCACCACAGGATCGAGCGGCCGATGTTCCCCTACGATCGAGTGTTCCCGACGGCACCGGACCTCCGCGCCCGCATCGTCCCCGCCTCCAACGAACCGCTCGGAGCCCCTGCATGAGCACCACCGCCGCACTCGAGATCGCCGTGACCTCTCCGGCGGGTGCGATCACCGCGCGGGACGGCGGCGCCGACCGCGTCGAACTCTGCGTCGGGCTCGAGCTCGGCGGGCTCACCCCGTCCCAGGCCCTGGTCGAGACGACCCACGAGACCGGGATCCCGGCGCACGCGCTGGTCCGCTGCCGTCCGGGCGGGTTCGTGCACTCCCCCGACGAGGTCGAGCTCATGGTGCGCGAGGTCCGCACGGTCCTGCGCTCCGGGGCCGCCGGTGTCGTGGTCGGTGCCCTGCGACCCGACCGGACCCTGGACGAGGACGCCCTCCGCCGCTTCGTGGACGCCGCCCGGTCGGTCAGCGCCACCGCCGAGGTCACCCTGCACCGCGCGATCGACCACGCGACCGACCCCGTCGCCGCCGCCGGGTCGCTCGCCGCGCTCGGGTTCACCCGCGTCCTGACCTCGGGCGCCGCCCCCACCGCGGTCGCCGGCGCCGAGACGATCGCCCGCATGGTCGAGGCCGCCGGGCCCGTGCAGGTGATGGCCGGCGCCGGGGTCACCCCCGCCGACGTCCGCGCACTGCTCGCCACCGGTGCCGCCGCCGTGCACCTGTCGGCCAAGCGTCCGGCCGCGGACAGCACGCACGCCGGGGTGCCGATGGGCGCCGGGGACGACGGCTCGGCGCACTTCGTCACCGACGCCGAGGTCGTCGCGGCCGCGCGGCGCGCGCTCGACGCCTGACCCGCTCGCCGTCACACGGGAATGGCGGCCGTCGGAACCTGCTTGACGCCCCCATGACATCGTCAGCAGCGCGCCGCGGGTGGCTCAGCGTCACGTCCGTCGCACTCGGGTCGTTCGTGCTCGTCCTGTCCGAGTTCCTGCCCATCGGACTGCTCCCCGCCATCGCCGACGACCTGGACGTCGGCATCGGCACCGCCGGCCTGATGGTCGTCGCCACCGGACTCGTCGGCGCCGTCGCGGCACCGGTCGTCACCGTCCTGACCTCGCGACTCGACCGCCGGGTGGTGCTCGTGTCCCTGACCGTGCTGCTCGTCGTCGCCGACGGCCTCGCCGCGATCGCGCCCTCGTTCTGGGTGCTGCTCATCGCACGGATGCTGCTCGGGGTCGGCATCGGGGGCTTCTGGGCCATCGGCGCCGGGATCGCCGGGCGACTCGTCCGGCCCGAGCTGACCATCCGCGCGACCTCGCTCATCACGGCCGGCGTCTCCGTCGCGACCGTCGTGAGCCTGCCGCTCGGCGCCCTGGTGTCGTCGCTCGCCAGCTGGCGCCTCGGCTTCGTGATCGGTGGGGCGCTCGGTGTCGTCGCGCTCGTCCTGCAGCTGGCGATGCTGCCGAGGATCCCCGCGCAGCAGCGGGTGCGGTTCGCCACGCTCGGGTCGCTGCTCCGCGTGCCCCGCGCCCGGGTCGGGCTCATCGCCGCAGCCTTCGTCTTCGCGGCCCAGTTCGCCGCGTACACCTACATCGCGCCGTACCTGCAGCAGCTCGTCGGCGTCGGCCCGGACACCGTAACGATCGCGCTGCTGGTGTTCGGCGTCGCGGGCATCGTCGGGAACTTCGCCGCCGGCTTCACGCTCGACCGCAGTGTCCTCGCCACCATCGGGGCGTCGAAGTTCGTGCTCGCGGCGGCCGTCGTCCTGCTCCCGCTGCTCGCTCACTCCGTCGCGGGGGTCTTCGTGCTGCTCGTCGTGTGGGGCCTGGTGTGGGGTGCGCTGCCGCTCGGGATGCAGACGTGGATGTCGACGGCGTCGTCGGCCGGGTCCGAGACCGGGCTCGCGCTGTTCGTCACGACGATCCAGCTCGCGATCGCCGCCGGTTCGGTGCTCGGTGGGGCCGCGGTGTCGTCGTTCGGTCTGGCTGCCGACTTCTGGCTGGCGGGCGGGGTCGCGATCGTCGGTGCCGTGGTGCTCGTCGCGATGGGGCTGCGGAAGTCGAGCGCCGTGCCGGCGGTCGAGCCGGTCGCGGCCGACCCGACGCCGACCGGCCCGGTGGCCGTCGCCTGCCCCTGACCGCCGCTCCGGGGCCCGCAAGACACCGGTGTTCGCGCGCTGAACACGCGCAGACCGCGGTTCGATCGGTGAACACCGGTGTTCAGCGGAATCGGCACGACGGACGCAAGGTCAGGTCAGGGTGACGATGCGGTCGGCTGCGGCGATCGCCACCGGGTCGTGGGCCGCGTGCACCACCACGACGCCGGCCGCGGCCTCGTCGGCGAGCGCCGCCACCACGAGCGCCGCGGACTCCGCATCGACCCCCGCGGTCGGTTCGTCGACCAGCAGCACCCCGGCACGCTGCGCCAGCCCGAGCGCGACGAGCGTGCGCTGCCGCTGCCCGCCCGAGAGCTCCTCGATCGGCCGATCGGCGAGCTCCGTGATCGCCATCCGCTCGAGCTGCGCGTCGACGACAGCCCGGTCAGCGCGTCCGAGCGGCCGCCACCACGCGCGGTGCCGCCACCGCCCCATCGTGACGGCCGCGCGGACGGTGAGCGGGAGCGTGGTCGGCGGTACGGACTGGGTCACGTAGGCGACGCCGTCGGACGGGAGGCCCGTCACCCGCCCGGCGGTCGGTCGCACGACGTCCGCGACCACGTCGAGCAGCGTCGACTTGCCGGATCCGTTCGGTCCGGTGAGCGCGGTGACGACCCCGGCGGGGAACGTCACGTCGAGCATGTCGAGGACGGTCCGGTCGCCGAGGACGGCCGTCACCCGGTCCAGGTGGACGGCGGATCGGGGATCGGCGAGGGCGGTCGGCTCGGTCGCAGGCACCTGAGCACGCTATCAGTATCGATACTCGTTTTCATGTAGCGTCTCGGACCGTGACCTGGCTGACCGATCCGTTCTCCGTCGACTTCATGCTGCGCGCCCTGGTCGGCGGCTCCCTGGCGGCGATCCTCTGCGCCGTGGTCGGAACGTGGGTGCTGGTCCGGGGCATGGCGTTCCTGGGCGAGGCGCTCTCGCACGGCATGCTGCCCGGCGTCGCGATCGCCACCCTCACCGGGATCCCGCCGGTGCTCGGTGCCGCGGTGAGCGCGGGCGTGATGGTGCTCGGCGTCGGGGCACTGCGTCGTCGTGCACGACTGTCGTACGACACATCGATCGGCCTGCTCTTCGTCGGGATGCTCGCACTCGGCGTGATCATCGTGTCGTCCTCGCGGTCGTTCGCCACCGACGTCACCGCGATCCTGTTCGGCGACGTCCTCGCCGTCACCCGGGCCGACGTCGGCGGCCTCGCGATCGCCGCAGCCGTGGCCCTGGCCGTCGCCGTGGCGTTCCACCGGCCCTTCACCGCACTGGCGTTCGACACCCGCAAGGCCACGACGCTCGGCCTGCACCCACGACTGGCCGAGGTCGTGCTCATCGGGCTCGTCACCCTGGCGGTCGTCGCCTCGTACCGGGCCGTGGGCACCCTGCTCGTCGTGGGCCTGCTGCTCGCGCCGGCGGCCGCCGCCCGCGCCTGGACCCGGCACGTGGCCTCGACGATGCTCCTCGGCGCCGGCATCGGTGCGGCCGCCGTGCTCGTCGGGCTGCTCGTGTCCTGGCACGCCGGCACCGCCGCCGGCGCGAGCATCGCCGCGGTCGCCGTCGCCAGCGTCGTGGTCTCACGCGCCCTGGCCGCCGTCGTCCTGCGGCGCACCCCGATCCCGACACCGGCGCGCGCGGCCGCGCCGGCGGCACCACGATCCGCCGCACCGTCTCGAGAGGGAGCATGAAGCACTCGACCACCAGCCGCGCCCCCGCGCGCCTCCTGTCCACCATCGGCCTCGCCACCGGCCTGGCCCTCACCGTCACCGCCTGTTCCCCGGGCGCCCCGTCGGCCGACAGCTCGACCGGCACCGCCCGTCCCCACGGTTACGTGGCGGGCGCGAGCGAGTCCCAGGAACCCCAGGTGCGCCTCCTGGCCGTGTCGGCGACCGGCGCGACCGCGCTGCACGACCTGCTCACCGAGGAGACCACCGAACTCGACGACGTGAACGCACCGGAGCACTCGGCGACCGACGGCCGGTTCCTCGTGACGAGCGATGCCGACCGCACGACGATCGTCGACGGCGGGTCCTGGACCGTCGACCACGGCGACCACACGCACTACTACGCAGCCGAGCCCCGGGTCGTCGGCACGATCGACGGCGGTGGCCGGGTCGAGGTGCACTCGTCCGAGACCATGACGACGATCACCTGGCCGGACCGCGCCGAGGCCGTCGTGCTCGACCGCGAGGCACTGGGCCAGGGCAAGGTCGACGAGACCGCCCGGATCGACGCGAGCGTCCTGCTGCCGATGGGCGAGCAGCTCGTGGCGGCCGACGGCGACACGGTCCGCGTGCTCGACGCGGACGGCGAGGCGACCGACGCCGCCGACACCGCGCAGACCTGCACCGACCCCGCCGGCGGGATCGTCACCCGCGCCGGTGCCGTCGTGGGCTGCGCCGACGGAGCGGTCGTGGTGGACGACGCCGGCGAGACCTCGTTCGTCGACCTGCCCGACGGCGCCGAGCGTCCGACCGCCTTCGCCGCCCGCGCCGGACGGCCCACCGTCGCCGGACTGGCCGGCACCACCGGGTTCTGGCTGCTCGACGTGCGCGAGCGCTCCTGGCGGCTCGTGCCGACCGAACGGCCCCTGCGCGCCGTGGTCGCGGTGGACGACGAGGACGAGCACGTCGTCGGGGTCGACGACTCCGGGCGGGTGGTCGTCGTGACCGCCTCGACGGGGAAGGTGTCCACGACGACGGCGCTCATCGACATCGGCGCAGACGACCCCGCGCCGATGCTGCAGCTCGACGCCCAGCGCGCCTACGTGGCCGGCCCCGCGGACGGCACCGTGCACGAGATCGACTACGCCGACGGCGCCCGGGTCGCCCGCACGATCGAACTCCCCGTCGCCCCCGTCGCCTTCGCCGAGGTCGGACTGTGACCGGCACCAGGGCCCTGACCGCGGGTCTCGTCGCCGCGATCGTCGCCCTCGTCGCCACGGGTTGCACCACCGCCGGCTCCGACCGACCCCTCGTCGCGGTGACGACGAACATCCTCGGCGACGTCGTCAGCGAAGTCGTCGGGGACCAGGCCGACGTCATGGTCCTCATGCCCCCGGGCGCCGACCCCCACTCGTTCGAGGTCTCCGCGCAGGAAGCCGCACGACTGCGGAGCGCCGACCTGGTGGTCGAGAACGGGCTCGGGCTCGAAGAAGGGGTCGCCCGTCACGTCGCGGCGGCGGCCGCGGACGGCGTGCCGGTCTCCACCGCCGGGGACGCGTTCGATCCGCTGGAGTGGACCACCGAGGACGACAGCGGCCCCGACCCGCACTTCTGGACCGACCCCGCCCGGATGGTCGACGTGGTCGAGGCCCTCGACCAGGACCTGCGCGACGCCGGCATCGAGCCGACCGGCACCGATGCCTACCTGGACGAGCTCCGCGACCTGGACGACACGATGACGACCGCGTTCCGGACCGTGCCCGAGGAACGCCGGGCGCTCGTCACGAACCACCACGTGTTCGGGTACCTGGCCGACCACTACGGGTTCCGGGTCGTCGGGGCGGTGATCCCGAGCGGGACCACCCTGGCCTCTCCGAGCGCCGCCGACCTGCGCGACCTGGCCGACGCCATCGACGAGGCGGGGGTCCGGACGATCTTCGCCGACGCCTCGCAGCCCGCGCGACTGGCCGAGGTACTCGCGGAAGAGGTCGACCTGCACGTCGAGATCCGACCGCTGGCGACGGAGTCCCTCACGGAGGACGGCGACGCCTCCACCTACCTCGGCATGATGCGCTCGAACACCGAGGCCATCGTCGACGGCCTGTCGACTGGTAATTGAGAATGAGAATCAATACAGTGAGCGACATGACGAACACGAAGACGCTCCGGGCCGCGTGGCCCGCCGCCCTGCTCGGCGCGGCCGCCCTGGCCCTGACCGGGTGCGCCACGAACACCGACGCCGGGTCCGACACCGCTGCGACCCCGAAGGCCGACGGGACCCGCATCACCCTCACCTACGACGGCGGCCTGCTCGTCCTCGACCAGGACCTGCAGGTGGTGGCCGACGACGCGATCGACGGCTTCACCCGGGTCAACCCCGCCGGCGACGGACGCCACGTGCTCGTCACCGTGCCCGAGGGCTTCCGGGTCCTCGACACCCAGGCCGAGCCGGCCCTGACCGACGCGGTCTTCCCCGCCGACACCGGTGGCCACGCGGTCGTCCACGGCGACCGCACCGCCCTGTTCGCCGACGGCACCGGCGACGTGACGACGTTCGACCACACCGAGCTCGACGGAGCCGACCTGCCCGAGGTCGAGACGACGAAGTCCGAGGCCGCCCACCACGGCGTCGCGATCGAGCTCGAGGACGGCACGCTCCTGACGACCATCGGCACCGAGGAGAGCCGCTCCGGCGTGCGCGCCCTGGACGCCGACGGCACGGAGATCACCCGGTCCGAGGAGTGCCCCGACGTGCACGGCGAGGGTGCGGTCAAGGGTGAGGTCGCGGTGTTCGGCTGCACCGACGGCGCCCTGGTCTACCAGGACGGCGCGTTCGAGAAGATCGACGCCCCGACCGAGTACGGCCGCACCGGCAACCTGTTCACCACCGATGACTCGTCCGTCGCCGTCGGCGACTACAACGACGACCCCGACAGCGAGGGGTACCTGCTCGACCAGATCGCCCTGATCGACGCGGCTTCGGGGAAGTACACGGTCGCGGACATGCCCGACGGCGTCGGCTTCACGTTCCGCGACCTCGCCCGCGGCCCCGGTGACGAGGCCGTCGTGCTCGGCGACGACGGTGCCCTGCACACCTTCGACGAGACCACCGGCGAGCAGCTGGAGTCGTACCCGGTGATCGACGCGTGGGAGGGCCCGACCGAGTGGCAGGACGCCCACCCGGCCCTGAAGGTCGAGGGTGACATCGCCTACGTCACCGACCCCGCCGAGCAGAAGATCCACGCCGTCGACCTGACCACCGGCAAGGTCATCGCCTCGAGCGACGAGCTGCCGGGCGTGCCCAACGAGATCGCGGTCGCGTAGGGCTGGAAACGACCCGAGACGGACAGGAGGCCCGTGGCGATCCCGCCACGGGCCTCCTGTCCGTCGTCAACGCGTGGACCGCGCGACGTCAGCCGCCGTCCGTCAGCCCTTGACCGGGATCGACTGCGCCTTGAGCGCCGCGATGGTCTTGGACTGCCCGGACTCGAGCGCCTCGCTCAGGGTGCCCGAGCCGGACGCCGCCTGCCCGAAGCCGTCGGAGACGTCCGAGTAGGTCTGCGTCATCGTCGGACCCCAGGTGAAGGGCTGGATGTCCTTCGCCGCGGTGGCGAACTCCTCGTAGATCTTCTGGCCACCGTAGAAGTCGAGCCCCTCGGTCAGGGCCGGCAGGTCGGCGCCGGTGGTCGAGGCCGGGTACAGGTTGGCCTCCTTGTTCAGTGCGGAGAGCGCCTCGGTCGAGGTGTTCAGCCAGACCAGGAACTTCGACGCCTCGGCCGGGTGCTTGCTGCCCGCGAAGACGACGTTCGACGAACCGCCCCAGGCGGCCGACTTGGTCTCGCCGGACTTCCACTGCGGCATCGGAGCGACGGCCCACTTGCCCGAGGTCGACGGCGCACCGCTCGAGATGGTGTTCGCACCCCAGACCGCGGAGACCCAGGTCCAGTCCTTGCCGCTGTCGTAGGCGTTGTTCCATTGGTCGGTGAAGCTCGGCAGGGTGTTGACGAGCTTCTTGTCGATCAGGTCCTGCCAGTAGTCGGCGACCTTCTTCGACGCGGCGTCGTCCAGGTTGACCTTCCAGTCCTGGCCGGAGTTCTCGAACCACTGGCCGCCGGCCTGCGAGACGAGCCCGGCGAACTGGTTGACGTCACCCTTGGCGAAGTTGGTGATGTTGCCGCCGAGCTTCTTGATCTTGACGGCGTCCTCGGCGTACTCCTCCCACGTCTTCGGGGCGTCGAGGCCGGCCTTCTCGAACAGGTCCTTGCGGTAGTACAGCGCCATCGGACCGGAGTCCTGCGGCACGGCGTAGACCGACTTCCCTTCGCCGAAGGTGACCTGGTTCCACAGGCCGTCGGAGAAGTCCTTCTTCGCGTCGCTGATGCCGGCGCACGCGCCGATGTCCTCGAGGCCGCCCTGCACGCGGAACGCCGGCAGGGTGTCGTACTCGACCTGGCCGATGTCCGGCGCCTGCTTGGCCTTCAGCTGGTTGAAGAAGTTCTGGTAGGTGCCGCTGTTGCCGTTCGCGACGATCGAGACCTTGACCTGGATGTCCGGGTTGGCCTTGTTCCAGATCGCGACGACCTTGTCCATGTTCGGCACCCAGGTCGTGAAGTCGAGGGTGACCTTGCCGTCCGAGGGCTTGCAGCTGGCGGCGGCGGTGTCGGATCCACCGCCGCTGCTGCTGCCACCGGTGCTGCAGCCGGCGAGGGCCACGGTGGCGGCCACGGCGATCGCGGCGACGCTGAGGAACTTCGTTGTCTTCATGCTGTTTCCGTTCGGATGTGGTGTGGGGAGAGCTGGTGCGGGAAGGGGTGCGGGTCGAGGGGCTACTTCAGGCCGCCGGAGCCCAGGCCGGAGCGCCAGAAGCGCTGCAGGCTCAGGAAGGCGATGAGCAGCGGGATGATCGAGACGAACGACCCGATGAGCACGAGGGTGCGCAGGTCCGGGTACTGGTTCACGCTCGAGTTCCACGTGTAGAGGCCGAGGGTGACGGGGAACAGCGACGAGTCGCGGAGCATCACGAGCGGCAGGAAGAAGTTGTTCCACACGGCGACGAACTGGAACAGGAAGATCGTCACGAGCGCGGGCGACATCAGTCGGACGGCCACGGTGAAGAACGTGCGGACCTCGCCGGAGCCGTCGATGCGGGCCGCTTCGATGATCTCGTCCGGCACGCTCGACGCCGCGAACAGCCGTGACAGGTAGACGCCGAACGGGCTGACGATGCTCGGCAGGAACACCGACCAGAACGTGTCGGTCAGGTCGACCTGGCTGAAGATGAGGAACAGCGGCAGGGCCAGGGCGGTCGCCGGCACGAGCACGCCGCCGAGGAACACGTTGAACAGGACCTCGCGGCCGCGGAACCGGTACTTGGCCAGGGCGTACCCGCACATCGCGGAGAGCACGGTACCGAG
Organism: Curtobacterium sp. MCLR17_054; assembly: GCF_003234335.2. Lineage (NCBI taxonomy): Bacteria > Bacillati > Actinomycetota > Actinomycetes > Micrococcales > Microbacteriaceae > Curtobacterium > Curtobacterium sp. MCLR17_054. The sequence continues at coordinate 240,396 of NZ_CP126263.1, read as the reverse complement.
CAGGCCGGCCACCCCGGCGTAGGCGATGCTGTTCAGCAGCCAGCGCAGGTAGATGCCGTCCTGCCGCGTGAACAGCTCGACGAGGTTGCCGAAGAAGTCCTGCACCGAGGTGGCGCTGAACCACAGCGAGAACGTCGAGTTGAAGTTCGCGGCGGTCTTGGTGGACGAGACCAGCAGCCAGAAGATCGGCAGCAGGAAGTAGAGGGTGAAGACCCCCATCACGATCATCGCGGCGCTGCGCGAGATGACGCTCTCACGGGGACCACGCGCTCCGCGCTGGTGCGGACGGGAGGCCCGGTTCGGCTCGAGTGGTCGGCCGACGTCGCGGACGAGGTCACCTTGGGACGGGGCGTTGACGGTCATTCGGCGGCCTTCCGCTGGGTCAGTCGGAGGAACCCGATCGACAGGACGAACGTGGCGACGGCGAGCACGACCGAGAACGCCGCGGCGAGGTTGAAGTTCGGCACCGAGGACGTCGAGTAGACGAGCATGTTCGGCGTGAACGTCGACGAGATGGTCGAGGTGAACTGGCGGAACACGGTCGGCTCGGTCAGCAGCTGCAGGGTGCCGATGACGGAGAACACCGCGGTGAGGACGATGGCCGGCACCACGAGCGGGATCTTGATCGACAGGGCGATCCGGAGCTGGGACGCACCGTCGAGCTTCGCCGCCTCGTACACCTCGGCGGGGATCGCGAGGAGCGACGAGTAGATGATGAGCATGTTGTAGCCGACGTAGACCCAGGTCACGACGTTGGCCACGGCCCACAACACGGTGCTGCCGCCGAGCAGGTCGACCCGCGAGGTCACCGCGGAGAACGGCGACAGGTCGGGGGCGTAGAGGTAGCCCCACATGATCGCGGCGATGACGCCGGGCACCGCGTACGGCGCGAAGAACGCCAGGCGGAAGAACCGCTTGCCGCGCAGCAGCGGGGAGTCGAGCAGCAGGGCGAACAGGAGCGCGAGCCCGAGCATCACCGGCACCTGCACGACACCGAACAGCAGCACGCGGAGCACGGAGCTCCAGAACTCGCCGTCCTGGAACACCAGGGCGTACTGGCTCAGACCGCCGAAGACCTGCGTCGGGGCGCCGAACGTGCCCTGCCGCTCGATCTTCTGCAGCGACTCCCACACGGCGTAGAGGATGGGGACCAGGTAGAACGCCGTGAACAGGACGGCGAACGGCAGGACGAAGATCGCGATGGCGCGGCGGTAGCGGAACCCGCCGCCCCGGCGTCGTCGGGTCGCGCTGGGCGACTGTGCGGTGGTGGTCATGAGCGGTTCCTGTCGGTGCGGATGATCTGGGTCCCGCCGGGGGCGATGGCGGTGGTCCCGGTGACGGGGCGGTCGGCGACGAGCTCGTGGCCGACCTCGTGGTGCTCGACGGTGCGGTCGGAGTGGTTGAGCAGGAAGACCCACTCGTGGGTGTCGTCCCGGCGACGCACGACCTCGAGTCCGGGGCGGACGGCGGGGTCGGCGCGCACCCCGGCCTCGTCGAGGACGCGGTGGACGAAGCCGCCCAGCGCACCGGCGTCGAGCACCGTGGACGTGTACCAAGCGGTCCCGGCGCCGTGCTCGTTGCGGGTCACCGCGGGGCGCCCGGCGAGCGAGCCCTCGGCGTAGTCGACGATGCTCGTCGCACCGCGCAGCTCGACCGGCTCCGACCAGACGCTGCCGGTCGTGCCGTCGGACAGCGCGATCGTGGCGTCGGCGGCGAGCGGGAGGAACTCGTCCACCCGCACGCCGAGCAGGTCGCGGAAGGCGCCGGGGTAGCCACCGGTGCGGACCCGGTCGCGCTCGTCGACGATGCCGCTGAAGCAGCTGACGATCGCGTGTCCGCCGCCGGCGACGTGGTCGGCGATGACGGCCGCGTGCTCGTCGCGGACCAGGTACAGCTCGGGGACGACGACGAGCGCGTACCCGTCGAGCGGTGCCCCGGGGGCGACGACGTCGACGGTCACGCCGAGGTCCCAGAGCGCGGCGTGGAAGGCGTGGACCTGCTCCAGGTAGCGGAGCGCGGTGCTGGGGTGGGCCTCCAGGTCGGCCGCCCACTGGTTCTCCCAGCTGAACACGAGCGCCACGTCGGCGACCACGCGTGAGCCGCGCAGCTCGCCGAGCCGCTCGACCAGGGCGCCGAGCGCGACCACGTCGCGCCAGGTCCCCGACTCGGTGCCGGCGTGCGGCAGCAGCGCGGAGTGGAACTTCTCGCTGCCCTGCACGGACGCGCGCCACTGGAAGAAGCAGACCCCGTCGGCGCCGCGGGCGATGTGCGCCGCGGTGTTCCGGAGCATCTCCCCCGGGGCCTTCGCGACGTTGTGCGGCTGCCAGTTGACGGCGCCCGTCGAGTGCTCCATGAGCAGCCAGGGGGCGCCGCCGGCCAGGCCACGGGTGGTGTCGGCGGCGAAGGCGAGCTCGACGTGCGGCCGGGGCAGGCGGTGGTCCAGGTAGTGGTCGTTCGCGATGACGTCCATGTCGCCGGCCCACGACCAGTAGTCGAGCGCCGTGATGTGCGCAGCGACCATGAAGTTCGTCGTGACGGGCTTGTCGCTCAGCTCGCGCAGGACGGCAGCCTCGGCGCGGTGGTGGCCGAGGAGTTCGTCGGACGAGAACCGGTCGAAGTCGACGGTCTGCGCCGGGTTCGTGAACGACAGCGTCGCGCGGGGCGGCAGCACCTGCTCCCACGCCGAGTAGCGCTGGCTCCAGAACGAGGTGCCCCAGGCGGCGTTGAGTGCGTCGACCGTGCCGTACCGGGCCTGCAACCAGCCGCGGAACGCCTGGGCGGACACGTCGCAGTAGCAGTGTGCGTTGTGGCAGCCGAGCTCGTTCGACACGTGCCAGAGCCGCACGGCGGGGTGGTCGCCGTAGCGCTCGGCGGTGGCGCGGACCAGGGCGAGGGCGTGCTCCCGGTAGATCGGCGAGCTCGGGCAGAACGCCTGGCGGCCACCGGGCCAGCGGGTGGTGCCGTCGGCGACGACGGGCAGGACCTCTGGGTACCGGGTGGTGAGCCACGGCGGTGTCGAGGCGGTGCCCGTGCCGAGGTCGACCCCGATGCCCGCGCCGTGCAGCAGCTCGATGACGGTGTCGAGCGCGGCGAAGTCGTACTCGCCCTGCCGCGGCTCGACGTGCGACCAGCCGAAGACGTTGATCGCGACGAGGTTCACGCCGGCCTCGCGCATGAGCCGGACGTCCTCGACCCACACCTCGGGGTCCCACTGCTCGGGGTTGTAGTCGCACCCGAACGCGAGGCCCGTCGAGCCGAGGCCGAGCGCGCCGGTGGCGGTCGTCGGCAGGGTGGTGGTCGTCACGGGGATCCTCGCTGATCGGGGCGACCCCGGCCGCCTCGGTCGCGTGCGACCCCTTCGACGGCGAAGGCCACCCAGTGTTCTGGGAGCGCTCCCAGTCCGCACCGGCCGATCGGGGCTGGATGTTTCTGGGAGCGCTCCCAGATCAAACACCAGCGGCTGCACCCTGTCAACTGCGAGGCGTTCCGAGGGCTCCTCAGTGGCGGATATGGTTGCCCCATGTCCGAGGTCCGATCCGCTCGTCAGCGCGCCACGATCCAGGACGTCGCCGACGAAGCGGGGATGTCGCGCGGCACCGTCTCACGGGTGCTCAACGACGAGCCGTACGTGTCCCCGAAGGCGCGCGAGGCCGTGCAGGACGCCGTCCGACGCGTCGGCTACGTGCGCAGCGCCGCCGCCCGCAGCCTGGTCACCCGGCGCTCCGGGGCGATCGCGCTCATCGTCCACGAACCCTCGGTCGTGGTGCTCGACGACCCCAACATCGGCAACATCCTGATCGGCACGAACGCCGTGCTGTCCGACGCCGACCAGCAGCTCGTCACGATCATGGTCGACTCCGCCCGTGACAGCGAGCGCGTGGTCGAGTACCTGCGCGGCGGGTTCGTCGACGGTGCCATCGTGCTGTCCGCCCGCGACGGCGACCCGATCACCGGCGCGATCGAGGAGATCGGCATGCCCGCGTGCTTCGTCGGGCACCCGTCCGACGCCGCGAACATCTCGTACATCGGCATCGACAACCGCGCCGCCGCCGAGCAGATCACCCGGCGCCTGGTCGACACCGGTCGACGCCGGATCGGGATGCTGGCGTCGGGGCTCGACCGCGACTCCGGCCAGGACCGTCTGGCGGGGTTCACCGCGGCACTCGGCGAGCGGTTCGACCCCGACCTCGTCGCCCGGAACCCCCTGTTCAGCTACACCGCCGGCGCCGAGGGCATGCGCGAGCTGCTCGAGCGGGCCCCGGACATCGACGGGGTGTTTGCCGCGTCGGACGCGGTCGCCGCCGGTGCGATGGACGTCCTGCAGCGCACCGGCCGGAGCGTGCCGGGTGACGTCGGTGTGGTCGGGTTCGACGACAGCGCCTGGGCGCTGCGGTGCGACCCGCAGCTGTCGACGGTGCGGCAGCCGGCGCGCCTGCTCGGCGAGCAGGCGGCGCACCAGGTGCTCGAGCAGATCGGCGGCACCGACGACGGTCCACGCGGTCTGCTGTTGCCGACGGAGGTCGTCTGGCGCGGGTCCGCGTAGCCGGCCGCAGGACGGACTGGAGGCCCGTGGCGGCGTCGCCACCGGCCTCCCGTCCGTCCGCGGGTGCGTCCCGCACCCGCTGGGTCAGCCCTGCGGCGGCGAGTAGAGCTGCAGGTCGTTGCCCTCGCTGTCCTTGAAGGGGATGATCTTGCCCCACGGGTGCTCGCTGATCTCGCCCTGGATGTCCGCGCCGCGCTCCTTGAGCGCGGCGACCTCGTCCTCGATGCTGCCGTCCGGCTGGAACGACACGACGGCGCCGCCGTCGCTCGCCTGGCTGGCGGACTCGCGCCCGTTCAGGCCGATCATGAGGCCGCCGGCGTCGATCTCGCTCCAGTCGTCGGACTGGTCCTTCACGGTGAGACCGAGCGTGTCGCGGTAGAACGCGACGGCGCGCTCCATGTCGCTGACCGGGACCCAGACTGCTGCGACTCCACTTGCCATGGTGTTTCCTCTCGTCGTGGTGTGCCGTGGACGGTAGGCAGGGCTCGTGCACGCCGGTACAGGGTCGGTGTCCCCCGGCGTCGGGTCAGCCGGCCGCCGGACGCCACATGCTGATCGGGGTCGCCACGCGGAACCCCGCGATCGGCGCACCGTCGGTGAACCCGTGCCGTCGGTACAGCCGGCGGTTCACCGGGGTGGAGGACTCCAGGTACGCGCCGTCCGACGTCCGGTCCGCGCGCTCGAGTGCGTGGCCGAGCAGCAGTCCGCCGATGCCCCGACCACGTGCTGACGCCGACACCCCGATCTCGGCGAGGTACCAGTGCGGGGCGACCGGTCGGGCGCGCTCCATGCGGCGCAGGTGGGCCACCGCGCGGAGCGCCCCGCCGAGCCCCAGGGTCCGGAGGAACGCCGGCACCTGCCGCACGAAGGCGCGGACGCCACCGGGCTGCCGACCGGGTGCCTGCCAGAAGGCGGCGCCGACCACGCGGTCACCGATCGTGGCGACGTCCACCCGACGCGCGGGCATCGGCACCGACCGGATGAGCGCGGCGAACAGCCCGGTCAGCACGGCGGGGCGGTCCTCACCGGATCGCGGCGGCCGGAACTCGGCGAGCACCGGGTCGTCGGCGAAGGCCTCGGCGAGGACGGCCGCGGCCGCCTCGAGCTCGGCGGGTCCTGCTGCTCGGACGACGGTCTCCATGCTGACTCCTCGGTTGTTCGATGATTTGGCCACATGGCCGACTTCATCTTCACGGCCGGTCCCGCACGCGCCCCGTACGCTTCCTGTGATGACCGAGGACCAGCAGTCGCGCGGGTACCGCAGCCGACAGGACCGCCGTGCGGAACTGCTCGACGCCGCCGCCCTGGTCGTGCGGGACGACGGCCTGCGCGGCCTCACCACCCGGGCCGTCGCCGCCCGAGCCGGCGTCGCCCACGGTGTCGTGCACTACGCCTTCGGTGCGCGGCGCAACCTGGTCGTCGCGCTGCTCGAACGGCAGGCACGTGCGGTCCTGCCGCCGGTGCTCGCGGCCGCCGACGAGCACGACGACCTGGCCGCGGCGCTCGAGGCGGGGATCTCGGCGTACCTCGACCTGGTGCGGCGCGAGCCCGAGCGCTTCCGGGTGCTCGAGGCCCTCAGCGCGACGGCCCTCGCCCCGGACGGCGACGGGGACCTGCTCGACGCCGAACGACGGCTCTGGCGCGACGGCGTGGTCGCCGGGATCGAGCGCTGGACCGCACGGCACGGGGCGACGCCGTCCGAGCCGGTGCCCGTCGTCGCCGACGCCGTGATCACCCTGGTGGACGGGCTCGCCCGCGCCGCGTGGAGCGATCCGGACGGCACCGCGACCGCCCGATCGCGGGCGTTGCTGGTGCGCGGATTGACCACCGCGGTGACCACGGCGGTGACCGCCGCCGTGACCGCCGAGCGCTGACCTGCAAACCGACCGGGGAAGCGCTCCGAATGTCATGTGTGCCGCACACTGCGGCGCGTACAGAAAAGAGGGCTGATCATGACCAGCAGCGCAGCAACCGCACGCACCACCTCCGGTTCGACGTGGACCCAGCGGGGCGCGTTCGTCTTCGGTGTCGTCTTCCTGATCGTCGGCATCGCCGGGTTCATCCCCGGACTCACCATGGACATGGGCTCGATGTCCATGGCCGGCCACGGCTCCATGGCCCTGCTCCTGGGCCTGTTCCAGGTGTCCGTCCTGCACAACATCGTGCACCTGCTCTTCGGCATCGTCGGGCTGCTCGCCGCCCGCCGCGCAGCCTCCGCACGCCTGTACCTCGTCGCCGGCGGCATCGTCTACGCGGTGCTCTTCGTCTACGGGCTCTTCACCGCGGGCATGGCCGGTGGCGCGAACTTCGTGCCGCTGAACAGCGCGGACAACGTGCTGCACGCCTTCCTGGCCGTCGCGATGATCGTGCTCGGCTTCGTCCTGCCGCGGATCGGCACGCGCACCGCGCGCTGAACCGCAGCACACGACGGACGGGAGGCCCGTGGCGACACCGCCACGGGCCTCCCGTCCGTCGTCAGGGGCGTCCGTCGTCCGCGTCGACGACGCCCGGGGTCGGGGTCGTGCCCGTGAAGGCGTCGCGCATCGTGCCGACACCGCGCTGCGGGTGGGCGCGGTCCAGGTACTTCGCCCGCGACTCCTTGCGCGGTTCCGGATCGGTGCGCATCGCCTGGTTCCGGTCCTGCTGCAGCGCGCTGTCCACCTCGCCCTCGCGGTTGAACGACCACATGAGCATCGGATCGCCGATCGGCAGGTCGTGTGCGGGCTGCGAACCCATCGGGGTGCTGTGCCAGGTGTGCCAGGTCTTGCCGTACGAGTTCACCAGGTGCCCCATCAGCTCGGTCTCCACCGCGATCGGCAGGCCCGGAGCGACGAGTTCGCCGGAGAACACCTCGTGGTTGTGCGGGTGCCACGACGCCTGCTCGTCCTCGGGCAGGGAGTCGAACAGCCGCTCGGACACGATGTACTCGATGCCGATCAGGTTCGCGTCGGCGGTGTTGCCGTCGAAGAGCACGCACTGCAGCATCTCGGCGTTCACCACCTTGCAGAAGTGGTGCGCCTCCATCTGCACGTCGGGCTCGCCCTTCACGCAGTGGAAGCCGACCACGTAGACGTCGAACCCCCGCAGCGGTGCCGAGGTCTGCAGCACGGCGGCACCGCGGTCGAGCAGGGCGAGCTCGAAGCCGCCGGCCGCTCCGGGCGGGGTGACACCGGTCTTCCGGTCGTGCACGGTGGGGTTCAGGGGCATGGGGGCGTCCTTCCGTCCGTTCGAGGTGGGCGCCATGCAACCCGGCAGCCCCTCGGAACGCTGTGCGGTTGCGGCGTACTGTCCGCTGCATGCCCGCACTCATCGACACGTTCACCCTGTCCAACGGTCTGCACATCCCGAAGATCGGCTTCGGCACCTGGCAGATCCCGTCCGGCTCCGACGCGTACGACGCCACGAAGACCGCCCTCGACCTCGGCTACCGCCACATCGACACCGCCCTGGCGTACGGCAACGAGGCGAGCGTCGGCGAGGCCGTCCGCGACAGCGGCATCCCCCGCGACGAGCTCTTCATCACCACGAAGCTGCCGGCCGAGATCAAGACGGCCTCGGGCGCCCGTGACGCCTTCGAGGAGTCGAGCAACAACCTCGACCTCGGACACGTCGACCTGTACCTGATCCACGCACCGTGGCCCTGGAGCGACATGGGCTCCGACCACCGAGACGGCAACGTCGAGGTGTGGAAGGTCTTCGAGGAGCTCTACGACGCCGGCCGCACCAAGAGCATCGGTGTCTCGAACTTCGCCGTCGCCGACCTCGAGGACCTGCTCGGCCGCACGGACGTCGTCCCGCACGCCAACCAGATCCGCTGGTTCATCGGCAACACCCAGGACGAGACGACCGCCTTCGACCGCGAGCACGACATCCTGACCGAGGGCTACTCCCCGCTCGCCACCGGAGGCCTGCTCGAGAACGAGCAGATCGCCGAGATCGCGGCGAAGTACGACAAGACCGTCGCCCAGGTCGCGATCCGCTACCTGCTCGAGAAGGACGTCCTGCCCCTGCCGAAGTCCACGACCCCGTCACGCATCGCCGAGAACGCCGACGTCGACTTCGTGCTCGCCGCCGAGGACGTGGCCGCGCTCGACGCGCTCGAGGACACCGCGAGCTGACGCGGCCCCACCCCGGACGGGAGGCGCGGTGCCAGCTGGCACCGCGCCTCCCGTCCGGCGTCCTGCACCGGTTCAAGGGCTCGCCAGCCCGTGGCGCGCCCGCCCGCTCAGCGCTCTGCGCTGTCGTACTCGATGAGTCCGTCGTCTTCCAGCCGCTGCAACCGGTCCGCGAACTGGTCGGCGGCCGCATCCCCTCGGATCGCTACTCCTGTGATCGAGCCCCACGTCTCGACGGCTCCGCCGAATTCGTGGATGACATCGTGAGCGATGCGGAAGGCGCGTGCATCACGAGGGCTGACCCTGAAGACCCACGACTGTCCCCGTTCGACACGACCTCCGTACTCAAGCTGTCCGGTTGAAGTGTTCTCGACCGTGTCGATGATGTCTCCGAGATGGACGTCCTTCGCGAACAAGGGGACGCAGCTGACGACGTTGCGGCCGTCGTCGAGGACGATGATCGTCAGGTCTTCGTAGCGGATCGGGTCCCACGACGGATCAAGCTCCACACGGACGACCTTCTCGACTCCGAGCACTGGGTTGTCGTGCGTGACGACGGTGTCATCCGGCATTCCTACGGTTCCTTTCGCAAGCGCGGCGCGCTTCATCCGATCTTCCGCAGCCCGAGCGCAGCCTTCTTCCGCACCCACGGGCGATCGTCGGTCAACTTCTCCTCGAAGGCCTCGCGCGCTCGCGGGTTCGACCGCTTGCTCAACGCGAACACCGCATGCCCGCTGACGTCGTGGTCGTCCATCAGCTGCAGGAGGACATCGACCGCATCCGGCCGCTTCGACTTCCCCAGCGCGAGGGCCACCATCTGCCGTGCTCCTCCGTACTGCGGATCGAGCGCGAGCGCTGCCACGTCATCGAAGTACGTGTCCACGTACGCCGTCTCGATCGAGGCCCCCACCGCCCAGCGCGTACCCGCTTCGTCGGTGAAGTTCCGGAACGCCTCGACCAGCGCAGGCATGGCCGTGCCCTTTGCCGACGGGTTCGACAGCGCATGAGCGAGGTCCTGTTGCATGGCCGGCGTCCGCGCCTTCCGCAGCCACTCGATCAGCAGGGGGATCGCGTCCTTGTAACGAATCCCGGCCTGGGCGAAGACGGACAGGTTCGAGAAGTCGTACCCCAGCGCTCGGAGGTCCGCCAGGATCGCCGACTGCTCGGCGGCTTCTTCTGGAGTGAACGGCATCAGGTCCTCCGGAGCGCAGGGCGGCGAGCTCGGTTCAGGAACGGCTGTGCCGCCTCATGCATGCGAGAACTCGATGCGGAAGCGGAAGTCCTCGAAGTCGACGTCGCCCAGTCCGTTGCTGCACCGAACGACCATCGCGTCGACCTCCTGCTCGACGATCATGCCGAAGTTCCCCGTCCATGCATCCTCCGAGCCGTACGGGGAGCGCCAGACGTTCCACACCCGCATCCGCTCGAGGCGTGACGGGTCGTCGACCGCGAACTCGATGACCGGCGGTGCCGTATCCGTCCAGAGCCGGAAGCCGCGCCCGCTCAGATGGTTGATCGTCACCGTCGACCCCTTGGCGTCGAGCGCCATTCCTTGGTCTCGATCGCCACGGGCCCCCTCGAACACGATCCGTCCCCGTGCGATCCCGGGCGGAAGGTCGAGGATCGCCCAGACCGTCGTGCCCCGCAGATCGATCGACGCTGCTCCGGCTTGCCGGAAGCGCTCCTCCATGAAGATCGACACGAAGAGCAGTCTCCTGCAACGAGCGGGGTCAGAGCCAGCCGGTCTCGTAGGACAGAAAGTCCGGACGCTGCAGAGCTTCCAGTGCTTCTCGAACAGCAGCGAGTCTCTGGGTGCCCTCGACCGCGAACGCGACCAGACGCCCGCGCGTTTCCACGAGCGCGTCATTTCGCTGCAACAGCTCCAGGAGTGCTGCGGCTGCGTCATCACGCTCAACGAATGCTCGGAGAACCCAGAATGCGCTTCGTTCGAGAACTGCAGTCGGCGTGGGACCGACTCCGTCACGCTCCTCGAGACGCACTCTGTCACCGAGCGACCAGCCGTACGTGAAGAACGGGATGCAGCAGAGCTGGTGGGTGCCGTCACCGAGGTCCCGGAAGAGGAGCTGCTCGAACTGCAGAGGACTCGTCGGATCTTCAGCGATCGTCGCGTCCGCGACGAAGTCCACTCGGCCAGCCCACACCGGGTTCGGGTGAAACGCCCATCGAGCTGGATCGGGTGCAGTCAAGCGACCTTCTCCAGCGAGACGCCACGAACAGACGGGCGCTGACCCTCGTCGTGGATGGACGACCGCTTCACGCGGCCTGACCGTATCACCCGATCTTCCGCAGCCCGAGCGCGGCCTTCTTCCGCACCCACGGGCGGTCGTCGGTCAACTTCTCCTCCAAGGCCTCGCGCGCTCGCGGGTTCGGCCGCTTGCTCAACGCGAACACCGCATGCCCGCTGATGTCGTGGTCGTCCATCAGCTGCAGGAGGACGTCGACCGCTTCGGGCCGCTTCGACTTCCCCAGCGCGAGGGCCACCATCTGGCGAGCGCCTCCGTACTGAGGATCGAGCGCGAGCGCTGCCACGTCATCGAAGTACGTGTCCACGTACGCCGTCTCGATCGAGGCCCCCACCGCCCAGCGCGTGCCCGCTTCGTCGGTGAAGTTCCGGAACGCCTCGACCAGCGCGGGCATAGCTGCGCCCTTTGCCGACGGGTTCGTCAGCGTACGAGCGACTGCCCGCTGCATCATCGGCGTCCGCGCCTTCCCTAGCCACTCGATCAGCGTCGGTACCGCGTCCTTGTACCGGACACCGGCCTGGGCGAAGGCGGACAGGTTCGAGAAGTCGTACCCCAGCGCTCGGAGGTCGGCCAGGATCGCCGACTGCTCGGCGGCTTCTTCTGGAGTGAACGGCATCAGGTCCTCGGGAGCGCAGGGCGGCGAGTTCGGTTCACGACCGTCATCGGATCGACAGATTGATCGCGACGACGCCGAGCACGAAGACCAGGACGATGACCACGAGGCCGGTCGCCGGCGTCACTACCCGTCGCCGCACCGTGGGAGCACCGGATGCTCCGATGACCCATGTCGTGATCGTGACGATGAGTGCGACCAGCGGTACGAGGAACTGCGCGGTCTCCCCGACGGCGTACGAACACCGCATCGTCTCGTCGGAGCCACACGGCGTGTACAGCAGCTGCGCGGCGAGCATCCCCGGCAGCGAGCCGATCGCCACGAACACCTCGAGGAACACGAGGAAACAGAACGCGAGTCCGAGCAGCCACCAACCACGTGGACGGCGCTGGACTTCGTCGATGGATGACCGCTTCATGTGAGGCTGACCGTACCGCAGGGGTGACACGGAGCACGGACTCGTAGGGTCGAGTCGTACCGACCGCACACCCGGGTGGGTCCGTGCCCCACAGCGGACCTGACGACGGGAACAGATCGTCCCTGTTGCCGGTTGCACCACACGGTGTCGCAGCCAGTGACACGAGAGCCCAGGAGGCCACCATGACCACCACCGAGACCGCCATCCTCGCCGGCGGATGCTTCTGGGGAGCGCAGCAGCTCCTCCGTCGTCGTCCCGGCATCGTCAGCACCCGCGTCGGCTACTCCGGCGGCGACGTGCCGAACGCGACGTACCGCAACCACGGCGACCACGCCGAGTCGGTCGAGATCGTCTTCGACCCGTCCCAGATCTCGTACCGGGACCTGCTGGAGTTCTTCTTCCAGATCCACGACCCGTCGACGAAGGACCGCCAGGGCAACGACATCGGTCGCAGCTACCGTTCGGCGATCTTCTTCACCTCGGACGAGCAGAAGCAGGTCGCGCTCGACACCATCGCGGACGTCGACGCGTCGGGCATCTGGCCCGGCAAGGTCGTCACCGAGGTCACCGCGGCCGGCCCGTTCTGGGAGGCCGAGGACGAGCACCAGGACTACCTCGAGAAGAACCCGCACGGCTACACCTGCCACTTCGTGCGTCCGGGCTGGAAGCTCCCGCACCGCGACGAGGCGACCGCGGCCGTCTGACCTGACGACCGCTGCGGATCAGCGCGATCCGCCGAGCAGTTCCAACCAGTCCCCGGGAAGGCGATCCGCCGGCCCGGGGACTGCCTGCGTCACGGGGTGGCTGGTGGGGGCTGCGAGCTCGAGCCCCTCGGAGCGGGTGTCGTCGCGGTAGTCCCAGGCCCAGGTCTCGCCGGGCTCGTAGCTCTGGATGACCGCGTGCCCGGTCTCCTCCCAGTGCCGCGTCGCGTGCGTGTTGAGGGAGTCGTCGCAGCAGCCGACGTGGCCGCACGCCGCGCAGCGGCGCAGGTGCACCCACCACGAGCCGGTCGCGTCGCACTCGACGCACCCGTCTCCGCTCGGTGCGATCTCGGGGTGGATCATCTCGGCCTGGTCCGTCATGGCCCCATCATGCCTGTGAAGGGCCACATGCGGTCGGGAGGCACGGGGCGGGCCCGCACCGCGCCTCCAGACCGTCATCGGGTCGCGTCCAGGGCGAGGCGTGGGGCGGTCGTGCGGGTGGCCGGGCCAGGATGGCCCTGGGGCCGACAGCCGATCGGCTCGCAGAGGGAGGACACCGTGGACACAGCGCCGTACTCGCAGCCGTTGCGGGAGTACATCGAACAGCTGCGGACCGAGGGGTACAGCGTCGCGGACGGTCAGACGGCCGACCCGGAGCTGATCGACCCGCACGGCAACCCGGTGCTCACCTGGCAGGACGACTACCCGTACTCGGAGCGCCTGCCGCGGGACGAGTACGAGTACCAGAAGTACCTGCTGCAGATCGAGCTGCTGAAGTGCCAGTACTGGCTCGAGGACACCGGTCAGAAGGTCGTCGTGCTCTTCGAGGGGCGTGACGCCGCGGGCAAGGGCGGCACGATCAAGCGGTTCACGGAGCACCTCAACCCCCGGACCTCGCGGGTCGTCGCGCTGAGCAAGCCGACCGAGCGCGAGCGCGGTGAGTGGTACTTCCAGCGGTACGTGCAGCACCTGCCGGCCGCCGGTGAGATGGTCCTGTTCGACCGCTCCTGGTACAACCGTGCCGGCGTCGAACGGGTGATGGGGTTCTGCAGCGACGACGAGTACGAGTCGTTCATGACCCAGGTGCCGCAGTTCGAGCGGATGCTGGTCGACTCCGGCATCCACCTGACGAAGTTCTGGTTCTCGGTGACCCGGCGCGAGCAGCGAACCCGGTTCGCGATGCGCCAGCTCGACCCGGTGCGACGGTGGAAGCTGTCCGACATCGACCTGCTGTCGCTCGACCGGTGGGAGGACTACACCGAGGCGAAGACGGCGATGTTCACCCGGACGAGCAAGCGCTACGCACCGTGGACGATCGTGCGGTCGAACGACAAGAAGCGCGCCCGGCTCAACGCGATGCGGTACTTCCTGACGCAGTTCGACTACCCGGACAAGGCCGCCGACGTCATCGGCAAGCCGGACCCGCTCATCGTCCGCCGCGGCAAGCGGGACGTCGACGTCGAGTGATTGCCCCGCTCACCCGTGATCCCTCGCCGGTGATCCCCCGCCGCTGATCCGCCCGCCGACTCGGAACGTTTACACGCCGGGGCCTGCCGTCACGCACTCGAAACAGACGGGCAACGGCGCCGACACAGGGCCGCACGACACTTGTCGCACTACCTGTCACCCGACAGGTACTCCGCGAAAGGTCTGCAGTCATGCGTTCTCCGCAAGCACCGCTCCACGCACCGCGCGCCACGTCCGACGTCGACACCCAGGGGCTCGCCCGCCTCGGCTACGAGCAGGAACTCCACCGCGGGGTCGGCTCGTTCTCCTCCTTCGCGGCGGGCTTCTCCTTCGTCTCGATCCTCACCACGGTCTTCCAGCTGTTCGGACTCGGCTTCGGGCTGGGCGGTGCTGCGTTCTTCTGGGCGTGGCCGCTCGTCTTCGGCGGCCAGCTGCTCGTCGCGCTGAACTTCGCGCAGCTCGCGGCCCGCTGGCCCATCTCCGGCGCGATCTTCCAGTGGTCGAGCCGTCTGGCCGGAGCCCGGTTCGGGTGGTTCACCGGCTGGACGATGATCATCGGCCAGATCCTCACCGTCGCGGTGGCGGCCATCGCCGTGCAGGCCGTGCTCCCCGCGATCTGGGACGGGTTCCAGGTCGTCGGCGGTCCGGGCGCGGACCCGTCCGTCGCATCGCCGACCGGTGCCGCGAACGCGGTGGTCCTCGGTCTGGTGATGCTCGCCGTGACGACGATCGTGAACATCACGAGCGTCCGGCTGATGGCCCGCGTGACGAGCTTCGGCGTGCTCATCGAGATCATCGGCGTGGTCGTGCTCATCGGCGCCCTGTTCCTCCTGCCGCACCGCAGCGCCTCCGTGGTGTTCACGACCGCCGGTTCGACGAGCACCGAGCCCTACGTGTGGGCGTTCCTCGCGTCCTCGCTGATGGCCGCGTACGTGATGGTCGGCTTCGACTCGGCCGGTGAGCTCGCGGAGGAGACCCACAACCCGCGCCGGACCACCCCGAAGACGATCGTCCGGGCGCTCACGGTCTCCGGCCTCGGTGGTGGGCTGCTCATCATCGGCGCCCTCGTCGCCGCCCCGAGCCTGACCGACGGCAAGCTCGCCACCCAGGGTCTCGCCTGGGTGATCACCTCGACCCTCGGCGACGTCTTCGGTCGGCTCCTGCTCTGCACCGTCGCCGTCGCCGTCTTCGCCTGCACCCTCGCCGTGCAGACCGCCGGCGCCCGGATGGTCTACTCGATGGCCCGCGAGAAGGCGCTGCCCTTCCACCGCACCCTCGCCCGGGTCTCGCCCCGCACCGGCACCCCGATCGCCGCGTCGATCGTCGTCGGGGTCGGCGCCGGGCTGGCCCTCGCCGTCAACATCGGGCAGTCCGCGATCTTCACCGCCCTGTCGAGCCTGTGCATCGCGATGCTCTACCTGGCCTACCTCGGGGTCACCGGGCCGCTGCTGGTCCAGCGGATCAAGCTCCGGCGCACGGGGCTGCCGACCGGGGTGGACGAGGACGGCAAGCCGCTGTTCACCCTCGGTCGCTGGGGCATCCCGCTCAACGCCCTGGCCGTGGCGTTCCAGATCGGCATGGCGATCAACCTCATCTGGCCCCGGCCGGAGATCTACGACCTGACCGGCACCTCGTGGTGGCTGCAGTACAGCGCCCTGCTGTTCATCGGCGGCGTGCTGCTCGTCGGCTGGGCGTGGTCGAGCTGGCGGCACCGCACCCACGGGCCGATCACCCTGGCCGAGGTGCCCACCACCGCGGCGGTGCCCGTCCCCGCAGCCGCGACTGCGGCGAGCCCGACCGCCGCCTCCGTCGAAGCCTGATCCGGAAGGAACCCCATGCGCGACCTCCACCAGACCGACAGCGTGCTCGCCTCCCGGTCCGACGCACGCGCCCAGGCCGGCTCGCAGTCCGAGTACATGCCGTACCTGCCGGCGTCGTCGTCACCGTTCGCCCCCGAGGGCGTCGACCCCGCAGAACTCGTCTGGGCTGAGACGGTGGCGCCGGGCGGGTACACGCACAAGGTGCTGGCCCGAGGGTCACGGCTGCGGTTCGACGACCCGACGGGTCAGGCCTGCGCCAACGTCCTGGTGTTCAACGCGCTCGAACCGTGGGAGCGGCTCAACGTCGCCGACACCCAGAAGATCCCGTGGCAGGCGTACCTGGGCCAGGGTTCCCCCCTGCTGAGCGGGGACGGCCGGGCACTCGCGACCGTGCTCGAGGACACCTCGGGGCACCACGACGCGTTCTGCGGCACCTCGACCGACGCCTGGAACGAGCGGAAGTACGGCGACGCGGCACCCGAGGGGCGCACCCCGAGCGGTCGGTCGCTGTTCGCGAAGGCCGCCGCCAAGCACGGGCTCACCAAGCGGGACCTGCCGCCGAGCATCTCGTTCTTCCAGGGCGTGCGGATCGACGCCGAGGGGGCGATGACCTTCACCGGTTCGGCGGGCGCAGGCACCCACGTCACGCTCGTCGCCGAGCTGCCGCTGCTCGTGCTGGTCGCGAACGTCGCGCACCCGATCGACCCGCGCCCGGACTACCTGGTCGGACCACTGCGGGTGCACGCCTGGCGAGGGGCCCCGACGACCGCGGCCGACGAGCGGTTCACCGCGACGCCGGAGCTCACCCGCGCCTACCTGAACTCGATCGACCACGCGGAAGCCCGAGGCCTGTGATGACCGACACGACGATCCATTCCCCCGCCTCCACCGTCCCGGTCGGAGCCGTCCACGACCCGGACGTCGCCCTCGACTGGAGCGAGTCACTGGTGCCGGGCACCGTGGTCCGCGACGACCGGGTCGCCCCGCTCGCGCCGTGGTCCGCCGTGGTCCGCGCCGGCGAGGTGCTCACCATCGTCGACGTCGGCGGCAACCAGAGCGCCGACTGCCTGCTCTACGACGCCCACGACCCCGACGAGCGGTACAGCGTGCCGGACACCCTCGCCGCACAGGGCAACGCGTACGTCAGGACCGGCACCGTCCTGATGTCGAACGAGGGCCGCCCGCTGATGACCGTCGTCGCGAACGAGATCGACCGGCAGGACACCATCGGCGGCGCGTGCTCGAAGGAGTCGAACACCCTGCGGTACGGGCACCACACCCAGTACCAGCACGGCTGCCGCGAGAACTTCCTGGCCGAGGCCGGCCGCCACGGACTCGGTGCCCGCGACATCGTGTCGAACCTCAACTGGTTCATGAACGTGCCGGTCGAGGCCGACGGCGCCCTCGGGATCGTCGACGGCATGAGCGCCCCCGGCAAGCGGGTCGCGATCCGGGCCGAGCGGGACGTGCTCGTCGTCGTCTCGAACTGCCCGCAGATGAACAACCCCTGCAACGACTTCTCCTGCACACCGCTGCGCATGATCGTGGTCCAGCCGTGACCGCCGCGCCCGACCCCACCGGGACCGCCACCGTGAACCAGACCCCTGCCCTCAGCACCGACACCGTCCTCGTCGCGAACCGCGGTGAGATCGCCCGTCGCATCATCCGGTCCGCCAAGGCACTCGGCATGCGCACCGTCGCCGTCTACTCGGACGCCGACCGCGCGGCACCCCACGTCCGCGAGGCCGACACCGCCATCCGGCTCGGACCCGCACCCGCCCGCGACTCCTACCTGCGCATCGACGCGGTGGTGCAGGCCGCGAAGGACACCGGCGCCGGACTCGTGCACCCCGGCTACGGGTTCCTGTCCGAGAACACCGAGTTCGCCCAGGCCTGCGAAGACGCCGGCATCCGGTTCGTCGGGCCGACCGCCGACCAGATCGTCCGGTTCGGCGCGAAGCACACCGCCCGCGAGCTGGCCGCCGCAGCAGGGGTCCCGATGCTCGCCGGCACCGGACTGCTCGCCAGCGTCGACGACGCCGTGGCCGAGGCCGAGCGCATCGGGCTGCCCGTCATGCTCAAGGCCACCGGGGGTGGCGGCGGGATCGGCATGCAGGCGTGCTCCACCCTCGACGAGGTCCGCGAGGCCTACACGAGCGTCGTCCGCCTGGCGACCGCGAACTTCGGGTCGGCCGGCATCTTCCTCGAACGACTCGTGCGGCCGGCCCGGCACGTCGAGGTCCAGCTCTTCGGTGACGGCGAGGGCCGCGTCGCGGTGATCGGCGACCGCGACTGCTCCCTGCAGCGCCGCAACCAGAAGGTCATCGAGGAGGCCCCGGCACCGGCGCTCCCCGAGCACGTCCGCGCCGAGCTGCACTCGTCGGCCCGCCGCCTGGCCGAGAGCGTCGGGTACCGCAGCGCCGGCACCGTCGAGTTCGTCTACGACCCCGTGCGCGAAGAGGCGTCGTTCCTCGAGGTGAACACCCGCCTGCAGGTCGAGCACCCGGTCACCGAGGAAGTGTTCGGCGTCGACCTCGTCGAGCTCATGCTCCGCCTGGCCCGCGACGGTGCCGCCGGCATCGACCCCGACGTGTTCGACCGCACCTGGACGCCGAACGGCCACGCCGTCGAGGCCCGCGTCTATGCCGAGGACCCGGCGAAGGGCTCGCTGCCCTCGAGCGGCCTCGTCACCCAGGCCGTGTTCCCGAGCGCGACCACGGCATCCGGCGAGCGCACCGGCATCCGCGTCGACGGCTGGGTCGAGACCGGCTCCGAGGTGTCCGCGTTCTACGACCCGATGCTCGCCAAGGTGATCGCCACCGGGGAGACCCGCGACGACGCCCTCGACCTGCTGCGCGACGGACTCGCGGCCACCCGCATCGACGGCATCGTCACGAACGCCGGGCTGCTCCGCGCGCTGACCGACGACCTCGAGCTCCGCACCGCCACGCACTCCACCTCGACGCTCGACGCGACCGAGGACCCGGACCCGCGCATCGACGTCGTCGCGCCCGGCACCATGACGATGATCCAGGACCTGCCGGGCCGGGTCGGGTACTGGCAGGTGGGCGTCCCGCCGAGCGGCCCGTTCGACGCGGCGTCCTTCGCCGAGGCGAACCGCGCCGTGGGCAACCCGGACGGTGCCCCCGCGCTCGAGGTCACCGCCACCGGCCCGACGCTCCGGTTCTCGGCCGCCGCGGTGGTCGCGCTCACGGGTGCGCCGGCGCCGGTCACCCTCGACGGCGAACCCGTGGCGCTGTGGGAGCCGGTCGAGGTCGGCGCCGGGCAGACCCTGGCGATCGGCACGGCCCCCGGTCCGGGCCTCCGCACCTACCTGGCGGTCCGCGGCGGCTTCGACGTGCCGACCTACCTCGGCTCGACCGCGACCTTCACGCTCGGTGGCTTCGGCGGTCACGCCGGTCGGGCCCTGCTCGCCGGCGACGTCCTGCGCCCGGGATCCCCGGACTCGGACGCCCCGCACCCGGCGTTCCCGTCCGGCACCCGTCTGGGCCTGGTGGGCGGTCCGACCCCGGCCGACCGCCGCACCGCGCTGACCGACGCGTGGGAGATCGCCGTCACCGAGGGGCCGCACGCCGCACCGGACTTCTTCACCCGCGCCGACCTCGACGTCTTCTACGCCACCGACTACGCCGTGCACCACAACTCGGCACGCACCGGCATCCGGCTCATCGGGCCGCGGCCGGAGTGGGCGCGGACCGACGGCGGCGAGGCCGGTCTGCACCCGTCGAACATCCACGACACCCCCTACGCGGTCGGTGCGATCGACTTCACCGGGGACACCCCGATCATCCTCGGACCGGACGGGCCGTCGCTCGGCGGCTTCGTCTGCCCCGCCGTGGTCGCCAGCGGCGACCTGTGGAAGCTGGGCCAGCTCCGACCGGGTGACACGGTCCGGTTCGTCCCCGTCCGCGAAGCCGACGCCGCCGCGCTCGACGCGCACCGGGCCTCCAGGACGGTGCCGCGCACCGGAGGCGACGGCGACGACGGCGTGATCGCCCGCCTGGACGCGACCGACGTGCGGCCGAGCGTCGCGTACCGACGCGACGGCGACGACAACGTGCTCGTCGAGTACGGCGACATGACCCTCGACATCGCGCTGCGGATGCGCGTGCACGCGCTCATGACGAAGCTGCAGGAGCACACGCCGAAGGGGATCCTCGACATCACGCCGGGCATCCGCTCGCTGCAGGTGCACACCGACGCGTCCGTGCTCAAGGCGCGCGACGTGGCGGGGCTGCTCCGCGAACTCGAGGACGAGATCCCGCCGACCGACCAGCTCGTCGTGCCGTCGCGCACCGTGAAGCTGCCGCTGTCGTGGGACGACCCGGCCACCCGGCTGGCGATCGAGCGGTACATGAACGGCGTCCGGAACGACGCCCCGTGGACGCCGTGGAACATCGAGTTCATCCGTCGCATCAACGGGCTCGAGAGCGTCGACGACGTCTTCCGCACCGTGTTCGACGCGAGCTACCTGGTGCTCGGCCTGGGCGACGTGTACCTCGGCGCCCCGGTCGCGACCCCGCTCGACCCCCGGCACCGCCTGGTCACGACGAAGTACAACCCGGCCCGCACCTGGACCGCCGAGAACTCCGTCGGCATCGGTGGCGCGTACCTGTGCATCTACGGCATGGAGGGTCCCGGCGGCTACCAGTTCGTCGGCCGCACGGTGCAGATCTGGAACCGGTTCCGCCGGGGCGGGCTGTTCCAGGAGAACCCGTGGGCGCTGCGGTTCTTCGACCGGATCGAGTGGTACCCGGTCGGTGCCGACGAGCTGCTCGAGCTGCGCGCCGAGACGGACGCCGGACGGGGCTCGTTCGAGACCGTCGAGGGCGAGTTCTCGATCGCGTCGTACAACCGGTTCCTGGCCGACAACGCCGGGTCCATCGCCGACTTCCGGGCGCAGCAGGCGCAGGCGTTCGGCGAGGAGAAGGAGCGGTGGCGGGCATCGGGCGAGTTCGACGTCCGTGACGAACCGGCCGCCGTGGTGGCCGACGCCGTGACCGTGCCCGAGGGGTCGACCGCCGTGTACGCCCCCTTCACCTCGACCGTGTGGCAGGTGGACGTCCGCCCGGGTGACCGCGTGGACGAGGGGCAGAAGCTGCTGGCCGTGGAGGCGATGAAGATGGAGTCGATGGTGCACGCACCGGTGCCGGGCCACGTGCTCGAGGTGTACATCAAGCCGGGCGACCAGGTCGCGCCGGGCCAGGTCCTCGCCGCGATCGGAGCGGCAGCGTGAGCGGGACGAGCGCGGCGAGCGCCGGCGGGACCGCCGCCACCGCGACCGCCACTGCCGCCGCCCGCGTCCGCGACGCCTTCGCCCGCATCGACGCTGTCGACCGGCCCGAGGTCTGGATCACCCTGCGCGACCGCGCCGACGTGCTGGCCGAGGCCGAAGTCGTCGACCCGACGCTGCCCCTGGCCGGCCTGCTGTTCGCCGTGAAGGACAACATCGACGTCGCCGGCCTGCCCACCACCGCAGCCGCCCGCTCCTACGCCCACGACCCCGCCGCCGACGCCACCGCCGTCGCCCGGCTCCGCGCCGCCGGAGCGGTCGTCGTCGGCAAGACGAACCTCGACCAGTTCGCCACCGGCCTGGTCGGCACCCGCTCGCCGTTCGGTGCGGTCCGGAACGCCTGGGACCCGACGCGGATCTCCGGCGGGTCGTCGAGTGGTTCCGCCACGGCGGTCGCCCTGGGCATCGTGGACTTCGCGCTCGGCACCGACACCGCCGGGTCCGGCCGGGTACCCGCCGCGCTCGGCAACCTGGTCGGGGTGAAGCCGACGAAGGGGCTCGTGCCGAACACGGGCGTCGCCCCCGCCTGCCGCTCGCAGGACTGCGTCACGGTGTTCGCCCGGTCGCTCGACCTGGCGCGCACGGCGGCAGAGCTGATGGCCGGTCCGGACGGCGTCGACCCGCTCGCGCGGCCCGACCTCGCCCTCGCCGACCTGCCCGCCGTCCCGCGCATCGCGGTGCCGCTGCCGTCGCAGCTCGAGGGACTCGCACCCGGCTGGGCCGAGGCGTTCGCCGCGGCCGTCGACCGGTTCCGTGCGCTCGGACACCAGGTGGTCGAGGTCGACATCGCACCGCTGCTCGATGCCGCGTCGCTGCTCTACGACGGCGCGTTCGTCGCCGAGCGGTACGCGGCCGTCGGCGCCCACATCGAGGCCCACCGCGACGAGGTCGGTGCCGACCTCGACCCGTCGGTCGCCGCGATCGTGCTCGGTGGCGCACGACCGACCGCCGCGGAGCTCTTCGCCGACCAGGAACGGCTCGACGCGTTCGGGGCAGCGGGTCGCGCCGCGCTCGAGGGCACGACCGCCCTGCTCACCCCGACGACGACGTGGCACCCGACGCTCGAGCAGGTCGCGGCCGACCCGATCGGCGCGAACAGCCGGATGGGTCGGTACACGAACTTCGCGAACCTGCTCGACATGGCCTCGCTCGCCGCGCCCGCCGGCTTCGTCGACGGCCTGCCGTTCGGCGTCATGCTCACCGGTCCGGCGTTCAGCGACCGGCGCCTGGCGGCGTTGGCGGCCGCGTTCGCCGCTCCGACCGTCGACCTGCTGGTCGTCGGGGCGCACCTGCGCGGGCAACCCCTGAACGGACAGCTGGTCGCGTCCGGCGGATCGTTCGTCCGGGAGGCCCGCACCGCGTCCGACTACCGGCTGTACGCACTCAACACGGTGCCGCCCAAGCCCGGGCTGGTCCGCGTGGGTCCGGTCGCGCCCGGCGCAGCTGCACCGGGCTCGGGCATCGTCGGGGAGGTCTGGCGTCTGCCCGCCGCCGGCTTCGGCACCTTCGTCGCAGCCCTGCCGGCACCGATGGCGATCGGCACCGTGGCGCTCGACGACGGCACCGAGGTCACCGGGTTCCTGGTCGAGCCGTTCGCGGTCGAGGGGGCCGAGGACATCACCGACCACGGCGGCTGGCGCGCGTACCGGGAGCAGTCGTGACGGACACCGGCTGTCAGGATGGGGGCATGTCCCCCGACGACCGGCCCGTGCGCCCCGGCCGACCGCGGGTCGTGCCGAACGCCGACTCCGCGCTGAGCCCGCGCGACCAGATCCTCGACGCCGCCGCCGCGCTGTTCGTCGAGAACGGCATCAGCGCGACCTCGACCCGGGCGATCGCCGAACGGGTCGGGATCCGGCAGGCCTCGCTGTACTACCACTTCGCCGGCAAGGACGACATGCTCGTCGAGCTGCTCACGACCTCGGTGCGCCCGAGCCTCGAGCTGGTCCGCGGCCTCGAGCAGCTCGTGCCGGAGTCCGCCTCGGCAGCAGGGGCCCTCGCCGCGCTGGTCGTCGCCGACGTGGACACCCTCGCCCGCACGCCGCACAACATCGGCACGCTGTACCTGCTGCCCGAGGTGCAGGGCGAGCGCTACGACGGGTTCCGGGCCGAGCGCGTCGAACTGCAGGAGGCCTACGGACGCCTCGGCTCGCGCGCTGCCAGCCCGGAGGTCGCCGCCGGTGTCTCGCCGTCGCGCCTCGGTGCCGTGCTCATCCAGATCACCGAGACCGTCATCCAGCTCCGCCGGTCCGGCCCCGTGCAGGACGCCGACCGCGACGCCCTCGTCGCGACCTGCCTGCGCGCCTGCGGCCTCGACACCGCCGCCGTGGCCGAGGCCCGGCGCGACGCCGAGTCGCTGTTGGCCGCCGTCGCGGTCTGACCCTCCCTCTCCCCTCTGCAAGGAGTCACCATGACCACGATCACCCCCGCCGCACACCGTCCGCTCGCCGACGCCCTGCTCCCCCGCACCGCTGTCGTCAGCACCGCCCTGGTCCTCGGCGGCGCACTGCTGACCGCCGGTGCCGCACAGCTGTCCGTGCCGATCTGGCCCGTCCCGATCACCGGGCAGACCCTGGCCGTGCTGCTCGTCGGCAGTGCCCTCGGTGCCCGTCGCGGTGCCCTGTCGATGCTCGTCTACGCACTGCTCGGCGTCGTCGGGCTGCCGGTCTTCGCGGACGGTTCGGCCGGGGTCGGCGTGCTCGTCGGCCCCTCCGGCGGGTACATCGTCGGCTTCGTCGCCGCCGCGGCCCTGGTCGGCTGGGTCGCTGAGCGCTTCGGCGACCGCCCGCTGCGGAACGCGCTGCTGTCCTTCGCCCTCGGCACCGTCGTCACCTTCGTCGCCGGGATGGCCTGGCTCGCGGTGGCACTCGGCCTCGACCTGCAGCAGACCCTGCAGTACGGGCTGTACCCGTTCGTCCTCGGTGGCGTGGTGAAGACCCTGATCGGCGCCGGCGTGATCTCGCTCGGGTGGACCGCGGCACTCCGCTCGGCCACCCGCCGGTGAGCGCTCCGTCAGGACTCCGCCCCCGGCCGTAGGGGTTCCGTCAGGAGGCCTTCCGCGCTGCTCGAGCCCGCGAGAGCGTGAGGTCGTGACACTGACTGCGATCATGCCGACGCTCCGCGCGTCGCTCCCCGATCCGATGGACCCGTTCCTCTGGCCGGCCCACACCGTCGCCACCACCGACGACCTGTTGGTCTCGGCGATCTCGATGGTCCGGCTCGCCGACCTCACCGGCACCCCGACGGTGCACACCGCCGAGCAGTCCCCGCCCCGGTACCGCCCGCGCGGCTGGACGCCCCGCGACGTGAGCGTCGCCGTCGCGTCGGTCACCCGTGTGCGGCGACCGCGCACCGGGGTGGTGCTCCTGGAACTGGACGCGGTCCTGCCGACCTGCGCCGTGCTCGACCAGGTGCGCCTGATCGGACGCCGGAGCACCGCTCCCCTCTCCGCGATGTACGTCGTCACCCGCTGTGACGGTCAGGCCGACGGTCCGTTCCACCGCCTCCCGGCTCCGTTGCCCGCCGATGTCCGCGAAGGCGACCTGGTCTGCTTCCCGTGCCTGGCGACCGTCCGGCACCGCGACGTCGTCGAGCCGGTCCGGGCGGAACTCGCGCCGGTGCGCACCGAACTCGCGCCGGTGGCTCGATGACCGTCGAGCTGCCGGTCCGCACCCGGCTGCTCGACGGCACCCACCTGTGGGGCCGCTACACGATCCGACCCGTCGGGCGGACGCTGTGGAGCTCGCGGACCCTCGTCGTGTTCCCGCCGGGCACGACCACCGGCGAGCGCCTGCTGCTGCGTGCCTGGCACGTCTGGCCGGCCGTCGGGGCGGTCGTCGCCCTCGCCGCCCTGGTGCTCGCCGTCTCGGTCCCCGCCGTCGGGACAACCACCGCGCTGCTCGTCTACGGCGGTGGCTTCGCGGTCCTCGCCCGCGCCACCCGCTCGCTGCGACCACGGGTGCGGTCCGTCACCGTGACGACGTTCCTGGGCGACGGCCGCCGCGAGGTCCACGGCGACGAACGCCTGCTCACCGGCTCCCTGGACGCGCTGTCGATCCTGGAGCAGGCGCTCCGGGCCGACCGCATCCGCCCCGTCGACTTCGAGCTGATCTGGGGCGATGTGTGGAACGCCCTGGAGTCCCCGGACCCGGACCACCGCGTGCAGCGGTCATCCTGAAGCCGGTTCCCGCGCCGCGCGTTTGTATGGGTCCGGGAAGGAGTACGCGATGAAGCACATCCACTACGACGCCACCACGATCCTGGTCGGTGACGACGTCGCCGACGCCGTGATCGAGTACGCCGCGGCCCTCGCAGGCGGGGACCGAGCGGACACCGTCGACGTGCCCGCAGTCGCCGACGACGGGACGATGACCACCACGAAGATCCTCATCGGGCCGTCGAGCGAGATCGTCATCGAGGACGCGGAAGAGGACGAACTCGAGATGGACAACGGGGAGTTCGTCGGGCGGCTGCGCGCCGCCGCGAAGACCTTCGGGCACAGCGAGCCGATCCACGCGAACACGCGGTCGGACCTGGCGGACGCGGCGGAGACTGCCGAGGAGTCCTGACGCCCGGGCGTCGCGCTTCCGCGACGAAACGGAGAGGGTCTCCTGTACTGTGGTGATTCCGGAGAGCCTCTCCGGTACTCGACGCGACAGCCTGGAGGCCCGCCATGCCCGAGCAGACCGCTCCCGCCGGGCGCGCACCGCGCGCCGACGCGCTCCGCAACCGAGACCACATCCTGCGGGTCGCCGAGCGCGCGTTCGCCGAGCACGGCGTGACCGGCTCGCTCGACGCGATCGCCAAGCAGGCCGGCGTCGGCGCCGGCACCCTGTACCGGCACTTCCCCACGCGCGAGGCCCTGCTCGCCGAGCTCCTCGCCGCGCGCGACGAACACCTGGTGGCCCGTCGCGAAGCACTGCGCGACGGCTCCGTGGACACCGGCGACGCCCTGCACGGCTGGCTCGACGCGGTCGCCGAGTGGGCCGGCACGTTCGACGGGCTGCCCGAACCGCTCCGTGCCGCCGCGTCGTCCGACTCGTCGCCGCTCGCCCTGACGTGCCAGGGGTTCATCACCACCACGGACGAGTTCCTCCGCGCCGCCCAGCGTTCCGGTCGTGCGCGTGCCGACGTCCGCGCGCGGGACCTGTTCCTCGCCGCCCTGGCGACCAGCTGGGTCCGGGGTGCCGCGATGGCCGACGACTCGTCCTCCGCCGCACTCTCCGCCCTGTCGCGGCGCGGCTGGGAAGCCCCGATCCTCCCTTGACGTCCACCTCCCTGAAAGGGCACCACATGAACCGCATCGGCATCATCGGCAGCGGAGCCATCGGCACCGCGATCGCGCGCCTGGCCGTCGCCGCCGACCTCGACGTCCTCCTCGCGAACTCGCGCGGCCCCGAGTCGCTGCAGGACCTCGTCGCCGAGCTCGGCCCGCGGGCCCAGGCCGGCACCGTGCGACAGGCCGTCGAGTTCGGTGACGTGCCCGTCCTCGCGATCCCGCTCACCGCCTACCCGGCACTCGCCCCCGACCTCGACGCCTTCGCCGGGCGGACCGTGCTGTCGACGGGCAACTACTACCCCGGCCGCGACGGCCGGATCGAGCAGCTCGACAGCCTCGCGACGACCACGGCGGAGTACGAGCAGACGCTCCTGCCCGGCACCCGGATCGTCAAGGCGTTCAACAACATCGTCGCGCACCACATCCCGAACCTCGCCGGCTCCGCGCCCCGCACGGCGCTGCCGATCGCGGGCGACGACGAGCAGGCCGAGGCCGTGGTCGCCGAGCTCGTGCAGCTGCTCGGGTTCGACACCGTGGACGCCGGGACCCTCGCCGAGTCGTGGCGCTTCGAGCCGGAGTCCGGGGCGTACACGGGGATCTACGCGGCGAGTGCCGAGGGGTTCGCGGCGGACTACCTGGCCGATCAGGGAGCACCGTTGCCCGCCGCGCGGCTGCGGGACATACTGGCGGTGTCGCACCGGGCGGATGTGGCGAACCGGCAGTTCTGACGATCGCAACTCTTTGGGGGACCCTTGCGACGACGAGACCATCAGCTCCTCACTGCAGCAGCGGGCGTGGTCTGCATCGCAGTGGTCACCGGGTTGTCCGCATGTGCCGCGCCTGGGGGTGCCTCTGGGCCGCAGCCCGATGCGATGAGCGCAGCGCGGGCGGAGAACATCCTCGACGCGAGTACCGACCAGGCATGGCAGCTGGTCGAGTCTCGCCATCCAGGGCTCGAGCGGCCGGCAGTCGACCGCGTCCGGACCGTCTCGCACGCCGACTGGGCCCCGACGCAGGAACGCTGCATGAGCGCCGCGGGGTTCCCGCAGGCGAAGGCGATGCCCGATGCGAGCCTCACCTCCGGGCAGGTCCCGGACGCACGGTCCGAGGCGTTCGCGGTCGCTGAGTACACGTGCGGGGTCGAGTACCCCATGGCCGCGAAGTACCAGACTGCCTTCAACGAGTCCCAGCTGGAGTGGCTCTACCGCTACTCCACGGGCGAGCTCACGAAGTGCCTGCAGGACCACGGCATCGCGGTGGGGCGCGGCCCGAGCGAGCAGGAGTTCGTCGACAGCGACGGGGCGTGGTCGCCGTACCGGTCGGTCGATCTGCCGCAGTCCCAGTACTACGAGCTCGTCACCGCCTGCCCGGAGATCCCGGACTCGATCTACGGCTGAGCGGCTCGGAGGAACGCCCCCGAGACCCCGCTCGTCCGAGCTGCCCACCCAGGGAACCGAGGAGCGCGACGACGAAGCCGACGATCTGCAGCGGCGACAGCGCCTGGCCGAGGACAACCCACCCGAGCACCGCAGCGGTCAACGGACTGAGGACGCCCAACAACGCGATCCGGGCCGACGGCAGCGCCCGTGCGCCTCGGAACCAGACGCTGTAGGCCAGGGCACCACCGACCAGCGTGAGCCAGGCGTACCCCGCGTACCCGGCGGCGGCCGGCTGCCACGGCCCGCTGTCGATGATCGGGATGAGCGGGGCGATCACCACGCCCCCGACGATGAGTTGCCACGCGGTCGAGGTCAGGGGGTGTGTGCCCTCCGGGGTGCCCCACCGACGAGTGAGCAGGAGCCCCAGTGCCATGGACACCGTCCCGAGCGCCGCCGCGCCGAGCCCGAGCACGTCGAACACGGCACCTCCGCTGAGGGAGACGAGCGCGGCGCCGACCAGGGCTTTTGAGACGTCGACCGACTACCTTTACTGCCGTACGCTCGTGCTATGCGCGAGGAACTAAAGGACAATGTCGAAGACACCGCGGCCGCCACTCTTGAGGCCCTCGTTTCGCTCGTTCCCGGGATAGGCGGCGTCCTCGCTGTATTTACCAATCGAGCTCTTGGGTCGTCGTTCGAACGACGCACCGTGCGGATCCTTGCCGAGCTCCGCGATGACCTCAGTCGACTCGAAGCATCCGGTTATGTCGCGTTCGACGATCGCTTGACGGAATCTGATCGGTTCCAGGCGTCGGTCCACCGCACCATCCGCCATCTTCTCGAAGCTGACTCCGGAGACAAACGCACTCTCTTGCGCAACGCGCTTCTCAACAGAATCATTGGAGTCCGGGACTCCGGTCGCTTCGACGAGGCGCTCGACCGCATTCAGCCCAAGGACATGATGCTGCTCAAGCTCTTCGACGAGAAGTTCACCATCCGTGGCCTAGGTCGAAGAACCAGTGGGCTAAGCAACCCGCATGACCGACGCGCCGAGCGGCTGCATCGCATTGTTACGTTAGGTCTAGTTGCCGACGTCACACCACCCGGATCGCAGCACGCCGACGGAAACCCGCAAGGTCCGCCTCTGAGTTTCCAAAGCGGCCAGCAGACTGTTCATCGGCTCACGCGCCTGGGTTCGGACTTCATCGGGTACGTCTCCAACCCGATCACCGACGACGGCCCTGACCAAGCGGCTGGTGCATCGAACACTGGGGGCACCGGCGGCCCGTCGATTTGAGCTGTGGGGGGAATACGCACTGAGCGTGCCAGTCGGATCAGCCTAGCCGAGGACCGATCTTCGGTCGACGACCAAACGGAACTTACGTCCACGGGCGGTGCCAGGGCCGCAACGTCGACCTGTGGCCCGGTGAATCGGGTGGTCTCTCTGTGTCACAGCGTCCCGAAAGTGGGTCAGGTCCTCGCCGCGCGGGAGCAGCTCGAAAGCCGTCACACCGTTATCGTGACTCGGAGGTTCTCATCCTGAGGCGTCACCTTTGAGACGTCACCGACATCCTGAAGCCGGCTCAGCATGACCCGGACTTCATCCGTCGCAGGTAGTAGCGTCCACCCGCGCTCGCGGCTGCCAAGTTTGGCGAACGCGGCGCCCAGGTAGTTGGTGACGGCGTAGATCTGATTGACATCCATCGAATCACAAATGCGCGCGAGAAGAGAAATCGTCGGAGCAGTATCTCGCCCGTTCCGTGCAAGCCACGACAAGGCTTCCGGTGTCACAATCGCGTCGGCGTCGTCCGCGAGGCGTTGAAGGAGCGCACGCGCGACATTGTTTTCACGAACATCCCACAAGGGTATTAGCTCAGCGAGTGCACGAATGTTCTCCATCGGAACCGTTTCGGCGTGCGCGATCTCTATCAAAGCGGCGTCATCGGGGCGCGTTTGCAGCGATCCCAACGTCGCGCTCCAGGCGGTCGACGATTCTGCGAGACTAACTACCGCAGCTGTACCAAGCCGAATTGCTTGAGTGGCCGTGGCCAAAGTGTCGGGGAGTCGGCCACCTGCAACCAGGAGCCCGATCGTCGGCCCAGCAGAGCGACCAAGTGCACTCGCATCCACTGTTACGTCGTCGGACATGGAGTCGATCAACTCAATCCGCTCTGCGGCGTCGAGGTCTGCTGTGTTTAAAATACGGACTGCTAGATCACCGTCGCCCGACGGTACAAGGTCCGCAAATCTTCGCTGACTGCGAACCGTCGCCACCGCCGCATCGTCGAGGGCCTCCCCGCTATCTGCATCCGCTGTATATTGGACGAGATTTGCGGCAGTCAATATAACTAGATCCTCAGCGAGGAGCGATGCCCAAATAGTTCGGGGTGTGTGAGCCAAGATCGGTACGCGAACATTGGGGGCGGAAGCTTTGATAGCGCGTATTGTCGCATTGTTCACAGACGACTCGGCGTCTCTTAGCATCAGGCTTAGCCCCTCGCCTCGATCGGCTACTGCACCGTCGCCCGGGGTGCGCAGTGACACGAAGCCGGGCAGATCGTCGGTCAGGCGCGAGTAAAGGGCAGGAAGGGATTCCGCAATAGTCTCGATAGTCGGTATTGACGATGTTTCGAGTGCGTCAAGGATGTTCGCTCGACTCAGAACGAATGCTCCAGCCTGGACAACAGCCCCGCGGACACGAGGTGAGGTCAGAGAAAGATCCTCCACCCACGCTTCGGCATCGGCGAGCTGTGCCACGATACGCGCTGCAACGCGTTCATCGAGATCCCGATGCAATAAATCCAAGGTACCGACGTAGCGACGCATCAAAAGCCGGGACTCCTCTGTGGCAGTCTGCGAATGGCCGTGCTCGAGAGTAGCGGCGAGGAGGACCTCTGCACGCGACGCGGAAATGCCTTGCTCCTCAGCCAGGAACGCCAGCGCGCCGGGCCACTCGGAGGCCAGCGATGCCCAGAAGGAGACCGCGGCGTCCGAGCGAGTGAATACGGAGAGGAACTTCAATGCGACGGCGTCAGGCTCGGCCAGACGAAGTATCATGTTTTTAATACGGGAGTCGCCCGTTTCGACGAGCCGATTCGCAATAGACAAGTTCAAAGCAGAATCCTCCGAAAGAAATGCCGATCCGCGTTGTTCGAGAATCGCGTCAATATCCTCCGGTCGAGAAAAGGGCCGGTCGTAGTCAGGAATCCCTCGTTGAACGTTGCGGATCAAGAAGGTCATGCCGTCCGCCGACAACGAAGTACCGTAATAGCGCGCCGTATAGAGAACGAAGTTCTCATCGATTTCACCACTTGTGAGTAGTTTCACCCACAGATCTCCGTAGTCGCCAAGAAGCGCCTCCACGATCTGACGCGCACTTCTCTTGCCGAGGAGCGTTTCGAACTGCTCGCTGTTCTTGATAAGATCTCCCGCCGTCGCCGTGGACAGGAAGCTGCGGCGCCGCCCAAGTGTCGCGATTTCGTGCTCACGCTCGAGGTTCGCTCGGTCGACAGCGTCGGAACGCGACAGCGAACCTCCCGCCAAGACTTCTGCTTGGGCCTTAGTCAAAGAAAAATTGCCGAAGTCCATGCTCTTCGCGTCAAGTACGGCTGCTACCAATTCTGCCCGTTTCTCTTCGGCAATTGACACCGCAATCCCGTCGATCTGAACGGAAGCACGCGAAGCGGAGGACCATATCGCACTGTTCACGGTGTCAGTTCGTTCGATTAGTCGAGCGACGCGATTAGCCAGACCCTTTTCCAGCGCGTTGACGCTACCCATCTCGTCCTCGAGCTTTGCTATACGGATGTCCCCGACGCGTGCCTTCTCGGTCGTCAGCTTCGCAAGTTGGTCGAAAACCTCGTCGAGCCGGCTATCGCCGGACCTGATAAGTTCGAAATCAGCGGGAGCGAGATTCTTGTACGTGACCATCGCAAATAGTGCTGATGGTGTAAGGTCCTCGAGGTGCCCGGGTGCGAGCAGATCTGCAGAGAAAAATCGGTATTCATTGACAATGTTGCGCAGAAGGCGCATATCGGAGATATGTTCAGCGACAGCCGCGATAACCGCCCTGTTGGGCTTCTTCTCAACGTCCGCGAGTTCGGGTTCGAGCAGGTCTCTCGCAGTCCGGTAGGTTATGAAAGGAACGAGCGGGACTATCGCGTCGAAGAATTTAGTTCGACTTCCGGAGTGATCGACCGCCTTACGCCGACCCCGCGACGCTTGTTTCGAGGTAAAGATGCTATCCCGGATCGCGTAGACGAACCGCACAGATCGGTTGACCTGCTTCGAATTATTCAAAATGATATTCAGATTTCGAAGGGATTCGAGGATGTGCGTGTCGTCGAACCGGTCGAGATCCTCGAAAATGACCACATCGACACTATTGCATTCAAAGTAGTAGATTAACTCATCGAGGTATTCGTCGAAGTAGTAGGTGTCGCGATTACTCAAAGTTATCGAGGCTGGGCCCGCGGAAACCGTCCGAAGGTCGGTGCGCCGTCTAAGCACCCCGAACACACTGTATGCGGCACATCCCAGAGCGAATCCCATAACGAGGAGGCCCGCCCAAGCGGCTCGCTCATTGCCGGCCAGGAATATTTGTGCGATTCGAACGTGTAGACCGAGCAGGCCCGCAACCAATAACCAAGTGGAGCCGACGGCCGCACCGAAACTAATGTCGGGTCCGTTTCCTCGTCGGGCCGTGCGACTGTAGCGTGTTTCGGGCAGGTCGCTGGGTAGCTCACGATACAAGAGTTGTTTGACGATCTCCTTTTGGATGAAGTTCGTCGTCGGGAGTGGCCGCCCTTCGCGGTCGGCGTCCTCGTCGAGAGCCGGATCGATTGTGCTGAGGCTCGACAGCGAAACGTTGATCGACCGGGTCCCGAGACGCTTCTGCAACTCGAGAAGGACGCTGCTCTTGCCGCTTCCATAGGGTCCTGTTAGTGCAATATTGCGAACGTCCTGGTCGGTGTTGAGCTGGTCAAGTAAAGCCAACAGCGCGCTCTCGTGCGCGGACGGCCGATACTCAGGCGTCAGAGCCCGAAGAGACGGCGCTCGCGCCGGGTCTGATCGCCCACTTGAGGTCACTTCCAAATCGGCGATGTCGTTGGGTCGATTTGGACCGTACTGAGCCATGCTCGAAGCGTAGTCGCGGCGAGCGGCGTCGTCCCGCACCGTCGCCTGAGCCAGCTGGCGCGCGGCGTCGTCTCGCTGCTCCCCCGGAAGGCTGACGCTTCCCCCGCCGCCGCCACCTGTACTGCGAAGCCTCCCACTGTCGAAGTCGAACGGGCTGGGCACGTCGTGGACGTACGATCAGTTCATCGGCACGTGATCGTCGACGACGGCCTATGCGTCGCAACAGTCACGACCAGCACACGTTCCGTCGGGTCCTCCGTAGGCTTCATCATGTGACGGCCTCGCCGTCGGCGCTTACCGTGATGCTCTGCGCATGCGCCTACCACTTGCAGACGCGCCTCGACCTGCCGTGCCCGCGGGCGGAGGGCGGCCGCCAGTGCGAACCGTTCGGCCCGGATGCCGAGCTGGTTGGCGGATGCCCCACCCGCGTGTGCTCGTTCACCGTCGAGTGGTACGGGTTTCGACGCTATTGGCGTCCCGAGGTCGGCGTGGGCGTTGGCCAAGAGCCCTCTGACACTAAATCCGCGAATGCCGTTCTTGCGCACGGAGCCGAGCTGCGGATGCCGTCCGCGTCCGCCAGCACCGCGCTCACGGCGTCGGCCCGAATGGGTCCCGCAACCGTCGCACCAGGTTCACCACGAACAACACCGCGTAAGCCGCCAGACTTGCCGATCGACGGTCGCCGTTGCGGCGGTGTTTCGTCGCCGGGCGGGCTCGACCGCCGCTCGCGCGGCCTCGCAGCGTGAATCGCGTCGAAATGCATGTCGAGCATGTCGGGCTTGGCCCGCCAGCCGCCGTAGCCGTCATTCGCACGCCAATACTTGCGGAGCGTCCTGAAGTCACGGAACGGCGACCCGAACACAGCGATGCAAAGCCGCTCGAGTACTGCCTTCAACGTGCGGAGGAGCAAGCGCGGGTCGTCGTTACTGAGCGGCCAGCCCTGCGCGTGCGCGTGCGCGTGCGCGTGCGCGTGCGCGTGCGCGTGCGCGTGCGGCCAGCTTCGTACTTCTCGTGCACGACGCCACGCGCGAACGGACCGCGACCTCGACGTCTGCGAGTTGAGAAGCGTGCCCCCGGAGCACACCTCGAACAAGCCAGTGTCGATGGAGGCTTGCTGCGTGACCGCCGAGACTCCGCTGTCGGCCACCGCCCCTTCGCCCGGGAGGTAGAAGTTCCCAGTTCGCGGTGGCTTCACCCAGCCCGGCAGCCCGGCGTACCTCGTCGGCAATGGTCGCGGCCCTGACGTCGCGCCAATCGACGTCGTCCACATCCGCAGACAGACGCACCTTCTGGTCAATACACCGGGTGCAAGTCACACCAACGGTAATGGCGCAGACTACGGCTTTCGTAGCCTGCAGCCGCCCGAGCACCTCGACGACCGTCGGTCTGCAGGATGACCATGATCCGTGGCCACCGAGTAAGACGCCAAACGGGTCGATCCCCGCGAACAGCGAAGCGGCCCGGGGTTGCGGTTGCTCAGACCTGCTACGAGAAGCTCCGTTACCGCCTCATGACTGGCACTGCCGTCTGGGACAAAGCGAAAGAGCCCCAGATGCCCGCCTTGACGGGAATCTGGGGCTCTTTGCGTTGGCGGTACCGGTGGGATTTGAACCCACGGTGGAGTTGCCCCCACACATGTTTTCGAGACATGATCCTTCGGCCGCTCGGACACGGTACCGGGGAAGAGTTTACACGATCCGGGAGGCCCGTGATGACACCCCGGGTCGGCTCGCCCTCCACAGGCGGTCACCTGCAGGGCTCTCCCCACACCCACAGGTCCTCCTCGTCTCCGGCAAGACCGGCGGGCGTACCGTCCACGGCATGAGATCCCGCACGCTCATCGCACTCCTCACCTCCGTCGTCGGCAGCCTCGGCGTCGTCGGTGCCGCAGCCGTCGGTGCCCGCGCCGGCGTGAAGGGCCAACGGGCAGCGGCGCAACGGGTCGTCGACATGCTCCCGATCCACGCCGACTGGTGGCGGGAACGACAGCAGCACGAGGGGCAGCTGCTCTACGTGGCGATCGGTGACTCGGCAGCGCAGGGGGTCGGTGCGACCGCACCCGGGCGTGGCTACGTGGGGCTGCTCGCGCGGCGCATCCGTCACCGCTCCCACATGTCGGTCCGGGTGGTGAACCTCAGCGTCTCCGGTTCGACCACGTGGGGCGCGAAGCGTGATCAGCTGCCGAAGCTCCGGCACTACGCGCCCGACGTCTGCACGGTGTCGATCGGGGCGAACGACATCGCCGACTTCGACCCGGACAAGTTCGAGCGGAACATCCGGGCGATCTACGGCGCGGTGCCGTCGCACGCCGTGGTGGCCGAGCTGCCGTGCATGTTCGTGCCGGACCGGGAGCGCAAGGTGGCGGTGGCGAACGAGATCGTGCACCGGGTGGCCGACGAGTTCGGGCTGACGGTGGCGCCGCTGCACACGATCACGAAGCGCGTCGGGGTCCGCCGCACCTTCTTCAACAGCTACGGCGACCTGTTCCACCCGAACGACCGCGGCTACGAGGTCTGGGCGAGCGCCTTCGAGCCGGCGGTCGACGCGCGCGTCGACACGGTGGCGGCGATCCGGCACTACCTGTCCGTGCGCGAGGCCGAGAACCTCGGTCGCGAAGCCGGGGCGGTGGCGAATGCCCGCGCCGAACAGGACACCGACGGCGCCGAGGCGCTCGACCACGCGTCGCGTCAGGGTCCGGGGCCGGTCGAGCGCCTGCGCCACCGGATGACCGGGTCGATCGCGCTGCCCGACGAACGAGACCGGTCGGACGAACCAAGCGGACCAGACGAGCCGGCCGACCACGCCGGTGATGTCGGCCGTACGGCCTAGCCTCGACGACATGGCGCGCCCGCAGTCCCTCTACCGTTGCACCGAGTGCGGCTGGACCAGCATCAAGTGGGTCGGCCGGTGCGGTGAGTGCCAGACCTGGGGCACCGTCGAGGACAGCTCTGCGGCGTCGGCGAGCACCCGCGGCACGTCGGCGGTCGCCGTCACCGGCGCTCGGGCCGCGCGACCGATCACCGAAGCCCGCGGCACCTCCGTGCAGCGCTGGCAGACCGGCATCGGCGAGTTCGACCGCGTCCTCGGCGGCGGCGTGGTGCCGGGTGCCGCGGTCCTGCTGAGCGGCGAGCCGGGTGTCGGCAAGTCGACCCTGCTGCTCGAGGTCGCTTCGCGAGCCGCAGCCTCGGGCAAGCGCGTCCTCTACGTCAGCGCCGAAGAGTCCGTCGACCAGGTCCGGCTCCGTGCCGAACGCACCGGGGCGATGCACGACGACCTGTACCTGGCGAGCGAGGTCGACCTCGGCGTCATCATCGGCCAGATCGACCAGGTCCAGCCCGACCTGCTCATCGCCGACTCCGTGCAGACCATCTCGTCGAGCTCGATCGACGGCATCGCGGGTGGTACGTCCCAGGTGCGCGAGGCCGCCTCGACCCTGATCCGCATCGCGAAGGACCGCGCCCTGCCCGTCCTCATCGTCGGCCACGTCACGAAGGACGGCACGATCGCCGGCCCGCGCCTGCTCGAGCACCTGGTCGACGTCGTCTGCCACTTCGAGGGCGACCGGCAGACCGCGCTGCGCTTCGTCCGGGCGCTCAAGAACCGCTTTGGCCCCACCGACGAGGTCGGGTGCTTCGACATGGGCGGCGACGGCATCCACGAGGTCCCCGACCCGAGCGGCCTCTTCATGTCGAAGAACGCCACCCCGGTGTCCGGCACCTGCGTCACCGTCGCACTCGAGGGGCGCCGTGCCCTGCCGGTCGAGGTGCAGGCCCTCATCGTCCCGAGCTCGGCACCGCAGCCCCGCCGGGTCGTGAACGGTGTCGATGCCTCGCGTGTGGCGATGCTGCTCGCGGTCCTCGAACGCCGTGCCGGCCTCAAGCTGTCCGACGCCGACGTCTACGTGTCCACGGTGGGCGGCATGAAGCTCACCGAGCCCGGCGCCGACCTGGCGATCGCGCTGGCCCTCGCGAGCGCCGCACGAGACCGTCCGTACCCGCACACGCTGGCGGCCGTCGGCGAGATCAGCCTCGCCGGCGAGATCCGTCCGGCCACGGGCACGAAGCAGCGCGTGAACGAGGCCACCCGCCTCGGGTTCACGACGGTGCTCGGCTCGGACTCCGGGCACCTGCGCGAGGCCCTGCGTGTGGCGTTCTCGATGACGCAGTCCCCCCGCGAACGCGAGCTCGACCGCGCGTTCTGAGGCGCTACGCGCGCAAAGCGGCCAGCAGGTCCGCCGGCGCGGCCTGCATGGTGTGCGGGCCGGCGATGTCGAAGAACACGCCCTCGAGCATGTCGAGGTGGGCGGCCAGGAACTCCTCGAGCCGCGGCCCGTCGTAGACCATGACCTGCCGGATCTTCTCGTCCGGCACCATCGCCGTGTAGGCGTCCGCCGACGAGAACAGCAGCAGGATGCGCTTGTCCGACCCCTCACGGCCGAACACCCGCACCTGCATGTCCTTCTTGCCGGTGACGAGTCGGGGGACGATCACGATGTCGTGGCGGAGCGCGAACGCCACCGCAGCGACGTCCTGCTTCGCGAGGGCTTCCTCGAGCTGTTCGCTCCGGAAGCGCTGTTCCTTGTCTGCCATCAGCTCAATTCCACCAGATTTTCGTCGTTCCGTGACGCACGGGTAGCCAGTCGGCCCAGAGCACGCTAGCCTGATGGAACCGCTTCGGCGGCGCTCAACGTCCGGGCGAGGTGGTTTGCCCCTCAACCCGGGCCCCAGGGTCACTGGCCGACAGGCCTGGCCCCGAACCCGTCCCGCCGGCACCTGCCCGCGTGGCGCATCACCCCCGTCGACGTACGTCGGGGTCTCCGTCGGTGCATCTGCACCTTGGCGGAAGCAAGAAAGCTAAGGAAACGCCATCATGGCATCTACCGGTACCGTCAAGTGGTTCAACAACGAAAAGGGCTTCGGCTTCATCGCCCCGGACGACGGCAGCGCTGACGTCTTCGCGCACTTCTCTGCGATTGCTGGCAACGGCTACAAGTCGCTCGAGGAGAACCAGAAGGTGGAGTTCGACATCACCGAGGGCCGCAAGGGCCCGCAGGCGGAGAACATCACCGTCCTCGGCTGATCACATCAGCTTGAACAGGCCCCGTCGTCTTCGGACGACGGGGCCTGTTGCTGTTCCCCGGGCCTCTGCTCGGCACAGCCCAGCCGGAACGGATCGGAACCGCAAACCGCGAACCGGGAACCGCACACCCGCCGCCTACTGCAGGATGAACTGCACCGAGCTCTTCGACTCGAGGTTCCCGACGGCGACCTGCAGGTGGTAGCTCGCGCCTCCCGCGGTGACCGCCGGCCGTGACGAGTCGCAGGTCGACGTGGACGAGCGGGTCCGGTCCCAGGCGATCGCCGGGGTCGTGAGCGTCTGACCGGACTTGATCGTGACGTCCTGGTTCGTGCCACCGGTCTGGCAGTCCTTCGACGACCAGTACTGCTCCTGGCCGGAGCTGATCGTCAGCACCTGCTGCGCCGATCCGAGGTCCAGGTGGCAGGAGTTCGTGGAGGAGTTCTTGATCGACATCGCGATCTTCGGGTCCTCGGTGGGGCCGTAGGCCGACTTGTCGAGCACCGGGGTCAGGACGATCTGGTCCTTCGTGCAGGTCGAACCGTCGGCAGCTGCGGGCTTTGACGCAGAAGCCGAGGCGGAAGCCGACGGCTTCGGCGCGGCAGACCGCGAGGACCCGGAACCGGACCCAGAACCGGCAGACGATGCATCGGCACCAGACCCGGCAGAGGCCGACGCACTCGGCGCCGCCGACGTCGCCCCGCTCCCCCGCCCGACGACGATGAGCACCACGACCAGGACGACGACCAGCAGTGCCGCGAGCACGAGCGCCCGGCGACGCCAGTAGACGACCGGCTTCTCGGGCCCGACGGGGTGACGCAACGACGACATGCGCACAGGGTAGACAACGGCGCGGGCCGCACACGGCCACCCCGCCGGGCGGCACGAGAAAGCGTCAGAGGTTCTTCAGCATGCGGGTGTTGCCGAGGGTGTTCGGCTTGACCCGGGCGAGGTCGAGGAACTCCGCGACCCCTTCGTCCGACGAGCGGACCAGTTCGGCGTAGACGTCCGGTGAGACGACGCTCTCGCCGATCTCCAGGTACCCGTGCTTCGCGAAGAAGTCGACCTCGAAGGTCAGGCAGAAGATCCGGGCGACGCCGAGTTCACGGGCGTCGTGCTCGAGCGCTTCGAGCATCCGGTGCCCGACGCGCTTGTGGATCCACTGCTCGTCGAGGGCGAGCGTGCGCACCTCGGCGATGTCGTCCCAGAACACCGCGAGCGCGCCGCACCCGATGGGCGTGCCGTCGGGCCCCTCGGCGATCCGGAACTGCTGGATCGAGCCGTACAGGGCGACGTTCTCCTTGCCGAGCAGGATGCGCCGGTCGACGTAGGGGGCGATGAGCCGCTGGATGTGCGGGACGTCCGAGGCGAGCGCCGGACGCACGAGGATCCCGTGGTCGTCGCGCTCGTGGAACGCGTGCTTGCCGTGCTCTGTCATCCGCCTCACACTACCGGGGTCGCAGGGGGACAGCGCTGCTGAGTGCCGCCCAGGTCGATCGGCCTACCGTCCGGTGCATGCCTCAGATCATCGAAACCGTCGACGTCAACGTCCCCGTCCGCCAGGCCTACGACCAGTGGACCCGTTTCGAGGAGTTCCCGCACTTCCTCGACGAGGTCGAGAAGATCGTCCAGGTGGACGACAAGACCACCGACTGGACCGTGAAGATCGCCGGACAGGAGCGCGAGTTCCGGGCCCTCATCACGGAGCAGCACCCCGACGAGCGTGTCGCCTGGACCGTGAAGGACGGCGAGACCGACCACGCCGGGGTCGTCACCTTCCACAAGCTCTCCGACGCCGAGACCCGCGTCACCGTGCAGATCGACTGGGAGCCCTCCGGCATCCTCGAGAAGCTCGGCTCCGCCGTGGGCGTCGGTGGCCACGCCGTCAAGAAGGACCTGCAGAACTACAAGGAGCGCGTCGAGAACGCGCCGACCCAGCCGGGCTGGCGCGGCGACGTGCAGGCGTAGTCCGCACCACACGACGGACGGGAGGCGCGGTGCCAGCTGGCACCGCGCCTCCCGTTCGTTCGTCCCCCGTTCGGCATCCCCCCATCGAAATGCCGACCTGACGAGCGAGCGCGAGCCTGGCAGAGTGGTGACACCGGCCGACGCGCTGGATCAGTTTTATCATGTCTGAGACAGATGTGAGAGTGGGGACACGTGATCGAGTACAACGACGACGACGCACACCGTCGGGAACTGTCGCGCAAACTGCAGCTCCTGATGGACGTCGTCGAGGCCAACTCGGGCCAGCGACCCCCGTACAAGGAGATCGCCGCCGAGATCGAGACGCAGGGTGCGTCGATGAGTCGACCGCGCTGGGGTTACATGCTCGGCGGCAACGGTCCGGCCGTCCGAGACCAGCGACTCCTGGCTGCCCTGGCGACCTACTTCGGCGTCCCGGCGGAGTACCTGACCGACGCGGCCGGCAACACGGACGTGCCGGAGCGGGTGCAGGCGCAGCTGGAGCTCGTGCTCGAACTGCGCAAGCGCGAGGTCGTCGCGTTCGCGACCCGGCGTCTCGGTGAGTTCGCCTCGGCGGACGAGATCCGCGACTTCACCGACCACCTGCGTCGCCTGGACGAATCGGGCGGCACCCCGTGAGCGGGTACCGCGACCGCTTCGACGCCCTGCGTCGGCAGACCGAGGCCCGTCGCCGCGTGCAGCGCCTCGGGCTCCCCCGTCGGCTGTCCCTGCCGGAGCTGACCGCCCGCGCCGAGGCGGCGCTCGGCAAACCGATCCACGTGCGCACCACGGAGCTGCCGGGCGACCTGTCCGCGCGGCTCATCCAGCGCACCGACCACGCCCTGCTCGAGACCCGCCCCGGGCTGTCGGAGCGCTCCCGGGTGGCCTGCGTGCTGCACGAGCTCGCCCACGTGTTCATGGACGACACCGGCTGCGACCACCAGGCGTACACGGGGCTGCTCAGCGGCCGGACGGCGTTCACCCGCTCGCTGGACACCCCGCACGAACAGGCCGTCGAGCTCGTCGCCGACCAGCTCGCGCTGCGGATCGGGCTGCTCGACCCCGAGGGCCAGCCCGGGATCTTCCGGTGACGCGGTGACGCTGCACGTCTGGGGGTCGATCCCGGTCTGGCTGATCCTGGCGGTGCTGGTCGCCCGGCTGCTCCTGGTGCGCACCCAGTCGGCCAGCGTCACCTGGCTGATGGTCTGCTGCAGCTGCGTCGCCGTCGGGCTCACGATCAACCAGCCCGACGTGACGACGTTCCTCGCCGGGGTGACGCACGTGCCGAACATCGCCGACCTGATCGGCCGCTGCCTGATGGTCTGCGGCATGTTCGCGCTCGCGCAGTCGGTCGAGGCCGCCGCACGCTCCGCCAAGCTCCTGCGCGCCAGCCGCATCATCGGCTGCGTGCTCGTGCTCGTCGCCCTGGTCGTGCTGTTCAGCTTCATCGACGCACCGACGCCCACGGCGCAGTTCATGGTGGCCTACGGCGACCAGCTGCCGACCGCGCTGTACTC
This sequence comes from Curtobacterium sp. MCLR17_054, assembly GCF_003234335.2. Taxonomy (NCBI): domain Bacteria; kingdom Bacillati; phylum Actinomycetota; class Actinomycetes; order Micrococcales; family Microbacteriaceae; genus Curtobacterium; species Curtobacterium sp. MCLR17_054. The sequence goes on along the minus strand of NZ_CP126263.1, from coordinate 198,790 downwards.
GGCGGTCGAGATGACCTACATCGCCATCGTGATCGCCCGGTCGGCCGTCGCCGTGCTGCGCGGGTTCCGGAGCGGCGACGGGCTCGGCCGCCTGTACTGGCTCTTCGTCGTCGGTGCTGCCGGCCTCGTGCTGCTCGCCGGCATCGCGATCGCCCTCGACGCCGTGCACGTCGCCGGTGCCGACGGTGCGGTCGGGGTCCTGTCGAAGCTCTACACCCCGGTGTTCCTCGGCTCGATGGTCCTGCTCGCCATCGGCGCGGCCGGCGGGGTGCTGCCCGACGCCGCGCGGGAGTTCCGCGACTGGCGGGCCGCCCGACGCCGGTTCCGCGTGCTCGAACCGGAACTCCGGCGGCTCGAGACGGCATCGGGCAACACCGGGCTCTACTTCACGATCGTGTGGCAGCGTCGCCAGTGGCGGAGTCGGCAGCACCGACTGTCCGTCGAGATCGAAGACCGCGCGCGCGAGGCCGGGCAGGACGTCCCGGCCGCTGCGACGCTCACCACGGCACGACTCAGGGAGATCACATGACCGGCGCACGCATCACGGCACTCGGGACCGCGGCAGGGGCGGTCGGCACGCTCGGACTCGGCGCGTTCGTCGCACGGCGGTTGCTGTTCCCCACGCCGTACACGGCGACCGTCACGGTCCGCAGCGCCTCGGACACCGAGGTCGAGTTGACCGCCACCCGCGACACCCGGCTGCCGGGCACCTACGACCTGCAGCGCGACGACACCCGGGTGCAGGTCGGCGCGATCACCACCGCGAGCACGGCGACCCGAGCCAGCAGCGACGGCGACACCGTCCGCCGCAGCGTCACCGCTCCCGTGGCGACCGGTGCGTGGGGCTGGGACGCCCTGCGGTACGACGGACCGGACGACGTGCCCGGCACCGAGCCCGAGGCCGCCACGACCCACGTGGTCCACGTGCACGGCCAGTCCCTCGGCCCGCGCCAGGTCCTGCGCGGTGTCGGGGTCTGGCGTTCGCTCGGCGCCTCGTCCGAGATCGTCGACACCACCGACCTGCCGCTCCGCTCCCTCGACGCAGGGGCAGCGGACCGCATCGTCGCCGCCGTGCGCGCCGCCCGGGCCCGCGGCGCTCAGCGCGTCGTGCTGCAGGGCTGGTCCGCCGGTGCGCTCGCCTGCTCCGTCGCCGCCGCACGCGTCGACGTCGACGGACTCGTGGCCGTGTCACCCCTGCTCGACGTCGCCTCGGCACTCCGCGGGGCTGTCCGCGGCGCGCACCTGCCCGCGTTCGTCGGCACCGTCGCCGCCCGCATCGCGACCACGAACGTGCTGTCGCGGCTCGCCGGGGCCCCGACTCCCGTCACGACGACCACCTGGCAGGACTCGTCGACGCCGACGCTGCTGATCCACTCCGAGGCCGATGCCCTGGTCGCCGCGGACGACGTCGCCGACGCCGCGCGGCAGGGCGCCACCACGGTCACGTTGCGCACGGCACCGCACACGCTCGAGTGGAACGAGGACCCGGAGCGCTGGGAGCGCGCCGTCCGCGACTTCGCCGCACAGCTGCCCGACGCCGCCTGACGCCACGGGCGCCCGCCCGCACGGACGACCGACACCGTCCCCGAACGTGCAACGGCCCCGGTCTGCGAACAGACCGGGGCCGGCTGCGTCTCGATCCGTTGGGGGGAACCGATCGAGCGCGACGCGCGAGGAGTTGGGGGGAACGTCTCGCGCGTTGTCATCACAGTACCCCCGGACGGGGGTCCGTGGCCGCAAGGACGCGCAGATCGGCGATGCGGGATCTGAACGCGACCCGAGAACGGACAGGAGGCCCGGTGCCAGCTGGCACCGAGCCTCCTGTCCGTGGGGTGTCAGGTCCTAGGACTCGATCTCGCCCTGGGGCGTGTCGGCCGCGGCCTCGACCGCGGCTGCACCGGCGAGGACCTCTTCGCGGCCCGGCTGACGCCCGGTCTCGAAGTGGAACGCACCGTCGACGAAGTCGACCTTGACGTGGTCGCCGGCGTTGAGCTCACCCTGCAGGATGTGCTCGGACAGCTGGTCCTCGACCTCGTGCTGCATCGCGCGACGCAGGGGCCGAGCACCGAGGGACGGGTCGAACCCGACCTTGATGAGCTGCTCCTTGGCCGGCAGCGTGAGCTCGACGGTCATGTCGCGGTCGAGCAGGCGGTCGGCCAGACGCTTCACGAACAGGTCCACGATCTGCAGCAGCTCGGGCTGCGACAGCTGCGGGAACACGATCGTGTCGTCGACACGGTTCAGGAACTCGGGCTTGAAGTGCTTCTTGAGCTCCTCGTTGACCTTGCCGCGCATGCGGTCGTAGCCGACGGCCGAATCACCCTCGACCTGGAAGCCCACCGGGCCACCGGCGATGCCCTGCGAACCGAGGTTCGTGGTCATGATGATGACGGTGTTCTTGAAGTCGACCACGCGGCCCTGACCGTCGGTGAGACGGCCTTCCTCGAGCACCTGCAGCAGCGAGTTGAAGATGTCCGGGTGGGCCTTCTCGATCTCGTCGAACAGGACCACGGAGAACGGCTTGCGGCGCACCTTCTCGGTGAGCTGGCCGCCCTCCTCGAACCCGACGAACCCGGGAGGGGCACCGAACAGGCGGGACACGGTGTGCTTCTCACCGAACTCCGACATGTCGAGGGAGATCAGCGCACCCTCGTCGTCGAACAGGAACTCGGCGAGGGCCTTGGCGAGCTCGGTCTTCCCGACGCCCGTGGGGCCGGCGAAGATGAACGAGCCGGAGGGACGGTTCGGGTCCTTCAGGCCGGCACGGGTACGGCGGATGGTCTTGGACAGGGCCGAGATGGCCTCTTCCTGACCGATGACGCGCTCGTGCAGTGCCTTCTCCATGAAGACGAGACGCGAGGTCTCCTCTTCCGTGAGCTTGAACACCGGGATGCCCGTGGCCTGGGCCAGGACCTCGGCGATGATGCCCTCGTCGACGGTGCCGGACGCGGCGACGTCACCCGCACGCCACTGCTTCTCGAGGCGGAGACGCTCGCCGAGGAGCTTCTTCTCCTCGTCGCGCAGGCTCGCGGCCTTCTCGAAGTCCTGCTCCTCGATGGCGGCTTCCTTCGACCCGCGGACCGTCGAGATCTTCTCGTCGAACTCGCGGAGCTCCGGCGGTGCCGACAGGATCGACAGACGCAGGCGAGCGCCGGCCTCGTCGATCAGGTCGATGGCCTTGTCCGGCAGGAAGCGGTCCTGCACGTAGCGGTCCGCCAGGTTCGCCGCGGCGACGATCGCGCCGTCGGTGATGGACACCTTGTGGAACGCCTCGTACTTGTCGCGCAGACCCTTGAGGATGTTGATCGCGTGGGGCAGCGACGGCTCGTTGACCTGCACCGGCTGGAAGCGACGCTCGAGTGCGGCGTCCTTCTCGAAGTGCTTGCGGTACTCGTCGAGCGTGGTGGCACCGATGGTCTGGAGCTCACCGCGGGCGAGGAGCGGCTTGAGGATCGAGGCCGCGTCGATCGCGCCCTCGGCTGCACCGGCACCGACGAGCGTGTGGATCTCGTCGATGAAGACGATGATGTCGCCGCGGGTGCGGATCTCCTTCGTGACCTTCTTCAGGCGCTCCTCGAAGTCACCGCGGTAGCGGGACCCGGCGATGAGCGACCCGAGGTCGAGCGAGTAGAGCTGCTTGTCCTTCAGCGTCTCGGGCACGTCGCCCTTGACGATCGCCTGGGCGAGGCCCTCGACGACGGCGGTCTTGCCGACGCCGGGCTCACCGATCAGGACGGGGTTGTTCTTGGAGCGGCGGGAGAGGATCTGCATGACCCGCTCCATCTCCTTCTCGCGCCCGATGACGGGGTCGAGCTTGCCGTCGCGCGCGGCCTGGGTGAGGTTCCGACCGAACTGGTCGAGGACCTGCGAACCCTGCTGCGCGTTCTGCTGCTGCTCGCCGCCGACGGCGACCGCTTCCTTGCCCTGGTAGCCGGACAGGAGCTGGATGACCTGCTGGCGCACCCGGTTCAGGTCGGCGCCGAGCTTCACGAGGACCTGGGCTGCGACACCCTCGCCCTCGCGGATCAGGCCGAGCAGGATGTGCTCCGTGCCGATGTAGTTGTGGCCGAGCTGCAGCGCCTCGCGCAGGGACAGCTCGAGCACCTTCTTGGCGCGCGGCGTGAACGGGATGTGCCCGGTCGGCTGCTGCTGGCCCTGCCCGATGATGTCCTGGACCTGCTCGCGCACGGCGTCGAGCGAGATGCCCAGCGACTCCAGCGCCTTGGCGGCGACGCCCTCGCCCTCGTGGATGAGGCCGAGGAGGATGTGCTCGGTGCCGATGTAGTTGTGGTTGAGCATCTTCGCTTCTTCTTGAGCGAGGACGACAACACGACGGGCCCGGTCGGTGAATCTCTCGAACATGTGCTCTCCCTTGGCCCCTGATGAGCGGAGCCGACGCTGTGCCGGTCTCGTGTGAGTCCGGCCAAGTACTTCGAGAGTAACCAGCGCTCCCCCCGGGGGCTGCCCCTGTTCGCCGTGGGCGTGACCAGGGTGCGTCTTGTGCGCAGTGAGCGAACGACAAGCGGACTGGAGGGCCGTGGCGGGATCGCCACGGGCCTCCAGTCCGCTTGTCGGTCGCGCTGGGTCAGGCGCGCCGCACCGCGCGACGCAGGTCCCGTCGGAAGCGGCGCGCATCGACGCCCAGGGCGTCGAGGACGTCGTGCGCCGATCCGGCGAGCGGATCGTCGACCGAGTCGAGCACGGCGAGGACGACGTGCGGCGGTCGGATGCGCTCCGAACGGCCCGCGATCGTCGCGGCTCGGGCGAGCACGCGCATCGCAGCGGGCGTGCACGCGACCCGGTCGTGTTCGCCGGGGCAGGTGGTGTGGGCGCCGACGAAGGCGCGGATGCCGGAGCGGACGGTGCCCGGGGTGATCCGGTGGGCGTCGAGGAGGGGGCGGAAGCGGGGCATGCCGGCGCAGAGCGTGACGGCGGCCAGCAGCAGGTGTTCGGCGTCGACGAAGCCGAAGCCGGACTCGTGGGATTCGAGGTCGGCGAGCAGCACGATCTCGCGGCCGTGCCGGACGGAAGGGAGGGCGACGGAGAGTTGAGCGGTCTGCATGTATTCAGAATATCGCATGCCGCTGCGAAGGGACAGCCCGCATCGGAGGTCCGCTCGGTACGATCCGGTCATGGAGCAGCCCGTCGTCGGCCTCGTCGTCCACCCGACCAAGAACGTGCAGGAGTCCGTGACGACCCTGCAGCGCTGGAACGCGTCCGGCCAGGGCGAGCTGCTCGCCCGGCGTGCGGACGCCCAGCGCATCGGTGGCGGGGTCGACGTGGTGGACGACGACGACTTCACCGACCGCGTCGACCTGGTCGTGGCCCTCGGCGGCGACGGCACCATGCTCGGCGCGATGCGGCTCGTGGCGAAGCGCCCGGTGCCCGTCCTCGGCGTGAACTACGGCAACGTCGGGTTCCTGGTCGAGATCGAGCCGCCCGAGCTCGAGAGCGCGCTCGAACGGTTGTCCGCCGGCGAGTACCAGCTCGAACCGCACCACGCGCTCGAGGCCCGGTTGTCCTGGGGTGGAGCCCGCACCGACTACCTGGCGTTCAACGACCTGACCATCGTGCGACGGCCGGGCTCCGGGCAGGTGTCGGCCGACCTCAGCGTCGGAGGCCTCGGGTACGGGTACTACCGGGCCGACGCCATCGTGGCCGCCACCCCGGCCGGCTCCACCGCGTACAACTACGCCGCCGGTGGGCCGGTGCTCTCCCCCGCGCTGTCCGGCTCGGTGGTGACGCCGGTCGCGCCGATGGCCGGGATCGACCGCTCGGTGGTGCTCGCCGCACGGGAGCGCTACCGGTTCGACATCGCCGAGGGCACCAGGAGCGCCGCGCTCGAGGTCGATGGGCTCGTGGTCGGCGAGGTGGCCACCGGAGCGCAGATCGACATGCGGCTCCGGAAGGACGCCGGCAGCGTGGTGCGCCTCGACGCCGAGCGGCACGGGCGCACCGGACGCGTGAAGCTCAGCCTGCTCGACCTGCCGGTGCGGCCCGACCAGCTGGTCGAGCTCATCCCGAGTGACCTGCGGCAGAAGCTCCGGCGCGAGATCGACGACTGACGCCGCGCCGGGGCTGGCCCTGGCTCCGGCTCCGTCTCCGGGAACGTGAATGGCCCGCTCGAGCAGTGCTCGAGCGGGCCGTCCCATCACCCCACCGGATCGTCTTCCCACAGAACGACCCGGTTTCCCCGCGCCGGCACGGGTGAACGTGCCGGCCGAAGTCCACTGACCTAGTCGGTCAGGTACAGCTGCATGTCCTGCGAAACCGCCTTGGCGAACAGGCGCAGCTTGGCGCGCGACTCCACCCGGCTGACGGCCTGGCGGGTCGTGTGCACGATCTTCGAGATCTCGTCGAGGGTCATCGGCTTGTCGTCGTCCAGGCCGTAGCGCATGCGGATGACGTTCGCCTCGTCGCTGGGCAGCTCGGCGACGATGGAGCGGATGTCGCGGTGCAGCAGCGTCGTCTCGGTGAGCTCGTTCGGGCTCGCGGCGTCCTCGTCCTCGATGAAGTCACCGAGTTCGCTGTCGTCGGAGTCGCCGACCACGGTGTGGATCGACACCGGCTCGTGCGAGCGACCCTTGAGGTCGACGAGTTCCTCGACGCTCATGCTCAGCTCGGCGGCGACCTCGTCCGGCATCGGTGCACGGCCGAGGTCGACGGTCAGGTCACGCTCGGTGCGCGAGATCTTGTTGATGAGCTCGACGGTGTGCACCGGGATGCGGATCGTGCGTGCCTTGTCGGCGAGACCACGCGAGATGGCCTGGCGGATCCACCAGGTGGCGTAGGTCGAGAACTTGTAGCCCTGCGTGAAGTCGAACTTCTCGACGGCACGGACCAGGCCGAGGTTGCCTTCCTGGATGACGTCCATGAAGGGCAGGCCGCGCTGCGAGTACCGCTTGGCGATGCTCACGACGAGGCGAAGGTTCGAGGTGATCATGCGCTCCTTGGCGCGCTCACCGTCGCGGACCAGCCAGCGGAGTTCACGCTGCAGGGTCTTCGCGAGACCCTTCTCGGTGGCGAGCTTCTCTTCGGCGAAGAGCCCGACCTCGATGCGGCGTGCGATCTGCGCTTCTTCCTCGGCGGTGAGGAGCGAGAGACGGCCGATGTGACGGAGGTAGTCGCCGACCTGGTCGACCGAGGCGCCGCGGACACCGGCGAGCTGCTCGTCGGCCTCGACCTCGGTGTCGAGGGAGGTGGTGGCGGACTCGGCGGTCGCGGTCTTCGATGCCGATGCCTTCTTGGTGGCGGTGCGGCGGGTGGTGCTGGGTGCAGCCGTTGCGATCGTCATGGTGTTTCTCCCTGCGTTCGACGGTGATGGCTTCGTGGGGCGTTGCCGGGGGGTGCTGATGAGTAAAGCGGCCCGGAGGTGTACCCCACAAATCGTTCGGAGCGATTCTCAGGGTTCTCCGTGCTTCATCATCGAAAGCGTCCCCCGCGGGGTACAGCCCACCGCCAGTCTGGTCCCCCAATCGGCCCTGGATCAAGCGGATAACGCCGTGTTTCCGGCGTTGCAGGCGTGTTTCACCAGCGTTTCCGATCGTGTACCCCAGGCGACTGCGTACTCCGGACATGCAAAAGGGGTACGTCCGACCGGATCAGTGCGATCTGGTCGTCGTACCCCGAATACCGAATGGGTGGGGGTCACCAGGAGGGTTCGAGCCACCCGTCCCGGCGCTTGGAGACCTCGAGGTCTGCGTCTCGGTCGAACTCGTCGTACTCGCTCTCGATGTCACCGACGAGGCTGCGGCCCGTGAAGGGATGTGCGGTGGTTGCCATGCGGACGATGCTCACCCCGGCACGCGTCGGCGAGGTGAACGGTGCGTGACGGTCCGTCGGCGCTCAGACGTCGAGGTCGTCGACGTCGCCCTCGTCGTCGAGGGGTCCGTCGTCGCTGCCGACGGGCGAGACGGACGCCCCGGACGCCGGGTGTCCGAAGGCGTCCTCCACGTCGAGGTCGTCGAGGTCATCGACGCCGGCGGCGGACTCCGGGATGGTGGGCATGCGCGACAGGATCACACCGCGCGGTGAACACGGGGTGAAGTGGATCGTGCGCGGGCGGCTACTCGGCCGACGTCGGAGCCGGCGCGGGGCGACCGTGCTCACGCTCGAAGCGGGCGCGCTCCTCGGCCTCGACCTTGGCGTACGCGGCACGCTCGGTCCGGTCAGCACGCATGATCGCGCGCATCACGAACCAGAAGATCAGGCCGACGACGATGGTCGGCGTCAGGGCGAAGACGATCCCGCTTACGACTCCTTCAGGCACCCGAGCATCGTACCCCGGTGGACCGGGAGCTACTTGACCAGCGGGAACAGGATCGTCTCGCGGATGCCCAGGCCCGTGATGGCCATGAGCAGGCGGTCGATCCCCATGCCCATGCCGCCCGACGGGGGCATCGCGTGCTCCAGGGCCCGCAGGAAGTCCTCGTCGACGCGCATCGCCTCGAGGTCACCGCCAGCCGCGAGCTTCGCCTGCTCGACGAACCGCTCCCGCTGCACGACCGGGTCGACGAGCTCGGAGTACGCCGTGCCGAGCTCGAAGCCGCGGACGTACAGGTCCCACTTCTCGACGACGCCCGGACGGGTGCGGTGCTGCCGGGTGAGCGGCGAGGTGTCGACCGGGAAGTTCATCACGAAGGTCGGGCGGTCGAGCGAGTCGATGACGAAGTGCTCCCAGAGCTCCTCGACGTACTTGCCGTGCGTGGCGTGGGCGACCTCGACGCCCTCGGCCTCGGCGAGCGCCTGCAGCTCGGACAGCGGGGTCTCCGGGGTGATCTCGCGCCCCGCGGCCTCGGACAGCGAGCCATACATGTCGATGCGGGGCCACTCGCCACCCAGGTCGTAGGTGCTGCCGTCGGGCAGGGTGACCTCGAGCGCACCACCGGTGACCGCGCGGGTCGCGTTCTGCACGAGCTCCTGCGTCAGGTCGGCCATCTGCTCGTAGTTGCCGTACGCCTGGTACGCCTCGACCATCGCGAACTCGGGCGAGTGCGACGAGTCGGCACCCTCGTTCCGGAAGTTGCGGTTGATCTCGAACACCCGGTCGATGCCACCGACGACGGCGCGCTTCAGGAACAGCTCGGGGGCGATGCGCAGGAACAGCTCGGTGTCGAAGGCGTTCGAGTGCGTCACGAAGGGTCGGGCCGAGGCGCCGCCGTGCTGGGTCTGCAGCATCGGGGTCTCGACCTCGAGGTACTCGTGCGCGGTGAAGGTCTGACGGAGCGAGGCCATCACGGCAGCGCGGGCACGCACGGTGGCGCGGGCCTCGTCGCGGACGATGAGGTCGAGGTAGCGCTGGCGGACCCGCGTCTCCTCGTTGAGCTCGTTGTGCAGGTTCGGCAGCGGCAGGATCGCCTTCGCCGCGATCGCCCAGTCGTCGACCATGATCGACAGCTCGCCGCGGAGCGAGGAGATCACCCGGCCGTGCACGAACACGTGGTCGCCCAGGTCGACGAACTCCTTCCAGCGGGCGAGGGACTCGTCGCCCACCTCGGCCAGGGAGACCATCGCCTGGATGCGCGAGCCGTCGCCCGACTGCAGGGACGCGAAGCAGAGCTTGCCGGTGTTGCGCGAGAACACCACACGACCCGCGATGCCCACGACGTCCTGGGTCTCCTCGCCGGTCTCCAGGTGCGCGTACTGCTCGCGCACGGCCGGGATCGTCGTGGTGATGGGGAGCTCGGCGGGGTACGCCTCGATGCCCGACTCCAGCAGCTTCGCCCGCTTGTCGAGCCGGACCTGTCGCTGCTCGCTGGTCTCCTGCTCGGCCAGTGCGGCGGCGTCGGCGATCGCGGTGTCGGGGGTGACGGTCTCGTCGGTCATGCGGGTGCGGCTCCGATGGTCGTGGGGGTCGGGGGAAATGCTACCCGCGCCGCGGTCCCGCCCCCGAACCGCTAGAGCGTCGACTGCCCGTCGGCGGCGGTGAGCGCGTTGTCGACGGCGGAGCGAACGAGCGCACCGAGGACACGTCCCGGGTGTTCGACGCCGATGCCGGACAGGGTGCCGGCCGACTGGTCGACGATCGCGGTCGAGAAGCTCACGGCCGCCCGCACCGCGTCGGCGTAGGCGGGCCGGTCGCCCTCGGCCACGACGAACGGTTCGGCGCCCATCTCGACCACGAGCGCCTGCGCGATCGGCAGCACGGGCGCCGGGGCGGTCACCGCGCAGTACGCGTCGCGCAGCCGGGACAGGTCGACGCTCGTGCCCGTGAAGGCCATCGCCGGGTGGATCGCCAACGGGATGGCACCGGCCGCCATCGCCGGGGCGAGGATGCCGACGCCGTGGTCCGGGCTGGTGTGCACGACGAGCTGCCCGGGCTGCCAGATCCCGGCGTCCGCCAGCCCCTGCACCAGCGAGGCGAGCTGGTCGTCCGGCACCGCGAGCAGCACGAGTTCGCTCCGCTCGACCAGGTCCGGCGTCGCGAGCACCGGGGCGCCGGGCAGCATCGCCTCGGCGCGGTCACGACCCTCGTCGGACACGGCGGTCACCCCGACGACGGCGTGCTCCGCGTTCGCCAGGGCTGCTCCGAGGACGGGCCCGACCCGTCCGGCGCCGACGATGCCGACCCCGAGACGCCCGGCCCTCATCGCGCGGCTCCGGTCGGTGGGACGTCGTCCCAGCCGGCGGGGACGGCGCCGGACCGGCGGTCCGCCGTCGGTCCGGCAGGGGCTCCGGACCCGGACACGGTGTCGGCCGCAGCGTGTGTGGCGGCCGCGGGACGGGCCTCCCGTTCGCGCCAGCGGTGGGTCGTGTCGACGGCGGCCGCCTCGACGGCACGCTGCGTCGTCTCCGCCCACAGGCGCTGCGCGTCCCGCGCGTCGAGCGCGCCGACGCGGGCCGAGACCGGGCCGGCCACGGTGTGGACGTGGACGGCTGCGAGCCGCAGGGCACGCTCGAGCGGACCCTGCTCGACCTTGACGCTCTGCACCCGGGGCAGCGGCACGATGACGAGCGAGCGCCACACGGCACCGAGCCGCAGCAGCACCGCACCCTGCACGAACCGGTAGCCGTTGCGCCGGAACGCGAACGGACGGAGCAAGGCGCCACGGCGTGGGGAGTGCACGAAGCCGCCGCGGTCGCCCGAGGTGGTGAGGCTGTCGTCGACGACGTCGACGGCTTCGGCTGCCCCCTCGCGCAGGGCTTCCTGCGAGGCCTCGGGGCCGGCGATGACGGTGCCGACGAGCCCCGGCAGGATGATGTCGAGGACCTCGCGGACGTCCGCCGTGGTGCCCACGGGCAGCACGATCGAGGACACCTGCTGGTTGCTCGACGCCCCGTTGCCGGCGCTCGTCGCACGGTTGATGCGGATGTCCCACCAGCCGAACGGACGCCACAGCAGCGGCTGCGCGACGCTGACGGCGTGGATGCGGCCGGGCGGCAGCGTCTCGTTCGACGTCGAGACCAGCCCGAAGCCGATCCGGATGCCGTCGCGGGTCTCGGCGATCGTGTACTGCAGCGAACGGGAGAACTTGCGGACGTAGTAACCACCGGCACCGAGCACGGCGGGGAACAGCCCGAAGAGCAGGCCGTACTCACCGGTGACGGCGACGCTGACGATCATCGCCGCGATGACGAGTACCAGGAACAGCGTCGTGCCGGACAGCAGCATCGACGCGATGAGGCGACCCGGTCGCACCTTGACGATGCGGGTCGCGTGCACGGCTGCCGGGTCGAGCTCGGGCGAGAACATCTCGTCGACGCGGTCCTGCAGTGCCCCGTGCGACTGCCGCGACGGACCGCCGTGGCCGTCGTCGTCCTTCGCCCCGGACGCGAGCACCAGGATCCGCTGCCGCAGGTCGTCGGCGGCGCGGGCCCCGAGGTAGGCGAGCTGCACGTTGGCGTCGTTGCCGGCCTGCGCGATCTCGAGCTTGGCGGTGCCGAACACCCGGGGCACGAGCGGCCGCTGGATGTTGATGCCCTGGATCCGGTCGAGCCGGGCCTTGCGGTGGTTCCGGAACAGCACGCCCGAGCGCACCTCGACGATCTCGCCGGTGACGCGGAACTCGTGCATGCGCCAGGACAGGTAGAACAACCCGATCAGCACCAGGAGCAGCACCACGATGCCGAGCAGGACCCAGCCGACGACGCCGTGCTCGTACACGTACCGGACCGGGTCACCGTCCTCCTGCTGCTCGCCCGGGATGAAGAACTCGACGAGCTGGTCCCGCAGGCTGTTCAGCACGTAGCCGAGGATGACGATGAGGAAGATCCCGCCCTTGAGCAGCGGGGTGAGCGGGTGCAGGCGGTGCCACTCGCCGTCGGTCAGGGGTGCCGCGGCGGCCGCGTTGCCCCGGGTGGGCGGGGCGGGCGGAGCGGGTGGCGGGGTGCCCGGTCGGAAGGTCACGGACGACCCCTACAGTCCGGCGCGACGGGACTCGGCGAGCTCGACGAGGCGGTCGCGCAGCTCGTCGGCGTCCGCTGCCGGGACGCCCGGGATCCGGACGTTCGTCGCAGCGGCGGCGGTGACGAACTTGAGCTCGCTCATGCCGAGCGCCCGGTCGAGCGGGCCCCTCGCGACGTCGACGAGCTGCATCCGGCCGTACGGCACGGCCGTGAACCGCTGCCACATGAGGCCGCGGCGCACGACCAGGTCGTCGTCGCGGAGCGCGTAGCCGATGGCCCGGACCCGTCGGGGTGTGAGCGCGGCGGTGATCGCCGTGGTGACGGCGACGACGATGCCGATGGAGAGCCAGACCGTGCCGGCCCCGGAACCGAAGCCGTCGGTGACGATCCCGATGAGCACGCAACCGGCGGTGAGCACGACACCGATCACGAGCGTGGTGATGAGTTCGGTCCACACGAGCTTCGCGGACACCCGCTGCCAGGCGATCCCACCGAGGCCGAGGCCGGGCTCGTCGAGTCGTTCACGCGGCATCGCGGGCCTCCTGGGGTTGCTCGGTCAGTTCACCGTCGTCGAACCGTTGCGGGGATCGTCACGGTCGTCGTCGTCACCCGGGGGTGCGATGCACATGCGCTCCGCCACGAGTGCGCAGACCGTCAGGACGATCCCGCCCCCGACGGTGATCACGTTCGGCAGGGTCGAGCCTAGCGAAGGCGTCGCGGAACGGGTCAGCAGGTACAGCACGAGGCCGAGGGCGAACCCGCCCAGCAGCGTGCCGCAGATGCTGGACGCCTTCGCGAGCACGACGACCCGCGTCGCGTAGAGCGGGTCGACCGGCCGCTGGCGTCCGGCACCGTCGCGCGCGTGCCGGCGCACCGGGCGCGCCATGAGCACGACGGCGACGCCGATGAACGCGAGCGTGACGCCGAGCGGGATCGAGAACAGGAACGTCGGCAGCTGGCGCGACGCCAGGACGGCGTCGAGTGCGAAGCCGGCGACCACCGTCACGACGGCGATGCTGATCAGCGTGGAGGCGCGGGTGGGCTTCATGCGCTGGTCGCGCTCCCCGCAGGCCGGGAGGCCCGTGCCGGCTCCGCGAACAGGCGCGGCTCGTCGACGCGCTCGGTGTCGTCCCCCACGGCGGTGAGCAGGTCGGCCACCGGTCCGGCACCGGGCAGGACGGCCTCGGGGTCGGCGTCGAGCCACGGGGCGAGCACGAACGCGCGCTCAGCGGCCCGGGGGTGCGGCACGACCAGGGTGTCCGTGGCGATCCGCAGGTCGTCCACCGCGACGACGTCGAGGTCGAGGGTGCGGTCGCCCCACCGGACCTCGCGCGTGCGGCCGTGGGCGTCCTCGATGCCGTGCAGGGCGTCGAGGAAGGCCTGCGGCTCGAGGTCGGTGTCGACGACCACGACGGCGTTCCGGTAGCGGGGCTTCGACGTGTCGAGGCCGTCCAGGGTCACGGCGACCGACTCGACCTCGCGGCTCGAGGCCACCGGCACGACTCCGGGCAGGGCGGCGATCGCGGTGGCGGCGGCTCGGAGCGTGCTCCCCCGGTCGCCGAGGTTCGCTCCGAGGGCGACGACGACCCGGTGGGTCATTCTTCTTCCTCGTCCCGCACCGTGGCGCCGCGGGCACGCCGGATGGTGATCGAGACGTCGGTGAACGGCACGGTGATCGGGGCCTGCGGCTTGTGCACCGTGACCTCGGTCGCCAATGCGGCACGGTGGGTGAGCACGGCCGCGGCGATGCGCTCGGCCAGGGTCTCGATCAGGTCGACCGGGTCGCGTTCGATCTCGGCGACGACCTGCTCGGCGAGGACGCCGTAGTGCACGGTGGCGTCGAGGTCGTCGCTGCCCGAGGCGGCGCGGGCGTCGAGCTCCACGGCGACGTCGACGACGAAGTCCTGGCCGTCCTCGCGCTCGTGGTCGAAGACGCCGTGGTGTCCGCGGGCGCGGACCCCGGTGAGTCGGATGGTGTCGTTCACGATCGAGCTGCCCTCCAGGCGTCCCAGACGTCGAGCACGGCACGGGTCGGTGCCGGGTCGTGCACGCGCACACCCCACGCGCCGCGTTCGGCGGCGAGCAGGCTGATGGCGGCGGTGGCGAGGTCGCGCTCCCTGGGCGGGGCACCCTCGGGGCTCCCGACACCGTCGAGGAACCGCTTGCGTGAGGCGGCGACGAGCACCGGCAGGCCGATCGAGGCGAAGCGCTCGTAGCCGGCCAGGATCTCCCAGTTCTGCACGCCGTGCTTGGCGAAGCCGAGGCCCGGGTCGATGACGACCTGCTCCTGCCGGACGCCGAGCACGATGAGTTCGGCGACCCGGAGTTCGACCTCGCGCCGGACCTCCTCGACCGCGTGGGTGTACTCGGCGTTGCGGTACATCCGGTCGCTGTGGCCGCGCCAGTGCATGACGACGAAGCCGACGCCCGTCGACGCCACGACCCGGGCCATGTCCGGGTCGGCGAGCCCACCGGAGACGTCGTTGACGATGGCGGCACCGAGGTCGACGGCACGTTCGGCCGTCGCGGCGTTCATCGTGTCGACGCTGACCGGGATGCCTTCGGCCACGAGCTGCTGCACGACCGGCAGCACCCGTTCTTGCTCGACCGGCACGGGCACGCGCTCGGAACCGGGGCGGGTGGACTCCCCGCCGACGTCGATGACGTCCGCACCGGCCGCGACGAGGTCACGTGCGTGCTGCACGGCGGCGTCGTAGGCCTGGTGCAGCCCGCCGTCGCTGAACGAGTCGGGGGTGACGTTGAGGATGCCGAGCACCCGGGTGCGCTCCTCGGCCGGACCACCGCGGTCACGGCGACGGCCGGTCACGACCTCGGGCACCGGCTGGGGTGCACGGAGGTCGATCGCGACCGTCGCCGGTTCGGCGGCGGCGGCGCGGGCACGACTCACCTCGGCGAGTCGACGCTCTCGTCGCGTCGGCAGCTCGGTCATGCCGGCCTACGCGGGGGCGATACCCGGGTTGCCGAACGGGCGACGACGGGTCTTCGAGGTCGACTCGGAGTCCGACGGGTCCGCTGCGGTCGAGGCGGCCTTGCCGGGCACGTCGATCGCGGGCAGGTTGCTGACCGGGCGCTTGTCGCTGGAGAGCCACTGCGGGCGCTCCGGCAGCTTGCGGACGTCCTTGAAGATCTCCACGAGCTCCGGGGCGTCGAGCGTCTCCTTCTCGAGGAGCTCGCCGGCAAGGCGGTCGAGGATGTCGCGGTTGTCGTTGAGCACCTGGTAGGCCTCGTCGTGCGCGGCCTCGAGCAGGGCGCGGGTCTCGGCGTCGACCGTCTGGGCGATGGTCTCCGAGTAGTCGCGACCGGTGCCACCGCTCATGTCACGGCCGACGAACGGCTCGCTCGAACCGGACCCGAGCTTCACGGACCCGACGGCCTGGCTCATGCCGTACTCGGTCACCATCTTGCGGGCGGTGCCGGTGGCCTTCTCGATGTCGTTCGAGGCGCCCGTGGTCGGGTCGTGGAAGACGATCTCCTCGGCGACGCGACCACCCATGGCGTAGGTGAGCTGGTCGAGGAGCTCGTTGCGGGTGACCGAGTACTTGTCCTCGAGCGGGAGCACCATCGTGTACCCGAGGGCACGGCCGCGGGGCAGGATCGTGATCTTCGTGACCGGGTCGGTGTGCCGCATCGCCGCTGCCGCCAGGGCGTGGCCGCCCTCGTGGTACGCGGTGATCAGGCGTTCCTGGTCGGACATGATCCGGGTTCGGCGCTGCGGGCCGGCCATCACGCGGTCGACGGCCTCGTCGAGGGCACGGTTGTCGATGAGCTGCGCGTTCGAGCGGGCGGTCAGCAGGGCCGCCTCGTTCAGGACGTTCGCCAGGTCGGCACCGGTGAAGCCCGGCGTCTTGCGGGCGAGCAGCTCGAGGTCGACGCTCGCGGCGAGCGGCTTGCCCTTCGCGTGCACCTCGAGGATCTGCTTGCGGCCGGCGAGACCCGGGGCGTCGACGCCGATCTGGCGGTCGAAACGGCCGGGGCGCAGGAGCGCGGGGTCGAGCACGTCGGGACGGTTCGTCGCGGCGATGAGGATGACGTTGGTCTTGCCGTCGAAGCCGTCCATCTCGACGAGGAGCTGGTTCAGCGTCTGCTCGCGCTCGTCGTTGCCACCGCCGATGCCGGCACCACGGTGACGACCGACGGCGTCGATCTCGTCGATGAAGACGATGGCCGGCGAGTTCGCCTTGGCCTGCTCGAAGAGGTCACGGACACGGCTCGCACCGACACCGACGAACATCTCGACGAAGTCCGAACCGGAGATCGAGTAGAACGGCACGCCGGCTTCACCCGCGACGGCGCGGGCGAGCAGGGTCTTGCCGGTTCCGGGAGGGCCGTAGAGCAGCACGCCCTTCGGGATCTTCGCCCCGACGGCCTGGAACTTCGCGGGCTCCTTGAGGAACTCCTTGATCTCGTGCAGTTCCTCGATCGCCTCGTCGGCACCCGCGACGTCGGCGAACGACACCTGCGGGTTCTCCTTGTTGTTGATCTTGGCCTTCGACTTGCCGAACTGCATGACCTTCGAGCCGCCACCCTGGGCGCTCGAGAGCAGGAACCAGAACAGGGCACCGATGATCAGGAACGGCAGCAGGATGCCGAGCAGCGACAGGAACCAGTTGCCCTGGGCGACGCGGTCGTTGTAGCCGTCCGGCAGGTTGGCGTCGTTGACGGCCTGGACGACCTCTTCGCCGCGTGGCGTGGAGTAGTAGAACTGCTCCTGCTTGTCGCCGTCCTTCAGGACGAGGTCGACCCGCTGCTCGGTGGAGTTGATGGTCGCGGACGAGACCTTGTCATCGGAGAGCTGCTCGAGACCCTTCTGGGTGTCGATCTCTTGCGTGCTGCCCTGGCTGATGACGCTCCAGCCGATGAAGATGCCCGCCAGCGCGATCAGCACGTAGAGGTACGGGCCGCGGAAGATGCGCTTGAAGTTCATGTGATCCGGGCGCGAGTGCCCGACACCTTTCTCTGCCGAAGTTGCGTGCAGGTCAGCATACGGCCGCGATTCTGTGGCGAGAATGGGTGTCCTCTGCGGGCGAACTCACCCCCGGGCCAGAGTCGGCCGAGTGCGGCCCGAGCGCGGCGGGCTGCCCGTCAGGAGTAGACGTGCGGAGCGAGGACGCCGACGCCGCGCAGGTTGCGGTAGCGCTCGTCGTAGTCCAGGCCGTAGCCGACCACGAACGCGTCGGGGATGTCGAAGCCCACGTACTTCACGTCGACCTCGACCTTGGCGGCCTCGGGCTTGCGCAGCAGGGCGACGATCTCGACGCTGGCGGCACCACGGGACTGCAGGTTCTGCTTGAGCCACGACAGGGTCAGACCGGAGTCGATGATGTCCTCGACGATCAGGACGTCGCGGCCGTGCAGGTCGGTGTCGAGGTCCTTGAGGATCCGCACCACACCGGACGACTTCGTGCCGGAGCCGTACGACGACACCGCCATCCAGTCCATCCGCGCCTGCATCTTGAGGTGGCGCGAGAAGTCCGCCATCACCATGACGGCACCCTTGAGCACCCCGACGAGCAGCGGGTCGCGGCCCGCGTAGTCGGCGTCGACGACCGCCGCGAGCTCGGCGAGCTTCTCGTCGATCTGCTCGGGGGTGAAGAGCACTTCGGACAGGTCTGCCTGGACGTCGGAGAGTTCCACCACGCCAGCCTAACCGGCGCTGAACTCGATGCGGTCGCCGGTCCGCGTGGCACGGACGCCCGGCAGGTCGATCGGGCCCTGTCCGCTCCAGTCCGTGACGAGCCGGCAGACCTCGAGCGTCTGCACGCGCGACAGCGTCACCCCGAACTCGCTCTCCACCGCCAGGCGCACGAGTCGCTGCCGGAGCGCCGGCGGGTTCGCCCCGAGCGCCCGCACCGACAGCGAGATGCCGGCCTCGGAGTGCTCGGCGATGTCCTCCGCGATCTCCTCGGCGAAGTGGTCCAGCGCCGCGGAGTCCTCGCGCAGCTGGTCGGCCGTCCGGGCCAGGGCCTCGGGCACCCCGGCACCGAGCTCCCGTTCGAGCACCGGCAGCAGGGTGTTCCGCACCCGCACCCGTGCGTACGCGGGGTCGTCGTTCTGCGGGTCGCGCCACGGCGCCAGCCCCGCTGCGGCGCACGCCTGCCGGGTCGCGTGGCGCCGGACCGACAGGAGCGGCCGGCCGTAGGCCGGACCGCCGTCACGGCGGGCGAGCGGCTGCATGCCGGACAGGCTGTCCGGCCCGCTGCCGCGCAGCAGGCCGAGCAGCACGGTCTCGGCCTGGTCGTCCAGGGTGTGGCCCAGCAGCACCAGGGGTGACCCGGTGGCGGCCGCGACCTTGGCGATCGACGCGTGGCGGGCCTCCCGGGCGGCGCCTTCCGGGCCGCCGTCGGAGCCGACCGTGACCCTGCGGACCGTCACCGGGTCGAGTCCCAGCTCGGATGCCTGCCGGGAGGCGCGGCTCGCGACCGCCTCGGAGCCCGCCTGGAGCGCGTGGTCGACGACCACTGCCCCGGCCCGCAGACCCTGCTTGCCCGCTTCGAACGCGGTGGCCGCGGCGAGGGCGAGGGAGTCCGGTCCGCCGCTCAGTGCGACGAGGACCAGGTCGCCTGCGGCGACCACGCCGTCGTCGACGGCTGCGGCGAGCAGGTCGCGGACCGCCAGGCGGGTCTCGGCGACGGCGGGGTCGAGCCGGGGACGCGGAGAGTTCACCCGGTAACGTTAGCCGCGCTTTCGCAACACACGACAGTCCCCGAAGCAGACACAGGAGCGCAACATGGCCGCGTACGACGTCGTCGTCGAGATCCCCAAGGGCAGCCGCAACAAGTACGAGGTGGACCACGAGACCGGTCGCGTCTACCTCGACCGCGTGCTGTTCACCTCGTTCGTCTACCCCACCGACTACGGGTTCTTCGAGAAGACCCTGGCCGACGACGGTGACCCCGTGGACGCGCTGCTGCTGCTCGAGTTCCCGACGTTCCCCGGCGTCGGCGTCAAGGTCCGCCCCGTCGGCGTCTTCAAGATGAGCGACGAGGCCGGCAACGACGAGAAGGTCCTCGTCGTCCCCGCCAAGGACCCGCGCTGGGCGCACATCCAGGACATCTCGGACGTGCCGGAGCAGACGAAGGCCGAGATCGCGCACTTCTTCGAGCGCTACAAGGACCTCGAGCCGAACAAGTGGGTCAAGGCCGAGGGCTGGGGCGACGCCGCCGAGGCCGAGCGCATCGTGCAGGCCGGTCAGGCCGCGTACGTGCCCGGCTCGCACTGACGATCCCCTGACGACGAACGGCGCCCGCTCTCCTTCCGGAGGGCGGGCGCCGTTCTGTGTCGTGCGGGGTGGGCTGCTGCGGGGCGGGGCGGGGCGTGCGCGGGCGGAGCGTGGCGTGCGGGGGCGCGGCGTGCGGGGGCGCGCCTGGTGGAAACGGGCGTACCGGGTGGAAACGGGCGTACCTGGTGCGTTGATCCGTGCAGGTACGCCCGATCTCGCTTGGTACCGCAGCCGCTCTGGGAAAGAACGGGCACTCCGGGAGCGGGCTACAGGGAACCGCTCGGGCGGGCGACGTACGGCATGAGCTGGTTCGGCAGCCAGATCGCGCGCTCGACGACGCCGACGCCGGGGCGCGCGGCCTCGACCATGGTGCCGTAGCTCGTCACGATCGAGTCGTGGTACGCCCCCGAGGCCGTGCCGTTCGACGAGTAGAACAGGATGTCGCCGGGCTGGCGCTGGGACAGCGGGACGAGGCGGCCGATCGACTTGAAGTAGTTGTACTGCCAGACGACGTTGTGTCCGCCGGTCGCGATGCCCTGCGAGCTGTAGGCCATCATCACGAGGCCGGAGCAGTCCCAGGTGTTCGGGCCGGCGCCGGTCAGGACGTACGGCTCGCCGAGCTGGGCACGGGCGAACGCGATGGCACCGGCGGCCTTCGAGGGGCTGCTCGGGGCAGGGGCGGGAGCGGGCGCCGGTGCCGGTGCCGGAGCAGGGGCGGGTGCCGGAGCAGGCGCGGGTGCCGGCTTGCTCGGAGTGCTCGGCTTCGCGGGGGTGCCGGGGTTCGACGGGGTGCTGGGCTTGGACGGCGTGCTCGGCACGGCCGGGGTGGAGGTCCCGCCGCCGGTGCTGCCGGTGCCGCCCGTGTTGCCGGTGTTGCCACCGCTCGTGCCGCCGCCGGTGGCGTTCCCGGTGCCGGAGCCGGTGCCGGTGCCGGTGCCGCGCGTCTGCTTCGCGATGGCGGCCGCGGCGGCCTTCGCCTGCTGCGCACTCCAGTACGCGGTCTCCGTCGCGACGCTCGTGCCCTTCAGGTACGCGAGCTGGCGCAGGACCTCGGCCTGCTGGTCCTGTTCCTTCAGCACCCGGGCCTGGGCGCCTGCGGCCACGTCGTTGGCCGTCGCGAAGGTGGTCTTCGTCGCCTCGGTCGCCTTGCTCAGGGCCTTCTCGGCCGCGGACTGCTGGGCGGCCAGGGACTCGACGGTCTTCTGGTCGGCGCGTGCTTCGGCCAGGACGGTCGCGGAGCGCTCGGACAGGTGCGACATCGTGCCGACGCGGTAGAGCAGGTCCTTCGAGTCCGACGAGTCCATGAGCATGGTCGTCGACAGGTCACCGCCGCCCGTGCGGGACAGCTCGACCACGAGCCCGGCGACCTGGCCGGCCGAGTCGTCCGCCCGGGCCTTCGCGCGCTTCGACTGCGCGGACAGGTCGGCGAGGGTGTCCTTCGCCTCCTGCTGCTGCGACGCCGCGAGGGCGTACGCCTGCCCGGCCTGCTGCTCGGCGACACCGGCCTGGTCGGCGGCGTCCTGCAGCGTGCCGAGCCGGTCGCTCAGCTCGTCGACCGTCTGCTGGGCGTCGGCCGCATCGGACTTCGCGGCCTTGACGTCGTCCCAGGACGGACCCGAGGGTGCGGCCTGGGCCGGTCCGGCGATGACGACCGACAGGCCGATGCCGAGCACGGCGATGGTCGCGATCCCGCAGGAGAACGAGCGAGCGGAGGTGGTCATGACGTGGGTCGACGCCTTCTGGTGGCGCTGATGCTCATACCGAGATCCCCCGCGCTGCCATGAAGGGGACCGGGTCGACGGCAGCGCCGTTGATCCGGGTCTCGAAGTGGAGGTGGCACCCGGTCGACCAGCCGGTCGATCCGATCTTGGCGATCTGCTGTCCCGCGGTGACGTGCTGGCCGGCGGTGACCATGATCCCGCCGTCGACGACGTGGCCGTACGCGGTGGAGATGCCGCCGCCGTTGTCGAGGATGACCTCGTTGCCGTACCCGCCACCGTTGCCGGCGAAGGTGACGGTGCCGTCGTGCGCCGCGTAGATCGGGGCGTAGCAAGCGGGGGCCAGGTCGACGCCCGCGTGCAGGGCGCTGACGTGCGTGTAGGGGTCGACGCGGTAGCCGTAGGGGCTGGTCTGGAACCCGCCGGCGGGTCGGACCCAGCCCGCCGGGTTGGCGCTGCCGCCGCCGGTGCCGCCCTGGCTGGTCGCCGCGGCCTTGGCTGCTGCCTTCGCGGCGGCTGCGGCGAGGCGGGCCTGGCGGGCCTTCTCGGCGGCGACGCCCTTGCGGTAGTCGGCCTCGACGCCGCGCTGCTTCGACGTGAGCGCGGTCAGCTGCGCTTCGAGCCTGGACTCGTTGTCGTTCTGGGCGTCGACCGCGGTCTGTGCGGCGTCCGCGGCTCCCTGGGCCTGCTGCATCTTCGACTGTGCGGCGTCGGCCAGGTCCCCGAGGGCCTGCTTGGCGCGGTCCGCCTTGTCCGCGAGGCCCTGGGCCACACCGCGGTCTTGCGAGGCCTGCGCGTAGATGCCCTCGGACTGCTCGCTGAGCTTCGACATGGCGCCGAGCTCGTAGAGGAGGTCGCCGGAGTCGGACGGGTGCGTGAGGATGTCCGTCGTCACGTCGTCACCGCTGGTGCGACCGAGCTGAGCGGCGAGCTGACCGGCCTGCTCCTCGGACCGTGCGGCGGTCTGCTCGGCGTCGTCGGCCTGCGACTGGAACTTCTTCTGCTTGAGCGTCGCCTCGTCGTACTTGTTCTGCGCGGCCTGGTACGCCTCGCCCGCGGCCTGTGCGGCCTTCTGCTTGGCAGCGGCCTCGCTCTTCAGCGATGAGATGAGCGACTTGATCTCGCTGACCTTGGCCTGCTGGGCACTGGTCGACGACTTCGCCCGCTGCACCTCGTCCCAGCTGGGGTAGCTCGCGGCGCTGGCGGACGACGCCGGGGCGAGGACCGCGAGCGTGCCGGCTGTGAGCGCGACGGCGACCGCGGCGGCGATCAGGCGGCTGCGGGAGCGGAGGGAGAAGGGAGTGGAGGTCGACATGTATCTCGATTTCGTAACAGCGCGGCAAGGCTCACGCACGTAACACTGTTAACAGGTGCAACAGTAACAACACGGGTCGCAGGCTCGACAGCCCCTCGGACGAGGGGTGCGGCCGCCGACGATGCTCGCACCGACAGCATCGGAGACCCGTGCGCTGACGCCGCGACACGCCGGGGATGCACGGTTGGCGGGGTTGGATTTGTGAAACCCGGGGGGCATCCGTATGCTTGTCCATCGGTAGCGCGATGCACTGCTTGCGGCCCTATCGTTTAGTGGCCTAGGACACCGCCCTTTCACGGCGGCAGCACGGGTTCGAATCCCGTTGGGGTCACTCCTTGAGTGAGCGAGCAAGTAGTACTGAACAACACCACAGCAATTCAATATGGCCCTGTAGCGCAGCTGGTTAGCGTGCCGCCCTGTCACGGCGGAGGTCGCGGGTTCAAGTCCCGTCAGGGTCGCCACGGCTGGATAGCTCAGTTGGTAGAGCGTTCGACTGAAAATCGAAAGGTCCACGGATCGATGCCGTGTCCAGCCACCGGTGAAGGCCCCCTGCTTCGGCAGGGGGCCTTTTCCGTTGTCTGGCCGGTGTGACCTGCTCGCAAAACACCGGTGTTCGCGCATCGAGCCGCGGCATGCGCGTGTTCAACGGGCGAACACCGGTGTGTTGCGGACTGCCTACGCCTCGCGGGTCTTCGGGCTGCTGTCGTTCGTCTTCGCGGGGTCGCGCTCGACCACGGCGCCGAGGGCATCGTCGATCCGCGACATGAGCTCCGCGGGGATCGTGACGCCGGCAGCGCCCGCGTTGTCGTGCACCTGCTCCGGACGCGAAGCCCCGATGATCGCCGAGGCGACGTTCTCGTTCTGCAGGACCCAGGCGACCGCGAGCTGCGCCATCGACAGGTTCAGCTCGTCGGCGACCGGCTGCAGCTCCTGCACCGAGGACAGCACCTCGTCGCGCATGAACCGCTTGATCATGTCCGCGCCGCCCTTGTCGTCGGTCGCGCGGGAGCCCTCGGGCAGCGGCTGACCCGGCTTGTACTTGCCGGTGAGCACACCCTGGGCGATCGGTGACCAGACGATCTGCGAGATGCCGAGTTCCTTCGAGGTGGGGACGACCTCGTCCTCGATGACCCGCCACAGTGCCGAGTACTGCGGCTGGTTCGAGATGAGCTGGAAGCCGAGGTCCTTCGCGAGCGCCGCCCCCGCACGCAGCTGGTCCGCGGTCCACTCGCTGACGCCGACGTACAGGACCTTGCCCTGACGCACGATGTCCGCGAAGGCCTGCATCGTCTCTTCGAGCGGGGTCTCGTGGTCGTAGCGGTGCGCCTGGTACAGGTCGACGTAGTCCGTCTGCAGCCGCTGCAGCGAGCCGTCGATCGACTCGAGGATGTGCTTGCGGGACAGCCCGGTGTCGTTGTGGCCCTTCGGACCGGTCGGCCCGAACACCTTCGTGGCGATCTCGAGGGACTGGCGCCGCTCCCCCTTGAGCGCTTCGCCGAGGACCGTCTCCGCGCCGGTGTTGGCGTAGACGTCGGCGGTGTCGAACGTCGAGATGCCGACCTCGAGGGCGGCCTTGACGCAGGCGATCGCCGCGTCGTTCTCGACCTGGGATGCGTGGGTGAGCCAGTTGCCGTAGGTGATCTCGGAGACCTTGAGGCCCGAGTTGCCGAGGTAGCGGTACTCCATGTGCGTGTCACTCCTGTCGTGGGGCGCGTCGGTGCGACCCGAACCGTGACGGTAGTCCCGTCGCCCCCAGGAGCACTCGGCCTGCGAGTGCACGCCTGTACGCTGATGTTTCAGAGACGATCGAAAAAGACGAAACCCCGGCGATGTGGCCTGAGCCAGGGATCGTTCCGGGGTCTTCGTGAACAACGTTAGCAGGCGAGGCGGGATGCAGGAAGACGAGCTCGAGCGGCTCATCACAGCCGATCGGCTCCGTTCGTACGCAGGGCGGACGGGGTCGTCGACTGAAGCACTGCGGCTCTACGAGTGGAACATGCGAGCCGCGGCGGCAGTCATGGAGCTCACCGGCGTCGTCGAGGTGTTCGCTCGCAATGCGCTCGACCGTGAACTCTGCGCGTGGGCATCGAGCCGCACCGGGCCGCCCTGGTTCGACATCGCACCACTCGACAGCCGCGGGCGTGCCGACCTCGCGAAGGCACGGGCACGGGCGGGTCGAGAAGGTCGACGTCCCGAAGTACACGGACGGGTCATCGCGGAGCTCAGCTTCGGGTTCTGGCGGTACCTCGTCGAATCGCGGTACCACACCTCGCTCTGGGTGCCTGGCCTGCATCGAGCCTTTCCGCACGGGCCGGACAACCTGCGCATCCGACGGAGCGAGGTGGCGCGACGGCTCCAGCAGCTGCACTTCGTGCGGAACCGCGCCGCGCACCACGAACCCATCCACGCGCGGAACCTGCAGCGGGACCACGACTTCGCACTCGAACTGCTCGGCTGGATCAGTCCACACGCGGCGTCCTGGGCTGAGGGCACCACTTCGATCGAAGCCGTGCTCCGTGCCCGCCCCGACGGGTAGGTGCAGGATCGAAAGGGTTGCGGCACGGAGCGGTGCCGCCGGAAGCGAGGGAGCATCCATGACCGGAGCGAGCGTGTTGTTCATCGGCGGGAGCGGCGTCATCAGCGCCGCCTGCGTCCGGGAAGCCGTCGAGCAGGGGTTCGACGTGACCGTGCTCAACCGGGGGACCACCGGGGGCAGGCCGATCCCGGAGGGTGTGACGCGCCTCCAGGCCGATGTGTCGGACCGCAGCGCACTGGCGGACGCACTCGGCGACCAGCGCTTCGACGTGGTCGTGAACTGGATCGCCTTCACGCCGGACCAGGTGCAGGCCGACGTCGACTTCTTCGCCGGGCGGACGCGGCAGTACGTGTTCATCAGCTCGGCTTCGGCCTACCAGACGCCGGCGACGCACCTGCCGATCACGGAGTCGACGCCGCTGAAGAACCCGTACTGGCAGTACTCGCGCGACAAGATCGCGTGCGAGGAGCTGCTGATGGAGGCGTACCGGCAGCAGGACTTCCCGGTGACCATCGTGCGTCCGTCGCACACCTACGACGAGACGAAGCTGCCGCTGACGGGTGGATGGACCGCGGTCGCTCGGATGCGTGCCGGCAAGCCGGTCATCATCACCGGCGACGGCACCTCGCTGTGGACCCTGACGCACAGTCGCGACTTCGCGGTCGGGTTCACCGGGCTGCTCGACCGGGCCGAGGCGATCGGCGAGCCCTTCACGATCACGAGCGATGAGGCCCCGACGTGGAACGCCATCGCGCACGAGATCGCGGCGGCGGCCGGGGTCGAGGACCTGCGGATCGTGCACGTGCCGGCGGACGCGATCAACGCCGTCGACCCCGAGTGGGGCGCGGCGCTGCTCGGCGACAAGGCGAACTCGTCGGTGTTCGACAACAGCAAGATCCGGTCGCTCGTGCCGTGGTACCGGCCGCGCACGACCTACCGGCAGGGTGTG
The DNA here is from genome assembly GCF_003234335.2 of Curtobacterium sp. MCLR17_054. Taxonomy (NCBI): domain Bacteria; kingdom Bacillati; phylum Actinomycetota; class Actinomycetes; order Micrococcales; family Microbacteriaceae; genus Curtobacterium; species Curtobacterium sp. MCLR17_054. The sequence continues at coordinate 172,687 of NZ_CP126263.1, read as the reverse complement.
CGCGAGGTCATCGCCTGGTACGAGGCGCACCCCGAGGAGCAGGTCGTCGACGAGCGGCTCGATGTCCTGATGGACGAGCTGGCGGCGCGCTGGGCGGTGTGAGCCGCACTTTGTGACGCGCGCCGGCGCGCAAGACACCGGTGTTCGCGCTCCGCACCGCGGCATGCGGGGGTTCAACGCGCGAACACCGGTGTTTTGCGGATCAGGTCAGGCCCGCGCGGCGAGCACGTCCGCCAGGGTTCCGATCGCGAAGCGCAGCTCGTCGTCGGTGACGACCAGGGGCGGCGCGAAGCGGATCGTCGACCCGTGGGTGTCCTTCACCAGGAGCCCGCGGTCGGCGAGGTCCTTCGAGATCGCCTTGCCCGTGCCGAGCGCGGGGTCGATGTCGATCCCTGCCCAGAGTCCGGCGACCCGGTGCGAGACGACACCCTTGCCGAGCAGGTCGTCGAGCAGGCCGCGCAACAGCGGTTCGCCGTCGAGGGCCCGCTGCTGGAAGGTGCCCTCACCGAGCATCGCCACGACCTCGGCGCCGACGGCTGCGGCGAGCGGGTTGCCGCCGAAGGTCGATCCGTGTTCGCCGGGGCGCAGGACGCCCAGGACATCGCGCGAGCCCACCACCGCGGACACCGGCACGATGCCGCCACCGAGGGCCTTGCCGAGTGTGATGAGGTCGGGACGCACCCCGACGCGCTGCACCGCGAGCGTGTGCCCCGTGCGACCGAGGCCGGACTGGATCTCGTCGGCGATGAACAGCGCACCGAACTCGTCGCAGACCGCCCGGACGTCGGGAAGGTAGGACTCCGGCGGGATGACCACGCCGCCCTCACCCTGGATCGGCTCGAGCAGCACGGAGACGACGGTCTCGTCCATCGCTTCGCGCAGGGCCGCCGCGTCGCCGTACGGCACCGTGCGGAAGCCCGGCGTGAACGGCCCGAAGTCATCGTGGGCCGAGGGGTCGTCCGAGAACGAGATGATCGTCGTGGTGCGGCCGTGGAAGTTCCCGGACGCGACGATGATCGTCGCCCGCTCGGCCGGCACGCCCTTGACGCGGTAACCCCACGCGCGGGACACCTTGATCGCGGACTCGACGGCCTCGGCACCGGTGTTCATCGGCAGGACCATCTCGGTCTCCGTCAACGCCGCCAGTGCTGCAGCGAACGGCCCGAGCTGGTCGTTCACGAACGCGCGGCTCGTGAGCGTCACGCGGTCGAGCTGCGCACGTGCGGCGTCGAGCAGCCGCGGGTTGCCGTGACCGAAGTTGACCGCCGAGTACGCGGCGAGGCCGTCCAGGTACTGCTTGCCGTCGACGTCGGTGACGGTCGCTCCGGCACCCGACGCGATGACGACGGGCAGCGGGCTGTAGTTGTGCGCGAGGGCGCGGTCCTCGACGGCGAGCGCCGCCGCGGTGTTGACCCCGAGCGACGCTGCCGCCGACATCAGCTGACCCCGAGCGAACGCGCGACCGAGGTGCCGGTGCCGACCGGGTGCAGGTCGAGGGTGCAGCACTTCACGCCGCCACCGCCGAGCAGCAGCTCGGACAGGTCGACGCCGATCGGGTTGTAGCCCTTCTCGCGCAGCTGCTCGGCGAACCGAACAGCCCGGGCGGCGATCACGACGTTGTACCCGTCGGAGTAGGAGTTCAGGCCGAGGATCGCGGCGTCCTCTTCCGTGGCGATGATCGCGTCCGGGAAGCGCTCGCGCAGGATCGCCAGCGACGGCTCGTCGAAGGCGCTCTCCAGGTACGCGATGTTGCTCGTCCCGTCGACGGCGGGCTCGGGGTCGAGCACGGCGATGGCGGTGTCGAGGTGGTAGAAGCTCGGGTTGATGAGCTTGAGCGTGACGACCTCGCGGCCGTAGATCTTCGCGAGCTCGTCGTGCGAGGTGCTGTCCGACCGGAAACCGGTGCCGGCGAAGATCGTGTCCCCGATGAGCAGGAAGTCGCCCTCGCCCTCGTTGGTCTGTTCCGGCTCGGCGACGGTCAGACCGGCCTGGCGGAACCAGTCCATGTACGCGGGGCCCTCGGGCTGGCGCTCGGGGTACTGGAACTTCGCGCCGTACGCGATGCCGTCGAGGACGAACCCGCCGTTGGCCGCGTAGACCATGTCCGGCAGTCCGTCGATCGGGTCGATGTACGAGATGTCGAAGCCGAGCTGCTCGTAGACGGCGACGAGCGACTCCCACTGCTCGACGGCCTTCGACGTGTCGGTCGGCTCCTCCGGGTGCATCCACGGGTTGATCCGGTAGCTCACGGTGTAGAAGTCCGGCTTGCACATCAGGATCGTGCGCTTGGTGGCGACACGGGCCGGGGTGGCGACGGACTCGGGGGCGGGTGCGGTGTTCGACATCAGTCCTCCTGGAAGGGACCGGGGCCCGAGCCTGCCAGGAACCGAAACGGAACGAGGAGAAGAGCTCCGGTGAGATGCAGGCTCACTCACCGCAGCGGACCAGGTCGACGCCGTGTCGATCCTTCCACAGACCGTCCGGCAAGTGCAGTACCGGGGCTCTGACGGCTTGACACCCGTTCGGGTGACGCACGTTTCGTGCGCGAGACCCACCAGCCTCGCAACAAGTCCGCGTACGATGGGGACAAATGGATACGCTCGACCACCGCATCCTGGATCAGCTCCGGGACAACGCCCGCGCCGGCTACGGCGACATCGGGTCGGTGGTCGGACTCTCGGCCTCGGCCGTCAAGCGCCGTGTCGACCGGCTGGTCGGTGACGGCGTCATCCAGGGCTTCACGATCAAGGTCGACCCCGCCGTCGAGGACCGCGGGACCGAGGCCTGGGTCGAGCTCTACTGCCGCGGCACCGTCTCGCCCGACGAGCTGCGTGCCCTGCTCGACACCGTCCCCGAGGTCATCGACGCCGGTACGGTCACCGGCAGCGCCGACGCCGTCGTGCACATGCGTTCGAAGGACCTGTCCGCGCTCGAGGAGGCGCTCGACAAGGTCCGCCTCGCTCCCCAGGTCGACCACACCCGCTCCGCGATCGTGCTCTCCAAGCTCGTCAGTCGAGAGACCGCGTAACGTCCCACGCATGGGACGGAAGACGGCCGGGAGGCGCGGATCACCGCCCACGGGATCGCGTCCGGCCCGGCAGCTGGTCACCGCTGCGGGCCTTGCCTACGTCGCGAACTGCCTGTGGGGCACCGCGGTCGCCGTGCGGCTGATCCGCACGAAGAAGCTCCGCGTCGTGCACCACGGGCTGTTCGTCGTGACCGCGACCCTGACCGGCGTCGCCGCGACGACCCCCGCGTGGACGCGCGACCGGACCGCACTGTTCCTGCTGCCGGCACTCGTGCCCCTGGCGGTCGCTCCACGCACCAACCCGCGCTCCGGAGCACACTGGAAGGTCGCGGTCGCCGCCGCACCGTCCTACCTGGGGGCCGTGCTCGCCCGCAGGCGATCAGAGAGGTGAGCAGTGGAGCTGTTCGAGGCCATCCGACGACGACGCACGACGAACGGGCCGTTCCTGCCCGATCCGGTGTCGGACGAGCACCAGCGGCTGCTCATGGAGCTCGCCGGCCGGGCGCCGTCGCAGCTCAACAGCCAGCCGTGGCGCTTCGTGCTGATCGAGGAACGCCGGACGATCGACCGCGTCGCCGAGATCAGCGGCAGCTCGATGACCCGCACGATGGCCGAGGGCACGTTCTTCGAGCGGTACAAGCCGTACTTCCGGTTCTCGAAGGCAGAGATGGACGAGCGGCGCGACGGCATGCTGTTCGACAAGCTCCCCGGGCCGCTGCGGCCGTTCACGAAGCAGGTGTTCACGAAGCGCGGGCAGCTGCTCATGAACACGCTCCGGGTGCCGCAGACCCTGGGTGAGGAGAACCGGAAGCTCGTCGCCGGGTCGCCGCTGCTGCTCGGCGTGATGCTCGACCGCCACGAGTACCGGAAGGAGGAGCTGTCCGGCTTCTACTCGGTGTTCAGCATGGGCGCGGCGATGGAGAACATCTGGCTCGCGACGACCGAGCTCGGCCTGGGGATCCAGTTCGTGTCCTTCCCGATGGAGACCCCCGGCGCGTGGGAGGAGATCGAGGGACTGCTCCGTGTGCCCGAGTCGCTCGAGCTGATGGCCGTCTACCGGATCGGGTACCTGCCCCCGGAACGACGACGTCCGGCCATCGACTGGACGTCGAGCGAGCGGAAGCGTCCCTCGCAGTACGTGTTCCGCGGCACCTGCGACACCCCGCAGCGCGGGTGGGACGACGCACCCGTCGCAGCCCACATCGAACCGGAGGCGACCACATCGTGACCGACACCCGACCCACCCACGTGACCCCGGGCCTCCAGGCCGTTGCCCCCGGCCTGCCGGGCCGCCCCTGGATCTCGCAGGACTGGCTCGACGTCGTCTTCGTGCACTGGCGCGTCGATGTGTCGGCGGTGGCCCCGCTGCTGCCGGCCGGCACACGGCCCGACACGATGGCGCTCGACGGCACCGACGACGGGGTGACCACCTGGGTGGGCCTCATCGCGTTCCGGTTCGAGGACACGCGGTTCCCGCCGTTCTCGACCGGGAGCATCGGCGACTTCGTCGAGCTGAACGTCCGCGTCTACACGGTCGACGAGCAGGGGCAGCGCGGGGTGGTGTTCCTGTCGCTCGACGCCGGCAAGCTCCTGCCGACCATCGGCGCACGCGTCGCGACCGGACTGCCGTACCGGTGGGCGGTCGCGGAGTCGCGCAGCGGTGACGGCCGCGTGGGGTACGCGATGCGTCGGCACGGCACCCACCTGCGGTCGATGCTCGACGTCCGGATCGGTGAGGCACTCGACGAGCCGGGGCCGCTCGAGACGTTCCTGACGGCGCGGTGGGGCATGCACGTGCACCGGGCCGGACGGACGCGGTTCTGGCCGAACGAGCACGAGTCGTGGCCGTTGCACCGGGCCTCGGTGGTGTCGCTGCGGGACGACCTGGTCGGGGCGGCCGGGCTGCCCTTCGGGCTGACCGAGCTCGAGCCGGACTCGGTGCTCTACTCGCCGGGGGTCACGACACGGTTCGGTCGGGGGCGCTGAGGCCGGACGACGTCAGTCGTGGGGTGACCGACGTGCGACGACGAACTGATGGACGGCCATCACGGCGCTGATCACCGCGAAGGCAGCGCCGAACGTCCAGGTCGTGCTCCGGTAGTCGGGGAGATCAGCGAGCGTCAGGCCGAGGACCGCGAGGACACCGCACCACACGGCGACGGCGAGTGCTGTCCACGCGACGACGAGGCGATCGATCCGCGGCACCGAGCGCGTCAAGCGGAACGCCGTCGGGACGCCGGCGACCGCACCGAACAGGGCGCCGAAGGGGAACCCGACGGTCAGGGTGGTGACCGACACGATGCCGACGCTCGCGACCGCGACGACCACGCGGGTGACGTGGGACCGCCACGAGGCTCCGCGGCTCTGCTCGTCGTACGCGCGCCGACCCGTCACGAACAGGGCAACGGCGCCGACGGTCGTCACCACTGCGGCGGACACCCCGACGACGAGCGCCAACGCACCACCGAAGGCGATCCCGACGGCGACGTGTGCGGCGGCGAGGAGCAGCGCGAGGACCGGGTACAGCCAGACCTCGAGCGGCCGGGTCGGTGTGTTGAGCACCCAACCGGGCGGCGCCTCCTCGGCGGGGCCGGCGGTGTCGGGGTCTCGGGTCTCCACCTGGCCATGATGTCCGATCGGTGCGTGCGTGGTTCGGTACGGCGACTTCGGGGGACAGCGGCTGAGTGGTGCACGGCCGACCGCAGGTACAAGGGAGCCATGACTCGAGTGGCAGTGGTGACCGGTGGATCCGCAGGACTGGGACGGGCGACCGTCCGGGAACTCGCCGCACGGGGGTGGGACGTGGCCGTCCTGGCCCGCGGGCAGGAGGGCGTCGACGCCGCCGTCGCCGAGGTCGAGGCCGCCGGGCGCCGCGGGCTGGCCCTGGTCGCCGACGTCTCCGACCGCGACGCCGTCGAGGCCGCGGCTGACCGGGTCGAGCAGGAGCTCGGACCGATCGACCTGTGGGTGAACGGCGTGATGGTCGGGGTGTTCGGGAAGTTCCTCGACACCGCCCCGGAGGACTTCGAGCGGGCGCTGCACGTGACCTACCTCGGCTTCGTGAACGGCACCCGGTCGGCGCTGTCGCGGATGGTCCCCCGCGGCCGTGGGCACGTGATCCAGGTCGGCTCGGCGCTCGGGTTCCGTGGGATCCCCCTGCAGGCCGCGTACTGCGGTGCGAAGCACGCGATCGTCGGGTTCACCGAGTCCGTCGTCTCCGAGCTGCGCGAACAGGGCAGCAAGGTCAAGGTGTCCCGTGTGGACATGCCGGCGCTCAACACGATCCAGTTCCAGTGGGTGAAGTCGAAGCTGCCGCACCACCCGCAGCCGGTCGCCCCGATCTACCAGCCCGAGGTCGGTGCCCGGGCCATCGCCGCCGTGGCCGAACGACCGCGCAGCCGCACCTGGGTGGGCGAGTCGACGGTCTACACGATCCTCGGCAACCGGATCAGCGGACGCTTCGCCGACTGGTACGCCGCCAAGACCCTGGTCGACGGGCAGCAGGCACCGGACAAGGACGGCCTCGAGATGCGGGACAACCTGTACGAGCCGGTGCCGGGCGACCACGGAGCGCACGGGGTCTTCGACGAGTCCGCCCACGCCTGGTCGCCGCAGACCTGGTGGGTGGAGCACCGCCGGGTCGGCAACGGCATCATCGGCGCGGTGCTCGGCGCGGCCGGTGCCGCTGCACTCGTCGTGGGACGCCGACGATGAGCCGCCGGTCGTCTGCCGGCAACGGGGCAGCCGTCGTCGAGCTGGCCCGGGCCGGGCTCGGCCTGTGGCACCTGAGCCGTGCGGCCCGAGGGTCGGACCAGGCCGTGCTGCACGGCGTGCTCGGGGTCCGGCAGCTCGCACAGGCCGTCCTCGTCGCGCGGGTGGGTTCCGGCAACGCGCACACCCTGAGTGCCGTCGTGGACGCCCTGCACGGTGCAACGATGGTGCCGCTCGCCGTCGATCCGCGTCGACGCCGGTTCGCGGTCGACCAGCTCTGGATCGCCGCCGTGCTCGCGATCGCCGAGGCAGCGGTCGTCGGTCGCCGAGGCCGCCGCTGACTCCTGTCGGGGGTGCTCGGTAGCGTCCCCGGCATGAGCACGATCTACTCCGTCGCGTCCTCGCTGGACGGCTTCGTCGCTGCGCCCGACGACGACCTCGACTGGCTGCTGCAGTTCGGGTTCGAGCCGTTCCAGGAGCACCACGACCGGTTCTACGCGGGCGTCGGCGCGATCGCGATGGGGTCGACGACGTACGAGTGGCTGCTCGACCACGACGACACGTGGGCGTACCCGGACCTGGCGACGTGGGTGTTCACGACCCGTGACCTGCCGGTGCCGGATGGCGCCGACGTGCGCTTCGTCTCGGGCGAGGTCGGCGACCACCAGGCCGACCTCGAGCGCGTGGCCGACGGCCGCGACGTCTGGGTCGTCGGCGGCGGACTGCTCGCGGCGCAGTACCAGCAGGCGGGCATCCTCGACGAGCTGCGGGTCACCGTGATGCCGGTCGCGCTCGGCGGCGGAGCGCCCCTGCTGCCGGTCGCCGCACCGACCCCGGTGTTCGAGCTCGTCGGCACCACGCAGTTCGACGGCGGGGCGGTCGAGCTCCACTACCGTTCCGCAGCAACCGCGGCGTAGCGTCCGGAGCATGAGCGACAACGAGCAGACCGAGCCCGTCATGGACGGTGCCACCGATGCCACGAACCACGAGAAGCTGCAGGGCCTGATCGAGCAGGTCGACCACGACCACGCCGGTGAGGGTGCCGGCGCGATGGCCGACCACCTGCGCGACCGCATGGACGAGACCGGCGTCGAGGACGAAGAAGCGGGTGACGCCGAGGACTGATCCTCGGGTCACTTCGTGAGCAGAAGAGGTCGGGTTCCCACACGGGACCCGACCTCTTCTGCTCACCAAGCGGAACGTACGAAGCAGAACGCGCGAAGCGCCTAGACGCGCAACTCGGAGAAGTCGCTGTCGACGTCGCCGAACCGGTGCGCGGTGATCGACACCGACTGCTCGCGCAGGTACGGCAGCATCTCGATCACGCCGGCCTCGACCACGGGGTCGTCGTGGATCGCGACGTCGATGCTCGCACCCAGGGCTTCCTCGAGGGCGAGCGGGTCACCGCCGAGCAACCGGATCCGGGCACCGGGACCACCGAACGCCGTGTGGGCCGGGCGGTCCTGCCCCTGTGACAGCACGGCCTCGAGCGCGTCGACGGGCTGGTCGTCCTGGTCGGTGGACCAGTCCGCCTGGAACACGGCCCCCGACGACGCGCGGGCGTGGAACTCCTGATCGGACTCCACCAGGTGGTCGACGACGTCGAGCGGCGACCGGTTCCCCGCCAGCAGCTGCGTGAGCGGGCCGGGTAGCGGGCGAGCTGTGCTGAGCAGGACGTGCGCACGTGCCGAGGTCGCGGCGACGAGCGTCCGGACGAGGTCCACGGTCGAGGCGTCCTCGGCCTGGCGCACGATGACGGACTGGGGGCGGTGGCGCAGCACGTTCCGCTGCACCACGAGCCCGGACAGGTCCCGCGACCGGAAGAGGGTCTCTCGTGCATGCACGTCGCTCAGGGCCCCGGCGCGGACGCGGTCGAACTCCTCGAAGGACAGCCCGCTGCGTGCGGCCTCGATCACCGCGGTGACGCGCGGGGGCAGGCCGTGCAGCTGGATGCTCTTGTGCACGGTCCGGGGCGTGGGCAGCCAGCGGCCGAGCGTCGCGACGTACATGGGCCCGCCGGCCTTGGTGCCGGTGCCGACCGAGGAGCCCTTCCAGCCGCCGAACGGCTGGCGTCCCACGACGGCACCGGTGATGCCGCGGTTGACGGAGAGGTTGCCGGCGCGGACGCGAGCCAGCCACTCGGACACCTCGTCGACGTCGAGCGAGTGGATGCCCGCCGTCAGCCCGAAGTCGGTGCCGTTCTGGATGGCGATGGCCTGCTCGAGGGTCTCGGCGCGCATGATGCCGAGCACCGGGCCGGAGTACTCGGTCTGGTGGAAGTCACTGCCGGGGCGGACGCCGTCACGGATCCCCGGCGACCAGAGCCGGCCGGAGTCGTCGACCGCCTCGGGCTGCACGAGCCAGGACTCCCCCGGCCCGAGCTCGGTGAGGCCCTGGCGGAGCCGGCCCTGCGGTTCGGCGATGAGCGGGCCGACCTGCGCCGTGGGGTCGTCGGGCCACGCGACCCGGAGCGTGCGGGTGGCGTCGACGAGCTGCCGCTGGAGGCGCTCGCTCTCACCCACCGACCCGACCAGGATCACGAGGGACGCCGCCGAGCACTGCTGTCCGGCGTGCCCGAAGGCGGACTGCACGATGTCCTGCACCGCCAGGTCGAGGTCGGCGCTCGGCGTGACGACGATGGCGTTCTTGCCGCTCGTCCCGGCGGTGAGCGGCAGCCCCGCACGCCACCAGCGGAACGAGCGGGCGGTGTCGGACGAGCCGGTCAGGATGATGCGGTCGACCGTGGGGTGGCCGATGAGGTCGCGGCCGAGTTCGTCCTCGGCCAGGTCGACGAGCTGCAGCAGCGAGTGCGGCACCCCGGCGTCCCAGAGCACGTCGGCGAGCACGGCGCCGGAGCGCTTGGCCTCGGGCGCGGGCTTGAGCACGACACCGCTGCCCGCGGCGAGCGCCGCCAGCACCCCACCGGCGGGGATCGCGACGGGGGAGCTCCACGGCGGCACGACAACGGTCAGCCGCGGCGGCACGTACTGCGCGCCCTCGATGTCACCGAGGCGGCGGGCGCTCTCGGCGTAGTAGTGGGCGGAGTCGACGGCCTCGGTCACCTCGGCGTCGGCCTCGGCGAAGGTCGTGCCCGTCTCGGCGGCCATCACCTCGATCAGGTCGGCACGGCGGGTCTCGAGTTCGTGCCCGATGAGGTCGAGGAGCTCGGCACGGTCGGACGGGTCCTGCCGCCCCCAGTTCACGCCGGCCTGGGCGGTGCGCGCCATGATCCGCTCGAGCTTGGAGCGGTCGGCGACCTTCGCACCGCGGATCGTCTGCGCGCCGAGCTGCGAGCGCGGCACCCGGCGCAGGACGTCGAGCGCCCAGGCGCGGTTCGCGGCGATGGACGGGTCGGTGTCGGGGGCGTTGCGGAACGCGTCGCGCAGGACGGGTTCGCCGAGGGCACGGTGGCGGTCCTGCGTGCGGTGGGTGGCGGGGACGGGCTCGTCGAGTGCGGCGACGGACGCCAGGAACCGGCTGTGCTCCCGCTCGAAGACGCTGGCGTCGTGGTCGATGTCGGCTGCGGCGGCGATGAAGTTCTCGGGGCTCGCGCTCTCCTGCAGGCGACGGGCCAGGTACGCGATGGCCGAGTCGAACTCGTCCGGCTGCACGACGGGTGTGTAGAGCAGGATCTGCCCGACGTCGGCCCGGACGGCCTGGGCGTGGGTGGACGCCATGCCGAGCAGCATCTCGACGTCGACGGCGTCGGTGACCCCGCGGCGTTGCGCGAGCACCCACGCGGTGGCGAGGTCGAACAGGTTGTGCCCGGCGACCCCGATCCGCACGGCGTCGGTGCGTTCCGGTGTCAGTGCGGCGTCGAGCAGCCGGAGGTAGGCGGTGTCGGTCTCGCGCTTGCTGCCCCAGGCGGCGAGGGGCCACCCGTGCAGGATCGCGTCGACGTGCTCCATGGCGAGGTTCGCGCCCTTGACGAGCCGCACCGTGATCGGGGCGCCGCCGCGCGCCCGGCGTTCCTGCGCCCACGCGGTCAGCGCGTCGAGTGCTCCCGCGGCGTCGGGCAGGTAGGCCTGCAGCACGATGCCGGCCGGCAGGTCGGCGAACTCGTCACGGTCGAGCAGCGCCCGGAACACGGCGAGGGTGACGTCGAGGTCGCGGTACTCCTCGATGTCGAGGTTGATGAACTTGGCGGGGCGCCCGGAGGCTGTCGGTGCCGCGGCCAGGCGGTAGAGCGGGACGAGCCGGTCGACGACGCGCTCGACGGTCTGGTCGAAGGCCCACGGCGAGGTCTGCGGCACGACGGCGCTCACCTTGATCGACACGTGGTCGACGTCGTCGCGGGCGAGCAGGTCCATGGTGCCCTGCAGGCGTCGGTCGCTCTCGGCGCTGCCGAGGACGGCTTCGCCGAGCAGGTTCACGTTCAGTCGCGTCCCCGGACCGCGGACCTTGGCGAGGGCCGGTCCGAGCTTGCTCGTGCTCGCGTCGATGACCAGGTGCCCGGTCATCCGGCGCAGGATCCGGCGCGCGGTCGGGATCACGGCCCAGGGCGCCATGGTGGCGAACCCGCCGCCGAGCGTCACCGCCCCGCGCAGGTACCAGGCGAGGAAGTCGGGGACGTCACGGCTCAGCTGCTCGAGGTTGCGTGCCGCCACCCGGGGGTCTTCGGGGCGGATGACCTTGTCCACGAACCCACGGGTGAAGTCGAGGCCCTGCTCGTCGCGCAGGACCTCGGCCAGACGGACCGCTCCCGGGTCGGGCTTCACCCCGGCGGACGCCGCCAGCCACCGGCGCACGAGCGCGACGGCGTCATCGGTGGTGTCCTGGAGGCGAGCGCTCGGCATCCCCCGATCGTATGCCGCACGTCCGACGCGACCTCGGAGCACGCCGTACGTCGGCCAGGAGTCATCCGAGCGGATGAAAGGGGTCGCTGGGCGGACCGACCGTCCGCCCGGTGGATACGCTGGTCGGCATGTCGACGGAGGGCAACGGTGGCCACGACTGGGCCACCTGGGACGCGTACCACGACGCCTGGCGACGACTCGACCGGGCGCTCGACCGGGCCGTCCAGGCGGGCGCCGGCATCTCCGTCCCCGAGTTCGAGATCCTGATCGGCCTGCACCGGGACCCCGACCACCGTCTGCGCGTCCGGGACATCGCGGCGGGGATCGGCTGGGAGAAGTCGCGCGTCAGCCACCAGGTCACTCGGATGGTCTCCCGCGGCCTGGTCGAGCGGGCGGACTGCCCGAGCGACGCCCGTGGCAGCTGGGTGGTGATGACCGCGGAGGGCCGTCGCGCGGTGCTCGCCGGCATCCGCGCGCACACCGGTGCGCTCGAGGACCTGTTCTGGAGGCCCGTGGGGACCGACGCCGAGACGCTGCGGTCCGTCAGTGCACGCGTCCAGGACGCCATCGGCCCCGACGACGCCTCGGACGATGCCGACGTCGGCTAGAGCGTGACGACGGCGAGCGCGCCGCGCTCACCGCGCAGCCGGACCTGCACGCTCTTGATCTCGTCCCGCGGGATGTCCGTCGACGCCGACAGTCCGCGCGCATCGGCGCCGGCAGCCGTCCACGAGCCCACGGTCTGCGTCGTGCCGTCGGTCCGGACGACGACCAGGTCGTAGAGGATCGACCCGTCCGGCGACCACTCCTTGCCGCCGTACGAGCACCCCCAGTCGAAGCGGGTGCCCCACTGCTCGCCGCTGATGGCGAGCTGGACGTCGAGTCCCTGCACGCCGGTCATGTCGTAGCGGTCGGCGGTGGCAGCCGCCGTCGGAGCGGCACCGGCCTGCACCGTGGTGCGCTCACCCGCGGCACCGACCGCGAGCCCGCCCAGGACGGCGGCGACCACCGCGAGCCCCGCGGTTGCGGCGACCCAGACCCGGCGACGGCGGCGACGGTGTCGGACGCGGTGCGCGACGGAGGCGAGGTCGCTCTCGGAACGGGTGTCGGGCCTCCCGTCCGGCTCTGCGATCTCGATCGCCTGGTCGGCCGGCAACTTGCCGAGCAGCCCCGGCAGACCGACCAGCTCCGCGACCGCGGCCGCACAGCGGTCGCACGTCTCGAGGTGCCGTTCGTACTCCAGCCGCTCACCGGCCGGGAGCGACCCGAGGACGTACGCCGCATCCCACTCCGCGTACTTGTCGTCGCTCATCGGGTCACTCCTCGTTCCTGCAGTGCGAGCCGCAGGGCTCGCAGCCCGTAGTGCAGCCGCGACTTGGCGGTGCCCTCCGGGATGTCGTGTCGTCGCGCGATCTCCGGCACCGTGTGCCCGAGCCAGTACGCGTCCACCACCACGCGACGGTGGTCCGGGCTCAGCGACGCGAGTGCGTCGGCGACCACGATCCGGTCCAGCACGGCGTCCGTGCTGTCCGACTCGATCCGTTCGACCTGGTGCTCGGTGCCGTGCTCACGGCGGTTGCGGGCCGACCGTGCGTCGTCGACCACCAGGTTGCGCGCCACCGTGAAGAGCCACGCCCGTGCGCTGTCGGGTGCCCGTTCGAGCACGGCCGGGCGCTGCCAGGCGCGGACCATCGCCTCCTGCACGACGTCCTCGACCGTCGAGCCGTCCCGCGTGAGGTGCCGGACGTACCGCGTGAGCGCGTCACCGTGCTCGCGGTACAGCGTCGCGAGCAGCTCGTCCGCGGAACGACTCGTCACGGTCACTTCCCGAGGTCGAGGGAGAACTCGACGGAGCCCTTCCCGTCCACGGTGACGAAGCCGAGCGAGGGGGCCTTCACGCCGTAGTCGGCGAAGGTGATCGGCACGGTGCCGGCGACCTGGACGGTCCCGCCCTTGCCGACCGCGACCTGGGCGTCGGCCGTGACCGGCTTCTCGACGCCGTGCAGGTCCATCGTGCCGGTCAGGGTGACGTCCTGCGTGGAGCCGTCGAGCGCCTTCGTGACGTCGACGGGCTTCGTCAGCTCGAACGTCGCCGTCGGGTACTTGTCGGTCTGCAGCGCGGTGGAGCGGAAGTACTCGTCGCGGGCGGCTTCCGGGGTGCTGATCTTGCCGACCTGCACGGTGACGGACGCCTTGGTGAGGGACCCACCGTCGACGACGGCGGTGCCCTTGACGTCCTTCGTGCGACCGACCACGTTCACATCATTCCCCTGCAGGACCTCGTGCACCCGGTACCCGGCGTACGAGCTGCTCTTGCTGGTCCAGGTGCCGTCGGCGTCCTTCGCGTCGAGGGTGCCGGACGAGGACGCCGACAGCGAGGGTGCTGCGGCGGCCTGGCCGTTGACGGTGTTCGCGTAGATGACCGGGCCGGCGATGACGGCTGCTGCCGCCACGACGACGACGCCGGCGGAGATCCCGATGATGACCTTGGTTCGTTTGCGGAGTGCCATACCCAGACGACGAGGCAGCCGGGCGGATCGTTCAAACGGGTTTCAGTCGGAGGTGCGGGCGCGGTCCTGGTCGGCGCGGTCCTGGTCGGATCGGTCGTCGTCCGCCGCTGTGTCGTCCGCGGTGACGGCGTCGGCGGGGGTCTCCCCGCGCATCCGGACGAGGCTCGCCAGCGTCGACACGGCCATCGCGGCGACGATCACCAGCAGGGACACCCACGTGTTGATCTCCGGCGCCCACTCGATGTGGTGGCCGCCGTTCAGGAACGGCAGCTCGTTGTCGTGCAGCGCGTGCAGCACGAGCTTCACGCCGATGAAGGCCAGGATCACGGCGATGCCGTACTTCAGGTAGACCAGACGCTCGAGCAGGCCGCCCAGCAGGAAGTAGAGCTGGCGCAGACCCATCAGCGCGAAGACGTTCGCGGTGAACACGATGAAGGGGCTCTCGGTGATGCCGAAGATCGCCGGGATCGAGTCGAGCGCGAACAGCAGGTCGGTGGTGCCGATCGCGATGAGCACGATGAGCAGCGGCGTGAAGTGCCGAACACCGTCGTGGTGGGTGCGGAACTTCATGCCGTCGTACGTGTCGGTGAGACGGACCCGGCGGCGGAGCAGCCGGACGATGAAGGTGTCCTTCTGGTCGTCCTCGTCCTCGCCGCGGAGCTGCTGGATCGCCGTCCAGATCAGCCAGGCGCCGAAGATGTAGAAGATCCACGAGAAGTTCTCGATGAGCTGCGCGCCGACCAGGATGAAGATCCCGCGGAGCACGAGCGCGATGATGATGCCGAGCAGCAGCACCTCCTGCTGGATCTTCTTCGGCACCGAGAAGCGCGCCATGATGATCACGAACACGAACAGGTTGTCGATGCTCAGGCTGTACTCGGTCAGCCAGCCCGCCAGGAACTGCCCGGCGGAGTCGCCGCCGGCGAAGACCAGCATGAGCACCGCGAAGACCAGTGCGAGCCCGACGTAGATGCCCACCCAGATGCCGGATTCGCGCAGCGTCGGCACGTGCGGGCGACGCGCGACGATGAGCAGGTCGGCGAGCAGGATCGCGACCAGGGCGATCATCGAGCCGACTTCGAACACGACGGGGAGCTCGGGCATGCGGAGCCTTCCTTGCTGGTGGTGGGGCGGGCAGCTTCGTGAGCGACCCGCACCAGTCTCCGGCATGATCCGGGCGGTGGCGAACCCCGGGGCTGCGTGCGGCGGACAGAGCCGTGCTGTCAGCGCGCTGACGTCACCGCGCCCGCGACGGCCCGTGCGACCTCGGTGGCGGGCACGTCGGTCGCGTCGATGACCTCGGCCTCGGCGTGCAGCCAGCCGCGAGCCGCCTCGGCGTAGGCGTCGACGTACGCGAACCGGAACGTCGACGGCCCCACGATCGGGTCGTTCTGGATCCGGTCGCGGAGCGTCGACTCGTCGACGTGCAGCACGAAGTGCCGGACCGGGACGCCGTGGTCCGCGAGCCCCGCTGCGATCTCACGCCAGTACGCCTCGACCAGGACCGTCATCGGCATGATGAGCGGCCCGCCCACGTAGTCGTGCACCCGGCGAGCGGTCTCGACCACGAGCGGCCGCCACGGGTCCCAGTGCTGGAAGTTGTCGCTCTCCGGCAGCCCCGGCGTCACGTCCATCAGCACCTCGCCGACCTTCTCGGCATCGAGGATCCGCGAGCCGGGCAGCAGCGGCTGGAGCAGTCGGCTCGTCGTGGTCTTGCCCGCCCCGTGTGTTCCGTTCAACCAGACGATCACACCAGGACCCTAGCCGCCGACCACCCCGAGGGGCGGTCGGCGGCTGGGGTCGGCCGGGCAGTCAGCGGTTCGGCCGGTCGGTCGGCCTGTCAGCGACCGCTGAGGTCGTACGGGGCCACCGTCGAGTCGACCGTCGTCAGGTACCCACCCCCGGCGAGCGCCGTGGGCAGCGTGATGGTGCGGAGCACGGAGGGCTTCGCACCGGCGGTGTCGATCTGGGTGATCTTCCCCTCGTCGCCCCGTGTCACGAACACGCTGCGGCCGTCCTCGGTCGCCGCGGTGAACCGCACCGACGCCCCGGTGGCCGGCTGTCCGGCGACGGGCCCCTTGCGGAGCGGCGTGAGCGCGACCGAGGTCGTCGGGCCGGAGTAGACACCGTCGGCCTGCTTCCGCACCAGGACGAGCGAGTCCCCGGTGCCCGACGTCAGCGCGACGGCGGCGAACCGGGCGGTGACGGCGACCCGGGTGAAGGACCCGGTGCCGAGCTCGACGCTGCTGATCCCGCTGGACGCCGTCGACGAGGTGGTCAGGTACGCGGGGACGGCGTTCCACGGGGTACCGGCAGCCGTGCTGCCGGCCTGGGTGCCGACCACGGTCGTCCCGTCCGGCGCCATGCGGGGGCGGTAGCTCTGCACGCTCGGCTTCGGGTACGCGACGGACCGGGAGCCCGTGAAGCCGGTCCGTGTCACCCGGACGGTCTGCACGCCGGCGGCCAGGTCGGAACCGATCACGGTCCCGGTGGCGTTCACGATCGGGCCGTGGGGATACGCGCCGAGGGGCGTGGTCGCGACGGGGCGCGGGTGCGTCGCACCGCGCATGATCGCGGAGACGGAGTAGGCGTCGAGGCGTCCGCCCGCGGTGACGACCAGGCGCAGGGGGCTGCCGACCAGGAACGTCTCGACCTCTTCGGTGCCGCGCTTGCCCGTCGTGGCGAGCTGCACCGCCGAGGTGTCGATCCGGGCGGTGCGCTCCGTCTTCCGCCGCAGGTCGATGACCGTGACCCGCTGTCGCTCGGAGCCGTCGAAGTCGGAGCCGACCGCCAGGTGCCGGCGTGCGGTGTCGGTCGACAGCCAGCCGGCACGCTCCCAGCGCTTGTCGGCGTTGGGGATCGCGTAGTGCTGGGCGATGTGCGCCGTGCCGCGGGGGCCGATGGCGAGGACGTCGAGCTGCGGCTTCGACTCGTCCATGAACGCGATCTGCCCGTGGCCGAGCTGCACGGAGCCCGCGTGGGTGCCGAACTCGATCCCGCTCAGGGTGGCGGTCCGCCGACCGGTCACGGCGTCGTTGACGTACACGCGCTTCGCCGTCGGGTCAGCCGTGACGAGCCAGCTGTGGTGGGCGGTCCGCGTCACGGCGGGTGCAGCCGACGCGGGGACGGCGATCGCGGTGGCGACGAGGGGGACGAGCCCCGCGAGGACGAGGGCGGGAAGGAGACGTGGAGGTCGAGCGGACATGGGGCTCCTGGGGTGCAGTGTCGGATGACGGTCGTCTAGACGATAACCGTTCTCATCTAGACGAGACGCTCCAGAACTGTACGAAGACGCTCAGCATCCCGACGAAGGGGATGGCACCCACGGCCACCGACAGGGCAGCGAAGCAGATCGCCGGCGTCCTGGCCTCGAGTCCGCGGAGCCGCACCGCCGCGACGAGCGCGCCGACCGCGAACGGGAACGTCACGAGGACGGCGTACATCGGCCACGACAACGGCGCCCACGACTCCGCGCTCTCCCCCTCGGCCCCGACGGAGACGATCGAGCCGGCGACGACGAGCACGATCTCGACGACCGGGGGCAGGGCGATCGCCACGTCACGCACCACCCGTCGCCGCTGCCGCCCCATGCGCCGACCCTAGTGATCTGCGATGTGCGCGCTTCCCCGCCTTCCACCAACCGGCCGTGCCAGGGTCGAGCCGTGCACAACTCCACGACAGTCGTCATCGCCGGATGCGGCGACCTCGGGACCGAAGCCGGCCTGCGCTTCGCCGACCAGGGCCACCGCGTGATCGGACTCCGCCGCCGTGCCGAGCTGGTCCCCGCACCGATCACCGGCCGGAGCGTCGACCTGCGCCACGAGGTCCCCGATGTCCCCGCCGACACGAGCGTCGTCGTCGTGGCCTTCGCAGCCGGCAGCCGCGACGTCGACGAGTACCGCGCCACCTACGTCGACGGACTGCGCAACGTGCTCGACGGCATCGACGCCTCGGAGGCCGACCCACGGGTGCTCGTCGTGTCCTCGACCGCCGTGTACGACGTCTCGGACGGCAGCGAAGTCACCGAGGAGACTCCGGCGCGCGGTGCGACCCCGACCGCCGAGGTCCTGGTCGAGGCGGAGGTCCTGCTGCGCGAGCGCGCTCCCGGCGCCGTGCTGGTCCGGCTGTCGGGCGTCTACGGCCCCGGCCGCGAGCGACTGATCGAACAGGTCCGGTCCGGTGCCGCACGGCTGGCACCGGGGACCTCACCGCACACCAACCGCATCCACCGCGACGACGCCGCCGCCGCACTCGTGCACCTGGCGGCGCTGCCGGACCCGGCACCGCTCTACCTGGGGACGGACGACGAGCCGAGCCGGCTGGACGACGTGCTGCGGTTCCTGGCCGACGAACTCGACGTCGCCGAGCCGTCGACGGGTGACGGTGACGCGCGGCAGGCCGGCGGCGACAAGCGCCTGTCGAACGCGCTCCTCCGGTCGACGGGATGGACACCCCAGTACCCGACGTTCCGCGAGGGGTACCGCGCCGTGCTGGCGGGCGCGGGCACACGCCACCCCTGACGCCCCGCGAGACACCGGTGTTCGCACTCCGAACACCCACGTGCCGGTGTGCAATGCGCGAACACCGGTGTTTTGCGGACCCACACACCCGCCCGACAGACGCGCTCAGTGGCCGCGGTGGTCCTGGATCGTGATCCGCGGCCCGAACGACGGCTTCCGGAACCCGGAGCCACCGATCAACCGCACGACCCGCTCCCGGTGCCCGCGCCAGGGTTCGAGCAGCTCGAGCATCCCGTCGTCGTCGACCGGGGCACCGGTGAGCGCCCACCCGACGAGCGCCGGTACGTGGAAGTCCCCCACGCTCGGCGAGTCCGGGTCGCCGTGGGAGCGTTGGGCGGTCTCGGCGGCGGTCCACCGCCCCACCCCGGGGATCGACTGCAGCTTCGTGGAGACGACCTCGCCACCGCGCCCGTGCGCCAGGGTCCGTTCGAGTGCCGGCGCGAGCTTCACGGCGCGCATCACGGTGGCCGAGCGCCCCGGTTCGATGCCAGCCCGGTGCCACTCCCAGCTCGGGATCCGCGCCCACGTCCGAGCGTCCGGCGGCACCATCATGCCCGCGGGTGCCGGACCGGGCGCCGGGGTGCCGTGCCGACGGAGCAGGTACCGCCACGCGCCCCACGCCTGCCGCGAGGTCACCTTCTGCTCCATGATCGCCGGGACGAGCATCGCGACCACGGTGTTCGTGCGGAGCAGCCGGAGCCCGGGCTGCCGGTGTCGTGCCGCGGCGAGGAACTCGTTGCCGGAGACGTCGAACGACGACCAGTCGTCGCCGCGTCCGAGCAGATCGGGGGCGTGCTCGACCGCCCACGACGCACCGCTCCCCCACGCCGACACCGCGATGGTGTCGCCGGCCCGCCGGATCGCCACGGAAGCGGGACCGGATGGAGTGCGCAGCGCGAGCCACACGACGCCGCCGACCACCTGGAAGGCCGGGTCGCCGGAGCCGCGCTGCAGGGGCCGCAGGGTCGACGCGACGTCCACCGCGCCTCCAGGCCGGTACACCGTGTCGACGCGAGACGCGTCACCGGACGCACCAGCGGCGTCGACGGCGGCGGAAGCGAGCAGGGACACACGGGGATGGTAATGCGGAACCACCGTCAGTCATGATGGGCACTGATCCCCACCACCCGACGACGGAGTTCCCATGCGCATCGGCATCCTCACCTCCGGAGGCGACTGCCCCGGCCTGAACGCGGTCATCCGCGCGATCGTCCTGAAGGGCATCGCCATCTACGGACACGACTTCGTCGGCTTCCGCGACGGGTGGCGCGGGGTGGTCGACGGCGACATCGTCCCGCTCGGCCGCAAGGACATCCAGGGCATCGCGAAGCAGGGCGGCACGATCCTCGGCACCAGCCGCACGAACCCGTTCGAAGGCCCCAACGGCGGGTTCGAGAACATCTCCGCGACCCTGCAGCGGCACGGCATCGACGCGATCGTCGCGATCGGCGGCGAGGGCACCCTGGCCGCCGCGAAGCGCCTGACCGACGCCGGCCTGCAGATCGTGGGCGTGCCGAAGACGGTCGACAACGACCTGGGCGCGACCGACTACACGTTCGGCTTCGACACCGCCGTCGCCATCGCGACCGAGGCGATGGACCGCCTGCGCACCACCGGTGAGTCGCACTCGCGCTGCATGGTCGCCGAGGTGATGGGCCGGCACGTGGGCTGGATCGCGCTGCACTCCGGCATGGCCGCGGGCGCGCACGCGATCCTCATCCCCGAGCAGAAGACGAGCATGGAACAGATCGCGAAGTGGGTGCGGGCCGCCTACGACCGCGGTCGCGCGCCGCTCGTGGTCGTGGCCGAGGGCTTCGTCCCCGACCACGAGGACACGGCGCACACGGAGCGCGGGCTCGACGCCTTCGGGCGCCCGCGGCTGGGTGGCATCGGCGAGCGCCTCGCGCCGCTCATCGAGGAGATGACGGGCATCGAGACGCGTGCCACGACCCTGGGGCACATCCAGCGCGGTGGCACGCCGACCGCGTACGACCGGGTGCTGTCGACCCGGCTCGGGCTGGCGGCGATCGACTCGGTCGTCGAGGAGCGCTGGGGCCGGATGGTGGCGCTGCGGGGCACCGAGATCGAGCACGTCTCGTTCGAGGAGGCGCTCGGGGAGCTCAAGACCGTGCCGCAGGCGCGCTTCGACGAGGCCGCCATCATGTTCGGCTGAGTGGGGCGGGGCTGGGGCTGGACTGGGCTGTTTCGGGCGTACCTGGTCGAATCGGGCGTACCTCGTCGGATGTTCTGCCCCGGTACGCCCGAATCCACCAGGCATCGCGCGCGTTCTGGGAAAGAACGGGCATGCCGAGGCGCCCGCCGAGTCTGCGCCGGGTCAGATCGGGCGTACCTGGTCGAATCGGGCATACCTCGTCGGTTCTTCGGACCCGGTACGCCCGAATCCACCAGGCATCGCGCGCGTTCTGGGAAAGAACGGGCAGCCCGACGGACCCGCGGGCTCTGCGCCCGGCCAGATCGGGCGTACCTCGTCGAATCGGGCGTACCTGGTCGGTTGTTCTGCCCCGGTACGCCCGAATCCACCAGGCATCGCACGCGTTCTGGGAAAGAACGGGCAGCCCGACGGGTCCGCCGACTCTGCGCCCGGTCGAATCGGGCGTACCTGGTCAGATCGGGCATACCTGGTCGGTTGTTCTGACCCAGTACGCCCGAATCCACCAGGCATCGCGCGCGTTCTGGGAAAGAACGGACCGAAGGCCGGGAGGCCCGGGGTAGCGTCCGGCGCATGACCCACGCCGTCCTCGTGTCCAGTGCAGCCCCGCCCACCGTCACCGACGTCGACCTGCCGGATCCGGCCGAGGGCGAGGCCCTCGTCGACGTCACGTACTCGAGCGTCAACTACAAGGACGGCCTGGCCCTCGCGCGGAACCCCGGTGTCGCCCGGCTCGACCCACTGGTGCCGGGGATCGACGTCGTCGGCACGGTGTCGGGGCTCGGACCGGGCGTGCACGAGGTCGCGATCGGTGACCGGGTGGTGCTGAACGGCGCCGGCCTGGGTGAGACCCGGCACGGGGGCTGGGCAACGCAGGCCGTGGTGCCGTCGGGGTCGCTCGTCGTGCTGCCCGAGGCGATCGACGACTCGTTCGCGGCGGCCATCGGCACCGCGGGGTTCACGGCCATGCTCAGTGTGCTGGCGCTCGAGCGCTTCGTCGCGCCGGACGACGGGCCGGTGCTGGTGACCGGGGCATCCGGCGGGGTCGGCACCGTGGCGATCGCGCTCCTCGCGGCCCGCGGGTACCGGGTCACGGCGTCGACCGGTCGCGCGGCCAACACGGACTCGCTCCGCCGGCTCGGGGCCACCGAGGTGGTCGACCGCGGCACCCTGTCCGAGCCGGGCAAGCCGATGCAGCGTGCCACCTGGGCCGGAGCGGTGGACAGCGTCGGCGGGGCCACGCTGGCGAACGTCCTCGCATCGACCCGGTGGGGTGGTGCCGTGACGGCGTGCGGGCTGGCGCAGGACTCCGCACTGCCGACGACCGTGCTGCCGTTCATCCTGCGGTCGGTGTCGCTGCTCGGGATCAACTCCGTCGACGCCCCGCTCGAGCTCCGTCGTCGGGCGTGGGACCGACTGGCGACCGACCTCGACGCGGCGCTCCTGGCGGACGTCACCCGCACGGTGACGCCCGAGCAGGCCATCGCGGTGGGGGCCGAGGTCGTCGCGGGACGGGTGCACGGACGAACGGTCGTCGCCGTCACGGGCTGATCCGGCGTGCTTTCCGGGCGATTCATTTAGCAAACGTTTGCATATTGGCACGCTAGGATTTCGAGTGTCGATTTCGTCCTCGAGGAGATGACATGCCGGTCCCCAAGTCCACCGTGGAGAGCTCTCCCCGGAAGCTCCTGCGCGACGTCGTGTACGACAAGATGCTCGCGGCCCTCCGCGACGGCACACTGCAGCACGGCGAGCGCCTGAACGACGACGAGCTGGTCCAGTGGCTGGGTGTGAGTCGCACCCCGATCCGCGAGGCGATCGCGAAGCTCGTCGACATCGGCCTGGTCGAGATGGAGGCGAACCGGTACACCCGCGTCGCCACCCCGACCTTCGAGGACTGGGTCACCGCGACCCGCGCGACCGCCGGGTTCTTCGAGCTCAGCCTGCGCTGGGGTGTCCCCGAGTACAGCGACGAGGACGTCGAAGCCCTCACCGTTCTGCTCGACAAGGCCGACCGCATGCGCAAGGTGCGGGACTACGGCTTCAGCGGCGCCCTCAACGAGATCATCGAGTTCGCGGTCGAGCACTCCGGCAACCCCCTGGTGCAGAACGCCGCGGTCGGTGCCATGGAGCGGGTCCGCTTCACGCTCAACCCCACGCCGGCGTTCGAGCAGTACGGGTCCGAGGCGTTCTTCTCGATCCTGCGCGAAGCACTCACCGAGCGCGACGGCGAAGGCGCTGCCGAGGCCGGCCGCGCCCTCACTCGCAACTTCGAACAGCACATCGAGGCGGTCCGCGCCGACCGCGGCTGACCCGTGGTCGCCGGCGAGTGGGGTGACCCGTGGGCGTCGGTGAACGACGACGCCTACGCCGCCCTGCTCGCCCACGTCCGATCCGGTCCAGGGGACACCGTCGTGGTCGATGTCGACCACCTCGCAGCCACACAGGGGGCACCCCGGGCGCGACTGCGCGCGGCTGCAGCCCGACTGCATGACCTCGGACTGTTCACGCTCCGCAGCGACGGGTCCTGGGAGTACGACGGACTCTCCGACCAGGACATCGCGGACGGGTACGACCTCTGGGTCGCCCTGCTCGGTCCGGCGATGCGGGCGACGGTGCCGGTGCTGTCGGACGACCTCGTGCGGCGTCTGGACACCGCCGTCGCCCTCACACGGTCGCTCGCGGCGCTCCGGCAACCCGAGTACCGCGCGGCGTTCGCGACCACGGCCCAGTTCTGGTTCGAGCACTGCCCGAACGGCCTCGTCCGATCGTTGGGCGTCCAGGCGTTCGAACGGCTCCGGTGGGCGAGGTTCCCGAACCAACCCTGGACCGTCCCGCAGCTCGACGCCTGGCTGGCCGCGGTCGAACGTGTCGCCGAAGACCGCGGGCCCGACGCCGTGGACACGGCCGTCGACGAGCTGTCCGCACTCTTCGAGGTGCAACGCCGCAACGCCGGGATCCCGCGGCCCTCCGGCCTCGCCGTGTCCACCTCCCGGCACCGTCGGTCGACGACGGAGCGGTCGCTCCTGCGGGACATCCGCACCGGTGCACTCCCCGTCGGCTCGACGCACGCGTTCCCGAGCCTGGTCGCGCGGACCGGCTCGCCTCCGGCCGAGGTCACCGACGCCTTGAGGAGCCTCGCCGACCTCGCCCTGGTCGAGGACGACCACGGGCTGGTGCGGATCGCCGAGCCGTCGCTCACCGCCTGGCGGGACGCGATGGAGCTGCTCGCGGGACTGTTCACGGCAGCTGCTCGCCGACTGCTCCCGGCGCTCGACGGTGACGCGCTCGAGGAGTTCCACGACCTCGTCGAGCGTGCCCGCACCGACGGTGAGGTCCGTGATCACCGCTACACGGACAGCGCCTTCGCCGTGAGCCGGTTCTTCGCCGAGCACTCGGGCAACCGGTGGGAACGAGGCGCCCTTCGCCTCGCGATCGGCCGGCTCGTGTACGCGCTGCCCGAGGCCCCCGCGTTCCGGCAGTGGGACGCCGGAGCGCTCTGGTCCGCCCTCGACGCAGCTGCGGGCAGCGGCGAACCAGTGGCCGCCCGGACGGCCGCCGAGCTCTTCGTCGACGTCGCACGGGCGCACGTGGACGACGTCACGGCCCGGTGGGGCACGATGGGGTCATGACCGACCCGCGCGACGACGTCCTGATCCACGCCACCGGGGTCCGCGTCACGCGCTCCGGCCGCGACCTGCTGCACGACGTCGACCTGATCGTCCGGCGCGGGGAGCACTGGGCGCTGCTCGGACCGAACGGCGCCGGCAAGTCCACGCTGCTGGCCGTCCTCGGCGCGACCGGACACCCCACCGCCGGCACGGTCGAGGTCCTCGGCCGCCGGCTCGGACGCGTCGACGTCCGCGAACTCCGGGAGCACATCGGCCACGTCGACCCCCGGCACCGGATGCTCTCGCCGCTCACGGTGCTCGAGACGGTGCTCACCGGACTGACCGGCACGACGGACCTCATGATGCGGTGGGACCCCTCGGCCGAGCAGGTCGCGCTGGCCGAGCAGCACATCGCCGACGTCGGGCTCACCGCACGACGCGACGCCCGCTGGCCGGTGCTGTCGCAGGGTGAGCGGGGACGTGCCCTCATCGCCCGTGCCCTGATGTCCGAACCCCAGCTGCTCCTGCTCGACGAACCGGCGACCGGGCTCGACGTCGCCGCACGGGAGCACCTGCTCGAGACCGTCGACGCGCTGCGGCACCGGCACCCCGAGCTGGGCAGCGTCATGGTGACCCACCACCTGGAGGACCTGCCGGCCTCGACATCGCACGCGATGCTGCTCCGCGACGGTGCCGTCGTGGCCCAGGGCACCTCGGACGAGGTCATCACGTCGTCGGCGGTGTCGCACGCGTTCGACTTCCCGCTCGCGATCCTGCGGTCGGAAGGGCGCTGGGCGGCACGCCGATCCGCCTGACGCGTGCTTGAATGGCCGTTCAGTGTCCGCGGCCCGTGTCGGGGAGGGACCCGGCACCGCACCACGGTGTCACGCCGCGGACCGTCACCAGGGGGAACCATGACGAACACGCCGCCGCCCTACCCGGGGTCCGAGCCGCAGCCGAACGACGGGCAGCCGAACGCGGGCCAGCCGAACGGCCAGCAGTACCCGCAGCAGCCCGCCGGCCAGCCCCAGCAGCAGCCCGCAGGCCAGCAGTACCCGCAGCAGCCCGCCGGCCAGCCCTACACGCAGCAGCAGCCCGCCGGCCAGCCGTACGCCCAGGCCGCTCCCGCCGGAGCCGCTCCCTACGCTCCCCCGCCCAAGTCGTCGTCGTCCCGCGGCAAGCGCGTCCTGATCTCGGTGCTCGGCGTCGTCGTCGCTGTGGTGGTGGCCTTCCTCGTCCGCCAGGGCCTCAACGCGGCCTTCAGCGACTCCACGGAAGAGAAGGTCTCGAAGGCCGTCGAGCAGATCCGCGAGCAGAGCGACCTGCCGAAGCAGGTCGACTCCGTCACGACGTGGACCGGGATCGAGGCCGAGGGCGCCGCGATCCACTACGACTACACGGTGTCGTCGAACGTCGATCCGGCCTCGATCACCGAGGGGGCCATCCGCGACGCCGTCGGGCCGAACCTCTGCTCGAACAGCGAGACGAAGAAGCTCCTCGACGAGGACGTCGACATGCGGTACACGTACAAGTTCGAGGGCTCGTCGAAGACCGTCGACACGACCTTCACGAAGGCCGACTGCTCCTGAGCCCCGACGCCCGTCACGCGGGCGCGGCGGCAGCAGCCTCCGCGCCCGTCACACGGTCGCGGCGGCAGCAGCCTTCGCGGCCGCGGGCAGGGCGTCGAGGATCCGTCCGACGGCGCGGTCGTCGTGCGCGGCCGTGACGAACCACGCCTCGAAGACGCTCGGCGGCAGGGTCACCCCGGCGTCGAGCATCGCGTGGAAGAACGGCGCGTAGCGGAACACGTCCTGCGCCCGCACGTCGTCGTAGTTCCGCGGTGCCTGCTCGGTGAACGCGAACGAGAACAGGTTGCCGGCGCGCTGCACGGTGTGGGCGACGCCCTCGGCCGACAGGGCCTCCGACGTGGCCGCGGAGATGACCGCAGCCGTGCCGTTGAGCGACTCGTACACGGACGGCGTCGCGGCCCGAAGCGTGGCGATGCCGGCAGCGACGGCCAACGGGTTCCCCGACAGGGTTCCCGCCTGGTACACCGGCCCGAGCGGGGCGAGGAAGTCCATGACCTCGCGCCGTCCGCCGAGTGCGGCGAGGGGCATGCCGCCGCCGATGACCTTGCCGAACGTGATGAGGTCGGGCTTCCACCCGGCACCGTCCGGCACGACCTTGGACGCCTCGAGGCCCCACCAGCCGGCAGCACCGACGCGGAACCCGGTCAGGACCTCGTCGACGATGAGCAGCGCCCCGTGCGACCGGGTGATCTGCGCCAGGGCACGGTTGAAGCCGCGCTCCGGTGCCAGGACGCCCATGTTCGCGGCGGCCGACTCGACGATGACGGCGGCGATGCGCTCGGAGTGCTCGTCGAAGGCCCGGCGGACGGCGTCGAGGTCGTTGTACGGCAGCACGAGGGTCTGCGCGGCGGTCTCGGCGGTGATGCCCGCACTGCCCGGCATGGCCAGGGTCGCGACGCCCGAGCCGGCCTCGGCCAGCAGGGAGTCCGAGTGCCCGTGGTAGTGGCCGGCGAACTTCACGAGCAGGTCGCGACCGGTGTAGCCGCGGGCCAGCCGGATCGCGGTCATCGTGGCCTCGGTGCCGGTCGACACCATGCGGAGCTTCTCGATGGGGCCGTCGCCGTCCACCGACACCCGCTGCTTCACGAGTTCGGCCAGCTCGGTCTCACCCGGGGTCGACGCCCCGAACGACAGTCCGCGCGCGGCGGCCTGCTGCACCGCCTCGACCGTGCCGGGGTGGGCGTGCCCGAGGATCGCGGGACCCCACGACGCGACGAGGTCGACGTACTCGCGACCCTCGGCGTCGGTGACGTAGGCGCCCTTGGCGGACACCAGGAACCGCGGGGTGCCGCCGACCGACCCGTAGGCGCGGACCGGGGAGTTCACGCCACCCGGGATCGCGTTCTTGGCACGGCCGAAGAGCTGGTCGTTCGTGGTCATTCGGGGGCCTTCCCGGTCGAGGCGATGCCGGCGACGTCCGCGGTGCTGCCCGAGGTGCGGAGGCCCGCTTCCTCGTTGAGCTTCCGCGCGATGTCGACGGCGAAGTAGGTCAGGATCGCGTCGGCACCGGCGCGCTTGATGCCGACGAGCGACTCCATCGCGGCGGCGTCGCGGTCGATCCACCCGTTCTGCGCTGCTGCGGTGATCATCGCGTACTCGCCGGAGATCTGGTACGCCCAGACCGGGACGGGCGAGGTCGCAGCGGTCTCGGCGAGCACGTCGAGGTAGCTCATCGCCGGCTTCACCATCACGATGTCGGCGCCCTCGTCGACGTCGAGCTCGACCTCGCGGAGCCCCTGCCGACCGTTCGCGGCGTCGATCTGGTACGTCCGGCGGTCGCCGACGAGTGACGACGACACGGCCTCGCGGAAGGGACCGTAGAACGCCGAGGCGTACTTGGCGGCGTAGGCGAGCAGCGCGGTGCCGCTGTGCCCGGCGCCGTCGAGGGCGTCACGTGCGGCGGCGATCTGGCCGTCCATCATGCCGCTCATGCAGACCAGCTCGGCACCGGCTTCGGCCTGTGCGACCGCCATGTCGCGGTAGCGCAGCAGGGTGGCGTCGTTGTCGACGGAGCCGTCGGCGGCGAGCACACCGCAGTGTCCGTGGTCGGTGAACTCGTCGAGGCACAGGTCGGACTGCACCACGAGGGCATCACCGACCTCTTCCTTCGCCACCCGGATCGCCACGTTGAGGATGCCGTCCGGGTCGGTCGCGCCGGAGCCCTCGGCGTCCTTCGTGGTCGGGACGCCGAACAGGTTCACGCCACCCACACCCACCGATGCGGCGTCGACCAGCGCGCGGCGGAAGGAATCGAGGGAGTGCTGCTGCACCCCCGGCATGCTCGAGATGTCCACGGCGTCGGTCGCGCCTTCGCGGATGAACATCGGCAGCACGAGCTCGGCGGGGTGGAGCCGGGTCTCGGCCACGAGTCGTCGCATCGCGGGGGTGGCGCGGAGCCGACGGGGGCGGACCTGGGGGAAGCGTCCAGTCACGGGTGACCTTCCTGGTGGGGGGTGGTTGGGTTCAGTGCCTCGACGACGGCGTCGAGCAGGGCTTCTGCGGACCGGGTGCCTCCGACGGCGTGCACGGGGAGTCCGGCCGCACGGGCGTCGGTCGCGGTCCCGGGGCCGATGCAGGCCACGATGGTGCGGGGGTCGAGCGGGGTCATCCGGCGGGCGATCTCGCGGGCGACGCTGCCGCTCGTCACGAGCACCGCAGCGGGCGTCGTCTCGAGGGTGATCGGCTCGTCGCCGGTCCCCACGGTACGGTACGCGACCACGTCGTCCACGTCGATGCCGCGGGCACGGAGGCCGTCGACGAACGTGGGTGCCGCGATCTCGGAGCGGGGGAACAGCACGGTGCCGTCGGTGTCCGGAAACTCCTGCACCAGGCCGGCTGCGGACGTCTCGTCCGGCACCAGGTCGACGACCCAGCCCGCAGCGCGCGCGGCACGGGCGGTCGGCTCGCCGACCGCGGCGACGCGCACCCCGGCCGGGAGGCCCGCCATGCGTTCCGACAGGACCGTCACGGCCGTCGCACTGGTCACCACCACCCATGCGTAACCAGCCACAGGGGTCCGGTCACCGACGGAATTCGGCGATCCGTTCCTCCCGGCCGCCCCGGAGGCGACCAGGCGGCGGAGCGCAGCGTCGAGCGCGGCGGGGTCGGACGGCGGAGCGTCCGTGATGAGGGGGACGACGACGGGCGCGAGCCCTCGGGCCCTGGCCTCGGCGGCGACCCGGTTCCCCCACGCACCGCCACGCGGGACGAGGACGACCGGGGGTCGCGCCTCGTCCGTCGCGGTGGTGGAGGGTTCCGTGGTGACCGCCTACTCGGCCGGCGTCGCGAGGCCGGGGCCCGCGGTGTACGGCCCGTCCGTGGTGTCCTCGGCGACGGTGGTCGCCAGGTCGGCGAGGTCGGCAGCGCCGTTCTCGAGCAGCTCGGTCGCCACACGGCCACCGACCGCGAGCGCTTCGTCGAGACGCTCCTGCGCCGACCCGTCGAGCACGGCCGCGTGCGACGCCGTGCGGTACTCGGTGCCGTCGGGGCGGTAGACGGTCGCGGACACGAGCAGGAGCTCGGCGTCCACGACGGCCGTCGCACCGATCGGGGCGGAGCAGCCGGCCTCGAGCTTGGCGAGGACCTCGCGCTCGGCCGTCACCGTCAGGCGCGTGGGGGCGTGCTCGATCTTGCGGAGTGCGGCGAGCAGCCCACGGTCGGTCTCGTCCGAGCGGATCTCCACCGCGAGCGCACCCTGTCCGGGAGCACTCGGCCAGAAACCGAGGTCGAGCAGTTCCGTGGCAGCCGACAGGCGGTCGATGCGGCCGAGGCCGGCGGCGGCGAGCACCACGGCGTCGAGGTCGTCGTCCACCCGGCCGAGGCGGGTGTCGATGTTGCCGCGGATGTCGACCACATCGAGGTCGGGGCGCTGCGCACGGAGCTGCGCGGCACGACGGGGCGAGCCGGTGCCGACCTTCGCGCCCTCGGGCAGGGTGTCGACGGTGGCGCCGTTCCGGGCGACGAGGACGTCACGGGCGTCCGCACGCTTCGGCACGGCACCGATCGTCAGGCCCGGGTACGGCGCGGTCGGCAGGTCCTTGAGCGAGTGCACGAGCACGTCGACCTCGCCCGCGACGAGCGCTTCACGCAGGGCGCTGGCGAAGACACCGGTGCCGCCGAGCGACGCCAGGGAGGCACGGTTCGTGTCGCCCTCGCTCGTGACGGTGACGAGTTCGACGGGCCGACCGGCCGCCTTCGCCAGGCGGTCGGCGACGTCCTGCGACTGCGCGACCGCGAGCCGGCTGGCACGGGTGCCGAGCCGGATCGGGGTCGGGCCGTCGGGCGCTGTGGCGCTGGGGTCGTTCACGGTCGTGTCGGTCACGGAGCGACGCCCGCGGCGGCGGGCTTGAACCCCGCTCGCACGTTCTCGCAGCACCCCGGACGGCACACGTCGTACCAGGGGCCGATGTCGGTCATGTGCGGACGCTCGGCCTTCGGCGTGCCGTTGACCCGCTCGAGCACCAGGTCGACGAGACCGGACACGTAGGCCGGGTCGATGCCGGGGGTCTGCGTGCGGAGCGACCAGAAGCCGAGCTCACCGGCGGTCTCGGTGGCTTCCTCGTCGAGGTCCCACATGACCTCCATGTGGTCGCTGACGAAGCCGAGCGGGACGATCAGCACGGCACGGGTCGGGCCGCCCTTGAGGTCCTCGTTCATGTAGTCGTTGATGTCGGGCTCGAGCCACGGCTGCGTCGGGGGGCCGGAGCGCGACTGGTAGACGAGCTTCCAGGCGGGCTTCGACGTGCCCTGCAGGTGGGCGTGCTCGGGCTGCTCGAGGAGCTCGGCCCAGGCCTGGTCGAGCACGACCTCGCCGACGGCCAGGTGCTGCGCCTCGTACGCGCCGTGCTCGTCGAACCCGCGGTAGTCGGGGCCCGAGCGGGCGGCGTCGGTCGAGGGGATGGAGTGCGTCGAGAAGAGCACCTGCAGCTCGGTCGCGACGTCGAGGCCCTCGTTCTCGGCGATCGCGCGGGCCATGCCGTCGCGGACGCCGTCGATGAACGGGCGGACGAAGCCCGGGTGGTCGAAGAACTGGCGGACCTTGTCGATCTGGATGGTGTCGATCAGACCGGTCTCGTTCAGCACGCGGGCGTAGTCCTCGCGGTACTGCCGGCAGCTCGAGAACGACGAGTACGCGCTCGTGGCGATGGCGACGAGCTTCGTGTAGCCCTTGTCCGCCGCCTCGGTGAACGCCTGCTCCAGGTACGGCTCCCAGTTGCGGTTGCCCCAGAGGACCGGCATGTCGATGCCGCGCGACGCCAGCTCGGCCTCGAGCGCGGCCTTGAGCGCACGGTTCTGCGCGTTGATCGGGCTCACGCCGCCGAAGTGGCGGTAGTGGTGCGCCACCTCTTCCAGGCGCTCGTCCGGGATCCCGCGGCCGCGGGTGACGTTGCGCAGGAAGGGGATGACGTCGTCCTGTCCCTCGGGGCCACCGAAGCCGGCGAGCAGGATCGCGTCGTAGGCGGTCGGGGTCTCGACGTGCTCGGGACCGGACGCCGCCGCGGGGGTGGCGGCGAGGACCTGGCCGTTCGTGATCATGCTGGTGTCGGTCATGACAGCACCTCCGGGAGTTCGGCGGTCGTCACGCGACGACCCGTGAAGAAGGGGACCTCTTCGCGCACGTGCATGCGCGCTTCGGTGTAGCGGAGATCGCGCATCAGGTCGACGAGGTCGACGAGGTCCGGGCTCTCGAGCGGCAGGATCCACTCGTAGTCGCTCAGGGCGAAGGTCGCGATGGTGTTCGTGAGCACGCGGCGGTACTTCGCGCCGGCGATGCCGTGGTCGCGGAGCATCTTCGAGCGCTCCTCTTCCGGCAGCAGGTACCACTCGTAGGAGCGGACGAACGGGTACACCGTGATCCACGCCTCGGGGTCCTTGCCGCGCAGGAACGCGGGGGTGTGCCGCTTGTTGAACTCGGCCTCGCGGTGCATGGCCATCACGTGCCAGACCGGCTCGGCGTCCTGGAACAGGCCGGTGCGACGGATCTCGCGCAGCACGGCCTGGATGGCCTGCGCGTCGTCGCCGTGCAGCCAGACCATGACGTCGGCGTCGGCACGGAAGGCCGAGACGTCGTAGAAGCCACGGATCGTGACCCCGCGCTCGGCGGCGCTGGCGATCACGGTGTCGAGTTCGGCCACGGCGTCGTCGCCGACGCGGTGGACCGGACCGAGGGGCCGGCGGAACACTGCCCAGAGGGCGTAGGCCGTCAGCAGGTTCGGGTCGATCCCGGAGTCCGGGTGACCGGTCTCGGCGGGTTCCGTGTGGGGGTGGTCGTGCGCGGGCACGGGCCCGGTGTTCGTGGGCGCGTCGGAGCTCATGGATCCATTGTCCTATCGGTTGCCAGGGTGTTGGCCGCCCCGCATCCGGTGGACCGCGCTCGGGCGGTCTACCGCCGTCGGAGCACCAGCACGACGATACCCCCGACCACCGCTACGCCGGCTGCGAGACCGGCCAGGTAGGGCACCGGCTTCTCGTCGAGACCGCGCTTGAACTTCGACGCCGCGATCCCGATCTGCTTCGGGACGTTGAGCTTGTCCTCGATCGCGTCGAGGGTGTCGAACAGCTGGGCGCGGGTCGCGGCGACGCGAGCAGCGAGATCGTCGTGCGGGTCGGTCACGGTTCCTCCGTCGGTGGTGCGGCTGTCGGGGCTGTCGGCGCTCAGGAGCGGCCGTCGACGTCCGGCTTGCGGCTGCCGTACTGCGTCGGCGGGGTCGGCTTCTTGCCGAGGCCCTTCACCGCGTTGATGTCGTCCTTGACGCTGGCGATCGTGCGCTTCGGCGTGATCGGCAGGCCCTTCTTCAGGCGCTTCCAGCCGATCAGGCCGAGGATCGCGGCGATGATCAGCATCACCACGGCCACCACCAGTGCGGCCAGCCACGCCGGCATCACGGTCGCGAGGCCCATCACGGCTGCGGTCAGCAGGACGCCGATCGCGTAGAGCACGACGACGAGCGCCCCGACCAGCAGACCGGCTGCGAGGCCGAAGATCTTCGCCTTCGCGAGCATCTCGGCCTTGAGCAGGTCGATCTCGCCCTTGACCAGGCCCTTGACGAGCTTCGGGACGTCGCCGACCAGGCCGAACAGCGAACGCGACTTGCGATCGCGGGTGTCGGTCATGAGGTGGTGGTGTCCTTCTTCTGGCCGACCTTGCGGACGGCCTTCTTGGTCGTCTCACCGATGAACTCGGCGACGTCCGGGGTCTTGTCGGCGATGAAGTCCTCGGCGACGTGCACGCCCTTCTGGACGCCGTTGCTGTTCCAGACCTTGCCGCTGACGGTCTTGATCTGCTCGTACCGCGCCCGTCCGGCTCGCGATCCCAGGACGTACCCGAGTGCGGCGCCGGCGACGAACAGGAGCTTTCCGCGCATGTGCGATTCCTCCGTGCATTGGTTGTGCGGTGGTCATGCACCGAACGGAATACGTCCGGCGGTCTCACCAACAGTAGCCCTCAGGGGCTGCGCGGTCCGCTCAGGAACCGAGGATCTCGTCGGCTGCCTTCCGAGCGGCGGCGATGATCCCCGCCAGGCCGCGTCCTGTCGAGGCCTCGCCGATCCCGACGACGCCCTCGGCCAGGCTGGCCGCGGTGAGGTCCGGTCCGTACCAACCGGCGCGTGCGGCTCCGCTGACGCGGTCGGCCGTGATCGCCACACCGAGCAGCGTGGACGCGTCCTGCAGGGCACGGCTGCCGACGGGGTCGGTCGGGTCGACCGGGAGGCTCGTGGCGACGCCCGCAGGGTCCGTCGCGGTGGCCGCGTAGCTGAGCCGCAGGACGTGGCGTCCGTCCGCCACGTCGGCCAGCCACGGCCACTTCACCGTCGCGTGCGTGAGGGCCTTCGCCGACACGGCCTGCGCGTCCGGGTGCACGAGCATCCCGGTGCCTCGCGGGGCGGCGTCGAGCTCGGGTTGGTCGACGACGAGCGTGACGAGCTGGATGCCCGTCCGGTCGGGGGCAGCGGCACGCTCCGGGTCGGCGACGGAGGACAGGGTGTGCTGGGCCGGCAACCGTTCGGTCGTGCCGTCGGCGCCGACGATCTCGACCGCGTGCGCCTCGATGCGGGTCGCCCGGGTGTGCAGCCGGACGTCCACCCCGAAGGTCGCCATGTCGGCGACGAGCTCGTCCACCAGGCGCACCGTCCCACCGCGGATCCCCTGCACCGGGGTGCCGGCGGCCGCGCGTGCCCGCAGCGACAGGACGGCCCGGGCGAGCGAGCCCTCGCGCAGCAGCGCGGCGCGCAGGCCCGGGGCCACCCGGTCGGGGTCGAGCTGGTCGGGGTGGGTGGAGTGCACCCCACCGGCGATCGGCACCACGAGGTCGTCGAGCACCCGCTCCCCCATGCGCCGGCGGACGAGTTCGCCGAGCGAGGAGGCCTTGGCGCCCACCGGTGCCGGCAGCAGCGAGTCCATCTGGGCGCGCAGGCCGCCCTTCTGCCCGACCACGGCCAGCACGTCGGCGGCCATCGGGGTGCTCGGGATGCCGAGGAGTCCGGTCGCCGGGATCGGGGAGGTCCGGCCATAGCGGGTCATCAGCCAGGCGCCGCGCGGGTCGGGGGCGACGACGTCGTTGCCGAGTCCGAGCTCGATCGCCAGGCGGCCGACGGCGTCCGTGCGGGTGGCGAAGGAGTCCGCCGCCATGTCGAGGTCGATCCCGCCGACGGTGTGCCGACGGATCATGCCGCCGAGCGCACCCGAGGACTCAACGAGCACCACGTGGGCGCCGCCCTTGGCGAGGTCACGGGCTGTGACGAGCCCGGCGATCCCGCCGCCGACCACGACGACGTCGGTCACGCGCCGGCTCCGTCCTGCGCTGCACCGTCGTCCGAGCGGCCGTCGCCGAGCGAGTGGACCAGCTCGACCACCCGGGTCAGGACGTCCGGGTCGGTCTCGGGCGGGACCCCGTGGCCGAGGTTCACGACGTGGGCCCGTGCGGCGCCACCCCGACGGACGACGTCGCGGACGTGCGCTTCGAGGACATCCCACGGTGCCGAGAGCATCGCCGGGTCGATGTTGCCCTGCACGCTGACGCCGGTGCCGACGCGCTGGACCGCCTGGTCGAGCGGCAGGCGCCAGTCGACCCCGACCGCGTCGACGCCGACGGTGTCCGTGCCGAAGGTCGTCATGTCGGCCAGGACCTCGCCGCTGCCCACGCCGAAGTGGATGCGCGGCACGCCGAGCTCGGCGACGTGCGACATCGCCTGGGCGGAGTGCGGTGCGACGGACCGGACGTAGTCGGCGCGGGAGAGCGACCCGACCCACGAGTCGAAGAGTTGCGCGGCCGAGGCCCCGGCGAGCACCTGTGCCCGGAGGAACATCCCGGACACCTCGGCGGCCCAGGCGAGCAGCCGCGACCAGGTCTCCGGGTCGGCGTGCATGAGCGTGCGGGCGCGGATGTGGTCCTTGGACGGGCCGCCCTCGACCAGGTAGGCGGCGAGGGTGAACGGCGCCCCCGCGAAGCCGATCAGCGGGGTGTCGCCGAGCTGGTCGACCGTGCGTCGGACGGCCTGCTCGATGGGGGCGAGGGCCGCGGGGTCGAGCTGCTCCAGGGCGTCGACGTCGGCGGGGGTCCGGATCGGCGACGAGAGCACCGGGCCACGGCCGGGGACGATCTCGACGTCCACACCGGCGAGCTTGATCGGCACGACGATGTCGCTGAAGAAGATGCCCGCGTCGACCCCGTGCCGGCGGACCGGCTGCAGGGTGATCTCCGACGCCATCTCCGGGTCGAGGCACGCGTCGAGCATGGCTGTGCCGATCCGAAGCTCCCGGTACTCCGGCAGGGACCGTCCGGCCTGCCGCATGAACCACACCGGGAGCGTCTCCGGACGGTCACCCCGCAGGGCCCGTACCAGGCGGGAACCACTCGTCCGCCCTGATGCCAGGGGGTGGGAGTCGGGGAGGGATGTGGTCGTCGCTTCGGTCACCGGATGATTCTCCCATCGAGCGCGTTACCATTGACTACGTGCTCATCTGTCTCACGGCGTCGCATCGCAACGCCAGCTTCGATCTCCTGGAGCGACTGAGCATCGGTGCACCCGCGGCAGCCAGCCGACTCGTCACGGATGCCGGCGTCCTGGACGGTGCAGTGGTCCTCGCGACCTGCAACCGCTTCGAGGCGTACCTCGACATCGCGGGCGACGAGAGCGACTCCGCCGTCTCCGCCACCGTGCAGGCCGTGGCCGCCGCGAGCGACCTGGACGCCACCGAGGTCCTGGACTCCGTCAACGTGCTGGACGGCAAGGACGTCGTGCAGCACCTGTTCGCCGTGTCGAGCGGTCTCGAGTCCGTCGTCGTCGGCGAGACCGAGATCTCCGGCCAGGTCCGTCGCTCGCTCGAGGACGCCCGGTCGAACGGCACCACCACCTCGGACCTCGAGCGCCTGTTCCAAGAGGCCGCGCACACCTCGCGCGGCGTCAAGACCCGCACCCGCATCGGTGCCGCCGGCCGGTCCCTCGTGCGCCTCGGCCTCGAACTCGCCTCGTCGCGGGTCACCGACTGGGCCCGCACCCGCGTGCTGCTCGTCGGCACCGGCAGCTACGCGGCCACCACCATCGCCGCCCTGCGTGACCGCGGCGCCACGAACATCCAGGTGTTCTCGCCCTCGGGCCGGGCGCCCTGGTTCGCCGCAAAGCACGACCTCGTCGCCGCCCTCGACCTGCGCCAGGCCATCGGCGAGAGCGACGTCCTGATCACCTGCACCTCGAGCGAGGTCCCGGTCGTCGCACCGGCCGACCTCGACGACGGGGTCCGCCGCATCGTCATCGACCTCGGGCTCCCCCGCAACGTCGACCCCGCGGC
Organism: Curtobacterium sp. MCLR17_054; assembly: GCF_003234335.2. Taxonomy (NCBI): domain Bacteria; kingdom Bacillati; phylum Actinomycetota; class Actinomycetes; order Micrococcales; family Microbacteriaceae; genus Curtobacterium; species Curtobacterium sp. MCLR17_054. The sequence goes on along the minus strand of NZ_CP126263.1, from coordinate 135,964 downwards.
CGCCGGTGTCGACGGCGTCGAACTGCTCGACCTCGAGACGATCAGCATCCACGCCCCGATCTCCGAGCTGAACGCCGAGTCCGAGGCCCGCGCGATGGTCGACGACGCCGTGTCCCGGTTCCGCGCGCAGGCGATGGAGCAGTCGACGACCCCGGCGCTCGTGGCGTTCCGCAAGCACGTGTTCGACATCCTCGACGACGAGATCGAGCGGGCCAAGCGCCGCGCGGACGCCGACGGCGAGTCCGTCGAGCACACCGAGCGGGCGCTCCGGCACCTGGTCGGCGTCCTGCTGCACCGTCCCTCGGTCCGCGCTCGTGAGCTCGGTCGCGCCGGTCGCGGCGAGGAGTTCGTCGGGGCGATCGACTCCCTGTACGGCGTCCGGCCGGAGGCCGAGCCGGAGCTGCCGTCGCCCGTCGTCCCGCTGGCCGACCGCACGGCACTGGACCCGACCACCTCGGATCGCGACGACCAGGCGGACGCGAGCTGAGCCTCCAGACAGGCTCGCAACCACCCACGCTGCGCGTGAGTGCGCTGCTGCTGGTGCGTGACCGACGTGTCCTGATGGTGCGCGCCCGGGCGCGCGACGTGCTCTACCTGCCCGGCGGCAAGGCGGAGCCGCACGAGACCGACGTCGAGGCCGCCGTGCGCGAGGCCTACGAGGAGACCGGCCTGCGGCTCACCGCCGACGACGTCGACCCGTTCGGCGTCGTGCTCGAGCCCGCCCACGGGCAGGCTCCGGGGACCATGGTCGCGATGACGCTGTTCCTGGTCCGGCCGGGAGGCCCGCTGGACTCCGCCACGCCCGTCGCCTCGGCCGAGGTGGACGAGGTCGAGTGGGTCACCTCCGCCGACGCGGACCGCTGCCCGCCTGCGGGCGTGGAGACGCTCCGCCGCCTGGTGGCGGCGGAGCTCATCGACTGACCGTCAGGCCCTGGGCGGAGCTGCCGGCACGTGTCTGGTCGGCGGCACGACGCCGGTGTCACCAGCCGGAGAGGCGAGACGGCGTTCCAGCAGTGCCAGCGCGCCGATCACGGCGTCTGCCTCGAAGACACGGTTCCGCCGTCCCGCCGATCGTTGTGTCAGGACTCCACGCTCGACGAGGACCCCCAAGGCCGTGTTCGCGGCCTGCTCGCTCCGGCCCGTCGCGGCCGCGAACGTCTGCGCGGTGAGCACGGGCATGCGGGGCGCGAGTTCGAGCGCCGACCATGCAGCGGAGTCAGAGCGGACTCCGGCGAGCGCAGATCGCCAGGACTCCTTGATCCGGACGAGCTCGTGCTCGAACTGCGTCATCCGGTCCACGACCTCGGCCATCGCCTCGGCGAAGAGCCGGACGAACTGCCCGACGGCCCGCTGCGCTGGCTCCGATGCCGGCGGATCGGTGGACCGGAACCGCTGGAGCCCCGCTTCGTAGTCGACAGCACGGGTCGCCAGGACCAGGGACACCGGTGGAGACGACTCGATGGTCAGCCCCCGTGACCGCAGGACAGCGTGGATCAGTGCGCGTCCGATGCGACCGTTGCCGTCGGCGAACGGGTGGATCGTCTCGAACTGCGCGTGTGCGACGGCGGCGATGGCGATCGTCGGCAGCGTGCTCGAGTTCACGAACTCCAGCAGGTCGTCGAGGAGCCCTGGCACCCGCTCCGGCACGGGCGGAACGAACGCCGCTGCGGCAGGCGTCGGTCCGCCGATCCAGTTCTGGACCGCTCGGACCGTGCCCCCGACCTCGGGTGTCGTCGAAGCCTCCATCAGCCGCCGGTGCGCCTCGAGGAGCAGGTCGAGGGTCACCGGAGAACCCGGACCGACCGACTCGGTGAGGAAGGTCATGGCGTCGATGTTGCCGAGGACCTCGGTTGCGGTGCTCCACTGCCCGAGCGGGCTCCGTCCGCGCGCCTCTTCTTCGAGCAGCTTCCGCGGGGAGACCTCGAGGCCCTCGATCATCGACGACCCGACAGCCTCGGCTCGGAGGAGCATCCGACCCAGTGCGTCTCCGCTGCCGAGCAGGGTGGATCTCGTCTCGGCTTCGGTCACCGCAGCGGTGGCCTCGAGTACGGCCGCTTGTTCGGCCGGTCCGAGTTCGACCGTTCGGCCCTGCAGCGGATCCGGCACGTAGGCCTCGAAGACCATCGGCATCCGGAAGGCGCGTGTCGCGGCTGCCGGGTCGCCCGTGCGTCGGATCGTCTCGTACGAAGCCATACATGGATCATCCCATGATCAAGGATGAGTGCCTATCCTTGATCATGGGATGCGTTCGGCTCGAGTTTGTCAGGCCTTGTCGGTGTCGGTGTACTCCCCGACCTCGCCGTTCTGGGCCGGCTCGGCCTCGCCGGGGATGTCCGAGTCGACGTACTCGCCGTCGGGTCCGGTTCCGGTCGGACGCGTCTCGCCCGGGATGTCGCTCGAGACGAACTCGCCGACGGGCTCCGTCGACTCGACGTGCTCCTCGCCCGGGATCTCGCTGTCCGTGAAGGCTCCGGCGCGGGGTTCGACCCCGTCCGCGCGACCCTCGTCGCCTCGTGCCTGTTCGTGCTTGCCCGTCATGTCCGACCTCCGCTGCTCGGGTTGCTTGCCTCGGAGTGTGCCCGTGGTCCCTGGACGCCGACCGAACCGGATGCGGCGTTCGGTGGTTGCCTGTGCACCATGCAACGCAGCAGCCGATCGAAGTTCCTGCTCGTCGTGACCGGGCTCGTCGCCGTCGGGACACTGGCGGGGTGCGCCTCGGACGGGCAGCCCGCCGCCACCGAGACCGTCACGGCGCCCGCACCGTCGCCGTCCGCGTCGGCGTCCACGCCGCAGTCGTCGGAGGAGTCCGCCTCGGCGGCACCGTCGTCCGGGTCCGGTTCTGGGCCGTCCACCGGTTCGTCTTCCGGCGACCGGTGCGCGGTGTCGTCGCTCGCCGGACGCATCGAGGCCGGCAGCGGTGGTGCCGCCGGCAGCGTCATCGTGCACCTGGTGCTCGAGAACACCGGGTCGACGACCTGCACGGTGCAGGGGTGGCCCGGCGTCTCGTTCGTCGGGGGTGGCACCGGCAAGCAGATCGGAGCGGCGGCGATCGCGGAGAAGAGTTCCCCGCACCCGACCGTCGCACTCGCTCCCGGTAAGACCGCCGTCGCACCGCTGAAGATCGTCCGGGCCGAGAACTACTCGGCGGGCGACTGCTCGCCCAAGACCCCGGACGGCTTCCGCGTGTACCCGCCCGGGTCGAAGCAGTCCCTGTTCGTGAAGGACACGGACTACCAGGCGTGTGCGTCGGCTGATGCCTCGCTGCTGTCCGTGCAGGCGTTCGTGCCGGAGGGGCAGGCGACCTCGTAGCGGTCAGCCGGGCGGTCTCGGCGGGTCTCGAGCACGGGCCGCTGCCGCCACGGACGGAGCCGTCCCGCTGTGATCGCAGCGGGACGGCTCGGTCTGTCCTGACGTGCTGACCGACTAGCTGACCGGCACCGGGACGGCCCCGGTCCCCCGGTCGTGCTCGGGAGCCCGGTCGAGTCCGTGTCCCTCGGTGTCCAGGTTCGGGATGACCTTCTGCATCCACTTCGGCATCCACCAGGCTGCTTCCCCGCAGAGTGTGAGGAGCGCCGGCATGATCATCATCCGCACGAGGAAGGCGTCTGCGAGGACCCCGACGAGCAGCCCGACGGCGATCGACGCGGCGACGGCCATCTCGCTCGTGGCGAAGCCGGCGAAGACGACGGCCATGATCGTGGCTGCTGCGACGAGGACGGTGCCGGACTTGGTGAACCCGGAGAACACGGCGTCCTTCGGGCTCAGCCCGCGGGCGTGTTCTTCCTTCATCCGGGACACGAGGAACACCTGGTAGTCCATCGCCAGCCCGAACAGGACCCCGACCAGGATGATCGGCAGCAGGCTCAACATCGGGTCGCCCTGGGGTGCGGCGATGAGCGGGTCGAGCCAGCCCCACTGGAAGATCGCGACCGATGCGCCGAACGCCGCTCCGACGGAGAACAGGTACCCGAGGGTGGCGAACAGGGGCACGAGCAGGGATCGGAACATCACGATCAGGAGCAGGAACGACAGCGCGACGATCACGATGATGTAGGTGATCAGTGCCCGGTTCATCTGCGCGGTGTCGTCGAGCCCGATCGCGGTCTCGCCGGTCACCTCGACGCGCACGCCGCTGATGGCCGTGGTCTCGTCGCGGATGTCCGTGACGAGCTGCTTCGTGCTCTCGGCGATCGGACCGCCGGTCGGGATGACGGTGAGGAGTGCGGCGTCGTCGGTCTTCGTGACCTGGCCGGGGACGACGGCTTCGACGTGGTCGAGGCCCGTGATCTCGTCCTCGACCGCGGTGAGGTTGCTGGTGACGTCGTCGCCCTGCACGAGCACGAGCAGCGGGGACTGGATGCCGCCGAACTCGTCGACGATCAGGTCGTAGGCCTTCCGCTCCGACGACGTCGGGTCGGAGCCACCGGGGATGTTGGAGGCCGTCTTCATGTCGAGGACCGGTGCGGCGACGAGCCCGAGGACGACGACGGCGCCGAAGAGTGCGAGCCACGGGCGTCCGGTGACGAACCTGGCCCACCCGCGGAGGAAGTTCTTGCGGTTCGCGGGACGCTGCGGGATCGGCTGGCCGGCGGCGAGGAGTTCCCGGTGCTTCCGGGGCAGGGCGCGCAACCCGAGGGTCCCCAGGATGACGGGGAGCAGCGTGAGGGCCATCAGCACCGCGATCAGGACGCTGAACGCTCCGGCGAAGCCCATCACGGTGATGACCTCGTTGCCGGTCACGACGAGACCCACGAGGGCGATGATGACCGTGAGGCCCGCGAACACGACTGCGGTGCCCGCGGTGCCGGTGGCCCGGGCGACCGCGTCGACGACGCTGCGTCCCTCGCGGAGCTCCGAGCGGAACCGGGTGAGGATGAACAGCGTGTAGTCGATCCCGACCGCGAGGCCGAGCATGGTCGCGAGCGTCAGGGTGGTCCCCTGGATCGGGTTGATCGCGGAGTACGCGAGGACACCGACCGTCCCCACGGCGACCCCGGAGATCGCGACGAGCATGTTCGCTCCGGCGGCCAGGAGCGAACCGAACGTCAGGAACAGCACCAGGAACGCGACCAGGATCCCGATGACCTCGCCGGGACCGAAGGTGGCGTAGGTGTCGCCGAACAGGTGTCCGCCGACCTCGGCGTGGAAGGCAGCACGGTGGTCGGCTGCGAAGTCCAGGACGGTGTCGTACGTCTTCTCCTGGTTCGCCTCGGTGACGCCGGAGAAGGTCAGCGTGGAGATGACCGTGGTGCCGTCCTTCGAGACCATCGGGTTCCGCTGGGCGAACGGGTCCGAGACCGTCTGCACGTGCGGAAGGCTCTTCGCGTCGGCGAGGACTGCCTGCACCTCGGCGGCGGTGGCCTGGTCGGTGACCTTCGCTCCGTCTCGCGCCTGGAGGACGAGCTGCAGCGTCTTCGCGTCGCCCGACGACGAGGAACCGAGGTCGAACTTCTCGTTGACGACGGTGAGCGCCTTCGCGGCGGCGGTCGTGTTGCCGGCCGAGCCGGTGGCACTGGTGTCCATGCCGGCGGCGGTGACCGCGGTGAGGCCCGCGAAGAGCACCAACCAGACGGCGACGATGATGAGCCGGTGCCGGGCGCTGAAGCGTCCGATCGCGGCGAGGACCTTGGGCATGATGCTCCCGGAGAGAAGAAGAGGAAGCCACGCGGAGACCGTCGCGGCGGGTACTCCTCAATGCTCCGAGCAACGCTCCGTCCGGCCGTCGTCCCGTCGGATCGACGGACCTACTGCGTCCGCAGTAGGTCCGGGTCAGTCGACGAGTCCGGCGCGGTAGGCGAGGGACACCAGCTGCGCACGATCACGGACGCCGAGCTTCGCCATCGCGCGGTTGGCGTGGGTCTTCACGGTGTAGGGCGAGACGAACATCTCCCGGCCGATCCGGTCGTTGTCGCCACCGCGGGCGATCGCCACCACCACGTCGTGTTCACGCGGGGTCAGCGCTCGGAGACGTTCCTGCGCATCGGTGTCGATGACGCGGTCGGACTGGGAGCTGACCTGCGCGATGACCGCGGCCTGCGCAGCCGCGGAGAGTGCTCCACCGCCGAGGACGACCTCGTTGATGCCCGCCACGAGCTCGCGGGGTCCGACGGTCTTGCCGAGGAAGCCGTTCGCGCCGGCCCGGAGCGCCGAGACCACGATCTCGTCCTGCTCGAACGTCGTCAGGATGACGATGCGGAGCTGCTCGGCGGAGAACCGATCACGGAGGCGGCGTGTGGTCTCGACGCCGTCGATCCCCGGCATCCGCACGTCCAACAGGACGACGTCGACCGTCGTCGTCTCGAGGAACCGCAGGGCCTCGAAGCCGTCGCCGGCCTCGCCGACGACGGTGAGGTCGTCGTGCGCCTCGAGGATGGTGCGGAGCCCGACGCGGATCATCGCCTGGTCGTCGACCAGCAGGATCGTCGTCACGACAGCTTCCTTCCGTCCAGCGCCAGCACGGCGTGCACGACGAACCGATCGGTTCGCTCGTCGACGTCCAGTGTCCCGCCTGCGGCCCCGACGCGTTCGCGCATGCCCACGAGCCCGAACCCCGAACCCTGCGTCTGCTTGGTCCGCGGCGCGCGTGGGTTGTCGGAGACCACGTGGAGTCGACCCTGCTCGGCGCGGACGGTGATCGTGACCGGGCCGGTCCCGTACCGGTGTGCGTTGGTCAGGGCCTCCTGCACGACGCGGTAGACGGTGACCTCGACCACGGGGGCGACCGGTTCGTCCGGCAGCTCGACGTCAGCCACGACGTCGAGCCCGATCGACGTGAACGACGACACCAACGCGGGCAGCGAGCCCAGCCCGGCGACGGTCCGGTCCGGAGCGGCATCCCGTGACCGGAGGAGCTCGAGGATCTGCTGCGTCTCGGCGGTGACCATCCGCAACGCCTCACGCGCGTCACCTGCTGCGCGTGCCGCCGTCACCGGGTCGCGGTCGACGGTGACCTCGACCGCACCCAGGTGCATGCTCGCCACCGCGATCTGGTGACCGACGACGTCGTGCAGGTCGCGGGCGATGCGGAGCCGCTCGGCGTCCACGCGTCGGCGCGCTTCGAGATCCCGTGACGCGATCGCCTCGCGGGCTTGCTCCCGCAGGGCCGACCAGTACCGGAGCTGTGCCCAGACCGCGGCCCCCGTGGCTCCGGCCGCCGCACACGCCGCGACCGCCGCCAACGCGTCCGTACTGACCAGCCCCGCGCCGGACTCCACCGCGACCACGAGGTAGAGCGGCAGCGCGGTCGCGACGACCATGCGGAACGGGGCCGCACCGCGGAGGGTGACGGAGAACAGCGCGAACACCACGATCGTCCACCCCACGATCGGGTCCCACCCCTGCACCGCTGCCACCGCACAGCCGACCACGGTGAGCAGCACCCCCGGCCACGGGTAGCGACGGGCCACGGCCACACCGGCGATGCCGAGCAGCACACCGACCAACGGGAAGACCCCGGCGCCCGCGACGAGGACTCGGACGATCTCCACCGCTGCACCGGCCACGGCGAGGCCCGCGGCCAGCTCGGGCAGGAGCGCCGGTGACCGGAGCCACCACGGGTTCGGTGGCAGCACGAGATCACCGTCGTTCGTCATCCCCCGAGTCTCCTGCTTCCACCTCACCGACACGTACTGCGGACGCAGTAGGTTCGACGATCCGCGACGACGACGAGGCGCCGCGTCCCGATCCGGAGGATTGGCACCAATCCCACCGGAAGGCACCCCATGACGACGATCACCGCTCCCGAGTCCGCACCGACGGCCCGACGGCACTCCCTCACCCGCGCACCGCAGCTCACCGCGTGGGCAGCCCTGATGGGTGTCTCCGAGGTCGTCCGCTTCGCCGGGTTCATGACCCTGCTCGTCGCGATGGGCGTCGAAGCCGGCGCCCGACGCGTGATCGACCACGAGGAGGCGTGAGCATGCGTCCCATCCGCCCCGAGGACATCACGCTCCCCGACACCCGATCGATCGACATCACCGCGTCCATGCGCGAGGTCGAGTCCGGCGCAACGGACCCCGCCGATCGCTGAGGCCCCAAGACGGGGACCGCTGAGCAGGAACGGCACCAGGCGTCCACGCTCCCCGAGTCTCGGCCCCGCGGACAGTTTCGCCGTCACTCTGCCCGCTATCTGCCCGCCGGACAGAGACTCGGCACGGGCGGCGAGCGGCGACCAGCCGGCGGCGAACGGCGAGCGCCGTCAGCGCCGCGCAGGCGCGTGCACAGCCTCGAGCACCTCGGTCCCCATGGTCCGCAGCGCCTCCACCACGGCCAACCGCCGCTGCAACGAAGCATCGTCGAACGTGACGGTCACGGCGTAGCTGACCGACGACCCCGGCCCCCGCAGGATCCCCGCCTCCGCCCGCACACCGGTGCTCGACCCGGTGACCGCGACGACCTGCAACCCGTGGTCGAGCGCCCGGTGCGCCAGGGGATCGAGCCCGAAGGACCCGGCGACCAGGTTCAGGTCACTCGCCAGGGACAACCAGCCGAGCACCCGGTTCGACACCGCCTCGTCGACGACCTCGCCGAGCGCCAGTCCGCGCATCACCCACGACAGCTCTCCGGTCGGTGCGACGGAGGCGTCGGGGGCGTCGTCCGGGCCGCGGCGGTCCCGCACCCGGTCGATCAACGCGGTGCGCTCGATGCCCAGGGACTCCGCACGCTCCCGGACGGCGTCGATGCCCACGGTCGACAACAGTGCGTTCATGGCCCAGGCGTCGGCGGTGGCCCCGACCAGGGTCGCCAGGTCGGGCACCTGCATGGTCGGCTCCTGCAGGAACTGCCACAGGCCCGCACCGGTCGCGGTGTCTCGGGCCATGCGCTGCAGTCGGTCACCGTGCAGGCGGCCGTCCTCGAGCTGGGCGGCGACCTCGATGAGCAGCAGGACACGGCCCAGGCTCGCGACCGGCTGCACCAGGGTGTCGTCGATCGCGAGCAGGGCCTTACCGCTGGAGGTGTCGATCACCGAGGCACTGACCCCGGCGCCCTCGAGCGCGAGGGCACCGAGCGCCTCGGTGGTGGCGGTGAAGCGGTCGTCGGCCCGGCCGCTGTGCCGCCCACGACCGCGGCCGCCACCTGCTGGGCGGTCGTCCGGTCGCCGGCGGCGCGACGACCGGGCCGCGTCCGGCTCCGTCATCACCAGATCGCGACGCGCTCGGCGGGGTCGAGGTACATCGCGTCCTGCTCGGTCACGCCGAAGGTGTCGTACCAGACGTCGATGTTCCGCACGACCTGGTTGCAGCGGAACTCGTTGGGCGAGTGCGGGTCGATGCTCAGCAGACGAGCCGCCTCTTCCGGGCGGATCGCCATGCGCCAGGCCTGGGCCCAGCTCAGGAAGAAGCGCTCAGCACCGGTGAGTCCGTCGACGACCGGGGGCTCCTGGCCGTCGAGCGACAGCAGGTACGCCTTCCACGCGATCGACAGGCCACCGAGGTCACCGATGTTCTCGCCGATCGTCAGGGCACCGTTCACGTGGCTGTCGGGCACCTCGGTCGGTACCAGGGCGTCGTACTGGGCGATGAGGGCCTTCGTACGCTCCTCGAACGCCGCGCGGTCGGCCTCGGTCCACCAGTTCTCGAGCTTGCCGTCGCCGTCGTACTGCGACCCCTGGTCGTCGAAACCGTGGCCGATCTCGTGCCCGATGACGGCACCGATCGCGCCGTAGTTCGCGGCGGCGTCGCGGTCTGCGTCGAAGAACGGGAACTGCAGGATCGCCGCCGGGAACACGATCTCGTTGAAGCCGGGGTTGTAGTACGCGTTGATCGTCTGCGGGGTCATGAACCACTCGTCGCGGTCGATCGGCTTGCCGATCTTGCCGAGCTCGCGGTCGACCTGGAACGAGGCGACGGCGCGGACGTTCGCGACCAGGTCGTCGGCGAGGACGGGCAGCGCCGAGTAGTCACGCCACTTCACCGGGTAGCCGATCTTCGGCGTGAACTTGTCGAGCTTGTCGAGCGCACGGGCACGGGTCTCGTCGGTCATCCAGTCGAGCGCCGTGATGCTCTGCCGGTACGCCTCGACCAGGTTGGCGACGAGGTCGTCCATCTTGGCCTTCGAGGTCTCGTCGAAGTGCTCCTGCACGTAGATGCGGCCGACGGCCTCGCCCATCGCGCCCTCGACCAGCGAGACGCCACGCTTCCAGCGCTCGCGCTGCTTGGGCGCACCGGTGAGTGCGGTGCCGTAGAACGAGAAGTTCGTGGCCGAGAACGCGCTCGTCAGGTACGCGGCGGAGCCACGGATGACCTGCCAGCGCAGCCAGTCCTTCCAGACCTCGAGCGGCTGATCGTTCAGCAGGTCGGCCAGGCCGGTGATGAACGAGGGCTCGCGCACCACGACGGTCTCGAACGCACCGGCGGGGGCGTCGATGGCCTGCCACCAGGTCTGCAGGTCGACGCCCTTCGCGAGCGCGGCGACGTCGGCCCAGGGCAGCTTGTTGTAGGTCTTCTGGCTGTCACGGGTCGTGACGTTGTCCCAGTGCTGGGCGGCGAGCGCCGTCTCGAGCGCGATGACGTGCTCGGTGCGGGCACCGCCGTCGTCGAGGCCGGCGAGCGGGAACATCGCCGCGACGAACTCGCGGTACTTCTCGCGGATGTCGGCGAAGCGCTCTTCGCGGTAGTACGACTCGTCGGGCAGCCCGAGGCCGGACTGCTCCAGGAACACGACGTAGGACTCGGGGTCGCCCGGGTCGTTGTCGACGAAGAGCTGCAGGAAGCTCGGCAGGCCGATGCGCTCGAAGCGGCCGACGGCGGCGATGACCTCGGGCACGGACTCGATGGCGGTGATCTCGGCGAGCAGGTGCTCGATCGGTGCGGTGCCGAGCTCCTCGAGCCGCGCTTCGTCGGTGAACGAGGTGAAGAGGTCGCCGACCTTGCGCTCCTCGGTGCCGGGGGAGGCCTGCTGCGAGCGCTCGATGATGTCGCGCACGGCGATCTCGGCGGCTTCGGCCAGCACCGTGAAGGAGCCGTACCGGGCCTTGTCGTCGGGGATCGGCGTCGCCTCGATCCAGGTCCCGTTCACGTGGCGGTACAGGTCGTCCTGGGGGCGCACCGCGGGGTCGAGTTCGTCAGTGTGGATGCCGGAGGCACGTGCGACGTCGGTCATGCGGTCCACGATAGCCACCGACCCCATGGGGCAGGTCGATCCGGGTCGTCACCGGCACACGGCTGCCGGTACGGTCATCGCATGGGACTTCCGTGGAAGCTGCACGGCGACGGCAAGACCGTCTCCGCGACGACGATCGTGGCACCCGACGAACGGCTCACCTGGCCCCGGACCATCGGCCTCGGCGTGCAGCACGTCGTCGCGATGTTCGGCGCCACGTTCCTGGTGCCCCTGATCACCGGGTTCCCGCCGTCGACGACGCTCCTGTTCAGCGGTATCGGCACGATCCTGTTCCTGCTCATCACGGGCAACCGCCTGCCGAGCTACCTCGGCTCGTCGTTCGCCTTCATCGCCCCGATCGGTGCGGCGACCAAGATCGGCGGCATCCCGCTCGCCCTGTCCGGCATCATCGTCGTCGGTGCGCTGCTCGCGATCGTCGGGCTCGTCGTGCACCTGGCCGGCGCCGGGTGGATCGACCGGCTGATGCCCCCGGTGGTCTCCGGCGCGATCGTCGCCCTGATCGGCTTCAACCTGGCTCCGTCGGCCCGGGACAACTTCACGGCGGCCCCGGTCATCGCGGTCATCACCCTCGCGACGATCATCCTGGTCACCGTCCTGTTCAGGGGCCTGATCGGCCGCCTGTCGATCGTCATCGGCGTGCTCGTCGGGTACGTCGCAGCGCTCATCGGCGGTCAGGTCGACTTCTCCAAGGTCGGAGACAAGCCGTGGATCGGTCTGCCGGACTTCACCGCTCCCGCGTTCGACCCGTCCCAGCTTCCGATCTACCTGGCGTTCGTGCCGGTCGTCCTGGCGCTGGTCGCCGAGAACGTCGGCCACGTCAAGGGCGTCGGGCAGCTGACCGGCCGTGACCTCACGCCACTCACCGGTCGCGCGCTCTTCGCCGACGGCATCTCGACCGTCCTGGCCGGCGTCGGCGGCGGCTCCGCCACCACCACCTACGGCGAGAACATCGGCGTCATGGCCGCCACCCGCGTCTTCTCCACCGCCGCCTACTGGGTCGCCGCGATCGCGGCCGTCCTGCTCGGCCTGTCGCCGAGGATCGGCGCCGTCATCTCGTCGGTGCCCGCGGGCGTGCTCGGTGGCGCCACCACCGCGCTCTACGGCCTGATCGGCATCATCGGCATCCGGATCTGGGTCGAGAACCGCGTCGACTTCTCGAAGCCGAAGAACCAGCTGACCGCCGGCATCGCCCTGATCATCGGCATCGCCGACTTCACGTTCCGCTTCGGCCAGGCGAGCTTCGGCGGCATCATCGTCGGCACCATCGCAGCGATCGTCGTCTACCACGTGATGGACGTCATCGGCCGGGCCCGCGGCACCGACGAGCCCTCAACCGAGGCCGCCGAGCCCGCACACGCCGCCACCGGCGCCGTCCCCGCGGAACCGCGCGCCGACTGACGCGAGTGGTCGGCCGGAACGCGCGTCCGGCCTGACGACGTGGACCACCGGACTGGAGGCCCGTGGCGGACACGGCCACGGGCCTCCAGTCCGTCACGTGGTGCGTTGCGGACCGGAACGCCCCCCAGTCGGTCGCTCCGGTCCGCACACCGCTCGCCCGGTTCAGCGGGGCGCGCTGGGCGATGGGGTCGCGGTCTGCACGGACTCCTGCTCGTCGATGTACCGCTGATCGAGCGGGACCTCATCGGCGACCCCCGCCGTCCACTGCCCGACCACGGTCGTGCCGTCGGACTCGTACACGTCGCCGCCGTCCGGCTCGCTCCACAGAACCCAGCCCTTGCGGCCGTTGTCCGCCCTCCCGGGGACCAGATCCGGGTGACCCGACGCGTTCGGGACTCCGTAGGTCTGGCCCTTGTCGTTGACCGCCCAATCCGACGTGACCGCGGTGGCGTACTGCAGCGTCGCCGTCCACCGCGTCCCCGCCGACGCTTCGATGCTGAACGTCGTGGTCCCTCGCTCCGGGAGCCGGCCGTCGACGACACGCATCGTCCCTTCGTCCCGACAACTCAGGCCGGATGCGCCCCTTCCGACGGTGAGGACCCGGACCATGCCGACGTCGTTGCGGCACGTGATGTCGACGATCACGGCAGCCGCGGTGTCGGGAGCCGGCCCGATGTCGATCAGTGCGGGGCCGGTGTGCGTCGCAGTGGTCGTGCGCCCGACTGCTGCCGTCGTCGTGGTCCCCGGGAGCCCGGCGACGACCAGGGCGGCGGCGCTCGTCGTCACCGCGATCGCCGCGACGGAGACGATCGAGACGCCGATGCGTGCACGTCGTTGCTGGCGCTGCAGGGCGCTCCGCCGTGTCCCGATGGCGGCCAGCTCCGAGCGGACCGCTGCTGCAGCGTCGTGGTTCATGTCGATGCTCATCAGTAGGTGCCTTCCGGTGCGTTGCGGACACTGGGACGGAGGTCGTGCAGGTCGCGTTGCAGGCGCTGCCGCATCCGGTGCAACCGCACGCGTGCCGCCGGCGGTTTGAGACCGACCGCCTGCGCTGCCTGCCAGACCGGCATCTCCTCGACCCCGGTGAGCACCAGCAGCGCGGCGTCCTGCGGCGCGAGTCCCCGGATCGTCGTCCTGAGGCGTTCACGGGCCTCGAGGTCTTCGGCGTCCGTGGCTGGAGCGTGGGGATCATCTCGAGGGAGTGCGTCGAGGAGCTTCCGGTACCGCGCCGCTGCGCGTCGGTGGTTCTGGGTCAGGTTGACCGTCGTGACCAGCAACCACGGAGCGACGGAACCGGCCACGAGGGTGACGCTCTTGCGCTTGCGCCAGAGCTCGTAGAACGCCGCCGCCGTGATGTCCTCGGCGTCGTGCGAGTTCTCCGTCAGGCTCAACGCCCGTCGGTAGATGCGCGGTCGGTGCCGGTCGAACAGCGCGGCGAACGCAGCCCCGTCATCACGGACCGCTCGCGTCCACAGCGGGCCGTCGTCCTGTTCGTCCTTCACACTCTGGAGTGTCCGGTCATGGCTCCAGCGTTACAGACGCCCGCGGATCGGCTCGTCGCGCAGCGAGGTCGTCCGTGGCGCAAGCCCGAGGACGTGGGACCACCGGACTGGAGGCCCGTGGCGGACACGGCCACGGGCCTCCAGTCCGTCCCGGGGTCGCGCCCACCGCGCCTGGCGACGACGACGGGTCGGCATCGCCGACAGAATGGGTCGGTGCACCGACCGACGCGACCCGCTCTGACCGCTGAGCGGCGCGCGGTCGACCGCGACATCGTGCGGCTGGCGGTGCCCGCGCTCGGAGCACTCGTGGTCGAGCCGCTGTTCCTGCTGACCGACACCGCGCTCGTCGGGCACCTCGGGGCGACGCCGCTGGCGGCCGTCGGGCTCGCGAGTGCCGTGCTGTCGACGGTGACCGGGCTGCTGGTGTTCCTGGCGTACTCGACGACCCCGGCCGTGGCACGGGCGCTCGGTGGTGGCGACCGTCGCGGAGCCGTGCACGCGGGCATCGACGGGATGTGGCTCGCGCTCGTGCTGGGGGTGCTGCTGGCGCTGGTCGGGTGGCCGCTCGCCGGGCCGCTCGTCGACCTGTTCGGCGCCTCGGCCGAGGTGTCGGCCGCCGCCACCGCGTACCTGACCATCTCGCTGATCGGGCTGCCCGGCATCCTGGTGGTGACCGCCTCGACCGGACTGCTGCGTGGGCTGCAGGACACGAAGACCCCGCTCGTCGTCGCGACCATCGGGTTCGTCGCGAACGGGCTGCTCAACGCCGTCCTGATCTACGGCGCCGGCTGGGGTGTCGAGGGATCCGCCGCCGGCACCGTCATCGTGCAGTGGGCGATGGCCGTCGTCTACGTGCGCATCGCGGTGCGGGCCGCTCGGTCGTCGGGGGCGCCGCTGCGACCCGGCGCCTCCGGCGTCGCCCGGGCACTGCGGTCGGGGGCATGGCTGTTCCTGCGGACCGCGTCGCTGCGGATCGCGATGCTCGCGACCGTCGGGGCCGCCGCCGGGCTGGGGACCACCGGGCTGGCGACGACGCAGGTCGGGCTGACCGTCTTCTCGACGCTGGCGTTCGCGCTCGACGCCCTGGCGATCGCCGGGCAGGCACTCGTCGGGCACGGGCTGGGCGGACGTGACCCGGAGCGGGTGCGACTGGTGACGCGACGGCTCGTGCTGCTCGGGATCGCCGGCGGTGTGCTGCTCGGGGTGCTGACCCTGGCGGTGAGCGGCGTGCTCGGGCCGGTGTTCTCGGACGCGCAGGCGGTGCGGGACGCCCTGCCCGTCGTGCTGGTGCTCATCGCCGTCGGGATGCCCGTCGCCGGCTACGTCTTCGTGCTCGACGGGGTGCTGATCGGCGCCGGTGACGCGCGGTACCTGGCCATCGCCGGAGGCGCGAACCTCGTCGTGTACCTGCCGCTGCTCTGGTGGGCCGGCGGGACGCTCGCGGGGTTGTGGGCGGCCTTCGCCCTCGGGTACATCGGGGTCCGGGCGGTGACGCTCGCGGTGCGGGCGCACCGGCGCGGCTGGGTGGAACAGGCGCTGGCGCGGTGAGCGGGGCGTCTCCTTCTGGGCCAGCTTCGTCCGCCGGGCCTGATTCTCCTGCGGCTCCGTCGTCTTCGGTGGCGTCGTCGGCCGTGCTCGCCACGGTCGGCATCGGGGTGCAGGGTGTCGCGAAGCTGCTCGTGACCGTAGTAGTCGGGCGGGTGTTCGGCACCGAGACCCTCGGGCAGACCACCGCCCTGCTGTCGCTCTCGGTGTTCGTCGCCCTGCTCTGGCCGAACGCAGCGGGCAACACCGCGTCACGGTTCCTGGCCATCGCACTACGGGGTCGACGGTCGGACGCCGCGGTGAACCGGCTGCTCGGGGTCTCGATGCTGGTGTCGAGCGTGGTGCTCGCCGCGGTCACCGTGCCGATCGCGCTGGCCTGGGGCAACGGCCCCGGCATGGTGCTCGGTGGTGCCGCGGTCGTCGTCGGCTACGGCCTCTACTGCTACGCCCGCGGCGCACAGCTCGGCTACGACCGGGCGCCCCGGGTCGCGCTCTGGGACTCCGTGACGAGCGTCCTGGCGCTCGGGTTGCTCGTGCTGGCGTGTGTCGCCCGCCTCGAGCCGTTCGTGCTGCTGCCCCTGGCCGTCGGGTACACCGTGTTCGCGATCGCGTGCTGGCCGCGGGGCAACGGCTTCGCTGTTGCAGCTCGCGAGCCCGCTGCCGGGGTGCTCGGGTTCGCGGCATGGAACGTGCTGGCGGTGGTGACCTCGAACGGGTTGCTGCAGTTGACGATGATCTCGGCGCAGGTGACCTCCTCAGCGCACGACGCCGGTGTCTACGCCGCCGCCTTCACCCTGGCGACGCCGGCGTCGATGCTCGGGCAGGCGTTGGGGCAGGTGCTCGTGCCGGCGTTCGCGCACCGGACCGATGGTGGATCGTTGCGCTCTCGTGGGGCGCTGCTGCTCGTCGTCGGGTTCGCTGCTGCGTCCGCCGTCGTCTTCGGTCTGATCGCACTGCTCTCCGGGTGGTTCCTGCCGGTCGTCTACCCAGCCGAGGGGGCCGCTGCCGTCGCCGACCTGCGGTACCTGATGGTCGCGGTGTGGGTGTTCACCGTCGGGCTCGTGCCGGCGGCGTTGCTGCTCGCCGCTGGACGCTCACGCCAGGTCGCACTGGCCTCGGTCGCGGGGTTCGTCGTCGGGGCTGGGCTCATGGCAGTGCTCGGACCGGTGGCAGGAGTCGCTGGTGGGACAACGGGGTTCTTGGTGGGAAGTGCGGTGAACCTGGTCGCGGTGGTGGGGATCGGGGTGCGCACCAGCGCCGTGCCTCGACAATCCGTAGGGAATGTCGCATGAAGCTCGCACGGAACCACTCGCGGACCCCGCTGCTCACGAGCATCGGGATCGTCGCCGCGGTCGCGTTGGCCGGTTGCTCCGGACACAACGTCCCGACCGATGTCGGAGGCGAACCCTCCGACGCCTCGGAGACCGCGGCGAGACAAGCAGCGGTCGAGGGTCTCGAGGAGCACGACGAACACCGCTTCGTGTCGGCGGTGGGACAGGATCAGCGTTCCGGCGCGGTCACGGCGTGGAAGGTCTGCGAGCCGCTCCTGACACCGGGTGCGAAGGTCACCTCGAACGATGCGGTGATGACGACCATCGTCGGCGTCTTCGTGCACCCTGCCGACAAGCGGGCGAAGGACTGCTGGGTCACGCTGTCGTGGACAGAAGGTCAGGGGTGGAGCATGACGGCTGAACTGTCCGCCGCCGACGACTAGGCCGCGGACGCTTCGTGCGCGGGAGCCCGTGGCCGTGGTGCGGCGAGCTCGAGCACTTCACCGTCGACGAACTCCAGGTGTGGATCCCCGTGCACGGTTCGATCCGGGACCGTGACGGCGTGCTCGGAGTGGCTCCGTAGCGGCGCAAGCAGCCAGGCGCAGTGCTTTCGTTAACCGGGGCTCGGAGCTGGTGGCGGCCCCGTCGTGTCCCCCACCCGCAACTCCGAGATGAACGACGCCGGCTGCGGCTCCGCACCCTCGAGCGCGGCACTCGGGCCCGTCGCCGGTGTCGCGGGCGGGACAACGGAGTTCTTGGTCGGGAGTGCGGTGAACCTGGCTGCGGTGGTGGGGCTCGGGGTGCGGCGGCGCTGACGCGACGCGCATGGGTAGTGTCGGCGCGTTGTCTCTTTTGGACGTCCCCGCAATGAGAATTAAGGCGAACGAGCTATTCGAGAATCCCCTGGTCGGGAAGTGAGGGACTGGGGACTGGACCACCCGAGAGAAGGTCGCGGCGGACGACCGACCATCGGGCACCGTCGCTTCACCGCGTCTGACCTAGCTCATCGGTGCCCAGGCCCCACACGCTCACTTCGGGACGGCTTCGCCCGGTTACCCGAGAACGCTCATTGTCGCACCGGTAACAAGTGCGGCTAAGCCGAGGGCGAGCAGGGCTGTCGACCAGATCGTCAAAACGAACTTCCTGTCAGCGATAGCTGCGTTGATGGCGACCTGGCGGAGGAGGTTTGCGCTCAACTCGCCGCGAGCTTGGGCAGCTGCGAATGCTGCGGCGTAGTCGGTAGGCGCTGCGTAGAGGGAGGCGACTGCCCGATAGAACACCACCTCGGCCTGGTCCGATGCGAGGAAGCGACGTCTCGGTATCAACCCGAGAACCACGCATATGGCCGCACTGGCAAGCAGCGCCCCGGCAACTGCGGCCGTGGCGAGGATGGAAGGTCGCCCACATGCGTCCTGCGCCACCGCGTATACCCCGCCGCCAGCGATACCTACCAGTGCGAGCAACGCAGTGAGCTTCGCATCGCTGTGTCGAATCCACCCGTTCACCAGCTCGAGCTGCTGCCAGGCGGCGCCTTCGAGCCGTTCCGACTTCTTCTTGTTCATCGGTTAGACAACCCGGTGCGACGGTTCCGTGCTGCGGCCTTCTTGTCGGCCATTACTTTCTCAAGATTGCCGGCGCGTGCCGATCGCATCGACTCGTCGCGCGCCTCCTCGGACTCCGTCCTTGTCGTCTCGCCCTGAAGGATTGCGTCGCAGAACGTCTCGCCACAGCTCGTGCACCACGACGAGGTGAGCACCCGGCCATAGCGGCTGTCGTCTTCCTCCGGAACGTTGTCGATGGTCTTGTTTCGCCAGAGAGCGACAGGCTTCGTCCCGGATTCGTGGGCACAAGTCGTAGTTAGGTAGTCGTTGTCTTCGATACTCGCCCAGACGTCGGCCGACACAATCAGTTCCCCAAGGCCAGCAGTCTGAGCGGCTTTCGCCGCGTAGTTCACCGGCTTCCCCGACCAGATGGGCTCTTGTTCGTTTAGGTTGCGAGGCGTGCCGATCCTCTTAGCCAGCACCCGCCCACTTGCGATGCCAACTTTGTAACCGGTTTCTGGTGCGTCAGGCCACTTCTTGCGGATCTTCTCGGACAGGCCGACACTGAAGGTCTTGACTGTGATCCCTGCGCAGACTGCCTTCTCGTAGCGGTTGTCTCCCCAGAAGAGCCCGAACGCTCCATCGCCTTGGATCTGAATGAAGTCAGCACCAAAATGCTTGAGCACCCCCACAGCGTTGTCGGTAGATGCCTCGTAGATGCTTGCAGTCGAAGACGCATGCTTGCCCGTCCCCAAGCGGGAGGAGCCCTTGAGGTCGACGACAACAGCAACCACGTCATCGAGCTGGTGCCACTCGCGCTTCTCAATCGCCAGCTTCGTTACATCAAAGGAGGCAGGGTCCTTCTTAACGACGTTGGGCATCGTGGCCAATTCTGCTGCGATGTCACCCTGTATCTCATCCAGGAGTTGCGACAAACCGGTCGCTTCCATGCGGCCCCTCTCATCGAGTTCAGTAGTGGATCGATTCTCATCTCTGCCACCGACATTCGCGAAGTCGGGCTCGCCCCCTGCCTGTCACTCCACCGAAGCGACCCAAGGGCAGGACCTCAGT
This sequence comes from Curtobacterium sp. MCLR17_054, assembly GCF_003234335.2. Taxonomy (NCBI): domain Bacteria; kingdom Bacillati; phylum Actinomycetota; class Actinomycetes; order Micrococcales; family Microbacteriaceae; genus Curtobacterium; species Curtobacterium sp. MCLR17_054. Next base: position 116,515 of record NZ_CP126263.1, on the reverse strand, counting down.
CGCCACGTTCACGCCGGCCGGCGTATTGACCGTTTCGGCCGAAACGCACGTCTGCCCCCTTCCCAGATCGATGGAAGCGCCGCCCTCCACTTCGTGTTCCTCACTCTAAGACAGTCATGAGGTCGCCTCAAAGTGTCCCGGATTGTCGGTAGGGTGACGGGATGGACGATGTAATGCACTACTTCGCCGGGCGCGACGGGTATGAGGAGCCGGCGAAGGTTTCCATCTACGACGTGTGGGTGCGCGCACAACGTGTGCGGCTCGAAGTGACTGACCGCGGCGAAGCAGCGGGCATCACTCGATTCTCGGTCGTTGCGTTCGCCGTCGACGTGCCGGAAGCCGACCGGGAAAACAACCGGTACGGACTCTCCGTCGGCAACCCCGACGCCACCGTCGACGGTGCGCTGTCAGTGGTGCACTGGAACATCTTCGAGCGCGAGCGATGACGAGCACGGTACTGCCGCGGCAGCAGCGGACCGGAAGCGTCAGGGCATGATCAAACTGCGAGCGGGTGTCGACGTACAGCAGGTCATTGCGACGCTCCGCGACCTGAGTCGGAGTCTCTCGAACATCCGCGGCAGGGGTGGTGTGACGCCGCGACGCATGTACGAATGGCGTGTGTGGAGTGCCGACGCTATCCGGCGCGCCAGCCTGTTGCTTCCCGAAAGAGAGCTGGAGCGAGTCGTCCTGGGAAGCCGATTCACGATGCTGCACTCGACCGATCCGAACAACGCGCTGATCGACGCGGAGCTCGACACTCGCGCCCGTGCCCTTGTAGACGCTGCCGATGAGCTGGAGCTCGAGTGGTCGAAGTGGCACTCCGGGCAGGGGACAGCAATCATCCTCGATACGAACGTGCTCATGGAGTACGGCACGCGGGTGCGGCTGGTGGACTGGCACGACCTGGCGGACCTGACCTACCGTCCGCCCGTGGTGGTGCTTATCCCGATTCAGGTGGTCGAGGAACTGGATGTGTTGAAAGACCGCGGCAGCGACAACCAGAAGCGGGCGACGGCGCGCGCGGTGCTGCGATGGCTGGACACGTCCTTCCCGCTTGGGCAGGACAGCATCCACATGACCGGTGCCGGCGTCCCGGACGGTGAGGGTGCCACTTTACGGGTGTGGGTGGACGACGTTGACCGAGTGCCGATGCCACGTGCCGACGCCGACATCATCGACCGAGTACTGGGTTTGCGTGGCTTCACCGCCCGCACCCTGCTGATCAGCCAAGACCGCAGCATGCAATTGCGGGCTCGAACGTCGGGCATCGACGCCCGACACCTCCCGCGGGCTCGGGTACCAGACGAGCCGACGACCGAGCAGCCAGCGACCGCGGGGGCACGCTGAGTGACGACTCCTTCGCAGGGCCATCCCCTCAACAGGCGGCGACCGATGGGGTCCGGCGTCCGTCCTGGGCCCGAGCTTCGTTCCCGCCGCTCACCTGAACCATCCACCAACCCGCGCGGTGAAGCGATGCGACCGACACGATCCAACACCTCGAGCACCACCGGCGCGACGCGACCACCGAAGGCGCAGCTCTCACCGAACGATCCCCACGAGGTGGTCGACTTCCAGCGACACGTCAGCGATGATCCGTCCCAGGCCGTACCCGGGAAGCAGGGCTGCGCTCCTGGCCGACCAGCGTGCGATCGAAAACTCAGCGCCGCGCTGGTCGACGTCGCGAGCGCCCCGCCGATGCACTTCTCCGGCGGCGGCTACCGGGAAGCCACCAAGGGCGACCTGAAGGGGTGGTTCGGGTGGACGGTCCGAACCGCGAGCATGCAAGACGCCCCATGCGAAGGCGTTCAGTCGGCTGGCGTTTTTTCGGTCTGCGCACCGTCGGTTCCGGCGAAGTCGCCGGGCACATTTGGCAGTTTCCAGTTGTGGCTATCCAGGTACCGATGCAGCAGCTTCAAAGAGGATGTTCGGTTCAGATGCCCGGTTACTGCGGATGCAGGAGCGCCGCTTGCGAGGAGTCCGAGAACCAAGAGCCGAATGAGGATCGGATCGTGGGCGCTATCGATGCGGCCACGGATTGTTCGTCGCGTCGGCTGCGGTTCGATGCTGGCGAGCCGCTGCACTGCGACGGCGAGCTTCTGCGCGTTCTGTGAAAGCGCTAGCCACGAGCGGAGCACCCTGCCGGCGTCATCGCTCATAGCTTCGGCGGCGATCGCGGTCGCGTGCTGAGCGGCGACCCAGTCCGTGTGCGGCCAGTCAGACGTGTGCTCACCGACGAACCATTCGTTGAGCCTGTCAAGCGACACGGCACCCGCGCTCCCCGCCTCGCGGAGGTAGCGACTGAGGTGGTCCGCTCCGTGGGGTATCCACCGTGAGGCATCCATCCATTCGGCGACACGGCCGAATCGCCTCGATTTCCAGAGACTTCTGAGGACGAGACCGAGTTCGGTGCGGCTCTGTTCCCTCGGGTTCTGAAGCGCGGCGTCTTCTGCGGTGAGGAGCTCGCCGTCGGAGATGACTGTCATCGTCAAGTCGGGGTAATCGTCGTCCACGATGTCTGTTTCGGTGCGGATGACGCGTTGGTCTGCGCGTTCGAACTCCAGAGCCTTCTGCTCCGCTGACGTGATGGCCGTCTTCGATGCGTTGATTTCGAGGCCGGCGTTCCGTGCGGCGGCCTGTACCTCGAGAAGCAGGCGGTAAACGTCTTCGTAGTCGCCTTCGAAGCTAATATCGTCCATCCACCGTCGTGCGCGACTGATTCTGCCTTGTTCGAGCGCACGGCTGATTACGCCGTCGACGGGGTTGAGCGCCACCTGCGCGAGGATGGCTGATGCGGTGCTGCGTTGCGGCAGTCCGGATCGGAAACTCAGCCCGTCATGTCGGGTGAGCACGCGTTCAATGATGTCGGCTGGAACGCTGGAGCAACCGAGTGTGCGTAGCGTTTCCAGCAGCTTCGGCACGTGCACGCTGGCGAAGAAGGATGTGATGTCGGTTTCACCTGAGAACGCCGACCGAGTGACCTCATGCTGTGACTGTCGGTAGAGGTCGCGTTCCTCGGAGTTGTTCACTCGCACCCCACCGCGATACCGCCACCCGTAGGACCAGCTTGAGAGTTCCGCTTCAAGTTGTTCTGCAAAGCGTTGCACAGCAGCGGCGAACACCAGTCGCGTGACCGGGTCGAGGAGGACCGCGGGCCGCTGACCGAAGAAACTTTTAGGAATCTCGAACGAATGGAAGCTAGGCGCGAAATCCCACCTTGCGCCCTTACCCTCGATCAAGCCTAAATCGGACGGTTTGAGACTCGTCATCTCAGCGACGCGGAGTTCGGGCCAGCCCCACGGGTCGCGGTACCAGTCGCCGAAGTTCTCGGACTCAACCAATCGGGCGGCTTCCGCCAGGTCCATGCCGAAGAAGTTCATCTCCGGCAGCCTAGGGGCTTCGGCTGTCCGCTGGTCGATCAATCGCGGGCCAAGCCGCTCGCGCTCGGCCAGTGATTGCGTCCGCCACGGTCCCTCAGCGACGATCCGCTTCACGTCTATGTGCCGAGCTATGGCGCCGGGGGGGCGTTGTCAGCATCGACTACGTATCTGCCGGCGGCGGCTAGCTCCGTCGGTGCGTAGATCGTTGAGCGCGCTCCAGGCGGCACGTCCACTCTCGGTCACGTAGGAACCTGCAGTGGATCGATCGCTGGCGAGGAGGTATCCGCGGGCTAGAAATTCCGAGATGTGAGCACGAGCTTGATCTTGTTCGCGGGGCCCGGCACCTTGTATCCGCGCACAGCGGCCCGTCACGATGCCGACCGTTCACCGGCACGCCGGCGGCTGCAACTTCGCTGGCAAGCTCATCGTGTGACGACCAACCCCCCCTCTCAACGGGTCCACCGCTTCGAGGTGGTATCGGCGAACGAGCTGCCTGAGATGAACCGTTTGCAGAGATCGTTTTTTTCAAAGCACTACCGGCCACGGTTCCTTGCGGGCGATGCGATCGACGTTGACGGGCAGTTCGGCTACCCCGTCGTTATGCTGCACGAGCTCCTGGCTGAGTGGGACGTCGAACCCAAGACGGCGATGGAGGGAGCAGCTCGCATCATCGACGCGTACCCGAAATCCGTGGCTCAAAGTGAAGCACGACGGTGCCTCGCCGACATGCACTACCTCCGGGATGAGTGGGTCGATGCGTTGAAGCTGACGTATGGTTTCCGACGGCTCGTTGCCTTCGTCGGTCTCAGCGACCTGTTGCAGCCACGTGCGGAAGCGTGGGAGATCATGCGGTGGGGATCCTCAAACATCACCAAGGCGGGGTGGCGAAACCTCGACGCGGCGCTTGATGACCTTCAGGGAACGCTCGACAGCTTCCACGACGCGCACGGCATCAGCATCGTCGGGCATTTTTGGAGGCGACTGCATGCCAACGAAACCACACAAGCGATAGCGCAGAGCCTTTACGACCTGATCGGTTCCGACTACTCGGTCGACCAGATCGTTCAGCTCATCGAGCACGGCCGTACCGTCGGCCCGTACCCCCTGATCGCGTAGGGCTTCGCAGGCTACGAGCGTCCCATCCCAGCAACTTGGAACCGCAGTAACCCGTACGCCTTCGAGGGCTTGATCCGAGCGCTCTGCAGGCCCCTGTTCCGCGAATCGGAGAACCGCGCGCGTGAGGCCGCTGGACTCCCGCGCGTCGGCGAGGGCCTGGTGTCGGAGACACGTCTGCTGCATCAACTACGCGCTGCGTTCCCCGACGAGCGAATCGACCACCAGGTACGGCCATCGTGGCTGGCACCACAATCCCTCGACATGGTGCTCCGCGGGCGAAACGTCGCAGTCGAGTACCAGGGAGCCCAACACTCGCGCCCGGTGGAGTTCTTCGGTGGACGGGAGGCTTTCGAGCGGCAGCAGCAGCGCGACGCTACGAAGCGCTGGTTGTGCGCTGCGCACGGGATGACCCTGGTCGAGGTCCACCCCGATTATCTGCTTGATGACATCGTTGGAAAGGTACGCCACGCTCTCGAGTAGCCACACCACTCAGCACAGCCGCCCAATCCGCATTTCCAACCCATCGCGATGTAAACGGACTCAGCCACGGTGCGGTAGCTGATCCCCATGCGGGCGCCGCTCGCCTTGGTGCCCCATGAGCAACGCGACCGCCGTCCAGCCACCATTGACACCCAGACCGCAATGAGCAGCGGTGAGGCAAGAACCGAGCGTCCCACTCGTTTACGGGTGCGGTGCGCGCAAGATGCTAAGCGCGGCACAGAGCAACAGCCTCGCGATAGCGACGCTTCGGACGACCCACCAGCAGCCACCGAGGGGAGAGCACGAACGCTAGCTAGCCAACCTCCCTGTGCTGGCAGGAGGAGACCCGCACCCACCCGGTCCGCCACTTCTTCAGTACTGAGGCGGGCGCCTCGGTGGTTCCCGAGGTCGGCGTCCATGCTCGACCGCGCTGCTGCCGAAGACCTCTCGCTTGCCCGCGTCAAGGAAGCGATGTCAGCGGTCGGTCACACCCGGAACGCGCCGCACCAGCTCGACCGCTGGGAGTCGAAGCGCACCACCGGCAAGTTCGGACTATGAAGGCGCACACGGAACCTGTCCACCGTGCGCCGGGTCCTCGGTACGGCGGATTCGGACGACGTGGGATCAGCGCGAAGTGGGCGGCGGCCCCGTCGTGTCCCCCACCCGCAACTCCGAGATGAACGACGCCGGTTGGGGCTCCGCCCCCTCGAGCATGGCCAGGGCGGCACGGGCGGCGGCCTGGCCCTTCTGCACGAAGGGCTGCACCAGGGTGGTCAGGTGCCGGATCGGGGTTCGGTGGAGCAGGCTGTCGTCCACCGTGATGCCGTCGAAGCCGACGACACTGACGTCCTCGGGGACACGGAGTCCGGCATCGAGCGCGGCTGAGATCACCCCGACGGCGATCAGGTCGCTCTGCGCGATGACGGCGGTGGGGCGGGGACCGTCCGGCGCGAAGAGCTCCGTGCCGGCGAGACGTCCCTCTTCCACCGAACTACCGGCGGTCTCGATCGCGACGGCGTTCGGGTAGACCTGGCGCACACCACGCAGGCGTTCGAGCGTGGTGAAGGCGATGCCCTCGTCCTGACGGGCTGCGTCGATCGAGCCACGGCGGCGTGCGGCATCCAGGGGCAGGGTCACGACGGTCACGTCCCGGTGCCCGAGCCCCTGCAGGTACTCCGCAGCACGGCGTGAGGCATCGCGGTTGTCGAGCTGGACGGGGACGGCACCCTCGATCTCGTCCGCCTCGATCGCGACGACGGGGATCTGCCGACGACGCAGCACGGCGACGGCGGGGTCGATCCGGACGTTGCACCCGACGAGCACGACGGCGTCCATCGGGGCATCCACCAGCGGACCGGCACCCTGCTCGTCGTCGAGCGGACTCCGGACGAGCAACAGCGAAGCACCGGCGGCACCGGCGACCTCGGCGATGCCGTCGAGCGTCAGGACGTTGACCGGGTCACGGAAGGCATCGCTCAGACGCTCGTCCATCACGACGCCGATGACGCCGGAACGACCGCGGCGCAGGGAACGCGCACGGGGATCCGGGCCGCCGTAACCGAGCTCGGCGGCAGCGGCGAGCACACGGGCCTTGGCGTCCTCGGACACCGGGCCGAGACCGCTGAACGCGAGCGAGGCCGTCGACGGCGCGACCCCGGCAGCACGGGCGACCGCGGCCAGCGTCGGGCGCGACGAACGGGTGACGCCGCCGCGGGAAGGCGACGCGCCGGGTCCTGTTGCCGGTTCGTCCATCGCCCGTTAGCGTAGCCGGAACGAGCAGTCGAATCGATTCGACCGCCGCAAGACCAGCACCGACACGCACCAGAACGCGCAGCACCGAGCGCGCCGCAGCACGATGGGAACCACCATGACGACGCCGTCCACCCGCACCGTCCCGACCACCAAGGCCTGGATCATCGCGGTGTTCGTGGTGTTCACCCTGTCCGGGCTCGACATCGCGACGTGGCTGGGCCGGATCCCGAGCGTCCGCGACTCCCTCGGGGCGAGCACGTTCGAGATGGGCCTGCTCGTGCTCGGCATGGCCGTCGGCTCCATCGGCGGTCTGACCTTCGCCGGCCACATCGTCGCGAAGCTCGGTGCGAGGCGGGGCGTGCAGGTGGCTGCGGCGTGCCTGGCGGTCGGCATGATCTTCGCCGGCGTCGCGGTCACGCTCGGGTGGGGCTTCGCCGCCATCTGGATCGCGCTCATCGCGTTCGGCTTCGGCAACGGCCTGTGCGACGTGTCGATGAACGTCTCCGGTGCCGCTGCCGAGAAGGCCGGCGGACGCACGATCATGCCGCTGTTCCACGCCGCGTTCAGCCTCGGCACCCTCGCGGGTGCAGGCCTCGGTGCGCTGGCCGAGCGGTTCGAGATCCCGGTCTCGTGGCACTTCATCGTGCTCGTGGTCGTCACGAGCGCCGCCATGCTCGTCGCCGTCACGAAGTTCCAGGACGAGCACCTCGTCGAGCAGCCGGTGTCGACCGACACCAGCCCGGTCGCGACCCCACTCACCCGCTGGCAGGTCTGGGCACAGCCCTCCACGCTGCTCATCGGCGTGATCGTGCTCGGCATGGCGCTGGCCGAGGGGTCCGCGAACGACTGGCTGCCCCTCGCGATGATCGACGGCCACGGGCTCGACAACGCCGGCGGTGCTGCCGTGCTGACGGTGTTCCTGGCCGCGATGACCGCCGGCCGCGTCGCCGGCAGCCCGCTGATCGACAAGTTCGGCCGCGTGCCGATCCTGCGCATCAGCGCCGCCGTCGCGGTGGTCGGCCTCGGCATGCTCATCTTCATCGACAACGTGCCGCTCGCGATCGTCGGCGTCGTGCTCTGGGGCCTCGGTGCCAGCCTCGGCTTCCCGATGGGCATGTCCGCCGCGGCCGACGACCCCCGCACCGCGGCCGCCAAGGTCAGCGCCGTCGCGACGATCGGCTACGTGGCGTTCCTGGCCGGACCGCCCCTGATCGGGTTCCTCGGTGAGGAGATCGGCCTGCTCGGGGCGCTGCTCATCGTCTTCGTGTTCATCATCGCGGCCGGCCTGGCCTCGGGAGCAGCGCGCGAGACCGGTGCCGCCGCCCGGCCCGCCCGCGGGACCGACACGACGAGCGGGACCACGAAGCGCGAGACCGAGCACGAGCACGACACCGCGACCAGCGAGACCGAGCGGGCCAGCGACCGCAGCTGACGCACCGCGCCCTCAGCCTCCGTCGCCTGCCCGCGCCCGCGTCGCCAGGTGCAGGGCGAGCCGGGTCTCCGGGTCGGACAGGTCCACCCCGAGCAGCCGCTCCACCCGCGCGATGCGGTCGGAGACGGTGTTCCGGTGCACGCCGAGCACCGCGGCGGTCTCGGCGATCGACGACTCCGCGTCCAGGTAGGCGGCGAGCGTCGTCAGCAGCGCCCCGCCACCACGTTCGAGCGGTGCGAGCAACTGCCGCGAGGCCGGCAGGAACGTGTCCGTCTGCGTCCACGCGAGCAGCAGCTGCGCGAGCCCGAGCCGGTCGACGTGCACGAAGTGCCCGGACTCCGGACGGCTCGCGGCCAGACGGGCGGCGTCGCCGGCCTCGCCGAGCGTCCGCACCAGCCCGGCAGGGCCCGCCTGCAGACTGCCGACGCCCACGTTGGTCTCCACGGTGGTGCGGAGCGTGTTCTGCGCGCGCCGCAGCCGACCGGCGATGTCGGCCACTGCCTCCCGGCCGGGTTCGTCGGGTTCCGACAGCCACAGCACCCAGCCGTCCGCCTGTTCGACGACGACCGCGTCGAGTCCCTCGGCGCGCACCGCGGCGTCGACCTGCTGGCGGAGCGCGACCAGGTCGACGCCCTGCCGCGCGACCACGCGCGCACCGACGTGCCAGGCGTCCAGCCGCCACCCGGCGGCGATGGTCCGCTGCACGAGCTGCGGGGCCGGTGCCCCGTCGGCCACGCGGAGCTCGTCGAGCATCGCCATCCGGTAGCGGGCGTCGCGCTCGTCGTCGAGCCGGGTGAGCAGCAGCCGGTGCCCGACGGCGACGGCGGCGACCTGCAGGGCACTCGCGACCACCTGCTGTTCGGCGGCGATCGGGACGGGCAGGCCGACGGCCAGCCAGGCGCGCGGTCCGATGCCGGTGCCGACCGGGATCGCCACGAGCGTCTCGTCGACGCCCTCGGCGGTCAGCACGTCGCTCGTGCCGGCGCGGCGGACGAGCACGGTGCGGGCCGCGTCGTCGACCGCGGCTCCGCGGAGTGCCAGGCCCGAGGCATCGAGGAAGCGCACCGGGTGGCCGAGCGACCGGTCGAGCCGGGTGAACAGGTCGTCGAGTTCGGGGCCGGCGTCGAGTGCGACGCGGGAGGCGTCGAGGGCGGCCCGGGCCGCCGGGCCCATCCCGGTGCCGATGAGTTCGTGCAGGCGGACCGAGGTCGCCCACGGGTCCGGGGTGGCGAGCACCGCGACGCCGAGCCGGTCGGCGAGCGTCGTGCTGCCGGGACCGAGTTCCAGTGCCCCGTCGACGACGAGCAGGGTGGTGCCGGCCGCGGACGCCCGGCGCAGCAGCACGTCGAAACGCGCGTCCGCGCGGTCGACGGGGGTGAGCAGCACGACGACGTCGTCACCCTGCGACAGGGACCGGCCGACCTGGTCGGGGGTCCCCACCACCCCGCGGACCCTCCGGACCGCGGTGCTGCCGGCGCCGACGAGCAGGCGCGTGCCGGCCGGCAGGAGCGGGAGCAGGTCGCCGACGGCGTTCACGCGAGCACCTGGCCCACGGCCTCGGGCACGACGTCCGCGTCGATGCCGAACGCCCGCGGTCCCATGCGCGCGGTGCGGTCGGGGTCCGCCCACCACCACGGCGCCGACGGCAGCACGAGCACCGCGAGCTCGTTGCCGACCCGCGTGCGGTCGGTCGCCACCGGCGCGAGCGAGCGCGCGTCGACGACGGTGATGACGCTCGGCGTGCTGGCGACCGGCAGGCCGTCGACCAGGCAGTGCACGTACTCGCTGCCCGCCTCGACCCGGGCGACCGCACCGGTGCCGGCGTCGCGGATGGCCAGGCTGCTGCGCACGAACGCGAGCGCGTCCCCCTCGCGCTGGACGTCGATGACCCGGCCCTGCGCGACGACCCGGCCGCCGATGAGTGCGGCGAGTTCCGCCGCGTCGCGTGCGCCACCAGCGGCACGTCCGATCCGGAGCGCGCGCTGCACGCTGCCGACGACGGCCCGCTCGCGCAGCAGCGCCACCGGGACCGGGCCGATCGCGAAGGCCGCCCAGCCGCCGCTGTGCGAGACGGCCTCGCGCCAGACGGTCTCGACGTCGTGGGGGTGCCGGGCGTCGACGACGATCCGCAGACCGCTCGTGGTCGCGGCCGCCGCCGTGACCGTCGTGGTCGGGCCGACGAAGACCGACAGCTGGTCGATGCGCGGGACCGCGCGGCCGACCAGGTCCGCGTCGACGAGCGGCAGTCCGGCGGCGTGTGCGGTGAGGGCCGCAGCCGGTCCGGTCACGCCGCCGATCTGCGCGGCGACGACGGCGTCGGCACGGGTGCCCGTCCAGCGTTCGACCGCCGCGAGCGCGGCCGGCAGCTCCTCGCCGCTCGGCATCTTCTCCTCGAGCACAGTGGTCGACCCGATCAGCCCGACGGCCACCACCGAGCCGAGTGCGGGGTCGTCGAGGTCGACGACCGGCACGCTGCGGTCGCCGAGCGCGAAGCGGAGCGCGCTGACCATGTGGTCGACGCGGCCTCCACCGCCGCAGCCGAGCAGGGCGGTGCCGCGTCCGAAGACGGTCGCGTCGTCGGCCTGGAGGCCCGCCACACCGCCGCCCCGCCGCTCACCCTGGTCCATGGGTCCATTCTGCTGCCGTGGTCGCGTCCCGGGGCCGGAGCCCGGGGCCGGGCCCGGGGTCGGGTGCCTGGGCCGGGCGCCGGGGTCGGCGCGCGGCCGTTCGTCAGCCGACCGCCGGGGCGGTCGGGCGGACGTGCTCGTGCAGGTCCTCGACCGGGACGAACGGTTCGTCGAGCCCGAAGCACGACGGCCCGAACACGGCGAGCGCCTCCGGGGTCCGCATCAGGTCGGGGGTCGAGATGCCGATCACCCGGACGCGCTGCCCGAACCGCAGGCGCTCGGTGGTGATCGGTTCGGCGGTCTCGGCGTCGAGGACGCAGATCAGGTCGGGCACGACGGCGACGAGCTGCCCGTCGCGCCGGGCGACGAGGTTCTCGTTCTGGAACCGGAGCTCGAGCTCGGAGCCGTCGGTCCCCTGCACGGTGGCACGACCGCGGGCGAACCCGTCGACCGTGCGGCGCTCGACGTCGACGACCTTGCCGTCGAACAGCTCGCGCAGGTGCGTGTAGATCGTCGTGCCGAGGGCCTCGGCGAGCGCGTCGATGGGGTCGCGGTGGGCTTCGCGGGCGACCCGGATGGCCCGACCGACGGCGAGTGCCAGGGAGAGCGTGCGCGGGACGGCGGTCTCCTTCACCTGGCGGCCGGACATGGCGTACTCGGCGATGTAGGCGACGCCGCCGAGCCGGATGGTGACCCCGCGGGCGAGCCACTCCATCTTCTTGTTGTCCGTGCCGGTCTCGATGATGACGCCGTGTCCGTTCTCGTCGCTGATCGCGAGCGGACTGCCGGGGACCCCGTAGACCGAGAACGTCTCCATCTGCAGCTCGGGGAAGGCGCGGCCCATGCCGTCCGCGTCGACCACGGGCAGGCCGCCGGTGGCACCGACGAGCAGCGGGATCATCGAGTTGATGCCGCCGCACTCGATGGGCATCGTCGCGGTCGCCGTCCGGCCCAGGTGGGCTTCGAGCCGACGGAGCGCGCCGAGGGGTTCCGGCCCGGCGGGGATGCGTTCGAGCACCACGGTCGGTGCGCCCATCTGCGCGGTGGGGATCACGAGGGCGTCGTCGGGCACCTCGGACGGGTCGAGGATCGTGACGGGGCCGTGCTGTTCGATCGCGGCACGGACCAGGAGCATCCCGATGGTGGGGTCGCCTCCGCCGCCGGTGCCGAGCAGGGCGGCGCCGCGGGCCAGGTCGGGCAGGTCGTCGACGTCGAGGATCCAGCTCATCGGTGCGCTCCCGTGTTCGTCTCGCCCGCGCTCGTGGTGCCGTCGTGGCGGACCGCGGGGGTGTCGTAGCCGAAGTACCGCGGGCCGGCCAGACGCAGGCCGTCCGGGGAGTGCCAGCGCTCGTCGGCCGGTGCGGTGACGATCCGGATGCGGGCGCCGAACCGCAGGGCCTCGGTGGTGATCGGCTCGCCGGTCTCGGCGTCCAACGTGATGATGAGGTCGGGAGCCGTGGTGCGGACCTGGCCGGCCACCTCGACCAGCAGGTGCTCGTTCTGGAACCGGAGCACCGCCTCCAGGCCGGTGTCGCTGCCGGAACCGGCGATGCGGGCCGTGCCACGGGCGAACCCGGTGACGGTCTTGCGCTCGATGTCGGCGACCTTGCCCTCGAACACGACCGTGCCGCCGAGCACCTCGGTGACCGCCGTGACGGGGTTGGCGTTCTCGCTGCGTGCGCGGACCAGCGTCTCGCCGAGCCGGACGCTCAGCGACAGGCTGCCGCGGACGAACGACTCCTTCACCTGCGCGCCGGACATGGCGTACTGCGCCGTGATCGCGGAGCAGCCCATCTCGACCGTCGCCGTGCGGGCGAGCCGTTCCGCCCACCGGTTGTCGACCGTGTCGAAGACGACGGTGTTGCCCTTCTCGTCGGCCAGGGCCATCGGTGTCGCACTGACCCCGGACAGGGTCGGCAGCACCATCTGCACCTCGGGGAAGGCGCGGCCCATGCCGTCGCCGTCGACCAGGGGCAGGCCGAGCTCGGCCGCGGCGACGATCGGGGTCGTCGAGTTCACGCCGCCGACCTCGATGCAGGCCAGGTGGGTGGGGGTCACGTTGAGGAACGCCGACAGGCTGCGGATGGCCTCGGCGAACTGGCCGGCGGACGGCAGCTTCTCGACCATCACGGTGGGAGCGCCGATCATCGCGACCGAGAGCACCACGGCGTCGTCGGGCAGGTCCTCGACCTGGACGATCTCGACCGGGCCGTGGGTGCGGACGGCGGCCTCGGCGAGCAGGCGGCCGATGTAGGGGTCACCGCCGCCGCCGGTGCCGAGGATCGCGGCGCCGCGGGCGAGGGCGGAGCAGTCGGCGCCGATGGCGGTGATGACGGGTGCTGCGGGCGCGGCTTGCGTGCCTGCGGCTTGCGCGGCTGCGGCGCGGGGCGCGGCTTGCGTGGCGCTCATCGGACCAGCGCCCCGAGTGCCAGGTCGCCCACGGCCTTCGCGCGGATCCGCGTCGCGTTGCCCGGCAGGTACGGGATCGGGACCTCGTCGAAGTCGACGATGTCCACCGAGCCGGGGTCGGCGCCGGCCGCGATGGCACGGTCGACGGCCTCTTGCCGGGCCTCGTCGACCACGGCGGACCGGCGACCGTCGCTGATCGCGTAGACCTTGTCGACCTCGCCGCTGACCTGCGCGATCGCCGCACCGATGGCGTTGGCCACCGAGTAGTGCTCCGGGCGGTGCACGGTGCCGAGTCCGGGCAGGGTGTCCGGCAGCAGCACCGAGCCGCCGCCGACCGCCACGACGGGCAGCGGGTCGGACGAGGTGCGCATCCGCTCGACGATGTCGGCGACGCGCTCCGCGATGACGTCGAGCGCGCGGGCGGCGACCTCGGCCGGCACCCCGGCGACGAGCGACGGGTCCCCGATCGCACCGCGGCCGCCGCGGACGGCCACGTCGGTGGCGGTCAGGGTGGTGCCGCCGAAGACCAGGCCCTCCTCGGTCAGGCGGTACCCGACGGAGTCGGGCCCGACGACGCTGCCGTCCTCGCGGATGCGGGAGCCGCCGCCGATGCCGACGGACAGGACGTCGGGCATCCGGAAGTTCGTGCGGATGCCGGCGACGGCGACCTCGCCGGTGGCCTCACGCGGGAAGCCCGCGGTCAGGACGCCGACGTCGCTCGTCGTGCCGCCGACGTCGACGACCGCGCAGGTGTCGAAGCCGGACAGCACCGCTGCGCCGCGCATCGAGTTCGTCGGGCCCGAGGCGAACGTCGCGACCGGGTAGCGCCGGGCGTACTCGACGTCCATCAGGGTGCCGTCGTTCTGGCTCAGGAACAGCGGCGCGTCGATGCCGCTGCCCGTGACCGACCCGGACAGCCCGTCGACGATGCGGTCGGCGAGCTCGCGCAGCGCCGCGTTGATGATCGTCGCGTTCTCGCGCTCGAGCAGGCCGATGCGACCGATCTCGGACGACAGCGAGAACGCCACGTCCGGCCCGAGCTCGGCGGCCATGATCTCCTGCGCGCGCTGCTCGAACTCGTCGTTGATCGGGGAGAACACCGACGAGATCGCGACGGAGCGGATGCCCGCGGCGGCGATGGCACCGGCGTGCCGCTTCAGTTCCTCGGGGTCGAGCTCCGAGATGACGCGGCCGTCGAACTCGTGGCCGCCGTGGGCCAGGAACGGCTGCGCGTGCACGGCCGACACCAGGTGCGCGGGCCAGTCCGTGAACGGGGGCAGCGAGGCCGTCGCCGGCAGGCCCAGGCGGACCGCGGCCGTCGGGGCGAGGCCGCGTGCCTCCACCAGGGCGTTGATGAAGTGGGTGGTGCCGATCATCACGCCGTCGATGTCCGTGGGGCCGAAGGCGTGCTGCTCACGCAGGCCGTCGAGCGCGGCGACGATGCCCGAGGTGACGTCCGGGGTGGTGGACCGCTTGACCGCCGCACGGACGGTGCTGCCGTCCATCAGGACGGCGTCCGTGTTGGTGCCGCCGACGTCGATGCCGATGCGCATGGGGGTTCCCTTCGGTGGTGCGGGTGCGGGTGCGGTGGTGCGGGTGCGGGTGCGGGGTGTTCGCGGGGTGGTGCTGGGTCGTGGGGTGGTGCTTGTTGCGGGGGGACCGGCCGCGCCGTCGCGCGGATCAGGGGTGCGGCGACGCGACCGGCCGTTCGGGGAGCGCGCGGGTCAGGCGGCGGGGGTGGGCGGTGCGGCGGGGGCTGCGGCGGCCGGGGCGGACGTGGCGGCCGGCGCGGCCTCGGTCCGACTGACACCGACGCCGCGGATCAGCCCGACCTTGCCGGCGACCACGTAGAGCACGAAGGCGATGACCACGGAGTTGATCGACGGGATGCCGACGGCGACGAAGTACCCGATGAGCGAGGCGATCGCCCAGATGACCAGGGTGGCCGGCACCCAGGTCGGCGAGGTCGCCGGGATGTTCTCGGCGTCGCTCAGCTCACGGCGCCAGCGCTTCACGACGAAGTACTCCGCCACCATGATCCCGGCGATCGGCGGGAAGACGACCCCGAGCACGGACAGGAACGGTGTCAGGGCCCCGAGGAACCCGACCGCGGCGAGCACCGAGCCGACGACACCCATCACGAGCGTCACGAGCCCGCGGTTCACCTGCTTGCCGAACACCGCGTCGATGAAGTTCGTGACGCCGAGGCTCGAGCTGTAGATGTTCCAGTCGTTGATCTTGAACGTGCCGAGCAGGATCACGAGGATGCCGACCCAGCCGACGCTCGACGTGATCACGCGGGTGATGTCCGCGGAGCCGACGGCGTGGGCGAGCAGGACACCGGCCAGGCCGATGACGTACTCGCCGAGCGTCACACCGAGCAGCGTCTGCTTCACGACGTCGCCGACCGAGCGGTTGAAGCGGGTCATGTCCGGCGTGATCACCGCACCGACGATGAACCCGCCGGCCACCAGGGTGGTGCCGGCCACGAAGCTCAGCTCCGGACCGGCCGGGGCACGCGCGGCGAGCTCGGCGATCGAGTGGCGGCTCAGCTCGACGATCACCGCCCAGCCGACGAGCACCAGGAACAGCGGCACGGTGACGTTCGCCAGCCACTGCATCGAGTGGAACCCGCGCAGGACGATCGCGGTGACGAGCAGCCCGAACACGAGCGACCACGCCCAGGCGGGCAGGATCGGCAGGATCGAGACGAGGCCGGCCGCCGAGACGCCCGACTGGATGCCGAACCAGCCGATCAGGCTCAGCCCGATCGCCAGCCCGACCAGCGCGGAGCCGGCCTTGCCGAATCCCGTCCAGCGGGCGATGACGGAGGTGTTCAGGCCCTCCTTGACGCCGATGACGCCGACGAGGACCGAGACGATCTCCAGGATCACGGCGCCCAGGGTGATCGCCCAGAAGGCGTCCCAGAAGCTCATGCCGAAGCCGAGCGTCGCACCGAGCAGGAACTGGGACAGGGCCGAGATCTGCCCGAAGCGCTGCACGGCGACCTGGAACCAGCCGTAGCGCGCGGACATCGGGACTCGGCTGAGCGAGTAGTCGTCGACGGCGACCGACTCGGAACGGGGGGTTCGTGGTGCTGACACTGCGGTCTCGCTGGCCATCGTGGCTCCTCGGGGAGGGGTGTCGGCGTGGGCCGATCGGGGTGTCAGCCACGGTAGGACGGCATCGGATTGCGGTACATGTGCAGAACGTCGTTACGGGCATGTGAATCCGTGCGCGCTGCACAGGCCGCGCGCCCGGTCCGGCTCATCACACCACGCCGGTTAGGCTTCCGGGGTGCGTCTCGTCATCGCCCGGTGCTCCGTCGACTACGCGGGCCGGCTCTCAGCCCACCTGCCGCTCGCGACCCGCCTGCTCATGCTCAAGGCGGACGGCTCCCTGCTCGTGCACTCCGACGGCGGCAGCTACAAGCCGCTGAACTGGATGAGCCCGCCCTGCTCGATCGAGATCACCGAGCCGGACGAGGAGCAGTCGGTCGCCGGCATCACGCAGGTGTGGACGGTGACGCAGAAGAAGACGCAGGACAAGCTCATCGTCTCCCTGTACGAGGTGGTGTCCGACGAGACCCACGACCTGGGCGTCGACCCGGGCCTGGTGAAGGACGGGGTCGAGGCGCACCTGCAGCAGCTCCTGGCCGAGCAGATCGAGTTGCTCGGTGACGGTCACACCCTGGTCCGCCGCGAGTACATGACGGCGATCGGGCCGGTCGACATCCTGGCCCGCGACGACGCAGGGGCGAGCGTCGCGGTCGAGATGAAGCGCAACGCCAACATCGACGCGGTCGAGCAGCTCACCCGGTACCTCGAGCTCATGAACCGCGATCCGCACCTGCGCCCGGTGCAGGGCGTGCTGGCGGCGCAGACGGTGGCACCGCAGGCACGCACCCTCGCCGAGGACCGCGGCATCCGCGTCCTCGTGCTCGACTACGACGCGATGCGCGGGATCGAGGGCGGCCACACCCGCCTGTTCTGAGCCGCATCGGGCCGTCCGGCCTGGAGGCACGGCGCAACCCCCGCCCCGCCGCCGACGGATCCCGGATGGTCGCCGCCACGGCCCGGCTAGGGTGGACAGGACATGACCAGCCCGTTCTCCGCCATCCTGTTCGACCTCGACGGCACCATCAGCGACTCCGCGCCGGGCATCCTCGAGAGCCTGACGCACACCTTCCGCACCGTCGGCGTCCCGGTGCCGGACCGCGACACCCTGATGTCGTTCGTGGGCCCGCCGATCATGGACACGTTCCGGATCGCGATGGGCATGGACGACGAACTGGCCGACCGCACCCTCGCCGTCTACCGCGAGCACTACTTCTCGCACGGGGCGCTCGACTCCGCGATGTTCCCGGACATCGACGTCGTGCTGCGCACCCTGCACCAGGCGGGGCTGCCGATCTCGACGGCGACGAGCAAGCCGGAGACCCCGGCGACCTACATCCTCGAGCACTACGGCCTCACCGGGGACATCGACATCATCACGGGTGCGAGCGACGACGAGGTGCGGTCGAGCAAGGCCGACGTCGTCGAAGAGGCACTGCGACGCCTCGAGGCCCACGGCTTCGACACCAGCCGCCCGGTGCTGATCGGCGACCGGAAGCACGACGTCGAGGGCGCGACCGTGCACGGCGTCCCGGTCGTCTTCGCCGAGTGGGGCTACGGCTCCCCCGACGAGGCCGAGGGCACCATCGCCCGTGCCGCCACCCCGCTCGACCTGCTGCCGATCCTGCTGCCGTCCGCGACGCCGTCCGCATGAGCGGCGACGTCGCACGTCGGGGCCTCCGCGGCGCCGCCTGGCTGCTGCCGGCGGCCATCATCCTGATCGCGCTGAACTTCCGCGGTCCGATCGTCGCGACCGCCCCGGTCATCGGGGACGTCCGCGCCGACCTCGGCCTGACCGCGACGATCGCCGGGCTGCTGACGACGATCCCGGTGCTGTGCTTCGCCCTCGCGACGCCGTTCGCCAGCTGGGTCATCGCGAGGGCCGACCCCGAGCGCGCCGTGTCCCTGTCGCTCGTCATCGTGCTCGCCGGCACCGTCGTGCGCTCGATGCCCTCGTCGGCGGCGCTGCTGATCGGCACCGCGGTCATCGGCATCGGCATCACGATCGGCAACGTGGTGATCCCGGTCGTCATCCGGCGGGACACCTCGCCGGAGCGCGTCGGCCTGGTCACCGGTGTGTACACGTCGGCGCTCAACGTCGGGTCGATGATCACGTCGCTCGGCACCGCTCCCCTGGCCGCCCTGTGGGGGTGGCCGGTCGCCATCGCGATCTGGGCGGTCTTCGCACTCATCGCCGCCGCTGCCTGGACCTACACGGTCGGTGCTCGCGCCGCCTGGCGACGCCCGCTGCCGTCCGAGCGGGACGAACCACTGCCCGTCACGGGCCCCATCGACCAGGTGCTCGACACCGGGGCGATCCAGACCGCCCGCGCCGCGGAGGCCGCACGGGTCGCCGCCGCCGAGCCGATCCGGCCGGCACGACGGCTCATCACCTGGGGCCTGACGCTCGCCTTCGGCGGTCAGGCGTTCTCGTACTACGCCCTCACCGCGTGGATCCCGACGCTGCTGCACGACGAGATCGGGTTCTCGAAGGCGTCGTCGGGCGCGAGCTCGTCGGTGTTCCAGATCCTGGCCGTCGTCGGGGCACTCGGTGTCCCGCTGCTCGCGACCCGGTGGCGTCCGGCGGCGATCATCGCCCTGGTCGGCACGCTGTGGCTGGCGATGCCCCTCGGGCTGCTGTTCGCCCCGCAGCTCTGGTTGCTGTGGTCGGTGCTCGGCGGTGCAGCCCAGGGCGGCGGCATCACCGTGATCTTCATCGTCATCGTGCGGATCGTCTCGAGCGACGCCGACGCCCGCCGGATGTCCGCGTTCGTGCAGGGCGGCGGGTACCTGCTCGGGTCGGCCGGGCCGCTCGTCGCCGGCGCGCTGCACGGTGCGACGGGGAACTGGACGGCGCCGCTGCTCGTCGTGCTCGTCGCGGTGCTCACCCTCGGTGTCGTCGGGACGTTCGCCGCGCGACGGGTGTCCTGACCCCCAACCCGAACGCCGGCTGAGACCCCGCTCCGGCTCGACCCCCGAGGCGCTGACCGACGGGGGCCGCACCCGCACGACCCCTCAGCGCGCGGACCGGCTTCGCGGCCAGCTGGCGGCACGGTCCCGGCCGGTCGTCATCCCGGACGGCCAAGGTCCGGAGAGTGGACATC
This sequence comes from Curtobacterium sp. MCLR17_054, assembly GCF_003234335.2. NCBI lineage: Bacteria > Bacillati > Actinomycetota > Actinomycetes > Micrococcales > Microbacteriaceae > Curtobacterium > Curtobacterium sp. MCLR17_054. The sequence continues at coordinate 97,102 of NZ_CP126263.1, read as the reverse complement.
CGACGACCCGCCCGCTGGCGGGACCAGCCGCTCGCAGCACGGCTCACACTGCTCGTGATCGCAGCCGGCACGACCGTGCTGCTCGCCTGGAACCTGGGCCGTGGCGGGGACTTCAGCTTCTACCAGGCGTCGGCGCGGTCGATGTCCGAGTCGTGGCCGGCACTGTTCTCGGGCGCGTTCGACCCCTCCGCGACGGTGACGCTCGACAAGCTCAGCGGCTTCGCCGTCCCGCAGGCGCTGAGCATCCGGCTGTTCGGGCACTCCACCGCCGCACTCGCGTTCCCCCAGGTCGTCGAGGGGCTCGTCACCCTGTGGGCCTGCTCGTTGGTCGGGCTCCGCTGGGCCGGGGTCGGCACGGGCCTCGTTGCCGCCGCAGCAGCCGGGTCGACGCCGGTCTTCGTGTCGATGTTCGCGCACCCGATGGAGGACGGCATGGTCACCGCCGCGCTGGCCGTCGCCCTGCTGTGCTGGCAGCACGCCGCAGTGACCGGGCGGTGGTGGCCGCTCGTCGCCGCGGGCCTGGCCGTCGGCGTCGGGTTCCAGGCGAAGATGGTGCAGGCCTGGTTCGTCGTGCCGGCGCTGCTGCTCGGCACGCTGCTGGCCTCGGCCCGGCACGACGGCCGCCCCTTCCGCTTCGGCACCCGGGTGGTCCGCGCCGGGGTGCTCGGGATCGTCGCGGTCGTGGCCTCGCTGTCGTGGGTCACCGCGCTGGCGCTCACCCCGTCGGGTTCGCGGCCGTGGGCGGACGGCTCCACCGACGACAGTCCGCTCGCGATGGTGTTCGGGTACAACGGCATCGACCGGTTCCTGCCCGGCGCGGTGCCCGGGTCCGTCCGGTCGTTCACGGTGCCGTTCGGTCCGCACACCTGGCGCGGTGGTCCGGCCGGGTTCGGCAAGCTGCTCGGACCGCACCTGGCGTCACAGGTGGCCTGGCTCCTGCCCGCGGCGCTGTTCGGCGTGGTGGTCGCCGCCGTGGTGCTCGTCCACCGCCGCCGTGCGGAGCGACCCGGCACCCTCGGCTCCCCGTTCGGGCACGCGTTCGACACCCGCGCCGGATCCGCCACCCTGGCCGTCCTGGTGGTCTGGTTCGGCACCGCGGCGGCCGTGCTCTCGGTGGCCGCGGTGCCGCACACCGCCTACGTCGCTGCGATCGGCGTGCAGCTGGCCCTGCTCGCAGCCCTCGGGTGGCGCGGTGCGGTCGGGCTCGTCCGGGCGCAGTCTCGAGGGCTCCGGGCGCTCCCGGTCGTCCTCGCCGCGGCGCAGCTCGGCTGGGTGGTGTTCCTCGCGCGGGGCACCGCGATGCCGACCGTGCTCGCCGTGCCCGCGATCACCGTCTCGACGGTCGCCGTCGTCGCGACGCTGGTGGCGGTGTGGTGGCGACCACGCTGGGAGGCGACGCGCGGGCCGGACCGGCACCGGGCCTCCAGGACGGTCATCGCGCTGGCAGCCGGGCTCGCGCTCGTCGCCGGACCCGCCGCGTTCTCACTGCAGGCGCTCGACGCGACCCGCGACGGCAGCGGCGTCGACGCGTCGGTCGGGCCGTGGCCCGCACGCTGGCCGATCCCGGCCGGCAGCCCGGACGTCTTCCACGTGTCGCGCCCGGACCCGTGGGGCGGGTCGACGCCCTACCCGCGTGCCCTCAGCCGACTCGTCGCGACCGCGCGACGCCTGGAGGGGTACCGGCACGACGAACCGCTCTTCATGACGGACACGTGGCACATCTCCGCACCCGTGATCGACGCGACCGGACTCCCCGTGCTGACGGACGGCGGGTTCTCGGGCACCGTGCCCGTCTTCACGACGCACCAGATCCGCCGGAGGATCGCCGACGGCCTGCGCGTCCTCGTCGTCGAGGCCCACGCGCCCCGCACGGACCCGGTCCTGCGCGCCGCACTGGCCGGGGGCTGCCGAGCACTCACCAGCGGCACCCGGCACGCACGCCTGCCGATGGAGCCGCGCCGGGCGGACGGCATCGCCTGGACCGTGTGGCACTGCGGGATGCCCGGGCCGTCGGTCGGACCCGGAGCACACCGCCACCACGGGTCAGCTCGCGGCGAGCACCTCGCGCAGGGACATCGGCGGACGCCCGGTGATGCGTTCGACGTCGCCGGACACGTGCGCGAGCGCCCCCTCGGCGATGGCCGTGTAGGTGCTCACCCAGGCGTCCGCCTGCCACGGCTCCGGGTTCCACTGCGCACGTGATGCGTACGCCTCGTCGAGGGTCTCCGGGTGGTAGCTGACCGTGCGGCCGCGGACCTCGGACACGATCGCCGCCGCCTGGGCGAGGGTGATCGCCTCGGGGCCGGTCAGCTCGTACGTCTGGTCACGGTGGGCGTCCGGGTCGTGCAGCACCGCCGTCGCGACGCGGGCGACGTCGGCACGGGCCACCGCGGCCATGGCGCCGTCGCGGGCGGGGCCGCGGATCACGCCGTCCTCACCGACCAGGTCCTCGACGAAGTCCAGGTAGAAGCTGTCGCGCAGGAACGTGAACGCCATCCCGCTCTCGCGGATCGCCTGCTCCGTCGCCCAGTGGTCGCGTCCGAGCGTGAAGGTCGCATCGGGAGCCGCGCCGAGGAACGACGTGTAGACGACGTGCCGCACGCCCGCGTCGGCCGCCGCAGCGACGAACGCCCGGTGCTGGTCGAGGCGGTCCTGGGCTTCGGCCGCCGAGACCATGAGCAGCACCTCGACGCCCTGCAGGGCGGTCCGGCTCGCGTCGGCGTCGGCGAAGGTCGCGACGGCGACCTCGGTGCCCGGGAGCTCCGGCGCACGGGAGGCGTCGCGCACGAGCATCCGGAACGGCACGGCGTCCGCGGCGAGCGCCGCGCTCACGGCGCCCCCGATGTTGCCGGTCGCTCCGGTGATGGCGATGGTCATGGTCGCTCCTCGTGTCGGTGTCGGTGTCGGTTTCGCGTCGCGTCGGTGGTCACGTCCACACCGTCCTGGAGGCCCGGACCACCGTGGGCGCGACCCTCGCGGCGTTCACGCCGTCCACCTCCACCGCCCACGCGCGGGCGGCGTCGTGGTCGCGGCCGTGCCGCATGTGCCGTCCGACCAGGCGGTCGAGCCGCACGTCGTCGGCGACGGCGCAGAACCAGGTCTCGGTGAAGAGCGTCGGCAGCGTCGACCACGGTGCGGTGTCGTCGAGCAGGTAGTTGCCCTCGGACACCACGAGGCGGGCGGCGCGGGGTACCGCGATGCTGCCGGCCACGGGTTCGTCCACGCGACGGTCGAAGTCCGGCGCCCACACCACGTCCTCGTCGGCGGCGACGAGTCGGCGGACGAGCGCGACGTAGCCGTCGGCGTCGAAGGTGTCCGCCGCGCCCTTGCGGTCGTGCCGGCCGAGGGCGTCGAGCGCCGCGTTCGACAGGTGGAAGCCGTCCATCGGGACCTGCACAGCGGTGCCTGCACCCAGGCGGTCGTCGACGGCGGTGACGATGCGACGGGCGAGCGTGGACTTGCCGGCGCCCGGTGCTCCGGCGATCCCGAGCACGGTGCGGCGGCTCGAACGGGCCAGTTCGACGGCGCGCTCGACGGCCTGGTCGACGGTCGTGCCGGAGTCGCTCACGGCCTCATCCTCGCAGAGCGCACCGACGCCGGGCCGCGGTGGTTCACTTGCCGCATGGTCGATGCGACGAAGGCGTTCAGCGGGTTCTCGGTGCGCGACGTGCCCGAGGCGAAGGCGTTCTACGAGGACGTCCTGGGGGTCGAGGTCACCGAGGACCACGGCATGCTCTTCCTGCAGCTCGGCGGTGGACACCAGGTGCTCGTCTACCCGAAGGGCCCGGGTCACGAACCGGCGGCCTTCACGGTGCTGAACTTCCCGGTGCCGGACATCGACGCCGCGGTCGACGAGCTCACCGCGAAGGGCGTCGTGTTCCTGCAGTACGAGGGGATGACCGACGACCGGGGTGTGAACCGGAAGGGCGGGCCGCTCATCGCCTGGTTCACCGACCCGTCGGGCAACGTCCTCAGCGTCATCGAGGAGTGAACATGTTGTATTCCGAAAGCTCGCGTCGGCGCTGCTGATCGTCCTACCGTCCTCTCACCGACGAGAGGACGGCCATGACGAAGGTGCTGGGACGGCATTGGACCCGCGAGGGGCTCCTCGCCGAGCGCGAACGCGTCCGCGCAGAGTGGAACCTGGACGAGCGGGAGTTCGCCCCGACCGAGCAGTGGCGCGACCTGTTCATCGACGAGTACCTCGCACAGGACTGGCTGGACAGCATCTCGTTCCTGCTCGGTGAGCGATGACTGAGGTGTCCGATGGAGCCGGCCAGCACCACGCAGCCGTCGCCCAAGAGCTCCTGGACACTTCCCTGCCCGGGCACGGGGTGCAGATCGACTACGAGCTGGATGTCCCCGATGGAACGATCGTCGTGCAGCCTGCCGCTGCGTCAGGAACGACTCCACCGGTCCGGCTGAACATCGGCGGCGTTCACACCGCCAATGTCACACTGTCGATGCGGTACCGATGGAAGAGTCATCTCGAGGTCCTCGAGCTGAACGAGAGCCGGTTCACCCTCTTCCTGGTCGACGAACGACAGCCACTGGTCCGCTTCGAGTTCCAGGAAGCGTTGACCGCCACTCCGCAGTCGCACTGGCACCTGCACGCCGAGCGCGGCGCGTTCAGTTCGCTGCTGGCCAGAGCCCGCGACCACGGTTCCGGGCAGCGTGATGCGGCGAGGTTGTCGTCCTTGCACTTCCCGCTCGGCGGCCCGCACTTCCGGCCGAGCCTCGCCGACGTGGTCGAGTTCGTCATCGTCGAGTGCGGCGTGGACGCGTTGCCGACGTGGCGGGAGGCCGTGCACGGGTTCCGGAATCGTTGGCGCCGTGAAGAAGCCGAGGCAACCGCTCGGCAGTTCCCGGCAGAGACCGCGCAGTCGCTCCGCAACCTCGGGTGGGGTGTCCAGCCCCCGGAACCCACCGCGGTCCCACCGCAGTTCGCGGTGCTGCACGCGGGTTGACGCGGTCAGCGGGACAGGGCGCCCGCCCAGCCGAGGGCGATCGGCACGAGCAGGCCGTGGCGGTGGTGCGGGAGCTCCGTGACGGGGATCCACCGCGACTCGTCGGTCGAGCCGTCGAGCTCGTGCCGCAGGGCTCCTCCGGTGATCGTCGCCCGGAACACGACCTGCACGGCCTTCATCGGGCGACCGTTGGCGTGGATGCGGCGCTCCGCGGGGACGATGTGGTGCCGGACCCCGAGCAGGGCACCGACCTGGGCCTCGTACCCGGTCTCCTCGCGGATCTCGCGCACGACGGCCTGCTCGACGGTCTCGTCGAACTCGACCCCGCCGCCCGGTAACGTCCACGTGCCCGCGTCGGGGTGACGCAGCTTCGCCAGGAGCACGCGGTCACCGTCCGTGATCACGCCGTAGGCGGCGAGCCGGGTGTCGTAATCCGTGTACTCCATGGGCCGACCATGCCAGGTGGGTGCACCCACGTCTGCCAGCCGCGCCGGGCCTCCAGGCCGTGGACCGGGGTGGTGCGGACGCTCCTCCAGCCCGCTGACCGGTCACGACCCCCCGCGGCCCGCACGCCGAGCGGTCACAAACCGTTGCTTGCGGCACCGCCAGACGCCGGAACGTGACCACGCGACGCAGCACGCGCGGGGAGTCGTGACCGCTCGCCGCGCGAGGCCCCGGGCCCGCATGGTGCGGACCGGACCCGACGTGCTCGCCCGACCCGGATCAGGCGTCGACGCGTGCCGCTGCCCAGCCGACCCGCATGCGGGCGACCGCCCGGTCGAAGGCGCTGAGCGGTTCCCCGTCGTCGCGGATCACGGACTGCAGCTGGAGCCCCTCGTACAGCGCCATGAGCTGCTCGGCGGCGTGCCGGGGCGAGGCGCCGCGAGACTCCCGGCCGGCGACGACGTCGCGGACCAGGGCGAGGGTGACGTCCTCGAACGCCCGCGTGTACTGCGTGCGGAACCACCCGGCGGCGGGGTGGTCGGGGTTCGAGGCGGCGCTGAGCACGGCGACCCGGAGCCGCACGAGGGCCGGGTCCTCGACGCCCGCGGCGAGCCGGGCTCGCAGGTAGGCGACCGTGCCGTCCCGCTCCGCGATCGGCCAGAGCTCGAGTCGGCTGCCGTTGTTCCACTTGTCCATGACCGCGACCACCAGGAGTTCCCACATCGGGTACGCCCGGTGGAACTCGTCCGCCGTGACACCGGCGTGCTCGGCGACCTCGACGGGCCCGACACGGTGGAAGTCCCCGGCTCGGTAGGCACTGATCGCCCCGGCGACGATGCGTGCGCGGAGGTCGACATCGGTCGTGGGCATGCTGACGATTGTGCGGGGCCGGTCAGCGGCCCGCGACCGCCAGTTCAGGGGGCGCGGTCACCGTCGCCGGCTCCCGGTCAGCCGCGGTCGAACGTCAGTGTCTCGTCGTCGGGTGCCCGGACCTCGCCGGTGCGGGCGAAGTCGGCCCAGATCGCCCGGAAGGCCCGGCCGCGGCGCTCGACCTCGGGCCAGTCGCGTTCGGGGACGAACCGGGTGCCGGCCCAGGCCTCGCGGCCGCCGAGCAGCAGCGGCAGGTCGCTCATGTGCACGGCTCCGGTCGGGGCGCTCGTGACACCGCGGTGCAGTCGGTAGGAGGTCGCCCGGCCGCCGGCGCGTCGGTGCCGTTCGGTGAACCGTCGGGCGTCGCGCCCGTAGATGACGTCGGACAGCGGACGGACGACCCACCACCGCAGGGCCGACCGCAGCACCCGCGACCGGGTGACCCGACGCAGGCCGGGCACGAGCGGCACGTACATGCCGGCCTCGTCCGAACCGGACCCGATCAGCACGTCGACGTCGGGGGCGACCCGGCTCCACGCGGCGTCGAGGTCACGCTCGGCGGGCAGCGGCGCGAAGCCGTACTGGGTGCCGAAGGGCATGCCGGCGGCGAGCCCGTACGGCGCCGCGGCACGGGTTCCGAGTGCCTGACGGTCGAGCAGGTCCTCGAGCGGGGTGTCGGCGTGCACGGTGCCGACCGCCCGGACCATCGCGCGGTTCATCCGGGCTCGACGACGGGACAGCCCGAGCGGGGCGCTCTGGATGATCGCGCGGCGGAAGAGCCCTTCGGCGCCGGCACTGATCATCAGGTGCGCGGCCGCGTCCCCGCCGGCCGACTGCCCGAAGACGGTGACCAGGTCGGGGTCGCCGCCGAACGAAGCGATGTTCGCGCGCACCCAGCGGAGCGACTCGACCAGGTCGAGGAGCCCGAGGTTGGCCGGGATCGTCTCGCCGTCACCGAGGAACCCGAGCACGCCGAGCCGGAACGTGACCGACACCACGATCACGCGCTGCTCGGTCACCAGGTCGCGGGCGTCGTAGATCGGCAGGTCGCCACCGCCGATGACGTACGAGCCACCGTGGATCCAGACCATCACCGGCAGCTGTTCGCCCGGACGGACGTCGGCGGGCAGCGTGATCGAGAGCCGCTGGCAGTGCTCGTCGACCTCGATGCCCTGGATCGGGTTGAGCAGCAGGTCGACGAACTCCTCGTGCGGCTGCGGTGCGACCGGCGACGGGGTCGACGCGTGCAGCTCGCCCGCGAACGGTGGCATCGGCTGCGGCGGGGCGAACCGTTCGGCCTGCGCGTACGGGATCCCGAGCACCCGCACCACGTCGCCGTCGAGCGTCCCGACGATGCGGCCGGCGGGGGTGTCGAACGGGGCAGGCGTGGCGTCGAGCATGGGGTTCACGGTATCGGTGCGGCGACGACACGAGCGGACGTGACGGAGGCCGTCCCGATGTGATCGGGACGGCCTCGGTCCGGCTCGGGGAGCCGGGTGCACGTGGTGCTCGGCGTCAGTTCGAACGACCGTTGACGTCGCGTCGGTCGTCGTCGTTCCAGTCGGGCTTGCGCACGCCGGACTTCGCGATGCCGCGGCTGACGACGTAGGCGGCCGTCACGATCGCGACGTACAGCCAGGCCTGGTCGGCGCCGAAGCCGGTGTGGCCCTCGTCCGCGTTGTCCACGACGGCCGACGCGACGAGGATCGCGATGGACACGACCAGCCAGGCGTAGAACTCCGTGGTCTTGAGCGCGGACTTGGTCTCGTTCCAGGTGGCACGCACGACCGAGTCGTTCCGTGCGGGACGTCCTGCAGTGTTCGACATGGTCACTCCTTCTGATCTCCGCCACCGGGCTTCGGTGGCGCCGTGTGGAGAGATTTGTCTCGCTCGGCTGATTACTCGCCCAGTTTGGGTTCTCAGGAAGGGGGTGGAGCATGGCGTTTGTCCACAGAACGCCAGGACCGGACGGGGTAAGGATGCACGACGAGGACCACCCGCAGCGCGGATCCGATGTGTTCGAGCGGCAGCCGCGCACCACGGAGGGCGCCGCTGCGATCGCGAGCCTGCAGGCGCTCAGTGACAGCGTCCACGAGGCCGACGAGCAGGCGCTCCGCACGCTGGGGATGCTGCCCGTCGACGCGCTCGCGCTGCGGCACCTCGTGCTCGCGGACCGGGACGGACGGCTGGTGAACCCGACGCAGCTCGCACGGGTGTTGCGGCTCTCCACCGCCGGGATCACGAAGCTCATCGACCGCCTGGTGCGTGACGGGCGTGCGGAGCGGCGGGCGAACCCCGAGGACCGCCGAGGCGTCATCATCACGGCGACCGGCTCCGCCGAGCAGGACCTCGCACGTGCCTACGGGCACATCCACGCTCCGCTCATCGAGACCATCGACGCGCTGAGCGTCGACGAGGCGACGGCGGTCCGCCGGTTCGCCTCCCGCCTCGCCGAGGCGCTCCGGCAGGAGCTGCCCTCCCCCGGCGCCCCCTGACGCCGGCCCGGCCCGGTGGGTCGGTGGCTGCGACGGACTGGAGGCCCGTGGCGGCGTCGCCACGGGCCTCCAGTCCCTCTTCTGGTCGCGGTGCGCGACGGGCGCTACCGCACCCGCTTGATGGGGATCACGACGAGTGCGCCGATGAGGGCGATCGCGCCGGCGGCCCAGCACATGAGCTCGTAGTTGTCGGCGGCTCCGTCGGACCCGACCTTCAGGAAGAACAGGGCGATCGCCGGCGCGAGTGACTGCGGCAGCGCGTTCGCGATGTTGATGACACCGAGGTCCTTGCCGGGCCGGTCGGCGTTCGGCAGCACGTCGACGACGAGCGCCGTGTCGATGGCCGAGTAGATGCCGTAGGCGAAGCCCATGATGACCTCGGCGACGTAGAAGCCGGTGACCGTGTCGGCGTGCGCGAGCGCGACGAGCCCCACCGCGAACATCGCCGTGGAGCCAGCGACGAACACCTTGCGGCGACCGAGCTTGTCCGAGGCCCAACCGGACAGCGCCGCGCTGACCAGCAGCGCGATCGTGTAGAGCAGGACGCCGAAGGCGACGGCGGCCGTGGCGTCCTTCGGCTTCTCGATGCCGATGTGCTCCTGCATGTAGAGCAGGCGGTACGTCGTGAACATGAACGTCGCGAGGATGATGAGGAAGCGCGACCACCACGCGAACGCGAAGTCCGGGTTCTTGACCGGGTTCGTCCAGAACGACGCGACGAGGTTCAGGAACGTGAACTTCTTGACCTTGTAGGTCGGCAGGTCGTCACGGGCCACGACGGCGTACACGGCGACCAGGATGATCGCCAGGATGCCGGGCGCGATGAACAGCACGGGCAGGTTCGCGACGAAGAAGACCGACAGGTAGGTGCCAGCGAGCACGGCGATGTTCTGCGCGAGCGCGATGATGCTCGAGGACCGGCCGCGCTGCAGCTGCGGCACGTTGTCGGCGAAGCTCGCGAGCAGGGTGGCGAGCGTGGCGTTCGCGGCGAGCTGGGCGAGCAGCCAGGCCAGCGTCAGGTTGAGGACGTCCGGCGAGTAGGCGATCCACGCGAGGGCGATCGCGAAGACCACGACACCGCTGAGCAGCCAGGGGCGACGACGGCCCCAGCGCGTGCGGGTGCGGTCGGACAGGGCACCCGCGAGGGGGTTCATGATGAGCGCACCGAACGCGCCGATCGGCAGCACCGAGCCGATGACGTTCGCGGCGTCGTCGCCGACCAGGGCCTGCGCCTTGAGCTGCATGCTCACGTAGACGGGCGCCATGAGCGCGACGAAGAGGCCGAACTGCCCGAGGAACAGGGCGATCTGGTAGCCGATGCCCACCTTCACCGTGCTGACGGGCTGGGTGATGCCCTCTTCCGGGTTGAGCAGTGCCGGGCTGCCGGGTTCGGGTGTGCTCATGACGCCTCCTTGAGTCGATGAAAACCTTGCCTGACAAGGTTTTTCCGACGCGAGCATACATCGACACGTGTTGTCTGCAACACCGGCCGCGTCCCGGGCCGCGTCACACGGGGCAGCAAAAACTACACACCGGGTGGTTTTTGGGGTAGCGTCGTCATCGATCTCGCCGCGGAGCATCGCTCCTCGACGGGCCGCGACACCCAGACAGGATCGAAGGAGCCTCTGCAATGCCCACCACTTCTGTGCAGCTGTACTCGCTGCGCGACGCCATCGCCGAAGACCTCGACAAGGCCATCGCCCGTGTCGCCGAGATCGGGTACGAGAACGTCGAGCCCTACGCGTTCGTCGAGCGCGCCACCGACCTCGAGCGTGCGTTCGCGGCCACCGGCCTCAAGGCTCCGTCCGGCCACGTCGCCGTGATCGACGCCGAGGACACCGCGCCGATCTGGGACGCGGCCGAGCGCCTCGGCATCCGCACGGTCATCGACCCGTTCATCCCGACCGACCGCTGGCAGACCGCCGACGACGTCGCGAAGATCGCCGAGCGCGTCAACGAGCTGACCGCCGAGGCCGCCGGCCGTGGCCTGCAGTTCGGGTACCACAACCACCAGTGGGAGTTCACGAACAAGGTCGACGGCCGCACCGTCTACGACCTGTTCGTGTCGCAGCTGTCGCCGGAGACCGTCCTCGAGGTCGACACCTTCTGGGCGACCGTCGGTGGCGCCGACGCCCCCGCCGTGCTCAAGGGCCTGGGCGACCGCGTCGTCGCGATCCACGTCAAGGACGGCAAGGTCGACGGTGACATCCGCACCGCGCTGCCCTCGTCCGAGAGCGCCCTCATCGTGCCCGAGGCACTGCAGCGCGCCTTCGAGAACCAGACGCCGGCCGGTCAGGGCGACGTCGACGTGACCGCGATCCTCGCCGCCGCACCGCAGGCGATCCGCGTGGTCGAGTTCGACGCGTACAAGGGCGACGTCTTCGAGGGCATCACCGAGTCCCTCACCTGGCTCAAGGACAACGACAAGTGAGCCGTGTCGGGATCGGCATCATCGGTGCCGGCAACATCTCCACCCAGTACCTCGAGAACCTGACCAAGTTCGCCGACGTCGAGGTCCGCTTCGTCGCCGACGTGCTGCTCGACCGCGCTGCTGCCCAGGCGGCGGAGTACGGTGTCGCCTCGTCGGGATCGGTCGAGGAACTCCTCGCCCGCGACGACATCTCGATCGTGATCAACCTGACGATCCCGGCCGCACACGCCGAGGTCGACCAGCAGATCATCGACGCCGGCAAGCACGTCTGGAGCGAGAAGCCGATCGCGACCGACCACGCGTCGGCCGCCGCGGTGCTCGAGTCGGCGAAGGCCAAGGGCCTGCGTGTCGCGACCGCTCCGGACACCGTGCTCGGTGCGGGCATCCAGACGGCGCTCCGGGCCATCGCCCGCGGTGACATCGGCGAGCCGCTGTCCGCGACGACCCTGTTCCACGTGCCCGGACCCGAGGCGTGGCACCCGAACCCGGACTTCCTGTTCGCCACCGGTGCCGGCCCCCTGTTCGACATGGGCCCGTACTACGTGACGACCCTGGTGCACGCGTTCGGCACCGCCTCGCGCGTGCAGGCCGTCTCGTCGAAGTCGCTCGACCGTCGCACGATCGCGTCCGGCCCCCGCGCCGGCGAGACGTTCCCGGTCGAGGTCCCGACGCACCACGCGGCCCTGATCGAGTTCGCCGGCGGGCAGTCCGCCCAGTCGACGTTCTCGTTCCAGCACGCCCTGCCGCGCATGGGCTTCTTCGAGATCAACGGCACGCTCGGCACGATCTCGCTGCCGGACCCGAACACGTTCGAGGGCTCGTCGCAGCTCTGGCGCTACGGCCAGGAAGAGCCCGAGACGCTCGAGGCGGTCGGCTCCACCTGGGGCCGTGGCACCGGTGTCGTCGAGCTCGCCCGCGCCATCGCGGAGGACCGCCCCGAGCGTGCCTCCGGCGCCGTCGCGCTGCACGTGCTCGACGTGCTGCTCGGCATCCGTGACGCGGCCGAGTCGGGTTCCGCCGTCGACATCACGTCGACCGTGGACGCGATCCCGCCGCTGCCCGAGGACTTCGACCCCGCGGCAGCCGTGCTGACCGCGGGCGCGAACGCCTAGGAGCGCCGCGCGCACCACGCGCACCACTTCGTGAGCAGCAATGGTCGGGTCCCGAACGGGGACCCGACCATTGCTGCTCACCAAGCGAAGACCACGACACGAGCGACGCGAACGACGCCCCCGCGCGAGCCCGCGCCCGTCAGACCAGCGCGGTGAAGGACGCGTCGCGCACGAGCAGCGTCGCCGCGTCGCCCACCACGGCCTGGTCGGGGTCGCTCGACAGCCCGAGGGACCAGCTGCCCCCACCCGGACGCTCCGGCAGCGTGAACTCCACCGTGGTGTCCGACGCGTTCAGCAGCACGGCCACGGTGTCGTCACCCTGGTGCAGCACGAGCGTCACGGCCCGGTTGCCGCCGTCCGCCCAGTCGCCGTCCTCGAACCCGGCGGCGTCGGCACGGAGCACGGTCACCGTCGACTCCGAGTCACCCGGCGCGGTGCGGAACCACTCCGGACGCAGCGCCTGGTGCTGCCGACGGAACGCGATGGCCGCCGTCGTGAAGGCGAGCAGGTCCTGGTCGGCGGCGGCCCAGTCGAACCACGAGATCTCGTCGTCCTGGCAGTACGCGTTGTTGTTGCCGCCCTGCGACCGGGCGAGCTCGTCGCCACCCAGGATCATCGGTACGCCGGCGGAGAGCAGCAGGGTGCCGAGGAAGTTGCGGCGCTGCCGGTCGCGGTAGTCGTTCACCGCGCCGTCGTCGGTCGGGCCCTCGATGCCGCCGTTGAACGAGGTGTTGTCGCTCTCGCCGTCGTTGTTGTCCTCGCCGTTCGCCTCGTTGTGCTTGTCGGCGTACATCGTCAGGTCGGCCAGGGTGAAACCGTCGTGGGCGGTCACGAAGTCGATCGAGCACAGCGGGGAGCGCCGTGAGCCCTCGTAGACGTCCGGGCTGCCCAGGACCCGCTGGACGGCGTCGCCGAGGGCGCCCTCGTCGCCGCGCCAGAAGGCACGCAGGTCGTCGCGGTACTTGCCGTTCCACTCGGACCAGTCGGCCGGGAACCCGCCGACCTGGTAGCCGGCGGTGTCCCACGGCTCGGCGATCATCTTGACCTCGCGCAGCACGGGGTCCTGGTGGATGATGTCGAGGAACGCGGAGTGCTTCTCGGCCTCGCCGTCCTGGCGGGTGAGCGTCGTGGCCAGGTCGAACCGGAAGCCGTCGACGTGCATCTCCTCGACCCAGTAGCGGAGCGAGTCCATGATGAGTCCGAGGGCCGCCGGGTGCCCGACGTTCAGGCTGTTGCCGGTGCCGGTGGTGTCGAAGTAGTTCGCCTCGTCACCCTCGACCAGCCGGTAGTACGACTGGTTGTCGATCCCCTTGAACGACAGCGTCGGGCCCATGTGGTTGCCCTCGGCGGTGTGGTTGTAGACGACGTCCATGATGACCTCGAGCCCCGCGGCGTGCAGGGCCTTCACCATCGCCTTGAACTCGGCGACCTGCTGCCCGGCGGTGCCGGCGGACGAGTACTCGTCGTGCGGTGCGAAGAAGCCGATGCTGTTGTAGCCCCAGTAGTTGCGGAGGCCCTTGTCGAGGAGCGTCGAGTCCTGCACGAACTGGTGCGTCGGCAGCAGCTCCACCGCGGTGACGCCGAGGTCGGTGAGGTGCTTGATCGCCGCCGGGTGAGCCATGCCGGCGTAGGTGCCGCGGATCTCCTCGGGGACGTCCGGGTGCTGCTTCGTGAAGCCCTTGACGTGCACCTCGTACACGACGGTGTCGGCGAGAGGGGTCCGCAGCAGGGTGTCACCGTCCCAGTCGAAGGAGCGGTCGGCGACGACGGACTTGGGCATCGCGCTGGCCGAGTCGGTCTCGTCGATCTGCTCGGGCTCGTTCATGTCGTGACCGAAGAGCGCCTGGCCCCACTCGTACTCGCCGTCGATCGCGGTGGCGTAGGGGTCGAGCAGGAGCTTCGCGCCGTTGTGGCGCAGGCCGTTCGCCGGGTCCCACGCGCCGTGCACGCGGAAGCCGTAGCGGGTGCCGACGGTCACGCCGGGGACGACGTCGTGGAAGGTGTAGCCGGTGCGGTTGCGGAGCTCGGTGCGGTGCTCGGTGCCGTCGTCGTCGAAGGTGCAGAACTCGACCCGCTCGGCGGTGCTCGAGAACAGGGCGACGTTGGCGCCCCCGTCGACGAGCGTGACGCCGAGCGGGGTGCGCGTGGAAGTGGTCATGCTGCCCTTCTACCGGCCGGTCGCTGTGCCACCGGCGGTCTGGGCGTACCCCTGGCCGCTCAGCGCACCGGCGGGACGAGCTGCTCGAGCAGCCGCAGCACCCGCTCGCCGTCGACGGCGTCGGGGTCGAGCAGCCACTGGACCTGCAGCCCGTCGGATGCCGCGATGCTCAGGCTCGCCAGGTCGACCGGGTCCAGGTCGGCGCGGATCCGGCCGCTCGCCTGGTCCGCCTCGATCAGTTCGGCGAGTTCGGCACGCAGCCGGGCGAAGCGTTCGCGCATGAAGTCGCGTGTGGCCGGGTGGCCCTCCTGCACGGCGTCGGCCGCGAGGGTCGTGTACAGCTGCACCAGCCCCGGCACGGCCCGGTTGCGCGATGCGCTCTCGCGCATGTCGCCGATCGCCGACTTCATCCGGTCGGGCGCACCCTGCTCGCGGACCTCGTGCTCCCGGTAGACGGCGAGCAGCAGTTCGTCACGGCTCGGGAAGTAGTGGCGCAGTGCCGCGTGCGTGATCCCGAGGGCCTCGGCCACCGAGCGGAGCGACGATGCGTCGACCCCCTGCTCCGCGACCATGCGGATCATCTCGTCCAGGATCTGCGTGCGCCGCTCGGCGCCCTTGCGGTACCCGCCGCGGCGCGGCTGGGCCGCGTCGGCGTCGTCCGCGGGGTGGGTCATGCACCCAACTTACCGCTGGAAGGTTTTCTCGCCACCGTCCGGACTGGAGGCCCGTGGCGGGCGCACCACGGGCCTCCAGTCCGTATCGGGCTCGCGTCGCACCCCGCCGGGTCGCGTCAGCCGGGCGCGCTCGCGTCAGTCCTGGTCGTCGACCGTGTACTCGTCGACCGGCGCGGGCGTGCCCGCGGCGAGCGCGTCGACGATCTTCGTGAGCGAGTCGGCGAGGACGGCGTTGTCCGCGTCGGGGAGTTGCTCGAGCACCTCGACGACGGCCGCGTGGAAGCGCGCGTACGAGGCGTCGATCTTCTCGGCGGCCTGGTCGGTCGGGGCGAGCACCTGCGCACGACGGTCGGTGGGGTGCGCCGTACGCGACAGCAGGCCCTTCTGCACGAGCCCGTCGACGATCTTGGTGACCGAGGCGTTCGAGACGGCGAGCATCACGGCGAGGTCCTTCGGGCCCATGGTGCGGCCGTCCCGGTGTGCCTGGAGCATGTACCGGACGGCGAGGAACTCGTTCTTCGACAGGCCGCTCTCGATGCGGGCGGACTCGATCTGCTGGTCCTCGGCGTGCTGCAGGCGGAGCAGCGCGTCGACGGCGGTCTTCGCGACCCCGGACTCGGGTTCGCGGGCGTAGAGGTGGACGTGCTCTCGACGGACGACGGTCAACGGCATGGGGTCATGCGCTCCTTGCTAAACGGCAGGCGTGCTGAAGAAGTCCGCGTAGGACGGTTCGGAACGACCGGCGAGCAGCGAGGGGTCCTGGATGCGACGCTCGACGTAGGCGTCGATGATCGCCGGGTCGGTGAGACCGACGCGGGTGTGGCTGCCACCGATCCGTGCCGTCCGAGGCATCCCGGAGTACGTGCTGTGCATGTCGTGTCCCGCCCTTCTTGCTTGCCGTGTGTCCCCTGCGGACGGCTGAACTCTTTCACAATGTGAACGGTCAGTTCAACGAACCATTCGCGCTGTGTACGTTTTGCGCGCCGAACGGTTCGGCGGCACGCGGCACGCGCCTCAGACCATCGCCGCGGACATCACCGCGACCGCGACCCCCATCGCCAAGGTCTCGACCAGCGGCAGCGGACGTGATCGTCGCCGGACACCGTCACGGAGCATGTGGACGGTGAGCACCAGGTACCCGAGGGTCAACCCGCCGAGCACCACCTGCCACGTCACCGCGACCACCCCGAGGTGCTGGTGCATCCCCGCGGCGCCGGCGTCGTGCGCCATGCCGACTCCCGTCGCACCCATCACCAACAGGCCCAGGGCAGCGTGCAGCCGCCCGTACCGGCCGTGCGCCGAGGCCGAGCCGGGCGGCTGAGCCGACCCGCGCCTCCAGGCGGACGTGGACTGCAACCGGTGCACCCCGGCGACCACCACGGCGAGGAACGCGAGCACCAGGAACCACAGGACACCCGGCAGGACCCGGGGTCCGAACGCCCCGTCGACCATCGCCGCCACCATCGCGACCGCGGCGACCACGTCGACCGCACGGCCGGGGCGCCACGCCCCGACCGTGCAGCAGGCCCCGGCCGACGCCGGCACGATGGCCGCGAGCCCGAGCAGATCGGTCACGTCAGTGCCCGTCCCCGTGCCCGTGCCCGTGGTCGTGCTGGTGCTCGGCTGCGTCGTGTGCGGCCTCGACGGCGCCGGAGACGTGGTGCGAGCAGTGCGACCCGGCGGACGCCCCGATCGACGCCGGCACGTTCAGGGCCGGGTTCCGCGGGAAGAACCCGTACGGCTTGAGCGTGAACTTGGCGTAGTCGACGGGCATGACGGGCCAGTCCTCGGGCCGGGGGAAGTGCGTGGGGCCGAAGGTGTGCCACAGCACGATGTCCTCGCCGTCGAGCGGACGGTCACCCTGCACGTACCGGGCGACGCCGTCCCCGCCGGGGTTCTGGTGCACGAAGTCCCCGGCGGCGAAGCGCTCGGCCGGGTCGTACTGCGTCACGTACAGGTGCTTCCGTGCGAACTCGGCGCGGGCGGCCACCGACGACGAGTCGTCCGCGAGCAGCACCGGGGCGTCCTGCGGGTACAGCACGTACCCGGTCGGGCGGTCGAGGTGGTTGCGCTCCTCGGTGTTCGAGATGAACCAGGTCCGGGCCTTCGACGCGTCGGCGAGACGGCCGGAGGTCGACTCGGACGACAGCCGGGTGACCGACTTCGTGAACGCGTTGCCGTGCTCGTTGCCCGGGCCGACCGGGACCCGGACGGCGTCGACCTCGTCCACCGCGTTCGACAGCCCGTCGACCATCATGTCCAGCCGTGCCGAGAACAGGTGCTGGTGGTACGGGGCGCCGAGGCCGGGCGCGACCTCGGAGGCGTACGGGTAGTCCGCACCGGACTCCGTCCGACCCGGGTACGACGAGGTGAAGAGGACACCGGTGAGCTTCGCCTCGCACTCGATCGTGCCGTCGAGGTACAGGTACCAGTAGAACCCGTAGTCGTAGTTGCCGACGGTGGTGAAGAACGAGATCACCAGCCGACGGGAGCGTCGGACCTCCTGCGACCCGGTGTAGATGTCCCCGTGCTTCCACAGCGTGCCGAAGTCCTCCTCGTGCATGCAGATGCCGTTGCGGATGGTCTGCGGGTTGCCGAGCTCGTCGGCCAGGACGGCGTCGAAGTACTTGATCTCGCCGACGCAGTCGCAGCCGAGCTCGAGCGAGTTGGTGAAGCGTCCGAACAGGTACTCGCCGGTGTCGAAGTAGTTCTGCCAGAACCGCACCGGCGACGGGTCACCGTAGGGCACGAGCATCTCGTCGATCGAGGCCCGGTAGACGATCGGCCGCAGCCGCGCACCGTCCTGCCACGACAGCTGCCGGAGCACGAGCCCCTCGCGGGCGTCGAACCCGACCTGGAACCGCCAGTTCGCCCACTCGACGAACTCGCCGTCGACCGAGAACGACGGCCCCTCGGGCTGCGTGATGACGATCGGCTTGAGGTCGAGCGGTTCGCCCTGCACCGCCGGGTCGTCGAAGTTGCCGGACGTGGCGGGCACGGGCATCTCCGCGACGTCCACGATGCGGGTCACCGCGCGGTTGGCGGCGTCGACGTACACGGACAGGCCGTCCACGGGGTGCGCCCAGACGTGGTCGGCGGGGTGGTCCTGGCGGAAGGCGAGCACGCGGAGGATCCGGCGCCCCTCCTCCTCGGGGTAGTCGTAGTACCCGGCGGACAGCGGGACGCACTTCACCTCGTCCGGCGTCAGGCCGCGCTTCGCCAGGGCGGCGACCCAGCGCTCGTCCGCGTTCGCGATCTCGCCGACGGCGTCGAACTCCTCGATGAGGACGGGCAGCTGTCCACGGGACCCGTCGAGCACGTCGGTGGACAGGACGATCCGGTCGGTGATCGAGACGACCCCGTCGGTGGAGCGTCCGGTCGCCATGTCGAAGAGCATCACGCGGGCACGGCGGTCCGGCAGGGGACCGTCGCCGGCCTGCCAGGCCAGGACCTGCTGCTTGTGCGGCTCGTCGAGGCCGACGTAGACGAAGCGCGTGGTGTCGGTCCAGTCCGGCTGCGCCGTGACGACGTCGCGGACCGCGGTGAACTCGTCGGGGCTCAGGTTCGCGAGCGGGTGGGTGGTGGCGGTGACGGGATCGGTGAGGGTCATGCTGGTGGTTCCTTCGGTTCGGTCTGGAGGCGCGGGTCGGGTGGGTCGGTCAGCCGTCGCTGGCGAGACGGTCGAGCATCTGGTCGTAGCGGCGGCGGTCGCGCCGGCGCAGCACCACGGCCTGCAGCACGCCGACGGCGGGCACGACGACGACGAGGCCGGTGAGCACGGTGCTGACGACACCGAAGACGCTCGCTCCGGACCCGTCGACGTCACCGACGAGCGTCGGGAAGTTCGCCCAGATCAGGACGGCCGAGGCGACGAGCCCGACGAACCCCAGGACCGGGGCGATGACGGTGTTCCAGATGCGGCGGTCGGCGCGGTTCCGGCGGAAGTACACGATGACGGCGAGGCTCGTCGCGGCCATCAGGATCGCCACGCCCAGGGTGGCGACCCCGGCGAACCAGCTGAAGACCTGCAGGACCGGGTCGAGGCCGAGGACGGCGAACAGGACCATGAGCACGGCGGCGGTGACGGTCTGCACGACGCTCGAGGTGTGCGGCGACTCGTGCTTGCGGTGCACGGTGCCGAGACGACCGGGCAGGAGCGAGGCGTTCGCCATCGAGTGCTGGTACCGGGTGATGACGTTGTGGAAGGACAGGACGCAGGCGAACATGCTCGTGAGCAGCAGCACGTTCATGACGGCCTCGCCCGCGGTGCCGATGTACTGCGCCGCCGTGGTGAGGATGAGCGCGCCCGGGTCCTTCGCGGCCTCGGCGAGCACGCCGTCCGGACCCCAGGCCATCACGAGTCCCCACGACGCCAGCGTGTAGAACACCCCGATGCCGATGACGGCGGTGTAGGTGGCCCGCGGGATCGTGCGCTCCGGGTCCTTCGCCTCGTCGCGGAAGATCGCGGTGGCCTCGAACCCGATGAACGCCGCGATGGCGAACATGAGGCCGACGCCGGGCGAGCCGGACATGACGTGGGTCGGTTCGAACGGCGCGAGCGAGAGCCCGTCGGCACCACCGCGGAACACGATCGCGGCCACCAGGACGAGCACGATCCCGACCTCGCCGACGAGCAGGACGCCGAGGACCTTGCTCGACAGGTCGATGTGCCGGTAGCCCAGCACCCCGACGAGCGCCATGACGACCAGGGACCACACGTACCAGGGGATGTCCGGCCCACCGAGGCCCGTGACGGTCACCCCGAGCAGGTACCCGATGTAGCCGTGCACGCTGACCTGGATCGTCGTGTAGGTCAGCAGCGCCAGGGTGGCCGCTCCCGCACCGGCCGGACGACCGAGCCCGTGACCCACGAACGTGAAGAAGGCGCCGGGTCGTGGCAGGTGCCGGGTCATCGCCGCCAGTCCCACCGAGAACAGCAGCAGGATCACGGCGGACGCGGCGTAGAGCGACGGGAACCCGACGCCGTTGCCGAGCAGCATGCCGAGCGGGGCGGCACCGCCGACGACGGTGAGCGGGGCGGCGGCCGCGACGACCATGAACACGATCGCGGTGACGCCGAGCGAGCCGCGCATGGTCCGCTGCGGTGCGGGTACGGCTCCGAGTGACGCGGGGTCCTTCGTGATGCTGGACATCGTGGCCTTCCGGTTCGGGTGACTGGGTCGGGGTGGGACCACGGTCCCGCGCTGCCGTTGCGCCCCCGTTCCACGGGTGTGAAACCCGCACGCACCCGAATGGGACGGCCCGGACGAGGCGTCTCATTTGCCCGAGACCACCGCGAAACACGACCGAGACACCGGGGCAACGCAGCGCCCGTACCGTTGCCGCATGACCGCGCTCGACCGTGCCATCGCCGACCCGCCCCGGGTGCCGGGCATCGGCACGCGCTCCCCCGTCGACGGGCTGTCCCGGCGGAGCGTCGGCCCGGTCGACGTGCTCGCGCAGTCGGTGTCCGCGGTCGCACCGTCGGCGGCGGCCACCACGATCCCGGTGCTCGTCGCGACCGTCGCCGGGCAGGGCGCGACGTGGTCCCTGCTCGCCGCGATGACGCTGTCGTTCCTGGTCGGACGCACCGTGAACCAGTTCGTCCGACGCGTGGCGGGCACCGGCTCGCTCTACACCTACGTCTCGCTCGGCCTGGGGCCGGCGGCCGGTGTGGTCGCGGGCGCCGCACTGCTGCTCGGCTACGGGTTCATCGCCATGTTCTCGCTCACCGGCAGCGGCTACTACCTCGACTACCTGCTGTCCCGGTTCGTCCCGACGGCCGGCACCGGCTCCCTGGTCACGGTCGTGGTGATCACCGCCATGGGTGCAGCGGTGTTCGCCGTCATCGCCCTCGGGGTCCGGTTGTCGACGCGCCTCACCCTGCTCGTAGAGACCCTGTCCGTCGCCGTCATCGTCGTGCTGATCGTCGCCCTGGTCGCACGGCTGCAGCCCGTCGACACGTCCGCCCTCGCACTCGGCCCGACCGCACCGGCGCCCTTCGCGGTGGGCACGGCGCTCGCGGTCACCGCCTTCGTCGGGTTCGAGAGCGCGTCGGTGCTCGGCGTGGAGGCCCGGCGCCCGTTCCAGGCGATCCCCCGCGCGATCTCGTGGACCGTCCTGGTCGCGGGCGTGCTCTACGTCGTGAGCGCTGCCGCCCAGCAGACCGGGTTCGCCGCGATCGGCGCCGACCTCGCCACGAGCGCGTCGCCGGTCAACGAGCTCGCCACGGCCTTCGGCATGCAGTGGGTCGGGTGGGCGCTCGACCTGGGGATCGCCGCCTCGTTCGCCGCGTGCGCGATCGCCTCGACGACGGCGCTCGTCCGGGTGCTGTTCGCGATGGGCCGTGAAGGGGTGCTGCCGGCCGCGCTCGGGCGGGCGTCGCCCCGGTTCCGGACACCCTTCGTCGCGGGTGTGCTGGCGTGCTCGGTGCTGACCGCGCTGCCCGTCCTCGGGCTCCTCACCGGCATCCCGACCTGGTCCCTGATGGAGGCCGAACTCGTCGTCGCAGCACTCGGGTACCTGACGGCGTACGCGATGACGTGCTTCGCGGCTCCGGTGTTCCTGCGACGCATCGGCGAGCTGACGACCGGGGTGGCGACCACCGCGGTGACGACCGGTGTCCTGCTCACCGCCGTGCTGCTCACCTACGCCGGGGTCGAGGCCGCATCGCCCCGGTGGCCGGTCGTCGTCCTCGCCGTCGGGGCGGTCACCGCGGTCGTCGTCGCGTTCCTGGTGGCGACCCGTCGGCGACCCTGGCGACGGGGGCGGAGCCGGGCGGTGTACGACGTGCCGGTCGAGGCGGACCTGCTGGGCGCCTCCCGGCCGTCCGCCGGATCCGGCCACGGGACGGGGGTGCGGTGAGCGAACCCGGTCTCCGCGCGCGGCAGCCGAAGGCGATCCAGAACGCCCTCGCGGTGCTCGAGGCGGTCGCGCACGCCGGGCCCGGCGTCACCGCCCAGCAGATCTCGGACGCGCTCGGGATGCCGCGGGCGACCACCTACCGGCTCATCACGCTGCTCGTGGAGGACGAGTACCTGGTGCGGCTGCCGGACCTGCGCGGCTTCGCACTGGGGCACAAGGTCTCGGAGCTCGCCGGCGTCGCCCCGGCCGCTGCCCCGTCGGTCCCACCGCTCCCCCGCGCCGCCCGGTCCGTGCTGTCCGACGTGCGCTCGACGGTCCGCGCCGGGGTGCACCTGGCCCGGTACGACGCCGACGGGATCTGCGACGTCGACGTCGACCCGGACTTCCCGCTCCTCGACGCGACCGCCCTGCGATCGGCACCCGGGTCGAGCGCGATGGGACGGCTGCACGCGGCCGGCGGCGCCTCGGCGTCGCAGGTCGGTGCCTTCGTGCGGGGCTTCGGGTGCCTGGCCCTGCCCGTCCGCGGCGAGCGCGGTGAGCTCGTGGCGGGGCTGACGTTGTCCGCGCCCGCGGCCCGGGTGGAGTCCCCTGGCCAGGCCCTGGTGCACCTGCGAACGGCGGTCGCGCGGCTCGAGCCCCTGCTCGGCTGAGTTCTCGGCGTCCTCCGAGCGATCTCTTGGCACTCACCAGGGTCGAGTGCTAAAACGGTGGCAGTTGAGTCGAGGGGACTCAACGAGAACCACGAAGGAGTTGATTTCGATGACGATGAACTTCGATCCGTTCCGCGAGCTCGACCGACTCGCGGGTTCGCTCCTCGGCACCGCCGCCGGCCCGCGCTCGATGCCGATGGACCTGTACCGCACCGGGGACCACTACGTCCTCGACGTCGACCTGCCCGGCATCGACCCGGGCTCGGTCGACATCGACGTGGACGGTTCCGTCCTGACCATCCGCGCCGAGCGCACCCTCGGCGCACCCGAGGGCTCGCAGTGGCTCACCCGTGAGCGCCAGCCCGGCACGTTCGTCCGGCAGCTGACGCTCGGCGACGGCCTGGACGCCGAGCGCATCACCGCCGGGTACGACAACGGCGTGCTGAGCGTCACGATCCCCGTCAAGGAGTCCGCGAAGCCGCGCAAGATCGCCGTCACCGTCGGTGGCGCGTCCGAGCAGCTCGCGGTCGGTTCCGGCGCCGCGGGTTCCGGCGCCGCCGAGTGAGGAGCTGAGCGATGACGTCCGTCCTGCTGAACGCGGTGGTCGCGGTCCTCGTCGTCTCCGCGGCGCTCGCGCTGACGAGCCTGGACCGGCGCACCGCCGTGCTCCTCGGGGCCGCCGGCAGCCTGACCGGCACGTTCCTGACCTGGGTCGCCGCGCCCCGGCTGTTCGAGCAGTCGCTCCTGGCGCCCTGGGTCGCGGCGGTCCTCGGCACGGCCCTGCTGATCGCGGGGTGGAGCGCGGTCCGCGCCTACTCGGGCATCTTCGAGGCACCACGTGACGAAGAACCCGAGACGGGGGCGCTGATGACCGTGGGCGGGTCCGCCCCGTCGGTGCGGTGACCACCTGACGGACAGGAGGCCCGGTGCACGTCGTGCGCCGGGCCTCCTGTCATCCGTCGGTCGCGTGGGCGACCGTCGGGACTACTCCTTGTTCAGCTTGTCCTGCACCAGGCCGGCCGTCTTCTCGACGACGTTCGGCAGCTCGGTGGTGCCGTAGAGCCGGACGTCGGGGTGCGTGGGCGGGGGCATCGGGACCGAGGTGGTCGGGCCGTCGTGGTACGAGTACTCGCCCTTGCCGTCGAACGAGGGGCCGCTCGCCCACGGGCCGTTCTTCGCCTCGGCACCGTCGGAGAAGTTGAGGTACTGGTAGTTGACCTCCTGGTTCTCCTTCGACTGCGGGAAGTTGCTCGGCACGGGGAAGCCCTCGACGCCCTTCTCGCGCAGCTCGGCGGCGGCGGTCGCCCACATGTTCTGGTGCATGGTGTCGCGGGCGATGAGGAAGGACAGCAGGTCCCGCACGCCGTGGTCGTCGGTCATGTGGTAGAGCCGGGCGGCCTGCACACGACCCTGCATCTCGGCGTTCTCGTTCGCCGTGAAGTCGGCGAGCAGGTTGCCGCTGGCGGTGATGTACGAGCCCTGCCAGGGGTTGCCGTTGCTGTCCACCGGGCGGGCGCCCGCACCGGCGACGATCGCGTGCTGGACGTCGGTGCCGCCGACGATCGCGGCGACCGTGGGGTCGTCCTGCAGCGCGTCCTCGGTGATGCCGAGCGGGGACTTCTCGAGCAGCTGCGCGATCATCGTCGCGAGCATCTCGACGTGGCCCATCTCCTCGGCGCCGATGCCGAACACCATGTCGCGGTACTTGCCGGGGATGTGCATGTTCCACGCCTGGAACTGGTACTGCAGCGCGACGGAGATCTCTCCGTACTGGCCACCGAGCACCTCCTGCAGCTTGCGGGCGTAGATTGCGTCGGGCTTGTCGGGCGTTGCCTTGAACTGGAGTTCCTGCTTGTGGAAGTACAAATCGTGCTCCTTCGTCTCGATCGAGCGATTGCACGGCCGATGGTTCGCCGGGGGCACTGAGCGGCCGTCCAAGGTGGCCGGATCACGCAGAGGGTGTCCCGGATGCGCCGTTCCACGGATCCGGGTCAACCGTCGGCTTCACCCGGCAGGACGAGGCCCTTCGGTCGACCGCCCGATGCCCTCGGCCGTCCGGTTGCGCAGGCTTGGGAGCATGCAGACCTCGACCAAGCACACGATCGCCACCCTGCTGCTCTGCGCGGCGATCGTGGTCGCCACCGTCATCGCACTGATGGCCATGGCCCCGCCCGCGTGACGCCGGTACGGCATGGGAGGATCGCTCTCGTGACCGAACGGGGCAGGTTCCTCCGGCCGCTCGCCACCCGGTCGATCGTCATCGACGTGGCCTGGGCGGCCCTGGCGGCGTTCGTGTTCCTGCTGCCCATCGACCTCGAGCTCGAGCACGCGAGCCTCGCCGCGGTCCTGTCGGCCTCGGTGGCGATCGCCCTGCGTCGCATCTCCCCGTCCGCCGCGATGGCGATGGTCGTCGTCCTCGGGGTGATCCAGGTCGGCGGCGGCGAGCGTCCGTCGCTGGTGGACCTCGCGCTCTTCGTCGTGATCGGCACCGCCGCGGTCGTGGGCACCCGCACCGAGGTCGTCGTCTCCGGCGTGCTCGCGGTCGTCGCCGGGGCGGGGGCCACGGTCTACCTGGCGTCGACCGGCTTCCGGTTCCTCGTGCTCATCAACGGCCCGCGCGACCAGGCCTTCCTGGCGATGGCCGCCCCGGTGACCGCCCTGCTCGGGGTCTGGGCGGGCGGGGTCGCCGTCCGGGCCTTCCGCTCCCGCGACCGCGAGTCGGAGCGCCGTGCCGACGCCGAGGCCGCAGCATCGCGTGCCGAGGCCGTCGCCACCGAGGCCGAGGCCACCGCCACCCGCGCCATCGACGTCGCCGAGTCCGAACGCATCCGCGCCGACATCGCCCGCGACGTGCACGACGTCGTCGGCCACTCGCTCGCCGTGATCATCGCGCAGGCCGACTCGGTGCCGTTCCTCGACGACGAGGCGCGCATCCGAGCGGTCAGCGCCACCATCGCGAGCACCGCCCGGAGCTCCCTGGTCGAGGTCCGACAGGTCCTCGGGCACATCGACGGCTCCGCCGAGGCGACCGGCCCGGGTTCGCTCGAGGAGATCGTGCAGGGCATCCGCGACGCCGGGGTCGACGTCGACCGCACGGTGCGCGGGGTCCCGCTGGCCCTGCGCCCGGACACCGGCACCGCCGCCCGCCGCGTGCTGCAGGAGATGCTCACGAACGCCCTGCGCCACGGCGCCCCCGGCAACCCGGTCGTCGTGCGGGAGACCTGGCGGAACGCCGACCTGGTGCTCGAGGTCGAGAACGTCGCCGGAGACGGCACCACCGCCGGCTCGGGCCGCGGGATCGACGGCATGGACTCGCGCCTCGGCGCCCTCGGTGGGTCGTTCGACGCCGCCGTGCTGGACGACGTGTTCACGGCACGCGCCCGCATCCCGTTCGACGTCCAAGGGGGACCCGTCCGATGACCGATCCGATCAGGATCCTGCTCACCGACGACCAGGCGCTGTTCCGCGCCGGGCTCCGGGTGGTGCTCGACGCCCAGGACGACATGCGTGTGGTCGGCGAGGCCTCCGACGGGGCCGAAGCGCTCGCGCTCATCCCCGAAGTGCGGCCCGACGTGGTGCTGCTCGACATGCGGATGGCCGGCATGGACGGCGTGGAGACCGTCCGGCAGCTCTACTCCGGCGCCGCCCCGGGTCCGCTGCCCCGCGTCGTCGTGCTCACCACCTTCGGGCTCGACCCGGCAGCGGCGACCGCGATCCGGCTCGGCGCCAGCGGGTTCCTGCTCAAGGACACCACGCCGCCGTTCCTGTTCGCCGCGGTGCGGGCCGTGCACGAGGGCAGCTCGGTCATCGCCCCGAACGACCTCGCGCAGCTGTTCGGCACCGACGTGGCGCGGGCCCCGGCACCGCAGCCGCCGGAGTTCGCGACCCTGACCGAGCGGGAGCGCGTCGTGTTCGGGTGGGCGTCCCGCGGCCTGTCGAACGCCGAGATCGCCACCAGGGAGTACGTCACCGAGTCGACGGTGAAGACCCAGATCTCGAGCATCCTCGGCAAGTTGTCACTGCGCGACCGGGTGCAGCTCGTCGTCTACGCACACGACCACGGGCTGGCGGGCACCCGCGAGGACTAGTCCGCGGCGATCCGGTCGAGCCACTCCGCGAGCATCGTCCGCTCGGCTGGCGACAGTCGATCGAGCCGGGGCGCTGCGGCACGGAGCGTGATCGCGGCGCTCGTCACGGCGTTACGCCCCCGGCCCTGACCACCCGGGGCCGCGCCGCCGTCGTCCGTCGTCGGCCCGCTCGGCACGAGGATCCGCCCGAGCACGGCGTCGAGGACGTCATCGGCGAGTGACGGGTCCCGCTCGTCCGCCGGAGCGGCCAGGATCGCGAGCACCGCACCGGTGCCGGCCGCGTGCACGAGCTCGACCGCGCGGTGTTCCGGCACGGCCAGTCGTCCGGATTCGGCCACCCGCCGGATGCGTTCGGCGAGCAGCGCGGTACCGGCGCGGGCGGCTGCCGACCGACGGCCGCGCTCCGGGTCGCTCAACAGCACGAACAGGTCGGGGTTCGCCAGCCCGAAGCCGATCGTCATCGACCACCCGGTGCGCAGGTCCTCGACGGGGTCGGTCGCCTCGTCACGAGCAGCCCGGACGGCATCGGCCTTCATCGCCGAGAACGTCGCCATCGCGTGCTCGGCGACCGCTTCGAGCAGACCGTCCTTGTCGCCGAACAGCCGGTAGATGGTCGGTGCCTGGACGCCTGCGCCGTCCGCGACCGCCCGCGTGGTCACCGCCGCGGCACCGCGTTCGCGCAGCATGGTGCCGGCGACCTCGACGATGCGCGAACGCGTCTCGTCGCGCTGGCTTCCCTGCTCGATCACGGAACAACGATAACGGATCTGTGCTATCACTGTGTTACCGGCGCTACCAGGGCGCTGTTTCCACCGATACGGAGAAGTCATGATCGTCATCACCGGGGCCACCGGAGCCCTCAACGGCGCGACCGCCGACCACCTGCTCGAGCACCTCGCGCCGTCCGACCTGGCGGTGGTGACCCGTGAGCCGGCCCGAGCACAGCGGTTCGCCGACCGCGGCGTCGAGGTCCGCCGCGGCGACTACGCCGAACCGGAGACCCTGCCGGCAGCCTTCGCGGGCGCCGATCAGCTCCTGCTCGTCTCGTCGAGCGACCCAGCCGCCGACGCCGTCGCGCTGCACCGTGCTGCGGTCGCCGCAGCCGTGGACGCCGGCGTCGGCCGGGTCCTGTACACGAGCCACCAGGGCGCCGCGCACGGTTCGCCCTTCGTGCCCGCAGCGCACCACGCCGCCACCGAGGACCTGCTCCGCGACTCCGGGCTGCCGTGGACGAGCCTGCGGAACGGCTTCTACGCGCACAGCGCCGCCTGGATGACGGGACCGTGGCAGGAGACCGGCACGGTGTCCGTCCCCGTCGACGGACCGGTGTCGTGGACCGCCCGCGAGGACGCCGCCGAGGCAGCCGCCGCGATCCTGCTCGCCGATCAGCCGTTCGACGGGCCGGTGACGCTCACCGCTCCGGACGCGCCGACCTTCGCCGACCTGGCTCGGCAGGCGTCCGAGGTGTCCGGTCGGACGATCGGGTTCGAGGCCCTGGGCGAGGACGAGTGGCGTGCCCGTGCCCTGGCCGCGGGGCAGGACCCGCGCATGGTCGCGTTCCTGCTCGGCATGTACCAGGCCGCCGAGCGGGGCCTGTTCGCCGGCACCGACCCGCTGCTCGGCGAACTGCTCGGTCGCGCCCCACGGCCGGTCCGCGACCAGCTCAGCTGAGCGCCGCGACCTCGTCGAGGATCGCCTCGACGGCTGCGGGGTCGTGGGCGAACCGTCCGAGGAACAGCCCGCCGATCCGGCCCTGCCCCCGCGTGAGCAGGCCTGGTCCGGCACTGCCGCCGTAGAGGACGGTGCTGCCGTGCAGCTCGGGCCGGGTGGTGAGGTGCTGCTCGATCCCGGCGAGCACCGCCACGATGTGGTCGTCCGGTGCGGGTGCCGGTGCGCCGATCGCCCAGACCGGTTCGTAGGCGACGGTCAGGGGTCCGGCGAGACCGTCCGCGACGGCGGTCGAGACGGCCCGGTCGAGCTGCGCGGTCACCGCCGCCACGGCCTCCGTCGGATCGGAGGCCCGGTCCGGCTCCCCGACGCAGACCAGCGGACGCAGGTGGTTGCGGAAGGCCGCGTGCACCTTCCCCGCGATCGTCGCGTCGTCCTCGTGGAACAGGGAGCGCCGTTCGGCGTGCCCGATCTCGACCAGGTCGACACCGATCTCCCGCAGTTCGGCGCCGGAGACCTCGCCGGTGAACGCGCCCGCGTCGGCCCACGACAGGTCCTGCGCGGCGAGGAGCACTCCCGACCCGGAGAGCACGTCGCGGACGGGCACGAGCGCCGGGAACGTCGGCGCCACGAACAGCGTCGCCGCTCCCGAGCGCACCGCGGGGTGTCGCCGGGCGATGTCGCCGACCTCGGCCGCCCACGACAGCGTCCGGGCGTGCGAGAAGTACGTCTTCAGCGACACCCCGACGGTGATCACGGGGCGACCGTCTCCACGACGAGGGCGAAGGACAGCGCACCGGGGTCCGCGGTGCCGACGGCCTGGTCGGCGTGGGTGCGCGCCCGGCCCATCTTCGGCACGAGGGACTCCGTGGCGTCCGCGGCTTCGCGGGCGGCACGGACGGCGTCGCCCCAGGCCTCGGCGAGCGCCGCCCCGGCGTCGAGCCGGGTGTGGAGCACCTCGTCGAACGGCACCAGGGCGTCCACCATCGTCTTGTCACCGACGGTGGCGCCGAACGCGAGCACGGCCTCGGTGGCCGCGCGGACCCCCTGCGCGACGGTGGCACCCGACGGACGCGAGTCGTCCCCGACCACGCGACCCAGTGCCTCCAGGGCGGCACCCCAGATCGCACCGGACGTGCCGCCGGCCTTGTCGGACCAGGCGTCCGCGGCGACCAGCAGGACGGTGCCGGCACCGGCACCGCGGGTGACCGCGTCGGCGGCTGCGACGTCGGCGGCGTGCGATCCGCGCTGCATCCCGATGCCGTGGTCACCGTCACCGGCCACGGCGTCGATGCGCCCGAGTTCGTCGGCGTGCTCGTCGAGGACGGCGCGGACCGCGGCGAACCCGGCGGCGACCTGCTCGGCGACCGCGCGGGACTCGTCGGTCGCCGGGCTGATGCCGACGCCCTCGGCGTCCGCCGCCACGGTGGACGGGTCGACTCGCTGTTCGGCGACCGCACCGCCCTTGCGGTAGGCGGGGGTGTCCGCGGGTGCTGCCCAGAGTTCCTCGAGCTCGTCGTCGAGCCAGAACAGCGTCAGGGAGACCCCGGCCATGTCGAAGCTCGTGACGAGTTCGCCGACCTCGGGCTCCACGATGACGACGCCGGCGTCCGCCAGGCGCCGCTGCACCGAGCGGTAGACGACGAAGAGCTCCTCGTACTTGACCGAGCCCAGGCCGTTCAGGATCGGGACCACCCGCTGGCCCTCGAGCGTCACGCCGTCGGGCAGTTCGTCGAGCAGCCGGGACACCAGCAGCTCGGCCAGACCGTCGGCCGACGGCACGTCCGTCTCGTCGATGCCACGCTCGCCGTGGATGCCCATGCCGACCGCCATCCGGCCCTCGGGCACCGTGAACAGGGGTTCCTCGGCGCCCGGCAGCGAGCACCCGGAGAACGCGACGCCGAAGCTGCGCGTCCGGTCGTTCGCCCGTTCGGCGACGGCGGTGACCGTGTCGAGGTCGTCCCCGCGCTCGGCAGCGGCGCCGGCGACCTTGAAGACGCAGAGGTCACCCGCGATGCCGCGGCGCTTCGCGCGCTCGTCGGCCGGGGCGCTCGTCACGTCGTCGGTGACGCGGACCGTCCGGACCGGGATGCCGTCGGCCTCGAGCGTGCGCGCCGCGGCGTCGAAGTTCAGGACGTCACCGGCGTAGTTGCCGTAGCTGAGCAGCACACCGCCACCGTGCTCCGCTGCCTTCGCGACCCCGGTGACCTGCTGGGCGCTGGGGCTGGCGAACAGGTTGCCCATCGCGGCACCGGCGGCCAGGCCGTGTCCGACCAGCCCGCCGAACGCGGGGTAGTGGCCCGAGCCCCCGCCGATCACGACCGCGACCGTGCCGTCGGGGCTCGTGGTGGAGCGGGCGACCCCGCCGTGCACCCCGCGCACCCACCGCTCGTTCGCGGCGACGAAGCCGTCGGTCGCCTCGTCGGCGAAGTCCGCCGGGTCGTTGAACAGTCTGGTCATCGCTTGCTGCCCTTCGGGTCGGTGGTGCGGACGTGCGAGGTGTCGAGCAGTTCGTCGGCCTTGGCCCCGCGGAAGAACTTGGTGCAGAAGATCATCACCGCGGCGACGAACGCCAGGACGCCGAGCGAGACGATGCCGAACGCACCGCTGTCGGTGGGCACCACCTCGTTGATCGCGGTGCGCATGATCGGGGCGACGAACCCGCCGAGGTTGCCGAGCGAGTTGATCAGGCCGATGCCCGCTGCGGCTGCGGCACCGGTCAGGAACGCCGTCGGGTACGCCCAGGTGATCGGGCCGACGGCCAGGAAGCTCGCCACGGCCAGGGTGATGAACAGGATGCCGAGCACGGGCTGCCCGTTCGCACCCGCCCACGCCGAGCCGAGGATCGACAGGCCGGTCGTGATGTAGAACAGGGTGCCCCAGCGACGACGGCGTCCGACGGAGTCCGCACGCGACCCGATCAGGTAGCAGGCGACGAGTCCGACGAGCCACGGGATCGCGGACACCAGACCGACCTGCCAGCCGACGTCCTGCCCGAGCAGCGAGGACACCTGCTGCGGCAGGTAGAACGTCGTGCCGTACACGGCGACCTGCAGGCAGAAGTAGATGATCGTGAAGTACCAGACGCGCCCGCTCGCCATCGCGCGCCAGATGCCCTTCGGGCCGTCCTCGCTGCGGGCGGTGTCCTCGCGCTCCATGGCCGCGGTGAGCGACGCCTTCTCGCCCGGTTCGAGCCACTTCGCCTGCTGCGGACTGTTCGTCAGGAACACCAGGGCCGCGATGCCCGCCAGCACCGCGAGGATCCCCTCGCCGGCGAACATCACCTGCCAGCCGTGGAACGGCGTGACCTGGTCACCGACGCTGATGAGGCCGCCGGACAGCGGGGCGCCGATCATCTGCGAGAACGGCTGCGCCAGGTAGAAGATCGCGAACATGCGCACGCGCACCTTGTTCGGGAACCACTCGGACAGGTACATGATCACGCCCGGGAACAACCCGGCCTCGGTCACGCCCAGGATGAACCGCAGGATGATGAACATCGTGTCGTTCGTCGTGAAGGCGAACAGTGCGGCGACGATGCCCCACGTGACGGCGATCCGGGCGAGCCAGAAGCGCGCACCGAACCGCTTGAGCAGCAGGTTCGACGGGATCTCGAAGATCGCGTAGCCGATGAAGAAGATGCCGGCGCCCAGGGCGAAGGCGGCGTCGGAGATGCCACGGTCGACGCGCAGGGCCTCTTCGGCGAAGCCGACGTTCGTGCGGTCGAGGAACGCGACGAAGTACAGGATGACGAGCATCGGCATGAGGTGCTTCGTCGCCTTGCCGATGGCGGACTTGAGGCCGGGGTCGTTCGTCGACCCGAGCGCGGGGGCAGGGGGTAGTGACACGGGTTCGCTCCTTTGCGAGCACGGTGCGGTCGTTCTGGCGTCCGGCGGTCGGTTCGGTCGTCCGGACGGGAGGCACGGATCGCGTCGCCCGGTCGGCGCGCGTTCCGTGGGCGGCTGGCCCTAGTGCATGTACAGGCCACCGTCGACGTTGAGCGTCTGGCCCGTGACGAACCCGGCGTCCTCGCTGATCAGGTACGCGACGGCCGCGGCGATGTCCCGCGGTGTGCCGATGCGCGGCAGCACGCCGTCGGCGGCCATCTCGGCCTTCCGCTCCTCGGACAGGGTGCCGCCCATGATGTCGGTGTCGATCGGACCCGGGGCGATCGCGTTGACCGTGACGCCGCGCGGGCCGAGCTCGCGTGCCAGACCACGGGTCAGGCCGATCACGCCGGCCTTCGCCACCGTGTACGGGGTCTTGCTGAAGGTGCCGCCGCCGCGCTGGGCGGAGACCGACGACAGGTTCACGATGCGCCCGTAGCCGGACCGCACCATCGACTCCGCCGCCCGCAGGCTGGCGAAGTGCACACCGTCGAGGTTGATCGACAGCACCCGGTGCCACTCCCCCTCGGGCAGGTCGAGGTAGGCGTGCGCGGAGGAGACCCCGGCCAGGTTCACCAGCGCGGTGATCGGCCGGAGTTCGGCCTCGATCGTGTCGAAGGCCGCACGGACGGCGGACTCGTCGGCGACGTTCGCACCGACACCGACGGCCCGCACGCCGTGCTGTTCGCGGATCTCGGCGGCGACCTGCTCGCTCGCCGTCTGGTCGAGGTCGATGATCCCGACGTCCCACCCGGCCTCGGCCAGGTGGTGGGCGGTGGCGCGGCCGATGCCCCGCGGTGAGGCGGCCCCGGTGAGGACGACGGTGCGGTCCCGGTGCTGGCCGGCTGACTGGTTCTGGTCGCTCATGGTGTCCCTCCCGCCTCAGTGGATCGGTGCCGGGCCGAGCTCGTCGAGGAGCTTCTGCATCGCGACGTACGCCTTGTTCCGGTAGGCGACGAGCTCGGGCGTGCGGTCGGCCGGCACCTCGAGGTACCCGGCGCCCGACTTCGTGCCGAGCTCACCGGCGTCGACGTGCTGCTGCAGCGACGGCGGGGTGGCGAAGCGCTCGGGCCAGCGGGTCTGCAGCGACTCGAAGCAGAACGCGTAGACGTCGAGCCCGGCCATGTCGGCGATCGCGAACGGGCCGAAGAACGGCAGGCGGAACCCGAACGTGGTCCGCACGATGGTGTCGATGTCGTCGGGGCTCGCGATGCCCTCGTCGGCGATCTTCGTGGCCTCCTCGAACAGCGCGTACTGCAGGCGGTTCAGGACGAACCCCGTGGAGTCCTTCACCCGCGCGGACTGCTTGCCGGTTGCGGCGACGACGGTCTCGCCGACCTCGATCGCGTGCTCGTTCGTGGTCGGGTGCGGGATGAGCTCGACGCCGGGGATGAACGGTGCCGGGTTCGAGAAGTGCACGCCGAGGAACCGCTCCGGGCCCACGACCGCCTCGGCCAGCGACTCGATCAGGATCGTCGACGTGTTCGAGCCGATCACGGCGTCGGGGCGGGCGGCCTCGCTGATGCGGCGGAGCGTCGCGTGCTTGATCTCGAGCTTCTCGGGCACGGCCTCCTCGATGAAGTCCGCGTCGGCGACGGCGGCCTCGATCGACTCGGCAGCGCTCAGGTGTGCGCGGACCCGTTCGACGGCGTCCTCGGGGAACAGCCCGTCGGCGACGAACTGTGCGGTCTCGCCGAGCAGTCGCTCCAGGTTCTGCTGGGCGATCTCGGCCGAGACGTCGGCGATCCGGACGGTGTGGCCGGCGAGGGCGAGGACCTGGGCGATCCCGCCGCCCATGTAGCCGGACCCGACGACGGCGATGTCGAGGGTGCTCATCGGATTGCTCCTTCAGTGCTGGTTGCTGCGGTCGGGGTCGCCGTCGCGTCGAGCTTCGTCGTCGCGAGGACGGATCGGATGTACTGCTGGTTGGTGGCGCAGACGCCGAGGCTGTCGCCGCCGTACTGCTCGGTCATGACGATCCCGCGGAACCCGTCGGCGACGGCGTCGCGCAGGACCTGGCGGTAGTTGATGAGGCCCGTCTCCATCGTGCTCGGCGCGCTCGTCGCCCAGCTGCCGTCGCCGGCCTCGTCACGCGTGTAGTTCTTCACGTGCAGGTAGTTCGTGTACGGCATGGTCTTCGCGAAGAGCTCCCGCCAGTCCTCGACCGGACGGTGCAGGCGGATGAGGTTCGCGACGTCCGCGTTCAAGCCCACGTTGTCGAGCCCGATCTCCTCGACCAGGCGGACCGCGCTGTCGGCGGTGCCGAGGTACGTGTCCTCGTAGAGCTCGAGCGCCATCGGCAGCCCGACGCTCGCAGCGTGCTCGCCGAGCTCCCGCAGTCGCTTGACCGCGGCGTTCCAGACCTCGGGGTCGTCGGGGTCCTTCGGGCCCGGTGCCGTCCAGAACCACAGCGCGCGCTTCTGGGCGTCGGTGAACGGCTGGTGCAGCCCGGTCGAGAAGACCTGCATGCCCCACTCGGCCGCCGCGTCGATGGTGCGGTGGGCGTAGGCGAGGTTCTCCTCCTCGTGCCCGGGCTGGATGACGCTCTTGCGCTGCAGGTGCACCGACGGGATGCCGATGCCGTGCGCCTTCGCGACGGCGAACAGCTCGTCACGGCGCGAGGCTTCGAGGTCAGCGGGCCGGATGTGGCTGTCAGCGAGTTCGGCCAGCGAGAAGCCGACGTCCTCGATCTGCCCGAACACCTCGTCCCACACCTCGGCGGGGGCGTCGTGGAAGGCCGTCCCGTCGCGGGTGACCTGCGCGAAGCCGTGCAGGCAGGCGGCGATCGGCCAGGTCTTCGACGTCCAGGTGGTGGGGTCCCAATCCTGGTCGACCCAGTCCTGTGGAGTGGTCACGGAATGCTCCCTTGCATGTCGTGGTGGTTCAGCGGTGAACCTCTTTCCTATAGGAAATATGCTCCCACGACGCCGGAACGCAACCCCTCCGCCTCAGCTCGTGTGGGACGCGTCCGCGCGCGAACGCAACCGGACGGCGTCGATGTGGAGCCGCATCGCGGCGACGGCCGACGTCGGGTCCGCAGCCAGCGCCTCCAGGATGGCCCGGTGCTCCTGGACCGCTCGATCCGTGTCGTCCCCGCCGCCCTCGACGATCTGCCGCATGCGGTGCACGCGCGTCGTGATGATCTCGGACATCTCCTCGAGGAACGGGTTCCGTGTCGCGTCGAAGATCAGCTGGTGGAACTGCCAGTCGCTGCGGAAGAAGCGGGCCATCAGCTCCTCCGGCGCCTGCGCTGCCCCGACGGCCGCGACCTCGGCGGCCACCGCAGCCTGCTCGTCGAGCGCTGCCGCGAGTCGCTCGCGCAGGCCGTCGACGTCGCCGCGGGCCGCGAGCTCGACCGCGCCGCTCTCGACGATGAGCCGGGCGTCGAACAGGGCCTCGAGCTGGTCGCCGGCCAGGGGCGGGGAGACCCGGTAGCCCTTGTTCGCTTCACGGGTGACGAGGCCGGTGCGTTCGAGTTGCACCAGGGCTTCGCGGACCGGGGTCGGCGAGACTCCAAGGGAGCGGGCCAGGCCGTCGATCGACAGCCGCATGCCCGGTTCGACGTCGTGGCCCATCAGGACCTCGAGCACCCGGTCGTAGACGCGGTCGCGCAGGCCGAGCTGCGTGATGCGCTCCGTCCCGAAGCCGGGCATGGTCGTGGACATGGGTCGATCCTAGAGAATCCACGACTCGGGCTGGGCTTACATAGTAGAGTCATCCTCATGCTAACCAACGGGGGAACGGCGGCCGCCAATACGACCGCTGAGCAATCAGCCATTCGTGAGGACTATTGGCGGAGTGTCGCGGCCAACCAGCGGCTGGGAATCAACAGTGCTGGTGCCCTCTGGGACTGGCTTGTGTCCGATGACTTCGAGAAGCTCGCAAACTGGGACCTCACAGCCGGCGAGAACCTGTTCTTCCGCGGTCAGTCAGACATCTCCTACGGGCTCTCATCGAGCCTGTACCGACAGCTCCGAGCGGCGAAGCCGAACGGCAAGATCACAGAGCTGGACCTGCGCGCCGCTGAACAAGCAGTCGTTGCCGCGATGCGAGCTGAAGGACTCGGACGTCGGATGACGGATTTCGAACTCATCACCGTCCTACAACACCACCTCATGCCGACTCGCCTCATCGACGTGTCGCGATCTCCACTGGAAAGCCTTTACTTCGCTGTCGAGAACAACCACGGGACTGACGGTGTCTTGTTCATGATCAACCCCAAGGGCACGGAAGAACTGCGCTTTGACGGTCCTGAACTCCCGTGGTCCCACTTCAAAGCGGGCGAAAAAAATAGCGATGCCGCTTGGACGAACACGGTAACGGTGGCTGAACATGGCTCACTCGACCCACGCATGCGAGCACAGAACGGCACATTCCTGGTGGGCGGCCTCTTCAGGTCCTACGGAGGGATGGCGATGTACAACAGCGCCGGGAACATTGACTCGTCCGTTCGGACGGACGTCACAACGCTGGCCATTCAGTTCATGAAACGGCGCGAGTCCTCGTACGGTGTTGAGTGGGGAGCGGGAGGATGGGTGGTCCGGGTGGAAGCGGCATGGAAGCGTGAGCTCGTCGGACGCCTCCGTGACCTTCCTGAGCCGATTTCAGAGGATACGATATATCCCGCATTCGCCGAAACGGCCAGACTTGCGAAACATGTGATCGCGACCACGGTTTCTACACCGTGATCCCGGCTCGTGCCAGAAGGCGTGAGTGGCCGGTTGGTTCCGAACACGAGGGAGTGAGAGACGGTCTCTCCGAAGCGACCATTCCGCAGATCCGGGTCAGACTCCGCCCACTCGGCGACGCCCTTACCCGCCGTGTCTTTCGGCAACGCCCTCGCCGCGTTCTGACCCGTCAGACCAGGACGCAGCTCACGGCACCCGCACGAACCGCGGCGCCCCACGGTCCCGCAGTCGGAAGCCGAGGTGCTGGTACAGCCCGATCGCCCCGGTGTTCCCGGCGGCCGCGTGCATCAGCGGGGTCTCGCCCCGCTCGCGGATCCCGTGCGCGACGGCGAGCACGAGCCGCCGACCGAACCCCTGCCCCCGGTACGCCTCGTCCGTGCACACCGCGCTGATCTCGGTCCACCCCGGCGGGTGCAGGCGCTCCCCCGCCATGGCGACGAGCCGCCCGTCCCGCCGGATGCCCAGGTACGTGCCGAGCTCGATCGTCCGCGGCAGGAACGGCCCCGGCTTCGTCCGCTCCACCAGGGCGGTCATCTCCGGCACGTCGTCGGGCGTCAGCACGACGGCTTCGTCGTCCGGCGCACCCTCGATCGCCTCGCCGGTCAGCTGCACGCCGCCGGCACCCTCGACGAGCTCCCACCCCTCGGGCAGGACGGCGGCCGCACCGACGCCGAGCATCCCGCCCGACCCGAGCAGCGCCCGGACGTCCTCCCAGTCCTGCGCGGTGGGCTGCTCGGGGATCCCCGTCCACACCGACACGTCGGTCTGGTAGCGGACCACGTCGCCGCGCCGCTCGGCGAACCGCGCGTGGTGGCTGTTCAGCGCGGCCATGGCGGGTGCGTCGAGCATGCGTGTCGGGGTGCCGTCGTCGGCGATGGTCAGGTCGAGGGTCCGGAGCGCGTCGCCGCGGGAGTCTCCGCCGCGGAACCCGAGGTCCTCGATCCGCCGTCGATCGCCGTCCGCCCACCGGGCGGTGTCCGCGACGACACCGGAGGCGTAGTGGTTCGTGGCACGGTGGACGACCAGCTCGACGTCCGCTGTCGAGGCCACGAGGACCTCTCCGGGTCGGGGCAGCGCGGTCGAGGTCGGCGCAGTCGTCGTCATCCCACCATTCTCCGCCCGCGGCGAGCGCCGCCGACGCATCGTTGCACCCGGTGACGGCACGGTGCGAAGTTGACCACCCGGTGCAAGGAAACAACCTCGCACCGGGCGTGCAACCTCGCACCACGGAGAACCTGCGCGAGCGCGAGCGCGAGCACGAGCACCAGCCCCGCCCCGCCTCACCCCAGCCGCGCCGCCACGAACTCCACCATCCGCCGCACCAGCAGCGCCTGCGACGACGCCCGCCGGTACTCGTGCCCCTCACCCTCGAGCTCCAGGTACTCCACGTCGTGCGACCGCTCCCGCAGCGCCGTGACGACCTGGTGCGCCTCACCGATGGGCACGTTCGTGTCGAGCTCCCCGTGCAGGACGAGCAACGGCGCCGTGACGTCGTCGATCGCGCGCATCGGCGACAGTGCCGCGAGCAGGGCTTCGTCCTCGACGGGGTGGCCGTACTTCGTCGCGGCAGCGGCCGCGATCCACGGTTCGGTGTCCCGGTAGAAGGTCGCGAAGTCGCTCATCCCGCACACCGCGACCCCGGCCGCGAACACGTCGGGCGTGAACGCCAACGACGCGAGGGTCGCGTACCCGCCGTACGAGCGCCCCTCGACGGCGACGCGGGAGCGATCGGCGTACCCGTTGGTCACCAGGAACCGCGCGCAGTCGACGACGTCGGCGAGCGCGTTCCACCGCAGCGCCAGGTCGTCGGCGTGCACGAACTCGTGGCCGTACCCGGAGGACCCGCGGATGTTCGGTGCGAACACGGTCACCCCGGCGGCGGCGAGCGCCTGGTGCTGCGGCGAGAACGTGGGTCGTTCCTGCGACTCCGGTCCGCCGTGCAGGTGGACGAGCGCTGCGCGGCCGGGAGGCACGGCACCAGCACCAGGAGCGGCGCCCGCCACCGACGCGGTCGGCTCCACGGCCCGGTACAGCCACCCGGTCAGCTCCAGTCCGTCGCGGGCGGCGAACCGCTCGAGCGTCGGCTCGACCAACTGCACGTCCGGCAGCACCGGCACGTCGGTGACCCGGCTCCAGGTCAGCGCGTTCGTGTCGAGCCGCCACAGTTCGCGCGGCCGGGTCGGCCCCTCGACGGCGAGCAACACGCTCCGGCCGTCGCGGCTGAGCACGGGGTCGGTGACGACGTACCCAGGCAGGTCCGGAACGGGGGTGCGCGAGGCGTCGTGGGTGTTGAT
The DNA here is from genome assembly GCF_003234335.2 of Curtobacterium sp. MCLR17_054. Lineage (NCBI taxonomy): Bacteria > Bacillati > Actinomycetota > Actinomycetes > Micrococcales > Microbacteriaceae > Curtobacterium > Curtobacterium sp. MCLR17_054. The sequence continues at coordinate 57,812 of NZ_CP126263.1, read as the reverse complement.
GAGGTCGAGTTCGCTGCGACCGTCGACGTTCCAGACGAGCAGCAGCGTGCGGCCGGCGTCGTCGGCGTCCAGGTACTCGAGCTCGGCGTCGTCGCGCTCGACGATCCGTCGGGGTGTGCCGCGCCAGCCGTGCGGGCCGACCGGCTGCGCGACGAGTCCGCGGCGGGGCAGTCCGGCCTCGGTGGCGACGTAGGCGACGAGCGGGCTGGTCTCGCTCGCGGGCGAGGGCCGCAGGAACGCGATCTCGGCGGACCCGTCGGGGTCGTCGGCGAACAGGGCGTGGCTCTCGTCGGTCAGCCGGTCGACCACGACGACGAACTCCTGGCCGCGCTGCCCGTCGCTCAGCACGACGAGCCGTTCCTCCACCGACAGGTCGAGGATGTGGATGAGCTCCCCCACGGCCAGGTCGTCGCGGTCCCCGGTGACCGGGTCGACCAGGTACGCACGGGCCGGCTGCTCGGGCTCGGTCGAGGGCAGGGTGATGACGACCCGGTGACCGCTGCGGCTCCACGGTCCGAGTTCGGCGTGCTGGTACCGCGAGCCGGCGATCTGCGCGGCGTCGGAGCCGTCCGACCGCACCACCCAGACCTGTTGCTTCACGCCGCCGTCGGTCGCGATGGCGACGGCGAGCCACTCCCCGTCGGACGACCACGACACCCGGATCACCGGGTCGTCGGACAGTGCGATCCGCACCGGCTCAGGCAGCTCGTCGCCGACGACGACGTCCTGCACGAAGACCTCGGGGGTGCCGTGCCGGTCGCTCACGAACGCCACGCGCCGGGCGTTCCGGGTCATGGTCGGTCCCCACGATCCCCAGGCGGCGGTGAGCCGCGCACCCAGGTCGGCCGCGGCCCTGGTGGTGACCGACGGCTCGACGATGGCCGACGACGCGACGCCCTGCGCGCCTCCAGGCCGGACGGAACCCACGATCACCGCACCCCCTGCTGCTGCAGCCACATCTCGATCAGGCCGAGCTGCCAGAGCGCGTTCGCGCCGATCGCGGTCCTGGTGCTGTTCGGGTCCTGCAGCATCCGCTCGACGGTGGCGGGGTCGAAGAGCCCGCGCTCCCGCGCCTCGGGTGCGTGCAGCGCGTCGCGGACGCGCTCCAGGTACGGGCCCTCGAGCTGCCGGATGGCGGGGACCGGGAACGAGCCCTTGCTGCGGTCGATGACGGTGTCGGGCACGATCCCGCGCGAGGCGCGCTTCATCACGCCCTTGCCGCCGTCGGTGAGCTTCATCGACGGCGGGATCGCGGCGGCGAGCTCGACGAACTCGTGGTCCAGGAACGGCACACGGGCCTCGAGCCCCCACGCCATCGTCATGTTGTCGACCCGCTTCACCGGGTCGTCGACGAGCATGATCGTGGTGTCGCTGCGGAGCGCGGCATCCACGCTCGTCTCCGCGCCCGGCCGTGCGAACTGGCGGTCCACGAACGCCGACGGGGTGTCGTCGTCGCTCTTCCACCGCTCCCCGAGCAGGGCCTGCAGCGCCGGCCAGCGGCGGTCCATGAACACGGAGCGGTAGGCCTCGGCGGCCTGGTCGCGGGGCACGTCGGCGAGCGGCGGGTACCAGTCGTAGCCGGCGAGCACCTCGTCGGCGCCCTGCCCGGACTGCACCACCTTGACGTGCTGCGAGACCTCCTGCGACAGCAGGTAGAAGGCGACGCAGTCGTGGCTGACCATCGGCTCGCTCATGGCGGCGACCGCACCGTCGATGCCGTCGAGCAGCCGCGACGAGGGGATGTGGATGCGGTGGTGGTCGGTGCCGAAGTGCGCAGCGACCTGGTCGGAGTACTCGAACTCGTCGCCGGACTCACCGCCCGCCGCTTCGAACCCGATGCTGAACGTAGCGAGGTCCTGCTGCCCGGCCTCGGCGAGCAGCCCGACCACGAGCGAGGAGTCGATCCCGCCGGAGAGCAGCACCCCGACGGGGACGTCGGCGACCATCCGGCGCTCGACGGCGGTGCGGAGCGAGCCGATGAACGCCTGCTCCCAGTCCCGCTCCGACCAGTCGGCCCGGGCGGGGTCACGCTCGAAACGGGGCTCCCAGTAGACGGTGTCGTGCGCGGTGCCGTCGGGCTCGATCACCCGGACGGTCGCCGGCGGGAGCTTGCCGACGCCGGCCAGGATCGTGCGGGGTGCGGGGACGATGGAGTGGAAGCTCATGTACGAGGCGAAGGCGACGGGGTCGATGGACGTGTCGACTTCCTTGGTGCCGGTGCCGCTCGCGCCGCCGTCCCCCGCCAGGATCGCGGGCAGGGAGCTCGCGAACCGGAGGCCGCCCGGGACGGGTGCGACGTAGAGCGGCTTGATGCCGAGCCGGTCCCGCGCGAGCACGAGTCGGCCGCTGCCGTGCTCCCAGATGGCGATGGCGAACATCCCGATCAGGTGGTCGACGAACGCGGTGCCCCACTCGGCGTAAGCCAGGGCGATGACCTCGGTGTCCGACGTCGACGCGAACCGGTGCCCCTTGCCGTGCAGCTCGTCGCGGAGCTGCCGGTAGTTGTAGACCATCCCGTTGTAGGCGATCGTCAGTCCGGCCTCGGCCAGCACCATCGGCTGCGCGCCCGCGGTGGACAGGTCGACGATGGACAGCCGTCGGTGCCCGAGCGCGACCGGGCCGCGAGCCCACAGGCCGTCGCCGTCCGGTCCGCGGTGCGTCATGCAGCCGGTCATCCGGGCGACCGCCCCGACGTCCGGCGCTCGGCCGTCGAACCGGATCTCACCCGCGAGTCCACACATCAGCGCTCTCCCTCGGTGTCCGCCGGGCCGGAGTCGGTGTCCGCCGGGGCGTTCCCGACGATCCACGTGTCCTTCGCGCCGCCGCCCTGCGACGAGTTGACGACCATGCTGCCCTCGGGCGCGACGCGCGTCAGGGCCACGTCGGCCAGGTGCACGTCGTCCGGTCCGGTCCCCGTCGCGTAGACGAAGGCCCGCAGGTCCACGTGCCGCGGGTCGAGCCCGGCCGGTCCGATCGTCGGGTGCGAGGACAGCTGCACCACCTCCTGCCCCACCCACCCGGCGGGGTCGGCCGCGATCTCGCGCCGTCGCTCGGCCACCTCGGGGGCGCTCGCGCTCGGTCCGATCAGGACCCCGCGGCCGCCCTCGCCGTCGACCGGCTTCGTGACGAGTTCCCCGACGCGGTCCAGGACCGACAGCCGTTCCACCTCGATGCTCGTGCGGTACGTCGGCACCGATGCCAGCAGGGGCTTCTCGTCCAGGTAGTACCAGATCAGGTCCGGCACGGTGACGTACATCGCCTTGTCGTCGACGAGCGCGTTGCCCGGCGCGTTCGCCAGGTAGACGCGTCCTGCCTCGGCGGCGTCGAGGATCCGCGCACCCAGGTCGGGAGCGTGCTCCGCCGTCAGCGCGCTGACGTCGCGGTCGATCCGCAGGTACAGCCCGTCGAGCACGTCACCCGTCGTCGCGTCGACCACGCGTCCGTCGCGGACGTCCAGGTCCGACCCGGACAGGAGGCGCATTCCGGCACCGTCAGCCAGCCTGCGGTGCTCGAACCACGCGCCGGCGGCGGGGCCGTCGCTGACCAGCGCGATCACGGGGTCGGTCGCGCCCGTCACCGCGGTGGTGTTCGCGCAGAGGGTCCGGCGCAGCCGGTCGATCACGCCGTGCGGGTCGCGCAGGTGCGCCGGCCGCGGGGCGTCCGGCACGACGTCGTCCATCAGCTCGCGCAGGGCGATGCCGTACGCGACGCCCGAGGGCGAGCGGACGTTGTCCTCGAGCACCCGCCAGCCGCCGAACTCGTTGCGCACCAGGTCGAACCCGAGCACCGGCGCACGGACGGCGGTCGCCGGCAGCCGGGTGGCGTCCGGGTCCCAGCCCTTCGCGCCGACGAAGTGGTCCGCGTCCAGCACGCCGTCGGCCACGATCCGCCGGTCGCCGTACGCGTCACGCAGGAACAGCTCGATCGCGCGGGCACGCTGCCCCAGGCCACGCTCGAGCTGCGACCACTCGTACGCGCTGATCGTCCGGGGCACCAGGTCGCAGCCGAACTCCTGCGCCCCGCCGTCCACCACGAAGCCGACGTGGTGCTCGCGGGTCCAGGCGTCGCGGGCGGTGCAGCGCTCGATCGCGGTCTCGGCGTCCCAGCCGTCGAAGAACGCCGCCAGGTCACGGAACGCCGGACGGGGGCGTGCCCCGGGGCCGACCGCCTCGTCGCCGGCACGGACGCGGTACCCGGGGATCGGGACCACCGGGTCCTCGTCGCGTCCGGACGGGAGCCCCGCGGTGTCCTCCACCACCAGGGCGACGACGTCGTCCATCTCCCCGCGCTCGGCGTAGGCGGTGCGCTGCCGGTCGGTGGAGTTGCCACGGGCCAGGGTCGCGTCGAGCAGCTCCGTCACCGTCCCCCAGTCGCCGAGCTCCTCGAGCTCCGGGCGCAGGCGGGACACGAGCTGGCGCACCGCGACCTCGGCGGGCAGCCGTTCGGGGTGCTGTCCGAGGCCGACGAGTTCCCCGCTCAACCCGGAGCGGGCGGCCTGCCACATCGCCGCACGGTGCAGGGGTTCGCTGCGCGGGTGCCACTCGGCACCCGACACGACCGACTTCTCGGCCTTGCGCACCGCGGCGCGGAAGAGTCCGGCGATGAGCACGGCATCGTCCACCACCGGGGTCGCGTCGCAGACCCGGAGCTCGAGCGTCGGAGCGTGCGACGACGGCCGCACGTCGAAGTAGGCCATCTTCTTGTCGGCGATCACGCCCGAGGCGATCAGGTCGTCGAGCACCCGGTCGTACTCGGCGGCGTCCTCCACCGGACCGAAGCTGCCAGCCGACGGCCACCGCTGCCAGATGATGCTCCGGAACGAGGCGTACCCGGTGTCCTGCCCGTTCCAGAACGGACTCGACGCGCTCAGGGCGAGCAGCACCGGGAGCACCGGCGCCACCCGCTGGGCGATCAGCACCGCCAGGTCGCGGTCGCTGACCCCGACGTGCACCTGCAGGCCGCAGATGAGCTGTTCGTCGACGAGCATCCGGTACTGCTCCTGCATCCGGCCGTACCGACCGCCGGAGCTCAGCTCGAAGTCAGCGTACTCCGACCTCGGCGCGGTGCCGACGGCCGCGATCGTGACGCCGGCCGGGGCGATCGCGGCACTGAGCTCACTGCGCAGGTCGACGATCACCCGCCGCAGGTCGTCGAGGGTCCGCACCACCGGGGTGTTCGTCTCGATCGTCGTGCGCTGCAGCTCGGCGCCGAAGCGGTCGGTGGGCAGTTTGGGCAGAAGGCGCGGGGCCTTCGCGGAAAGTCGGCCGGACTCGAGGTCGATGAGGTGCAGCTCTTCCTCGGCGCCGAGCGTCAGCTCTGCACTCATGGCTGGAACCTACGCGCGGCGGCTGTGGTGCGCACTGCGGCACACCGCCTGACTCGTGCCCGTAACACGCACGTCCACCGAGCGTCACGAGCACTGAACTCCCGCCCGCACCGTGCGAGGCGCGCCACCCCGTGCGAGGTTCCACGCACCGTGCGCCGCTACAAGCGCGCACCACGCGGCCAACCCCGCACCAGCCCACGCACCTCGCACCGTGCGCCCCGCGCCAACCTCGCACCGGCCCGCGAAAGCCGCACCGTGCTGTGGACGGCCCACCCGCACTCGGGAGGCACGGTGCCAGCCCGCCACGCGCCTCCCGTCCGCACCGTGCGCACCTCTTCACCCCGTGCGAAGTTCCACGCACCGTGCGCCGCTACAAGCGCGCACCACGCGCGCAACCCCGCACCAGTCCACGCACCCCGCACCGTGCTGTGGACGCACCACCCGCACTCGGGAGGCACGGCGCCAGCCCACCACGCGCCTCCCGTCCGCACCGTGCGCACCTCTTCACCCCGTGCGAGCTTTCAAGCACCGTGCGCCGCTACAAACGCGCACCACGCGCGCAACCCCGCACCAGCCGACGCACCCGACACCGTGCCGGTGCCAGCGCGCGCGGAGCTCAGCCGCGGGTCCGGGCCAACCGCCGGTTGAGCGCCCCGTTCAGCAGCGCGACGAGCAGCCCCACCGCGAACACGAGCGTCCCGAAGCACAGCACCTGCGGCGGCATCCCGGCCTTCGCGGCGCCGTAGACGAACAGCGGGAAGGTCACCGCGGGCCCGGCGACGAACGAGGTGATCACGTAGTCGTCGATCGACATCGCCAGCGCCAGCAACCCGGCGGCGAGCATGCCCGGCGCCAGCAGCGGCAGGGTGACGAGCCGGAAGGCCTGGAACGGCGTCGCCCCGAGGTCACCCGCGGCCTCTTCGAGTGCCCGCGATGTCCCCGCGATCCGGGCCCGCAGCACCACGACCACGTAGGCGACGTCGAACGCCACGTGCGTGATGAGCACGGTCAGGAACCCGGTGCCGAGCCCCACCGACAGGAAGAAGGAGAGCGACGCGGAACCGACGACGATCGACGGCGCCGCGATGTCGGCGAACACGACGGTGTTCACGACGCCGCGACCGGGGAACCGGTACCGCTCCAGCGCCAGCGCGAGGGGCAGCCCGATCGCGACGGAGATGACCGCGGCGAGGAAGGCGACCACCACCGAGGTGACGAAGGCCGCCCCGAGCCCGGACACGTTCACCAGGTTCGCGTACCAGTAGGTCGTGAAACCGTTCCAGGCGAACGACAGCCGGTTGGTGGGGGCGTCGTTGAACGAGTACACGATCATGTAGACGATCGGCACCAGGGTGATCGCGATCGTCACCCAGTACACGATGGCGAGCCAGGGCCCACGGCGGTTCACCCCGTGACGACGCGGGCGGCCGGCGACCGAACCGGTCACGGGCGAGGCCGGAGCGGCGGCGGAACGGGACGGTGCGACGGCGGTCATACGAGGTCCTCGAGGTCGTCGGTGCCGGAGACGCGGGCGTAGATGAACAGGATGATGCCGAGCACGACCATGAGCACGGTCGACAGGGCTGCGGCGACGTTGTACTGCTGGTTGCCGGAGTAGGCGTCCTGGATCGCCTGACCGATCGTGTACGTGTTCGTCCCGCCGAGCAGGGCCGAGTTCACCGGGTCGCCGACGCTGTCGATGAAGACGAGCAGCACCCCGGCGAAGATGCCCGAGCGGGACAGCGGCAGCGTGGTGTGCCAGAACGCCCGGAACTTGCCGGCGTACAGGTCGTTCGCGGCCTCGCCGAGTCGTGGGTCGATGCGCTCGAGGGCGGCGTAGATCGGCAGCACCATGAAGGCCAGGTCGTTGTAGGCGTCACCGAAGATCACCGCGCCCCCGGTGCCGAGGATGTGGAAGTCCTTCCCGGCCAGCCCGAGCGCCTGCAGCGTCGTGACGACCGGCCCCTGCGACGCGAGCACGAACGCCCACATGTCGGTCCGGATGATGAACGACACCAGGAAGCTGATGAAGACGAGCATGAGCAGCGGGTTCTTCCACCGCGGGGACACCCGGAACGCGATGAAGTACGCCACCGGGTACCCGACGACGATGCAGACGATCGTGGCGGCGGCGCCGTACCAGAGCGACCGGAGCAGGAACGTCAGGTAGGGCACCTGCGGGTCGACGAACAGCGAGCCGTAGATCCCGAAGTTCCAGGTGAACGTGTAGCCGTCGTCCGGGTTGCCGGTCATGAGCGAGACGATCAGCCCGGACACCAGCGGGATGACGAAGAACACGCAGAGGTACGCGGTGCCGACGAGCGCCAGGAAGAACGGCGTGCTCCGACGGCGTCCCCGCCGCACCGGCACGGAACCGGACGGACCGGCGGAACCACCGGGACCACCGGGACCGACCCCCGGCGCCACCCCGACCGCGCTCACGACTGCACCACCGCGTTGAAGATGCCGTTCCACTCCGAGTACTCGTCGTAGTTCTCGAACACCCGGAACTCGTGCGACTGCTCCAGCACGTCGGCAGAGGGGAACACGAGCGGGCTGTCCGCCACGGTGGCGTCGTCGAGTTCGTCCCGCACGTAGTCCTCGGCCGCCGGCACCGGGCAGACGTAGTTGACCCAGTCCTCGACGATCCCGGCGACCTTCGGCGTGTAGTAGAAGTTCATCCACTCGAGCGCCGACACCGGGTTCTCGGCCTGCCGTGGGATGAGCATGTTGTCGTGCCAGGTCATCTGCCCCTCTTGCGGCGTGACGAACTCCAGGTCGGGGAACCCGGACTGCTGCGCCTGGAAGACGTCGCCCGACCACGCCTGGGTGATCCAGGTGTCGCCGTTCTCCAACCGGTTGATGTAGCTCTGGTCGTAGAAGCCGGTGACGCTCGGCCGCAGTTCGCGCAGCCAGGCCTGGGCCTTCCGCCAGTCGGCGGGCGTCGAGGTCTCCGGGTCGATGCCGAGCGCGAGCAGTCCGAGCGACCCGAGTTCGGTGTTGTCGCTCATCAGCCCGATGCGACCCTTGAACGCCGGGTCCTGCAGGTCCTTGAGTGAGGTGATCTTCCGCCCGGTGTACTTCGGGTTGTAGGCGAGCCCGGTGAACCCGGTCTGCCACACGACGGAGTGCTTGTTGCCCGGGTCGTAGATGGGGTCCTTCACGGAGTCCGAGGCGTTCGCGGCGAAGTTCGGCAACCGCGAGTGGTCGAGCTCGCACACGAACCCGTTCTTGATCATCTGGGTCAGCTCGAACCCGTTCGTCATGACGACGAGGTCGTAGCCCGTCGCACCGTGCGCCCGCAGGATCGGTGAGACGGTCGCGTAGAAGGTCGCGTTGTCCTGGATCACCGCCTGGTAGTCGACCGCGATGCCCGTCTCCTTCTTGAACAGCGCCAGGGACTCGGACTTGCCGTGGTCGGAGTCGATGTACAGCGGCCAGTTCGCGAAGTTCAGGGTGCCGGTCGCCTTCGCGTCCTTCCAGAACGCCGCCCAGTCGACGGTGTCCTCGGCGCCGGCGGCCGCGGAGCCCTTGATGCTGCAACCGGTGAGCAGCGCGGCCAGCGCGGCGGCCCCGCCGCCGGCCAGCAGGCCGCGTCGGCTGACGCGAGCCGACGTCAGCCCGCGCAGCAGGTCCGGACCGGGCACCGCGCCGGTCACGCGAGCGATCCTGCCGTGGCGGGGACGCTCTGGAGGCCCGGGTCGTCCTGGGTGGTGACGGTCGCGTCGGACGCGGGGTGCGCCTCCAGGCCGAAACCGTGGTCGACGCCCCACGTGAGCCAGACCTCGGTGCCGGTCGCGATCCGCGGCCCGCCCTTCGAGTTCTGCGCGAACACCGAGACGCGACCGGCGCCCGGCACCTCGACCAGGTACTGGGTGCTGACGCCGGAGAACGAGACGTCCACGACCCGACCGGGGCCGAGGATGTTCCGTCCGGCCTCGGGGGTCGGTTCGGCGGTGCGGATCTTGAGCTTCTCGGGCCGGACGCCGACGACGACGCGACCGGTCGTGGCGACGGCTCGGTCGGCCGGCACGGCGATCGAACCGGCCGCGGTCGCGACGACGAGCAGGCCGGCATCGGTGCCGCGCACCTCGCCCTCGAGCAGGTTCGACTGGCCGAGGAAGTTCGCGACGAACGCCGTGCGCGGCAGCTCGTACAGGTCCTGCGGGCTGCCCATCTGCTCGATCCGGCCGCCGTTCATGACGGCGACCGTGTCGGCCATCGTCATCGCCTCTTCCTGGTCGTGGGTGACGTGCAGGAACGTGAGCCCGACCTCGGCCTGGATCGTCTTCAGCTCGAGCTGCATCTGGTGGCGGAGCTTCAGGTCGAGGGCGCCGAGGGGCTCGTCGAGCAGCAGCAGGGCCGGCCGGTTCACGATCGCTCGGGCCAGGGCGACGCGCTGCTGCATGCCACCGGAGAGCTGGGCGGGCCGCTTCGACGCCGACCCCTCGAGCTCGACGAGCCGCAGCGCTTCCGTGGCCTTCGTCATCGGGTCCGGGATCCGGCGCCGCTTCAGCCCGAACGCGACGTTGTCGAGCACGCTCATGTGCGGGAAGAGCGCGTAGTTCTGGAACACCGTGTTGACGGGCCGCTGGTACGGCTTCGTGTCGGTGACGTCCTGGCCGCCGATGGTGATGGTGCCGCTCGTGGGTTCCTCGAGCCCGGCGACGAGCCGCAGGGTCGTCGTCTTGCCGCAGCCCGACGGGCCGAGCAACGCGAAGAACGAGCCGGCGGGCACCGTCAGGTCGAGGCTGTCCACCGCGGTGTGGCCGGGGAAGGACTTCGTGATCTGGTCGAGCCGGAGATCGGCTCCCGATTCGGCGAACGTTCCGGTCATTGCCATGGTGCCTCCAGGGGGTGGTCGGCCTCAGCCGATGTAGGACATGACGTGCTTGATGCGGGTGTAGTCGTCGAAGCCGTACTGGGACAGGTCCTTGCCGTACCCGCTGTGCTTGAACCCGCCGTGCGGCATCTCGGCGACGATCGGGATGTGCGTGTTGATCCACACGCAGCCGAAGTCCAGGTCGCGGGCGAAGCGCATCGCCCGCGCGTGGTCGGTCGTCCACACCGAACTCGCCAGGCCGTACTCGACGCCGTTCGCCCACGTCAGGGCCTGCTGTTCCGTCGAGAACCGCTGCACGGTCTGCACCGGGCCGAAGATCTCCTGCTGCACGGCCCGGTCGTCCTGGCGCAGGCCGGCGACGATCGTGGCCTCGTGGAAGTACCCGCGGTCGCCCTGTCGTGCGCCGCCGAGTTCGATCGTCGCGTGGTCGGGCAGCGTGTCCAGGAACGACTGCACGTGCGCGAGCTGGTTCGCGTTGTTGACGGGGCCGTAGTAGCCGTCCGACCCGGTTCGCGCGTTGAGCCGTGCCTCTGCGGCGAGCGCCGCCACGAACTCGTCGTGGATGCCGTCCTGCACGAGCAGCCGGGTGGCCGCGGTGCAGTCCTGTCCGGCGTTGAAGAACCCGGCGGCGACGATCCCGGCCACCGCCGAGGGGATGTCCGCGTCGTCGAACACGATCACGGGTGCCTTGCCGCCGAGCTCCAGGTGGGTGCGCTTGAGGTCACCGGCGGCGGCACGGGCGACTTCCATGCCGGCGCGGACGGAGCCGGTGATGGACACGAGCTGCGGGATGGGGTGGTCGATCATCGCTGCGCCGGTGGTGCGGTCCCCCACGACGACGTTCAGGACCCCCGGCGGCAGGAACTCGGCGGCGACCTCGGCGAGCAGCAGGGTCGACAGGGGCGTCGTGTCGCTCGGCTTGAGCACGGTGGTGTTCCCCGCGGCGAGCGCCGGCGCGAACTTCCACACCGCCATGTTGAGCGGGTAGTTCCACGGGGTGACCTGGGCGACGACACCGATGGGCTCACGCCGGACGAACGAGGTGTGGTCGGCCAGGTACTCGCCGGCGCTCCGGCCCTCGAGGTTCCGGGCGGCCCCGGCGAAGAAGCGGATCTGGTCGACGGAGAGCAGGATCTCGTCCTCGACCAGGGTGGCGCGGGGCTTCCCGGTGTCGAGCGACTCGAGGTCGGCGAACTCCGACGCCCGCTGCTCCATCGCGTCGGCGATCCGGAACAGGGCGAGCTGCCGTTCGCCGGGGGTGGTGCGGCGCCAGGTCTCGAACGCGGTCGCGGCCGCACCGAAGGCGGCGTCGACGTCGGCGGGGGTGGACACCGGGGACGTGCCGTAGACGTGCTCGTCGGTCGGGTCGACCAGGTCGAACGTGGTGTCGGCGGTCGACTCGACGGAGGCGCCCCCGACGAAGTTCCGCAGGACCCGGGTGTCGGTGTCCGCCGTCGCCGTGCTCTGTGCGTCCAGCATGGCGGTGATACTGACACGGATTCCGGCGGTGCGGAAGAAGGATCCGGAGGTTGTGGAGAACTGTAACAACGGAAATCGTCGCGAAACACGGAGTTCACAACGGAATCCCTTGCGCACCCCGAACCGCGCTGCCATGCTGTCCGGCATGGCGGCAGCACCACGACGTCCGGGACCGATCGACGACACCTCGAAGCGGATCATCGAACAACTCCAGGCGGACGGGCGCCGCCCGTACGGCGAGATCGGCAAGGCCGTCGGTCTCAGTGAAGCGGCGGTCCGGCAGCGTGTGCAGAAGCTGACCGAGACCGGCGTCATGCAGATCGTCGCGGTCACCGACCCGATGCAACTGGGCTTCCACCGCCAGGCGATGATCGGCATCCGGGTCAGCGGCGACACCCGAACCGTCGCCGATGCCCTGGAGCAGCTGCCGGCGGTCGACTACCTCGTGATGACCGCCGGCAGCTTCGACCTGATGGTCGAGGTCGTGTGTGAGGACGACGACGACCTGATCGAACTGCTCAACGGCACCATCCGGGCCATCCCGGGCGTCGCCGGCACCGAGACCTTCGTCTACCTGCAACTCCGCAAACAGCTCTACGACTGGGGAACGCGATGACCATCTCCGAACAGGCCACAGGCCGGACCACGACGGGCCCGGCCGCCCGCCTCCACTCCTACGACCCGTTCGCACCGGTCGACGACGCCGACCTGCAGCGGAAGTCCCGGGACCACCTGTGGATGCACTTCGCCCGGCACGGTGCGAACCAGGCCGGCGCCGACGTGCCGATCATGGTGCGCGGCGAGGGCCACCACGTCTACGACAGCCACGGCAAGGAGTACATCGACGGGCTGTCCGGCCTGTTCGTCGTCGCCGCCGGGCACGGGCGGAAGCGCCTGGCCGAGATGGCCGCGAAGCAGGCGGAGACGCTGAGCTTCTTCCCCATCTGGTCGTACGCGCACCCCGCGGCGATCGAGCTCGCCGACCGGCTGGCCGAGCACGCCCCCGGTGACCTCAACAAGGTCTTCTACTCCACCGGCGGCGGCGAGGCGGTGGAGACGGCCTTCAAGCTCGCGAAGTACTACTGGAAGCTCCAGGGCAAGCCGATGAAGCACAAGGTGATCTCCCGCGCGGTCGCCTACCACGGCACCCCGCAGGGCGCCCTGGCGATCACCGGCATCCCGGCGATGAAGGAGATGTTCGAGCCCCTGACCCCCGGCGGCTTCCGGGTGCCGAACACGAACTCGTACCGCGCCGAGGAGATGGGCTTCCCCGGGGGCACCGAGGAGCAGTTCGGCTTCTGGGCGGCGGAGCGGATCCGCGAGATGATCGAGTTCGAGGGCCCCGACACCGTCGCCGCGGTGTTCCTCGAGCCGGTGCAGAACTCCGGCGGCTGCTTCACCCCGCCGCCCGGGTACTTCCAGCGGGTGCGCGAGATCTGCGACGAGTACGACGTGCTGCTCGTCTCGGACGAGGTCATCTGCGCCTTCGGCCGGATCGGCACCATGTTCGCCTGCGACACCTACGGCTTCGTGCCGGACATGATCACGTGCGCCAAGGCGATGACCTCCGGGTACTCCCCGATCGGCGCGACGATCATCAGCGACCGGCTGTTCGAGCCGTTCTCCAAGGGGGACACGACCTTCTACCACGGCTACACGTTCGGCGGGCACCCGGTGTCGGCCGCCGTCGCGATGGAGAACCTCGACATCTTCGAGGAAGAGGGGCTGCTCGCCAACGTGCAGCAGAACGCCCCGCTCTTCCGCGCCGAGCTCGACACCCTGCTCGACCTGCCGATCGTCGGGGACGTCCGCGGTGACGGCTACTTCTACGGCATCGAGCTCGTCAAGGACAAGGCCACCAAGACGACCTTCGACGACGACGAGTCCGAGCGGCTGCTGCGCGGGTTCCTGTCGAAGGCGCTGTTCGACGCGGGGCTGTACTGCCGGGCCGACGACCGCGGTGACCCCGTCGTGCAGCTCGCACCGCCGCTGACGATCGGGCAGCCGGAGTTCCGCGAGATGACGTCGATCCTGCGCAGTGTCCTGTCCGAGGCCTGGACGAAGATCTGACCGTGAGCGGCTACCGGGGCGTCTCGTTCTGGCTCGACCAGCTCGCGTCCACCGGACGCGACGACCTGACACCCCGGCCGCCGCTCGACGGCGACACGACGGCCGACGTCGCGATCGTGGGCGGTGGACTGACGGGTCTCTGGACGGCGTGGTACCTGCACCAGGCCGACCCGGGCCTCCAGATCGTCGTCCTGGAACGCGAGATCGCCGGCTTCGGCGCGTCCGGTCGGAACGGCGGCTGGTGCTCGGCGCTGTTCCCGCGGTCCGCCTCGGCGATCGCCGAGGAGCACGGGCGCGACGCCGCGCTCGCGTTGCGGGCCGCCATGCGCGACACCGTCGACGAGGTCGGCCGCGCAGCGGCCGAAGCCGAGGTCGACTGCGACTACGTGAAGGGCGGGACCGTCCTCTACGCACGCTCCGCCGTGCAGGAGCGCGCCGCCCACGACGAGGTCGCGTCCTCCGCGACTTGGGGCGACGACATGACGTGGCGGGCCGCTCGACCGGGTGACGCCGCCGGATCGGCGGGGGTCGCGTGGACCCCGGACTGCGCGCGCGTGCAGCCCGCCGCGTTGGTGCGTGGCCTCGCGGCCGCCCTGGAGGCCCGTGGCGTCCGGATCGCGGAGCACACGCCCGTCTCGTCCTGGGACCGCGGGCGTGTGGTCACGTCGCGTGGCACCGTCACGGCGGGCGCCGTCGTGATCGCGGTCGAGGGCTACGGTGCCCAGCTGGAGCAGACGAAGCGGCGGATCCTGCCGCTGTACTCGCTCATGATCGCGACGGCCCCGCTGCCGGCGTCCGCGTGGGAGCGCATCGGGCTCGAGCACGGGCAGACGTTCTCCGACTACCGGCACCTGCTCGTGTACGGGCAGCGCACGGCCGACGACCGGTTGGCGTTCGGCGGCCGCGGAGCCCGCTACCACTGGGGGTCCTCGATCACGCCCGGGTACGACCGGGTGCCGCGGGTGTTCGAGCACCTGCGGAGTGCCCTGGTGGACCTGTTCCCCGTCGTCGCGGACGCCCCGGTCACCCACACGTGGGGCGGACCGCTCGGGGTCCCGCGGGACTGGTGCGCCTCGGTGACCTGGGACGGGCACGTCGGCAGCGCCGGCGGGTACGTCGGGGACGGTCTGTCGACGACGAACCTGGCCGGACGGACCCTCGCCGACCTCGTGCGCGGGGAGTCGACGGCACTGACCGCGCTGCCGTGGGTGAACCACCGGTCGCCCGACTGGGAGCCCGAGCCGCTGCGGTTCCTCGGCGCGAACGCGGGACTCGTCGCGACCGACCTGGCCGACCGCGAAGAAGCGCTGACCGGGCGGCCGAGTCTGGCCGCTCGGCTGATGGCACCACTGACCGGAGGGCACTGATGGCTGCCGGTCTCGACGCCGACGTCGTGGTCGTCGGGGCGGGGGTCGCCGGGCTCGCCGCCGCCCGGGCGCTCGCACTGGGCGGGCAGCGGGTCGTCGTGCTCGAGGCCCGCGACCGGATCGGCGGGCGCACCTGGACCGATTCGTCACTCGGGGTGCCGGTCGACCTCGGTGCCTCGTGGATCCACGGGGTCGACGGCAACCCGCTCTGGGCCCTGGCGTCGGCGTTCGGCATCGACACCGTGGAGTTCACGGTCGGCAGCTTCCAGTTCGACGGCCGGCCGATCGCCTGGCACGACCCGTCCGGCGCCGCTCTCTCCGCCGAGGACACGTCGGCGTTCGTCGCGGACCTGCACACCGTCGACGCGGCGCTCGATGCAGTCGTCGCGCACGCTCCCCCGCCCTCGACCTACGCGGCCGCCGTCGACACCGTGCTCCGTTCGCTGCGGTGGCAGGGCGACCGAGCGGCGCGCGTCCGCGAGTACACGGCCCACCGCTCCGAGGACCTCTGCGGTGCCCCGGTGACCGTCCTCGACGCGCACGGCCTCGACGAGGAGCACGTCCCCGGTGACGAGGTGGTGTTCCCCGGCGGCTACGCCCAGTACGCCCGCGCGCTGGCCGAGGGTCTCGACGTCCGGCTGTCGTCGGTCGTGCGGTCGGTGACCCAGGCCGGCGACTCCGTGACCGTGGGGCTCGCCGACGGCACCACCGTCGCCGCCCCGCAGGTGGTCGTCACCGTGCCGCTCGGGGTGCTGCAGGCCGGCGACGTGGTCTTCGACCCGCCCCTGTCCGCGCCGGTGACCGGAGCGCTCGACCGGCTCGGGATGGGCACCTACGACAAGGTGTTCCTGCGGTTTCCCACACGGTTCTGGGGCGACTCGTGGGTGGTCCGGCAGCAGGGGTCCGCCGGCGTCGACTGGCACTCCTGGTACGACATGTCCCGGGTGACCGGTGCGCCGGTGCTCGCCGCCCTGGTCGGTGGCGCCGGAGCCCGTCGGCTCGAGACCCTACCGGACGCCATGGTCGTCGACGAGGGGGTGGCGGCGCTGCGGAAGATGTTCGGCCCGTCCGTCCCCCAGCCCGAGGCGTTCCGGATCACCCGGTGGGCCGAGGACCCGTTCTCGCGGGGCTCGTACTCGTACCTCCACGTCGGGGCGTCACCCGACGACCACGACCAGCTCGGCACCCCGTCCGGCCGGGTGCAGCTCGCCGGCGAAGCCACGTGGAGCGACGACCCGGCGACGGTGCACGGGGCGCTGCTGTCCGGGCTGCGGGCGGCCGGGCGGTTGCTCGGCACCGAGGTCGAGCCGCTCTCGCTCGCCGACCCGCTGTCCACGCCCTGAGCGCCACACCCCCCGCGGGTGTCGGCCCGTGCGACACTCGCTCCGTGACCCCGACGAGGACCCGACCGCGACACGAACACCGGGCACCGGTCGCCGTCGCGGTCCTGGTGAACCTGGCGCTGAGCCTGTTCCTGCCCGACGAGGTGCTGTTCTTCCCGTCGTGGGTGGTGCCCGTCCTGGGCGTCCTGCTGCTCGCCCCGCTCATCGTCTTCAACCCGCGGCGTCTGACGCGCGAGACCACGTGGTCACGGTGGCTGTCGTTCGCCCTGGCGGCACTGCTCACCGTCGCCAGTCAGCTCACCGTCATCCGGACCATCACCGAGCTGCTCGGCGGGCACGCGGACGGTGCGGCCGTGCTGCTCACCGCGCTGCAGGTCTGGGTGAGCACGATCATCGTGTTCGGGCTCGTCTACTGGGAGCTCGACCGCGGGGGTCCGGTGGCACGGCGTCGCCCCGAACTGTGGTCGACGGCGGAGGCGGACTTCCAGTTCCCGCAGGAGACCGACCCGAAGACCGCGGACTGGCGGCCGGTCTACCTCGACTACCTCTACGTGGCGATGACGAACATGATGGCGTTCAGCCCGACGGACACGATGCCGATGACCGTCCGGGCGAAGATGATCATGGCGTACCAGGCACTGAGTGGGTTCATCCTGCTGGCGCTGGTCATCTCGCGCGCGGTCAACATCATCAGCTGACCACGGAGACGTGAACCATCGTCGCCATTGCACGTTCGATTCCCACGGTGGTGCCGAAGTCCTAGCGTTGCCGGATGCACCGCGACCCCTGGGAACGAGACCCCCGGGAAACAGAAATCCCCCCGCTCAGCGGGGGGATCTCGGGGTATGCACGTCGGTCCAAGCCCGACGCTCGTGCCGTCAACGCTAGGGCCTCGTCGTCAGGCAGTCAACCGAGCGCGTTGGAGCGTCTGGTCAGCCCTGCCCGACTCGCGACCTACCTCTGTGCCGCCGACGGTGATCTGGGCCGCGCGAGCGATCTGTACCTCTGGGCTGGACAACTGACCGGGGCACTCCACGGCCAGATCGCGTTCGTCGAGATCGCCGTGCGCAATGCTCTCGACCTCCAGTTGACCGAGTGGAACGCCAGGAAGGGCAGCACGCCGGATTGGAGCACCGCGGGTGCAACGGTCGAACCGCTGTACGCGTTGCTTCGTCGGCAGCTGGCAGATGCCCGGAGTCGAGCTGCTCAAGAGGCATCAGACCGTCACGCGGAGCACCCCCGATCCGGCACCGTCCCGAGCCACGACGACGTCGTCGCTCAACTCATGTTCGGTTCGTGGGTCAAGCTCATCCGCCCGGTGTCCCGATCCGAGTCGCCTGCGCGCCAGCAGCTGTTGTCGTGTGCCGCGCTGTCTGCGGCCTTCCCCGGTGCGTCGTCGAACGACTCCAGCCGGCAGACGATCGGGCTCCAACTCGAGACGCTCCGCCGACTCCGAAATCGTGTCGCTCACCACGACAACCTGCTGCAAGTGGACGTCCGGCACCGGCTCAACGGCATGCTCGCCCTGCTTGCCAGCCTCGATCAGGACTACCCCGCGCTCGCGGCCGCCCGCAGTCCGTTACGGCGGCTCATCAAGGAGGACCCGCGGCGTGAATGGCAAACCGCGTGAAGGTCTTGCGCTAGTTGACCATGCGATCAACAATGGCGGCATGGACGTCGTCACCGCACCCTCGCTCCCGTCGCCGCTGCACGCCGACACCGGGGCACCCCGCAGATCGCTCCGCGTCGCCCTCGTGCAGATGCGGTGGCTCCCCGACCCGGACGAGCACCTGGCCCAGCTCGCCGACGGCATCGCGACCGCCGCAGCGCACGGAGCCACCGCGGTGTTCCTGCCCGAACTCACGCTGCGCCGCTACCCCGGCGACACCCCGGCGAGCGGGACCCCGAAGGACCTCGCCGAGTCGCTGCAGGACGGCCCGACCATCGCCTTCGCCCGTGCCCAGGCGATCGAGCACGGGGTGTTCGTGCACGCCTCGCTGTACGAGCGGCCGGACGACGACGACCAGCCCGACGACCCCCGCGGCTACAACACCGCCGTCCTCGTCGCCCCCGACGGCACCCTGGTCGGCCGGACCCGGAAGACCCACATCCCGATCAGCGCCGGCTACCACGAGGACACGTACTTCCGGCCGGGGACGGACGACGATGCCTTCCCCGTGTACGAGCCGGCCGGACTCGGCGCGCGCCTCGGACTGCCGACGTGCTGGGACGAGTGGTTCCCCGAGGTGGCACGGTCCTACGGCCTCGCCGGGTCCGAGGTGCTCGTGTACCCGACGGCCATCGGCTCCGAACCAACCTTCCCCGACTTCGACACCGCGCCGATCTGGCAGCGGGTCATCGTGGCGAACGGCATCACGGCCGGGCAGTTCATGGTCGTGCCGAACCGGTGGGGCGACGAGGGCGACATCACCTTCTACGGCTCGTCCTTCATCTCGGACCCGTTCGGCCGCGTGCTCGTCGAGGCTCCCCGTGACGCGAGCGTGGTGCTCGTCGCCGACCTCGACCTCGACGCCCGGACGGAGTGGCTCCGGCTGTTCCCCTTCTACGTGACCCGGCGCCCCGACCTGTACGCCGGCCTCGTCGAACCCGTCGACGAGGAACGCCACGCGTACGGCGCACGCGAGGCGATCGACGCATCCCTGGCCGTGGAACCGGCCATCACCGGACGCGAGGCGCGCGCATGACCTGGGTGATGCCTCCCGAGACGGCTCCGCAGGAACGCACGTGGATGGCGTTCCCGCGCCCCGGCCTGACGCTCGGCGACGACGCGGCGAGCGCCGAGGCCGCGCGCCTGGCCTGGGCGACCACGGCGAACACGATCAGCGAGCACCAGCCGGTGACCGTCGTCGTGGACCCGGTCGCACGGGCGGATGCCGGTCGCCTGCTGTCGTCCGGCGTGGACGTGCTCGAGGCGCCGCTCGACGACTTCTGGATGCGCGACATCGGCCCGACGTTCGTCGTCGACGACGACACCGGGCGACTCGGCGCAGTCGACTGGGTCTTCAACGGCTGGGGCGCGAACCCGTGGTCGACCTGGACGCGTGACGCCGAGGTCGCCGCCACGGTCGCCGGTGCTGCGGGAGCCACGCGGATCCCGTCGTTGCTCGTCAACGAGGGCGGGGCGATCCACGTCGACGGCGCCGGCACCGTGCTCGTGACGGAGACGGTGCAGCTCGACCCGCGCCGGAACCCGTACGCCGACCGGGAGCGCGTCGAGCTGGAGCTGGCGCGCACGATCGGCGCCACACGGGTGATCTGGCTGCCCCGCGGTCTGACGCGCGACTACGACGGCTTCGGCACCCGGGGCCACGTCGACATGGTGGCGACCTTCGCCGACCCGGGCACGGTCCTGCTGCACGCCCAGCCGGATGCGGGCCACCCGGACCACCTGGTGATGCCCCAGATCCGGCGAGCGCTCGAGCAGGCGACCGACGCGACGATCATCGAGTTGCCGGCCCCGTCGACGCTGTCGGACGACGGTGGACCGGTGGACTGGAACTACGTGAACCACGTCGTGGTGAACGACGCCGTGATCGCCTGCGCCTTCGGCGACCCGGTCGCTGACGACCGCGCCAGGGGCATCCTCGCCGAGGCGTACCCGGGCCGACGGGTCCGCTCGATCGACGCGAGACAGGTGTTCGCGCGGGGTGGTGGGCTGCACTGCATCACGCAGCAGCAACCGGTGGCCTGAACCACCGCCGCGGTGTACAGCGGGTGCCGCTCACCTGTACACCGCGGCCGGTCCGCCCACTGCCGACCCGTCGGTATGGTGCTCCGAACTGATCCGGGCGACGCTGCCCGGCCCCAAGAGCAGGGAAGTCACATGGCATCACCGATCGCGGTCACCGCGCCGGCAGCACCGGTGCGCGGCGGGTCGCTGAAGCGGAGCCTCGGGCTCTGGGCGATCGTCGGACTCGGCCTCGGCTACATGACCCCGACGGTCGTGTTCGACACCTTCGGGATCGTCTCCGAGCAGACCGACGGCGCGGTGCCGAGCGCGTACCTCATCGCCCTCGTCATCATGGCGCTCACCGCGATCAGCTACGGGAAGATGGTGCGCGTCTACCCCGCCGCCGGTTCCGCGTACACGTACGTCCGGGAGTCGATGCACCCGAACCTCGGCTTCATGGTGGGCTGGGCGTCACTGCTCGACTACCTGCTGCTGCCGATGGTGAACGCCCTGATCATCCGGCTCTACCTGGAGCAGGTGTTCCCGGGGCTGCCCCCGTGGGTGACCGTCGTCGTGTACACGGTGTTCGTGACGACGGTGATCTGCCTGTCGATGCGCGGCACATCGAACCTGAACATGGTGCTGCTCATCGGTGCGGTCCTGGCGATGATCGCGTTCGTGGTCTTCACCGTCATCGAGCTCACCCACGGTGCCGGTGCGGGCACGATCGTCAGCGCCGAACCCTTCGTGCACGACGGCGTGACGATGTCTGCCCTGCTCACCGGGGCGACGGTGGTGTGCTTCTCGTTCATCGGCTTCGACGCCGTGACGATGTACACGGAAGAGGCGAAGTCGATCCGCATCATGCCGAAGGCGATCATGCTGACCGTCCTGCTCGGCGGCGCGATCTTCCTGGTCTCCGCCTACTTCGCCCAGCTCCGCTTCCCCACGAACGCACCGTTCGGCGAGTTCACCGACGACCCGCTCCCCCAGATCGGCCTGCTCGTCGGCGGTCCGGTGTTCCAGGCGGTCCTCGTGTCGGCCGGGTTCGTCGCCGCACTCGCCTCGGGTCTCGCGTCGCACGCCAGCGTCGCCCGCATGCTCATGGTGATGGGCCGGAACAACGTCCTGCCGAAGCGGGTCTTCGGCTACGTGCACCCCCGCACGCACACCCCGGTGTTCAACGTCGTCTTCGTCGGCGCGGTCACCCTGCTGGCGATGAGCTTCTCGCTCGACACGATCGCGGCCTACATCAACTTCGGCGCGCTCATCGCGTTCACCTTCGTCAACGCCACCGTGACCGTGCACTTCGCGATCCGGAACGGACGCCGTCACACGGCGGGCGACCGCTGGCGCTACATCGTGCTGCCGGGGGTCGCGATGCTCCTGACCGGGGTGCTCTGGTCGCAGCTCCATGCCGACGCCCTGATCGCAGGAGGAGTGTGGGCGGCGATCGGGTTCGTCTACCTGCTCGTCATCACCAAGGGCTTCCGGGTCGCACCGAAGGGCTTCGACGAGAACCAGCCCGTCACCGGTGTGAACAAGCAGCTGACCGACCAGGCCTGACCGCCACCACGAGAGGACGCCATGTACGCCGTCACCGACCCCACCACGGGCACGACCCTCGAGACCTACCCGACCATCACGGACGCCGAGCTGCACGACGCCGTCGCAGCCGCCGACCGCACCCACACCGAGTGGTCACGGACGACGACGGTCGCCGACCGTGCAGCCCTGCTCCACCGCGTCGCGGACCTGTACCGGGAGCGGCACGCCGAACTCGCCGCCACGATCGTGCGCGAGATGGCGAAGCCGATCGACCAGGCCGAGGGCGAGGTCGACTTCTGCGCCGACATCTACGACTACTACGCGGACCACGCCGAGGCGTTCCTGGCCGACCAGCCGATCACCCTGGCGGACGGGTCCGAGGGGTCCGCGTTCATCCGCAAGGCCTCCATCGGCGTCGTGCTCGGCATCATGCCGTGGAACTTCCCCGCCTACCAGATCGCCCGGTTCGCCGGACCGAACCTGGTCATCGGCAACACCGTCCTGCTGAAGCACGCACCGCAGTGCCCGGAGTCCGCCCTGGCCATCGAGCGGATCTTCCACGACGCCGGCTTCCCGGCCGGGGCCTACACGAACGTGTTCGCGACGAACGACCAGGTCGCCGACGTCATCGCCGACCCCCGCGTGCAGGGCGTCTCGCTCACCGGTTCGGCGCGCGCCGGTGCCGCGGTCGCCGAGATCGCCGGCCGGAACCTGACGAAGGTGGTGCTCGAACTGGGCGGCTCGGACCCCTTCATCGTGCTGTCCACCGACGACCTGGACGCCGTCGTCGAGTCTGCCGTCACCACCCGGCTCGAGGGCAACGGTCAGGTCTGCAACGCCCCGAAGCGGTTCCTGGTGGTCGACGGCCTGTACGACGAGTTCCTGGCGAAGTTCACCGCTGCGATGTCGGCGGTCGCACCGACGGATCCGAGCGTGCCCGGTGCCGAACTCGGTCCGTTGTCGTCCCCGGCCGCAGCCGATCGGCTGCAGGAACAGCTCGCTGCCGCCGTCGCGCAGGGTGCGACCGTCGTCACGGGAGGCGACCGCCAGGGCAACGCCTTCCTGCCGACGATCCTGACCGACGTCACGCCGGACAACGACGCCTACCGCGAGGAGTTCTTCGGCCCCGTCGCCGCCGTGTACCGGGTCGCCGACGAGGACGAGGCGATCGCTCTGGCGAACGACACCCCGTACGGCCTCGGCTCGTACCTGTTCACCACCGACTCCGACCAGGCACTCCGGGTCGCCGACCGGATCGAGGCCGGCATGGTCTACGTGAACATCGTCGGCGCGGACAGCCCGGAGCTGCCGTTCGGTGGCGTCAAGGGCAGCGGCTTCGGCCGCGAGCTCGGCCCCCTGGGGGCCGACGAGTTCGTGAACAAGAAGCTGATCCGCATCGGCTGACCGACGCTGTTGGGGGCGTAGCGGTCGACTACTTTGGCTCGACGGCAGGCCCTGATCCGATAGTCACCGTCTTACGTCTCTCCCCGAGATAACGCCAGGCGTTCAGCGGAACAGAACAATAGCGATGCTATTGATATTTGACATGCTACGGTGTCCGGGTGCGCAGCCTGGCCCTCCTGATTGCAATGATTTTCCTCGTAGCCAAACCAACATCGAGACACCGATCGGTCGACCACGGAAGCCCACGAGCCGGGAGTGGCCTACGAAGAACGTCCACCTCAAATCCACCCGTGCACTGGCGACTTGGCGCGATACTCGTAGTGCTTGGGGCGCTCGCTGGATTCTCATATGTGCTCACTGACCCCGGGCCACCACACGCCGTCACATCGACGAACAACGGGAGCAAAGTCGCTGGAGTGCGGGCCTCCTCAATTGAGGTCACATCATCTACTCGACAGCGATTGAACGCCACTATCGTAACCGAGGCGCACCTGGGCCCCCGTCCGCGCAATACCTATGCAATCGAGATCCAGAGCCCAGCTGACTCGCTGCTTTTCGATTGCAATACCGCGGCGGAGTGCCTGGAGCCGAAGTGGTTGTGCTTCAATCTTGCCGAAGCGCACATCAAACGGCTCACAGCCCGAATCGACTTTGCCTCCGCGCCGTCACCAGCGACGCTGTACTACGGCGGGCCACGGAAAAAGTCACTACGGGTCCTTGCAGCGAAATCATCACGCCTCAAAGTCTTCGCCGCAGACGGCCCAGCGAACACCGAGTACTTGGCTATTCGCGTCGACGAGCCATTTCATATCAGCCGTCCCGCAGACGTTGGCGTGAAGCAACCTCTGATTCGACTTGAGATCACCCCTGGGATTGCGAACTCGATAGCATCCGGATCGCAACACCTCATTCGACAGCCCGTAATACACACATTGCCCTCGAATGCCTTAGCGATTTCGCGCATCGGGGGCATCGCTGTCAATCGCTATCCGATCGCTGCCTTGGATCGGAAGATTGAGATAGTGGACGAAACCGGCGAGGCGATCCTCAATGCAGGTGTAATTTCTGCCATCTCTCGCGAAGGCCCATTAGAGGGCCCGCCCGCTGGGTACTCGCCTGTGGTCTCATACACCGACCAGTCAGAGGCACGCAGGATCAGCAGGGTGGAGACATTCTGGCTCACGACAGGATCCCTCCTCCTTGGCGGTGGTACGACCGTCCTCTTCGGTTCGATTGGTGCAGGGCAACGTCGGCACCCTCGAGTGGCGACACGTCCATGGAGTCGTCGAGATGCCTCGAGTTCGCTTCGTCCTAGATGACGGAGGTCGCAGTGCCAGCCGGCACCGCGCCTTCCGTCCGTCACCTGGTCCGGTCGCGCGTGGTCCGGTCTCAGACCGCAATCCGCCAGCCGTCCACCGGCAGGACCGCGCCGCGCACAAACGACGCTGCGGCGGTCGCGAGGAACACAATCGCCTCGGCGGGACCCGCGGCGGCGGCGCAGCTCGTCGCCCTGGGCCTCCCGTCCGTCTGGTCATCAGCGGAGCGCATCGCGATCGCAAGACTCCGTCGTCACGTTTCGACACCGCGCAACGCGGAGAACGCCGCCGAATCCGGCGGCGTCTCGCTGACCTGACTGCGTCCGATCAAGACGCCGGTGTGTTGCAGCCGGCCCCACGACGGACGGGAGGCGCGTTGCCAGCTGGCACCGCGCCTCCCGTCCGTCAATCGGTCGCCGCTACTGCTGCGGGTCGGCGGGCTCGCCGCCGGAGTCCGTGTCGCTGTCCTGCTGCGGGTCCTCCGTCGCGTCGCCCGTGGGCGAACCGTCCGGTAGGTCCTCGGTGTACTGCTCCTGGTCCTTGGTGGGGTCGCTGGACCCGTTCGCTGCGTCACTCATGGCCCGGACGGTACGCGCGAGCGCCTGGGTACGTCAGTACCTGGACAGGTCACTCAGCCGTGACCCACCGAGGTGGTTACCGCGTCGCAGCGGCCTGCGGAACGGCCACCAGGATCTCCTCGGCGACCTCGCGCCCGATGCGCACGGCACCGTCGACGTGCTGGTAGCCCTGCCCGGCCAGGTCACTCGAGCCGAAGCGGATCGGACCGACCGCGGCACGCTGGTCGGCGCCGTAGCGGACGAGCCCGCCCAGGTCGAAGCTCGCCGCGTAGGCGCCGCGCGTCCACTCCTCGGTGCCCCAGTCGCTCTCGTAGTAGACGACCGGCGACAGGGCCTCGTCGCCGTAGTAGTGCGCCAGCGAGGCGAGCACACGGGCCCGCCGTTCCTCGGTCGACAGCGCGAACAGGTCGTCGGCGTGCTGGTCGGAGACGAACCCGACCAGGGTCCCCTGCTCGGAACCGTGCGAGGTGTTGTCGTACGCCTCGTGCACGACCTCGTACGGGCTGAACGCGGTGCCGGACAGGCCCGCCGCACGCCAGAAGGGACGGTCGTAGACGGCGTGCACCTTGATCACGAAGCCCATCGACAGGTGCTGGTGCAGCTGGTGCTGGCGTCGGGGCAGCGGCGGCTCGTACGAGATCCGCGAGTACAGGGGCGGCGGGACCGCGACGAGGGCCTGTCGGGCGTGCACCTCGATCCCGCCGTCGGCGAGCGCGACGACCCCGTCGTCGCCCCACCGCAGCGTCCGGACCGGGGCGTTCAGGTGCACGTCGTCGCCGAGGCGCTCGGCGAGCCGCTCGGACACCTGCTGCATGCCGCCGACGACCCGCTTGTCCAGGATGAAGTCGGCGTCGACCAGGTTGGTGAAGCTCCCGGCGGACGCCGCCATCAGCAGGGCCTGCAGCGCCGAGAACGCGTGCGCGGGCTTCGTGAGCATGGCGCCGGCGATGAACAGCTCGACGTTGTCGGTCGCGACCCGGTCGGGGCTCAGCTCGTGCAGCCAGGCGCGGAACGAGACCTCGTCGAGGGCGGCCGCGTCCGGGGTCTCCCAGGGGCGCGCCGGGTCGACCTTCGCGACGTACTCGTCGACGACGGCGACGAGCCGTTCGATCTCGTTCGCCGTGGCCTCGGGCAGGGGGAAGATGTCGCCGGTGTACTCGGTCCGGGTGCCGTCGGCGTCGATGTAGACGCTGGAGCCCTCGCGGTACCGGTCGTACGTCTGCAGCCCGAGCTCGTCGAGGGTCTCGAGCAGTGCGGTCTGGTCGGGCGAGACCCACTGCCCGCCGATCTCCAGGGTCACCCCGTCGATGTCGTTCGTCCAGGTGCGGCCCCCCACGCGGTCGCGGGCCTCGAGCACGGCGACCCGCAGGCCGGCGGCGCGCAGGCGGTTCGCGGCGGTGAGACCGGCGACACCGGCTCCGATGACGACGACGTCCTTCTCGATCATCGAGCTGCTCCTTGTGCGGTCGTGGTGCTGTCGGTGTGCCGGAACGGGTCCGGGGTGAGCGTGTACATGGTCTCGAGGTACTCGGCGATGCCCTCGCCGCCGCCCTCGCGACCGAGGCCGGACTGCTTCACGCCGCCGAACGGTGCCGAGGCGTTCGACACGACCCCGGTGTTCAGCCCCAGCATGCCGGTCTCGAGCCGCTCCATCAGGCGCTGCCCGCGTGCCGGGTCCTCGGTGAACGCGTAGCCGACCAGACCGTACTCGGTGTCGTTCGCGGCGGCCACGGCCTCGTCCTCGGAGCGGAACGTGCGGATCGCGAGCACCGGCCCGAAGATCTCGTCGTCGAGGATCGCGCTGCCGGGCTGCACGTCGGTCAGGACGGTCGGCGCGTAGAAGGTGCCGGGCCCGTCGACCGGGTGCCCGCCGGTCCGGACCGTCGCCCCGCGCTCGACCGCGTCGGTGACCAGGCGGTGGGCCTTGTCCACGGCGCGGGCGTCGATGAGCGGCCCGATGGCGACGCCGTCCTCGGTCCCCCGGCCGACCCGCATCGCGGCGACCCGTTCGGTGACCCGGCGGGTGAACTCGTCGGCGACGTCCTCGTGCACCAGGAACCGGTTCGCGGCGGTGCAGGCCTGGCCGGTGTTCCGGAACTTCGCGGCGAGCGCGCCCTCCACCGCCAGGTCGAGGTCGGCGTCGGCGAACACCAGGAACGGGGCGTTGCCCCCGAGCTCCATGCTCGTCCGGAGCACGTTCTGTGCCGCCTGGCCGAGCAGTGTGCGTCCGACCGGCGTCGAACCGGTGAACGACAGCTTCCGCAGGCGGGGGTCGGCGATCACGGGCGCGGAGACGTCGGCAGCCCGGGTGGTCGGGACGACGTTGACCACCCCGGCGGGCACGCCGGCCTCGACGAGCAGGTCGGCGAACAGCAGGGTGGTCAGCGGCGTCAGTTCGGCAGGCTTCACGACGACGGTGCAGCCGGCGGCGAGCGCCGGAGCGATCTTGCGGGTCGCCATCGCCAACGGGAAGTTCCACGGCGTGATCAGGAACGCGGGCCCGACGGGCTTGTGCGAGACGGTGGCGCGGCCGGTCCCCTCGGGGTTGGTGCCGTACGAACCACCGATGCGGACCGCTTCCTCCGAGAACCAACGGAGGAACTCGCCGCCGTACGTGACCTCGCCGCGGGCCTCGGCCAGGGGCTTGCCCATCTCCAGCGTCATCAGGAGCGCGAACTCCTCGCGTCGCTCCTGCAGCAGGTCGAACGCGCGGCGCAGCACCTCGGCGCGCTGCCGCGGGGGCGTGGTCGCCCAGCCGTGCCGTGCGGCGACGGCGGCGTCGAGCGCCTTCCGGCCGTCCTCGGGTGAGGCGTCGGCGATGTGCAGGAGTGTTTCGCCGGTCGCAGGGTCGACGACGGCGAAGGTCGCGTCGTCGGCCGCCGGCTGCCAGACACCGTCGACCAGGAGGCCCGTGGGGACGCGGTCGAGCACCGCCTGTTCGGCGGCTGGTCCGGTGGCGTCGGGGACGCTGGGCCAGGCTGTCGTGGGGATGGTCGCGCTCACGACGCGGCCAGCCCGTCGAGGACGACGGTCAGGCCGTCGCGGAGCAGGTCGTCGTCGATCGACAGCGGCGGCAGGAAGCGCACGACGTTGCCGTACGTGCCGGCCGTGAGGGCGATGACGCCGTGCTCGAACGCGTACCGCACCACCCGTCCCGTGAGCCCGGGGTCGGGATCGCCGGTGGCGGGGTCGACGAGCTCCATCGCGACCATGGCACCGCGGCCGCGGACGTCGCCGATGCGGGGGTCGTCGGCCTGGGCGCTGCGCAGGGCGTCGAGCAGGACCGTGCCGATGGCTCCGGCGCGCTCGACGAGTCCGTCGTGCTCGAAGGCGTCGATGGCCGCGAGGGCTGCGGCGCAGGCGATCGGGTTGCCGCCGTACGTCCCGCCGAGGCCACCGACGTGGGCGGAGTCCATGATCGCCGCACGCCCGGTCACGCCGGACAGCGGGAGTCCGCCGGCCATGCCCTTGGCGGTCGTGACGACGTCGGGCACGATCCCCTCGTGCTCGCTGGCGAACATCGCCCCGGTGCGGGCGAACCCGGTCTGCACCTCGTCGGCGATGAACACGACGCCGTTGGCGGTGGTCCACTCGGACAGCGCGGTCAGGAACCCCGGTGCCGGGACGACGAAGCCGCCCTCGCCCTGGATCGGTTCGATCAGGACCGCGGCGGTGTTCTCGGCACCGACCTGCTTCTCGATCTGGCTGATCGCACGCTTCGCCGCTTCGGGCCCCGACAGCCCGTCGTGGAACGGGTACGACATCGGGACGCGGTAGACCTCGGGTGCGAACGGCCCGAAGCCGTTCTTGTAGGGCTGGTTCTTCGCGGTCAGCGCCATCGTCAGGTTCGTGCGGCCGTGGTACGCGTGGTCGAAGACGACGACGGCCTGCCGACCGGTGTGCTTCCGGGCGATCTTGACGGCGTTCTCGACGGCCTCGGCCCCCGAGTTGAACAGCGCCGTCCGCTTCTCGTGGTCGCCGGGGGTCAGACGGTTGAGCGCCTCGGCGACGGCGACGTACCCGTCGTAGGCGGCGATGGTGAAGCACGTGTGCGTGAAGGCCGCGACCTGCTCGGTGACGGCGGCGACCACGCCGGGGTGGGCGTTGCCGACCGACGTCACGGCGATCCCGGACCCGAGGTCGACGAACGAGTTGCCGTCGGCGTCGACCACCACGCCGCCACCGGCCGCGACGACCGCGATGGGCACGGCGACGCCGACCCCGGCCGCGACGGCGCCGGCCTTCCGGGCGAGCAGCTCCTGCGATCGCGGACCCGGGACGGCGGTGACGAGCCGTCGTTCCTGGGGCAGCGATGGGCCGCCGGTGGTCGCTCGGGTCGCGGACGCTGCGGTGGAGGACATGCCGCGATGGTAGGAGCCACCACCGCACACTCGTACTGTCCACGGCGTACATCGACCCCCGGGCGGATCGACCCGGTGGATAGGGTGACGGCATGCCCGCAACGCTGCGCTCCCTGCTGCACCGGCGTGAACTCCACCTGCGCCCGCTCACGGACGCGGACGAGCACGCCCTCGATGCCCCGCTGTCCTGGCTGCACAGCTCGGACCTCGAGGACCCGACGCCGTTCCTCGCCGAGGGCCAGGGGCTGCTCACGACCGGCACGCAGTTCGGTGCCGAGGCCGACGTCCGCGACGACGTCGCCGAGGCCTACGTCCGGCGGCTCGTGGACCGCGGTGTCGTGGCGCTCGGGTTCGGCACCGAGGTGGTCCGCGCCGGCACCCCCGACGCCCTGGTCACCGCCTGCGCCCGGCACGGACTGCCGCTGTTCGAGGTGCCCTACGAGACGTCCTTCATCGCGGTCGCGCAGGCCAACGCCGAAGCGGTCGCGCGGGACGCCAACGCGCGCGGCGCCTGGGCCCTCGCCGCGCAGCGTGCCATCTCGCTCGCCGCGATGCGACCGGACGGACTCGGCGCGACCATCGCCGAGCTCTCCCGCCAGCTCGACGGGTGGGTCGGCCTGTTCGACGTCTCCGGGCGGCTCGACCGCGGACACCCCGCCGACGCGCTACCCGCTGCCGACCTCGACCTCCTGCGGACCGAGGCGCTGCGGCTGCTGCGCTCCGGGCAGCGGGCGAGCCTGCCGGTCGCCACGGACCGGGGCGTCGGGTACACCCTGCAGACGCTCGGCAGCGGCGGGCACCTGAGCGGCGTGCTCGCGATCGCGAACGGCGGAGCCCTCGACCGGGCCGGACGCGAGGTCGTCACGGCCGTGATCGCCCTGGCCGGCCTCGCCCTGCAGCAGAACCGGGAGCTCGCCCGCGCCCGGGGACTCCTGCGGACCGGACTCCTCACGATGCTGTCCGTCGGCGAACCCGAGGTGGTGCAGGCGACGTCCCGCGAGGTGTGGGGGCCGCTGCCCGCCGAACCCGTCCGGATCGCGGCCGTCGACGTCCCCGACCACGACCTCGACACCGTGGTGGACCTGCTCGAACTGTGGGTGCAGGAGCGTCCGGGGCACCTGTTCTTCGCGGTCGACGACGCCGTGTTCCTCTGCGTGAACGCGGACGACACCGGGATCGTCGCCGAACTCGTCGACCGCTTCGACCTGCGCGCCGGCCTGTCCGACGGCGCCGCGTACCGGTCGTTCGGACGCGCCCGCACCGAGGCCGTGCAGGCACTCGACCGACGCCGTGAAGGACGCCCGGGCACCACCGAGTTCGGCGACCTCGCCCGGGAAGGGGTGCTCGCCCACCTCGCCCACGTCGACGTGGACGCCGGTGCCGTCGCCCGCGCGTTCCTCGCCCCGCTGCTCGACCACGACCGCACGGCCGGCACCGAGCTCACGGGCACCGTCCGGACCTGGCTGCAGGAGAACTGCGAGTACGACCGCACCGCACGGGTCCTCGGCATCCACCGGCACACCGCCCGCGCCCGGGTGGAGCACGCGGGTCGGCTCCTCGACCGTGACCTCTCCGTCTTCTCGACCCGGGCCGATCTCTGGGCAGCCTTCGTGGTCGAGGGCGCGTGATGCGCGGATACGGTGGGACGATGCCGTCGACACCGGCCCGCCGGCGCCTGAGCCCGGCCGAACGCGGATCCCAGATCACGGCGGCCGCCGTCGAACTGGCGCGTGCCGAGGGCCTCGCGGCGGTGACGCTCCGCGGGGTCGCCGCCGTGATCGGGGTCGCACCCTCGCTCGTCGCCCACTACCGCCCGAGCATGGAGGACCTGGTCGGCGAGACGTTCCGCACCGTCGCGGACGCCGAGGTCGCCGAGGTCCGCGCGATCGTCGCCGCTGCGCCCGACCCCGTCTCCGGCCTCCGCACCCTGCTCGGCTGCATCGCCGATCCCGCCCGCGACGACGTCGCCACCCTGTGGGCGGACGCGTGGAGCATCGGCCGCACGAACGCGGCACTGGCGACCGCGGCACGGGACGTCATGGACGACTGGCAGCTCCTCGCCACCACGGTCGTCGCCGACGGGGTGCGCGCGGGTGTGCTGCACACCGACGACCCGGACGGCGTCGGACGCCTGCTCTTCGCGCTCGTCGACGCCACCAACGGGTACGCCCTGGTCGACTACCTCGACCGCCCCACCCGCGAGGGCCTGGTCCGCACGACGATCGCACGAGCGGTGGGCCTGGACGGGTCAGCCCTGTCGGGGTGACCCCCGCCGCAGTGCCACTGACCGCATTGCCACCCACTGCAGCAGCATGATCGTCTTGCCGTCGGCGATCCGACCGTCCGCCACCATCGCGAGCGCCTCGTCGAGCTGCACCTCGAGCACCTCGATGTCCTCGCCCTCGTCCTCGATGCCGCCCCCGGCCTCGACCCGGTCGGCCGGGGTGTACGCGCCGAGGTAGAAGTGGACCCGCTCGGTGACCGAACCGGGGCTCATGAACACGTCGCCCAGGTGCTCGAGCGCGCCGAGCCGGATGCCGAGCTCCTCGGCGGCTTCACGCCGGACCGCGGTCTCGGGGTCGTCCTCGTCGAGCAGTCCCGCCGCGGCCTCGATCAACATGCCGTCCGGGTGTCCGTTCACGTACGCCGGCCACCGGAACTGCCGCGTGAGCAGGACGGTGCCGCGCTCGGCGTCGTACGGCAGCACCGTCGCGCCGTTGCCGCGGTCGTAGGTCTCGCGCTGCTGCCGGTCCCACCGACCGTCACGGCGCCGGACGTCGAGGGTCGTGCGACGGAGCACGTGCCACCCGTTCGACACCACCTCGACGTCCCGCACGACGACGTCCGGGTTGCGGTCCAGGGCACGGCCCACGGCGTCGAGGCCCGTCCGACCACGGTCGTCGGGGACGTCCACTCCGGGACGCTGGACGGTGGTGCGTTCGTCGGTCACCCGGTCACCGTAGCGGGGCACCTCGGCAGGTCTCCGTCCGCTCGGTACGCTCGACGTGCCGCACCAGGGAGCGGCAGAGGGCGGTGCAGCATGACCAGGACGTTCATCCTCCGACGACCGGACCGACCGCAGGTGGTCACCGTGTCCTTCGTGCTGTGGTTGGTGTGGGTGGCAGCCTGCGTCGCCGCCACGGTGCTCCAGTTCTTCGCGACGGACGCGGCGGTCGGCCAGGCGCCGGTCCTCGCCGGGATCGTCGCCCTGGTGCTCTGGGCCCTGGTGACGTGGGCGGTGTTCCGGATGGCCGCGGGCTCCCGCGTCGCGCGCATCGTGCTCGTCGTCGTCGCGGCCTTCCGCGCGCTCCTGAGCGTCACCGGCGGCGAACTCGCGGTCGTGACGATCGCGCTGTCGGTCGTCGCCGCGGTCCTGCTGTTCCTGCCCAGCGCGCGCCCGTTCTTCGCC
Source organism: Curtobacterium sp. MCLR17_054 (assembly GCF_003234335.2). Lineage (NCBI taxonomy): Bacteria > Bacillati > Actinomycetota > Actinomycetes > Micrococcales > Microbacteriaceae > Curtobacterium > Curtobacterium sp. MCLR17_054. The sequence continues at coordinate 25,077 of NZ_CP126263.1, read as the reverse complement.
CCGCAGCAGGCCCGGAGAGCCGACCACGGGTTCGACGGAACCGGCGTGTCGGGGCCGAGCCGTGCCTCCAGGCCGGATGCCGACCACACGACGGACGCCGACCGGGGCTGAGGCCGGACGCGTCGACGGCCGTCCCCGGCCCGGCCCGAGAAACAGGAAAGGCCCCGGATTCCTCCGGGGCCTTTCCTGTTTTCGCCTGGTGCGCGAGGGGGGACTTGAACCCCCACGCCGTTTCCAGCACACGGACCTGAACCGTGCGCGTCTACCAATTCCGCCACTCGCGCCAGCCCCGAAACACTACCACGCACAGACGGGTGTCAACGCCAACCACTACCATGCAGTGGTTGACGACCGACGACACGGGAGACGCATGGGCCTGCTGGACAACTTCGAGCGAGGGTTGGAACGCGCCGTCAACGGCGCGTTCGCGAAGACCTTCCGCTCCGGGGTGCAGCCCGTCGAGATCTCGAGCGCCCTGCGGCGCGAGCTCGACACGAAGGCCGCGGTGGTCTCCCGCGAGCGCATCCTCGTGCCGAACGAGTTCACCGTGCGCCTGGCACCGCCGGACTTCACGCGCATGAACGACGTCGGTCGCCCGCTCATCGACGAACTGACCCAGATGGTGCACCAACACGCCGTCGCGCAGAACTACTCGTTCTCCGGCCCGGTCACCATCCGGCTCCAGCAGGACGGCACGCTCTCGACGGGCATCCTGCAGGTCGACTCCACCACCGTGCAGCGCGACGTCGCCTGGATCCCGGTGCTCGACATCGGCTCGCAGCGACACCGACTGCACCGCGGGCGCACGGTGATCGGGCGCGGCAGCGACGCGGACATCACCATCGCGGACACCGGGACGAGCCGGAAGCACGTCGAGGTGCTGTGGGACGGCAAGCACGCCCAGGCCACCGATCTCGGCTCCACGAACGGCTCGAAACTGAACGGTCAGCACTTCCAGCAGGCGATCGTTGAGCCGGACTCCACCATCGAGATCGGTCGTACCCGTATGGTGTTCCGGGTGATCCCGGAGAACGACGGAGGTGCTCGATGACCACAGGCCTGACCCTGCTCGTCCTGCGCTTCGCGTTCCTCGCGGTGCTCTGGCTGTTCGTCTTCGTGATCGTGTTCGCCCTGCGCAGCGATCTCTTCGGCCAGCGCGTCCGCACGATCCCGACCGATCCCAAGTCGGCGCCGTCCGGGCCAAGCACCCCCACCGTCCCCGCTGCAGCGGCCCCCGGGCCCGCCTCGAGTGGTGCCTTCACCGACGTGATCGGTCAACCGGGTGGTGGGCAGCGGCCCGCCTCGCCGACCGCGGCCCGACTCGTCATCACCGAGGGTGCGCGCGAGGGCATGGAGATGCCGCTGGGTGGCGGCCCCATCACGATCGGGCGTTCGAGCGAGTCGAACGTCGTGATCCGCGACGACTACACCTCGACCAACCACGCCCGCCTCGACCTCCGCGCCGACGGCTGGCTCCTCACCGACCTCGAGTCCACGAACGGCACCTTCGTCAACGGTCAGAAGGTGAGCGCTCCCGTCCTCGTGGCAGAGGGCACGCCCATCACGATCGGGACGACGACGTTCGAGCTGCGGCGGTAACCCGGCATGACCGCTCGCACGCTGAGCGCCGCTGTGTCCCACGTGGGGCGCATCCGCGCGAACAACCAGGACTCCGGCTACGCCGGGGCGCACCTGTTCGCGGTGGCGGACGGCATGGGCGGCCACGCCGGCGGTGACGTCGCCTCGGCCATCGCGATCCGACGCATCCGCGAGGTCGACCGCGAGTTCCCGTCGGCGCACGACGCCGAGTTCGCGCTGCAGTCGGCGCTCATCGCGGCGAACCAGCTGATCACCGAGACCGTGTTCGAGCACCAGGAGCTCACCGGCATGGGCACCACGGTGTCCGCGATGATCCGCGTCGGCGAGCAGATCGCGATCGCGCACATCGGCGACTCCCGCATCTACCGTCACCGCGACGGCGAGCTGCAGCAGATCACGTCGGACCACACCTTCGTCCAGCGGCTGGTCGACAGCGGCCGGATCACGCCGGAGGAAGCCGCGGTCCACCCGCGTCGCTCCGTGCTGATGCGCGTTCTGGGTGACGTCGATGCGGCACCCGAGGTCGACACGGCCATCATGGACATCCAGCCGGGCGACCGCTGGCTGCTCTGCTCCGACGGCCTGTCCTCGTACCTGGCCGAAGAGCGCATCCGTCACGCCCTGGCGTCGAACATGGACGCCAACCAGGTCACGCAGCGCCTGGTGAAGGAGACGCTCGACCACGGCGCCCCCGACAACGTCACCGTCGTGGTGATGGACGTCACGGACACCGAACCCGAGGACGACGACGACGCGGCCACCACGGTCGGTTCCGCCGCGGCACCGCTCACCTTCGAGGCGTCGACCGGCCGCAAGCCGATCCGCCTCCCCACGATCCTGCTGCACCCGCTCAAGGTCACCACCGCCCCCGAGGACTCGCACTTCGAACCAGAGTCCGACCAGTTCTTCGCCGAGCTCATCGCCGAGGACCGCCGACGCCGCATCCGTCGTCGGGTGTCCTGGACCGTCGCGCTCGTGGTCGCCGTCGCCGTGCTCGTCGGCGCGGTGTTCGTCGGCTGGCGGATCACGCAGGACCACTACTACGTCGGTACCGACCGGGGCACCGTCGCGATCTACAAGGGCGTGCAGCAGTCGATCGGGCCGTTGGCGCTGTCGGACGTGTACGAGGACAGCGACATCACGGTCTCGTCGCTGCCGGACTACACCCGCGAGAACGTCCGCTCCACGATCAACGCGCAGTCGCTCTCCGACGCCCGTGACATCGTCGAGCGCCTGCGCAAGGCCGCCGCGACCGGTGAGGACCAGGCCGGCACCGGTGGGGACGGCGACGCCAGCTCGTCCCCGTCGCCCTCGCCGACCCGATCGCCGTCGCCGAGCCCCACGCGGAGCGCGCGATGAGCAACGCCACGGCCGCCCAGTCCTTCACCCAGGCGATCACGATCAAGCTCCGGGAGCCCGCTCGCGCGCGGAACCTCGAGCTCTTCCTGCTCGTCATCGCGTGCGGCATCTGCGCGGGTGCGATGGTGCTCGTGCAGCTCGGCACCAAGGGCCGGCTGTTCGACCAGTCGGTGCTCTGGGTCGGCGGTGGCATCCTCGGCCTCGCGCTCGTCATGCACGTGGTGCTGCGCGTCGTGGCGAAGAACGCCGACCCGTTCATCCTGCCGATCGCGCTCGTCCTGAACGGCATCGGCATCGCGGAGATCTACCGCATCGACGTCCACAACGGCCTGTCCGGCTGGGACGCCATCGGCGTGAAGCAGATCGTCTGGACGATGCTCGCGATGGTCCTGGCGATCATCACGCTCGTCGCCGTCCGCAACCACCGCTTCCTGCAGCGGTACCGCTACATCTTCATGGCGCTGACCATCGTCCTGCTGCTCCTGCCGATGCTGCCGGGGATCGGCACGAACATCGGTGGCGCGCGGGTCTGGATCAAGATCGGCCCGTTCTCGTTCCAGCCCGGTGAGCTCGCGAAGATCACCATGGCGCTGTTCTTCGCCGGGTACCTCGTCACCGCCCGCGACTCGCTGTCGATCGTCGGCAAGAAGTTCCTCGGCATGACGTTCCCGCGTGCCCGTGACCTCGGCCCGATCCTGGTCATGTGGGGCGCCGCGATGGCCGTCCTGGTGTTCCAGCGCGACCTCGGCACCGCCCTGCTCTACTTCGGCCTGTTCCTCGTGATGATCTACGTGGCCACGGCACGGATCAGCTGGGTCGCGATCGGTCTCACGCTGTTCATCGGTGGTGCCCTCGTCGCACAGAGCGTCCTGGAGTACGTCCGCGGCCGCTTCGAACAGTGGCTCGACCCGTTCAACCAAGAGGTCTTCAGCCGCGACACCCAGGCGAGCTACCAGCTCGTGCAGGGCTTGTTCGGCTTCGCGAACGGCGGGATCACCGGCACGGGGCTCGGGCAGGGCCGGCCGTACATCACGCCGGTGGCCAACGCCGACTACATCGTCGCGTCGCTCGGTGAAGAGCTCGGCCTGATCGGCGTCTTCGCGATCCTCGCCCTCTTCATCGTGTTCGCCTCGCGTGGCATCCGCGTCGGGTTCATGGCGCAGGACGACTTCGGCAAGCTGCTCGGTGTCGGCTTCGGCTTCATCATCGCCCTGCAGGTGTTCGTCGTCGTCGGTGGCATCACCCGGATCATCCCGGTGACCGGTCTGACCACGCCGTTCATGGCCGCCGGTGGTTCCTCGCTCATCGCCAACTGGATCATCGCCGCGATGCTGCTGCGACTCACCGATTCCATCCCAGCCGAACAACGCGTCCAGCAGGGCGCGATCCCCGCCGCGAGCGGGCGGTCTGCGCGCGCGACCAGGAAGGAGCGTCGTCGATGAACCGACAGCTCCGCGGTGTCTCGACCGTCATCGTGCTCATGTTCGTCGCACTCTTCGTGTCGACGACGTCGATCCAGTTCTTCGCGGCCGACTCGTTGCGGGCCGACTCCCGGAACTCCCGAACCATCTTGGACAGTTACTCCACCAAGCGTGGCGCGATCCTCGTGGACGGCAGCCCGATCGCCGAGTCGACCCCGGTGGACGACCAGTACCAGTACCAGCGCAAGTACACGAACGGCGACCTGTACTCCGCGGTCACCGGGTACTTCACGATCGGGCAGGGCAACACCGGCATCGAGAGCGCGGAGAACACCGTGCTCTCGGGCAACTCGGACGCCTCGTTCTTCCAGAACCTCAACTCGATCCTCACCGGCCAGGACGTCCAGGGCGACAACGTCAACCTGACCATCGACCCGGACGTGCAGCAGGCCGCGTACGACGCGCTCGGCACCAACAGCGGCGCCGTCGTCGCGATCCAGCCGAAGACCGGCAAGATCCTCGCGATGGTGTCGAAGCCGAGCTACGACCCGAACTCGCTCACCTCGCACGACACGGCCGAGGTCAAGCGGCAGTACGACGCGCTGCTCGGGGCCGACACCGCCCCGCTGCAGAACCGTGCCATCGGCGGCGACCTGTACACCCCCGGATCGGTGTTCAAGCTCGTGGTGGCCTCGGCGGCACTCGAGGGCGGCAAGTACAACCTCGACTCCACGTTCCCGAACCCGTCGCGACTGCAGCTGCCCGGCACGAGCTCGTACATCAACAACGCCGAGGGTGGCACCTGCGGCGGCGGCGACAAGGTCAAGCTCCGCACGGCGATCCAGTACTCGTGCAACATCCCCTTCGCCGAACTCGGCCAGAAGCTCGGGTACGACGCGATCAAGAGCATGGCCGACAAGTACGGCTTCGGCGACGCGATCGAGATCCCGATGGCGGCGACCGCCAGCCAGTACCCCGACGTCGACTCGACGGCCCAGCTCATGCTGAGCGCCTTCGGCCAGGCGAGCGTCCGGGTCTCCCCGCTGCAGATGGCGATGGTGTCGGCCGGGATCGCGAACGGCGGCAAGGTCATGCAGCCCTCACTCGTCGACTCGATCACCACGAGCGACCTGAAGACGGTCGAGTCCTTCTCCCCGAAGCAGTACAGTGATCCGCTGTCGTCCTCCGAGTCCGCTGACCTCACCGAGGCCATGCAGAGCGTCGTGAGCGCGGGGACCGGTACCAATGCCAAGATCGACGGTGTCGACGTCGCCGGCAAGACCGGCACGGCCGAAGGTGGCACCGGCGATCCCTACACGCTCTGGTTCACGGGGTTCGCCCCCGCCAAGGACCCGGAGGTGGCCGTCGCGGTCGTCGTCGGCAACGGCGGCGGGCTCGGGCAGTCCGGAGTCGGCAACACGGTCGCGGCCCCGGTCGCGAAGAAAGTCATGGAGGCGGTGCTGAACAAATGAGACCCACCAGCGGACTCACCTTCGGTGGGCGGTACCAGCTCTCCTCCCGGGTCGCCATCGGCGGCATGGGCGAGGTGTGGCAGGCGACCGACCTCGTCATCGGCCGAACCGTCGCACTCAAGATCCTCAAGGACGAGTACCTCGGTGACCCCGGCTTCCTCGAGCGCTTCCGCGCCGAGGCCCGGCACGCTGCCCTCGTCAACCACGAGGGCATCGCCAACGTCTTCGACTACGGCGAGGAGGACGGCAGCGCCTACCTCGTGATGGAGCTCGTCCCCGGCGAAGCCCTGTCGACCATGATCGAGCGCGAGCACACGCTCCCGGTCGACAAGGTGCTCGACATCGTCGCGCAGACCGCGAACGCCCTGCAGGCCGCACACGCGGTCGGCCTGGTGCACCGCGACATCAAGCCCGGCAACCTGCTCATCACGCCCGACGGCCGCGTCAAGATCACCGACTTCGGCATCGCCCGCATCGCCGACCAGGTCCCGCTCACCGCGACCGGTCAGGTGATGGGCACGGTGCAGTACCTGTCGCCCGAGCAGGCGAGCGGCCACCCCGCCTCGCCGTCGACCGACATCTACTCGCTCGGCATCGTCGCGTACGAGGCCCTGGCGGGTCGTCGTCCGTTCACCGGTGAGTCGCAGGTCGCGATCGCGATGGCGCACATCAACGAGCAGCCGCCGCCGCTGCCCGGGGACATCCCCGAGCCGGTCTCGGCCCTGGTCATCTCGTGCATCGCGAAGAAGCCGGCCGACCGTCCCGCGACGGCCGCGAACCTCGCACGCGCCGCACAGGCGCTCCGTCGTGGTGACGTCGCCGCAGCCACCGTGGCCGTCCCCGCGATCGCGCAGAACGGCACCGTCGCGTTCAACCCGCCCCAGGGCCAGGGGAACGACGCCGCGACCGCACTCCTCGGTACCCAGGCCGGAGCGATGGCCGGCGGACCGGGCACCCCCCGCTCGCCCGTCTCCGACGAGCCCGAGGAACCGAAGAAGAAGCGCGCCTGGATCTGGTGGGTCGTCGGCATCATCGTCGTGCTCGCCATCGCCGCCGGCGCCGCGTACGCCCTGAACGCGAACAACGCCCCGGAACCCGAGCCCACGAAGTCCTCGAGCACGCCGAAGCCGACCCGGACGCCCACGCAGACCCCGTCCCCCGAACCGACCGAGACCCGCGTCACGGTCTCGGCGGCGGACTACCAGGGGCAGAACGCCGAGCAGGTCGCGAACCAGCTCCGCGCCCGGGGCCTGCAGGCCGAGGTCGTCGCCGGGTCGAACGCCACGTCGTCCGACCAGGTCGGGACCGTCGAGTCGCTCAGCCCCGAGGGCAGCCTGGCCCCCGGCACCCTCGTCACCGTCAAGGCGTTCGGCGACGTGCTGACCGCAGCGGCGCCCGAGCGTGCCACCGGCGGGACCGTCAGCGAGTCCGGTCGTGTGACCTTCAGCTGGCCCGCGTACACGAGCTGCCCCGCCGGGTACTCGGACGTCAGCTACACGTACACGATCGACAACGGCACCGTCCCCTCGAACGGCAGCAGCTCCGGCTCCACCTCCGGTACCGCGGTGACCGTCGCCGGCGCCCAGTACGGCAAGGTGACCCTGTCGTACAAGGTGACCTGCAAGTCGCCGCAGTCCGATTCCTCGGTGGTCTCCGCGTCCTCGCCGGGCGCGCAGGTCGAGTGGACCGAGCCCACGGACCAGGAGACGACCAACCCGGACGACGGGATCAACCCCACCGAGACCCCGCAAGACGACCTGTGAACGACCCCCGGACGGGGACTGTCGACACCGTTCGGTAACGGTTCGGTCGACCCCTCCCTGACCAGCGTCTCACCAGGTGGTGCTGCCGTACACTAGCCCGGACGAACAGACGGAGGAGTACGTGCCAGAAGGTGTGACCGCGGGGATCACGCTCCTCGCCAATCGCTACGAGATCGGTGACGTCATCGGTCGGGGCGGCATGGCGACCGTGCACCTCGGCAACGACACCCGCCTCGGCCGCAAGGTCGCGGTGAAGCTCCTCAAGCCGAGCCTCGCCAACGACCCGGCCTTCCGCACGCGGTTCCGGCAGGAAGCCCAGGCCGCTGCACGCATGGCGCACCCCACCGTCGTCCGCGTGTACGACGCCGGCGAAGAGACGGTGTCCGAGCCGTCGGGCGCCGAGGTGCAGGTCCCCTTCATCGTCATGGAGTACGTCGAGGGCCGTCCGCTCTCCGACATCATCGCCGAGGGCGCCGTCGCCCCGGACGAAGCCGTGCGCATCACCGAGGGCATCCTCACCGCGCTCGAGTACTCGCACCGTGCGGGCGTGGTCCACCGCGACATCAAGCCCGCCAACGTCATGGTCACCCACACCGGCCAGGTCAAGGTCATGGACTTCGGCATCGCCCGGGCCATCACCGACACCTCGGCGACGGTCGCGCAGACCACGTCGATCCTCGGCACCGCCTCGTACTTCTCACCGGAGCAGGCCCGCGGCGAGACCGTCGACGCCCGCACCGACCTCTACTCGACCGGCGTCGTGCTCTTCGAGCTCCTCACCGGTCGCGCACCGTTCCTCGGGGACACCCCGGTGGCGGTCGCCTACCAGCACGTCAGCGAGCAGCCGGTCGCACCGTCGACGATCTCGCCCGACGTGTCCCCGGCCCTCGACGCCGTGACCCTCCACGCCCTGGTCAAGGACCGCACGCGCCGGTTCCAGAACGCGGCCGAGTTCCGCTCGGACCTGCAGCAGGCCGCAGCCGGCCGGGTGCCCGCGTCGACGAAGAAGCAGCAGCAGAACGCGGCGAACGACGCCTCGACCGTGCTCTTCGGCGTCGACCCCCGCACGACGACCAACGCCGCATCGGCGTTCCGCGAACTCGACGACGACACCGCCGAGCACCGACCGCAGCGCACCCAGAACCGACCTCCGGTCGCGTGGATCTGGGTCGGCATCCTGCTCACCGTCGCGGTCATCGTCGCCGTGGTGTTCTTCGTCGCGAACCTGCAGCCGGGCAAGCCGCCGGTGTCCTCCTCGGTCAGCGTGCCCAACGTGGCGGGTTCGACCTACAGCGCCGCGGCCAGCGCCCTCGACAAGAAGGACCTCAAGCCCGTCAAGGTCGAGGAGAACTCCGACAGCGTCGACAAGGGCACGGTCATCCGGACGGACCCGGGCTCCGGGGTGAACGTCGGGCGCAACCAGAACGTCAACGTCGTGGTCTCCCTCGGGCCGGAACGCGTCCCCGTGCCCGAACTCAACGGGCAGTCGCAAGCGGCAGCGCAACAGTCCCTCGACGACGCCGGATTCCGTCTCGGCGCGATCTCGAGCGACTACTCGGCCGACGTCCCCGAGGGCACCGTACTGAGCTCCGACCCCGAGTCGGGTTCCCTGCACACCAAGGGCATCGTGATCAACCTCACGATCTCCAACGGCAAGGTGCAGCTGCCCGACGTCACGCAGCAGCAGTACTCGGCGGCGAAGGCCACCGTCGAGCAGCTCGGGCTCACCGTGAACCCGGCGCCGTCCTACTCGTGCACCGGCGGACTCGTCACCCAGCAGGACACCCCTGCCGGAGACGTCGCCCAGGGCAGCGCTGTCACGCTCACCTACTGCGCGCGAGCTGCGGCGCCACCGAAGGCACCGTCGTCGAACAACGACAACAACGACAGCGGCGGCAACAGCGGGAACAACGATCGCGGTGACGACCAGGGTGACGACGGCCGCTGAGCCGACCGTCTCCTGACGCGACCGTCCTGACGGACGGGTGACGGGCCTCCCGTCCGTCCTCCGTGCCTACAGGTACGTTTGCTCGTCGCCTCCGCTCCTGACGGCCTGGAGGCACGGCGCCCGCCCGCAACCGAACGCACGTCACGCAGATGGTCCGGCCCAGTGTCCGCGAGACGCCGTCGTGTCAGCAAGACGCCCCCGAACGGACGAGACGCCGCCGGATCCGGCGGCGTCTCGATGACACGACGGCGTCTGCCGCCACGGAACGTTCGTCAGGCGCGGTGCGTCGCGATGAGCGGCCCGAGGTCGGCGGCGCGTTCGGCGGCTCCCGACAGCCCGGTGGTCTCGAGCCAGTTGCCGACCATGCGGTACCCGCCCTCGGTCAGGACCGACTCCGGGTGGAACTGCACGCCGAACACGGGGTGCGCCCGGTGCTGGACACCCATGATGACCCCGCCCTCGGTCCGCGCGGTCACGGTGAGCTCGTCGGGGACGGTGCCGTCGACGATCGCGAGCGAGTGGTACCGCGTGGCCGTGAAGGGGTGCGGGACGCCGGCGAAGAGCGCGCTGTCGTCGTGGTCGACCTCGGAGGTCTTGCCGTGCATGAGCTCCTCGGCGTGCGTGACCGTGGCGCCGAGCGCCTCCGCGATGGCCTGGTGTCCCAGGCAGACACCGAGCAGCGGGGTCTCGGCAGCGATGGCCGCGTGCACCGTGGGGATCGAGACGCCGGCAGCCGCCGGTGTTCCCGGACCGGGCGACAGGAGCACGCCGTCGTACTCCGCGATGCGGTCGGCGATCTCGGACTCGGGGAAGGCATCGTTGCGCACGACGTCGGTCTCGGCGCCGAGCTGCTGCACGTACCCGTTGAGCGTGTAGACGAAGCTGTCGTAGTTGTCGACGACGAGGATCCTGGTCATGGCGGTTCACCGTACTCGTGGGGGATGTGTGCGGCGGTCCGCGGGCCGATCCACACACGTGGTCACGGTAGGATACCGGCCATGGCCAAGGACAAGGACCGCACCAAGCCCGCCCGGACGACCCGAGCTGACTCGGTCGACACCGCGGGGGACGCCCCGAACCCGGTGTGGTTCAAGCCGGTCATGTTCGGCTTCATGCTCATCGGTCTGGTGTGGGTGATCGTCTTCTACATCTCGAACGCCACGCTGCCGGTTCCGAGCCTCGGCTCGTGGAACATCGTCGTCGGCTTCGGCATCATGTTCGTCGGCTTCCTCATGACCACCCGCTGGCGCTGACCCCCAGCCCGCTGTTCTCCCGACGCCCGTCGCACCGCAAGGTGCGGCGGGCGTCGTCGTTCTCCACAAGCTCGAGCGCTCCTGGAACGCACATCCTCGAGGATCCCGCCGTTCTCCACACTTTTCCCCACTCTCCACACCGTCATCCACATCCTGACCCCGGAGTTATCCACAACCGATTCCACAGTGGGGATAATCACACTGGTGTAACTCACCGTCTTTTCCACACCTGTGGATAACCCCCAGTGCCGCTGTGGACAGCTGTGGACGAGCAGGACGCGGGCAGCCCTGGGAACGACGAACGCCCCGCCGCAGTGCGACGGGGCGTTCGGGGAGCGTTGTGGCGGTGTCAGCCGATCGTGACCGCGTACCCGACAGCGGTGAGCGCGATGCCGAGCACCGCCGCACCGATGATCAGCGCGATCTGCAGCGGACGCTTCCGGATGTTGCGCGTCTGTGCGAAGACGAAGCCCATCAGGAAGCCGCCGATGATCCCGCCCACGTGCGCCTGCCACGAGATGTTGACTCCGGGCAGGAACCCGATGACCAGGTTCAGTCCCATGAGCACGAGGAGCTGCACGGCGTTGTTCCCCAGGCTGCGCTGCAGCACGAAGAACGCGGCGAACAGCCCGAAGATGGCACCCGAAGCACCCAGCACGGTCGTCCCCGGCGCCAGGAAGGTGACGAGCATGGACCCGAAGATCCCCGTGATGAAGTACAGCGCCACGAACCGCCAGGTGCCGAGCATGTTCTCGAGCATGCGACCGAAGATCCAGAGCGCCCACATGTTGAACAGGATGTGGAAGATGCCCGAGTGCACGAACAGCGAGGTCACCACACGCCAGGGCTGCGTCGGCAGCAGGAACGAGTTGTAGGCGAGCAAGCTCGTGAAGAACCGCCCGCTGACCTGGTCGAGCAACCAGATCGCCACCGTGATCGCCACGATGACGGTGGTGCCCTTCTGGTCGAGCATGGCGAAGCGCCGCCGAGCGACCGTGAACCCGCTGGGGGCTCCGGACGCTCGGCGGTTCGCTGCGAACTGTGCGCGCTGTTCACGCACGCACTCCGGGCAGTGCACCCCGACTGCCGCCGGCGTCTGGCACTCCGGGCAGATCGTCCGCCCACAGCGCTGGCAGAGCACGAAGCTCTGCCGGTCCGGATGCCGGTAGCAGGTGTTGTTCGGGTTGTACGCCTGGTCGGTCACGTGCTGGTCAGACGCCTTCGACGTCGATGCTCTGGATGACGACGTCCTCGACGGGCTTGTCACGACCGTCGGTCGGGACGCCCTCGATCGCGTCGACGACCGCGCGGGACTCGTCGTCGGCGACCTCACCGAAGATGGTGTGCTTGCCCTGCAGCCACGGCGTCGCCACCGTGGTGATGAAGAACTGCGAGCCGTTGGTGCCGCGGCCGCCCTGGATGCCGGCGTTCGCCATGGCGAAGATGTAGGGGTTCTGGAACGTGAGCTCCGGGGAGATCTCGTCGTCGAAGCGGTACCCGGGGCCACCGATGCCCTGGCCGAGCGGGTCGCCGCCCTGGATCATGAAGTCCTTGATGATGCGGTGGAAGATCACGCCGTCGTAGAGCTTGTCGGTCGAGACCTTGCCCGTGCCGGGGTGGGTCCACTCCTGCTGGCCCGTGGCGAGGTCGACGAAGTTCTTGACGGTCTTCGGTGCGTGGTTGCCGAACAGGTTGACGCGGATGTCGCCCTTGTTGGTGTGGATCGTTGCGACAGCGGTGTGCAGAGACATGTTCCGATTCTCGCATGTACTCCTGACCGCGGACGGATTGCACAGCTGCGGTTCCGTGACCTGTCAGGCAGTGTGGTGGCAGGATGGGGTCACGCCGATCCGATGGAGGTACCAGATGACGACGATCGAGATCCCGCGAAAGCGTCGGAAGCAGATCAAGAAGCTCAAGGGCCAGACCGCCTCGCTCCTCGGCGAGCAGCGCAAGGTCCTCGAGCACGCGAACGCGATCCTGGCTGAGGCCCGGTCGAACGCCGCGGACGCAGCTCGCAAGGACATCGCACCCCGCGTGCAGAACGCGATCGACAACGGGATCCGTCCCGCGTTCGCCACCGGCGTGCACGCTGCCACCTCGGCAGCGCAGAGCGCTTCGCACAAGTTCCAGTCTGAGGTGGTCCCCGGACTCGTCTCGACCGCTGGCTCGGTGCTGAGCGTGACCGACCTCGCGAAGGACCCCCGGGTCAAGAAGATCGTGAAGAACGCGCAGAAGAAGAGCAAGAGCGCGAAGAAGGCTGCCGCGAAGTACGTCCCGTCGCAGCAGAAGAAGGGTCTCGGCTTCGGCGGAGTCGCACTCATCATCGTCGGCGTCGTCGCCGTCGCCGGTGCTGCCTACGCCGCGTACCAGACGCTCCGCGCCGACGACGACCTGTGGGTCGCCGACGACGCTGACACGGCGGAGAAGCCCGCCGCCTGACCTCCCGGTTCGTACGAAGGGCCCCGGCTGCTGCCGGGGCCCTTCGTCGTTCTCCGGGCACGTGATCCGTGCACCGGCCGGCCGCCTGCTCTGAACGCGCCCACCCACGGACCTGGAGGCCCGCGCCGGCCTGGCCCCGCGCCTCCCGTCCGCCATGCGCTCACGCAACACCCCCGGGGCAGCCACCGAGAGGTCACAACCTGTCGTCCGGAGGACGCGCAGACGACAGTTCCAGCCACCTCGGCGAACCGCACGCGGCATGTCGCGACCACTCGAGAAGATGCCGACCCCACGGCGAGTGGAGGTCCCAGCCATCGCGGAGCGGCGCGTCGCCGAAGGCACGCAGACCCGCACGACGACCGAGCCGCCCGCGACGATCGCGCCGCAGGGGCGGCGGCGCGCATGGGCACAGAACGAAGCCCCTGGGAAGACGACGGAGTCGGCAACCAGGGGCTGATGCGAGTGGAGCCTGGGAGAATCGAACTCCCGACATCCTGCTTGCAAAGCAGGCGCTCTACCAACTGAGCTAAGGCCCCGAGTGCCACCGAGGTGATCGGTGACGGGATGGAATTGTCGTGCTGTTCCGGAGAACTGGTGGGGCTACAAGGACTTGAACCTTGGACCTCTTCGTTATCAGCGAAGCGCTCTAACCGCCTGAGCTATAGCCCCTCAGACCGGATGAAAGCCTACCGTACGATCCCGCCGGAACGAAATCGAGCAGTGGGCCCATCCGGCCCGGGTGTGTCAGTTGTTCGTGAAGCCCACGAGCAGACCGCCCGTGATCCGAACACTGAGGTTGTAGAGCACGCTCACGATGGCGCCGAGCACGGTGCCGACGACCACGTTGAGGATGCCCACGACGATGGAGAACCCGAGCACCTGGCCCAGCGAGAACTGGTCCATGATCGAGTAACTGTTCTGCCCGGTGACGTCCTTCAACAGGGCGTCGACCTGGGTGAACACACCCGTCTGGTTGAGGATGACCCACACCAGTGCCGTGGCGACCACGATCACGATGCTGCCGGCCAGGGCGATGAGGAAGCTCAGCTTCACCATCGACCAGAAGTCGACGTAGACCAGTCGCAACCGCACCTGGCGGGTGCCGACGGGTCGCTTCGCCTTCTTCTGGAGCTTCTCGGCGACACTACTCATTGCTTGACTGGTCCTCTCCGGCCTCGTCTGCGACGGGCTCGGTGTCGATGGGATCAGTGGAATCCGGGGCCGCTTCGGCTGGGCTGACCGTCTCCACCGGGCCCGCGGGCTCGATCTCGGCGTCGTCCTGGTCGTCCAGGTTCCGCTCGGTGTTCCGGGCCACCGCGATGATCCGGTCGTTCTCCGCGAACCTCGCGAAGACGACGCCCATCGTGTCACGGCCCTTGGCAGGGACCTCGGCCACGGCAGACCTTACCACCTTGCCCGATTGCAGCACGACGAGCACCTCGTCGTCCTCACCGACGATGAGAGCGCCCACAAGATCGCCTCGATCGAGCGCCAGCTTGGCCACCTTGATGCCCAGACCACCACGGCCCTGCACCCGGTACTGGTCGACCGCGGTGCGCTTGGCGTAGCCGCCCTCGGTCATCACCCAGACGAAGCCGTCGTCGGAGACGACCCGGGCCGCGAGCAGCGAGTCGCCGTCGCGGAAGGACATGCCCTTCACGCCCGAGGTCGAGCGACCCATCGGACGCAGGGTGTCGTTCGTCGCCGTGAACCGGAGCGACATGCCCTGGCGGGACACCAGGAGCAGGTCGTCGTGCTCGTCGACGAGCAGCGCTTGCCGGAGCTTGTCGCCGTCGCGCAGGTTGATCGCGATGATGCCGCCGGTGCGGTTCGTGTCGTACTCGGTGAGCGCGGTCTTCTTGACCAGACCGTGCTCGGTCGCGAGGACGAGGTACTGCGCGACCTCGTAGTCGCGGATGTCGAGCACCTGCTGGATCTGCTCGTCGGGCTGCATCGCGAGCAGGTTCGCGACGTGCTGGCCCTTCGCGTCGCGGCCGGCCTCCTGCAGCTCGTACGCCTTGGCGCGGTAGACCCGGCCCTGGTCGGTGAGGAACAGGAGCCAGTGGTGCGTCGTCGTGACGAAGAAGTGCTCGACGATGTCGTCGGCGCGGAGCTGGGCGCCGCGGACACCTCGGCCGCCGCGGTGCTGCGAGCGGTACTGGTCGCTGCGCGTGCGCTTGACGTAGCCACCGCGGGTGATGGTGACGACCATCTCCTCTTCGGGGATCAGGTCTTCCATCGACATGTCGCCGTCGTAGCCGAACATGATCTCGGTACGGCGGTCATCGCCGAAGCGGTCGACGATCTCGCTCAACTCGTCGCGGATGATCGAGCGCTGGCGGCTCTCCGATCCGAGGATGTCCTGGAAGTCGGCGATCTTGCGCTCGAGCTCCTCGGCCTCGTCGTGGATCTTCTGACGCTCGAGGGCGGCGAGACGACGGAGCTGCAGCTCGAGGATCGCGCGCGCCTGGATCTCGTCGACGGACAGCAGGTCCATCAGGCCGGTGCGGGCCTCTTCGACGTCGGGCGAGCGACGGATGAGCGCGATGACCTCGTCGAGGGCGTCGAGCGCAGCCAGGTAGCCACGCAGGATGTGGGCGCGCTTCTCGGCCTCGCGCAGCCGGAACTGCGTGCGGCGGACGATGACGTCGACCTGGTGGGCGACCCACGCCGAGATGAAGCCGTCGAGCGGCAGGGTGCGGGGCACCCCGTCGACGATCGCGAGCATGTTCGCGCCGAAGTTCTCCTGCAGCTGGGTGTGCTTGTACAGGTTGTTCAGCACGACCTTGGCGACGGCGTCACGCTTCAGCACGATGACCAGGCGCTGCCCGGTGCGACCGGAGGTCTCGTCACGGATGTCGGCGACACCGGCGAGCTTGCCGTCCTTGACCAGCTCCGCGATCTTGATCGCCAGGTTGTCGGGGTTGACCTGGTACGGCAGCTCGGTGACGACGAGGCAGGTGCGACCCTGGATCTCCTCCACTGAGACGACAGCACGCATCGTGATCGAACCACGGCCGGTGCGGTAGGCGTCCTGGATGCCCTTGGTACCGAGCACCTGTGCACCGGTCGGGAAGTCCGGGCCCTTGATGCGCTGCATGAGCGCGGCGAGCAGCTCTTCACGGGTGGCGTCGGGGTTGTCGAGCGCCCACTTCGCGCCCTCGGCGACCTCGCGCAGGTTGTGCGGCGGGATGTTCGTGGCCATGCCGACCGCGATGCCGACCGAGCCGTTGACGAGCAGGTTCGGGAAGCGGGCCGGCAGGATCGCCGGCTCCTGGGTGCGGCCGTCGTAGTTGTCCTGGAAGTCGACGGTGTCCTCGTCGATGTCGCGGACCATCTCGAGCGCGAGCGGCGCCATCTTCGTCTCGGTGTACCGCGGGGCCGCGGCGCCGTCGTTGCCCGGCGATCCGAAGTTGCCCTGGCCGAGCGCGAGCGGGTACCGGAGCGACCACGGCTGCACCAGGCGGACGAGGGCGTCGTAGATCGCCGAGTCACCGTGCGGGTGGAACTGGCCCATGACGTCACCGACGACGCGGGAGCACTTCGAGAACGCACGGTCCGGGCGGTAGCCGCCGTCGAACATCGCGTAGATCACACGGCGGTGCACCGGCTTGAGGCCGTCGCGGACCTCCGGCAGGGCACGACCGACGATGACCGACATCGCGTAGTCGAGGTACGAGCGCTGCATCTCGAGCTGCAGGTCGACCTGCGAGATGCGGTCACCGGAGACGACGATGTCCCCACTGTCGCCGTGGACGATCTCGGGCTGCTCGTCGGCGCCGTTCTCGTTGTCGTCAGCCATGTGGCTTCGTTCCCTTTCTGGACAGCCTGGAGGCTGTG
Organism: Curtobacterium sp. MCLR17_054; assembly: GCF_003234335.2. NCBI lineage: Bacteria > Bacillati > Actinomycetota > Actinomycetes > Micrococcales > Microbacteriaceae > Curtobacterium > Curtobacterium sp. MCLR17_054. Next base: position 7,980 of record NZ_CP126263.1, on the reverse strand, counting down.
GTTCCGTTGGTCGCGCCGGGCGCGACCACAGGTGGTCAGGACTGGTCGACGCGGCTCACGCCGCGCCTCCTGGCCGTTAGATGTCGAGGAAGCGGACGTCCTTGGCGTTCTGCTGGATGAACTGGCGACGCGCGTCGACGTCCTCACCCATCAGCGTCGAGAAGGTGCTGTCCACCGCAGCCGCGTCCTCGAGCGTGACCTGCAGGAGCGTGCGGGTGTCCGGGTTCATGGTGGTGTCCCAGAGCTCCTTGTAGTCCATCTCGCCGAGGCCCTTGTAGCGCTGGATCCCGTTGTCCTTCGGGATGCGCTTGCCGGCTGCGAGGCCGGCCTGCATCAGGGCGTCGCGCTCCCGGTCGCTGAACACGTACTCGTGCGCCGAGTTCGACCACTTCAGGCGGTACAGCGGCGGCTGCGCGAGGTACACGTAGCCGTGCTCGATGAGCGGACGCATGTAGCGGAACAGCAGCGTGAGCAGCAGCGTTGTGATGTGCTGGCCGTCGACGTCGGCATCGGCCATCAGCACGATCTTGTGGTACCGGGCCTTGTCCGGGTCGAAGTCCTCACCGATGCCGGCACCGAACGCCGTGATCATCGACTGGATCTCCTGGTTGGCGAGGGCGCGGTCGAGCCGGGCCTTCTCGACGTTCAGGATCTTGCCGCGCAGGGGCAGGATCGCCTGGGTCATCGGGTTGCGGCCCTGCACGGCGGAACCGCCGGCGGAGTCACCCTCGACCATGAAGATCTCCGACACCGTCGGGTCCTTCGACTGGCAGTCCTTGAGCTTGCCGGGCATGCCGCCCGACTCGAGCAGCCCCTTGCGGCGGGTGGTCTCGCGCGCCTTGCGAGCGGCGAGCCGCGCCTGCGACGCCTGGATCGCCTTGCGGACGACGTCGCGTGCCTGCGTCGGGTTGCTCTCGAACCAGTGGGTCAGCTCGGTGCCGACGACACGCTGCACGAACGACTTCGCCTCGGTGTTGCCGAGCTTGGTCTTCGTCTGCCCCTCGAACTGCGGCTCGCCGAGCTTCACGGAGATGACGGCCGTCAGCCCTTCGCGGATGTCGTCACCCGTGAGGTTGTCGTCCTTCTCCTTGATGATCTTCGTCTCGCGCGCGTAGCGGTTGACGAGGGTCGTGAGCGCGGCACGGAAGCCCTCTTCGTGGGTGCCGCCCTCGTGCGTGTTGATCGTGTTCGCGAAGGTGTGGACGCTCTCCTGGTACGAGGTGTTCCACTGCATCGCGACCTCGAGCGCGATCTTGCGCTCCGGGTCCTCGGACTCGAAGCCGATGACGTCCGGGTGGACGAGGTCGGCCTTCTTCTGCGCGTTGATGTACTCGACGTAGTCGGCGAGACCACGCTCGTACATGAAGGTGTCGTTGCGGGCCTCTTCCCCTTCTTCCGGGGCGCGCTCGTCGCGGAGGTTGATCCGCAGGCCCTTGTTCAGGAAGGCCATCTGCTGGAATCGCGTGCGCAGCGTCTCGTAGTCGAAGACGACGGACTCGAAGATCTCGGCGTTCGGCCAGAACGTGATCGTCGTGCCGGTCTCGTCGGTCTCTTCGTCCTTGGAGACGGGCGCGACGGGCACACCGTCGGTGTAGCTCTGGCGCCAGACGTGGCCCTGGCGACGGACCTCGACGTCGAGCTCGGAGCTCAGCGCGTTCACGACCGACGAACCGACGCCGTGCAGACCGCCGGAGACGGCGTAGCCGCCACCGCCGAACTTGCCGCCGGCGTGCAGGACGGTGAGGACGACCTGCAGGGTCGAGACCCCCTCGGCCGCGTGGACGTCGACCGGGATGCCACGGCCGTTGTCGACGACGCGGACGCCACCGTCTTCACGGATGCTCACGTCGATGGTGTCGCAGTACCCGGCGAGGGCTTCGTCGACGGAGTTGTCGACGATCTCCTGGACCAGGTGGTGCAGACCGCGGGGGCCGGTCGAACCGATGTACATACCGGGGCGCTTGCGGACGGCCTCGAGCCCCTCGAGCACCTGAATCTGGTCTGCGCCGTAGGACGGTTCGCTCTGCGGGGTCTCCGCGCCGAGCGGGTTCTGCCGGTCGTCTTCAGATTCTGCTGCCATGTCGAGCGTGCTCCTGCCTGCGCGCGGAACGCCCGCGCACTGCACCTCCCAGTCTACCGCAGAGCCCCCTCTTTCGAGGGCTCATCTGCCCCGCAGACGGGCTTTTCTGGCACTCCAGGATGATTTCGTCGCCTCAACCGTAGGTGTCGCGAGGACCGCGCCCCTGGACCGTCCTGGGGCCGCGTTTCCACGTGGGGGCGTCCGGGCCGGAAACCCTGATCGACTCGACCCCGGCTTCGGGGTGCCGTTCCGCGATGGTCGTCGTGACCGTCGCACGCATCAGTCGGAGCTGGGTCGCCCAGGCCGTCGAGTCGCACCGGATGACGAGTGCGCCGTCCTCGATGGTGACCGGTCGGGAGTGCTTCGCCAGCTCCTCGCCGACGACGCTCGGCCAGTCCACGAAGAGCTCGGAGCGGGCGAGGGGTTCGGTCCAACCGAGTTCCTGGGCGAGCGAACCGACGATGTCCGCGAGGCCCTTCGGCTCGCGGCCGCGCCCGTACGGCACGGTGTCGGCGTCGAACTCGCGGGCACGGCGGCGGCGGGCATCGGTGCCGCGCTTGGACGGGTCGCCGAACACCGCGCGCAGGTGGCGGTACACCTGCGAGGGTTCGGTGGGCTTGCGGGGCTTCGGCATCAGGCGTCGGCTTCGGTCGGGTCCGTCTTGCTGTCCGCATCCGTCGGCTCGGTCGCGTCCGTCGCGTCCGTCGCCGGACTGGAGGCCCGGGTCGCGTCCGCCTCGTCGGTCACGATCGTGCCCGCCTCGATCCGCACGGTGTGCGCCGCCAGCTTCCCGGGCACGTCACCGAAGACCGCGGCCGTGATGAGCACCTGCTCGTAGTCGGCGACAGCGTTCGCCAACCGTTCCCGCCGCGATTCGTCGAGTTCGGCGAAGACGTCGTCGAGGATGATGATCGGGTCGCCCAGGTTCGACTCGGCGCGCAGGATCGAGGCGCTCGCGAGCTGGATGGCCAGCGCGAAGGACCAGGATTCGCCGTGACTCGCGTACCCCCGGGCCGGTAACCCGTTGAGTTGGAACAGAACGTCGTCCCGGTGCGGTCCGATGAGGGTGAGCCCGCGGTCGAGTTCGTCCCGGCGACGGCGCTCGAGGGCGGCCGCGAACGCTTCGGCAGCCGACGCGACCGTGACGGGCTCGTCGGGGGTCCCGAGCACGGGGTCGGTCGCCGCCGCGGACTCGGGGTCGCCACCGCGGATGGACAGGACGCCGGTGATCGAGGCGTCGTGGTGTTCGCCGGCGACGGTCGCGTAGGCCTCGGCCACGAAGGGTGCGAGCCGCCGGGTCAGGTGGTCACGCGCCGCGACGATCTCGGCGCCGAGTCCGACGAGCCGGTCGTCCCAGACGTCGAGCGTCGACAGGGCGTTCGCCTTCGCGCCGGTGGCACGGGCTGACTTGAGCAGGGTGTTCCGCTGCCGGAGCGTGCGGTCGTAGTCGGCGAGCACGCCCTGCATCCGCGGTGCGATCTGGCCGAGGAGCTCGTCGAGCATCCGGCGTCGCCCGGCCGGCTCGCCCCGGACGAGCGCCAGGTCCTCCGGAGCGAAGAGCACGCTCGTGCAGTAGCGCGGCAGCTCACGTGGCTTGATCGCCGACCGGTTCACCTGCGCACGGTTGGCACCGGTGCGGTTGATCTGCACCTCGGCGAGGATGCTGCGGTCCTCGTGCGCGAGACGAGCCCGGACGATCGCGGCGTCGCATCCTTGACGGACGAGCGCTGCGTCGGTGGGGACGCGGTGCGAGCCGAGGGTGGAGAGGTACCCGATCGCCTCGACCAGGTTGGTCTTGCCCTGTCCGTTGCGCCCGACGAACAGGTTCGGCCCGCGTGCGAGGTCGACGTCCGCCTCCCGGTAGTTCCGGAAGTCGGTCAGTTGGAGATGGTCGACGTGCACGCGGGCCGAGTCCGGGTTCCCCCGGGAAGTCCTACGACTTCTTGACGGCGTGACCGCCGAACTGGTTGCGGAGCGCCGCGACGGCCTTCATCGTCGGCGAGGCGCTGCCCTGGCGCGAGACGAAGCGCGCGAAGATCGACGCCGAGAGCGCCGGCATCGGCACGGCGAGCTCGATGCCCTCTTCGAGCGTCCAACGGCCCTCGCCCGAGTCCTCGACGTAGCCCTCGAGCTCGTCGAGCTTCGGGTCCTCGTTCAGCGCGAGCACCATCAGGTCGAGCAGCCAGGAGCGGACGACCGTTCCGCGCTGCCAGCCGGCGAACACGGCGGGGACGTCGGTGATCAGGTCCTTGGCCTCGAGGAGCTCGTAGCCCTCGCCGTACGCCTGCATGATCGCGTACTCGATGCCGTTGTGGACCATCTTCGCGTAGTGGCCGGCGCCGATCGGGCCGGCGTGCGAGAAGCCCTCTTCACGGGGGCCCTCGGGGCGCAGCGCGTCGAACACGGGCATCGCGAACTCGACGTCCGCGGCGTCACCGCCGACCATGAGGCCGTAGCCGTTGTCCTTGCCCCAGACGCCACCGGAGACGCCGACGTCCATGTAGCGGATGCCGCGCGCAGCGAGCTGCTCGGCGTGCGTGGTGTCGTCCAGCCACTTCGAGTTGCCACCGTCGATGACCAGGTCGCCCTCGCCGAGGACGCCGGCCAGGTCGGTGATCACGTCGTCGGTGATCTTGCCGTGCGGGACCATGACCCACACGAGACGCTTGCCCTCCGGGAGGGCAGCGGCGAGGGCGCCGAGGTCGGCGACGTCCGAGACGGCGGGGTTGGCGTCGTACCCGGTGACCTCGATCCCTGCGTTGCGGAGACGGGCACGCATGTTGTTGCCCATGCGACCAAGGCCGACAAGACCGATGTGCATGATTTCCTCTTCTGTTCGTCGTCGCGCTGATGCTGCCGGTGGTGTGCGCCAGCGCAGGTTGCCTGTTGCGCCTATCGCAGCAGCAGGTTCGGCTGCAGCAGGTACCGGTATCCATCGGTCGCTGCGGCCTCTTGCGAAGTCTGGCCGGTGATCAGCACCGGGCCCGGCTTGTTGGGGTTCTCCGTCTTGGTGAAGGAGATGCGGACGAACTCGGAGTGCACCGCGTTCAGTCCGTCCAGGAGGAAGGCGGGCTTCAACGAGACCACCGTTTCCTCGCCGGTCAACAACGCACTGATCGACTCTGACGCCTGCGCTTGTTCGGATCCGATCGCCTCGAGCGTGAGCCCGTCGACCGTGAAGGAGAACCGGAGCGCCGCTTCGCGCTCCAGGACGAGGGAGACCCGTCGGACCGCCTCGACGAGCTCCGCGGTGTTGATCACGGCGTGGTCGTTGACGGTCTCGGGGAAGAGCCGGCGGACCGGCGGGTAGTTGCCCTTGATGAGCAACGACGTCACGGTCTTGTCGTCGGCGTGGAACGCGATGAGCTCGCGGTCGGAGTTGCCGCTGATCGACACCGACACCGTGGACGCCGAACCGAACGTGCGGCCGACCTCCTGCAGGGTGCGGGCCGGGACCAGTGCGTGCAGGGGGTCCGAGCCGACTCGGCCGGAGTCCCACGCGATGGTGCGGACGGCGACGCGGTAGCGGTCCGTCGCGATGAGGGAGAGGTCGTTGTCGCCGACCTCGAGCTGCACGCCCGTGATGACGGGGGTGACGTCGTCGCGGCTGGCGGCAACGGCGACCTGGGACACCGCTTCGGAGAACGCGTCGCCGGGGATCACACCGGTCTGCGGGCCGATCTCCGGCAGCGTCGGGTACTCCTCGACGGGCATGGACAGCAGCGTGAAGTGCGCCGACCCGCAGGAGACGGAGATCTTGGCGTCCTCGGTGGTGAACGACACGGGGGCGTTCGGCAGCCGGCTCGCGATGTCGTTGAGCAGTCGACCGGAGACCAGGACCGTGCCCGGCTCGTCGATCTGGGCCGAGATGGACGTCTGCGCCGAGACCTCGTAGTCGAACGACGAGAGCGTCAGACGATCGCCATCGGCGTGGATGAGGACGCCCGACAAGATCGGGAGGGTCGTGCGCTGCGGGAGGAGCTTCACTGCGAAGGAGACGGCTTCGGAGAAGACGTCCCGGTTGACCTCGAACTTCACAGCTGGAACCCCTGTCGATCGGCTTGGACTGTCCGGCCGCCCCATTCTGGCACAGGCGGACGGGGGCCGGATTTCTTGTCATCCCGCCGTCCACAAGGTTGTCCCGCAGAGATTGATCGTTAACCAGGAGTAATGGTGTTAACGCCTGTGCACACTGTGGATAACCCTGTGCATCCCGCTCCGCAGTAGGGAACTACACGGTTGTGACTTGTGAGCGGTGTGTGAGCGTTAACGGGATGAATGAATCTCATCTATCCACTTCCATCCCCAGTCTCCACAGGTGACCCCCCACCTGTGTACAACCGGGCGGCGTGTCCTCCACAGTTATCCACAGGCTATCCACACTGTGAGAAGTCCGGCCCATGGAACCGTCTCAGATGGTGGATGGGGCCGGGAACGGGCCGATCTCAGCGGTAACGGCGGTCCTGCTTGATGCGGCTGGTGAGCTCTGTGACCTGGTTGTAGATCGACCGACGCTCCTTCATCAGCTCGGTGATCTTCTTGTTCGCGTACATCACCGTGGTGTGGTCGCGGTTGCCGAACAGCTGCCCGATCTTGGGCAGGGACAGGCTCGTCAGCTCGCGGCACAGGTACATCGCGATCTGTCGTGCCGTGGCGATCGCCTGGGAGCGGGACGACCCGTACAGGTCGTCGACGGAGAGCTTGAAGTACTCCGCGGTGTGGTTGATGATGTCCGTCGGCGCGACGACGTTGTCCTCGTCGAGGGTGATCAGGTCCTTGAGGACTGTCTGCACCAGGGCCATGTCCACGGCCGTCCGGTTCAGGCTCGCGAACGCGGTGACCCGGATCAGGGTGCCCTCGAGTTCGCGGATGTTGCTCGACACCTTCGACGCCATGAACTCGAGGATGTCGTCGGGCACCTGCAGGTGGTCGGACTGTGCCTTCTTGCGGAGGATCGCGATGCGCGTCTCGAGCTCGGGCGCCTGCACGTCGGTGATCAGGCCCCACTCGAAGCGCGATCGCATCCGGTCCTCGAACCCGGTCAGGTGCTTCGGCGCGACGTCGGACGTGATGACGACCTGCTTGTTGTGGTCGTGCAGCGTGTTGAACGTGTGGAAGAAGGCCTCCTGCGTGGAGTCCTTCCCCTGCAGGAACTGGATGTCGTCGATCAGCAGGATGTCGATGTCGCGGTACCGCTGCTGGAACTGGTTCGAGCGGTTGTTCGCGATCGAGTTGATGAAGTCGTTGGTGAACTCCTCGCTCGACACGTACCGGACGCGGATCCCCGGGTAGAGGCTCTCGGCGTAGTGCCCGATGGCGTGGAGCAGGTGGGTCTTGCCCAGCCCGGAGTCCCCGTAGATGAAGAGCGGGTTGTAGGCCTTGGCCGGTGCCTCGGCCACGGCCACCGCTGCGGCGTGGGCGAACCGGTTCGACGACCCGATGACGAAGTTGTCGAAGTTGTACTTCGGGTTGAGTCGCGACTCGGGCCGACCGCTGGTGCCGGGAGAGTCGATCTGGCTCGGGACGAACGGCGCCTCGATGTACTGGCGCGGAGCGGCACTCTGCTCGACGGCTTCCTGCACGGGCTCGGCGTACTCGGGGACGTTCGGGTCCACCCGCGGCTCCGACGCCATGTCCGGGTTGACGGTGATGGCGAAGTTCGCGACCGAGTCGTCACCGATGCGACCGACCGCCTCGGTGATCGGGATGCGGATGCGCTGTTCGAGCATGCCCCGGGTCAGGTCGTTCGGGACCTCGAGGTACAGGGTGCCGGCGAGCACGCCCTTCGGCTCGACCAGGTTCAGGAACCCGTGGAGCTGCGGCGTGATGCGGGGGTCCTCGGCGAGGAGTCCGAGTACGGATGACCAGAGGTCCTCGACGGGGTCGGCCGGCATCGTCAT